>AP017375.1:0-2659884 GCA_002355455.1 Stanieria sp. NIES-3757
CTTTAAAAGTCAACCCCTTTTTTCAAAAAATTTTGAGTTTTTTTTTAAAGATGGGTTACAAGTAGATTTGACAAGGGTTGTAGGGATTTAAAAATTTTCAGAAAGAGGCATCCGACCATAAAGATGAACTAGATGTTTTAAATAATCTGTTAATCCTTGATTTAGATATTCAGCGGGATAACGCCACTGCCAGTTACCTTCTGCTTGAGAAGGTGTATTCATTTTTGCTTCTGCTCCCAATCCAAAAGTATCCTGGAGCGGAAAAATAGCCAGATTTCCTACTGAAGCCAAAGCTTGACGAATTAAAGCCCAATGAATTCCCTCGGAACAAAGACATCCTAAATAGTCGATTACTTTAGCTTGTTCTTCGGGGGAACGTTTGTTAAACCAACCTACGGTAGTATCGTTATCGTGAGTGCCAGTGTAAACAATACAGTTGCGATTAACATAGTTATAGGGAAGAAATTGATTAGCCCGATCGCTATCGAAGGCAAACTGTAGTATTTTCATGCCTGGAAAATTAAATTTATCCCTTAAAGCTTCTACTTCTGGTGTAATTACTCCTAAGTCTTCTGCTACGATAGGCAATTCACCAAGTTTTTCTTTAAGAATGGTAAAAAATTTTTCTCCAGGAGCTTTAAGCCATTTGCCATTCATAGCTGTAGTTTCACCTTGTTTGACAGCCCAAAATGCATCAAAACCACGAAAATGATCGATCCGAATTAAGTCTACATATTCTAAAATCCCTTCTACTCTTGTAATCCACCACTGAAAATCCGTTTTCTCTAATTCTTTCCAGTTGTATACAGGATTGCCCCATAATTGTCCAGTTGCACTAAAGTAATCTGGTGGTACACCAGCCATTAAAGCTGGTTCTCCTGTTTCTTCATCAAGGCAAAAAATTTCTGGATGCGCCCAGACATCGACACTATCGTGAGCAACATAAATGGGAATATCGCCAAAAATTCTGATTTTTTTCTGGTTGGCGTATTTTTTTAAAAGTTTCCACTGACGAAAAAATTCATATTGGATGAATTTATGAAAGTAAACATCATCTTTTAAGCGAGTAGCCGAATCAATCAAGGCTTCTGGTTGACGAGAAGCAATAGTTTGTTCCCATTGATTCCAACTAGCACCATGATTAGCTTCTTTTAAAGCCATGAATAAAGCGTAATCATCAAGCCAATCTGCATGGCGATCGCAAAATTGTTGAAATTGTTGTTGCTGTTTTGCTGAAGCTAGAGCTTTAAACTTGACACTTGCCTTTTTTAATAAAGGCATTTTGGTAGCTATTACTAAATCGTAATCTACTTTATGTACTGGAAATTCGGGCAATTCCTTGAAGTCTTCTTCAGTTAATAATCCGTCTTCTTGTAATTGTTTAGGACTAATTAAAAGAGGATTTCCTGCTAGAGCAGAATAGGATAAGTAGGGAGAATTACCATATCCCGTCGGTCCAATGGGCAGAATTTGCCAGACTTGTTGATAGCTTGCTGACAAAAAATCAACAAATTGATAAGCACTTTTACCTAAGTCGCCGATACCATAAGGACTGGGTAAAGATGTAGGATGAAGCAAAATCCCGCTAGCTCTTGAGTCAAACATTCATTTTAATTTGAGGGACATAAATTTTTTTTAACATAAAAGTTCTGATGAACGACTAAAGGATTTGTTATATTTTGTTGATAGGGGTTGTTAAAAATAAATGTAAAATATATCTTTTGATAGAAGCAAAAATTAATTCAATATTCAGTAATTTATAGGACTTAATAAATATTGTTTTCTTCAAAATTTTACTTAAACTTGAATAAGAATATAAAGTTATTTTTGAATATATTTTCATAAAAAAATAAAATTAATTTAAAAGTAAAACAATTAAACTATAATGCTTTCAAGTTTAAAAACTATCAATTATGCTAAAAATAATTTCGATAAATTTTAAAAATAGTCGATGTAGTTTTAATTACTGACACTTCAAATTAAGTGGTACCTAACAAATGTCTCTTGCGCGTCTACTTACACTTTTTGTAGGTCTTAGTTTAATTCTAGGATTAGGAATTTGGTTAATTACATCGCTTTACCGACTCTATTTACAAATTTCTTTTACTTCACCATTTCTGGCTAATTTTTTATTATTATTTCTGATTATTTTACTTGCACTCTTAATTTTTGCCTTTATCTATTACTTCAATTTTTACACTAATAAAAAATCGCGAACTAAAGTTCGTAAAAATCGTTTAGTCACAAAAATACCAGAAGAAAAAACTCAGGCAGCAGCAGCAAATCTTAAAGCATTAAAACAACAAGTAGGACAAATCCAAGATCGGATCGCTCAAGAGGCTTTTTTAAAACGTTCTGAAGAAATAGAAGCTAATCTAGCACGAGGAGAAATCAAAATAGTAGTTTTTGGTACAGGTTCGGCAGGAAAAACTTCTTTAGTAAACTCTTTAATTGGAGAAATTGTTGGAGAAGTTAATCCAACTATGGGAACTACTAAAGAAGGAGAAACCTATAGTTTGAAACTTAAGGGTGTAGCAAGAGAAATTTTGATTACTGATACGCCTGGTATTTTAGAGGCAGGAATAGCAGGAACAGAACGAGGAGAATTAGCTAGACAACTAGCTACAGAAGCGGATTTACTTTTATTTGTAGTTGACAATGATTTACTACAATCGGAATACGAACCATTAAGAACTTTGGCTGAAATTGGTAAACGTTCATTACTGGTTTTTAATAAGATAGATCTTTACGCTAATGAAGATCGCGAAATTATTCTAAAACAGTTAAAAGAAAAAGTTACTAGACTAATTCCTGGTGCTGATGTTATTGCGATCGCAGCTAATCCTCAACCAGTGCAATTAGCGAGTGGAGAAATTATTGAACCAGAACCAGAAATTATTCCTCTAATTAAAAGATTAGTAGCAGTATTGCGATCGGAAGGGGAAGATTTAATTGCCGATAATATTTTGTTACAATCGCAAAGATTAGGAGATCAAGCCAGAAAAATTATTGATCGTCAAAGAAAACGACAAGCAGAACGAGTAATCGACCGTTATCAATGGATTGGTGCAGGTGTAATTGCCATGACTCCTTTACCTGTAGTCGATTTGTTGGCAACCGCAGCAGTGAATGCTCAAATGGTAGTGGAAATCGGTCGTATTTATGGTTGTGAATTAAATGCAGAGACAGGTAAAGATTTAGCTTTATCTTTAGGTAAGACTCTAGTAAGTTTGGGTGTAGTTAAAGGTGCAGTAGAGATTTTAGCCAAAGCCTTACAATTTCACGTCGCTACTTATATAGTGGGAAAAGTAATTCAAGCAGTTTCGGCTGCTTATTTAACTCGGATTGCGGGTAAAAGTTTTATAGAATATTTCCGTCACGATCAAGATTGGGGTGATGGAGGAATTACAGAAGTAGTGCAGCGACAGTTTCAGTTGAGTCGTCGGGATGAATTTGTTAAATCTTTTGTCAAAGATGCGATCGCAAAAGTAGTCCAACCTCTCACGGGTAATTGGCAAGAAGAAGAAGCAGAAACTCTAGAATTAGAAGCGAGATTGGAAGATGATTGGTAAATTTGGTTTAATCAAATAAAGCTTTTTCATAAACTACTTTGATTTTAGCTGCGATCGCTGGTCAAGCATAATTATCTCGAACATAAGCCTGACAAACATTGCTAGCTGGAAGCTGACGTTCACTCGATCAAGCTTCTATAATTCCTTGAGCTAATTTATCTACAGAAGAATTTTTTAGCAGTAAATCTGGACAGTAAATGACTAAAGTATCTCATTACTTTTGATTTTTACCACAGTAGTGCTGATACCGAGCATTTATTTTAAAGCGATCGCTATAATGAATTCAGAGCGCTCAAAATTAAAAACTAATCAAATGTTTTCTCTGTAACAAAATGAGTATTGCTTAACTTAAATTAATTTTAGGGAGCGCAAATCATTTTAATTCAATCCCTAGGCATTAATTTTTGTAAAGTATCATTGCAAATAATTTATGATTGTAGCTAAATTAAATCATCACAATATTTTGTTACATCTTATTCTCATCAATCACAGAGAGCAAGAACTGACAAGAAATTTTAGATTTGAAGTTAAGAATAATGAGCGCATCTACATGATTTGTAGGTCATAGCGTAATTGTTGATTTTTTAAAGATTTCTGGAGGAAAAGGAAAATGTTAGACAAGCTATTTGGTGGTAAATCGAAAAAGCAAAATGGATTTTACCTGGAATTAAAAGAAGATATAGCTGAATCAGTTAGTAATATTGTTCCTGCTGTTAAAGAAACTGTTGGAGAAAAAGTATCTGCTGTTAAAGAAACCGTAGAGGAAAAGGTATCTGCTGTTAAAGAAACTGTTGGAGAAAAAATAGCGGATAATAAACCAACTTCTACCAAGGTTGTCGAAGAAAAGAAAACCAAAACTTCAACTAAAAAGAAAGCAGCTAAAAAAGCTTCGGTTAAGAGTAGCGAAAAACCATCTACAGAAAGTAATAATGGTCAAGTTACTCAAGCTAGTTCTAGTGCATCTTATTCAGAAACCCCAGCTTGGGTAAAAGCGATGTACAAGCAAAATATCCAGCAGGAAACTGAGTCAGAAACAAGTTTTGCTACCGATAATTTAATGCCTCTTCCTAACAAATCTCGTCGTCGTCCAGGTCCTAGTTTAAATATGTTTAAAGACATGGCGCGTCAAACAAAATCGTCTAAATTTTAAGTCCAATTAATCAGATCGAATTTACACTTACTCAGTTCAATCCAGGCAATAATGCCTGGTTTTTTTCATTTAATTGTAGTAAGTAAAGATTCAATTTTTTTTACTGCTTCAGTAATACCATGTTGAGTAAGAGGTGAAAGACAATCTCCTAAATCAAAATTTTCACCTGGGACTGTAATTAACCATGCTTGGGGACAATAATTATAAAGAGTTTGAGCTAAAGTTAAAAGTACTCGAGGATTGCTAATATGGCTTTCAATTTTACTAGGATTGGCGAGAGGTTCTAAACAATAAGTCTTAATTTTTGGACTAGCTGAAGCAAGATAAGCATCAACAAAAATAACTAATTCTGTTTCTGCAATATCGGCAGCTAATTCTGGTGTAAGTTGATGGGTAGAGATAACCCGCAAATTTTTTAAATTCCAATTGGCAACCTCTTCAGCAACTAATTGTCCTGCACCATCATCACTTCTTAAAGTATTACCGTAACCAATAATTAAACATTTCATGAATGATGTATTATTAAATCTATAACTTTTAACACTATTCAATTCTGACTTCTTTTTTTTGTTTATAAAGAGTACGAGTTGGCTCGATCTTATTTTGTGTGATTGGTCTAAAAATATGTGATCGCCAGGATAAAATCGCTTCAATATGTTTAGCAATATTATTCCAACCTTAACTAAAATTTAACTCTACTTCCATTCCAGCAGATTGTAAAAATTAAGTAATTAAATCTATATTTTTTAGGTTTTATAAATCCAAAAATGTCAAATATAGTAAAAATATTAATTATGATTAAAAGGCAGAAAAACCTTGGTATTTATTTAAAAATTTTTCTAATCCCCATTGAGCAAATTTTTCTTGATTCCAGTCTTCATTTTCTACTATTGATTGTTGGTGTGGATTAATCATATAAGTTTGAGTTTCGACAAGAAAAGTATCAGCTAAAAGACAATTCACTCTAATGCGAATATATTGATTTCCTTCAAAAAGGTCTAACCTTTTTAAATCTTGAAAAGACACATTAAAATATACGATTCCCTCTACAAAATCTTCTTGTTTAGTACTAATAAGACCAGGATATTCTTCATTTTTAATCTTTTTTCTGCCGTAGCCAAATATTCTTGCCTGTTGTTGTTGATATTTACCTTCAACAACTAAATCCCAGACTTTAGGATACATTAAAGAGCCATAACAAAAAATATTTACTGAATTGTTCATTGCTATTCTCCTAAAACGTTTCAATTAGAATTATGGACAGAAATATAAAATTTTTAATACTTTTTCAACTTAACAAACACTTCTTTTGATAGAGGTTGGCAATCAATGATTTTGTTATAATTCAATAGGTTAATCAACTTTTTATTACAAAATTTACTCTTGATTTTAGATAAACTTTGGTTTTATTGCGTCGCCTTTATCCTAATTATTCTTGGCAGATACTTTCTGATTGCTGGGGGGACTTACTTACTCTTCTACTCAGTTTTGGGAAAATTTTTCGTTAAACAGCGATCGCTTCGGAAAACGCCCAAATGGGAATCAATTCAAAAAGATATTAAATTATCTTTGATTTCAACAGTGGTTTTTGGTTTGTGTGCAGCATTTATCATGTCTGAGTATGATTTAGGATTAACCCTGTTATATAGTGACTTTAGCAAATATGGGTTATGGTATCTGGGAATAAGCTTTTTAGGAGTTTTGATTCTCCAAGATACTTATTTTTACTTTATTCATCGGCTGTTTCACAATTCCTTATTTTTTAAATGGTTACATCAAGGTCATCATGGTTCTCGCGAACCTACACCTTGGACATCCTTTGCCTTCGATCCACCTGAAGCGATCATACAGACATTGTTTTTTTTAGTGATAGTTTTTGTTATGCCACTTCATTTCATTACTGTAATTGCTGCACTAATCACCATGACTGTCTGGGCAGTATTTACCCATCTTGGTTTTGAAATATTTCCTTCATCTTTTCCTCGTCATTGGTTAGGAAAGTGGTTAATTGGTCCGACGCATCATTCAACTCATCATCGCAAGTACACAGTGCATTACGGACTTTATTTTACTTGGTGGGACAAATTGCTGAATACTCACGATCCTAATTATGACCATTGGCATTAAACAGGAAACTTGTGGTAGAAGTTAGGCAAAAAGGCAATCTAACCAGAAATCCTTTCCCCATTAGCAATTGGGGTAAAATTAATTGCAATCCTTTGCGATCGCGATCATAGGGAGTAAACTCCTCGCGAATGTGCCTCGGCTTTGCCGAGATCGCGTTTTTAAGCAAGAGATTGAGCAAAAGTATTTTTAATTCCGCCACACTTGATTTAACACTTTTCCATCCGCCCCAATTAATTCAACTTGTAAAGGCATTTGCCCTGTTGCGTGAGTAGAACAACTCAAACAAGGATCGAAAGCGCGAATTCCTGCCTCTACTCGATTAAGCATTCCTTCAGTAATTTCTGTACCTTGAATATAGTGTTTAGCAATTTGGGTAATAGTTTTATTCATTGCCAAATTGTTTTGTCCTGTGGCAATAATCAAATTAACTTTTTTAATTAAGCCATTTTCATCGACTTGGTAGTGATGGAATAAAGTACCTCTTGGAGCTTCACTAACACCAATACCTTCAAGTTGATTGATACCACCAGTGGCGCGAGTTCGGTTAGAAGTGAGATCTGGATCGTCGATTAATTGTTCAATTCTTTCTAAAGCTGCTAAAATCTCCAGCAAACGAGCATAGTGATAGTAAAAAGAAGAAGTAGCTACACCTCCAGCACGCTGGCGAAATTCTTGTAACTCTCGGTCTGCTTCTGGCGTACCAAAATGAGAACAAATATTGACTCTTGCTAAAGGTCCAACTCGATAAATACCATCAGGATAGCCTAAAGGTTTGTAGTAAGGAAATTTGAGATAAGACCAAGGTTCGACAGCTTCACCTAAATAATCTTGATAATCATCTTCGTTTAAACTATCAGCAACAATTTTGGCATCACTATCAGTAAAGCGAATCTGCCCACCGTAATGTTCCCATTCACCGTTTTTACCCACTAAACCCATAAACAAAGAACGAAATTGACCAAATTGTTCAACTTCAGTTTGAAAACGGTTTAACAAATCTTTAAATAAATTAAGTGCCAGATTGAGAGTTTGACGAGATTCAGGCAAGCGATCGCGTATCCATGTTCTACCTTCTTCTGATAAAGGGGTTCTTACACCACCAGGAACTGCCCAAGCAGCATGAATTTTTCTTGCCCCTAACAATTCAATTACAGTCTGTCCGAACTGTCGTAAGCGAATACCTGCACGTGCTAGTTCAGGATCGCTAGCAATTAAACCAAAGACATTTCTTTTAGCAGGATCACTGTCCCAACCCAAAAGAAAATCAGGACTACTAAGATGGAAAAAGGAAAGAGCGTGTGATTGAGTAATTTGACCCAAATTCATTAATCTTCGCAGTTTTTCGCCAGCAGGAGGAATTTTAACTGCTAAAATCTTATCCCCTGTTTTCGCCGATGCTAGTAGATGACTGACTGGGCAAATTCCGCAAATACGGGCGGTAATACCTGCCATTTCCGTAAAAGGTCGACCTTCACAGAATTTTTCAAAACCTCGATACTCAACTACATGAAAACGGGCATCATCAACTTCACCTCGATCATCTAGGTAAATTGAAATTTTGGCATGACCTTCGATCCGAGTTACGGGGTCAATAATAACTGTTTTAGCCATAGTTTTGTCCTTCGTCTTTCGTTTTTTGTGGTTTGTTTTGTGTTTATTACCAATAACTAACCAAACTTAATCATGTCTCTGCCTTCCATCTTGGGTTTTTCTCCCTTCAGTAAGGGTTCGATGGTGGCTTTAATCCGATGGGCATCGGGAGGACATCCAGGCATATAAATATCTACTGGCACAACTTCGTGAACAGGAAGCACTCGATCTAACAACTCTGGAACAATTCCTGGTGCGTAAGGTAATTGGGGTGTTTCATCTGCTAATTCCAAATAGCCCCTTCTTAAGACTGGTTCAGAACCGCCCAACATATTCCGCATCGCTGGCACATTAGCAGTTACAGCACAATCACCAAAAGAAACAAGGGTTTTGGTTCTCTTTCTAATTAAGTGAATTAATTCCAAGTTATCCTCGTTAGCGACTCCACCTTCAACTAAACACACATCAACCCCTTCTGGATATTCCTTAAGATCTGAACCGACAGGACTATAAACCACCTCAACATACTCAGCTAGTTCAATTAACCATTCATCCAGATCCAGAAATGACATATGACATCCCGAACAACCAGCCAACCAAACCGTAGCGAATTTAATCTTACTCATTTGTTTTTTGTCCTCTATTCTTTATTCTTGGTTGCTAGTAATTAATACAAAAGTTCTGATATCAATCGAGTGAAGTACAAAATTGATTGCGCTGTAACTGAGTAACTGATCACTGTTACCGTGTCCATTCATGTTTTTCTCTAGCATTAACCAAAAATTCCAATTTAGCGCGATCGCGTTGTTTTTCGGCAGTAGTTGTACCTTTACGAAAAATTGCCCCAGTTGGACAAGCATCAACACATTTACCGCAAGAAGTACAAGCATCTACTTCTCCCCAAGGTTGATTTAAGCCAGAAACGATATAAGCTGCTGTACCTCGTTGGGCAACATCCCAAACGTGCGCGCCTTCAATTTCATCACAGACTCGTACACAACGAGTACAGAGAATACAACGATTGTGGTCAATCCCAAATTGAGGATGAGAAACATCTACACTACGATTTGGAAAGCGATAAGGAAAACGAGTGTGATCCATTCCTACTTTAATTGCAGCATCTTGGAGTTCACAATTTCCGTTAGCCACACAAATCGAACAGACATGATTGCCTTCAGCAAATAGTAATTCTACTGTCATGCGTCGATATTCCTGTAGTTTAGGAGTATTAGTATGCACCACCATCTCTTCTGCTACTTGAGTAACGCAAGCGGGTAAAAGTTTACTAATACCTTCTACTTCTACCAAACACATCCGACAAGCAGCTACGGCAGAAACTCCTTCCAAAAAGCATAGAGTAGGAATATGAATACCTGCTTCTTTGGCAGCTTCTAAAATGGTTGCGCCTTCGGCGATCGCAACAGGTTGACCGTCAATAGTTAAAGTTCTGACTGACATAATTGCTTAATTTCTTAGTAAATTGTTAATTTCTAAACAGTAACTTTGCCGTTGAGACTGTCTTGTTGAATTAATTCCTCATACTCTTCGGAGAAATAGCGTAAAGTACTTAAGATCGGATTAGGTGCGCTAATACCTAGACCGCACAAGCTAGTTTCTTTGACCATGTACGATAAAGCTTTTAATTTCTCCAAATCTGCATGAGTAGCTTGTTGGTCGAGAAATTTGCTTAAAAGCTCGTACAATTGCACTGTGCCAGCACGACAGGGAACGCATTTACCACAACTTTCACCGCGACAAAATTCCATATAAAAGCGAGCGATCTCAACCATACTGGTATTTTCATCCATGACGATCGCACCGCCTGAACCCATCATTGTTCCTAATTTAAGCAAGGATTCATAATCTACAGGCGTATCAAAAAATTCAGCAGGAATGCAACCGCCAGAAGGACCTCCTGTCTGCACTGCTTTGACTGTACCGCTATCGGGAACGCCACCGCCCATTTCCTCGACAATTTGTCTAACTGTTGTTCCCATCGGTACTTCAATTAACCCCGTATTGCATACTTTCCCCGTAAGAGCAAATACTTTCGTCCCTTTACTGTTTTCCGTCCCGATACTGGCATACCAATCACTACCTTCACGAATTATTGGAACGATATTTGCCAAAGTCTCTACGTTATTAATCAAAGTAGGACATTCCCACAATCCCGATTCGGCTGGATAGGGAGGACGAGGACGAGGGTTACCTCGCTTGCCTTCAATGGAAGCAATTAAAGCGGTTTCTTCTCCGCAGACAAAAGCACCCGCACCAACGCGGATGTCAATCTTAAAATCAAAGGTAGAATCAAAAATCTGACTTCCCAGCAATTCGTATTTCTTAGCTTGCTGAATCGCTTTTTCCAGACGTTTAATTGCTAATGGATATTCAGCGCGGACGTAAATATAACCGTAATTAGCACCGACCGCATATCCTGCGATCGCCATTCCTTCTAAAATTCGATGGGGGTCACTTTCGAGGACACTGCGATCCATAAATGCCCCTGGATCGCCTTCGTCGGCGTTGCAAACTACATATTTCTGTCCTTTAGGCATTTTGGCAACAGTTGCCCATTTTAAACCTGTCGGATAACCACCTCCACCTCTTCCCCGCAAACCACTTTTAGCGATCTCTTCAATAACTTCTTGAGGGGTCATTTCCATCAAAACATGATGCAATTGCTGATAGCCCCCTACCGCAATATATTCTTCAATTCGTTCGGGGTCAATTTTGCCACTATTTTCCAAAACTATAGGCATTTGTAGAGCAAAAAAAGGATGTTGGCGATCGCCTTGGACAGGTAATCCTTCTTGATTTCTCTCTTCTCCACTCAAAGCAGAAATAATTGCTGGTGCATTCTCAGCAGTTACTTCTTCATAGAGAATGCGATGGGGATCTATCTCTACTAATGCCCCCCTTCCACAAAAACGCAAGCAACCAACTCCACAAACCTCAACTGAATCTTCCAGATTTGCAACGGTAACTGCTGCTTCTAAACTGTTTTTGACTGCTGCTGCACCAGAAGAGAGACAACCTGCGGCCGTACAACAACGAATGCGAGTCTGTTTTAAATCTTGGCGATCGCGTTCTTGTTTCCCCATTTCAAGTAATTCTTGTAAATCCATCTACCTATTCCTTATCTTCTTGCCAAGTTTTTACTTTTATTACTGCCATTTCTGGTTCTTGTTTTCCAGCCACAGCACCATCAAACACTACTGCCGGGGCAATTCCGCAAGCACCAAGACAACGGGCTGTCATCAGAGAAACATTACCATCTGGAGTAGTTTCACCGACATGAATCTTTAATTCTTTTTCTATTGCTGTCAAGACGCGATCGCTACCTTTAACGTAACAAGCAGTTCCCAAACAAACAACACAGCTATGTACCCCACTCGGTTTAAGGGAAAACAATTGATAAAAAGTTGCTACGCCATAAACGCGACTTAGAGGTAGTTTTAGTTGTTTTGCTACATGACTCAATACCTCTGGTTCAAGATAACCAAAAGATTCTTGTGCTTTATGAAGAATTTCGATGAGTGCATCTTGACGATAATGATTTCGCTTGATCGTGATGTCTAAAGTTTTGAACCGCTTATCGACTTGGGTTTTTTTATGGTCGGTACTTTTAGCTTCACGGTTCTTAGTTTCAGTAGCGATCGATTGCATAGGTTTTGTTTCTAGTGATAAATTTGTAGACTGAAGCAATGGCTAGACATCAAAAACACTTAAAATTGTGATTGTCTCCAACGACTCCAAACTGGAAAACCATTTTCATCTCGAAGTACTAAAGTGTCTTTGCCTTTTTTGACTTGGGCAGCAATTAAGCTTGGTTGACCGTCAAAATTAACTTTTGAACCAGTTACTTCAATTTTGTCTTTAGGTTGAATTTGAATATTTTGATTATCCAAATACCAGGAAGGTCCTAAATGAACATTAATCACTTCTTGTTCTGTTTTTAGTTGGAGATGAACACCTTGTGACATTCCTTGTCTGGAAGTAATTGCATTAATACTGATAACTTCCCCACTAATAGTTTCTACCGTATTAAGGTTATACATTCTGTTAAATTCATTTCTGTAGCCCCATCCTCTATGTCTTGGATATCCTTGATTAGGATAGCTTTGAGTAGGATTAACACAACAATTATTAGGATTGGAATTACTTTGTTTCAACAGAGGAGATGTAGCAACAGGCTCGGCTAGAACAATAGTCATCCCAGTTAAAATAAAACCAACTACAGTAGTAGGAATAATTTTGCCGTTTTGATTATGATGGATCATGACAATCCTCCTCATGAGCTACCAATGCTGGTCAACTCTGCCCATAAGTTAAGTTAATAATTTGAAGAACTTGTGAGGAAAACCCGTTAATCAAATAAGTTTGTTTGAGAAAACTGTCGATTGTTAATTCTTACTTGAGAAACGTAAATTTAAAATCGATAAACCCAAAATTCCTAGAAATAACACTAAACCAATCGTACAAGCGTAGCTAATATCCAAATCTTGAAAGGCTCGCTCATAAAGATAATAAACCACGGTTTTAGAACTATTGCGTGGACCACCTTGAGTCATGATATAAATTTCTTCAAAGACTTTAGTGGCAGATATGGCAGAAATTACTGCGACCAATAATAAATAAGGACGCATCAATGGCAAAGTAATATCCCAATGTTTGCGCCAATTATCCGAACCATCAATAGCAGCAGCTTCATATAATTCTGGAGCGATCGCTTGTAAGCCAGCTAAATAGATTACCATGTAGTAACCTAATCCTTTCCAAATTGTTACTACCATCACACTCCAAAGAGCTAGTTGAGGATTGGTTAACCAAGGAATGCCTTCAGCAATACCCATTTGTTTGAGAAATTGATTGAGTAAACCATTTTGAGTATAAAGAGCTTTCCAAGCAATTCCTGCTACTATCATTGAAATCACTACAGGCGTATAAAAAGCTGTCCGAAACCAATGAATTCCTTTGAGTTTTTGATTAACTAAAATCGCCAGCAATAAAGGAGCAATTACTAAAATAGGAACTACTCCCACCAAATATAGCAAGGTATTTTTAATAGTTTGCCAAAAAACGACATCAGTTTTTAAACGTTGAAAGTTTTGCCAGCCAACCCATTGAGGAGCTTGGGTTAGGTCAAATTCGTAACGAGTAAAGCTTAAAGAAAAAGCTTGAATTGCAGGAAAAAAGACAGTTAATCCCAGCAGTAATAGGGCTGGTAACAAAAACAAATAAGGAGTTAATTTGTACCGTTTCATCAAAAATTATAGTTGCAAGTTATCAGGTAGGTTTGTTCAAATTTTTACTAGCTAATAGCTTTCTAATTCTATTAATTTTTTTTTAATTTGTTTACCAGAAGCACTGCGGTTTTGATTGATTGAAGTGTACTTTTTGAATTAAAAAATTGCTAGATTCCCGATCGAGTCTAAAATTTTAGCTTGAAATATATATATATGTTTTTAGCGATCGCTTATTAATCTGTAAAGCGAATTGTATTTACACTTATGTAATCATACTGACAACTTTAGTTCAAAGAATTAATCTTATTTAAGTAAATTTAACCAATGCTAGATTTTAATCTTTCTTCTAGCAATTTTAAAATCCTAATGACTGACTTTTCTAATTGGACTTGCTTGGAAGAAAAAAATAAAGGAGAAAAATGATTGCCTGGATTTTTTTCAGATATTAGTTTATACAAATCTTGAGGAACATTTTGTTTTAAATCTTTAATATTTTTAGTCGTATAATGACTTTTTTCGGGAACAATCATACCTAAACAATTAAACAAATCACTATATTTAATTAAATTATAAATTTCTTCTTCTGTAAGCTGATTTAATGTTTTACAGCCTCCAATGATTTTAGGAGAAATAAAAATAGATGGTTCATTTATAATTGAAAATTGTTTGTCTTGGATTAAATTAAAATATTCATTAATTGCCTTAGTTTGTTTTTTGTCTAAATATTCATTTAAAAATATCCGATATTTTTCTTGATTCAAATTACTAATAATTTCAAGCAAAATAAGATATTGGCAACCTAAGCCATGACCGAGCCAAAAGTTATTTAATTGTTTGGAATTATAATTTTTTAAATAAATTTCTGAATTATAACCTAATCGTTTCGCTTCAGCAAAAATACCAGAAAACAAATTATAATTAAGTGATTCGTTCATTAAATTTATCGCTCCTGTCCAACAATTCCAGTGAGAATAGATTGGTCTAGCAATAATTGTATAACCTTGATAGTATAAACCTTTTAAAAAATGACGATAAAAAATAGTAGGAAATGCACCAAAACCCACTTCACCAATAAAATTAATTATCCCTAACGGACGAGGATGAACTGCTACCCAACTAAAAGAAATTGGTTGAAATTTAAAATTAAACTCCATAATTAAACGTAAATTTTTGAAATTTTAAATGGCAATTATTACTGATTTACAACTTGACTAATTGACTAATCATTAATATTCATAAAAGGCTAAATTATTAATCGCAACTTATGACATAGAAAATAATAATAAGCTTATTGCAAAAATAAATCAACAAACTTTACTCAAGTAAAACCTGACAATAATACGTTGTCAATTTTTTATCAATTTACTCAAGTCAAGTCAAACCCAATCTAGACTAAGCAGACAATCAACTCATCTCTAGTGAAATGCAGAGAACTATTAAAAAATACTCAAATTAACCTAGTGAGTAAGCAAATATACTGTACATAGAAAGAAGTTTCTTGTAAGAGGATTTATCAATGACTAGATTACGTAATTTATTAATTGGTGCGGGTATTGCTGCTGTTGGTGCGATCGGTACTAAAAAAGCAGTAGACTATTTTCGTAATCGGGGTAAAGAAGAAGTTGTCGATGAAAGTCAAGGTGATGCTGAAGCTGTTGCACCTGATGAAGTAGCCTACGCTACAGTAGAAGCTAGTTCTGTTCAAGATTTCTTAGATAAAAGTTTTGGTGCGCCTGGTCGTTATGTTCCCTCTCGTCCACCTAAAATTTTTGAATATCAAGGCGAACAGTACATGGTGATTTGGGCAAAAGATAATCAAAAAAATAAAAATCAAATGATGGCTTTCAAATACACCGATGAAGGTCGTAAGATGGTTGCTAGTGTTGGCTATACTGGTGACGCCACTGATTACAATGTCAATTTAGATGGAACTTCTTTTGCAGTAGATGTTAATGGAAAACAATTGACTTCTGGACAAGGAGAAACAAAGGGCGCAAATGAAGTTGATTTTGTTTTAGCTGCCTAAATGATTGCTATTTTTGTTAACCACCAGCCTATTGGACGTTGGTGGTTTTTTTATTTGAACCATAGTTAATTTTTATTCATCGGCTTTCAACTAAGGTAAAATCGGCGAAAAGATTGGAATTTGTCAAATTAACGCAGACGTAAATGGTTGGTTATCTTGTTTTCCTGACAATCTCTACCGGTTTATTTGCTATTTTTGCTCTTGGTTTAAACTTGCAATGGGGTTTTACGGGCTTAATTAACTTTGGTCATGTTGCTTTTATGACTGTTGGGGCTTACACCACAGTTTTATTAAGTTCTTTGGGCGTACCTTTAATAATTTCTGTTTTAGTTGGGGCAATAGTAGCAGCATTATTGGGATTATTAATTGGAATGTCTACGTTGAGATTGCGAGAGGATTATCTGGCAATTGTGACAATTGGCGTTTCAGAATTGTTGCGGTTAATTGCTCTTAATGAAGAATGGTTAACCAAAGGCGCATTTGGAATTCAACGTTATCCATTGCCTTTGGAAAGATTTGAGCCTAATGGCATCAGCAAAACGATCATAATTAGTCTTTTAACCATTTTAGCTATTTTTGCAGTTTGGCAACTGTGGCAAGGGTTAAAAAATCAATGGCGAGAAAGCCGAGAAATCCAAAGAAAAAGTTATCAACCTCGAAAAAAAATTGGTGCAATTATTTGGGGGATCATCGCTTTAGCTTTAATCTTGACTGTTTATATTAATAGTTTGCTGGCTCTTTCTGATTACAATTACAAAGCTGGCTTGATGTTATTGGTTTTAATCACTTTAGCTATCATTTATTGGGGTTTGCAATTATTGGTAAATTCTCCTTGGGGTAGAGTGCTAAAAGCGATTCGAGAAGATGAAGAAATTCCAAGGGCATTGGGTAAAAATGTTTTTTGGTATAAATTACAAGCTTTTATGTTAGGCGGTGCGATCGCAGGTGTGGCTGGAGCTTTTTATGCTTGGCAATTAACTACTGTTTATCCTAGTAATTTTGAACCAATCGTTACTTTTAATGCCTGGACAATGGTAGTCTTAGGCGGTGCAGGAAGTAATGCAGGAACATTACTCGGAGTAATTATTTTCTGGGCGTATGATGCGTTAACGCGCTTTTATTTGCCTCAATTAGGTTTAGTAGATAATTCTAGTGCGGGGGCGTTGCGAATTATGATTATTGGTCTAATTTTAATGGTTCTAATGATTTGGCGACCCCAAGGCATCCTTGGTAAAAAAGAAGAACTAACTTTAGGAAAATGACGGAAATTCGTGGTGTTTGGCTGGCAAATCGTCCCCATAGTCAAGTTTTGGCATCGAAACAAAATATTGCTGAAGCGATGGATTTTTTGCAGCAGCAGGGATTTAATTTAATTTTTCCTGTTGTCTGGAATCGAGGTTATACTCTGTTTCCCAGTCAAGTGATGGCAAATTATAGTTTTCCTGTCATTGAACCATTTTACGATTCCCAGTCAAGAGATCCTTTAGCAGAAGTTATTACCGAGGCACATCAGCGCAATATTGCAGTAATACCTTGGTTTGAATACGGTTTTGCTGCTTCCCATCTAGCGAGTGGAGGACATATCTTACAATCGCAACCTCACTGGAAAGCGATAGCTTTTAATGGGGAAGTAGTCAAACACGGCGGTTTAATGTGGATGAATGCTTTCAATCCAGAAGTTCAACAGTTTATGTTGGATTTAATTTTAGAAGTAGTAACTAAATACAATGTTGAAGGTATTCAAGGATGCGATCGCTTGCCCGCCCTTCCTGTTGCAGGAGGTTACAATGAAGAGACAATTAAACTCTATCAAGCTGAATTTGGCATCAAACCACCTCGTAACCCCAGCAATCAAAAATGGATCCAATGGCGGGCTACTTTACTAACTGATTTTCTCGCTCAAATTTATCAACAAGTCAAAGCAGTTAACCCTCAATTAATTATTTCTTTGTCTCCTGCCGTTTATCCTTTTTGTTTAAACAATCTGCTACAAGATACTAAAACTTGGCTTACCAGAGGCATAGTAGATTTACTTCATCCCCAAATTTATCGTTCTAGTTTTGGTGGTTATCGCCACGAAGTCAAACAAATCAAACAGATTTTTCCTGCCAATTCGCTTTCTAAATTTAGCCCTGGAATTGCTTTCACTGCTAATAATCAAGAATTAACCATTCACGATTTACTTCAATGTATCCAATTAAATCGTGCTAGTGGTTTTAGGGGACAAGTATTTTTTCATTACGAAGGCTTACGCAAAAATAATAATGCGGTAGCAACTGCACTATGTCAATTCAGTGGCTACGATCAAGTCGCTTTTTTCCCTTTTAATTAAGTCTTTAGACAGAATTAATGACACTTTCTCCATTTTTTATACTTAATTTCATTTTGCATCACTACTTATCAAGTAAATTGGATTGTCAGATGGGATTGATTAAGATATTTTGTATATAAAAGTTAAAAAAAACTAAAAAATGCTAAGAGTCATTACCGATTTTGACGGTCCGATTATGGATGTTTCGGAACGCTACTACCAGGTTTATCAATATTGTTTAGAACAAACTAAATACGACCAACAACCAATTCATCAACTAAGCAAAGCAGAATTTTGGCAACTTAAACGAGCGCGTGTACCTGAATATAAAATTGGGATTAAATCTGGTTTAGATGAAACACAAGCTCAAAAATTTGCTTTAATTCGCAAAAATACTGTTCATACTTTACCTTATCTCAGTTACGATCAAGTTCTTCCCAATGCCATCTCTGCTTTAGAAAAATTACAGTATTTAGGAATCGATCTGGTTGTGATGACAATGCGACGAGAAAAAGAATTAGCAGAAGCCTTTGAACGCTACGATTTAGCTCGTTTTTTTCCTTCTAACCGTCGTTATTGCTTACGCAATGATTATATTAAAACGACTGATATCGAAGATAAACCCTTACTGATGAAAAAAGCAGTAAGTCAATTACCGCCTGCTTCCGATCTGTGGATGATCGGAGATACAGAAGCAGACATTGTAGCAGCTAAACAATCTCAAGTGAAAATTATCGGAGTTTTATCAGGAATTCGCGATCGCAAACATTTAGAACAATATCAACCCAATTTTATTGCTAATAATTTGACAGAAGCTATTGACTTAGTGCTTCGGCACACCTTATCAGCGCAGAAAGCAACTAGCTAACCAAAACAAACAGAAAGTTAATACTGAAGCAAATTGCTCAACATTTAAAACCATGCCACCAGTTTGACTAAATAATAACTGAGCTAATCCATTGCCTAATCCAATGCCTGTTAATAATACAATTAAACTAATTAGCAGAGAACGGGGAAACTTATTTTCTTTACGATTCAGAAAATAAATATTAGCCATAAATCCTAACGCCATTAGTAAAGGCAGTAAAGAAGCTTCTGTGCTTTGACCAAAAACGGCGATCGCAGCTAAAACTAAATATATTCCTGTCGGCCAAAGAATTTCAGCTTGTGAAGGTCGATCAAGTAAATTTTTGAGCCATTGAGGAGAATTCTTCTGATTAATCGGGGTAAAATCGGAAGGAGTTTCTACTAATTTTTCAGGAAAACGTATTCTTTCTGGAACTTTAATTTTACCTTCCTGACGTAATCTGAGACGATCCATAATAATCGCATCATAAGCAGCTTCAATACTTTCTAATACTTTAGTATCTTGGCTATATTGTTCCTTGAGCTTTTTCTTAGCGTTTTGAATTTCTTCAAAAGAAGCATTTTCTGTGACATTAAGTCGCTCATAAGGATTTTGTTCGTTCATTGGTTACCTCTTTGCTTGGTTTTTATCTAAATTGTTTTCTTAAGATTTAAATAAATTTTTTTCAGAAAAAGTTGTCATGTTATAACTTTTTTTCATTAAAGGTAAAAACGAAAAACTCAAAAGCCAATTGATTAAGCCCATCTCATCTTAGCTTCTAATTTACCGAACTTAACAATAGTCAAACAATGACTTATGGTTTTTTGTTAATAATATTAGTAAATTTCCCACCAGCCAAAAACAGGCCCGATAAATCTTACCGTAATCCAAATTGCTACCATCATACCAATACCAATCCAAGCTCCTCTAGTCGTCCATTTGACAAACTGTTCGGATTGAGTCTTAGTTATAGGTAACCACGGTAAAATGGTTTGCTCTTGTCCATATTTTTCTCCCAATGCACTTTTACGGCGTTTTGCTTCACCCATAATGATAACTAACCATAAATTTACGCAACTATGGCTCGATCATAGCGTTTTCTGGCACCAGAAGGCAGCTAAATTTCTCTTCTAATTAGTCCTAATAACTTATTTATGTCACGTCCAATTTATCTAGATTGTCACGCTACTACCCCAGTAGATCAAAGAGTTTTAGAAGCAATGTTGCCTTACTTTACCCAATGTTTTGGCAACCCTAGTAGCATTACTCATGTTTATGGTTGGGAAGCAGAAGCAGCAGTAAAATTAGCTCGTTCTGCGATCGCTGAAGTTATCAATGCCACTCCTGAAGAAATTGTTTTTACTAGTGGTGCAACGGAGGCTAATAATTTAGCAATTAAAGGTGTAGCCGAGGCATATTTTAATCAAGGCAAACACATTATTACTGTTCAAACAGAACATCGAGCAGTACTCGATCCTTGTAAGTACTTAGAAACTCTTGGTTTTGAAGTTACTTATCTGCCCGTACAATCAGACGGATTAATCGATCTCCAACAACTGGAACAAGCAATTCGTCCTGATACGATTTTAGTTTCAGCCATGGCAGCTAATAATGAAATTGGAGTTTTACAACCTTTAGCTGAAATTGGCGAAATTTGTCATGCTCATCAAATTTTATTTCACACCGATGCAGCTCAAGCGATCGCAAAAGTTCCCCTTAATGTCCAACAGATGAAAATCGATCTGATGTCTTTAACCGCTCACAAGGTTTATGGACCAAAGGGTATTGGTGCATTATATCTACGTCGTCGTCATCCTAGAGTTAAACTAGCTGCTCAAATTCAGGGAGGAGGACAAGAGCGTGGTATTCGTTCTGGAACGCTTTATACACCGCAAATTGTCGGTTTTGCTAAAGCGGTAGAATTAGGAATAGCTGAAATGGAATCAGAAACCGAAAGACTGCTTCAACTGAGAAAAAAACTCTGGTCTATTTTAAATACAATCGACGGAATTCATTTAAATGGACATTGGCTTGAACGTTTACCAGGAAATCTCAATGTTAGTATTGAAGAAGTAGATGGTTCAGCTTTGCTCCTAGGTTTACAGCAAACAGTTGCTTTATCTTCTGGTTCAGCTTGTTCTGCTATTAATACCACTCCTTCTCATGTTTTAATGGCTTTAGGACATTCAGAGCAATTAGCTTATGCTTCTCTGCGGTTTGGGATTGGTAGATTCAATACTTTAGAAGAGATCGAACAAGTAGGCAAGCTTGTCATCTCAACTTGTGAGTCTCTCCGCCGTAGTAAGCAATATTTTTAAACTCTATTCTCTTGTTCTAATTAAAGACTCATGATTGTTTTAATTCCAACCCAATAAATTAAATTCCTTGTCAAAAATTGATCTTTGAGGTTATATTCAGGTTAAAATTTGATTTATTAGAAACACTATAATTTAGGTAGTGTACAATTCTTAATGCTAGAGCAATTTGCTCGCTAAAGCGATCGCTAAAAAAATTTAGCTCAGATTTATCAAATCTAACACCCATAATTGAATCATAGCTCCAGCTATTTCTCAATTTACTTAAGACCCTCAGGCTCTTGCGCCAAAAGGTTTTTCTAGAAGAGAGAAACCACTTCTTCCACAGGCGAGCAATTCGCTAGTGAAAATATAATCGCATAACGAGGTAGTCAGGGCAAATGTAAGCACTTAGCTAAAAAGTGCAATCTGGCTTATTTTCAAACATAGATGAAGTTTAGTTTTTTATTGCATAAATTCTTTACATTAAGCAATGTTGCTGGACACAGCGTTTAGGTGTCTCAAGCTACTAAAAAATTTTGAGGAAAATTAATGCCAAAACAAATTATTATTGCGGAACAGCATCATATCGCCGCCGTTTTTTGGGAAGATCAAATTCAGGAATTGATTGTTGCCACAGGCAATCAACAGGTGAGCGATATTTATCTTGGTGCAGTTGAAAATGTTATTCCTGGTATAGATGCTGCCTTCGTTAATATAGGCGATGCGGAACGCAACGGTTTTATTCATGTTACAGATTTAGGACCTTTACGTTTAAAAAAAACTGCCGGAGCAATTACTGAACTATTAACTCCACAACAAACAGTTTTGGTTCAGGTAATGAAAGAACCCACTGGAAATAAAGGACCAAGACTGACTGGTAATATCACTTTGCCAGGACGATATTTAGTTTTAATGCCTTACGGTAAGGGAGTCAAACTTTCACGACGTATTAAAGATGACAACGAACGTAACCGTTTACGCGCTCTAGCTATTCTCATTAAACCGGCTGGTATGGGTTTACTAGTGAGAACCGAAGCCGACGGTAAGGCGGAAGAAGCCATTATGGAAGATTTAGAATTTCTACAAAAACAGTGGGAATCAATCCAATATCAAGCGGCTTCTACCAGACCTCCAGCACTGTTGAATCGAGATGACGATTTCATTCAGCGTGTTTTACGAGATATGTATTCGGCTGATGTTAATAGCATCGTGGTTGATTCACAAGCAGCGGTAAAACGAGTTAAACAACATTTAACTAATTGGGGTGGTGGTCGTTTTCCTCAAGGAGTTTTTATCGATCATCATCGAGAACGTCAAGCAATCTTAGAATATTATCGGGTCAATGCAGCAGTTCGTGAAGCTCTAAAACCGAGAGTAGAGTTACCATCGGGTGGCTATATTATCATTGAACCTACCGAAGCATTAACTGTTATTGATGTAAACTCTGGCTCTTTTACTCGCTCTGCTACTGCTCGTGAAACTGTTCTCTGGACGAATAGCGAAGCTGCAACTGAAATTGCTCGTCAATTACGTCTGCGTAATATTGGTGGTGTAATCATTGTCGATTTTATCGATATGGACTCACGAAGAGACCAACTCAAACTGTTAGAACATTTTAATAAAGCTCTCAAGGCAGATAAAGCTAGACCTCAAATTGCTCAACTTTCCGAACTTGGTTTAGTAGAACTAACTCGTAAACGCCAAGGGAAAAATATTTACGAATTATTTGGTCAAACTTGTCCTAGTTGTGGTGGTTTAGGACATTTAGTCCATCTACCAGGCAAACCTGAAGGAGAATCTTTAGAAAGTCCACCGATTACTCCACCAATAGCAATTCCTACTTTGCCTTATACTCAAGAAAATAATTTTTCTGATTATTCGCTTGATTTAGGTTACGACCCTAGTCCTTCCCCTCCAGAATTACTCAATCATCCCAACTATCAAGAGCAGGGAAATAATAATCGTCGTCGTCGTCGTCGTCGTCTTAATGACATTTTGCTCAAAGACGAACAAACTGAGTTAAATCCTGTCGTTATAACTCGCGATTTTGAGGTAGATACGCCTAATTTTGTACCTGAAGAACGTAAATCTAGGGTGCAATCAAATCGTCCTTCTCGGCGAGATGAAACTAATTTAGAAAAAGTTTCTGTAGAAATGACTGATTTAGAACAGGAAGTTTATGCTTTGATGGGCATATCTCCTTTAATTCGTTTAGAACGAGAATTTAAAGATCCTAAATCGGTTTTAGTTTTAATCCAAAATTCTAATGATGGCGGTCAAGCAACTGGTATAACTGAAACAGAATCTAGCCAAGAATCTGTTACTGAACCAGAAGTAATGAACGAAACTGAAATAGTAACTCCTCCCGAATTAAAAATAGAAGTAACAACAGAGGCAGAACCCGAAACAGAAATAAACGCAGAAACAGAAACAGAAACAGAAACAGAAGAAAATAACAATGCGCGCCGTCGTCGCCGTCGTCGTTCATCGGCACAAACAGAGTTATCAGTTTAAATAAAATTATTAGTTACAGTGAACTGTAATCAATTTTTGGATAATTCTTTCTTACCCAAGCTAATCGATGAAAATGCTTTGATAGCCGGAGTAGACGAGGTAGGGCGAGGTGCTTTATTTGGCTCCGTCGTTGCAGCAGTAATTGTCCTACCAGTTTCATCTTTATCCAAATTAAGTGAGATTGGAGTTAAAGATAGTAAACAACTATCAGCTAAAAAAAGACAACAATTGAGTCAACTAGTTCAACTTATAGCCGCTGATTGGCAAATTGCTAATGCTAGTGTTGCTGAAATAGATCGACTTAATATTTTTCACGCTTCTCTATTGGCTATGAAACGAGCAGTAATGGGCTTAAAAGTACAGCCAGCTTTTTGTTTAGTAGATGGAAAATTTCCAATTCCCAACCTATCCATAGAACAAAAAACTATTGTCCAAGGCGATCGCTTTTCGGCTCTAATTGCTGCTGCTAGTATTCTGGCTAAGGTATGGCGAGATGAATTAATTGTTAATCTAGCTAATGATTACCCAGAATATGACCTAGTTAATAATAAAGGTTATCCGACTAGCAAACATCGTTCGGCTCTTAGACAATACGGTCTTTCTCCCTATCATCGAACTTCTTTTCGCCCTTGTCAGTTGGAAAAGAAAGCATTTCATGAAGAGAATTCAAGTTAAACCAAAATCTGTTGAAATTTCGTTGCCGAGAACCACTTCTTCTTGTCGAACTTCTTGAGTCACCCATTGATGATAATCTTTTAACAGTTGAGTAACCAATTTTTGTTTGATTCTGACTAAAACACCTTTTAATAATTGATGACCAGCCATTTCTAATAAAGGCTTAGGAGTAAACATTAAAGGTGGTGGTAATTCAACTTTAACTTCTAAATCAGCTTGACCTTTTAAATAAGTTTGATTTTGATTAATTTCTGGATAAAGAATTCCTTTTAATTGCAGCGAAAAACGGCGATTAATATATTCGATACCTTTAATTTCACAAGCTTGAGATGTTAAATAAACGTTACCTTGTGTATCAGACCAAACCTTAAGAATAACAATCGGTTGAAAATAATACATCTCCATAAAATTAATCGGACGCATTTTTAATTCATACAAATTTTCTGCTAATTGCTTCATTAATTGAGGATTAGCGATCGCCTTAACTAATCTTTGTGGCTGACGTAAATAATGTTGAACGGGAACTCCTTGTTCTTTTATAAGTATTTCTACTGATTCAGAAGCGTTAAAATAAACTTGCATATGTAAATAAAAAAACTTAAGTATCGTATTTTTATTAATTTTAGGTTACATTTCTTCAAAAAAAACTTTCCCATAGAAACTTTACATTTTTGTATTCAAAGACATTTTTGTTGTAAAACAAATAAAAAACTGCTTATTCAAACTTTATGACGCTTTCTCTTGCCTACTTAGGTCCTACGGGGACTAACTCCGAAACGGTAGCTCTAGCTTATGCAAATTGGTTGGCTCAAAATCATCAGCAAGAAACTGTTTTATCCCCCTATCCAACTATTGCTTTAGCAGCAAAAGCAGTAGCAAATCAAGAAGTAGATTTAGCAGTAGTTCCTGTTGAAAATTCAATTGAAGGTAGTGTAGCGATTACCCTGGATACTCTTTGGCAATTAGAACAGTTAAAAATTATTCAAAGTCTAGTTTTACCAATCTCTCATGCTCTTTTATCTTGTAGCTTATCTTTGCAAGAGATTAAAACCGTCTATTCTCATCCTCAAGCTCTTGGTCAATGTCAACAATGGTTAGAGCAGTTTGTTCCTTCTGCTAAACTGATCCCAACCAACTCGACTACCGAAGCTCTGCAATATCTTACAGACGAACCCACCTCAGCAGCGATCGCATCTCCTCGGGCAGCTAAACTATATAATCTTCCTATTCTTGCCGATCATATTAATGATTATCCTGATAACTGTACTCGTTTTTGGGTTTTAAGTCTCAATCCTACTACCAAGGGTAGTTATCTTTCTTTGGCGTTTAGTTTGTCAGAAAATGCACCAGGAGCATTAGTTAAACCACTTCATATTTTTGCTAATCAAGGAATTAACTTAAGTAAAATTGAGTCTCGTCCTACTAAACGTTCTCTAGGTGAATATATCTTTTTTATTGATATAGAAAGCAATATTTGTAATGCTTCACTTAAAACTGTTTTATCAGAATTGTCTGAGTATACAGAAGTTCTCAAAATATTTGGTAACTACGATCTTCTTACTGTGCAATTATGATTAAAATTTTATTTATTATTTAAAACATCTTTCAGAGCAGTGCGAGCAGCTAAATGATTGCGAGTTGAAGTAAGAATTTCTGCTTCTCGTTGTAGTCGAGCAGCAGTATCTTGCATTTCCAACAATACTTGTTGCTCTGATGCTACTCCATAAAGATTACTAGCCACCCAATAAGACAATTCCACAGGCAAATCAGGTAAATCCTCCGGAAGCTCAATTTTTTGCTCAGTCAATTTGGCTGATAAATGAACCACATCTTGGAGTAACTTTGCTACTTCTTGAGCGAGTGGAGTCAAATTTTTAGTTGGTGGTCGATCCTCAATCCATTCTACTAAACCTACTCGATAAGGCTTCTCACGGATATACTCTAAGACTCGAAATCTTTGTTGTCCCAAAGTTAACATTTTCATGCGATCGTCAGGTAAACGTTGAAAATGTACTATTTCTGCACAACAACCAACTGAAGAGATTTCTCCTGTCGCAGGATCGATCATCAAAACTCCAAAACGACGATCATATTCCAAAATTGTATTCATCATAATCCTGTACCGAAATTCAAAAATATGTAACGGTAAAGGACGACCTGGAAATAAAACAACTTCAGGAAGTGGAAATAGGGGAAGTTCTCTAACAGCAGTAGAAGAAGAAAATGATGCCATATTTGACTGCTTGCTTGCGAAATTCTTTCTTTTTTACTTTAACGAATTTTAACCAAATAAGATAGACAAAAACCCCTTAAATTTATGCTTAAGGGGTCAATAAAATTAATTAGCTAAAGTATTTTAAAGTTTAACTTCAATATCTACTCCAGCAGGTAAATCTAATTTCATCAAAGCATCAATAGTTTTAGATGAGGGCTGATAAATATCAATAATTCGGCGATGAGTACGAGTTTCAAAATGTTCCCGAGAATCTTTATCTACGTGAGGAGAACGCAAAACGCAGTAAATTTTTCGTTTAGTTGGTAAAGGAATCGGTCCAATAGCTGTAGCGTTAGTTCTATTGGCAGTATCAACAATCTTTTCACAAGATGTGTCAAGTAAACGTCGGTCAAAAGCTTTTAAACGAATGCGAATTTTCTGCTGCTGAATAGTTGCCATAATCTTTAATTGTCAAGGTTCGGAAATTTGAGCTTTAACGCACTAAAAAAAAATATTTTGTTGGCGTTTTATTGTTGAAAGTGATCAGAATTTATTATTTTAAGCCATTAATAACGAGCAGATAAGTGCAAAGCTATAGCTTACAACTTATCTACTCTGCTTCATTTGGTTGTCCTACTTAATAATTTTGGAAACAACTCCAGCACCAATGGTGCGACCACCTTCTCTGATGGCGAAGCGCATTCCTTGTTCGATCGCAATCGGATTAATTAATTCTACAGTCATTTTAATGCGATCGCCTGGCATAACCATTTCTACTGCACTACCATCATCAGCAGTGTAGTCTTTAATTGTACCAGTTACATCAGTAGTACGAACGTAGAACTGAGGACGATAGTTTTTGAAGAAAGGAGTATGACGACCACCTTCTTCTTTAGTTAAGACGTAAACTTCGCCTTCAAATTGTGTATGAGGAGTGATCGAACCGGGTTTAGCTAATACCATTCCCCGCTCAATTTCTTCTTTTTTGATACCCCGAAGTAATACCCCAACGTTATCTCCAGCCAAACCTTCATCTAAAGTTTTCTGGAACATTTCTACACCAGTTACAGTAGTGCTACGAGTGTTTTCAATACCAACGATTTCGATGGTTTCTCCAACTTTAACTTTACCGCGTTCAATCCGACCAGTAGCTACAGTACCACGACCAGAGATCGAGAACACGTCTTCTACTGCCATCAAGAAAGGCTTATCAATTTCCCGTTCGGGAGTAGGAATGTAAGAGTCTACATTCTCCATAAGTGCATATATCTTATCTACCCATTCATTCTCGCCTTGTTTGATATTGGGATTTTCGGTTAAAGCTTCTAAAGCAAGCAATGCAGAACCAGAAACGATGGGAATATCATCGCCAGGGAAATCATATTCGCTTAAAAGCTCACGAATTTCTAGTTCTACCAATTCAAGTAGTTCTTCGTCATCCACTTGGTCTTGTTTATTCATAAACACTACCAAGCTAGGAACCCCTACCTGCTTCGCTAACAAAATATGCTCGCGAGTTTGAGGCATTGGACCGTCAGCAGCGGATACAACTAAAATTGCTCCATCCATTTGTGCTGCACCAGTGATCATATTTTTCACATAGTCAGCGTGTCCAGGACAGTCTACGTGAGCATAGTGACGATTGTCTGTTTCATACTCTACGTGAGCGGTATTAATTGTAATACCACGCTCTCTTTCTTCAGGAGCTGCATCAATCTCATCATACTTTCTGGCTTTCGCTTTACCAGAGGCAGCTAAAGTCAAAGTAATTGCTGCAGTTAAAGTAGTTTTACCGTGGTCAACGTGACCAATAGTACCGATATTGGCGTGGTCTTTAGTCCTTTCAAACTTTGCGCGTGCCATGAATTTATTCCTTTCCTAATTATGCGTTCCCTTTGTTTTTGTCAATAATTGCCTCTGCTACATTACGAGGCACTTCTTCGTAGTTACTGAACTCCATAGAGAAGATACCACGTCCTTGCGTTTTAGAACGAATATCTGTGGCATAACCAAACATTTCCGCTAATGGTACTTTAGCAGAAACTTTTGATTGACCATCATCAGAGTTCATGCCTTCAATATTGCCACGGCGAGAGTTCAAATCTCCCATAACATCCCCAAGAAAATCTTCAGGAACTTCTACCTCAACTTTCATCACAGGCTCTAGCAATACTGGAGATGCTTTCATTACAGCTTCTCTAATTGCCATAGAACCAGCTAGCTTGAATGCCATTTCGTTGGAGTCTACATCATGGTAGGAGCCATCAACCAGGGTTACTTTAACATCGATCAAAGGATAACCTGACAAAATTCCTGATTCGCAGGACTCCTTAACCCCTTGTTCAACTGCTGGAATGTATTCCTTAGGAATAGCACCACCAACAATTTTAGAGACAAACTCAAAACCACTTGCGGGTTCTCCAGGTTGAATTTCGATCACAGCATGACCGTATTGACCCTTACCACCACTTTGTTTAATCCATTTGCCTTCTGCTCTGCTGTTTTTCCGAATAGTTTCACGGTAAGCAACTTGAGGTTTACCTACAGTTGCTTCTACATTAAACTCTCGTAACATACGGTCAACCAGAATTTCCAGGTGCAATTCACCCATTCCAGCAATCACAGTCTGATTGGTTTCTGCGTCAGTATTAACCCTAAAAGTTGGGTCTTCATCTGATAATGCTTGTAAGGCTTTGGATAATTTTTCCATATCGCCTTTAGTTTTAGGCTCTACTGCAACAGAAATAACTGGTTCGGGAATGTAAAGAGACTCTAAAATAATCGGCTTATTTTCATCACAAAGAGTATCTCCAGTGGTGGCTAATTTCAACCCAACGGCTGCACCTAAATCTCCGGCTCTTAGCTCATCTACTTCAATCCGCTCATTGGATTTTAAAACAACTAAGCGAGCAATCCGCTCTTTCTTATCCTTAGTCGCATTGTACACATAGCTACCTTTACTCAGAACTCCTGAGTAAACTCTGATAAAGGTTAAGCGACCATATTTATCTGAGGTAATTTTGAAAGCAAGTGCAGAAAACGGTTCACTATCATCAGATTTTCTGACTGCTTCAGTGCCATCAGGTAAAGTTCCTCTGATTGCAGGTACTTCTGTAGGAGCTGGTAAATAATCTACCACTGCATCTAATAACAGTTGAACGCCTTTGTTCTTGAAAGCAGAACCACAGAGCATTGGCATGATTGAACCATCAATCGTGCCTTTACGCAAAGCAGTTCTAATTTCTTCTTCAGAGAACTCTTCTTCCATCATGAATTTTTCTAGAAGTTCTTCATCAGTTTCTGCAACTGCTTCAATCATTTTGGCGCGATATTCATTCGCTAATTCTTGTAGTTCTTCTGGAATTTCAGTATCTTCGATCTGTTCTCCGAGATCGTCTTTGTAAATCTTGGCACGCATTCTTACCAAATCAATAATTCCTTGGAAGTCACTTTCACTACCAATTGGAATTTGAATGGGAACAGCATTTGCTCTCAGACGATCTTGAATCTGTTCGTAAACTTTAAAAAAGTTTGCTCCAGTACGATCCATTTTGTTGACAAAAGCAATTCGAGGCACTTGATACCTGTCTGCTTGTCTCCAAACGGTTTCGGATTGGGGTTGTACGCCACCTACGGAACAAAATACGGCTATAACACCATCTAATACCCGCATTGAACGTTCTACTTCAATGGTAAAGTCAACGTGTCCTGGTGTATCAATGATGTTAATTTTACAATCTTTCCAACTGGTACTGATAGCTGCAGCAGTAATGGTAATTCCTCTTTCCTGCTCTTGCTGCATGTGATCCATTGTTGCCGTACCTTCATGGACTTCACCCAATTTGTGAGCAATACCAGTGTAAAACAGGATACGTTCGGTAGTTGTTGTTTTGCCCGCGTCTATATGAGCCGCGATGCCTATATTTCGTACCCTTTCTAGCGGGATACTACGTGCCACAGATACCTCCTTAAATCTTGCCAGGCAAGTTATTAGATGTTTGTTATTTTTTTACACTATTTACAATTCTATACTTTTAGTAGTCTAAGCTCCCAGCGACAGTGGAGGGAAATCCGTCGCGGTTTATTTTTGCCACTTGTAGTACTATTATGTAAAACTTTTTAATACCGATAATGAGCAAAGGCTTTATTTGCTTCTGCCATACGATGAGTTTCTTCTCTTTTCTTGATTGCGCCTCCAGTTTCGTTAGCAGCATCCATAATTTCGTTAGCTAATTTACCTGCCATAGTACGACCTCCTCTCGCACGAGCAAAATGTACTAGCCAACGTAAAGCTAACGTCGTTCCTCGTGAAGATTTTACTTCCATAGGAACTTGATAAGTTGCACCACCAACTCGACGTGCCTTGACTTCAACTAGAGGCGTAATATTTTTAATCGCTTGTTCAAACACTTCTATAGGATCGTTCCCCGTTCTCGATCCTATGGTCGCCAGAGCATCATAAACTATACGAGTAGCAAGAGACTGTTTACCAGAACTCATTACACGTCTAACAGTCATATTAACCAAACGGCTGTTGTAAACTGGGTCTGGAGGGACCGGGCGTTTTCTTTTAATTGAACGACGAGACATAGTTTTTATTTACAATCAATATCTAAGGAACTATATATTTAGTAATTTTTGATACTATACAATTTGTCGTGATTATTGGATACTTTTATCAAAATATCCTGAAAATTGTCTCAGCTTAAAAGCTTACAAGGGTTAGTTTAGTCCCTAAATATCAAGACAAATTATTAAACATCACAAAACGCAAGTTTAATCAATATAGCAATTCACTAAAAAGGGCATCTCTCTCTTGTTTACTTAGAGGATGCCTTGAGTCGCCCTAATTTTTGATGAGATTAAGGTCAAGCTCAAGTTGTTTTAGGACGTTTAGTGCCGTATTTGGAGCGACCCTGTCGTCTATCTTTGACTCCAGTAGCATCTAGAGTCCCACGAACGATATGATATCTTACTCCTGGTAAATCCTTAACCCTTCCACCACGGATAAGAACTACAGAGTGTTCTTGTAAATTATGTCCAATTCCTGGAATATAAGCTGTGACTTCAAATCCAGAGGTCAGTCGCACCCGAGCTACCTTTCTCAAAGCCGAGTTAGGTTTTTTGGGAGTTGTGGTGTATACTCTGGTGCAAACTCCACGACGCTGAGGACATTCTTTGAGAGCGGGTGATTTGGTCTTCTTCTGAATTTTGGCGCGTTCGCTACGGATTAGTTGCTGAATGGTGGGCATGAGTCATGTATTAAGAACAAATTGCTGGTCTTTAAAATTACAATAGTCGACAAATTCCAATAATATACAAATAAGGTTGATCATGTCAACCAATTATAAAATATCATACAAGAATAATGAAAAAGCTAAACTAGCTTACTATTTCACCGTTCTGATAGGTGAAAGATAATCCACAACCACAGGTATTTACTGCATTAGGATTTTGGAAACGAAAACCACCGCCCATTAAATCTTCAGAGTAGTCTAATTGTAAACCTTGAACATAGGAAAAAGTTTCTTGATCGACGATGACCTCAATTCCATTAGATTGGTAAAGATGATCTGTTTGACTGGTTAGCTCTAAGCTTGGTTGATAATTGGATTCGAGATTTAAAACATAAAATAAACCAGAGCATCCACCTGATTTGACAGTTAATCTTAGTTGACTATCTGGTTGTTGACGACTTAGTTGTATTCTTTTAATTTCTTTTGCTGCAGTTTGACTAACAAAAATCATTACAAAACTAACTGCTGAATAAATCAAATTTAATATTATAGTCAATGCTACAGTAAAACTAGTTACAATACAAAAATATATTGAGTAACTAGCTTGTATAAAAAATAAATAAATTTATTTTGAATTATTGTCGAGAGTAGTCGTCTTGAAATCGAACAATATCATCTTCTCCAAGATATTCTCCGTTTTGAACTTCTATTAAAACTAATTTAATTACTCCTGGATTTTCTAGGCGATGAGCAGTACATTGAGGTACATAAGTTGACTGATTGCTGCTAAGGATCATTTCGCTATCGCCACAAATTACTTTGGCTGTACCTGAAACAACAATCCAGTGTTCACTACGATGATGATGCATTTGTAAACTAAGACGATGTCCTGGATTTACTTCAATCCTTTTAATTTTATAACCTTTTCCTTCTTCTAAAGTTGTGAAAGAACCCCAAGGACGAATTTCTGTTGCAGCAATGCCTGATTGAACAAAAGAATCGGGTAAATCTAGATGAGGTTTTTCCTGGATAGCTTTGGTAGATTGAGGCATTTTTTTACAAAATTTATAGGTCAAAAAAACTGAATTTAATTTAGTTGGCTCAGGGATAACTTATTTATATGAATAATACCTAGAACCTATGCAAAAGATAGCAGATAATTTTTGGAAACGAGAAGAGCTAAAATTCTGAATTGAAGTATCTATATTAAATCTTCATGATATTTTGTTAGATTATTTTCTAGCTTTACAATTTTGATAAAATTGAATTTGGTAATTTTGTTTACTTGTTTAAGTGTATTTACTCAGTAAAAAAAATAACCACTAATAATTGTGGCTCTGTAGACTTTGATGCAGACTTAAAAGTAAATGTAAATTTACAGAATGTGATGATCGCTTTGGGTGAGATTTATACGGAGGATTAAAGACTTACGAGTACTTGAAGTAAGCTCAACAACAAGCACCATATAAATTTTTATCTTTATATTCTTGTGATATTAAGAATTTTCTTCACTGTTTCAACAGGACATTTTTTTTATAGAATATAAGCCCTCTGAAGACTGACATAAGTTATGAAAGGATAATAAACTTAGAATAAATGGGTTTTATCTAAATAAGATTTAAAATTAAAATAAATAATTAAGACAATCTATAGTAACAGTATTGTTATAAGTCGCTCAACCGTTAATTTACCACGAGTTTTGTAGCCTGAGCGCGAGTTCAGCCTTAAAAATAGGCAAACTAGACCTGGCTCAGCTTAGTTACAACTGTAACCAACCAAAGCGATCATTTGTTACTCAAACAAAATTATGACAGCTTGATGATTAAAAAACTATTTACTCATTGGAGACTAACAAAATAGTAATCGAGCTTTAGGCAAACCCTCAAACTGACAAAATTGAAAACTAAACTAATTTAGTCTATAGAGCAAAAAGTTTGCGAAGATAAACAAATAATATATGAATACGGTAGTATTCTATAACCCCTATTTATATCTTGTCTTAATCTCTATTAATCCTTTTTACTCTTCAAGATTTATAAATCTTAATAGAGTCAGTCTTTCAATAGCTTAATACATTTGTATAACTAGCCAAAATATGAGCAAAAAACAAAATATGACCAAGCTCGATGTAGCAACAAACAACAAACAGTTAAAATCTGAAAAAACTTTGACTCCTTTTCAGGGACAACGTTGGTTAGCCGAAGAAAGGGATGCTTGTGGTGTGGGCTTTATTGCTTATTGCGATAGTCGTGCTACTCACAAATTAATCGAACAAGCACTAAAAGCTTTGGGATGTATGGAACATCGGGGTGGTTGTAGTGCGGATCGCGATTCTGGGGATGGTGCGGGAATCATGACGGCTTTACCCGATGCGGTGATAAAAACTTGGTTTGACGAACATCAAATTCCAATGCCTAAGAGAGAAAAATATGGTGTTGGCATGGTCTTTTTGCCTCAAAATGAAGCAAAAACAACTGAATGTAAAAAATTTATTGAAGAAACAATCAAAGCAGAAAATTTAACTGTACTAGGTTGGCGTGTAGTACCAGTTAAACCTGAAGTATTAGGAACTCAAGCTAGAGAAAACCAACCTCGGATCGAACAGGTTTTGGTAACTTCACCCGAAGGATTATCTGGAGATGATCTAGACCGCAAATTGTATGTAGCGCGATCGCGAATTGGGAAAAAGTTATCAGATGATTTTTATATTTGTTCTTTTTCCTGTCGCACAATTGTCTATAAGGGCATGGTACGAGCAGAGGTATTGGGTGAATTTTACGAAGATTTGAAAAATACCAATTATGAAAGTGCTTTTGCTGTCTATCACCGACGTTTTAGTACTAATACTATGCCCAAATGGCCTTTTGCTCAACCGATGCGTTTATTGGGACATAATGGCGAAATCAATACTTTGCTGGGTAATATCAACTGGATGGCAACTAGGGAGCAAAATTTGAAAGTTCCTGGTTGGACAAGCGAAGAATTAGAAGGCTTGACTCCAATTGTTAATACGGATAATAGTGATTCCTATAACTTAGACAGTGTAATGGAATTGTTGGTCAGAACTGGGCGCAGTTTGCCCGAAGCTGCCATGATTCTAGTGCCAGAAGCTTATCAAAATCAACCCGAACTACAAAAGTATCCTGAAATTACTGATTTTTACGAATACTACAGCGGTTTGAAAGAGCCTTGGGATGGACCTGCGCTATTAGTATTTAGTGATGGTAAAACTATCGGTGCTACTTTAGATCGCAACGGTTTGCGTCCTGCTCGCTATACCATTACTAAAGATGGTTATATTGTGGTTGCTTCAGAAACTGGAGTAGTAGAGTTACCAGAAAGCGAGATTGTTGAAAAAGGGAGATTAGGTCCGGGGCAAATGATTGTCGTCGATTTACAATCTCAAGAAATTTTAAAAAATTGGGAAGTTAAGCAGCGCATTGCTAAACAAAACCCTTATGGCGATTGGGTTAAACAAAATCGCCAAGAGCTTAAGCCTCAAGAATTCGATCACCAATTGCAATTAACTCCTCAAAATTTAATTAGCTGGCAAACTGCTTTTGGTTACACTGCCGAAGATGTTGAAATGGTGATTCAGTCGATGGCGGTTGATGGTAAAGAACCAACTTATTGTATGGGGGATGATATTCCTTTAGCCATACTATCGGATAAACCTCATGTACTGTATGACTACTTTAAACAACGATTTGCTCAAGTAACCAACCCTGCGATCGATCCTTTAAGGGAAAGTTTGGTCATGTCTTTGTCGATGCAGCTTGGTTCAAAGGGAAATCTTTTAAAAATCAAACCTGAAGATGCTCATTTGTTAAAGTTGAAAACTCCTGTTATTAATGAAGCAGAGTTAGCCATTATTAGCCAATCTGATTTAAAGCCAGTAGAATTATCAACTTTATATGAGGTATCAACTGGTCCTGGAGGATTGAAAACAGCCGTTGAACGCCTTTGTCAGCAAGCAGTGACAGCAGTTCAACAAGGAGCAAAAATTTTAATCTTGAGTGACCGTGCTGAGCGAGGAATTAATGCAGAATTGAGTTATATTCCTCCTTTACTCGCGGTTGGAGCGGTTCACCATCACCTAATTCGTCAAGGATTACGCTTAAAAGCTTCTTTGGTAGTAGATACTGCTCAATCCTGGAGTACTCATCATTTTGCTTGTTTAATAGGTTATGGTGCGTCTGCTATTTGTCCTTATTTAGCTTTAGAAACAGTAAGACAGTGGTGGAATGATCCTAAAACTCAGAATTTAATGCAGAATGAAAAAATTGCTTATATTTCTGTAGAAACAGCGCAAAAAAATTATCGCAAAGCAGTAGAGGCAGGATTATTAAAAATCCTCTCCAAAATGGGTATTTCCCTACTCTCTTCCTACCACGGAGCGCAAATTTTTGAAGCATTGGGACTCGCACCAGACTTAATTAATTTAGGTTTTGTCGGTACGACTTCGCGCATTGGTGGTTTAACGGTAGAGGAATTGGCACAGGAAGTAGTTACTTTTCATAGTCGTGCTTTCCCCGAACTACACAGCAAAAAATTAGCCAACTTTGGTTTCGTTAAATATAAAAAAGGTGGGGAGTATCACATGAACTCTCCTGAAGTAGCCAAAGCCTTGCATAAAGCAGTAGAAACTAAGCAATACGACCACTATGAGCTTTATAAAAAACAGCTATCGGGTCGTCCTGCAACTGCTTTAAGAGACTTATTAGACTACAGCAGCGATCGCACTTCAATTCTCTTAGAAGAAGTCGAACCAGTCGAAAATATCGTCAAACGCTTCTGTACGGGAGGAATGTCTTTGGGTGCGTTATCGAGAGAAGCCCATGAAACTTTAGCGATCGCTATGAATCGCATTGGTGGTAAGTCTAATTCTGGAGAAGGTGGCGAAGATGTGGTTCGTTTTAAGATTTTAGATGATGTCGATGCCAATGGTTTATCTGCTACTTTGCCTCATCTGAAAGGTTTAAAAAATGGCGATACGGCTTCTTCCGCAATTAAACAGGTGGCTTCAGGACGTTTTGGTGTCACTCCGGAATATTTAATGAACGCCCAGCAACTAGAAATTAAAATTGCTCAAGGCGCAAAACCTGGTGAGGGAGGACAGTTACCAGGGAAAAAGGTTAGTCCTTATATTGCGATGTTGCGTCGTTCTAAACCTGGTGTACCGTTAATTTCGCCACCACCCCATCACGACATTTACTCGATTGAAGATTTAGCTCAGTTAATTTTTGACCTCCATCAAATCAATCCCAAAGCTCAAGTTTCCGTCAAATTAGTGGCAGAAATCGGTATTGGTACTATTGCTGCTGGTGTAGCTAAAGCTAACGCTGATATCATTCAAATATCGGGTCATGACGGTGGTACAGGTGCATCACCCTTGAGTTCGATCAAACACGCAGGAATTTCTTGGGAATTAGGTTTAACCGAAGTTCATCGAGTCTTGCTACAAAATCAATTGCGCGATCGCGTAATTTTAAGGGCTGATGGTGGCTTAAAAACTGGTTGGGATGTAGTCATGGCTGCCTTAATGGGAGCAGAAGAATATGGCTTCGGTTCGATCGCGATGATTGCCGAAGGCTGTATTATGGCAAGAGTTTGTCATCTTAATACTTGTCCTGTCGGAGTTGCTACTCAACAAGAAAAACTGCGAGAGCGTTTTAGCGGTGTTCCTGAAAATGTAGTTAATTTCTTTTACTTTATTGCTGAAGAAGTGCGTTCTCTTTTAGCAAGATTGGGTTACCGTCGTCTCGATGAAATTATTGGTCGTACAGATTTACTATACCAAAGAAATGATGTCCAGTTAACCAAAACTGAAGGTTTAAATCTAGACTGCTTGCTCGACTTACCTAATGTTAAAGAAGATCGGAGTTGGTTAAGTCATGAAGAAGTACACAGTAATGGTGCGGTTTTAGATGACGAATTATTAGCTGATGCAGAAATTGCTGCTGCCATTCGCAATCAAAGTGCAGTTAAGAAAGAAGTCAAAATAATTAATACTGACCGTTCCGTCGGTGCAAGAATAGCTGGCGCGATTGCATCTCAGTATGGTAATAGTGGTTTTGAAGGAGAAATTACTTTCAAATTCAAAGGCTATGCTGGTCAAAGTTTTGGTGCATTTAACCTACCAGGAATGAACATGATCCTGGAAGGAGAAGCTAACGACTATGTAGGCAAAGGAATGCACGGAGGAGAAATTGTCATTACTCCTCCTCCTAGTGTTACTTACAATACTGCCGAAAATACTATCGTTGGCAACACTTGTCTTTATGGTGCTACTGGTGGTTTTCTATATGCTAATGGCAAGGCTGGAGAAAGATTTGCTGTTCGTAATTCTCAAGCTGTAGCAGTAGTTGAAGGAACTGGCGACCACTGTTGTGAATATATGACTGGTGGTGTAGTCGTAGTTTTAGGCTCGGTAGGTCGAAATGTTGGGGCTGGAATGACTGGTGGAATTGGTTATTTCTTAGACGAAGAAGATAATTTCTCAGAAAAAGTTAATCCAGAAATTGTCAAAATTCAAAGAGTTATTTCTTCAGTAGGAGAAAAACAACTAAAAGACTTAATTACCGCTCATGCAGCTAAAACGGGTAGTCAAAAAGCGAAGATGGTTTTGGATAATTGGAACGCTTATCTAAATAAATTCTGGCAAGTTGTACCACCTTCGGAAGCTGATACTCCCGAAGCTAATCCTGAAGCAATGATTCAATTAGAAAAACAGTCTCTCACTTCGGTGTAATTGATTAGTTTAATTTGATTAATTGAACTGGCAAGGAGATATTTTACTCTTTGTCAGTTTTTTTTGCTCGTTTAAATTCGATAGAGTAATTGCCTTTTTCAAAAAGTTAGAGTTTTTTCAATCCGACGATCGGGAATAAGCCACATAATTGCGACCAGAATGTATATAACACTAGCTATCTGCGAATTTACAAAAGAAAGCAAAATTGCTACAGCATAAATCACCATTGAAATCTTGCCCTTGAAATCTCGACCAAGTGCGATCGCCAATGGGGAGTCTTTACCGTGACGGTCGATTAAGGTTTTAGTCAGAATAAAATAAGCGATCGCAGAAAATAAAAGTACTACACCATAAAGAGCTACTGGTGTCGCTGCAAAGTCGTTTTCACCCATCCATCCAGTAACGAAAGGAATTAGCGACAACCAGAACAATAAATGCAGATTTGCCCAAAGAATCCGTCCATTGACGTGCCGAACCGCTTGTAAGAGATGATGATGGTTGTTCCAGTAGATACCGATATAGATAAAACTAAGGACGTAACTTAGAAAGATGGGAATTAGCGGACGCAATGCAGCTAAATCTGCTTCATGGGGGACTTTCAATTCCAACACCATAATCGTAATGATGATAGCTATTACACCATCGCTAAATGCTTCTAGCCTTCCTTTTCCCATCGGTATCAGCACTCCTGCTGCTTTTCTGCTTATTGTAAATTAACTTCGGTTGCTCAAAAAGTTATTTTTATAACCATGACGCACATTCGCGTTCATTATTATTAAAATTAATTACTTAAGTAATTACCAAGAGATCGCTATTAAAAACTCAAATACTTCATGACTAATTTGAATAAATCCTTCCACGCCATTGAGTAGGAGTACGCCAAGAAGATAAGAAAATCCTGACCACAGCTAAAGGATCGGCAACGGGAGAAAGCCAAAACAACCAAGAAGCTGGAGAAAATTTAGACGGACGGTGATAGGAAGACGTGATCGCAACTAAGATAATCAGACGCAAGAATAACAAAAAAAGATTTAAACCAAGCAGTGCGATTGAAGTAGTTGAACTGTAACCCAAATTAAACAACCACAAAGCAATCAAAGATAAGGGTAAAGGTAATCCTTGAACTAATAATAAAAACCACCAATCACTCCAAACTTGCAACACTGAAGCAGCATCCTTAAGATCGAGCGATCGCCCCCATTCTTGCCAAGTTTCTTTTGCGCCTTCGTACATCCTGACTTTAATTAACTTTGAGCCATCAAGAAAGCCAACTTTATAGCCTGCTGCTGCAATATTACGAGCAAGAGTTACATCGTCACAAAAAGAATCGGCTGCACTACTATAACCAGATATAGTTTCTAATACTTCACGACGGCAGAAAAAACATTGTCCATTTGCCATGACTCGCTCAGGATTATTTGTATCTACTCCTGCTGAATTAAAGCGATATAGTAAAGTTACTAGTAAAGCTGGTTGTAACCACCATTCGCCTGGAAATTGCAAAATAAATTGAGGTGCTAAAGAAATTAGATCGTAACCTTCTGTTTCGGCAGTAGTAATTAAACTATTAATTAATCCAGCTTGAGGCAAAGTATCGGCATCGATGCCCAAAATCCATTCACTTTGATGAGAACTATTTAAAAAACCATTATGTAATGCCCAAGGACGACCAACCCAACCTTTGGGTAGAGGAGGATCGTTAATTAAACGAAAACGCTGATCCTCTTCAGCTTTAGCTTTAACTATAGCTGGTGTCTCATCTTGGGAATAACTATCTACAACAATAATTTCCCGCAGTTCATCACCTTGACTACTCAAACCCTGCAAACAAGGTTGTATTCTAGCAGCTTCGTTTAGGGTAGGAATAATCGCACTGACTTTTCCTGAGTAGTGAGAATGAAATGGTTGGGGTTGAAGAGGCGAACGACGCATCGCCCCTGGTAGCAAACGAGACAATAAAATTAAAGTTGCTACTCCCTGAAAGAGCAAAACTCCCAGAGAAATAGCAGTTATCAATTCTAAATTCATACCAATTTAAAAAATGCAATATTTTATTTTGTAAAGGCGATACTTCGTACTTCAGTTTTCAACGCACTCCGTGTACGAAAAATCAGAATCGCCCCTACTTATCGCTTTGTGACCAACATTTTTTGATTTGGTATTAAGGCTCAATTGCTCCCACAGAAGCAACTGGAATTTTTGTCATAGTTAATTCAGCTTTATCTACAGAAGCAATAACTTGATTTTTTGCTATTGCGTAAAAAACTAAGACAGGCAAAACACCCAACATTACTCCTAAAAAGATCGGAGGATAAATTCCTGCTGCCCAACTCAAAACTGTAGCAAAAGCAAAGTTACTTAAATATATGGCTAAAGGTAATCCTAAATCGCGATAAGGTAATTGCAAGGGTTTGATTCGCCATAATAAAGTTGCCACCGTCATAAAAACAATCCCAGTTCCTAACCAACCAGCAAAGTTTTGATAAGGCATTCCAAAAAATGCACCTGGTTGATCCCAAATCCAAAACGGAATCGGAGCTTGACTCATAGCAGGATCGAGAACAAAATCCCAAGAAGTCAGACACAATGAGCCAATTGCGATCGCTAGTAGTTGCCGTAACCAGGATTTCATTGGAAGAGCTTGTAAACCACTACGAGCAATAATATAAGCACTAAAACCTAAGTAAAACCAGGATAAAGGAATTGTAAAAGGAACTAATCCCGCAATTTTATAACCCAAACCACTAAGATAACGATAATGACCAAAAGGAAATCCCGTGCTAGTACCTAATAATTCGCTACCTAAAGATAACGCGATCGCAGGCAACATAAAACTTAGCCAATGCCATTTACCTATAGTTCGATAGGCATAAAATGCTACTGCTAATGTGCCTAAAAGCATATACATGACACCACCACTAGCCATCGACCAACTAAAAATAGTTTGTCCCCATTCAAATTGAGTTAATTTAGCTTGAAATTCGGCATTAGGTAAAACTAAAATAATCCCTGCTAATCCAAAAGCCATCGATAAGATGTGACCGATTAACAAAGAATTTTCGGCATTATGCAGTTGTTTCATGAGGAAATCGAGATGTAATTAAGTATTAGCTACTTACATAGTTTACAAATATTCATGAAAAAATGTGTAGCAAACTGAATTTGCGATTATTTTGATGTTTTATAGAACCCATTTGAGATCTCACGAAGAGACTGAAAGCCGCTTAAGCATTAATCTGACGAAGCAGAGATCGATCTTGGCAGTCGCATGAGATAAAGTTCGCTCAACAGCGCGATTCTACAAGCGGAGGAAACCTCCGCGTATCTCGCGCTCAAAGTTTTTAACCAAACTTTTACAACGCTCCATCCAAGCGTTTGAGCGTTCAATCACCCAGCGAGCAACAGCAGGAACAAATCCAGATTTCCCTTGCGCTGCCTTCTCTTGTTTCGAGGGTTTGGTGGACAGTTCAAACTTGATTTTCGTCATGATCTCGGGATAAACTTGCTCCAATTGCTCAGTCAAATGTTCGGGATGATATCCGTGGTCTAGCAAAATAGTGAGCTTCGGAAGGTTAACGGGTTTTGACTGGAAATAGTCAATATTTAGCGTCAGCATCTCAATCAATCCTGCATCATCCGAGACATTTGCTGGTGTGCAGTGGGTAAAGAAAGGAAATCCCAGTGTATCAATTGCCAGATGTCTTTTAATCCCATTCGTGGCTTTGTAAAAACAAAAGCCTTTGGAAGCGACACTGGCATTACAGGTATTTTTCACGGCTTGAGAGTCAATGATTATTAATGTTGTCCACTTAGGTTTTTTTTAACCTGCTGACGTACTTGTTCATGTAAGGCATTCATGAGCTTTTCAAACACCCCTACCTTTCGCCACTGCTTGTAGTGCCAATAGACAGTTGAGTAGGGAGGTAAATCTTTGGGCAAGTCTGCCCAATTACAACCATTTTTGAGTTGATAGAGTATTCCGTCAAGGATTTCTCGCCTTGTCCAATTGGCAGGTCGGGTTTGCTTCTTAGTCGGCAATATCTTAACTAACAGGGGTTCTAGAATTTCCCATTCTTCATCGCTAAGGCTACTGGAATACTTCATGGTCAATGAATTTTGATACTTTCGAGAACTTTAAGTCCATACTTGGAAGATGTCAAATGGGTTCTATATGACATTTAAGACTTTACTTGCAACCAGACTTCAATTTTTGTTAACTCATGCTTGATTAGTAACTGATAACTGTTCACTATTTCCCAAGCGATCAATATAGAAGCCAGATAAGCTATAATTCATTTTGCCTGTCTGTGACTTAGAACCTTTTTAGATATTAAGTATTATCTTTGATCGCTATGCGCCTCGGCTTCGCCGAGACGGCGATATCTAAATCTTTGCGAAGAAAGCAAACAATTTATTGTTGGTAGAATTTGACGACGAGTTTAGGCAACTATAAATTTCACAGACTTTCAACTTAATTTATTCGTTATTATTATTTATTAGTAATCATGGCAGACAATCAATCCCCCAATAAGCAACAACCAAGCTCTACGTTAGAAGAAATTCGCGCTACTAGAATTGAAAAAGTTGAAGAACTTAAACAATTGGGATTGAATCCTTATGTTTATAAATGGGAAATCACTCATCACGCAGCCGAGTTACAAGAAAAATATCGTGATTTAGCTGATGGAGAAGAAGTTGAAGACGAAGTAGCGATCGCAGGAAGAATTGTTGCTCGTCGTGTTTTTGGTAAGCTAGCTTTTTTTGAAATCCAAGATGAAACTGGAAAAATTCAATTGTATTTAGATAAGAAAAAAATTAATCAGAAAATGCCTGATTTAGAAGGAGCTTTTAATCACCTCAAAAAGCTTACCGATACAGGCGATATTTTAGGAGTAAAAGGAACAATCAAAAGAACAGAGAAAGGCGAACTTTCTGTTTATGTAGAAGAGTATGCTATTCTCACTAAATCTTTATTACCTTTACCAGATAAATGGCATGGTTTAACTGATACTGAAAAACGCTATCGTCAGCGTTATGTTGATTTAATTGTTAATCCACAAGTTAGACAAACTTTTCGTCGTCGCGCTCAAATCACGGCTGGAATTCGTCGTTATTTAGAACAGCGCGATTTTTTAGAAATAGAAACTCCTGTTTTACAAAGTCAAGCTGGTGGTGCAGATGCTCGTCCTTTTATTACCTATCACAACACTTTGGAGATGGATTTATATCTCCGCATTGCTACCGAATTATATCTAAAAAGATTAATCGTTGGGGGTTTTGAAAAAGTATTTGAATTGGGAAGAATTTTTCGCAACGAAGGAGTTTCTACTCGTCACAATCCTGAATTTACCATGATTGAAGTTTATCAGGCTTACGCTGATTATAACGATATGATGGCGTTGACAGAAAATTTAATCAGTACTGTTACTCAAGAAGTTTTAGGTAAAACTAAAGTTACTTATCAAGGAGAATCAATTGACTTAACTCCTCCGTGGCGCAGAGTAACTATGCATGAATTAGTTCAAGAAGCGACAGGTTTAGATTTTAATTCATTTAATGACTTTGAATCAGCAAAAGTTGCAGCACAAAAAGTAGAAATAGAAGTACCAAATGACTGTCAAACTATTGGTAAACTTCTTAATGAAGCCTTTGAACAAAAAGTAGAAGAAACTTTAATTCAACCAACCTTTGTAATCGATTATCCGGTCGAGATTTCTCCTCTTGCTAAACCTCATAGAAGTAAACCAGGATTAGTAGAAAGATTTGAATTATTTATTGTTGGTAGAGAAACTGCCAATAGTTTTTCTGAATTAACCGATCCCTTAGATCAAAGAGAAAGGTTAGAAGCACAAGCAGCTAGAAAAGCAGCAGGAGATGTAGAAGCTCATGATGTTGATGAAGACTTTTTGGCAGCATTAGAATATGGTATGCCTCCTACAGGTGGTTTAGGGATCGGAATCGATCGCTTGGTGATGTTATTAACCGATTCTCCCAGTATTCGCGATGTAATTGCTTTCCCCTTATTAAAAAGTCAAAGTGTAGCGATTAAATCTTTTGACTATGATGCAGAAAAAAAAATTCTGAAAATTGAATTCTATCATGGTGGCATTTATAAATATTTAGATGTCCCAGAATCTATTTATAAAGAATTGAAAGAAACTCCTTCTGTCGGTCAATATTTTAATAGTAAAATACGAGATAAGTTTGGTTGCGATCGTGAAGTATGAACGAACCCCTCGCGAAGTATGAGCGAACTTCTCGCGAACTTTAGGAGCAAAATTATTTGTAGAGTGGGTTAAGCAAATTAACCCACCTGTTAAAGATGAGAAAATAATTTGTCTTGATTTAGAATTAAAAATAGATTCAATGCGGGTGTAGTTCAGTGGTAGAACGTCAGCTTCCCAAGCTGAATGCCGTGGGTTCGAGTCCCATCATCCGCTTAGTTATTTCTGAGAATAAATTGGGGACAATTTAGAAGTTTCTAGAACTAATATAAACAATCAATATTTTTTTTTAACGCTTAATAGAAGTGATAATAATATTAATTATTTGTGATGACTAAACTTGTTTTTTCTGTTGTTCATAAACAAAGAGTATTACTAATAACAAACAAATTACTCTAAAACTTTCAGAAGCTAAAGTAGCCCAAGTAGCTCCTAACCAAGAATATTTAGGAATTAACCAAAAATTTAGTAAAGCATTAGTAGCTGCCGTAGAAACTTGAATAATACTACGACTTTTTTGAAAACCTGCCCCTGTAAGCGTATCAGCAAATAAAAGTTGTAAAGCCCCAATTAAAGGAACAAAAGCTAGCCATTTTAAAGCTGAAATTGCTTCAACATATTCATTACCTAAAACGTAGGGAATATAGGGAGCAAAAAAAATAAAACCGCAATAAGCAACAATTCCATAAATAACAACAATTGGTAGAAGACGTTTAACTAAAATCAAACTTTTTTGAATTCCTGAAGCTCCATACTCAAAAAATTTTGGATAAGAAGCAGCTAAAATTGCATAGATAGGTACGCTACCTACTTCAATAAAACGATAAGCTGCTCCATAAATACCGGTAGCTTCCAAACTAGCCATGCTGGCTAACATTGTTTTATCAATATTAGCGTTAATATTACTAGCTGATTCTCCAATCGAAAAATAAAATCCTTCTCTAAGATTGGCAGGAATTTTAGCAGCAAAAGGCCGAGGTTTTCCTAATAGTTGACTAACTACAATTACTCCTATAATGGCAGTTAAAGTTGCACTAACTAAATACAAAACTGCCCAGTGAACTAAGGTTGGTTTAGGGAATGCGATCGCTAAAATAAAAGCTGCAATTAATTTGCTTGCAGAACCAAAAATTTGTAGTAAAGATGATTTTTTTAACAAATTAAATGACATAAAAGCTTTGGCACTGACGACAAAAATTGCCAGTCCGATTAAATCAGCTTGCAAAATCATTAAAATTGCTAAAATATTAATTTGTTGAGCAAAAATAATTGGCGATAATAAAAATAAAATTATGGTTAAAGTAAAACTACCTACTATTACAATTACTAAGCCATTACCCCAATAAAGAGAAAATAATTTTTTATCTCGAACAACTGCTTGAATAAGTAAATCACCACTGCCAAAACTTGTAAAAGGAAAAACAATTCCAGCTAAAGAAGCAATACCAATAAAAGAACCATAATTTTCGGCTCCTAAAAGACGTGTAATTAAAATAAAATAAATTGCTTGAACTGTTAAGGTAAAAAGTTTAGCAATTAGTTCCCAGAGAGTATTGCGAACAAAATCTTTTTCTAAAAAACGTTTAAATATTATTTTCATAACATTTAATTACTTATATTTATTATTTTAAAAATTAAATTTTTTTATACAAAAATAGGCTCGATAATATTTTGATATTCAAAAATAAAAAACAATTTAAAAATAAACAAAATTTATATTAGCTTTTGAACTTATTTAAAAAAATGATTTATAAAATAAAGTATTAATGAAAATTGATTTTAAAAATTAGAAAAATCATAAATTAAACTTTAAATAATTGCAATCCTCTTTAATTAATTAGCATGAAAACTATAAAGACAAGAACTAAAAAATAAGCTACGATCTAAGATTGTAGTAAAAATTGTTGTTGAAACTTGAAGATAGCTTTTATCAATCAACCGTGGACTATAGCAGCCCCTCCTCAAGGAAGCGATTCTACAGGAATATGGACTTATCAGGTTGCTCGTTATTTAACTAATAATTGTGAAGTAATCTACTATGGAAATCAAGCTAAAAGCGAAAAATCAAATTATTTTGATGAACAAATTTGTTATCGAGGAATTTCCCTAAAATTTGATTCTTTTCTGAAGCCTTTAAGAATTTTAGAAAAAAAACTTAATTTAAATCCTCAAGTTCCCTATTTTGCGTCTCAATTATACTATTTAGGTTATATTTTATTGGTTGCTTTAGACCTCAAAAAGCAACAGTGTGACATTATTCATATTCATAACTTTTCTCAATTTGTTCCAATTGTTCGCTATTTTAATCCTAGAGCAAAAATTGTTCTTCACATGCATTGTGAGTGGTTAAGTCAACTCCATGCACCTACAATTGCTAAACGAATCGCCCAAGCAGATTTAATTCTTAGTTGTAGTAATTATATTACTAATAAAATTCGCGATCGCTTTCCTCAATTTGCTGCTCGTTGTCAAACTGTTTACAATGGTGTCAATACAGATATCTTTGTACCTAATCCTCATCAACAGTTTAATTCTATTGCTCCTAAACTATTATTTGTTGGCAGAATTTCCCCAGAAAAAGGAATACATTTGCTGATCGAAGCTTTTGAGCGAGTAGTTCAACGATATCCTCAAGCACAATTAATTATTGTCGGACCGGAAGTTATTGTTGCCAAAGAATTTTTGACTGATTTAAGTGATAATCCTCAGATAACTGCCTTAGCACCTTTGTACGCTAGCAGCTATTTACAGTATTTAAAAAATCAGATTTCTCCTCATCTTGTTTCTCAGGTTACTTTTACTGGTTCGCTTCGACAGGAAGAATTAGTTCCATATTACCAAAATGCCGATCTCGTAGTTAATCCATCTCTGAGTGAAGCGTTTGGGATGAGTTTAGTTGAGGCAATGGCTTGTGAAATTCCAGTCATTGGTGCCAGAGTTGGAGGTATGCCAGAAGCGATCTGCTCCGCAGGCGCATCCGCGATCGCAGAAAACGTGACAGGATTATTATTTGAATCAGGAAATACTGTTGCTTTAGCCGAGACAATTTTGCAAATACTTGCCGAACCATCTCTACAGGTATCATTAGGGAAAGCTGGTAGAGCAAGAGTTTTGGAGTTGTTTTCTTGGCAACGAATTGCAGAGCGTTTATGGCAGGATTATCATACCAATTTAAAATAATTTTTTGCAGGGGCGAATGGTCATTTGTTCTGAATTGCGAATTAAAAGGTAGCATTCAATTGAAAATAAACCCCATTTTCCTGCCAAGTTCTCTTGCTAGATTCTAGTTCTACCAAAGGAATACCCCAATCTAAACGTGCGGAAAAATTATCCCCTTGCCAAAGCAACCCTAAACCTAAACTGGCTAAAGTGGTTTTTTCAGGATTTTCGCGCTCCGTATTCCACCCTTTACCAAAATCGACAAAAGGTACCACCTGGACAGCACTTTGGAATTGAGGAATTTGAATGACGGGTACTCTAACTTCCGCAGAAGCGATAAGACCATTATCGCTCAAAAGTGCATCTTGACGATAACCTCTGATACTGGCTTGTCCTCCTAAACTCAATTGTTCGATTGGCACCAGGGAAGTGGTGGAAAATTGTAAGTCAGAACGCAGGAAAATACTAGGATTGATAAGGTTAGGATTGTTAGATACATTAAATAAGTGAGAATAAATTGCTTGTCCTCGCCAAGAGAAAAAACGGCTATCAGGTTGAGCAGAATTTACTGTAGCATCAAAAACATTAATTCCCCAATTTAATTGGGAACGAAGACTAAGTACATCTTGGCGACTTCGTTGTAACCATTCTTGACTAAAACGCAACGCCGAAATATCAGTTTCGCCTTCTTCGTTAGCTTCTTCAGAAATTGGAAAATTGACTCCTAATAAACGAGAATTATTATTGCGTCGATTAGCAGATAAACTAAGAGCTAATTCTTGAGTCCCATCCGCCGAGGCGGTTTGCAGAATTGGTTGACGCAGAGTGAGATCGAACTCTTTAATATCTATTTCGATATCTAATTGTTCAAAAGGTGGTTCAATAATTCGGTTATCCGAAAAACTGTAATATAAGGCAACAGAACCATTACGAGCATTAATTGGCAACTGATAACCAACCTCAAAGCGATCGCTTCCCTCAGTATTACGGTAAGCTAGATTAACTCGATCTCCCCAACCGAATAAATTAGCTTCAGAAATTTCTAATCCTCGTTCAAAAGTCCCAATACTAGGGTTGCGATTATTATTCAAAATTGGACTAAATTTAAAAGTATCTGCACCAGTCACTTCTACAGTCAGAATATTCGTACCTGGTTTAGTTCCAGCAATTAATTGCGCTTGCAAGCGATCGATGAGAGGATCGAATTGTAGTAATTGCAAAGATGTTTGTAAGTCGTTGAGATTTAAAGGTTCAGTTGTTTTAGCAGCAATTCGAGAACGAACATAATTAGGATTTAATCTCCCTTTAACTACAGTGACATCAATATTAGATAAAGTACCCTCAACAATTTGAATTTTGACTACTCCCGAATTTAACTCTTGACTGGGAATATAAGCTCCAGAAGTGATATAGCCTTTTTGCACATAAGCCTGAGTAATGCGATCGGCTATTTGTAATAGTTGCACAAATGTAATCGGTTTACTTTTATATTCGGCAATAATTTGGTTTAGTTCTGCTGTACTAAAAACTGTATTACCCACAAACTCAAATTTTTCTACTGTAATGGTTTGAGGTACTGGTGTAACTTGAGGCAATTGAGGCTGGTTGCGATCGTAATCTAAAGGATTATCTGTGGAAGGAAGAGTCGATTGCGCTAAGACGGAATTTGTTTTGAAAGGAGAAGTCAGTAGGAATAAACATCCAGCCACAAACAATTGCATTGATGACCATGACTTCTCAATAATCATTAGTTTTTGCCTATAGATGATAAAGCGATCGATATAAATAATACAGCTTATACCAATTCTCAAAAATAGTTGAAGAGATAATCTTGAAAATTGTAGTAGCACTTCTAGGCTAAAATGTTGAGTTTAATTTCTAGTTTCCCCAAATTTGGGGGTTAGGAGGCTTTAAATAATTTTCACTACCCAACAAATTACACTAGACGAGCTACTACCCAGTCTCTTGTTACTGAGTATTTAATGGAATCGATCAAAACTTGTGACTTGTGACTTTTTAGGCATCCTCTAAACTAACAGGGTGAAACTCATCCTTAAGAGGATAACCAGAATATAATTAATTTCCACATGACATGATTTATCTATCTCTGAGTAGCCGACAATGTTTTTATTTATATTTTTTTTAGATTTATAAGTAATAATAATCACAAAAAAAATGCCAAAATGGCAACCAAAAATTAACTATTTATTATATTTATTTGCTATCTCAAAGAGCTTTAATAATTAAATGCACTTCGACTAAATCTTTCTGCCAAAATGGCAACTACAATTATTCAAAGATAGATATTCTTATAAATATAAACCAGTTAGATAAATACATAACACTAACGAGGAGAAAAAAAATGATTATTTCCGACTTACAATTTGTAGAAGATGTTAATCTTAATAAAGAAGCTAATGTAGAAGGTGGTTGGTATTATCCTTATGCTTCTGCTAGTGCCTCCGCTGGAGCTGGTGCATTAGCTATTGGTCGTCGTACCTCGACTTACACTTCTACTGGTACCGGTGCAACAGCAGTTGCTGGAGTATTTTCTCAATCTGGTTCTAGTTCTTATAGTGGTGCTTACGCATCTTAAAAAAAACTACTTTCTAACTCAACAAATAAGCTACTATTTACTGCGTTTAACTAGTATTAATAGTGGCTTACTCGCTCCAGTCAAAGTTAGAAAAATTGATTAAGGGAATAAAAAACTCTTACTATTGAGAGGATTTTTATTCCTTTATATCTACTTTAGGGCAGATATTTTATGAAGAAGTACAGTCATTAAGTTAGTTAATTGATTGCACAAGACAATTTAGATAATTAAAAGGAGAGACAAATGGCTCAACTTCGATTAGAAAATCTAGATTTTGTTGAACCAGTTGCTTGGGATAACGAACAAATCCAGGGTGGAATAGTGACAGTAAACTACTATGTCAAAACGGCTGCTGCTACCGATGCTGCTGCTACTGCGGATGTTGATTATGGTATTATCTACACCAAATCTGGTGGGTTTAGTGGTTATGGGACTGCGGCAGGCGCTGCTGCGGGTGCTGCTGCGGGTGCTGCTGCGGTTAATGGAAAAGCTTATGCTGGTGTGAACGTATCAGTAGGAGCATCTGCTTCTTAGTAAATAGCTAATTGTGTTACGTGAAATAAAATTCCCAAGAACTGTGTAGTGAGCGCTTTTTTAAGAGTACGAAAGTTACTTTCTTTAAAGTAAGCTTATTAACTTTCTTTTGTCACTCTGGAGAGCTTAAAATCAATCAATAGGAAAGTAACCAAGTATCTCTTTATTTTTAATAATTTAAGATAATGTTTTAGATTTTGATATCTTTAAAAAGATATTTTATTCCTATGAGTTACCAGCAAGATTTTTTTTGACAATTTCTAGGTTGGTAAATCATCAAGATTGGCAACAAAATGCCAAAATGGCAATTACAATTCATTTTAACTAGCTAGTATATAAGTGTAAGCCACCTATAGTAATTCTCAAATCAATGTAGTACGCCTCAATCAACATTACGATTAACAAAGTCATGGGATTGGAATGTATTCAAATCAAGGCGAGAAATGCTATGGATTGAGTGGCTGCTACAAAAGGAGAAAACAATGATTATCTCCAACTTAGAATTCGTAGAAGAAGTTAGATTTAATGAAGAAGCTCAAGTAGAAGGCGGTTTAGCAAAAGCTGATGCTAGAGCTATTGCTTACGCTGAAGGCAGATTTATTTCTGGTACTTTTGCGGGAACTTACACCTCTGTATATAGTAGCAAGTTCCTTAGTTCTTCTTATTCTGGTGCTGTAAGTAGCTCTTATGCCGAGTAGAACCAAGCAAAACAAAGTAAGAGCTAGCCTTTACGATTAGCAGTTTAACTTAAAAAATATCACTGAGAGCTATTTATTTTTCATACAAAAAGCTTTCAGTGATACCAATCAAAAGGCTAATTTTATCAATGGTTATTTAAAAGTAGTATTTTGCTGGTTTGAATTTGATTAAAGTGAAATAATTTTTTATGTTAAACCTAAATTTTAATCAAATAATCTGGAAAATTAAGTTATTTTAACGAAATATTTTTTAAATCATCTTTATCAACTATTTATAACAACAAACAGGATATAAATGGTGGCTAGTAATGATCGTACCGTTAAACCAAAAGAAATTGTTGATTTTTTAAAAAAAAAAGTTCAACTCAAAGAAGTTTATCAACAGATTATTCATCAACAAATCATTCAAGAAGCAGCGCAAAAAGCTAATCTAGCTGTTACTCCCGAAGAAATTCAAGCCGAAGCAGATAAATTCCGTCGTCAAAAACGTTTAGAAAAGGCAGCAGATACTCTGGCTTGGCTCAAAGAACAAATGATTACTGCTGACGAATGGGAAGCCGGAATTTGCGATCAGTTATTAGTTCAAAAATTAGCCAAACATTTATTTGCTCAAGAAGCAGAACAACATTTTGCTCAAAATCGTTTAGACTTTGAGCAAGTTTTGTTATATCAGATTGTAATTCCTTACGAAAAATTGGCTCAAGAGTTGTTTTATCAGATCGAAGAAGAAGAGATTAGCTTTTATCAAGCAGCCCATTATTACGATCTTGATGAAAGAAGAAGACATCAATGTGGTTACGAAGGCAAACTTTATCGTTGGAATATTTTACCAGAGATATCAGCAGCTATTTTTGCTAGCACTCAAGGTCAAATTGTAGGGCCAATTAAGACTGAGTTAGGATATCACATTATTAAAGTTGAGGAGTTTATTGAACCACAATTAACTCCCGAACTTCATCAAGAAATTATCAAGACAATGTTTGATAAGTGGTTAGAAGGAGAAGTTAATTATCTACTCTACAATCAAACAAATTCTCCTCCTAAATTATAATTAACTGGTTAATCTATAGCAGCTTTTGTTTTGACGAGGTGCGCTCAAAAAAATTGATTATTGTTGATAGTTAGAGATTTTGGGTAAACTTCCTGGTTGCAGAAAAGCGATCGCATAAACATCGACAAAGTGTTCTGCAAAGATTCGCCAGCGAATTGTTTCTACTAATTCGTCTATGTCGATACAGTTACGATAACTGCGTTTTATTTCTTGAGCAATTACTAATTTTTCTTCCCCCACAATATTTATAGAAAAAATTTGATAATTTATTGAGTTCTTTATCTTCTTTTTGTTTTTTATTTCCCGACAACTCTATTGTTTAGTTTTATTGACACTCCTCAGCCTGAAGTCTGAGGATTCTTGGTTCATTGATTCAACTTACTCTGCTTGAGAAGAAGTTAAACGTCCTTGCAAATTATGGATTGCCAAAAGATTTTGAGGAGGATGGCAAGGAATTGCGATCGCTCCTGCCTAAAGACAACTAAAAAAAGCGGAAATAAATTATATACTTCGGTCGTAAGGATAAATTAGAATTACTGGCGCATTGTTAGATTGTAATGAACTTAGTTGAGAGGCAATTGCTTTTGCTTGATGGTCTAGTTCTTGATAAGTAATACTTTCTTCTTTAATTTCCCCATCTTTGAGAAAAATATCAGTAATTTGATCTGGTTGTTGTCGAGCGCGGTTTTGTAATAAATCGACTAAAGTAAGGTAGTTGACTTCTCGTACTGGCATCATGAAACAGTTTTTTAATCTGTCCAAAATTCGATTATCTAAAATTACTAAAAGCTGTAAAACTTCCGTTCAAAACTATAACAATAAAAACGATCAATGAATAACCAACACCGTAATTTTTGGTTTAATTTAAGCTTATTTGTTCCTATCTACTTTGGGCTAATTTCTTTATATTATGCTTTTAGTAATGCCTACATTGTTCAAGATGATGCCCGACAACATATAGTTTGGTTACAAAGATTAATAAATAATCAATTATTTCAATACGATCTAATTGCTAATTATTTTGAAAGTGTGGCACCGCTAGGGTATAAATTTTTTTATTGGTTTGGGGTAAAACTAGGAGTTGCACCGCTTATTTTAGCCAAATTTGTACCTTTATTTTTAGCAGTTATAGCTACAGTATATGTTTATAAGATTACTATTGAGATTTTTCCTATTTCTGTAGCGGGTTTTTGGGCTAGTTTATTTTTCAATCAATTAATTTGGCTCAATGACGATCTAATTTCTGCTACACCGAGAGCTTTTGTTTATCCTTTATTTACAGCATTTTTATATTATGTATTAAAAGAAAAATTATTTAAATTATTTATTGCGATCGCTTTAATTGGTTTATTCTATCCTCAATTATTGTTAGTAGAATTAGCAATTTTAACCATTCTTTTATTAAGTTGGCATAAAAACAAAATTAAATTTTCTCGTAATCAAAAATATTATCTAATTTGGTTCGGTGCGCTCATGATTGCCTGTCCAATTTTACTAAGTTATGCGCTTGATCGCTCTGACTTTGCTCCAGTTGTTACTGCTTCACAAATGCAACAAATGCCAGAATTTCGTTTACATGGACGCAGTCAATATTTTGGCACCAATCCTTTTATATTTTATTTAATGGGCAAAGGTGGAATCGGTATTCCTCCTCTTTTTCCTACTGGAATTTGGATCGGTATTAGTTTACCTTGGTTATTAAAATCTCGATTACCTTTAATTGAGCTAATTCAACCAAAAATAAAGATATTAAAAGAAGTTTTATTTGCTTCTTTATTAATGTTTATACTTGCTCATTTATTGCTACCCAAATTACATCTTCCTAGCCGTTATACTTATCATAGCTTGAGAATAGTAATGGCGATCGCATCAGGAATTGTTTTGACAGTTTGGTTAGATCGATGGAAACAATTATTAAGAAAAAATCATAAATTTCTTACTATTTTAGTTAAATTAAGTCTGGTTATAATTATTATTTTTCCTGCAATTCCCCCTGTATTTATCGGTTGGTTTCAAAATTGGCAAGTTGGTACGGCACCAGAAATTTATCAATTTTTAGCCGAACAACCACCCAATACATTAGTTGCATCTTTAACCAGAGAAACCAATAATATTCCTGCTTTTTCTTTACGTTCGGTTTTAGTAGGGAGAGAATTTGCTTTGGCTTATCATACCAAGTATTATCAGCAATTTAAACGCAGAGCGATCGATCTAATCGAAGCGCAATATAGTCCAAATTCATTAAAAATCAAACAAGTAATTCAAAAATACGGGATTGATTACTGGTTACTAGAAAATACTTCTTTTCAACCAAATTATTTACTTCAACACGATTGGTTAAATTATAGCTCTTTTCATAATTCAGTAAACCATGCAAATACCAATCTAAAACGAGGTGAAGTTCCTGCTTTAGCCCAATTCATCAAAGACAGTAAATGTATTAGTGTAACCACTCAAAACCTAACTTTATTAAATGCAGAGTGTATTCTTAAACAATCAAACTAATAACATAAATTTTGTGTTAATTAATAACAAAACTCTCTTAACTTGTTTTCAATTTCAATAATCAATTCGTCTTGACTGTTTAAGTAAGTTAATTGTAGTAGGCTATTGGCAAAATTCAATAAATAAGTGCGATCTCGCGAAGCGAAATCGCACTTATCTTTCAGTTCAGTATAATCTATCCCACCAAAAACCTCACTACTAGCACTAACTACAGCAGTATTAAAATTATCCTCTAGATATTCTTGCCAGTTTTCGGAGTAAATATAATAGGCGTTTTTGAATAGTGAAAAGACTATTAATTATCGATGATTTCTAAGAGCTAGTTAAGCGTTTTTATAACTTAATTTTAATTAAATGAATTAATAAAATTACCAAAAATGATTCTAAATTTCTAATTTCGCTTTCTCGTCCCATTTCTTCTAGCCATTCAACTATTAACAAAGTCTGTTCAATTTCCCCTGCTAATAAATAGTTTTTTGATTTCCAAAATTTCCAACATTTGCTTATCTTTGGCTTGTAGCTGATTAAATCTATTTTGACAAATTTTATTTCTTTTCTATTTGACTTATTTTTTCATTATTCTAATTCTATAACGAAAAGGCAAATCCCTATTCTCAGCTACAACTAAATATATTTATTGTTCGTTATCTTTATCACAAAACTTAGTTGGTTCATCGATAAAAAAATCCTAACCAACCGATAAACTCATCAGTGTGTATCAGCGTTTATCTATGGACATTTTTTAATTGTCTCTTGTTAACATTATTATCTCAATAATTATTAATTAAACAGCAACTTCTTAAGCCAATATATTTTTAACTTTACACAACTTCTGCAAGTAGAGAAATCCGACTATTTTTGAAACAACTATTTAGTCAGTAATTTATAAGATCGAGATAGAAAGTAAGGCTAAATTATTCTTCAATTCCAAAACCATCTTCTAATCAACATCGCCTACTTTAACTTTGCATTAAACCTATTTGCTAGAGTCTTAAAATTAACTATCATTATCTAATGGTACAAACTCTTACTTCTTCCTCTACTCATCTGTGGTTACCAAAGCGTGTTTTAGTTACTCCTGCTGCTCTTCAAGAATCTTGGGGGCAAAAAATTATCAAGCGAATTGAATCCTATCAGATACCAGTTGAAGAATTACCCCACAATCGATTAACTAATTTAAAAGGAAAAACAGGACAAGAGACTTATGCTAAAGCTAAACGAACCCTAGCAATCGTAACTGCACCACCAAGTAATTTTAAACTAAGTCCAATTCCTCCTTCGGCTGACTGGCAATTTCATTTAGCACAAGGATGTCCAGCGCACTGTCAATATTGTTATTTAGCTGGCAGTTTATCTGGAGTTCCTATCACCAGAGTTTATACGAATTTACCAGAAATTCTCGATAATTTAAGCCAATACGAAACAAAAGACCGAGAAACTAGCTTTGAAGTTAGCTGTTATACAGATCCTCTTGGCATTGAACACCTAACAGGTAGTTTAGCTGAATGTATTCGTTATTTCGGTACTCTTCCTCAAGCTCGTTTACGATGGGTTTCTAAATTTGATGGAGTTGATGGACTATTAAATTTACCCCATCAAGGTCATACTCGTTGTCGTATGAGTATCAATGCTGCACCAATTAGTCGTTCTTTTGAGGGAGGTACAGCCAGTGTTACGGCTAGACTACAAGCACTGCGTAAATTAGCTTTACCAACTAATCAAGGTGGTGGTGGCTATCCTATTGGGTTAGTAATTGCGCCAATTATGGCAATTTCAAATTGGCAGTGGCATTATACTCAATTGTTCGAGCAAATTAGCACTAGGTTAGATTTCAACTGCGACCTAACTTTTGAATTGATTACTCACCGCTTTACTCCTAAATCGAAAGAAGTTTTACAAAGTTGGTATCCAGGCAGCAAGTTGGATTTGAACGAAGAAACACGCAGTCGTAAATATAATAAGTTTGGTGGGGTTAAGTATGTTTATGACACGGAAACAATGAAAACGCTACGCAGTTTTATTGAACAACAAATTCAGGAAAGATTTCCTCAAGCACAAATTCTTTATTGGACTTAACCTCGGAAGTTAAAAGTTAAAAAATGATTTTGACGGTTGATTTTTTATTTTAAGCTCCGTTTTTTTGGTCAAGATTGAACATTTTTAAACAGCAGTAGTGTCAGAAAAGCCTTTCATTTTGTAGATTAAATGATCGAAATAAGGAGCTAACTGAGTTTGTTCTTGTTCCTCAAACTGTTGCAAACTATAGTATTTCAATTTTTCTAAACCTAAAACCATAGCATTGAGAGGAACTTTTAATTCTTGATACAATTGTTCCATATAACCTAATCCAGTTGGACTAGTATATTCAAGCGATCGCCCTGCTATACCATAGGTTATACAACGCAAAAAATGCCAAAAATCTCGCCAACAAGCTTCTGCTCTGGCTGGAGGGTATAAATCTCCACCAGGCTCGGTAATTTGAGGATAAGCAGCTAAAACTTCGGCTCTAGCTTGAGAGACAATGTTTTCAACTCTATCTCTTAGTAGTTGAGCTTGAGCAGTAGAAGTAGTAAGCTGTGGAGCAATAGATTGAATTTGCTTAATATCTTCATCGCTGAGATAACTACCTTGATCGTCGGCTTGTTGAAAAATCTTGATAACTTCGTTCGGATATTGCTCGTGCCAATTGGCAAAACTGACTATACGAGACTTTTGAATTAATTCCTTAACGCGATCGCTAAGCATCCTTTAATCTAATTACAATTTTTGATCTATTTACACCAAAGATCATCCCAAATGCAGTTAACCATAGCTGTAAATGTAAAGTAAGTTAAAGTTAAAAATTTCTTCTTCCCCCAGAAAATATATGGATTTGAATTTAATACAAGAATATTTAAGTAATTCCGATTCTCAAAAACGGATGAAAGCAATTACTGAACTGAGAAATTATGAAACGGACATTGTTGTACCTCTTTTGAAAGAGAAAATCAATGACAAAGAATTTCTGGTTCGTTCTTTTGTAGCGATGGGACTCGGAAAAAAACGCAATGCAGAATCTTTTGCAGCTTTATTACAGATGATGAAACTCGACCGCGATCCTAATGTTCGTGCCGAAGCTGCCAACTCTCTTTCTCTTTTTGGTACAGTTTCAGTACCCCATTTAGTGTTGATGTTTGAGCAAGATGATCATTGGTTGGTTCGTCGCAGTATCCTACCAGCTTTAGCCGAATTAGAATGTTTGGAAGAATTATTGGAAATTTGTATCTGTGGTTTACACGGAGAAGATCAAACCGTTCGAGAGGCTTGTATTGACTGTCTGGTTCGTCTTGCCAATACTTCTAAACAAGAAGAAGCTTTAGCTCAACTTTTGGCTTTAGTAACAGATGAACGGTGGCGTACTCGGATGCGAGTAGCGAGGGCATTGGCAAAATTCAATACTCCTCAAGCACAAGAAGCTCTTAATCGACTTAGACAAGATGAAGATCATCGAGTTGTGGGTGCTGTATTGGAAAGTCTGATTAGTTAATTAATCTCCAAGCTAAAAACCGTACAAATGCCTAGGAAGATTGAAAGCTCGTGTTATATTAAGAAAAATCAAGAAACTTGGGATACTCCTTTACAACAGGAGTGAATCATGTATCAAATACAATCGCAGAGGTTGACTCTCTATGACATCAGTGGGAATGACGACAAAAACATTAGAATCTTTATCGCTTGAATTTTTTCAACAATCGGCAGGTCAGTGGCAATCTCAGCGACGCTATTACACGCTTAATAAAGAGACAGAACCTCAAGAAGTTGAAAGTTTAATTACGATCAAATTTTTAGAACAAGGCGCACCCGAACTAATTGAATTAGCCAAATTACATCAACTAGATAATTTAGAAGCTTTAATTGGTGGGACAAAAGTAACCTGGTCAAGTAATTACACTGGCACAATTCGTAAACCTTCAAACGGTTCAACTGTATTTGGAGTATGGGAAAATAAACTATACCGCGATCGCGGTTTTGCGACGACTGAACCCATCATAGCGACTTATTATTTTACCAATCCCCAAACTATGTGTTTGCGTACTGAGTACAATGGTTCAGTTTTTGAAGAAGAAATCAAACTGATTGGTAAAAGCTATCGTACTAGACAATCCATTATTTCTCGCGCTGGACAAGAATTGATGATCGGTCAATACTTAGAAAAACGTCTCGAAAATTAATAATACTGAAACATTTATTTAATATCTCCGTCATAATTGCTGAAGTAGATCGAATAAGCACAATGACGGATATTTTTTATTAACATCTAATTTAAGTTAATAAATAGTTCTAGCTCATTAATTATTTAGTTATTCATTTTAATATTTAGAAAAGGAAAATTATGTCGCCACAATTAACATCTTTACTCCGAAAAAGCAGTTTAGCTTTATCTTTGGTCATCATGTTTAGCGGAGCTAATGCTAACGCTTTACCAACTTCTAATGACAATAACTTGGGTAATTACAACTTTAAAAAACTGTTTCAAGTAATCAGTCAAAGTAATACTCAACCACCAGAAGTAATTATTGATGGCAATCCCAATTCTGGTTCTTCTAGCACTACCCGTACTACTAACAGTACTTATTCAACCAGCAGCGATACTAGATTTAGATGTGAAACCGTTAACGGTGAATATACAGTAATGTATTATCCCGAAAGTCGACCAGAGCAAGCTTATCCTTGGGCAGTTCCAAGTCAATTAGGCGGTGGTTGGACTCCAGAAAATAGATGTAATGAAATTACTAGGCGGTTAGAAACCTATCGTCAGGATGGCTTGCTAGAATTAACTACGGGGATAGAAAACGGCTATGATACAATTTGCGTTACTACCCAGGTAGACCCAACTAATTGCAAAATTGTTTTAACCGTACCACCTGGACAAGACCCTCAAATCACTCGCGACCAAGTTTTTGAAAATCTTTTAGTTGCTGATGATGGTCAACAAACTCAAGGGGTCTATACTTATACCGAAAATGATGGTGGAGATATTCTCAATCAAATTGGCAATGTGCTTGGTGGCGGTAAGAAACCAGTTGCTTCGCCTAAAGATATTGATTTACGTCCTTTCTTAGATCCTGCTGATGGTGGTACAGGAACAAGATTAAGAACAACATCTAATTCTAGTTCTTCAACCCAAGAACGCAAACCATCAATTTTTAAATAAATGAGCTAATTGCGATTAGAACAAGCATAAACTTTGTAGGGGCAATTTCTAATTACCCCTACGTTTTAATTTTATGTCTTAACCTATAGTGGGGTTGCTATAGCGGTTAATTACCAGGAAAACCAACGTACCAAAAATAGGTAACCATTGGAATTACCGTAGCTAAAAGTAATAAAACTACAACCCAGATAGTTGCACTACCATCATCAGTATCTTCTGCCTTGGTAAAAGTTCCTTCTACTTGAATTTCTTCAGTAATGGCAGGTGGGCCGGGGTCAGGTTGACCAGATAATACAGCACTAAGGCGATCGCTTGCATCAAGTAAAGCTTGATTATATTTATTACCGTGTCTAAGATTGTACCCAATCGTTTCATCGATTACACTTTGGGTAATTTCTGGATCGACTAATTGTTGAGCCTTTGCTCCAGTACGGATAGCAACATTATTAGTTAGAGTATCCATTACCAAAAGAGTTTGGTTTGCTTGAGCTTCGGGAGTAGTGTACCAAGTTGAAAATAGCTCATCTGCTAGACTATCAATAGTTTCGCCATAATCTAGACGACGAATTGCTACCATTCTCAATTCTTGACCAGTTTGTTTAGCCAATTGTTGAAAACTGCTGCTTAGTTTCCCTTGAGTAGCTAGACTAATTTCATCGGCTTGATCTACCATCCAAATATCTTCAGTATTAGGACTAGGTAAATCATAAACACCTGTAGCTAAAACAGGCGTAGCACAGATAAAAATAGCAAAGAGGATTGATAAGATGGGTACAATCCAATTAGCTAGGGATAAATAATTGTGTGAGTATTTATGAGAATAGAATTTCATGTTGACTGCTTTGTAGCTCGTTAATCTCAAATTTTAACAGCACTTTTAATCGTTATTTATTAGAAGTAGAGAGTAGAAGAAAGATTAAAGATTTAACCTTTTTAATTTACTACTTGAGAAAAGGCAGGAAAGAGAAGGCAGTAGGCAAAAGCTTTAAAAGAATATGCAGAATAACAATACACATTAGCTTATCTAAAGTTTTGGCTTTTAATCTGTAGTCAAAACTTGCTTCGGCCAAGTAAAGCGGAAAATTGCTCCTTGGTTCAAGTCTGACTCTAAAACAATTTCGCCTCCTTCAGTGTCTATAATTTTTTTGATAATTGATAACCCAATTCCCGTGTTCTCTTTTCCTTTCAGTGGTTGAAGAGTTTGAAAAATGTCAAAAATTCTCGAGTGGTGTTCGGGAGCGATACCAGGGCCGTCATCAGCCACAGCAAATTGGTAGTAATCTTTGGTTTCGATTGCAGAAATCTCAATAATTCCATCGTCCCGATGATGATGTTTGATGGCATTACTAATGAGGTTGGAAAATACCTGAAATAACAGCAACCGTTTAGCAGTCATGGTATGGATCAATGATTTAATTTGGATCATAAAAGTAGCTGGCGGTGTCAACGAATCGATTACTTCCGTAAGCAGTTGAGCAAGATTGATTTTTTCTGCCCTAACTTCGATCCGACCAATCCGAGAATATTGCAACAAACCGTCAATTAAAGCTTCCATGAGCTGAACTCGCTGTCGTAAAAGTTCCATCTGATTTTGATTTTCCTCTGGTAGTTGCTCTGCTAAATCTTCTTCGATCCAAGTTGAGAGATTCGCGATCGCTCTTAACGGGGCTTTGAGATCGTGAGAAACTATATAGGTAAAACGATTCAGTTCTTGATTACGCTGACTCAACTGGTTATTAATGTGTTCTAAAGAGTGGTTTAGCTCACTTAGTTCCCGTGCTTTTGCTTCCAATTTAAGTTGAGCTTGTTGACGGACTCGGTATAGTTTAAGGGTTGCTTCTACTCTGGCTAATAATTCGCGAGCAGAAAAGGGTTTGATTAGATAATCATCTGCTCCAGTTTCTAAGCCTTGAATCCGCGTTTCTTCCTCCGCACGAGCCGATAGTAAAATAATAGGAATTTCTCTTGTAGCTGGATTTTCCCGTAACTTTTGCAATAAACCTAAACCATCTAGTCTAGGCATCATAATATCAGTTAATACCAAGTCAGGAATAAATTGGTTTACGGTAGCTAAAGCAGCCATGCCGTCTCCTACTACTGTGACATTGTATCCTTGACTAGATAACAACTGTGTTAAATAATCGCGCATATCGGCATTATCATCAGCCAAAAGAACCTGAGTAGAAGAAGAGTTATTGATTAAATTTGGCTGATCCACTTTTTGGATTGGTAAGCTTCTTCTAGAAAAGGGAGCAAACGGAATAGCATTGTGTTCGGCTGGAATAATTTCACTCGCCTCATTCTCAGTAGCGGGGAGCCAACGTAATGCTTCTTCTACATAAGCAATGGCTCTTGAGGTAGTGGAATCAGTAGTAGAGGTTTTACTAATATGTTCACTAGGTAAATGAGCATAACCCGCAGGCACGAACACCTTAAAACTACTGCCCTGTTCGACAACGCTTGTAACCTCAATCGTTCCGCCATGTAATTGGACTAATTCTTTAACCAAGGATAATCCAATCCCCGAACCTTCATAAGTTCTACCTTTTGCTTCTTGTACCCGATGAAAGCGCTTAAAAATATTAGGTAATTCTTCCGCAGCAATTCCCGTTCCTGTATCCCTGACTTCTAATTCAACTCCAGCTTGAGAGAAAGTAGATTCATCAACCTCAACCCAACGCAAATTAACGCAGATTTCTCCTGCAAAGGTATATTTAAAAGCATTGGAGAGCAAATTTAGGATAATCTTTTCCCACATCTCGCGGTCTACATAAATAGGTTCAGGCAGAGGAGGACAATCGACTTGAAAACGCAAACCTACCCGCTCAATGGCAGAGCGAAATACTCCAGCTAAATTAGTAGTTAGTCTGGCTAAATCAGTCGGTTCGTAAATAGCTTGAATTCTGCCAGCCTCAATGCGAGAAAAATCCAACAAACTATTGACCAACTTCAGTAAACGAAGAGCATTACGATGGACGATTTTCAGTTGTTCTTGGTGAGCCTGTGATAACGAACTATTATTTTCCGCCAACAAATCTTCAAGAGGTCCAAGCATCAAAGTTAACGGAGTACGAAACTCATGGGAAATATTACTAAAAAAGATTGTTTTAGCGCGGTCTAATTCTGCTAATTCTTCCGCTCGTTTACGTTCTGCTGCATAAGTATCAGCATCCGCGATCGCTGTAGCCACATGACTGGTAATTAGCTCGAAAAATCCTCGATATTGATCATCAAATTCTTTTCGAGGACTGATCCCTAAAATTAAAAATGCTACTAGTTGTTGTTTTTGACCCGATTGCAGAATCGGCATAACTATAGCTGAGTGCGGTGGTTCTGACCAACTTCCCCTAGGTAAAGCAGTAAATCGAGTCTTTAAATCATTAATGATTTGAGCTTCACCCGTATTTTGAACTTCTGTAAAACACCAAGGTTGCTCTGCTTCAGACTTAGTTAAATCGATTTGTACAGGACTAGCAGGCGTACCGACTTCAATTCCTGTTCTTCCTACCAAACGGGCTATATTACCATCAGTTTCCAACAGATAAATTAGAGCAAAGGGAATATCCGCCAAACTGTTTATTAAACTTTGAGCAGATAGATAACCAGCTTGTTCGACTGTTCTTGCCTCTGCGGTTTTAGCAGCTAGTTCTCGTAAAGTCCGCAAACGTCGTTCGCCGATAACTCGCTCTGTTGTTTCCGTAACTGCTGTAAAAATGCCCCCAATTTTGCCTGTCTCATCTATGATCGGGCTGTAGGAAAAAGTAAAATAACATTCTTCAAGATAGCCATTACGGTTTAGTAACAGTAATTGATCGTCAGACCAAGTAGCTTCGCCTGTCGTCAAGACCTTTTCTAGCATCGGCCCGATAACGTCCCAAATCTCTGGCCAGCAGTCGCGACCTCTTTGCCCCATTGCTTGAGGATGCTTAGTTACTCCCAGTATAGGACGATAAGCATCGTTATAAAGCATAACCAGTTCTTTCCCCCACCAAATCAGAATAGGAAATCGAGAGGTCAAACAGATACTAACTGAAATTCTTAAGCTTTGCGACCATCCCTCAACCGAACCCAGTGAAGTGGCTGACCAGTCAAGAGAGCGCATCAGTGATGCCATTTCACTATTACCTACAAATGGACTGTCACGCTCGATCATAGTTATTTATTTTAATTTTGATAATTTTTATTTATTTTAAAAATTTATCTAATTTCAAAAAATTAATAGCCTATCTTTTGAGGGATGAACCAGCAAAATATTTGCGTTCCAATAAACTTAAGTAGATAACCATAGCAATTTTATAAATTGTGAAAATGGAGTGTAAAAAGTTTGCCGATTAGGGTTTTATGACACTAAATACTTTTTGAGCTTAATCAATTTAATTATTAGCTGAATCGCAAATTTAACTACTGTAATTAAACCAAACCCTGGTTCACTAGGGTTCTTGATAGACACATAGCATACTACCTCTGTACAGAAAGTTGAGAAATAGTTAAAACCAGCAAAGTTTTAGTTAAATTAATTAGAGAAAAAAGCAATGTTAAGTAGTACAACCTGGGAAATTCGTTGGTTTCAGGAGGGGAAAATTCCCTTAGAAGTAGAACAGTGGTTTAATGATGATTGTCCTGGCAAACTTAATTCATCACCAGACGCAAGAATTGATCGCTATCTTTTTCTTCCAGAGTCTGAAACAGTTAATCTAAAATTACGCGATGAAAATCTCGAAATTAAAACACGTCAAGCTCAACTAGAAGAAAGACAATTTGCCCAAGGATGTTGGCAAGGCAAAATTGAACAATGGGCTAAGTGGGTTTATCGAGATTTAACTCAACAAAAAATTATCCCATTAGAAGTTGCTTATCAACGCCCTTGGCTTTCGATCTATAAAAAAAGGCAACAACGTTGTTATGAAAACATTGCTGCTGAAATTACTCAACTTTGCGTTAATAATTCTCTTTGGTGGAGTCTGGCTTTTGAAATGGCAGATATCGAAAGTCGTCAATATTCGGATTTTTGTGAAGGTATTGAGTCATTTAGTCAACTTTATCCAGGTTCTTGTTTATTAAACGAGCAATCTTACTCTTATCCTCACTGGTTATCAAAATTAGAAAAATATCGCAGTCAAAATACACTTTGTCAGACCTAACTAAGGTCATTTTTAAAATTTACTAATACTTAATTTCTGATAGATTTATCATGATTAATTACCAATTCGATCAAATCCAATCCATAGAAACACCAATTCCTACACCAGAACCGCAACCAGTACCAGACCCAATTCCTCAACCCGTACCTACCCCAGAACCACAGCCAGTGCCAACACCAATTCCTCAACCCGTACCTACACCAATTCCCCAGCCTGTACCTAGTCCAATTCCTCAAACAATTCCTGAACCGAAGTAATTGACAGAAAAAATTGGGACAAATAAATATTTTAGTTTGCTCTCTTGTTCACAGATAGCAGGTTCAGTTTGGCAAAAATTTTATAGTTGATTTTTTTAGTTGGGCTAGTTTTACCTAAATAATTAACAAACTTTATTCTATTTTTTTTTCTAAAGATAATATTTTTAGAACAACAATTGGACGATTATTGCTAATCAAGATGCTATATTTTTTAGATTTTAACATTAATTAATAATTTAATTAATTCGAGTTAAATATCAATCTGAATCTAGGGATTTACGACTTGAGATAGAGGGTTGAATTGAAACATAAATCTAGTCTATAAAGTATAGAAATCTGAGGTTGAGCAACATGGCAAATAACGAAGATAAAAGAGGTTTTGCCTCGATGGAGGAAGATAAACAAAGAGAAATTGCTAGCAAAGGTGGTAAGGCAGCCCACGAAAAAGGTACTGCTCATGAGTTTACCTCTGAAGAGGCTAGAGAAGCTGGACGCAAAGGTGGAAAAGCAGCTCATGAAAAAGGTACTGCCCATGAATTTACCTCTGAAGAGGCTAAAGAAGCTGGACGCAAAGGTGGTCAAAGTAACCACTAAATAAACTTAGTTAAAAGCTAAAAAGTTCAAGATTTTGATTAAACTTTTACATCAAGGGCAGGAATGATTCAAGGATCGATTTCTGCTCTTAAAATTATTAATATTAATCAAACAAATTAAATATATTTGCTTCGTTTTTTAATTCCTGTTTTTCTAATTTATTTTTACTGCTAATCGTAATGACTAAAAAAAAATATATTTGCTGGTTTAAAGATTTAAATTCTGAAAATGTGGCACTTGTTGGAGGCAAAAATGCCTCTTTAGGAGAAATGATTCATTCTCTCAAAGATGAAGGAGTTAGTGTACCTGACGGTTTTGCTACTACGGCTGAAGCTTATTGGCAATTTGTGGAACACAATGATTTAAAAGAACAGATTCAATCTCAGATTCAAGTTTGGAAAAATAAAGAAAAGTCCTTAGAAAAAGTAGGAAAAGCTATTCGTCGTTTATTTTATCAGGCAGAATTTCCTCAAGAAATTGATCGCCTTATTCGTCAAGCTTACAAAAAACTCAGTCAAAAATACGATACTGAAGAAGTAGATATTGCTGCTAGAAGTAGTGCCACAGCGGAAGATTTACCAGAAGCGAGTTTTGCTGGACAACAAGAAACTTTTCTCAACGTCACAGGAGAAGAGGAAGTTTTAGAAGCCTGTCGCAAATGTTATGCTTCTTTATTTACCAATCGTGCGATCGCTTATCGAGAAGAAAAAGGTTTCGATCATCTTCAAGTCGCCCTTTCTGTCGGGATTCAAAAGATGATCAGAAGCGATGTAGCCTCGGCTGGAGTAATGTTTTCCATCGATACAGAAACGGGTTTTCCCAATGCGGTAATTATTACTGCTGCTTGGGGTTTGGGGGAAAATGTCGTTCAAGGTACGGTTAATCCCGATCAGTATACGGTGTTTAAACCTTTGCTACAACCTGTAGAGACATTTCATGAAACGTCTGTGCAACCGATTATTGGCAAAACTAAAGGTAGCAAAGAGAAAAAGATGGTTTATGCTACCGAAGAAAGTTCAACTACAAAAAATATTAAAACTTCTAAAAAAGAACGTCAGGCTTTTGTTTTGTCTGATCAAGAGATTTTACAACTTGCTAAATGGGCGGTGGCGATTGAATCCCATTACGGTACACCAATGGATCTCTAATGGGCGAAGGATGGCGATACGAACGAATTATATATCGTTCAGGCACGTCCCGAAACGGTACAGTCGCAAAAATCCGCCAGTTCCCTGAAAACCTATCGATTAAAAGAACGAGGTGAAGAATTAATTTCTGGTTTAAGCATTGGAGAAGCGATCGCATCAGGTAAGGTTTGTCTGGTAAAAAGTTCTCAAGATATCGATCTCGTTGAAGATAATAGCATTCTTGTCACTGAAATGACCGACCCCGATTGGGTTCCAATTATGAAGCGAGTGGCAGGAATTATAACTGATTACGGTGGGCGCACCTGTCATGCAGCCATTGTTAGTCGCGAATTGGGCATTCCTGCGATTGTGGGAACAGGAGATGCTACCCGCATTTTAGAAAAGGGACAAGAAGTAACGATCTCTTGTGCCGAAGGCGATCGCGGTTTGGTTTATGAGGGTAAATTAGAGTTTGCTACCGAAGAAATCGATCTCGATGACATTCCAGAAACCAAAACTCAAATCATGATAAATATTGCCTCTCCTGCTGCTGCCTTTCGTTGGTGGCGACTTCCTGCGGAGGGAATTGGTTTGGCAAGGATGGAATTTATTATTAACAACATTATTAAAATTCATCCTATGGCGTTGATTCATTACGACCAGTTGGAAGATAAGAAAGCTTGGCGACAAATTCGCGACCTTACCCAAGGATACAAAGATAAACGAGCTTATTTCGTCGAAAATCTGGCTTATGGAATCGGTAAGATTGCTGCTTCCCAATTTCCCCATCCCATTATTGTTCGCATGAGTGACTTTAAAACCAATGAATATGCAAATCTGATCGGTGGACAGCAGTTTGAACCCAAAGAAGAAAATCCCATGCTTGGTTTTCGCGGTGCATCCCGTTACTACAGCGATCGCTATAAAGAAGGATTTGCCCTCGAATGTCAGGCAGTCAAGCAAGTCAGGGAAGTAATGGGTTTTGATAATGTTATTATCATGATTCCCTTCTGTCGAACCTTGGAAGAAGCAGACAAAGTAATCGAAGTTTTAGCAGAAAATGGCTTAAAGAGAGGAGAAAAAGGCTTAGAGGTTTACGTCATGGCAGAAATTCCTTCTAATATTGAGTTAGCAGATGAATTTGCCGAACGTTTTGACGGTTTTTCCATCGGTAGTAATGATCTAACCCAACTAGTTTTAGGAGTTGATCGCGATTCTTCTGAATTATCCCATCTCTTTGACGAACGCAATCTCGCCGTTAAACGGATGATTCAACGTCTGATCGATACTGCTAAAGCAAAAGACCGTAAAGTAGGCATTTGCGGACAAGCACCGAGCGATTATCCTGATTTTGCTACTTTTTTAGTAGAAGCAGGAATAGATTCAATTTCTCTCAATCCCGATAGTGTGATTCAGGTAAAACGTCAGATTGCCGAACAGGAGAAAGGTAAAAAGCAAAAATCAACAGGGAAAAGTAAAAAGTCAAAAAGCAAAAGTTAACAATCAAAAAACTGGTAACTGATAACTGGTAACTGAAAAATGCCTAAATACATTTGTAACACCTGCTTATTTAGTATTCATACAGAACCAAATTTTGCGATCGCCCAATGAGCGTTTTTAGTTAAAACTGCTGAAGGTAATATTCTTTGGGATTGTCTTAGTTTAATTGATGACGACACGATCGCAGCCATTAAAGAACAGGGGGGCTTAAAAGCGATCACTTCGTGCCTCGCCAAAGGCGAGATCGCTCTTTCTCATCCTCATTACTACGGTGCAATGGTTGAATGGAGTAAGGCATTTGGCAACATTCCCATCTATATACACGAAAAAGATCGTGATTGGGTAACTCGTCGCGATAACTCGATTACCTTTTGGCAGGGGAAGACTCATCAACTCAATCGAGAACTAACTTTAATTAACTGTGGCGGACATTTTGCTGGAGGAACGGTTTTACATTGGGGTAATGGTGCAGAAGGAAAAGGTATCCTGTTAAGTGGCGATATCATTCAAGTCGTTGCCGACTGCCGTTATGTCAGTTTTATGTACAGCTACCCGAATCTTATCCCCATGTCTGCGGAACAGGTAGATCGAATTGTCGAAGCTGTCGAACCCTTTGCTTTTGACTGCATCTATAGTGCTTTTACCCATCGTGAAGTAACTCAAGATGCCAAAGAAGCATTACATCGTTCTGCAACTAGATACAAACAAGCAATTGAGGGAGAATGGTCACCCGCCATCTCGCCTAACAGCAATCACTAGCTTTGATCTACCAATCTGTATTGTATTGTGGCAGTCTTATTACAAGCAATGTAAATATATATAAATATTTATTAAAATAATTGTATGAACAAAAATATGTTATTAAAACCAGAACAACTCAACCACAAAAGCACAGAAGAGTTAAAACAAGAGTTATTACAACTTGTCCAAGACCAAGACCTTCAACCCCTCAAGCAAAAAGTACAATTTTATGAGGATCAATTAGCACCAATTGTTACTGAGTTAAGTCGACGCAATCCTTATCCTCAAGCAGAAGATCAATTACCAATCATTCTTGGTGTTTGGAAACCGATTTGGTCTAGTATTCCTTTTCAGGATATCTTACCAGGACGTTCGCCAGAACAGTCTTATCAAATTTTTCATGACGATGGTTTTTATGCCAATATTGCTCGTTATGCACCTGGTAGTAAACTGAAACTGAGTTGGTTGCAAAAATTAGCCTCGATACTATTGGCGTTTGACTTGATGATCGTGCAAAAATACGCTGTTAAAGACGGTCAGTGGCTAATTGAAAATATTGCGATTAAACAAGCATTAAGATGGCAAGGAATTCCTTTGAGTGTTGCTAAAGCAGATCATTGGTTTACTAAAATCGTTTCTCAAAAAACCACTACCGCTAACGAACCAGAAATAGAAAACTTAAATCGTAGTACTGCAAAAAGAATCAAAACAGCTTTTCGTGCTACTCCTGAATTTGAGCATTTGTATATAGATCGAGACTTTCGCATTGTCAAAACTCGAAGAGAAGCCAAACAAAGAGCTTCTTATACAATTGTGGTACGAAGAGAAGAAAAAGGATAACAAATAATTTCAGTAACAGTGACCAGTTATTTTTTGTTTCCTATTTCCTATTTTGGAGGCAGGAGGCAGAGAGCAGAATCAAAATAGCAAAAATTTATTACTTATCTTATCAATCTAAATCTGCGATCGCTCCACCCCCAGGAACAAAAGCTGTAATACTTTGTTCGTGAGCAAGTTGATTTTCTGATTGTTGTTCGTAGGTGAAATCTTGATTTGATTCTACTTCTGATTCTGGTTGTTTTTCTGCTTCCTGTTCAAGAAAATGAGAAGGTTTTTTCGACTCAGATAAGTCAATAGGTTGATTTTTTTGATGGTCGCTCATTTTTTTGATTAGTGTTTCATATTTTAGTATCCAAAAAGTTCTACTACAAATAATCTCTCTCAAGCCAGAAAAAAGCGATTAGTAATCAAATAAGATCGACTATATTTTTTGTTGTTATTTTAATTTTTCACAAGCGCGATCGATTTCTTCGTATAATTCAGTAATTAAATGATGATTTAACTTTTTGTTATTGCTATGCTCCTCTACATAATTTTTAAGTAGATCATTTAACTGCTTAAGATTTTGATATTCAATTGATAAAAAATCCTTAATATTACTAGTTTTATATCTATTTTTTATCCATCTAGTAAACCTTACAATTACTGGATTTTCTAATTTAATTAAAACCGAGGCAAATTTATTTACATCCAAATAAGCAAATATTGGTTTTATTTGATACCCTATACAAATTTCATCCCAGAACTTCTGCCAACCTTCTTCTAGTAAATCAATTAATTGAGAGGCATTATTATATCGTTGTTTTTTAGCTAAAAGCTTATTAACTCTTTTAGAAAATCTGATGATATATTTGTAATTTTTATCTTTTTTTTCTATTTCTGGTAAAATCGAATAGTCATTGCCAATATTTTCATTTAAATAAAACAATTTATTATTTTTATATTGACGCTTGATAGTATTTTTAAAAATATCTTTAATTTGTTCTTTAGTTTTCTTGATTAATTTTATACTGGCAAAATAAAATAAATATTCAGTTAGTTTAATCAAATTACTTAATGTATTAATTCGATCCTGTTTGAGCTCATCAATATATTCTTTGATTACTTGTTCAAACTCATCATTTGATAATTCAAAATAGTTATTGAAAAGCTTTAATTTAGGAGTATTTTCTAAGTTTTGCCTTTCATTGATTTCTTCTTTGAATTTATTTTCATCAAAATATCCTTTGACTATGTAATTATATATTGAAGTAAATTTAGTGTAGGAGATTGAACAATCATAATGACTCCCATCAAAATCTATGTAATAACTATGTATAAATTTTTCTGAATATTCTTTTTTTTCTTCTGATTCTTCTTTAGGTGTTTCAATTGTAATATCTTTATTAGAGTTGTATTGTCTATAATTTCGGCGGGGAGACTGAATATTAGCAAATGGTTGATGACCTTCAGTGCATAATTTAAACAATTCATCTAGATCGGCTTTACCAGTTTTTACTTCTAGATTTACAGCAAAAATAAATCTGATAAGCTCTTCATTAATAGTAGTAATCGAATATTCTATTTTATTGAGTTCTTGAAAAATGTGATTGCTAATACTCAAGCAATTTTTGACTATTCTAAGATTTTTATTGCCGTTAGCTTCTACCAACCTGATTATGAGAGCTTTGTGTTTTCTAATGATTTGTTTAAAGGAGTCGTCATATCCTTCAATAAATTGATCGATTGTATCTTCAAAAGAAGGCTTGATATTAAATGTATAACCTACCAATTTTTCTTTGGTAATTTTGTAATATTCTCGTTCTTTTTCATCTTCTTTGCAAAATTGGTCTTCGTTAGAGATTAGTACTGTTTTGATATGATGATGTTCTACAAATTTATTTATGTAGCCAAAAATATTCGATCTATTAATGTCAACTCGCTCTAAATCATCAAAACAAAAAACATATTGCTCGCTACACTTAAATAACGTATTGTTTAAAATAAAATCTTTGACAAACGTAGAACCCAAATCAACAAGAGGCTTAAAACTAGTACCTTTAAAATCAATTTTATTTTCTTCATTGAGCCAATTATAAATGTTAAAAATATACTTGGGAGCTTCTGATAATAGTGGTGATAGATCGTATTTGTTCTTTGTATTCTTACCAGATAAATTGAGTAAACTGTAAATAATTTTTTGCTCTATCTCTTCAACTGAAGTTAATCCATATAAACTGACATAAATAGAAATTAGATTAAAATTTTCTAATTCAGATTCGATTGTCTCTTTCCAGAAATAAGTTTTACCACTTCCCCATTCACCATTAATCATGATTGCATATTCAGTTTCTGAAGTTTCTAAATAAGTAGCGATCGCATCTTTTAATTGTTCGGTGTTCATAAACACTTTTGGCAAAATGATTGAGAAGACAACTCTATAATTCCCTCAAATTCTGCTAAAGCTTATATTCTGAAACTAAGACATAATCCTTCAAAAACTTTAGACAAGAAAAATTTAAAGAATACATGGAATGAGATTTTTATTAAATACTCATTTCGACTTTTAACTTTTGACCAGCGGTATTATCAATCTCACATATCTATTACTTAATTTCCAACCGCTTTACTTAAAATTAACAACAATTTCTCTGCCGTGTAAGGTTTGACCAGAAAAGCTTTGATGCCAATTGATTCGGCTGTAGTAATTTTTTCTTTGGTTGCCAGTCCACTGGTAGCAATCAGCTTGACATGAGGATTAATTTTTTTCAAGGCACGCATAGCAGTCAAACCATCCATTTCAGGCATTGTCAAATCCATCAAAACCACCTCAATTACCTGGTGATGTTGAGCATAAACTGCGATCGCTTCAAGACCATCATTAGCGGTAATAACTTGGTAGTTGTGAGTTTCTAAAGTAGCTTTAGTAACTTCTCGAATCGGGACTTCATCATCAACAACCAAAATTAATTCTCCCTGTCCAACAGGTATAGTCTTACTAAATATTGCTTCAGTTATTGCTATGGCTTCTGATGCAGGTAAATAAATCTGAAATTGAGTACCTTTTTCTGGCTCGCTTTCAACCTCAATTGCTCCCCCATGATTTTTGACAATGCCAATGGTCGTAGACAGACCTAATCCCGTTCCCTGACCAGGTTCTTTAGTGGTAAAAAAAGGATCGAAAATACGGTCGATTATATTTTTGGGAATACCAATCCCCGTATCAGTAACAGTAATCAAAATGTAATTGCCAATTTCTAGCTTTGAATTCTTGCCAGAATATTGCTTGTTTAAATAAATATTTTCGGCAGAAATAACTAACTTTCCACCATTGGGCATAGCATCGCGAGCATTAACACAGAGGTTCATTAAGACCTGATTTAGTTGAGTAGAATCACCATGAACCTGCCACAAATTAGGCGAAATATATTCCTCAATGATAATTGATTTGGGAAAAGTTTCTCGTATCAGCTTCAGAACTTCCTCAAGCAGTTGAGGAAGGATTACCGATTGCCATACAGTTTCCGTCTCCCGCGAAAACTGTAGCACTTGCTGGATGATCTCAGTACCACGTAGCGCACTATTTCTAACTATGGTTAGCAGTTGCAAAGTCGATTCATCTAGATTAGGAATCTTTAATGGCAAAAGTTGAGCCAGGCTCACAATGGGAGTCAAAATATTATTAAGGTCGTGGGCAATTCCTCCTGCTAGAGTACCGATACTCTCTAGACGTTGAGCGTGGAGTAACTGCCTTTCTAATTGTTTTTTCTCAGTGATATCGGTATTGACGACTAGAATTGATTGTGGATTATTCTGTTGGTCGTACATTAAAGTCCAGCGACTTGCCACAATAATTTCTCGACCATCTTTGGTAAGTTGTTTTAGTTCGCCATTCCACTTGCCTTGATTGATTGTAATATTAAGAGCCGTTTCAAGTTGAACTAAGGATTCTAGAGAAGATAGCTCATGTACTACTCGATTCCTAACCTCTTCTGCCTTCCAACCATACAACCGTTCTGCCCCTTGATTCCAGAATAAAATTTGGTTTGACAAATCGCGGACAAAAATCGCATCGCTGGCAATATCGATTAAAGTAGCTTGTTCGCGGATTTTCTCTTCTGAGAGTTTACGCTCTGTAATGTCTGTTGAAATTCCACAGACTGCGTAAGGAATACCCTTCGCATCATGCAACGGAAACTTGATAGTGATATAGGTGTGGAGCTCATCTGCATGAGGAACAATCTCTTCTACTTCAATTGCTTGATTGCCTTGAAGCACCTGTTGATTATTGGCTGCGAAGGTATCGGCAAATTCAGTCGACCAGACTTGATAAATGCTTTTACCACTCAGACTTTCTGGAGTCGTGGACAGGAGTTTGGCATAACTGCGATTGACCAAAAGATGTCTATTTTCGGAATCGATTAGATAAATGACAGCAGGCGAGTTGTTGAGTATTGCTTGAAGCTGATGTTGTGTTTCCCATAGAGCAAATTCAACTTGTTTACGTTCGCTGATATCGATAACTATTGAGCGACTCATCAAAAAGTTTCCTGTTTTGTCTTTAACAGCCGTTGCACTCAAAGCAACAGGTAGGATCGTGCCATTTTTACGAATTAATTGAAATTCAATATCTCGAACCCAACCTCGCTCTGGTAAATTTGGAAAATTTGACTGAAAAGTTATTAAGCTTTCAGAAGTAATTAAGTCAGAAAATTTACGCCCCAAAACTTCTTCTCTGCTGTAGCCCAACATTTTGAGTTCGGTATCGTTAATGCGAACGAAGCGTCCTTCTGAGTCCAAAAAATGATAGCCACAAGGGGTGTGATTATAGAGTTCGTCTAACTCTAATGTATCTACTCCATACATTTCTTTTGTTTCGAGTGCTTGTAGTAAGCTATTGTGAGTAATAATTCCTAGTAACTGATTGTCTTTGTCAAGAATCGGTAAGTGATGAATTTTATGTTGGTTGATTAAATTAAGAATGGCAGATAAATCTTGAACTTCGGTTTCTAAGAAAGTAGTTACAGGCTGAGTCATTGCCTCATCTATACTCATTTCTGCTAACGTTCTGTCTTCGGCAATTAAGCGCACTAAGTCGCTTTTGGTAAAAATTCCTACTAGTTTTGAATCTGCCATTACTAAGATACAGTCGGCAGGGAAGCGAGGCGATTGGTTTAATCTATAATCATCTTTATTAAAATTACAATTAGCCACACTACTTTGATTCATCTGACCAATAATCTCAATTAGAGGAGTTGTAGGGTTGACGATCACAGGATCGCGATTAAGAATTTGGTCGAGAGAAAAAAAATTCATTCTGATATTTCCCAATAACTCAAATAGAGTGTGTAGCCTATAAAGATAGATAAAATTAATGAAAAAACTCTTATTACAAAGCAATTAACTATATATACAATTAAATATATATTTAAGTTAATTTTGGGATGATTAAATTTAATAATTCAAATTGAAGAATAACGATTGTTTTCATGATTTGTAGTCTATGAGTCGTAACTCTTGAAGAACGCTTAGATGTAAAGCGATCGCTTTTGTTTTTTCCAAGCCAATTTCTTCAAACTTAAAATTACAGTGTTTGTTTAAAGAAAAACTAAGAATTAGTTCAAAAACACCTTAAACTTGATAAATCTGATAACGGTCATTGTTTAGCATGATGGCTTGGAAAGATTCAAATTTTACTTACCAATGACTAATCAAACAACTAAATACATTCTCGCTCTTGACTTAGGAACGACAGGCAACCGGGCAATTATTTTTGATCGAGATGGGAAAGTTGCAGGTCAAGCTTATCAAGAACTTACTCAATACTATCCTCAACCAGGATGGCTCGAACACGACCCTAATCAAATTTGGCAAGATACGCTTAATTGTATTCAAAAAGTCTTAAAAGATAATCAAATATCTGCTTCTGCTTTAGCTGCCATTGGTTTAACCGTACAAAGAGAAACTTGTTTACTCTGGGATAAAACGACAGGTCAACCTCTACATAAAGCTATTGTCTGGCAAGATCGTCGTACAGCCAAATTGTGTAATCAATTAAAAGAACAGGGTAAAGCGTCAGAAATTCAAGAACGGACTGGTTTAGTCCTAGATGCTTATTTTTCTGCTACTAAACTTGCTTGGTTATTAGATTGGGTTAAACAAAATCACTCCCAGATCGATTGGGATAATGTTCTTGCTGGAACAGTAGATACTTGGATTCTGTGGAATTTAACGGGGGGAAAAGTCCACGCTACGGATCATAGTAACGCCAGTCGCACGATGTTAATGAATTTAGAAACTCTCGATTGGGATAAAACATTATTAGGATTATTTGGTATTCCTAAACAGATAATGCCGAAAATTCAACCAAGTATGGGGAGTTTTGGTCAGACTGACTCAGAAATCATTGGTGCAGCAATTCCTATTACAGCTATTTTTGGCGACCAACAAGCAGCTTTATTTGCCCATGGATGCGATCGCCCTGGTTTATTAAAATGCACTTATGGTACGGGTTGTTTTCTAGTAGCTCAAGCAGGAGAACAGATTACTCGTTCTCAAAATCAACTACTTTCTACAGTTGCCTGGACGAAACAGGATGGTAAGGCAAATTTTGCTTTGGAAGGGGCAATGTTTACTACAGGAGCTTGTATTCAATGGTTGCGTGATGGCTTACAACTGATTGACTCGGCTGCTGAAACAGATACTTTATCCCGTCAGGTATCCGATACTAATGGAGTTTATTTCGTTCCTGCTTTAAGTGGTTTGGGCGCGCCTCACTGGGATATGAATGCTCGCGGAGCATTTTTCGGTATTACAGGCGGTGTCAAACGAGAACACATGGTAAGAGCCGTCTTAGAAGCGATCGCTTATCAAGTCAAAGAGGTGGTAGACGCAATTAATCTAGATTGTGATGCACCTGTAGCTTTATTAAAAGTGGATGGTGGTGCTGCTCAAAATGACTTTTTAATGCAGTTTCAAGCAGATGTCCTAGGCATTCCTGTGGAACGTCCTGCTATTGTCGATGCTACCGCCCAAGGCGCAGCTTTTGGAGCAGGTTTAGTGGTTGGTTTCTGGAATGATTACAGTAGTTTAGTTTCTAATAGCGCAGTCGACCGAATTTTTAGACCAAGTAAAGATTCAGCAGACACTCAAGCCAATTTTAAAATCTGGCAAAAAGCAGTAGCAAGAGCTAAAAACTGGATTTAATCAGTGATCAGTTACCAGTGATCAGTTTTTTAAATTTTGACTTTTGTACAGACGTAACATGTTGCGGTGAGACCCTGCGCCACCTGCGGGCGCAAAGGAACGCTCACCAAGACACGTCTGTACGACTTTTAACTTTTGACTTTACTAATAACCAATGACTAATAAAAAAATTGCTTTTTTAGGACTAGGATTAATGGGCGGTGCCATGGCTGCTAATATTGCTCGTCGAGGTTATCGAGTCAAGGCTTGGAATCGAACTAAAAACCGCCCTGGAATAGCTACTGCTGCTGAAGCTGGTGCAACTATAGTTGATTCTATCCAATCTGCTGTAGCAGATGCAGAGATTATTTTTTCGTGTGTAGGTGATGTTCCCGACGTGGAAGAAGTATTATTGGGCAAGTCAGGAGTAATACAATATGCTCAACCTAGTGCTTTGGTAGTCGACATGAGTACCATCGGTAGCCAGGCAGCTAAAGAAATGGCTAGCCAATTAAATCAACATCAACTTCGTTTTCTCGATGCACCTGTTTCTGGAGGAGATATTGGGGCAATTAACGGAACTCTTACGATTATGGTAGGAGGTGAACCTCAAGACTTTGCAGAATGCCAACCCTTATTTGAAGCAATGGGTCAAAATATTCGTCTTTGTGGTTTAGTTGGTAGTGGACAAGGGGTGAAAATGTGCAATCAAATCCTTTGTTCTCTTTACATGGTAGGTTTATGCGAGGCAATGACTATGGCAAAAAAACAAGGCATCGATCCGAATTTAATTGTAGAAGTTTGCGGTACTGGTGCTGCTGGTTCTTGGGCATTAGCTAATTTAGGTCCTAAAATTATTGAATCTGATTATAATCCAGGTTTTGCGATCAAACACATTCTCAAAGATTTACGTTTAGTACAAGAAATTATCCAAGCTTCAGGCGAAAATTTACCAGGAGTTCAATTAGCAGATCGTTTATTTAAACTGGTTCAAACCCTCGATAATGGTCAAGGAGGGGAACAAGGAACACAAGCAATGATTAGAGCTTATGACAGTGAACAGTAGGGGCGAACGGCGGTTCGCCCGTACACCAATTATCAATGTAATCAATCATCAAGGACAAATGATCAATGACAACGGACGAACAATATAAACAAAAAATGCAGAGGCGTAAAGAAGTACAAGAACAACGCTTGGCAGAAAAAAATCTCGAAAAAGGATTAATTATTGTCAATACTGGCAATGGGAAGGGAAAAACTACCGCTGCTTTAGGAATGGTGTTGCGTTCTCTCGGTCATGGCTACAAAGTTGCAATTATTCAGTTTATTAAAGGTGCTTGGGAACCAGCCGAAAAAGCAGTTTTAGAACAATGGCAAGGACAATTACAGTTTCATGCAATGGGGGAAGGTTTTACCTGGGAAACTCAAGACCGAGAAAGAGATACAGAAAAAGCGATCGCAGCATGGCAGAAGGGGTTGGAATATATTCTTAATCCTGAATACAAGTTAGTTTTACTTGATGAAATTAACGTTGCGCTCAAACTTGGTTATCTAGATGTGGCTGAAGTTTTAGCTGGTCTAGCACAAAAGCCTGCTAACTCTCACGTAATCCTAACTGGTAGAGGCGCGCCTCCAGAATTGATTGAGCAAGCAGACTTAGTGACTGAAATGACCTTAGTTAAACATCCTTTCCGCGAACAAGGGGTTAAAGCACAACCAGGAATTGAGTTTTAAACCAAATTGATTTAACGTTTGTTCCCTAACCATTTGGCTGCCACAGCGCCTAATACTGCGCCAATAACAGGATTACTGAGGAACTTAACTAAAGCAGGTTGATCTGCCATAACATCTTGGAAAATGTCCGGATGGCTATGATAAGCAAAACTTGCTAATTTGGTAACGTCATCAGCATTCATGCGACTGGCATGATGAGTAGACAAACCTAGTTGTCTTTCTAAATCGCGATCGCTTAAACCTCTTTGTTTAAAATGTTTAAAAAATTCTCTGGCAACATCATCCCGTTCATTGGGTTTGATCTGCGCGATCGCTTGCTGAAGTTCTGGTTCCATTTGAGCGGGAGGAATGCGATCGGGACGAAATGCCCTACTAAACAAACCGTGTCTTTCTTGTCTAGTCGAACGTTGGGCAAAATCATCAAAGTTTTGATAATCTTTTTGAGGATCGACTGGTGCATCATCAAGAGATTCAACATCTCCTTGCGCCAAGTCGTTCATTATTTCTCTTCTATAATCTTTACTACTACTCACTTTGTTTCTCCATTCTTTAGGTTTGACAGATTCTTAATTGCTCTTATTAAAAGATGACTATTATTGATATTGAACTTGACGCGATTGTTCGTCATATCGAGCAGTTAGAATCAATTTTTTATCAGGGGCATACATCAATACGGTTACATCTTGATTAGGGAAGTTACGATGAAAACCCTGTAATAAAGATTTTGCTAACGGACGCACTTCATTTGGTTGTACTTGTTTGTTAATTACAACTCCCAATTTGTTGTTATCGCGCACGTAAGCGTCACTGATTAAACCTTGACTGGTTTGAACTGCCCAATCACCAAATTTTTGCCCAGTAGTACTATTACCTCGTTCTAGTTGAGAATACAGTTGACCATTTGCTGCTGGTAATTGATTAACCTCTTTAGCTACAGGCGCACTAGCACAAGCTGTAGTGATTGTTAGAGTCAAACATAAGACAATTGCAGCAATTATCTTGCGACTTCTTTGCCAAAAATTCACCTTTTTTCCTCCGCGAAAAATTAATAAGTTTGATTAATTTTAAAAGAGAGATTTTGCTCAAATTAAACTCATCTCTCTTTTCAATTTATTTAATTCAAATAGCCTTTATTCAAGATTATTTAAGTGCATCTTTTGCATCTTCTACTGTATGTTCAGCTTGGGCTTCAGTTTGTTTTGCTTTGCCTTTTGCTTCTGTTTTGGGATCGCCAGTTACTTTACCAGCAGCTTCTTCGGCTTTTCCTGCAATATTTTTACCAGTAGCTTTAGCTCTATCTTCAGTACTCATATTTAAATTCTCCTGAACTTATCTTTATTAGTTTTCGATCTAAAAAAGTAGATATTTTTAAATTGAAACTATTTATTACTGTAGAGAACATTTTTTTTTGAATCGTCTATCCTAAGCAATATTGTTGTTTTTTGATAATTTAATTTTGCTCTTGAAAAACTTATTTTAATCAATCTTACTATTTAGGATTTTAATCAAATAATTCTATCTTTTGGTAGAGAATAATCAATTAATTAATTTGAGATGATACCGAATAAATAAAAAACTATAGATAAATTGTCATGTTAGGAATTAATCAACTTAAGACGGCTGCTCTACTTGGGCTGTTAAGTGGAATATTAGTATTAGGTGGCTATTATTTAATTGGTAATGAACAAGGACTGTATCTAGGACTGATTTTGGCAGCTATTAGTAGTTTTAGTTCTTGGTACTTTTCCGATCAAGCAGCTTTAGCAGCTTATCGCGCTCAACCATTAAGTCGTAATCAAGCACCAGAATTATACGATTTGGTCAGTAATTTGAGTCAAAAAGCTCAAATACCAATGCCAAAAGTATTTATTGTCCCTACCCAAACTCCTAATGCTTTTGCGACAGGTAGAGATCCCGGTCACGCTGCGATCGCGGTAACTGAAGGTATTTTACAATTACTCTCACCTGAAGAACTTAGTGGGGTTTTGGCACACGAATTAACTCATATCAAAAATCGCGATACTCTTACTCAAGCAGTAGCTGGTACTTTAGCAGGTGCAATTACTTTTGTCGGACGAATTTTGAGTTTGGGTGCGCTTTATGGTCCTGTAACTCAAGATAATCGTCGTGGTGGAAATCCTTTTAGTTTAATATTTTTGATTATCCTTGCTCCTATTTCTGCTACTTTGATTCAATTAGCTATTTCTCGCACTCGGGAGTTTTCTGCCGATCGCGGTTCTGCTGAAATCACTCAAGATCCGCTAGCATTAGCTAATGCTTTACAAAAGTTAGAAACTGTTGGCAAGCAAATTCCGATGAATGGTAATCCTGCTTTTGAACCATTGTTAATTATGAATTCTTTTTCAGGAGAAGGAATACAAAGTTTGTTTCGGACTCATCCTTCTACTGAACAACGAGTTATTCGTTTGATGGAAATTGCTAAAGAACTAGGTACTAGCAATTACAATTATTTTGCTAAAGCCTAATCTCAGAGCTAAATTAACACCATAGCAAATTGAAGGTAGCAAGCAGGGGAGCTTTGGAGCAGAGAAGATTTAATTTATATTGATACTAGATATCTCCTTTTCTCCTTATTCCTCCCGATCTTCTTGCGCCAGAGGGACAAAAACAGAGATTGCTTTAGGAATTAAATGAAAAGAAGCGGGAGTAGAAGTAGTTAATTCGCCATCAGTATTAATTTTGTAAGGTTTGCGAGTATTAACTTCGATTTGTCTTGCTTTTAGGGTTCTGACACCAGAAAGATATTTATGCTTTCCTCCAGCAAATCCCCAAATTAAAGGTAATATCTGCCACCAATGTTTGATTTCTAAGCTATATAAGTTCAATACTTGGTCATCGATCTCCGCATCTTCTGCGATCGCCATTCCTCCGCCGTAATAACGTCCATTCCCAATAGCGATTTGAAGAGTTTTAACCTTTACCGATTGGTCATTGTAACGAATTTCTGCTCTCAAGGGACGAGTTTTAGCAATTACTTTAAGAGCAATCAAAAAATAAGCTAATACACCCCAACGACGTTTAGCACCTTTAGAGAGATTTTGAGTGATTTTGACACTTAAACCTAAACTCGCCACATTAAAGAAATATTTATCGTTGACACAACCCAAATCGATCTTTTTAATTTCACCAAAAGCAATTATTTTAGCAGCTTCAGCAATAGATTCAGGAATATTTAAAGTTCGAGCTAGATCGTTAGCTGTTCCCAAAGGTAAAATTCCTAAAGGAAGTTTAGTTTTGAATAAAGCCTCAGCTACGGCGTTAAGAGTGCCATCACCACCACCAACAATTACCAGATCTATTTGATCTTGATATTGATAAATTAATTTAGATAATTGATCTGGTTTTTGCTCGGGTTTGACAATTAATTCAAAATCAAGATGTTCTAAAGTAGTAATAATTTCGTTTAGACAATCTTTGCCGTTGCGGGCATGAGTATTGACTGATAATAATGCCCGTTTATTCATTAAAAATATTATCCTAAAATTAGGTTATTTAGATCCTATCTCTTTTTTTTTCAATAGTTGCTTGCTATCAATTTTTTTAATAAAAATCTAACTCAAGAATCAAATTTTAAAACTAATCAAAAATTAGCTTTTTACGGTTGTAGTTAACCAACAATTCGTATCAATCAAAATATATCGCTCATCTTGCCAAGCAACACAACTATTTTGCTCGGATTCTAGTATAGGAATATTACCCTGTTTTAAACTTTTAACTGCTTGTTGAGCTACTGGTTGATGTTGTCTAATCCACTTATTATCTTCTATATATTCTGGATTAAAACTATTGCGCTCAATCAGCCAAAAATCAATTTTATATTTTTGAATAAATCTATTAACTTCTGCTCGATTACTATTATATTGAGCTTGAATTAGATCGAGTGCTTTTTGTCGAAACTGACGATAATAACCCCAATGATAAGGAATAGCATATTCAGAACTAACTAAAATAGAACGACGAGCAAAACTAGGAATATTATTCCCTTCATCCGCTAAAGTAGCAATTACTATATCTTTAGGTTGTTGTTCTAAAAAGTGATAAAGTTCTGGGGGATTACCCGAAATATAACGAGTCCAAACAAAACTTTTAGCGAAAAAAGGATATATTAGTAAAACAATTCCTAAGATAAAAGCTAAACTTAAATAAATAAATTTTTTAAAATTACTAGTTTGATTTAATTGATTATTTACTTGAGATAATAAATAGTTCCAGATTAAAGTAAAAGCTAAACTCGCTGATAATATTACCACTATTCTTAAAGTATGTTGAGTATAACGACTGGGAAGATGAAATGTAAATAATAAAAGATGAGCTAAACAAAACATCCCCAAAGAAACCAATAAAATTCGTGGTAAAGTATTGATTTTTGAAGAGATTTTTTGACTTAAAGTAAAAGTTTTGGGAAACTTGAGTAAAATTGGCAAAAATAAAGCCAAATAAGCTAAAGGTGGCATTAAAGCCGAAGGAATTCTGATACTACTACGACTACCATTAAACCAAAAGTCCCAAGGATTGCGATCATTAAAAAAACCAGCCCTTTCACCAAAATTAAATTCGGGTAATTCCCTAGCTTGAGCGACAGTAATTGTAGGACTAAATTCTGAAGTTGAGATAGCAAAAGGAAGCAAAGTAATAAAAGCTACCCCTAGCCCAATAAAACAAAAAAAATAGTCTTGTTTGCGACGAGATAATTGTAAAGAAAAGCCCTCAAAACGCCATAATTGTAATAATAAAAGACCAGCACAAATAAATACTAAAGATGGATAAAATAATCCTAGTAAAATAATTCCTAAACAAATACCGAAAAGAGATTGCCTCAACCAATAATAAAAAAAGATTAATAATAAAGGAGAGATAAAAGCTTTAGGTGTTCCTGAAATAAATCCATCCTGCATCCAGAGATTTTGATTGAGTAATAAAGCAGCGACAAATCCAGCAAAAGGAAGAGGTAACAATTCTAAAGTTACGGCAAAACAATAAACAGTAGTAATTATTCCTAAAATCCCAGGAATTAACTTACTAAAAACTCCAGGATCGATTCCTATTGCTGCTACTGTTCGATAAAGAAATGTATAACCAAAAGGCGCAACTGATTGGAAATAATTTGCAATCAAATCATTAGGAAATAGCTCAGAATCAAGAAAACGACGCATCCAAAAAATATGTTGTCGTGCATCATCTTGAATTACATATTCACTACTAAAAGCTTGTTGCAATGCTAGCCAACTATACAAAATAGCAAAAGTTAAACTAAGACCCAACCAAAAAAGTGAAAGTTTACTAGTTAATCTTGAATCAGAAGTAAAAAAAAATCGATTGATTTGATTATTCAACATCAGCTAAATTGTATAAAAGCTTTGACAGAATAAAAAAAATTTTATAAACGATAACTGATTTTTAAAGATAATTAAAAAAATAGTTTATCAAGTAAAAATTTCCATTATACCTGAAACTTGTTGCTTACCAAATATAGTGGTGAAATATTAAGTTACAATAAAATTATTCTTGCTCTAGAGTTTAACGATTTAATTATGAAATGGCGAGTAATATTAGAACTCGATCAAGAAACAGGTGAATGGGCAGTTTGGTGTCCCGAGTTACCAGGCTGTACTTCGGCTGGAATGACTGAACAAGAAGCACTTAGCAATATCCGCGAGGCGATAGATTTATATCTTCAGCCTGATACTATTAAAATATCTCCAGAAGCTATTATCCGTGAGGTTATAGTGGGATGACTCGTATTCGGCGAATGAAAGCCGACGAAGTTGAACAAATACTGCGACGCTATGATTTTGAGCTAATTTCTCAAAAAGGCAGTCATCGTAAGTGGCGAAGCAATACGCAAGAAATTCAAGTTACTGTTCCCTATCATAAAGGACGAGATTTGCCACTGGGTACACTTCGCAATATCTTAGTGACAGCAAAAATTCCCGAGCATGAATGGAAAATTTAGTTAGTAAAGACTTTTCAACAAATCATACTGTAATTTTTCAACATCTTTGAATGCAACTTGGGATTACAAAAAGAGTCATGAAGTCGAGGCTACAATCAATAGACTAAAAAACAAATTGTTTTATATTTATTTTCTCAATTATTCTTTAATCCGCCAAAGATATCCTATTGGATAAACTGATTCAAATTTAACCTCTGAATTATTTTGATTTGCTGCTAATAATTCATCATAAGGACGAAACAGAAATACATCACTAAAACTTTGAGGCATTGATAATTTAGCTTCGGTATCTACTAGCATTATTTTAGTTTCTGGTTTTAGGCAATAACTAAGTGAAGTAACCCGACTAATTCTTTCAGTGTTACCAATCACTAAAGGATTGGGACTTTGATTAATAATTTGAGCAACTTGACAATTATAATAGCTACTATATTTATTCCACCAAGTATTAGCTTGTAGATATAATACTGAACAAATAACGCCTAAAGAAATTACCGCTACAGTAATTATTTGCCAGATTTTTCTCGATTTCCAACTACTTTTGACTTCAGTTATTTTAGTAGCCAAACAATAAGCGATCGCAATTTCAATTCCTAAATAAACTGCGGTCATATATCTACCAACTGTTGCCCTTTGTCCTCCTCCAATTAAATCGGGTAACCCCAAACCAACTGCTGTAACACCAATTAATAATAAAATAAAAAACCGAGATTGTTTCGGTGCAGAACGTACTAAAAAATAAATACTGTAAATAATTAAAATTAGACTAGGAATGATTAAATAAGTAACAGGATTAGCCCAACTTAATTGAATATCTTTAGCTGCTTCTACATCAAAAAAGCGATCGCGATAACCACTTTGTAAATCAAAGACAATTGAACTTAAATTAAGTAACCATCTTTGTCCCCAAACTCCTAAAGGAATATCTCGTTCAGTCCATTGTCCTACCCCATCATCATTAAATATAAATACACCGATCCAAGGACTAAATAATAAGATTCCTAATCCCGAAGCATAGAGATAATTTTTAATTAATTTATGCCATTTAAATTTAACTAATTTGGCCACATAAATTCCCTGTCCAATCGAAGCTAAAACTGCCAAAGGATGAGCATACAATCCTAAAGCGACAGTCAAACCATAAACAATCCAACTAACTAAATTATTTCTTTTGATTGTCCATAATAAAGCTGCACTAGACAATAAAATTGTTACTGCTAGTAAACTATATTCTCTTGCTTCTTGAGCATAAATCAGATGAAAAGGAGAAACAGCTACCAAAGCCAACGCAATAAATCCTACTAATCGATCCGTAAATAATTCACGACAAAGCCAATAAAGACAAGGAAAACTAAATAAACTAATAAATGCTGCTACACCTCTAGTAACATTAATAGAACTACCAAACAATTCCATCCCAATTCGAGCAAGTACATAATAAAGAGGAGAATGTTCTGATGATGCGATCGCTTTAATTCCAGCCCAAAAGTTTCTCTCAGGATTAAGTTCTTGGAATTTTTGTAACTCACTAATTGTAACAATTGAATTTTGAGGAGCTTGTTCAACAAATTCAGTACGACTATAACCAGAAGCTCTTAAAGAAGTATGCACTTCATCAATCCAATATACCTTCTTTTCCAAATTAGTAAAACGAAACCAAACACCAAGTATTAAAACAATAATTACCAAATAGTTAAACCAATTAAAATAAAACTTTTTTTGTTTCATTAGTTATGCCTTGGCTACCAATTACAAGTGTAAATTGTACTTGGTCAGCAACTTTAATTTTTTTCTTGATGAGACTAACATTTATTTAATAAACTTTTACGCAACCAGAGTTTAAGAATTTATAACAAAAATCTATTCTAGATTGCTATCAATTTATCTCTCAATCTCATGTTTGTTTATTATTAATCACAAAATTGCTCTATTAACCCAGGAAAAAACCGTAAATTTCCCGAACTAACAACCACTCTTATTTTTAATTCAGTAAGATTACTGATGCTAGGTAAAAATAATTAGGTAACTATTATTTTGGGGAAAAGAGAAAAAAAACAACGCGGTCGTTTATAAAGGGAGCGAAACTATTGCTAAGCATTTAGGCAAAGCTAAGATCGCTTCTCAATTATGAGACTTTCCCAAAACGGCGATCGCGTTGTTGATAAGATAGCAAAGCTTGTTTAAGTTCTGAAGGATTAAAATCTGGCCAAAAAGTTTCAGTGACGTAAATTTCTGTATAAGCCATTTGCCACAACAAAAAATTACTCAGACGCATCTCACCACTAGTACGGATTAATAAATCAGGATCGGGACTGCTACAAGTATAGAGATATTGAGAAATTAAATTTTCATCAATAGCATCTGGAGATAACTCTCCTAATTGAACTTTTTGCGCGATCGCTTTACAAGCTTTAACAATTTCCAAACGACTACCATAATTAATCGCGACATTAAATTGGATCGTCGTGTTATTTTTAGTTACTTCCATTGAATGATACATCTCTTGTTGTAGAGATTTGGGAAGAGGAGACAAATCACCAATAAACTTAATACAAACTCCCTCTTCATCCATTTCAGTCAATTCTTTCCGCAACAGCCTTTCAAACAAAACCATCAGAAATTTGACTTCCGTGACTGGACGACCCCAATTTTCTGTCGAAAAAGCATAAGCAGTTAGGGTCTTAATGCCCCAATCTTTGCAAACCCGCAGTATTTCTTTAAGCGTATTTGCCCCTCGACGATGTCCTTCAATTCTTGGTAAACCCTTACTTTTCGCCCAACGTCCGTTACCATCCATAATGACAGCAATGTGTTGAGGTAATTTTTGTAAGTCGAGGTTAGTAGTCACATCCGATAATAATTGCACAGTCATGGGATTTGCAGTCGGTAGCCAGCTAGTGAGTAATATTTCTTATTTTTACTAAACAATTATTAATTAAAAGTGAACGGCGGAGCCTGCGTTCACTGGCGTTCCCCAGTCAATAGTAATATTCCCAGAATTTGGGGATAAAAGAAAAAGTTTTTCCAAATATTTTGAAGATAGATTGTCACTCCAAGACCACATCCGCTGGAAAACCCAAACAAAAGTATAGACTAATTCGATTTTGTGTATCAAAGACCAAGATTGCCAGTTTAATACTTTCATCATGTGTTTTAAAGTAATAGTTAGCTCTGAAAGCGAGCTTTGCTGATTGTTTCTGCAAGAATACCGCTTATTTTGATTTACATACCAATCTTCTGGCTGTTGAGATTCAAAATTAGAAGATAACCATTTACCAAAACCCCAAAATTTAGTCATGTGATTAATTTCATCTTGCAGTAATTCTTGTAACACCAGTTGTATGGTGCCTGTCGTACGCGCCATCATCCACAGATAAAGGCAAACTGCGCTATATTCGGTAAAAATGCGATGAAGTCCATGACGATATAAATCAGAGTAAGGGTTTTTTGACAGTTGGTACTGTCTTGGAGTAGGTATATCCAGGATAATTGTTTGATTGGTTAATTGTCGATATATTTTACTTAAAGCAGGAGTATGTTGTCGTTCTTCTTTTTCCCATAAACCAAGTTCTAATATTGTCCCATTTTGAGCTACAACTCCACCGACAAATTTTGCCATTTGGGGATGAATTGGTGCTAAATATTGTCTGCTAGTTTGAGTGTAACCACGAATCGGGGCTTCTGTATTTGAGGCACCTTGAAGAATTGTTAAAAATACATCTAAATTAATGCCAATAATTTGTTCTTGGTTAATAGTTTGCCAATCAATAGATTGCCAGCAGCGAGGTTGAGGATTAATAAATTGTTGTGATAAATCTTCAAGATGACTTTGTAATTTTTCTAAGTTAAGATATTGGTCTATTAAAGAATTAATTCTCTTTTTAGTCTGAAAAAAATCGGGGCAAAAACATACTTCACCCGCTAGATCGATAGGATCAATTAACTGATTCATAATTCAGAATTTATTTATTTCTACATTGTTTTGAGTTATTAATATGCAGTGTATAAATACTTTGAAATTATGTCAGTCGGTTGAAGTAGGCAATTTAAATTAAATAATTAGTCTGAAAAAGTAGGATTAGTCGGATTCAGTTATCAGTACAGACGCAAAATTTTGTGTCTGTACACCAATTGGTCACCGATACGTCTATACACCAGTTATTAATTTGATTTTGAATTTTGAATTTCAAACTATTTTTTTTGTGTAATTAATTCTACCTATTTACTTATCAGTTGAGCATTGTCCATTATTCATTGAACAAAACCGATTAATTTTGATCAAAGAAGAATTGCGTTAATTAAATTACTAATTACCCAATGACCATAAAATAAATCCCACGTCGGTGGTTAAGACGTGAGACTTATCTGTTCAAACTTTAATGAAAACTCATCAACAAACTGCAAGTTCTAACCAGATCAATCTAACTATTAGAAGTAGAATTGAATGAAGAATCTCTTTCTTCGCTTGTTTCTGATGTTTCTGATTTCTTGTTGCTATTAGAGAAACGTCTATCTCCAGAACGGAAACCAGAAGGTTTTTTGCGAAACTGTCGAGCGTAAGCTTTGTTACGGGAAGCTTTTTCTTTTTTCGCATTGCGGCGTTTAGCCATTATGATTTCCTCTTAAATACAATAAAACGCCTCCGAAAATTGCTATTAGGAGCGATCCGTTGAGCTTTCCAGAAGCGTTGATAAATTTAAACAATAAAGAAGCTTAGAAACGGAAATTTCTGCGATTGCCTCCAGAATTTCTTTGTTCGCGAGGTCTAGCTTGATTAACTTTTAAGGAACGTCCCATCCATTCTGCACCATCTAAAGCAGATATAGCGGAAGCCTCTTCCGCTTCTGTTCCCATTTCTACAAAAGCAAAACCACGCTTGCGACCTGTTTCACGGTCAGTGGGGAGATGAACTCGTTTAACTGTTCCATACTCAGTGAAGACCTCTTCTAGGTCTTGTTGGCTAATCTCGTAATCAAGATTGCCTACATAAATCGACATTAGGTTGTCTCCTATAAAAAACGCTGCGTTTAGAGAGCCAAGATTGCGGAGCCCAGCTTATCAATACCAAAAGAAAGTAACTTATCAATACTGAATACCAACTCAATCGCCGTTCTTTATTCTCAATGCCTTATTTTAACATTATATTTTTCTGGTAAAGCAACATTAATAAAATTTAGTTTAGTCATAGTTGCCGACAAAAACTTGTTTGGCAGAGCCTGTCATATAGACTCTTCCATCGGTTTTTGACCATTCAATTTGTAAACAACCTCCTGGTAATTCTACGGTACATTTGCGGTCTGATTGACCTGTGAGAACCCCTGCTACTACAGAAGCACAAGCACCAGTACCACAAGCAAGGGTAATTCCTGCGCCTCTTTCCCAGACACGCATTTTGAGGTAATCTGAGCTAACTACTTGGATAAACTCAGTATTAGTGCGCTGAGGAAAAGCTGGATGATGTTCAAATTGAGAACCAATCTGTTCTAAAGGAATGAGATCGCTATCGGCGACAAAAGTAATACAATGAGGGTTGCCCATACTAACACAGGTAACCAACCAAGATTGACCAGCAACTTCTAGAGTTTGATTAATGACCTTATCTTCAGGCGTACCAAGAGTAGTAGGTATTTTAGCTGCTTCTAATTGAGGTTGTCCCATATCAACAGTCACCAAACCATTGCCTTGCAGTTGAGGAGTAATTACCCCAGCTAGGGTATGAATTCTGTAAGATTTATTAATTTGTTCGGTTTGCTCTAAATCAGCGATAAACTGAGCTAGACAGCGAATACCATTACCGCACATTTCTGGTTCTGAACCATCAGAGTTATAAATTCTCATGGTGTAATCAGTGTTATCTGTGCCAGGCAAAGCAAAAATAACTCCATCTGCACCGATGCCAAAATGGCGATCGCACATTTGCATTGCTTGTTCTGGAGTCACAATTGGTTCGCTAGAATGACGATTATCAATCAAAATAAAATCGTTACCCAAACCCTGATACTTACTAAATTTAATTCCCATTTCCCTTTTTAATCCTTGGTTGACTAATAATTTTTAGATTATGACTGAATTCGATACTGGTTTACCTCACGTCAAACAAATTCAGAAATATATTGTAGATAAACAAGAAGTAGAGTTTAAGCTAGCCACAGATGATTTGCTAGTTGGAAAAATTATTTGGCAAGACCATTCTTGTATTTGCTTGGTAGATCATTACGATCAACCTATGATTGTTTGGCGACATGCTCTAGTTTATGTAAAACCTAAAGCTTAATAGCGAAAGTAAAAAGCGCGAAGCGTCCTGAGCATAGCGAAGGATCAAAGTAGAGACGTGTCTTAATGAGCGTTCCTTTGCGCCCGCAGGTGGCGCAGGGTCTCACCGCAACATGTTACGTCTGTAAAAAAGTAGTGGTTTTATTTATTTGAATAGCTTGCTAATTGATTGATAGAGGCTTGATTGAGACGACAAAGTTTAATTGGTTCTAAGATATTGGCACCAAGTTGTTGATAAAATGCGATCGCATTCGTATTTATTATATTCACAGTCCACTCAAGTCTACCGCAGTTTTGCTCTTGAGCGATTTTTGCTAAATGATTGAGCAAAGCTGTACCGATTCCTTGACCGCGTTTAGGTAAAATTACAAAAAGATCGTCCAGCCAAATACTTGGTTGTGCTAGAAAACTTGAATAAGTAGTAAAAAAGAGAGCGTAACCCACAACTTCCTCTTCAATTTCAGCTAATAAGACTCTTGCTAATTGAGAATTGCCAAACAAAGTTTGTTTTAACTGCTCGGTAGTTGCGGAAAAATTATTAATACCGCCATCAAACTCAGCTTTCTGAGTAATTAGACTAAAGATTATGTCTAAGTCTTCAACTTCAGCATCGCGAATTTTTACACTTAATTTTGACATAAATTTATTCCTGCAAAGTAGATATAAATTACTTTATTGAAGACTGATTAAGATGTCCAATATATATTTGTGGCATGATTTATATTTAAAAGATATAAATAGACAATGAATCAATGGAACTTCGGCATTTACACTATTTCATCACCGTTGCAGAAGAACTACACTTTAGTCGAGCAGCTCAAAAGCTTCATATTGCTCAACCACCGCTTAGTCAACAAATTCGTAATCTGGAAGCAGAATTAGGAATCAAGTTGTTGGAAAGAACCAAAAGAAAAGTAGAATTAACCGTAGCAGGAAAAGCCTTTTTAACCGAAGCTCGTCAAGTATTTGCTCAGGTAGAAAAAGCCATCCAAATAGCACAACAAGCGGAGCGTGGTGAAATTGGTCGGTTGATTGTTGGTTTTAATAGTTCGGCAACTTATAGTGTTTTGCCAACCATTCTTCATCGTTTTCGACAAACACATCCTCAAATAGAACTAGTTTTAAATGAATTAACCACTAGCCAACAATTAGAATATCTTCATCGTCAACAAATCGATTTAGGTCTTTTGTATTTACCTTTAAAGGAAAACGATAAACTATCTTATATTCCAGTTCATCAAGAATCTTTAGTGGTAGCAATCTCGGCAACTCATCCTTTAGCAGTTGAAACAAAAGTATCCCTGAGTCAACTTAATCAAGAGTCATTGATTTTACCTCCCCATCATTTAGGAGAAGCTCTCTACAAAGAAATTAGCAAATTATTGGCACAACATAATTTTGTACCTCAAAGAATTCAAGAAGCTATTCAACTACAAACGGCAATTAGTTTAGTAGCAGGAGGGATCGGTGTTGCAATTGTTCCTGCATCCTTGCAAAATCTCCAGAGAGCAGGAGTAGTTTATAAATCCTTGCAAGAAACAACTCCTGAAATTGAAATAGGTGCAGTTTGGCGCAAACATGATTCATCGCCAATTCTAAAAAAATTTTTGGATCTTGTCGGAAAGCAAGCATGAAAACTTTAAACTTAATTACTAAAGCTGCACTTGAATCTGCTCAAATTTTTAGTGGCATTGCCTTATTTTGGTTGATTACCTCGACGAGAGCGATCGCAGAATGGACACCTCAAACCGTTGTCGATCATGTTTACGAAGGTATTCAACACATTCATGGTTACAGTGCAACTCCCGAACTAATTTGGGGTGTACCCAGAGGAATTTTCAGTAGTTGTGGCAAAGTAATAGGTAGTCTTTATTGTCCACGTGACCATACTGTTTATATTACCGAGACAGATATCTATATGGCTTATCAATACGGTGACGCAGCTTTAGCCTATATTATTAGTCATGAATATGCTCATGCCATGCAAATTGCTCATCAATTTGGCTACGGGGTGGGTGCGCTCAGTGAATTACAAGCAGATTGTTTGGCTGGTTTTTATTTAGGAGTAATTCCCAATGTTGTTTTCGATCAACAGGATATTGGAGAAATTACCAGTTTAGCTTACCATTTAGGAGATTATTACTGGGGAAGCGAACATCATCATGGTACTCCCAAGCAGAGAGTGCAAGCGGTAGTATTAGGAATACAGTCTTCTGTTAATGAAATAGGAATTAGAGCTTGTTTAAATTAGATTTCAACTAAATTTTTTATTAAATTTAAAAGTAATGAAAGTCAAACATTCAATTAATTTACACAAAGGTTTAACTGCTGTATTTATACTGGCATTAATGCTGGTATATGATAATTTTACTCTAGGAGCATGGGTTTATCTCTCTCTGCATGGGACTTATGGAATCCTTTGGCTCTTAAAAGATCGGATTTATCCCGATAGGCAATGGGAAGAAGAAATTACTATTACAACTGGTATTGTAGTTTTTTTGTTATTGGGATTGTATTGGGTTGCGCCGTATCTACTCATTAGTAGAGGTGTTGAAGTATCATTTCCCTTAATTGGAATTGCAATAGCCCTTAATTTACTAGGCATTTTTCTTCACTATAGTAGTGATGCTCAAAAATATTACACTCTTAAATATCATGAAGGACTAATTACTGAAGGATTTTTTGCTCGTAGTCGTAATACTAATTATCTAGGAGAAATATTAATTTATTTCAGCTTTGCTCTTTTGGCTCAACACTGGCTTCCTTTTATAATTTTAGGCGGTTTTGCTTTAGGGGTTTTTCTACCTAATATGCGCAAAAAAGACCAATCTCTCGCTCGTTATCCTGAATTTGAATCTTATCAAGCTAATTCAGGACTTTTATTACCTAAACTCTTCCTAACTAATGAGCAACAATCTCAATCCCAAGTGTTAGATCAATAACCAAAAAATTTAATCAGTTTCAAAGGATTAGAAAATAGTAGAGACTAATTATACTACGTTGTTACTAAGTTTGAGAGAAAAGACAATTAAACCAGGAAAAATTTTTTTAAATTAATCAAAATCATTTAACTTAAATTATTACAGTCTATTTTTTCAAGAAATATTTGATTGTTTTAGGTTTCTCATTTTGTCAAAAATGTTTCATTCTTGATAATTAAGCCTATGATTATGTGATTTTTTATTAATACAAAATAAGTAATTTTACCCATGAGTACATTCACTTAAGTAGTTAATATAAAAGGAATTTTTGAAAAAATTTGATATTTTCCAGAAAGCAATGTCTTTAATAACCAAGCAAAAAGCTAAGTGCATCCTTGTGGTTGATGAGTGTAAGGACAACTTATTATTGATGCAATCGATTTTGGAGAATCAAGGATATCAAGTAGTTTTAGCTCAGCATGGTCAAGCTGCTCTTGCTGAAATAGTAAAAAACCAACTAGATTTAGTGATTTTAAATGTAACTCTCCCCAACTGGCGGCAACAGAAGTCTTTCGAAGTTAATAATTTTGGCATTACTTGTTATTTACGAACCACTCCAGAACTTTGCCATCTACCAATTTTGTGGCTAACTGCTGATCCAAACCTTCAGTTTCATCCATCTCTAGAGGTTGATGCGTTAATTTACAAACCTTTTGAGATCGATGAATTACTATTTAAAATAGCATTATTGCTAGGATATCAAGACAGTCAACAACCTTCTACTTTCATCAAAGAGGCTTTGTCTATTCACGTAGGAGAACAAGATCCCCTTCATCTACAACAAGCAGAGTTAGAAGAAACACTATCAAACCATCATCCTCAAGCTTTTTGGGATAAATTAATTGATGAAGGCTATGAGATTATGATTAATACAAGCACGTTTTTAGCTGTTAGCTGAATTCAACAGCAAATTAGTGCAAAATCCTCTAAATTAATAAATTTTTTGAGTATACTTACTGATGACAAACCGATTTTAGATGTTTAAAGTGAGGACAAACAAAAGAGGTATTAGTTGTTGACAAAACCTCTTCCCGAGATCAATAGAACTGTGAACCCTAATTTCATGTTTAATTGCATGAGTATTCGCGCGTTGTTAATATCAATGCGCGGTTTGTCTTTTTAGATTCTATGAATCAAAAAGATTTTAAGCAATTTTCTTGAGAATCTGGTGAACAGTACCCTGCCTATTCTCAAAGGTCACCTCCGAGGATATCCCCTTGGCTTGCGTTCACTTCGTCAAAATCATTCAGAATGCGGTCTCAGCTTTGCTGAGGAACTGAGCGAGGGGTTCACTCCCTGCCGATCGCTTGATTTGTTCAGTAATTTTCTCTCATATAGTCCAATCTTTTAATCTTTTAAGGAAAACTTATCTTAATTTAGATTGAGAAACAAAATCATCAATTTAATTTAAACTTTTGAGGAAGATATTTTTAGCAAATAATTATTTTAATAAGATAGGGCGTAAATCTACTACCTCAAGACGGATATCGCTCCAACCTGAGTAATTAAGCAAAATGGTAAAATTATCGAGAGTTATTGAAGCCTGTTTGTCGTTAGCTAGTCGAAAATATTCCTTCTTTTAGCTTCGGGATATGCGCACCCTTCGCCAAAACTAATATCATAACTAACATAGATAAAAATACAGATAAACCAATATAGAATTACTATGCTGAAAGCACTGCTGGGAGACCCCAATGCCCGTAAACTCAAAAAATTTCAACCTCTAGTTACAGAAGTAAACTTACTCGAAGAAGAAATCAAAAAATTGTCTGATGAAGAACTAAAGGTTAAGACGGCAGAATTCAGACAACAACTAGATAAAGCTAATTCAGATCGAGAATTAGAAGAAATTTTAGAAGAAATTTTACCTGAAGCCTTTGCCGTAACCAGAGAAGCTGGAATTAGAGTTTTAGGCATGCGTCACTATGATGTCCAGTTATTAGGGGGAATAGTTCTCCATAAAGGACAAATTGCTGAGATGAAAACGGGGGAAGGTAAGACGCTGGTTTGTACTCTTCCTGCCTATCTAAATGGTTTAACGGGTAAAGGGGTTCATGTCGTCACGGTTAACGACTACCTAGCCAGAAGAGACGCGGAATGGATGGGGCAAATTCATCGTTTTTTGGGCTTGAGTGTAGGTTTAATTCAATCGGGCATGAGTTCAGGTGAACGACGCAAAAACTATGCTTGTGATATTACTTATACTACTAACAGTGAATTAGGCTTTGATTATCTTAGAGATAATATGGCAACCTCAATGGAAGAGGTGGTGCAGCGTCCTTTCAATTATTGCATCATTGACGAAGTTGATTCGGTACTAATTGATGAAGCAAGAACTCCCTTAATTATTTCTGGACAGGTAGAACGTCCTACAGAAAAATATCTAAAAGCAGCAGAAGTTGCCCGAATGTTAGTTAAGCAAGAAGAAGAACAAGGGGGCGGAGATTATGAAGTCGATGAAAAAGCCCGCAATGTTCTGATGACTGACGAGGGTTTTGCTAAAGCTGAAGAGATATTAGGCGTAAAAGATTTATACGATCAAGAAAATCCTTGGGCGCATTATATTTTTAATGCCATTAAAGCCAAAGAATTATTCACCAAAGATGTTAACTACATGGTGCGTAATGATGAGATCGTAATTGTTGATGAATTTACAGGAAGGGTATTACCAGGAAGACGATGGAGTGATGGTTTACACCAAGCAATTGAAGCCAAAGAAGCGGTAGAAATTCAAAACGAAACTCAAACTCTGGCTAGTATTACCTATCAAAACTTCTTCTTGCTTTATCCCAAACTCGCAGGGATGACAGGTACGGCTAAAACCGAAGAAACGGAATTGGAAAAAGTTTATAACTTACAGGTAACTATCGTTCCGACTAACCGCACTTCCCAACGTCGAGATCTGGCGGATGTCGTCTATAAAACCGAGATGGCTAAATGGCAAGCAGTAGCCGAAGAATGTTCAGAAATGAATGAATTAGGTCGTCCTGTTTTAGTTGGTACAACTAGTGTCGAAAAATCTGAATTACTTTCTAGTCTCCTCAGACAAAAAGAAATTCCTTACAATCTGCTTAATGCTAGACCAGAAAATGTAGAACGGGAATCAGAAATTGTCGCCCAAGCAGGAAGAAAGGGTGCAGTAACAATTGCGACTAATATGGCTGGTCGTGGTACTGACATTATTCTCGGTGGTAATGCTGACTATATGGCAAGACTTAAAATTAGAGAATATTTGATGCCCAAAATTGTTAGACCAGAAGACGATGAATTAGCTTTTCAAACTAATGGTTTTGGTGGACGTAAACCCCCTCAAGGCTTTGCCCCTGGTCAAAAAGTTAAGACTTGGAAAGCTTCTCCTCAGATTTTCCCCACTGAATTGTCAAAAGAAACAGAAACCATGCTGAAAGATGTGGTTAAATTTGCCGTTCAACAATATGGTGAACAAAGTCTACCAGAATTAGAAGCAGAAGAAAAAATTGCGATCGCAGCAGAAAATGCCCCTGTCGACGATCCTGTGATTGAACAGTTACGGCAAGTATATAAGCAAATTCGCAAAGAATACGACCAATTTACTGATCAAGAACATAATGACGTAGTTAGTCTCGGTGGTTTACACGTAATCGGTACCGAACGTCATGAATCTCGACGGATTGATAACCAGTTGAGAGGAAGGGCAGGAAGACAAGGGGACCCTGGTTCGACAAAGTTCTTCCTTAGTTTAGAAGATAACTTATTACGGATTTTTGGTGGCGATCGCGTTTCTCGCTTGATGGATATGTTCCGTGTGGAAGAAGATATGCCCATCGAGTCTAAAATGCTTACTGGTTCCTTAGAAGGGGCGCAAAAGAAAGTGGAAACTTTCTACTACGATACCCGTAAGCAGGTATTTGAGTATGACGAGGTAATGAATAATCAGCGTCGTGCTATTTATGCCGAACGTCGTCGGGTATTAGAAGGGTTGGATCTCAAAGAACAAGTGATCCAGTATGCTGAGAAAACGATGGATGAGATCGTTGATGCCTATATCAATCCTGAATTACCTCCAGAAGAGTGGAATTTAGACAAGATGGTGGCTAAAGTCAAAGAATTTATCTATCTTCTCCAAGATTTAGAACCATCTCATCTAGAAGACATGACAGTAGGAGAAATTAAAACTTTCCTCCATGAAGAAGTACGTAAAGCTTACGACATTAAAGAAAATCAAATCGAAAGTGTTCAACCTGGTTTGATGCGTCAAGCAGAACGTTTCTTTATTCTCCAGCAAATTGACACCTTATGGCGCGAACACTTACAAGCAATGGATGCGTTACGTGAGTCAATTGGGTTACGGGGTTATGGACAAAAAGATCCTCTCATTGAATACAAACAGGAAGGTTACGAAATGTTCCTAGAGATGATGATTGATATCCGCAGGAACGTGGTTTACTCTCTGTTCCAATTCCAACCCCAACCTCAACCCCAAACGGTATAGTTTTTGTTAGGGTGGGCTAAGTCTCACCCTTATAAAAAATAGTTAATAATACATAACTAATTAAATCCTGATGTCCTAAACATTGTAATCCGACATCTTGTCCCAATTTTTCTCTAGAAGCCTTACTATACAATCGTATTTCATCTACCCAAGCAGCAGAAGTTTGAATATCGCGATCGCCAAAAGAAGAATCAACTAAATAAAAATATCCACCAGGTGCTAAAACTCGACTTACTTCTGTTAAGACTTGCAGAGGATCGGGATAATGAAGAAAACTAATTGTATTAAAAACTGCATCAAATTGACCTTCAGCAAAAGGTAAAACAACGGCATTTCCTGAGACAAAAATAATTCTTTTTCTAAATTGATTTTTTTGGCGTGCTTGACGCAACATTTCCTTAGATAAATCTAAACCAATTCCTTTCAGAGTAGGAAAACGAGCAGCCAATTTATTTAATAAACGACCAGTACCACAACCTAAATCTAGAACTTGTGAATGTTCTTTTAATTGAACGTAATCTAATAATCTTTGCTGAACAGCTTGATAAAAAACTGTAGTGAAGAAACAATCGTAAAACGAAGCCCAGAAGTTAAAAATTGTTTGTTTATTTTGGTAAATTTTGTCGTTATTCATCTAACGTTTATTACACTTTTAGCTAGATTCATAGCGTTACCTAAATAGGTAAAATAGAAAAATTTTGTAAGGGGAGAAGGGCGAGTTTAATGTATGCCTTAAGCTTAATTTTTACAGCTATATGAGCGACAAAAATAGCTTGATTTTAATTGCGATTATCAAGATTTAATCAACTATTTTAATTAGTTTAACTTAATGGAAAATTGGGGCGAACCACTGTTCACCCCTAAAAGATTTGCTCAAATAACTGCTTGGGAATTATTTCTTTTCTATAATGGGTTTACCGTCACTATCAATTTCTAACTCTTCACGACGGATTTGTTCTTGAGCATTAACGGTTTCTTGTTCAACTTCTTTTCTAACACTCACTTCTTCTCTTACAAAAGCTTGTTTCTCAATATTGGCAGATTCTTCATAAACATCCATCCGTGCGACTTCACCTGATTGGAAATTAGCTTCACCTGGTGCAACTTGAACCCGTTCAGTAGGAGTATGACGTTCTACAACAACACGCTCTTTTTCTACAGGGACAGCTACATTAGCAGTTTCAGTTTCTACTCGTTTACCAATAGAAACTTCTCCAGTACGGACACGATTTTTATTAGCAATTAATCGTTCTTGATAAAGTTTAATAGTATCGCCGTTTCTTTCGTTTAGGTTATATAATTCTGCGTCACGGTCGTAACTGTAATTATCTGGTTGATAAGTAGTTTGACTAGTTTGAGGTGAACGATAGTTCCTTCTAACTCGTTCTTCATAGTCATAATCAACTACCATATCATCGTTATATTCTGGTAAGGCTTCAGCTTGTTCTTGATTAGCAATACCAAGGGCATAAACACTTTCTTGCTCAGAATCGATTAAAGCTTGACCAATAGGTAATAAAACTTTTTTACCAAAAATCCAAAATCCTGTATCAACTACAAAATAACGAAAGTGACCTGAATCGTCGACTAAAACATCATAGACAGAACCAATTTTTTCATTGGTTGTGCCTGCATAAACAGAATAATTTTTGATGTTTATTTCTTCAAACTTGTTTTGCTGATCGCGAGGAACAAATTCTTCAATTTTATGTAGAGCCATGGTTAAACTTTTTGTTAACTACGTCAAAATCCTATCTAAACTAAAAATCGGATAACTCTGTCGTAAGTTATAAAAGTTTGTAATTTTTTGATTGATTTAAGTCTGTTTTAAATAATTGCTAAATCAAGTTAAAATCAATTCTAGTCTGGATTAGGGATTAAAAATAAGTTATGTGCGATCGCAGAGATTTAGGCTATTTTTCTATCTTTGGACTAATAAATTTTTGTTTTAATTGAAATTAGTAGCTCTCAAAAAAATGTCGATAATTATAGAGATGTGAACTGTTACATTTGTACTAATTATTCAACTGTTTGATTTAATTGACGTAAAATCTGTTCTAATTCTTGTTGATAACGACCATATTCTAACCAATTGCCTTGACGCAATGCAGATTGAGCTTGATTATAGGTTTCCCACGCAGATTGAATTAAACTAGGATCTGAATCAGTTATAGCAGATGAAGGTGGTGTCCCTGAAATTGGTTCTTTCTCAAAGACAACAGCTAAAGATTGTTCTAAAGTAGGCATCATCACTATTTCTTTGTCATAAGCGACAATGACTCGCTTTAATTCGGGTAATTGTCCTTGTTCGGCACGTAAGTAAATAGGTTCGATATAAAGTAAAGCACCATCAATTGGAATTACCAGAATATCGCCACGGATCACCCGCGAACCTTCTTGACTCCACAAAGTTAGTTGTTGAGAAATTTCTGGATTTTGGTTAATGCGTGCTTCAATTTGAAAAGGGCCGTAAATCAGTTCTTGTTTAGGAAATTCATAAAGAACTAGGTTGCCATAATTATCTCCATCACAACGCGCTGCCATCCAGGCAATCATATTGTCTTTATTGACAGGCGTAAAAGGCAGAATGAGAACAAATTCTTCTTGGGATTGTCCTGGCAAACGCATGATTAGATAATAAGGCTCGATCGCTTTTGGTTCGCTTTCAGAAATTTTGTTAGCAAAACGCCACAGATCTTCACGGTTATAAAATACTTGCGGATCGCTCATGTGGTAAGCGGTATAAATCTGCGCCTGGATGTTAAATAGATCGAGGGGATAGCGAAAGTGAGCTTTGATTTGAGGAGGAATGGTATCGTTTGCTTGAAAAAGTTCTGGAAATATTTTGCTGTAGGTTTGTAGTACAGGATCATTGGGATCGACGACAAAGAACTGCATCGTTCCATTTTTTGCATCTACTAAAACTTTCACGGAGTTGCGAATATAATTGACTTTCTTGTCCGTAATTAATTCTGTGCTTTCGTTGCTAACTACTTCTGAATAAGGATAGCGATCGCTTGTAGTGTAGGCATCAATAATCCACTGTAGTTTACCATCGATCACGGTGATATAAGGGTCGCGATCGAACTGTAAAAAGGGTGCAACATGACTAACTCGTTCTCGAATTTGCCGATAGTAATGGATTCGAGTAGAGGCAGTTCGCGAACTGCCCGTACTTAAATAATTAGAAATGAGAATTTTCCAACTACCAAGCTCGTAAGCATAAGCTAATTTGCGCCACCAAGAAGCAATGGGTACACCACCAGTTCCTTGATAATAGACAAAAGCATTTTCATCACCTTTGGGGTAGTCAAATTCTGGTGTGGTTGTGCCTGTAAAAATATAGCGGTCTTTTTCTTCGCCATAATAAATAGCAGGTTCTTGTATTTGTAAATCTATTTGAGATACGGGAGGAATATTTTTAATAAATAAAATTGGTAAACCATCGGCAGCAACTTCGTTAACAGGACTCATTACTAACCCGTAACCATGAGTATACTTTAGACGTTGATTGACCCAAGTTTTTGCTTGTTGGGGTACTTGTTCATAAGATAATTCTCTTGGTGCAATCATGATTTGACGATAGTTGCCATCAAGGGTGTAGCGGTCAACATCAACATCATTAAATTGATAATAAAGGCGAATTTCTTGAATTTGACGATAAGTATCTAACAGTGGTTGATAATCCCAAAGTCTGATGTTATCAATGGTTGCTTGGTTTTGTTCTGAAAGGCTTAATTGAGCAGACGCAGGATAATCAGTTGAAGTGATTTTTGCTAAATCGTAAGCTTGACGAGTATATTCCAGATTGTATTTTAAATAAGGTAATTCTTTATTTAATTCATTAGGTTCAACTATAAATCTTTGTTGAAGCGCGGGATAAATTCCATTTACCAACACCAAAACAGTTAAATAAATTCCCACTGCATATATTGAAAGTAAAAATCTGCGCGACCAGATCGTTACAATCAAAATAATACTGAGTAGTAAAGACCCAATACTCATAATCCAGTAGGCAAACAATCTGGCATGAGTATCAGTATAACCAGCACCCCAAACCACGCTACGGGAAGAATAAAGCAATTCGTAACGCTCTAACCAAAAATAGACAGCAATAGTTAAAGCGATCGTAGCAAATAACAAACTAAGATGAGTTTTAATTCTATTATTTAATAATTTCTGCCATTGACGGTCAATAGTCATGGCTTTCCATCGCCAATCAAATCCAACCGTACCTTTAAAAACATAAATCGCGCTGGCTAAAATTAATCCTGCTAACAAAAGTATAATCAGCCAATTTTGGAAATCTTTGTAAAAAGGTAAGTGAAACAAATAAAAACCGATATCCATGCCATAAATCGGCTCGTTCAGCTTAAATTCGGTAGCATTCAAATACTTAAGGATAGTTTCCCAGTGCGCTGCACTACTATTGGCTGCACTTAAAGAAATTAGAAAAATCAGGATTAAAACCAAATAATTGGCAATTTTGTTGGTATATAGTTCTAAAGGATTACCTTCCAGAAACCGAAAAGCGCGATCGCGGGTTAAATGAAGAGAAAGACCATAGTTAATAGCTAAAAAAGCAGCATAAATGGCAAAAGTAGCCAACCAAACCAGAATTTGCCAAGAAATTCGCGTCTGAAACACTTCACTAAAGCCGACAGCACCAAACCACCATGATTCTGTTAGAAGATGAACTAAAGTTGAAGCAATAGTTAAACAAATTGCAATTACTAAAATCGTGGCGACAATAGCTTTCTGTGGAAGTTGCATATTTTAACTGCTACTGTAGTTAGTTATTTTGCTTACGATCTAAGCCTAGCTTAATTATGGTTATCCCGATTCGGTTTACCTAAATACTTAATTTTATTATCTTGTGAGTGTATAGATTAAACGGCCTTAATCTTTAGTTTTTACCTTCTAAAAATATGAGAAATAAATGAAAAGAAAATGACTCAAAAATGATAAGAAATGTTAAGCAAATCGAGTACACTTAAGTTGATCGCAAAATTCTTTATAAACAAAATTAATCTATGGAATTAGCTAATATTTCTTTAATTGGTATCGGTTTAGCTGCTGATGCTTGTGCTGTTTCCTTGAGTAGTGGTTTAGTTATTAGACATATAAAAATTAATAAAGCCTTAAAAATCGCCCTAGCTTTTGGTATTTTTCAAGGCATAATGCCCTTGATTGGTTGGATTACTGGCTTAACTTTTCGGGAATTTATTATTCAAATAGATCATTGGATTGCCTTTGTTTTATTATTAGCGATCGGAGGCAAAATGATTTATGAAACCTTTCAAGAAGATAACGAAGAAAATAAATTTAATCCTTTAGATAACTATACTTTATTAGGACTTGCGATCGCAACAAGTATTGATGCCTTAGCCGTTGGCTTGAGTTTATCAGTATTAAAAACTTCTATTTTATCCGCAGCAGGAGTGATTGGAATTATTACTTTTTCCCTATCTTTTATTAGTGTTTATCTAGGGCATAAATGGGGAAATTTAGCTAAATTTAAACTGGAATTTATTGGAGGAGTACTTTTAATTTTTATTGGTCTTAAAATTTTAATGAGTCATTTATTAGCTTAATTATCAGTGACCAAAAATTAAGTAGCAAGTAAAAAGTAGCAATTAATCTAATCAATCATCCCTGTTTATCTGCGTAGTCTCCGACCCTGCTAGCGCAGCTCATCTGTGGACAAACTTAACCATTAACAGAAAATCAGTAGCTTTGACTGTATTTTATTAAATTGAGAAACGCTATATAATTTACGATTACTGTAAGTGAAATTAATTGCATCATCATAAATGCAATAAATAATTAATTTTGATGTCACGAGTAATTATTGCTTCTGATTCTCCGATGGCTGCTGATGCTGGTGCAGCGATTGCCGATAATGGTGGTAATGCAGTAGATGCTGCGATCGCTGCTACAATAGTTTCTATGTGTACGGCACCAGGAGTGATTGCACCAGGTTGTAGCGGTTTCATTACTATTTGGTCGCCACAAGAAGAACCGGTTGTCATCGATGCCTATGCAGAAGTACCAGGAAGAGGTTTACCAGTAGCACGATTTGGTCAAGGTATTAAAGAGGTGAACTTTGACTACGGCGGTGGGATGAAGAGTTTAGTTGGTTATGGTTCCGTCGCCACTCCTGGGATGTTTGCGGGTTTGGGAGAAGCGTGGGAACAATATGGCAATCTTGCTTGGCAAGAAATTGTCACTCCAGCACAACAACTTGCAGAACGAGGTTTTCCCCTTTCTAGAGTTTCTGCCGATTATTTAGTTTTCACAGGCAAAAGTATTTTTGGTTGGCATCCCGATAGTTATCGAGCCATTCATAATACTGAAGGAAACTGTCTACAAGCAGGAGAATTGGTTCAAATTGCTGGACTTGCTGAGAGTTTAAAATTAATTGCTACGGAAGGAGCTAAAACCTTTTATACAGGGGAACTAGGAGCAAAAATTGCTCAAGAAATTCAGGCTAATGAGGGGTTATTAACTGCTACTGACTTGGCTGCTTATCAGGCTATTGCCAGAAAACCGATTAGTTTTAGTTGTGGTGATTGGGAAATTTTTACTAATCCTGCTCCTGCTATTGGTGGTGCTTGTTTAGCTGCCATGTTGTTACTACTAGAAAAGAATGCTTTCGAGCGATGGGATAGTAAAGCCGTTAAAACTATGGCTCAGATTCAGCAGGCTGTCCTTGATTATCGTCATCAATATTTAGATGGAGCAACTAATAATTTAGTAACCAAAGAAGTTGCTAGATTGCTTCAACTAGCTGGTTTGGGTGAACCGAATAACTTACTTCAATCCCCTTCAACTATTCATACTTCGGCGGTTGATTCAAATGGTTTGGCTTGTGCCATCACGGCATCGGCTGGTTATGGCTCTGGAGTAATGATTGCAGATACAGGCTTATGGTTAAATAACTCTCTCGGTGAAATTGAACTGCATCCCCACGGTTTAGAAGGCTTGTCTCCAGGAACTCGTTTAGCTTCTAATATGGCTCCCACAATTGCTCGTCGAGAAGATGGTACAGTTTTAGCGATTGGTTCTCCTGGTGCTTCGCGAATTACAACAGCATTGGCTCAAGTATTATTTAATTATATTCATTTAGGTATGTCTTTAGAAGATGCGATCGCATTTCCTCGTCTTCATGTAGAGGTGTTTGAAGATTTGCATACGATGGCTTTTGAGACAGGATTACCCATAGATGCAATTACATCTTTAGTTACTCGACAGTTTGAAGGAATTTCCATGTATTTTGGTGGAGTTCAAGCTGCTGTATGGAACCCCAATCAAGGATTAGAGGCTGTTGCCGATCCTCGTCGTACTGGCAAAGTTGCCTCTGGTGGAAAATAAGTTTAAAGAATAAATTGTAAGAGCTATTCGCCAATAGCCCTCACAAAGTCGAGGCACTACATTTAAATAAACAAAGTAGAAGTAGTAGCAGTATCAAAACTACCGCTATAACCAGTCACATTGATAATTAATATCAAATCCGTTTGAATACCCATAATTAAATCAGGTCTTCAGGCCACCAATGATAGTTAGTCAATCCTTGAATCAATTGTGGTTGTCGAAGTAGACTACGGCATCTTTGAATCATAATTTCTTCTAATTGGTCGAGAGTGTCAAAAGTTTTGTTCGCGATTGCTTCATTAGTCAGAGGCCATAATCTTTCGGCAGGTTGTAATTCTGGTGATTTGGGAGGCATCCAGAATAAATGTACTCCTTTGGGAACTTTTAGCTTTTCAGTAGTATGAAAAGATGCTTGATCGAGCGCTAAAATGACTCGCTTTTTTTCACCTATCTCAAAATGCCGAGCAAAATCTTCTAACAAAAGACTAAAAACTTTAGTGTTCAACTTGGGTACAATCCACCAATAAGTTTCTCCTGAACCAGGATGTACAAATCCTGCTAACCACAACCATTGAAATCGCCAATTAACTTTGGCTATCGGTTGCTGACCCTTTTCTATCCACATGATTCGATTTACTGGCTGCAATCCGATTCGATGCTCATCTTCAGCCCAAGTTTCTACCGTTGATTCAGGATATTGTTGTTTAATTGCTGCGGCAGTCTGCGCCAGTTTTTTTTCCAGCGTTGTTGCTCTTCGGGATCACTTTCGACATGAGTAGGTCTTGGTCTTCGACGGACGTATTCTAGTCCTCGAAGATAATCCCATCCTCTTTGAGGTGCGATCTCTTTGCCTAATAACTCACTCATCCAAGCTGCTACTTTGGTTCCGCTCCATAATCCTCCTGACTCTGGTGTTGCTTGAAGGGCTTGCCATAATAAGGCTTGTTGTTGTTCATCCAATAGTGGCTTGGCTCCCTGATTCTCTTTTCTTTTATCCCCCAAGCTTTCTGCCCCCAAGCGATTGTAACCCCAGACAAGTTCGTAAATCCAGCTACGGCTATAGCCAGTTATCTCTGCTACTTGTTCTGTAGTCTTTCCCTCTGCTAACAACCAGATAATTTGGTAGTGACTTCGCTCTCGTGGTTCTCTTGAATTACGATATCGTTGTTTTAGTTCCTCTATACTTAAATGAGGTTCGATTCTAATTCGTTTCGGCATCAATTGAATTTGGTTATTTTCTCTGCTTGATTATATCATGGGCAATTAAACGGATTTAATATAAACCCTCTTTTATGACTATAGGGTGATAAAATAATTGAAAATAAAAACCCAATGAAAAATGGTGACACCACGAAGAGAAGCATCATCAACAGTGAGTTTTATCGATCACTATTGTCAAGCCTACCAAGAGCTATTCTCTGATGTGAGAAATTATGAAGCATTCAAATTAATACATTTAGGAATGCTATCAGAAATACCTAGAAAGTCGCTACCAAAGATAGCAAGAGCGGTAGGATTAAAAGATAGTCAAGGATTAAATTATTTTCTATCTGAAGCTCATTGGAATGTAGAAAAAATACGAGAAATTAGATTATGGTTGACTAAATTATTGATTGGAGAAAGAAAAATAACTCTTTGTATTGATGAAACAGGAGATGTCAAGAAAGGAAAAACAACTGATTATGTAGCCAGACAGTATATTGGTAATTTAGGAAAGACAAAAAATGGAATTGTGTCGGTTAATGCTTATGCAGTAGTAGAGGGAATAACATACCCTTTACTTTTTAAAATATTTAAGCCGAACAAATGCCTCAAAGCAGAAGATACATATAAAACCAAACCACAACTAGCTGTAGAAATAATCAAGGAATTACAAAAATGGAACTTTAACATCAAGTTAATATTAGCTGATAGTTTGTATGGAGAAAGTGGAGATGTAATTACAGTTTTGGAGCAATTGAATCTGGAGTATATTGTGGCAATTCGCTCTAACCATAAGGTTTGGATGTTCGGCGATGAGAAAAAAAAATATAATCGATGGCAAGCTTATCAACAAAAATTATCTCGAAAGAAGAGCGAAACTAGATACATTAGAGAAATTATTTTTGGCACAAGAAAACATATTCGTTTCTATCAAATAAGTAAACAAGACGACAAAAACCCTGAACCAAAAGATACTTGGTTTATTATGACGAATAAAAAAGGCAAAATTGCCACCACAATTGCTTCAGAATATAGTTTGAGAAACTGGATTGAATATGCGTTTAAACAAGTCAAAAATGAACTTGGTTGGGCAGATTTTCGAGTTACAGATTATCACGGTATAGAACGCTGGTGGGAATTAATTATGAGTACTTATTTTTTAGTAAGTCTTCAAGCTAATTATTTTCAATTAGAGACGATTGTTCCCGATGCCAATTCTCAAGTCTCTACTCTTAAATCAGTTTCTTCTTTTCCTTTCTCTAATCATCAGGCGTGGGATTCTGGTGCTGGTTGGAAAAGTTCTTTAAATAACTTGCGCTTAATTATTCAACCATTAATCTTTTTCTCTCTTATTCAACCTTGGCTATCCGTATTTCCTAATCAACATCTTCAACTTGGTTTTTCTAAGTTAATCAACATTATGAATCGCTTTCGTGGTTCTCCTTTTCCTCAAAGTCAATTTTTAGAGTATTCGTTCTCTGTTGCTTGCTAATTCAATATTTTTCCCCATAGTCATAAAAGAGGGATAAATCGCTACTGGATTGAAAACCAACAGTACCATCATTGATGACAAGGTAAGCATTACTTTGCCAACGTACAAAAGCAGCACTGTTGACTCCTAAAGACTGAGAACCCGATTGAGAAAGCTTCACATCTGTAAAGACTTGCTGCATTAGGCTGTTGGCATCAGCAGCAGTGCGAGTACCAGCCACAGTGTAACTAGAAATAGTTAGATCGACTCCACTACTAGTAAAGATATCAAACTTGTCAGAACCAACTGCAAAACCAGAAATGCGATCGCTCGAACTGGTGGTACTGTGAGTATAGTTAAAACGGATCGTATCATTACCGACTCCACCTGTTAGGGTGTCACTACCAACACCACCGTTGAGGATATCGTTACCATCTCCACCAGAGAGGTTATCGTTACCGTCGCCCCCAGCTATAGCGTTATTGCCAGTGCTACCAGTGACTGTATCGTTACCAGCACCAGCATTAACATTTTCTATACTAGAAATAATATCAGTACCTTCGCCTGTGTTTTGGGCAATAGTAATTCCTAGATTAATCGTATTATTGCTACTGCCACACATAATTCCGTCAACACCGTTACCGCCTGAAAGAGTATCATTGCCACTACCACCGTTGAGGACATCGTTACCATCGCCACCATTGAGGGAGTTGTTGCCAGTGCTACCAGTAACCGTATCGTTACCAGCACCAGCATTAATATTTTCTAACCAGGTGAGAACATCAGTACCTTCCCCTGTGTTTTGGGCAATAGTTACTGCTAAGTTGATAGCATTATTTCCACTACCGAAGTTAGCGGTGTCAGTTCCGGTACCGCCGTTTAAGGTGTCATTGCCACTACCACCAGTCACACTATCGTTACCGTCACCACCACTGAGGTTGTCGTTACCGCTAATACCACCGTTAAGGTTATTATTACCGCTACTGCCAGTTAAATTGTTGTTAGAACTATTACCAGTTAATCCATTATTACTATTTCCTTGTAAAGTGGCATTTTCAATGCCTTGACCTAGAGTATAAGAATAGATACCTGCAATCAGAACGGTATCGACATCGGTACTCAATCCTCGATCGTCAATTACATCTCCTAAGTCTGTCCAATAGTAGATATCATTACCTGCACCACCAATCATGGTATCGTTACCGACTTCTCCTTGGAGGGTGTCATTGCCAGCACCACCTGTGAGGCTGTCATCGCCATAACCACCTAAGAGCAAATCGTTGCCATCTTCACCCAAGAGTTCGTCAGCGTCTTCTTCTCCATACAGTTGATCGTTGCCCGTACCTCCCCAGAGACGATCTTCATCGTAGCCACCGTAGAGAGTATCATTGCCAGCTTCACCGTATAACTCGTCATAACCTATTAGTCCCCGAGCGCGATCGCTACCACCACCAAATCTAACAGTATCATTCTTACCACCAGGTACGGTGTCACTCCAGTTGTCATTTACATCATCATTGAGGTTAGCTAAGTTAATGACTGGAACTTTAACTTCAAATGAGCGATAGGCTAAATCTTGAGTAGTAATTGTACCTGTAATCATGTAGGTTTGATTACCATCAGCGTCCTCGTCATTGACACCACGAATGGTTAGGGTTTGAGCTTGATTCCAGTTGGTAGGAGTAAAGGTAAGAGTGGGATTAACTACAGTTCCTTCTGTCGTATCGCTAGAAGTAAAGGTAATGGTGACATCATAATTGGGACGAGTTCTGAGAAATACTTGTACGTTAACGGTATCTCCAGTTTCATCCGTTATATAGTCTTTAGTGGCAGAAGTGATAATTACTCCTGGGGTTGCTGAGTCATTTTCAGCTAGATTTAAACTAGCAGTATTGGTAGTACCGACAGTGTAAGTGGAGTTAGAGCTTAGAGATAAAGTCATAGTTTCTGTGCCTTCGTAGATGGTGTCATCAATGGGGTTAATGGTGATAGTTGCAGTAGAATTTCCCGCAGCAAAAGTAACTGCGCCAGAAAGGTTGTTGTAGTCTGTGCCGTTGGTAGCTGTACCAGAGACGGAGTAGTAGGCAGTTAAAGATTGGCTGACATTACCCGTACGAGTGAGGGTAAACGTGCCAGTATCAGAAGGTTCACCTGCACTGTTATCGGTAGCAGCAATAGTAATAGTTGGTAAGTCGTTGTCAGTTAGGTTAAGACTGGCGGTGTTATTAGTGCCGAGAGTGTAATTAGAATTGGAATTCAACGAAAAAGTGACGGTTTCTGTGCCTTCGTAGATGGTGTCGTCAATGGGGTTGATAGTGACAGTGGTAGTGCTACTTCCCGCAGCAAAAGTCACTGCACCAGATAAGTTGTTGTAGTCTGTGCCGTTAGTTGCTGTACCGGAGATGGAATAGTAAGTAGTTAAAGATTGAATAGTGTTCCCCGTGCGGGTGAGGGTGAATGTGCCAGGATTAGTGGGTTCCCCTGCACTAGTATCGGTTGCGACAATGGTAATAGTTGGGAAGTCGTTGTCAGTTAGGTTAAGACTGGCGGTGTTGTTAGTACCTATGGTGTAATTAGAATTGGAAGTAAGGAAAAGGGTAACGGTTTCTGTACCTTCATAAACTGTGTCATCGATGGGGTTGATAATTACAATGGCAGTGCTGCTACCTGGATTAAAAGTAACTGTGCCACCAGGGTTACTATAATCTGTACCATTAGTAGCTGTGCCAGAGAGAGTATAGTTAACAGTTAATGCTTCAGTGTTGCTACCTGTACGGGTGAGGGTGAATACGCCAGGGTTAGAAGGTTCGCTTGCGCTATTATCGGTTGCGGTAACGCTTATGTCTGGTAGTTCGTAGAGAGTTGCAGAGAAAATCTCTTTGTCATTGCCGTCAGAGCTAAACCAGACGATATTATTACCTGATATTTGTGGAGGATAGTCATAATACCCATTATTAGTTAACTGAATGGTACTGCTACCGTTGTAAAGGTAAATCTCGCTGCCATAAACGCCATAGCCTTGCCAGACGACATTATTACCTGATATTTGTGCAGGATGTTCAGAATAATTAGTTAACTGAATAGTACTGCTACCGTTGTAGAAGTAAATCCGGTTGTCACTGCCATAGCGTTTCCAGACGACATTGTTACCCGATATTTGTGGAGAAGAGTCATTAGAACTATTATTAGTTAACTGAATGGTAGTGCTACCGTTGTAAAGGTAAATCTCGTTGTCATTGCCGTCATAGCCATACCAGACGACATTGTTACCCGATATTTGTGGATCGTAGTCACCATAACTATTATTAGTTAACTGAATGGTACTGCTACCGTTGTAGAAGTAAATCTCGGTGTCAGAGCCGTTATAGCCATACCAGACGACATTGTTACCCGATATTTGTGGAGAATATTCATCATAACTATTATTAGTTAACTGAATGGTACTGCTACCGTTGTAGAAGTAAATCTCGTAGTCAGAGCCATCATAGCCAGACCAGATAACATTATTACCCGATATTTGTGGAGAATATTCATAATAACTATTATTAGTTAACTGAATGGTACTGCTACCGTTGTAGAAGTAAATCTCGGTGTCAGAGCCATCATAGCCAGACCAGACGACATTATTACCAGATATTTGTGGAGGATATTCATAATAACTATTATTAGTTAACTGAATGGTACTGCTACCGTTGTAAAGGTAAATCTCGGTGTCACTGCCGTCATAGCCTTGCCAGACGACATTATTCCCCGATATTTGTGGAAAATAATCCTGAAAACTATTATTAGTTAACTGAGTAATAGTCCATCCAACTGACTGCTCTACTTGGATTTGTTGCCCATCAATATTAAGAGTAGTCCCGTCATTTTCCGTACCAATTCTAGTTAACTCTGCTTCGCTTAATTCTTCTCCCCGTACCCTAGCAGAAAATAACTCTCCCTCATCTCCTTGAGTATCTTCTGTATTTATTTGAGCATCTAGCCAATGTCCAATTTCTTCTAATAAAACTGCTTGTAATTTTTCACCAGAAGCACTTTTAACAAAATCTGCATTTAAATATATTTGATTGGTTGAACTAGCATAGGCACCATTAGTAGAGGGCATACTACTGCTATCAACAATTTTCAGAGAAGGCAACTGACTAAAATCACTTTCTGCCCAATCTTGTTGTATTGTTGCTGCTAAATCTCGGTCATAGTTATTGCCAAAAACTGTAGCAAAAATTAAATCAAATCGATCTCCTTTGGCTAATTGAGTAAGAGTTAAATAAGTTAAATCTATAGTTTCATTTAAAAAGATAGTATCATCCGATGAGCCAAGTAAATAATTATCAGCCATAAAACTTGCCCGAATAATTAGTTTATTACAAATAAATAATTTTGATAATCTTGTTTCTTTTACTCAAGTAGTCACAAGATATTTTTATGATAAACAGCCAATTTGAAATTTGATAATGGTATTTTTACTTCGTTTTTTATTTAAAAATACGATAAGGCAAAACTTTATTTCACCAATTGATATAAAGAGGAAATAAAGTAAGACTAACTATTTTTGTTTTATGTTATTTATTTAAATTTTTAGAATTAGAATTTAAAGTTTGAGTAAAGAAGTCTGTAGCGATTCTTAGAGAAGATCTGAAAAGTTATTTTTTTACAATCTAATTCTTAATTTTGCCCCCCAGCCCCCCAACTTTGGCAGGGTCGTTTCATTTTCGTTTATAAGATAGATAGGGACTAGGGATGTAGGGATTTAGGGGAAATAATGGGGGGATTTAAGGATTTTTGAGAAGCCATTTATCAGGATTATTGATCATAATTACTATTAATCCTAAAACCTGATTATATTGACTATAAAGCTCTTTTCCTGTTTTTATATCTAATTTATATTAAATAGAAAAAAATCTGACATATCTTGTCAGAAAAGTTTTTTGTTAATGCTTATTCGCACTTACAAAGGAGGAACTAGGTATTTTTATAACACCATATTTAAAACAAATCCAAGTTTTCGGCTAGTTTTAGTTGTAAACGTTTTAGCTTGACTGAGATTACAGTTGTAAAATTACCATAATCACTAAAAACGTAAGCTAGAAAACATTTTTAATTGGTTAATTTCTAAAAAATCAATATTTGGCTTCAAAATCTTGATTTTTTCGCTACAGTCATAATAGGTGCAAGTTAAGAAACTAAGAAAATCCGTGAATACTTCCATAGTTGAACTAGTAGATAATCTACCCACTGACAACCTGACGGTAAAAGTTCTCAACGCACTAGATTATATAGTGCCAGGCAAGTGGGAAAATTTAGTGGGGTTTGATAACACCATTAGTGCAATTACAGGAGAAACAAAAAATAAAAAAATTGCGAAGATACGCGATCGCGCTATAGAATTATATAATGATAAGCAACAAGGATATCAAACTGCTATTTGGCTTTATCGCACTGTAGATGCTACAGACAAAGCTGTGGCAGTAGCAGCTTTAGCTGATAAAATCGGTGATGCTTTTCGTTTTATTCCTTTTTTAGATAAGCTGACTCCTAAAGCCGATTTGGTTCAAAGTGTCGATTTAAGAATCAAACTAGTAGCCGAATTAATTGCCTATAGTAAACTCAACGGTATTACCCTCAACCCAGGTAAGTTTGTTGCTTCTTTAAGAGAAAATTATCAAAAAGAAGCCTTGATGCGAATGGTAGCCTTAGTTTGTATTGATGGAGTACTTCCTCTGGGTACAAATTTCGTTCCTAAAGTAAGAAATGATTTAGAAAATAGAGATAATTTGGCTCAAGATCCCGCTTTTGATGCAGTGAGTCAGTTTATTCCTACTTCTGATAAACGAAGTTTTATCAACGAAAGCTTTAATACTACAGGAGACTGGATGACTAACTTAATCTCCTCTGCTGGAATAACCCGCGAATCTCTTGCCAACCGAATGAGGGGTTTGGTTGACGTTGCTGACGATAAATTAGATTATTTAGCAGCGTTTTTAGATGGAGCAACTAATTATTTTGAGCATACTGGCATTCAAACCGTTGCTCGTATTTTAATCAATCGTGCTGATCGAGAAGTAAATTAAATATTCTAGATGTGATCTGCTCCGCAGCCAGCGAAGCTGACCGCGAACGCAGAGAGCGAACCTCTCGCGCACGCGCCTCGGCGCAGCCGAGAGCGCTTTTAAATGGGTTCTATTGTTAGATTAGGGCAGAACGCAGAAGGTGGCTAATAACTGATAATTGGTAACTGATAACTCATAACTGAATTCCAAAGGCGCACAACGCTACGAAACAGGAATTCATGTCCATTCAATTTTACGCGATCGCGCTAGCTATTCGATCTTTCCTGAGATTGAACCCGAAATTTGGTTTGGGAAATGTAGTGGTGCTAGTAACTTTCAATATTTGTTTGAAAAATATTTAAATCAACCCTTACCATCAGAAAAATATGAATTATTGCGATCGCAAATAAAAGATCTTGCGATTCAACACAAACGTTCTTTTTCTACCGAAGAAGTATTAAAATTACTCCAACAAAAATTATTACATATATAAAACAACAATACGGAGTTACAAAGTCAAATCTTGATTGCCTCATTTCTCCGTATTGGTTTTGGATTAGATAAGAGTTTTAAAGCTTTCTAACAAAGCTGAGCGAAACTCTTCAATGATTTATTGTTTTTCCGTAGCAGGAACAACTTTAGCATCCACCTTAACTGCTTTGACACCTAAAATTTCTTTAGATAAAGGTTCAATTTTGCTGTATTCATCCTGACTAGGAACCGTACCAGCAACTACAACGTTACCGTCTTCTGCCTCTACTGTTAGTTTAGAACGAGGAATATTGGCCTCTAATTTAGATCTAACTTCACTTGCAAGATCGTCATCATCTCTAACAGTTTGGTCGCCTGTTATATCGTTGCGTTGTTCACGCGCTCGAATATCTGAGTTAAGTTGATCTCGACGAACTTGACTAGCAGCGTCTTCTTTAGTTTCCTCAACTTTTTGAGGATTTTGTACATTTTCATTAACATTGTTAGGAGCTTCAGTACTGGTTTTTTCTCCGTCACCACACGCAGCAACACCAAACATTAAAACACTACCTAATAATAAAGCACTAAGTTTTTTCATTTTTTTTCTCCGAAAGCTTTTTTTAATTAATTCAATGTGTGAGGATCAAAATTTGGCAATTACAAGCTATGCTTGTTAGCGTCTCAATCGATTGATTGATGCTCAAACCTTCATTTTTTGTCTTTGATAAAGTTTGCAATGCCAAACTAAGGCTGAGAAAGGTTATTTTGTGTAATTTTTAGAGGTCTTTATTAATAATGGGTTGTTTATTAACATCAACTTCTAGTTCTTCATGACGAATAGTTTCTCGAGCTTTGATAGTGTCTTGTGCAACTTCTTTCCGAATAGTTACTTCTTCACGAACAAAGGCTTGTTTTTCAATGTCCGCTGTTTCTTCATACACATCTACCCGTGCAACTTCTCCTTCAGAAAAAGCAACTTGATTGGGGGAAACTGGTTGAACATTAGGATTACGATGGCGTTCAATGATTACTTTTTCTTTTTCAACTGGAATAGAAATATTGGCTACCTCTGTTTCAACTGTTTTGCCAACGGCAATTTCTCCAGCTTTAGCACGCTCTTTATTAATGATTAAACGTTCTTCGTACAATTTCACATTTTCTAGAGCTTCTGGTTGTGATACTCCAGTAGTATGAGTTAAAGGAGGTTTATCTATTCTCGGTTCAATGTCACTAATAGGATGAGGCACAGGAGTTAGTACAGATTCACCTACTCTTGGTTCAATGTCGCTGACAGGATGAGGTGTAGGAGTTACTACAGGTTCATTTACTCTTGGTTCAATGCCACTAACAGGATGAGGTATATAGGTAATTACAGATTCGCCTACACCAGGTTCGATCATATTAACCACATGAGGTGTAGAGTTCACTACAGGTTCGCTTACTCGCGGTTCAATACCACTGACAGGATGATAAACATCGGTAGTAGTAGTTCTTGGTGCAGATGCTACTGAATCATAAATTTCTAATTCTTCTACTCCATGACGACGCATGATTGCTTCAGCATATCCAATCTCTGTTTCTGGGGCATTAACCATTACTAAAAAGCTACCACCAGCAACGCGATCGCTATAAATTTTGGCTTTTTCTTCAGGAATTCCTAATCCAACCAAAGCTCCAACTAATCCACCCGCAGCAGCACCAATACCCACACCTGCTAGAGTAGTCGCGATCGCTGTAGCTTCTGCACCTGCTAATAAAATTGGACCAATTCCAGGGATAGCTAATAATCCTAAACCTACTAATAAACCAGTTATTCCACCTAAAGCACCACCAGTTAAGGCACCAGTAGCAGCTCCTTCATCAGCTTTATTACCTATATCTCTGGTTTTTTCTGTTCCTGCGATCGGATTAGTATCTTTAGCGATTACCGAAACTCTATTCATATTAAAACCGCTATCTCTCAAATCACGAACGGCTGCTTCGGCTTCATCTCGACTATAAAATAAACCAACTATACGTTTGTATATACGATTATCTGAGTAGGTAGTAGTCATTAATACTCTCCTAGAATAAAAAAAAATATAATCATTAAGCTTTGATGCTGACGTAAAGCGATTCCATTTACGTTCACAAGAAGCCTTTAACTTATTCTTTTATTCTTATTAATTTGATAAAAAAAATTATCTGTCTTTGGGAGTATTAATTAAAAATTTAAATGAGTTGTTTAAAAGTATTTTAATAGTAGTTTTTAATTTAATGTACTAATCAAGTTTACATAAATCATCTGAAGGATAGATGCTGAAAGATTTTAGGTTTTATATATTTTTATTAGTATAAGTAAGACAAGCAAGAATCGATAGATTTAACGATTAATGCTTTTATAAATAACTAACTATATCTTAAAGACTATTAAGAAGAAGGAATTAACATTTTTTGTTGAATTCCTTCTCTCTATTTTTAAACTAGTTATCGTAAGTTCTGGCTTCTAAAGCATCAGGTTTTCTTCGCAACAAAGCTCAAAATAACTTTTAGGTTTTTCTATAAAATCACTTTTGTGCATATTATCACTACAGCTTTAGCCATAATATCTATGGCTCGCATCATGGCAATTAACTCTTCAACAACCTAATCTTCATAAATTCTGGCTTCTAAAGCATCAGGATTTTCTTGACAATATTCTTGAAAAGAATTAGTACCTTGTTTAGCTAGGCGAAGATCTGCTGCTGCTGCTTGAATCTCTTCGACAACATCCCAAGCTGCTGCACATTCGGGCGATGTAGCTCCTTTTTCTGCACAGATAGCGCGAGCTTCTTCACGAGCAGCTTCGATGCGGTCTTCAATGTATAATGGTCTGGGTTTTTCGACAAAATCGCCTTTTTTGAGAATATCGCTGACAGAGATAATTCCTAATAATTTGCCTTCAATTACAGGTGCGCGACGAGTGCGAGTATTGGCAAATAACCTAGCTACATATTCAACTCCCAAATTAGGATCGACAGTAATACAAGGTTTGGTCATAATTTCGTAAACCCGCATTTTTTTGGGTTCATGTCCATAAGCAGCCACCTTGTAGACAATATCCGTTTCGGTAACAATGCCATAAGGATCGCGATCGCTTCTGGGTTCAACGATTAAAGCTCGCAGTTCTTTTTCTTTCATCAGTTTGACTGCTTCGGCTACTGTAGCTGAACCACTAATGGTAACTACATCCTTAGTCATGATGTCTTTTGCTCTAAGCATTAGTTATTTATCTCCTTCAAGATTAAGCAATTTAGGCTAATATTTTTCTGCAATTAAGATGCGAGCTTGATTTTTTTTTGATAAACTAGCCGACTTTTATAGTAACCCGATTGCTTACTCAGAATATTCAATTAAAAGCAATTATCCTAATTTCAATCATACTTTTCGCGATCACTTTTGCAACTTGTAAAGGATTTTGATCGTAAAGTTTGAAATTAAGATTGAATTTGTCGACAAGCTAATTGAGCGCGAGCGCGAATTACAGGTTCTGGTTCGGTGCTGATTAATTCCTGAAATTGAGCCGTAATTTTTTCGAGCAATTGAGGTTGAGTTTCCCTTACTGCTTCAGCTAAAGCATGTAAACCAACTACCGCAGCATAACGGACTACCCATTCTCCATCTTGACTAACTAACAGCAAAGTTGACAACACTTCTTGTTGCACAGGTAATCTTTGCTCTGGAGCTAATTTTGACCAGCGAATAATGCCTAAACCTCTGGCAGCAGCTCGACGAACACTTTGAGAAAAATCTCCAACTGCTGCTTTTAACAAAATATCTAGAGTTAAAGGATCGCCGATCCCAGCAAAAACTCTTGTAGCCCAAGCTCTTGCTCCATAATTATAATCATCGAGATTATTAATTAGGTAAGGTACTACAGGTTCCCCTAGGGCAATTAAACCTTCAACCGCAGCTACGGCTGCCCCTGGGTTGTTATAGCCCAAGACTTCAACTAAAGTAGGGATAGCTTCTGGCGATCGCACTTGGGTGAGGTTTTCTACTGCGGTTAACAAACTATCTGCTGAGTCAGCTTGATTAACGGCTGCAATTAGTTGTTGAACTTGGTTAATGGTTGATGGTTGATGGTTCATTGATTATGGCGGAGATGCTCGAAACTAAATTTGATTAAATTCAAATTATAAAAGTGAGTCCATGAGTTTCATGATTTTGACACTGTCTGGAGATAAATCAGCACAATTGCTTTGTAAATCAGTTTCTAATAAACCTTTCAAAGAGATCAACTTCATGCTGTTTTCTGCCAAAGTTTCTGCGATCGCTTCGGCTGCGGGTAAGTAACCAATTGCCCCTAAATCCATCAACGCGGAGCGTCGTAGCTGTAGATCATCTCCTGTTAAGGCTTGGATTAATCTTTCTCCATAAACCGATTTAGCAGTCAACTGATACATTGCTCTAGCTGCTGCATATTGAACTTTGGCAACATCATGCTGAGTAAATGGCTCAATTAAATCAATTGCTTCCGTTGCACCTAAACTTCCCAAAGCTTCGATGATTGCTTCATAGGGTTGAACTAAGTGCGGTTTACCTGGTACTAACTGGGCTGCTGCTACACCACCATCTAATAATTTCATTAAGGCAGCAATACAACTTTGATCTGCCAATTTTTCTAAAGCTTGAGCAGCAGCTTCTCTGACATAAAAATCTGGAAATTCTAAACAACGAATTAAAGGAGGTATTGCTCGTTTATCTCCTAATTTCCCTAACGCTCTAGCTGCATTGCGTCGCAAAGGATAACCACCATCAGGAGCGCGATCGCTCTCGTCTTCCAAAGCGACTAAGAGCGCGTCAATTGCTTCTGGGGTTTTAACTCGAAATCGCCCTAACCACCAAGCAGCATAATAACGCAAACCTAAATCTTGTTTTTGGAGTAGATTTGCGATCGCCTGCTCAATAGTTAAAGCAGCATTGGACTCGGCAGCATTATCAGTAACTAATTCAGAATTCAAATCGGACATATGCAATCAACGGCTTGACAAAGTCATTGGTTTTTGGAATCATCACCAGTACTCAATTCCAATCAATACTCAAGATAATGAGGCTGAAGTCATCATCATCCTTCAACCTCTAATTTGATCCAGCAATCTTTGGTCTTAGTCTAAACTAGCAGGAGTAACGCTTGCTATTTTGCCACCTTGACGATTGATTCTTTGAAGTGTTTCGTTAAGCTGTTCATAAGGTACGAAGAAAGCTTTACTAGCACGACGCACTTTAGGATAACCAGCTTGAGCCATCCCTGCTACTTCAATGCGATAGACACGGCTAGCTGTGCCAAAAGGTACTGTACCACCCAAAGCTTTAGTAGGAGTTAAACCTGTTCCTAAAGCACGAGCTTTAGAAGGAAGATAAGCCCATCCTCCACTACCATTAGAAGGTGCAATTACAGTAGAAGCAGTATTTTGACCTAGTTCATTGGCTAGACGAGGAATTCCAGTTCTGTTTTGTGCGCGATCGCTATTGGCATAACCGCGATAAAGTTGAAACATTCTGGTAAAACCGACAGTTTTTTGTCCTAATTGAGTTTCAAAACCACGATAGTAGGGAACAATGTTTTCGCCAAAGTTCTCTTGATATTCATCAGAGTTGAGATAGGAATCAATATCTGCCTCATAACCTTCATTTTCATAGAGGTCAAGATGGTAGATTATTTCTGATTCATCATAAGGAGCGCGTCCCAACAAATGTTTAAAGTTTAGTTCAATTGTTCGAGTTTGAAAATTGTTATAAAAAAACTTAGACTTATATAGTTCTGACTTGGCAACGCTACGAACAAATTCTCTAACGCTAATTTGACCATTGGTTAAAAGTGATTCAGCACTGGTCAAACGCTCACTAGCCATGATGTAGTCATTGCCCAAAACTTGACGGTAGACTGCACGAATGACAAGCTGTGCTTCTTCTGTCCTAAAATTGGGACGCAATTCTATCTTATTATTGTCACCAAAACCCGATACACCGAGACGAGAGGCTGCTGTAGTAATAGCCATCCGAATCTTCTCCTTGAAAAAGAATTAATTAAAATTATGTAAATTACCAGTTAGTTCCTTTAAGCAGGAGTAATACTAGTTACTTTGCCACCTTGACGATTGATCTGCTGTAACTTCCAAGACAACTGTTCGTAAGGGACAAGATACTCTAAATTACTAACGCGATATTGAGGTGTTCTTGCCAATTTAGGTGCTTGAATTACCCGCAACCGATAGAACTGACCACGGCTACCACCAGAAATACCTGCGATCGCGTTTCCTGTAGAACCAATATAAATTGGTGAAACTGTATTTTGGATTACTTCTCGGTTCAAGCGTGCTTGCTTGCCATTACCGATTTGAGCCTTATCACTATTGGCATAGCCTCGATATAGTTGGAAAATTCGACTAAATCCAACCATTTTATTATTTCCTTCTGTTGCAAAACCGCGATAATGAGGAACAATCCACTCTCCGAAATTCTGTTGATACTCATCTGAGTCTAGATAAGAATCAATTTCAGCTTCATATCCACTTTGATCTAGTAATGCGCTATGAGCAGTCATCTCTTCATAGCTTTCCGGCGCACGACCAAGGAAATGTTTAAAATTAAGTTCAATCGCTCGATAACGAGGACAATTATCAAAAAAACGGCTGCGATAAAGTTCAGATTTTCCTAATTGTCTGACAAATTCTCGCACAGAAATATTGCCTTGTTTCAGTTGAGATTCTGCGACAACTAACCGTTCGCTTTCCATTACATGGGCATTACCCAAAACTTGACGGTAGATCGCTCTAATTACGACTTCTACTTCTGCTCCTTTCTCATTAGGAAATAGTTCTACTGAAGCTGATTGAGTAAAGGGTTCAATTCCTAATCGTTGCGCTGTCATTAAGCTGGTCATCTTAATTACCTCTCCGTGCCTATTTTTGGATATAACAAGACCTGGAAAGACAAACAATCATTAACCCTATTGCTAATAACCGTCTACTTTTCCAGGTCAAAAACAATCTCTAAACCTTGGGAAGCAATTTTAGCTGACTAGCTTAGAGCGTTAATTGCATAATCAATGTAGGAGTTAGCTTCAGAAGCAGCATCACCGCTTAAACCGTGGTTAGCTTTGATGTACTTGAGAGCTTCAACATACCAGCTAGGAGATAAGTCGAAAGTGCTATTGATTTCAGCAACACCTGCAATTAAGTACTCATCCATAGGACCAGTACCACCAGCAATTAAGCAGTAAGTAACCATGCGGAGATAGTAGCCGATATCACGCGCACACTTAGCTTTACCTTCGGGGGTAGAAGCATAGTTGCTACCTTGCATTTGAGTAGTGTAAGGGAATTTGTTGTAAACAGCTTGTGCTGCACCGTTAACTAAGCCTTGAGCGTTAGAAGATAAAGCTCTAGCTGCTTCTAAACCACTTTTAGCTTGACGTAAACGTCCAAAAGCGATTTGTAATTCGGTACTGCTTAAGAAACGACCTTGAGAATCGGCAGCTGCTACTGCTTCGGTTAATGGGGTTTTCATGATTTAGATTTCTCCCTATCTTGTGCAAAGTTTTCTAAAAATGTTGCTGGAAGTTTTCCAACGAAGGTGTCTTAAATTCAGTTCTCTAAAATTAGCCTACTGCTGCTGCTGCTTGATCGAAGTAGCCAGCGATTTCAGACATTAAGGAACTGCAATCACCTTGAGTGATACCGTTGGGGTCGTTAGCAAGAGCGATCGCTGCTTCTTTCATTTTTTGTACGCCAGCAGCTACGGAACCACCAGGAACTCCTAAAGCTACATAAGTTTCACGTAAACCATTGAGGCAACGGTCGTTGAGTACAGAAGCGTCACCAGTGAAGGTAGCGTAAGTTACATAGCGTAAGATGATTTCCATGTCGCGTAAGCAAGCTGCCATACGACGGTTAGTATAAGCATTACCACCAGGAGCAATCAACTGAGGTTGTTCAGCAAATAATGCACGAGCAGCATTAGCTACGATAGCGGAAGCACTACCAGTAATGCGGTTAACAGCGTCAATGCGCTTTAAACCATCTGCAACTACTTTGTCGAGAGCATCTAGTTGAGATGAGGAAACATAATCGCCACGAGCATCGGCTTGAGATACAACCCTAGTATATGCGTCTAACATTTAATCAATCTCCTAAATTATCTTGAGTTTGAATGTTTAACTTCAAATGATTTGTCAGCTAAATTGCTGAAGATAGTCTAAAGCAGACTCTTGACCACAACATTTGTTAAAGCTTCTCCAGCGTAACGCTTAAGAGTATATTTTTTTTAAGCTAGCTAAAAAAACTTTACATTCCGATAGCAAACCTGAGAAAGTTGGCTAGTGGTTGTTTTGGGCATTGCCTAGCAGCATTTACCCCTCAGCTATCTTTTATACAACGGTGTTGGGCATTTATTTGTTACATCTTGTTAAATTTTTGCTGGTTTATTAAGTCTGTTGATGAACATTAAATGGGCTGAACGATTCACGTACTCAAGCACGTTTTTTGATTCATCATTTCTTAACCAAACTTAACAAAGGCTATGCTTCTGTCAGACTGATTCCACAAGCATTTTAGTTTCAGTCTATTAACTGCCGAAAAGCAGACTTGAGTAACAAGGACAGAAATCCAGCATCAGCGATGCACTTTATTAGCTGCAATTGTTTTATTTATCTTTCAAGGTACGGACACTTTTTTGGCTACGTAAATTTTGGGTGTAACTTGACAGTTTGATAGTTTTTTTTTTAAAGCAGTTGTTACTAGTTAAAAATCTATCTGCAAGCTGCCATAATAATTTCTTTTCTTGGTGAAATTGAAAACAAAATGAATAATAGAGCGACTAGAAAAATTTATTTTTTATTCTTTTGTCGTCAACTATCCGCTAGCTTTGAGTAGACGAGAATAGTTAAAAATAACAATAGTTATCACCTCAACTCTCCGTAGTTAATCTTAGGTTCAGCTTCAATAATTTTTTTTTTAGCTGTTTCCTTTTTTGAGTTAGTTTAATCAACTCTTTTATCAAGATATCGGATTTAGTAAAAAAAATCTTCTTAGTTGTTTCTTTTGTAAAAAAATAGTAATATTTTGTAATTTTTATCAATAAGTTTATTGTTGCTTAACACACAAAAATTGAGACAAATAAATATCAATAAATTACCTTAAAATTTACCAATATTTTAGTTGCCTAATTAGCTAAAAAAACTAGTTATAAATTATTTTGTTAATGCCAGTTTTCTCTCTAGATCGAAAAGAAAACCATGAATATATTCTTCAGTCCATTCCTCACCATATAAACGAGTGAACATTCCTCTAGCTGGATCTTTAGCTGCACGATAATTGAGGTAACGTTTTTGTGCTGCTAAAATTTCCGCTAATTGTTGTTGGTTTGTTACGGGTTGAGCTACTTGAACAAAATCAAGATAAGCTTGCAGATAATCACAAAAAGCTTGAAAAACTACAGTTTGTAATGTTTCTGTTGCTTGAGGGCGAGTCCATAAAAAAGCTTGCGAAAAGAAAGCTTGGGCTTCTTCAGGAAAATCTCCACCCCATTCTAAGCTTTGTTGATAGTTGTGAAAAATAGGCAGAATTGGTTCTGTATATTTTTTTTGATAATCAGGATCGTCGCGGAACAACGGCTGCATATCAAGAGCAATGAGATGCCCTCCTGGTAAAGTGACTAAATCAGCCCCAAAAAAAGGTAAATCATAGTTAGGATGGGGAAAAATGACAAAATTAAGCACTTGTAAGGAATTACCACCTTGAACATGAGCTGCTCGAATCTGCCTTAGTTTAGGAGATTGAAAAGCATGGCTGGTAGTAATGACTGGTTCAGCCTTTTTCCCTTTCCCCATCATCCCTTCTTTGAATTCAAAACCAGCAGGAATTGGATAAGGTTGTAAATCAACTCGCTCTTTTAAAGTTGCGATCGCGTAATCTAAAAAAGGTTGATATAAAGTCATGGTGATCAATGATTATCGGCTACCAGAAGGAACAGCTAATGGCACTGCATCTTCAAACAGAAATTCGTATAAAAAGCGTTCTGCCCATTCTGAGCCAAAATAGCTGCTAAACAAACCATGAGCAGGGTCGCGGTCTGCACTATACTGGTCGTAATCTTGTTGGGCTTTGATAATACGTTGTATTTGCTCTGGGGTAGTAAATTGTTCGGCTGACTCCAACATTTGCCAATAGAGTTGAACATATTCTTGATAAGCAGGAAAGAGTCGATTAACTACTGTATCGGCATCAGTTTTAGCAAAGAGGAGATACTTAGAAAAATATTGATTAGCATCATAAAACTTCATTTCTAAGTTTTGCGCTAACTCGTTATACTTATCCCGAACTGTTCGCATTGGTTCGATATATTTATCTAGATAAACGCGATCGCGAAATAAGGGTTGAAAATCCAAGACTACTAAGATTTTTTTCTTGCCAAAGGAAAGAAAATCGATTCCCAGTAAAGGCATTTCATAATTATGACTGGGATACATGACACTGTTAAAAACTTGGGCAGTTTCACCAGCATCAATGTATGTATAGCGGATTTTTCTCAGTTGAGGACATTGATAACACCAACTTTGGATGGTAGCTTGGTTTTTTCCGCGATCGCTTACATTAGATTCTAATCCAACAGGAATGGCAAGACTTCTCAGATCGAAACGGCTGAATAGTTCTTCCTCTAAGTATTCTTTAAAAGGCTGAAACATAGATTACGGCTCAAGATACTAAAGCTCTTTTCGAGAATAAAAAATATCTCCCAAATCAGTCTCATTTCTTAAAGACAAAGCAACAATCCGTAATATTATTCCTCAGTCTTCTTAAGTTTCACTCGTGCTACTATCCAAAGCAAATTGATGTTTAAACTCTAGTTTGATGATTTTGCAGCATCTTTTCTAGGTTTTGGGGAGAAACACAACGACGCTCGGAACAATAAGTAACTAAATTGATTCCATTCATCATCCGAGTAGTACCAACTCGCACCCGAAAATCATCAGTAATAAACCAACAACGTTCTTGCCCCACATTATTGTCATAATCAGTATTGATAGTCAAAATTCCATCTTGACCAAACCAATAGCGACTCGTAACAGGAATACCTTCAACATATCCTTTATTACGGATTAATTTTCCTGTTAGGTTAGTCTGATCGTCGGGAACATCGATCACTACGGCAGCATAGTTAGGATTAGGTTCATCTTCATCTGTGGTTGCTAGCCAATTAAAACTTCCTCCTCCCATCGCTTTAGTAGGATCGATTCCTTGAAGTTGACAAACTTCTTTGACTCGCGGATCTTCTTTTTCAATGACTTTGACAATTAAATTGGATTCTCCTGATTCATTAGCAACAACATCAAAGTGATGAACATTTCTTTCTATAAACCAAATACCTTCACTTTTACGAAAAAAGTCCATCATTGTCATCGGTGGTTTGAAGCGCATATTTTTAAGCTTTAACTAACTACCAATTAGCAATATCATGTTTTGGAATTGTTAGTCTAGTTTGGCAAGCTATTTTAAGAGCATTTTTTAACTTTAGATTGAACTTTTCAGCACTTGAGTAAAGTTGAAGTTAATTTAAGCTATTAATCTATGTTTTGATAGATTTTTTTGATTTTATTACTATTTATATCTAGTTATTATGTAGCATTTAATATATTAGAAAGTTAAATTTAATCCGCGACTATTCTGAATGAGTGAATTTACACCGAAAAGAAATTCGCCTAGCTCCAATATTTATTTTTCAAAACCAACCAATTTAGTTCGTTCACCTAAACGTCAACGAAGTTGGTGGCAAAAATTTTATCGTCTTTTTCACCTGCGTCTTACTCGTCTACGGGATAAACCAGAATCAATTGCTAAAGGATTATCCCTTGGTGTTTTTGCTGGGAGTTTTCCTTTTTTTGGTTTACAAACTGTGATTGGTGTAATTTTAGCTACTTGTTTACGTAGTAGTAAAATAGCAGCAGCAGCAGGAACTTGGATTAGCAATCCTCTCACTTATGTTCCAATGTATGTGTTTAATTACAAAGTGGGAAAATTTCTTTTAGGTCTTGAAGAACAACCAGGTTTAACTCTAGATCTTAATTCTTTTTCTTCGTTTATGGAGTTGGGTTTTACTTTTGCTGTTACTCTTTTAGCTGGTTGTTTAGTTGTGGGAATAGTGTTAGCAATTATTACTTATTTTGTAAGTGTTCGTTTGATTAGACGTTGGCATAAACATAATCGGAAACACAAGAAAAAAAGATTAAAAAAATTTTATTCCTAGTTAACTAGAAAGCAAAATAAGTAGCAAAAAAAATAAATTTAAAATATGAAGCAGAGAATTCGAGTCCTAAGTGAAAGTAAAATAATTAATATTAAAAGTAGTTAATAAATGTTATTTTAAAAGCTAAATAAAAATATTTTATAAATTATTATTTATTCCTGTTAAATGTTTGACAATAATGTCAAGCTTGCGATTACACTCTTTAACTTCTTGCTTAATTTATTCAAAATCTTCATCTACTCTTTCAAAAGCTTCTCCTATCCAACCAGAAGGATCGACAACAGTATCTATTTCTTGCTGTCCGTATTCTAGTTTGGCAATTCGTCGTTTTAGTTCGGCTATTTCTCGAAAAAGCTCACTAATTCTTTTCTCTGTCATTTATTTACAATCACTGGATTGATTGTCAAAGAGCTTATTTTAATTGTAAATGTTTTATGTGCAGTATAAATTTACTCTTAGTCACACACTTTGAAACTAAATTGTAAAACTTTATTAATTTATTTGTGGTAATTGACTCATTTTTTCTAGATCTAATACTTGGGCTAATTCTGCTTCACTCATTAATCCTTTGGCTAAAACAATTTCTCTGAGTGATTTACCAGTTTCTAGAGATTCTTTAGCGATCGCAGCAGCATTAAGATATCCAATATGAGGATTCAGGGCAGTTACTAAAGCTAGACTTCCTTCGGCATATTCCCAACAGCGATCGCGTTTAGCCGTAATTCCTGCCAGACAGAATTTACTTAATACTGCAATGGTATTACCCAAAATTTCGATGCTGTGAATGAGATTATAAGCAATCAAGGGCATCATCACATTTAATTCTAATTGTCCCGCTTGGGCAGCCAGAGCGATCGCGCTGTCATAACCCATCACCTGAAAACACACCATCGAAGTCATTTCTGCCATTACAGGATTGTATTTTCCTGGCATAATCGATGAACCTGGTTGAACGGGTGGTAATTGGATTTCTTTAAAACCCGTTTTGGGACCCGAATCCATCAAACGTAAATCGTGGGAAATTTTGACTAAATCTTGAGCTAAATTGCGTAATGATCCAGAAACACTGACAAACGGACTCATGCTCTGCATTGCTGCCATAAGATGCGGTGCAGGACGTAAAGGTTTACCAACTAACTCAGAAAGAAGTTGAGCAACGCGATCGCAATATTGGGGATGAGTATTTAATCCTGTTCCTGCTGCGCTACCACCCAAACCAAGAGCATATAAATCTTGTTCGGCAGTAGCAATTCTGCGGTGATGATCGCTTAAAATGTGCGCCCAAGCCCGAAATCCTTCACCTAATCTTACGGGTACTGCATCTTGAAGATGGGTGCGACCAGATTTTACTATATCTTGAAACTGATCTGCTTTTTGTTTCAGAGTTGCGATCGCTTCAGTTAAGGCAGGATACAAACTATGTTCTAATGCCAACAAACTCCCAATCCTAATCGCAGTAGGAATTACATCGTTAGTAGATTGACCATAATTGACATGATCGTTGGGGTTAACCTTTTGATAATTGCCCTTTTCTGTTCCCAAAATCTCCAAAGCACGATTAGCTAGTACTTCATTAACATTCATGTGGTGAGATGTACCCGCACCAGCTTGATAAATATCCACCACAAATTGTTCGCGTAACTTGCCTTGCAAAATTTCATCCGCAGCTTGCACAATTGCTTGACTAATCTCTGTCGAAATACAATCTAACTCTCCATTAGCGATCGCAGTAGCTTTTTTGATTAATAAACAAGCATCAACGTAAGTAGACAAAGGTTTAATGCCACTAATCGGAAAATTTTCTGTTGCTCGTAGCGTTTGAATTCCGTAGTAAGCATCTACAGGGATTTGTCTTTCTCCCATAGAATCTTTTTCAATTCGATAATTAGAGTTGCCAGCCTGATTCATAACGAGATCGTCAAAAGTTCGGTAGAGACAATCAAAATATACCATCTCTTTTTGACTAATAATTCTGTATCGGCTCAAATCTGTTCAACTCAGATTACGGCAGTTTTCATAAATAGACTTTTAGCTTTCTAATTCGTGTTCAGAAAAAATCAAAAGTGCAGTAAGTGAATGTGACAATCAAAAAGGTGGAACAAAGTCTTTTATCCGATCTAATTTCACACGTCATCCTAATAAATAGGGATATTTGGGAGAAAAGCTATGTCGAATCATCATTCAATGGGATTTATCAACCGCATCATCACAACATTTATGCTGGTAGTTGTACTGATTGCTTGTGAAAGAATGCCAGACAATAAAACCTCAAATAATCAACCCAGTAATCAAATTCAAGTTCAGCAATAACAATTTTTTTAACATAATCAGCTTAAGAGCTTCTCGATTAACAAATTTTTTTGCTTTTTAAATTATATTGATTGACTACTGGGATTACTTGATGCCTCAGTATCACCAAAAAAACCTTTAATTAAACAAATTTTTTAACCACCTCCAATTACACCACAACCAATTCTGGCACCAGAATTACCTGTCGGTTGAGTAGCAAAATCATCAGGATTGGCATGAACAACCAAAGAACGCCCCATGACAGAATAGGAACTATCAGCCAAAGTTAACCCAGGATAAACTTGATCGAACTTGGCTATCCCATCTTCAGCAGCATAAATATTCCCCAAATCCCCCCCATGAGCGTTTTCAAAACCGCTAGAGAGTAAATGTCCGTGTGGTACTCCAGCAGGATTAAAATGACCACCAGCATCATCTGCATCATTGCCACAACTTCCATATTCATGAACATGAAATCCATGTTCGCCAGGAGTAAGATTAGCAATCGTTCCAGTAATTCTTAATCCCTCTGCTGTTTCGGTTAATACTACTGTTCCTGTCGTGCTGGGAGATTGGGATGTACCGCTAATGATTGTTTGTATAGCGGAAGTTTGCGCTAATAGTGATTGACTAGAATAATTAACTAGGGTAAATGTGAGTATCGTCGCTGTAGTAGCAGCACTAAGAGACGCATATTTAAGCAATTTTTTGACTCTAATTAAAAATTTGAACATAAAAATAACTACCTTGCAGGTAATAAATAGATTGTTTTCCAATCTAAAAAGTAAGCGAGAATATCTAGAGAATTAGGATGGAAAAGTAATTTCTATGCAAATTGGAGCTTAAAATTCCCTAAAATGCCATTTTTGCGTTGGTCTAACTCACGTTAAAATCGATTGATAAAGATAAGTTTTAAAAAATAACCGATCATGACTGAATCCTCACAATCCAATCAAGTAACTGTTGAAGAGATAACAGAAGTTATTGCCGAATTTGAACAATATCGGGAACGTTTAGTCAATGAAACTTTAGCCACAGCCCAAAAAGCAAAGATGTCTAAAAATAAAGTAATGACGCAACTAGAACCCCAATTAGCAGATATCGATGCCAAATTAGAGTTTCTCCGCCAGCAACAAGCAACTTTAACTACTAATAACTAATCAATCGTTGATGAGTTTGAGTTGATTAGCTAAATTTTGTTTTTTACACCTTTAGTTATCTCTAGCTTGGCTTAATGCGATCGCCTATTTTAAAATACAGAGTAAGCACCGCCTACTAACGGCGGTGTAACTGGAACTTCAATCAGTTTACATTCCAGGTAAATTTAAACCACTGGTTAATTCTTCCATGCGCGATCGCATTGTTTCAGTGGATTTGGTGTAAGCATCTTGCATTGCTACTGTTACTAATTCAGAAAGAGCTTCTGCACCTTTAGCCATGGCATCAGGAGAAATTTCAACGCGACGAGGCTCTTGGTTGCCACTCATAACTACTTTGACTAAACCATCGTCACTTTGTCCCTCGATCTCCATTTGTTCTAATTCTGCTTGGAGTTTTTGCGCTCCTTGCTGAACTTCTTGGGCTTTTCTAAAAGCTTCAGCAAGCTCTTTCATTTTACCTAGGGGACCAAAACCTTTTCCTACCATATTGTGATTATTTATTGTTTAAACTACAAAAATTCGACTGAGCTATCATTATAGTTTTAAAGCGATTATGTCTGTTGAGGACTTGGATTGATTTAAAATTCTCCTATTAATTTAACTTCTGGTTTTAAAGACACTGACCAATGATATTCTACTTGTTCTTGAATGTAACGAATTAACTGAAAGATATCACTGGCGGTTGCCTGACCGCAATTAAGAATAAAATTAGCATGACGATGGGCTATCTGAGCATCTCCGATCTTATATCCCTTTAAGCCTAGTTGTTCGATCAGCCAACCTGCTGCATGGGGTTGAGGATTACGAAATACGCTACCACAGCTAGGTAAATGATAGGGTTGAGTTGTCTTACGTTGTGTCCAATTACGGTTAGACAAGTCCATGATTTCGGCTTTAGTAAAACCTGGTTGCAGTTGCAATGTCGCTCGCAACACCATCCGCCGATCCCCTTGTAAGTTGGAGGTACGGTAAGCGTAATCTAAATCTTCTACGGTCAATTCTTGGATCGTACCATCAGGAGCAAGAACGGTTGTTTTGACTAAAAGATCGGCTAAACATTGATTGTGCGCCCCTGCATTCATCACTACAGCACCGCCGACTGTGCCAGGAATACCTACTGCCCATTCCAATCCTTTTAAGCCTCGTTTGGCTGCTTTCCAAGCTAAATTAGCAATAGGTTCTCCTGCATCTGCTGTTAGTTGTCCTGTTTCTGTATCAAAGTTGTAACTACGGAAGTACCGAGTTGAAATCACTAAACCTTCGATTCCGCGATCGCTTATTAGTAAATTTGAACCTGCACCTAAAAGAGTCAAGGGTACATCTTGAGCCTGATACCATTCAAAACTAGCTTCTAGTTCTGACCAATTTCTTGGTGCAGTATACCACTGAGCATTACCTCCTACTCGATAGGAAGTTTGATTAGCTAGAGGAACTTCAGGTTTGATTAAATCAGTGATAATTGAACTCATGGTTATTGCTAGTTCAGAAACAGGTTTAACTTTGTTCAAGAAACAAACAAGATTTTTATAAGTATTTCTACTTATAATTTTGTAATCTCAGACACTTCTTGACGAAGTCAAGGCAACTTATAAAAGCAGAACCATCTAACCTTTGCTGACTAGGGGGATAAAAAAATGTTCCTTAACTTCAACGATAATGTAACCGATCGCTTTACTTTTGGGTAGTATTTTCTGTTTGGGTATAGAGCATTAAAGTTTGGGGAATGATTTGATTGAGATTACCAGCACCCAAAAACACAACTAAATCACCTGGTTGCAAAATTTGTCGATGAAGGAAATCCCCTAGAGAAGTTAAACAAGAATGATAATAAACTTGAGAGTGATGTTGTGCGATCGCTTCTGCTACTTGTTCACCTTCAATTCCGCTCTGATTATTTTCTCCTGCACTATAAATATCGGTAGCAACTACTAAATCTGCATCACTAAAAGAAGTTGCAAATTCTTGCAGAAATGTATGGGTGCGACTATAGCGATGAGGTTGAAAAACAGCTATTACTCTATGTTTATCTGCATCTTCTTGTATTTTTAAACGAGCAGCAGCTAGAGTTGCTTTGATTTCACTAGGATGGTGAGCATAATCATCGATAAAAGTAATATTATTAGCTTCACCACGATGTTCAAATCTTCGTTTTGTGCCAGAAAAACTAGCTAAAGCTTTGGCAATTACAGGAAATTCTAAACCTAATTTTCTACCAACTGCTACCGCAGCTAAAGCATTACTCAGGTTGTGTTTTCCAAGTAATTGTAATTGTAAATCTCCTAAATATTTTCCCCGTTCCCAAACTTGAGCTTGACACCCTTGATAATAATAGGAAATATCCTTGATTAGATAATCTGCGTCTGTCTTAGGATTGAGACTATAACTAATATCAACTGGCAAATTTTGACGCACTACTTCATCATCAAAACAACCAATTAAAGTTCCACATTGTCGAGCAAAAGTTTGAAAAATTTGAACTACTTCTTCTAAACTCTTATAATGATCGGGATGGTCTAATTCAATATTAGTAATTATGCCAATTGTAGGAGAATGTTTCACCAAAGAACCATCAGATTCATCTGCTTCTGCTACTAAAAACTCACTTTCCCCAATCCGAGCGTTACCTTCCCAAGCATCTACTTCACCCCCAACAATAATAGTAGGGTCTAAACCTGCTCTCAGGAGCATATAACTAATCATACTACTGGTAGTAGTCTTACCATGAGTCCCCGAAACTGCAATACTATAAGAATCTGCAATTAAAGCAGCTAAAAGATCGGAACGGTGAAAAATTGGGCAACCCAATTCTAGGGCAGCTTGATATTCAGGATTATTAGGATTAATAGCAGTAGAACAAACAATTTGAGGTAAATAATTTGCTATACCATTTTGATGAGAATATCTAGCTGAAATAGCAGCATGATTTGAATTTGTTTCTGTAATATTTCCTGCCAATAATACTGAAGAAGTTTGACAAATTACTTCGGGTTGATAATTAAAAAAGTTTAGATTTGCTGCTGCTTGTGAAGTAAAAACATGAACCCCTAAACTTTGAAGTCTTTCAGTAATATGACTAGTTTTAAGATCCGAACCAGATACAGGTAGTTGTCGTTTAGCAACAATATAAGCTAAAGCTGACATTCCAATTCCGCCGACACCAATAAAATGAAATGGTTTGCCACTTAAATCTACTTTGTTCACCCTTAAATCTCCTTCTACACCACTCAAGCGGTGGTTAGCGCGTTGCTCTAAATAATTACGGGCTATGATAACAAGATTTTTTTGGTCTAGGTATAAGCAATTAGTCACAAATTAGTAAAACTCTTTGAATTGTTAACACTCATCAAAAAATAAATAAGTTTCTTTACGCAAAACAAAACTTCAAAGTTATGAGTATTTTTAAGTATAAATTTATAACTTCAGGTAATGTTGATGTTTTCTGTCAGATTGATCGATCAAAATTACAGTATTGAATTATTCAGACTTTACGATATGATGAGTCATATTAAGAATCTTTTAATCTATTCATCTAACAAAATAGAGGGCAAGACGCAGTGATTAGAGTAGCGATTAACGGCTTTGGACGTATTGGACGTAACTTTGTAAGATGTTGGCTAGGAAGAGAAAATAGCCAATTAGAATTGGTAGGGATCAATGATACTTCCGATCCTAGAACCAACGCCCATCTGTTGAGATACGACTCTATGCTGGGTGTTCTTAAAGGTTTTGATATTGAAGCTGATGCTAATTCAATAATTGTTAATGGTAAAACTATTAAATGTGTATCAGATCGTAATCCTCTCAACTTGCCCTGGAAAGATTGGGGAGTAGATTTAATTATTGAGTCTACCGGTGTTTTTGTTGATGAAGCAGGTGCATCTAAACATTTACAAGCAGGGGCGAAAAAAGTCTTAATTACTGCTCCTGGTAAAGGTGGTGGTATCGGTACTTATGTAATGGGTGTCAACCACAAAGATTACGAACACGGTAAAGAAAATATTGTTAGTAATGCTAGCTGTACTACTAACTGTCTTGCACCTGTAGTTAAAGTGCTACACGAGAATTTTGGGATCATCAAAGGTACGATGACTACTACTCACAGTTATACTGGTGACCAACGTATTCTTGATGCTAGCCACCGCGACTTAAGAAGAGCTAGAGCAGCAGCTATTAATATTGTTCCTACTTCTACTGGTGCTGCTAAAGCAGTTGCTTTAGTGCTACCAGAATTAAAAGGCAAACTGAATGGTATTGCTTTGCGTGTACCTACCCCCAACGTTTCTGTAGTTGATTTTGTAGCTCAAGTTGAGAAGAAAACAATTACCGAAGAAGTTAATGAAGCTTTGAAAAGAGCAGCAGAAGGAGAACTAAAAGGATTTTTGGGTTATAATGATTTGCCTTTAGTTTCCTGTGACTATCGTGGTACTGATGAGTCTTCAATTGTTGATGCTAGTTTAACGTTGGTTATGGATGGTGACATGGTTAAAGTTGTTGCCTGGTATGACAATGAATGGGGTTATTCTCAACGAGTTGTTGACTTAGCTGAATTAGTTGCTCAAAAATGGCAAGCTTAATTAATTGAATTACAGTTTAATTAAATACTTAATTCCCTTGATTGTTGGTTGCGATCGGGGAATTTTTATTATGTCTAAAATTATATAGCACTACGGTTTTTGGTTATAAGATCAGATTTTTCTGTAAAAATAATTCATGAATTATCTCTACAGTTAGTGTTTTGTCATAATCTTTATTCGTAATGCTATACAACTATTGATGTCTGTACTTTATTATTTTTTTGCCCTATTTTAAAAGCAATTTGCTTTAATTGAATAAAAGAAATTAATTATGATCGGTGTTGATATATTTAAATAGAGAACCACAAGCTACACGGGTTCGTTTGGCTGCATTGTTCCATAACATTAATGCTACTTCTTCTAATTTGTGATTGTCCGCTTCTAGCATTCTCGACAACACACTAGCGTTAATAAACGACCAAAAAGAACAAGATTCTAGCAGATAGGGTTCTTGAGTTTGGGAATGGATGCGAAAATCATAGAGGGAATAATCGCGACATCCTAAAGCTTGATGGGCATTTTTGACCGCTTCAGTTAGTTTATCCCACAATTGGGGAGATACTTGAGCAGGACAAGCAATATTAACTGGTTGCCTGATTAGCATGCCATCAGATTTAGTACCTAGTTTACTATCTACGGTTCTAATCGGTTTGTCTTCGGTTAATAAATATTCAATTGCGGGTAAGACGTATAATTCTCCTTCTTTTTCGATCACACCAACGCGCAATTCTCTACCTGGAATGTATTCTTCTATTAGCAGGGTATCGTCATATTCAAACCCTATTTGCAAGGCAGTTTCGATTTCAGATTCGTTTTTGACTAGACTTATCCCCATCGAATTATCTTCAGAGTTGGGTTTGACGATAAAAGGTAATTCTATATTTAAGAGATCGCCTTTTTTAAATTGCTGTGCTTTTGCGATCCGAACGCCTACGGACGATACAATATTTCTGGTATGAGATTTATTGGTAGCTAATGCGGTACACTCTGCTCTAGAACCTACTACAGGAATACCTAAGATATCTTCAAATAAGGCTCGATAACTAGTCATTCCAGGAAAACAAAACATATGAGGCACAACTACATCGATTTGAGGTAGTCGAGCGATCGCTTTTGAGAAAGGTATTTTAACGGATAGTTTGTCCAAAGATGCGCCAAGCTGCCATAAACCATCGGGATGCACTACGGCGTAATAACTTCTAACCTTTGCTGGTTGTACTACTTCTCTTGCATAGATCAAAGACAATTTGTAGTAAAACTCGGAGACAGCAGAACCAACTAAATGTAAAACTGATAAAAAAGGAGTTTGTAAATAAGATTCGACTCTAGCTGTCGAAATATTTTTTGTGGTTGTCATATTTAATTGATTAATAATACCAATTTGGCAAATACAGCTTATTTTAAGATTTATGTTTATTTTTGATGTAATACTTTCGATAGAGGTTGTCAACAGTAAACGGCGATCGCTTGCCAGTTATACTATTTCCCATTAGATTTACTATAGATGGGCTGTGGGGCGACTGGGAGAGTTAAAGAACGATTTGTAGTTTTATTTTTCGGGAATTGGTATTACCAGTTTATTAATCGATCCTTCTGCCCCTCTCATCACGATCTGCAACGTTATACTAATTAATTAGACAAACGTAATAAAGAACCGCGATCGCTTTTGTAAACTTCAATTCTGGTTTGAAAGGCTTCTTTGAATTGAGGCATGTGAGTAACTGTTAGGATGCAAGCAAAGTCAGACGCGATCGCATTAATGGCTGCGACTAATCTTTCACAACCTTCACTATCTTGAGTACCAAATCCTTCATCTACTATGAGTAATTGTAGAGATGTTCCTGCTCTTTGAGCAAGTAATTTTGCTAGAGCTAAACGAATTGAAAAGTTAATCCGAAAAGCTTCACCACCAGAATAGGTTTCGTAGGGACGAGTACCTCTAGCGTCTGCGATTAAAATATCTAAAGTATCGATTAGTTTGGTATTTTTTTTGCTACTACTTTTCCCTGCTTTTTGAGTTAAAAATTGAACGTGAAATTGGTTTCCAGTTAATCGAGCTAAAATATGATTGGTTTCTGCTTCTAGCTGAGGTAAAATATTTTCAATCATTAAAGCTTGAATGCCATTTTTACCAAAAGCTTGTCCTAATTCTTGATAAATACGATAATTTTTGTCAATTTCTTTGAGTTGTTGGCAACTAGTTTGATATTGATTTTTAAGTTCACCAATTTGGACTAAAGTTTGTTGTAATCTTCCTGTTTGAATAATTAATTCATCTAATTGTTGACGACGTTGATAAATTTGTTGTTCTAAAGTTTGAATTTCTTGGCGATAGTCATTAATTTGTTCTCTTTGAGTAATATAATTATCGATTTGGGTTTGACTAACAGTTTTATCTTGTAGTCTTAATTCGAGTAGTTGTTGTAATTCTTCCAGACGAATTTGTAGTTGGGGATATTGTTGTTTAGCTTGAGTTAATTCTTGATAGCGTAAATACCAAGTTTGAGCCTGACAAAGTTGACTAAGAAGGTTTTGATGTTGAGTTTGATCGTAACCTAATTGAGCAATTGTTTGTTGAACTTGTTCAATTTGCTGTTGAATTTCTGAAGTGGTATGTAATTGTTCAATCTTTTCTTGTAGCGATTGAATTTGTTCTAATAATTGTGGTTTTTGGTTTTCTATATTAGCTTGTCGTTTTTTAGCATCTTCGATTTTGGCTTGTTTAATCTCTGCCCATCGCCAACGTTCTACTTCTCCTCGGACTAAAGCATGAGTTTGTTCGTCATAATTAAAATTTTTGATTTCAGTATTTAATTGGTTTAAGTCTAATTGGAATTCTTGAGCATAGTTACCAGTTGCTAATAAGTTTTCTATTTCTTCTTGTTCTGCTTTAATATTTTTAAGTTGTTTATGAATTTCTCCTGTCGCTTCTAATTGAGCTTCTAATTGTCCTAGTTGTAATTGAAGCGAGTCATAAGTTGTTAATTCATGGTCTAATTGTTTATACTCTTTTCTTAATAGTTGTAATTCCCTTTCACAAGCAGCTAATTGTTCTCTAATTACCCAAATTTGTTCTTGAATTTCTTTTTGTTGTTTTTGAGTTTTATCAATTACATGATTGCGATGATGTTCATCTAACTCTCTTTCGCATAAAGGACAAACTGCTTCAGGAATTCCTAGTAAATCTAGTTTTTGTTGTAATTCTTGAAACTGTCTTTCATAAACTCTTTGATTCGCTTGTAAAGTTGTTTGAAAATCTCTTCTTTCTTCTCCTTTTTCTCTAACTCTCTTTTGATAAATTTTCTTTTTATCTAATTCATCAATTTGGGCATCAATAGTTAATACTGCCTGGCGCATTTGCGGTACTTTCGCAATTTGTTCGGCTAATTGTTCAGAAGCTTGTTGAATTTGTTCTAATTTAACGGAAAGTTTAGTTTCTATTCGTTCAATTTCAAGTTGTAGATTGTTTTTTTGTTGTAATAAAGGGGTAACATATTGTTGAATTTGGTCTAACTCAATTAATCTTTGACGATGCTGATTTAATTGTTCTAAACCTGCTTCTACTTCAGATGAACGAGCTAAAATCTGTTCAATTTCTTGGGCTTGTTGTTCGATTGCTTCTAAACGAGTTTGTACTTGACTAATTTGTAAATTTAATTCATTATTTTGTTGATTTAATTGTTGTTCAAATTGAGTTAATTGCTTTTGTGACTGTTGATAAGTTGCAAATTTAGCCGAAAAATCTTTTTCTTGTTCTTGCCAACTTAATAATTGATTGTACTGCTGAACAATTTCTGGTTCTTGGGCAATTAATTGTTCTAGTTGCTGTAATTGAGTTTGTAAGAAAGTTAAATCTTTTGACAAGCGATCGCAATCTTGAATCAGATTTTGATATTGAGTTTGTTGAACTGTAATTTGTTGTTCCCAAGCTTGACGTTGATGTTCAATTACTTGTAAATCTTGCAGACGAATACGATTTTGTTCTTGTAATTGTTGCAGTTGATTGATTTGATTTTCTAACTCAACTAATTCCTGTTGCGTAAATTTTTCTTGGGCTAATTGTTCTTCTAATAAAGTTATACTTTGTCTAAGTTGTTCTGCTTGTCCTTTATATTCTTTAGCCAAATCTTTTGACTGAACAGCTAACTGTTCATAACGATCTAATTTTAATAAATCTGCTAAAATTTGTTTGCGATCGCTTGGACGACGTAACATAAATTCATCTGCCCTTCCCTGTCTTAAATAGGCAGAATTAATAAACGTATCGTAATCTAACTTTAAAGCAGTAATAATTTCTTCCTGGGTAGCTTTCATTCCCTTAGCAGTAATCGAACGAAACCTTCCTGACTCAGTTACCACCTGAAATTCCAACGCACTACTTTTTCCCCGAGATCTACTGCGGATAATACGATAGGTTTGTTGATGACAAATAAAATCAAAATCAACTCGCACATGATTTACGCCTGCATGAATCACATCATCTTCTGTTGCTGTACGAGTTTTTCCCCAAACTACCCAAGTAATTGCTTCAAGTAAAGAAGATTTTCCTGCCCCATTCGCCCCACAAATACAAGCAGTATGTAATCCTCGAAAATCTAAAGTTGCTTCGCGATAACTTAGAAAGTTTTTCAGCGTTAGTTGTAAAGGAATCATGCTTTACTGAAGTATCATCAAGAGATATTTAGTATATTTGCATTGTTTTCTAGTCTAGGAGGAGATTCAAAGTATAGTTGATAAATCTTAATATAAGTTATTCTCCAACCAAACTGTACATAAACAAAAAATTTAGAGGCATTCTCGAAAGAACGTCTCTAAAATTAGGATTGATTATGTTATAGCATTCCTATTGAAGTTGTGAGAATTAACGATCAATGGTTTTTGATAATAGTTGATAGTTAATAGTTAATTGATTGAGGGTGCGTTAATCCTAACTTATTAACAATTAGCAATGAACCATCAGGAAATATATTTCTAGAGTTTTATTTTCAATAATTTAGGATTGCTTCAGTTTAATTTTACTCAAATCTTACCAATCTATTCTAGAGTTTGATTGATAAATCTCTCCATCAAAAGGTTGGACTCCAATCGCTGGATATTCGTCATCATTGGGCCCAAAAATTCTTACAAAAGCTTCAGTAAGGTATTGAATGAAATTTTTTAAGTTACGCTCAATACTCATAATTTCTCACCTTAAATTTTGCTAACGGTTGACTACGAAATTACAATCTATAAAGATTGTAACTAAGTTCAGAAACGTCAAGCGATTCAGAATTTTTCCTAAAGAGATAAAGAATAAATCGTAGAAAAAAAATAAAATCTATTGCGGTTATACTTGCTCCCTTTCGGCTTATTACTCAAGATCGCATCAGGTTCATGATTCAATTATGAGAACAATCCTGAGAATTTGGTTGGGAGCGCAACAATTATTGAAGCTTGTTGATAATAGTTATTTTTATTAGTTATTTATTAGTTAAATTTCTAAAGTTTTTTTAAGTAAATTGTTGATACAAGAGATGAGATTGTTCAAAACTTAATTTTTTTATATTCAACTCTTTATTTTTACGCAAGAAGCTTACGTATTAAAATAGTTATTTCTACTTACTAAAAATTTTAAAAGTATTAATTTAGTTTTTATTGAGATATTTATGGTAATATTTACCATAACAAGATTAGAATACCACCGATAAAACTATGATACCAGAAGAAGAACTAACAATTTCTTCCCAAGACTATTCTTTACTGACCGATCTTTATCAATTGACGATGGCAGCCTGTTACACAGGAGAAAAAATTGCCGATCGCAGGGCTAGTTTTGAATTATTTGTTCGTAAGCTGCCCCCTAACTTCGGTTATTTAATTGCGATGGGATTAGCTCAGGCATTGGAGTATTTGGAAAAGTTGCAGTTTAATCAAACTCAGATCGAAGCACTCCAAGCTACAGGAATCTTTGCCCATGCACCAACCCAATTTTGGTCTTTATTAGAATCAGGAAGATTTGATGGGGATGTGTGGGCTGTTTTGGAAGGAGAAGCAGTTTTTGCTAATGAACCAATCTTAAGAGTAGAAGCACCTTTATGGCAGGCGCAGTTGGTTGAGACTTACTTACTCAATACGATTAATTATCAGACAATGATTGCCACTAAAGCAGCTAGAATGCGAGATATGGCAGGAAAAAAGGCAAAATTATTGGAATTTGGGACTAGAAGAGCTTTTAGCCCTCAAGGAGCGATCTGGGCAGCTAGAGCAGCCTTAGCAGCAGGATTTGATAGCACTTCCAATGTTTTAGCAGCTTTAAAATTAGGAAAGCAACCTAGTGGTACAATGGCTCATGCATTGATTATGGCGATCGCAGCTTTAGCGGGAGAGGAAGACGAAGCATTTGAAGCTTTTCATCATTATTTTCCCCAAGCACCTTTGTTAATCGATACTTACGATACTGTTGCTGCTGCTAAAAGAATAGCTCAGAAAAAGATTGAGGTTAGTGGTGTCAGAATTGATTCTGGTGATTTAGTCGAGTTATCTCAACAAGTACGTTCTTTATTGCCTGAGATCGAAATTTTTGCTAGTGGAGATTTAGATGAGTGGGAAATCAACCGCTTGCAAAGAGAAGGTGCAAACATAGATGGTTATGGGATCGGCACAAAATTGGTAACAGGTACACCAGTCAATGGAGTTTATAAGTTAGTAGAAATAGATAGTATTCCCACAATGAAACAGTCTAGCAATAAAGCCACTTATCCAGGTCGCAAACAAATTTTTCGTCAGATCATCGATGGTGAAATTGCGCAAGATAGATTGGGATTAATTACAGAAACACCAAAATCAGGAGAAAAATCTTTATTACAGCTGGTTATGAAAGATGGTGTCAGATTACAACCACCAGAAACCTTAAATACTATTTGTCAACGCACGGCAAATTCTGTAGCAAGTCTGACAAAACAAACCCGTCAAATTAGTAATTCTCAATCAGTAACAGTAACTATCTCAGATGCTTTAAAATCTCTACAGAATGCTTGCTTAAAAACCAATCAACCATTAATTATTCAAAATTAAATCAATCATCAATGACAACCATAGCTTTATTTGGTACCAGTGCCGATCCGCCTACTTCTGGACATCAAAATATTTTAAATTGGTTAGCACAGCATTACGATCTAGTAGTAGTCTGGGCATCAGATAATCCTTTTAAAGAGCATCAAACTAGCTTGAAGCATCGTACGGAAATGTTACGACTGGCAATTGAGGAAATTCATCAGCCTGATAAAATTTTACTTAAGGAAGAATTAAGCGATCGCAAAACTTTAATTACCGTTAAGAAAGCAAAAAAAATTTGGGGTGAGCAGGCAGAATTTACTTTAGTAATTGGTTCAGATTTAGTCAAACAAATTGTGACTTGGTATCGTGTTGAAGAATTATTTGCCCAAGTAAAACTTTTGATCGTACCTCGCTCTGGATATAGTATTAAAGAAACTGACTTAGAAGCGATTAGTAACAAAGAAGGAAAATACGCGATCGCAACTTTAAATGCGCCTCAAGTTTCTTCTACTGCTTATCGTTTAGAAGGCGATCAACAAGTAATTACTCCTGCGGTACAAAATTATATTACCCAAAAACATTTATATAGTACAGTTACCAGTTAACAGTTACCAGTTATCAATCAACTATCAACACTACCAACCGACAAATCTATCTGTGTTTATCCGTGTTTATCTTTGGACAAACAATCAAACATTAACAATGAACTATTAACAATCAAAAATGAAATTTAATTCTGAAGTAGCACTCAAATCTAATCATCAAGTTTCAGAAGTTAATAATGAATTAGCAGATTTTAAAGTTGGGGTAGATAATGTTATTTTTTCAGTCGATACTCAACATAATCGTTTATTAGTTTTATTACGCAAAAGAAAAGAAGAACCTTTTAATAATTATTGGAGTTTACCAGGTACTTTAGTTCGCCAAGGAGAATCTTTACAAGCTGCTGCTTATCGAACTTTAGCTGAGAAAATTCAAGCCAATAATTTATATTTGGAACAACTTTATACTTTTGGAGATCCAGGTAGAGATCCCAGAGAAGCACCAGAAAGTTTTGGAGTACGTTATTTATCAGTTAGTTATTTTGCTTTATTGAGATACGAAGAAGCAAAAATTATTGCCAAACCTGCTCTTAATTTATCTTGGTATCAAGTCAAAGAAGTTCCTCAACTTGCTTTTGATCACAATCAAATTTTAGAGTATGGTTATCGTCGTCTACGTAACAAATTAGAATATAGTCCCGTTGCTTTTGATGTTTTGCCAGAAGAGTTTACTTTGAATGAAGTTTATCAACTTTATTGTACAATTTTAGGAGAAAACTTTTCAGATTATTCTAATTTTCGTTCTCGTCTATTAAAGTTAGGATTTTTATTAGATACAGGGATAAAAGTTTGTCGTGGTGCTGGTCGTCCTGCAAGTTTATATCGATTCGATGCAGAAGCGTTTGCTCCTTTGAAAGATAAGCCATTAGTCTTTATTTAGCAATAAAAATAAAACCTAAATTTTTGGGCATAATTTTCTCTAAACTTGGTTTAATAAAGTCAAATTTTCTTGTTTTTAATTTAAACATTTTTCTAAAAAAACATAAAATGAAATCACCAAAAGAATGTCAAAATCTTCAAGAAATCAGAACCGAAATAGACAGACTAGATCGCGACATAATTAATCTGCTAGGACAAAGATTTGAATATGTCAAAGTAGCTGCTAAGTTTAAAACTAATGAAACTGATGTTAAAGCTTCAGAAAGATTACAAGCAATGTTAATACAAAGAAGAATTTGGGCAGAGTCAGCAGGATTTAATCCTGATGTAATTGAAGAGATGTATCAAAATTTAGTTAATTATTTTATTAATGAAGAGTTACAGTCTTGGCAAAATAACCGATAAATTATTTAATATTTGACCAGAACTTACAACCAAACAACTGTGCAAAAACTTGAAAAGCTTTATAAATAAATTTTTTTTTAAATTTAGTTAGCCAATAATAATTTTAAAATTATGACTATTCTTTATGCGGATCGATATATTATTTGTGATGATGAATCGATTACTATCCATTGGTATTATTTTCCTTTAGGTATTAGCAAAACAATTCCTTATGATCGGATTAAAAGTATAAAAGAAGAAGAATTGAATTTACTCCAAGGTAAGTTAAGACTGTGGGGCATGGATTTAACTCCCTATTGGTTTCATTTAGATTTACTTCGTCCAACCAAAAGTAAGTTTATTCTGATTGATGATGGAGAATGGATCAAACCTGCGATTACTCCTGAAAATCATCATAAAGTTTTGGATATTTTGCAAGACAAAATATTGGTTTAAAACTATAAAAAAGTAAGTCAATTAACTATAAATAATTAATAATTAAGACAAAACTTATTTAAAAGCCTAAAAATTTTTGTATTTTGATATAAATATTATGAAAATAGCCGTAGCTCAAATTAATCCTACTATTGGAGATCTTGCCAATAACGCAAAAAAAATTCTTGCTGTAGCGCAAAACGCAGCTAAAAAAGGAGTGCGTCTTCTGTTAACTCCTGAATTATCCCTTTGTGGTTATCCTCCAAGAGATTTGTTACTGTATCCTGGTTTTGTTGAATCGATGCAGAAACAATTAGAAGCGATCGCACAACAGTTACCTAAAGGAATGGCAGCTTTAGTAGGTACAGTTGAAGCTAATCCTTCTGCTACTTCTAAAGGACAAAAACCTTTGTTTAATAGTATGGCATTATTAGATGAAGGCAAAGTCCAGCACATTTTTCATAAACGTCTTTTGCCTAGTTACGATGTTTTTGATGAAGATCGTTATTTTCAATCGGGATACGAAACCAACTATTTTACTCTCCTCAATCAAAATGCAGTTGTTTCAGATCTTGACGATTCTTTTTCGGAAGAATTGTCTTTGAAAATAGGAGTAACTATTTGTGAAGATTTATGGAATGATGAACAATTTTGGGGCAAACGCAACTACGAAGTTAATCCGATTGAAGATCTCGCTTATTTGGGTGTAGATATCGTCGTTAATTTATCTGCTTCCCCTTATAGTGTGGGTAAACAAAAACTGAGAGAAGCAATTCTTCATCATGCTGCAACACGATATAAATTACCAATCATTTATGTCAATCAAGTTGGTGCCAATGACGATCTGATCTTTGATGGAAATAGTGTTGTTTTTAATCGACAGGGGGAAATTGTTTCTCATGCTAAAGGATTTGAATCAGATTTAGTAGTAGTGGAGTTCGATCCGATTCAACAAAACCTGTCTGCTTTAGCCCCTCTAAATAAACGAAGAAGTAATTTAGATGAAAATGAAGAAATTCTTGCTGCTTTAGTCTTAGGAGTAAAAGATTACGCTGACAAATGCGGTTTTTCTCAAGTAATCTTAGGTTTAAGTGGTGGAATTGACTCTTCTTTAGTAGCCGCGATCGCGACTGAAGCAATGGGTGCGGATCGTGTGTTGGGAGTATTAATGCCTTCTCCCTATAGTTCGGATCATTCCATTACTGATGCAGTAGCTTTAGCCAAAAATTTAGGAATTAAATATCAACAATTTCCCATCAAAGAAGCAATGTCAGCTTATGACCACATCTTAGCACCTCTGTTTACAGGCACAGAATTTGGTATAGCCGAAGAAAATATTCAATCGCGGATCAGGGGTAATTTATTAATGGCGATCGCGAATAAATTTGGTTATTTACTTCTTTCTACAGGCAATAAATCAGAGATGGCAGTAGGTTATTGTACTCTTTATGGAGATATGAATGGTGGATTAGCAGTGATTGCCGACGTTCCCAAAACTCGTGTTTATTCCCTCTGTCGCTGGTTAAATCGCGATCAAGAAATTATTCCCAACCATGTCATTAATAAACCACCCAGTGCCGAATTAAAACCAGGGCAATTAGACCAAGATTCTTTACCACCTTATGAAATTTTAGATGATATTCTCGACCGTCTGATTTGCCAGCATCAATCCGAACCAGAAATCATTCAATCTGGACATCAAGCGGAAGTTGTTCATCAAGTGATCAAATTAGTTGCCCGTGCCGAATTCAAACGCCGACAAGCACCTCCTGGTTTAAAAATTACAGATCGTGCTTTTGGTACAGGTTGGCGAATGCCCATTGCTAGTCGGTGGTTAGTAAATTAACTTTTTCTAATCCTTCTGAAGTAATTACTGGTACTTTCCAACTGATCACAATACTCCTAATAAAACTAGCTAAAGGTACAGCTAAAACCAAACCAAGTAAACCAGCGATTTTTGCCCCGATTAATAAAGACAATAAAATTAAAACAGGATTTAATCCCGTAAAACCACCCAATAAACGAGGCGCGATCGCATTTTCAATTACTTGTTCAATGATTACGGCAACTACCAAAACTCTTAGTCCCAACCAAATACTATTCAGCGCAACTAAAAAACTAATTATTCCAATACTTAAAGCACCGCCAAAAGGAAATAATGCCATTACTCCTACCCCCACCCCAAATAATAGAGCAAAAGGAACTTGAATAATTAAAAAGGCAATTGTCATACTGATTCCCATCGTAGCAGCTACGACAGCTTGACCGATAAAATAATTTTGAAAAGTTTGCTGTAAAATTTTAGGAATTTTAATTGCTAAATTTTGTGGAAAAAATTGAAAGAATCCTTCCCAAAGTTCTTCGCCATGAAGCAAGAGATAAAAAGTTAAAACGATAGTTAAAATCAAATCCAAAATACTACTTAAGGCTGATAATAAACCTCCCACAATTTGTCCACTTGTTTGTTGTAATTGGCGAGAAATTCTTCCTAATAATTCCGATGAGATATCGGTAACATTTACAGGTAAATTGCGCTCAGTTCCCCAGGTTTCTAAAGAATTTAGTTGCTGTCTACCCGATTCTAACCAACTAGGCAAACGTTCTAACAAAGCATTTAATTGATCAATTACTAAAGGAATTAAAGTTACACCTAAAATTACTAATAATAAAACTACCCATAATAAAACAATTAAAACAGCTACACTACGTTTAACATGCCATTTCTCTAGTTGTCTGACAGGATAATCCAAAATAAAAGAAAGTAAAGTCGCAACAATTAATTTACTGATGATTGCTTGAAAATATTGGAAGACTATCAACAACAGCCAACCATTCAAAATAATCAATGGTACAACTAATCCAGTTACAAACCACGGTGGCAGTTTAAAATTTAGTTTCATAACTCCAAAATTAAGCTCCTAAAACAAATATTAGGAGAAAAATCAATTAATTCCCTTGATTTGAATTTTAGATTGTTGTGTAACGTGACAGTAGTAAAGGTAATTCAATTACATCGGATTAGTCTTAGTAGCCAGAACAACAAACTAGTAAAACTTGCTACATTTCAATTTTGCTCATCGCCCTATGCTAATCGTGTGCCAATCGATTTTGCTGGCTCATAATTAATTTTCAAAAATGAACCGTCGATCTATCTAGCTACTTTTACTTAAGCTATCGGTTCGACTAGGCAAAATTGCGATTGCTTCGTGCCTCAGCAAAGCTGCGATCGCTCTTAAGTAAATTATTGCTTTCAATAGTATATTTTCCTCTCAATTAGACATAAATTGAAAATTAATAGTTAAATGAGGTAACTATGATACATTTGCTATTTCTCATTCCTTTGCTATTAGGTTTGGTAGCTGGTTATATTTCTCAAAATGCCGATACGGAGATAGCTTACCTGACAACCACAATCAGCGTTGTTAGCTTATTTGCCAGTATCATCATAGCTCCTTGGCAAATTCAACTATTAATTTTGTTAATTGTTATGGTAGGTGCTAAACAACTCTGGCAAAGAAACGAAAATAAATTTAACTTAGAAATATCCGAACCAGAGCAAATTCAACAGTCTCCTCTAGAAAATAATAACCAGCGCAAATATCGTGGAGTTAGTTATGAAAAAACAACTTCGGAAGAGCAAAGCGTAGATAATACAGCAGTCAGAAAGTATCGGGGAATTAGTTGGACAAAACATAGTGTACCAGCTAATAATCCTCCTGTTAAACCTAAAAGCGAGCTTAAATATCGAGGTAATCGTGTCACCACTCAACCTGATTCATCAAAATCCTAGGATATAGCGATCCTATTTGAGTCATGAAAATTGTCAAGAAGCAAAGGCGGAAGCCAGAAGTTGCTTTCACGAATGTTTTAGAATTGCTATAGATTGATTAATGTTAGCCGATGTTGTTACAAGGAAATCTTGATAGGGACGAGCAACAGTTCGCCCCTATCAATAATTGAAAATGACGCTAATCAATCAAAACTGTCTCTTTTTATCAAAAATTAGACAATCATCAACCTGTATTACGCATTCCCGCAGCAATTCCATTGATCGTCAACATCGCACCTCTGAGTAACTCTTCCTTACTAAAGCGGAAGTGAACTACATTAGATTCTTCATATTGACGTAGTCTTTTTATTAAAGAAACCTGTAAGAACCCAAGAGGAACGATTGTACCATTACGCAATTGAACTGAACGCTGTAATTCTGGGTCATTATCCAACAGTTTAGTTTGACCATTAATTGTCAAAACCAATTGTTTAGTTAAATAATATTCTTGAGCAATTTTCTCAAATAACCGCTCAAAACGTTCTAAATCCTCTGGTTTAGAAAGTTCCCTCACATAATGTTCGGCAATTTGTAAGTCAACTTTTGCTAAAGTCATTTCTACTTTGGAAATAACCATTTTAAAGAAAGGCCACTTGAAATAAAAATATCGCAACAGATTCAAATTTTTCTCGGGTTCTTGGTCAAGAAATTCTTGTAGTGCAGTCCCGACCCCATACCAAGCAGGTAAGAGAAAACGACTTTGCGTCCAACTAAATACCCAAGGAATTGCTCTCAAACTACTAATATCTCTTTTTTTAGCTTGCTCTTGGTTATTTGTCTTGACATTACCAGGAGGTCGTTTAGAGGGACGTGAACCAATCTGTAATTGACTAATTACCTCAATTGGCGTGACAGACATAAAGAAATCAACAAAATCTGGCTGTTCGTAAACTAGCGAACGATAAGCACTCCGAGAACGAGTTGCCAACTCTTCCATGATTTCATTCCAAGGTTCAACCCGATCAAAACCACTTCCGAGTAAGCTAGATTGAATGACAGCGGTAGTAATAGTTTCTAAGTTGTATAAAGCTAATTCTGGTAAAGAATATTTAGAAGCTAATACCTCTCCTTGTTCAGTAATTTTAATTCTGCCTTTAATAGTGTCTGTTGGTTGCGCCAAGATTGCAGCATAAGCAGGACCACCACCACGACCCACAGAACCACCACGACCATGGAAAAGTCGTAAAGAAACATCATATTCAGAAGCGACTTTTTGTAAACTTTTTTGTGCTTTATGAATTTCCCAATTACTACTCAGAAATCCCGAATCTTTATTACTATCGGAATAACCTAGCATGATCTCTTGTAAATTAACTGGTTCTAAAATAGGCAGACATAATTTTGCTTCCACTGGTTTGCCTTCAGAGTTGGTTAAGCAGCCATATCCTCCTGCTAAAGCAGCCCGATATAAAGGCAACTCAAATAAATCCCTCATCACCTCTGGCGCACGTTTGAGGTCATCGACGGTTTCAAATAAAGGAACAATCCTCAAGGTAATTTGACTAGTAGCAGGATCGTATAATCCTGCTTCTTGTGCTAACAACATGACTTCCAACACATCACTAACATGATTAGTCATGCTGATAATATAAGTTTGACAAATGCCTACACCAAACTCTTGCTGTAATTGTCTTAACATCCGCAGAGTTTTAATTGTTTCACAGGTGGTTTCCGAAAAAGGCATTTCTGCGGGAATGAGAGGACGACGAGTTTTTAATTCCTCAATTAACCAAGCTGTTTTTTCCGCTTCTGAAAGTTGACTGTAAGGTTTAGGTAAAATATTGAGATATTCGGCAATTTCTTCAATTGCTTCAGCATGACGAGAAGATTCTTGACGAAAATCCAACTGCGCTAAATAAAACCCGTAAACTTCTACCTGACAAATTAAATTATCTAGTTCGCGACAGTGTAATTTTGTTTCTGCCAAACTCTTTTGAATCAATTGTAATTCAGCGAGAAATTCTTCTCCCGATTTATAAATATTGCTAGCTAATTCTGCACTAGTTTGAGTGCCATCAGAACGAGATAACGCCAAATTGCGATCGCGAGTATTTTTTAATCGTTGTTCGATATAAGTTAATTTGAGACGATAAGGTTCTTGACGATAGCGAATCGCTAATTGTTCGTAAACTTCTGGAATTTGAAGTCTGTCTCTTTCTAAAGAATCCAATAAATCTGGTAAAACGTTACTCCAGTGGAGGGACAAACTTAATAATTCTCGTAGCTGTTCGACCGAATTAATATAACGCTCTAAAACTAAACTTCTCTGATAACAAGCTGTTTCCCACGTAACTTGAGGAGTTACAAAAGGATTACCATCGCGATCGGCTCCTACCCAAGAGCCAAAATAACAAAAATTATTGCGTGGTGGAGTTAACCAAGGAAAAGTACTACGGAGGGCTTGCTTCAGACGAACAGAAAGCTGTGGGACAACATCAAATAAAACTTCTTGGAAATAATGAAGAGCATAATCCACTTCATCGATTACTTTCGGTTTAAATTGATGTAATTCATCTGTACGCCACCACAACCGAATTTCTTCCATCAACTGATTAGTTGCTTCTTCCGCCTCCCAAGAGTTAGTTAAACTAATTTCGCGCAAAGCTTCTTCAGCTAAATCCAATTTTTCTAAAATTCGAGAGATGCGTCGTTGTTTCTTACGAATCGTATGGCGTACTATTTCAGTGGGGTGAGCCGTAAAAACTAAACGGATATCTAATTGATCTAATAATCTTTGCACTACCCGAGGAGGCATATTAAGTTTTTGGAGATAGGGAAACAACCAGTGAAATGTCCCTGCTTTACTAGAATGCTGCTCTGGTTGAGACCAACTATCTTCAAGAAGATTTACGCCAGGAATGGGAGAAGCAGCAACTTCAGGAAGATTACCATTGCCATTGCCGTTTGTCTTACTCTCACCATTATCATTCTGATTCTGCTTTAAATGTTCGATTGTGATTCTTCTGGCAACTTTTTGTCCTTTTTGTTCGTAATGCTGTTCGACAATGTTGATTAATTGAAAATAAAGAGCTAAAGCACGAGAAGCTTGAATTGCATCATTAAGATTAAGTCTTTCAACTAGCTCAAGTACGGAAGATTCAGGTAACTCAGTCGCTTGTCCTTCGGGAGAAGACAGACCGCGCATTTTCTTAAGTAGTTCGACCATCTCCTGTCCACATTCGGAGCGCAAGACTGACTCCCACAAATCTTCTACTAGCTTCAGTCGACCATGGAGTAGTAGATGAGCGGCTGAAATGTTAGTAACTTCTGATGAAGAAGATTGGAGAAGCGAGCTCATATTAACCTCTGGCAATTATTAACGTTTTAAACTTATGACTCTAGGTCAACAGGACAACTAAAAAATGTCTTGTCGAACACAGACCCATGAAAAGCTTTCTAGGCTTAAATTATATATTGGAGAGTATAATGTTAATAATATTAGAGATTATGATAGATACTAATAATTTTGGAAATTATTAAACTAATAATTTGGCATCTCATCAAATTAATTGCTAGCAATCTAGACTATCAATCGATTAACAAGATTTATTATTCTAATTCAATCGAATTTTCGGTAAATTTTAAGACGGGTAGACGGACTCCTCGTAAAATCTCTTCACTAATTTGACCAAATTCAACCGCATTCTGGGTCATAGACTGTAAAACTAGACAACCTACGACAAAAGGACAAGTAGCTAAACTCAAGCCAAGATTAACAGTAAAAGGGAAAAGATGAGTTGTTTTCATGGTTGAGAAATTTTGTGAGCAAAAAAATTTAATTTAGATCTTAATTCTAAGTTAATTTTCTTCATCCAATACTCTTTCATCTTCTTCAAGAACAGAACTTGTTGCCGTTTTTCTTCCTCTTCTAACTTTACGAATTGGTAAATTAGCAATCAAAGCAGTAATCCGTTGATTATTTTCTAGAGAAAATCTCATTTCCCCTTGGTCTACTTCAACATAGCGAGCTACTACTTCCAAAATTTCCTTGCGCATCTGCTCCATCATTTCGGGGCTTAGAGTTGCCCTGTCGTGGGCGATTACCAACTGTAAACGACGTTTAGCTTGCGCGCTACTATTGCTATTATTATTCCAAGAAAACAACATTTCTAATAGTTCGCTCATAATAAAATCCAGGTTAGGTTGATTGAAAGAGACAATGTTTAGACTCCTGTTGTCCTTCCTTCGCTTACACTACCGCTACAAACAGGCGAAAACTTTTAGCCACCAAACATTTTACGTAGACGATTAATTAGGTTATCATTAGCTGCCATCAGATCGAGAAAAGGTACTTTTTCTCCTTCTAAACGACGAGCAATATTATTAAAAGCCAGAGCAGGTAAAGCAGAAACATCCCCTATAACTAAAGGTTCTCCTTTATTGGTAGCCACAATCACACGTTCGTCATCGGGAACTACACCAATTAAAGGAATCCCAAGCAATTCAAGCACATCTTCAACACTCATCATTTTGTTAGTTTGAACCATTGCTGGTCTAACTCGGTTGACAATGAGATTGATATTGTGGATTCCTTCCGCCTCCAATAAACCAATGACACGGTCAGCGTCACGAACAGCAGCCACTTCTGGAGTTGTTACAATTAAAGCTTCTTCAGCAGCCGCGATCGCATTGCGAAAGCCCAGTTCAATTCCTGCTGGACAATCAACAATAATATAATCGTAACCTTTAGCCAGCGAGCTTGCTATTTTTTGCATTTGTTCTGGTTGCACTGACTCTTTGTTACGGTTTTGTGCAGCCGGTAGTAAAACTAAATCTTTGAGACGTTTATCTTTAACTAAGGCTTGGGCTAGACGACATTCTCCTGCCAACACATCTAAGGCAGTATAAACAACTCTTTCTTCTAAACCAAGCAACAGATCTAAATTTCTTAGACCAAAGTCAGCATCGACTAAAGCTACCTTACGCCCTAATTGAGCTATTGCTGCTCCTAAATTGGAAGTAACAGTGGTTTTACCCACTCCCCCTTTGCCAGAGGTAACTACAATTGTGCGACTCATAGATTTTTTCTTAATGTAATTCAGATTAATGGTAATGAGACTCAGCCAATACTCTAACTTGATAGAGTAGACAATGAATAATTCTTGGCAAAATCTATTGCTTTAGTTAAACGAATTCCTGTTGCGGTTACGTAAGCCACTTCAGGTTCCAACTGCTTGGGAGATAATTTAGGAGATCTGGCAACTGCATCAGCAATTCGTAGTTGGGTAGGTTCCATTTTTAATGCCAAAATTCGGCATTGTCGATTCCCAAAAGCTCCTGCATGAGCAACACCCCTCAGCCTGCCCCAGATAAAAATATCTCCTGCTGCAATTACTTTTCCTCCTGGGTTTAAATCCCCTAACACCACTACAGTGCCAGGATGGCGAATTTCGACACCAGAACGAACGGTATTTTGGAGATACAAAGGTTCTGCTAAGAGTTGAGCTTGAGTTTCAGAGCTTGGGCTCAAAGATTTTTCTACCGTAGTTTGTTCTACAGAATATCCTGCGGTGGCAGCAGCTATAGCAGTTTGACGGCGACTGGTACAAACTCGTTCTATGCCGAGTTCAGCCTCGTTTAAAATTTCTACAATAGTTTGCAATTGTCTAGCGTCCAGCAGGCGATCATTAGCAACTAAAGTCACCTTAGTTCCTGGCTGCCAAGACTGTTCTCTAGCTTGTAAGCTGTGCTTCAATTCTTGCCAGACTTCAGACCAAGGTATTTCTGAGGTAAGTTCTGCTTCTGATAGCAAAACTAGCAAGAGTTTGTTGTCCTCACTTTTAAGGGAAACCTGAGCATACCGATTTACCAAAGGAGGTGAGGAAGTGGGATCGGAAAATTCTAAAGAAATGGGATCAGATGTCATGTAAAAATCTAACATGACCCAGCAGGTCTAATTACTCAAGCTAATCCTAGCGTAGATTAAATAGTTTTAATGATTAGGAATTTCTTAAGCGATGCCACACTGTAACTAACCCTTCATCATCGCCAACATTACCTGGAAATAAAACTACAGGTAAATTAGGAAATCGAGGATGGGTTGCAGGAGTTCGGACTAGAGAACATCCGGGGAGAATTTGACCCAACAATCTGGCTGCTTTTAAGTTTAAACCCGTACTAAGTACATCGTTAGAGGTAATTCCTCCTTTACTAATTAAAAAACTAAGATCTTTTGGCAGTCTTTGAACTACATCCATCAAAAAGGATGAGACTAAAACCCCAAAATCCAGGCGAGCCTGAATATTATCAAAGCTGAGTTCTTGTCGGCTAGTGTAAACTACAGGAGTCTGACCCAGTTTAAAAGCTTGTTCGATTAAATGGAGAGTTTCTGTTAACAAAACGTTACATTCTTCTGGCTCGTCTCGTAAGCGAGTTACGTCGATTTCTATGCCGACAATGTTTGATTGGGCAAGTAATTTTTCTAACTGTTGAGTAGTTTTACTTACATGAGAACCAACTAAGACGACTCCTGGCTGGTTAGTTGGTTTGTATTGAGCCATAGCTTCTGCGGAAATAGGTTGTTGACCTAATTGAGCTAGGGAAGTTAGTAAACTAGCAGCCGAGCGAAATAAATAGCGTTTACCTGTGGCTGCGGTATTTAAAATGGCTGTGGCAAACAAATCAAAATCCGCTTGGGTTTCCCCATCAACAACCACACACTGATTACCAGTTAGTTGTTGTAGTTTATCCTCAAGACCACTATCACGAAGATCTGACAACAGGATTCTTGTGACATCTGAAGCAGGAATTTTGCCTCCAGTTTTTTCAGCTACATAGTCTGGTAAATAACTGTGATGATAACCAAACACCGAATCACGAGCAAATTCGGTTTGAGCTACAGGAGTTTTGACACCATCAATTAGCAGATAGTGAATGCTATCAATTGTAATTCGACCACCTTCAAAAAAGGCAGGGGTAAGAAAATGGGCATCAAAATCGCCTAATTCTTCAGCAATCACATCAGTTTCAATGGGATAATGTCCTCTTAGAGTAGAATCAGAACGACTAACTATTAAAAAATCCTTAATCCCAGCATTTGCGATCGCTATTTCTAAATTCTGACAAACTTCTTGAGTTATTCCCCTAGCTTGTTCTGAACTCATGGCTCTAGTATTAGTCAAAATAAAGCAAATTGGAGCTTCATCATTTAATCCCTGACAGAGAGTTTCAACATCCCAACGCATTAATAGTAAACAACTGTGAACAGTTTGAGAACCGGTAGGGTCATCATCAAGAACAATAATTTTAGGTTTGGTAATAGTCATCTTAAAGTAGGAATTATTGCTTAAAGAAATAGTTGTTTTAACAAAAGTTTTGTTAGTTAAGTGGGATTAACTAAGTAATTTCAGTATTATCAACTATGCACGAATGGCAACAAGTAATTATTATCAAATAGAAGGTGATAGAAAATTTTTTGCTTAATTTTTTCTAAGGACAATTGTCTTTAATGATCAAAGTAAAGCAGAGTATCAATTTTCGTAATTAATCATAAACATTTTCTGCCAAATAAAAAGTTTAAGCTAAAATTCAGGCAAAATGTTCAATTCATCTTTCAACTTGGAATTACTTAATTCCTGATCTTTGAATTTATCTCCTCAGAGGAACCCAACCGTGCGTATTCCGCTCGACTATTACAGAATTTTGGGAGTGCCAATCAAGGCAACAGCAGAGCAAATTAATCAAGCGTACCACGATCGTTTGATGCAAATGCCCTTGCGTCAATATAGCGATCGCGCCATTGAGTCTCGTCAAGCTTTAATTGAACGAGCCTATCAGATTCTGTCTGTTGACCAACAACGGGCGGAATACGACCTCAAATTTTTGGAGTCTAGTTACCCCTCTACTTCAGAATTAGAAGAGTTGTCGGTCAATGAGGCAGAAGCAAAAGCTCCTTTGGTAAGCGAGACTCGTGATGTTTATGAAGAAGTTGCTTTAACTCCTACTATCGAAATTGCTCCAGAACACATCATGGGCGCACTTTTGATTTTGCAAGATTTGGGCGAGTATGAACAAGTACTGCACTTAGGAGAAATTTATCTCAACGATATCAGTAGCATAGAGGCTCAAAAAAATTGTGATCAGCAGGATAATTTGCCTCTCAAGGAAGATTTGTTGTTAACTTTGGCTTTAGCTTATGTAGAACTGAGTCGAGAACAATGGCAAAAAGGAGAATATGAAAACGCTGCTTTATCTGGAAAAATGGGACTCGATCTTTTAGCAGAAGAAAATATTTTTCCTGGTGTTAGGGAAGAAATCGCAACAGACTTATGTAAACTACGACCCTACCGTATTTTAGAGTTATTAGCTCGAAATCAAGCTAATTCAGTTGAAAGAGCTACAGGATTTCAGTTGCTCCAAGAAATGCTGCGAGAACGGCAAGGTATTGAGGGCAATGGTAAAGATCGTTCTGGTTTGAAATGCGATCAATTTCTTTGTTTTATTCAACAGTTAAGAAATTATCTGAGCGCAGCAGAACAACAAGAATTATTTGAAGCAGAAGCAAAACGTCCTTCTGCTGTAGCAGCTTATATTACTATTTATGCTTTAATTGCGAGAGGATTTGCAGACAAAGAACCAGCTTTAATTTATCGCGCGCAACAGTTAATCCAATCTTTAAGTATTAGCCATGATGTTTATTGGGAACAAGCTGTTTGTGCTTTACTTTTGGGTCAAGTTCAACTGGCTAATGAAGCTTTATTAAAAAGTAAAGAGAAAGAAAAAATCGACTTGGTTAAGCAACACGCTCCTAATTCTGCTGATTTACTCCCAGGATTATGTTCTTATGGAGAACAATGGTTACAAAAAGAAGTTTTATCTCAGTTTACCGAGTTAGCCTCCCGTGGCATTACCCTTAGAGAATATTTTGCCGATCCTCAAGTCCAAGCCTATCTAGAACAATTGCCGACGATAACTGCTCAAGCAAGCAGTTCTCTTTCTGAAACAAATCTTGCCTTCGAGCAAACAAAACGCCAAGGTTTTTTGGGCTTGGGTAAAAAATCTCCTGCGTCAACACCAGCCACTGTTAACTATCATGAGCCAGGGGTCAATGACAATTTAGTCTCGATGAATACGAGAACCAGCAATACTTCTGTCGCTACTTTAGAACCTCAGGGCAAAAGTCAGGTAGCTTCCCATACGAGTAACGTCTCTTCCTTAAAAACCAAAATTCCTAATTCAGCAAAATCTCCGCAAAAACCGAATTATCGCGGGAAAAAATCTCAAATTCCAGCTCATCCTGGTCGTCGTTTTCCACAATCGTCACCGCGTTCTGTTAAAAAGTTTAACCATAAATCCTTTTTACCAATTTTAAAAGGTGGAATTTTAATTATTGGTTTGGTTTTAGGTGTGGGTAGTTTAGGTTTTTTATTAACCAGGATTTTGCTTAGTCCGTCGGTTAAGCAAACAAGTGCTGTTAAAACAGAATACTTGGCAATTAGTTTGAATAAATCCATACTAGAATTACCTTCCGTTGCCCAACAGCCACCACAACCGAAACCAGAACTAGAAAAGGGATTGACGGAAACAGTTGCCCAACAAGTGGTTCAACAATGGTTAAATAGTAAATCCGCTGCTTTTGGTAAAGAACATAAAATCGATCAATTAAATAGTATTCTGATTGATCCTCTCTTATCGCAATGGCGCGATCGCGCTACAACCTATCAACGAGATAATTTTTATCGTACTTATCAACATACGGTTAAAATAAAATCAGTCAAGTTTAATCCTCAAAATCCTAATCAAGGGAGTATTGAAGCTGAAGTTCAAGAAATTGCTCAACATTATCAAAATCAAACAATTGATTCCTCTCAATCATATAATGACAATCTTCTTGTTCGTTATGAGCTGGTTCGTCAGGGAGAAAAATGGTTGATTAAAAATATTGAAGTCTTGAAAACTTTATAGAAATATTAATTGACTATGAAGACAATCAATTAAGGCTTAATTTAGAACAACTAAATTAACTCAATTAAGCATTATTTTTTCTTAAGGTTAATTAATTCTTTTTTATAGTAGTTATTAATTAATCAGGTAAAAATACTGTAGCTTTTGATTAATCCTCCAGTTCTCGTTAATAATGAAACATAACAATCTTGTTTGTTAAAATTTCACCCATCCTAAATAAAAATGTATATTTTAATACAAAATTAAGTTTTGCAATAAAGTTTATTGATGAGAGAGGAAAGAAAAATGTTTAGTTTCATCAGTAAGTCGCTCTTTTGAAGAGTAACAAGGCAACCAAAGTTTGATCTACTCTTCAAAGTGACGTAGCCCAGAACTTAGAAGTTCCACTAATCAAAAAAAACTTGGTATTAACTCGATCAATGTCAATCTGGAGATAATTTTTCCCGTCATTCCTTGAGAAAAAAGAATATTTTTAAATAGATTAAAATAGGTTTTAATCTATGCCTAAATAGTAAAAGTAAATTTTTAAAAAAGTTTTTTTATAGATTTAATAAAAAGGTTGAAATTTAATTTTTATTCAGGTAGTGTGAATGTAATCTCATAATTAAAACCCTAGAAAACAGTACTAAGTAAGTTTTTTAGTCATCTATTTTTTTATACCCATTTATTTAAAAATTTTTAATCAATTGTGGTTGTGAGTAGTTTAAACTATGGCTAATAAAAGAAGTAATCGGAAAAATATCAAACATTTTTTTTGTCCTTTTTGTAATACTAGATTGTGGCGATTAGGTAGTCAAAAATATCATCTTTTCTATAAAAATAAAACTGAAATGAGAGAAAATCTCAGAATTTCTGCAAAAAATGCTGCTTTTTTAGCTGCTCAACAATCAACTTGTGTAGATCAAAATGTTTGGTTAGAAGAGTTTTTTTGTGGTGAACATGGCACTATGTGGCTTAAGATATCGAGACAAGAATCTGGAGAATTTGCTAGTCGATTAGCGCAAAGAGAAGATTGGCAAAAAACTCATAAAACAATTAATCCTGAGGGTGTCAATTTTGCTGTTAGCGAATATTCTTATCGGATGAGTCGACACGCCTATTACAGCAAAAATGCTTATCAATAAAACAAGCTTAAGCAACTTTCAAAAATGATTTAATTTCAAAATAATTTAGGCAAAATAATTAATCTATTGGGTTATCTCGTTACCAAGGAGCTAAATAAAAAGTAAAAACTTACATATAAATAATAAGGTTTGAACAAATTAATTTTAATAATTAATAATTTTTCATTTGTCCAGCTACTTTTGATAATTGGTATTACCTCTGTGACAATCTTAAGGTTTACCATTTAATGACTACGCCGAAAAAAAACAAACCAGGTAAGCTCTCGATCTTGGCTAGTTTATTGTTAGTAGGAGTAACTGCGATCGCTTGGAAACTTAGTTTAGCCGAGATTGCTTTTACTCAAAGTAAAATTTATTTTGTTATTAATCGAATTGCTAGTTGGTGGAATTGCCAAAATTCTTTATTACCTAGTTGCAATTTAGCTAGTGCTACTCATGCAGAAGCATCGGGAAAAAATGCTGCGGTTGTCTCGACCAAACGAGAAGCTTCTCAAATAGGAATAAATATTCTTAAGCAAGGTGGTAATGCAGTAGATGCAGCAGTAGCGATAGGTTATGCTTTGGCAGTGAGCGATCCTTGTTGTGGCAATCTTGGTGGTGGCGGTTTTATGTTAATTCGGCTAGCCAATGGCAAGGAGACTTTCATTAATTTTAGGGAAACTGCGCCTTTAGCTGCTACCAGAGATATGTATTTGGATGAGGAAGGCAAGGTAGTCGAAGGATTAAGTACTCAAAGTTATTTAGCTGTAGGCGTTCCAGGTACAGTTAAAGGATTAGATTATGCTTTGACTAAATATGGCACATTGAATCGTCAGCAAATTATCTCTCCTGCGATCAAATTAGCTCAACAAGGATTTGTGTTACAAGCAGAAGATGTAGAGATTTTTGAACAAAAAAAAGAAAAACTGCTTGAACCCAATGTTGCTGAGATTTTTTTAGATGAAAATCAAGCTGTCTATCAAGTTGGAGATGTTCTTAAACAGCTAGATTTGGCTGCCACTCTTCAATTAATTTCTCTCAAAGGAACAGAGGCTTTTTATCGAGGAGCGATCGCTCAAAAGATTGTCACAGCTAGTGAAAAAAACGGTGGAATTTTGTTTTTAGAAGATTTTGCTAATTATCAAGTTAGTGAAGAGAAACCTATCAGATGTGATTATCGAGGGTATCAAATCATAACTTCTCCTCCTCCTGGCGGTGGTACTACTGTTTGTCAAATGCTGAATATTTTATCTGGTTTCAATCTTCGGCAATTAGGACAAAAAACCCCTCAAAGTCTTCATTATTTCTTTTCAGCGATGTTATTTGCCTATCGCGATCGCAATAAAGAGTTAGGCGATCCCGATTTTGTTCATAATCCCCTCGACAAACTGTTATCTAGTAACTATGCAGATTCAATTAGAAAGCAAATTCCTGCTTATGGAGCGATCGCTCCTGAATCAATTAATTTCTTAGATAGCCAAACTGAAGGCAGCAACACCACTCATTATTCAGTAGTAGATCGAGAAGGCAATGCCGTAGCAGTTACCTATACTATTAATTCCTATTTTGGTGCAGGAGTAGTCGCCGATGGGACTGGTATTTTACTGAACAATGAAATGGACGACTTTACGATTAAAGTAGGAGAGTCTAATCAATTTGGTCTACAACAGGGAAACAAAAATCTGATCGAGCCAGGAAAACAACCTCTTAGTTCGATGTCCCCTACAATTGTTACTAAAGAAGACAAACTTTATCTAGTGACGGGAAGTCCTGGCGGTTCAACTATTCCCACCACAGTTGTACAAGTGATCACAAATTTAATTGACTATCAGATGAATTTGTCTCAGGCGGTTCATTCTCCTCGGATTCATTACCAAGGCTTACCCAATCGAATTCTGACTGAGCCTAATGCCCTTACTGCTAAAACAATTCAATCTCTACAACAACAAGGATACAAATTTTTTCCTTTCCAAAATTGGGGTGCTGCAGAATCGATTATGGTAGATCCCCAAACAGGATTAATCACAGGGGTTAAAGATCTTCGTAAACCTGCTGGCTCTGCCTTAGCTTATTAAACATTCAAATTCAAAGTTATAACCAAAAAAGTTTTTGATAAAATCTTAGAGAAACGTTAAAAAATATTACAAAATTAATAGATGAAATTATTAATAGTTGGTGCAACTGGTACTTTAGGCAGACAAGTAGCGCGTTGCGCCCTCGATCAAGGACATGAAGTCCGCTGTTTAGTAAGGAGTTTTAGCAAAGCAACTTTTTTAAAAGAATGGGGTGCAGAATTAATTCCAGGAGATCTTTGTGATCCAGAAACTTTGCCTCCAGCCTTAGAAAACATAGATGCTGTCATTGATGTAGCTACAGCCAGACCAACTGATAGCCTTAGTATTAAAAAAGTAGATTGGGAAGGTAAAGTTAATCTAATTAAAGCAGTTAAAGCTGCTGGAATTGACCGCTACATCTTCTTTTCAATCCTCAATGCCGAAGATTATCCCAATGTTCCTTTGATGGAAGTTAAACGTTGTACAGAGCTATTTTTAAGAGAATCTGGTTTAAATTACACTATTTTGCGTCTTTGCGGTTTTATGCAAGGATTAATTGGTCAATACGCTATTCCGATTCTAGATAATCAGGTTGTGTGGGTAACTGGAGAAAGTACTCCTGTTGCTTATATGAATACTCAAGATATTGCTAAATTTGCTGTTCGTGCCTTAGAAGTACCTGCGACAGAAAAACAAACTTTTCCTGTGGTAGGCACGAGAGCTTGGGGTGCGTATGAAATAATTAATATTTGTGAAAAACTATCAGGACAAGATGCTAGAATTTCTCGGGTTTCTTTGACTGTCTTGGGTTTGATGCGCAAGGTAACTCGTTTCTTCAAATGGGGTCAAAATACGGCAGATCGTCTTGCCTTTGCTGAAGTCTTAGCTAGCGGTCAACCTTTAGATGCGCCAATGGAAGAAGTATATCAAATTTTTGGTATTGACCCGAAGGAAACTACGACTTTAGAAAGTTATTTACAAGAATACTTTAGTCGGATTATGAAAAAACTTAAAGAAATTGACTACGAAAAGAATAAAAGTAAGAAGAAAAAGAAAAAACCAACAAAACCTTATCGCAATCAGTTTTAATTATTAACAATCATTTGCCACTGGTTATTAGTGATTAAAAATTCTAGATTTTGTAATTTTATCTCCCTGTTAATTATTATTCCGCTTGGTTTAGGTCCTAAGATTTATACAGGATTTGGACAAGGATGGGTTAATGATTATGCGGGAGATATTTTATATGAAATTGCTTGGTGTTTATTTTTTTTCTGGTTTTTTCCTAGTAAAAAAGCTACTGTATTAATTCCTATTTGGGTATTTTTAGTTACCTGTATTATCGAAATTTGTCAGTTGTGGTTTGGGTTAATCCCTGAGACAATTCGCTCTTCAATTATTTGGAAGTTATTACTAGGTTCGACTTTTGTGTGGTGGGATTTTCCTCATTATGCCCTTGGTTGTTTGATTGGTTGGTTCTGGTTATCTCAAATTTGGCAAAAGTCATTTCAGTGAATAGTTATTAGTTACTAATTACTAATTATGAGGGATTAATAATCATCCATCAGCCATCAGCTATCAGCTATCAGCTATCAGCTATCAGCTATCAGCTATCAGCTATCAACAATTAACAATTAACAATATTTTAGTGTAAATAATTATCTTAGGTAATTATGTTTAAATACTTACCAAACTTTAGTGGTCAAGTTTGGATTTTAGCAGCAGGTAGATTATTATCTCAGGTTGGTTCGGGTTTTACCTTGTTTTACGCCCCAATTTTTTTTGTTAACCAAGTAGGCATATCTTCTACTTTAGTTGGAATTGCTTTAGGTAGTGGTTCTTTATCGGGAGTCATTGGTAGATTTTTAGGTGGACAATGGGCTGACTCTCCTCATTGGGGACGCAGACGCATTTTATTAATTTCAGCCGTGGTTTCTGCGATCGCTGATGTTTTTTTAGCCATGACTCATAATTTCTCTACCCTAATCATTGGTAACTTATTAATGGGTTTGGGGATAGGTTTATATTGGCCAGCAATGGAAGCAGCAATTGTAGATTTAACGACTGTCAAACAAAGGAATGAAGCTTTTGCAATTACTAGATTAGCCGATAGTCTTGGTTTGGGTTTGGGGGTTGTTTTAGGTGGGGCATTGATTGCGACTTCAGGGAATTATCGCTCTTTATTTATTATTGATGGAATTTCATTTGTGGTTTTTTTTGGGATTATTTATGTTGCGCTCGCAGAAACTTATCAATTTTTACCTCATCAAGCAACTCAAACTCGCAAGTGGTCAATTGCTTTTCAAGACCGCGCTTTGATGATTTTTGTGGTAGTCAATATTTTGTTTACTACTTATTTAGCTCAGTTACAAAGTACCATGCCTCTTTATTTTAAAAATTTTGTCACGGCAGGGGATACAGAGGCAGGGTTTTCAGAAAAAATTATTAGTGGTTTGTTTAGTTGGCATATTGCTTTGGCTGCTATTTCTCAGCTACCTGTAGCTCGTTGGTTAAATCGTATTACCCGCACCCAAGCTTTGGTAATTTCTTTACTATTGTGGGGATTGGGATTTGTTTTAGTTTGGGTGACAGGAATTACTTCTAGTTATGCTTTATTTTGGGGAATGTTGTCTTTAGGAGTGATGTCAGTAGCAATGGTAGTTTATACTCCTGCTGCTTCTGCCTTAGTAGCCGATTTAGCACCCCAATCTTTACGGGCAGTTTATCTTTCGATTAATTCCCAATGTTGGGCAATTGGTTATTTAATTGGACCTCCTCTTGGTGGTTGGGCTTTAGATCGTTCGGCTAGTTTTGCTCATAATTTCTGGTTGGTTCCTGCTGCTAGCGTAAGCATCGGCATTTTAATTGTGCAATATTTAGAAAAAGTTTTACTTACTCAAACCAAACAAAATAAAGCATGAAATTGTAAACAATCTGCTCAAGCCAAATCGATTTGTTGCTAGTCTGTAAAATGACTTCAGTTAAGTATTGTTTCTATGCAAATTACTCGCTTTCTTCATACAGCCATTTTAGTCTCCGATTTAGCCAAAGCAGAACACTTTTATGGCGAGGTTTTAGGCTTGGTTAAAGCAGAAGCAAGAACCTCAAACTTTCCAGGTACTTGGTATCAAATTGGAGATTGTCAACTTCATCTGATTGTTCATCCTGAGTTTCGTAATCAAATTTTTAATCAAACCAAATGGGGTAGAAATCCTCATTTTGCGATCGCAGTAGCTAATTTAGGAGAAGCGATCGCCAGATTGCAAAGTCAAGGTTACCCTATGCAAATGAGTGCCTCGGGACGTGCAGCCTGTTTTATTCAAGATCCAGACCAAAATATTATTGAAATTAGTCAAGGATAATCAAAATAGTCATGTCATCCCTTGTGTGGCAACAGCCAGAAATTATTAGTTGGAGTCAAATCATTCTTGATAGTTTTGCTGAAGTAGTTGGTAAAGAATTAATTGCCAGAAAAGGAACACCAGCAGCACAAGCAGAAGCTCTATTTTTTGCTCCTTTTGTAGTAGTTTCTCACGGTACTCAAGCAGAGCCAATTTTTAATTATGGCAATCAACTTGCTTTAGATTTGTGGGAAGTTAATTGGCAGGATTTTATTCAGACTCTTTCTCGTTCGACTGCCGAACCAATTAATCAATTAGAAAGACAACAAATGTTAGAACAAGTAGCACAACAAGGCTATGTTGACAATTATTCTGGAGTTAGAATTTCTAGGACGGGAAAACGATTTTTAATTAAGAATACTATTATCTGGAATTTACGCGATCGAGCAGGAAACTATTGTGGGCAAGCAGCTAATTATGCTGAATGGGATATGATAAAAAATTAGTTGCTCCTTACCAAAAACCTTCAGTGAATCAGACTCAACAACCAAATAATTCTGGTTGGTCTTTAGATCAACGCGATCCCCAAACAATTGAATTATTCATGCCAATTTGGGAGTGGTTTTATCGTTATTATTTCCGCGTTAAAACTGATGGTTGGCATCAAATAGCTTCTCACGAACAAGTATTATTAGTTGGTTCCCACAATGGTGGTTTAGCTACACCAGATATGATTATGACGATGTATGATTGGTTTCGTCATTTTGGAACAAAACGTCCTGTTTATGGTTTGATGCATCCTAGTGTATGGCAATTTAATCCCGAGTTAGCTCAATTAGCAGCTAAAACAGGCGCAATTGTTGCTCATCCCAAAATGGCTTTTGCTGCCTTAGAAAACAAAGCTAGTTTACTCGTTTATCCTGGTGGAGCGCAAGATCTTTTTCGTCCTTATTCTCAACGTCATCAAATTAATTTTGTTGGTAGAAAAGGCTTTATCAAATTAGCATTAAGAACAAAAGTTCCAATTGTTCCTGTTATTTCTATCGGCGCGCATGACACTTTATTGGTCTTAGGAGATTTTTATCCAATAGTTAAACAACTTCATGAATGGGGAATGCCTTGGATTAATAATGTAGATCCAGAAATTTTTCCCATTTATTTAGGATTACCTTGGGGAATAGGAATTGGCCCGATTCCAAATATTCCTTTACCAGTAAAAATTCATACTCGTGTTTGTGCGCCAATCATTTTTGATAAATATGGTAAAGAAGCAGCAAGAGATCGTAATTATGTTGATGATTGCTACAATTTGGTAGTTCAAAAAATGCAACAAGAATTAGATATTTTAGTTGATGAAAATTCTTAGTTTACTGTTAGTGTATAGCCAGTTTTTATTAATTGTTTAGTAATAACTATATATTTATAAAAAGCGATCGCCTTAAATTGCTAATTTTTTTAGAGCAGAATTAATAATTTCTTCTTGATTTACCATCTTTTCTAATTCTTCTACTAAAGCAAGAGAACTTCTAATATCTCCCTGTAGCAGTAATTTTTTAAGCTTTAATAATTTTTCCATGATTGTTGTTGTTAATGGAGAGATACTTTATTATAACAAAATAACGCGATCGCTTTACTTAAATATTTAACTATTGAAACCGAATATAAATTTTAACTTTTTACTTTTGAAGTTAAAACTTATATATAATAAAGTTTTAAAAAATTAATTTTTATAATAAATAATTTGTCATTTATTTAGCTACTTTTGATAATTAGTATAATTTAGAAGTACTTTTAATTAATCTAATTAAATACATTATAAATTTGCAATTATTTTGTAGTTGGATTTTTTATTTTATAGTGACTAATTTCCTCACAAAAACTTGATACAAGCTTGGATATTTTTAGGCTATAAATGAAGCAAGTTGTTATTTTGATTTTCTCATGTCTAACGACTCAGACCGCTTTATTAAACTAGAAATATACGCTAAAGCTTCTCAGACAGAATTATTGATCGGCTTAGATACGTGGTTACGTTTGGGATTAATTAAAGAGTCTCAAGTCAAAAGTTTATGTCGCAATTATTTGACTTGTCCTCTTCCTGATATAGAAATAGTAAAAGTTACTTCTCAAGTTGGAGAAACTGGATCTCAACCCATACAAACACCAATAATAGAATCTGTCCCAAGAGTAAAAGCACCACTAAAACCCAATTTTATTGAGCAAATTTGGCAAGCTTTTCTTGATGAATTAAGTATTCGTTGGTTGTTATTTTTAGGTATATTTTTAGTTGTAGTTTCTTCAGGAGTTTTAGCTGCTACCCAATGGCATAATTTTTCTACTGTCGGTCAATATTTAATTTTATTAATATATACTTTGAGTTTTTGGTTAGTTGGGTTTTGGTTAAGTAAACAAGATAATTTAAATTTAACTTCGCAAAGTTTAAAGAGTATTGCAATTTTACTTGTCCCGATTAATTTTTGGGGAATTAATAGTTTTGGCTTAGGGAATAAGTTTGGAGATTGGTTAGTAATTGCGATCGCGTTTTTTAGTTTAACAGGAATTACGTTTTGGGAATACAATCCAAAACCCAAGTATATCCGTTTTGGTTTTGTGCCAATTTTTTTGTTATTAAGCTATCTTCATTTGGTTTGGCATCTTCTTAATTTCCGAATCTTGGCAATATATCTGGGTATTATTACTATTGCAAGTACAACCTATTATTTATCTAAACAATATAATTATCAATTTAAAAATTTACTGTTATTATTGACTACTTGGTTGTTATTAATTTTTAGATTTTTATTAATTCAAACCTCAATTACTAGTTTAGGATTAGCAATTAGTATTTGTGGTTGGTTATTAGCAATCCTTTATTTAGATCGTAGTCGAGAGTTTTTCAGCGAACAAGAGAATAACACTCGTGCTAGATCGGATAATCAAATTATTATCGATCAAAGTTTAGAAAAAGTAGGTTTAATTTTATTGCTTTTAGGAGGAATTGTTGCTGGAGTTATTTGGTTTAACTCGGTTAAATGGTATCCTTGGCAAGCAATAGCTGTTTGTGCTTTAACCTTATATCTTTTTAAGACAAGATTGCAAATTTTTTGGAGAAAATTAGATTTATTAGCAATATTTTTTATTGGGTTAAAAACTTTATTTTTATTAAAAGAATTAATGCCGATTTCATTAAGAGAAAATGTACTAAATTTCTCTGAAACAATTACTAATGTAAAGTTTTTTCCTGAATCGGTTTATAGCATTACCCTCTTTCCTTATCTAATTTTATTTGTTGCTATTACTAGCTGGTTGTATCGTCAAGAAAAACCGCAACTCGCTTTATTTTGTGAATGGCTGAATTTATGTTTTGGTGTATTTTTAACTCTTTTAAGTTGGTATAATCCTACCTGGCGATCGCTCAATTTTTTCTTATCTACTGTTACCCTCGGTTACGTTGCTACTATTCGGCAACCTTTTAGAATTAGACTGATTTATTTTACTCATTTATTAGGATTAATAACAGCTATTAGCTTAATCGATTGGTGGTTTTCGCCTCCGAGTCGTGAGGTTTGGGGCATTATTTTATTATTATTAATGCTCGGGGAATGGTTAATTTTTATCCGTCGAATTGCGGTTAAAAATTCTCGTTATCAAAAAATTTGGTATCGCAGTAGTTGGTATTTTGGTTTGTTGCTAGCAGGAATTAGTTATGTTTGCTTTTTGCCAAAATACAATCCTGTAACTACTTCTATTATTGCTATTTATAGTTTAACTTGGTTGTTAACATCAACGGTGTTAACTATAGTTGCTAAATTTAATCGGGGCAAACAACGTCAATTAGCTGCATTGTTGAGTTGTTTTGCTTTAGTTTTAGTTCAGGTTCTTACTTTTAATCATTTAGAAACAAGAGCGATCAGTCTTACTGTAGCAACAATTTTAATGTTTATTAATAGTTTTTATTGTTGTCAAACGATCGCAGCAGTACTTCATTTTGGTTTTGGATTGAGTTTAATTAGTAGTTTACTTTGGCAATATCTTTCTTTTTCTAATTGGTTAATTGTAAGTGCAATTGTAATTATTAGTCTTTATAAAATTAGACAAGATTTGCTGAAGGATTTGGCAACAGATTTAAAAACTAAATTTAGCCAACTCAGAAAAAAATACGCCCAAGCAACAGATTACTGGGCGATAAGTTTAATCTCTTTAGAATTAGCTATTCTTACCCTTTTCTATTTAAACTTTGCTTTTTCTGATTTAAATTACCAACAGATAGGAATTAACTGGCAATACTTTCTATCTTCAACTTTAATTAGCGGTGCAATTTGGTTTCGTTATCGACAACAACCAACACCAAAAATTTTATATGCTTTTGCTTGGACAATTGAGTTATCAGTATTTAGCCTAATTATCCTCATTGGTGGTAATCAAATTGCCATTGCTGTTACTAATATTATTCTGGCATCTCTATCTCTTTGGTTAATTAATCGCTTCTCTTCTCAATCTTTTCATATTGTTAGGGCGAATAACCATTTGCACCTAGAAACCATTGTGTATGATACCTCCAATTTAAATTGGCATAACTTACATCATCTACCAATCATTTATCTTGTTTTAGGAATTTTGTGGCGACTACCCTATTTTACTGCTACGACTGGCTTAATTACTTTAGGTGCAGCTTTAACTGGAATTGGTATTGGTAGTTATCCAGATAGAGAAAACAAAATTATTAGCTATCTTTCCCTAGCAGGTATTACTTTAGCTATTTATGAATTAGCTATCTATCAAATGATGCAAACATCAGGGGGTAGTCTTGCCGATGGTTTGACGATTTTAGCCTTAGTTGCTGCGGTAATTGCTATTTTCTATCGAATCTTAGCTTTTTGGTGGCGACAACAATTTCTATTGAATTTTAGCCTCAACCAAATTATTGTTACTGCACATCTGCATTGGGCGATCGCAAGTATTCTGAAAATTATTGCTGCTGGAATTACGATTGAAACTGTTACTCCTCGTCTTACTTTATTAAGCATTGGCATTAGTTTCTGTCTGGGTGCTTATGCAATTTTACAAGGTAGAGATCTTGCGCCAACTTCAAAAATTATCGATACAAATCAATCTCCCAGTCTTCCCTTCTCCCAGTTTCCTAGTCAATCATCTATAACAACAATCAAGGAAAACAATATTAGTGGCTGGTGGGTATATGTCGGTTTAGTCGAAATAGCTGCAACTCTAGTCTACAGTCGTTTAATTATTACCAAACTTAGTATTTTCGATCCTTGGCGAGTCATCCTTACTTGTATAATTGCCCTTGCTATCTATCAAATACCTTGGCAAAATTTTGGCTGGCGATCAACTCCTTGGCGACGCACAGCTTTAGTAATTCCTGCCTTAATGGCTTTAGTCACAGCAGAAAGTATTTCTTACCTAAGTTTACTTGCTACTGCTGCCTTTTATCTCCGAATTGCTTACCATCAAAGAAATCTGCGCTGGAGTTATCTCAGTCTAGGATTGATTGATTGGGGAATAATTCGTTATAGTTGGCAAAATAATGGGGAACCAATTTGGTTTGCTTTAGTTATTGGTTTATCTTGTCTCTATATTGCTCAATTCGATCTCAAATTACAAACCCGTCAACAACTGCGTCACTATTTCCGTCTGTTTGGTAGCGGTTTGATTTGTATAGTCGCGTTAATTCTGTATCAGAAAACAGGAATAATTCCAAGTGCGATCGCTCTAGTTTTTATCTTAGCTGGTTTAGGCTTACGCATTCGAGCCTTTCTCTACATCGGTACAATTACTTTTATCCTGACCATAATTTATCAACTGATTATTCTGATTTTTACTTACTCTTTCCTCAAATGGATAGTTGGTTTAATCGCAGGAATTGTAGCTATTGCGATCGCTGCTAACTTTGAAAGGAAAAGCACCCAAATTACCAACAAATTACAAGATTATCTAGCTCAACTGCAACAATGGCAGTAAATCAGTTACCAGTTATCAATCAAACATCAACAGTTAAAGCATAAACCAAAATCTCGCCTATACTCAGTCAAAGTACAGACGAGATTGTTTTAATAGTTTTACTTTTAGTATTAGTAAAGTTCTTCTTCTTGATGAGTAAGAATAGTACAATCGGAAGTAGGATAAGCTACACAAGTCAGAACATAGCCAGCTTCGATTTGATCGTCATCAAGGAAAGATTGATCAGATTGGTCAACAGAACCAGATTCGATCTTACCAGCACAGGTGGAGCAAGCACCAGCACGGCAGGAGTATGGTAAATCTAAGCCTTGTTCCTCAGCAACATCAAGAATGTACTCATCATCGGGTACTTCGATAGTGTGATCACCATCGGGGGTTTTTAAAGTTACGTTATAAGTTGCCATGTGTTACTCCTCTTCTCTTAAAGAAACGGCAGTCTCTACTTATTTAGAAACTTAATTGCCTCTTAGTTCAGAAACAAATTAAGACTTTTTCAATAAGTTACATTTTTGATACTACGCGAAAAATATTCCAACTATCGGGGGCATTAGTAATGAAATTTTTAATTTAATATAAAATAAGTTTTACTTATATTAAAAAATTAGGAACAAGCATGGTCAAATATGCTAGGATAGCGGGCTTGCAACAAAGAAAAGATAATTATTTACCAATATTAGTAATAGCTTAATTTCTTCTTTACCTGATTAAAAAATAACTATTAATTATAGTTATATCCTTGATTGATGATCTGTGCTTAGATAACAAAATATATTTGTTTTGGAACTATTATTTTTTAATGCCCTTTCAAGTCACTCCTCCCCTTAAAGTTGGAATTGTAGGTACGGGATACGCTGCTAAAAAACGTGCCGAAGCAATTGTAGCAGATTCAAGAGCAGAATTAATCAGCGTTACAGGCAATACTCCTGAAAAATTGCAAGATTTTAGTCAAACTTTTCAAGTTACTCCGATTGACTCTTGGCAGCAACTAATTAATCAACCAGAATTAGATTTAGTTTTTATCTGTACCATTAATCGCGATCATGGTGCGATCGCTAAAGCTGCTTTAGAAGCTGACAAACACGTTGTAGTTGAATATCCTCTGTCTTTAAACCCCAAGCAAGCAGCAGCAATTATCGCTTTGGCTCAAGCTAAAAGAAAACTTCTCCACGTCGAACATATTGAATTAATTGGTGGTGTCCATCAAGCTATTCGTCAGCATTTGTCAGAAGTTGGTAATGTTGCTTATGCACGTTACGCTACCATTAGCCCTCTACACGAATTTTCTCGACGTTGGAGTTATCATCGGGAAATGTTTGGTTTTCCTTTATCTGCTGCCTTATCTCGTGTTCATCGTTTAACTGATTTATTTGGTACTGTCGCGACAGTTGCTTGTCAAGCTCGTTATTGGGATGCTTCTAAGACTGATTATTTTACCGCTTGCCTCTGTAATGCCCAGTTACGTTTTACTAACAGTGTAATGGCAGAAATTACCTATGGCAAAGGCAATGTTTTTTGGCATGGTTATCGAAATTTTGAAATTCATGGCGATCGAGGAACTCTTTTATTTGAAGGAGAAACAGGCAAATTAATTAGGGGAAAAGACATAATTCCCCTCGAAGTTACTAGTCGTCGCGGTTTATTTGCTAAAGATACTAAGATGGTTTTAGATTGTTTACTGACAGGAGAGTCTCTCTATTTGCAACCCGAAGCTAGTCTAGAAGCATTAAAAGTAGCCGATGCAGCCCGTCAATCATCCGAAACAAATCAAATTCAAATAATGGCAGATCTATAAAATTTTTGATAGGATAATTGTGTTGATTTTTTTGTCAACTGATGAAATAATGTATCTGGAATGACTAACTAAAGAATGACTAAAATCAGGATAAGCAATAATACACTTGTATTGAGATGAAAGTCTGAACTAAACTTAACTAGCAACAACTCAAATTTGATTGTATTTACCGAATGCCAGTCTCGGTAAGGCAACAAGCTCGTTAGATTCAGTTTATTTCCACAATCTTAGTTCCTTTGTTTTTTTTCTTCCATGTATGATGACGGGGTTTTAAGTCCCCCTTACAGTTGAGGCAAAATATCAGGATAATCGTCTTCGAGGGTAGTTTGTAAAATCTAACCAAACTCATAAGCCTTTTAACGTTAGTTCGATGAAAATGTTATTCAATGAAAGAATAATTAGCCCAGGCTTGGAGAGACTACAACAGTTCAACTCACGTCATTAATTAAGCATTATTAGGCATTTTATCGATCGAGGGATCTATGGCAACAAATTTGAATATTCCTAACAATCCTGATAAAGAAAAAGCTCTCAATTTAGTCTTAAAACAAATCGAGCGCAATTTTGGTAAAGGTGCAATTATGCGCCTAGGGGATGCTACTCAAATGAAAGTAGAGACAATCCCCAGTGGTGCTTTAACCTTAGATGTAGCCTTAGGTGGCGGTTTACCAAAAGGAAGAATTATCGAAATTTATGGACCAGAAAGTTCTGGTAAAACAACTCTAGCTCTCCACGCGATCGCAGAAGTGCAAAAAGCTGGTGGAGTAGCAGCTTTTGTTGATGCTGAACACGCTCTCGATCCAACTTATTCAGCAGCTTTAGGAGTAGATATTGAAAATCTTCTGGTAGCACAACCAGATCATGGAGAATCTGCTTTAGAAATTGTCGATCAATTAGTGAGATCTGCTGCTGTAGATTTAGTTGTAGTTGACTCTGTAGCTGCCTTAGTTCCTCGTGCAGAAATTGAAGGAGAAATGGGAGACAATCAAGTAGGGCTGCAAGCTCGCTTGATGAGTAAAGCCTTAAGAAAAATTGCTGGTAACATTGGCAAATCAGCCTCAACCGTAATTTTTCTCAACCAACTCCGACAAAAAATTGGCATCACTTACGGTAGTCCCGAAGTAACAACTGGTGGTACAGCATTAAAGTTTTATGCTTCTGTCAGATTGGATATCAGAAGAGTACAAACTCTCAAAAAGGGTAGTGAAGGCGAGTATGGGATTCGGGCTAAAGTTAAAGTAGCTAAAAATAAAGTTGCGCCTCCTTTTCGAGTAGCAGAATTTGATATCATTTTTGGTCAAGGTATTTCTAATCTTGGCTGTATGTTAGACTTGGCGGAAGATACCGATGTAGTAGTACGTAAAGGAGCTTGGTATAGCTATAACGGCGATAACATCGGTCAAGGTCGAGATAATACGATTAAATACCTTGAAGAAAATCAAACTTTAGCTGCCGAAATCGAACAACAAGTCCGAGACAAACTAGCAATGGGAGCAGTATTAAGCTCTAATTCCTTAAGTGAGTACGATCCTGATGAAGAGTCAGATTCTGACGAGCTAATGGAATAAACAACCAGGATGGGGTTGATAAGTTTAATTTCCCCATCTATAGCTTTTTTTTAAATTGAATAAAAGATCCGAGCTATTTTTAAGTCAAAACTTAAAAGGAAAAAAGCAAAAATTTTCTATTTTTAACTTTTAAACTGTTTCATCAACTTGAAAGCTGCGGTAAATTTTTTGCTATTTATTTGCTCGTTTTTCTTCCCAACGGAATAACCAGACAACTAAAGCAACTAGACCAATTTGTAAAGCTAAATTAGTTAAAGTAGAGCTAACTTCTCTTCCTGCTGCCAGTTGCGCTAGAAAAACGAATGCGCCAATTAAGCCTGAAGCACCGAAAGCAACATAAAAAAACTTTCTTAAACCTCGATAGGGAGCTTTAGCTTCTGCTTTGAGCCTGGCATATTTTTCAGGAGATAATTGGCTTTTTCCTCGTGGAGTTGGCTTTTTGGGGGATGAATCTGACATTATTTGTTACTGTTTTTTGTCTTGATAGTGAAAGAGACGAAAGTTGCTTTTGCTTGTTAGAGTCGAGGGAGGCTATTATGCCTCGCCCCTCTCTGTTAGATCGTGGCGTGCAAGATTTTCCCGCACCACGCTCTCGAAACTCTAGTCTTTCGACTTGCCCATGTGGATAAAATCATGGCATGACTCATGTATTGGAACAAGGTTCTGCGTTTGATTGTGATCATGATTTCCATTTATATGATGCAAATGTACTCTCTCTTTGCCTATAGAACCCATTTGAAATCTTTTTAAGCTGTAGCTAATCAGATGTGTCTAAATTTTTCTTTGATAAAACAATTCAAAATCTTGTAAAAAACAAGCTAAAAATTCTCCTCGAACTAAATCTTGAAGTCGAATCCAGCCACAATTAGGTAATAATTGTTCCATTTGGGATTTATGTTGTGCTAAAGCTTTCTTTTTTTGGGACAAAACATCTTGAATATTAACCCGACAATGAAATTGTTGGACAAATTCAACGCCAAAACGAGCGTAAACAGTGCTTTTTAAGACTGACAAAGCTTCTTTGAGATTAGAACCAAAACTTGTCCATGGAAAGTGTCGCCAAAACCAAATTGGATATTCATAAACTGTTGCTTTAATTTGGCATTTTTCTAAAGCAGCAATCACAATTTGATTAGTAGCAATATGATCGGCAATCACATCCCGATAGTAAGGAATAAAAATTTCTTCAGGTTGATAAGTTTGCAGGATTTCTACGACTTTTTCCACGGCTTGCGCTTGAAAATTTTGTAAATTGCCGTCTTTATATGCTAAAAAAACTACATCTTCTGATGATACACTTAAAACTTCAGCAGCAGCGATCGCTTCTTGCTCTCGAATTTGTTTTAACTCTGCTGCGGGCATTAAATGAGCATGAGAGCCACTACCATCAGTCATAAAAACAATTTTAACAGTTGCTCCTGCTTGTTTTTTACGAATAATTGTACCGCCACAACCTAAGGTTTCATCATCTTGATGAGGAGCAAACACAATAGTTGATTTTTGCCAATTTTGTGGGTTGTATTCATGTTGTTTAGAGTTTAAAATCGATTGATAAATTTGTTTGATTAATTTAGTCATATTTGAGCAGATCCTGATAAATATCAAGCAGATTTTCCGTAACTCTATCCCAACAAAATAACTCTAATACTCTTTGACGACCAGCTTTACCCATCACTTTGCGAGTCTCATCATTTTGGAGTAACTCTAAAATAGCTTGGACTAAAGACTCAGTATCTGCTAATTCAGCTAATAATCCTACTTTACCTTCTTCAATGACATTAGGCATTCCCCCTGCTTTAGCACCAATAACAGGGATTTCCATTGCCATCGCTTCTACTAAACTCATGCCAAAAGCTTCACTAAGAGAAGGATTGATCACCAAATCTGCTTGACGATAATAATCGACTAACTCAAACTGATTTAAAGGACCAGTAAAGTGTATTTTGTCAGCAATTTCTGGGCTGATTTGAGATTTAAGATACTCTAAATAATCTTGGGATTTTTGATAAAATTTGATTAATTTTTGAACTTCTGGGTTATCATCCAAACGAACTAAAAATTCTGGAAAAACAATTGCTTTTGGACCCGCAATAGTTAAGGTAGTATTTGGTTGTCGTTTAACTACTTCTTTAAAGGCATCTACTAAAATATGTAAGCCTTTCTCTGGAGAAATTCTGCCAACAAATAAAATATTTTTACTTATTTTTGCTTGAGAATTTTTAGTTTGCTTGAAAGAATGATTATTGCTAAAAATTTCTGTATCTACACCATTGTAGACAGTTTTAAATCGATTACTTAAATTAGGAAAACGCTTACTCATTTTATCGGTAAGGTAATCACTACAACTAATCACTAAATCAACATATTGTAGTCGTCTATTTATAATGCGCCAATCCAGTTGATTTGACCACTCACAATGCATGTGTAAAATAATTTTACTGTGAGGATTAAAAGCTTTTATGATTGGCGCAAACTGAGAAAAATTATGAATATGAATAAGGTCGCATTGCTCTTGCCGTAAACTCTTCGCAACCTGATAAATATAGCCTAAACCATACCAACGTGACGCAAAAAAAGGACGTTTAGGATCGGTTATTTTCCATCGATCTAAGAGCCTAAAAACCTTCCATAATTTGTCAAAAGTTGACGATATCCCATGATACTCTATTCCCGACTCTTGATAAACTGGCGGATAACTATTATCCCTTAATCCGTAATAAAGAACTTGTGTCGAGTTGTTTAAACGACGAGCAACTTGATAAGTCCAAATACCAAGAGAATCACAACCTATCACTGGACGAGCAAATGACCAAGGTTGAGAGATAAAAGCTATTTTCATAAACTAATAGATAACGACTGAAGTTCTTTTAATTAATCACTATTTAATGAAAATTGGTAGGTATTTTATAAAGATTAAATAATAATACTACAATTTACAAATTCTAATATAAAGTTTTGCTCAATCTTAAATCATAACCTTATTATTTAATATCTTTAAATATAATTTTTTTTATCACAGCTAATTATAACTAAAATCTGATTTTAGTTCTGGTACTTTTTTTTGATAGTTCTTTGTATTTAAAGAAAGACTAACAGATACATATAAAGTCCAAATAGCTGAATTGTGAAGCATCACAGAACTTTCAGTCAAGTTGTAGAGAAAAAAGAAGGATAAAAATGTTATATGCCAAAGAGCTTCTGGTTTAGAATTTAGACGGGCTTGATGAAAAGCTTTGTGAAAAGCAAAACCAAAACTCAAGAAAAACAAAGTTAAACCAACAATTCCTAAATCAGCAGTTAAATCCAAAAAACCGTTATGAGAGTGGGGTGCTTCATAATTGAAGGCAACGTAGGAACCAACAATTTTGTGCATATTACTTTCTGCGTTCCAGAAACCATCTCGTCCGTAACCAAGCCAGGGTCTTTTCTGGATTTGATCAATTACACCATGCCAAAGTTCGGTGCGACCACTCAAAGTTATGTCTTTTCCTAGACTAGTAACAATTAGTTCCGCATTACCTATTAAAACTATTACTACAGAAGCGATTATAAAAGTAATCAAAATTAGAATCAAAACTGATTTAGGATTGCGCCAGCGTAAGGCACGATAAAATTGCAACAGACCAACTGAAGCTATAAAAACTACGAGCGCAGTTTTAGAAGTAGTTAATAACAATAAAACAATTGATAAAAACAATCCTCCCCAAACTACATAACGATATTGACGAACAATCATACTAAGAAATAAAAATACCAAAGAGCTTAAAGTGGTCATCTGTGACAAGACATTTTTATGGGAATAAATTCCACGCCAAGCTCCAATATGTATTTCTGAATCTATTCCCAATCCTGGAAATAATAAAGTGTAGATGAAATTAACAATAACAATTATTCCAAACGCCCAACCCATAAGTTTTAGTTGTTCTTTGATGCTGTAACAGGAAGCTAAATACAAACCGACAAAAGCCGTTTGCCAAGCTACTATACTGTTGCGAAAGGTATCAGCAGGGACATTAGACCAGAGAAAAGAAATGACGGCTAAACTTAATAAAAGCCAAATAAAAATATCTTTTTTCGCAGTAGTAATAGTGCGATGCCAACGAGCTAAAAGTAATAAGAAAAATAATCCATAAATTGTATATTGAATTAGGGAGTTGACAACTATTGGAAATAAGTTATAAAAGCTTTGGGTTAAATAAAATAAGCTAATAATAACTAAAATTCTTTCTCCCAATCTGACTAACTCAGGCATATTTTTAAAACAAGTTGAATATTTAAATTAAAATTAATTTTATTCTAGGTTTTTCTTGACTTATACTAACTATTTAGTAAATAATATTAATTTCATATTTCTTACTAAAATTTATTTGGAGGGGTATAAATTAGAAACTGTTAGATTAATCCTGCAAATGGGATTAAAAAATATTAAGTTTAAATAATTAATTAAAGTATTTTTTATTTATTCCAATATCCGATTTTTCCTCTTTGTTTTAATTCACAATTAGCCTGTAATGATAACACTAAATCAAGCATAAAAGATAGTAAACTAATAGGTAAAAATAATAATGCTTGAAATACCGATTTATCTAATAAACTTTTAATTCGACGGATTATAATATAGTTAGGAATTAACCACCACTGATTTTGTAGAAGAGATTTTTTGATTAATCCCTGAACCCACAGAGGCTCTTGCTGGTTCTTTTCTTTAATAAATAAACCTGCCTCTTTAGCTCGATTGGCAAGGAGTTCTTGATAAATTAATTGATTAATTGCACTACCAAGAATCAACCATTTTTCATGGCGCAAAAGACGGCGAGGATTAATATAAGCTTCAAACAAATGTGAAGCGGATGGAGCTAAAATTACGCGCTCAGGAACTTCAGATGTTTTTAAATTATCTGTGACGATCATAGTGTATAAAAACGCATCTTGAGTTGGTAGATTATTAGGTAACCAAAGCTTACGTAAAATCTTGGCTTTGGCACAATAAAGTTGACCGCAAATCCAAGCAGGTTGCCCTGGAATTTTAGTTTTTCCTGAAAGTTTAGAAATTTGAATTGATAGTTGTTCGATGATATTTTTATTGTCTTTAAAATAAATATCTTTAATTGGTTTATCTACGGCTACCCATGCTTGTGGCATAGTTTTTAAAACTTCAATCATTGAAGTAATAGTAGTAGATTCAAGCAGTTGAATATCGGAATCCATTAGCAATAAATAATCAGCCTCGGCATTTGATAATTGATGAACAAATACATTCCAAGCATTAGATTTTCCTGGCTGTTGTACTTCGTATACCTGCCAAGTAATTTTAGTAGTTATTGAGTTCTGATTAATCCGTTGAGCTAGAGTATCTTGAGCGATTTTAGCAGTATCATCTGTACAACCATTTGGAACAATAATAATTTCTATCTCGGTTGAAGAATTGTATTGATGAAAAATATTTTGTGTTAATAATGAATCAATAGTTTTACCGATTAATTTAGCCTCATTATAGGCAAGAATTCCAATGCTAATTATGTTACTGTCCATATTTTTTATTAATTCCACTTGACCTAAAATTTCGGCTGAGGGATTTAAAATTTTTTAGTCTAATTTTATTAATATTTATTGAAATCAATTTAAAAATCATGCTTTAATAATTAATCTATTTGTAAAATTCGAGTGTATTTTTCTACTGATTTTTCTAAAGAATATTCAAAAGCTCGTTGTTTAAGAAGGTGAGAATCTAGCGGTTGTCGAAGAGTATTAATAATTGCTTGGGCAATTCCTTCCACGTCTCCAATTTCGACTAACTTGCCATATTTACCACCAGCTAAAATTTCCCAGGGACCACTAGGACAATTAGTTGCAACAACAGAAGTCCCACCAGCCATTGCTTCAATTAAAACTGTTGGTAAACCTTCATAAAGAGAAGAAAGAACAAATACCTTTGCTTTTGCCATGTAAGCATAAGGATTATCAACAAATCCTGGTAAAGCTACTGCTTCAGTTAAATTTAATTGTTTTATTAAAGCTTCTAAACTCAAGCGATCGCTTCCTTCGCCTAAAATCATCAGTCGTGCAGGAATTTGTTGGCGAACTAAAGCCAAAGCTCGAATTAAAGTAGGAAAATCTTTTTGTTTATCTAATCTACCTACACCTACTATGACAGGAGGTTGGTCTGGTGCGAACCAAGGATGATTTACTGATTCGTTAACTTTTTGGGCTATTTCTGGGGTAAAGACAGGATTATGAATTACCTTAATTAATTGAGGAGGTAGACCTAATTTGATTAAATCATCGGCTACACCTTGAGAAACGGGAACAATTGCATTCGACCAAGGATAAAATAAACGAACCATTAAAGGAGCTAACCGTTTTTTTAAACTAGTTCCATATCTAAATTCTTGTGAAACAGTATTTTGAACGTTCACTACCACTTTGGTTGTAACACGAGCTAAATGCTTTGCTGCGATCGCAATTACATTAGTATCTTCTAGACTAGAAAGTAAAGCTTTTGGTTGTTCTCGTTTTAGGTAATTAACTAAGTCCCTAATACTAGCGAGGAGACGTTTGCCACCAAAATCAATCATGTTAATTTGAGGATCGACTAGCGGAACAAAAGGACCTTCACGTTTAACTAAAATTAGGTCAACTGGAATTCCTTGTCGAACTAAACCATTCATTAAATTGACCATCGATCTTTCTGCACCGCCTCCATCTAAGGAGGTTAAAAAAACTGTTAATTTTGCCATTTTTGACTTAGATTTTTTTATTTAATTAAAGGATAAATTATTAATGATTTTTCTTGAAACATAATAGATTGCTCGCAATCTAATCAAAATTTTTTCTTTAATAGTTAAAGAATTAAAATAATCTTGAAATAAGTGTTGATTAAAATCGGAAATTTGATAATACCAAATCAAAGATAAACTTACAGCAATATATTTATTGGTAAGCTTCTTTAAAGGTGGAAAATTATGTTTAAGCCAATAACTTAGTAGTACATAGATTTTCGCCTTAGTTTGTTGATGATTTTTGTTGAAAGTAAAGCGGTTATTTGAGTGAATTCTTTGTAAAACTAAAGGTTTACCTAACACAAAACCTGGGCTTAAATATAATGCAGCGTGTTGTAAGTAAGAATCACCAATACTAATCCCTTTTCCTTCAGGCATCGGTAAGATTTGCTCGAGTAAAGAGCGATTAAAACACAATCCCGAAGTAGGGGGAATTTCAAAATAATTAGCTGTACCTGAAATTTTGCCTTGCTGGATACTTGCTCTCAAGTCACATTTAAAAGAAGGATTTTTAGGACTATTATCTAATTGCTGCTTGTCATTTTGAGCAACTAATTGAACATCGTGAAAACACCAGTTTAATTCGGGATGGTTCTGTAAAGTATTTACTACTTCTGCTACCTTTTCAGGTACAAATATATCATCAGCATCGAGAAAACAAATTATTTCTCCAGAACTCGCAGCAAAGCCTGCATTAAAAGCAGAAGCTTGACCACCATTTTCTTTAAAAATTGGAATGATTTTTCCTTGAAAGTGATCAATGATTGTTCGAGAATTATCAGTAGAACCATCATCAACCACAATAATTTCTATGGGTTGATAAGTTTGTTTTAAAGCACTATCAATTGCTTCAGCAATAAAACTTGCATAATTATAATTATTAATTATGATACTAACCAGAGGTTTTGTTTTCATTGTTAATACATAAGATTAATAACTTTAGCGATTTTTAAATAAACCATTTAAAGTCATTGCTTTGGTCATTACCAAACCCATTGGACGAGCTGGAGGATACAGAAAACACATCACATAATCGGCAAAGCCATAAGAAAGCACTGTAGCGATCGCTGCTCCAACTGCTCCATAAATAGGAATCAACCACCAATTGAGAAGAATATTTAAGATTGCACCTGAGACACTAGCTGCTAGAGCAAATTTAGTTAATTCTTCTGTAGCAATCCAAACTTCTTTGATGTATCCCAAAAAACCAAACACTGAAGCCCAAATATGGATAGATAAAACCGCTCCTGCTGCTGCATAATCCGTACCAAACACCAATATTACTAAAGGTGTAGCTAAAAAAGTCATTGGTATGGCGATCGCATAAACAATGAGAGTTAATAAATTAGCAAGTCTCTGAATTTTTTGGTAATAAAGCTCTTGACTAACTTGTTTAGCACTAATAATTGCAGGAGAAAAAGACTTCACAATTGCCAAGATCAGAATAGGCCATGCTTCTGAAAGTTTCACTGCTGCCGAATAAACTCCTACCTCTTGATCGCTCGCTAATTGACCAAGCATAATTTGATCGATACGGAGATAGACTACAATGGCTAAACTGGATAAAATTAGCGGCCAGCTTACTCTCAGCATCTGTTTGGCTCTGAGGAATTTACCCCGCCAGTTAATAATTTTGCCTGTAGTTTTTTGATAAGCGATCGCCATAAAAATATTGGAAATCAAGCTTTCGATCAAAAATGTCCACGCAAAAGCGATTAAAGAGCCTCCTGTTTCTAGCAAGACCACTCTAACTACCGAAATGATCAAAAATGAAGTATTTCTTGCCCAAACACCATATTTTGCTTGTACCTGGGACTGAAATAGCTGATCTACGATATCAATTGGTTGAAAGACAAGTCGCAGAGCTAAAATTAGGACTAAAATTTGACTTAGTTGATCTTCAGGACGAAGCACGAAAATTGAGATTAGACTGAGTAAGAAAGTTCCTACTCCAGCAAGGGATTTTAAAACAAAAGCTGTGCCTAAAATCTCATCTTTTCGCTCTGGCTCACTGACTAAATCTCTAATTAAAATTTGATTTAAGCCTAAATCAGCTAAATTACCAAACAGATCTATAAAAGCTATTCCATAATTCAACAAACCAAATTGAGCAGTTCCTAAATATCTGGCAATCCAAGCTAAGACGACAAAACCGACCACCATTCGCAAAACTCTTTCAATGACCAGCCAACTGATATTGCTGATAATTTTTCTGAAGTTTGGGCTGCTCAGTTTTTTAGAAAAAATCAAGAGCTTTTTACGCATCAACTCGCTTTAATTTTTAATTGTTTTGATTTTCATTTGACCGAGTTAAGGCAGTCAAATATTTGTTACCGTAGTTTTTGGCGTAAGCTTTGCCATGATAGTAGTAACTATCTGGTTCATATTTAGTAACTACTCCATTGACAACTAAGCCCAGAATATTTTGTTTTGATTGTTCTAAGATTTCTCTACTAGCGTTAGCACTAGCAGGCTCAATTACACCAGGACGAACTACCATTAAAATACCATCTGCAAATTTACCAACTGTTAGGGCATCAGCAAATAATAATAACGGTGGAGTATCAAAAATAATTAAGTCATAATCTTGTTGTAATTCCTCAACTAGCGATCGCATTTGGGGAGAGTTTAGTAAAGCCAATGAATTAGGTAAGGTTTTACCCGCCGTCAAAACGTCTAAATTGGGAACAACTGATTTAATTGCTTGGGTTAAGTAATTTTGGTCTTGAAGTATATCGAGTAACCCAACTGAGTTGTCTAATTCCCAAATTTCTTGTTGCTGGGGATTATGGACATCAGCATCGATTAGAAGTACCTTTTTACCTAATTGAGCGCTCGCAGTAGCTAGATTAGAAGCTACAGTTGATTTTCCTTCTTGAGGGATTGAACTAGTAACGACAATCGAGCTTAAATTTTCCTGATGAGTAAGAAATTCTAAATTAGCATGTACCATACGGTAGGCTTCACTCATCAGAGAATGAGGCACTTCTTGAACTAAACGTCCTGGTACACTAGGTTCTTCCATCTCCACCCCTGGTAAAAATTTCTGTGGTTGAGAATGAGGAATCATTCCTAACAGTTTGTAGTTCAACAGACTGCGTACTTCTTTGGTGGTTTTTAAGGAAGGATCTCTTAATTCAAGAATAAAAGCTGTGATCACATAAAACAAACTACCAGCTAATATTCCAGCAGCTAACATCGCCGACTTGCTTAAAGTTACAGGATATTCTGACGCGAGCGCAGGACTGACTATTTGAGCATTATTAACATTCTGATTTTCAGCAATTTGTGCTTGTTGAAGATTTTTTAGTAAAGTTTCATAAGCTGTTTGAGCAGCTTCTAACTGCCGTTCTAAATCTCTTTGTTGCTGTTGTAGTTGAGGTAGAAGATTAGACCTTGTTTGATAATTTGCTTTAGCTTGGTTAAGGGAATCTAATTCTTTGGCTAAAGATCTGCGGTCAATTTCATAATTAACCAAATTTTGCGCCAGTCCTTTTTCAATGTCGCCTGTTTGTAAATTGCGACTAGATATTCCTGTTTGAGAACCGATTGATTCTCCTGTCCTTCGCACTAGTTCTTGTTGTAAGTAAGCCTTTTCTTCTTCTAGGGCAATAATACTGGGGTTAGTATCTAGAAAACGACTCCGCTCGCTTGCCAATTGATTTTCAACATCTTTTAATTTAGTAACCAATTGTTGCACTGCGGGAGAATCATTTAAGGTGTTCAACCTGAGAGCTTCTTGAGAAGAAATACCTAGTTTAAGTTCTAACTCTTGAATTCTTTCGTTAACTTTGCCTAAATTGGCTTTAACTTGGTCAATTCTGTCATCTATTTGACCCAGTTGATTAACTGATAGTTCACTTTCTACTCCCAGATTAACAACTTGATATTTTTCTTGGAAATTTCTTAAATTTGCTTCGGCTTGTTTGAGTTGTTGTTCAGTTTTGGGTAACTGTTGAGTAATAAACTCCTTAGCTGAAGCTGCTGCGGTGCGATTGATTGACACATTTTGGTTTAAATATTTATCCATTAAGGTGTCCACAATCAACTGTGCTTTTTGGGGCTCTGGATCTTGATAACTTACTTGGACAATATCTGTATCTTGAATATTTTTAATTTCTAAATTAGTTAAAAAACTTTCGTAAGTTATTAATTCGCCTTTTTCATCAGTTAAATTCAAACTTTTAATTGTTTGTTGAACAACTGGTGCGGAACGAATTACTTCTGCTTCGGTGTCTACAGGAGAGCCTTCAAATTTTAAAGTATCTAATCTGCCAATTCTTCCTCCAGCTTCAGTAACTAAGGCAGAACTAGGGTTTTCTTTAATAAATTTCAGTTTACCAACGGCTTCATACTTTTTTTGAGACAATAAAGCTAATAAAGCTGCAACTATAACTGTTATTAAAAAAACTCCTGTTGCTGGCACACTATGACGTTTTAAAATTAGCCAATATTTTTGAAAATCGAGCTCTTCTGGCGGTGTTGGCATTTCCATAATAATATCTATAACCCTTTATTTAAAGTCTAATTCTTGCATATTTTTATCGCATCTTTGTAAAGTTTCGATAAAGAAATACTATATTTTTGAATGCTAAATGCAGCAACTTTATTTCTACCTGCCTGACTAATCTTTTCTCTTAAATCTAGATTTTCTAGAAGAAATTCAATAGCTGTTTTAATTTGTTGGCTATTACCTGGTTCGACTAACCAACCTGTTTCAGTATGAACGATAACTTCTCCAATTCCACCTACTGGTGTGCTAATTACTGGTATCGCCCAACTCATAGCTTCTAATAATGCCATTGGTAAACCTTCATTGTAAGAAGGTAACAAAAATAAATCTGTTTGGGCTAACAATTGATTACGTTGTTCGCGATTTATCCAACCATAAAAATCGACTTTCTCTTCAATTCCCAACTTTTTAGCTAAGTCTAGAGTCTCATTAATCTCGCCACTACCTGCAATAATTAATTTTATTTTGTGACTTAATTCTGTTTTAATTAAAGCGATCGCCTTAAGTAGATCGTAGATTCCTTTACGTTGATTAATTTTACCTAGAAACAATAATTTAAACTCCTCATCGGGAGCTTTGGTAGGCAGATTTTGCGGAAAATCTACAGGATTATGAAGTACGACTACTTTTTGTTCTGGGATCTGACAATGAGAAATATAAAATCTTTTCCAGCTTTCAGACAAAACAATTAAATAAGTACTTTTTTGTAAAATCCAATTAAGAAATTTTCGGAGAATAGGTTTAAGTTGAGCATGAAAAGTATGAAACTCGGCTCCATGAGCATGAAGAATCACTGGTTTGTTAAATAACAAAGCAATTAAAACCAAAACTGAATTACGCCAAGCACTACCTCTTTCTGACAAATGAAGATGAAGCAAGTCTACTTTTTGTTGTAGAAGTAGCCAACTTAATTTCGCTATAGCTAAACAAAATACCCTTAACGATTCTAACTTGGTCATGCGAGCGCCATTCCAAGTACTAATATGTTGAAATTTTATTTCTGGAGTAGCTGACTCTATAATTAAATTAGATACAGCACCCATTCCCCCTTGCTCTTGAAGACTAGGACCTAACATAATTATCCTAGTCGGTTGTATGTCTGGGGTAGCAGTTATGAAATTTTTTCGTTTGTCTGTTTGTTGACTACGAAAAGATTTTCCTAGTTTTGCAGATGTAATCATTAGTATAAATATTTAGAGTGGTAGTTACATTTACTTACGTAATGCTTCAACTTAAATTAATCGATTTACGTAAAAGTACATAATGACAATAATATTGGCATAAATGTAAATTTCAGGTGAAACAAGTTACTTCAAATATTCTCATAATAAAATCTAATAACTTCTATTATTAATGTTTATCAATATTTTTTGAGAAGAGAAGTAGTTAACTCATAATTTCAAATATCTTAGTAATGCTTACGGAAAATTAAGAAAAAATGTTTGTTCGACCTTGGTTCAAATTTTTCTGTTTTTGGTTACTAATTCCGATTGTTACTGGATGTAGTTCGACAACCGTTAATTCTGAAAAGCTCACTATTGGCGTGATTAGTTACGGAGAAGAAGCAGTATCAGTAGAAAAGTATCAGCAGTTGCAAGAATACTTAGCCAAAGAAACCAACTCAATTGTTGAACTAGAACCGGCTTATAATGAATTACAGGCTCTAGAACAAATTAGAAGAAACAATTGGTCAATTGTTTTTGCTCCGCCAGGATTAGCAGCAGTCGCCATTGGTCAAGAAATGTATTTACCTATTTTCCCTTTAGCAAAGGTAAGTAGTTTAGAGCGATCGGTGTTTGTAGTTCCTGAAGACAGCCAAATCAATCAGATTAGTCAATTAGCGAATCAAATTGTTGCTTTAGGTCAACCAGGATCGGCAGCAGGCTATTATTTGCCTTTATACGACCTATATGGTTTAACTTTGGCAAAAATAATTTTCGCTCCTACTCCCGAACAATTGCTTAACTTATTGGCTCAAGGAAAAGCAGCAGCAGGAGCTTTATCAGAAAACGAATTTGAACTTTATCGAAATAAATTTAGCGGGACTAAGTTTCGAGTTTTTCGTACCAGTCGCTGGATTCCAGCCGGGGTAGTTTTAATTGGTCCTACCGTCGAGCGCAATCAGCAAGAGAATATTAAAACAGTAATGAGTCAAGCTCCTTCAGAATTAGTTTCAGATGCAGGTTATGTTCTTGACGCAAAAATTCCCGATTATCAAGAATTTATAAAATTGGTCAATAAAGTACAACCAATCGAAACACAAGTCAATAAGCAGCCTGCTGTTTTAGTACTTCCTCAAAAAGCGAGTGGAAATTAAAATAATGAGTTGCAACACTAAGGTTATTCTATAACAGCTAAAACCTATGTTGCATAATGATTTGCTTAAGAAATGTTATCTATTTTGCAAACTAAACTTTGTCGCTCATTGATCAGTAATTATTGCTGGCAATCAATTTTGTGCGGATCAATTCTGTCGAGTTCATTTTAGCGTTGTGGTAGTGCAACTTATTAGTAGCTGCACTGAAAATTTCATTTCCAAGCATAATAGTTTGAATTTGATAGGATGTCTTTGACTGTATGGATTTGACTAGTATTTAAATTAACTATGCAAAGAGCTATCTATCGAATTCTTGATACTAATTTAGACCGAGCTAGAGAAGGATTACGAATCATTGAAGAATGGTGTCGTTTAGGATTAAACAATGCGCAATTGGCAGAAGAATGCAAAAATATGCGACAAGAGCTTGCCAAATGGCATACAGTTCAATTGCGCCAAGCTAGAGATACTCCTGGAGATGTAGGAACTGAGTTAACTCATCCTCAAGAAGAAACTCGTGATGATATTGAACATCTGCTACGAGCTAATCTTTGTAGAACTCAAGAAGCATTAAGAGTAATTGAGGAATATAGTAAGCTCTACAAACCGCAGATGGGTATAACTGCTAAACAGATGCGATATCAAATTTATACTTTAGAAAGTAAATTATTAACTAATCGTCGTCGTCAACAACTTGAAAATGCCAATCTGTATTTAGTTACTTCTGCTTCAGAGCAAATTTTGGCAGTAGTCGATGCAGCACTGCAAGCAGGATTGACTTTAGTTCAGTATCGAGAAAAAACGGCTGATGATACTTTGCGATTGGCTCAAGCTCAACAATTGTGTCAATTATGTCATCAGTATGGAGCGTTATTTCTAGTTAACGATCGCGTCGATTTAGCTTTGGCGGTCAATGCTGATGGAGTTCATTTAGGACAACAGGATCTACCTATTGCTTTAGCTAGAGAAATTTTAGGTTCTCAAAAAATTATCGGTTGCTCGACAACTAATCCCGAAGAAATGGCTACAGCGATCGCAGAAGGAGCAGATTATATTGGTGTAGGACCTGTCTACGAAACTCCGACTAAACCGAATAAAACCGCAGCAGGTTTCGATTATCTTCGTTATGCTGCAACTAATTCGACTATTCCCTGGTTTGCGATTGGGGGAATTGATTTAAATAATCTCAATGAGGTTTTACTGACTGGAGCGCAACGAGTGGCAGTAGTTCGCGCTATCATGCAAGCAGAACAACCTGGTATGATTACTCGACAATTTCTCGCTCAGCTAGGTAGACAGCAAAGGCTTCTAGACCTAGGCACCAAATTGATTTAACTCTATGTTTGATACCAATACCACAATCACTTTACAAATCAACGGCGAACCCTATAGTTGTTCTGCACTGATTAAATTACCTGAGCTTCTTACTGAATTGGGTTTAAATCCCCGTCTCCTAGCAGTTGAATATAATGGCGAAATTATTCATCGTCAATATTGGTCGGCAACTCAATTACAACATGGCGATCGCTTAGAAATCGTAACAATTGTTGGTGGTGGCTAACAATAAGTGAACAATTATTTAATAGTTAATCTTTTTTTTCAATATGAATCGTATACATCCAAAAAAAACTAAATTCTGGTTTAAATCTTTACTCGTCTTAGGATTAATTTGCACTCTAATCTTCGGTAGTGCTAACGAAGCCTTAGCAGCTCGTACAGGAGGAAGAATTGGTGGGGGTTCTTTCCGTTCTCCCAGCCGTACTTACTCTCCTCCTTCAGGTGGTTATCGTTCTTCTCCTGGTTATGGTTATGGCTATCCAGGTGGAGGAGGAATTGGTTTTCCCTTTTTACTACCTTTCTTTGGCTTTGGTGGCTTTGGTGGTTTATTTTCGATCCTGATCTTCATTGCGATCGCAAATTTTTTAGTCAGAAGTTTCACTAATGCTGGAGCGGGTGGTAGTGTAGGCTATAGCGATCCTACTCGCGTTTCCGTGGCTCAAGTACAAGTAGGGTTACTCTCTAGTGCTAGAGAACTTCAGCAGGAATTAAATCAATTAGCTTTGACTGCTGATACTGGTTCGGCTGCTGGTCGTGCTACCGTATTGCAAGAGGCAGCTTTGGCTTTGTTACGTCATCCCGAATATTGGGTTTATGGTGCAACAGAATCTCAACAAACAAACATCGATACAGCCGAAGCTAAATTTAATCAGTTAGCTTTAACCGAACGCAGTAAATTTACTGAAGAAACTCTGTCTAATGTAGATAGTTTAATGCGTCGAGGTTATGAATCTTTGCCTGCTGGTGATGGGGAATTAAGCAACCAACTACAACAAGAATCAGGAGAATATATTATGGCTACTGTGATTGTTGGGGTAGAAGGTCGTTTAGAACTACCACAAATTAATGATTCTGAAGATTTACGTCGAGCATTACAACAAATTGGTAGTATCGGAAGCGATCGCTTGTTAGCTGTTGAAGTGTTGTGGACTCCTCAAGCAGAGGGTGACACTCTTAGCACAAACGATATTTTGGCTAACTATCCTAATGTGAAGTTAGTTTAAGCTATGTCCCTCGACTTTGTTGTCCGCCTTAATCAGGTGGACACTTGCACAAGAGCTAAAGATATTATCAACAAGACTGAGACATGACTTTCAACCTCTAATTGAATTGATCGATTAAGAAGCCTATTTAAAGCATTAATGAGACTATTTTGAGATTCGATACAACATAACTCAACTTCCAATAAATAGTCTCATTCTCTACAAAGTTTACAAGCAATTTAAGATAAATATTTTAATAAAAATTATCTGAGCAGGACACAGATTGAGTTAAAATAACTAAGCTTTTCTAATTGCTCCTATGTTCTGCTGGTAATATCCTCCAAGCATTGGTAGATAATTTTAAGCAAGATTGCCAGTATAAAACGAGCAATACTAAATCTAAGTTAAAAAGTCAAATAACTATTTAGGGTTGACGAGAATTGAGGGAGTGAATGCAAGCTCAGTCTTGTTAAGGTGGAGTACTGTTTACCGAACACTAGGGTTTTAATGTTTCGTTGTGTCTACTCTCTTAATAATAGAGTCGTTCAAATCACTCTTAAATCATCTCTATTTCCTCTCTTTTTCTTTTTAAGGTAACCACAGAGAAATGCTTGTTGCATAAAAAAAACTGTCTTGACCTAATAAGTGGAAAGAAAAAAACCGTAGGAGAAATAAAGATAATGGGAACTACTAAACACTTTCTCGCTTCTTTTTCATATCACCTTGACTGGTACTTTCTATATTCGATTTTTAACAGTACAGCAAGAATAGTTATTGTAAGCGCACGCGCTTTCATGTTCGCTTGACGAAATTTAGACTTTTGATGTTTTGAGACAATTATTATTTTTATGATGAAACTTATTAAAATTATTGGGATTAATAACTGTACTCTAGTTGTTTATCAAACTTCCGAAGATTACTATTATCAATTTGCCATTATTGACAAAGAAGGAATTATTCTTGAGCCTGGAGATATTTTTGCTACTTCAGAAGATGCTGAAGATGAAGGAAGAGAAATAATTAATTGTTTTTAATTAACATCTAAAAGATTAATCAGCCAAACTTTAAGTGTTTAATAGTTAAATCTTGTTTGATTTTCTCCAAATTTTGCTAGCTCTACAATTTGACCAAATTTTAAATTTTAAGTTTAGTAGAGCCATTCTTAGCTAGGAAATTGTTTGCAGAAATGATTCTAAAAATTATTTTTGAGTGTTTGCAAACGTTCTTGTAGCCTAGTTAAATGTTGCTGATTAAGAATTGGCGATCGCGGTTGGGGTAACTCCGAATTTGGCCAACCTGGCATATCTTTACAAGGACATCCATCAGATGTAACACCCAAATTCATCATGGGAACAGGCATTCCACATCTAGCACAATCAGGAATTTCCCAAATAGGAGAAAGTAATTCAGCGATAGTTTGAGATGTCCCTTCTAAATGCCAATTTTTGCCATCTTCTTGCAGAATTTGATGCCAAATATTCTCAAACTGTGGTGAATATCGCTCTCCATTGATAACTGGTTGAGGAAAAAACTCTCGTTTAATTCCCTTATCTAAGATCAATTTTTGGCCTAACTGAATCCAGTAAGCAAGATAAACTTTAACTTCTTGTTTTGACGCCATTACTTTCTATTTAGTTGACTAGCAACTATCCAAATTTGCTTATTTTTTTATCTCTTATTTTTAATTCTAGTATTTTGCAGTTAGTCTTTTAATCTTACATAGGATTTATCTTTTATCCTTCAGATTATTTTAATGGTTGTCCTAGTTGAGTTAAATTTAAAATCTGACCACCAACAACAAGATAGACGGTATCGGCAATACCACCAATTTGTCGTAAAAGATCGCCCAAGCGATCGCGAAAGAGTCTACCAGATTCATAGGCAGGAACGACACCCCAACCTGTTTCTTCTCCTACCAAAATTATTTCAGCAGAAGTCGTAGTTAAACTACTAATTAAATTATTAGTAATTTCTGACCAAATTGAAGCGTCTAAGTCCAATAAATTAGCAACCCAAGTTCCTAAAGAATCGATTAATAAGCAGTCAGAAGCTACAGCATTATTAATAACTGTTACTAAATCTTTCGTTACTACTAAAGTTTGCCATTGTTGGGGTCTTCTAGATTGGTGTTTAGCAATTCGAGCTTGCCATTCTAGATCGGTAGAATCTACTATAGCAGTAGCAATATAAATTACAGATTTATTAGTTTGCTGTGCTAGTATTTCTGCCCATTCACTTTTTCCTGAACGAGAGGCTCCAGTTACTAAGATAACCCGCTGAGAACCTGCTTGAATCGAATTCATTAGCTAGAGTGATTGTGAGATAAACTTTGTTGTTTTTAATGAGTCAATGTTAACGTTGTTAGATGATACAGTAGTCGATTTTTAAATTTTTCTTTTATTATTGACATCTAAATAAACATGACCTATTCAACGAAAAAAGTTCCTGTCTCAGTTTTAATTCCTGCCAAAAACGAGGAACTCAATTTACCAGCTTGTTTAGAAAGTGTAGCTCAAGCTGACGAAATTTTTATTGTTGACTCTCAAAGTGACGATAGATCGAGTGAAATTGCCGAAACTTATGGAGCAAAAGTAGTTCAATTTAATTTTAATGGTCGTTGGCCGAAAAAGAAAAACTGGGCTTTAGAAAACTTACCTTTTCGTAATGATTGGGTTTTAATTGTAGATTGTGATGAAAGAATTACTCCTGAATTATGGACAGAAATAGCAACAGTAATTGAAACTTCTGAATGCGATGGTTATTATTTAAATCGCAAGGTATTTTTCTTGGGTAAATGGATTAGATATGGTGGTAAATATCCTGATTGGAATTTACGCTTATTTAAACATCGATTAGGTCGCTACGAAAACCTGAGTACCGAAGATATTCCTAATACTGGAGATAATGAAGTTCACGAACACGTAATTTTACAAGGAAAAGTTGGTTATCTCAAAGAAGATATGTTGCATATTGACTTCCGAGATATTTATCAATGGTTAGCTAGACATAATCGCTATTCTAATTGGGAAGCAAGGGTTTATTACAATTTACTGACAGGCAAAAATGAAAGCGGAACAATTGGTGCAAATTTATTTGGTGATGCTGTTCAACGGAAACGTTTTTTGAAAAAAATTTGGGTAAGATTACCTTTTAAACCTACATTAAGATTTATTCTTTTTTATATAATTCGTTTGGGTTTTCTTGACGGATTACCAGGCTATATTTATGCTCGTTTATTGAGTCAATACGAATATCAAATAGGCGTAAAACTTTACGAACTGCAAAAATTTGGTGGGAAGCTTAATCGTGCTTCTAATTCATCAAAATTACCTACTCTAGAATCTTCTCCTGTAAAAACAGTCCAACTCTAAAAAATAATAAATTTATTTTCAATGGAAGTAATTCCTGATTATGAAGTTCAACCTCTAGTTGACTTAAGAAAATACGACCAATCTAAGTTTGAACGCGGACGACCAGGCTGGTATGTTATGCTCTGGTGGTTAGTACAGGCAGTTGTTTTTCCGTTAAGTCCTCACAATCTTAATAGTTTACGCTGCTGGTTATTGCGTTTATTTGGTGCATCAATTGGTAAGGGAGTATTGATTCGTCCCACTGCTCGTTTTACTTATCCTTGGAAAGTTGCGATCGCAGATTACTCTTGGATTGGAGATGATGTAGTTTTTTATAGCATTGATCGGATTGAAATTGGTTCTCATTGTGTGATTTCCCAAAAATCCTATCTTTGTACTGGTAGTCATAATATCCAGGATCGAGCTTTTAGTTTGATTACTGCACCCATTGTTATTGAAAATGGAGTTTGGCTCGCTACAGATTGTTTTGTTGGTTGTGGAGTAACCATTGGAGCTAATACTGTAGTTGGAGCCAGAAGCAGTGTGTTTCGAGATTTGCCTGCTCAACAAGTAGCTTGGGGTTCTCCTTGTCGTCCTCATTATCGTCGGGAAGTTACTAAATAAAGCAAATTGGACTATTTCACAAAAACTTGAGCTTCGTATCCTCCCAAATTTAGTTTTAACCCAGCTTCTTCAGCTTCTAAATCGTAATTTGTTGTCCATTCGTGCCAAGTACCAGTAGCAGGAAAACGAGGAAGTTGATAATCTTCTAAAAAATTATCAGAAAAATTAGTCACGACAACTACACGAGAACCTTCATCATTCCAACGATTGTAGGCTAACACTTTATTTTCCGAATCTTCCCAGAAAAAATCAATATTGCTGGTACGAAGAGCATGATTTGATTTACGCAAAGCAATCAAACCTTTGTAATAATCAAATAAATTTTGATTCAGTTCGTTTGCTAGTAGTGTCCAATCAATTTTAGCTTCTCTTTGAAGTTGAAATTCACCAAATTCACTACCCATCCAAATCATCGGTATTCCTGGCGTAGTCATGAGTAGAACCGCACCGAGTTTAGCTCGTTTAAAGGCTTCTGCTTCAAAAATTCCGCGATCGCCTAAATCTGCCATCGGATACTTGCGATCGTGATTAGTCAAATAATTAATTACATTGCTTCCATCAGGATAACCTTGTCTGCGACAATCCAAAACCTCTTTTAACGCTTCAAGATCGAAATGATCACCACAAATGTGTTTTAAAACTTGTTGATAAAAACTTTCATGCCAGCAACTATCCATTGGTCGATCAAAACCAACTAAATCGGGAGTTTCTGGAATATGTTCGGCAATGTTAAAAAATGGCTTCATGGAAGCAGCTTTCTTTGCTTGTTCGGCAATCCAACTCATGAAGTCATAGTTGGCAATTTGTCTAGCTGCATCGTAGCGAATTCCATCAATGCGATATTCCTCAACCCAAAAATGCACGGCATCACCGCTAAATTGCCAGGCGGGTTTAACATCTAAATTTTCGTCATAATGTTCGTAATTAAATTCTGGACCCCAACTATTATCAGGATCTCGTGCTGAATGATGAAACCAGTAGTCATAATCAATTTGAGTTAGAGGACTATCTGCATCTGAATGATTTAAAATGCTGTCCATAATCACTCGAATACCCCTCGAATGACATTCATCAATGAGACACTTTAAATCTTCACTCTTCCCATAACTCGACTCAATGGCAAAAAAATAACGGGGTGTATAACCCCAATTATCATCTCCTGGATATTCTTGAACAGGAAGTAATTCAATAGCATTGATACCAAGTTCACACAAATAATCTAACTTTTCAATCAGATCTTGGAAATTACCTCGTTTCTTCCCGTCTCCTTCTCCTCCCGAAAAACCCGATACAAATAATTCGTAAATAATTAACTCATCATTATTAGGTAAAAGTTGGTCATGATCTTGCCAAATATAATCATCAACAATTCGTTTACCTTCTTTAATTCGGATTACTGTATTTTGCGTAGCATTATCAATTTCTGTAGCGTAAGGATCGCTGATATATACCCATTGATTCGGTTCTAAAAACCAAGATTTTGATTGCAAGCGAAATTTATACTGATAAATCCCATCTTCTAACTCAATTGTGGTGCGAAAATAACCATCCTCTGTTTTTGTCATCGGTATTTCTTCCCAGTCCTTAAAACTACCGCTAATGGTTGCTTTTTCGTTATAGGGAGCAAATAATTTAAATTCAATTGAGCTAGCCATAGAAGTTTGTTGAGTTATCTAAAACTTAAACGTTTTTGTTAAAGATGTTTCATCCTATAAACTTCCGACCAACTAATATCTCTATCAAAAGTTATAATTTTTGCTTTAATTTGTAATAGTAATTGATGTTTTTGCTGAAATTTATGAATCTAGGGCAACATGAAAATTAGATGATTTGACAATCTAGCTTTTAAGAGATTTGATGATTCTTGAGGACAATACTTAATCAATAAAATTAACTATTTAAGTGTTTCTATAACTTACGATAGATTAAAAATTATACTACAAGTTATATACATATAGATATAAGCTTATCAACTTTTATCTCTTGCTTCTATAAAAAGCTAAACTTATGAGTCAGTCAAATTATAAAATTTGCTGGCTCTCTTTTTTTACCTCAATTTAAAAGTGAGCATTTTTTAAATAACATATAACTTTTGATATACAAAATTTGATAATTTTTTTTCTATGGTATAAAAAATTAAAGGCAAAAATTACCTAGCAATTGGCAACCTGAAGTCAGTAATAATAAATTATTGTTGCTTTTGCTAATAATTTATTAAGCCTGTATCTAGCAATTCTGATGATTGGAAATCACCGAAGGTATGTTTAACAACCAATTATCAACAAAATATAGGTATTTCCGAAATTATTTTAAATCAGAATTGTCATAAGTAATCACTGCAAAAAACAATAAGTAAAAAAATTGATTGCTATTTTAGATAATTGCTTTCTGAAAAAGAATTGGAATTAAAAATTTATTGAACAACAACTAATAGCAATTTCAACAACAGGAAAAAATCAATATTGAATTATGTTTGAGCAACATTCTTTCTATCATCGAATAACCAAAACAATTGGAAGTTCGCTATTCGCAATCGCGCTTGGTTTAACTCCAACTTTGCTGCTTCCACTTAACAGTACTGCTCAAGAAATGGAGCAAAATCAAAATCAAGAGAACGTGACTATTGAGGATATGACGGGCAATGCCGAAGAATATATCGGACAACAAGTAACAGTTAGAAGTACAATCCAAGAAGAATTAGGAGATTCAGGCTTTGTGCTTCAAAACAATCGATTTTTCGGCGGTTCTCCTGTTCTTGTTATTAATCCTCTGAATCGATCTTTAAATCCTCCTAGTAAAGATGTTCCTATTCAAGTAACAGGAACAGTTCAACAATTCGTGATAGACGAGCTTGAAAGAGAATATGGGCTGAGTATAGATAGAGAACTATATACAGATTACGAAAATCAACCAGCTATTTTTGCTGATAATCTTGCCCTAGCTCCGACTATTGAACAATTAGCCGCAAATCCTTCAGATTATTACGAGCAAGCGATCGCAGTTGAAGGAGAAGTTGGACAACTTTTATCTCCTAATAGTTTTGCTCTTTATGAGGAAGGCTGGATTGATGATATTGGTTTGCTGGTTATGGGTATCAACCAAGACCTTAATACTTCAAAGAAAACATTCCAACAAGGAGACTACGTAGTTGTGACTGGCGTAGTGCAGCCGTTCGATGCCCAGATGCTTGAACAAGAATCAGGGTTAAATTGGAACTCGCGGCAAATTCAAGAGTTTGAGTCGAGATATACAAATCGACCTGTTATTACTGCGGAAAAAGTTTATCCCTCTGCGGTAAGTAACTAGATTGCCGTTAAGTAAAACAGCTTTGCAAAGCTAATCATAAGTAAATAATTTAAGGAGAACAGAATGAATAGAGAAACTAGAACAAGTATGGGAACGTCCAATGTCTATAGACGAGCCGTTGGTGTTTTTACCAGAAGAGAAGATGTCGAAAACGCCCTACGCACTCTAAAAGAAAACGGATTTAATATGGATGATGTCTCGCTGCTAGCACGAAATCTTGAAGGGGTTGAAGGAGCAGACGAAGTTAGTCAAGGCAATGAAGCTGCCGAAGGTGCAGGTATTGGTGCAACTACTGGGACTGTTTTAGGTGGTATTGGTGGATTTTTAGTAGGAGCAGGAGTTTTAGCTATTCCTGGTGTTGGACCAGTCCTAGCTGCTGGAGTAGGAATTTCAGAAATTGCAGCTACTCTAGCTGGTGCAGGTATTGGGGCAGCGACTGGTGGTATTATTGGTGCTTTAGTGGGATTAGGTATTCCTGAAGATAGAGCTAGAGTATATCAAGACCGAATTAAAGCTGGTGACTATTTACTCATGGTGACTGGTACTGAAGATCAAGTCAGAAGAGCAGCTTCGATTTTACGCGATCGCCGTATTCAGGAGTTTGAGATTTATGATGCTCCCGATCTCTACAAATCAAGAAATCAAACTGCAACCGCAAATCCAAATGTTCCGCCTACTACTACTGGAAAAGTGATAAGTGGAGAAGAATTTATTGGTGAATCTAGTCAGACAGCACCTAGACAAAATTTGACTAACAAACAAGTCGTTGCTGAACCTAATCAAGCAGTATCAAGACAAAATATAACTGAAAAACCAGTTGTAACCGAACCTAGTCAATCAGTATCAAGACAAAATGTAACTGAAAAAATCGATCTTGATAATGATGGTGAAGCAGAAGTAATTATTGTGGATAAAGTCGATAAATAAGACGAAGTTGACCCAAGTTATTAATTAATAGTAGCTGGAAAAAAGCCCACTCCTCATCCCAAAGCGGAAGGGGTGGGTTTAAAATTTATAAAGATTAAATTGATAGTTTTTTTTGTTTTTTCTTTTCAGTTAATCACCTTACATTTTATAAATAGAAACTAAATCTATAGCTTATCTGACATACTTTCCAAAGCGATCAAGTTTGCCCCTCATCAATTTAATATCCCTAAAGCTTAATCTATTATTAATTTTTTATTAAACATAATTAATACTTCTTTTTCTATATTTTGAAGAAGATTATTAAAAAATAATTTTGATTGTCGACGATAAACTGCTAGTAATTTGTAAGAATTATCACTATTAATAATGAAAAAAAAAAGTTTAATCTGGTTGAATTTAACTATATTATTAATATTTTTAACAATTGCAGTTATGACTAATTCGCTCGAAGCATCAACTGTACAGCAAAACTCATCAATTTCTTTATTAAGCGATCCTTTTTTACAACTACCTACTAAAAATTCTGTCAGAGTAGTTTGGTTTACAGACTTTCTAGGTGAAGAACATCAAGTAGTTTATGGTAAAAAATTAGAGTCTACAGTTACCGCAGATACAAATAAACTCAGTCGAGTTCGAGAAGACGAAAATTCGCAATTATCCCAAACTTATTTACAGCCAACCATTAGAAATATCTGGCGACACGAAGCAATTATTCCTAATCTAACTTCTAAGCAACGACTTCCTTATCAAGTGATCAGTGTTAAAGAAGGAAAAAAAATCCACAGCAAAGTTTTTACTCTTACTACTGCACCTCAATCGGGGACACCATTAAAAATTTTACTAACCTCCGATCATCAACTGATGCCTATGACCGCAGCTAATTTACAAAAAGTAGAAGAAACTATTGGCAGAGTCGATGCAGTTTTTTTAGCAGGAGATTTAGTTAATATACCAGACCGTGCTTCTGAATGGTTTGATGACAAGCGAGGTGGTGCATTTTTTCCCTGTTTGCAAGGACGTGCTAGTTATGAACTAGAATACAACGGAACTAAAACAGTTTATCGAGGCGGTGAAATAATTCAACACGCTCCTTTATTTACTGCGATCGGTAATCATGAAGTTATGGGAAGATATTCTCAAACTCAATCTCTTAAACAACAGTTTGGTGATGCTGTTCCTAGGTTTGTTGCCGAAAAATCATATCAACAATTAGTTCAACAAATTAATCCGAAACAAGATCCACAAGTACACAGTGCATGGATCAAAGCTAATTCTTTTAACACCGATACTTACGAAGAAATTTTTACTCTTCCTCAAAGTATTAATGGTGGTAAAAAATATTATGCCGTGACTTTTGGTGATATTCGTTTAGTTGTATTATACATCACTAATATATGGCGATCGCCCGAACTTAACCCTGATATTAAAGGAAGATATCAAGAAAGAGAAGCAGATTTAGAGCATCCCGAACAATGGGGTTATGGACAACATATTTTTGAACCAATTACGCCCGATAGTCAACAATATCAATGGCTAAAACAAGAATTACAAAGTGAAGCTTTTCAACAAGCAAAATATAAAATTGTCATGTTTCACCATCCTCCCCATACCCTAGGTGGTAATATTGTCCCTCCTTATACTAATCCTTTTCCTCGTATAAAACGAACTGAAACTGGTCAGATTAAATCTATTCGTTACGAATATCCTCCAGAACAAGATTATATTATTAGGGATGTCATGCCTTTATTAAAATCAGCCAAAGTCCAATTAGTCTTTTATGGACATTCTCATCTGTGGAATCGCTTTGTCAGTTCCACAGGAATAAATTTTTTAGAATCTTCTAATGTTGGTAATAGTTACGGAGCGCATTTAGAAGATAATAAACGACCAGTACCCAAAGATAACCCTAATCTTGTCTATGCTGAAACAGGCGATCCCAATGGCTTAGAACCAATTATGCCTACCTTAGCACCACTTCAAGACAAACAAGGAAACAACTTACCCTATCTCGCCAGTAATGAAATTACCAGTTTCAGTATTCTGGATACCAAAACAGGCATAATTAGTAGTTATCGCTACGATACTCGTCAGCCTAACTCCCGAGTAATTAAATTTGATCAGTTCGCACTGATTCAATAACTCTCAAAATTAATTCTAAACTTTAGCAGTTATTTTATTAATTAATATTCCTAAAATTGGTGTTTTAGATATAGTAAGTTGATTAATAGCTTCTTTAAATTTTAATGTTTGTAATTTACCCAAAGCAGTTACTAAAACTACTCCATCAGTTTTATTAGCTAATAAATTTACATCAGCATAATCAACAATAGAAGAAACATCATAAATCACTAACTCAAAATGCTGTTTTAATTCTTCCATTAAATCTCGCATTTTTGCAGAAGCTAGTAATTTACTAGTATCAATATTATTGTTTATATTACCAGAAGACAAAATAAATAAATTTTCCTCTAAAGAAGATTTTTGAATAACACAATGAACATTTAAATCTAAATCGTCAGATAACAAAAGATCACTCAGACCTTGATTTGAGGTTAACGCCATACTGGTAGTCAATTTACTTGGACTACGCATATCAGCATCAACAACTAAAACTCTAGTTCCCATTGCAGCAGCCACCTTAGCTAAATTGAGAACTACAGTAGATTTTCCTTCACCAGATACTGCAGAAGTAACAAGTAAAGAATTAATACCATTATTATCTTCAAATAAACCTAAATTGGCTCCAAAAAAACGAAAAGCTTCTACAGATGAAGACAGTAAATTCTCTGGAGCAGAATTTCTATTATAAACTTGAATTCCTGACTCTTGTTCTTGAGAGTCTGAAGGCTGTATTAACTTAATTAATTTTTTAAAAGATAACTTTTTATTAGAGCGATCAAAGGGAATAATGCCTAAAATTGGTAGAGTAGTAATCTCTCTAAGTTGATTAGCATTATAAACTAAGTTCTGGTATTTATCTATAATTAAAGCTGCACCTGTACCAATCAACAAACCTAACAGCGTACCCAAAACTACATAATTAGCAGTGCTAGCAGCATCAGTTTGGGGTTCTCCTGGAGGAGTAAGTAATCTCCAAGGTGCTTCTTTTTGCGAGGCTTCAAGTCGTAAAGATTCTCTTTGAACCAAAAGCTGGTTAAGCTGTTTTTCTGTAATTGCCATTTGTCGATTAATCTTCTCGAATTTTCGCGTAACTTCTGACCATTCTTGAAGATTTTGTTCTACATTTACTATCTCTTCCCGATTATCTTTTTGTTGATTTAGTTGCAACTCAATTTGATTATTAATTTTCTGTTGGATAACTGCTTTTTCTTGATCGATTAGAGCAATTATTTTTTTTCTTTGTTCTTGTAATGTTTGGATTTGAGGATTTTGTTCTGAAAAAATAGCTGATTGTTGGGCAATTTTTTGATCTATTGCTTTTAAATCTCCAAGTAAAGCGTTATAACGCGAAGTCCCTAGTTGCATTGCCATAGTTGATGTTGTAGCTTGTTGATTAAGTTCTTTTGTAGCGATATCAGCTAGCTTGTGAGTTTTTTCTAATTGAGTTTTATATTGAAGTTCTTGGTTGAGCAAATTATCTAGTCTTTGAGATAATTGAACTGCCTGAATTTTTGGGTCAATAAGATTATATTCTGTTCTAAGCTGATCTAATTGCTGATTGAGTCCATCAATTTTAGTTTGTATGACAGGAATTTGCTGATTTAAAAATTCAAGACCTCTATTAACGCCAGATTGTCTTTTTAATAAACTATAAGTTAAATAAACTTCACTAATTGTATTAAGTACATCTTTTACTTGTTCTTTATCAGTATCTTTATAAGAAACTGCTAAAGTTGTTAGTTCTGTATTCGTTGTTTTAAGCTCAAGGCTACTAATTATAGAACTATAGTTAAGGTTAGGATATTTATGACTAAGTTTATCAATTATCTCTTGAATTAATTGTGGACTTTTTAAGGTTTTTATTTGTACTTCATCTAACTTATCAGCAGTAACTGCTTCAGTAGTTTCTCTAGACTGAGAAGTTACTTTTGTTTCAATGGTTACTGGTTCAGAAAGGATTTCAAAACCAGCTTGATAGTTAGGAACCCGTCTTAAAGCTTGATATAAAGCTAATGAAGATATAATAACTGTAATTCCTCCTATAACATGAATTTGACGTAAAATTGTATCTCTTATGGCAATTAAGTTTAATCTGCCTTCTTCTGCTTCATCGATTGCAAAATTTTGAGGAATTGCTTTAATTTCAGAATAGTGATTAGCTTTCATTAGGTTTTAATTAAAACTATTTTTCAGTTTGAACTATATTAAATTGATGAGAGTAAGGTTAAGCTGTTTAATTCAAAATTGACTTAAGCAATTTGTAATGCTTGTTATATTATTTTAGGTTTGATTGTTGTTTTAAATTAGAAAGCATACTTATGTCTAGTTATTTTATTTCAGAATTAGTTGCATAAATTGATTTAACAATTGAACTGAATTTGATTGGTTGAATTTAATTAATTCATAATTTACTTGTTTCATGAATGAAAATCAATCTGCTGTACAAGTTAAAAGAAATTGTTTTAAAATAAGCTAGTGTATTAAGTGCCTACGCAAAATTATTTACATATACTAATTGTCTATAGCTCTTATTTTCAATGATTTTACGTCAAAGTAGTATGTAATTAATTGTGTTTAACTACTTAAGTAAAGCTTGTTTATCAATATGTTTTGTAAATCTTATTAGTGTTTTCGCAGAGTAATTGAATAATAAGTTAAATCATAAGCGATCGCCCTAAAACCAATCTAGTTTTAATTAATAAATAATAATCCAATACCACCAACAGCGACAAAAACTCCTAAAATTGCCCTAAAACTGACTTTTTCTCCTAGGGCAATCGCAATTGGTAAAATAAATAGTGGACTGGTGGATAGAAGGGTTTGAGCAATTCCTGTGGGAGCAAATTTGAGTGAGATTTGTTGTAACCAAATCCCTAAATAAGTACTAGTAAAGGAAGCTAGTGTAATTGTACCCCCAAGAGATATAAAGCTTGCACCTGAAAAGGAAAAACTAAAAGGCGCAGCAGCAGAATACTTATTCTGAATGATTGATTTTATTTGATTAACAGCAGGGAATAGAAGTAAAAGCGAAACAATAATAGTTCCAGCTACTAATCTTAATAAAGTACTCCAAAGAGGAGTAATATTAGAATCTATCAAAGCAAAACGCGATAATACTGCCCCAATTGCTTGAGAAAGAGCAGCTAGTAAACCCCAAACAATGCCTATTTTTAAATTGTGAGAGTTATTAACAACAGGATTTCTTTCACTAATCACCCAGGCAACACCAAGTAAGGTTAAGAAAACACCACACCATGAAATACTAGTTAGTTGTTCGCCAATAAATATTAAAGCAAGCCCTGCCGATATTGGTGGTGCTAAAGTTTCTAACAGCAGGGTACGTCTTGCGCCTATATGATTAATTGCAGCAAAATAAGCTGTATCTCCTAATCCAATTCCAATTGCGCCACTAAGCAGCAGAAGAGTGGCAGGAAAGACGGGTAAATTCGGGATTGCTTCTCCTTGCCAAACTAGAGTAATTAAAATAAATGCGATCGCGATTATGCCTTTGATAAAATTTAGTAGGAGAGGAGTAATTTTTTGTCCGACTAAACCATAAACTATAGAAGAAACTGCCCATAAAAATGCTGCTGTGAGAGCTGCTAATTCACCTTGAATATTAGTCAAGTAATTAGGAATAGTTACCAAAATTAAATCTAAGAATTATTAGTATCCTCGATCATCTTAAAACAGATTAAAATTACAGCGAATCACAGAAATTGCGATAAAGTCAATAACAGTAGCTCTTGGCAATAAATAAGTTATTTTATGGCATCTGAAAAGACGACACCAGTTACCGACTATCGCAACCTTGAGAAAGAAAAACTTTCCCCAATGTATCGCCATTATGTTGAGGTGAAAGAGCAATATCCTAATGCTTTGTTGTTATATCGGGTGGGCGATTTCTTTGAATGCTTTTTTCAAGATGCTGTAATTATCTCCCGTGAATTGGAATTAGTTCAAACCAGTAAGGATGCAGGTAAAGAAATTGGTAGAGTAGCGATGACGGGAGTGCCTCATCATGCTTTAGAACGCTACAGTACCATGTTGGTAGAAAAAGGTTATGCTGTGGCAATTTGCGATCAAGTAGAAGATGCTGCTACGGCTGCTGCAGAAAAAAGAATTGTTAAAAGAGAAGTCCAAAAATTATTAACTCCTGGTACTTTAACTGATGATGCGATGCTTAACGCCCGTCGCAATAATTATCTAGCTGCGATCGCTATTGCGGGAGATCATTGGGGTTTAGCCTATGCAGACATCTCTACAGGAGATTTTTTAACTACCCAATCAAGCGATTTATCTGCTTTAACTTTAGAATTACTACGTCTGCAACCTGCTGAAGTTTTGATTCCGACAAATGCCCCTGATTTTAATACCATCTTACGTCCAGGAGAGAAATCTAAGTATTTAGCCGATTGTTTACCAGATTGTTTTTGTTATTCATTGCGATCGCAAAAACCTTTTACTTTGGTAGAAGCAACCCAACGACTCAAAGAAACTTTTAACCTAACTTCTTTAGAAGGAATTGGTTGCGCTCATTTTCCTTTAGCGGTGAGGGCAGCAGGAGGGTTATTGGAATATGTGGAGGAAACCCAAAAAGCCTATCAAGTTCCACTACAACTTTTACGTACCTATAGTTTGGCAGATTATTTGATTTTAGATCACCAAAGCCGTCGTAATTTGGAAATAACTCAAACTGTCAGAGATGGTACGTTTTACGGTTCTCTTTTATGGGCTTTAGATGCTACTGCTACAGCAATGGGAGGTAGGGCATTACGACGCTGGTTATTAGAACCCCTACTGAATATTAATGGCATTAAAGCTAGACAAGATACGATTGAGGAATTGACAGTTAATACTTCTTTAAGGCAAGAGTTACGGGAAATGCTCCGCAAAATCTACGATTTAGAGAGATTAACGGGAAGAGTAGGGGCAGGAAGTGCAAATGCTAGGGAATTACTTGCTTTAGCCGAATCTTTGGTAAGATTAACCGATCTAGCTACTATTGCTAACTATGGTAAATCTCCTTACCTCAAAGCAATTCAAAAAGTTCCTTCAGAATTAGAACAATTAGGTAACAAAGTAATTGCTCATTTAGTCGAGTCACCACCACAGCTTGTCAAAGAAGGTGGTTTAATTCGGGATGGGATTAATGATCAACTCGATCAAATGAAACAAAGATTAGAAGATGATCGACAATGGTTAACTAATTTAGAACTAACTGAAAGAGAACGTACAGGAATTGCTAATCTCAAAGTTGGCTACAACAAAACCTTCGGGTATTATCTCAGTCTACCTCGTTCCAAAGCTGACTATGCTCCAGATAACTATCTGCGTAAGCAAACTTTAACCAACGAAGAAAGATATATTACTTCCGAACTAAAAGAAAGAGAAACCAGAATCCTGACCGCTAGAGACGATTTAAATAACTTAGAATACGAAGTTTTTAGTCAATTAAGAGCAGAAGTGGCTGAAAAAGCTCAAGAAATTCGCCAAATTGCCAAAGCGATCGCTGCTGTCGATGTCTTAGCAGGATTAGCCGAAATAGCAGTTTATCAAAACTATTGTCGTCCTGAAATTGTGGAAGGAAGAGAAATTTACATCGTTGATGGTAGACATCCCGTAGTGGAAAAGTCTCTAGGCAATAATTTCTTTGTCCCCAATTCTGCCCACATGGGAGATACAGAAGCGAGTCACCCTGATTTAATCATCCTAACAGGCCCCAACGCCAGTGGCAAAAGCTGTTATCTCAGACAAATAGGCTTAATTCAATTAATAGCTCAGATAGGTAGTTTTGTACCAGCTACAGAAGCAAAATTAGCAATATGCGATCGCATTTTTACCCGAGTTGGTGCAGTAGACGATTTAGCTACAGGGCAATCTACCTTCATGGTAGAAATGAATGAAACTGCTAATATCCTCAATCATGCTACACCCAAATCTTTAGTTTTACTCGATGAAATTGGTAGAGGTACAGCTACTTTTGACGGGCTTTCGATTGCTTGGGCAGTAGCCGAATATCTAGCTACAGAAATTCAATCGCGAACTATTTTTGCTACCCATTATCACGAATTAAATGAGCTTGAATCAATTTTAACCAACGTGGCAAATTACCAAGTCACCGTTAAAGAAATGCCCGACAAAATTATCTTTCTACATCAAGTTCGTCCAGGTGGCGCAGATAAATCCTATGGCATTGAAGCTGGTAGATTAGCAGGTTTACCTCCTTCAGTAATTACCAGAGCCAAACAAGTCATGGGACAAATTGAAAAACACAGTAAAATTGCCCTAGGGTTACGTCAAGGGATTAAACAAATGTCCCCCCTGGGAATTAATCGCAATCAAGCTAAATCCTTTGAGCAGTTAGATATTTTTGAAGAATAAACGAGAAAATTAATTGCACGATGAAAAAAAATCTACTAATTGCTGGAGGAAGCAGAGGAATTGGTGGAGCTATTGCCGATATTTACCATCAAGCCGATCATAATGTTTATTGTATCTCAAGGACACCAGCAACTGCTGGGAAATGGATTAAAGCTGACTTGAGCCAACCAGAAGGAATCCAAAAGATAGCCAATGACTTAAAAAACGTCCCTTTAGATGCATTATTGTTCCTCGGTGGTGTCTGGGAAAATAACGCATTTACAAGTGAATACGACTTTCTAACCAGTAGTGATTCTGAAACTCGTTTCGTTATTTCAGTTAATACAATTGCGCCCAAGGAATACTTGATATTACAGCCGTTTTCAATTGGTTAGACTACATCTTATTTAATAAGTTGCAGATCTTAATCTAAGCTTGACTCTCTACCTAACTAGAGAGTTTAAGATAAAGCTGCTGACAACATAAAAAGACATTATTTTAAGATCTTTGTGATGAATAAATTATTTAAAAAATGGTTGCTACTGATACCTGTAACTGCTTTATGTTTAATCGGAGCAATGTATCTGTCTTATGAAAAAGCTGTTAGTAATTCTTCAACAGTTACAGATGATTCTAAAAATATTGCCTACGCCAGTGTTTGGGATCGAGAAACAGAACCAAATTATTCAGGAACATTGAATATGACTGTCTATCGTAGTCCATCTTGTGGTTGTTGTGGAGTATGGGTAGAACACGCCCAAAAACACGGTTTTAAAATTAAAGATATTAAAACCGATAATATGGAAGCACTGAAACAAAAATATAATGTGCCTCCAGAATTAGCATCTTGTCACACAACTATTATTGATGGTTATGTCATGGAAGGACACATCCCCGCTGATGACATTAAACGTTTTCTAAAAGAAAAACCCCAATTAGTCGGTTTAACTGTACCTGGAATGCCTTTAGGAACACCAGGAATGGAAGCGGGAGATAAAAAACAACCATTTCAGGTATTGGCATTTGATAACAAGGGAGAAATTGAAGTATTCAAAGAATATCAATCTTATTAATTACCTAATAGGTTTGCAATATGGTTAAACTTAACCGTCGTAAATTTATTGTTTTGAGTGCTACTGGGGCAGGATCAGTTTTAGCGAGCAATTGGCTATGGCAAAAAAGCATTTCTAGTCAACCTTTACCCCAATCATCGGTTAATCTTTCTCCTTTATACCAAAGCAGCAATGGCTTATTAGAACTAGATTTAGAAGCGAAAGAAAATCTAGTAGATTTAGGTGGACAACAGGCATATTTGTTGACTTATAACGGACAAGTTCCTGCACCACGTTTAGAAGCAAAACCAGGCGATAAAGTTCGTATTCACTTTACCAACAATCTTTCCCAACCGACTAACATTCATTATCATGGTTTACACATTCCTGTTACAGGAAATGCCGATAATGCTTTTCTTCATATCGAACCAGGAGAAAAACTAACCTATGAGTTTTCGATCCTGTCCAATCATCCTTCGGGTACATTTTGGTATCATCCCCATCTACATGGTTTAGTTGCAGAGCAATTATTTGGAGGGTTGGCGGGTTTATTCATCATCCGTGGAGAAATAGACGAAATTCCCGAAATTAAGGCAGCCACAGAAGAATTTTTGGTACTGCAAGATTTTTCCGTAGATGAAGAGGGAAGGCTTTTATCCTCGATGCACATGTCCCTGATGATGGGACGAGAAGGAGATGTAATTACGGTAAATGGTCAAGTTAATCCTAGTTTTTCTTTGCCTCATCATGGATTAATGCGTTTGCGAATTCTTAATGCTTCTACCTCTCGTTTTTATCGACTGATGCTCGAAAATCATTCTTTTTATCAGATTTCGACTGACGGTCATAGCTTAAACGAACCTATAGAAGTTAATGAATTACTATTAACACCAGGACAACGAGCTGATGTTTTAGTAAGAGGAAATCAAAAACCAGGACAATATCGTTTACTCAACTTACCTTATGATCGCGGTAGTATGGGCATGATGGGGGGTCGAATGATGGGCGGTAGAGGTATGGGTATGATGGGTAGAAATAACCTCGATGCACCCCTGACTCTAGCCACGCTCAACTATCAATCCTCTGTACAACCTCTTCCTTTACCAACCAAGCTTACTACTATCTCTGCATTATCAGAACCTGAAATAGTTAGAAGTTTTGAACTCAATCATGGTATGAATCCTACCGTAGGAATGGCTTTTTTAATCAATGGACAGCCTTACAATCAAGGTCGCATAGATACCCAAGTTAAACTCAATACTACAGAAGATTGGGACATAACTAATACAGGCGTAATGGATCATCCGTTTCACATTCACGGCAATGCTTTTCAAGTTATTAGTCGGAATGGTCAACCAGAATCATTACTTGCTTGGCGAGATACGGTTTTAGTGCCTAGAGGCGAAACCGTCCGCATTCGCATTTCTTTCCGCGATTTTGTGGGGAAAACTGTTTATCACTGCCACATTCTCGACCACGAAGATTTAGGGATGATGGGTAATTTAGTAATCATTGAATAAAACTTAAAAAACTTTGGTTAAATAAGATACATCCTATTAGTTCTAAGAAAAGTCGGTCTTGAAAAGATCAGCTTTGCAGTGTGTCCTATGATCAAAGCCAAAACTCCTAACTCCTTCTCTATTCCAATGCCAGGTTTACAAGAATTGTTGTCTTATCATAAAACTTGGTTACGGGGAGATGTGTTAGCTGGTTTGACGGTAGCAGCTTGTTGCTGAATTTATCAGACTTTATCGCTTTCGTCGTAGTGAGTTTATTTTGGCTTTAGTAACTACTATTGCGGTATTAATGACCGATATTTTAGTAGGTGTAGGAATCGCTGTTGGCTTATCGTGATTGAACTATTTTCTAGAGTTGCTCGCCCCCACGATGCAGTCTTAGTTACAGTTCCAGGTTTAGCAGGACTGCATGATATTGAAGATTGGCAAGGTGCAACAACCATACCAGGATTGGTAATTGATCGTTATGATGCGCCTTTATGCTTTGCTAATGCGGAAGACTTTAAAAAGCGATCGCTTGAGGCGATTGAGGCTGAAGCAACTCCTGTGGAATGGTTTGTCCTTAACATGGAAGCTAATGTCGAAATTGATATTATCGCGATCGATATTTTATTTGAGTTAAGAGATGAATTAGCAGCCCAAAATATTACCTTTGCGATGTCGAGAGTCAAACAAGATTTATATCTCGAACTCAAACGAGTAGAGTTTCTTAAAAATTTTCCCGCTGAATATATTTACCCTACTTTAGATACAGCGATCGCAACTTTTGAACAACATCATTTACAGATGAAGGAAAATTAGTTAAGGCGATCGCAATTTGCATTTCTCATCCTTTTCAAGGCTCAAACTAAACTCTTGCAATAGCACAGTTCCCTCACAATAGTTGAATTAGAACTGATGTTATTTATTTATATATCCTTATCATTGTCATAAAACAAATATATTTTATTGTTCATAGACTAAATTCTATAATCATCCTATGATAGATAATAATCAATTCAACTAAGCTGTAAAACATTAAAATATCTATGAATGAGATATTTAGTCAGACGATCTGGCTAGTACCTTTATACGCTTTAGTCGGTGGCGTGCTAGCTATACCGTGGTCTCCAGGAATTATTCGTCAGACAGGACCAAGACCATCGGGTTATCTCAATGCTTTAATGACTTTGATAGCTTTGATCCACAGTATCTTAGCTCTTTTAGAAACATGGCATCAACCAGTGAAATATTTATCCTTTCAGTGGCTTCATGCTGCTGATTTAAATATCTCTTTTGATATAGTAATTTCCTCAGTTACTGTTGGGGCATTGGTTTTAATTACTGGTTTGAATTTAGCTGCTCAAATTTACGCCATTGGTTACATGGAAATGGATTGGGGTTGGGCGCGTTTCTACTCGCTACTAGCTTTGTTTGAAGCAGGGATGTGTACTTTAGTTTTGTGTAACTCCCTCTTCTTTAGTTATGTGGTGTTAGAAATTCTGACTCTCGGCACTTATCTATTAATTGGGTTGTGGTTCAACCAATCGTTAGTAGTCACAGGTGCGAGGGATGCTTTTTTAACCAAACGGGTAGGAGATCTAATCCTCTTAATGGGTGTAGTTGCGTTATTACCTTTAGCAGGGACTTGGAATTATACCGAGTTAGCCCAATGGGCAAAAACCACAACAATCGATCCTACTGTAGCAACTTTACTGTGTTTAGCCTTAATTGCTGGTCCTTTGGGTAAATGCGCTCAATTTCCCCTACATCTTTGGTTAGATGAGGCGATGGAAGGACCAATGCCAGCGACAATTTTACGAAATACGATTGTTGTTTCTACTGGTGCTTGGGTACTAATCAAATTACAGCCAGTTTTTGCCTTATCTCCTTTAGCCTCCAAAGTAATGATTGGCATCGGTGCGGTAACTGCCATTGGTGCTTCTTTAATTGCGATCGCGCAAATCGATATTAAACGCTCTCTTTCTTATTCTGTCAGCGCGTATATGGGTTTAGTTTTCATTGCTGTAGGAACCCAACAAGATGAAACTGCCTTAAGATTGCTCTTTACTTATGCGATCGCTATGTCGTTGTTAGTCATGAGTATTGGTGGAGTTGTGTTAAATAACATTACTCAAGATTTAACGAAATACGGCGGTTTATGGTCGCGTCGTCCTATATCTGGGATTTGTTATCTAGTTGGTGCAGCTTCTTTAGTTGCTTTTCCGCCTTTAGGCTGTTTTTGGACGCTAACGGAAATGGCAGATAACCTTTGGAATTCTCATCCTTGGTTAGTTGGGGTATTAGTTGTCGTCAATGGTTTGACTGCTTTTAGTATTACTCGCGAATTTAGTCTCATTTTTGGTGGTAAACCGAAGCAGATGACAGTGCGTTCACCCGAAGGTTTATGGGCGTTAGTGTTACCCATGACATTTGGAATGGGATTTGCCTTGCACGTACCGATTTTATTACATCAATGGGGTTTGTTACCCGAATGGGATAATCTGAATTTAACTGTCGCTACTCCTTTAGTTATCTCTACTTTAGTAGGTGCGGGTGCAGCAGCATTTATTTATCTCAATGAAAAAATTGCCAAACCAATTGAACTAAAACCCAAAGCAGTACAAGACTTTTTTGCATACGACTTATATACCGCTCAAATTTATCGCGTCACCATTGTTTTTGTAGTTGGTTTAGTTTCGCAAATTATTTATTGGTTTGATCGCTATTTAGTTGACGGAGTAATTAATTTAGTTGGCTTGGCAACTATCTTTAGTGGTGAAAGTTTAAAATACAACGTTTCTGGACAAACACAATTTTATTTCTTGTCAATTTTTCTGGGAGTAGTTTTATTTGTTGGAGTAGTTTGTTTTCCTTTACTCTCTCAATTATCTTTTGTAACTTTTCCCTAAAAAATAATTTCACTAGACAGTTTTTTTGAATTTATTAAAGCGCAATCGGATGGAGGATAACAAAGAAAAATGGAAGTTTCTCGAAGAAAATTAATGCAGCTTGGTGCGGGCTTTTTAGGAACAGCTACGTTGACAAGTGTTTTAGGCATAAATCTTACTGATTCAGAACCAGCAGTTGCCCAAAACGAGATTACTCCTGACCAAGCTTTAGAAAAATTAATGATAGGAAATAAACGATTTGTTGATAGAAAAACGATAGATCCAAATCAAGATCCAGCCCGTTTAACTGAAGTAGCTAAAGAACAAAAACCCTTTGCTTCTATCCTCTGTTGTTCTGATTCAAGAGTACCGCCTGAAATTGTTTTCGACCAAGGATTGGGAGATTTATTTGTTGTTCGCGATGCGGGAGAAGTAGTTACCTCAGAACAAATGGGTAGTCTTGAATTTGGCACATTAGTATTGGGAACTAAAGTACTTTTAGTACTAGGACATGAAGATTGTGGTGCAGTCAAAGCAGCAATAGTAGGCGATAAAGTTCCCGGTCAGATTGGGGCTATTTTAGCAGAAATCGAACCTGCTGTAGTTGATTACAAAGGACAACAAGAAAATAAAGAAGCAGTTAGAAAAGCAGTAGAAGCTAATGTTTTGTTGCAACTTAATAAATTAAAGAAATCGACCGTCCTTACAGAATTAATTAATTCAGGAAACCTGAAAATTGTAGGAGGTTATTATGACCTCGATAAAGGGGAAGTAACTTTAATTACTTAGCGAGCGCTATCTCTCAGTTAATACTTGTCTCTTAATCTAGAATTGTTTTTGAAAGATAAATATGATTCTAGATTGAGCAATAAATGAATAGTTTATCAAGCAAATTTGAAATAACACAAGAATTGTTTAACTAATGATACATAACAAAAAATAAAGGACAAACAATGCTTAGTTTTTTACTCGGGTTGCCTGTAGTTGGGGCTATTATTATTGGTTTTTTACCAGGAAAAATTGAATCGGCTCGTCTGCGACAGATTACCACAGTTTTTGCGGTAATTATTTTTGCTTGGACAATTTGGTTATTAACTCAATTTGATTTAAGTAATACTGAATGGCAATTTTCAGAATATTTACCTTGGGCTGAACCAATTGGTTTAAGCTATAGTTTGGCAGTTGATGGTCTATCTTTACCTCTGCTTGCTTTAAATGCTTTACTTACTATTATTGCCATTTATAGTATTGGAGAAAATGTCGAACGTCCTCGTCTTTATTATTCTCTAATTCTGTTAATTAATGCAGGGATAACTGGAGCTTTAGCTGCTCAAAATTTATTACTATTCGTAATATTCTATGAACTAGAATTAATCCCTTTTTATTTGATGATTGCCATCTGGGGCGGAGAAAAAAGAGGTTATGCTTCAATTAAATTTCTTCTTTATACAGCCGTATCTGGATTGTTAGTTTTAGCTGCATTTTTAGGAATTGGTTTTCTCAACGGCGCGACTAGTTTTGATTACGATACTATTACTACCCAAGGATTATCTTTAAACACTCAACTCTTTTTACTCACTGTATTATTAGTTGGATTTGGAATTAAAATTCCTTTAGTACCTCTGCATACTTGGTTACCTGATGCTTATACTGAAGCTTCTTCTGCTGTTACAATTCTTCTGGGCGGAATTCTAGCTAAACTTGGAACTTATGGCTTGATTCGCTTTGGGTTACAACTATTTCCCGAAGCTTGGTCAATTGTTGCCCCTGGACTCGCAATTATCGGTACAATCAGCGTACTTTATGGGGCTTTAAGTGCGATCGCACAAAAAGATATCAAACGCATGGTGGCTTATAGTTCTATCGGTCACATGGGTTATATTTTAGTGGCTGCTGCTGCTGGTACGGAATTAAGTATTTTGGGTGCAGTAGCACAAATGATTGCTCATGGTTTGATTTTGGCTTTACTCTTCCATTTAGTGGGTATTGTGGAAAGAAAGGTGGGAACTCGCGATTTAGATGTTCTCAATGGTTTAATGAACCCCGTTCGCGGTTTACCTCTTACCAGTGCCTTATTGATTATGGCAGGTATGGCTAGTGCTGGTATTCCTGGTTTAGTGGGATTTGTAGCTGAATTTATTATTTTTCAGGGCAGTTTTAGCACTTTTCCCATCCCTACTTTACTTTGCATTATCGCTTCTGGTCTTACAGCCGTTTACTTTGTCATCCTGCTTAATCGCACTTGTTTCGGCAAATTAGACAATAAATTGGCGTATTATCCCACTGTATTGCGTTCAGAAAGTGTTCCTGCTTTTGTACTAACCATTATCATTCTTTTCTTAGGAATTCAACCAAATTGGTTATTACGCTGGATCGAACCAACCACAGATCAATTAGCAGTTACTGATTCTCAGTTACCAGTTATTAGTTATCAATTGCCAATTAATAGTCCACAGTCAACAGTTATCAATTATCAGTCACCAATATCTACCGATAAGCTGCCCTAGCAGAGTCGGAGGCTACGTTTCAATATAGATAGAACAAATAGCCCGCAAGACTGGAATTCAAGAAGATCAAACATTAATAATTAGCAATTAATCAATCATGGTACAAACACCTCTCAAATCTACAGCTAAACTTCCACCTTCTACTCATCAATTTGCTGATGTTATTCATCGCCTCGAAGCAGGTGGATCTATGTTACCCGATACACCAGAAAACCTAATGCAGATTATCGGCATTTATAAAGCTTATGCAGTGCCGATGGATTTTTACTGGCGCGATTTATTATATATTGCCGAGCGAGTATTTTTAGAACCACTCCCCTTCTTTAAATATTTTCTTCCCAAAGAATATTTAGACTTGCATAATCATTATGCTGGTGATGATGCCGACTTGAGAATTTGGCGTGGAGAAGCAACCGCCCATCCAGAGTTACTAGAATTTATGGAGAAGGGTAAAACCTTCAAAATGCCCAAACTTCTTCATCATCTTTGGCACGATCGCATTAATATGGAATTTGCTGAAGCTTGTATGCGAGCGATGCTTTGGCATGGTAGAGATATGGGTTGGGGTAAGTTTGATGCTTATCTCGATACTGAAGAGTATAAAGCCAATGCAGACAGGGCAATTAAAGCTTACTTTAAAAAGAATCCTGCTATGTTGGGGTTATATAAACTCTTCCCCGATATGTTCCTCGAACAAGTTAGACAGCTATCTTATTATTCCAACCTTGGTTTATTCTGGGAAGTCATGGCACCAGTCTTCTTTGAAATGTCGGATATTTACGACGAAGGTGGTTTTAAAGGTGTCCCCGATGCTATGGATTTTCTAGTGAATGGGATTTTTGCGATCGCAGGTAGACCAATTTATCATCATGTTTATATTAGGGGAGAATGCTACGAAATTATTCCCAAATCAAAAGGTTTTACTTGGCTATACGAAGCTGCTTTACCCTATGTAGAAGCTGTCTTTTATCGCACTGCACCTTTCCGTGGTACAAAATCTTATAACGCCCAAGCTAAACAAGTTCCCGACGATCAAAAAGATTTTCACTACGGCATTTTATACGCGGATGTCTTTCCTGTGGGTACGGCTGGCATTCCCCCCACATTATTAATGGATGATATGTATCATTTTCTGCCCGATTATTTGCAGAAATACTATCAAGAACATTGTCGAGGTGAAGAAGATATTTTGATTCAATTAGGAATTACTTTCCAGCGATCGATGTATAACGTAACTTCGGCAGTAATTCAAGCTTTGCGTCAAGCTTTGTTGTATCCTTTAGACGATCCTAATCCCAAACATTTAATGAAAAACCGTCAATTTTTTGAAGCTCAAATGGATCGTTTCTTGCGTCCCGAAGCTCGTTTAAAAGATATTCAATCTCAAGATTATCGCTAATATTTTTTTTCGGAAAGTAAGAAGTAATGTTGAAATCTTTTAGCTCTTAGCTATTAGCTTTTTGCTGATTTATAATTAACAAATTGTTGCTACTTAGCTCTGGGCAGATGATGAACTATCGCAAAGAATCTTTAGAAATTAATGTTATTTCTGTGATCGCCTTTGGTTTATCTTTGATTATTTCTGCATTTACTTGGTTGTAAAAAAAAAAAGAAAATAATTTAATTAAAATAAAATCAAGCAAAAATTAACTATATTTTAGTTATTGGGGATTTTAAATAAAAAAAAAATTGGTTCAAAATAACAATAGATAAGTAATTATTCTAATGACATTTACCTTATTCTTAGTTATTTTAAAAAATGACTTGAAAAATTAAAAATCAGACGAAAACTTATTCTAAATCATGCCTCTTTACACATTTGATAATGAACAATTAACAAAAATATATAGTACAAATTTTAAAGAGGAAAAAATTTATGAACGTGAAGTTCAGAAAGTATTAAGAGATAGGATAGATATCATTTCTCCAGATACTCTAATTATTTCTGAAGAGTTTGGCGAATGGAATGAAGGAGCTAGGAGAATAGATTTACTAGGCTTAGATCGGCAAGCAAATTTGGTTGTTATTGAACTAATAAGAGATGAGATTGGCTCACATATGGAATTGCAAGCACTTCGATATGCTGCAATGGTTTCTACGTTAACATTCAAGAAAGCTGTTGATATTTATCAAAAATATCTTGATAAAAGAAATATTGAAAAAAATGCAGAAGAGGAGATCAGAGAATTTTTAGGTTGGGGTGAACATATAGAAGATCAATTTCCCACAGATATCAGAATTGTTCTTGCCTCAGCCAATTTTTCAAAAGAATTAACTACAACTGTACTATGGCTTAATGAACGCAATCTAGATATTCGATGTGTAAGGCTACAACCTTATAAACTCAAAGAGCAAGTTATTCTAGATATCGATCAAATAATACCTTTACCAGAAGCGGAAGACTATCAAGTAAAAATACGGGAGCAGTCAGAAGAGAGAAGAGCAGCAGCTAAAGCAAGTAAAGATAAAACGCGATACAGGTTCATGGAAAATTTGTATAACAAACGTCGATTAGTTCTTGCAGTAATTACTCACTATATCAAGGAAAATTCAAATATTACTTTTGAGAATCTGAAACAAATATTTCCTGATGAATTACAGGGACCCCTTGGTGTTGTGGCTTTATTGAAAGATGTTCAAAATAAAACTGAACGCTATTTCCTAGATAATATTTTAGTGACTTCTGATGAAAAGAAATTTGTTGTTTGTCATCAATGGGGTATTGGAAATATTGGCAACTTTATTAATAAAGCAAGAGAATTAGATTATGAGATTGATTCACAGTAAGTATTCATTGTAAAGCTATCGTATTTATAAATAATTTTAGGATGAGTTATCCCCATCCCATCAAGAATTATCCCATCAAAATAACATTATCAATAACGTGAATTACTCCGTTATCTGCTTCAATATCTGCTGCAATTACCGTAGCATTCTTTACTTCAAAAGCATCAGAACAATCAATTGAAATTGGTGAACCTTCTAAAGAAGTGACAGAATTAACTTTTTCTAAATCTGCTTTCATTAATTTTCCAGGCACAACATGATAAGTTAAAATTCGAGCTAACTGAGGAGTATTTTGCACCAAAGTTTGAATTGTTCCTGGAGGTAGTTTAGCAAAAGCATCATCAGTAGGCGCAAAGACAGTAAAGGGTCCAGGACTTTTTAAAGCTTCAACTAAATTAGCTTCTTTGACCGCAGTTACTAAAGTGCTAAATCCTTCTGTATTAACAGCAATATCAACAATATCAGGCATATTTCTAGACTTTATTTTTGTTGTTTATTAGTAATTAGGACTGTTAAATTTACCTTCTATGTGTAGTAAAAATTTATTTTCAACACATCACATAAATATAGTAATTTTTAATTATTTTATTGTTTGACTAAATTTATGTTATTGATAATATTTATAAGTCCCGTGACTATACAATATAAACTATCTGTTGACTTAAATAATATTAAAAAATAAATTTTATTGATAAAATATTCTAATCAAATCAATTTACAAGTGTTGGCTTTTAATTTTTTAATTTTGTCTTTTGCCTTTTAACTACTCATTCATATTTTTATAAGTAGCCACAGAAGAAGGTGAAATACGATTCAGATAACGGAAAATCCAATATTTTAAGACGGTATCCAAAATAACAGGAAAAGTAGCAATAAATAAGAAATTAAAATCTCGATTTTCTGGCAAACCTAGATGATGAGAAATTCCTTCTAAAATAACTTCCCACCCGTGAGGAGAGTGGTAACCAACAAACATATCTGTCAACAAAATAATCAAAAAAGCTTTGGCAGAATCGCTTAACCCATAGACAATTTCATCTAGAAAAGATTTAACTATAACAATTTCTTTTTTACAAACAAAAATAATACCAGCAAAAGCAATTAGAGAAAAAATATCAGAAAAGACATTACTAACCGCATTTACACCATGATGGCGATATTCTTCGGCAATTTCGCCAGCTTTCTCCTGTAATCGAACTTCTACTTCTTCCTCAGAAATACGAGGAGCTAAACCGAGTAAATTTTGAAAATGGAGATTTTCTTCAAAGTGACGTAACTCCACAAAAGCTTCTTCTTCTAAATCCTTATTAATAAAAACTATTTCTTCTCGCTCGGCAAAATATTTTTCTACAATAGGAGTTACCACAAAAGTTTTGGCAATTTGGTGAGTCATTAACGGAACAATAATCAAAATTAGCAAAAATCTAATAGAAATAGCTGTTTTATTCCGAGAGCGACGAAATTTCTTTAAAACTTCTTCTTCGGTAGTTTCTGATTGAGGGTCTATTTCCTGTTTAATTCGATTAATTGTTCTCATAAAAGAGCGTGGTAAAACCCCTGTTTTGTCAGAAATAGTTTCTAAGTTAGGGTCTTTACTTTTATGATTGGTTGAATTTTTATTATTTTTGGGTAAAGTAATTTGATTTTTAGCAACAGAAGAATCAATTGTTATTTTTGAATCTGAATTAATAGCTATAATTTCTGGATTTTGATAACGATTAACAACTCGATCAATAAAATTAAGCTTTTCGACAATCGTTAAATTAGGTTTGGGTGGCAATCCATTACTATAAGTAATTGCTACTTGATTATTATTAGGTTGAGTATCGGAAAAAATCAAAAAAGAGCGACTAATCTTAAATTCTGTTAATCTAAACTTAATTGTCTTAAGATAATTATCAACATCAGCACGAAAAACTTTGTAAACACTATCAGAATAACCCATAGTTTGAGCTAAGACTGGCTGACCGTTAAAATGATCATCTTCGATCGCTTTAATTTTTACAGCAGCACGATAAGCTTGATCTAAAGCTCTTTCTGGAGTAGCAGACAACCAGTTCCTTCCGCTACTAACAATGTTTTGTAATTTCATGTGCGTCAATTAATTTTTACCTAATAAAGAACTATCAGACTTTTTTAGACGAACTTATCTACAACATCATTATTATGATACTTATATGTAGTGTAGATAGTATGTTAGCAAAATACTTTTCTATCAAGCTGTATTAAGAATACCTATCTAAATTTAAGAGCGTATTGATTGAGGAATCGCCATTTTGAAAAATCAAAATGATATTGATATTAAATCTGCTCTATGGTTCTCAGGAACAACCCGTCAGGGAAAAACTTCTAATTTGGTTCATGAGTTTCAGCAGTGGGTAAAAAAACAACCAAACCCTCGCAATCACAAAAAATCTTCTGTTGCTCAATCCGATTTTTCCCAAGATCGACTAGCTTCTGTCATCCTAGTCTTTGCTGCCAATAACCATAATCGTCGAGAATTAGCCAATCGTTTAGCTGTTGCTATTGAAGGAACATACCCTATTAATTGTAAAACTCCTGTTGGTTTTATTACCGATGAGGTAATGTTATTTTGGCCTTTAATTTTTGAAAAATTGCAGCTTAAAGCTCAATTTCCTCTAAGATTACGACCTGAAACTGAGCAAGAATTAGCTACTAAATTATGGCGCAATGAAGCCGACTGGGACATTTTAACCAAAGTAATTCCCGAATATTCTTTAGTTCGTCAATCCCTCGATTTATTTCAGTTAGCTGCTACCAGCGGAACTCCAATTGAAGATCTTGCCATCATTTTAGAACAAGGTTTGACTGCTCAAGAACAAGAAGCAGCAGTCTGGCACAGAATGGCAGAATTATTAATAAAGTGGCGTAAATGGTCATTAAAAAGAGGCTTATTAAGCTACGGTTTGATTTATGAGTTATATTGGCGTTATTTATTGCTTCATCCTACCTATCAATACCATTTAACCCGTCGTTATCGAGGTATTTTTGCGGATGATGTCGATGATTATCCAGCGATCGCGAGAGATTTATTTGAGTTTCTCTTAGATAGTGGTGCGTTTGGTGTTTTTACTTATAATCCCAACGGTAAAATACGTCTGGGTTTAAATGCAGATCCTAATTATTTGGAAGGTTTAGCCAAGCGTTGTCAAGTCAAAGAACTATCAGACTCGTTTAATCTGAACGATAAATTAGCTCAACAAGCAATTGCTTTAGTTAATAACACTCCCACCTTCATAACTCTACCAGAAACAATCGAATCGATTCAAACCATTTCCCGTGCCGAACTACTGCGTAAAACAACTGAGATTATTATTCAAGCAGTTAAACAACAAATCATTCAACCAGCAGAAATTGTCATTATTGCTCCTGGTTTAGATGAAATTGCGCGCTATACTTTAATCGAAATTTTTACCGCTAGTGGAATTGCCATCAAACCTCTTAACGAACAACGTCCCCTCATTGCCTCTCCTCTAGTTAGAGCTTTACTGACATTACTTGCTTTAATTTATCCAGGTTTAGGTCGTTTAGTAGATTCAGACGCGATCGCAGAAATGTTAACTATTCTCAGTTCCTCATGGATCTCAGGCAAATTAGTTCCTGAAATAGATCCTGTCAGGGCTGGTTTACTTGCAGATTACTGCTATCATATCGATCCAGACCAACCTTATTTATTACCTATAGAATCTTTTGCCCGTTGGGATCGTTTAGGACACAAAGCAACTAACGCTTATCTCAAAATTGCTACTTGGATTGAACAACAGAAATCTCAACAACAATCATCTTTTTTCAATCCTACAATTTTACTCGACCGAGCGATTAACTATTTTTTAGCACGTGGTAATCATCTTCCCTACGATAAATTAGTTAATCTTAAAGAATTAATGGAAACTGCTCAACATTTTTGGGAAGTAGATCGTCGACTCAGACAAAATGAACCAAGTTTTCAAACTCAATCTGATACAATTGCTCAATTTATCTATTTATTGCGCCGAGGTACGATTACAGCTAACCCTCGCCCTATTCAAGAGCTTCAACAAGTCGATTGCATGAGCGTGCCTCGACTTCAACCTCAATCCAATGCTATTACTTTAGCTACTATTTTCCAATATCGTTCTTTACGCTCTGCCCATCGTTGGCAATTTTGGTTAGATGCAGCTTCTCCTCTTTGGGAACAAGGTGGTGCAGCTACTCTCTTTGCTGCTCATTTATTTCTGAAAGAATGGTCGGGAAAAATGTGGTTACCAGAAGATGAATATGAAATGAATCGACAACGGTTGGAGCGAATTTTACAAGATTTAATTGGTAGAGTTTCGGAAAAAATCTTTTTGTGTCACAGCGATTTAGGTGTTAATGGAACTGAACAAACTGGTGCTTTATTAGCCCTAGTCCATGCATCCAAACAAAATCTGAGTAATTTAGCTGAGTTGAAAATTTCTTAACTTTCAAATTTTGACTTAAAAGCCTAATAAGATGGGCATTGCCCATCTTAAAACTTAATCAATGTAGTGTTAATTAAGATTCTTGCTTCTTGCCATAACGAGAAAAGCGACGACGTTGTTTGCGTCTTGCGATCGCTTTACGTTTGCGTTTTTCAATCGGGGTTTCAAAATGACGATGTTTTTTTAAATCGGGAAAAATGCCTGCTTTGGATACTTGTCTTTTAAATCGGCGTAGGGCTGACTCAATCCCTTCATTTTCGCCGATAGTTACTTGAGCCATTAATTAATTCCTCTCCAAATAATAAAATTGTTACACTTGCTTGGTTAGCACTTAGATGAAATCTTAAAACATACAAACTTTAGCTTGATGACAAAAGAAAATCAAATAACTGCTCGACGTTGCTCACGTTCAAAACATTGCGAGACTAAAACAATTAATAATTTGAATTAGCCAAAAAAAATTTAACCCACTTCTCTACAACTCAGTTTGTGGTTAATTTTTTGAACCAATAATCTTGATTGCCAAAAATCTTAACGGTAGTGAGAAACAATCAAATTAATAACTACGATTGTATTTATTGCCCCAATTACCGCCACCTCTGCGATTACCACCACCACCTTGATTTTTATTATTTTCGCGGTTTCGAGCTTTATTAACTTTTAATTCTCTCCCCATCCATTCTGCTCCGTCAAGAGCTTCAATAGCAGCGGTTTCAGCAGCTTCTGTTTCCATTTCTACAAAACCAAAACCACGCATCTTACCAGTTTCCCGGTCAGTTGGTAAATAAACTTTTTTTACCTTGCCATATTCGGCAAAAACTTCACTTAAATCTTCTTGGGTAACTTGATAAGATAAATTACCTATATAAATGGACATCGAGCATCTCCTGAATCTATAAGATCGGCTTGAGATGTTAGATTCGGAGAAACAATTGTCTGATTAGAAATAAAAACAAAGCTCTAAAACCGAATGTAAATCTCAACTTACAATTATATACTAGCATTTTATTAAAGATTAAACTGTGTCAAAATCTTTTCATAAAAGCCATAATTTTAACTTGATAACTAAACTTTTTTGGAGCTGAGGAAAATAGTTATTAATTTAGCTCCCCATTACCAAATTTTGTGTTCTAAATTTCATTTAAAGCTAGTAATATTTTGAATTTTGCTATTTTTTATCAGGACTAACTAATCGTTTTTTCAAAGATTCCGAGCGACGTTTAGCAACAGAGTTATTAGGCTCATGTTTTAAGGCTTCTTCATAGCTTTCTAAAGCTTTAACTATCATTTGTTTTTTTTCATAAACATTACCCAAATTATTTAAAGCAGTAACATAATCAGGATAAAGTTTTAAAGCCTCTTTATATTGACGAATTGCAGTGTCATATTGCTCTTGAGCAAAGTAAGCATAACCCATGGCATTAAGAATTAATGCTTGATTTTCTGGTTCAAGATCTTCTTGAGCTTTTAAAGCTTTTTGAAAAATATTAACTGATTGAACAAAGAGTTTTTTATCTAGATAAAGACTGCCTAACTGATAATATTCTTTTGCTGTTCCTTTTTCTTGTTTTAACTTCTTTTGTAAACGGGAAAAAAGATTTTCTTGACGACGAGTTTTAAACACTTCTATCAAGATAAAAATAGCAGCAAAAAGCAAAATAACAAGTAAAGCAGAAATATATGCAAGTGGCAATGTTTCAGACATAATTTACTATTTTTGATTTAAATGATAATATTTACTATTAGTAATTATTTTCTCATTGGTTAGTTATTTTCAGGCAAGCCCCAATATTTAATTCTTTCGTGCAACCATCCTGACTCTTGCCAAAGAGCGATCGCATCTCGAACTTTTTGCCTCAACTCTTGATATTGTAAGCCTTTAGGCATCACTATACATAGAGGTTCTCCAGAAAGTCGGACAGATAATAATTTATATTGAGGATATTCCTGACTCCATCCTGTTAAAACACTTAAATCAGCAGCAAAAGCATCAGCTTGGTTCGTTTCTAGTAATTCCAAGCCTTCTTGATAAGAATCAACCCCAATTAATCGAGCATTGGGCAATTTACTTTTAATGACTGCGATCGTAGCTGAATTTTTTAATAAAGCAATTTTGGCTTGCTGAAGCTCTTTTTGGTTGTTGAACGATCCCTTTTTGCTAATCAAACCAGTCCCATCTAAATAGTAATAAGGACTTAAATCGACTATCCGTCTACGGGCAGTAGTATCAGAAACTCTAGCAATCACTAAATCAACTCGATCATCTAAAATTACTTTGAGTCGGTCTTGATTGGTAACGGGTTGCAGCTTTACTGCATTAGCATCACCGAGAATTTCTTGGGCTAGACGATGCGCCAAGTCTATTTCTAACCCAACCAAATTGCCTTTTTGATCGATAAAACCAAGAGGACGAAGATTATCTTTAACTGCTACGATTAATTGACCACGACTTTTAATTTCTTCTAAATCTGCTGCTACCGTTAAGGAAGCTTTTATTAAAGTCACAGCTACCAGACTGATAACTAAAGTCAAGGCAAAACAAGGTCGTCCTTTCATGAGATTTCAGCTTGCAGTTAGGTGCATCAAAATTGTTTAGTAAACGAAATTTTGTTGCCGAAAAATGGTTAAAACTCGGCTTATTTGTCAAAGAAACCGAGTTTTATTAATACATAGTCGATTTTGTTGAATTGAGAACAAATTTTTATGCCTGTTTGGCTACGTCTACTACTTTACTAAAAGCTTGAGGATCGACCATCGCTAATTGCGCTAGCATTTTGCGATTCAAACCAACATTTGCTTTTTTCAGGTTGCCTGTTAGTTGACTGTAACTTATGCCATGTTGACGGGCAGCAGCATTAATTCTAGTAATCCAAAGACGACGGAAGTCTCTTTTACGTTTGCGGCGATCGCGATAGGCATTCCGTAATGCCTTCATTACCTGTTGATTAGCTGTGCGGAATAATCTTGAATGAGAACCGCGAAATCCTTTAGCTAGTTTAAGAATTTTTTTGCGACGTTTGCGGGCAACATTACCCCTTTTAACTCTGGTCATAGTTTCTCTTCTTTAGTGAATTTATTTAGTTGACGACGATCTTTTTGACTATCAAAAATTTTGTCAATTTTGATAGTTAATTACATATAAGGCATCATCAAACGTACATTTTTTTCATCAGCCTCATCAACTAAAGAAATGTTAGAGAGACGGCGACGAATACGTTCTTTGCTTTTAGGTTGTAACAAGTGATTTTTAAAGGCTTTCCGTCTAAAAATTTTTTTACCGCTACCAGTAGGACGAAAACGCTTGGCAGCAGCCTTGCGAGTTTTTAGCTTAGGCATGAACTATTATTTATAATTCGACACAATTTACCATTATACCTTGATTTTGCTTGTCGTCAGCAAATTATTTTACTGATTTTTTATCACAAACTAAAAGATTGTATACTCTTCAGATTGGCGAGATGATGAGGACGAGTAAGCTATGTTTTGTATCTCTCAGCGATCGCTTTTATGACTCTCGAAGTAAAGATTAGGACAAGGTATTGAATCGTAAAAACCCAATCAAGATTTAATCTTACTTTAATTTAAGCTGATTCAAAACTCTCATAACAAAAAAGTCTAACTAACCAATTTTCCTTAACTTTTAAGCGGTAAAAAAAATAAATTAGCTAGACTTTTACCACAACTAAAATTTTAGGAAGAAGCAACTAATTTAGAGCTATCAGAAGCTGAAAATGTGGCTACTAACTGACGAAATTCATCTCCAGTAATGGTTTCTTGTTCGATTAAAATATCAACAATGCGATCGATGGTAGAGCGATTTTGACGAATGATATTTTTTGCTCTTTCATAAGCATGAATTAAGATTGAGCGGATTTGATCGTCGATCTGATATTCTGTAACTTTAGAATATTCTGAGCGTTTCATTGAATCTCCACCCAAAAATACTGGTTGTTCCTGTCCTTCTAGGGCAAGAGGACCAAGATCGGACATACCGAATTTAGTAACCATTTGTCTTGCTAAAGAAGTAACTTTTTCGAGGTCATTACTTGCGCCAGTGGTAATTTCACTATCACCGAAAATAATTTCTTCTGCTGCTCGACCGCCTAAGGTAGAAGTGATCATCGCCAGAATTTGGTTTTTGGTAACTAAACCTTGTTCTTCATCAGGAGTAAACCAAGTCAAACCTTTAGCTTGTCCACGTGGGATCAAAGTAACTTTTTCTAGAGGATCGTGACCAGGAGTTAGAGTAGCAACGATCGCATGACCAATCTCATGATAGGCAATTAAGCGTTTAGCTTTGCTATCTACTAAAGAAGCTCCTTCCATGCCTGCTACTACCCGATCAATCGCATCATTGATTTCTAACATGGTGATGGCATCTTTGCGTCTTCTTGCCGTCAGAATAGCAGCTTCATTAAGAAGGTTAGCTAAATCTGCACCAGAAAAACCAGGAGTTCGACGAGCGATCGCTTCTAAAGAAATTTCGGAAGCGACTTTCTTATTACGAGCGTGAACGTCTAAAATTCCTAATCTGCCTTCAAAATCAGGATAATCTACCATTACTTGACGGTCAAAACGCCCAGGACGAAGTAAAGCTGAGTCTAGGACATCGGGACGGTTGGTAGCAGCAATGACAATAATACCTGCATTGCCTTCAAAACCATCCATTTCGGTTAGTAATTGATTAAGAGTTTGTTCTCTCTCATCGTTACCACCGCCGATACCAGCACCTCTTTGACGACCTACTGCATCGATTTCATCGATAAAAATTAAACAAGGTGCATTTTCTTTTGCTTTTCTAAATAAATCACGGACGCGAGACGCACCTACACCAACAAACATCTCGACAAATTCTGAACCAGAGATACTAAAGAAAGGAACTCCAGCTTCTCCTGCGATCGCTTTGGCTAACAGAGTTTTTCCTGTACCGGGAGGACCTACTAATAACATTCCTCTTGGTATTTTTGCGCCTACGGCAGTAAATTTTTCTGGTTGTTTTAAAAAAGTGACAATTTCTTGTAATTCTTCTTTAGCTTCTTCAATTCCAGCTACATCTCCAAATTGTATTCCTGTTTTAGCTTCCATTTGGAAACGAGCGCGAGATTTACCAAAATTAAATGCTTGACCGGAAGCAGAAGCAGAACGACGAATAATCATCACCAATCCTGCTAATAATAAAAAAACAATAAAGAGGTTCAGAATAATACCAACCGCAGCCGTGCGATCAGCAGAGTTATCAATTTCTAATTCGGCATTATTTGCTCGAATTTTAGGAATTAAATTTTGATTTTGATTGAATAAAATGACAGTTTTGGCAGGTTCATCTGCGCTTTGACCTTTTAAAGTAACTTTTGCCCGATTGGTAGTTTCATCTAATTGAACTTTGGCAATTTGTCCTTGTTCAAGTTGTTGTAAAAACTGACTGTAGCTAAGGCTATTTTTGTTTTCTTGCCCTAAAGCTGGTGTTGTCAAAAGAACAGTTTGTAGAATCATCCAACCAGCAGCTAGTTTTTTCCAAGCAGCAGAACGAGGTTTTGGTTGATTTACTACTAAAGGAGATTGATTTGATTGATGATTACAATCTACCTCGGCTTGATTCTTTCTGTTCATCTGACAAGTTTTTTTCATATACACAATGACATTAATTAGCTGAAGTATCTTAAGCCTAACTAAAAAATTCTTATTTCTGCTATTGAAGGTTTCTTAGTAGTTTTAAACACAAAAAATCTAGACTATATTTCTAGTTTGACACGTCGATCGCGATTTAGTTAAAAAAAACTCTTGTTCAAGCCATTAAAAACTAAAAGTAGTGCGAATTGTCCCGATAACTAAATCATCATTATCTTGATTATTATCAGGGGCAGACACCCACACCACTCCAGGAGTCACGGCGATATTATCTGTGACCTGATACTGATAAAACGCCTCCACGTGTAACGAAGTATCCCCATCATCCCCAATTCCCTCAATACTCGAATCAGTTACCCACGGTTCCATTCCCACGATAATTCCTGCTAAATTTCCTTCCTTGCCTAAATCGGGAAACGCTAAGGTAGCTGCCCAATTCCAAACCTCCTGCGTCCCCCGGTCTAATTGTCCTCCCAAAGTGGAAAGAGTCGTGACTTTACTCAACGCACCCCAACCTCCAACCACAATGCGATCGCTCAAGCTATAAGATACTTGTATTCCATAGGAATTACTCACTGTTGGGACAGCTTCACCAAATAAATCTTCAGTTAAAGATTGGATATTAGCGTTCGTACTACCCGTTTCGGTATCACTTTGGTTATAACCATGAACATAGGTAGCAGCGACAGTTAAACTCTCACTGGGGGTAAAGGTAAGTTGTCCAAGGGCAGAAAAAGGGCCATTAAATAAACCATTGCCCTGATTCGGATCGTTAGCAGGATTCGCTAAATAACCAGCACTGAGTTCTAACTTATCTCCTAAGCGATGAATGATACCCAACCCTGCATCGCCTGGGGGTAAATAAATTGGGTTACGAGTGCCAAAAGTAGAAATTGCCCCACTACCACCATCGCCATCAAGGACACTGACAGTATTAGCAATGTCATCGGCGGCGGTTCCTGCTGCACCTAAAATGACATTGGTATTGTCTCCCAAGGGAAGGTTATAAAAAAGGACTTCTAAACCCAAATCGTTATCGGCAGGTTCGGCAAAGGCTAAGTCTCCTGCAAAAGTACCAGTTTCCTCGGCAAAGGAGGGGAAGTTGCCAGTCGAAAGACGAGTAAAGAGTAGATCTTCTCCGCTAAAGCTGGTTTCTAGTTCGAGGCGGGTACGGTTTCCTAAAACTGCTACTTGGTCGGCATCTCCTGCCACGACGCTACCTAAGCCAAAGATTACTTCTCCGACTAGTTTGGTGGTGGTTGAGAATTGAGTCAATTCTAACTCGCCAATCCGAGCTTGTATTCCATCGGTTCTTCCCTTTAAGATAGCTAATTCTTCTTGAAATTCTTGCATTAACTGTAAAATAGTTTTTAGCTCTTCTCGCGAAATAGTTTCGCTGCTGCTAATCAAACGTTCGATTTGATTTAAACAAGAATTTAATCCTGCTGCAAATTCGTAACGAGATAAAGACTGATTACCCCGATAGGTTTGATTGGGATAACCGACAATACAACCATAACGGTCTACTAAACTTCTTAAAGCTTCGTAAGCCCAGTCCGTTGGAGAGACATCCTTTAATTGATTGACATTATTAATTTGAGACATGGGATGGTCATAATTATAGTCTTCAATTACTTTTAAGCTATCTTTCTCAATATTTCTTTGATTTTCTTTGGTTTTTTCTCTAGCTTGCCTTACAACATTTAAACTAAGGTTTTGATCACTTGGTTCTTCTAGGGCTTGAGCTTCTGTAAATAAAGCTAAAGAAATCGCAATTATAGTTACAATACTAGTTGGAATTTCCCATAATATATTTAACATTTTTCTTAATACTCACACCAAATTTGTAGAGCAAACTTAAAAAAAAATTGCTCTTTTGAAATATCGACTCTATTTTGACATTTTATTTCATTAATAAAATCTAAAATAAAAAAAATATGAATAATTTACCAATTTAACGCTCTTTATTGCTAAATTAATTTGATGACTTTGACTAGCTATAAATTTAAATTATTTAATAATATAGCTCAATGGTAGCTTGCGAAAAAAGCTAGATAATCAGCAATAAGCAGTAAATTACGTAAATAAGAAACTATCTTGACTCAACCATTGACAAAAAAACTTGTTTGATTTTATAGGTATCAAAAAACTTTAGATTAGTCAGTACAGACTAGGTATCAAATCGAGTATTTTTTGATCTTTTTTTAATTAATATTGAATAAATATATTTTGTTCATGAAAACTAGATAAAGCTTTTTCTTGAGTCTAAGTTTATGAAATAATTGATTTATTCAAAGTCAATGTATTTACTCTATTAGCTGGTAAATATTATATATAGTTACAGACGATCAAATGTGCTTAGGCACGTTGTTTTATTTTTAAACAAGATTATCAAGATATCAATATTTGTTTTTAATAATTTTTTACCAAGCTTGTTTTCCCTTATCTTACAATATGCTATAAGCTATCTAAGCCTTGCTGTTAAACTATGACTTTAATAGATTCTAATAAATTCCATACTTTGATTAATACTTTCGGTACTATATTGTTTGCGTTAACTTTATTATGGGCTGTCTGGTTCGCTTCAAAAATGGATTAGTTTTTAGCCCATTTAGAACTTGTTAGTTAAAATCTCAAAAGCAATTTTTTTAAACATCAGAATTTGCAGGTATGGCTGACATAGAGATGTAAAAAAAAGATACGAAGATAAAACGACACTTTGTAGGGTTCGGTAATTTATTTGAGCCTTAAAAATTATGTAGCATTTTATACGTAAAATTTATAAATTACTGAAATGAAGATGAAGAGAAGCCTATTTTTATAGAACCCATTTGACATCTTCCAAGTATGGACTTAAAGTTCTCGAAAGTATCAAAATTCATTGACCATGAAGTATTCCAGTAGCCTTAGCGATGAAGAATGGGAAATTCTAGAACCCCTGTTAGTTAAGATATTGCCGACTAAGAAGCAAACCCGACCTGCCAATTGGACAAGGCGAGAAATCCTTGACGGAATACTCTATCAACTCAAAAATGGTTGTAATTGGGCAGACTTGCCCAAAGATTTACCTCCCTACTCAACTGTCTATTGGCACTACAAGCAGTGGCGAAAGGTAGGGGTGTTTGAAAAGCTCATGAATGCCTTACATGAACAAGTACGTCAGCAGGTTAAAAAAAACCTAAGTGGACAACATTAATAATCATTGACTCTCAAGCCGTGAAAAATACCTGTAATGCCAGTGTCGCTTCCAAAGGCTTTTGTTTTTACAAAGCCACGAATGGGATTAAAAGACATCTGGCAATTGATACACTGGGATTTCCTTTCTTTACCCACTGCACACCAGCAAATGTCTCGGATGATGCAGGATTGATTGAGATGCTGACGCTAAATATTGACTATTTCCAGTCAAAACCCGTTAACCTTCCGAAGCTCACTATTTTGCTAGACCACGGATATCATCCCGAACATTTGACTGAGCAATTGGAGCAAGTTTATCCCGAGATCATGACGAAAATCAAGTTTGAACTGTCCACCAAACCCTCGAAACAAGAGAAGGCAGCGCAAGGGAAATCTGGATTTGTTCCTGCTGTTGCTCGCTGGGTGATTGAACGCTCAAACGCTTGGATGGAGCGTTGTAAAAGTTTGGTTAAAAACTTTGAGCGCGAGATACGCGGAGGTTTCCTCCGCTTGTAGAATCGCGCTGTTGAGCGAACTTTATCTCATGCGACTGCCAAGATCGATCTCTGCTTCGTCAGATTAATGCTTAAGCGGCTTTCAGTCTCTTCGTGAGATCTCAAATGGGTTCTATAGTAGGAAAATCATGTCATTGGAATTAAAGTCATGTAATAGGTAATTTTTAAGCTTTTGTTTTAATCTCAAATTGCTTAGTTTCGTTAGTGCGAATCATAGTGAATCAATAGATTTAAAACAATTAAAATTCGTTAAGCTTAGTTATCTCAATGTACAACAAGCTTGGTCAATCACTAAGTACAAAAATTATTGGCTCATACATTAACTTTAAAATAGCTTCATTTACACTTTATTAAAATTTGATTTTATTTTAATTATTTCAGATAACTTTTTAAATAAATTTTAAAAAGATAATAGTAGATTTTCTTGTGTAAATTAGATTTAAAGCAATTGAATTATAATACTAATCTCTTCATGATCAATTCAAAAATACAATATAAATAATTCATGAACCATAAAAACATTAATTTTCAAACACTCTGGAAATACTTACCTAAATTTCCTGGCTTTTTATATAAAGTTTTAGTGTTTATTATTTAAGCTTATTGAAATAGTTAGAAAATACGCTTATAAATTAATTATGCAATCAAGCTAATTTAAATTATTAATCAGTATTTCCCATAGAAATATGGTTTTAGTACTTTATTGATTTATTAATTTGCTTTTTTGAAATTGTTTTTAACGTAAATTTTTATCGAAATAAATAAAGGAGCGATTGAAATGAAAACAACTATTGCACTAACTATTTTAGGCTTAGGATTAGCCTCTGGTTCTGCTCAAGCTCTTACTATTACACCTACAAATAATGGAACAGATTTAGTTAATACTATCTTAGGTTCAGGTATTACCGTTAATCCTGGCTCAATTAATTATACTGGTGCAAATGGTGCATCAGGTATTTTTACTGGAGGTCTTTCATCTGGAATTGGAATTAATAATGGTATTATTTTGACCACTGGAAAAGCTGTTGATGCAATTGGCCCGAATAATTCAGATGGTACAAGTACTGGTAATGGTTTGCCTGGAGATGCAGATTTAAATGCTTTAATTCCACAAAGCACATTGGATGCTACAGTACTTGAGTTTGAATTTGAGTCTACTGGAGGCGACCTATTTTTTAACTATGTTTTTGCTTCAGAGGAATATAATGAGTTCGTTAATACAAGTTTTAACGATGTCTTTGCTTTCTTCTTAGATGGAGTTAATATAGCTCTTATTCCTGGTACTACTACCCCCGTTTCTATTAATAATGTTAATGGTGGTAATCCTTTTGGTAATAATGCTAGTAATCCTCAGTTTTTCAACAATAATGATCTCAGCGATGGAGGTCCATTCTTCAACATTGCATACGATGGTTTTACTACCGTTTTTACTGCTCAGGCTTTAGGATTATCGGCTGGAACTCATAAAATGAAATTAGCGATCGCTGATGCTGGAGATTCTGCCTTAGATTCTGCTGTATTTATTCAAGCTGGTAGTTTTTCTGATACTAATCCCGATCCCAAAACTACTCCTGAACCTGCTTCTGTTTTAGGTTTACTTGCAATAGGTGGATTAGGTTTAATGCGTAAAAAAAAGCAGCTAGTTTAATTTTCGATAGGGTCAACTAACTGCAAAGTCTTTTCTTAATTCGATATTTTACTTCAATTTTAAGTTGAGCAAAGCGATCTCAGTTTGGCTGAGGCGCATGGCGATCGCTCTTAGCTAAGAGCGATTTTTTTTGTCAAACAATAATTCTCATTAACTTTCTTCGTTTCTAGCTAAAAGTACGGGACAGTCTGCTTTAACTCGAATGTAGTCGGACAGAGAACTACCTAATAATCGGTCTAGATCTGGTAAACTTTTTGCGATCGAAGGACGACGTTCTGGAGAACCAAGTATTAACAAATCAATATTATGATCTTCAGCCAGATTGCGAATTTGTTGGGCAGGTTTTCCTCCTGTCACTAGACAACGATAATTAATTCCCATTCTTTTAGCTTTGGCAACAGCAGGAGCTAAAACTGGGTTTTCTTCCATTTCTTGTTTAGAAAGGCTAATATCAGTTTTAAGGTCAGGATTGACGCGAGTCAAAAACAGTTCTGCATCTTGATAACCCTGGAGCAAAAAAAGAGCTAAATCAAGAGCATATTGAGCAGCAGGAGATTTGTCCAAGGCTACCATTACTCTTTTAATTCGCTTAATATAAATATCATCTTTAACCAACAGCATCGGACGAGCTGTTAGTTGGAAAACATATTGACTAACTGAATTACTAAGGATCGATTGTAATTTACCCAATCCTCGCGAACCCATAATAATCAAGTCAGCATTAGTTTCTTCAGCTACTTTCAGAACAGTTGTTTTTGGTTCACCTTCTCTAATTATGCTGGTAACTTTGTTTGCCCCAATACCTAATTTACTAATTAGCTCTTTGATTTTGGCTTCTGCTTGTTGAGTGCTTTCTTGTTCTTCTTCTCTAGTTGTAGAAGACACTACTCGGAGAATAGATAGCTCTGAATCTTTTAAGGCAGGAAGCTCGATCAATCTTTTGAGCATATCTTGGGCATTATCTGCTCCCGAATCAGCATATAAAATCTTTTTAAGCATTGCTTAAACCTCAGTAAAACCTCATCATTATCTATTCTTGTCTTTAGATTACTGCTAATGTTGTCTCCTCAGAGTAAGGTAGAGTATGAATCTTAACAACTTGACAGTGAAATAGGCTGAAGTTAATCTCAAACTCAATCTCAGTTAGTTTGAGAAATAACTCTATTCTGCTGAGATGATCAATAAATTTATTACTAACGTTATAAACCGTTATAAGTAGAATTCCCTATCATTAAAAATAGTAATAAAACTTAAATAAAGTTTATGAGTCTTACTCAGTTGGAATTAACAGATGTCAAAAAAATCTTGCAAGAAAAATTATTGTTTGGAAACGAACCCACCCCTGAATTAATAGCTATCCTGACAGTTTATTTTGTTCAAGGGGTCTTGGGGTTAGCTCGCTTGGCAATCAGTTTCTTTCTCAAAGATGACTTGGGTTTATCTCCGGCAGAGGTTGCAGCTTTAATGGGAATTGCTTCTCTACCTTGGATCATCAAACCTGTGTTTGGGTTTATTTCTGATGGATTACCAATCTTAGGTTACCGTCGGCGACCTTATCTAATTTTATCAGGATTTTTAGGGACTTTATCGTGGATAGCTTTGGCTACGGTCGTTCATAGTGGTTGGAGTGCAACCTTAGTTATTCTCTTAACTTCTTTATCCGTCGCCATCAGTGATGTCATTGTTGATTCTTTGGTAGTCGAAAGAGCAAGAGCCGAATCTTTAGGACAAGCAGGTTCGCTACAATCTTTAAGTTGGGGATGCTCTGCTTTAGGTGGTTTAATTACTGCTTATTTAAGTGGTTGGTTATTACAACATTGGAGTAATAATACAGTGTTTGAAATTACTGCCACCTTTCCTTTAGTCATATCTGCGGTAGCTTGGTTAATTGCAGAAGAAAAGATTGAGAAAGATAATTCTCAAGAGCAATCAGAACAACCAATTGTTCTTAGTCAAATTGAGCAACTAGGAAAAGCACTAAAACAAAAAGCGATTTGGCTACCCATTGCTTTCTTGTTTCTTTGGCAAGCAACTCCAACGGCTGATTCAGCATTTTTCTTTTTTACTACCAATGAATTAGGTTTTGAACCAGAGTTTTTAGGAAGAGTCCGTTTAGTAACCAGTTTCGCTTCTTTACTAGGTATTTTTATTTTTCAACGTTTTCTCAAACAAGTTTCTTTTCGAGTCATTCTGGGTTGGAGTACAGTAATTGCTGCTGGGTTAGGAATGACTACTTTATTGTTAGTTACCCATACCAATCGCGCTCTTGGTATTGATGACCATTGGTTTAGTTTAGGGGACAGTTTGATTTTAACGGTGATGGGACAAATTACTTGGATGCCAGTTTTAGTTTTATCTGCCCGTTTATGTCCGGAAGGAATAGAAGCAACTTTATTTGCTTTATTGATGTCGATTTGGAATTTATCTGGACTGTTATCTAATGAAATGGGGGCATTACTAACTGCTTGGTTGGGAATTACAGAAACTAATTTTGATAATCTCTGGCTATTAGTAATTATTACTAATCTTTCGACGTTGTTACCTTTACCATTTTTGAGTTGGTTACCTGCTACAGATCCTAAACAAATAACGGATAAAGCTTTCCCCCCAGCAGAAGCGATGGGACATCATGCTGCTGGTGCCAATCTGGGACAAGCATATATGCCTGATTTAGTGCCTGAATTTGTGGCAAATACGACTTCAGAGTTTAACCAAGAAAAATAATTAAGTTCTTTAGCTTTAGTTTCAAAACATTTATTAAAGATGGAATTAACCACTAAAAAATCTTACAACAATGAGGAATGGCGACAAGGCTATTTATCTCAACCTAACGAATACGACTACGAAATTACCAAGATTGAAGGAAATATTCCTCCAGAGTTAACTGGAACTCTCTTTCGTAATGGTCCTGGTTTATTAGATATTGCAGGTACACCTATTCATCATCCTTTTGATGGCGATGGCATGGTGTGTGCTTTTTACTTTAACAACGGTAAGGCTTATTTTCGTAACCGTTTTGTTCGCACTGAAGGTTATGTTAAAGAGCAGGAAGCAGGTAAAATGCTCTATCGGGGTGTTTTTGGTACACAAAAACCAGGTGGTTGGCTCAATAATATTTTCGATCTGAAGTTAAAAAATATTGCCAATACTAATATTATTTATTGGGGCGATAAATTATTAGCTTTGTGGGAAGCAGCCGAACCTCATCGTTTAAATCCTGAAACTTTAGAAACGGTTAGTATTGATTATCTTGATGGTGTACTGCAACCAGGTAATGCGTTTGCTGCCCATCCCTGGATAGATCCTAGTTGTCAGTTGGATAATGGCGCACCTTGTTTAGTTAATTTTGCTATTGAACCAGGATTATCGAGCAAAATTACTCTCTACGAATTTGCTCCTGATGGTAAGTTGTTGCGTCGTTATAGTCATTCTACTCCTGGTTTTTGTTTTATTCACGATTTTGCAATTACCCCCAATTACTGCATCTTTTTTCAAAATCCTGTTAGTTTTAACCCTCTGCCTTATTTGTTGGGGTTACAAGGTGCAGGAGAGAGTGTTGAATTTAAACCAAGTCAACCGACTAAAATTATTTTGATTCCTCGAACTCCTCCTCATCGAGAAGTGAAAACTGTTACTGTTGAAGCTGGTTTTGTTTTCCATCATGCTAATGCTTTTGAAGTGGGAGATAAAATTTATATTGATTCGGTAGCTTATGAAGGTTTACCGCAAGTGCAACGAGATTCTGACTATAAGGCAACAGATTTTGATACTTTAGCACCAGGGCAGTTATGGCGATTTACAATTGATAAATCTGATGGAACTGTAGAAAAAACATTAGTTGAAAGTCGTTGTTGTGAATTTCCTTATGTTAATCCCAACCAAGCTGGTAGAGAATATCTCTATCTTTGGTTAGGTGCTGCTCACAATGCTACAGGCAATGCACCTTTGCAAGCAATTCTCAAATTGGATTTGCAGACTGGAGAAAAGCAACTTTACTCTTTTGCTCCTCATGGTTATGTTAGTGAACCTATTTTTGTTCCTAAACCCAATGCTACTAAGGAAGATGAGGGTTGGGTGATGACTCTGGTTTACGATGGAGCCAACCATTATTCTAAGTTAGCAATTCTCGATGGGGAAAATCTCGAAGCTGATGCAACTGCTATTTTGCATCTTCAGCATCATATTCCCTATGGTTTGCATGGCAGTTGGTGCAATCAATATTTTGGGAAATAAAGTTGAGGTGATTGGTTAAGGAAGATAGAGATGGACAACTCCTCTCATCTTCTGATTTTCTTATCCCTTAACCTTTCTGTTAACTAGGAATTTCACTACGCTCATCTTTATAGTGATTTACTTCAATCACAGTATGAACATTTCCTCTGGGATTAAAATCTCCTTTGATAGTTGCCTTAAGAGGGTCGCAAGCAGCTACAAAGTCGTCTAAAATTTGATTAATAACTTCTTCATGGGAAATATAGCGATCGCGGTAGCTATTAATATAGAGTTTGAGAGCTTTTAATTCAACTACTTTTTCATTGGGACAGTAGGTTATATAAATAGTTGCAAAGTCTGGATAACCAGAAAAAGGACATTTGCAAGTAAATTCTGGCAAAGTAATATTAACTTCGTAAGTTCTGCCGATTCTCGGATTTGGAAAAGTAATAAGTTCTCCTTCGGCAATGTTTCTTTCGCCATATTTTACATTTGAGGCAGTTGATTGAGTCATAAATTTTTGATTTCCTATGAAGTAATGTAAATTTTTTTTTAGTATATCAAAAAATAAAGTTTTTTATTGAGGGAATAAATTTAAGCAATTAAAGTTTTAAAATATAAAAAAAATCGACCATCTAAATACCTTTTTTCGGTTAATTTGCTTCGATGACTTTTAAAATTGAAATTCTTATTAAAATAATATTGAGCGCAACAAGAATAATAAAATTTTTGCTTTTTTTATTGCTCATAAACGATTAATTGTTACTATTAATCTATTGATGAAATTTATCCTGAATGAGATTTTTTTTACGCTCAAATTTTCTTAACTGCATAAATTACCCAAAAGATTCATACTTGAGATCATAACTAAGAGTTTTTGATAATTAAAGAGGTAAGTAATATGCGTCATAACAAACTGGTTAAAGTAACTCGCGTTGCACTAGCAATCTCATTAGGGGTTTCCTGTGTTGGAGTTGGGCAACCTGCTTCGGCTCAATCAGTGACAGATGCTTTTAATTTCTTTACTTCATCTTTAGGCGCAGTCTTTAATCGTCAACCACAGCAAATTCCCAACCGTAACGTTAGTGTTTTTACTGGAAATCTAAACAGCAATAATTTTAATTTTTGTGCGCTGCCATCTTGTCAAATCCCTGGTGTGGCTAGTAATCCTGTTCCATCAAGCATACCTCAACCAGGAGTAGTACCGTCTTCTGGGACTCTCGTTCGTCCGCCTTTGCCTTCTGGTGTCGCTCCTATTCCTGGTTCTCCTGTACCTCCCCAAGTTGTTCCTCAGCCAACTCCTCCTCGTCCAGTGCTTTCTATTCCCCCTATTCCTATTCCCCTTGATGCACTTTTTAAATAAAAGTTGGGTGGGGTGGTTAGTCAATAAAGGTAAAAAATATGTCCACAGATGCGCTGCGTTAGCAGGGTCACAGACTCCACTGATAAACGCAGATGGAGTTATTGTTGGGTAATGTTGATTCTGGAATTGTTGTCTGGGGAAATGAGTAAAGTTTAATCGATATTTTCTGATTTATATTTGAGTGGAGCCATTTAATAACTCAACTTTTCCTAAATAACGAACACCTTGAGGATTAATTTCAAAACAGTAAGGTAACATTTCTACACCAGCCATAACTGCTTTTCTGAATAATTCTCCGTATTGAAAATCGTAACTATCTCCAGGTGCAAAACTAAGGCAATCTCCACGATTAATAAAATATAACATGACAGGTTGAGCAATTGATAATAAGGCGATTAATTCTCGCAAGTGTTTTTGTCCGCGAGTTGTAACTGTATCGGGAAATAAAGCTATTTTTCCTTGAGTAAGAGTAACGTTCTTGACTTCTACATAAATAGGAATTTGTTCGGCATTTCCTGTTAATAAAAAATCAATCCTACTTTTTTTATCTTGACCATAAATCACTTCAGGAAAGATGGTTTGATATCTGCTTGCTAATTCAGGAAAAATATTTTGTTGTAGGGCAAGTTTTACTATTTTGTTTGGTAAACCAGTATTAATTCCAACCCAAGTATTATTGACCTGAATCATTTCCCAAGTATAAAGTAATTTTCTTTTCGGATTATTACTAGTCGATACTTGAACTAAGCTTCCTGGCGTAGATACTCCTGTCATTGGGCCAGTATTAGGACAATGAGCAGTAATTATTTCTCCTGAATCGAGTTGAATATCAGCAAAAAAACGTTTGTAACGTTTAATTAATTTACCCGAAATTAGTGGAGGATATTGATAAAGATAATTAGCTTCTTTGTTCATTGCTAATTGTTTATTTTTGATAGTCGATTGGAAGAAGATAAAAAACTATTAATTATTACTTATTACCTATTACCTATTACTTGTTTTCAAGATTAATCCCAATTCCTTTTAAGCCTTGACGCAATTTTGTGGCTGCATTGGGATTTTTAGCTTGATGAAGATCGATCGCTTTTTGGAAAGTTTCTAGACTTTCTTTCATATAGCCTGCTTGATAATAAACTACTCCCAAATTTTGATAGGCATCAGCATTATTTGGTTCAAGTTTAATTGCTTGTTGATAAGCTTTGATTGCTTCAGGATATTGTTTTAAACTCTTTAAAGTCATGCCCAAGTTATAATACGCGATCGCAAGATTGGGGTCGAGTTTTAACACTGCTTCGTAGAGTTGTTTAGCTGCTGCTAATTTGCCAAGATTTTGTAATAAACCAGCTAAATTTATATAACCGCCAATTTTTAATTTTGGTAAAATGTTTTGTGTGATCGCTTTTTGGTATTGTGCTTGAGCTTTCTCAAAATTACCTTGTTTAAAATAAGCATTACCAAGGCTATAATATAGTTCGTATAAAACAGGTGCTTCGGCTTGATTAGATTTTAAACCCTGTTTGAGAAATTTTATTCCCTGTTTGATTTGACCAATTTGAATATATAAAGCTCCGAGTTTGCTACAAACATAAGGGTCATCAGGATGAGTTTCGATAAACTTTTCCATCATCAATCTGGCTCTAGTATACTTATCAAGAGAGTTGATCGCTTCAGCTTGATAGCCATAATGAAGAATCGCTACTGGATTTAAAGTAACAATATTCCAATCAGATTCTTGTTTTAAAATTTCGATCACACTATCATCAATCAAGGCGTGATAGGGACGGGTAAATTCAATCAGGTTATGGCGACGAAATAATCGAGAAACTAAAGAATAGGGAGATTGAGATGCACCGACTTCTTGACGCATTAAATTAATCACTAAATTTTTCGGATCTGCCATTAATTGCTTCAGTTGCGGTACTATTTCAGGTACTAAAACTTCATCCGCATCTAAAACTAACACCCATTCTCCGCAGACATATTTTAAAGCTTCATTTCTCGCGACAGCAAAATCATCACACCATTTCATATGATAAACTTTAGCTCCCCATTCCTCAGCTATAGCAACAGTGCGATCCGTTGAACCAGTATCCAAGACAATCATTTCATCAACCACATCTTTGACGCTAGCTAAACAACGAGGTAAAGCATTCTCTTCATTACGAGCGATCGCGCATAAACTTAATTGAGTCATTGTTTGTTATTAATCAATTAGAACCTTATCAACACCAATACCTTATCCTATGGCACGAGGCGATCAGATTTACGTATACAGAAATTTTTATAACTTCGATGGTGTCTATCAACATCACGGCATTGACTGTGGTGATAACACAGTGATTCATTACCGTAAACCGAGTGAGATAATCGAACGAACTTCTTTGAGTATTTTTACTAGAAGTAATCCGATTTATATTAAACAATATTATGAAGGATTTTGTTTTATAGCTGATGTAGTAGTAGAACGCGCCGAAAGTAGATTAGGGGAACAAAAATACAATCTTTTATTTAATAATTGTGAGCATTTTGCTACTTGGTGTAAAACAGGAATTAATGATAGTAAACAAATCAGAGATTTTATTCCTATTATTGGTACACTAAATACCGATCAATTTTACGAGCCAATTAAGGAAGCATTGTCAGGAAAAGACTCTAATAATTCAGAAAAATTATTAAACGAAGCTTTAGAAAATTTAAAAAATGCGTGGGATAGAATTCAACCAGAATATAAACAAGTTCGTCAAGAAATAGATACTTGGAATCAAGTGGCACAAGCAGCAGTGAAAAAAAATCGTGATGATTTAGCCAGAGCTGCCTTGATGAAAAAATGGAACTATCAAAAAAGAGCTAATGAGTTAGAAAAGCAATTAAATGAAGTTGCTAAATTAACAGAAAATTTACTCATTACTCGCAAAGATCTGACTTGATTGTAATTAAATATTGGGGCGTTTTTTCAAACGTCCTAATAAAATTCTATCTTTTCTTAAAAGTACCAAGAGACTTAGTTAAAAATCAAAAGTAAAAGTTGATATACAATAGGGCTTTAATAAATTAATTTAAATAATTAACAATTTGTTTTTATCTAGCTACTTTTGATAATTGGTATTATAAATTTAGATAAATCCTGTAGAATCGATTTACGCATTACTTCTATACAAAACATTTTTTGATTTGCTATTGTTATCAATAAAAAATAAAAATTTTGGGTATATTTCCTAAAATTTAAAACCGCTATACTTTAAAATTTGATGTAGTGTAGTTAGGAAGAATAACAACTTTAAACCAATAATCAATTAAAATTTGTACTGCCTGTTTTAATTGTTGAGTATTAATCGGTTTAACAATATAACTATTAACTCCTTGACGATAACAAATTTCAACATCTTTAGGATTAGAAGAAGTTGTAAAAATGATGATAGGGATAATTTTAAATTCACTATCCTGTTTAATTTGTGCGAGTACTTCTCGTCCATCAGTTCCTGGTAAATTGAGGTCAAGTAAAATCAAGCTAGGACGTGTAATTGAAGAGGTATTAGTATATTCTCCCGTACGATGCAGAAAATCCAAAGCATCATCCCCATCAACACAGCGATAGACAGGAATATTAAAAGAAGCTTGGCGCATCATTCGTCCTAACGCTTCAAAATCCTCATCGCTATCTTCGACTATTAATAATGATTGTTTAAAATTGTCAATCATTAACGCTCCTTATTGTGGGATAGTGAAATAAAAACTGCTACCTTGACCATAGGTTGATTCAACCCAAATTTTCCCGTGATGCCGTTCGACAATTTTTTGGGCTATCGTTAAACCAGCACCCGTTCCACCACCATAGCAGTTAGCGGGATGAAGGCGTTTAAAAATGCGGAAAATTACTTCTTGATGTTTTTCGCGGATACCAATGCCATTATCTTTAACATAAAATTTCCAATAAGACTGATGTGGTAAGGTTTCTTCTTGCTGCCAACCAATTTCAATCGATTTGATAGGTTTGTCATTGTATTTAATCGCATTAGTAATTAAATTAGTAAATAATTCTCCGAGTTGGATGCGATCGCATTTGATAATAGGTAAGCGGTGCGGAATAGAAATATCTATTTGTTGTTCTTTAAAAGAAATTTTGATCGTTTCAATGATCGTATTTAATAATTCATTGAGATCGGTTTCATTTAAAATTAGTTCTACTCTGCCTAAACGAGAATAATGCAACAAAGAATTAATTAAATTTTCCATTCTTTGCGCTAATCGCATCAAAGTTTGAAGTTTAGAGACACCATCTTCATTGAGTATCGAACCGTAATCTTCAATTAAAAAGCTAGAGTAATTATGGATACCTCTAAGGGGTTCTTTGAGATCGTGAGAAGCAACGTAAGCAAAAGCATCTAGTTCACTGTTACTGCGGGTTAACTCTTGATTAATTGCTGCCAATTCTTCTGCCTTACGAAGGACAATACCAAAAATATTACTTCTCAGTTCGATTGCTGCTTCTATTTCGCATTTTAGCCAAGGTAATGCTTTCAATTGGACGGTTTCTTGCCAAAGTTCAAAAGATTTACGTGGAGATATCTTTAAATCACCGTTCCTACCTATTTCTACATTTTCTTTAGCAGTTAACTCCAAAGACATTATCTGTCCGAGAAATTCACAAATAGTACGAGTTTCATAGCTTATATATTTGGGAGTAGAATGATGACAAGCAATTAAACCCCAAAGTTGTCGATCTTTAAGTAAAGAAATCGACATCGAAGCTGTCACACCCATATTATTTAAATACTCCACGTGTATAGGAGAGACACTTCGTAAAACTGACAGACTTAAATCTAAGGGTGCATTGGTGATGGGATTGAGTAGAGGCGTTAATTGTGCAGGTTGATAATTAGCGTCTGGAATTATTCGTAGCAAATTAAAAAAGTAAAGTTCTCTTGCTTGTTTAGGAATATCGGAAGAAGGATAATATAAGCCTAAATAGGGAGTTAATTCTGCTGCTTTTGCTTCTGCAATAACTTTTCCTGCATCTTCTGAGTTGAAGCGGTAGATCATGACTCGATCAAATCCAGTAATACGCTTTATTTCTTGAACAATGATCTGAGAAAGTGTGGTTAAATTAGACGCATTTTGAATTTTATCAAGGGGTTTTTTTATTAAATTATGGAAGCTAAAAAAGTCTAGTTCTGTTGTTGAGTCGGTTGGTTCTAGTTCTAGAATAATAGTTTTATCTAGTGAACGATGGACAATTCCATTAAAGTGCTGCTGTTGAATCTCTAATTTGAGGGGATTAACTTGATTGAAATCTGCTTCTAAACATTTTTGAATTGTTTTAACTTGTTGAGGATTGAGTAATTGGGATAAATTTTTTTCTAGTAAATCTTGAGGTTGGTAACCTAATAACGCTTCAGTATTGTTACTAAGCTGAATTATTGTCAAATCTGAGGGATTTAAAGCAATTAAAATACCATGAGGTTGAATCGAACCAGGAATATGAATTGGTTCGCGATCGCAATTAGTTAAATTTAAGGTTTCTGCTGTAGGAAAATTGCTTTGATTCATGGTTAAAATACGCGATCGCTTAAATTTTTTTTTCAATAATCTCTTAAAATTTAAGCAATAAATATAACAATTTTTATTTAATCTACTTAAACATAACTATGGAGTGGAATACTTCTGATTGAGTTACTATTTAAACTGTTTGCATTTAAATAATTTTGTTATTTTTTATTCTTAAATAATAATTAAACTTTTTCTCCAATCTTCCAATTGAGTTTAATTAATTTCATCCTACTAAAGATTGATTTAACTAAAAATCTTAATATTATGTCTCGCATGAACCATTTATTATAGAATCCATTTGACATCTTCCAAGTATGGACTTAAAGTTCTCGAAAGTATCAAAATTCATTGACCATGAAGTATTCCAGTAGCCTTAGCGATGAAGAATGGGAAATTCTAGAACCCCTGTTAGTTAAGATATTGCCGACTAAGAAGCAAACCCGACCTGCCAATTGGACAAGGCGAGAAATCCTTGACGGAATACTCTATCAACTCAAAAATGGTTGTAATTGGGCAGACTTGCCCAAAGATTTACCTCCCTACTCAACTGTCTATTGGCACTACAAGCAGTGGCGAAAGGTAGGGGTGTTTGAAAAGCTCATGAATGCCTTACATGAACAAGTACGTCAGCAGGTTAAAAAAAACCTAAGTGGACAACATTAATAATCATTGACTCTCAAGCCGTGAAAAATACCTGTAATGCCAGTGTCGCTTCCAAAGGCTTTTGTTTTTACAAAGCCACGAATGGGATTAAAAGACATCTGGCAATTGATACACTGGGATTTCCTTTCTTTACCCACTGCACACCAGCAAATGTCTCGGATGATGCAGGATTGATTGAGATGCTGACGCTAAATATTGACTATTTCCAGTCAAAACCCGTTAACCTTCCGAAGCTCACTATTTTGCTAGACCACGGATATCATCCCGAACATTTGACTGAGCAATTGGAGCAAGTTTATCCCGAGATCATGACGAAAATCAAGTTTGAACTGTCCACCAAACCCTCGAAACAAGAGAAGGCAGCGCAAGGGAAATCTGGATTTGTTCCTGCTGTTGCTCGCTGGGTGATTGAACGCTCAAACGCTTGGATGGAGCGTTGTAAAAGTTTGGTTAAAAACTTTGAGCGCGAGATACGCGGAGGTTTCCTCCGCTTGTAGAATCGCGCTGTTGAGCGAACTTTATCTCATGCGACTGCCAAGATCGATCTCTGCTTCGTCAGATTAATGCTTAAGCGGCTTTCAGTCTCTTCGTGAGATCTCAAATGGGTTCTATAAAATGCCATATTCAAATTTTTACCTCTATCTTCAGATAGAAGCTCAATCTCTCAAAACTAGTTACATTGTCGTTAAGCGAAAAATTCTAATTTTTAGAGGTTAAATTTATGCAACATCAAGAACCCAAATTAGGATTTACTAGATTGCCGAAATCTGGAACGGTCGCCTAGCAATCCTAGGATTTGTCATAGCAATTATGATTGAATTGATTACTGGTCGAGGTATTCTTTCTCAACTAGGTTTAATATAAAAAAATCAATCAACAATCAAATTTATACCTTTTCCCAGTCACCTCATTCAACAGTCAAGCTAAGGGTCAGGAGGAAGATAAAGTTAGTTAACTCAAAAACAACTTTACTTCCTTTTTTTTTGAAAAAATTATTTTGGTGCTTATAATATTTGTAATTATTGAATATATTTAAATTCAAGCAAGCCAAACTAAAATCTATTTTACTACCGCTTTAAGATTAGTTTAGTTTCAATCTCAACTGTCAATTTAAAGGTTTAAAAAAAATTAATTGATTTTAATCTTGCCACAACTTAATCCCTCCCAATAAACCTGAAATATTGGGAATAATTACTACATTATCAGGTAATTGCAAATTAATCTTTTTAGCTTCACCCCCACCAAGATAAAGTGTATTGTAATTAAATAGATGTTCAAGATTTGCGATCGCTTTTTGGAGACGCTCATTCCATTTTTTTACACCTATTTTAGTTAAAGCTGCCCTACCCAATTGTTGTTCGTAAGTTTCATTTTTGCGGAAAGGATGATGTCCCATTTCGAGATTAGGAACTAATTTTCCATCAATAAATAAAGCCGAACCAAATCCAGTTCCCAAGGTAACAACTAATTCTACACCTTGTCCTTTAACTGCACCTAAACCCTGAATATCAGCATCATTGGCAACTTTAACAGGTTTAGCTAAAAGTTTTGATAAAGCATCAGCTAAATTAAAATTAACCCATTGCGGATCGAGGTTTACCGCAGTTTTGGTAATCCCATACTTTACTACTCCTGGAAATCCCACTGCAACTTGATCGAATTCTCCTTGTTCTGAAGCTAAACTAGCAATAGCAGCAAGAACAGCTTCAGGTGTAGCTGGTTGAGGAGTTTTAACCCGACTACGTTCAGTTAAAGGCGATCCTTTCTCATCCAAAACTAGAACTTTAACGCCACTACCGCCAATATCTACTCCTAAAGTGCGGAGTTCTCGATCTGTCTGATTGCTATTCATTTTTAGCTATTTGTAGTGAATAAAAACTAAAACTGCAATCTTAAACCTAACATAAATCCTAAATTAAACAGGATTTTTAATAATATCTTTACTCTAGCTTTTTCGTCATTACGATTATAACAAAAGTCTAGGCTCAAGGAATTTTTGAGCAGAAGGCTAAAAAAATCAATCTTAAATTTATTTGATCTTGATGGCAGTAAAAACTATTTCAGTTATAAAAAAACATTAAACATCACTTTGATTTAATTCATTTCTGAGCTTCAAAACTTCTGTTCCATCTTCTTGTTTAATCAAATAAGCTGGATTTTTTCTTGAACCATCCCTAGTGATTTCGCTACCTTTAATGGTTTTGGTAATTTTTTCTCGAAAAATTTCTTGGACTTTGCCTTCTGCTGTACCTTTTCCCCATTGCCAAGATACACTTGAACCTTTTCTAATTTGTTTTTGTCCCATAGTTGCTAATTTCTTTGATTAATTTTTATTTCGTACTGTTGTTTGTGTTTTTGTAAGAGAATTTGATATTTAGGATTAGTTTTAGCTTGCTGCCATTTAGTTTTAAAAATTTCTGCCGATTCAGCTTTAATTGGATCGAATTCCTCAGGTAAAATATCTTGACGTGCTTGTTTTTCCTCTAATCCAGAAGAAGTTTTTTGAGGATTATTCCTATATTTTTTACCACTTTTATGATTAGCATAGCGACGAGAGCGAGTATAGCCCATTTGCAAAAATTTTCTTGCCATATCTGCTCCGACAAAATCATCTCTTGCTAAATAATCAAGAAACAGTTGATAAATTTTTTCGCTCGATTGTTTAGCTATGGCTGGGTTTTTAAATCGCCAATAAGGTAAAATTTCTGATTTATATGGCTCTACTAATAAAACTCCTTGTTCACCTTTACCAACTTTATATAAATCGGGACGGAGACGAAAATTAATTCGATCAAACTTAAGGGAATAATCAAAATTAGTCATTATATAAGTAAAATAACCCTGTCCAAAAATCGCTTCTGAACAGGGAGAAAACTTTTTAAGTTAAATCTGGAAGATTATCTTTTAATCCTTCAGTAGCATTTTTTGCGTTATCAGTAGCTGTGTCTAAATTGCGTTGTAAAACACGTCCTCTTAGTTTAGCTCCCTGAGTCAAATCTTCTCTGGTTTGTTCGAGATTTTTGGCTGCATTATCGGTAACGTTACTAACGTAATCACCTAAACTATCATATTTTTCATCTCTGAATTTTGATTGTTCAACTAAAGATTTAGATTTAGCTTGTACGTTAGGATTGTCGTAGCGGGGGTCATCATTAAAAAGATTCATTCCGCCTTGGGGAACTTGAGTAGTCTGGGCTTTGAATTGTACGTCACGTTCATCATCAGGAAAAACATCTCTTCTGTTTTGAGAAACTTGATTAGTGTCGTAATTCTTAGCTAATGATTTTTCTACACCAGTGGAATTACTAGCAACACGACCTTGTCCACAAGCAGTGCTTAATACTAATAGCGAACCAGCCAGAAAAATAATAAAGATTCGATTTAAATTCCAAGATTTTACTTTTTCAATTAGTTTTTTCATGTCTTAACTCCCTAACTTTGAGGTCTTGATTTAAATAATGATTGATTTAACCATTAGCTAGTAATATTAATTACTAAATTACTCATAACCAAACTAGTATCAATCAACAAAAAAAATTAGAATACATTAAATAATTAGACTACAAAATTTTTTGCTTATATCAACCAATTCTTTGGTTATTTGTCATCACATACTCAATAAGATATGAAAAAATATCTCTTTATGCCTCTATCACAAGTTGAATTTAAATCTAATCAAATCTCTAACTAAATATATATATAAAAAATTTTAAACTGATTAACTATTGATTTAATTGATAATTATATTTTTTGCTCAATCCGCCAAGAAAATACTATTTTTATACCAATTTAAGCCAAAATTTTCCTAATTACTTGGCTCTGGCGACTTAATAAATAATTGCGATCGCTTTGAAATAAAATCCACATAAAACCAAGCAGAGTAGTAAATGTAGGGATAAAAAGATAACCTAATGATAAAACAAGAATATTAGAAACATTACTTATCAATAGCTAGACAAACCATTATTAATAGATCAAACACACTTCAAATAATTTTTCTAAAAATAATACTGACTAAATTTAATTTTACTTAAGTACTAAATTACTATTATATTTATTTTCAACCTAAGTAAATAGTGAAATGACGGATCTTGGACTTACTCACATTGCTCTTCCTGTCTCAAATCTTGAGCGGAGTATCGAATTTTATTCAACCTATGCCCAGATGCAGGTTGTTCATCGCCGTATCGATGCAGAAACTGGTGTTGCGGTAGTTTGGCTGAGTGACCATACTCGACCATTTGTGATTGTTCTAATTCAAACCGATTCTGTACATCCGATTCTTTCTCCCTTTGCACATTTAGGTGTAGGTTGTCCGAGTCGCGAATATATAGATACTTTATGTGAAAAAGCGCGTACTGAAGGTATACTTATTGAACCACCACAAGATTCTGGATATCCAGTTGGTTATTGGGCTTTTCTCCAAGACCCCGATGGTCACACCCTTGAACTATCCTATGGACAAGAAATAGGTCGTACCGTAGAAAATGTTAATTAGAGTTTACTGAAGAACTGGGATTGGGAAAGTCAGATTAAAAAAGCTATTAGCTTTTAGTTTTTGTGTAAATTTGAAGCATTTTTACAAAACCTTTAAGTAAATCACTATGGTTAAACGAAAAACTTTAGATCATTCATACTCTGCTCTTAGGTCTCAATAAGGCAAGTAAGCATCTTTATTTAAAATCGAAAGGGCGAGTGCAAATAATCGAGAATCCTGTGTTACTAGTGAGTTTTCCAATTCTTCAAGGATTACTTTTGGTTTTTTCAAAGATTGGATCATCTTTTTTTGAAGAAGGTTAATAACCCTTTCTAAATCCACACTAGTAATTTTTTCTAGTAAAATGCGATCGTGATATGGGTATTTGCCTATCTCAAAGTTATCCTTTGCTGCGAATACATAAGGAATTAGTTGATTATTAGAGAATTTGATTGTAGGATTTACAAGAAGCTTTTTATTATCGTTCCAAGAATATTCTGCAAGTATTGAAGATAACTTGGATTCTTTGAGTTGGATCGGATGGTAATAAAATTCGATAATTTCGGGATAGTTAAAAAAATCGCGAAAATAGCTTATACAGATTGCTTCTGTATTTTGTCTCTTATCCCACCCAACAAATAATTCCACCATAGTTAAGATTGATTGCTCGACTGCTCAATTCTAGCAAGCCAAAGGATAGTTGACTCTATCTCGTAAGAACGTCAAACCCTTACCTCAGTAAGTTGATTTATCAACAGTTTTCAATAGCTTATGTATGGCTGTTGGGATCAAAAAAAATGTAGGAAAATCTTCCCTAGACTCCCTACATCAAATCAGTAATTATTTAGAATTTATTTGGTTTCAGAAAACTCAGCATCGATTACATCGTCGCCACCTTCGCTGGAACTCGAAGAAGCAGCACCATCACCAGGTGTACCTTCGCTTGCAGTTGCACCGCCAGCTTGTTGATAGATATTGCTACCGATACTGTATAGAGTTTGTTGCAACTCTGGCATTAAAGTTTTGATCTTGTCATCATTTTCGGCAGTTACTGCTTCTCTGAGATCTTTGATTAAACCTTCTGCCTTAGTTTTATCTGCTGCGGGTACTTTGTCACCGAGTTCAGTGAGTTGTTTTTCAGCTTGGTAAACTAAAGAATCAGCTTGGTTCTTACGGTCAATTTTTTCACGACGTTCTTGATCCGCAGCAGCATTAGATTCAGCTTCGCGAACCATTCTGTCTACTTCGTCATCGGGTAAGGTAGAAGCACCAGTAATACTAATAGATTGCTCTTTACCAGTTCCTTTATCTTTAGCAGTAACGTTGAGGATACCGTTAGCGTCGATATCAAAAGTTACTTCAATTTGGGGTACACCACGAGGTGCAGGAGGAATACCATCTAAACGGAAAGTACCTAAACTCTTGTTATCTTTAGCAAATTCCCGTTCCCCTTGGAGAACATGAATTTCAACATTAGTTTGACCATCTACCGCAGTAGAGAAAGTTTCCGATTTCTTGGTAGGAATAGTGGTGTTACGAGGAATAATTTTAGTCATGACACCGCCAAGAGTTTCCACGCCTAAAGATAGAGGTGTTACGTCTAAGAGCAGAATGTCTTTAACTTCACCAGCTAATACCCCTGCTTGAATAGCTGCGCCTACTGCTACCACTTCATCAGGGTTAACAGTTTGATTAGGATCTTTAGCTAAGATGCGTTTGACCACATCAACGATCGCAGGAATTCTAGTTGAACCACCAACCATTACCACTTCATCGATCGCTTCTTTGTTTAGTTTGGCATCTTTAAGAGCCTGTTCGACAGGAACGCGACAACGGTCGATCAAGTCGGAACAAATTTCTTCAAATTTAACCCTGGTAAGGGACATATCAAGATGTTTTGGTCCTTCTTGAGTAGCTGTGATGAAGGGGAGGTTGATATCGGTTTGAGTCGCACTAGAAAGTTCGATTTTAGCTTTTTCCGCTGCTTCGGTGAGTCGTTGTAGTGCTTGAGAGTCTTTTCTTAAATCGATTCCTTCGTTTCTTTGAAATTCTTCTGCTAAAAAATCAACAATTTTTTTATCAAAGTCGTCACCACCTAAGTGGGTATCACCAGAAGTTGCGAGAACTTCAAATACACCATCACCTACTTCGAGGATGGAAACGTCAAACGTACCACCACCCAAGTCAAATACTAAAATGGTTTCATTACTCTTTTTATCCAAACCATAAGCTAGAGAAGCAGCAGTAGGTTCGTTAATAATCCGCAGTACTTCTACCCCAGCAATTTTACCTGCGTCTTTGGTTGCTTGTCTTTGAGAGTCATTAAAGTAAGCAGGAACGGTAATAACTGCTTGAGTAACTGTTTCTCCCAAATATTTGCTTGCGTCTTCAATTAACTTCCGTAAAACTTGAGCCGAAATTTCTTCTGGTGCAAACTGTTTGCCTTGAGAAGGACAATCTAATTTAACGTTACCGTTATTGTCGCGCAAAACTTTATAAGCTACTTCTTTTGTCTCATTGGTAACTTCATCGGATCTACGTCCAATGAACCTTTTAACTGAGTAAAAAGTATTAGTGGGGTTCATGACGGCTTGACGTTTCGCAATCTGTCCTACCAAGCGATCGCCATTTTTTGCATAAGCTACAACTGAGGGGGTAGTTCTAAAACCTTCGGCATTAGCAATAACGGTTGGTTTTCCCCCTTCCATTACTGCCACACAAGAGTTAGTAGTTCCTAAATCTATACCAACAACCTTTGCCATATTAAGCGATTCTCCAAATGTAACTACAAAACTAGGAATATGTTTAGAAAATAAAATTACACTTTGATTGAGTTAAATCTGCTGTACTAGCCTTGTCTTAAAGAAGATCGCGTTACAGATGATTTAATCAAGTGCGAGAAATGTCCTCTTTGTTTATCCTTAATATCTATAGTGCAAGGTAAAGAGATTTCCTAGGTAGTGTAGTTTTCCGAACCTCTAATGGCGGTTTTGGTAATTGAAGAGAGTATTCTTGAAAATAGCGATCGCTTTTATGGGCTACTCTACAATTTTCGTTAAATGTTCAAACTAACTAGTCACTAGATAGATTTCTACTTGGGGCGATCGCTTAAAAGCAGATTTGCTGAATGTATTTTGACTAAATTCAATTAAACTTAAATTACTCTAAATGTTAAAAAACATTGATAAAAGCTAAAAAAGTCAAATATTTGCAAATGTTTTTATTATAAACGTTATTTCTAGTTGTTGCTTCTAATAACTTAAGCTAAAAAGATAATGTGAAATAAAGTTAACCTTTAGGGTTAACATTTTTATCCATAGATTGTAAAATGGATATAGTTTTTAAAAATAAAAAATTTGAACAAGAATGCAATAACCAAAAACTTTTGGAGAAAAAACATGGAACAGATCGTGCAAAAAGAATTCGACGAAGACTAGATAATTTAAGGGCAGCAAACGTTTTGGAAGATATGCGAAATCTGCCTGGACGCTGCCATGAATTACGGGGAGATCATGCGAAACAACTCTCACTAGACTTAGATCATCCATATCGACTGATATTTGAACCAGCCGATGACCCAATCCCCATAAAGCCCGATGGGGGAATTGACTGGAAAAAGGTAACTTCTATTAGAATTATTGGCGTAGAGGACACTCATGAATAGTACTGTTCAAAATCAATACACGCCTGACTATGTTTCTCCTCCTGGTGAAACTCTTGAGGAAATTTTAGAAGAAAAGGGAATGAGCCAAGCTGAACTGGCAGAGCGTACTGGTAGACCAAAGAAAACCATTAGTGAAATTATTAATGGTAAAGCAGCTATTACTCCAGAAACAGCACTACAACTAGAGCGAGTTTTAGGTGTCCCTGCTGGCTTTTGGAACAATCGTGAAAGACAATATAGAGAAGCTTTAGCGCATCGAGAAGAGCGAAAACGCCTAGAAAGTCAAGTATCATGGCTCGAACGAATTCCAGTCAGAGACATGGTTAAACAGCAATGGATTCAATCTTATCAAGATAAAGTAGAACAGCTAAGAGAAGTTCTAAATTTTTTCGCCGTCGCCTCCCCTGAACAATGGGAGGAAATTTGGGGCAAAACATCAATAGTAGACTACAGAAAGTCTAATGCTTTTGAAAGTGATCGTAGTGCTGTTGCAGCTTGGTTACGTAAAGGAGAAATTGATGCAGAAGAGATTGTTTGTGCTGATTATGATTCCACTAAGTTTAAGAAGGCACTAGAAAAGATTCGTGCATTAACTATCGAATCCCCAGAGGTTTTTCAGCCAACAATGGTTCAGTTATGTGCAGAGTCGGGAGTGGCTTTAGTTTTTGTACCTCAACTTACCAAAACTCGAACTTGTGGAGCAACTCATTGGTTAAGTTCAAAAAAAGCATTAATCCAACTTAGTTTACGTTACAAAACTAACGATCATTTTTGGTTTTCTTTTTTTCACGAAGCGGGTCATATTCTATTACATGGTAAAAAAGATATTTTTCTTGAAGGAAAAGATATTCAAGATAATTCAAAACAGGATAAAGAAAAAGAAGCAGATAATTTTGCTGCGGATTTATTGATTCCACCTAATGAATTGGAAAAGTTTGTTAAATCGAGTCAACGATTTAGTAAAGAAGCTATTAAGCAATTTGCATCATTAATTGGGATTACTCCTGGAATTGTTGTTGACAGACTACAAAATGACAAAAAATTACAACGCTCTCACTGCAATGATTTAAAACAAAGATTTGAATGGACACAATATAACATTATCAAAGTTAAGTAATGGGTAAAAAAGTTAACGATTAGCAAAGTACTGGTATTGGTCTTGTTGCATTAGGACTTATCGGCTGGATAGTCATTTCTTTATTTGCTCAAGTACAACACGCTCCTTGGCAATTTTTAGCAATTTTAGTAGCTTTAATTGGCTCTTTTATTACGTTTGCTAGTAACTTATCCAATAGATACAAATATCAGTATCTAGTAAATATTTCACAACAATAATTAGTAATTAAATTGATGTTAAATTATCCTGTGCGACTATCATAAATGTCTTTAATTATTTCTTCTTCTTTTCTTTCATCTTCCCATTTCCCAAAAGTAGCTGCTAAAGCTTGAACTTTATTTTCTTGAGCATTAATCGTTTCTTGTTTGATAGTATTTTGGACAATTTCTTTAATTATTTCTTCTAACTGACCTCTGGTTAAATTGCCTATTTTTTGTCCTAAAGAGGGTTTCTCAGTCATAGTTTGCAATATCTCAAATTAGTTTAATTATATGTTTTTAGGGCTTTCTTGCTCGGTTAAGACTGAGCAAGAAAGTGGATAGTGTTGTTTCTAGGTTAAGGCAAGTCCGTACTACCCATCAAATAGCGATCGCAACAAGAATTAAACAAATATAAATCCCCTGCTTGACCAAATATTTAAGTCAAACTGAGGATAATTGCTTTAAATTATTTTAGGGTTGATGACAACGATTTCCTTAAGGCAAGTCTGTACTCCCCATTAAATAGCGATCGCTTTTCTTTTGTGTTTTTAGTTATGATGCGATCGCCGAAATCAAATTACTCGGAATTCCAATTCTCTAAAGTCAAACCTGTAATCTTCTGATAATGGCGAATATTGTTAGTAACTAAAATAAGATTATTTGCGATCGCTACAGAAGCAATAAGTAAATCAAAATCTGCTACGGGTGTTCCTGCTTTACGAAGTTGTGCTTTTAACTGACCAAATTTTTTTAGAGTCTCATTGCTTAAAGGTAAAACAGTGATAGATTGAATGAAATTTTCAGCAGTTTTTAGATTTTGTTCGATTTTATTAGAGTTATATGCGCCAAAATAAAGTTCTGTTACCGTAATTACGCAAATAGCTATTTCCGACCAGTCAACTTGCTATACTTTAGTTCTAACTGTAGATTTTCCTTTTAACCAATAGATACAAATATCAGTATCTAGTAAATATTTCACAATATTAATTAGTAATTAAATTGATGTTAAATTCCCCTGTGCGACTATCATAAATGTCTTTAATTATTTCTTCTACTGTTCTGTCATCTTCCCATTTTCCAAAAGTAGCTGCTAAAGCTTGAGCTTGATTTTCTTGAGCATTAATTGTTTCTTGTTTGATAGTGTTTTGGACAATATCTTTAATTATTTCTTCTAACTGACCTCTGGTTAAATTGCCTATGTTTTGTTCTAAATAGGGTTGTTCCATCATGGCTTAAAATATCTCAAATTAGTTGAATTATGACTTTTTAGGGCTTTCTTGCTCGGTTAAGACCGAGCAAGAAAGTGGATAGTGTTGTTTCTATGTTAAGGTAAATCTGTACTCCCCATTAAATAGCGATCGCATTCACGAGCGACACCACGACCTTCATTAAATGCCCAAACTACTAAACTCTGTCCGCGACGGCAATCTCCTGCTGCAAAAACGCCAGGGATATTGGTAGTATACTTTTCAAAGTCGGCTTTGATATTGCTACGGGCATCCTTTTCCAGTCCTAAAGCTTCTAAAAGCGGTTGTTCTGGGCCAAGAAAACCCATTGCTAAGAGAACTAATTGAGCGGGTATAACTTTTTCTGTACCAGAAACGGGTTGAAAAACAAAGCGACCACTAGCATCTTTTTCCCACTGCACCTGTACGGTGTGAACGGCTTTGACTTGTCCGTGGTCGTCTCCTTCAAACTTGGTTGCGGTAGTCAAATAACCTCTAGGATCGTCACCGAATTTGGCAGCAGCTTCTTCCTGTCCGTAATCGAGACGATAAATTTTTGGCCATTCGGGCCAGGGATTATTTGCAGCCCGTTCTTGGGGTGGTTGGGGCATGATTTCCAGTTGCACCAGAGAGCGACAACCGTGACGAACTGATGTTCCAACGCAGTCTGTCCCCGTGTCACCACCACCAATAATAACTACATCTTTACCAGCAGCAGAAAGACTAGTATCTTTACCATCTAAAATTGCCTGAGTATTGGCAGTGAGGAAGTCCATCGCGAAGTGAATACCTTTGAGGGAACGTCCTTCAATTGGTAAATCTCTGGGTTTGGTTGCACCAGTACAAAGGATTACCGAATCATATTCTTGGAGTAATTGTTCGGCAGGTAAATCCTTACCGATTTCAGTATTGCAGGTAAAGGTAACTCCCTCTGCCTCTAACATCGTGATGCGACGCATGACGATTTCTTGCTTATCCAGTTTCATATTGGGAATGCCATACATCAACAGACCCCCAGGACGATCCGCCCGTTCAAATACTGTTACCCAATGACCAGCTTTATTAAGTTGGGCAGCAGCACACAATCCCGCAGGGCCAGATCCTACCACTGCGACTTTTTTACCCGTGCGTTTTTGGGGTGGTTCGGGGTTAATCCAACCTGCATCCCAACCTTTTTCGATGATGGAATATTCAATATTTTTAATGGTTACTGGGGGGTTATGGATGCCTAAAACACAAGAACCTTCGCAAGGGGCAGGACATACTCTACCTGTGAATTCAGGAAAATTATTAGTTTTATGTAAACGGTCTAATGCTTCGCGCCACAGTCCACGATAAATTAGGTCATTCCATTCAGGAATTAAATTATTAATTGGGCAACCACTCGCCATTCCACTAATGGTAATACCCGTGTGACAGAAAGGCGTACCGCAATCCATACAACGGGCAGCCTGAGTTTTAAGTTTATCCTCTGGCATGGGAAGATGAAATTCATCCCAATTACGAATGCGGTCTAAAGGTGATAATTCAGAAGGTTCTTCGCGGAGATATTCAATAAAGCCTGTTGGTTTTCCCATATTTACAAAATGATGAATTATGAATTATGAAGTAAGGCAAAAGGCAGGAGGCAGGAGGCAAGGGGTAGAAGGCAGGGCAGAAAATTTACAACTTTATTACTTATTACCTATTACCTCTTACCTATTACTTCCTGATAACTGCTCATTGTTAACTGTTAACTGAAATTAACTGCCACCAATACGGGCGACATCGCTGGCGTTGGCTTCAAAGGCAGCCGTTAGGGCATCATCACCGCTCAAACCTTCCGCGAGCGCCTGTTTAATAGCTTGTAGTACCCGTTTGTAGTCTCTGGGCATGACTTTGACGAATTTGGAGGCAAATTCCTGCCAATTCGCTAGCACTTTAGCTGCTTTTTGACTCTGGGTGTAATCTTGATGTTTCTGAATCATTTGGTAAACAATTTCTCTGTCTTCTTCATCTAAAGGTTCGATGTCTGCCATTTGAGTGTTGCAACGAATAGCAAAATCTCCCTGTTCGTCGAGAATGTAAGCTACTCCGCCACTCATTCCCGCAGCAAAGTTCCGTCCAGTTTTACCGAGAATGACTACTTTGCCACCTGTCATGTATTCGCAACCATGATCCCCAATAGCTTCGACTACAGCATTAACACCCGAATTACGGACACAGAATCTTTCTCCTGCAATACCATAGATATAAGCTTCGCCACTGGTTGCACCATAAAAGGCAACGTTGCCGATAATAATATTTTCCGCTGGTACAAAGGTAGAAGCAGCAGGAGGATAGACAATTATTTTGCCCCCACTCAACCCTTTACCTAGATAGTCATTGGCATCGCCTTCTAATTCTAGGGTTACTCCTTTGGGTACAAATGCACCAAAACTTTGTCCCGCACTACCTTGGAAATGGAGATGAACTGTATCTTCTGGCAACCCTTCCCAATGACGTTTAGTGATTTCATTGCCCAAAATTGTACCTACTACCCGATTAGTATTTTTAATCGGTAGGGTAGCTTTGACCTTTTCGCCTTTTTCAATCGCTGGTTTACAAAGATCGAGTAAGGTAGTGAGGTCCAGGGATTTATCCAAACCATGATCCTGGGAAATTTGACAATAGCGTCCTACTTCTGGGTCTACTTCAGGTTGGTAAAGGATTTTAGAAAGATCGATGCCTTTGGCTTTCCAATGATCCACCGCTTTCTTTGCCTCTAATACATCAGTACGTCCTACCATTTCATTGAGGGTACGGAAGCCTAAACTCGCCATAATTTCGCGCACTTCTTGGGCGATAAACTTCATAAAGTTGACGGTGTAAGCTGGATCGCCAATGAAGTTTTTACGCAATCTGGGGTCTTGGGTAGCGACTCCTGCAGGACAAGTATTGAGATGGCAGACGCGCATCATGATACAACCCAGAGTAACTAGAGGCGCAGTTGAAAAACCAAATTCTTCAGCACCCAGGAGGGTTGCGATCGCAACATCTCGACCTGTTTTCATCTGTCCGTCGGTTTCTACAGCAATTCGGCTACGGAGGTTATTTAACACCAGAGTTTGATGGGTTTCAGCTAAACCGAGTTCCCAAGGCAGTCCTGCGTGTTTGATCGAGGTTTGGGGAGATGCACCCGTACCGCCATCGAAACCAGAGATTAACACTACATCTGCATGGGCTTTAGCTACGCCAGCAGCGATCGTTCCTACCCCTACTTCCGAAACTAATTTAACGCTAATGCGAGCTTCCCGATTAGCATTTTTCAGATCGTGGATCAACTCAGCCAAATCTTCAATCGAGTAAATATCGTGGTGGGGAGGTGGAGAAATTAAGCCTACTCCTGGGGTAGAGTGACGGACTTTCGCAATCCAAGGATAGACTTTCTTACCTGGTAATTGTCCTCCTTCTCCTGGTTTTGCCCCTTGTGCCATTTTGATTTGGAGTTCTCTAGCTTGGGATAAGTATAGACTGGTAACCCCAAACCGTCCCGAAGCAACTTGTTTGATCGCACTGTTTTTAGAATCGCCCTGTTCGTTTGTCCAAGTATAGCGTTCTGGGTCTTCGCCTCCTTCTCCCGTATTGGATTTACCACCGATCCGATTCATAGCGATCGCTAGAGATTCGTGGGCTTCTTTGGAAATCGAACCGTAACTCATTGCCCCAGTTTTGAATCGCTTCATAATCGCTTCGATGGGTTCTACCTCTTCGAGGGGAACTGGTTTGCGTTCTTTAAACCCTAACAATCCTCTGAGGGTAAAGTGTTGCTGATTCTGCTCGTTTACCAGCTTGGCGTATTGCTTGTAAAGCTCATAATCACCTATTCTTACTGCCTGTTGTAAAGTATGGATGGTTTGGGGACTGAACAAATGTGCCTCGCCATCTTTGCGCCATTGGTATTCACCGCCCACATCCAAGGTATGTCCGTTAACTTCACGGTCGGGAAAAGCATGACTATGACGTAAAATTGTTTCACGGGCGATCGCTTCTAAATCTACTCCTTCAATTCTCGATGCCGTCCAGCTAAAGTAACGATTTACTATCGACTGATTGAGTCCGATTGCTTCAAAAATTTGCGCTCCGCGATAGCTTTGTAAGGTAGAGATCCCGATCTTGGAAGCAATTTTAATCGTTCCCTTAGTCACTGCTTTAATATAATTTTTGCAAGCAGTTTGATAATCGACATCCACCAGTATGCCCTGCTGGATCATCTCATCAATAGTCGTAAAAGCGAGATAGGGATTAATTGCGCCACAACCGTAGCCAAGTAAGACAGCAAAATGATGAACTTCCCTTGGTTCTCCTGATTCTAAAACAAGTCCTACTCTAGTACGAGTTCCTTGACGAATTAAGTGGTGATGTAAACCTGCTACTGCAAGTAAGGCAGGAATGGGAGCGTTATCTTTATTAACATCGCGATCGCTTAAAATAATGATACTTGTTCCTGATACGATGGCTTGATCTGCCTCACTACAAATGCGATCAATAGCTGCTTCTAAACCCCTCACGCCTTCTTTCGGATTGAATAAAATTGGCAGGGTAATGGATTTAAAATCTCCATCCAGGTTTTTGAGTTTTGCCAACTCCTTATTACTAATTACGGGAGTTTTTAATTTAATCAGGTGACAACTTTCTGGTTGAGGAGCGAGTAAGTTTCGTTCTGCACCAATAGTAGTTACGGGAGAGGTAACAATTTCTTCCCGAATCGAATCGATGGGAGGATTGGTTACTTGGGCAAATAATTGTTGGAAATAATCATAAAGAAGTTTGGGGCGATCCGACAGCACCGCTAAAGGAGTATCCGAACCCATCGAACCTACTGCTTCCACTCCATTGAGAGCCATCGGTTTTAATAAGATCCGTAACTCTTCAAAGGTATAACCAAAGGTCATCTGCTGTTGGATGGTGGTGGTTAAATCTTCTGAAGCAACAAGAGCGAAATCATTCGTTACTTTTGATTCGGGTAAAGATGCCAAATCTACTAAATAGCGATCCAACCATTCCCGATAGGGATGTTCAGTGACAATTGCCTGTTTAATTTCCTCGTCGGCAACGATCCTTCCTTCTTCCATATTGACCAGGAACATTCTACCTGGTTCCAAACGCCCCTTCAAAGCGACGTTTTCTGGGGCAACGGGTAAGACTCCCGCTTCTGATGCCATAATTACCAGATTATCTTTGGTAACGTAGTAGCGAGAAGGACGTAAGCCATTGCGATCCAACACTGCCCCTACCATTGTGCCATCAGTAAAAGCAATCGATGCAGGGCCATCCCAGGGTTCCATCAAACAGGAATGATACTCATAGAACGCCTTCTTCTTATCGCTCATCGACTCGTGGGCAGTCCAGGGTTCGGGGATCATCATCATCATGGCATGAGGAAGCGATCGCCCTGCCAAAACCATTAGTTCAAAAGTATTATCAAAAATACTGGAGTCACTGCCATCGATATTAATTAAATTCTGCACTTTCTTCATATCTTGGCCGAATAGCTCCGACTCAAACAGCGATTGTCGGGCGTGCATCCAATTAATATTGCCTCTTAGGGTATTAATTTCCCCGTTGTGAGCGATGTAGCGATAAGGATGCGCTCTTTCCCAACTAGGAAAAGTATTGGTACTAAAACGCGAATGGACTAAGGCTAAAGCACTTTCGAGATCGGGATCGTGCAGTTCGGGATAATATTGCCCTACCTGCATTGTCATCAACATCCCTTTATATACAATCGTTCGGCAGGAAACACTCGACTCATACCAAAAAGAATCACCTAACTCCTTACGAATTGCTTTATGAGTCCGTTTGCGAATCACAAAGAGCTTTCGTTCAAAGGCTGCTTCATCGATATCGCCAGCCCGTTGGATAAACACCTGCTGCATGAAGGGTTCGCTTGATTTAGCCGTGTTACCTAAAGAGGAGTTATCCGTAGGTACGTCACGCCAACCCAAGACTTTTTGACCTTCTTCGGCGACAATTTCTTCAAATACTCTTCTTCCCTGTTCTCTCTTGACGGAATCGGGAGAAGAATAAATCATGCCAACACCATATTCTCCCACTTCTGGCAAAGTAATATTTTCTTGGGCAGCTACCTTCTTAAAAAACTTATGGGGTATTTGCATTAAAATACCCGCTCCATCACCTGTATTTGTCTCCGCACCGCAAGCACCACGATGTTCAAGATTAATCAAAATTGTCAGAGCCTGCTCAACAAGCTCGTGAGATTTTTTTCCATTCATGTGGACGATAAATCCAACACCGCAGGCATCATGCTCGAAGCGAGGATCGTATAGACCCTGTTGGGGTGGCAGTTGATTATTATTCATTTTGATAAACTAAATGTTGGCAAAGACAAATTAATTAAAGAAGGTTTGAGCTATCGAGTTTGATTCAGTTGACTCTAGGTTGGCTGCTATAGTTATTTAATTTTACCTGGAGAGGCTGAGGGAGTAAATTTTTTAAGAAAATGATCACAATCAGATTAGTTAGATTTACTTAATTTACATATAGCAAATGTCATGTATAGTCAAGACTTTATCGCTTGGGCTGATCAACAAGCTTTATTGCTAGAACAAAAGCGTTGGGAAGAATTAGATTTGGTGCATTTAATTGAAGAGGTTAAAGATTTGGGAAATCGCCACAGGGATGCACTAGAAAGTCAGTTAACTCGATTGTTGATGCACTTACTCAAATGGAAATACCAACCTAACTATCGAAGTACTAGCTGGAAGGCAACAATCAAAGAAGCGAGAAAACAGATTGAAAGACTGATTAAAAAGCATCCAGTCTTAAAAATTCACTTAGAGATGACTTTTTTAGAATGTTATTTAAATGCCCGCGAAGATGCTAGCGATGAAACTGAATTAAGTATTGATACTTTTCCTATCAATTGTCCTTTTTCTATAGCTCAAGTTTGTAATCGGGACTTTTTTCCCGATTAAATAAATATTAGGAGCAAAATTTTGAACTAAAGTTAATCACTTAATTTAAAGCGATCGCTTGAGCAAAAAACAACTTAATAGCAATTTTCGTGCCTTGACTAAATAGATAAGAATTGATTTTTTCTTATAATTAATTGCTAAATACTTTATTAGTTTTAACTTTTTATTTTTGCCCCTTGACTAAATCTGTTATTACTTTTGAAAAATAATATAATATTCATGTTTGAACAACAACCTCAAACCCTAAGAGAAAAAGTCAAATCATTAGCGACTGAATCTATTAATCAAGCCAACCCGTCGGGATGGTTTGAAACTTTATATGCTGAAGCGAATGGAGATTCAAATCAAGTTCCTTGGGCAAAAAATTCACCCCATCCTTATTTACAAAATTGGTTAGAAATTTATTCTCCTGAAGGGCAAGGAAAGTCGGCTTTAGTAATTGGTTGTGGTTTAGGTGATGATGCAGAAGCTTTGGCAAAATACGGATTTGCTGTAACTGCCTTTGATATTTCTCAAAGCGCGATAGCTTGGTGCCAACAAAGATTTCCTGACTCTTCTGTTAACTATCTTGTTGCCGATTTATTTGCTTTAGACTCAACCTGGCAGCATCGTTTCGATTTAGTTTACGAATGTCGTAATATTCAAGCTTTACCTTTAAATGTTAGGTCACAAGTTATTAATACAGTTGCTTCTTTGGTGGCAACTGAAGGAACACTATTAATCATTACTCGCTTCCGCGATGATGAAAGCGAACCAGAAGGACCCCCTTGGGCTTTGTCTGAAGGAGAATTAGCTCAGTTTCAGGAATTAGGTTTAGCAGAAATTCATCGGGATGCTTTTTTAGAAGGGGAGGTAGAACCGATTAAACATTTTAGACTCGAATATCGTAAAGTGAGCCTATAAGCTTAATCAATCTCAAATTAAATGACTGGAGAACGCAAACGTTTAATTATTGAAATGGGGATGGGAATCGATCAACATGGTCAAGATCCTACCGTAGCAGCAGCAAGAGCAGTAAGTAATGCGATCGCTCACAATGCCTTACCTGGAGTTTGGGAAGTAGCTGGTTTAACTCATCCTAATCAAATGATTGTGGAAGTTCAAGTAGCTGTACCTTATCCCGAACAAGTTAGGCAAGAAGAAGTTCTAGCTGTCTTACCCTTTGGGCAGAAAACTCTCACTGTAGAACCAGGTGGGATGGTAGTTCAAGGGAGAGCGCTCGCTGAATTAGCAGATAAAAATGATGAAATGTTAATTGCTGTGGCAGCCGTAACTGTTTTAATTGAGTCTAGCTCAAGCATGGCGGAATCATGAATAGAATGTCAAAAATTGACCGCCAACGCGAGCATCAAGCTAATGAACGCACTTTTTTAGCTTGGCTGCGTACATCTATTGCTTTAATCGGTTTTGGTTTTGCGATCGCTCGTTTTGGTTTGTTTTTGCGACAGCTTGATGTAGCTCTTACTCAACATGAATCTAAGGTACATCCTTTTTTTAATTCACAAAATTTGGGTGTAGCTTTGGTAATCTTTGGAATTGTCGTAATTGCTTTAGCTGCCTGGCGATACAATCGAGTTTTTTGGCAAATCGAACGAGGAAATTATCGAGCCAACCGTTTGCTAATTTGGATTATGACTGGTGTAGTCATGATTTTGGGTTTGTTAAGTATTCCTTTATTGTTACTGCGAGATCAAGTACCTTCTGTGCCAAATCGTTTAAATCCTCGCAATTAGGCTTAATTATCTAAACTTTACGTCAGAAAAATCTCTAACTCTTACTAATCTGTTTGTATAATTGGGTCACTTCAGGATTGTAAATCAACATATAGTTCCAGTAATTGCCAAATACTGATTCGACGTAGCCTTTAGTTTCTTTATAAGGAATTTGTTCGACAAATTCATCAGCATCTTTCAAGTCGTATTTAGCTACCCACTTAGCCACTGCATTGGGTCCAGCATTATAACTAGCTACTGCTAACATCGAATTATTGTTATATTTACGATGAGTATAGTCAAGATAAAACGTACCGAGGTTAATATTGTTTTCAGGATTAGTTAAAGAATAATCTTGCAAGCCGATTTGTTGAGCGACATATTTACCTGTTTCTGGCATCACTTGCATTAAACCCAATGCACCAGCAGAGGATTCAATTTCAGGTTCAAAACGCGACTCTTGGCGAATTAAAGCAGTTACTAACAGAGGGTTGAGTTGTCTTGCTTCAGACCATTTAAGAATCTTATCTTCAAAAGGAAAAGGATATAAAGCTTGCCAATATTCTGAGGTTTGCTGTAATTTTTCCCATTCTGCTTGGGTTTCTGATTTATCTTTATCTTTTAGCTCACTAATACGATTAATACCTCGTAAATTTTTACCTCTATCGAGTTCCATCAAACCATAGGTAAACTCTTCTGCAAGCGAGAGTGTTTCTCGATCAGATAAATCTGCTTTAAATTGATTCCAGGCTTCTGATTTTAAACCTAATTGATATAATTCCTGGAAAACTTCTGAACCAGCAGGAGGAATAAAATTAGAAGATAATTTGGTTACCTGGGGTTGTAGTTGACGCACTGTGTCAAAATCACCTACATTCCAACCTAAAGCTACTGCCGATCGCCAGGCGTAGTAAGATTGAGGATAGCGCATGAGAACCGATTCAAAAGCTGTTTTCGCGTCTTCGCTGCGTCCCAGTTTATTTGCCCATTTCCCAATCCAAAAAGAAGCTTTGGGAGCAAATTCATGATCTGGGTTATTAATCGCAATTTGTTGCGCCCATTGCCAAGCAGCAACTAAATCCTTATTTTGGGCATATTGTTGAGCGATTTGCCAGCGATATTGGGCTGCTGCCTCAGAGTTGGTATATTTAGTTAAAAGCAATTGACGGGTTTGTTGGGCAGATGTATGACTGTTGAGAGAGTCTAAAATTTTTGCTTTTTCAACTAGGGCATCTCCAGCTTGAGTAGGAAATTTATTAATTACTGTATCAAGATAACTAATTGCTTGTTGCTTATCAACTATCGTGGCTAAACGTCGTAAACCCCAAGCAGTATCTTCTGTATCGGGAAATTGTTGAATTAGTTGTTGATAATATTTTTGGGCTGTAATTTGATCGCCACTAAGATGATAGCCTCTTCCAGCACGATAGAGGTTTTGAGAGGTAACAGGTGCTTTAGCATAGGCTTTTCCTGCTTTGCCATAATCCCATTTTTGCCAATAATTATCGGCAATAGTTTGCCAATCTTGAGGAGTTAATGAATCTGCATATTCTTTTACTAAACGCTCTCTAATTTCGTCTACGCCTTGAACGTCTGGAGTATATTTAACCAATACCATCATTAACTTGGGTTGATTAGGATTGGCTTCTAATAATTGGTGAATGATTTGATGAGTACGGGGATGATAGGGAAATTTTGCGATCGCTTGTTGCCAATAATCAGGATGAGTTTTTCCCAATAAATAGAGTGCTTCGGCTGTGGCAGGAGAATCAGGATAGTTATTGACCAGTTTTAGCAACTTTGCTTGAGCTTGAGAGTTTTCTTGAGCTAATTCTTGAGCTTGTGCCTGTTTGATCAGAACATAAGGGGCAAGTAAAGGATAATCTTGTTCTAAATTTTGTAACTTTTGTAAGGCTGATTGTCCTTGATTTTGGTCGATTAAACGGGCTGCTAATTGAAAACTAGCCCGATTTGCTTCTGGAGAGGGTGTAGCTTTTGCTGTTACTGGAGAAAAGAATTCGTTGGCGAAAGAAGTTTGCTCGGTGACAAGATTAGTTTGATTCTGTCCGCGCCACCAATGGCTAATTAATACAGTTGAACCAAAAGCTGAGACCAGTCCTAGAGAAGTTACTAAAGCGATTTTACTACTTAAGGGGTTTGGCATTGGTGTTAATTATTGTATGGGAGCGAGCGAGATATTACTGATATTGTTCCCTAAATAGAATTTTTTCTTGACATTGTGCTTTAACTAGCTCAAAAAAGTGATACAAAACTTAATTTTTTAGGAACAATATATTTTTTAGCAGATTAATTTAGTCTATCAATCTTTGGTTTTAATAAATTATTGAAGAGTTAAGTTTATATTCTCTTTAATTAAAAGCTTAAATTTTGATTTTTATTTTATACAAACTTTAAATAGTAGTAAGATATTTTTTTAATGATGGTTATATTTACTTACTCTTTGTTTGCGCTCATTACTTGAGTCAAATTAAAATTAACATCCACATCAATCACTAGCAAAAAAGCGATCAAGATTACTTTGGTTTATTCAAAAAATAAAATATTTATAGCTTTTAGCTTTATAGCTAAGATAAGCTCTCTTAGTTTCTCTTACTAATTAAAAGTCCAGACGTAATAGGTTAGGTTGTGAATTTGGCTTGCTTACACCTAATAATATTGAATCATTCATTGCAATTGACCATGAGCAATCATTCAAATCTCACTCGAATATAAGACCTATTAACTCCGGGATTTCTATAAATTCTGGTTTTAGGATTAATAATTACAGGATCGATAATTACTGAATCAGAAATATCCGAATTAATAATGGTTGGATTAATTAATGTACTATTGTCAACTCGACCCCGTTTAACTCGAAAATAATTTCCTTCATTGTAGTAATAATCAGAATAATAGTAAGGGCTGGAATTGTAATAAGAATCGTAATAATTTTGGCGCAAAGGATTAGGAGTAACGTTTAAAGAGCTAGGTGGAGTAGGAGAATTAATCCTACCGAAATATATACTTGAGTTAGGATTACTTGCTGGTAATGGGATGTGCGGAGGTCTTGCGTTAGCTACTAATTCTGTTCCGATCATTGTACTAAAAAATAAAGCGATCGGAGTACAAGTTTTGAGCAAATTGAGCCAAATTTTTGATTTGCTATTCATTTTTGGTTTTTAATAAACTTATATTAATCATGGTATCTCTAATGTAGGGCAACATCAGTAAATACTCCGATAGAAAAAATGACAGCAGAACAACAGGAAAAGTTTCGTCTTCGTTATCAGGCAGGAAAAAACGCCTTAGAAAAAGGAGAATATAATCTAAGCGTACAATACCTAGAAGAGGCTAAGGAATTAGTTGCTAAATCTACTCGTTTAGGCGGAGAAACTCAAATTTGGCTAGTTATGGCTTATCAAGCTGCTGGTCAATTAAAAGAAGCGATCGCATTATGCCAAGAATTATCTACTCATCCTCATCCAGAAATTCGCCAACAAGCTAAACGTGTTCTTTATATTATTCAAGCACCACAATTAAAAAGACCAAAAGAATGGATGAGCGAAATTCCAGATCTGACTGCGACTAGTAACGACAAATCTCAGTATGTAACAGCAAAAACTCAAAGAAAAAATAATAGCAATCAAACTAACCATTCTGATAAACCAGTCGATTTAAGCCAAGTAAATACGAAAGATAATCAGTTTATTTGGGTTGCCTTAATAATAATTATTTTAACTTTTGGTGGGTTATTTTTATTGAGATAACTATAGCAATTGTAAATAAAATTTGATTAAGTATTAACAAAAAAAGCTAGAGCTTTATTATACGTGATCGCAAAAAAAATTTACGATGTAATCTTATACAAAGATTAAGAGTTTAGGTTTTACAAACTATCCTTTTACAATAAAAAAAAACGCCAGGAAACTGTATGCCACTGTTTTGAATTTAACAAAATCCAAATAGGCTCTGTTTATTATTCATGGCGTAGCTTTGACTTATTCGGAATTTATAGCATTACGCAGTCAGATTAGGACATAATAGACAATGGAAAAAAGTAAAAAACTCAGAAACAAATGCCTTCTCCATACAGTTACGATTTAAGAGCCAAAGCTATTAACGCAGTTCATAGAGGTGAAAGAAAAACTCAGGTCTGTAACCTATTCAAAATTAGCCGAAATACATTAGATTTATGGCTAAAAAGAGAGCAAGAGACAGGAGATTACAGCGCGAGCGCTGGCTATCAAAAGAGCCAAAATTGTAAGATAAAAGACCTCAATCGATTTAAAGAATTTGTTTTGCAACACAATCAGAAAACACAGAAGCAAATAGCTCGACTCTGGGGCGAGAAAGTGACACAACAAAATGTAAGTAGGGCAATGAAAAAGCTAGGTATAACTAGAAAAAAAAACTTATGGGTATCGGGAGAGGGATGAAGAGCAAAGAAAACAATTTCTGGCTAAACTCAGTCAAATAGAAGCCAACAGTATTGTCTATGTCGATGAGGCAGGATTTGACAACCGAGATGATTATGCCTATGGTTACAGTGCCAAAGGAGAAAGATGTTACGCACTTAGCTCAGGAAAACGAACCGAAAGAATTAGTTGGATTGCCGCTTTAAAATCAGGGAAACTTTTTGCTCCTTTAACCTACGAAGGTTGTTGTAATCATTATGTGTTTGAAACCTGGTTAGAACAAAGTTTAATCCCACAATTGAAACCAGGAGATATTATTGTGATTGACAACGCTACCTTTCACAAAGGACAAACTATCAGAGAAGCAGTAGAAGCAGCACAATGTGAAATTTGGTATTTACCACCTTATTCGCCCGACTTAAATAAAATTGAACGCTGGTGGTCAGTATTGAAGACATGGATGAAACAAAGAATTCAAGACTTTGAAACTATTAGAGAGTGTGTCGATGCTGCTTTCAAACAATGTCCTAACGTCTATGCGTAACGCTATAGCCTTGCTTAAGGAGATTATTAATGCTGAAATTTTACTATTCTCGTCTTTCAGTTAATGCTCGTAGAGTTTGGGTAACATTACTCGAAAAAAATTTAGAATTTGAACCTATTTTGATGAAACTGAATGGAGATCAATTTCAACCAGACTTTCTTAAACTTAATCCTTTTCATCATATTCCTGTATTAGTAGATGATGATTTTACTCTATTTGAATCTTTAGCAATTTTAGATTATTTAGAAGCTAAATATCCCGACTATTCTTTTATGCCGACTGAAGCAAAAGCTATTGCTAAAGTTCGCACAATTGAATTAGTTACTGTTAATGAATTGCCACCAGCTTCAATTGTTTTAATGAAGGATATGTTAGATGTACAAGTTGAAGAAAAAAAACTAGAACAAGCTAAACAAACTATGGCAACAGTTTTAGAATATTTTGAAGACAATTTAGCTGATAATAAGCCTTATTTTATGGGAGAAAAATTAACCTATGCTGATATTGTTGCAGGAACGGCAGTAGCATCTATTCCTTTTTTAGGTATTCCTTTAGAACCTTATCCAAAAGTCAATCAATGGTGTGAAAATTTACAACAACGAACCAGTTGGCAAAAAACTGCACCTACACCAGAAGATATTGAAACTTCTAAAGCAATTATGAAAGCAATCTTACAGAGAAGGTAAAATCAGTTACTAATTAAACATTAACAATTAACTAACAGGCAAAATGTTAAACTGTAGCTCGAAAAAATGATAACTGTTGTCTATCTCGATTAACAAAAAAAACTAATAGTTATGAATATCGATCGCCTTACTACTGAAGCTTGGGAAATTTTAGAACAGTCAATTATCTATTACTATGAAATGCCAATAGGAACAGTAGCTGCTTGCGATCGCGAAACACCTGCTTTAAACTATGACCAATGCTTTATTCGTGATTTTATTCCCGCAGCTTTAGCATTTTTAATTAAGGGAAAAACTGAGATTGTTCGTAATTTTTTAATCCATACTTTAAAACTACAAATCAAAGAAAAACAACTAGATTTTTTAGAGCCAGGTAGAGGAGTAATGCCTGCTAGTTTTAAAGTTATTCATCAGAGTAGTGACCAATATTTACAAGCAGATTTTGGCGATCATGCGATCGGTAGAGTTACACCTGTAGATTCTTGTTTATGGTGGATGTTTTTATTAAGAGCTTATGTCAAAGCAACAGGAGAATTTTCTTTAGCTCATAGTCCTGAAATGCAAAAAGGCATTCGCTTAATTATGGAACTTTGTTTGTCGGCAAGATTTGATATGTATCCGACTTTATTAGTTCCTGATGGAGCTTGTATGATTGACCGTCGTATGGGAATGAATGGACATCCTTTAGAAATTCAATCTCTATTTTATACAGCTTTACGTTGTGCTAAAGAACTTTTATTAGATAATAATGAAAATGCTAATACTCATCAAGCAATTGATAATCGGGTATCTCCTTTAGTTAGTCATATTCGTCATCATTATTGGCTAGATTTAGAAAGATTAAATATTATTTATCGTTATAAAGCAGAAGAATACGGAGAAAATGTTTTAAATCAATTTAACATTTATTCAGAATCAATTCCTTACGCAGATTTGAGTGAATGGTTACCAGAAGATGGTGGATATTTAGTTGGTAATTTAGGCCCTTCCCAATTAGATTGTCGCTTTTTTTCGTTGGGTAATTTAATGGCAATTTTGTCTTCTTTAGTAACAGAATTTCAAGCTCAAGCTATTCTCAACACTCTTGAAAAAAAATGGAAAGATTTAATCGGTTTTATGCCGATGAAAATTTGTTTTCCTGCGCTTAAAGATCGAGATTGGCAACTTTTAACTGGTTGTGACCCTAAAAATCGTCCTTGGTCTTATCATAATGGAGGTAATTGGCCTGTTTTACTTTGGCAATTAGTAGTAGTAGCCTTAAAATATGACCGTCCTGAAATTGCCAAAAGAGCTTTAGATACTGCTGCCAAACGTTTACCTCAAGATGAATGGGCAGAATATTATGATGGTAAAAATGGTCGTTTAATTGGGAAAGAAGCGAGAAAATACCAGATTTGGACAGTTGCGAGTTTTTTACTGTCTCAAGAGTTATTAAGCGATCACTCCCGCAAATATTTGGATTGGATTTCTTATGATTAATTCTTGAGGTTGATAAGGAAAAGCCTTTAGTTATTCTTTGGTTGAATGTTTAAATAATTTAAGAGCGAGTTCTTTCCCAACTTAAAAAATAAAAATTAAATATTTGGTTTAATCGACAAAATTTTTTATAACTAAAGGCTGATTTCTTTGAGTTGAGCTTGTGTTTAGCTATTTGTTATAGCTTTCTTAAAGTCAAGGAAAAATTTAAAATTAATTTAATTATATTTAGAAGCTGAAAAAGTTTAATCCTTATGAAAATTTTACTCACAGGAATATTAATTGTTTTATTAGTTTTTGGTAGCTTTGCTATTAATTCGTTTTTTCCAATAGATAATTTGGCTCTCGCAGAGCAAATAAATTCAGAAACAGTTCAAAAAACTCAAGAAGCAGCCGATAAAGTTGTTCAAGATGACCAAGGAGTAAAACAACAGTTTGGTCAAAGTAAAAGTGGCAAACAATTGCTAGAACAAGCAAGAACTCATGCCGAAAAAAAACTTGATTCTCTAGCTGAAAAAGCTGATTCTAATCAATCTTTATCAGATCATGAACAAATTTTTCTTAAGAACGTAGAAGGAAACAACGACTAAAAAATCTTGTCAAGCCCGTCAAAATAAAAATATTTAACAGCAAGTTATAGCGTTTCTCGGATTAATGAGGTACACTCAACACCTGCCTCCTGCCCTCTGGAGGGGCTATCTTTTGACGTTGGGGGACTCTGAGTTTCCTCAGATTGAAGATGGAATTGGTGTTGCTCAACGAGGTAAAATGTTCGATTTTTATCTTTAGTTAGAGTTATTTTTAATCCTGCTGGCACTGTTTGATTTCAACTCTCAATTTATCCCATTCTATTTTACTTTTATTTAGATGGAGCTACTTATCGGTCTAAAAAGTTTTAAGATGTAACTCTAGACCTCTATGACCTCGATCTGCCTAACCACACTGTGGCAGTGATAGGTCATTTTTTTATTAATGGATAATTTTTTGATTAATCGATCAATTTTCATTGCATATTTTTCTCCCAACCAACATATCTAGTAATTGAAGAGATTAACAACAACAACTCAAGGTAAGTAAGATGAACAAGCTCAATCAAAAACTAACTGCCACCTTCGCTCTAGCTTTAACCATCGGTGCTTCTACCCTCGCTGCACCACAAAGGGCAGATGCTCAAGTCGTCGAATTAGCTACTGCTGCTTTAGGTGCAATCTTCAACCGTCCACCAAAACCAATCCCCAACCAAAGCTATGCTTTTGGTACAGGTAACCTCAATAGCAATAATTTAAACTTCTGTCTTTTGCCCTGTACTCCCGGTTTTGGTAGTTCACCTGTTCGTCCTCCCATTCCAGGCGCGACTGGTTTCGTTCCACCTACAGCAAATATTCCTGGAGTAGCACCAACAGGTATGATTCCTTCACAAAGTTCAATTTCTTCTAGTACTGCGATTAACTCGGTTTCACCTGGAGTTATTCCTAGTAGTGGAGTTCCTGTTCCTTCTGGAGTTGTTCCTGGGGCAGTTCCTCCTCAAGTATTACAACCAACTCCTCCTCGTCCAACAGTAGTTATTCCTCCTATTAAACTGCCAATTAATCTTCCTATTTAAGAAGAATGACAATAAATATTTAAATTTTCTCTTACTTACCTCGATGCGCTATTTACCATATCAGCTAGTAGCGCATTTTTTTGATTTTAATCAGTAATTCTAAAAGTAAGGGTTGAGGTATTTTTTTTGATGGAGAGCATCGGCTAAATGAATAGCACTACTTCACTATCGGGACTTAGACATTTTTTAGTTAAAAACAGCCTCAAAGCTATATACAGTAATGCTTTTACTTTGATTAGGTTGTTTTCTTGATATACTTAAGTTTCGGCGTTTTTTTTACATTTGATGTAAATTCCTTGCCTAATCAGGGTTTGGGGCTTTTTTCTTGTTGTTTTTGCCTAAGTCCCGCTATTTAAATATATAGCGATCGCCTGTTGAAAATAAGCTAGATTTGGTTACAAAACAAAGAGTAATAGATTAATGTTTATTTCAATCCTTTGTTTTGTAAGATGTTTTTTAATAATGAATAAGCTTCTTGATATTTATAATGTCTTGGTTTACCTTCAATCACAATTTGATATTCATTCTTATATTGACCATGACCATGACCAGAAATTAAATGTCGATCAAATGCTTCTTGTGCTAATTGACGTACCTGTTCTTTTAATTCATCATTTGGTTCTGTCTCTGTAATCATTGTTCTTTAGATTTAATTAATTAAATATTATTTAGGCAAAGTTTAATTTATTAGCTAAATAATGTCATCTGCCAAAAGCAAGAATTATTGTTTGAGTTATCTTCAATTTTTATCTTAGAAACCAACTTAAACTTCATATTTGTGGTCATAATTTATCGTTGAACAAATTCAGTAAATCAACAATAAACTAGCAAAAAAAAAGCATTCATTATTACAAAATCCAGCCTAAAGGTAGAGGAATAAATCTAAAAAAGCTGATAGTTTCTGTAGAGGAGATTTTAGGGAATTTAACCATGTTAACCAAACAAGCTGTCGAACCAGTTCGGATCAATGCCAGAACAACAGATGTCTTTGATATTTTTAACGTTAAACAATATGTAGGTGCAAATCCTTATTTAAATCAAGCAGCTTTAGTTTTTGACTTCGCATTTACAGAATCCTATCAACCGCTACCGATAGAAAATTATTTAGCCGTTGTTGGCGATCGCTATCCTCGCCTCAAAGAAATCGAGTATCAATCTTATGCAGAGTTATTTGCGTCTACAGTAGCCGAAGTCAATAAATTGGAAATGGATTTACACCTCAAAGGTTGGAATGTTAAACCAATTGAGGAAATCAATCGAATTGCGATCGAGTCTCTTCATCACCGAACTACTAAGGAAGTCGTTTATTGTGTTTGGGATTGGTTTGAGTTCATTACTCAAGGTGAAGAATTTGATTTATCGAAACAGATTGCTATCTTACAACAATTATTTCGTAACTCGGTTTACGGTGGCCCTACAGTCTATGCACTCTTGCGAACAGCAAATGAAAAACACATTCCTGCTTTTTATCTTTGGGATGAAGGCTTAATGCAATATGGCTACGGAAAACAACAGGTGCGTGGGATTGCGACTACCTTTGATGTAGATAGTCATATAGATTCTGATTTTACTACCCAAAAAGATGATTGCAAAAAATTCCTACAAGAGTTGGGTTTTCCCGTTCCTCAAGGAGATGTAGTCTTTTCTTTAGCAGAAGCAAAGGAAGTAGCAGCAGAAATTGGTTATCCTGTGGCAGTTAAACCTGTCGCAGGTCATAAAGGTATTGGTGTTACCGCTGACGTACAAGATGAAATAGAATTGGAAGCAGCTTACGATCGCGCTGTAGCAGGTATTCCCCTAGAAGAAAAAATTTGTATCATTGTCGAAAATAGTATTGCAGGTCATGATTATCGTTTACTCTGTGTTAACGGTAGATTTGTCGCAGCCACCGAACGCAAACCAGCTTATGTAGTGGGGGATGGTTATTCAACTATTGCCGAACTAATTGAAAAAGAAAATTTTTCGCCTAATCGCAGCGATACTCCTACTTCCCCGATGGGTAAAATTAGAACCGATGAAGCGATGCATCTTTATCTAGAAGAACAAGGATTAGATTTAGATAGTGTAATTGATCGCGATCGCACTATTTATTTACGCAAAGTTGCCAATCTATCTTCGGGAGGATTTAGCATTGATGCAACTAACCGAGTTCATCCCGATAACATTATTTTGGCGCAGGATATTGCCCAACATTTTCGCCTCACCTGTTTAGGAATTGACATCATTACTAACGATATTGGTCGTTCTTGGAAAGAAACTAGTTTTGGCATTATCGAGATTAATGCTGCACCTGGGGTTTATATGCACCTTAAACCAGCCATTGGTGAACCAGTCGATGTTACCGCTCGTATTTTGGAAACCTTTTTTGAAACAGAGAAAAATGCTCGCATTCCCATTATCACCTTTAATCGCGTTTCAATCCGTCAACTCCAAAAATTAAGCGATCGCATTTTAATGTCTCATCCCGATTGGACAATTGGCGCAGTTTGTCGTGAAGGCATTTTAATCAACCGTTCTGAAAAGATTCTCAATCGTCATTACAACACCAATGTTCTTAATCTGTTACGCAACCCCAAACTAGACTTACTAATTGCTGAATATGATGAAGACGCATTAGAAGCAGAAGGAATGTTTTATCACGGTAGCAACTTAGTAGTATTAGAAGACCCTAGTGAAATAGAAATGATCCTAACGCGAGATGTTTTTTCTGATTCTACTGTGATAATCAAACAAGGCAGAGAAATTACGATCAAACGCAAAGGTTTACTAGAACAATACGAATTAGAAGCAGAAGAATTAATCGAACAAGTTTATTTAAAAGAAATTGGCACTATTTCATAAACATTTTTGCTATTTCTTTCCTCAAGCTGAACTTATTTACAACTAAAGAAAGATTATTCGAGCTAGGTTTTTTTGTTTTCATCAAAATAGTAACAACAATCACAAATAAAAATTATGTCTTATCAACAAATAGATGATTTACCCGCAGAGGTTAGAGAAAAACTACCTAATGAAGCTCAACAAATTTTTCTAGCTGCTTATAATGCTGCTTCTGACGATGGTATGGATGAAAAAAATGCTACTCAAGTAGCATGGAATTCTGTTCGCAATAACTACGAAGAATCTACTGATGGCAGTTGGCAACACAAAGACAAAACAGGAGGAAATCGCGAAAATCCTACTGGCACTATGCGTGGAGGCTAAATAAATATCTTCAAATTTCTGTTGTACCAATAGCAAAAACTATTTAAATGTTTTTGTGAACCAAGTAGGAGAGTAAGTTATTCTCCTACTTATTTTTGGATAAAAGTTTATAATTTTACGTAATTTAATGTCGAGGCGATTAACAAATTACTCTTACATAATTTTTGTGTCCTGGAAGCTAATCAGTAATTTTTTGAGAAATTAATAGTAATTTTTGGCTGATTAAGGTATGAATATTTTGTAATAGGCAAGAGATAATCATATCCACCAAGTAGGAAACGCTAAATTTTTTAATTCAAAATCGTACCCGCATTCAACCATCATCAATCCAATAAAATTAATGCACAGCCAACACACCAAGATAATTACTAAATTAGATTTTGTAATCTACAAAGCCTTGTTTCAAGGCACAATTATTCTGGCTAGCTTTAGTTTAATTAACCTTGAGGTAAAGGCATCTTCTCCCGAAGCTTGGGAAAAACATCAACAAGAAGTAATCTCTAAGTGTCTTCAAGCCAGTCAACTGCGTAACCCTCAGCCAGTTGGCAAAATCACTCTTTTTGGCGATGAAGTAGGTTATGATGCCCTATCTATAAGAGGTCGCTATCAACAACCTCACATGAACAATCAAAAAACCCAAGTACTTTGTTTATTCAACCGTAAAACTCGTCAAGCTTATATTGGTGAAACATAGGTACTTATATTTTCAAAAAACAATTTCAAACAAGAAAAAACTTAATTTTGTTTTATGATCGAGGTAGGTCAGTCTCTTCACACGTGAAGGCTAGTCAACAAGCTACCTTTAAGGGAAATGCAGATGGGAGAAATACAGTCAGCAGCCGTTCTCACCGTAGATACGATATTTACCTGGCAACCAAATGGGTATAGCATCGACTGCCAATGTCGTCTGAGAATTTACAAGCTTTCTTTTGATACAGCTATAGTGATTGTCTCTACACTTCCAGAAGATTCGAGTGTAGCATTGAATGGGATGATGCTACAGTTAATTCACGTAGTTTGTTATCGTTTTGGGCTTGCTCCTAACAAGACTATGTGGGTTGAACACGATCCAGGATGGCATCCCAATAGTCAAGAACATTACTACGAAGTCCTTTTGATTTGGAATGAAGCTAACTGGCAGAAAAGCAGTAAGGACAAAATTGAACAACTGCTCGGACAACCCCTGTAAAAACAGGAATAATCCCAAGTAATTACATTTTTTCGACGAAATTTAGCAAGTATTTTTTGATTGACTCTCAATAGATAATCATTAGTTTGGTTCAGCTTTTTCTGCTTCATTGTTACTTGTTTTAGATCAAACGTGGCATCTACTGAAAAAATTTTTTCTAAACCTCTGCATAAAAAAATGATTACCAACATACTTAGTAATTGAAAGCAAAAATCACGCTAAAAAAACTTTAGAGGTCTAGAACAATGAAAAAAGCTACTTTAATTATCTCCACTCTCGCTTTAACTCTCTCTCCCGTAGCTGCATTTGCCCAACAAGCACAAAGTAACGTTCAAGCTGGTTCTAATGCTGCTGTAACTCAAGGTTATGGTAACTACACTAACCAAGCTGTTTCTAATGACTTAACTCAAACTCAATTAGGTTTAGATGGTTACAGTATTGATCCTCAAATCCAACAATCCGTACAAGCAGGTCAAAACCAAAGTGCTACTCTAGGTATCGGTAACGTAACTAATCAGAATGTAACTAACAGTGCCGACCAATTCCAAACTGATATTGATCTTCCTGTTTATCCTTACTAAGTTAAATATTTAAATATCAAGCTAAATCAATTTTTATCAGGGGTAAGTTATTATCCCTTTTAAATTCTTGGTATTACTCAAAAAAATAAAAAGTTGGGTTTTAGCAATCTTCAACCCAACCTTTATTTACTTTAAACTAAATCATTTTCATCGAAAATTTCGCTTATCTGTGATTGCTTACCTCAATGGTTGGTGCAGATAAAGACATCATTGAATATTGATTTGTTGGAGAGATCGATGCTTCTTTTACCAAACTAGGTACAGAATTACGCAGTAATGCGGTTAATTGATGAGTAGTAGAGTCATAAATTTGTGTTACTACTTTGGGATACAAACCAATACCAATAATTGGTACTAACAAACAAGCGATAATAAATACTTCTCTAGGTTCAGCATCAATTAATTTGGTATGGGAGACTAGCTCTTTGTTTTCTGGCCCATAAAGCATTTCTCGCAACATGGAAAGGAGATAAATAGGCGTTAAGATTACTCCTACTGCTGCTAAGAAAACAATAATTACTTTGAAAGTAGAATTGTAAGCATCACTAGTAGCAAAACCAACAAATACCATTAATTCTGCCACAAAACCACTCATTCCAGGTAACGCTAGAGAAGCTAAAGAACAAGTAGTCCACATGGCAAAGATTTTTTTCATCTTCTGCCCAACACCACCCATTTCATCCAGCATCAGGGTATGGGTGCGGTCATAGGTAGCCCCTACCATAAAGAATAAACTTGCCCCAATCAAACCATGAGAGATCATTTGTAGCATTGCCCCACTGACACCTAAATCGGTAAAGGAGGCGATCCCAATTAAGACAAAACCCATGTGAGAAATCGAAGAATAAGCAATTTTGCGTTTCAAATTCCTTTGGGCAAAAGAAGTTAAAGCTGCATAGATGATATTAACTACACCCAAAATTACCAATACAGGGGCAAAGATGGCATGGGCATCAGGTAGCATTCCAGCATTCATCCGCAGCAAGGCATAACCACCCATTTTTAATAAGATACCAGCTAGTAACATGTGGGCAGGGGCAGTTGCTTCACCGTGGGCATCAGGTAACCAAGTATGAAGAGGGAAAATAGGCAGCTTAACCCCATAGGCAATCAAAAAGCCAGCATACAAGAATAATTGCAGATTAAGAGCATAATCCTTAGCTGCGATCGCACTCATGTCGAAGGTGACAGTATCACCATAGAATGCCATGGTTAAGCCTGCAACCAAAATAAACAGAGAACCACCTGCGGTATAAAGGATAAATTTAGTCGCAGCGTAAAGACGTTTTTTCCCGCCCCAAATGGAAAGAATTAGATAAACCGGAACTAGTTCTAATTCCCAGGCGAGGAAAAACAACAACATATCTTGTACGGCAAACACAGCTATTTGTCCGCCATACATTGCCAGCATCAGAAAATAAAATAACTTCGGTTTAAAAGTTACTGGCCAAGCTGCCATAATAGCCAAAGTGGTAATAAAGCCAGTCAGAAGAATCAGAGGCATGGACAAACCATCTGCCCCGAGTGACCACTTTAAATCTAATTGTGGTATCCAAGAATAACTTTCTACTAGTTGTAAGTTAGGGTTACTCAAGTCGTAGCCAGTGTAAAAAGCGTAGGTAATGATAGCAAAATCAATTAACCCGATAATTAGGGCGTACCATCGTACAGTTTTACCATCTTTATCAGGAATAAAAGGAATCGCGAACGAGGCGACGATAGGAAAAAGAATGATTGTCGTTAACCAAGGAAAATTTGCCATATTTTAGGAGAGCGAGAAATTGATTTGGTAATTTTACTTATTAAGTCTTTTCCTTTTTCATGATCTAAGGTATTTTCAGTAACTTGGCTCATTCTTAACAAATTGTTTAGAGCAGAAGGGAAAAACAGTTATCAGTTATCAGTTATCAGTTACCAGTAGAGACTACGCGGTGCTATGTCTCTACACCAGTTACCAAGAGATTTTACCAATTTAGTTTAATTGCCATTTTTTATTAGATACGTTCTTACCCATTCTGAATACGATCAGGAAAAGTGGAAAGATGACTCCTACTTCTAGTCAACCAACCTATACTGATTTACTGATTCAGTATCAGCCTAAGCCAATTAAAACAGAACTGGAGTATCAGAGAGCCTTAAAGATAGTAGAGGGGATGATGTCTCTTGAGTTGACAGAGGCTGAAACTGCGCTTTTTGAGTTGTTGGTTCTTCTGATTGAGAAATATGAGGAAAGTCATTATCCGATCGGTGAATCTACACCTGTGGCTACTTTGTCATCCCTGATGCATGAGTTTGATGTGGAGCCAACTTCTTTAGTCGAGGTTTTTGGCTCTGTTGAGCTTGTGAGGGAAGTGGTTAATGGTCAACGGAAAGTTAGTGAATCTCAAGCGGAGTCCCTAGCTAAGTTTTTTAATGACAATTATTCTGGGCTTTCCTTAACGGCTCTTGACTTTGGAAAGTGACGAGTTTAAGTCAGTGTTATGATATCAAGCGATCGCAATTCTTAGCCAATTAAAATTTCATTGTTCCTTCTTGTCCATTACCATAAAATTCAACAATAATATCATTTGTTGGTTGTACATAATTTTTTTGATACTCATTAGTAGCATTATATAGAACCCATTTGAGATCTCACGAAGAGACTGAAAGCCGCTTAAGCATTAATCTGACGAAGCAGAGATCGATCTTGGCAGTCGCATGAGATAAAGTTCGCTCAACAGCGCGATTCTACAAGCGGAGGAAACCTCCGCGTATCTCGCGCTCAAAGTTTTTAACCAAACTTTTACAACGCTCCATCCAAGCGTTTGAGCGTTCAATCACCCAGCGAGCAACAGCAGGAACAAATCCAGATTTCCCTTGCGCTGCCTTCTCTTGTTTCGAGGGTTTGGTGGACAGTTCAAACTTGATTTTCGTCATGATCTCGGGATAAACTTGCTCCAATTGCTCAGTCAAATGTTCGGGATGATATCCGTGGTCTAGCAAAATAGTGAGCTTCGGAAGGTTAACGGGTTTTGACTGGAAATAGTCAATATTTAGCGTCAGCATCTCAATCAATCCTGCATCATCCGAGACATTTGCTGGTGTGCAGTGGGTAAAGAAAGGAAATCCCAGTGTATCAATTGCCAGATGTCTTTTAATCCCATTCGTGGCTTTGTAAAAACAAAAGCCTTTGGAAGCGACACTGGCATTACAGGTATTTTTCACGGCTTGAGAGTCAATGATTATTAATGTTGTCCACTTAGGTTTTTTTTAACCTGCTGACGTACTTGTTCATGTAAGGCATTCATGAGCTTTTCAAACACCCCTACCTTTCGCCACTGCTTGTAGTGCCAATAGACAGTTGAGTAGGGAGGTAAATCTTTGGGCAAGTCTGCCCAATTACAACCATTTTTGAGTTGATAGAGTATTCCGTCAAGGATTTCTCGCCTTGTCCAATTGGCAGGTCGGGTTTGCTTCTTAGTCGGCAATATCTTAACTAACAGGGGTTCTAGAATTTCCCATTCTTCATCGCTAAGGCTACTGGAATACTTCATGGTCAATGAATTTTGATACTTTCGAGAACTTTAAGTCCATACTTGGAAGATGTCAAATGGGTTCTATATAGGTTTAAATGGATTTATTTCAGGATTATTACTAGTCAATTTATACCATTTCTCAAAAACATCAAAAAACTTATTTGTACGATCATGATCGTCTAATTCTCTATAAATATCATTAGGATTACCACCTAATGCAATAACTTCTGTAGCAGCCAAATAGGTTGAAAATAATTTCTTGATATCCATTATATTTTTAGTTGAAAAGCTTGAATTAGAACCAATTACGTAAGGCATATCATTAGTAAACTTCAAGGCTTTCTGTAAATCTTTATTATAAAGGGAATCTAAAGCTATTCTATAAAAACCAATCCAAGAATTTATATTTACATATGAATAACATGACGCTTGAATAACGAATAATGGATTAGTTTTAAGCTCGCTCCTCATTATTAGTAGTTTTGGGAAAAACTCTGTACTATTATGCAGTCTGAGCAAGTTGCCGTGAGCAGGAAAAAGCATGGTTATTTTTACTGGTACAACTAATGCATTTTGAGTTACGATGTTCTTGCTAAATTGAATTTTTTGACTGTATTCTTTGCCAATATCAAACAAATTAATATTAAGATCGTGAGCACTAGGAATAAACAAATCACTTTCTTGAAATAATTTAGAAAATATACTAGTGCTTTCAACGACCTCTTGACCATCGTATTGATATCCTGCATATTGCATAAATGCGATTAGTTTGTTAAAGTTTGATTTTTCAAGCTTGTCGATAATTGCGAAGGTAACCAGTACATTTAAAGGATTTTTATTTGAATAAATTGTTGAATTATAAGGCTTTGGTGGCTGAAGAGCAGAAGCAATTTTTGTGTTTAAAATATACGTAATATCATTACAAGTAAGATTTATTTTTCTTGTGTCATTTTTTATGTCATCAACATCCATTGGTATAATTTGCAAAAAAGAAGTTAACGATTTTGATATCTTTTCTCCAAGTATATAATTTTCATTTTTAAAAACGTTTTTTTTATCCGCGCAAAAAATTAATATATTTCTGTTTGATCTATCATTTAATAAGTTAAATGAGCTTAAGCTATGACCTACATTATTAATATCTTCATTAGAACCAAATAACAAATGTAACTTACGATGTATTAAAGTCGAGACAAATATTCTGCTACCACCGTGTCTCAAAATTAAATCACCTTGTAGCTTCATAATTTTTTCTGTAATTGCCCCTTGAATTAAATCAAATGGCTCTGTTCTAGACCTAATATCAACAGTATTAGTATTTTTACTAATTATATTTATGACTTGTTTAGGAGATTCTTTCAGTGAAGCGATGACAGTTTCTTGATCTCTAAGTAGTGCTTCGGCAATGAAATATATATTTTGTTTCAATTTACTGTCTTTATATACGAATCTTTCATTGGCTCCATCCCAATAAACACCATTATTTGTGTAGGCTAGTTGTTCAAGTGCTTCTTTAATGGAGTCTTTGTTTTGAAGCTGAAATTGTATATCTTTTGAGAAACTCAAGGATAAAGTAGAGATAGCTAATATCCCGATAATTAAACTTTTATTGATCATTATTCATACATAATGGAAAGAATATTTTTGTACACAAAAAAACATGGTGAAGTTTCAGTAATTTTTAGTATTTGATGTTAATTCTTTTAACCAAAATATTTTGAGACTTTGTTAGCCTTATTTTTTGTTTATGTTCTGTTATTTTCCTAAATATTTTTAATGAATAGCAATGGCAATTATTATCGTTTGAAATAGATGACTGACGATGAAAAATTACGTGGAAGATCGCAATTTCCATCAGTCCCTTGAATAGCTATTGTCATTTGGAAGGGTGATGAAGAAGTCATATTTCCGAACATTTTTGTCGTACATGATGGAACACCTCGGTATGTTCGGTATATAGTTACACTTGCTTGCTCCCGACTGAAATGTGTTCCTTGTAGTTGATGTGTATAAGTTGCTGTATCGAGACTACCATTAATATTTTGACCATTATCTTGCATATTCCAGTTTAGAGCTAAGAAAAGAAATAAGTCTGGGAGTAGCCATAATTTTGCTCCTAGATGAATTTATAAATTTTCTTTGGTAGTTTGCTCATAATTTACTCAATTTCTTCTATCTTCTTTTATGTCTATAACTGCAATTAAAATTGCGTTTTAACGCAAAAAATCTGCTATACATCAGCAAGAAAAAATAGAGCAAATTTAGATATAATTTTGGCAACTTATTTAGTTTCAAACATTAAAGTTAAAAGATTTTTAGCTCGCGTTACCTTACCTAACTTCATTCAAATGTAGACAAAATGATCCTCCGCAAAGCATGGCAACGAACTGCCCTCTGGCTTGGTATTGGCTGGAGCCTTTTGTGGAGCTTGCTTCTATCTGAACTTCCTCTCATTCAACAAATAGACCTCTCTCAACACGATCGCTCTGTTCGCCTAAATTCTTCCTACACTCCACCCCAAGAAATTGTCTTAGTTACGATTACCGACGCAGACTTAAAAGCCTGGGGATTAGCCAATGAACCAATTATTTATAGCAAACTAGTCGATCGCCTTTTCGATGCAGGTGCAGCAGTAACGGTATTAAATCTACTGCCCAATTGGGTACAAACATCAGATCATCCTAATAATCCGATCAAAACATTAGTTCAACGTCATAGCGATCGCGTTGTTCTTGTCCTTCCCACTTCCAGCGCAACCCAACCTTACCCTACTGAATGGCGCAGTTACGAATATGTCCTGCCTTCTACTAACCAAGATAAGCCTTTATTTCCACTGCGATCGATTCTAGGCTTTACCGAATATGAACCAGAAGCCAAACATCCTCAGAGTATCAGCAGTACTGCTCGTCAAGCTAGTTTATCTGGGCAATTTACCCTCACTCAAAAATTAGACCGCAGCCAAACTCTGGATTCAGCAGCTTTACTAGCTCTCAAGAAATTTCAACCTCAGCAAAAACTCAAAATATCTCACACTCCAATTCAAATTCATTTTTGGGGAGCAACGGAAACTTTCCCAACCATTGAAGGGCGATCTCTTTTGAATAACAATTCATTACTATCCCAAGTCCGCAACAAAATCGTTCTAGTGGGATTTTCCGATACAACTAACCCCGATGCTTTTGCTATTCGCTCTCCTTTTGGCGAACTGATGCCGGCAGTGGAATTACAAGCTAACTTACTGGCGAGTTTGCTAACAAAATCTTTCTATCTAATAGTTCCAACGTGGCTGCAAAATATCCTAATTGTATTTGGTGGAATTTTAATTAGTAAATGGGTTGTCTTTGGCAAGCTTAACGAACGTGCTAGAAAGAGATACTGGTATTGGCTCTATCCCATTTTAGGATTGGGTGGGTTTGGTTTTGTAAGCTTCGTGCTGTTTGGACGGGGTTGGATTTTACCAATTACACTTCCCCTATTCGTCTGGACTGCGACTGGAGTATCTGTATTTATTTCTTTACTGTTAGGTATCCAAAAGGATCTAATAGATCGACAACAGTGTGAAATAGATCGCCTAAATTCCATCGAACAAACCGCAGCCATTTCTCAAGCGAAAAAAATGCTTCATCGCCTTGCTGCCAATATTCACGAAGGTCCTCTTCAAGAACTCAAACTGATCATGGATCGACTGGAAATACTTCAATTTAATGGCGCAGCATCCAACCTTGACCCTATTTTAGATGGACTTGAAAGTTTGGGACATCATCTGCGTCAACAGCTTAACCAAACTCGTGCCATTACCTTAGAAATTACACCAGAATTAAAAGCAGGGCTAGACGTAGGAATTAAAACTAAGCTACAACAATTGGTTAACTCTGGAGAACTCACCCTGCAAGTTATTCAACAATTGGAACATCTAGAAGAAGACGAATTCAACAGCCTTTGGTTAGAAGCTCGCGAGGATATTTACCATTTTTTTTGTGAAGCAATTCATAACGTCATTTGCCATGCTCAACCTCCTCACGGAACAGCCACTCAGGTATGGGTAAGTCTACACCAACAAGATACTCGCTGTATCCTAACCATTGAGAACGATGGCATACAAGTAGAACAATCCCAATTCAAGCGATCTCGCCCTTGGCGAGGCGCGCTGCGATCGCATCTGCCCAGGACGAGTAGTGGTTATGGTATGAAATTAATGGAAATGGTTGCCTCGCAGTTGCCCGACGGAACTTTTAAACCCGTTGCTTTACCAGAGGGAGGAATGCGAATACAACTTTCTTGGACTCAATCGTTTAATCTCTAATATTTTTTCCCTCAATTACAAAATTAGGATAATAAAACTTATCCCTCTTTTATGACTATAGGGTGATAAAATAATTGAAAATAAAAACCCAATGAAAAATGGTGACACCACGAAGAGAAGCATCATCAACAGTGAGTTTTATCGATCACTATTGTCAAGCCTACCAAGAGCTATTCTCTGATGTGAGAAATTATGAAGCATTCAAATTAATACATTTAGGAATGCTATCAGAAATACCTAGAAAGTCGCTACCAAAGATAGCAAGAGCGGTAGGATTAAAAGATAGTCAAGGATTAAATTATTTTCTATCTGAAGCTCATTGGAATGTAGAAAAAATACGAGAAATTAGATTATGGTTGACTAAATTATTGATTGGAGAAAGAAAAATAACTCTTTGTATTGATGAAACAGGAGATGTCAAGAAAGGAAAAACAACTGATTATGTAGCCAGACAGTATATTGGTAATTTAGGAAAGACAAAAAATGGAATTGTGTCGGTTAATGCTTATGCAGTAGTAGAGGGAATAACATACCCTTTACTTTTTAAAATATTTAAGCCGAACAAATGCCTCAAAGCAGAAGATACATATAAAACCAAACCACAACTAGCTGTAGAAATAATCAAGGAATTACAAAAATGGAACTTTAACATCAAGTTAATATTAGCTGATAGTTTGTATGGAGAAAGTGGAGATGTAATTACAGTTTTGGAGCAATTGAATCTGGAGTATATTGTGGCAATTCGCTCTAACCATAAGGTTTGGATGTTCGGCGATGAGAAAAAAAAATATAATCGATGGCAAGCTTATCAACAAAAATTATCTCGAAAGAAGAGCGAAACTAGATACATTAGAGAAATTATTTTTGGCACAAGAAAACATATTCGTTTCTATCAAATAAGTAAACAAGACGACAAAAACCCTGAACCAAAAGATACTTGGTTTATTATGACGAATAAAAAAGGCAAAATTGCCACCACAATTGCTTCAGAATATAGTTTGAGAAACTGGATTGAATATGCGTTTAAACAAGTCAAAAATGAACTTGGTTGGGCAGATTTTCGAGTTACAGATTATCACGGTATAGAACGCTGGTGGGAATTAATTATGAGTACTTATTTTTTAGTAAGTCTTCAAGCTAATTATTTTCAATTAGAGACGATTGTTCCCGATGCCAATTCTCAAGTCTCTACTCTTAAATCAGTTTCTTCTTTTCCTTTCTCTAATCATCAGGCGTGGGATTCTGGTGCTGGTTGGAAAAGTTCTTTAAATAACTTGCGCTTAATTATTCAACCATTAATCTTTTTCTCTCTTATTCAACCTTGGCTATCCGTATTTCCTAATCAACATCTTCAACTTGGTTTTTCTAAGTTAATCAACATTATGAATCGCTTTCGTGGTTCTCCTTTTCCTCAAAGTCAATTTTTAGAGTATTCGTTCTCTGTTGCTTGCTAATTCAATATTTTTCCCCATAGTCATAAAAGAGGGATTATATATCGAAGTAGCTTTGGGAACCAGAAACTATAAACTAGTTCTAGTGAATTTTGGGGATTATGAAGTTTATATTTTTGATCCTTGAAGATCATCCTGAAGTTGCTCAAAATAACTGTTTATTTCTGCAAAAGTTCAATCCAGAAGCAATTTGTCAAATTGTTGATACTCACATCGCAGCTTTAGAAAGAATTAACTTAGAAACTCCCGATCTTGTTATCGTCGATTTACTGTTTGGTACATTAACAGGTGAACAATCTGCCCAAGCCAGTTTAAATTTTTTACAGCAGGTTTTCCAAGATTATCCAAAGCTGAATATTTTAATCTATACCAGTGAGTATAGCTATTTAAAATCTCTGACTACAGCGATCGCTCATCATCAAGGAGGATTTGTCGTCGTTAGTAAGCTAGAACGACGGAGAGCTTTTCTAGAAGGTGTCAAACACGCCTTAGATGGCAAACTAGAAATTCCCAGAGAACTGCGTTATGACATCGAGCTAGACGAACGAGAATTACAAGTGTTGATCTTGTTATGTCGAGAATCCCTGACCGATAAAGCGATCGCGCAACGAATGAATATCTCTTTAAAAACAGTCCAAAATTGTGTCCAACGTCTGAAAGCCAAACTAGGGATCGATTATTTCGACCAAGATAATACTAGCGCTCGTGTTGCCTTATGTATGGAAGCAGTTCGCCGTAAATTGATTTTGCCTTAAGCTTTTTGTTATTTAAATCACGCAAAATTTTTTTAAAGCAAGTTTTGAGAATTTTTTTTCTCTCTTGCTGGTTACAATTTTTTTTGTACAGATGGATTAATTTATATTTTCAGCAATCAATTAAATTCTAAAATTTATGAGACTCAGACCTAACTGGCTGCGCCTTAAAAAATTCGATAGCTTTTCCAATCCTATTCGTCTGGCAAAAAGAGATGGCAAGTTTGAGATGGATGGCATGGGAAGTTGGCGTTCTTATTTTGACGATCCTTATCATTTAATGCTGGCTATTCCTTGGACTGGTTTTTTTGGAGTAGTTGCCCTGAGTTACATAACTATCAATGCTCTTTTTGCTGTAATGTATTTGCTAGGTGGAGATTGCTTAGATTCACCAAGACCAATTAATTTTGAAGATGCGTTCTTTTTTAGTGTTCAAACCTTCGGTTCGATTGGTTATGGCGTAATTTCTCCGAAAACCACTTATGCTAATGTCGTTGTTACTTTTGAAGCGATCGCAAGCTTGATAACTATTGCTCTTGTAACAGGGTTGACTTTTGCTCGATTTGCTAAACCTACTGCCCGTGTTGTCTTTAGTAAACTAGCAGTGATTGCCCCTCATAATGGCGTACCCACTTTGATGTTTCGCATGGCAAATCACCGACGTAATTATATTTTGGAAACTCAAACCAAAGTTTATTTGTTACGGGATGAAATGACTACTGAAGGGGAGTTTTATTATCGCATTCGTCAATTAAAATTGTTACGTTCTCGTTCTCCTAGTTTTAGTCTGACTTGGACTGCGATGCATCCTATTGATGAAAATAGTCCTTTATATGGTTTAAGTCCAGAAATTTTAGAAAAAACTCATACTCAGATCATGGTTTCACTCACTGGGATTGATGAGGTTGCTTCTTATAATCTCAACTTACATCATGTTTATGCATCTCATGAAATTTTCTTTAATCATCGGTTGATGGATATTATTTATAAATCCCCCAATGGCGATCGCTATTTTCATTATGCTAATTTTCATCAGGTAGTTCCTATCGAACAAGAAAATATAATCCCAGCCGAGGAAAAAGAACAAAGACAGTTTGGTTTAAATTGAGAATAAAAGCAATTTTGGCGTTGCTGATAAGCGAGTATGAAGCCGAAAAAATAATTCTGTTATAGCTAACAGCTAAAAACTTGAAACGCTTTGAATCCAAGAAAACCTTCAAGTATTTCCTATCAATTGGCATACTACTATTTTGGTTAAAGGCAAACCACAATTCACGCTAATTCCAGTTTATTTGTTTGTTGCTCTGACAAATTTAATAATTAATTTGAACCTGATACATAATAATAACAACCAGGACTATACTATTTAACCAATCAGTATGTTATCTAAAAGGGACCGCAAGCGGTTTGTCCTCTGGTTACTTAGAGAAGAACGCCACGATATAGAAGGAAAGCATCCGACTCATCTCTGGTGGCAAGTGATGTGTTTAACAGGAGTTGATTATTTCTCTACACTCGGTTATCAACCTGGCATTGCTGCTTTGGCAGCAGGCGCACTCTCTCCCATCGCCACTTTAATCTTAGTTTTACTAACGCTGTTTGGAGCTTTACCTATTTATCGACGAGTGGCAACTCTTAGTCCACATGGAGAAGGCTCGATTGCGATGCTTGAAAATCTCCTCCCTTGGTGGCAAGGTAAATTATTGGTTCTTTTTTTATTAGGTTTTGTCGCAACTGACTTTATTATTACTATTACTCTTTCAGCAGCAGATGCTACCGCACATATTATTGAAAATCCTTTAATACCTGAATTTTTTCACGAACAGACTCTTGGTATTACCATCGTTTTAATTGGTTTACTTGGTTCAGTTTTTCTGAAAGGCTTTCAAGAAGCGATTGGAATTGCAGTTTTTTTAGTTACTACTTATTTATTTTTAAATCTAATTGTTATTAGTGTTGGGATACAACAAGTCTTACAAAACCCTAGTCTAATTAATGATTGGCAGAGAGCTTTATTTCAAGCTCATGGTAATCCTTTAATGATGGTTGGAATTGCTGCTTTATTGTTTCCCAAATTAGCTTTGGGTTTGTCTGGGTTTGAGACTGGTGTAGCTGTGATGCCTTTGGTGAAGGGGAATCCTAATGATACAGAGGCAAATCCTCGGGGGAGAATTCATAATACCTATAATTTACTGACTGCTGCTGCCGTCACTATGAGTTTCTTTTTAATTTTTAGTAGCTTGGTAACAACTTTACTAATTCCAACAGCAGAATTTCAACCTGGAGGTGAAGCCAATGGACGTGCTTTAGCTTATCTAAGTCATCATTATTTGGGTAATGTTTTTGGCACAATTTATGATTTGAGTACAATTTCAATTCTCTGGTTTGCTGGTGCTTCGGCAATGGCAGGACTTTTGAATATTGTTCCGCGCTATTTGCCTCGTTATGGCATGGCTCCAGATTGGACAAGGACACGAAGACCACTGGTTTTGGTCTACACAGCAATTGCGTTTGTCGTGACAATTTTGTTTAGAGCAAATGTCGATGCTCAAGGTGGAGCGTACGCAACAGGGGTACTGGTTTTAATGAGTACTGCTGCTTTCGCTGTAACTTTATCAGTAAGTCGTAGAGGTAGAGGAACACCTTCTAGGCGTGGACAATTAATTTTTGGTTTGATTACTTTAGTATTTATTTATACTACTATAGTCAATATTATTGAAAGACCTGATGGGGTTAAAATTGCAGCCTTTTTCATTGGTACAATTATTGCTACTTCTCTGATTTCCAGAGTTTGGCGTTCGACTGAACTGCGAGTAGACCGAATTGAAGTGGATGAAGCTGCCTGTAGTTTTATTGATGAGGAAAGCCAACACGTAATTAGATTAATTGCGAATCGTAGGAACGCAGGAGATGAAGCAGAATATTATTGGAAAGAAAAAGAAGTACGTGAAGACAATCACATTCCTGCCTCAGCTCCAATTTTGTTTTTAGAAGTAGAAATTGTTGATGCTTCAGAATTTGTTGAGACGATTCGGGTTCGAGGAGCGCAAGTTGGAAATTATCGGATTTTACGCGCTCAAGGTGCTGCCGTACCTAATACGATTGCAGCTATTCTCCTCCATATTCGCGACCTAACAGGACAATTACCACACGCTTACTTTGGTTGGGCAGAAGGTAATCCGATTCAGTATTTGTTACGTTTTCTTTTATTTGGTGAAGGAGATACTGCTGTAGTAACCAGGGAAGTGCTTCGTAGAGCCGAAAGCCAACCCGAAAGACGACCAAGTATTCACGTTGGTGGTTAAAAAAAGCGATCTCGGCGCAGCCTGGAGCGTGCGCGGTCGCTCTAGCAACCGAATCAAATAACTATACTAAATACAGTGGGTCAAACTAACTTTACTGGAGGTTATCAATGATCGATCTTTATACTTTTACCACTCCCAACGGTCGGAAAATCTCCATTATGCTTGAAGAATTGGAATTAGATTACAACGTCCATAAAATTGACATTACCAAGGGCGAACAATTTACACCAGAATATATTGCGATTAATCCTAACAGTAAAATACCAGCCATTGTTGACCGAGATACTGAGATAACCGTTTTTGAATCTGGTGCAATTTTAATTTATCTAGCAGAAAAAACAGGAAAATTTTTACCAACCAAGATAAAACAACGTTTTCAAGTCTTGGAATGGCTAATGTTTCAGATGGGAAGTGTAGGCCCTATGTTTGGTCAATATAATCACTTCAATCATTATGCCCCTGAAAAAATTCCTTATGCTATTGAACGTTATCAAAAAGAAACTCTTCGACTTTATAGCGTATTAGACCGGCAACTTGCTCAAAGAAAATTTGTTGGTGAAGATTATTCGATTGCTGACATGGCTATTTATCCTTGGGTAGCAGCCTATGAATTTATGGGATTAACTTTAGATAATCATCCTAATTTAAAGCGATGGGTCGAGACAATGGAACAACGTCCAGCCGTCCAAAAAGGTATGGCAGTACCAGCTTAAACTAATAATTAGCTAGGCAAAATTAATTTTGGTGTCAATTTAAAACCATAACAAAAAGAGGAATCTATATTTAATTAAATTCCTCTTCTCTATTGTTATATTTGTTGATTGGTTTAAACTTGTGCTTCTTCCTTAACTAATTTCTCCCAACCTAACTCTTTCAAATTATTATTTCTTCGTAGCGGACGAGTAGCTAACTCAAGGATATCTCTGGCATTAGTAAAACCATGTATTTGGGCAAAGGTAAACTCAACCGACCATTTAGTATTAATTCCTCTAGCTTCCAAAGGATTAGCGTGTGCCATACCAGTAATTACTAAATCTGGTTGTAATTCATAAATACGTTGAATTTGATTGTAGTTATCGGGTTTTTCGATAATTTTGGGCAGAGGAACACCCATTTCTTGACAGGTTTTTTCTAATAAATCTAATTCAGCCTTTTGATAACGCTTATCCATATAGGGAATGCCAATTTCAGGACAAGTCATACCGCAACGAATCAGGAAACGTGCTAAAGAAATTTCGAGTAAGTTGTCACCCATGAAGAAAACTGACTTACCACGAATTAATTTGATGTAATCTTCCAAGCTTTCCCAAATTTTGGCTTCTCTTTCTTCTAAACCTTGAGGTTCAATTCCAAAAACAGAACAGATTTTTTCAATCCAAGCACGAGTACCATCGGGACCAATAGGAAAGGGTGCGCCAATGAGTTTAGTTTTGCGACGACGCATTAAAGTTGTAGCGGTGCGAGAGAGAAAGGGGTTAACACCGCAAGTATAATAACCTTCTTCAATCACTGGTAATTCGGTAAAACGTTTGGCAGGTAACCAACCAGATACTTTAATGCCCTGTTTTTTCAGTTCTAAAGTGAGGTTAGTAACGACAGGATCGGGTAAAGAACCGAATAAGACTAACGGAGGATGATCCACATATTCCGATTCTTCTGCTTTGGTTTCTTCTTTCTTCTTACCAAAGTTGAGTAATTTAGAAATAGCGTTACGTTCTTCTTTTTCTGCTTCTGCTACAGGTGCTTGAGAAGGACATTTATGTGCCATTGCAGCGAGTACGGTATCTTCCCCTTGAGTAAAGGCGTAATCTAAACCGTTAGCACGGGCGGTAACGATGGGAATACCGATTTCAGCTTCTAACTTCGGTGCTAAACCTTCCAAATCCATCTTAATAATTTCGGTGGTACAAGTACCAATCCAGACTATAACAGAAGGATTGCGATCGCGCTTAATCTGTACACAAAGTCTTTTTAATTCTTCGTAGTCGTTGAGTTGTGCGGAAATATCTGCTTCTTCTAACTCTGCCATCGCGTAACGAGGTTCGGCAAAGATCATTACTCCCATCGCATTTTGCAGGAAGTAACCACAGGTTTTTGTACCAATAACTAAGAAGAAGCTATCTTCAATTTTTTGATATAACCACGCAACGCAGCTAATTGGACAGAAGGTATGGTAATTCCCAGTTTCGCAATCAAAAGTTAATGCTGTAGGTTCTTGTGCCAGTGTCATGTTTTGATCTCCTCTCTAATGTGATTGAGATATTCTGATGTATTTTGTTCTTGTTGCGATCTTTTTTTTAATTCAAGTTCGGGGTCAAAATCTAGATTTAAAGCTTTAATAAGTTGTTCTGAACTGCCTGTTGAATATTCCATAAATGCAAACAAACCTTTAAGTGATGCTTCTAAGACACTCACAACACCCAAGATGAAATAGCATTCAGGACGACGAGGTTTATAATTTTCATCCAATTGTATGATTGATTTCTTTTGTAGGGGCGATTCGCGAATTGCCCCTACAGACGTGAATCGCCCCTAAGGATTTAAACCATCATTAGATCCAATTCTTCTTCTTGAGTTTTCTTAGGTTGTTGAGGATTGAGATAAAAGTCAGATAATAAAGAGAATAATTCTCGATCCTGTGCATCTTGAGGTACTACACCTTCTGGTTGGGCTAAAATTTGGTCGGCAATGTTGAGATAATAATCGCAAACGAACTTGAGAGAAGGATCGCTTTCTGTCATTTCAAATAATGTTTTTCCTTTGACTCTCGATACGCGAATATCTTCAATCAAAGGTAATACTTCCAGTACTGGCATTGGTACATGAGAAATATACTTATCGATCAAATCTCGTTTAGAAGTACGATTACCAATTAAACCAGCAAGGCGTAAGGGATGAGTGCGTGCTTTTTCCCTGACAGACGCAGCAATACGATTAGCAGCAAACAAAGCATCAAAACCATTATCCGTCACAATTAAACAGTAGTCGGCATAGTTGAGAGGCGCAGCAAAACCACCACACACTACGTCACCTAATACATCAAAGAGAATGACATCGTATTCGTCAAAAGCATTTAATTCTTTGAGGAGTTTGACAGTTTCTCCTACTACATAACCACCGCAACCAGCACCAGCAGGAGGACCACCAGCTTCTACACAGCTAACGCCACCATATCCTTGGTAAATTACATCTTCGGGCCAAATATCTTCGTAGTGAAAGTCCCTTTCTTGTAGCGTGTCAATAATGGTGGGAATTAAGAAGCCTGTGAGGGTGAAAGTACTGTCGTGTTTGGGATCGCAACCGATTTGGAGTACTTTTTTGCCTCGTTTTGCCAAGGCTGCGGAAATATTGCAGCTAGTGGTTGATTTACCGATTCCGCCTTTGCCGTAAACTGCTAATCTGATTTGTCCCACTGTAATTAATCTCCTCTGAATCTTAGAAATCTCGATTGAAATAAGTTGTTGTCGTTGTCTGGTCTTTAAATTTGATATGTAGCTTCTTTTAATATCTGTTTGAATTATTGACCAATTAACCAGGAAAATAAAGAGGTATTAAAAACGAAATTAGCTTCAAATAAGCATTTAAGTAATTTATGAAAATAAATATAATCTAAAAACGTTTAAAATGATGCTATTAACTAATTTAAGCTTTTATTTAAAATTTTTAGTTTTATTTTTCTATAAATAAGAACAAAAAACAAAAATAGGCTTAAACATTACGATCACGCAGTGTCGCTTTGCGATCGCTCTTACTAAGCATCTAGGCTAAACACTTTATCTAGCAAGCATTTGGATTGATTTATTTTTCTGCAAAAGAAGCACAATGTCCCCTCAGTTTATTTGGACAGACAAGGTATTTAGTAAGTAAAGCTGATTTAAGTCAGATTTGTAAAAAATAATTAATTTTTTCCGCAGTAAGTCCGTCAAATCACTGTATGACAAACAACTTAATTAAAATCAAGCTCTGCAACTTTTACATAATAGGTTATAACTTGTTATAATAATTGCAGAGTTAAAATTAAAAAGCATGAATTTCAACGTCTATATCAACGACGAGTTAGGCAAAGAATTGGAAAATCTTGTCAGCAAAACAGGAAAATCTCGCAACTCTTTGATTACTCTTGCGCTTCAACTATTAATCGAGCAAGAATACCAATCTCAATGGTGTGATGAAATTATCAATTGGAATGGGATAGAAGAGTCTATATCGTTTGAATCTTATCGAGATGAACTCGTTCCTCCGTCAGAAATGGAGATATTTTGATGCGTTATCTACTCGATACTTGCGTTATCAGCGATTTTGTCAAAGGTGAAGTGAACACTCTCCAAAAAATTAAGGCTACTTCTCCCTCTCAATTATCGGTTTCTAGTGTCACAGTAATGGAAGTTAAATATGAATTACAACTTAATCCTGCTAAAGCAAAAAAAATCGAATCTATTACAGAAAAATTATTTAGTCAGATCACAATTATTGACTTTGGAACTAAAGAAGCAACAACTGCTGCTGAGATCAGAACTTATTTAAAAAAGGCAGGTATGCCAATCGGTGCGTATGATTTACTGATTGGGGCAACTGCATTAAGTAATCAATTAGGTTTAGTTACTGCCAATATTAAAGAATTTGAAAGAATAACTAACTTATATATTGAAAACTGGCGTTGATAACTAAATTAATTTTTACATAATATAAATAAAAACAAAAGACAAAAATAAATTCGCAACAATACGATTGTTTTGCTAATCAACAAAAGCGATCGCGTTTATCAAAATTCTTTTTAAATCACTTTAACTAAAATGGGCTAAAAGTCTTATCTGAAAAAGCTTTTAAATAAATTATCTCTCTGTGAGAATTATCAAACAACTTAAATTAAGCTGTATAAGTTAACAATCAATAATCCAATAATTACTTTTGTAAAAAAGAATAAATTTTGATTTATATGACAAGTCATACCAACATTGCATAAGCTTTTGCCCTTCTATGCGATTCTAAAAAATGTAGATACGTTTGCCCAAACGTCTAGTAGGTAAATTTAATCAAAAGCGATTGCCATGAGTACATATCAAAAAACAGTTATCGTTACTGGTGCATCTTCAGGAGTTGGTTTATACGCAGCTAAATCTCTAGCAGATAGAGGTTGGCACGTAGTTATGGCTTGTCGTAACCTCGAAAAAACAAAACAAGCAGCCAAAGAAGTACGCATTCCTGAAAGAAACTACAGCATTATTAAACTGGATTTAGCCTCTTTAGCTAGTGTGCGTCAATTTGTCCAAGATTTTCGTGCTACTGGTAGATATTTAGACGCTTTAGTCTGTAATGCAGCCGTTTATTTACCATTATTAAAAGAACCAATGCGTAGCGAAGATGGTTATGAGTTGAGCGTAGCAACTAATCATCTTGGACACTATTTATTATGTAGATTGATGCTGGATGACTTGATGAGATCTCCTTCCTCAGACAAGAGATTAGTTATCTTAGGCACTGTCACCGCTAACCCGAAAGAATTAGGCGGTAAGATTCCAATTCCTGCACCACCAGATTTAGGTAATTTAGAAGGCTTTGAAGCAGGATTTAAAGAACCCATTACTATGATTAATGGCAAACAATTCAAATCAGGAAAAGCCTACAAAGATAGTAAACTCTGCAACGTGCTAACAATGCGCGAATTACACCGACGCTACCACAACTCTACAGGAATTATGTTCAGCTCTCTCTATCCTGGTTGTGTTGCTGATACTCCTCTGTTCCGCAATCATTATCCTTTATTTAGAAAAATTTTTCCTCTCTTCCAGAAGAATATTACGGGAGGATATGTTTCTCAAGAACTCGCAGGAGATCGCGTAGCGCAAGTTGTAGCTGATGAGAATTATAAAGAATCTGGTGCTTATTTTAGTTGGGGAAATCGACAAAAAGAAGGTCGTCAATCTTTTGTGCAAGAGGTTTCTAACGAAGCATTAGATGAAAATAAAGCGAAGAAATTATGGGATTTAAGTGAAAAGTTAGTTGGAATTAATCAACCTGTAGCTGCTGGTTAATTTGGCGATTAATTTGCTTACCCATCAATAATTTTGTAGAGGCGTAACAAGTAAGCTACGTCTTTACTTTTTTAGCTTAGATATCTTGCCAAGCAGAAGTTTTTTTGGTCTCTGATAATTTTATTACTTGTAAAGGGAAATATAAAATTGCAGTTATAAAAATTATTTATTTTATGAGAAAAAAACTTATTGGCTATTATTTTTTAGCAATTTTTTGTGGATTAATAGTATTTTCCTACTTTTATTTTAATTTAATTAAAAACTTAGCAACTCAATATTTTATTGCCACCATATTCGCTACTTTATTAAGTTTACCTATTGCTTGGTTTGCTAGCAACATTGTTATTGAAAATTATTTAAAAATAAATTGGCGACCGACAAGATTAGGAAGAATTTCAGGAGGTATATTAGGCTTAATTTATACAAGTATTATTTTAATTAGTTTAGAACAACGATGGGTTAACTCTAATGGGATTAGTTATGGAATAAATATTTCGTTATATTTAGTTTGTCTTACCTTAATTATTGGTATTTCTTCTGGTATAGTAGTAGGCATTTATGCAGCAACAATTGGATTTATATCTATTTTGGTGAGTATAGTAACTGGAAGTATTATTGGTGCATTTAGTTTTGGTGTAACGGGAGTTGTAATGAGTATAGGAAGTAGTTTTCTAGGTAATTGTAGTTTATTTGCAATTTTAATAGCATCAAAAACTATATTTTATAAAAAAACAAAGCAACCAGCTATTGTTTCTTTTTCCTCAGAAAATAAGCTTTCTTCAGAAATTAAATTCTTATTAGATTTAGCTACAAGAGAAAATAATATTCTCACTAAAACCAAAGTTGTTAGAGAACTAGAAATTAGTCCAGAAGTAGCAGACGAAATTTCAAAATATGCAGAATTAAATAGTCTTTGTCAAAGCTATTTAGATGAAGAAAATGGCTCAGTTAAATATAAATTCGATTGTTAATTCTAAAATAATTGATAATAAATATATATATAAAACAGTTTTTACTCAGTTAATCTCTAAGTTAAAATATCGCTACCTAGCATTCTCTGATAGCGTATTGCTAATTCTTTTTTCAAAGAAGGAAAACCATTGAGATTTTTGTCAGCTAAGATAATTTTTTCTGCTGCATTTCTAGCCAAATTTAACACCTCTTGATCCTCAACTAAACTAGCTAAAGCAAAATCTGGTAATCCTGATTGACGAGTACCTAGTACTTCTCCGGGTCCGCGAAAACGCATATCCATCTCAGAAATAAAAAAGCCATCTTGAGATTGTTCTAGAACTGCTAAACGCTGTTGACTGTCTTGATTAGTACTACTACTCATCAAAAAACAAAAAGATTTGTGACTACCTCTACCTACACGTCCTCGTAATTGATGCAATTGGGATAAACCAAAACGTTCCGCATTCTCAATTAACATTACTGTGGCATTAGGAACATCCACACCAACCTCAATAACAGTAGTTGAAACAATGATTTGAGTTTGGTTATCTCGAAAAGCATTCAATGCTGCATCTTTATCAGCCGAACTCATTCTACCGTGGAGTAATCCAACTTGAAATTCAGGGAAAATTACGTCTGATAAACGTTGGTGTTCTTCTACTGCTGCGCGAACGTCTAATTTTTCTGACTCTTCAATCAAAGGAAAAATTACATAAGCTTGTTTTCCTTGGGCAATTTCTCGACGAATTAAATCATAAACTTGACTGCGTTGTTTGCCTGTGACTGCCTTGGTTTGAATTGCTTGTCGTCCAGGAGGTAATTCATCGATTTGACTGACATCTAAGTCTCCGTGTAAAGTTAAAGCCAGAGTACGAGGAATTGGCGTTGCTGTCATGGTTAAGACATGAGGTGATTGTCCTTTGGCAAGTAATCTAGCTCGTTGTTGCACTCCAAAACGATGTTGTTCGTCAATGACAACTAAACCCAATTTATAAAAATTGACGGGGTCTTGAATTAAAGCATGAGTTCCAACTAATAAAGGTAATTCTCCTGTTTCCAGTTGAGAATGGATTTCCCTGCGTTTAGCGGTTTTAGTTGAACCAGTTAGTAATTCGACAGGAAGATGTAGAAGATTGAACCAACTAACCAACTTACGATAATGTTGTTCTGCGAGAACTTCTGTAGGTGACATCAAAGCTGCTTGATAACCAGACTGAATTGCAGCTAAAACGGCAAAGACACCGACAATTGTTTTACCAGAACCTACATCCCCTTGGACAAGACGATTCATTGGAGTTGAAGAGCTTAAATCTTGCAGAATTTCATTAATTACCCGCTTTTGGGCGTTAGTAAGCTGAAAAGGTAAAATTTCCCCGCTAAATCTTTGAATAATCTCTCCTTGTGGATTAAAAGTAGCACTAGTTTGAGTTTGTTTAAATTGTTGACGACGTTCGAGAAAACCTAATTGTAAATAAAAGAATTCATCAAAAACCAATCTACGCCTAGCATGAGCTAAAATTTCTTGGTTGTCAGGAAAATGAATATTTGCGATCGCATCTCTTAGTTTTATTAAACCATATTGTTTGCGAATATTTGCAGGCAGGGGATCTTTGATTTGTTTGGCTACAGGTAAGGTAGCAATGACAGCTTTTCTAACGCTATCGGCTGGCACACCTTCGGTTAAAGCATAAACTGGTAAAATTCTTCCAATCTTAATTGATTCAATACTATCACCATGACTATCTAAGACTTCGATTTCTGGTTTTTCTAAGGTAAAACCGTATTTTTGTTGTTTAACCAAACCTGAAGCAGCGACAACTGAACCAATCGGATATTGACGTTTATATCTTTCTTGCCAAGCACGACTACTATAACGATTACCCGTTAAAAAATGATTGAGTCGAATCTTTCCTGTTAAATCTTGTATAACTAACTCAAAAATAGTTAGCTGTTTCTTTTTCGGACTAGTAAAACATTTACAACTTTTCACTGTCCCAATGATAGTAACCGTTTCCCCTGGTAAGAGATGAGCAATGGTTACCTGACGAGCATAATCAAGATGATTACGAGGATAATAAAACAATAAATCTCTAACTGTAGCTAATCCCAACCTTTCTAAATAACGACTGTTCCGCCCAATTTCAATTACCTGACTGAGAGGCTGTTCTAAACTGGTAGCCGAACGAGTATAAGATTTAGTTGTGCTGTTAACTAAAGTTTTAGTACGAGGTACTTTAGGTTCAGGTGGTTCAGTAGGCGTTTCGCTGAGTTTTTGTTGTTGAGAAAGAAAATTCCGCGCATCCGCAACTAAATGCTGTCTTTCACTACGCTCTAATTGAGGATAAACAGCAAATCTCATTGCCATTTCTTGCCAACGACGACGTTCTCCAAGCGGTAGATTACTTGGTGGTTTACCAAAACTTAGACAGAGAAACTCACTAAAACGATACTCATTTCCCATTAAGTCAGGGTAATCTCGTTCTGCTTCTACAGTAAGAGCCTTTTGTAATCTAATCCAATTGGGCTTTGCATCTATCATTTGTCCCTATCGCACACAATTGATTTATTCTTCATACCAACTCGAACGCCAAGCTGCTTCTGCTTCTGCACTAGCATATTCTCGCTGTTTAGCTTGATATTGTTGTTTTAATTTTTGAACTTTTTTCAGTAAATTACGAATCTTACCTCGTTCAATATTTAGCAAAGAATCAGCAAATTCAATTTCTGATAAACGTAAACGTAACAAACTAATTTGAGTAATATTAGCTTGAGATGATTTTTTATCTTTTTCTGTTTCTACAACTATATTAAGTACGTTAGGAAGATGATGAACTTTATTCCCTCCTAAAGTAGCTTCTTCTGCACCAATAGCTACATCCATAATTTTGGTAGGCAAACGACTAGGAATAATATTTGCTTCTTGTAAACATTTATTAGCCTCTCGAGAAACCTCATCTAAACTCTGTTTAATTCCTTTTTCAACTTGTTGTTGCCAAAGAATCAAATTATAGGGATTATTTAGTTCGAGCTTGGTAGGTTCGTTTAATTCTGATTTTTCTTCAGGTAACGAAACCTCGTTTTCTTGTTGGGTTGGATTTGCTATTTCGGGTTGAGATTCTTGCCAGGTTTCGCTGGTGGCAGTATTTAAATCTAGCTCTAAATCTTCATTAACTTCTTCATTGTTTGCAATGTCTACAAAAGGTAAGTTCTTAATCATTGCCTCAACCAAATCCAAATTTTCTGCTTCTTGATCTTTCTGAGGCGATTGAGAAGCTTGCAGATGATCGAGTAATTTTGATTTAATATCTTTACCTAGTTGCCTCAAATTTTGTTGTAGCTTTTGACGTTGACTTAAAGATAGCCGTAAAAAAGATTCTGGATAAATTTGTGTACAAATCTGATAACTTGCTAATATCAGTTGTTTTTGAGTAGAGTTGCCTAAAGCATCGAAGTAATTAGCATATAATTGCTGAAGTTCCTCCGATACTTCAGTTACCATCTGTTCCAAAACCTCTAAATCTTGTTTAATTTGCTGAATATAACTCATATTAGTTAGCAATTATCAGTTAAGGGTTGTGCTGAACTATAGGGAGAATTTTTGAATTACCCTTACGCAAGCGGAAACCACTCGTACAAAGTTATCAGTAAGAGTCGAGAGCGAACCAATTAGTCCAGAATAAAAATTGAGTATAGCTTGAAAACAACAAAAAGACTTTTTAAGTGTCAGGTACTCCCCTTCGGGCGGACGGCACGCACTGATGTTACCCGGTCAAGTTTGAATAGAGAAGGGGCAATAGTAAAGAGCAAACCTCAAAGCAAATTTTCACAATTCTTTGATGATTAAATTCCTGCCTCTTACAAAGCCCCGTCTTTTAGAAAAATTTAGTCAAGCAAAAGTTAACTTGAAGCTATTTTTTAACCTGTTACTTTTGCTTTTGATTGAGAATCTATTTTTGACCAGTTTGAGCAGCTACTTCCTCAGCAAAGTTAGACTCTTGCTTTTCAATGCCTTCCCCTAAAACAAACCGAACAAAACGACGAATTTGGATATTTTCACCGAGTTTAGCCACACTCTGAGTAACTAATTCTTCGATAGTGATACTTTGGTCTTTAACATAGGGTTGAGGCAGCAAAGACATTTCTTTCAAGCGTTTTTCAATTCTGCCTTGAACGATTTTTTCTTTAATATTATCAGGTTTACCTGCCAGGTCGTCTCTACCCATTTCAATTTCTTTTTCTTTGGCTGCTACCTCTTCAGGAATGTCTTCAACTCTGACGTAGTCAACATTAGGACAAGCAGCAATCTGCATGGCAATATTGCGTACTAATTCTTTAAAATCATCACCACGGGCGACAAAATCAGTTTCGCAATTTACTTCTACTAAAACCCCAATTCTTCCGCCAGTATGAATATAGCTGTCTACCAAACCTTCAGCAGCTACACGACCTTGCTTTTTGCCGGCAGCGGTGATTCCTTTTTGGCGTAACCATTCAACTGCTTTAGTCATATCGCCATCGGTTTCAGCCAGAGCTTTTTTACAGTCCATCATCCCCGCGCCTGTTTTTTCACGGAGTTCTTTGACTAGTTGTGCCGATATTTGCGCCATTTTAATTAGTACCTATTTCTCAACAATGGTTACAAGTTAATTTTCTATTATTAATGAGGGGCAACTCAAGGGTTGCCCTGAGATGATTGTGTCGAGAGCTATTTATTCTTCTTCGCTCTCATCTCCTTCGTATTCTTCTTCGTACTCTTCTTCGTATTCAGCATCAGGATAATCTTCACCATCCATGCCTTCTTCAAACTCTTCGTAATCTTCTTCAGCCGTATCTAATTGACCATGACGACCTTCGTAAATTGCATCAGCTAGTTTGCCAATAATGAGTTTAATCGAACGAATAGCGTCATCATTAGCAGGGATGGGAATATCCACTAGCTCAGGATCGCAGTTAGTATCGAGAATAGATACGATGGGAATGCCTAATTTTTGGCATTCAGAAATCGCGTTGTGTTCCCGTTTTTGGTCGATAATCACAACAATATCAGGAACTTTACGCATCATTTTGATGCCACTGAGATATTTTTGGAGTTTACTTAACTCACGGCGCAAAACAGAAGCTTCTTTTTTGGGTCTTTTATCAAGTGCGCCAGTTTCTTCTAGTCGCTCCAATTCTTTGAGTCTTTCTACTCTGGTTCTGATGGTTTCCCAGTTAGTCAGCATTCCACCTAACCACCGTTGATTAACATAATAGGCTCCACAACGGCTTGCTTCTTGAGCAATGATTCCTGCTGCTTGGCGTTTAGTTCCTACAAATAAAACTCTTTTACCTTGTTCAGAAGAAGAGCGCATATAGTCGTAAGCTTCTTCGATTAATTGGGCAGTTTGCACCAAGTCAATAATATGAACACCGTTACGAGCAGTATAAATGTAGGTGGACATTTTGGGATTCCAACGACGGGTTTGATGACCGAAGTGAACCCCAGATTCTAATAATTCTGCGAGCGATACAACTGGCATATTTTTATTTTTCTCCTTTCGGGTTGATCCTCCATTCAGGGGGATTTCCTGGTTATGAAAACACCCGAAATCCTGAATGTGCGAATTTAGACAGCCTTTTCAGTTTAACACGCTTGTACATCAAGAGCGAATCAAACCAAAAAAGCCGATTATCTCTAGTTTGATGAAATATTGACACTTTGATTTTGGGGTTGAGAGGTGAGTCAAGAAAGTAAAAATAAAATAACTTAAAATTTTTCTGTATCTAAAAATACTAATATTATTGATTTCAGGGATTTGTTAAGATACTATGACTTTAATGACAAACTTATTAAGCTATCAACATAAAAGTAAACAAGTCACGAGTTGTTTTGGTGATGGATTAATATCCTTCAATTACAAGCAAATCGCGTTGGGTTTTAGTAATGTTTGAGAGGATGTCTGAAAAGTTTGTGAGATTAATATCTATTTTTCAAAATAAAAACTTTTAGTTAACTCAATTAATCTGCCCTATGCAACATCCGATTAGATTTAGATTTAAACGCTCTAGAACAATTACTTTAAAAAAAACTATTGCATTAGGTCGCAGATTATTTAGAAAAAATAGAACTTCTCTATATATTAATGGCAATCATCAACCACGTTTTTCAATTCAACATATCCTTTTATCGTGGTTAGGTGCATTTATCGGAATTGCTACTTTGGGTTATTTAACAACCCATACAGCTTATCCTTGTATTGCTGCTCCATTTGGAGCAACAGCAGTTTTAGTCTTTGGAGTACCGGATAGTCCTTTAGCTCAACCACGCAATGTAATTGGCGGAAATGCGATCGCGGCTATTATTTGTGTTACCTTAGTTCAATTATTTGGAACAGCACCTTGGGTAATGGCGATCGCTGTGGCAACGACAATTAAAGTAACTCAGTTGACTAGAACTGTACATCCTCCCGCTGGTGCAGTTGCTTTATTAGGTGTACTAACTCATGCTTCTTGGAGCTATGTGTTTACTCCTGTTCTCGTCGGTTCTGTAGTAATTGTTATCTGTACGGTTCTTTTCAGTAGTGCAGCACCAGGTAGAGTTTATCCGAAACATTGGTTATGAAAGTTAAATCGCGATCTCGGCGCAGAGCGAGGAGTTCGCTCCTTGCAGTCGCGATCGCAAAGTTTTTTCTTTCTGAGTTTTTAAATTCTAGGGATTGTACTAAATTTATTTTGGGTGGATATTTATATCAGCTTTTTGAAAACCTAAACGTTGCATTAATCTGATGGTATAAGCCTTAACTGGAGTCTCTTCCGTAAGCATTCCTAATTGTTTCTACCGTTAAAATTCCTAAGCAAAATTGTTCTAAAGAGTGCTGTAAAAACTACCATCAGGCATAATTGCTTCTGTTAAATCCGCATGATCGAGATTTGTTCCTGTTAAGTCTGCGCCTCGCAAATCAGCTTTAGATAAAATCGCACCGTGTAAATCTGCATAACTGAGATCGGCGCCTCGCAAGCTGGCTTCAGACAAATCTGTAGCTAAGGAACTTCCTGTCATACCTGCACTCAAATTAGCCCGACAAAATTTAGCTCCATCTAAATTAGCTTGATATAAAATAGCTTTACTCAAATTGGCGTAACTCAAATCAGCATGACTCAAATCTGCTTGAGCGAGATTAGTGCGATAATCAGAAGCAGGGCGCAAGTCTACTTCAAACATGAGGGCATGACTAAGTTTAATTCCACTAAGATTTGCTCCTTTTAAGATGGCTTTAATCAGATTGGCTCCTTTTAGATTAGCTTTAGTTAAAATTGCGCCACTAAGATCGGCTTCTCTTAACAAGGCTCGCTTCAAGTCTGCTTTAGTTAAATCTGTTCCCCAAAGAATTGACTCGCTTAAGTCGGCTTCTCGTAGGCAAGCATGGCTTAAATTTGTTCTTCCTAATCTTGCTTGTCGTAAATCTGCTGCGGTTAAATCGATTCTGCTGAGGTTGAGTTTAATTAATTCGGCTTCTTGTAGATTAATTTTTTGAAAAGCTCTTTCGCCTGCGTTGTATTTTTGGAGAAATTTATTTACTTCCATCTTAATTTAGATTTTTAGCATGGATATTTTATAAGTTAGTGCCTTGAGAAACCTTGTCTTGATGCTAGCTTGACAAAAGCGATCGCGCTTAATTGAGCTCTTAGCAAAGCGTTAAATCATCAAAATTTTGATTAAACATCAAACCTTATAAACTAAAACATTATATAATTATTTTATAATTTAGCAATTTAAAAAATAGTAGGCGATTTAACCGATTGGTTGTTTTCTTTAGTATTGGCGTTTAGATAGTTAAGACAAGAAAGTGCGATCGCAAAAATAGTAATATCGAGTTGTATATCTTAATGTCATTCTGACGGCAGGAAGAATCTTGCAAATTTTTTTCTTGAGATGATTATCATCATTTTATTAATTAGGTTTTATTTTACAATTTTGAAACTAAATCTTTATATATCAAGATATTGAGTCGTTGTAACATACAATTACTTAGGACTTAAGACTGTAAAAAAAATGGAAATATTATTTTTTGCAGCTACAGGTGCAGTAGTGGGTGCAGCAGTAGCAGAAACTGTAGGAGGAATGGGTTTAGCCGTAGCTGGTACAGCGATCGCAATTGAAGCTACACCAGTCATAGTAACAGGAGTAGTATTAGGATTAGCAGCTTACGGTGTTAAATCTGCATTATTTGATTGGTAATGGCTAAGAAACCTAATCCCCTGCAAAAATTAGTCAGGGGAACTATTAGAGAATTTATTAACGAAGTTAATAACTCCCAACTAAATCGGAAAACACAGAAAAAAGTTACGCAACAACGAACTAGGTATATATCTAAATCTGTTCGGGTTGAGGTTTTTGCAAGAGATAATAATCGCTGCGTTTTTTGTGGACGTACTTCAAGGCAAACCGAATTACAAATAGATCATATAATCCCTTTTTCCAAAGGTGGAAGTAATCACATTAATAATCTTCAAACTTTATGTGTAGATTGCAATCAAGGTAAAAGAAATCGCATTTTAAATTAGTAATTTTATAATCAAACTATCATTTAACCCGTATTTTTTTTTAAAAAGCGATCGCTTTTGGTCAATTTATTGGTATACCATTGATAAGTCAGTGAACCAATAATAAAAGCAATCATAAACAAAACTGGATTCCAAATTCCTAATACCAAAGCCGTAATACCGGGACCTGGACAATATCCAGCAATGCCCCAACCAATCCCAAAAATAGCAGCACCAATAATTAATGGTCGGTCAATCTCTTTCTTGGTAGGTAAATAAAACTTGTCACCAAAAATCGGCTGAGGCAAACGCAACACGAAGCGAAAAGCAATGATTGTAACTCCTACCGCACCACCTAAAACAAATAAGAGTGTTGGATCCCAATTTCCTTGAACATCCAAAAATCCTAGCACGCGATCGCGATCAATCATTTGGGATACACTTAAACCAAGACCGAATAAAAGTCCTGAAAGTAAAGCAATTAAATTCTGTTTCATATTTATTTTTGTTTGAAAAAATGAGTTTTAACAAAAGCTTGGTTTAGAGCATTAGGATATGCCTTGTGATAAACACCGTAATGATGGCAGTTATTATAAAAGTAATTACGGCAACCAAAGAACGAAAAGATAATCTACCCAAGCCACAGACACCATGACCACTGGTACATCCGTTAGCCATTCTTGTACCAAAACCAACTAGCAAACCCCCCCAAATCATCGACCAAGGGGCAAAGGAAGAGGTTGGTGTAGGTTCAAAGGCGAGTAAATATTCATAAACCAAACCCCCTATCAACATCCCAACCAGAAAAAGCGATCGCCAATTTTCTTCTTTAGTAAATTTCATCGCACCGTTGACAATGCCACTGATGCCGGCAATACGACCATCAAAAGCTAAGAGAATAGTTGCACTCAAACCAATCAGCATCCCCCCAATTAAAGCTGTAACCCAATTAAACTCAGTCATTAAGATTCCTCCTATAGAATAAAAGTGGAGTTTGTCCGATGTGATTTATTTGTGGATTTTTTTATTGATTCAAATTTTGATGCGACTTAAAATTGTCAAAGATTTTGTTAAATCCACCAAGGTTTTTGACCAGTACGAGGATCGGTTTCTGTCCAGGGAGCAATTCTAATCAAATCTTCTTCAACAGCAACGCGGACAAGTTTGAGGGGAAGAGGTGCAGGACCCCGTACTACTCTGCCTTCAGCATCATAGCGAGAACCGTGACAAGGACATTGAAATTGATTGTCATGAGAATTCCACGGAAAAGTACAACCCAAGTGAGTGCAATTATCGACAATTCCCCAAGGATGAAGTGTTCCATCTTCTCTGACAGTAAGATAAGTTGGTTCTCCAGCCAAACCGGCAACTAAGGCGCGAGTTTCAGGGACTTCTCCTAAAATTTGACTGGCAGGAATAAGATGACCATGAATATCTTTAGCGAGAATAGAACCATCTTCACCAACTTCTGTAGGTGGTAAGAAGAATTTAGCAGCAGGATAAAGGGTTGCACTAGCCGTAGTAACAATAACTGCACCTGTAAGAAAGTTGAGTAGTTGTCGTCGAGATAGGGAAGGACTTTCTATAGGCAAACTCTTTTCCATGAAGATGTGTCTCCTTAATGAGTCTGTTGTCAGTAATTAACAGAAGTTTATAATCTCATTATATAACTTATTGATAATATAGTTAATAATTTAAAAAAAACTTGATTCCAAAACTGATTCTTGAATGGGGATGCAGAGATAACTCGTTCCGTCAGACCGAGAATTATCCTATATTTCTTAAATAAGTTTTGATTCTTCTGATCGAAACTAACGGGACTTAGGCAAAAACAATAAAAAAACAGCCCCAAACCCTGATTAGGCAAGGAATTTGCATCAAATGTAAAAAAACGCCGAAACTCAAGTATATCAAGAAAACAACCTAATCGAAGTAAAAGCATTACTGTATATAGCTTTGAGGCTGTTTTTAACTAAAAAATGTCTAAGTCCCGCTAATCCTGATTTGGTACAACGTTTTGTTGAGGCTTCAATTAAAGGTTGGTCTAGTTATTTAAAAAATCCTCAACCAGGAAATCAACTAATTAAAGAAGCTAATCCAGAAATGACCGATCAATAGTTATATGAAATAGAAAAAATAATGCTACAAACAGTATTATTAAAAATAGTATTACAAGTAGAGAAAAAAATATTATTCCAAAACAATGTGCGGGGTCTTAAAAAACTTAAATCCAATTTAAGACCCCGCACAGATTTATTTGATTTCAAATTACATGAAACTAGGTTGGTGGCGAATCAAATTTAAAAACTCATCGCGAGTTTTTTGTTCTTCTTGAAATACACCCAACATTGCGCTGGTAACCGTCCAAGAACCAGGTTTTTCTACACCTCGCATTACCATACACATATGAGTTGCTTCCATGACAACAGCAACTCCTTGAGGTTCTAATACCTCTTGAATTGCTTCAGCAATCTGACGGGTAAGACGTTCTTGTACTTGCAAGCGACGAGCATACATTTCGACAATCCGAGCTAGTTTACTTAAACCAACTACTTTTTGATTGGGAATATAAGCAACATGCGCTCGACCCATAAAAGGCAACATATGGTGTTCGCAAAGGCTAAAGAAACTGATATCTCTAACCAGCACCATTTCATTATGACCCTCATCAAAGATCGCATCGTTGACAATCTTTTCTAAGGATTGATTATAACCTTGAGTCAGAAACTGCATTGCTTCTGCTACTCTTTTAGGCGTTTTCAGCAGTCCTTCACGCTCTGGATCTTCCCCCACAGACTCCAGCATAACTCGGACAGCATCCATCATTTGGCCTTTAGCTTGTTCGGATGTTGCATGAATTTGTGCTTGCTGACCATTGTGAGTGTTACGGTCTGGTCTACTGGTAACTTGTTCTACTAAACTGGAATGAAGACTATTAGAACCACTAATGTTGACAGATTTAGAGCGATTAGAACCGTTTGAAGAAGCTGTTGTCATAGTTAAATAAATGTAAGTAAAATTCGTATCTCTTAATAGGTATAGGTCGATGACTTTGCAAGCTTACAAAGCTCCACCACTGGGCATGATTGTTATTTCCTCAATAGTTGCCTGTTGTGGTAGTAAAGCAGCATGAAGAATCGACTGAGCGACAAGCTCTGGTGTTAACATTGCCTCTCGATTAAAATCTGCCTGTACTGTGTTTGTATCCCAGATTGGAGTATTGACAGCACCAGGAGAAATTGTCATAACCCGAATGCCGTTAGCTCTTTCTTCTACAGCTAAAGTCTTGCTCAAGGCAATGATGCCTGCTTTGCTGACAGCATAAGCTCCCCATTCTGGAAAGGCATTATGAGCAGCAATGGAAGCAACGTTAATAATTGTGCCTTGATGACGTTGACGCATCTGAGGCAAAACTCCTTGGATACATTGGAAAACACTGGTCAAATTTAAATCGATTACTTGTTGCCAATCAGCTAAAGAAGTTTGGTTTAGTAAATTGGTATATCCAATTCCCGCATTATTAACGAGAAAATCAATTGGTCCAAATTCTTCTGCGATCGCTTCAAGCTTGGCTTGAACAATATCAACTTGAGCGAGGTCTAATTGATAAACTTGAGCTTCTACCCCCACCGCTCTGACAGCTTCAGCTACTGCTTCGAGCTTATCTAGAGAACGACTAACTAAAGCAAGATTAATCCCGGCTTTAGCAAAGGCAAGAGCAGTTGCCTTACCAATACCACTACTAGCTCCTGTTACAATTGCTCGCAGTTGATTTGGGGGTGAATTCATCAGAGATACTCATCTTGGTTAATAAACGTTACTTTTGGTGGATAATTTCTCAGGAAAAAATTGTGACAGGGGTTGAAATCTGTGCTTCTCCCTTGACTATCAGTATTTTTTTGATGACAACTAAGCAAGTGCCATCGCTGAGAGATACTTGACGGCGAAATAGACCGAATAAACCTCGGCAGATAGAATCGCCGTGTTGATAAGATAAGCCTGTTTTCAGATTGGTTGACTTTGTCTTCCACCAAGACTGCTATTTTAATTAAAATAGGCTGAATGATAATTGGTAAATACCAATCAGAGCAACCAGTTTTTTTTAAGGAATTGTTACAAATTGTTGCCTCAGTTATTATAACACTCTCAGATTTTTAAATTAATAGTCTTTTTATATTTCGCTCTCAGCAAAACTCTTAGTGATGAACTTCTTCAAACTTGCCCATTTGACGGAATTTTTGATATCGTAATTCTTTTCTTTGTTCGATAGTCATTTCTGATAACTGTTCGAGGTTTTCCCAAAGAGCTTGTTTAAGGGTTGCTGCTGCTTCTAAAGGTTCGGCGTGCGCGCCACTAGTGGGTTCGGGTAAAATCTGATCGATTAAACCTAATTCTTGTAAATCCCAAGAAGTAATTTTTAAAGCAGAGGCAGCTTGATCCGCTTTTTTAGCATCTTTCCACAAAATTGCAGCGCAAGCTTCAGGGCTAGCAACAGTGTAAACTGAGTGTTCAAACATCAATAATCGGTCAGCGACCCCGATCCCCAAAGCACCACCCGAACCACCTTCACCAATTACAGTACAAATAATTGGCACATCAAATCTAAACATTTCTCTGAGATTATAGGCGATCGCTTCTCCTTGTCCGAGTCTTTCTCCTTCCACACCTGGGTTAGCACCAGGAGTATCAATAAAAGTTAAAATTGGCATTTTAAATTTATTAGCGTGTTCCATTAAACGAAACGCTTTACGATAGCCACCGGGGGAAGCCATACCAAAGTTACGGACAATATTATCTTTAGTATCTCTGCCTTTTTGATGTCCTAACATCACCACAGGTCTACCATTGAGGCGAGCCACACCACCAATCAAAGCTGGATCGTCTGAACCAGCGCGATCGCCGTGTAACTCCAGCCATTCATCAGTAATTGCCTGAATATAATCTAAAGTACTAGGACGACGAGGATGACGGGCTAATTGCAATCTCTGTGCTGGGGTGAGAGTGCTAAAAATTTCTTTGCGCAGTTGTTCTGCTCTAGCTTCTAGTTGAGCAATTTCTTCGGAGACATCGACTTGGTTTTCTGCTGCTAGTTCGCGAATCTGGTCGATTCTTGATTCTAATTCACAAAGAGGCTTTTCAAAATCTAATAAAAATATTCTGCGCTCAGTTTTGGGCATAGTATACTTTAAATTCGTCGGCAATGTACCTGTAATCCATCATTATCCTCTATTGTGCTTTTTTTTATAAAAATTTGTTAACAAAAAACCTGCTTGATTTTAGTACCGAATCCGAGGATCGATATAAGCATTAATTAAATCAATGCAAATGCTAGCAATGGTGACAATTACCCCAAAAAACACCATAATTCCTTGAACGGTGGGATAATCTCTTAGAGAAATTGCTTCATAAAGACGATTACCAAGTCCAGGCCAAGAAAAAGTCACCTCAGTCAAGACTGCACCACCTAGTAAAGCTGCAAAAGTCAAACCTAACACAGTAATCACGGGAATCAGAGCATTTTTAAAGGCATGAGAGAATAAAATTGTCTTTTCTGGTATGCCTCGCGCTCTAGCAGCTTCTACATAATCTGCTTGTAAAGTTTGTTTCAAATTAACTCTGACAATTCGCTCAAAAATCCCACTGAGGAGAATACCTAAAGTAAAACAGGGTAATGCCAAATAATGTAAAGCAGTTAAAAGCATCCCAACATTACCTGTCAATATACTATCTATAGTATACAAACCAGTTATAGTAGGTGGAACAGTAGCGTTGACAGGAAAACGAGTTCCTAAAGGAAACCAACCTAATTGTACGGAGAAAATCAACTGTAAAATCATTCCTACCCAAAATAAAGGAAGAGAATAGGTAATAATGCCAAATAATCTTCCGCCCATATCCCAACCCGTGCGTGGAAAAGAAGCAGAGATGATCCCAACCCCAACTCCGACAATTAACGCCACCGCCATACTAAAACAAGCAAGTTCTACCGTGGCTGGAAAATACTCTTTAATGACATCCCAGACAAACAACCCCCGACTAGTAAGAGAAGTACCTAGATTAAACTGAAGTAAATCGCCCAAATAATGAACATATTGAATTAACAGAGGAGCAGTTAATCCTAATTGCTCTCTCAAAGCTACTTTAGCTGCCTCAGGAGCGCGAGTACCTAAAATCGCATCTGCTGGATCTCCTGGAGTTGCTCTCAGAAGCAAAAATACTACTGTAGTAATTGTCCATAGCATTAAAGGAGCTAACAACAAACGAGCAATAATGTAATATTGCAAAGCTTTCGAGCGAGACATTAATTTTATTCTTTGTCCTTGGTTGTTTGTGATTTCTCAGTCACGCTAGTATGGCCTAATGTTTGATTAACCAATAACTAGTGACTAATGACCAATTAAGTTTTACTCCAATTCTTGGTCATTATCAAACGGTTTTTTGCCAATGCCTAATTCTTTTTTGCTACGTTTGAGTTGTTTCCACAAAGATTTAATTTGTTTGTAAGCTTCTTCAGAAGGTAGCTTGCCTCCAGTCTCCAAATTGCAAATATAGCTAACTTTATGGGCAAATTCTTGCAAATTCGCGTTAAAAACCAGATTTTCAGGTTGAACTTGACCGTGATATGAGTTGCGAGGATAAAGAAAATTATATTTATCGTTATTATCTACCATTGTTAATTTCCTATAGTCAGTAAATTTATTTTGATTAACTTCTGATCCGCTAACTTTTTAATTATGACGATTACCTAATTGAGATAGATGATTTTTGGCTACCGAAACTGTAGCGTTCTACATTTATTTATAATGCTTACTAAATATAAATGCATCGGCAAAAAATCAGTTTCCCTAATGAGTATATTATTTGCTCCCTTTAATGTCATGTTAACTTTTTCTTAACCCGTGGTTAAGCAAAGATTAAAACAAAGTCAGGCAGATCTTACTCAATCAAAATGTCAAAAAAAGTACAGAATTATGTTGCAGACAGAAAAACTTTACGAAGGCAAAGCCAAAATTCTCTATCAAACAGAAAACCCTCAAATACTGCTGAGTGTTTATAAAGATGATGCTACTGCGTTTAATGCGCAGAAAAAAGGACAAATTTACGGTAAAGGAGAAATTAACTGTAATATAGCAGCAGCTTTATTTGAGTGGTTAGAGTCATTTGGCATTCCAACTCATTACATCGACAATCCAGCACCTAATCAAATGCGGGTGAAGGCGGTTAAAATCATACCGCTTGAGGTAGTAGTTAGAAATCTTGCTGCGGGTAGTCTTTGTCGTCAAACAGGATTACCAGAAGGTCAAGTTTTACCCTTTCCTCTAGTAGAGTTTTATCTCAAAAACGACGAATTAGGAGATCCCCTCTTAACAAGCGATCGCATTTTTTTATTAGAAATTGTTAATCAGGAACAACTACAAGAAATTAAGGAGATGGCGTTAAAAATTAATCACTACCTCCAAGATTTTTTTAATCGTTGTGAAATTACCTTAGTAGATTTTAAATTGGAATTTGGTCGCGACGGGGGACAAAAAATTCTTTTAGCTGACGAAATCAGTCCTGATACTTGTCGTCTTTGGGATCAAAAAGAAACCGATCCTCAAGCAAGAGTAATGGATAAAGACCGTTTTCGGAAAGATTTGGGGCAAATAGAATCTGCTTATCAACAAGTACAAGCGAGAGTATTAGCTCAGAGCGAGCAAATCCGACAATCAACTCATCAGCAGGAAAAAAGCAGTTAATCTTAACTGATCTTTTAGTATAGATTTTTCTCTTTTACTGTTTTTTTTTCTTTTATGACTTAAAAATGTAGTCTGTGAACAAACAGGAAACTCACAATTTCCAGTGGAATCATTTGGGTAAAATTGGTTATCTCAGATCTTGGATTAAGTCTCACACTAAACCTTACATTTAAGTTTAAGAACACACTCAAACAAAAATATAAGTAAATGTTTGGCTAGAGATATAAGCAAACCAAGCCAAGATTGTGAGTTAACCCAAGATAAAAACTGCTACATTATTGATTGCTCAATTGGGTGTGTGGAAGTGATAGAAAAACCAAAAAACTTTAGTTTGTCTCCTGCTTTAGCAATTCTCATGGCAACCTCTTATTCTCTAAGTTTGCCTTTATCTGCTAAAGGGGAAGTTATGCCAAATTCCGTAATTAATCAAAGCGAACATCAAGCCAAAATTCCCATTCTCAACAAACCACTTAAACCAGAAGTTATTATCTCCACAAAACAGGCTAATTATCTTGCTCAGGCTGATTTTCCTAATAATCAATCTCCTCAACTTGAAATCCCACTGGATAATGGTCAACCTTCAACTTTACCTGATTCTGAACCACAATCTCCCCAGATAGATAATCAAACACCACCAAACGAAGAAAATCAACCAACGCCTCCAAACCAAACTCAACCGAATGATACCGAACAAACACCAGCACAAGCACCAGAACCTCGTGTGTTAGTAGCTGAAGTTTCAGTCGTAGGTGCTGATGATGAACTAGAAGATATTGTTTACGAAACAATTAATACTCAACCAGGAAGAACTACTACTCGTTCTCAACTACAAGAAGATGTTAATGCCGTCTATGCGACAGGGTTCTTTCAAGACGTACAAGTAACGCCAGAAGATACACCTCTAGGGGTTAGAATTACTTTTGCCGTTCAACCTAATCCGATTCTCAATCAAGTAGTAATTGAAACCGTTCCCCCAGAAGGAAATCGAGTTTTACCACCAGGACAAATAGATAAAATTTTCGGCAATAACTACGGTAAAATCCTCAATCTCAGAGATTTGCAAAACGGGATTAAGCAATTAAATCAATGGTATACCAATAATGGTTATGAACTAGCTCAGGTGGTTGGCGCACCCCAAGTTTCTCCTGATGGTACTGTTACTCTGGTGGTGGCTGAAGGGGTTATCGAAGATATTCAAGTAAGATATTTTGATGAAGAAGACGAACCAATCGATGGAAAAACTCGCGATTATATTGTTACTCGCGAAATTGAATTAAAACCTGGAGATGTCTTCAAGCGGGATACCGCACAAAGAGATTTACAACGAGTATTTGGCTTGGGTGTCTTTGAAGATGCTCGTTTTTCTTTTAGTCCAGGAGCAGATCCCCGTAAAGTTGTAGTTAATGTAGATGTAGTGGAAAGTAATACTGGTTCAGTAGCAGCAGGGGCTGGTTTTAGTTCTTCTAGCGGTTTATTTGGGACAGTCAGTTATCAACAAAAGAATTTAGGAGGAAATAACCAAACTCTTGGCGCGGAAGTACAACTAGGGGAAAGAGAATTATTATTTGATGTTAGTTTTAGTGATCCTTGGATTGGAGGAGATCCTTTCCGTACTTCTTATATAGTAAATGCTTTTCGTCGTCGTTCGATTTCTCTGGTATTTGATGGCGATGATAATGATATTCGTACTGCTGATGGAGATGATAGTCCCAGAATTGTTCGTACTGGAGGAGGAATTAATTTTTCTCGTCCTCTTGCTGATAATCCTTTTAGGAAAGCAGATTGGACTTTATCAACGGGATTTCAATATCAACGCGTTCAGGTTGAAAATGAGGATGGAGAAATTTCATCTACATCTAGACCACAAGATGGAAGTGAAAATTTAGCTTTTAGCGAGAGTGGGAAAGACGATCTCTTTACTCTACGTTTTGGAGCAACTCGCGATCGCCGTAATAATAATTTACAACCGACTCGAGGTTCATTATTGCGATTAGGAGTAGATCAAACTATCCCGATTGGTTCTGGCAGTATTTTGCTTAATCGAATTAGAGGTAGTTACAGTTACTATATTCCAATAGATTTTATTAGTTTTAGCGAAGGACCTCAAGCTTTAGCTTTTAACGTTCAAGCAGGTACTGTATTAGGAGATTTACCTCCTTATGAAGCATTTGTCTTGGGTGGTAGTAATTCGGTACGAGGTTATGCCGAAGGCGAAGTCGGTAGCGGACGTAGTTATGTACAAGCGACAGCAGAATACCGTTTTCCAATTTTTTCGATTGTTGGCGGTGCTTTATTTTTAGATTATGGTACTACTCTTGGTTCAGATAGTGCTGTTCCTGGCGAACCTTCAAAAGTTAGAGATTTGCCTGGCAGCGGTTTTGGTTATGGTGCTGGTGTTCGGGTTCAATCTCCTCTCGGTCAAATTCGGGTTGATTATGCTATTAACGATGAAGGAGATAATCGAATTCATTTTGGTATTGGGGAGAGGTTTTAATCAGTTATTTAGTAGAGACGTAGCATGTTACGTCCCTACATATGTTGCTTATATCAATGGGTAATACATTAAAAACAGCTTTTGAATTGTCAGGGGTAGGTTTGCATTCTGGTGAAACTACAACTGTGAAAGTTCTGCCTAGTCAATCTAACCAGGGACGATATTTTGTCAGAGTTGATTTACCTAATCAGCCCAGAATACCAGCTACAGTTCAAGCTGTGAGTCAGACAACTCTTTCAACTGAATTAGCTCAAGGAGAAGCTAAAGTAAGAACAGTTGAGCATCTACTAGCTTCTTTAGCAGCCAGTGGGGTTGATGAGGCTTGTATCGAAATTAATGGGGCAGAAGTTCCTTTATTGGATGGTTCGGCAAAGTTATGGATAGAAGCGATCGCTGATGTAGGTATTGTCTCTTCTGTTTCTAATAGTTCTCCTTGGTTACTCAAACAACCTGTCTGGGTTCAAGAAGAAGATGCTTTTGTTGCTGCCTTGCCTAGTCCAGAAACTCGTTTTACTTATGGCATTGATTTTTCTTATAGCGCGATCGCAAATCAATGGCATAGTTGGAGTTGCCAAGAGGGAAATTTTGCCAAAGAAATAGCCCCTGCTAGAACTTTCGGTTTGGCAGAGCAGATCGAACAGTTGCAACAAGCTGGTTTAATTCGAGGTGGAAGTTTAGAAAATGCTTTGATTTGTAGTAAATCAGGATGGCTTAATCCACCTTTAAGATTTACGAATGAACCAGCCCGTCATAAACTATTAGATTTAGTAGGAGATCTGAGTTTACTGGGCAGATTTCCTCAAGCTCATTTTCTTGCCTATAAAGCTAGTCATAAGTTACATATTCAACTGGCAAGAACTTTAGCTCATCTTTATCAATTAAATTAGTTTTGCAATTAATAATGACAACTGTTACCGCCGACAATCAATCAGTTTCTACGTCAACAACTTTGACTATTGAAGAAATTCATCAATTATTACCCCATCGTTATCCTTTTGCTTTGGTCGACCGTATTCTTGAGTATGTACCTGGTCAAAAAGCAGTGGGATTGAAAAATGTTACTTTTAACGAACCTTATTTTCCTGGACACATTCCTAGTCGTCCATTGATGCCAGGGGTTTTAATGGTAGAAGCGATGGCGCAGGTAGGAGGAATAGTTTTAGTTCAATTACCAGGCATGGAGGGTAAATTCTTTGCTTTTGCAGGAATTGATAAGGTGCGTTTTCGTCGTCCAGTCACTCCTGGAGATCAATTAATCATGACTGTGGAACTTTTATCCTTCAAACAGAATCGTATTGCCAAAATGCAGGGAAGAGGAGAAGTAGAAGGTCAACTTGCGGTTCAAGGGGAAATGATGTTTTCCTTGATTGATTAATCTTTTCTCCTGTAAGCTGTTAGCTGTAATTTTTCTTAATAAAATTGATTACTCTCTTGAGTGGCTTAATTCATCCTACTGCTGTAATTGATCCCAAGGCTGAACTAGATCCGACAGTTCAGGTCAAGCCCTATGCTGTAATTGGGGCTGATGTAAAAATTGGGGCAAATACTGTGGTTGGTTCTCATGCAGTTATCGAAGGACCAACCGAAATAGGCAAACATAATCAAATTTTTCCAGGGGCTGCGATTGGTTTAGAACCTCAAGATTTAAAATATCAAGGGGCAAAAAGTAAAGTTATTATTGGCGATCGCAATCGAATCCGCGAGTATGTTACGATTAATCGGGCTACGGAGGAGGATGAAGCAACGATCCTCGGTAATGATAATCTCCTGATGGCTTATGCCCATGTTGCCCACAATTGCATAATTGAAAATGAAGTCATTATTGCTAATAATGTGGCGATGGCTGGTCATGTCAAAATCGAATCAATGGCAGTGATTAGTGGTGTCTTAGGGATTCATCAATTCGTTCATGTTGGACGGATGGCAATGGTGGCGGGGATGAGTCGGATCAGTCGCGATGTCCCGCCTTATATGTTAGTGGAAGGAAATCCTGCGCGAGTGCGATCGCTAAATTTGGTAGCACTGAAAAGAAGGGGTTTTCCTCATTCAGAAATTAGTAAGTTAAAACAAGCTTTTCGTTTACTCTATCATGAAGGTATTCCTTTGGATAAAGCGATCGCTAAACTAGAATTATTGTCTGAAAGTGAATCGATTGGACATCTAAGAGATTTTCTTCAGGGTTCTGTTGCTGATGGTAGAAGAGGTTTAATTCCCGGACAAAAATAAATAATGCGTATTTTTATTAGTACTGGAGAAATTTCTGGGGATTTACAAGGGGCGATGTTAATCGATGCTCTCCAACGTCAGGCAAAGGCGCAAAAGATTCCTTTAGAAATTGCTGCTTTAGGTGGTAGTCGCATGGCAGCAGCAGGGGCTACATTACTTGCAGATACTACCAAAATTAGTTCAATTGGTTTGTTGGAAGCTGTACCTTTTATTATTCCAACCTTAGAAGTTCAAAAGCGTGCTAAAAAATATTTGCAAGCTAATCCTCCAGATATTTTAGTTTTAATTGATTATCCTGGGCCTAATTTAGTAATTGGAAAATATGTCCGCGCTAATCTACCAAACGTCAAAATAATTTATTATATTGCTCCTCAAGATTGGGCAGTGCCAATGTTAGGTCATGCCAAACATCTGGAAAAAATTGTAGATCGAATTTTGGCAATTTTTCCTGCGGAAGCTGATTATTTTCAGTCCCAAGGAATAGATGTAAAATGGGTTGGTCATCCCTTATTAGACCGTATTAAAACTGCTCCCAATCGTCAACAAGCTCGGAAATTATTAGGTATAAAACCAGAACAATTAATTATTACTTTACTGCCTGCTTCAAGAAAACAAGAATTAAAATATTTACTGCCCATAATTTTGACAGCAGCACAAGAAATTCAAGCTAAATTACCTGATATTCATTTCTTAATTCCTGTAGTTTTAACAGATTATGAGCAAGAAATTGCAGCAGCAGTTCAACAATATAATTTATCAGCAACCTTACTAAAAAATCAAACCTTAGAAGCGATCGCAGCAGCAGATTTAGCTATTACTAAATCAGGTACAGTTAATTTAGAAATTGCTTTACTTAATATTCCTCAAGTAGTGCTGTATCGAATTCATCCTTTTACTGCGTGGATAGCTCGCAGTTTACTCAAGTTTAAAATTCCTTTGATGTCACCAACTAATTTATTAGTTAATCAAAAAATTGTTCCCGAATTACAACAAGAAGAGGCTACTCCCACCGCAATTGTTACTGAAACTTTAAACTTACTTTTAAATCAAGAAAATCTGCTTAAACTACAACAAGATTATCAACAAATGCGTTCTTTATTAGGAACAGAAGGAGTATGCGATCGCGCTGCTAGTCAGATTTTGGCTTTAGTAAATTAAGCTTACTTAGCCATAACTTGATTACCTAATAAATCTCCCAAGAATTGCTCTTGATTAAAACTATATTCTTCACCCAAAAAACTAATTAATCTTTCCGTATCGTCGTAAGCATTTTGTAAACAAGTAGATGCTCCAGGAGAAGGAGTAATATTAAAAATAGCGCGATCGCCTGTTAATTTTGCTTCACCCATTTCTAAACTTTGGGTTGTTAAATTAACAATTTGTGGTCGAATACCACCGTATCCTTGGGCAAATTCTAAATCTTTTAATTGAATTGTAGGAATAATTTTTCTGACTTCATTAATAAATAATCTTTTACCAATGACAGGTAAATCATAGATAAAATTCAAAACAATATATCTAAAAATAATTGGGTCAGCCAGAATTTTCAAAAAGCTAGTAATTGCCTTAATACTTAATCCTGCGGTTTGAAAATATTCAAAAATGCTAGCATAATTATGACGTTCTAACATGGGTAGAACTTTTGCCGTAGGGCCAAATCTAGTTCTGCTGCGATCATCCACTTCGGGATCGCCATGAATAGCTGCGAAAGGCAATTTTTGCAACTGAACTGTATAAACTTTACCATTAAGAACTTCGGGAGCAAAATAAAAACTACCAGCTACACTTAAAAGTGCATAATCCAAACCATAACCCAAAGATTTAGCAAATAAGAGACTATGCGCCCCTGCCATTACTGCGATCGCTTTAGTAACAATAGTTTTTCCTTCTATATTTAAATAATAGTAATCTCCCTGTTTAAGAATTTGAGTTACTTTTTTTCCCATCATCAAATCGATAGTTTTTGTCTTATTATTTAAAGCATTATTTAAAAAAGATTGAGCTAATTTTTGGAAATCAATTGTATAACCTTCAGGCGTATATAAAGCTAAAATTTGTTCTTGAGTATCTCTGCCTTGTAAAACCTGAGGTTCAATTTGAGAAATTTCTGTGCAATCAATTAATCTTAGATCGGGAAATAATTTTTTAAACTCTTGATATCTTGCTTGAAGTTTAGCTACTTGTTCTTGACCAACAGCTAACACCATTTTGTGATACTTAGTATAAATCTGTTGTTGCGGATCATTAGCTAAAAGATAATATTTAACTAAACTTGCTGCCTGATTAACTTTTTCTGCTTTAGCTAAAGTGTAATTAGTTTCAATATCGCCAAAATGAAGCGTTTGACTATTACTATTTTTATGAGAATTAACTAAAGCTACTTCTGAGTTTTTTTCAATTAAAGCAATTTTATTAATATTAGTATATTTGCTCAATGTGTAGAGTAAAGCAGTACCACAAACCCCTGCACCAATAATTGCTACTTCATAACTATTTTGTTGATTATTCATTATTATTAATATCTAGCAATATCAAATTTATCAATCTTACTCTTTAATTTTAGCGAGATTCGGTTATTTATCCTCTATCATTAGTTATTAAAAGAAGATAATTGAGAATTTCGCTTCAATTCAACTAAAACTCTCAATTATTTAGTAGCTTATAACTTAACTGTGGTTGCTATAGTAATCCCTTGTTCCTTTGGCATCCAAAGCTTCTCCCAGACGATTTAAACCATGAACGTAAGCAGCCGTACGCAAATCCAACTTTAATTCTTCAGCAAGAGACCAAGTTTTTTCAGTTTCTGCTTCCATTTTTGTTTGTAATCGTTGGTTAACTTCTTCTAACGTCCAATACCAGCCATTACGATTTTGTACCCATTCAAAATAGCTAACGGTTACACCACCTGCATTAACCAAAATATCAGGAAAGACATAAATCCCTTTTTGAGCCAAAATTGAGTCTGCTGCCGACGAAATGGGTCCATTAGCTACTTCAAAGATAAATTTAGCTTTTACATCTGCTGCATTATCAATCGTAATTTGATTTTCTAAAGCTGCGGGAATCAATACATCAACATCTAAAGCCAGTAACTCTTGATTGGTAATTATTTTATGTTCGACAATACTACAAACACTATCTTGACAATAAACTGCTTTAATCCCGCGACGGCTGGTTTTATACTCACGAACACTAGGAATATCTAATCCTTGGGGTGCATAAATTCCCCCTTGAGAATCACTGACTGCTACCACTCGATAACCTGCTTGAGCGAGTAATTCGGCTAAAATCGAGCCTGCATTGCCAAAACCTTGAACTGCTACAGTAGTTTCTTGGGGAATTTTCTTAAATTTGGGTAAAACTGCTTGAATCACATAATAAGCACCCGTTGCGGTTGCTGCATCTCTGCCTTGACTACCACCCAAGGTTAAAGGTTTACCCGTGACTACTCCCCGACTAAGTTGACGTTTGATGATGCCGTATTGATCCATCATCCACCCCATAATAGTGGCATTAGTATAGACATCAGGTGCGAGAATATCTACATCAGGTCCGATAAAATCTGCGATCGCATCAATATAACCCCTACTCAATCTTTCTAATTCTGCTTTGGATAATTCTTTGGGATTAACTGTAATTCCTCCCTTCGCACCCCCAAAAGGTAAATCTAGTAAAGCGCATTTAAAAGTCATCCAAAAAGCCAGAGATTGCACTTCATCTAAAGTAACATTGGGATGATAACGTACTCCTCCTTTTCCGGGCCCTCTAGTATCATCGTAACGAACACGATAACCTGAAAAAATCCGCAGTGAACCATCATCCATCCGAAGTGGAATTGAAACACTCAAACTTGTTTTAGGATATCTCAAGCGCTGAATTGCATCTTCAGAAATAGATACATGCTTTAAAGCCTTTTCTAATCTTTGACTGGCATCAGCAAACAAAGATGGATTAGTTTGAGGAATAGTAACTTGTTTTATTTGACTGGGCAGAGGATAGGCAAGATCTTGATCGGAAACAATAATTTTAGCCATAGCGTCACCACAAATTATGATAGTGAGAGAGGGCAAGAAAACCTCGCCTTCTTTAATCACCGTGTTGACCAGCCAAATTGCTTTACTCCCAAACTGTTGCTGAGGAGAGCAAAACAATAATGGTAGGGTGTATTTCTATTGAATCAGATTAAAACAGTATAAATTGCTACTTTTTAATAATTATTTACTAAATAACCTGAGTTCGGGTTAAGCAGATTGAAGTAAACATACAAAGGAATTAAGGTTGAAAAAATCCATTCTATAAAATCTTTGATAACTTGGAAGTCCTGGAAAAGCTGAATGCCAGTATTTCTTAATCTGATTCAAATAAAAATATTTAAAATTTCGGTAATGATTTTGATCGAAAGCGATTTAGCGCGGTCTTGGAGGTTTCTCTCATGAGCTTAATTCAATTATTCATCCGATCTTGATATGATTAGTTGATTGATTTTCGAGCCAAAAAAATGCGTCAGTAAAATTGATTAATTTCACCAACGCACCTAAATAAATTGCTATTTAGTTATTTACCCATACCCAACTGTTGGGCTTTTTGATAAACTTTTCCTTCTGTTAACAAAGAAGGAGCAATAACTACTTCAACTTGCTGCATTTCTTTAAGGTTTTTCGCACCGAGCGTACCCATACTGGTTTTAATTGCACCCAATAAATTATGGGTACCATCATCAAGTTTAGCTGGTCCAACCAAAATTTCTTTGATTGTTCCCGTTGTTCCTACTCTAATCCGAGTACCGCGAGGTAATACTGGACTAGGAGTAGCCATTCCCCAATGATAATCACTTCCTGGAGATTCAGCAGCACGAGCAATTGGAGAGCCTATCATCACTGCATCAGCACCACAAGCCAAACACTTACAAATATCTCCTCCAGTAATGATGCCACCATCCGCGATTACTGGAACATATCTACCTGTTTGTGCATAATAATCATCTCTTGCAGCAGCACAATCAGCAGTTGCTGTTGCTTGAGGTATACCAACTCCCAAAACACCGCGAGAGGTACAAGCTGCACCAGGTCCAATTCCAACTAAGACCCCAGCAGCACCCGCCTTCATCAAATTTAAAGCGACATCGTAGGTGACGCAGTTGCCCAAAATTACAGGCATGGGCATTTCTTGACAAAAACCAGCCAAATCTAAAGGATTGACAGATTCGGGAGAAAGGTGAGCAGTAGAAACTACCGTTGCTTGCACGAACAAGAGATCCGCAGCAGCTTCCGCTACAGCTTCACCATATTTACTTGCTCCTAAAGGAGTTAGACTAACTGCTGCAATTCCTCCTTGAGCTTTAATATCCTTAATTCTCTGTTTGATTAATTCTGGTTTAATTGGTTCAGAATATAATTCTTGCATTAAACCAACAAACTCATCTTTACCGACAGAGGCAATTCGGTTAAGCACTGGTTCGGGGTCTTCGTAACGAGTTTGGATTCCTTCCAAATTCAGCACTCCCATTGACCCTAATTCTGACAGTAAGACAGCCATCCGCACATCAACTACGCCATCCATAGCACTAGCAATGATAGGGATTTCTCGCTTAATTCCGCCAATTTCCCAGGTTGTATCTGCCAAACTGGGGTCTAAAGTACGCACTCCCGGTACAAGTGCAATTTCATCAATTCCATAGGCTCTACGAGCCGTTTTTGAGCGACCAATTGATATATCCACGCTTTCCCTTCTGTTCCCAAAGCTATTAGCTTAGGCTATCAAATTTTTTTACCATTTGGAAATGAAAAAATAAAATCAGATTGTATCATGTGTAACAAAATACTCTCAAGCAGGATAAATTCTCAACCGACGATTAGGTTCTTCGCCAAAACTATCTGATTGAAGACGATAATGTTCGACTAATTCATGTTGCATTTTGCGGACTTTGGCAGAACGCGGTAATAATTCTACTGGTTGTCCTTTGGGAATGACAATTTGTTCGACAGCTAGTCTTGCTTCTTCTAGAGCTTCAATTTCATCATCGCTTCCTGCTTGAGAAAAAAGACGTAAATCTGTTGCCTCTGGAAGATTGGGGTCATCAAAATTAAGCAATTGTCTTAAGACCCTAGTTATTTGAGGAATGGTATTAGATTTAACTCCGTAAATAGGTATCTGACGATGTTTAACAATTTGGCGTAGTTTAGAATGATGTTTGATTTGCGATCGCAATGCGACAACTACGTCTGCGTTATCAAGGTCTTTGGTCAACACAATCGGCAGGTTGAGTACGTCAATAACCTGTTCTAATTGAGAACGACCAACTCCATAAGGATAGAGATAAACAGGCCAATCTTCTCCATTAGGACCTGGAGTCCGAACTTTGTTGCTGGTTGGTTCTTGAGTTTGCCAAGATTGCTCTAGCATTTGTTCAAAGTCTGAATTGACTTTCTGCGGTCTACTGCTCAAGGAACTAACAGGAGTCATTCTACCTGAAGCACGCCATCCTCCAGAAGGTCGTAAAGGAGTTGCTAAAGAAACTGTTTTAGCTAAATAAGCGTTATTAGATTGAGGCGGTTCTTCATGAATAATGCTGATTTCACCGCTATCATCAACTGTTCTAATTTGGGTTGTTGGTTCAATCCCGCGGAGTAAATTGTCAACGGTTTGGGCAACATCTTCATGAACTACCCATCGTTGTCTTTCCAACATTTCCACGGCAACCACAAAAGTAGGAGGAGCTTTTCGTTCTAAAACGGTTTTTTGTGAACCTCTGCGTCTGGCTTCGTCATCTCCTAGGGTAACGGCTTGAATACCGCCAATTAAATCGGATAAGGTCGGATTTTTGATTAAATTTTCAATGGTATTACCATGAGCCGTACCAACTAATTGTACTCCTCGCTCGGCGATCGTACGGGCTGCTAAAGCTTCTAGTTCAGTACCAATTTCATCAATGACAATGACTTCAGGCATATGATTTTCTACAGCTTCAATCATGACCTGATGCTGTAATTCTGGTCGAGCAACCTGCATTCTCCGAGCGCGTCCAATCGCAGGATGAGGAATATCACCATCACCAGCAATTTCATTGGAAGTATCGATAATGACAACTCTTTTATTGAGGTCATCGGCTAAAACTCTAGCAATTTCTCGTAAAGCAGTAGTTTTACCTACTCCTGGTCTTCCTAACAGCAGGACTGATTGACCAGTTTCAATCAATTCCCGGATCATGATAATTGTGCCAAATACAGCCCGACCAATTCGACAGGTCAAGCCGATAATATCTCCTGCTCGATTGCGAATCGCACTAATACGGTGTAAGGTTCGTTCTATTCCTGCTCGATTATCACTGCTGAAAATACCTACTCGTTCAATACAGTGTTGTAAATCTTCTTTTGTTACTGGTATTTGTCCTAAATAAGAGGCTTCTGAAGCAAAACGTCCCTCTGGTAATCGACCTAAGTCCATTATTACTTCGATCAAATTATCTTTTTGAGGATGTTCAATTAATTTTAAACGAATTGGCTCTGGAAAAATTGATAATAACTCGTCTAAATTATCAGTAATTTGCATTCGGTGAGAAGGTATTTTTTCGTGTGGCATTAAAGATAAATTTTTTTGATTTAAAACTTATTTTTTATTTTTGCTGAGCTGTATTAATTAATAGCTTAAACTAAACAATCATTTAATCTATCATTAGCTCTATTTTTGGTTAACTTGATAGTCTTAACAATCATTTTGTTTGACATGAGTTTTGATTTCAGAAACTAAAGAATGGGCTATACTTACTGCTTGCTCAAGTAGTTTTGGGTAGTTTTCTAATTCCTCAAAGGATAATTTCATTGTTTTTAAGTTAATTAAATCACTATTAAAATTTTGATGGTTAATTATTTCTAATTGTTCTAAGATTGGCGATAGTAAAGAGCGAGCATAACTGCCATAGGCAATACCAGCAATCAAGGAGGACTTGGGCAGAGGAAGATTGCTATTGTTATCTTGATTGATTAATCCAGCAGCCCTCAACTTAGTTACAGTGTAACCGTTTGTTCCGCCTGCGAGTTGAACAAAACCCGGTAAATTTGCTGTTAAAACTTTTTGGGCTAGTTTGATTGTTGCATGGGTGGTTCCAATGCCAATGTCACCACTCATAGGACGACCATCAGTTTGCCAAATTAAAGGACAAGGTAAAGGACTAATTAAATTGTAGAGAGCTTGAAGATAATCAATTAAATCAGGATGATCCGGACAGCTAATTGCTAATACTTTAAGATTACTAATTTGATTCGCGATCGCGCTCCACAGTCTTTGGAAATCATCGTAATGTCCTACTTGAGTATGAATTTCAATCGCATCTATTGCTACTTCTGATAACCAATCCGCGATCGCATTAGGTGTGGAAACATAAGCACGAGTAGAAATTATTTGCGTTGGACAGATTGGTAAACAACGACCACAACCGTAACAGAGGCGATCAATGACTCCTGAAAAACCTGTGGGAGTTTCTGCAAAAGTAATTGCTTTGGCAGGACATACAATTTCACAGGGACGAGGGCATTCAGCAGGACAATTAGTTGAGTCAAATTCTGCTTTCCGAAAATGAGGATCTTCTCCATCATTAAGACTAACCATTAACCAAGGTTTTCCTCGCCAAAAGCAGCCTGGAGAATTATTGGTTTGAGCTAAACTAGCTGCAACTTCAATTCCTTCTCGTGCAGCAGCAATTACGGCAGGATCCGCAGCAACATCGATACAATCAGCACCAGCTAGACTGTAAGCTAAAGCCAAGCTTCGGATGGCAGGAAGGTGTTGAAAACTAGCTCCGCAAATTAGTTTGAACCAGTGACCTTCTGTTAAAGAATGTAATGGATAGTATAGATTGCTCACTTCTACATCCTAATCTTTTGTTAGTCATTAGTGTTAGTAATTTTTTTGCTGAAATCGCTCATTGAATAGTCAAGTGATAACTGTTTTGAAGATTATATACTACTTAAATGCTACACGGTACTAACTTTCAGTCCCCAGTCAAGTGATTTTGTCATAACCGTTGAAAAGCTTATTGTTGATTTTTTAATCTTGTTGTTGTTGCCACTTTGTCCAGAGATCGGGACGGCGATCGCGAGTTCTTTGAATTTGTTGTTCTTTACGCCATTGGGCAATTGCTTGATGATTTCCAGAACGTAAAACGTCAGGAACTTCCCAACCCCGAAAAACTGCTGGTCTAGTATATTGGGGATAATCTAGTAAATCTGTTTCAAAACTTTCGGCTTTAAGAGAGGCTTCTTTAGCTACTGTGCCTGGCAGCAATCTGATCACGCCGTTAATAATAGTTAAAGCAGGAATTTCTCCACAAGTAAGCACAAAATCACCCAAAGATATTTCTCTAGTAACTAAATGTTGACACACTCTTTCATCTACCCCTTCATAATGTCCACAAATTAAGACTAATTGATCGTAATTATTAGCCAATTTTTGTAGTAGGTTTTGATTAAGAGTTTCTCCTTGAGGACTCATAAAAATGATTTCTTTTCTCGGTAACATCTCCAAAGATTCAACCGCAGCAAAAATTGGTTCGGGTTTGAGTAACATTCCTACCCCACCACCATAAGGTTCATCATCAACTTTATGATGTTTATCCGTAGTGAAGTTGCGGGGATTAATTAAATTGATTGTGGCGATTTCTTTAGCTAGAGCTTTGCCAATTAAACCAGAATTAAGCGGAGAAACAAAAAAATCGGGGAATAAAGTGATAATATCAAACCGCACTAATTTTTCTTCTCAATAATTTTATTAACACCACAAAATGTATATTTTGTTATGCAAAAATAACATAATTACCTTATCATATACAAATTGTTGCCAAGCTAATAGCTGAATAATACTAATTTTTGACTGTATTCTAAACAGGTAAATAATATACTATTTCTTGAGCGAAAATTTGGTATTAATCAGTTTTTTAGAATTAATAACGATCAGCACCGTCATTATCAATCCAGAGAATCGAGTTTAATGCTTCAAATGCCAACCATGCAGAATCGAGAAACCCAACTCCAATCTAGTTATACTTCTCCTTTAACAAAAACCGCTATCTTGGTCATTGGCGGTGCTGAAGACAAAGTACATGGTAGAGAAATTTTACATACATTTTTTACTCGTTCAGGAGGCTCGGAAGCGGTTATTGGCATTATCCCTTCAGCTTCTCGCGAACCCACCATTATTGGCGATCGCTATGTTCAGATCTTTGAAGAAATGGGTGCAAAATACACCAAAGTTTTAGATGTACGCGATCGCGATCAAGGTAGCGATCCTATTTTTCTCGACTATGTGGAAGAATGTACGGGAATTTTCTTGACAGGAGGAGATCAGTTACGTCTGTGTGGGCTTTTGGCAGAAACTCCGTTAATGGATCGCATTATTGCTAGGGCGCAAAATCATGAAATTACGGTTGGCGGAACTAGTGCAGGGGCTGCGGTAATGGGTTACCACATGATTGCTGGCGGAAGTAGTGGAGAATCTCCTAATCGCTCTTTAGTTGATATGGCAATGGGATTGGGTATTATTCCAGAAATTTTAGTCGATCAACATTTTCATAATCGTAATCGTTTAGCTCGTCTGCTGAGTGCCATTGCTGCTCACTCCGAATTTCTGGGGATAGGAATTGATGAAGACACCTGTGCAATGTTTGAGTCGGATCGAACTATTCAAGTTTTAGGGAAAGGAACAGTGACGATCATTGATGCGCGATCGATGTCTTATACTAATCAATTACAGGTCAAAGGTGGTGAACCTCTCAGTATTCACAATCTTAAATTACACGTCCTTTGCCACGGAGAACGCTACGATCTTAATAATCATCAAGCACTACCTCAGAAATAAGTGATTTTACCAGCGCAGGAAGAATTAATCCTCTCTAATTTAAATTAGATATAGTGACCTAAATAAAAAATATGGATTTAGTTAGATTCCAAAATTTACTGGATAATGCTTCGTTCGGCATTTTATTTGTAACCATGTTGATTTATTGGGGAGGTGCTGCTTTTCCTGAACTGCCCTACTTATCAACTTTGGGAACTACAGGTATGGCGATCGCGAATTTGATGATGGCTGCTTTATTAGGTTCTCGTTGGTTGGAGGCTGGTTATTTTCCTCTGAGTAATCTCTATGAATCTCTTTTTTTCTTAGCCTGGGGTGTGACGGCGATTCATTTGATTGCTGAAAATATGAGTAAGTCCAGGTTAGTTGGAGTAGCGACTAGCCCTGTAGCAATGGGTATTACTGCTTTTGCAGCCTTATCCTTACCACCCGAAATGCAAGCCTCTGCGCCTTTAGTACCTGCCTTAAAATCTAATTGGTTGATGATGCACGTCAGCGTGATGATGCTCAGTTACGCTACTTTAATGGTAGGTGCGGTAATTGCGATCGCATTTTTAATTGTGACTCGCGGTCAAAATGTTGAATTAAAAGGTAGTTCGGTTGGAACTGGTGGTTATCGCGACAGAATTAAACAGTTATCTTTAGCTAAAACTCAAAGCAACGATGATTCTAGTTCCGTAGCAGCTAATCATGGCAATGTTGCAGTTTTGAATTTACCCAAAACAAACACTCAACCTCCTTTATCTCCTGAACGCCTCAACCTTGCCGATACTCTAGACAATATTAGTTATCGGATTATTGGGTTAGGATTTCCTTTACTAACGATTGGCATTATTGCTGGTGCAGTGTGGGCAAATGAAGCTTGGGGTTCTTATTGGAGTTGGGATCCGAAAGAAACTTGGGCATTTATTACTTGGTTGGTATTTGCTGCCTATCTTCACGCTAGAATTACTCGCGGTTGGCAAGGAAAAAAACCTGCAATTTTGGCTGCGACAGGTTTTGTAGTGGTTTGGATTTGTTATTTAGGAGTCAATTTGTTAGGAAAAGGATTGCATTCCTATGGTTGGTTTTTCTAGTTTTTTTTAATTCAAATTTTTATCTAACGATAGGTGTTTGAGCATAACTAGATTGTGCTTCTAAAATCATTTGTTTTTTAGTTTTTTGACAATTAATTAAACCAAAAACCAGCCAAAAAATCAGCAAACCTGTAGTTAATAATAAAATCGAACCTGAACCAAACTGAACAATTAGTGCGGGGGCAGCAGCAGTAAATAAACCACCACCAACAATAGGTTCAAAGAAAAGTTGTTTATAGGCAAAGCTTTCAAATGCCCCTGTACGATTTTCCGCATCTACCATCCGAATTAACAAAATTCCTGTGGCGGTAACTCCCATCGATTGACCCATATCACCTATCCCGCGCTCAAACCAATAAACTGGTAAAATGCGAGGTGCAAGGTAAATAAAAGCTAAAACATTCCAGAGAATACCTGCGATCGATAATATTAAGAAAACACCAAGATTAGCACCCAAGACAGTTAGATTGATTGAGGCTAAAGCAGTTATCACCACAACATCAAGAGCGACTCCAGCAATTCTTTCTTGAAGTCTACGTTCGATTAGGCACTCAAGACCGAAGCGTTTCATAATTAATTGAATGATAATACCGCCAATTAAAGTCATGGGGAAAAGCGGTACAGCACCAATTAATTCAAAACCTCCTCTACCCCAAGTAATTGATTCAATCCAGGTTAAAACCTGTAAAATTAACCAGCCAATTACAACGGCTAAACCAGTAAAACCAAAGTTGAGGGAAAGCGGATCGATTAAGAGATTTCGCATCAATCTAGCTTTTCTTTGTAAAAAACGATGATCTTCTATCGGTGCAGTTTCTTGAAATTGAGCATCACCACTTCGTACAGGAGTTGGTTCAGTTTGAAGATACCCTTTTTGACGACCCCAATGAGCTAAAGCAGTACCAAAAATAATCCCTGATACAATGCCAACCGTAGCTAAACCTAGAGCTAAATCTCCTCCTTCAGCAAAATCTAATTGAGTGAGAGTGTCAGACATCCCTGCTGCGGTACCATGACCCCCTTCAAAGGCAATTTCGATTAAAGCACCAGTAATAGGACTAACGTTGAAAAAAGGAACTAACACTAACATTGCTAAGGCAATTCCAATCACGTATTGTCCCCAGGCGAGAGTTTGCCCAAAGGCTACTTGAGGTGCGGTTTTACGCCAAATATCTTTGGGATTCGGAATAGTTTCGCCTAAAAATAAAGCAGCAAAAACAATGTTGATAAAGACTCCAGGTGATTGTGACCAAACAGTTCTCATGGTTTCGGAAAATAAACCACCAGCCAGATAAGCATCTTCTGCTGTGCCACTAGAAACTGCGATCGCGCCTAATACTCCTGGGCCTAGTAATAAAGCGATCGCACCTGCAATAATTGATTCGGGAAGATAAAGTGTTTGGAAAAGTCTTATTTTATGTTTGATAAATCTGGCTACGAGAATTAAAATCCCGAGCATCACAAAAGCGAAAAAGACATCAAGCAGCTCGAACATTTTTAATTGATTTTAGGATAATAATTTAGTCTGAGTATGTGGGCATTATAGTAGTCTGTTTGTAACAAAGATTACTCAGGTTAACAATGTTGAGAAAATTTCTATCTTTTGATAGATATCAATGTTAAGAAAAATTTATGGACTATCATTCTAGTTGGACTTTAGTTCACGCTAGGCTGCATCAAACTTTACGAAAACGCCAATTATTACCAAAACAAGCCAAAATTTTGATTGCTTTATCTGGTGGACAGGATTCTCTTTGTTTAAGCAAACTTTTACTCGATTTACAATCAAAATGGCAATGGCAAATTGCGATCGCTCATTGCGATCATCGTTGGTCATCGGATACTGGTATAACCGAACACGTTCAACAAATAGTTCAAACTTGGAATGTTCCTTTTTATCTTCAAGTTGCCGAATCTCTATCAGAAACAGAAGCAGCAGCTAGGGTTTGGCGTTATCAAGCCTTGACAGAAATTGCTGAAGCTCAAGGATTACAATATGTAGTCACAGGTCATACCAAAAGCGATCGCGCTGAGACTTTACTTTACAATCTGGTTAGAGGTGCGGGTGCAGATGGTTTAAGTGCTTTGACTTGGCAACGTCCGTTAACTTCGGCAATTACTTTAGTACGTCCGATCTTAAATTTTACTCGTCGCGAAACTTTTGATTTTTGCCAACAATTTCAGTTACCAATTTGGTTTGATGTAGCGAATCACAACTTAAAATATGCTCGTAATCGTATTCGTGCCGATTTAATTCCTTACTTACAAACAAATTTTAATTTTCGAGTAGAAAACTCCCTGGCACAAACAGCAGAATTATTACGTGCCGATGTAGAGTATTTGGAAGAGACAGCAAGACAGTGTTTTAATCAAGCAATTTCCCCCACAGGTAACCAACTTAATCGCATTATTCTTAAAAATCTACCTCTAGCTTTACAACGTCGAGTTATTCGGCAGTATTTGACTTTATTAATTGGTAAAGCTGCTAATTTTGAACAAATTGAAGCTGTTCGCGATTTAATTTCTGCACCTAATCGCACTCGAACTTCTACTTTATCAGGAAATGTAGTTGTAGAAGTCATAGAAGATTGGCTTGTCTTACAAAAAATTAATCAGAATTGACACAGTACCAAAAAAATTATGTCATTCTGAACTAAAGTGAAGAATCTTCAACCTCTATTTTTACTCTTGATAACGGTTTGATGAAAAGGGTGAGACAAGATTTTTTCTAGACTTTAGCACTAAAATCTAAAAGAAAGTAAATTTCTGTCGAAGGTACTCTGCCTTAAAAGGCAGAGCCTGCTTCGACTTCGTCAAACCTACTACAAACTACTTCATGGCTGTTTCTTCTCCTCCTTTAGTCAAAACTCGCGAAAACGACTGGCGACTATTCCTCAAACTCATTCCTTACACCCGTAATAATCGGGGTATTTTATTAATTTCAATGATTTTGCTCGTTCCTTTAGCGATCGCAGGAGCAGTTCAACCTCTGATTATTGGACAAGCAATTTCTTTACTAAGAGAGGAAAAAACTTGGTCTTTTTTGAATAATGTACCTCTAGACCAAGGAATTAATATTTTAGCTGGCTTATTATTATTAACTGTCATTGTCCGTCTGATTTTCTCTTCAATTCAAGGTTATTTAGTCCAAAAAATCGGACAAGAAATCACCGCAGCAGTAAGGGAAGACTTATTTACTCATGTTACCGCTCTGGCTGCTAGTTTTTTTGACCGTACTCCCGTCGGGAAACTAGTGACTCGGATCGCTAGTGATGTAGAAGCTTTAGGAGATGTCTTTGCTAGTGGTGCGATCGGTGTAATTAGTGATTTTATCTCAATTATTGCCATTGTCGTGACTGTTTATGTAGTCGACTGGCGATTAGCAACCATGTTGGTATTAATGTTACTTCCAGTGACTGCCTTGATTATTTATTTTCAAAGACAGTATCGCAAAGCGAATTATAGTGCTAGAGAAGAATTATCCCAACTCAATTCGATGTTACAAGAAAACATTGTCGGGATTAACATCGTGCAATTGTTTAGAAGAGAAAGATACAATGCAGAGATGTTTAGAGCAGTTAACGATCGCTATCGTAAAGAAGTAGATCGAACCATCTTCCATGATTCTGCTATCTCTTCAACTCTAGAATGGATTTCCTTAGTCGCGATCGCTGGTGTGCTTTGGTTAGGTGGTATTTTTGTGCTTAGAGAAAATATTACCTTTGGGACTTTATCTGCATTTATTCTTTATGCTCAAAGATTATTTAATCCGATTCGTCAATTTGCTGATAAATTTACCATGTTTCAAGCCGGTTTTACGGCAATTGAACGGATTAGCGAGTTAATGAATGAACCTATTGCGATCAAAGATTCTAAAACAGCTTTATCAATTAATAATCAATTAGATGTTAAAGGAATAGATAAGGAAAATAATCGAGGCGAAATTCGATTTGAAAATGTTTGGTTTGGTTATAAACCTGATGAATATGTCCTCAAAAATTTAGACTTCACCATCAAACCAGGAGAAAAAGTTGCTTTAGTCGGCCCAACAGGAGCGGGTAAAAGTTCTATTATTAGATTATTATGTCGTCTTTATGAACCCAGTCAAGGCAGAATTTTAGTAGACGGAATTGATATTAAAGATATTACTCAAGAAGAATTACGTCGTTATATAGGAGTAATTTTACAAGAAAGTTTTCTTTTTGCAGGAGATATCAAACGCAATATTACTTTAGGTGAAAATTATTCTTTAGCAGAGGTACAACAGGCAGCTAAACTAACTAATATTGATAGCTTTATCGAACAATTACCTCAAGGTTACAATACCCAATTAAGAGAAAGAGGCACAAATCTTTCTGGAGGACAAAAACAATTATTAGCTTTTGCTCGTGTTGCTATTCGCAATCCCCACGTTTTAGTATTAGATGAAGCTACTGCTAGTTTAGATGTTAAAACTGAAGCTTTAATTCAAGAAGCGTTAGAAGAACTACTCAAAGATAGAACAGCAATTATTATTGCTCACCGAATTTCTACTATTCGTAATGTTGATAAAATTTTAGTTCTTAAACGAGGGGAATTGGTAGAATCTGGTAATCATGAAGAACTATTGGCACAAGAAGGTTTATATGCCAGTTTATACAAACTACAAATGTTAGGAAATTGATATTTAAATTGTGACCATAGGTTGCTTTTCTAGAACCTGTTTCCCCATCAGTTTTGAATCGGTAATGTAGGTTTTTGAACGGGCAGATTGACTTTTTTCCAAGCCTTCCAAGAGCCAGAAATATTAATTACACGCTCAAGTGCTTTTTGCTCCTAAAATTCAGTTAGTTGATTTATGTTTAGCAATCTAGTCTTGGGAATTTAAAGAGCTCATTAGTTGCTATATAAAGTAATCGGTGTATCGGGTTTAATGACAACTACTCGATCAGCAGTAATGTTGCCTACCGCAGCACCAGCAGCAGCACCACCAACAATTTCTCCAACACCTGCTCCACCCCCTAAAACCTCACCAAGAACTGCGCCTCCAGCAGCACCAATTCCAGCATCAGTTGCGATCGATCCCACCGAAGTATCTCTCGGATCTTTGACATCTTTGAGAATGTCGGAAGTAGCATTAATTCTATAACTATAATTACCATAAGTTACAGCTTCAGCTACATAACGTAAACCACCTTTAGCTGGAACATATTTTCCTACAATAGTTGCTCCAGCAGGAATCACTACTCCATCAATTACAGTCCTTTCCCCTGCAATTAAATTATAAGAATAAGTACGGTCATTATTCAGATAAATAGTTTCTTTTTGCGCGCTAGTAGCTTGAATCGTATTAGTATTATTTTGACTGATTAAAATACTATTAAAATTTTGGGCAATTGCTACAGGATTAAAGAAGACACCATTACCCACCAGAATTGTAGTTGCTGTTGTCAAGGTTAGCAATTTACGGTTATTTCTAATCTGATTTAATTGAAACATGATCAAAAAATCTTTATTATTTACTGACTATTAATTTAATTTTAGGAAACTTGTACTAATCAAACATCTATTAATAGTTAGAAAATTAAATAATTATTTAAAAAATTTTGTAAAGCTCATTATTATCCTGCTGAGTGATTAGTTGTCACTACGATCTAAAGCTGATTTTAAGTAACAAAAAATATCCAGAATAAAAAAATTATTTATTAATTAAGGTCAAAAATGAGAACACCAGAGCAAGAAACTCACCTTGAATGCACAGAAGTAATAATTCCTACACCTGACGGACAAATGCCTGGCTGGTTGTGTACACCAACTCAAAGCGATCGCAAGTGTCAGCCAGCTATTATCCTTTTAATGGAAGCCTTTGGTTTAACAGAGCATATCCGAGATGTAGCAGTCAGAATTGCCAAGGAAGGTTATGTAGTTTTCGCACCCGATCTATATTATCGTCAATTACCAAACAACAAATTCGGCTATGAACAAGTTGAACAAGCGATGGCGATGATGTGGCAACTTGATTTTGGTCGACCTATCGAACAAGACATTGAGGCAGCATTAGCTTTTTTAAAATTACAATCTACTGTTATTCCAAATAAAATTGGTGTGACTGGGTTTTGTTTGGGTGGCGGACTAAGTTTTCTTACCGCCTGTAGGTTTTCAGATCGAATTGCTGCGGTAGCTTGTTTTTACGGGATGGTATTGGATGAGTGGGTTGAAGCGGTGCAAGATATTACCGTACCTATTTATCTATTTTTTGGTGGTGCAGATCCGTTTATCCCAATTGAGCGTATTCAACAAATTGAAGCACGGTTTCAGGAACTAAATAAAGATTACACTTTAAAGATCTACCCCGATGCGGATCATGGTTTTTTCTGTCATGAACGTTCTTCTTACAACCCTTCAGCAGCAGAAGATTCTTGGCACGAACTTACACAATTTTTTGCTCGACATTTGCATTAATCTTTTTGAGGATGGGGCGTTGCTCTAACCTCAATAGGATTCAAAAGGGCGCGCCTCTGAAAACAAGTTCCAGAGTTTGTGTCGCCCTTATATCAGTCTTTTTACTAGGTATTCAAGTGATATTGGTGATAATTTTTACACTTCTACGATGTCAATTCCAGGTAAAGCATCTAATTCCGCATTACTAAGAGCGTCACCACCATACATTTCATACATCCGTGCTAAAACACCCGTGAAGGCTGCATTATAATCGGTGGCTACTTCGTTAGCTTTGTAATCAGTAACGAGGTCTTGATAGCTAAAGTCATCAGTAGAACCAGGACCTCCAACTAAAGCACCATAAAGTAAATGTTGGTTAAGAGTATTATTATGAAACTCGCTCCAACCACCACCATGAGAAGAGCGATGATGGGGATTTTTAGAATAGTTATCGCCAAAACCAACCATGTAACTGGAGTTTCTGGGATTATCCCCTAACATATAATTAATTTGCTTTTCAGAAAAAGCTGAGAATCTACCGCCTCCATCATTAACTGTATCGCTATAAACACCAGCAAGAAAAGCAGTATTTGCTGCCATACGGAGAGAACCCCATTCACCACGCCAAGCTAATCCACCACTAGTATATTGAACGCCATATTGACCATTGAGCCAAATATCTAAATAACCTTCAACTGCACTTTTGTAGCGATCGCTTCCTGTTTCTTGTGCTAGGAGAACGGCTACACCATAGGATTTATCGTCCCAATTGTAAGTAAAAGTGCCTAAACCGCCCATAAAGTGGTCGTAGTAACTTTGAGCTTTGTCGAGATAAGATTTGTCATCAGTAGCTTTGTAAAGCCAGCTAGCACCCCAAGCTAATTCATCTCCATATCCAGAAGAGTTGTAGAAAGATTGAGCATCGGTAATTGAATCGCTATACTTACCACGATAAGTATCGGCAAATTCATATAATTGTTTCGCATTTTCCAGCAGTTTGTCAGCATAAGCATCATCAACTCCTCGAAACAAAATCGAAGCAGAGGCTAGAGATGCAGCCGTTTCTCCTGCTAGATCGCTTCCTGGATGAGATGCGTCAATTTTATGCGAAGGGCGAAACATGTTCATTGTTTCAGGAGAACCCCAATAAGCATGATCGTCCCAACCATTTCCTACCTGTCCGTAGAATTCTTTGGTTTTTCCATCTTCAGTAACATGAGCTTTGAGGAAAAAGTCAGTACCCCATTTGATTGCTTCAATAGCCTCATCTAATTGCCCACTAACTTGATAACCTTGTTTATATTCATCTACACCCCAAGCTAGAGTAGTCATGGAGTTTGCCATTGGAAAGCCAAATTTAACATGATCGCCAGCATCGTAATAACCGCCAGTCAGATCTCGACCGACATCAGAGCCATCACCGAGAGCAGAATCACCGCGCCATTCGATCCGTTTATCATTGGGTAAATCTCCCGAACGATTTGCTTCATAGAAAAGAAAAGATTTTTGTAAGGCTTCTCCGTATCTAAATTTACCCGTGCCTTCAGGATTTCCATCGGGGATTGGTTCGGGGTTAGTTATAGGAGGCTGTTCTATCGGTTTATCTGTTCCCTGGGGTTCTTCTGGTGGAATAGGTTCGACAAGATTCTGATTTGATTGTTCGTCTACTAATAACTGAAAATTAGTAGCTGGTTGGGCAAGTTGACCGTAATCGTTGGCAATAATAATAATTTGTTGCGATTGGTCGGTTGAGATTTTTTCATTCCAATCTAAATTACCGACTGTGTATTGATTATTCTCCGTTTTAACTACTTCTGCACCATAAATCTCTTTGATTTCAAAAGGTGCTTCAAATTGCAATTGCCAACCATTAGTTATTTTGTCAGTAGAACTAAAATCTACTTCGGCTTTAAAGCCACCATCCCAATCTTGTACGATTTCAAAATTAATATCTTTCAACATAAATTTTTTCCCCGAGTAAAGATTGATAATGATTCAATCTTGGCAATATAGTTGTACTTATTTTTTTATCCAAAAAGTTCAAAGAATATCATTTCAAAACGATTACTATTTTCGTAAAATCTATTTATTGACTATTTAATAGTTCGTGTAAATATTTTATTTACGATTTTTTCGTGCATAATTTACAAAAAACTATAGAAGCTAAAATTTATTGACAAATCATTTTTTTTTATTGAATATTTTTTGATATTTTTTGAACTTTATATAACTTTTATAATTGAAAAAATAAGTTTTAGTCTTCAGAAGATACACCCAAAAAAATAAAATCTTTAAAAATGGTTAAAGAAAATATACCGAGTCTAATTATTAATTAGACTTCTTGCATGAATCATGCGATCGCTAAACTCAGACTATTAGTCAAAATTAGTTAATCAAACTCCTATTAACTAACTGATGTTACGCACTCTTGAGTAAATGTAATTCACACATAGCTTGTTGCAAAGCTTTGACATAAATAGTACTGCGCAAAGCAAAATGGTTCATCTTGTGTTTCAATTTCAGACACTCTAATTGAAATGCAGCATAGATAGACATAAAGATATGGTTTCCTTGAGTACGAAGACATTTAGTTGGGGACTTAGCTAAACCAGTATTAGACTTGAGCGTTTTATGAAAGACTTCCACGTTCCACCGTTTTTGGTAGATTGCTTCTATTTGAGGGACATTACAGTTTAAATCACTACAAGCCAAATACAAAATACCAGTACTGCCATCTTGGTTTTTAAAGACTTGACGATAGATGAGAACAGGAAAGTCCAGTCCTTTAAGCCATCCTCTGACTGAGATCTGTTCTGACCAGTTGAGTTCATCAATTCTGGTAAAACAACCCTGTTTTTTGTTTTCTTCACTCAAGGCTACGGTACGATTGCTTTTGAGAGCCATGATCAAGTGCTTATCTAAATCCTGACAGATAAAAGCCATATTTTCCTTCGAGGAAAACCAACTATCAGCTAGCACATACCTGTATTTGAGTTGATTCTGGGAGCAAATTTTTAATTGATTTCGTGTTAATTCATTTTTTGTTGCTGTTGCTTTTCGTTTTTCCTTCTTTGTTTTTACCTCACAAAATTTTATGGACTTTTTGACGACATCAAACCCAATTGGTAGGCTTATGTCTTCGACACTATAAACATAGTTGATGATGTTAATTCCCTTGACAGAACGGTTTTCTTGATGGTCATGATGCCAGCACACTAACTCATTCTCTTGGGTATGAGGTTTTTTCTCTATGGTGTCATCCACAATCAACACACCATCTTCTTGTTCATACTCCCTGACCACTGGTTTCACTAACTTCCACAGCTCTCGTGACTCTAAGTCTTTAGCCGACAGGAAACGAGTTATTTTATCGTGACTGATACTTCCTTCTAATACTCTTGATAATCCTGTCGCTGTTATCTGTCCAAACGAGCTGATAATATAATCGCTGTATAGTTCCAAAAGCTTTTTGTCCATTCGAGTATTATAGCTTTTGCGTAACATCAGTAACTAATTTTTAATTGACAATTGCCAATTACCAACAATTAAATAACTAGACCAATATTCAGGAGAATTATAAATTAATCTCTCTGGTTGATAAATACTAGGAGTTTGCGCTAAAGATTGAAGCAAAATATATTGATTTTGGAGTAAATTGGCTTCTTGAAGATAACCACAATCATTAAATATAGCGATCGCGACTTGATAAGCTTCAACTGCTCGCTGATAATCAGTACCGATAGTCAAAATATCTCCTATGGATTTAACTAACATAGCTCGGTTGGCGCGCTCGCTTATTTGCTGCCAAGGAATTTGATTTTGAATCATTTGACAAAAATCCAGTGCTTCTTGAACTGTCACTTGACATAATTGTTGTTGAGCTTGCCATAAAGATTGAGCAATAGTAGCACCAGAACGCCAATTAAGATGCAAAAAGACTAAAAACATTCCTAGAGCTACTTCGTTTTGAAGATAACGATTAATTACTATGGTTTTAACTCCAGTTTCAATCAATTGTCTGATCAAATTAGTTAGAGTTTGACTCGAAGTTTGGTTGTATAAGGTAATCACGATTACTTCGGTTTCTAACTTAGTTACAGGTAAAATTGGTTCACTCAAAAACAAATGAATTAGTTGAGAAGAGGAAGTTAAAGTTTTGTTTAATTCTTGAGCAACACTTTCTTTTCCTGATAAAGGATCGACTTGATAAATATCAGCAATAATTTTAGCTATGCCTGGAGCTAGACTCGGAAGATTTCGTAAATTTGTCTGATTGGCAGTATTTGCTTCTAAATTAGTTACAATTAATGCTCCTGAAGAAATTTCAGCAGCTTGTTCAAGTAGTTGGGTGATGGTTAATAAATAAGAAATAGATTTTTGCTCGGCTAACAATTGTTCTTGCCACACTAAAGCTTCAAAAGTAAACCACTGTAACTCAAAACTAGGAATGAACACTAAATGTTGAACTTGATTAATTTCTTGTTCAAAAGGCTGAAGAAGATATCGACTTAAAAGTGAGTTAAATTGTGGGTTAATTGTTCTAGTTTGAATTTTTTTGAGCCATTGGGTTTGAATTGCTTGTAGAGTATCAGGCTCAATTGGTTTGCCTTGCCATTCTGATAATAAAGAGTGTTGAATTAAACCTTCGGAAGTAATACCCCAAGCTAATAAATATTTTTCTGTAACCAAATAATTAATTAATAAAGTGTCTGGAGGTAAACGAAGACTAATTTCTTCAATAGTTAACCAAGGTATGGGTTGCTGAGGAGATTGATAGTTTTTAACGGCTCTGAGAGAATAAATACGAGATATTTCAGCTAAAGTAAAAGCTTCTGCCCATTTATTTGCTTCTACCAACATCTCAGTTAATTTTTTATAAAAACTAGCCATTAAATTCTGGAAATCTTGCCAAATTGGCTGATAAGACTGGCACGTCAATAACTCTTCCTGTTCGGCAAAAACATTCATAATTGTTTCTGCTACAGTAGCTAACCGTAAAGCTACGTCAAAATCTTCTTCACTAACACAAGCTTCTTTGGCTCCCTGAGCAAATACTAATCCCCAACTCAATCCCCAAGCGATCGCACCATCTTGTCGTAGAGTTTCAATTAATTTTTCTATTTCTAGTAAACAAGGTTGGTCTAATTCTTGATAGTAAAGGGAAGTCCACCAGCTACCCATTTGAGCAGCCACGGCATTCAAGCGATCGCCAGTAGCAACAAAACAGGCTTGTGCTTCTTGATAACCATAACTAGCTAAATTCCACTGTCCGCCTACTGCATTTAAATAAGCGAGGCGAAGAATTGCCATGCCTTCACCTCTCTGCGCCCCTGCTGTGGCAAAATATTGTCTGGCTTTGAGATACAATTCTTGAGCATTAGCTCGATCTAAACTAAAACGAGCCAAAGTTTGCTCCAATTGGCTAACCAAACGATAACCAAAGACAATTGGTTTACCCCAAGGAGCAATTGAACAAATCAGATCTCCTTGGCACAGTAAATACCAGGCAGTAACCAAATGTTGATTTGATTGGCGATAAACCTGAGTTAAATTGTCTAAAATCTGCCATCCCGATTTATTTTGTCCAGCTAAAGCTAAAAATTCTGCCAAAAAAGTATACAATAATTGAGCGATCGCGAGTAATTCTAAACCCTGAAACAGTTCTATTTGTGTAGTTATTTCTTGCTGAATATTCTGTAAAAGCTCGGCTCGAGCTTCACTATTGGTCAAATTGATGATTAATTGTCGAAAATTCGGTAAAGTAGCACCAATCAAAATGATTAGATTACTTTCTAAGCAAACAACAAGATTCTGAACTTGCTTTTGTAGCAGAGTCAATCTTGATAACCAAGTTGAATTAATGGCTGATGCAGAACTAACAATTGCCCAACCATCAGGAAAAATTGCTTTTGACTGCCATTCGGTTAAATAAGCAATAGTAGCAATCATCAACTTTTCTTCAGAATTCTGGGTATCATTAAAAGCTTCCTCAAATACTGATAAAGCTCTCGTAAATTCTCCTTGTAGCCGATGTATTACCCCGCGAGCAAATAAAGTAGAACTTTGCCATTGACTGAGTAAAGCCAATTCTGAAACATTTTTCGCCTGTTCAAAATTTCCTTGTCCAAAATCAACTAACCAAACCCAATTTAAAACTTCATCTACCTCCGTAACGCCCAAGGGAGGAAGCTTTACAATATTATCTTCAGAACCTAACATTGTTGCCAAAGTATTTGTTAAAAATTAAATTTGATACCGAGCGAGATGTTGTAGGAAATATTTAATGAAATAATGAACAATAAGACACTGTTCATCGTCAAATATACTTAGATAGTTTGTGGAGTATAGTCAATCATGTTTTGGAAAACGATTTCAACTTCCTTTACGATTAGTGCGATCGCCCTTACAGCGACCTCGTTACCAGCTACAGAAAGTTATAGTCAGAATGCCAATGCTTCAGACATGACTTTTGTTTGCTCCTCTCAAAACGGTGTACCAACTATGTTTGCTTATACTCCAGGTAAAGTAAACCTCACTCCTTTAATGACTTGGCATCCCGAATACCTAGTATCTAACCAGTCTGCCTCTCAAATTTGTCAGCAAGTAGCAACCAAGCTGCAAACTCAATTTCAACAAAACCAGCAAAAATACTTTGCTATTCAAAAAGCAGAAACAAGTACCTTAGTTTGTTTAGTAGCCAAAGAAAACGACAATTGTAACGCAAAAAACAGTGAAGAGTTATTTAGCATCAATCCCAATTACGACCCTACTTGTATTTTGGATAATCGACAACCTCTAGAATGTGTCGCGATCGGTCGAACCAGAGGAGTCTTTAGTATGCCTGATTCTTCCTATGAACCAACCTGGTGGCCTTGGTAACAAATTATACCTACAAAACTAATTTAATTATTAAGATGTTGTCTTAAGTAATTTAAATTCATTTAGCTATTTAGTTAGCTGCAAAATTCTCAAAACAAAATAAATTTTTAGTTTATTTGTTGATTCAAGATTATTTTTTTTCTTTGAAGCCCAAGCTCGAAGTTTTTATTCTCTGTTGATATCAAAATTCTATTTAGTAAGAATTAACAACTAACCTAAGTAGAATATTTATAAAATTCTTGAATCATTAAACTCACTAATATTAATCAGCTTACTCCTCCTTACTTATCCAGCATTATCACATTTTTCTTTTTTTAGCTCAAAAAAACATTTCTATTTTTGGATATTAGCAGTAATTCACTCAAACAGAATTTCCTGAAGCAAAAAGATTGATCGAAGTAAAAAAAGCTTACATTTGTTTTTTAATCTTATGTTAATTATGATACTTCAATGCTTAGAAATGACTAGTAAATATCCCAACTAATTAGCTATACAATTTATAATTTAAAATCAATTAAAACCGCAAATTAACCTAAAATAATCATAGAATTTACTAAATTAAAACACCAAAAATTTAAGATAATATTTGTAGGAATCATAAATATTTTTTTAGTAAACCTACAATCAATAATGAAACTAACAAAATCGCGCTTGCTCTTCCTAAGTTTTGCTATACTAAATATCTTAAATATTTTATTAATAAATAATAAAACTCATGCTCAGGCATTAGACTGTAACTTATCTGGAGTAAAAAAACATTTTAAAAATAATGCAATACTAACAGATCGAGCTTGTCAACTAAATAAATCTCTTACTGCATCAACTAGTCCAGGTTCTCCTACCTTGCGTCGAATTCCTAATCAAGGAGAACAACAATTTGAACCAACTCGTATTCCTTTACGTATTCCTACTTATAGAACACCTTACCGAGCTGCTCCTAGTGTTACAATTATTAATCCTTCAGGTTATGGCGCAGCAGCAGGTAACGTAGGAATTGGGGTGGGATTTCAAGAAAGAGTCCGTTTTAAAGACGATGCCGATGGTGTAATTGGTTTAGGTTTTGGATTGGGCAATCCTCAAAAAAATATAGGTTTACAGGTAGGTGTGAGTCTCGTAGATGTTAGCGATCCATTTCGAGATGGAGCTATTAATCTTAAGTTACATCGAAGACTACCTAGTGATTTTAGTCTTGCTACAGGTGTACAAGGTACAGCAACTTGGGGAGATACGGACGGTGGTTCTTCAGTTTATGGAGTCACCACCAAAAGATTAGTTCTTCAACAAGATCGAAGTAAACCTTTTAGTGAAATTTATGCTTCTGTAGGAGTTGGAGGCGGACAATTTCGTTCAGAAGATGATATTGATAATGGCGTTGAATCTGTAGGTGTATTTGGTAGTCTGGCAGTCAGAGTAATTGAACCAATTAATTTTATTACTGAATGGACTGGACAAGATTTAACTATTGGAGTTTCTGTGGTACCGTTTCGCAATATACCATTAGTAATTGTACCGGCAGTCACAGATATTACTGGTGCAGCAGGAGATGGAGGAAGAGTAATTCTTGGGGTTGGTTACAGTATTTCTTTTTAATATTTAAATTTAACAAGATCCAGAAAAAACTATGAAACTATCTCATTTAATTCTTCAAATTAGTTTAATTTCTAGCTCAATCATTGTATTGGCTGATTCAGTTTTGCCTCAAACTGGTAATATGTCCGATATTACAGGCCCTAATCCTGTAGAAGTTATTCCTAATGAACAATCAGGTACAGACAACACCCCAGTTGTTGAACCAGAACCCAATATTGACCCAAATCCCAGCACCGAAACTCCTACTCAACCAGAAATAGTTGATAACCTTCCCAGCACTGAAACTCCTACTCAACCAGAAATAGTTGATAACCCTCCCAGCACTGAAACTCCTACTCAACCAGAAATAGTTGATAACCCTCCCAGCACTGAAACTCCTACTCAACCAGAAATAGTTGATAACCCTCCCAGCACCGAAACTCCTACTCAACCAGAAATAGTTGATAACCCTCCCAGCACCGAAACTCCTACTCAACCCGATATCAAAAGTCCGAGCAATTCAAACCAAGATAATATTGCAGATACAAATGAGGAAAATTTTACCAGCGATATTGATTCAAAAACAGAAACAAATACAACAGGAAGAAGTAATCAGACTTTAACAGATAAGGAGGAAAATGACACTTCTGCTGACACTGAAGAAAATGAAGAAGTAGCTGAACAAGAAAAGAAACCCGAAGAAAAGTCAAACTTTGAAGGAGAAATAGACCGCCTTGCCTATGAAGTACAAATACAACAATCAAGTCCAGAAATAGCTATTCAACTCCAAGAAGAATTACAAGCAACTCAGTTAGTGGGATATTCTGGAACGCAGCTTTATGGTCAAACCCCTTCGGTTCAAGAAATTTCTCAAAGATTAGGACAATTATGGCAACAAACAGGTAAAAAAGCTGCCTTTATTAATATTTCAGTTCAATCTAATCAACTCGAAGCCTTTGCAGTGTTACCTAGTTTACCTGAATCTGCTAGTAACCTCAATTTAGCAGTCGCTTTAAACAAAAACAACGGTAATAAATGGTCTCAACCTCGACAACCATTAGCACTACGTCGTACTACACACAACGCATCTCGACAAGTTGTCCTGGATACAGCCAAACAATTTCGAGCTGAAATTGGCAACTCAAGAAAAATTGGTCAGACTGACTATCTCAAAACGTCTCAACAACTTTATCAATGGTTAATTGCTCCCTTAGAAGCAGAATTAAAAGCCAATAAAATTGATGTTTTAGTCTTTTCTATGGATTCTGGGTTACGCTTAATCCCTATTGCTGCTCTTTATGATGGCCAACAATTTTTGATCGAAAAATATGCCGTTGCGTTGGTGCCTAGTTTTGGCCTGACTGATACTCGTTACGTTAATGTAAGTCAGAGTCCAATTTTGGCAATGGGAGCATCAAAATTCAAAGATCAATTTCCATTGCCTACCATGCCAATAGAATTGCAAAATGTCATTCGCAATCCTCGTCAGGGAGAATTATTTCTCAACGAACAATTTACCGTCAATAATTTCAAAACCCAAAATCTTCGCGATCGCCCTTTTAGAATTATTCATTTAGGTACTCATGCAGAATTTCTCGCTGGAGACTTTCAGGATTCTTACATTCAATTCTACGACCAGAAATTAAAATTACCTGAATTAAGAGCAATTTCTGACGAATTAGGCTGGAATACTACTCAAAGCAATCCTGTCGAATTGTTAGTATTGAGTGCTTGTCAGACTGCGATAGGTAACGAAAAAGCTGAATTAGGTTTTGCCGGTTTAGCAGTGCAAGCTGGAGTGAAATCGACATTAGCAAGTCTTTGGTATGTTAGTGATTTAGGAACTTTGGCTTTAATGAGTGAGTTTTATGACGAATTAAGTGATTCTTTAACTAAAGCTGAGGCTTTACGACAAACTCAATTAAAAATGCTCAAAGGACAAGTAGCCGTTGATAATGGCACATTAAAATTATCTAATGGAGATTCTCTCGCTCTTCCCGCAGACTTTCCGCAGGGAAACTTAAATTTTTCTCATCCTTATTTTTGGTCATCTTTTACTTTAGTTGGTAATTGGAACTAAAGTAGGATTTGTAAGATTTAGAGGGGCAAACACTTGTTTACCCCTACAAAAAATTAAGATTTATAGCTCTATTTAGATTTATTAGTAAAAATGTATTGAGTATGATAATTTTTGTCTTTTAAGTCTATGACGTATTGCTATATTATTTAAAAACTAAAAGATGGACAGTTAAACTATCCATCAGTATAGTAAATTTGATCTTCCACCAGCACAAAAGTTATGGAGTGGGAGATACGGTAGCAGTTAGACTATTGATAGTTTGGTATTTCCAATCAGAATGATGCCAAGCTTGACCATCTAGTGCCATTTGTTCAATTAAACTGGCTAATCGTAAAGCTTTAATTGCTTGTTGACCGCCTACCGAAGGTTGATTACCACCCCTAATACAATTAACAAAGTGTTCTAATTCTGCATGTAAAGGCTCAATATTACTAGTCTGTACTTTTTCGATCAAACCATTTTGCCGATACAATACTTGTCCTCTTTCAGTTGTGTAATTAGCTTTGGTTTGACGATGAATTAGAATTTCATTATTGAGAAAATCTGTTTCTACCAAAGAATTTTGACAATGAGCAGACAAAGTCCGAATTTTACGATGGGTTACCTTACTAGCTGTAAGAGTAGCTACAACTCCATTGGCAAAACTTAAAGTTGCTGTCACATAATCTAAATAACCAGAGTTAGCAGCACTGCTACCACTAGCAGTAAGTTTAGTTACTGGTGCAGCAGTTAACTCTAATAGCAAATCAATGTCATGAATCATTAAATCTAAAACCACAGAGACATCGTTAGCTCTTTTAGAATAAGGACTCATACGACGAACTTCTACGGCTAACAACTCTTCTGTTGTTAAGACTTTACTTAATTCTTGAAAAGCTGGATTAAATCTTTCAATATGACCTACTTGTAAAATACAGTTGGATTCGGCTGCTACATTAACCAAAGATTCAGCTTCAGCGAGAGAAGCTGCAATTGGTTTTTCAATTAAAGTATGAACTCCTGCTTGTAAACAATCTATCCCTACTTGATGATGTAATTTTGTTGGGACAGCAATACAAACTGCATCAACATGGGGCAAAATATCTCGATAATTCTCAAAAAAGCGAGCGCGATATTTGCTAGCAATATCTAATCCTCTTTCCAAATTGATATCAGAGATGCCAACTAATTCTATATCTTTGATTAGACCGAGAACGCGAGCATGATGTTGTCCCATGTTACCAACCCCAATTACTCCCATGCGGATTGGTTGAGGCTGATTTCTCGATATGAGATAATCTTGATTGTTTTGACAATTATGATTTTGCACTTGATTGAACTCCTCCACCACTTAGATTCAGATTGATTTACTTCTGCCAGCGATAATAAGGTTTGAAGTCAATGTTCTGAATCCTACTTAAATAATTAAATAAATTATTCAGAATATTATCATAGGCAACTGCGATCGCGATTGCGGGGCAAACTGCGATTTTAAGGGCGAACTCCTTGTGGATCTCCTTATGCAGAAGACCACTATGTGGGTACATAGTAGCCGTTACCCACTTCAGTTGCACTAAATAGTTTAGTAATCAATACTACTTACTATTGTGATTAATATAACTTTACATCTGGAAATTAGATGAATATTTTATATTTTCAATACTCATAATTTTAGAAAGGAAGGTTGCAGCCAGAAAACTTACTTTCTTTCTAGCCAAACCTTCATAACTTAAATTTAAACGTTAGTCGCAGCATTCGTGGGTATTGACTGATTTTTTTGGGTCATTTTGCGAATTTCAGAATAAAATGAGGTTTGCATATTTCCTGTAGATTCTTTGACCATAGTAGTTCTAAGTCTTAAATTATCGCTAGCAAACCAAAGACGTTCTTGAGCTTCAATCTGTTCCGTTTTAAGAGTTAAAGTCAAAGCTTCATTTTGACCAAGTAAATATTGACCAAAATTAACGTTTGAATGAGTTCCTGTCACTATTTGAATGACTTTACCTTGCTCAGTATTATCTTCTTCAGCGAGCAAAATAATCAAAGCCGAACCTTGTTGTTTCGGCTTACCCCAATCAACGGAATTATCCCAACTATGTTTTAAACTGCCTAAAATTAAACTGTTATCAAGTTGATATTCCTGACAAATTTGTGTGATTTGAGGATGATCTGCTTCTAACAATTCAATGGTCAAATTAGCTTTACCGTTTTCTGCGGTTTGCTGATTGAGATCATAATTGGTTCGTTGGCTAAACCACTCTCCTACACTTAAATTGATAAAATCACTGATTTTCATAAAAATTTTAGTTGAATTGAAGATTTCTAAGCTAAACGCTGTAAAGAAATCATAGCAGCTTGACTTACTTGAGGATGACTGTCTTTAGCTAAAAACTTGAGAGCAGAAATACTTTTTTCTGAAGGTAAATTTCCTAACGCCTCTGCTAATCTTTGTCTAACTAACCAGTCTTCTGAAGAGACAAAACGTAGTATCTGTTCAATCGCTTCAATGGCTTTGATTTCTCCCAAAGCTGCGATCGCAGCTTGTTGTAAAACTACTTCTTCACTATCTAAAGCTTCAATTAAAAGATCTTTGGCTCGCAAATCTTGAAGATTACCCAACGATACTGCTGCGCTAAAACGGACTAGCCAATTAGTATCTTCATAAAAAGCTCTGCTTAAAGGTTCAAAAGCTCTGATATCACCTAAATAGCCCAAAGCCCCAGCAGCATCGGCTCTAATCCCGTAATCTTCATCTGTTTCCAATAATTTAACTAAAATACCATAGCATTCGTCCGTTGATTTTATTCCCAAAGCAAATACTGCCATTGAACGAACGGGAATATTTTGATCGTAAAGTACTTTTTTAATTAAAGGAACAGCATCTTCAGACGCAACCTCTCGTAATGAAGCTAAAGCCAGCAAGCGATCGCGAGAATTAGAACTTTCAAGTTGATGAGCAAGATATTCTAAATTTTGCTGAGTCATTGTGTTTTAAATCAATCTGTTAAACAAATTAGCTCCTGCTAAGGGGCAGGAGCTGATCTTACTTGTTAATAATTGACAATAGCAAAACCCATTTTTAGTCTAGGTCAGGCATAGCCAATACTGGTTCAGTTTCGCGGTCAATACCTTTTTCAAATCCACCAGCAGCAGCTCTAGCACGACCAGCATGCCAAAGATGACCAACTAGGAAGAAGAAAGCCATTACAAATTGGAACGAAGCCAACCATTGACGTATATTAACAAAGTTGAAAGAGTTAGACTCAGTGATAATACCACCTACGGAGTTGATAGAAGCGTTAGGTGCATGAGTCATATACTCAGCAGCACGACGTAACTGCCAAGGTTGAATGTCATTTCTGATTTTATCTAAATCAATACCATTAGGACCACGCATGGGTTCTAACCAAGGACCACGGAAATCCCAGAAACGCATTGTTTCACCACCAAGAATAATTTCACCAGTGGGAGAACGCATCAAATATTTACCAAGACCAGTAGGACCTTGAGCAGAACCAATATTAGCACCCATTTGTTGGTCGCGAGCTAAGAAGGTAAATGCTTGAGCTTGAGAAGCTTCTGCGTTAGTAGGGCCATAAAACTCACTGGGGTAAGCAGTGTTGTTGAACCAGATAAAACAAGCAGCGATGAAGGACATTAAAGACACAGCACCGATACTGTAAGAAAGATAAGCTTCACCAGACCAAATCAAAGCACGACGAGCCCAACCAAAAGGCTTGGTCAAAATGTGCCAAACACCGCCAGCGATACAGATCAAACCGACCCAAATGTGACCACCAATGATGTCTTCCATGTTATTGACACCAATAATCCAACCTTCACCACCGAAAGGTGCTTTGGTTAAATAACCAAAAATTACAGCAGGATTAAGGGTTGGATTGGTAATAATCCGAACGTCTCCGCCACCAGGAGCCCAAGTATCGTAAACTCCACCGAAGAACATTGCCTTAAAGACCAATAAGAAAGCACCACATCCTAAAATAATTAAGTGGTAACCAATAATATTGGTCATTTGGTTTTTGTCTTTCCAGTCATAACCAAAGAAGCTGGAATATTCTTCTAAAACTTCAGGACCGCGAATAGCGTGGTAAATACCACCTAAACCAAGAACAGCAGAAGAAATTAAGTGTAGAACACCAATAACAAAGTAAGGATAAGTATCAATTACCTCTCCACCGGGACCAACTCCCCAACCTAGAGTAGCTAGGTGAGGAATCAAGATCATCCCTTGTTCGTACATAGGTTTTTCTGGAACATAGTGAGCAACTTCAAAAATAGTCATTGCTCCAGTCCAGAAGACAATTAAGCCAGCATGCGCAACGTGCGCACCTAAAAGTTTACCGGAAAGATTGATCAAACGAGCATTACCAGCCCACCAAGCAAATCCGGTTGAATCTTGGTCGCGACCGCTACCGTAGGCAGGATTAGAGAGCGTTACCACGTGGTAGAACCTCCTCTGGGAATTCAAAGTTTTCGTGGGGTTGATCTTGAGTAGCCATCCAGGCTCTGAGACCTTCGTTGAGCAGAATATTCTTGGTGTAGAATGTCTCAAATTCTGGGTCTTCTGCTGCTCTCAATTCTTGAGAAACAAAGTCATATGCCCTTAAGTTGAGGGCAATGCCAATAATGCCGATGCTTGCCATCCATAATCCTGTCACAGGCACAAACAGCATGAAGAAGTGTAACCAACGTTTGTTGGAGAAGGCAATCCCAAAGATTTGTGACCAGAAACGATTGGCTGTTACCATACTGTAGGTTTCTTCTGCTTGGGTTGGTTCAAACGCCTTGAAGGTGTTGGCTCCATCTCCATCTTCAAACAGGGTGTTTTCTACTGTTGCTCCGTGAATGGCACACAATAATGCTCCACCTAATACTCCTGCTACTCCCATCATGTGGAAGGGGTTGAGGGTAAAGTTGTGGAATCCTTGGACAAAGAGAATGAATCGGAAGATTCCTGCTACCCCAAAACTGGGTGCAAAAAACCACGAGGATTGTCCCAAGGGATACATCAAAAAGACGCTGACAAAGACGGCAATTGGCGCGGAGAAAGCGATCGCATTGTAAGGACGAATCCCAACTAAGCGAGCGATTTCAAACTGACGTAACATGAAGCCGATCAAGCCAAAGGCACCGTGGAGGGCAACGAATGTCCACAAGCCACCAATTTGACACCAACGGGTGAAGTCCCAGTTAGCTTCTGGTCCCCAGAGGAACAGTAATGAGTGTCCCATGCTGTCTGCGGGGGTTGATACTGCTACAGTAAGAAAGTTACATCCTTCGAGGTATGAACTTGCTAAACCGTGTGTGTACCAAGATGTCACGAAGGTAGTACCTGTTAACCAGCCTCCTAGGGCTAGGTAAGCACAGGGGAATAGTAATATTCCTGACCAACCTACGAAGACAAAGCGATCGCGCTTGAGCCAGTCATCGAGGACATCAAACCATCCTCTACTTGCTGGAGCGCGTCCTACTGCTATAGTCATAGTTTCTAATCCTCTTGCTTAAACTAAACAAACTGCAAGAATAATAAAATTGGACGCTTTTATGTTTTTGGCGACAGCTACATTTGTGATGAACTGTCAATACGGTGATTGAACATAGCGAGGCTACCTCGCTGTCTCCCATCGTCAAGTTTTATAACACTTTACCAGTTAATCCTGGTTAAGTTTTTTGTTTTTGGACTGAGTTTTGTCCTAAGATCGCTAACAAATGACTTTAGCGATTTAGTTGGTTAACATTTTTTAAAATAGCATGAGTAGGGCTGTCTTCCTGAATCTAAATCAAGAATCTCGGAAAGAAAAGCCTTGACTCTTCTCTAATAATTATTAGCAAAATTTTTACAAAATGACATACTTGTACTCATAAATCTTTAAAATGTTTTTTTGAGATACAGTACAATTCCCAATCGTCTACATAAATTTAAGTTGAATTACAAAAAGCAATGACAATGAATCAGGGCGTTATTCGCCAAAATATTTTAGGTTCTCGCAGATTTAGTAATTTTTTATGGGCTAGCGTTTCTTTGATTGGAGGGATTGGCTTTTTACTGGCAGGACTTTCTAGCTATCTAAACACCAACTTGCTGTTTGTCTCAGATACCAGTGAACTTCAATTTATTCCTCAAGGAATAGCTTTGACTTTTTATGGTGTGGCTGGTTGTTTATTGTCAGTTTATCTCTGGCTAATCATTCTTTGGGACGTAGGCGGTGGTTATAATGAATTTAATAAAAACCAAGGGATTGTCAAAATTATTCGTTCGGGATTTCCTGGCAAAAATCGGCGCATTGAGCTTGAATTTCCGCTAGAAGATGTTCAATCAGTTAAAGCCGAGATTAAAGAAGGACTTAATCCCAAACGAGCTTTGTATTTAAAAGTTAAACAAAGAAGAGATATTCCTTTAACTCGTGTCGGTGAACCAATTGCTCTCTCAGCTTTAGAAAATCAAGGAGCAGAATTAGCCCGTTTTTTAGAAGTTCCATTAGAAGGGCTGTAAATTTATCGACAATTGAAAATCAAAAATGTTTTAACAGATAAGTAATTAAGCAGCAAATTCCTAGCTGAAACTAGGATACTGGGGAAAAAATGAAGACAAATTTTGGGTTTAAAAATCTAGTTACGCTAATTGTGATTATTGGTTTAGCTTTGGCAGGATGTAATACTGCAACCACAAATTCTTCCCAAGCGTCCCCATCATCTGATAACCTCTCAACAACGCAAGTAGAATCTACCACTGCTGATCCCAGTAGTTTAGCAATGAATCAAAACTTACCGAAATTAGAAGGCAAAGCCAAAGTAAAGTTAATCGTTAACGGTTCACCAATTGTGATTGAACTCAATGGCGATGATGCACCCATAACTGCTGGCAATTTCGTCGATTTAGTCGAACGTGGAGTATATGATGGACTGGTATTTCATCGTGTAATTAAAGAACCTCAACCTTTTGTGGCTCAAGGAGGAGATCCTCAAGGAAAAGATCCTAATTTTCCCGTCAGTCGCCTCGGTACTGGTGGTTACATCGATTCAGAAACAGGACAAAGACGGTTTATTCCCCTAGAAATTAAATTGGATGGAGAAAAAGAACCTACTTATAACCAAGCCTTGGGAAGACAGGCAGGTTTATCTGCACCACCTGTAACCCTAAAACACGATCGCGGTGCAGTGGCGATGGCTCGTTCTCAAGCTCCTGATTCGGCATCTTCTCAGTTTTATATCGCTCTAGCAGATTTGGAATTTTTAGATGGTGACTATGCGGTATTTGGCACAGTAGTTGAGGGAATGGATGTGGTCGATAAAATCGAGCAGGGCGATCGCATTGAGTCGGCAGAAGTAATCGAAGGAGCAGAAAACCTGAAAAAATAAATTCAGAATTCATTAATTAAGAATTCTGAATTTTATGGATGTGGTTGTAACTGGTATTGGCTTACTGACTTGTTTGGGTTCGTTACGCAGTACTTGGCAAAATTTAAAGGACGGTAAATCGGGGATTAGGTTAACACAAATTTTCCCTGATTTGCCTCTTTATCCTTTAGGAATGATTGGGGAAAGTCCTGTTAAGTTAAAAGCTCTTACTAAATTAGTAGTTGAAGCAGCCTTAAAAGATGCAGGATTAGAACCTCCTTTAATTGATTCTGGTGTAGTAATTGGTTCAAGTCGTGGTTGTCAAGCAGATTGGGAAGAATTAGCAACCAATCAAAATTATGAAAATTGGTTAGAGACTTTACCTCATCAAGGTGCAGTTTTAACAGCTAATCTATTGAATACCACCGCACCAGTCTTAGCTCCAATGGCAGCTTGTGCCACAGGAATAACCGCGATCGCTAGAGGTTTTGAGTTGATTCAAACAGGTCAATGTCAACGGGTGATAGTTGGAGCAGTAGAAGCACCAATTACCAAACTAACTTTGGCAGGTTTTGAACGAATGGGAGCTTTAGCAACTACGGGTTGTTATCCTTTTGCTCTCAAGCGAGAAGGTTTGGTATTAGGGGAAGGTGGTGCCGTATTGGTATTGGAAACAGCCGAATTAGCTGCTCGTCGTCAAACAAAAATTTATGGCAAAATTTTGGGTTTTGGGTTAACTTGTGATGCCTACCATATCAGTGCGCCAGACTCTAATTTGGTGAGTGGTTTATTAGCAGTGAAACAATGTTTAGCTAGAAGTAACCTTAATCCTAGTGATATAGACTACATTCACGCTCATGGTACTAGCACTATCCTGAATGATGCTCATGAGGCTCAATTAATTCAAGCTTTGTTTCCTCAATCAGTAGCAGTCAGTTCGACTAAAGGCGCAACAGGACATACTTTAGGTGCATCGGGAGCAATTGGCACAGCAATATGTTTAATGGCATTAAAAGAGCAAATATTACCGCCTTGTGTAGGCTTAACCGAATCAGAATTTGATTTAGACTTAGTTACTGTAGAGCGTCAGAGTCAAATTCAAAGAGTACTTTGTTTCAGTTTTGGTTTTGGTGGTCAAAATGCCGTGTTAGCTTTAGAAAAATAGTAGTCAAATCTTATCAATTTAAACTTCTTTAATCACTCGGCAAGGATTTCCTACGGCAACAACATTATCTGGAATATTTTGGGTTACGATACTACCTGCACCGATAGTTACATTTGAGCCAATCGAAATCCCAGGGCAAATGATCGCGCCACCACCAAGCCAAACATTATCGCCAATAGTAACGGATGCTGCTAATTCTTGACCAGTTAATCTAACTTGAGGCTCGCTAGGATGATAGGCAGTATAGATTTGAACTTTTGGTGCTAATAAAACATTATTACCTAGATACACCTTATTACAGTCAAGAATTGTGCAATCGTAATTAATATATAAATTATCACCAGCCACAATATGACAACCGTAATCGCAATAAAATGGAGGTCGGATCACAAAATTAGAACCGATTTTACCAAACAGAGTCACAATAATCTCTTTTCGCCAATCTACTTGATGCGGCTGAGAAAAATTGAAGTTATAAAGTAATTGAGCTGCTTTAGTCTGCATTCGGGCTAATTCTTCATCTGTTGCCAAATACAATTCACCATCCAGCATTTTTTCTCTTTCGGTTTTTTCTTTCATATTTGTTTGTTTATTAAATTTTTTCTTGGGTTTTAAAAAGGCGATCGCTTTTATCTAAATTCTAAATTTTTTAGATAATTTACACTAATTATTATTGATCACAATAATTAAAAAAAAATGAGAAAATTTTTAAGATTAAAAATTAAAAATCAGAAGTTAAAAGCCAACAATTAAAGTTATTAAAAGAAACATTATTAAATATATTTTGGTATTTTTAACTTAATTAATTATTACTTTTTTGTTCAATCTATCTCACTATTAAATTTGTATGATTTCCCATCTCCACACTTTACCATCTTCTGGATCGACAATTTCCGATACCTTAGTCATGCCACATTTTTCTAAAACTCTAGTGGAGGCATTGGATTCTGCTAGAGTATGAGCGCAAACACAGTCTACTAACCCTGAAGCAAAAGCAATTTCAATCAGTTGACTAGCAGCCGAAGTTGCCAAACCTCTATCTTGATAACTCGGTGCGATGGAGTAACCAATTTCCACAGTACGTTCAGAATCGGGAACCGATTTAAAGCCTCCCAACCCAACTAAAGCTCGATCGCGAGGAAAAATAAACAAATACGGCAACCAGGGATGCCATATTTCGGCTGTTTGTATCGCTTTCAAACTATACTGAAGTGCGCCGTCAAAAGGTAAGTATCCCTCGATCGCTCGAAATCCGTAAACCTTCCAAAAGGCATCTACGTCTTCAATCAATAGCTTAATCTGTTCTAGGGAACAGGGAATAATTTCTACAGCCATATAATTTTTACCAACCGTATAACAAAATTATTACAGCAGCGTCACTATTACATCATTAAAGACTTGTTTGAGTTTTTATCTGAATTGAAAAGCGATCGCAATAATGACGTTAGCTATTAAACTAACGCCATAACATTAAATTAACTACTGAAAAAAGATTTATTTGAGCTTTTAGTCGTCATCATCGTCGCGATAACTGTAACGACGTTCTTCATCGTCTTCATCATTATCACGGTATCTTCTGTCTTCATCACGATAACTGTAACGACGTTCTTCATCGTCTTCATCATCATCGCGGTATCTTCTGTCTTCATCGCGATAACTGTAACGACGTTCTTCATCGTCTTCATCATCATCGCGGTAACGACGTTCATCTTCGCGATCGCCACTAAATCTTCGTCCTAAATCGCGTTTTATCCCTTTGAACATATCATCTATTGCCATTTTTTTTCTCCCAAATACAAATACTTGTTTGAAAACCAATTTTTAATTCTTATCTTTAGCTTTTCATAAGGTTTTATTTAATGTCTCGGCTAATAGTTATATGTTGACTAAATCTTTTAATGGATATTGTTATCATTTTGATGACAGGGAATTTAGTTTTTTTTTAACAAAAATAACTTGAATTAAGGGATTTTTCGGAAAATATTGATTAATAAAACAAATCTATTTAATCTTTCTTTAGTAAGAGGAGAAAATGACTTTAAAGAGGTAATTGATAATGATTCAGCAATACTTTTATTGTTTTCATCGAGATATTTTTACGCCTGTTTGCACTCGCCATAAACTAGCATAAATTCCTTGTTTAGCTAATAATTCTTCGTGAGTTCCTTGTTCAACAATCTGACCAAATTCCAACACATAAATACAATCTGCATTCCGAATCGTCGATAATCTATGAGCGATCGCGATAGTGGTGCGATTTTGAGTAATTCTTTCTAAAGAACGGGCGATCGCAGCTTCGGTTTCATTGTCTACGGCTGAGGTAGCTTCATCGAGAATCAAAATAGGGGGATTTTTCAGGACGGCTCTAGCGATCGCAATTCTCTGTCTCTGTCCACCAGATAGTTTTTGCCCTCTTTCCCCGACAATAGTATCGTAACCTTGAGGCAAGCGATTGATAAAATCATCAGCTTCAGCGATTTTGGCAGCAGTAATAATTTCTTCTAAACTAGATTCAGGGCTACCATAAGCAATATTTTCTCTCACCGAACCGTGAAAAAGAAAGACATCTTGACTGACTAAACCAATTCCTCGACGCAAATCAGCCAAGAAAATATCTCGAATATCTATCCCATCAAGGGTTATTTTGCCTGCTTCAATTTCATATAATCTCAATAACAACTTAACAATCGTACTTTTTCCCGAACCCGTCGAACCAACAATTGCGATCGTTTTTCCTGCTGGAATGTGCAGCGAGAGATTTTCAAAAATTGGATCGAACTGATTATAAGCAAACGTAATTCGATCTAAATTTATTTCACCCCGAATCGTTTCTGTAGGTAGCGATAACTTACCAGAATGAATAGCAATCGGAGTATCCAGCAAATCCATCACACGATTAGTAGAAGCCATTGCCCGTTGATAGAGGTCTAAAGTTTGTCCTAATCTAGTTAAGGGCCATAATAATCTTTGAGTCAGAAAAACCAAGACACTGTAAGTACCTACAGCTAATTCACCTGCAACTACTTCCATCCCACCAAACAAAAGAATTGCTGTAAAACCAGCCAAAATTACGATCCTAATTAGAGGAATAAAAGCAGCCGAAAGAGCGATCGCTCTACGATTACTCTGACGATAAGCTTCACTTTCTTGGTTTAATCGTTCTAGTTCGTAAGCTTCAGTAGTAAAACTTTTAATAGTAGTAATCCCACTAAGATTATTTGCCAGACGTGAATTGAGTAAACTAACTTTTTCTCTTACAGCAGCATAACGAGGTGCCAGACGTTTTTGAAAAGCAATTGAACCCCAAAGAATAATTGGAATCGGTAAAATAGACATCCAGGCAACATTGGGAATTAAAACTAAAAATGCGCCACCGATAATAATTACTGTGGTAATTACTTGAAGAATTTCATTAGCACCAATATCTAAAAATCTTTCTAGTTGATTAATATCATCATTGAGAATTGATAGTAGTGTTCCTGTACTACGTTCTTCAAAATATGCTAATTCTAAATCTTGAATATGACTGTAAGCATCTAAACGTAAATCGTGTTGAATATTTTGTGCTAAATTGCGCCATAGACGTTCATAAGCATATTCAAAAACCGATTCCAAACCCCAAATCACAGCAGATAAAGCACAAATAATTAATAACTGTTGAAAAACATCAATTACTCCGAAACGAGCAATAATTGAACTCTGGGGTTTTACTACTATATCTACTGCTGCACCAATTAAAGCTGGAGGTGCTAGATCGAAAATTTTGTTAAGAATCGAACAAATAGTTGCTTGCCAAATCGAAACGCGATATTTACGTCCATATCTCAGCAAACGAATAAAAGGATGTTGAACTACCTTTTTATGTTTAGCAGTCATCTTTAAATTAGAAAGATAATTTTTAGCTTGAGACAATCTAAGTTACTATAGCGATTTTGTAGCAAGAAGTTATGGAGAGATGGATCGGAATTTTTTTTTACTGAGTAAATTGCTTATTTTCTACGTCAGTTGCAGAATAATTTTTTGTCAAAGAAACTTATTAAACTTCTATCAATAGTTTTTATTTAATAGCTAAAATTGCTTGATGAATTATTTCAGCCGTAACGCGATCGCTAATCTCTACCTTACCTATTTGAGTGGGAAGTATAAATCTTACTTTACCAGCTTTGACTTTTTTATCGCTTTGAAGAGTTGCTAAAATATCATCTAAATCTAATTCAGCAGGAATAGTAGTTGGTAATCCTGTTTTTTTAATCAATCGATCTTGGCGAGTCGCTTCCTCTTCTGTCCATAATCCCATTTGAGTTGCAATTTTCCCTGCTGCCACCATACCAATTGCTACTGCTTCTCCATGAACAAATTGTTCGTAATTAGTTAAACTTTCAACAGCATGACCAATAGTATGACCATAGTTTAAAATTGCTCTTAGTCCTGCTTCTTTTTCGTCTTGACTAACTACATCAGCTTTTGCTTGAGTTGAACGGACTAAAATTGTTTCTAATAATTCTGAAGAAATACCAGCAAAACTATCGATTTGTTCGGCTTGTTCTAATTTACTAAACAAATCTGCGTCCCAAATAATGCCATATTTAATGACTTCTGCCATACCTGCACGAAATTCTCTTTCTGGCAAAGTTTTTAAGACATCAGGATCGATTAAAACTAATTTTGGCTGATAAAAAGCACCAATGAGATTTTTTCCTTGGGGATGGTTGACTCCTGTTTTTCCTCCGACAGAAGCATCTACCATTGCCAGTAACGTTGTCGGTACTTGGATAAAGTTGACTCCACGTAACCAAGTAGCAGCAGCAAAACCAGTCATATCACCAATTACTCCACCGCCCAAAGCGACTAAAGTCGAGGAACGTTCGAGATGATGTTTAAAGGCAGTATCATAAACTTGCTCGATAGATTGAAGAGTTTTGTAAGTTTCTCCCGCAGGAATTAAGTGATGTTCAACTTCAAAACCAGCAGTTTCTAAAGATTGCAGACAAGTATCACCATAAACATTAAAAATCTCTGGGTTGGAAACAACTAAAACCTTTTTTCCTACATTTAATTTTTTCATCTGGTTACCTAATTCCGAAAGACAACCAGGAGATATCACAATTTCGTAGGCAGTTTCAGGTAAGTTGACAGTAATACTTGTCATAGCTTTAGGTGTTGGGAGATATTTAAATACAGTCTTCCATTATAAAATTTCTTTAGTTAGAGAAATAGTCTCTACTAGGAATAAAACTAAACCTTAAACCAATATATTTTTAATTCTCGGTCTTCATAGTAAATTTTGCTATCGGGATGATTACGACGGTAAGCTTGACACATTTGCCAAGCTTCATATTCTAAACTCGCCCTTCCTGCGGAGGAACGATAATAAAGGTAAGTGCGATCGCGAACTAAGTGAGCGAACCTCTCGTCTAAAATAGAAACAGGAACAACAGAGGGTTCATTAGCAAAGGTAACAAAAGGAATTTTTTCAACCAAGATAAATAAATCTTCTCCTGAAACGGGAAAGTGAAATTCTGGGTTGCTGACTTGAGAAGCATATTGTTCAACAAATAAAGCTAAGTCTTGATACCAACCATAACCATATATCTCCGCTAGTTGTTCGACTGGGGCTACTAAAGTCCAAGTTTGAGGAGAAAATAGATTTTTGATCTCTAAACTTTTACGTGCTGCCATGTCGTATTCTACATAGGTTAGGTGAGGAGGAAGGGGCAGCAAGAAGTTAATCAATAAAGACAAAAAGGTTGCCAGACAAAAAATTTCAGCCCATTTTTGCGAGAATATTTTTAAGCTTGTAGCGATCGCAATAAATAAAAGTCCTGCTAATAAACTAAGGGCTACGGGCAAGGTTAACAGAAAACTTTGAGTCCATAAAAGTTCTGTCTCAGTTGTAGCAGCAAATCCAGCTAAAAGAATCCAAGTTAAAGCCAGTGAAGTTAATGCTAATCTTTTTCCACCAATCAAACCAATAGTTGCACTACAAACTAATATTAAGAATGGTGGTGCAGATATCAATACCAAGATGATGCTACAAAAAATATTGATTTTGAAAGGAATAGTTTTTTGTTGTTGGAGATCCGTATCAAAATAATATCCCAAACCAAGTAAGAGAAAAATTGTACCAAGTTCTAATTCATTACCCGTCCATTGTCGAATTAAAGAACTATTTAAACTATGAGTAATTTTCGTCAACCATATTGGTAATTCGGAATTAATTGTTTGTTCCCCAGTGAATAAGTAAACTCCCAAGCACAACATTGCAACTAAAGCCGAAAAAGGATTTTTTGTTAACACACGTACCAGATAACCAACGCTTAACACCATCATCATTCCGACAATAGGACTAAGGAAACGAATGGCTTGCATTGCATCAATTGAACCCAGCAAAGATACAACTGTGACAAAAGCAGGAAAGACAGGTAAATCATAAGTCTCTGGATAATTTCCTGCCAAAATTTGTCGAGTTATGAGTAAAGTTTCATAGCGATCGCTATGACTGAACCGTAGTTCTAGTAAAGGATATTCCCATCTAAGTAATAAAGCAAAACCTAAAACGATTGTCAGTACCGCAACAAAAAACATTCCCTGGCGAATGACCAAGTTTTCTAAATAGTCAATAAATTGTTGTTTAATGTTTTGAAAACTATTTTCAATACTTGTAATTAAATTTTGAAACGATAATCCTCGATCTAAAATATCTATCAAATTAAATATTTCACTTTGAATAATTTGCTGACAATATTTAACTCGCCAGTTATAGATTTCTAAGTAATTAAAAATTAGACAACTAACATATATTAAAACCAAAGTCAACCAATTTAACAGATGTAAATAACTTAAGCCTAAAACACCTGTAATTGACACAAACATTATTCTTAAAAAGTAGCCAATTATTTGACCATTACTACTCGGTTTGGATTTTAAAGATAAATTTATTATTGGTAGCCATAAAAATAAAATTATAAAAACAGCCACTACCCAAGAAGTAATTATCAGATCTATAATAATAGTTTGATTGACTAATGGCATAAAAACAATTGAATATTTTTGAAAAATTTTTATTTAATATATAAAACTATATATACTGTTTTTATTAGCTTTAAACAAAATTAAATGAATTTTAGATGAAGATTTTGTTTCGAGCTAAACTATAAAATCTTTTTCATCTTTTCATATAAACTTCATTTTTACTTCACCTACGAATTTGTTGAAACGGAGATAATTTGAGAAATATAAGTAGAAACTCTTAAGAGAATTTCATGAGCAAGAAAATTTTAGTTACTGGTGGAGCAGGATATATTGGTTCTCATACTGTTCGCCAGTTGGGAGAAGCTAGTTACGAAATAATCGTCTATGATAATCTTTCTACTGGTTCAGCTAAAGCCTTATTCAACGGAAGTTTATTTGTAGGAGATCTCGCTGATCAATATGCTTTAGAACAAGTATTTAGTCAAAATAAATTTGATGCAGTCTTACATTTTGCTGCTAGTATTTCTGTTCCTGAATCTGTTGCTAATCCTTTAGAATATTACGCTAACAATACTCGTAATACTTTAAATTTACTCCGTTGCTGTCAAAAATTTGGAGTTAATCAATTTGTTTTTTCTAGTACTGCTGCTGTCTATGGGGAACCAGAAGAAAATCCCGTAAGTGAGTCTTGTGCTACTAACCCAATTAATCCCTATGGTTGCTCAAAATTGATGAGCGAACGTATGATTCGCGACTATGGTGTTAGTTCCGATTTTAAATATGTGATCTTACGCTACTTTAATGTAGCTGGTGCAGACATTAAGGGAAGAATTGGTCAATCTTATCAAAAAGCTAGTCACTTGATCAAGGTAGCCTGTGATGCAGCATTAGGCAATCGTCCCGCTGTCGGTATTTTTGGTACAGACTTTGATACCCCAGATGGTACGGGAATTCGTGATTATATCCATGTAGAAGATTTAGCAGCAGCACATCTAGATGCGTTACGTTATTTAGAAGCAGGTGGCGATAGTGAGATTTTAAATTGTGGCTATGGTCAAGGTTATAGCGTCAGACAAGTTTTAGACAAGTTAAAAGAAATTGCTGGAGTAGATTTTCCTGTAGTTCAATTTCCGAGAAGAAAAGGTGATCCAGCCTGTGTAATTGCTTGTGGCGATCGCATTCGTCAAGTTTTGGGTTGGCAGCCTCGATACAACGATTTAAAAATTATTTTAAGTACTACCCTAGCTTGGGAAAAAAAGAAACAGTTAATTACTATAAATTGATTTATCTCTAAATTTTAGGTTCTCATTCAGAGTCAACCAACAAAATTTATTTTTATTAAAACAATCAAATAAGATGTCTAATTTTAATACTTTAAATTCTATTGATTCTTCTCTAGCAACTTCTTTAAACGTAGAACTAAATGCAACTTACGGCAATATCACTCTTGATGGTAATTTAGCTGATTGGACAAGTAGCGAACGATTGGATTTCCTTTCAGGCAGTGGTCAACCAGGATATGAAGTGTATGGCAAATTAGTAGGAGATACCTACGTATTTGCGATTAAATCTAATGCTAATGCGATCGCTGCTGGTACTACAATTTGGCTCAATACCGATCAAAATAGTAATACTGGTTATCAGATTTTTGGTTTTGCGGGTGGTGCAGAATATAACATTAACTTTTTCACCGATAATCTACCTTATCTTTATACTGGCGCAGCAGGAGAAAATTTTGTTACTGGAGCTTTAGACTATGCTTTTGATAGTACTAAACAAGTTATAGAATTAGCTGTTCCCTTGGCGTTAATCAACGATACAACTCCAGGAATTGATATCTTGATTGATGTCAATAATCAAGTATTTTTACCAGGTAATTACTCTACTCAGAAATATACTATTTCAGTCGGCGATGGGTTACCGCCAAGAACTGATTTAAGCAAAAAAGTTGGAATTGTTTTCTCTCAAACTACTGCCGACCAATTTTTTGGCTTACCAGATCTAGAAGTCAATCGAACAGCTTATTCTCAGCTATTTATGTCTGTTCAAGAAGAAGTGATGATGGCGGGAATTCCTTTTGATCTTCTCACAGAAGAAGACTTGAAAGACATTAACAAACTTGCCAACTATGACACTTTGATCTTCCCTAGCATTCGTAATGTCAAACAAGCTGACTTACAAGCAATTCAAGACACCCTGACTGATGCTGTTTATAAATATAAGATTGGGATTATCGCTGCTGGCGATTTCATGACTAACGATGAAACAGGTGTAGTCCATGCAGGTGATCCTTATTATCGGATGAAAACTATATTGGGGGTGCAGCCTACTGCTTTTGGTACTGGTAGTGTTTCTTTGAATGCCAACAATACCACTCATCCTGTAATGCAGGGTTACAACACAGGAGAAACAATCCGCCAATATCAAAATCCGATTGGTTTTGCTGCCTATGAAAGCTTTGATCCCAATTATCCCGCTCAAGTTTTAGTCAATCAAACTGTCAACGGTCAAACCTACAACGCCGTGGTTGCTACCGAAACTGGTGGTCGGAATATACATTTTGCCACTACCAGTTATTTAGGAGACAATAATTTAGCCTGGCAAGGACTACGCTGGTCTACTTTTAATAACCAACCCAGTGTCAGCCTCAGCTTAACTCGCAATAAATCCTTGTTTTTGTCTCGCAACGACATGGATCAATCCCAAGAAGCTGATAATGTTAATCCTCAAGATGGTTCTCCTGGAATTTATGACAAATTATTACCTATTCTGAGTCAATGGAAAACGGACTTTAATTTTGTAGGCTCTTACTATATCAACATTGGCAATAGCCCTGAAACTCTTCAGTATACTGATTGGGCTGTTTCTCGTCCTTATTATCAACAACTATTAGCAGCAGGTAATGAGATTGGCACCCACTCCTATACCCATTTTGAAGAATATGGTGGCTACAATCCACCTAATAATACTAATTTTGCTACTCCTGCCCAATTAGAATTTGAATTTAATCAGTCTAAGCAAATTATTGAACAGCAATTAGGTATTAAAGTTACTGGGTCAGCTTTACCTGGCGCACCAGAACTATTGCCTACCGCTTTGGAAATCGCTCAATATTTTGATTATCTTTCTGGGGGTTATTCTAGTGTTGGTGCAGGATATCCAGGTGCTTTTGGTTTCTTAAAACCAGGTCAAGAGTCGGTTTATTTGGCTCCCAATCTTTGGTTTGACTTTACCTTAATTCAGTTTGGTATTCCCGTACCCGATGGTAATGGTGGCTTTATTCCCCAACCCTTAACAGCAGAACAGGCACAAGCTGAATGGCTTAGACAATACAAAGAAGTAATTTCTCATGCTAATAAATCAATTGTGCTAATGCCCTGGCATGATTATGGCCCTACTAATTGGGCAAATAATGGCTATAACCAAGAAATGTTCACCGCCTTGATCCGAGAGGCTTACAATAGCGGTGCTGAATTTGTGACCTTAGCTGATGCAAGTCAAAGAATTAAAGCATTTGAGCAATCCAAACTATTTGTTGAAAGTTCGGGCGACACTATTACAGCGGAAGTAATCGCTTCTAATGTTGGTAATTTTGGTCTAGATATTAATAATCAGGGGTCTACTCGCATAATTAAGAGTGTAGATAATTGGTATGCCTACGATGAAAATACCGTCTTTTTGCCTGCGAACGGGGGCAAATTTACTATCAATTTAGGAACTGCTCAGGACAATGTTACCCGAATCACTGAATTACCCATGCGTGCTAAATTACTCTCTCTCAGTGGCAATGGTACAAACCTGGAATATAACTTTTTTGGTGAAGGTAAAGTAGTTTTAAAAGTAGCTAATCCCAATTTAGTCAGTATTATTGGTGCAGATAGCCTCAGTCTCAATGGCAGTGGCAGTACGGTTCAAATGCTGTTTGCAACTATTAATCAACATCAAGCTCGTATTTTAGCTGCTACGATTGGTGACGATGTGATTGAGGGTTCCGTTAAACAAGACCTTTTAGTAGGTGGTCTAGGTAACGATATTCTTTATGGAGATAAAAAAATCAGCCAACCTACAACTGTATTTGTCACTGATTTTGAAGAAGCTCCCAATCTTTCAAGCGGATTTGTCAACGCACCTCTAGATGGTTGGTATTCTAATAGTGGCAAGATTGAGTATTATTCTGGCAATTCTGCTGAAGGAATCAACCATATCGAACTCAACAGAGATACGCTTAATGTATATCCAGATACTCGCCAAATCTACCGCGACATTACTACTGAAGCTGGAAAATTCTACGAACTTACTTTCCAATATGCACCTCGTCCAGGATACAATGCCCAGGTCAATGCGATCGCATTTAGACTTGATGGTAATACCTTACTGAACGTAGCATCTGATGGTTCTGCTAATTCTAATTACGCCTGGAAAACTTATAGAGTTAACTTTATAGGAGATGGTCAAACCAAACGGCTAGAATTCCTCTCTACTGGTACTCCTGTAGCTTTTGGTCGTGGTGGTCACTTGGATGATATTCAACTATTTGCCTACAACGAAAATCCTAACCTAGGAGGCAATGATACTCTCAGCGGTGGTCTTGGTAATGATATCCTTGATGGTGGTGCTGGTAACGATATTCTTTATGGGGATAATAAAAACCCATCTACAACTGTATTTGTCACTGATTTTGAAGAAGCTCCCAATGTTTCGAGCGGTTTTGTCAATGCACCCTTGGATGGGTGGTATTCTAATAGTGGCAAGATTGAATATTGGTCTGGCAATTCTGCTGAAGGAATCAACCATATCGAACTTAACAGAGATCTGCTCAATATTTATCCTGATGCACGCCAAATTTATCGAGATATCTCTACTGAAGCTGGAAAATTTTACGAACTGACTTTCCAATACGCACCCCGTAACGGATTTAATGCAGCAGTTAATGCGATCGCAGTTAAACTTGGTAGCAATACTTTGCTTAATGTAGCGGAAAGTGGTTCTGCTAATTCTACTTTGGTCTGGAAAACCTATACGGTTAACTTTATCGGGGATGGTACCACCAAACGTCTAGAATTCCTCTCTACTGGTACTCCTGTTAGTTTAGGTCGTGGTGGTCACTTGGATGATATTCAACTATTTGCTTATCAAGAAGACCCAACTCTAGGTGGTAATGATACTCTGATTGGTGGTCGTGGCAGTGATACTCTGATTGGTGGTCGAGGTAATGATAACTTTGTTTTTGTGAAAAATAATAGTTTATTACCTGGTGAACTAGATATTATTAAAGATTTTGAGGTAGGTAAAGATAAGATTCTGTTCCAAGGTTGGGGTAGTATTAATGCTTCTTCTTGGTTTAGTAGTATGCTTTCTCAAGGTTTAATAACTAATACGATTGATGGTACTTTGCTTACTTCTAATTCTGGCGGACAAATTCTGTTTGAAGATTTAAATATTGGTAAGCTTAGTAGCTCTGATTTTTCTTTTACATAAGGAATTTTTTGTCTAGATACGATATCTGACAGATAAAAACTCGAACATAAGCGATTTGAAATATCATATTCAAGTCTACTGAGTCTACAGTATTTAAAAATTGGCTCAAAGCAAAAGACAGGAGACAGCAATTTGTTTGTTTCCTGTTTCTGTTTTTTTAGCTGTTGTTACTTATTCAAAGACTCAATATAATTAACTTCTTCTTGCCAATAGGAAGGTAAGCTATTCCAAGGATCGCCGTCATCACTAGTTGGACTATCATCAGTAACGTAGATATAACCAATATTATGAGCTACAGCTTGATCGATATAATTTTTCATCGTAGTAGCATCGGAAACAGAATGAATTAAACTAGCAAAATGTTCACTTTGATATTGACTTACATAAGATTGAGGTTGGTATTCTTGCCAATTTTTAGAAAAATCTTCAAAAATTACTGATGTATCTGCTGCGGGACTATTTAGATAACCTTCATCAGTATGAGTACCAGGGTTGATTATTACTTGGTCTAAATTAGTTTTAGTTTTAATGTAGTTATAAAGTTCTTGATAGTAATTAATTTGCTTGATATTGCTAGCACTTTCATCAAGAAAAATTCCATCAACATCATAATATGTGTCATAAAGATCGATATCTTGTTTAACTTCTTCAATTGAGCGATCGCTATACTGGGTAGAGACATATCCCAAAATAGTAATATCTGATTGCCTTAAATCTTTTAAACCTCTTTGATAGTCTTGGTTAGGTGGTTTACCGTCAGGGCCATTATTAGGATTAATGATTGCCACAATAGGCACTCGCTGTGCTGCTAATGCTACATCCGACCAAACATAAGTTTCAGGCTCGTACCAATTAGGATAAATATAAAGAGGAAGCAGAATTTTAAGCGAATTTCCCACCACTGCTTGTGACTGACAAGATAACATTAGACAAATAACTAAAGTTGCTATTAAAAATCGGCTCAAATTCAATATTTTCATTGATTGATGTAATTACTGGTAACTGGTAACTGGTAACTGATCACTGCTAATACCCTCCCAGATAGTAGGCATAATCAGGATTTTGAATCGCTTGTAAAACTTTGCGTCGAGAAAGCAACATAAATACCATAGAGCCTAAAACTAGACCAAACACAGCCCATTCAGGAGCGATCGCATTAGCTGCAATGTACCCCACGATAAGATTAACTACCAGACTGGGAAAAAGTGACGCGATTGCAGTAGAGGCAAGATTGAGACTAAATAAGACTACTGCATTTAATAAACCTAGAACCAATAATAAATAGCCCAAACAACCCATTAAAGTTAAAGAAATATTGATAGTTGCCCAAGGTTTCGGAGTTGGTATACCGATGGTAAAAACTACTAATAAACCAAAAACTAGTAAAATAATCCCCATTAATAACAAATAGCGCAGATTTAATTTCTTAGATAGGGCATTCATGTTTTCAAATTTTGTCATCTTTGCCTGTTGGTACCAATAACGAATTAAGCGATAGGCTAAATATTCGCTCAAAGGCACAGCTAATAAGAAATTCAGCAAAGCTAAATCCATTGTTCGTTGATAGGCAGAATCAATTGCGAAAATCAGCCCAGAGGCAGCATCTACCGCCCAACCAGCTACCAAGCGATCGGCAAAAATAAAACTAAAATAAGCAATTCCATAGCCAAAAAAAGGAGCGAGTAAATAAACAGTTGCACTGAGATTGGGTAACTCGATTTTACCGTTAGCCGGATGAGTTAATTGTTGTTTTCTGAATAAAAAGAATATAGCGATCGCCAAACTAATTAAAGTGATAAATATAGCTATAATTTGGGCTTCTAATGCACCCATGTTGGCTTTGAGCCTAATAACCCAAAACAATACGGTTAAACCAATCAAAGTTAAAGGTGTTCCCCAAATTGATAGCAGAGATAGGATTGATAACAGCATCCAAAGTAAGCTGAGAACTAGGTAATAACCAGCCCCTAAAACCAAATATTGATCAGGAAATAAACTTCGATAAAAACCAAACCATAAACTAATTACAGCTAAGATAAAGCTAGTCAGCATTCCCAAACTCAACAGAGAAATACAGGCTTTTCTTGCTTGTTGCGGAAAACCTAAACCCAGATAAAATTCCCCTCTACGAGCGATCGCTTGTACAAATCCACCACTGGTAATTAAACTAGCTAAAGTTGCTAAGGTAAATAAAGCAGCTAGTTGAGGTGGGATCAATTTCCAACTATCACTCGGTTCTAAATTACTTAAAATTAAAAGGGAGATTAAAGGAATCGCATAAACAAAACTACGGGAAAATTGTTCGACAAAAGCAGATATTTCAGCGTAGATATTTTGTTTCCAATTGAAGGGAAGTAGAGTTTTTGGTATTGGTGGTAGAAGATTATTTTGTTGATAAATATATTCCCCAATCTCTAATACATCAGCAAACCCAAACTCTTCTTTAATAATGCGATCGGTATAGCCCAAAGATTCCACAATTGCCATTGTTTGCCAACGATCTACTAGTCTGGGACTAACTTGTTCTACTTGAGCAATTAGTTCTAAAAGTTTTTGTTCGTTGGACATGGATTTAAGTAATAAATAATAAGTAATAAGTAAGAGGTTTTAATCTTTAAACCATAAGCAATTACTTTAATAACTTGTAATAGGTATCTAAGTGTTCTGAAAGAAATGTTTGTTGAGTAAATAATTTTAAGGAGCGTTCCAAAGCCTTTTTGCCGTATCGCGTCCGCTCTTCGGGGGTAAGTAACAAAAGTTTAAGTATTGCTTCTGCCATCTGTTCTGGTTCTCCCGCACGTACCATTAATCCTGTATCCGCGATCGCTTCTCGGACTCCTCCTACATCGGTAGCTACAATTGTTGCGCCACAAAGCATTGCTTCGATGATCGCAAAGGGAAAGCCTTCGGAAATACTGGACATGGCTACGACATCGGCTTCACTGTATGCGCGCCAGGGTTCGCTAGTAAAACCAGCAAAATTAATAGTTGATTCTAAGTTATTTTTATCTACTACTGCTTGACATTGAGCGAAATAGTTTTCGTCGGAGGCTTTTCCGTAAAAACGAAATTCGACATCAGGAATTTTATCTCTAACAATTACAGCAGCTTTAATTAAATCTAGTTGACCTTTGAGGGGAAAGATCAAACCCATATTCATTACTTGAGGGCGTTCTTTCTTAACAGGAGGAGTAGGATGAAATTTTTCTGGATCTGCACCGTTATAAATTACTTTGATTTTCTCTGGTGGTACTCCCCACCAACGTTCCCAACGGGCATTATATTCACAAACAGGAGCAATTAAATCGGCAAAATGAAAGTTAACTTTAACTACTGCCCCCATTAAGCAATACAAAAACTTGCGGACGAATAAGGAAGGAATACTTTGATTGAGGTTTAAATATTGCTCTCGAATATTAATCCCATGTTCTGTTAGTAAATAGGGCGTTCCGCGCTGTAATTTAGCAATCACACAAGGTAAACCACAAAAAGCTGCTGCTGAAGAGTGAGTGATATCTGTTTCTGGTACGGGTACGTGAATGGCAATTAAAAATCTATAAAGCAAGCGCATTGCTTCAGTTAATTCAGCCAGAGTAACTTCGACAAGAGAATCTTCTTGCTGACAATAATCCCAAACTAAATACTTAAAAGTTGACCATACCCAAGGCGAATTCATGGTTTTGTGATAGTCGTAACGCAGAAAATATTCATGAATTGCCAACAGCAGTTTACCCAGTGATTCTGCTTCGACTTCGCTCAGTAATACCATCCGCAAAAAGGATTCAAATAGGGGAATAAATTTAGTTTTAATTAAACTAGCGGTTACTTCTTTTTTACATTTAAGAGCCAAAGAAAAAGGCGATCTCGCCGAAGGCGAGGCACTGCGTGATCGCCAACTCCATTCCACTGGATCATCTGTTCCCCACAAAGGTATTTTGAGAACTTCTAAAATGTTGGGTGATAATTCATAATTTATTTTTTGGTAAGGATTAGCCACAATAGCTAAAAGTTTAAAATCTATTTCTGGTAACTGTTGAGTTAACACATGACACCAGGTACTGACACCACCTTTAGCAAAAGGATAAGTTCCTTCTGTCGTCAGCAGTACACAAGGTCTAGTCAACTTTACTTACCTCCAATACTTGTCTGCGGTAAAAATTGTACTTGAGCTAATTGACCAATAATTAAAGAGTTAGTCAGGTTAGCAAATTCTACTTCAACCAAATAGTCCAATTTTTCTGTGGGGATAGGATTAACAGTCGCAATCTTACCCTCAAATTTTTGGGCTGTCACTCCCGAACCTATTTGAATTAATGCTTGCTGATTTGGACTCAACACATTAATTAAGCGAGAGTTAACTGCTACTTCAATTTTGAGTTGTTCTAATCGAGCTAACCCAATCACAGCATTGCCACCGTAAATTTGATCGCCAATGGTAACTGGTATTTCTGTTACGACTCCTGCTTCAGTTGCAGTAATGACTTGATTGACTTGAGGAATTTGATATTGATTCAGTTGGGCAGCTTGCTGTTGTAGAAGTTTTAGTTTTTCCGTTGCCTGTTGATATTCAAGTTGAGTCTTTTGCTTCTGTTTTTCTAATTGCGCGATCGCATCCTGTTGTTCTTGGATGGCTAATTTTTCTTGTAGCTGAGATAGTTCTTTTTGGCTTTGTTCTAATTTTGCATTGGCATTAGCTGCTGCGATCGCTGTTTCATAATCTACCTTAGCTATTTCTAATTCTACCTGGGCTTGTTCCAACTGTTCTTGAGAAATTGCTCCCTGTTGGTTAAGGCTATCTAAACGATTAAAACGTGCTTTGGCTCGTTCATAAACAGCTTTTGTTCTAGGTACTGAATCTTGTCGCTGACGCAGAGGCAGTTTTTCTGCCTGACTTTGAGCCAATGATACCTGTAAATTTGCCTCCGCAATCTTTGTTCGTAAAGGGGCTAAATCATACTTAAGACGATTAATCTTTTGTTCTAAATCAAAAATTTGTTGTTGAGCAATCTGTTGTTGCTGAAGTACTGCTTGTTGTTGCTGTTTAGTTGATTGCTGTTCTTGAATAATTTGTTTTTGCTCATTTTCTGCTGCTAAATTCTTGAGCGTTAGGAGGGGTTGACCAACATCTACCCTATCACCAACCTGTACAGAAATATTATCCACAACACCAGGATTAATTGCTGCTATTTTAAAAGTTTTAGTGGGTTTTATTTTACCTGTAAACTGAGTCTGGACAATGGTAGCAGATTGCTCGACATAACTAAGGACAGGTAAAGGTTTTCTGAGCCACTGACGTATAGCATACATACCAGTAGTAAGACTCAAGACAAATATCAACCAGATTAATGTTTGCCTGATGATATCGGGGTTTTGCTGCTGCGTTATCTCCCAAGCTTGAGACTGAACACCTACAGAATTATTAGAACTAAGCACAATCTCTTCGTTAGTCGATGAAGTCGAAGTCAGTTTGGCTTTTTCAAGAAGAACTACCTCTGACTGACAATTTAAATTGTTTTGCTTTTGATATGGAGATTTGGTTTGAACTTGCTCAATCTCAGTTAATTTTCTGACGGCAGGTAATATTTTTTCAAATAATCCAGCCCCTAGATGGGTGAAGCCTTTGTTTACGAATCTAATCGCTTGTTCTATCTCTTCGTCAGATGCTCCTTTGAGTAAATATCCCGTTGCGCCAGCAGACATAGATTCTGTTACATATTTTTCGTCATCATGACTACTAATTACTAAAATTTTAGTTTGAGGACATTGTTGACAAATCAGTTTTGTAGTGACCAAACCGTTTAATTGTGGCATTTCCATATCGAGTAAAACGATATCGGGATGTAGCTTTTGCGCATACGCGATCGCATTTAAGCCATGGTCAGCAATACCAACTACTTTAAAGTCTGAAATTGAATTGACTAAGCATTCAAGTCTGGCACGTATACATTTTTGATCATCTACAATTAAAATCCTAATCATCACTAATATATCAATTCATTAAAAATATATATTAAGTTTTTATTTGCTAAAATAAGCTTTATTTGATTTGAAGTATTTATTATTTTTAGATAAACTGTTAAAGTTTGACGCAAAAATCAATTTTCAATTATTATTAAAAACAATCAAATAAATAATTTGTCCTGTGATTTTTACCTAAAAATTTTTACTTAAACCAATACTAATTTGCCTTAAAAAAAGAATTTTTGTATCAAGAATCCATAAAACTTAGATAAAGATTTGGATAAATTTTGCAACGATATACCGTAATTCTTTTGATCGCGGTCTGAAATTAGGAATTAAATAAGATTCATAAAAAACTAATGTATTTAGCCTCAAGAGCGATCGCATTAACTCAAATCTTGTCGATTGCAACAGGGATGTTATCCTATAAAGTTGAGGAAGTCAAAGCAGGTTCGTCCGTTTAACGGCGGAGTACCTTCGACCTAGGAATTTTCCTAGAATCTGACTGAAAATTTACAATACATAATAGTAGTGAAATCGTTATAGATTACTCATAATGAAAAATCCAGCATTAAATCAAGAACCTCGTTACGAGCCAGCTATTGTTATTCCTCTGAAACAAGAAGCCTCGTTAATTGATTGGTTAAAAGCAAATAATCGGCTTATTGCTCGTGAAGCAGTAGAAAAAGATAACTACACAGGTGATGATCCTGAAATCGATGAACTCATGGGCGCAGAAGAAGATTTTGATGAAGATGATGATTTTGAAGATTTAGAAGACTAAATCGAGTTGCAATCTATTTGAGAGCAGATTAGAATAGTCAGGCATTTACGGGGATAAGCAAATTGTGAATGCCAAACTATTCTCTCTAAAAAATCTCAAAAATCCTTCTGGAATCAGTTTGCTTTTATTACTTACTTCGGTCTTAAGCGTTTTGGCAATAGCTTTTGATTGGGCTACTAATAAATTTACTTTATTAACCAATCAACTTAGTCTACCTCTTCTGACTTGTGCCTTGCTCACAAGTATTTTGGGCTATTTCACAGTGCCACTCTTACGAAGGTTAAAAACAGGGCAAATAATTCAAGAAGATGGGCCTCAAACCCATCTCAACAAAGCTGGTACTCCGACAATGGGGGGTATTTTTTTTATCCCTGTGGCAGTAGGAGTATCCTTAATTTGGGCAAATTTTACACCTGAAGTAATTGCGGTTGCTTTATTAACTCTGGCTTACGGTGCAATCGGTTGGTTTGATGACTGGCAAGTCTTACTACAGCAATCTAATAAAGGAATTTCTCCACGTATGAAATTAACTTTACAAATTGCTGTAGCAGTGTTGTTTTGTATGTGGCTCATTTGGTATGAACCAGCTAGTATTACCACAGTAGCTTTACCTGGAGGAATCAATCTTTCTTTAGGGTTACTTTTTCTGCCTTTAGCTGGTTTTGTTTTAGCAGCAGAAAGTAATGCGACTAATCTAACTGATGGTGTAGATGGTTTAGCAGCCGGGACAGGTGCGATCGCATCTTTGGGATTGGGTATTTTAATTGCTGCCCAACATCCCGATTTGATGCTCTTCTGTGCTTGTTTGGCTGGTGGTTGTTTAGGTTTTGTAGTTTACAACCGTAATCCTGCTACTGTTTTTATGGGTGATACTGGTTCATTAGCCTTAGGAGGGGCACTTGCTGGTGTCGGAATTTTAAGTAATAATCTTTGGGGTTTATTTGTTGTTAGTGGTATTTTCTTTGTGGAATCTCTTTCCGTAATTGCTCAAGTTAGTTATTACAAAGCGACAAAAGGAAGAGACGGAAAAGGTAAGCGTTTATTAAAAATGGCTCCAATTCATCATCATTTTGAACTTAGCGGTTGGACAGAAACACAAGTTGTAGGCGCATTTTATTTGATTAATACTTTATTGGTTTTGCTAGCATATTTTATTAGTTAAAATCAAAATAATCTTGATAATTAATGGCAGGTAGCGAACATCTGTTTTTTGTTAATAGTTGATAGTTGATTTTGCTCAATTTTGAACTATGAACTATAAACTCTAGACTTTATCATTGATTGTATGTTTAATCTTCAAAAACTAACGCTCAAAAACCGTCTTTTAAACGATCCTTACTACCGTTTACAATCACTTCAAGAAGTTCAAATTGCTGCCGAATTAGGGATCAAAATTGATGTTAATCAAGCAGGAATTGATGATTGGTTAAGATTACCAGGTATTTCGATTACCCAAGCGCGATCGCTTGTAGAATTGATAGGAATGGGAGTTCAATTATTTTGTCTAGAAGATGTAGCAGCAGCGATTAGTCTTCCCGTACAAAGGTTATTACCCTTAGAACCAATTTTGCATTTTGAATATTACGATCCCATTAGTCCCCTAAGTCCTCAACGAGTGAATCCTAATGAAGCTTCAGTAGAAGAAATAAATCAAATCCCAATTTTAACTAAAGATTTAGCGCTAAAAATTGCTGAAAATCGCCAAATAAATGGTAGATATCGCAATCTAGCTGATTTTCAACGACGACTTCAACTGAATAGCCAAGTAACTTCTCAATTGATGTACTATCTAAGATTCTGAGCTTTTTTTAATTTCAAAACACAAGATTATTCAATCAATGTTAGTTTCAATCTCGCTTTGGGAATGATATTAAAGTAATGCTTGTAAAAAGTCGCTCAACTGAATGTCTAATCAGGAACTAGAAGAAATTTTTCTTTCAAAGAAGGTTCAGCTAGATGCGGTACAAGCTTTATGGCAAGAAAATCTCCAACTCAAACAAGAACTTACCCAAATAAAAGAAAAAGAAGAACGCTTCCGTCAAATAGCAGAAAATGTGAGGGAAGTGTTTTTTGTTATTTCGGCTCAAACCGATGAAATACTTTATATCAGTCCTACTTACGAAAAAGTTTGGGGACGTAGTTGTGAAAGTTTATATGAAAATCCTCAATCCTGGTTATCAGCTATTCATCCAGAAGATTCTATTAAAGCTTGGGCAACCATAGAAACTCAATTTAGAACAGGAGATGAATTTGAGGAAGAATATCGCATTATTAGACCAGATAGTTCTATTCGTTGGGTTTGGGTTCGTGCTTTTCCGATTCGCGATCAAAACGATAAAGTTAATCGCTTTGTAGGTATTGCTGAGGATATTACTGAGCGCAAAGAAGCAGAAGAAGCTCTCAAAAAAAGCGAGGAACAATTCCGCCTGACTTTTGAAATGGCTCCAATTGGGATGGCAATTTCTAGTCTTGAGGGCAAATTTAAAAGAGTCAATCAAGCTCTTTGTGATGCTCTTGGTTATACTAGTGCAGAAATGCTACAACTTTCTTTTGCTGATATTACTCATCCTGAAGATTTAGAACTTCACTCAACTTGGGAAAAAAAATTAATTGAAGGTAAAGAGTTTGATTTTCAAATTGAGAAACGCCACATCGCCAAAGATTCTCATATCGTAGATAGCTTATTAAAAGTAGCAATAGTCTATGACAGCAACGGCAAACCGCTACATTTTAATAACCAAATCGTCGATATTACAGAAAGAAAACAGATGGAGCAACAATTACTCTACGATGCTTTGCATGATTCTTTAACCAAGTTGCCTAATCGTGCTTTGTTCATGAATCGTTTAGAACAAGAGTTAAAAAGAACTAAAAATAACGATAATTATTTATTTGCTGTTTTATTTCTCGATCTTGACCGCTTTAAAGTCGTTAATGATAGTGTCGGACATTTAATTGGCGATCAATTGCTGATCAAAATCGCTCGTCGATTAGAAGAATGCGTGCGTCCTACTGATACTGTAGCTCGTCTTGGCGGAGATGAGTTTACAATTTTGTTAGAAAATATTGGCAATATTGAAGAAGCCACTTCAGTTGCAGAAAAAATCTCTCAAACTTTAACTTTACCTTTTAATTTACACGGCTACGAAATTTTTACTACGGCTAGTATTGGTATTGCTCTTTCTTGTGATGGTTATCAAAAACCAGAAGAGCTGCTGCGAGATGCAGACTTAACTATGTATAGTGCTAAAGAACAAGGCAAAGCTAGATATGAAGTATTTAATCAATCCATGCGCGATCGCGCGCTCAAACGTTTAGAATTAGAAAGCGATCTCCGTAGAGGAATAGAACGTTGCGAACTACAGTTATATTATCAACCAATTATTTCTTTAAGTACGGGTAATTTATCAGGCTTTGAAGCTTTAGCACGCTGGCAACATCCTACTCGTGGCTTAATTTCACCTTCAGAATTCATTCCTATTGCTGAAGAAACTGGATTAATAGTTTCTTTGGGATATTGGCTTTTAAACCAAGCTTGTCAACAATTACGAGATTGGCAAATTAAGTATCCTCAACATTCTTGTTTAAAAGTTAGCGTTAATCTGTCGGGTAAACAATTAAAAGAAGCTGAATTAATTGAGCAAATTGATGCAATCTTACAAGAAACAGGCTTGGCTGGGGAGTTTCTTAAACTTGAAATTACTGAGAGTATTTTAATGGAAAATATGGAAAATTCTGTCAAGATTCTTTTAGCACTTAAACAAAGAAAAATTCAATTAAGTCTTGATGATTTTGGCACGGGTTATTCCTCATTAAGTTACTTGCATCGTTTTCCAGTAGATACTTTAAAAGTAGATCGTTCTTTTGTTCATCAAATGCAATTTAATCGAGATAATTCTGCGATTGTAAAATCGATTATTACTTTAGCTCATGTTTTGAATATGGATGTAATTGCTGAAGGTATAGAAAATAGCTTTCAATTAGAAAGACTCAAAGAATTAAAATGTGAATATGGGCAAGGTTACTTTTTTTCTCACCCTTTAACTATAAAAGAAGCCGCCCAACTGATTGAGCTTTTTCCTCAATGGTAAAATTCTTGCAATTAATTATAATTAATAGCTCAATTCTGCTCCTCTTTCACAAGCGAAACCTTGCTTTTGCCAAAACGATAAATCTACTTCACTTAATCGATAAACTCGATCGCAAGTAGGATGAAATATTTGGCTTAAATAAGACCAACCTAAACTACGAGTTACATCGATTATTGTTTTAATAGCAAATTCTTGATTGCCAGGAATACCTTTTTCGGGAACAATATCTAAATCTATCCAAATCCCATCAGCACCCAACAAAATATTTGCTAACCATTTTGCTCTAGGTAAATGAGTCTTAGAAGTAATTAATTTAATTTTATGTACTTGCCAATTAGTTAAAATCGGCAAACTAAAGAAAAAATTACCAAAAGTTGATTCGGCACATTTTTCAAGAAAAACTCTCTCTAAATCAACTTGTTCTTTTTGAAAAATTTTGAGAATACAAGGATCGTCAGAACCTTGAGAAATTAAAATTGGTATTTTAGGGTATTGTTTGGCGAGTTTAGCTGCATAAATCTCACGATTAATACTTCCTCCTAATACCAAAAACGCATCAACCGGCATCACAGCATTGCGAGATAATTTAACCGTAAAATTAAATAATAAATTCACACTTAATATCCCTAAAATTAACAAAATTACTAGTTTAAGCGATCGCCAATGAATTTTTATCATCAATCTAACTACAAATATTTAATCAATATTTTGACGAAGTCAAAGCAGGTTCTGCCTCAAGTTTCGGAAAACCGTATTTTACTCGGATTTTCTCCTGACCTAAAATAGAAATTAGCTAAAAAAAATCTATAAGCAAAAAAAAAATATATATACAGAGTAAAACTATATGGGATTTTTTGATTCTGAAGTAGTACAACAAGAAGCCAAAAAATTATTTGAAGACTATCAGTCTCTCATTCAATTGGGAAGCGAATACGGTAAATTCGACCGCGAAGGCAAAAAAATTTTCATCCAACAAATGGAAGATCTGATGGAACGATATCGCATTTTTATGAAGCGTTTTGAACTTTCTGAAGATTTTATGGCACAAATGACCATTCAACAATTAAAAACGCAACTTGGTCAATTTGGCATGACTCCTCAGCAAATGTTTGACCAGATGAATATGACCTTAGAACGAATGAAATCTGAAATTGAACGATAATTTATCTCAAATTTAAGGACGGGAAAATTTAGAAGTTGAAGGAAAATACTTCACAGGCTCTTGATCGAGAGCTTTGAGCATAAATGACCGCCAAATAGGTGCAGCGTAACTTCCACCTGTAACTCCTCTGCCTAAGCTTTGATAATTATCATTACCAATCCAAACCGCCGTAGCTAATTGAGGAACATAACCCACAAACCAAACATCTCTCTCAGAAGAAGTTGTTCCTGTCTTGCCTGCTGCTGGTCGACCAATACTAGCACTTTTTCCAGTTCCTTCAGCAATAACTCCTGTTAATACACTAGAAAGATTAGCTGTTGCCCAAGGGTTTAATAACAATTTGGGTTTAGGTCGATTGTCTAATAATAAATTACCTTTGCTATCCGCTACTTGAACAATAATAGTTGGAGCGCTATGCCAACCGTTACTAGCAAAAGTTGCATAAGCTCCTGCCATCTCTAACGGTGTTACACCAATTGAACCTAAAGGCAAAGATATAACTGGCTCCAGTGGACTTTTAATTCCCAGAGAGCGACACACCTCAATTACCTTATCTAAGCCAACCGCTTTACCTAGTTTAACTGCGGGTATATTAGCAGACTGAATTAAAGCTGTTCTCAAAGACATTAAGCCTGAAAATGAACCGCCATAGTTTTTGGGAGTGTAGTAACCCGAAGGTACACGATAGGTAATCGGAGAATCATCAATAGTAGAGTATGGTGTGTACTTACCACTAGCAAAAGCTGTATAGTAAACAAAGGGTTTAAAGGAAGAACCTGGTTGACGACGAGATTGAATTGCACGATTGAATTGACTTTTATCGTAACCAACCCCACCAACTAAAGCTTTGACAAAATGAGTACGTGGATCAACCGCTACCAAAGCAACTTGATCGGCACGAACCCCCCATCTTCTTAAATTTTGATGTCCTTGAGTAACAGTATCCTCTGCCATTTTTTGAAAATTATAGTCAATGGTAGTTTGAACACGCATACCACCTTGCATCACTGCATCTTGACCAAATCTTTCTTTTAATTCCGTAATAACTGCTTCGGTAATAAAAGGTAATCTACTTCTACGCCAGGCAGTTGGTTTAGCTACGAGTAAAGGTTCTTGACGAGCTTGTTTTTCTTGTTCGGTACTAATCCACCCTAGTTCACGCATTCGCTTGAGAACAAGAGCTTGTCGTTCTTTGGTTTCAGTGTAGTTAATATAAGGGCTATACTGTTCTGGAGCTTGAATTAAACCTGCCATCATGGCAGCTTCGGCTAAATTTAACTCAGAAGCATTTTTATTAAAATAAGTTTCTGCTGCGGTTTGGACACCATAATTATTATGACCCCAATAAATATTATTGAGATACATATTTAAGATGTCATCTTTACTAAAAACTTGCTCGACTCGGATGGCAAGAATAGCCTCTGCTAGTTTTCGGCTAAAAGTACGTTCTCTCGTCAAAAATAGATTTTTAATTAGCTGCATCGTTAGCGTAGAAGCACCTTCTGCTACACCTCCTCTTTGCCAGTTAACCCAAACAGCACGACCAATACTATAAGGATTAATCCCCTGATGTTGATAAAAATGACTATCTTCGATCGCAATAACTGCTCGTTTTAATTCAGGAGAGATTTGATCTAGAGAAACTACTTCTCGATTGGCTTCACCGTGAAGACTGGTTAGCAGTCGACCTTTAATGTCATAAATATAACTCGTTTCTGAAGGTTGATAGTTACGTAATACTCTCACATCGGGAAGATTACGAAAACTAATGGCTAATCCGACTAACCCCCCAGCAGCAATGGCACTAGTAATCATTGCAGTTCCTAAAACAGTTCCTCCTGCTGCTCTTACCATGCCAACCAAAAAGGAAGAAATAGCAGAGTCTTTGGGAAATTTTGGTTTTTGTCCAATAGCTTTAGACGACACGATAGTTTCCTTCCTTGGCGATTGAGATTAGCCAAAATATTATGGTTGAATAGTTCATTATATTAGTTAAGTTAGAAATTAAAATAGCCTCTGACTAAGCAATCTTAGCTAAAAAAATTTAGCCCAGTGTGAATTGAGGAAAAATTTTACCAATATCTTTGAAGAGATTTTTTTTAATTCTTCTTTTTTTGTTTTGATTGTGTTATTATTTTGAAGCACGGGCGATTAGCTCAGCGGTAGAGCGCCTGCCTTACAAGCAGGATGCCACTGGTTCAAATCCAGTATCGCCCATTTAACACAACCAGCGTCACAGCTTGGGATTAAGTTTGTCTAACGCTATCACTAACTATTGAAAACAAATTGGGATATAGTTCTATGTTTAATTGATTCCACACTTTTTTTCTTTTCCACTGCTCAAAATACGTTCTCACGGTTGACCAATGGGGAAAATCATGGGGTAGCGAACGCCATTGACAGCCTTCTTTGAGTAAATACAATATAGCGTTAACTACTTCTCTGAAGTCAGTTTCTCTTGTTCTTCCCCGTTTTTTGGCTTTTGGCAGCAAGGGTTCTATAGAACCCATTTGAGATCTCACGAAGAGACTGAAAGCCGCTTAAGCATTAATCTGACGAAGCAGAGATCGATCTTGGCAGTCGCATGAGATAAAGTTCGCTCAACAGCGCGATTCTACAAGCGGAGGAAACCTCCGCGTATCTCGCGCTCAAAGTTTTTAACCAAACTTTTACAACGCTCCATCCAAGCGTTTGAGCGTTCAATCACCCAGCGAGCAACAGCAGGAACAAATCCAGATTTCCCTTGCGCTGCCTTCTCTTGTTTCGAGGGTTTGGTGGACAGTTCAAACTTGATTTTCGTCATGATCTCGGGATAAACTTGCTCCAATTGCTCAGTCAAATGTTCGGGATGATATCCGTGGTCTAGCAAAATAGTGAGCTTCGGAAGGTTAACGGGTTTTGACTGGAAATAGTCAATATTTAGCGTCAGCATCTCAATCAATCCTGCATCATCCGAGACATTTGCTGGTGTGCAGTGGGTAAAGAAAGGAAATCCCAGTGTATCAATTGCCAGATGTCTTTTAATCCCATTCGTGGCTTTGTAAAAACAAAAGCCTTTGGAAGCGACACTGGCATTACAGGTATTTTTCACGGCTTGAGAGTCAATGATTATTAATGTTGTCCACTTAGGTTTTTTTTAACCTGCTGACGTACTTGTTCATGTAAGGCATTCATGAGCTTTTCAAACACCCCTACCTTTCGCCACTGCTTGTAGTGCCAATAGACAGTTGAGTAGGGAGGTAAATCTTTGGGCAAGTCTGCCCAATTACAACCATTTTTGAGTTGATAGAGTATTCCGTCAAGGATTTCTCGCCTTGTCCAATTGGCAGGTCGGGTTTGCTTCTTAGTCGGCAATATCTTAACTAACAGGGGTTCTAGAATTTCCCATTCTTCATCGCTAAGGCTACTGGAATACTTCATGGTCAATGAATTTTGATACTTTCGAGAACTTTAAGTCCATACTTGGAAGATGTCAAATGGGTTCTATAATTTCCCATTCTGACTCAGCTAGATCAGAGGGATAACCTCTTCTTCCCATCTAATTTAATTGAATCCAACTCTACTTTTTTACAACTCAATTTCTCTCTTTTCTCTCTTCTTTATTTTCTTTTTACAAACAGTCTCTTACAATATTGAGCGATTATGGATACTGTCGGTATAGGCGTTCGCTTTAAATGTTTGAGAATCTGTAATTCTACGTCTATTATCTGGTCTGGCTTCTAGCCAACGATAGTCAAGTTTCTCTTAATTTTAATTTTCGGAGAGTGACAGAAGAGGGTTATTTCGTCTACTAACTCTTAGTAGAATCTAGTCTAAAGTTTAGCCACGTATGAACGTCTCAACCAGCGATCGCACATTCAGAATAACCCTGTAATTTAGTGTAGTAATTGGAAATACACCGAATCCAACGATTATTTATGTAAGCATAGGCTATTTCGTAGTCAAATGGATCGTAACGAATTGGGACATCTTGGTTCTCTACCGAATAAAATTCGTCTGACCAATAATCAATACGGTTGATTCTAACTCCCTTGCTAGATTGTACTTTAGCAGTACCTTTTGGGGTAGAAGGCAAAGTTAAAATTTTAAATTGTTCGTCATACTTAATTGTTTGGTGAGGACGAGAACCAGTTTTTGCTATGCCAAATTCAAATGCTTGCTGGGGAGACATTCCGTCTAAAGCAGGATGCTCTTTGCGATCGTAAACTCCGTAACAGTAGCCATTAACAAAATAATCGTATAGTTCATCTAATGCCCAGACTGCAAGATTTTTTGGATTATTGACATTGAACATTAAACATTAATAAATGGTAACTGGTAACTGAAATGACATCCCTTACCGATGATCTCAAAAGTATAAAATGTCATGCTAAATGGAGCATAGCGGAATGAAACGTTTCGTCAACTTGATGAAAAATCAAGATTCTTCGCGCCACTTCGTTAAGATTAAATTTACTAGAAGAAATTGGCAAATTGTGCTTATCAGCCTCTTTTTTGGTTGCTTTGTTCTATTAATTACTAGTTGTCAACTTCAAGTTCAAACTAACGACAACTTTGTCAGGATAACGCTGTGGCACGGCATTAATCCTCCAGAAAATCGGGATGTTTTTAATGAATTAGTGGCGAATTTTAATCAAAGTCACCCAGATATAGAAGTAGAAGCATTGTATATTGGGCAACCTGATGCTCAGTTACCCAAGATTTTTGCTGCTACTGTTAGTGAACAACCACCAGATCTGTTATGGTTTGTCGCTCAAATTACGGGAAAATTAGCTCAGTTAGATGCCCTTTTACCTCTAGAAAACTGGTTAAATAATTCCCCGATTCGCCAAGAAATTGATCCAGCAATGTTGCCTTCGATGGAACTAAATGGACATATTTTATCCGTTCCTTTTGCTACTAATAATGCAGCTATTTTTTATCGTCCTAGTTTATTTGAACAAGCAGGAATTAATAAGTTACCCGAGACTTGGGAAGAGTTGAAAAAAGTAGCTCAACAATTAAGTAAAGATACTAACGGCGATCGCCGTATCGATCAACATGGTATTTTATTATCTTTAGGCAAAGGAGAATGGACGGTATTTACCTGGTTGCCTTTTATTTATAGTGCAGGGGGAGAATTATTAACAGACAATCAACCTAATTTAGTTAATCAAGGTGTAATTGAGGCATTACAATTGGGTGCAGATCTAGTCCAAGAAAATCTCGCCATTTTATCTGCACCAGAAAGAGGATACGAACTAGATAGTTTTCTCGGTGGTTCAGCAGCTATGCAAATAACAGGTCCTTGGACACTAGCACAACTGCAAGAAACCAAGACAGATTATGGTGTATTTCCTTTTCCTGCTAACAAAACTCAAGCTGCGGTGATTGGGGGAGAAAATTTATTTGTGTTTAAAACTACTCCTGAGAGAGAAAGAGCTTGCCTCAAATTTTTAGAATATATTTTAAGTGAAGAATTTCAAACTAATTGGGCATTAAAAACAGGTTATTTACCAATTAATCTCAAATCTCAACAAAGTACAGAATATCAACAATTTATTGCTCAAAATCCCGTCTTAGAAGTATTTTTAAAACAAATGAAAACAGCGCGATCGCGTCCAATTATTCCCCAATATAACCGTCTTTCTGAAAATTTAGGTAGAGCGATCGAGGCAGTCTTGTTAGGCAAAGAAACACCTGAAACCGCTTTAGCCAAATCTCAACAACGATTGGAACTAATTTTTAGTAATTAAAATCTAAATAGATAGATACAATATATTCAGTCAACCAAAACAATTAAAAATCAGATCAATAATCTATCGCTCGATTAGTTGACGATGACAATAGCTACTGTGACATTTAACCTGTTAATGATTCATTATTTTGGTGCATTTTTACCTTCTATCCCAATAGATAGTATATTTTCCACTCAAGGCATTATGGTGATGCTGTTGGTGGCTTATGCTGGCGCAATGTGGATGTTTCTCAGTAGTGCGCCCAAAGTTTATACAATTATGGTTTCCGATCTCAAAGTTGCCCAACAATTTTATGAAGGTCTATTAGATCTACCAACTGCGGATGTACCGCTACAGTACTATTACAATTATGAACAAACTCTAGGTGCAGGCGCGATCGATCCTTTATATATGTCAACGACTGTGACTAATCCTAGTTTAGGAGCTTCGGATGGACTTTGGTATCAACTGAAAAAGAATACTCAACTCCACGTTATTTCAGGTGCTAGCCTAGGTAGCAAAAGTCGTCAACGTCACGTTTGTTTTGACCATGAGTGTTTAGAACAAGTATTGTTAAGAATACAAGCACGACGTTTACGATATAAAATTCGACGTGATAAACCATTAAACTTTTTAGTTAAAGATTATGACGATCGTGTAATTGAAATGGCAGAGGTTTCTAACTAATAATTTCTGGCAAACTATCTTAGCAGTAATGTTTCAAAAAAAGCGGGAATCAAACCCCCGCCTTAGCAACCTATTGATTTAGGCATTAATTAAACTGCGTATTTTAGTAATTAGATTGTGTAACTCAGATTGATTGAGACGATAACTCAAAGGATGAGCAATTAATCTAGCTGTACTTTCGTACAAAACATCAATTTCAATTAAGCCATTTTCTTTTAAAGTTTTTCCTGTTGAAACTAGATCGACAATTGCCTCAGACATACCTGTAATCGGGCCTAACTCTACTGAACCAGATAGGGGTACGATTTCCACAGGTAAATCTATTTTCCGAAAATATTCCCTGGCACAGTTAACAAATTTCGAGGCTACTCTACCATTAGGCGGTAATTCTACTGAACTACGATAACTACTGGCTTTTGGTACAGCTACCGACATCCGACAATAACCAAATTTTAGATCGGTTAGGTTAGCTACTTCTGGCTGCTTTTCTCGCAAAACATCATAACCAACAATACCCAACTGAGCTTGTCCATATTCTACATAAACGGGAACATCTTGCGCCCTGACTAATAAAGCTGTAGCGGTGTTGGTAGGATCGCTGATTTGTAATTGACGATTACTTTTATCGAGAAACGCACTAAAATCTAAACCAACTTGTTTAAATAATTCGATGCTATCAGTTAACAACGCACCTTTGGGTAAAGCAATAGTAATCATGTAATTTCTAACTTAAGCGAATAACTACCAACAGATAAGATACATGACTAAGCTTACATTAATTATTGGTAAGTAATTAATTTTGCACAACTACTTAGCTTTCTGATTCGTGTTCTTACAAATTGAAAAGTACATAATAGACAGAATATTTGACAACTCCGAATTGATCGCTGATAACATTGGAAAGAAAATTTTCTAACTGAGTGGCAATGAAAATCGGAGTGGCTGTCTTAGGAGTAGGACGTTGGGGTGTGCATTTCGTGCGGAATATGGCTCAACATTCTCAAGTAGAATTAGTTGCGATCGCAGATCCTCATCCTAGTCAATTAAATTACTGTGTCGAACAGTTTGGTATCGATCCAGCTAAAGTTATTTTAGCCACTGAATGGGAAGCCATCCGAGATTTAGAAAACCTTCATGCCATAGTGGTAGCTACTCCTGCTTCTACTCATTACGATCTTATTTATGATGCCTTGTCGAGAGGTTATCATGTCCTAGCCGAAAAACCGCTTACTCTCAATCCCGATCAATGTCTGGAACTAACCAAATTAGCTACATCCAAACAGTTACAGCTATTAGTCGATCATACTTATTTATTTAATTCGGTCGTTCAAAAAGGTCAACAAGTAATTCAGGCAGGTAAATTGGGTCAATTACGCTACGGCTATGCAACTCGTACTCATTTGGGACCCGTTCGCCAAGATGTTGATGCCCTTTGGGATTTAGCTATTCATGACATTGCAATTTTTAATCATTGGTTGGGGCAAACTCCAATCAAAGTTCAAGCTAGAGGAAAAATCTGGTTGCAACCAGAACATCAAATGATCAATTCTACTCAAATGGGGTTACCTGATTTAGTTTGGTTGACTCTGTTTTATTCTGATGGTTTTGAGGTGACTATTCATCTCTGTTGGCTAAATCCTGATAAACAAAGAAGACTCTGTGTAGTTGGCAATAAAGGTACGCTAATTTTTGATGAAATGTCCCAAGCAACACCTTTAACGATTCAACAGGGTTATTTTACCCAAGAAGGCGATAAATTTCTTCCTCAAGGACAAAATTGCCAAATTATTGCCACTGAACCCACCGAACCTCTCTCTCAAGTATGCGATCGCTTTATTACGGATATTCTGACGGGTACTAGTTCAACCATCTCCTCTGGTTGGGTAGGAACGGAATTAGTACAAATTTTAACTGGTTTGACTCGTTCTTTGGAACAACAAGGGGAAATTATCACTCTGCCTTCTGTTAATTCCTAAAATCATGAAAAATCTAAATTAAAGTAAATCGTAGCGCGACGGATGCCATTTTCACTACCTAAACTAGTGAGAGTCAAAGATTTTAAATGACTAAAGAAAGATTGGGCAGCGAGTTCGACTACTCTAATTATTGGTAACTTTTGCTCAAAAATTGATTTTCCTGTTTCCCAATCCAGATAAACATAACCATCATTATTAGTTGGTAAGGAAGCGATCGCTTTTTTGAAGTTTGGTTGTTCTAAGATCGAAGTATGGTTGGGTTTGATCGCTTTGGTAATAGTTTCAATCGATCTAGCTAAGATGACATAGTTTTCTCGATCCGTGTGCGCCCCTTTCACTTCTGCATTTAAACTAACTAATTGATTACGTGCAGCAGTTTTCAATTTTGTCCATGCTGTAACTTGACTGTTTCCAACATCAAAATTACCGACACTCAAACTTTGATCTGAAGCTAAACTGTCTAATTTTGCGATCGCTTCTTCCGTATTAGCAGTAGAAGTTTTTTCGGCAATTAATAACCAATCTAATTGATTAGCATCCGAATTGGGTACTAAAGCTAAGGCGTATTCTCCCTGTATCCAACTAAAAATATCTTGGGCAAAATCGATTCCTACAGGAGTTTGTAAACTAACCAAAGTTTGATTGATAAATTGTGCCAAGGGACTATCTTGATCTATTCCATTGACAATTTTCTGCCAAAAATCATTTAAATCTACTCCTGCAACCGCCAAAATACTGTCACTAGGTAAATATTTTAAAGCTGCCACGGGTTGGGTTAAGAGTGGAGTACGCGCGCTTTCTCCTGCAACTCCAATCAAAGCCGTTTGTGCTACCAATCCTTGGGGATTCAAAGATAAAGTAACAGTAAGCATCTGTTCGATGTCGGGAGTCAGGGATGTAGCAGATTTACCAACCCAAGCTGAAGCACCAGGAAGATTAAGATAAGCTAGTCCAATTCTCGGTTGCACAATCGTTTTTAAAGCGTTTTGATAAGCAACAGCATGAGTAAGATTTAAATCAACTGCTTGAACATTATTAATTGCCTCTTCTAAAACTTGAGGGTAGTTAGCAAACAAAACAAAATCCCCAACCACCGCACTTGCCCAAACCTTGGGTTGCTTAGAATTTTGCCCTCGACGTTGATAAATTAAATTAACACCCTGATACTGTTCAAAAGCCAGATCGACTTTATTGGCGATCGCTTGTTGGGAATAAGATAGTTGTAAAAACTCCTTAGCTAATTCTCTGTCTTTAGTTGCGATCGCTAAAAGATAACCAGGTTGAACACCATTAACTTCATTGCGATCGTAATCCAAAGATGTGACAGCAAGCGTAACTTCTTCTCCTAACCAAGGTTGAATATCTTGATAATAATCTAATCCCGTTTGTGCTAATAAGTTGTTTTTTAGTTCTTGCCATTCCTGATGAGACTGTCTGCGTTGAGAAATAGGGACAGTTAATTGACTCAAAGATTCTAGTTTTTCTGGATTAGCTAGCAGTGATACCATAACTGGGGCTTGTTTCGGAACAAATACTGCTGCTGAAGGATAATCAGTTACCCCACCCTCCAACAAATTCAAAGGACTTTGAGAGAGAATCCAATACCAGCTAGTTACAGCAAGTAAACTAAAGGTGACTGCAACTACTGCTAAGGTGGGAAATAAAAAACGGGATTTCATCGACTAACAGAACTCAAAATTAGCAAATCTAGCTGCGATCGATCTTATCAAGAATTTCGTAACAGAAATCGATAGATAATTTGTGCTTTTTTAGCACCAACTTAGACTCAAAAATTTTGTAAATTAACAATTAATCAAACAATTATCAATTCATGGCAAGCAATGTACCACTATTCTTCTATTCCAGCAATTAGCGTTGAAGAACTCGCCTTGCGATTAGCAGATCGAGATGAATCTTTACAATTAATCGATGTCCGAGAAGTTGACGAAGTAGAAATTGCTTCACTGATGGGTTTTCAAATTTTACCCTTGAGTCAGTTTGCCCAATGGGAACAGTTAATTAAAACTCAATTTTCTCCCGAAGCAGAAACAATTGTTCTATGCCATCATGGTATGCGTTCGGCTCAAATGTGCCAATGGTTGATTAATCAAGGTTTTACTAATGTGAAAAATGTTACAGGAGGAATTGATGCTTATTCCCAAATGATCGATCCAACTATTGCTCGTTATTAGAAAATTGAGCAATTTTATAGTTTAGCCAAAAGTCTGAAGGCAAAAAGTAAAAAGTAAAAAACTGGTAATTGGTAACTGAATATTAGCACCACGATCCTACCTATTACTTTAGGACATTTTCAGAAAACAGCACAGAGGTTATACTTAACAAAAAATTTAGAATATATTCTTTAATAAAAGCTATTTTTTTCTCGATGTCTCATCAATTTAATTTGAATGAAAGATCTCAGAATATACTTAAAGCTACGATTCAGCATTATATAGCTACCGCAGAGCCAGTAGGCTCAAAAACGTTAGTAGAAGAATACGGCTTTAACATTAGTTCGGCGACTATCCGTAATATTATGGGAAGGTTAGAAGAGGCTGGATTTTTATTCCAACCCCATACTTCTGCTGGAAGAATTCCTTCTGATTGGGGTTATCGAATCTACGTTGATCGCTTAATTAATCCTGATGACATTTCGAGTAAACAATTAGAACAATCTTTGCACCAACAATTGCAATGGGAGAGAGTAAGTTTTGAAAACTTATTACAAAGAGCAACCAAAATTTTGGCTGCTTTAAGTGGTTATATCGCTCTGATTACCTTTCCTCAAAATCCGAGTGATAGTTTACGCCATCTCCAGCTAGTTTATTTGCCTTCAGGACAGATTATGCTGGTGATTGTGACTGATTCTTATCAAACTCAGTCGGTATTAGTAGAATCATCCCTACTAAATACAGATCGAGAAAGTTTGGATGAAGAATTAATCGAAAGTGAATTACAGATACTGTCGAATTTTCTCAATCAAAAACTCAAAGGGCAAACTTTGATGCAAATAACTTCTTTAGATTGGGACAAAATTGACCGTGAATTTATTCAGTATACTGGTTTTATCAAAATTATTGCTCAAGAGTTACATCGCTTAGTCAAGCCGAATAATTCTACTCCAATAGTTATTCATGGCGTTGCTGAAGTTCTACGTCAGCCCGAATTTTCTCAACTGCAACAAGTACAAACTCTACTGTATCTGTTGGAAGAAAAACAAGAACAACTTTTTCCTGTCATTTTTACTATTCCCCAATTAGCAAATGATTCTAAACGAGTTGCAGGTACTCCACCTTCTCACGGCGGAGACGGCACGCATCGGCGTTCCCCCGTCAAAATAAAAATAGGTTCCGAAAACTCCCTCGAACCGATGCGGATTTGCACTTTAGTGGCAGCTAACTACTATCAGGATGATGTCCCGGTTGGTAGTGTTGGTATTATTGGTCCAACCAGAATGCTTTATCAAAATGCGATCGCTCTTGTCGAAACCACTGCGGGCTATCTTTCTGACGCTCTTAGTTAGCATTGATCGACCTCAAACTTTTTCTTAGCAAAAAAGTGTTGACAGTCACAAAAATATTAGTTATATTTAGAAACGTTGCAAGCAACTGAAGCGTTGCAAGTCCGCAAGCCCCCATCGTCTAGTGGCCTAGGACACCTCCCTTTCACGGAGGCGACAGGGATTCGAATTCCCTTGGGGGTATTGACTAAAAATTACAATTAGTTTCTGATTCTAATATTTTTTTAATTGAATTAAACATCTGCCTCAACCTTAAAATGATGTTATTGAGATTGAATTTAAGGGAACTATAAGAATAAAGAAAAAGATTTAAATCGATTCCCTTTCAATAATCACTACATCAAGTAAGCTAATGGGTCAATTTTTAAAACAAACCTTTGCTAGTCTGATTGGTAGTCTAGCTGGATTATTTCTATTCTGCGGTTTGGGAATTAGTGGAGTAGTCTGGTTTTTAATTACAGTTACTGTACCCGAGAAAGAGTTACCAGTACAAGGTAAATCCGTATTAGTTTTCGATCTTGCTACAGAAATTAGAGATTCACAGCTTCCTACTAATTTACAACAAGCGATCGCTGGAGAGCGTCAAAGTACGATGACTCTACGCCAAGTTTTACAATCTCTTGAGAAAGCTACTAAAGATCCACAAATTGTTGGTCTTTTTTTAGATGGTAGCAAAGAAGGTGGTGGAGATAGTGGTTATGCGACCCTAGCTGAAGTCAGGACTGCTTTAGAAGAGTTTCGTAGTCATGGCAAAAAAATTATTGCTTATGATGTTAGTTGGAGTGAAAAAGAATATTATCTAGCTTCGGTTGCGGATGAAGTAATTTTAAATCCGATGGGAATGATTGAACTGAACGGTTTAAGTTCTCAACAGATGTTTTTCAAAGACGCTTTAGAAAAGTATGGCATTGGGGTTCAGGTAATTCGCGTCGGAGATTATAAAGCAGCCGTTGAACCTTATACTAGAAATAATTTCAGTCCTGAAAACCGCGAACAAACTCAGGCTTTATTGTCTAATATCTGGCAAAAATTCCTTACTAATGTGGGAGAGAGTCGCAAGATTACTCCTCAACAGTTACAAACAATTGCTGACACACAGGGTTTGGTAAATCCAAAAGAAGCGCAGCAATCAGGATTAATCGATCGCGTTGCTTACTATGATAATGTGGTTGCCGATTTAAGAACTTTAACAGGTGAAAAGGGCGAACAAGAACTATCTTTTAGACAAGTTAGTTTAAACAGTTATCTTACTAAAAATGCTGTCATTACAGAAGAGGATGCTTCTCAACCTCAAATCGCGGTAATTTATGCGGAAGGTTCGATTGTAGGTGGGAAAGGTAGTATTGAACAAATTGGTAGCGATCGCTTTATAAAAGATTTACGCCAATTACGAGAAGATAAAAATGTCAAAGCAATTGTGTTACGGATTAATAGTCCTGGTGGTAGTGCTACTGCTTCAGAGATTATTTTACGAGAAATTGTCTTAACTAAAGCCAAAAAACCAGTCATTGTTTCGATGGGAAACATGGCTGCTTCTGGCGGTTATTGGATTTCTACTGGTGCGAGTCAAATTTTTGCTGAGGAAAACACGATTACTGGTTCGATTGGTGTGTTTGGTTTATTACCAAATATTCAAAAAATCGCTAATAATCATGGTATTACTTGGGATACAGTCAAAACAGCGAACTTTGCGGATACAGATTCTCCTACTCGTCCTAAAACCAGTCAGGAATTAGCTATTTATCAAAAATCAGTTAATCAAACTTACGATTTGTTTTTAAATAAGGTAGTCGAACACCGTCATATTTCCCGTGACAAAGTCCAAGCAATTGCCCAGGGTAAGATTTGGTCGGGTACAGAAGCTCATAAAATTGGCTTAGTAGATCGCATCGGTGGTTTAGAAGCTGCGATCGCTTTTGCAGCCGAAACAGCTAAACTAGGAAATAATTGGCAATTACAAGAATATCCTCAACAACGAAATTTAGAATCAGAAATTATAGACAGATTACTTCAAGTCCAAGCCTCAGAACAATTAACTTCTCTTGACCCAATTACTGTCGAATTCCTCAAGTTTAAACGAGATTTAGCCGATTTTCAAACTCTGAGCGACCCAAAAGGCATTTATGCTAGATTACCATTTAATTTTGATTTTGATTAAACTAGGTTTACTCGATAACCTAAATTAAAACAATCATTATTTGCATGAATTGGTTAGCTCATCTTTTATTAGCCAAACCTGATGTCGAAAGTAGGTTAGGTAATCTTTTAGGAGATTTGGTTAAAGGTAGAGAAAGACGCAATTTACCCGCTCAGTTTCAACTAGGACTCCAATGCCATCAAGCGATCGATTCCTATACCGATAGTCATTGGATTGTGAAACGAAGTAAACAAAGAATTAGAGCTAATTATCTTCGGTTTTCTGGTATTTTAGTAGATGTTTTTTATGACCATCTATTAGCTCAAAATTGGCATCATTATTCTGCTCTATCTTTGTCTGATTTTACGACTCAAGTTTATAGTTCTTTTACTGATTATTTAGAGCAAATTCCGCTAAGAGCTAGTCTAATTATTAGAAGAATGATCCAAGAAGATTGGTTAGGTTCTTATCAAAGTTTTTGGGGAATTGAAACTACTCTACAACGAATTTCTTGGAGAATCACTAGAAGGACTAATTGTTGTTGTGATTTAACCCCTGCTATTAATGAACTTAAGGAACAATATTTTGAGTTTGAGCAAGATTTTCGAGAATTTTTTCCTCAATTAACTAAACATATTCAGAGTTGGAATTTCAGTCATTGACTATAAATAAACGTTACCAAATTAAATCTTTAGGGTTACTGTTAGTAATTATTTTACTTGCTGCTGCCTTGAGAATTTTATTTCTCGGTCAAGCCCCTAATACTTTTTCTACCGACGAAGTTTCTAATGGTTATGATGCTTATTCTATTTTACAAACTGGACGCGATCGCTATGGTCATTTTCTGCCAATTTTATTAACGGGATTTAATGATTCTCGCGAGTCTTTATATGTTTTTCTAAATATTCCTTTAATTCAATTATTTAGTTTAAATGAATTTAGTGTTAGGTTACCTTCAGCTATAGCAGGAGTTTTAACTGTTCCTGTTTTATATTATTTAGCTCAGGAATGTTTTAATAATAAGAAAATTTCTTTAACTGCTGCCTTATTATTTACTTTTAGTCCTTGGAGTATTTTTTATAGTCGTCTAACTTTTCATGCCAATTTATTACCTTTGTTTTTTTGTTTAGCCTTACTTTTTTTCCTCAAAAGTTTTCGACAACCTAATTATTTACTTCTCAGCAGTTTTTTATTTGGTTTAAGTCTGTATACTTATGCTTCAGCGAGAGCCTTTATTCCCTTATTTATGTTAGGGTTAACAATTATTTTTTGGAAAAGATTATGGGAAATTAAAACTCAAACTATTATCGCGATCGCAATATTTTTGACAATATTTTTATTTTTCGTGTCTTTATGGCTTGCTCCTGGTGGAATGGCAAGGCTTGAAGAAACTGGCATAGAAACTAATATTTTTATGCTTTTGGTTAATTATATATCTCATTTTGAACCAGTTTTTTTATTTCTTCATGGAGATTGGAACGAACGTCGTAGTCTGACAACTTGGGGAGTAGGACAATTACATTTATTTGAATTAGTTACAGTAATTGTAGGAGTTTTAGCCCTCAGGAAGAAAACAGACCGAATTAGTAAAATTTTATTTTTGTGGTTATTTCTTTATCCTATTCCTGCTGCTTTAACTGAACCTCAGCACGCTATTCGTGCCATTGTTGGTATTCCTTTATTTAGTTTATTTTCTGCTTATGGTTTGTGGCAAATTCCTAATTTACTGAATCCAAATCAACGAAAAATATTTAAATTTATTGCTCCTTTAATCATAACTATTAGTTTTATTTTTTCCTTAAAAGCTTATTTTAATTTTTCTCAATATAAAATTTCTAATACTTCGGCTGAACACTGGCAATATGGAATGAAAGAAGCTCTGACTTATGCAGAAAATAGTAACTATAGTTGTGTGTTGATGAGCAATAGTTTTAAACGAGTGAATATGTATATTATTTTTTATACAAAATATCCTCCAGCCCAATATCAAATTGCACCAGCCGATCCAGAAACAAAATATTTTACCGAAGATTATACTTTAGGTAAATATACAATTACTGATATCGCGCGACCTAGAGATTTTTCAGAAAAATGTTTATTGATTATTAAGCCAGAAGAATTAGAGAAATTGAATCAAATTTATTCTGTTTGGCAAGAAGTAAAAAGTATTAAAACTCCTGAACCAGACAGCAAAGAAAAAATCAAATTAATTGAAGTAGAAACTTAGCGTAATCTCAATTTTAGTTGAATAAGATTATTAAAAGTTCGGAAGAACAAAGTTGAGTGGTTGTGTTCGATTCAAAAACTAATTTATTTTAATAAAAGTAATATTTGAGGCGAAATTATTGTCATTTGATTGAGTGATCCTAACAACTTACTTATTATCTGATCTCATCCTTATTGTAAGTATTCAAACCAACTTGAGATAATCCCTAAAAACTAAAAAACGACTATGACATCTTCTTAGTCATATATCGCTCTTACTTAGTTATGCAGAAGAAAAGCAGGTTATAATTGTTAGAAAATTCCCATATACTAGACTACTTACAATTTAAGGTTCAACCCGCTTTTCTCTACATTATTGTTAAACAAAGAATTCCCAATGAGGTATTCTGGATTGAATTCAAAACTAGACAGAGTAAACAGTTTAGTTAGATCGCTACTTAAGGTTTACAAGATTTTCTCAACAACTCTTCTCTATCATCCAAAAACATTACCCTTTCTGGTTAAGATTTGGCTCTTACATTCAATAACTATTTGTTATCTTCCAGGAAAATAGTTGAATGCGATACCACTTATTTCGTAATCTATTTTTTTCAGTAGGAAGGTATCGAGCAGATTCAGAGCGGGAGGTACAAGCTCCAATCTTTGGTTTGTTCAGAAGTGTGGTGTACTTCTTTGTACCTGTTTTTAAATTAACACTAACTCCGAATAAATAAAATCAGTTTTTACTTATGTTTACAGTTGTTGATTTACTGCAATATTTGCTTTAGATAGCGAAAAGAATTCAGATGTCAAGGAGAGAATTTATCTTGACTTAATTAACTTTTTTACACTTAAATAATCGCGATCGCGATTATTTATTACGAGTAATAATAATATTTGCTTCTTATCAGACGGGTAGTTGGGCTGTAGCAATAAAACTATAATTAAGAGATATCAAAAGGTTTATTCATTAAATTGCTCTCAAAATTAGCTGACCATTTGCTATTTTTCTAGAAGTTAAATTTAGATGTGGACAATCAATTCATATAATATCTTCCCTTTAAGAACTCCTGGTGGCGATCGCTTTACCGAGTTTGTTGATTCATTAATTAAAGCAGAAGCGTATATACAAGGTGTTGCATTATCAGAGATATCTACTAATTTACGTACTAATCTTGGAGATGGAGGCGTTGATACTGAAGTACGTCAATCTGCTTCTAACAGCTTGACTGGATGGATAAACGTACCTACTTGTTGGCAATATAAAGCTACTGGATTTGCAGGTATTAGTTCAGGCGATCTCAAACAAGAACTAAATAAGCCATATTCAAAACAACTTGTTGAAAAAGGCTATGGGTATCGCTTTTGTATTTGTGATGACTTAACGTCAGAAAAAAAACGAGATTGGGAAAAAATTCTTGACGATGAAATTGCAAAAATTAATTCAAATGCACCACAAGCAAAGGTTGTCACTGCATCCGATCTAGCTGCATGGGCAAGCCATTATCCAGCGATAGTTGTTAGATTTTTTCAACCTCAATTTATCAATTCTCTTGCTCTTTATGTAAATTTATCTCGTGGTTTTGTTCGATTAGCAGCCGATCTTTGCGATCAAGATTCTCAAATTGCTGCACAGGGAAATATTACCTCTGTTTTAGGTGATACAAGAACTTATCTCCGAAATCGCTTAAATGATGATACTAAGTTGCGTGTTATTGAAGCCATTTCTCTTTTCCGAAAAGTAGGATACCGCGATGAAGTTAGAGAAGAACTCGATCTTTTGTGTGAAATTTTAAAATTAGATAGAGATAATGTCTTAGAAATTGCTCAACAATTAAAAGATGTTCCTGGGTATATAGCCTTTGCAGGAAGATATCTCTACATTACTCCTGAAATCATTGCCCAAGTATCTTTTGAAGGGGCATGGAAAAAATGGATACAATACGATCCACCAACATTTTTAGATAAAATTCCTCAACTACTTCTAGATGCGTTTCTTAATCGCGTATCTACTAGTAGTTCTGAGGAGGTACGCCGTATTGTCGGTGAGTTTTTTCAACATTGGGCTACCCAACTTCAACCGACTGATTTAAGCGATTTCTCTACGGTAGAAAAATTTATAGTTCTAATAAACATTAATCCTGAAGATTATTTACCACAACTAGCCAACTTAGTTGACAGAGCCTCTAAAGATGAACTCTTAAAAGTGACAGGAGGATATAAAGGAACAAGGCGTTCTTTGGTTTGGTTAGCAGAGGAAATGGCTGCTTTTCCTGAGTTTTTCAGCTATGCAGAATTAATTCTCTGGAAACTAGCCCTTGCTGAAACAGAATTAAACCTAGCCAATAATGCAACACATATTTGGCAGCAACTTTTCCGAATTTTCTTATCTGGTACAGCAGTACCTTTTAGCGAAAGAATAGATTTGCTGGAAACAAGGTTATTTTCAGAAACAGAGGAAGAGATTAATCTAGCGTTAGAATGTTTAACTAAAGCTTTTGATACAGAAGGTTCACGTATATTAGGTTCACCTGTTGTTGCGGGGCGAATTCCGCCTGAAAATTGGCAACCTCAGACTCAGGCAGAATTAAAAGATTGTCTTGATAAAGCTTTGGCTGTTGTCTTAAATGCGGCTAGAAGTAATATTGATTATCTTCAAACTGGTGCTTTAAAAATAGCGATAGATCGTCTACCTGCTCTATTAACTTATGGCTACTTAGAACAAATCAAGGCTATTTTCTCAACAGATAATATATCTCAGGAGATTCTAGTATTTTTAATCAGACGTTTAGAAGATTTTCTAGAGTTTAATTCTGATGCTTCTGGAGAAATTCAACAATGGTTACAAAGTCTAATTCCAGAAGATTTCCATGGAAAGTTAATTCAGGCTGTAGGTAAATCACCCTGGAGTTATTCTTTGCGGGATAATCAAAAAGCTTGGCAACAAGAGATTAACAATCTTGCTCAACAGCTTTATGAAGATAGGGAATTGCTTAAATCTGAGATGCAGTGGCTTACTTCACCTCAAGCAATTATGGCGGAAAATTTGGGTAGTGCAATAGGGCAATACGATGTTAATGCAGATTGCTTAAATATCATTATGCAGTCAGTAGCAGATACAGAAGCGACTGGTTTAGCAAGAGGATACATAGTAGGCTTACTCAGCAATCATCCTCAACATAATACTGTAGTTAATGAATGGATCGATAAATTTGAAATTCAAACACCAATAATAGCCTATGAATTATTTAGGGCTGGTGGGAATAGTACCAAAGCTGTGGAAAGAGCATTAAAACTTGTAGACACAGGTTCTCTTTCTTTAGAATATCTCGGTGGTTTTTTCCCAAGTTTATTTTCTATAGAAGAATTCTACGAAATTATCAAAAGATTAGTTAGTTCAGTAGAAAAAGAAAAAAATGAATTCGTAATTAAAACAGCAATAAAATTAATTGCTAGTCGCTTACAAATTGATCTCCAAGACAGCAATGAATCTGTTTTAGAAGAAAGTAGGATTCAAAATTTAATTTGGAACTTTCTTGAAACTACCGCCCAGTATATTAGAGTAGAGTCATACAAATGGGATAAAATTCTTAGAAGTGTAGCAAAATTCAATATAGATAAAGCAGTAAAAATTGCTAGTTTAGCTCTTCTAAATCAAAACTCTCAACAAAAAATGAGAGCCGAAGAAATTCTGATCGATCTTGCTAAATCTCATTCCAATTTAGTAATGCAAAAGGTAGGAGAAGTTATCCTTGATGATCAGTATGGATGGCATTTTGAAATAGAGCGGTATCGTTCCCTCATCCAAAATCTTCCGCTTGATGCGATAAAACAGTGGCTTAATTCAGTTGGTGTTATTGGAGCGCGACGAATTGCTAAACAGCTTTCTCTTCCCTATTTGGATGAAAATAGTCAACCTATTGTTCCACCATTAACAGAATTCGTTTTATCCGAATTTGAAGATGACGAAGAAACATTTAGAAACTTTTGTATTAGCTCACATAACCTCCAAACTTACATTGGCAACATAGCATCTCACAAAAATAAAGAAGCTGAAATAGCTAGAAATTTCCTGAATTATCCACTACGAAGAGTTAGAGAATGGGCAACCTATGAGATTAAGAATTGCCAAGAAGAGGCTAAATATTGGCAGCAAATAGATGAAGAGGACAAAATAAGTTAATTTTGCTAGAAATTATCAATTTTAACTTGTAATCTAACATTAAATCGTAAAAAAAATACTACAGATAGTTAGGATTAGTCTTAGATAATTAAGAATGAAGTCTATCAATAACCTCTCAATTCAAAATTTAACGGCATAGTACGCTAAAACTTTCGTACTAACATTTAAAATAAGATGCTCCAATCATCTCTGAAATAGATTTATGTCTCAACCTGCTACTACTACTTCTGTTGTCAACTCGGATCGACCAATATTTGTTCTAATTGATGGTCATTCTTTGGCTTTTCGTTCCTATTATGCCTTTGCTAAATCTAAAAAAGGAGCGTTGCGAACTTCAACAGGAATTCCTACCAGTATTTGTTTTGGTTTTCTTAATTCTTTATTGCAAGTGATCGAATTAGAACAACCTGAATATCTAGCGATCGCTTTTGATCTAGGCGAGCCTACTTTTCGTAGTGTAGCAGATCCTACTTATAAAGCTAATCGTCAAGATACACCAGAAGATTTTATTCCGGATCTTAAAAACCTACAAAAACTTTTAGCTGCTTTAAATGTAACTATTGCAGTTTCGCCTGGTTATGAAGCTGATGATGTGTTAGGTACTTTAGCAAACCAAGCATCCCAAGCAGGATATCAAGTTAAAATACTTAGTGGCGATCGCGATTTGTTTCAATTAGTTAGCGATCAAGAACAGATTAGTATTTTATATTTAGATCCCAAACTTGCCTATAGTAATCGTAGCTATCGCGAATTTGATAGAGCAGCAGTAGTAGAGAAGTTAAGTATTACTCCCCAACAAGTAATTGACTACAAAGCTTTATGTGGTGACAAGTCGGATAATATTCCTGGCATTACGGGAATTGGTGAAAAAACCGCGATTAAATTATTGAATGAATATTCCACTTTAGAAGGTATTTATCAAAATTTAGACCAGATTAAGGGAGCAGTTAAACAGAAAATTGCGATAGGAAAAGATAATGCTTTTCATTCGCGTTATTTAGCAACTATCGAAACAAAAACTCCTATAACAGTTACTTTAGAACAATGTCAGTTAAAAGGTTTTGATTATCAAGAAGTCATTCCTCTACTTAAACAATTAGAACTAAAAAAAGTCATTGATAGAATTGAACATTTACAAGAAAAGCTGGGAGGAAAACTTAAACTTCAACAAGACTTAGTCGAAAGCGACAGAGAGCAATTATCTTTATTCACTAGTGATGAATCTGGCATAACTATTAATCAAGAAATTGTTCAACAAAATAATATTTTGCAACCTTCAGATGATTCTAATTCAGCATCTTTAATTCAACCTCAAATTATTACTAACCCAGAACGCTTAGAACAATTAATTACTACTTTAAAAAAATATACTAATCCTGCACAGCCTGTGGCTTGGGATACAGAAACAACTTCCTTAGAACCTCACCATGCAATCTTAGTGGGAATTGGTTGCTGTTGGGGAAATCAAGCTACAGATATTGCCTATATTCCTGTCGGACATCAGGAAGGAAAACAATTAGATTGTCAGCAAGTTTTAACTGCTTTAAAACCTATTTTAGAATCTTCAGAATATCCTAAAGCTTTTCAGAATACTAAATTTGATCGCTTAGTCTTACATTATCAAGGAATTAACTTAGCTGGGGTTGTTTTCGATCCGATGTTAGCTAGTTATTTAATCAATCCTGAAACTAGTCATAATCTTACTGATTTATCGGAACGTTATTTAGTAGGAGTTGTTTCTAAAACTTATAAAGATTTAGGAATTCCCAAAGGAAAAACTATTGCTAATCTATCGATTGATACTGTAGCTGAATATTGTGGTTTAGATGCTTATGCCACTTATCTTCTAGTCGAAAAAATACAAGCTGAATTAACTAAATTTCCTGAACTACACAAACTACTAATCGAAGTAGAACAACCACTGGAAATAGTTTTAGCAGGCATGGAAAAAATTGGCTTTAAAATTGATGTACCCTATCTGCAAAAATTTTCCTTACAATTAGCTCAAGATTTACAAGAACTTGAACAAAAAGCTTATCAAGCAGCAGGAGAAACCTTTAACTTAAACTCCCCTAAACAACTAAGTGAAATTTTGTTTGAAAAATTAGGTCTGAATCGTAAAAAATCAAGTAAAACTAAAACTGGCTATTCAACTAATCAAGCTGTTTTAGAAAAATTACAAGGCGATCATCCTTTAATTGACTATATTTTAGAACAACGTACTTTATCAAAATTAAAATCAACTTACGTTGATGCACTTCCTGCTTTAGTTCGTCCCGATACTCAAAGAGTTCATACAGATTTTAATCAAGCTAATACTGCTACAGGTAGATTATCTTCTTCTAAACCTAATCTACAAAATATTCCCATTCGTACCGAATTTTCTCGGCAAATTCGTCAAGCTTTTATTCCTGAAAATGGGTGGTTATTAGTCGCTGCTGATTACTCACAAATTGAATTAAGAATTCTCGCTCATTTAAGTCAAGAACCTGTCTTAGTTGAAGCTTATCGTTCTAATCAAGATGTTCATAGTATCACCGCTCAATTGTTATTTGACAAGCAAGAAATTACTTCAGAAGAAAGGCGTTTAGGTAAAATAATTAACTTTGGTGTAATTTATGGTATGGGTGCGCAAAGATTTGCTAGAGAATCAGGTTTTAGTACGGCAATTGGTAAAGAATTTATTGATAAATATCGTGCTAAATATACGAAAGTTTTTGCTTATTTAGAACGAGTTAAACAAGAAGCGATCGCAAATGGGTTTGTCACGACTATTTTGGGGAGAAGACGTTATTTTAATTTTGCTAGTAAAAGTTTAACTAACCTTCAAGGTAATCAACCACAAGATATTAATTTGCATGAACTGAAATACAATTATAACGATGCCCAATTATTAAGGGCTGCTGCTAATTCTCCCATTCAAGGTTCAAGTGCAGATATTATTAAAATTGCGATGGTTAAATTACACCAAATTCTGCAACAATATCAAGCTCGATTATTATTACAAATTCACGATGAATTAGTGTTTGAAGTTCCTCCTCAAGAATGGCAAGAATTACAATTTCAAATCAAAGCAACTATGGAAAATGCAGTGAGTTTAAGTGTTCCCTTGCTAGTAGAAATTAATGCAGGAAAAAATTGGATGGAAGCTAAGTAAAGCTAGCTGGAAAAAACAAGATATGTGTATCCTAATCTTTGCTTTGACTCTGTACGGACTCAGCATACTAGCTCCGTACATTCCCAACTTCTCAAAATCAAAGAACTTTGTCTTTTTAAAGCGTGGTCGAGGTATAGATGCAAATGCACCTCGATTTTAACTCTTTTGATGAGATTAATTAAATGAATTCACCAAGTTTAAGTAAAATTTGTAAATGAATCACTCATTCTTGATAGAAAATTTACTTATAACTATAAACTTTAGACTTAAATATAGATATGTCTGTATTATTAAATACAAAATTTTTTATAAATAATTACTGAAGTTTTGTATTAAAATACGATAAAATAATTTATTTTTTTACAAATACATGCGTTCTCAAGGTTTAATTAATGATTTTAAAATTTATGCTTATATAGAGGCATTAAGACCACGACAATGGACAAAAAATTTGGTAGTATTTGCTGCCCCTTTATTTGCATTTAATATTAATTATTCATCTTTTTTAGGCAGTTTATTAGCATTTATACTTTTTTGTGCTACATCCAGTAGTTTCTACCTCTTAAACGACATTGTTGATGTGCAATCGGATCGTCAGCATCCTATCAAGCGTAAACGTCCTATCGCTGCTGGGTTAGTTAGTATACCAACAGCCTTGGCAATGTCAATAGTGCTATTGGTGAGTTCTATCATTATTGGATGGTTGCAAACTTCTGCTTTAGGTGCAACTATTATTGCTTATGCCATTTTACAAGTAGCTTATAATATTCGTTTGAAGCATACACCAATTGCAGATATTGGGGCAATTGCAGCAGGTTTTGTACTTCGTGCTTATAGTGGTGCTGCTGCTAGCAATATTGTTTTATCCTCTTGGTTTGTGATTTGTACGGCAATGTTAGCGTTATTTTTAGCCATTGAAAAACGCAAAGCCGAACTTAGATTAACTCAAATCAAAGGTCATAAACCCCGCAAAGTACTGAGACGTTACTCTTTACCATTACTCCATCGCATGGAGAACGTAGTTACCACAGGTTGTGTGGTTACTTACACACTTTGGAGTTCGGGACCAGTTGTGAATGGTGCTTCCACATCTTGGATGTTAATTACTTTACCCTTCGTTTTATATGGAATTTTCCGTTACCAGCTATTAAGTGACTCAGAAGAAATTGAACGTCGCAGTAAAAATACCGAAGAACAAGGTGGAAGTAGCGAAAGACCAGAAGAAATTTTGTTGAAAGACAAACCGATTCTGTTTACTGTCCTTAGCTGGGCTATTACCTGTTTTGTAATTCTCTATTTAGAACACCAAGGGTTAATTTTCTAAAGCCCAACAACTCTAACAAATTAAATCAAGCGTTGCTACAGTGTTAAAAAAATCTATTTTAGTCAGCCAAAGACGGCACTTACAACTTAAACGTCCTAAGTTATTAAAACAAGTTCATACCTTAGCTTGTATCAAAATCGAACAACTAACAAGCTGTGGAATTAAGGGAATTATCTTGGATTTAGATAATACTATCATCTCTGAAGATGACCGTTATCTATCTCCAGATGTAGAAAGTTGGATTGAACAAGCAAAGTTAGCAGGCTTGAGTTTTTTTATCCTTTCTAATGGCAAACGTCGTCACCGAGTTTTATATTGGTCGGAACGTTTAGATATTCCTGCGATTAATCCAGCAAAAAAGCCATTTCCTCGCTCATTTCGTAAAGCAATGAAATTGATGCAGCTACCACCCAAAAAGGTAGTAGTAATTGGAGATAGCTTTCATACAGATGTGATGGGAGCAAAACTTTGTAGATGTCATTATATTCAAGTTGCTAGTTTACCCCATCCTCCTCGCTGGTGGGAAAGACTAGCGGGTAAATTTATTCAAAAACCCTATCCACCAGAATATGAACTGTGGGATTTTAATGTTTCTGTCTATGAAAATTACTTGTAAATTCCTTTCTTTTGCTAGTGATTTTTGTTTACTATTACCGCAGATTATTAGGAGATAAATATCGTTATGTTTAGCCAGTTTTTTTTTATTTGTTAATTTTAATTTCCGTTGTTTGTAATACGATCGCACAAACTTTATTGAAATTAGGTTCTGGTCAAAATCTACTTAATATTTATCTATTTGGTGGTATTACTGCCTATGGTGTTAGCACTATTTTTTATATTCTTGTTTTAGGAAAATTTAATTTATCTATTGCTTATCCTGTAGTGATTGGATTAACAATTATTGCTACAACCGTAACAGCTAGTTGGATTTTAGGTGAAAAAGTTTCTTTGACACAGTGGTTAGGAGTTGGTTTGATGATTAGTGCTATTTTCGCGATCGCTTTTGGTCAAACTACAAAATAAATATCTTTAATATTTAAATCAAATTTACTCAAATTATTTGACTTTTTAACTTCAATTTATTTGCTCGGGTATCTAATTAATGACTTTACTAAATAAAAGAATTTTTCAGTTTGCTTTTATTGGGTTTTGTGTTTACTATTTTATAATTTTAGGATTTTTTAAAAACAATCAGATATTTTTTGATTTTTATATTTTTTATACGGCTGGTAGTTTATTCAATAGTGGGCAAGATGTCTATAATCACGAACTATTTAGAGAAACTCTCTATAATATAGTAGGAAATAGAGATTTTCCTGAAGCCTGGATTCACTATGTTTATCCTCCTCAAGCTAGTTTGCTATTTTCTTTATTAGCTCGTTTTTCCATTGAAATAGCTCACAAAATTGCTTTAGTTATCAACTCTTTATTATTGATATTTAATCTAGGGCTAATTAGCTATATCATATCTCAATATAAATCCTTAAAATTGATAGATTATTGTTTAATCTCATCTTTTCTTTTAACAGGATTTGCGTATGAAAATATTACCAATTCTCAATTAGGGATATTAATCTCAACCTTATTAATCTTTACCTATATTTTTGCTCAGAAAAACAAAAATATTTTAGCTGCAATTAGCGTGGCAGCAACATCTATTAAACCATCCTTTTTCCCTTTCTTTCTGATGTATTTTGTAATCAGAAGACAGTATCTTTCGGCATTGTACTGTTTGATTTTCGCTACGCTTTTTACAGTGTTGCCTTTATTAATTACTGGTGCGCCAATTGTGGCAACGTTATCCAAATGGTTTACTGCTATGGGTTCATGGGAAGTTCAGGGCAACCCCAATTCCCCAGATCCTTTAGGAGAATTTGGCTTTCATTTCAGCATGATTGACCTAGAACCATTAATATATCGTCTGTTTAATGGACAAACATTTGTAGCAGAATTGACTCTCACAATAGTAATAGTAATTATCTTAATGTATTGTGCTTGGCTATTTTCAAGAAAGCCTGAAAAAAATAAATCTTCATTATTAGATTTTGGACTAGTTTCAGTGCTGGCGATGCTATTTGTTTACCATCGAAGATATGATATTTTTCTGCTTTTCCCTGGTTTATTATATATATATTTATATGCCTTAGAATGTAATCGAAGCGAAGTAAAAAAGTTTTGGAATTACCTTTTGTGTGCAGTAGTTTTATTAATTAGTTTTACAGATCTCTTATTTACAAGAATTTCCTTTAGCCTAAATTTTCTCCAAACTTCTTATTTGTGGAAACTAATCTTACCGCTACCTTGGGCTGGAGTAATTATATTGGCTGCATTACTGTGGCTAAAAACTCAAGCTACATTACCAAAAGCATTGAAATTTAATAAGAGAATACAATCATCTAGATAAACTCTTTGTCATCTCAAGAGCGATCGGGCAAATACTCTAGATTTTACTTACGTAAAACAGTGTTTGCTGGCAACCAGAAAGGTTGTAGTTTCCTGCTGCTACAAAATTCCTTAAAATAAACAAGGCAAAAGTAGAGAAACTATTAAAAATACTATGAATACGGCTAAAAAAATCGGGGTAGCTATTGTTGGGACTGGTTTTGGGCAAAAAATTCATCTGCCTGGTTTTCAACATCATTCCCGTACCGAAGTAGTAGCAGTTTATCATCGCGACTTGGGCAAAGCTAAAGCAATCGCCGATTCTCACAATATTCTTTATGCTTATAATCAACTAGATAAAATTCTCGCTTTACCAGAAGTAGATGTAGTTAGCATTTCCACACCGCCATTTTTGCATTACGAGATGGCAAAACAGGTAATCGAAGCAGGAAAACATCTTCTGCTAGAAAAACCGATGGCGATGAATGCAGCAGAGATTAAAGAACTGTATCATCTAGCTGCTCAAAAAGGAGTAGTTGCGATCGCAGATTTTGAATTTCGTTTTATTCCTGCTTGGCAATTATTAGCCGAACATCTACAACAAGGATATGTAGGCAAGAAAAGATTAATTAAAATCGATTGGTTAGTCACTAGTCGGGCAGATCGCGATCGCCCTTGGAATTGGTATTCTCGTCAAGATATGGGTGGTGGTGCGTTAGGTGCGGTTGGTTCTCACGCTTTTGATTATATTAGCTGGTTATTCGGCTCGGTTAAACGATTATCTGGTTATTTATCCTGTGCCATCCCTGAACGCCCCGATCCTCAAGCAGGAGGCGAATTAAAACCTGTTAATGCCGACGACACTTGTTTAATTATGTTGGAATTAGCAGACGGTACTCCTTGTCAGTTATCAATTAGTTCGGTTACCTATGCAGGTAGAGGACATTGGGTAGAAGTATACGGCGAAGAAGGAACGTTAGTTTTAGGTAGTGATAATCTCAAGGATTACGTTCATGGTTTTCGGTTATTAGCTGCCCCTGCGGGTAAAGCTTTAACTGAAGTGGAAATTCCCAAACGATTAGCTTTTCCTCAAGTGTTTAGTGATGGGCGTTTAGCACCTTTTATTCGAGTGATAGATCGTTTAGTTGAAGCTATCGATCAAGGTGAGTCGCTAGTTCCTTCCTTGAAAGAAGGTGTTTATTCCCAGTTATTGATGGATTTAACTCATCAATCAAATGAAAGCAGAAGTTGGGTTGATGTTCCTGATTTAAAGCAGTTTTTATAGAGTTTATTTAGGATATTTAATATCTTTGAGTTTACTTTTATGAAATGGAAACAAAAACAATGGAGGAGTTAGAAAAACTGAGAAATAGCATTCTTCAAGGAGAATACAATCAGGCTTTAAGTATAGTTGATGAACTAGAAGAAATGAGCAGAAAAGACATTATTAGGAAGATTGAAGCTTACCTAGTGCGTCTATTAGCTCATTTAATTAAAAATCAATTAGAACAACGATTAACTAATTCTTGGATTGCCTCAATTCGTGACTCAATCAGGCAAATCAAAAAACTAAATCAAATGAATAAAAATGCTTACTATATTAAGCAAGACGATTGGCATTTGTATCTAGGAGAAGCTTTTGAAGCAGCGATTGATGAAGCAGCAATTGAAGTTTTTGGCGGTACTCTAAAACCATCAACAATATTAGCAAGAGTTGATCGAGAAAAAATACTAGAAATTACTACTGAATTGATTAATTTTACCTACGAAGATTTTACCTCTGAGCGAGTGAAAGAACTGTTGCAAACACTTCCAGGGGGAGAAATGCTTTGAGAAGTGATCCTCAATCAAATGAATCAATAATTTATAGCAACGGAACTATAGATTAAGTAGGGATAATTCATGAATTATCTCTACTGAACTCTCTGTGTCTCTGTGGCTCTGCGCGAAACGACTTTATCCTCCTAATCTTTAATATTCAACTTTACTTTAAATTTAGTTTAACAATATCAAGAATTTGTTGATAATTAATTTTGCCCTGTTGATTACGGGGTAAACAATCAACTGAAAACCAATGCTTGGGATGTTTGTATTTACTTAATTGAGTTTGTAACTTTTGCTGAATTAATCTTGCTGAAATATCTAATTTTATTGGTACATATACCGCAGTAACCACTTGTCCCCAGTGAGAATCTGGTAAACCAATTACGCAGACATCTTGAACTAAACCAGTCGCAAAAATTGCTGCTTCTACTTCTGAAGGAAAAACATTTTCTCCACCAGTAATAATTTTTTGGCTGCTTCTACCTACAATATGAAGATAACCTTGTTCGTCAAACCAACCGAGGTCATCTGTAGTAAATCTTTGATGAGGATTTAATTGAGGATAATAATCCCAATAAAGAGAATTACTTTGAATAATAATTTGACCAATTTTTCTATTTGGTAATAGTTGTTTATTTTCATCAACTATAGTTACCTGGGCATGAGGTAATACTCGACCATTACTATTATTTCCTGCCAAAAAATCTTTGGGTTGAAGAGTGACAATTTGTGAGGCGGTTTCCGTCATGCCATAAGTAGGTGCTAATGCAATCTGATATTTTCTTGCCCTGTCTAATAAATCTTGCCAAGCTGGTGCGCCTCCTAATAATACTGTTTGAAAAGAAGCTAACCAATAAGGATCGGATTGTAAGAGAAATTGTAATTGAGTAGGAACAAGAGAGATAAAAAATTCTTGAGAATTAAAATTTGGTTGTTTGCCTTGTTTAAGATTTTGATAAGGAAAAATAACTAATTTCCCCTTGGTAAAAAAAGAGCGCATTAATTGCATTAAACCACTGACATGATAGAGAGGTAAAAGGCAACAAGAATTAATAGTTTTGGTTTGAAAGTATTCACAAAATCCTTGAACTGAAGCAGTTAAAGTTGACCAAGTATGAATAGCAAAACGAATTTTTCCTGATGAACCTCCCGTAGGAATCATAATTAAGGAAGAATTATCTAGTGAAGCAAAACTTGTTTGTGATTGTGGATTACAAATACTTACTGAGTTTATTATTTTCTTCTTATTTTCTAATTTCAAGTTGCTTTTTAATATGTCATTCTGACCAACGGGAAGAATCTTAAAGCTACTATTTATTTGCTGTTGTTTAAGATGAGTAATAATATCTTCGATTACAGCTTGGTCTGCCCAAATTAGATCGGGTTGAACCAAATAAAAAACTTGTTGCCATTCTGATTTTTGCCAATCAGGATTACACACAAAAATATAATTATTAGTAATAATACTAGCTAGAAAACTAGCAATAAAATTACCAGGATTTTTTTCTGCCAATACAATATTTAGAGGCGTGTCTTTATTTGTTTGTAATTGCTTTAATTGAGTAATTTTTTGAGCAGTTAAATTTAGAATTTCTTGGGCATCCCAACCAATCAACCAATCTTGTTGACTTTGTTCAATTAAATCATCCCATAACTGCTGATTCATCGAGATAAACTAGCGATGACCTTCACACCATATTCTTCTTCAAAAACTACTTTTTTATAATCCAAACTCCAAAGTTCCAAAGCACAATCATCACCTAATTCTGAAGGAATTAAATTGAGATCAAGAATTCTATTATTTTGGTCATAATTACACTTTACACCAGCGATCGCGCCTTTTTGGCGACGGTCTAATGCTACTGCTAAACGTAAAATTGCACTTAATTGTTTAACGATTAATTGATATTCTTTATGAGGTAATTTCGGATAGCCTTCGTGTTTTTTCTTGGGTTTACTTTTACGGTGATAACGAGCAAGATTAGCAATTAATTCTAACTCTAATTCATTGAAACCTAAAATCTCAGCATTTCTAATTAAATAGTAAGAATGTTTGTGATGGGATGAATGACTAATATAAACTCCACAATTATGTAAAATTGCTGCACTCCAAAGTAATTCCCGCTCCAAATTACCCCAATCATGTAAAATTCCTTTGGTTTGATCGAAAATACTCAGGGCAAAATTGGCTACTCGTTCGCTAAAAGCTACATTAACTTGGTATTTATGGGCAATTTTATAAATATTTCTTTCTCTAACTTCATTTTGATAACGTAGACGGTTATTAATCAACCCATGAGTTAGCATCCAATCGACAATCATTCCCTCTCTTAGCGATCGCTCGGAAACGGTAATAGAGTTCAGATTGAGCATAGTCATCACTTCTAACAAAATAATTGCCCCAGGAACAATGATTTCCGCCCGTTTATCAGAAATTCCAGGTATGGCAAAGCGTTCCTCATAAGTCATCCCTGCTAATTTTTTGACGATATCTTTTAAGTCTTTACGACTAAATTGATAACCATTGATAGGATTAGGTGCTGTACCTTGTTTTTCTAAAGCATGAACTACGGCTAAGGTTTCAATCGTACCAGAAGTACCGATTAGACGAGGTGTTTCATTTAATTGCAAGTTATGCCAAATTTCTTCAACGGAACGCTCTAACATTCCTCGTACATAAGCACGCAAATAATTCAATTCAATTTCACTAATCGGATCGCTATGAACCAATTCCGCCGTTAAACGTACCGCCCCGATTTTGGTACTGCTTAAAAAACGAGGTTCGTGAATATCTGCTAAAACCAACTCCGTCGAACCACCCCCAATGTCCACAATTACATGAGGATGTTCGCCAAAATCCATTCCTGACAAGACACCAAGATAAATTCGTCGCGCTTCTTCTTGTCCAGAAATCAGATTAACAACAATCCCTAACTCTGATTCAATCTGTTGTAGAAAGGCTTGTCCATTACCCGCTTCTCTTGTTGCACTAGTTGCTACAGCAATAATTTGTTCGGCACGTAGACTATGAGCTAAATCCTTACAACGTCGTAAAGCAGCTAAAGATCTTGCGATCGCTTCAGGAGTCAGATTGCCTGTTTTCGGATCGCGATCGCCCAATCTTACTGTATCTTTTTCTTTAGCTATAATACTAAAAGCTGGTAAATGTGGTTCAACTTGTACGACTACCATGTGAATAGAATTAGTCCCGATATCAATCGCAGCAAGAATTGGTTTATGGGAACCGTTTCCGTTAAAACTAGGTAATTGTTCAGTCTGAATTTGAGAGACAGAATTAACCATTTTCGATTAGAGATTTTTTAAAAAGCGTCGCAGATGCACCTACACAGAAGATCGCGCTATGGTAATTAGCCAATAGCATTAGGCTATTTCCACTTGCTGAGAAAAATACGGCAAGCTTAGTCACGATCAATCATTTAGAAATATATTCTCACGGAATTATCAGCAAATATTATCTGATTAATAAAAATCTTTTTTGGATCAAGAGAAGCCCAATCATGTTAAGTAATATAGCCAAAATCAATTGCTAATCGCGATCTCGGCAGAGCCGAGGCGCGGAGCGATCGCACTTATGATGGGCTTTTACAGCTAGATATTTTTGCAATAGAAAAATATTTATTACCTATAACCTAAAATCCATACCTGAAAATCGGGACTTAGGGATAGTTAAATACCTTCGGCTGAAACGAGCAAAACCGCCTCTAGAAATGTTTTCTTTTCCTTCTTGACTGTCGCCAATGCCTATTACCTAGCACTTAGAGTGGAAATCGCTAAACTTTAGTTCGGTTTTACTGCTATCTATTAACTACTGTGACTTGTACTATAAAAACAATAATATGACAATACTTATCAAGATATATTTGATATTTGGGTATTAATAAGAGTAGCGTGATGTCCGAGGAGGTCGAATAATTGTGAAGACGTGGTTACTGAAAACGCTTAGTGATATTTTCAATCGCTATCAAAAGATCGAGGAAAATTCTTTGACGATTGAGTCTTCTCTGACAGTAACCAGTCAGCAGTTAGAGCAAAATTTCAACGAACAAAGAAAATTAGCCGAATTAAAAGCACAGAGAGAATGGTTTGGCGCGATCGCAACTGTAGAAAAAATTCTTTTATCTAGACTAAAAAATAATAATTGTCTGAATCAAGCAGAACAAGGATTAATTTTTTCTGCCCCTGTGCCAATTTTAAGTAACGTAGCTCTTGTTTCTCACTTTCATACAGGAGTGTTTACGCCTGATGCTTTTAATCCTAAAGCATTGATGCCTTGTGCAGTTGAGACAGAAGTAGAACCAACTCCTGAACATTGCTCCATTTTAGAATTGCCCTTACTCCCCAAAGATCCCATCGCTTTAGAACAATTTTGTCTGATTTTGACTGACGAGTTTGGGTTAGTCATGGTGTTAGGAGAAGACGAACAAGGTTTTCCTGCCTTTCATTTTTCCTTTGAACCTGAAATAATTCAACTGACTTGGGCAACCTTGCGATCGCGATTAGTCCTGGCTAATTATCATCAATTATCAAAATTAGACCGTTTAGTTCGGCAATTTGACCCACCAATTCCTGATTATCGTTTAGTTAGTCATTTTAGCCGTCAATTACTCAAACATTTACCCGATCTAACCGCTTTAGCGATTAGTAAAACCAAACCAAGCGAAACGGTTACTCATCCTGAAGCCGAAGTAGTCGAATACAGAACTAACTTTTCTACTCCTACCGTCAGTAGTCAGTTAGAAATGGACTTGCTACAAGCTCTTACCCACGAAATTCGGACTCCTCTGACTACCATTCGTACCTTGACTAGACTGTTGCTGAAAAGAAAAAAAGATTTTCAACCTAATGTAATTCAGCGTCTACAAACAATCGATCAAGAATGTACGGCACAAATCGAAAGAATGGAATTAATTTTCCGTGCAGCAGAATTAGAAGCGACTCCTCCTGCTAACAAACCAGTTAATTTAGTAGCTTTTTCTCTCGAGCAAATCTTCCAACAAACTATTCCTCGTTGGCAACAAGAAGCACAAAAACGGAATGTTGAGTTAGAAGTAACCCTACCCAAAAAATTACCGAACATTGTTAGCGATCCTGCTATGCTTGACCGAGTTTTAACAGGATTGGTAGAGAATTGTACTCGCAATTTACCTACAGGCGGACAAGTTCATGTCAAAGTTTCAACTGTCGGGAATCAACTCAAATTGCAAGTCTTGTCTCAAGCTAGTCTTTCAAGTAATCCGCTCAAATCTCTCGGTCAATTATTGATGTTTCAACCTGAAACTGGATGTTTAAGCTTGAATTTGGATGTAACTAAGAATATTTTTCAAGCTTTAGGTGGAAAATTTACGGTTAGACAAAGACCAAAACAAGGAGAAGAATTAACAATTTTCCTACCTTTAGGAAGTTCTGGTTCAGTTTAAAGTAATTATTTGTTTTTAATTTCTAATTATTTTTTTTTGATTTAAGCATCAGTTAACTCAGCTAAAGTAATTGGTAACAATACTTTAAATACCGAACCTTTTCCTACTTTGCTACTTACTGCAATTGAACCACCACATTTCTGTGCTAGTTGTTGAACAATAGTTAAACCTAAACCTGCGCCTGCAACGTGTTCGTTTTCAGTACTTCTAATTCGATAAAAACTATCAAAAATTTTGGTTAATTCTTGAGGATCTATTCCTATACCCGTATCGCTTACAGCTAGTTCAACAAATTCATTATTTATTGTCGCTTGGACAAAAACTTTACCTTGAGCAGGAGTAAATTGAAGACTATTATTAAGTAAATGAATAATGATTTGCCTAAGCCAAGAACTAGGACAAGCCACAGGAGGTAAATTACTAGGAATAGTATATCCTAATAAAATTTGTTTTTCCTGAGCTAATGGTTGATAGGTACTTACTATTCCTGGAACTAAATCTTCTAGTCTAACTGAGTCAACCTCAAAAGGAATTTCTAATTGTAATAATTCCAGTAAACCAGAAATCAAAGAATTTTGGCGATCGCATTCGTAATCAAGTATTTCTAAATAACGTTGGCGTTGCTCTCCTTTGATTTGTTTTGATTCTAGTAAACTTAAAGCAGTTTTCATCCGAGTAATGGGCGAGCGTAATTCTCGGACTAATTTATTAAGAAATTCCGATTGTACTTCTACAAACTGAGCAAAACTATTAGTTTTACTTTGATTATTAGCTAAAGCATTCAGTGAATTTTGTAAGGTTTCAGTATATTCAATCTGTTTACGTAATAAATCAGTAATTAATTGAGTTTCTTCTGGATTTTCACTAGAAATATCATTAAGGTCTGGTAAAATTGTTTGACTTGACTCAGATTCAAAAATTAATTGATTGAGTTCAGTAATCACAGTTTTAATTAAACTTGATTCAAAACTTAAAACTGCTTTTAAGTAAGGTTGTTGTACTCTTTTATTAGTTAATTCTGTTGAAATTTTTGCTTTTTGCCATTGAGCTAAAATCAAACAAGATAATTGGGGAGAAACTACAATCAGAAAAGATTCTTTTTTGAGCAAAGAATTATTAACAATTTTGATTGGTGTAATTTTAGTTGTCAATTGACTCTCAGGCAATAAAAAAGCTGGATGATTTTTTTGGTTTCCATACCAATAAATATGTTTAATATTATCTTGTTGTAAATACTTTTCTATTTCGCCCAACCAAGTTTTAGTCTGAGGTAATTTAAGCCAGATTTCTGTTGAGATTTGTCTTTCTTTTAAAAGCTCAAGAGTTAAAGTTAAATAAGATTGAAAAATGTTCGGACTGATTAGTAATTCTTGCCAGGAATTAGAAGTTTGTTGAACTAGTTGATAAACGGATAATCCGTGGACAGTAGAAAAAGAACTCATGTGTTTAACAGTTGTTATGGTTGAGAAATATCAATACCAAAAAATGATTAGTCTGAACAAAACATGGTATGAGTTGTAGAGTGCAAGAATTATAACTATATTAGCCGAAGATATTTTAAAGACAACAATTAATAGTCGCAATTACCGATTTTGCTAATGCCTCTAAATGATAGCCTCCTTCTAAGCCAAATAATAAACGGCGAGTAATTGATAATAAAAATTTGGTTAATACACCATAATCTTGAGGTTGTAAAGCAATTTCTGCTAGAGGATCTAAAGCATTAGCATCGTATCCTGCACTAACAATTAATAAATCTGGTTGAATTTTAGTTAAGAAAGGTATTACTTTTTGTTCAAAAGCTGATTGATATTCAATAATCGTACTGCCTGCTACCATGGGGATGTTAAGAACATTTTGATATAATCCGCGAGACCTTCGGTAGTCGCTATCGCGATCGCTTGCTTGACCTGTGCCTGGATAACAAGGATACTGATGTAGTGAACAATAGGCAATTTGAGGATTATTTTCGACAATTGCTTCTGTACCGTTACCATGATGAACATCCCAATCAAGAATTGCAACTTGATTAATCCCTGGTTGTTGTAAAGCGTAATTTGCTGCGATCGCAGCATTAGAAAAAAGACAAAATCCCATTCCTGTTTCACGGGTGGCATGATGTCCGGGAGGACGGGCTAAAACAAAAGCAGGATTATTGTTAGTCAGCACGAGATCTACTCCGTCTAACCAAGCACTTACGGCGAGTAAAGCAATTTCGTAACTACGGGGCGAAATAGGAGTATCTAAATCTAAATAACCTCCGCCACTTTCGGCAAGATGTTGTAATTTATCTATATATTTTTGAGTATGAATTGCTTGGATATGGGGTAAGACTTCTCTTTGAGTAATGGGTGTTGGTTTTTGCCAATTGATTTGATCGTGCCAAGCAACTTGTTGTAATGCTTTGACTATCGCGGTAAGACGAGCAGGTTTTTCAGGGTGACCATAGCCTGTATCATGTAAAAGAAAGTCTTCTGAATAAATTACTGGGAACATAATTAATCTCGTTTAAAAGCTGAGACACCTATCGTTATATTTACCTTGTTTTTCCCCTCTTACTATTTATTTTTCTCAATTATTCATGGGTTTTTGCCGAGCAACAATTTAGCTAGATGAGTGGCAATTTATATTATTTAAAAATAAGCTTAATTTTAGCTCTAATAAATTGCGTGGTTGTGTTTTTTCAATAACGTTAGACAAGTTTATTTATATATATAATTATGACTTTTACTTCTAATTTTTTTCAAGGTTGGCAATTCTGGATTGATCGCGGTGGAACTTTTACAGATATCGTTGCTAAAACTCCTCAAGGTAACATTATTCTCCACAAATTACTTTCAGAAAATCCCGAACAGTACACCGATGCACCAATTCAAGGTATTCGAGATGTAATGGGAATTACTCAAGACGCACCTATTCCTACCGCAGAGATTGAAGTAATCAAAATGGGGACAACCGTAGCTACTAATGCCCTTTTAGAAAGAAAAGGCGATCGCGTTGTTTTAGCTATTACCAAAGGTTTTAAAGACGCACTACGTATTGGTTATCAAAATCGTCCCGATATTTTTGCTTTAGAAATTATTCTGCCAGAAATGCTTTATGAAACAGTTGTCGAAGTAGAAGAACGTTATGATGCCCAAGGTAATGAATTAATTCCTGTTAATACTAGTTCCGTTAGAAAAGATTTACAAGCTGCTTATGATGCAGGGATTAAAAGTTGTGCCATCGTTTTAATGCACAGTTATCGTTATCCACAACACGAATTAATCGTTGGTGCGATCGCTCAAGAAATTGGCTTTACTCAAATCTCTATCTCCCATCAAGTCAGTCCTTTAATTAAATTAATTAGTCGAGGCGATACCACTGTAGTCGATGCCTATCTCTCTCCTATCCTGCGCCGTTATGTCGAACAGATTGCTAGTCAACTAATGACAAACGACCAAAAACTAACAACCAAACTGATGTTTATGCAATCTAATGGGGGATTGGTAGATGCCAACTTATTCCAAGGTAAAGATAGCATTCTCTCTGGGCCTGCGGGTGGCATTGTTGGTGCAGTCAAAACTTGTCAGATGGCAGGATTCAATAAAATCATCGGTTTTGATATGGGAGGTACCTCCACCGATGTCAGTCATTTTGCAGGAGAATACGAACGCAGTTTTGAAACCGAAGTCGCAGGAGTTCGATTGCGATCGCCAATGATGTCTATTTACACTGTCGCTGCTGGTGGTGGTTCTATTTTACAGTTTGATGGCAGTAGATATAGAGTCGGCCCCCAATCTGCTGGGGCAAATCCCGGTCCTGCTTCCTATGGTAGAGGAGGACCTTTAACCGTCACTGATTGTAATGTTGTGATCGGAAAATTACAACCTAAATTTTTTCCTAAAGTATTTGGTAAAAATGCCAATTCTCCTCTAGATCTAGAAATAGTCAAACAGAAATTTCAACAGCTTGTTAAACAAATTGGCGACCATCGCACACCCGAACAAATTGCCTCTGGTTTCTTAACTATTGCCGTAGATAATATGGCAAATGCGATCAAAAAAATCTCTCTTCAAAAAGGTTATGACGTGTCCGAATATACTCTTTGTTGTTTTGGTGGTGCAGGAGGACAACACGCCTGTTTAATTGCTGATGTTTTAGGAATCAAACAAATTTTTATTCATCCCTATGCAGGAGTGTTATCTGCCTATGGAATTGGTTTAGCCGATCTTAGAATTATTAAAGAAAAGTCAATTGAAGCTCAATTAACCGAAGAATTATTAAGAGAATTAACTGAGGTTTTTTCTGAATTAATTAAAGTAGCTAAAGCAGAATTAAATCAACAACAAACCCAAGGAACAGAAGAAATTAAAATTTTACAAAAAGTCCATCTAAAATATCAAGGTACAGACTCAAGTTTAATGGTAGATTTAGCTCAAATTAACCAGATGAGAGCAAGTTTTGAACAGACTCATCAACAACGTTACGGTTTTATTATTGAAAACAAAGCTTTAATTGTTGAAACAGTTTCTATCGAATTAATTTGTCCTACCTATCAATCCGAAGAAATTGCAATTAAAACTACTAGAAACACACCGCTTCAACCAACTGCTACAGTAAAAATATACACTGCGGATACTTGGTATGATACTCCCGTTTACGATCGAGAAAAATTACAACCAGGAGACGTGATTAACTCTCCAGCTATTGTTATTGAACCCACAGGAACTAACGTAATTGAACCCGGTTGGCAAGGAAACATTAGCGATCGCAATAATTTGATTTTACAAAAAATTTAATCCTTCATTAAAACTTAATAATTTTTGCTCAATTCACTTTTTATTCTTTTCAAGCTAAAGGTTGAGTATATTCCTTCACTATTGCTCAACATAACCTTTTTACTTTTTACTTTTTACTTGATTCCATTAGGGACTGTTAAAAAACTGGAACAATCGACCTTCAAAAGCGTCTTTAAGCCTAATAAACTAATAGTATATTTTAAGCTCAAATTATGGCTAAGGCTGTAAAAATTTATGACAAAGTTAGGTAATTTATTTAGTGCTATTAGTTTGACTATATTGAGTTTGGTAAATAGTGCCAATAGTGTTGCAGCTAAACCAATAGGAAATGGATTAAAATTTGAGACCGATACTCAAACTATTCAAGGGCAATCGGGAGGTTCAATAGATAGTAAAGGATGCGGTTTTATTGCTAGCTCGCCCAACTATGTGATTAATTTACCTCAACGTCTTGATTATATGAGATTGAGTGTACAGGCGACAGGAGGTCAACCAACTTTATTAGTAGTGGGGCCACACTCAGGAGACACTCTTTGCGCTTTAGGAGACCAAGTATCAGGATTCAAACCAGAAATTTCTGGAGTTTGGGAACCAGGACAATATCAAATCTTCATCGGCGATCGCACTGGAGCTACTTATCAGTTTACTCTAAATATTTCAACTAAATAACAATTATGATTAATCTTCTAATTGTTGTACCGATACTTCTACTGCATCTACATCAATTGTTCCTGGAGGAGTTATACGATGGAATTTTCCTCCATCTACTTGAAGAGGTTCACTACAATTAGGACATTTAAATTCTGTATTTTTGAAGCCAGTAAATTCGTAATTACACACTGGACACTGGTCTTGAATTAAATTACGTTTTAACCACCATTGCAAGCCCCAGAAAGCTAATACTGGTGTAATGATTAAAAAAGCTAATAAAATTAAAAATCCATTAACAATCCAGCCTAAGCCAACCGAACCTAATAAAACAGCAATTAGAATCAAAGTCAGCCAACAGCCCAAGCCAGAAACATTGTATTGAAGCAGTTTACTGAAGTTATCATTCACAGTTTTCTTTGAGGTTAATTTTAAATTACTTGTTCCTATCCTAGTCTAGATTGGTGATTGTTTTAGCAAATCTCAACTTTTTTCTATTCTTACTTCTAGTTTGAATTAATCGAGCGCGAAAGTAAAAGTAACAATCAATATTCCTAATTTTGCAGACATTTTCCCTTCGGTAAGGTGTTTTTTTTTGCCTCTACTCGATTTACTTTTCTTAGGTTAACCTATGTAGCACTTTGCAGTTTTAGTTTTACTCTCAAGGAATAATCATCTATGAAAAAATGGCTTGCTCAGTATGTAGGAAACGATTTAGAGCAAACCGAATTATTTCCTCTTTTATTTCGAGGTGCTGGAGTAGCCTTAGTTGCACAATTCTTAGGTGCTGGGATTAGCTATTTTGCTCAAGTTTTGCTAGCTCGGTGGATGGGAGCAGCAGACTATGGAACTTATGATTATATAATTGCGATCGCGACTTTGGTAGGCTATGTAGCAGGATTAGGATTTCCTAATTCTATGTTACGCTTCATCCCTGAATATACTGTCAAGCAAGATTGGGGAAGATTAAAAGGCTTAATTTTGTCTAGTTGGGGAGTGGTTTTGTTGAGTAGTTTATTACTTGCCATCATTGGTAGTATTACTGTTGCTTGGCTTTCTAAAATTACCTCTCTTCCGAGCGATAGCATTAAATTTGGATTGTGGAGTGTACCGCTTTTGGCTTTAGTCAGACAGCAACTAGAAATGACTAGAGCAAGTAAACAAATTGCTTTAGCTTATTTACCATCGGCGGTTTTTTTACCTTTATTAGTAATTTTTGGTTCGGCTTACTATGGTCAAGAGCTTACTAGTAAATTAGCACTAATAATAACAATGGTTAGTTTAGCCGTTGTCATAATTGCTCAATTGTGGTGCTTTAAAGTTTGGTTTGAGAAAAAATGTCATGCGATCAAGTCGATTTATGTTCCAAAAGAATGGTTAGCGGTTGCTTTTCCTTTGTTACTTAATGATGGCGCACACATGATTTTATCCCAAACCGATATTCTCATGATTGGCTCAACTCTGGGTTCTTTTGAAGTGGGAATTTATACTGCTGCGCTCAAAACATCTGCTTGGGTAGGCTTTATTCTAGTTGCGGTTAATGCGATCGCTGCACCGATGTTTGCTACTCTATATACTCAGGGCAGACTAAAAGATTTACAAGAACTCGTCGATAATATAGCTCGTTGGCTATTTTTTCCTACCTTATTAATAGCGAGTGCTTTAATTATAAATGCTGACGCGGTGTTGGGTTTATTTGGAGAGGAATTTATAGCAGGGCGTTGGGAAATGATTGTTTTAATCGGCGGACAGCTAGTTAATGTTGGGGCTGGTTCGGTAGGATATATATTGCAAATGACTGGATATCATCGTCAATGTGCTTATGTGGTTTGCTGTAGTGCGTTATTAAACTTAATTTTAAATAGTATTTTGATTCCTATGATTGGAATTTTGGGTGCTGCGATCGCAACGGCGATTACGATGGCACTCTGGAATATCTGGTTGCATCATTTAGTAGTAAAAAATATCGGAGTTCAACCTTCTATTTTTTCTGCTTTTAAACTGGGAAGATAATATCCATAGTATTAGGCATAATCATTGTACGTTCAAATAAAAATTCGCTGTAATCAGCTAGACTATCTAGTCCCAAAAAGTTAAGCGAAATTTCTGCTACTAACCAGATAGTAGTTTTTAAGAAAAGCTTTTTCCATTTAACATTCTTTAATATTTGCTGATCTGCTAAACAACCTGTCTGAGCGAACATTTCTTAATTTTGTATGTATTTATGTAAACAAAATTAACATTGTTGTGTAACAAATCGCAATATTATTTTTACCGATTAAAGCTCAATTACATCAATCTCCTAACTGCTACAAAACTTCAATGACTCCCCGAAACATATTCATACCGCAAGTAAACTCGTATCTACCAGGTTTTTGGGGGGTAAATTCAATCGGTGTAACTTGGTTAAGAGATAAGGTTTGAGCGATATGAAAGTCGGGAAAACGGACTTCTTCAAGACAACTACTAGCATCCTGGCGATCAAAGTTTAATCGTACTTTTTGATTAGCTCGAACTACAATCTGACTGGGTTCGTAACCGCCATCAACGGTAATTGTAATTTCTTGAATATCTCCTTGTGTAGTTGCTTGACGAGATTTAGGTTGACTGAATAAAAACCACCATAGTTCTAAACCAATCAGTCCTAATCCACCAACTGTAACAATCAATTTATTACTTAATGGTTGTTCGATTCTTTGAAATTGTCCCGTTGATTCGCTCATCTGGTGAGGCATTTGAGCTACTGCATTACCCGAAGCAACTCCCAACACAATTCCTAAACTTGCCAGAATGTTAGCGAGCGCAAATGCGCCAGCGAAGCTGTCCGCTTTTTTAGTCGCCATTGTCAAACCTCCTATAATATCAAGTACAGATAATTAGTTGAAAAAAAAAGGCTGGTTGCAATAGAAAAAAATTTATTACTTATTACTTATTACTTATTACTTATTACCTATTACTTATTACTTATTACTTGACCTCACCAACAATATAAGTATTCAACCGAACTTGATATAATATCGCTCCAGAAATTACTCCAAGCAGAAATCCAAATCCTGCCCATGTACTGAAAAAGATAATTGTGTTCATATTTGGTAAGCTATTTCAGAAAGTGTTGTCTTTTTCTTTTCTACCTTCTGCCTTCTAAAGGGGCTGTGACTCGAACATCAGTTTATTCCTCTAAATCAGAATTTTAGGTTGAAAGTTACGTAAACGCAGCGCATTCGTCACTACCGACACGGAACTAAACGCCATCGCTGCACCAGCAATGATTGGACTAAGCAACCAACCAAAGAAAGGATATAGAATTCCTGCTGCAATGGGAATGCCAGCCACGTTGTAGATAAAGGCGAAGAAAAGATTTTGACGAATGTTACGAATAGTAGCGCGACTCAGTTGAATAGCAGTTACAATCCCTTGTAAATCTCCTGAAATTAGGGTGATGTCACTAGCTGCGATCGCGATATCAGTTCCTGTACCAATTGCCATTCCCACATCGGCTTGTGCTAAAGCTGGTGCATCGTTGATGCCATCACCTACCATTGCTACTATTTTGCCTTCTGACTGAATTGTCTCAACTATGACTGTTTTCTGATCGGGACGAACTTCAGCAAAAACGCGCTCAATTCCTACCTCACGGGCAATAACTTCAGCCGTACGGCGATTGTCTCCAGTTAACATCACTACTTCCAAACCCATTTTCTGTAAAGAGCGAATCGCATTCACAGAAGATGGTTTCACCGCATCAGCAATGCCCATAATCGCTTCAATTTTTTTATCTATAGCAATCCAAATAACGGTTTTGCCAAGATACTCTAATCTTTCCCAATCTTTTTGTAAATCACTGGTATCAATCCCTAACTCATTCATCCAACGGTGCGTACCAATTTGTATCCATCGATCCGATACATAGCCTTGGACACCACTACCCGCGATCGCGACAAAGGAGCGAACTCTCGCTTCAAATTCTTTTGTATCGTTTAATTCTACCCTTTGCGATTGAGCATACCTAACTACCGCTTCAGCTAAAGGATGTTCTGAATTTCTTTCTACAGAAGCAGCCAATAGCAAGATATTTAATTCGTTATGATTAGCTATTCCTCGAACAGTTATAAAATCAGTTACAGTCGGTTTACCTTGGGTAATCGTTCCAGTTTTATCGAGTATGATCGCTCTTAACCTATGCGCCATTTCTAGACTTGCTGCGCCTTTAATCAGAATACCGTTTTCCGCTCCTTTTCCCGTTCCCACCATAATCGAAGTTGGAGTTGCCAAACCAAGCGCACAGGGACAGGCAATAATTAACACACCGACTGTCGTAATTAGAGCCATTGTAACATTCCCCATGATGTTGTACCAGAGGACAAAAGTAGCGATCGCAATAGCAATCACCGCAGGAACAAACCATCCCGTCACGCGATCAGCTAAACGTTGAATTGGTGCTTTTGAGCCCTGTGCTTGCTGCACTAACTTAACAATCTGTGCTAAAAAAGTATCCTTACCAACTCTGGTGGCTCTAAACTTAAAACTACCAGTTTTATTAATCGTCGCGCCAATAATTTCATCGCCAGGACGCTTTTTCACAGGGACACTTTCACCAGTAACCATCGCTTCATCAATGGTGGAAGCACCTTCAACAATTTCGCCATCAACGGGAATTTTTTCCCCTGGGCGTACCAAAATTAAATCTCCTAAAACTACTTCAGCAATGGGAATATCTACCTCTTGATGATTACGAATCACCCTTGCTGTTTTCGCTTGTAAACCAATCAACTTACGAATTGCTTCTGAAGTTTGTCCCTTGGCGCGGTTTTCTAATAATCGTCCCAGCAAAATTAAGGTAATAATTACCGATGCAGCTTCAAAGTAGACATCAGGTGTAAGTCCCTGCTCAATAAACCATTGTGGAAAAAAGGTTGGAAATAAAGAATAAAGGTAAGCTGTCCCTGTACCAATCGCTACCAGCGTATCCATGGTTGCCGTATGGCGTTTTAAGGCTTTCCAAGCATTGATAAAGAAAGACGAGCCACACCAAAATAGTACTGGTGTAGTTAGTACTAATTGTAGCCAGGAATGGTGCATCCATGCAGGAATAAAAGGAATAGGCAATCCTGTCATCATGGGTAGTGAACCAATCACCAGAATAGCACTGATAATACCGCTAACCCATACCTTACGAGTTAATTGGCGATTTTCAACTTGTCGTTCTCTTTGTTCTGCATCATCTTCTGGAGCAAGTATTTCATCTTGCATCGGTACAGCCGAATAGCCTGCTGTATCAACTGCATCCTGAATCGCTGCTATATTGGTTTGGCTAGGATCGTAAATAACGCTAGCTTGTTCGGCACCAAAGTTAACACTACATTCATTTACACCTGGAACTGAGCGAATTGCGTCTTCAACATTTTTGGCACAAGAAGCACAACTCATACCCCTCAATTTCAGATTGGTATTTTCCATTTAACACCTCCTGACTTGGTGTTTAAATAATTCTTATTTAGGCAACTGTATAACCTGCTGCTGTAATTACCTGTGCAATGGCATCAGGCGATGCTTGTGTTTCAACTTCAACAAGTTTAGTTTTAGAATCGGTTTTTATCATCGCTTCTGGATCGATTTCTTGAATGGCTTTGGTAATAGTATCTCCACAAGCTGAACAAGCCATGTTAGGAACTTTAAATTGCAATGTCATATTCTTCTATTTTTTCCCTGATTTAATTACTTATTGTTATTGTGAAATCTCTAGTTCACTGGAGAGTCAAGGGGTAAACCAAAAAAAAATTAGGTTGGTGAATTTCATTTTTGAAAATTAAGCGATCTCAACCTCTGCGACCATGAGTCTAGTAATGAGATAAAATTTTTAAGAAATGTTAAAACTAGATTTTCATGAATTTGTTTTATTCGTTTTTTACACTTCTGTTTGCCCTACTGATTTTAGGCATTGTTTTCTATTTGATTACCGCTCGCCGTTATCAATCGTCTGACTCTGTGGCTAATTCCTATGATGAATGGACTGAAGACGGTATTCTAGAATTTTATTGGGGCGAACACATCCACCTAGGTCATTATGGTTCACCACTGCAACGAAAAGATTTTATCATTGCTAAACTGGACTTTGTTCATGAAATGGTCAAATGGGGAGGTTTAGATCAATTACCTACTGGAACAACTCTTTTAGATGTTGGTTGTGGCATTGGCGGAAGTAGTCGTATTTTAGCTCAGGATTATGGTTTTGCCGTCACAGGTATAACTATTAGTCCTCAACAAGTCAAACGCGCCCAGGAGTTAACCTCTGAAGGAGTTGATGCCAAATTTTTCGTAGATGATGCTATGCAACTGTCTTTCCCCGATGCTAGTTTTGACGTTGTTTGGTCGGTTGAAGCTGGTCCCCATATGCCAGATAAAGCTGTTTTTGCTCAAGAATTAATGAGAGTATTAAAACCTGGTGGAATTTTGGTTGTAGCTGACTGGAATCAAAGGGATGACCGCCAAAAACCTTTAAATTTCTGGGAAAAACCAGTTATGAAACAATTATTAGACCAATGGTCACATCCTGCTTTTTCTAGTATTGAAGGCTTTTCTGAGCTTTTAGTCGAGACAGGATTAGTTGAAGGAGAAGTAATTACCGCCGATTGGACACAAGCAACATTACCTTCTTGGTTAGATTCAATTTGGCAAGGAATAGCTAGACCTCAAGGATTAGTACGTTTTGGTTTATCTGGGTTCATTAAATCTCTGCGAGAAGTACCTACTTTACTACTAATGAGGTTAGCGTTTGGTACCGGTCTTTGTCGATTCGGAATGTTCCGCGCCGTAAGGTCTAATTATTTAACCCAAGCGACTGAAACAGTTGCCCAAAAACCCGCTCAAGTTTAAATATCTTATTTTAATTCTTGATTACAATCGCCTTTTTACTTTTCAATCAGGGCGATTAATCTTATATACATAAGGAAAAAATAAGCGATCGCATCAAAAATAAACTAATTTATTATCTTAATCAACTGCCTAATTAATACTTTAACAAGTATACAAGATTGTGAGCCAAAAACTAAGTCAATAGAACGTTGAAATAAGTTTTAAGCCTGAAGAAAAATAATAAATTTAGAGTATAGAATAACCAATAATCAATGACTATTAATTAAATTAAATATTCTCGCTCCATTCGTAAAACTCTAATTCATCAGATTCACATTTTTGGCAACTTTGACACTTTTCTGTCATGGGTGATTTTTGTACTTTACCTTTTTTAATTAATCTATCTAGCATTGCTCTAAGTTTGTCTCCATCAATTTGAAAAACTAGTTTCATCTCTGCCAATGAGACGCGCTGAAAATTAAAGACAAAATCTTGTAGTTCTTTTAAGCTCATTAATAAAACCTCATCTATTAACTAAAAGTAAAGCAATAGTCAATTACTTTTTAAGATTTAGATAACCAAAAATATTTCCATAATTAAACTGGAAATCGATTTCTATTGTAGACATTCTTTTACTTCTCAAATTTTAATTTTTTAACTACAGAGTAGCTTATTCAAGCTGATTGGCTTTATTTAAAGATATGTAAAGTACAGCAAGGAAGCTTATACCAATTGAAAAAAGCGAAGCCCAAAATCTTGGTAAAGAGTTTAGAGACTTAATAAATGTTTAGAAGTCAGGAGTTAGTTTTTACCTATTACTTTTTTTACCAAAACTTCCTACTGCTACCAAAGAACCATCACACTTTCCTTTCAACGATAGCTGAATTAATTAAACTCAATAGTTTTTTTAAATAAGTAAAAATCTAGTAACGTATACTATTTGCGATCGCTCTGTCGGAGAGTTTAATCTCCCGTAAATAGTATTTTTATGGAGGAAGCGATAAAAACTCCATAACGTTCTAGACTGTATAGTTCACTGTCTACACATTTGACATCGCTCTCCTTCAATGTGTAGTAAGGGAACACAGCGACATAACTTCCCTACAGTAACCTTTTATATTAAAAGAGTAACAATAATTTCCTGGTTTAAATCTTAAGTAAGCATAAAAAAAGACCAAGAAATCAAAAATCAATTATTAAATTTATTTTTCCTAATTAGAATCCCCTTGAGGTTTCAGGAAACCCCCAAAGTTTACTAAATCGGTTTAACTAAATCTCCTATTGAGGGTTCTTGAAAAATATGCTCAAATTCAATAACAGAAGTTTGTTGTTGAATATCTATTACTTTACCTGTACCTTTATAAATTTCTAAATAACCTAGACATTCTTTAGTTAATGAATCAAATATTTTTTCTTTACTCAAACAATAAACTGACATTCTTTGATTCAAACGTATGTCATGGTGAAAACCTCGATCGATAACAAGTTTTGTCAAATTTATAATTTCAACTACAGATCCAGGAAAAATTTTCATTTAAGAGCTTGTTTAATTTCAACCCAACCATCCTTACACAAGTCACAAATTGGGTCGCAGTAGCCAGTACCCGATCTGTATAACCTGTGTAACCAATAACTCGCGTCCCTATGGCAGTAAAGGCATAAATGATTATGTGACCAATCAATCGGATCGATTAGTACGTGAGTAATTGTGGTCATGGCGTTACCAGTTGTCTTAATTGTTGTTGAGACTCTTTCAAATCAGATGCTATCGCTTCTAAATTATCAGTTGGTTCGATTTTTTCTATGACTGGTTGTAGTTGTTTAAGTGCCTGTCCGTTAGTCTCAGCAAGTAGGCGATCGTATTCGCTCTTTAGCTTGATGTATTGTTCCTGCTGCTGTTGAAGTTTAATCGTGGCAGCTTCTAACTCGGATAGTAAATCTGAAGCCTTGTAAATCTCGTTTGATACTTCGAGTCTGGTATTAGCAACGGCGATCGACACATCGTTTGAGCGAACAATTTTAACCGCTACTGCCATTGAGATAATTACACCACCAAGAGCGATCGCATTCCAACAACAACGGGGAATATTTGAAACAATCAAATTTCTCATGAGACGATCCACCGACGATTTTTACCCAGATCGACATGAACAAAAGAAAAATATCGCCCCAAACCACCGTAATGAGCTAAATCTAGTAATTGATAGATTTTATGGGAATGGTAATAATTTGAGCGAATATCAGCAGCTAGCCCGCAAAGATGTTGACTCCATTTAGCACCGCCGACAGAATTATTAACAGCGACAGGACGATACCAAGAATTAACAATTATTGGTCGACCACCTAAAGCAGCGCGATATAAATCTAATTGTTGAGCGCATTTAATAATATTTGATTCAATTTGTTCGGCGGATAAAATTAATTTTGAATCGATAATTAAATTTTCTAATTTACGAGTACAATTTTTAGTTGCCTCACCCCAAGTAAAAGCAGAATTATTATAAATTGGAGTTGAAGAATTAACGCTTTTTCCACTTGGTAATTTCATGATAATTGATTAACCTTTTGCTGAATATCGAGTAAAGTTGAATCGACAAAATTATATTCAATGCCTCGATATTGCCAGACTTTAACCCGAACATCGCGATACCATAATCGAGGCGTATAAAGTAAGCGATAAGAGTTACCAGTAAGACGAGGAAATTCAATAATTTTGGCTCGATTGATAAATAATAAATGACCGCTATGTAAGCCTTGTACTGCAAAAGGCAAGTTATAAACTTGATTAATAAAACCGCCATGTTGCCAAGTAGGACGAGCATATTTAAGTATGATTGCTACGGCAATAAAACGAGCATTTAAAGTTATCCCAAGGTCAAAAGGTGGTATGTGTTTATATTTAGTAGTACCACCATCTTTGTAGGATTGGGCTTGCTTGTAAATATTACATCTCAAGCTCCAATCACTACTACTTAATAAGTCAATATTTGTTTGACTCATTATTATTAAGCAGCATTAAGAGGATAGGATTGGCCTTTATCAGTAATAATCTGGATAGGTTTTGCTCCATTTAACGTTTTACCTTCAAAATGCTTGATAACATCGTAAATAGACACTGAAGTAGTAACGGGAAAAGTTAGCGATTTAAAAGCTTTAGAGTTTCCCTCTAAATTACCTATTTGCTTATCAAAAACTAACGTAAAACTACGCTGTTTATAGCCAGCGCGAATAGGTCTTTTAATAGTTTGTTTTCCGCCAACTTTTTCGCCAGTTTTATCTTTTTCATTAATAGAAACTTCGTAGTAAAGCTCAGAAGTTTTAGCAATTGTAAAACCTAATGCTTTAGCAACTGGCTTTTTCATTTTGACGTATTGATCTTTGTTGTTAGTTACTCCTTTCCAGGGAAGCTTAACAACTACTCTTTTCCCTATAACTGTTTTATTTGCCATGATTTTTTCTATTTATTTGTTGATAATTACTGTTAAAAATTAATTACTGTTTACACGTAATCAGTAACAGTTACTTCGAGTTTTCCACTACTATTAACAGCAACAGTCAAAGGAATAGAAGCTGACATATTAGCTTGACTATTTTCTAAGTCATAACTAATTTGAATATTATCGATTTCTGGATCTTCTACTTTTTCAGCAGCGTGTAAAGTTTGAGCAAGTTCTAAAACAGCAGCAGTTAAGTTAGAACTAGCTAAATCGCCACTACCATTGACAAAAGTATTACTACCAGAAAGAGAAGTTAAATAATCTGAGGCTGTCACTACTGGCTTACCAGTACCATCTAAACTAAAAGTAATTGGTAAAGTTAAAGCTAAAGTAGCTAATTGATTATCTACATCAATAGATACAGTAACGTTATCTGGTGGATTAGTAGTAATTGCTGCTTCACGATTTTGTAAAACAGTTACAGCTTCAACAAATGCAGCGGGAATAGTTGTTGATTTTAAAGTACCACTAGTACCAGGATCGAATGTAGACATATTGTTGCTAAAAGTATTAATTACATTAACCCTTGTAACTTTAGTTTTTAGCTTTTGTCAGTGGTTAGCTTAATACAAGACTGGACAGACCTTAATGTCTGTCCTCTAAAAATTCTTTTTTTAGTAATAGTGTTGCCAATCTGGATAGGCATTTTTTGCACCTTGAGAATAAAAATCAGCTCTAACTGGAACCAATTTAAATTCTTTAAATGGCTTACTTTTGTAAACACCTGTAACGATATTTTTAGATGTTGGTTTGTATTTAGTATTTACGTACTTATAAAAGTTTTCAATTTGGTTAACTGCTTCATTTTCAGTTTTACCATTAACCACAATTTTGCTATTGTCTTTTAAAACAAGTCTTGCCCAATAATTACCCTTAGTATAGGGTTTAATATTTGGTGTTTTATCTCCTGAATAGTGAGGTAAAGATAATGAATGTTGGCTATGTCCATCGCTTTTGTTAGCTGGCTTAAATATTATAATTAATTGCGGTCTTTGAGCTTCTATTTTTAATTGCCAAGATTCAGGAAAAGATGCTACAGCCGAAATACTATCAAACTTTTTAATATAAGTCTGATAAGCAAATTGTTTATTTATTACTTCGAGTGCTGAATCAGCATCACGAATTAAAAAACAAGTTTTTAGTCGTTCTCTACCAGTAGATAAAGCTGTATCCGAAACAAAATCTTTAAACCACTTTTTGACATCGCGGTTGTGTAAAATTCTGATAATTCTTTGTGTAAATTCCCAAGAATTGGCATCAAAAACTTTGGTAGCCATTTAATTAACCTTGTTCGGTATCTGATTCTTTTTCTTCTGATAAATTATTGATTGATTTTTTGACATTATTTTCTTCTTTGTCTTTGTCTTTATTCCAATCATTAACCGCATCATCAAATTCTTTTTTGTTATCTTTCATTTCGTCCCAAGTTTCTTTGACATCTCGCGTATCTTGTGATACTTCCTCAACCAGATCTAAGCCTTCTTGAATGTTTTCCATTCTTTTTAAAAAGGCATTTGACGCATTAATATTTTCAGGCATTCTGCCATAAATGTTTTCACGAACGACACCGCATTTTCTGAGAGCATTACCAATAATTGAAACGTTTTCGCCCGTTAATTCAGCGATATTTTGAGCCGAATCCATAATGTCTCTAATGCCCCATAAAACATTAGCTGAAGCTTGATAAATGCGATTGGCTTTTTTTAGAGCAGTTGAAAATTGAGAGTAATTTTCAGCCCCAATAATTGAGGTAACAATCGCTTGGAATTTGCCACTAATCCAGCTACTAACATCAATATCCTTATCTTCATGATCTTTGATGTTAAAAGTAGCTAAAACATTATCAACAATCTCGGTAATTGTATAAGCAACATTGTTAGATAACATTATTGCATTATGCAAAATTAAAGCAGTATTGATAACATTTAAAATCTTGTCGGCGCGAGTTGCTTTCCAAGCCGTATCTGCAAATTCTTGTATTTTTAACAACCCATATTTAGGATGATTAATTACTTGATTTGTATTTTTAACAATAGCTAATATTTCTTTGCTTAAAAGTAAGTTAACTCCCTCAAGACCTGCATTTAATCCATCAGCCCAACTTGGCTTCCCATTAAACATATTACTTAAACACTGACCAGAAGAAGTTTTTTCACAGACAGCCTCTCCTGTCGCTTCTTTGATTTTTGCTTTACTGGTCTGATCGAGGATAAGAGCAAGAGTTGAGCCTAAAGCCGTGATCAGGTTATCCGTGTTAGATGGTGTCGGAACGTCTATTACAGGTGGATTAGATGTAGTAGGTGGATTGAGTGGTGTAACTCCACCACCTGCCGTAACTCCGCCTTGGCTACTGGGCTTGACCGATGCTGGAGACTTTAACCCTAAATTATCAACCCCTGGGGAGTAAGTTCTAATCCCTGGAGTACTACCCCAAGCGTCCGAACCAGTTTTGGTATAAGTTCTGGTGTAAGTGTTATCTGAAGAAGCAGGAGCGGTATTTATTTTTGGAACATCTTTGGCAGGGTCAGTTATTGGAGGTGCAGAGGCAGGAGCGTTTTGGTTGGCATTAGGGAAAGTATCGCCTGTCGGAACGGGCGTAATTTGAGGAGGAGCTTTTGCCCCTGGAAGAGGAGGAGCAAAGAAATCTTGATTTATTCTCGGAGGCAAACCAAATTTTTTAAAAAACTCATCGTTAGTGTAAGGAGGCTCGCCACTTACTACAGGGTTTTGCGCTCCTTGCTCTTTTACCCCAGGTACTACTGGTGGTGGGTTTACATCTGGATTGCCATCCACACGAATCCATCCCAAGGGCTTTGCCTCGTTGTAAGCTACCCAACTGATGGAACTTGCTACGCCGTTATTATAAGTAAACGGGATATTCCAATTGTAATAGTTCAGCCCAGATGTGCTATGAGTGCCGTGATTAAAAGTTGCAACAGGCGTTCCCCAAGTACACACGCCTGTATAATATGAGCCTGATACATATTCTTCGTATTCGCCATTCGCTTTTCTAAATCGAATGTGCATTTTATATTGGACACCGCTTACACCTCCGCCATAATAAGGAGCAGGTTGCTCAAAAACAGTATCAACAAGCTTACTTGGCTTGTAAGGATTCTTGAGCTTCCTTAAAAACTCGTCTTCCCCTTCGTTAAGGGGACGAGCATTTATTGCTTCATTGACGATAAAGACAAGAGGGGCAGAAAGTATTCCTAACTTAATCCCTCCCGGAGGAGAGGGAATTTTATTAACAAAGCTTCCTACTTCTTTAACTGAATTAGCAAGAGATGAGATGCTCATTAGGTAGTAAATCCAGTAGGTAACGCTACAGTCCCTAGCTCTAGAGCCTTGACCCAAAGCTTAGTAGCTGCGTTTTCAGCGTAATCAGCCGATAAAGCAATACTAATTCTGCCTACTAACCTTGGTGTACCAGTAGAGTCAATAATTATCCCGACTTGTACCGCTCTTGTGGCTACCCCGTCCTCTTCCAGCACGTCAATATCTGGGTTACATCTTCCCATTGCCAATAATGCCCAAGCGGTTAATTTTTCTAAGCTAGCGGAAGCAGAAGTAGGGATAGAGGCTGCGGTAATTGTGGTCATTAGTTTTTATCCTTATGAATTTAAATAACTTGGTCTGGGTCGAATGCGCCTGATGTATCGGGTACAAAAACATCAACAGTGAAGCTGTACTTGATTAGAGGAACATCGTTTTTAACAATAAATTCTCTTTGAGGTTCAGAAGCTATTACACCAGCCGTTTCATCTTCTGCACTTGTTGCGGTACTGACTGACCAAAAATCCAAAATTGCTGCTGCTACTTTAGAGGCTGAAGCACTTAAATTATCTAGTTTGCCTAAATTTTGTACGTAAACTGATAAAATTCCCCCTGATAAACTTGCACCACCACCAAATAAATCTGTAAAAGTTTGAGCCATAAAATAGTAATTAACTTAAAGTATTGATTCAAAAATAACCGCGTTTTTAATAATAAAAAACTGTGTATTTTATACAAAAGACACAGCGGTAATTGTGAGCTTGAGTTATCGGCATAACTATAGTTACAGCAATTTTAACTAGTAATTATTTTTGTGTAACTGGGTATCTTAATTGCTAGTTAAACTAAAAACACAGTCAAACCGTGAAAAAAAATAGAGTTGGTAAGGCAGCAATTTTTGAAGATCGTGAAATTAGAAAAATTAGAGAAAGTTTTAATCAGTTTCATCGAGCAATTTTTGAGATTGCCTTGTTTACAGGGGAACGAATGGGGGCGATCATTCAACTGAGAGTAGACGATGTTTATTCAGACCCAACAGCAAGGAAGCTGCAACAAGAAATTACATTCGCAGCTAGAACCCGAAAAGCCAGACCAGATGGCACTCGCGAGACTAGACAAATCCCGATTCAACCAGATTTGAGAAGTTTCTTACAGTCTTACCAACCGCCAAAACATGGTTATTTGTTCCCAGGAAAAGAGAGCGATCATATTACTTACAACGCGGTCTATGATTACTGGTCTAAAAAATTTGCTTATCTAGGGCTAGATCATCGTGGTTTTAGCACTCATTCGACCAGGCGATGGTTTATTACTCAATTGGCGCAAAATGGGATTGATATTAAAACCATTCAGGCGATCACGGGGCATAGTAACATCAATGTCCTAATGGGTTATGTTGATGCCAGCCCAGACAGAATTAAAAATGCTATGGCAACTTTGTCAATCTAGATAATGATTTGTAGTACGTAGAGCTAGCACCACAAATCACACTCAAGCTTGCCTACTTACAAATTGAATAGTTAGATATCAGTAGTGCCATTTTAAATCAACATGGCGATTCTATATGCGGAGGTCGCCTCCGCATATCTCGCCATCAAAAGTTTTGAATGACATTGACTATCTGTAAATAACTAGCATTCGTATTAATCATCTGCTTAATTTGTAATGCTCGTTTTTGGGCAAGTGGATCGAGAATGTTTCCGCCTGGGATGTGATGGTGTTTTAATCTATTCCCACGACGACACATATAACGAAAATATTCGCTCTTGCGACGTGAGGGAGAATAAACCTCAACTAAACCATTACTATCACGAGAACTTTTTCCCAGAAACCTAAGCAGAGCTTGAGTTTTTGCGTCTGGAACAACATTTGTTCCAGAACAATTTATCTCAGGTTCTGGAACTGAAAATAGAGACAATTGATTATTCATGAGTTAAAGGGAAGAGAGAAGAGGTTATCTATAGAGTAGTACGGACTAACTCTACAGATAAGTTCATATCGATGCAGTTAGCTGTTAAGCGATCTGACTTGAAGGAGTAGAGAAATCTCTAACTAATTGCTCCCAATGTTCAAGGTAATAAGCCTGATCTTCCCACCAACCATTACGCAAGCATTCAACTATCCAACCTGATGGATTATGGATTTTTTCATGTCCACCACGGTCAAAAAATAGAGCGATCGCATTTTGAACTTCTTCGAGAGTAAACTTTAATAACCGCTTCAAATACCTAGGCTGAAAATAGATACCAACCTTGTCTAAAAGACTATTGTATTTATGCTGCTGCTGTAATTCCGCGTCATCGAAGTTACTATGCTTTGACGGGTCAAAACCGCGAGGCGGATTGCGTTTTCCAGATTTTTTTCGCGGTTGAGTAAGTCTATCGAGAGAGATTACATATAACGACCAAACACACCAAGAGTATTTTTTCCCCAAGCGGATTACTCCCAGTTGGGCAAGAAATTTAATTGCTTTTTTGATGGTGTCGCGGTGATAACCTTTCCCTCTTTTCTTCCTGACCCATTCGTTAAACTCATGCTTGAAATCTACTTCAAGTTCTACATTTTCTCCCTGAGCCACAAGCCATTGATAAACATCTAGAACTGCACAGCGAATATTGTGCTTCAAGCAATAAGCGTGATGTCTTTCAGTCCAAAGATTTTGATTGTTGTTCATAGTACAATTAACTCAATACTTCCGAGTTGCTCCAAATTGGTCAACTCTATTTTTTTGACTTTTTGTTTGATAGTTCTTCATCGTCTGGGATATCTGAAACATCAAGATTAATTGCCTTTAAAATTTGTTTGAGAGATTTTTTGTAAAGACGAGCTAATGCAAGTAGACTTTCTACAGTAGGAATAGATTTACCAGCTTCAATATCTATTAGCGTTCTTTCAGCTATTCCAGTCTGTAAACGTACTTGAGAACGTGTTAACCCTAACTCTTCTCTAAAAACTCTCACGGGCAATTTATCTTTTTCTAGTTCTTTTTTACTCATAATAATATGCATTGAACTGCATGCAGTCAACTGCTTGACACAAAAATTGAGTTGCAGTAGACTGCATGTAGATGGACATTAAAAAACACCGACATAGATTGGTTGTCGCCGTCGATGTCTTTATTGTCAGGCTAAGTGACTTACTACAACAGTGATACTAATTTCCTATAGAAGAAATTGAGATGGAGTAGTTCATCTGGTGGAGTTGTGCGCGCATTTTTTTGAAGATGATTATTAATTAAATGAAAGTAGAAAGAATAACTTACAGACGAGTTAAAAACCTCGGAAATTATGAAAACGAAACACTAGAATTGAGCGCAATTTTAGATGATGAAGATGAACAAAATGACGTTGCTATTGGCAGACAAATTCAAATGTTAAAACAAAGAGTTTGTCGCGGTTTAGATTTAATTAAAGATAATCAAGAAATTGAATTTTAGATAATGGGTAACGGATATATAACAATATCAATTCCACAAGAGCGCAAAAATCAAATCAAAAGTATTTGTTGGATGAAACTATGGAGATTTAATGATTACAAATATCCTCAATTTTGGTTTGGTGATAGTTTATTTCATTCTCCTCAAAACCGAACAGGATTAGTAACAGGAATGCGATATGTCCCAGAAATTCAAGAGGATATTATGAAACCTGGATGGTGGTATTTGATTAACTTTAATAATTTTGAAACAAGCGGTCATTGGATACACGAAGAGAGTTTAAATAAACAATGAATGACTTTTTACACTTACCAGGATACGGCGAATACTTATCACGCTGGATTAATTTATCTTCTGTTGAAACGATTATCAAAATGTCAGAAGATAAAGTGCAAATTATTTATGCAACCAACCGTAGAGAGATGTTAAGCGGTATCTGGGCAAGAGTAATTTTAGCTTATTTGGGTGAAACCGAATATCAAGAAATGCTAGCCAATACCAAATATTTTGATGAAGTTTAATTATGAGCAAAAGATATCGAGCTAAAAAATACAGTGAATTAAGCGATGAATTACAAAGAGAAACTTTAGTTAATTCAATGAGTTTAAGAATTGCCGTTGAGCAACTTTCTTTAGTAATGGGACTACCAGTAAAAGAAATTGCTGAAAAACTTTCAATAGCTGTTAATGTGCAAATAAGTAGTATGAGCGATCAAGAAGTTAAAAAAGTAATTGAAGATCTAGACAATCAAAAAACATTTAATAACGTAATAATATTTCAAAATTACTCAAAATAACCGCCTGATGACTCCGAAAGGAAGAAACTAATTATTATTAGTCGCGGTTTACAAATACCGTAGGTAACAACTGAGCTTCTAATTAGAAATAAGCTCCTGTGCTTTAACACTTCACAAGCTCAGATTACCTTTTTTTTGAGACAAAATCTTAAACCTAGAAGTAAGAACAGATTAACTGTTTTTGTGGGAGATTCAGAAGTAAATTGTCTCATCACAACTAAATCTCCATACCTTTTGTCTGTTGATTCCCACATCAACAAGCTAATTTTACCATGCCTAAAATTATCGGTTTAGATGTCGGTCAAGGATATGCCGTCGCGGTATGTCTCGAGCGCTTTCCTGTTAATATTCAGCAACACTTCAAAACAATACGAAAAAACAGAGAATTTTACAAGTTAAAATGCGATCGCTCCTCTGTAGAAAAACTACTACAACTTCAACCAGATGTTATAGTACTTGAGCCATCAGGTTATTGGTATTCTGCTTTTTGGGAACGAGTAGCTAGAGTTAACGACATCGAGGTATGTTGGATCGGTCATACAGACCTCGCTGGATTACGTAAAAGCTATGGTTTCACAAATAAAAGAGACGATGAGGATGCTTTATCTTTAGCTGCTAGCTACTTCGATGAGCGATTTATTACCTCTCAAGGCGAAAAAAGATATTTATCACATTACCGAACTTCAGAAATAGAACAATTGCGATCGCTCTTTTTGGCAAAAGAACAATTAGCTAAATTGCGATCGGGAATGGTAGCTCAAATCAAACAGCGATTGAGTCTTGAATTTCCTGAAATGTCGGGTAAACAGTTTAAAATAAGTTCTGTTAGAGGATTTACGCCTTTTTTAGGTTGGTTATCACATACACACAACGCGCCACGCTACGATAGGCTGTATAATACTTCAATTGCCCATGAACTGAAAATAGAGATTAGCGAATATACCAAAGATCACGCTCTTGTAGTAACTGGCATTGAAAAGAGGATCGCGATCGCACTTATTGAAATTGAGTATTTAATTTCATGTCCTGAATTTGCACCATATATTGAGGTATTTAATCAATTTGGCTTTGGTACTAATCTTAAGGCTTTGCTGCTATTACATATTTATCCATTTGATAAATTTTTAGTTGAGGGAAAACCTCATGTTGAATATGAATTATCTAAGAGCGATAAATTAGTTAAACGTCATTACAGCTTGCGAAAATTCCAAGCCTTTTTAGGTTTGAGCTATACGATGAAACAGTCGGGCAAAGACTCAAATAAACTCGTTAGGTCATTTCATGGTTCTACAATGATGAGAAGTCATCTTTACGCTTGGGCGGTTTGTCAGATTTGCCCTAAAGATAGAAATCCTCTACTCTCAGAACGTTACCAACAATTGAGAGAAACGACAAAAGGAAAAGATTCAATTATTAGAATCTTGTTTAAGGCTACTCGAATGTTATTCTACGAGTTAAACAAAAAACTTCTTACCTAGAAGTATTAGGGCGATTACCTTCCCAATCTGGACAATTTTCATCATCCCAACCATAAGGATGCATGGCGCAAACTAATAAATTATCTCCGTAGACTACACCATGATAATGATGACAACCAATACAAGCAGGATGATGTTTAACAGTAGGTGATTCTTGACGCATGAAAATAAATTCTGAATCATTCGTCAAATCTTCTAAATCTTCAAAAAGAATTTCTTCTACTTCACTACCCGCCTCAATAATCAACTCAAAAAAGTCTTGTACGTACTGATCTATTTCGATAATAATAGTTTCTTGTACTTGTTCAACCACAGTTTCTATTGTTTCACCGACTTCATCTGTGAAATTTTCTACTGCTTTACCAACTTCTTCAAAAAACTGTTCAACTTCTTCTGCTGTCGTTGCTAAAATTTTCCACCAGTCTGTCATTTTTCTAGATTAACCAGATTATTGTAATTAAGCGACTTTATTCTTGTTTTAAACGACGTAATTCTGCTTGCAAAGATTCAACTTGCTCGCGTAAACTATCAATTTTAGGTTTTGAATTTGCTTGATTGTTTTCCTCTTCATCGGAAAGAATTTCAATTTGACGAGGTTGTTTAGGTTGTGTATCATCTTGAGCAGGATTAACACTGTCTTGTTGAGCTTGTTTAACCAAATCATCAACAAATTTACGCGCTTCTTCTGTGCTAAGCTCTCCTCTGGCAATCATTTCATCAGCTAATTTTTGAGCTTGACTTCTAAGTTCGTTAATAGTGGCTCCAGCTTTTTCTTGAGCATAAGAAGCAACTCCTACTCCCAAATAAAATGCTTTTTTTACCAAATCGTCAAAACCGGGCATAACTATTTCCTTTTTGGCAACTTAAATTACTCCTATTTACAGGATAGAGGGCAAAGAGAAAAACTGGCTATTTCTTTCTCAATTTGTGATGTCTAATTTGTAATTGCAAAAAAAAATCCAGCTACAAATCTAGATTAGTTAGCTGGAATAATTTTAAGTTTTCTTGATACTTTTATTCTAATATCTTGGTAATTGAGGTGCAATCAAACCAGGAGATTGCCAAGTATTCAAAAGACTAGCATTAAGATTGAATTCTTGTTGTTGTACGATTACAGGTAAAGCAGCCCGAACTTTGGATGCTACTTCCACAGTTTTCATATCATAAGTGCTAGTAACTAGCTTAGGATACAAACCGATCGCAATGATGGGAATTAACAAACAAGCAGTAATAAAGATTTCTCTTGGTTGAGCATCTGCCTGATAATTGTCAATTTTGAGTTGAGGGTTGCTATCTCCATAAAACACTTGACGCAACATTGAGAGGAGATAAATCGGAGTTAAAATCAAACCTACGGCAGTTAAGAATGTTACTCCTACTTTGAAAGCAGAGCTATAAACATCGCTAGTTGCTACACCCAGAAAGATTGATAATTCGCCTACAAAACCACTCATCCCTGGTAAAGCTAACGAAGCCATTGCACCTGCGGTAAATAAAGCGAAGGTTTTTGGCATTTTCTGCGCCATTCCTCCCATTTCATCCATCATCAAGGTATGAGTACGCTCATAAGTTGTACCAGAGAGGAAGAAAAGAGCAGCAGCAATTAAGCCGTGAGATACCATTTGTAATACTGCACCATTTAAACCTAGATCGGTAAAGGAGGCAATCCCAATTAACACAAAACCCATGTGGGAAATAGAAGAAGATGCCAATCTGCGTTTCAGATTAGTTTGTCCAAAGGCTGTAAACGCACCGTAAACAATATTAATCACACCCAAAATAACTAATAGGGGAGCAAATTTAATATGGGCGTGGGGTAAAGTTTCAACATTGAAACGAATCAAACCATAACCACCCATTTTGAGCAAGACTCCTGCTAAAATCATCGAAATTGGTGCAGAAGCTTCACTATGGGCATCAGGTAACCAGGTGTGGAGTGGAAAAATCGGTAGTTTGACACCAAAAGCGATTAAAAATCCGACATAAGCCAGTAATTCTAAGGCTAAAGGATAGTCTTTTAAACCTAGTTGAGTAATATCAAAAGTTACGTTATCTCCATAAAATGCCATTGCCAAACCAGCAACTAAAATGAAGATGGAAGCTAAGGCAGTATAGAGAATAAATTTCGTTGCTGCGTACTGACGTTTTTTCCCGCCCCAAATTGAAATAAGTAAGTAAACGGGAACTAATTCAATTTCCCACATTATGAAGAATAATAATAAGTCCTGTGCTGCAAATACTCCAAGTTGCGCACTAAATAATACTAATACTAAAAAATAATATAGTTTTGGTTTATGACTAACTTGCCAAGAAGCCAAAATCGCCAGGATGGTAATTAAGCCAGACAAAATAATTAACGGCATCGATAAACCATCGACACCGACTGACCAATTTAATCCTAATTGAGGAATCCAAGAGTAAGTTTCTGTAAGTTGAAATTTAGTAGTTTGAATACTGTAGTTATCCCAGAAGGCATAGACCATTAAAGCTAAGTCTATTAAGCCAACGATTAAAGCATACCATCTTACGGTTTTGCCTTCTTTGTCGGGAATGAGGGGAATTGCGAGCGAGGCGATTAAGGGAAAAATGATTGTGGTTGTTAACCACGGAATTTGAATAATTTCCATAATGTTAAGCACATATACTTAATGCTATTCCTTGTTATTATATTAAGTTTTGTAAATAAATGACAAGTTAAAAATATAAAAATGGAGATTTTTATCGCTCAAGCTTTGACCATGAACGAGCAAGACTTATACCAATCAAGCTCGGCGAAGCCTTGTGTTCAATTGTGGTGTTAAAAGTTTTTAGACTAATATGTATAGTAAATTGGGCTTTGTCTTTTCCTAAATTTCTGCTGTCGATAGCTGTTAGCGCGATCGCATTTACTGAACTTCAATTATCGGTTAAACTGAAAACAAAAATCACATTTAAAAAGCTAGATGTTGATTATTTATATAGCGATCGCTTAAGAATAACTTTTAATAGTTCGGCTAAATTTGATAATTCCTCTGGTTGATGCTTAATTAACCATTCAGTAAGTTCAACAGAATGTCTGGTTTTGATCTAAGTAACTTGACTTTCTGAAAATTCTTGAAAAAGATCGTTAAGTAGTTTTGCATCATCTAATTTTGGTAACCAAATATCATCTTCTTTAAAGTTTTTAGGTAAATAGGTATTTTTTTTCTTTTCTATCCAATCTTTAATTTCTCAAACTATTAAAGGTTCTTCACAAAATCCTTCTTGCTGATTGGCTACTTCTGCGATCGCTTCGGGAATAAGCAAATAGTTTTCATACATACGTCTATTAATAAAATATAAGTAAATAAATTATATAAAAAAAAATGGAAGAATTACTAGAACTAAGAAAAAGTATAACTTCTGGAAATTATAAAAAAGCCTTAGAAATTGTTGATGAACTCGAAACAATGTCTAAAGAAGATAAGCTGGAAAAGATCTATAGCTATGCTATTATTTTGCTTTTACATTTAATCAAACAAGAGGCAGAACAAAGAACTACTAAATCCTGGGAAGTCTCAATTAAAAATTCAGTAGAAAAAATTAATAGAATTAATAAAAGACGTAAAAGTGGTGGTTATTATGCCAATCAAGAAGAGTTGCAAGAAATAATTCATGATGCTTTTCTTCCTGCTTTAAGAAATGCCTCTTTAGAAGCATTTGAAGGAACGCACAGCGAACAAGAAATATTACAAATAATCGATTTAGATTTAATTAAAAATAAGGCTTTAGAAATGCTAGATTACTAAAACCAATTTGACCAAACTTCCCAATTTTGCACTAAAGCAGCTAATTCTGTATATCCTCCTTGATTAGGATGCGCGCCATCTCCAGCCTCGACTTCAGCCATCCAAACCGATGATTTTGATAAAGGAGTTAAGACATTTAAATAGGGAATCTGTAATTCTTGACACAAAGCAGCAAAATGTTGAGAAAGAAGTTGAGTGCGCTGATTTTGTTCGCTATCTAAAATAGGAGGCGGACTAATCATTAGAACGGGATATTTTTGTTTAGCAGTGCTTAAAATCTGCCTTGCATTGATAATAGATTGAGTTAATTCAACTCTTAAATGACCGTTTTCTATCGTAGTGTCGTTAGTGCCAAAAGAAAACACTAGGCGATTATCACTATAGATTGAAACTCTTCTAACTATCTCACTTTGCCATCGACGAGCAAGTTCCGTACTATTTTCCCGACGAATTCCTAAGTTGTAGTAAGTTACTGCATAACCTTTTTGAGAGAGATTAACACACAATCTTCCCGTCCAACCAAGATGGGTAAAATCTCCCGTACCATTAACAAAAGATTCACCTAAAAAACAAATACGGATATCTTGCATACCTTCAATCTATTTTTGACTTTGGTATAACTCTTTAAATTTTCTTTGTTGTATTTTATGGTCAACAATTGGTTGAGGATAATCGCATCTTTCTCTTTCAGATTTAGAAATTTTGCCAGTTACTAAATACTCATTGTCTACTGAACTCAATTCAGGTAACCATTGCCGAATATATTCTCCTTCAGGATCGTATTTCTGTGCTTGAGAAGCAGGATTAAAAATACGTAAAGGTTTAGGATCCATGCCACTAGAAGCACTCCATTGCCAACCACCATTATTAGCAGATAAGTCTCCGTCGAAGAGTTTTTGCATGAAGTATTTTTCTCCCCATTGCCAGTTAATAATTAAATCTTTGGTTAAAAAACTGGCAACAATCATACGACAACGATTGTGCATCCAACCTATTTCATTCAACTGACGCATGGCAGCATCGACGATAGGATAACCTGTTTTACCTTCACACCAAGCTTGAAAATAATCTTCGTTATTCTCCCAAGGAAAATTTTTAAACTCTCTTCGATAGGCACCCTGTTCTAATTCTGGAAAAAAGTACATACAATGTTGATAAAATTCTCGCCAAGCTAATTCCTGTTGCCAAGAGCGAATATTATTTCTTGTTTCATCACTGCGACAATTTTCATAAGCTTCTACACTAGCTTCCCAAACCGTCCGAATGCCAATAGCACCAAATTTTAGGGCTGCACTGAGTTGAGATGTACCGTCTATGGCAGGATAGTTTCTTTGTTCATCGTATTCGTTAATCGCACGAGAACAAAATTCTGCTAATCTTTCTTTAGCTGCGGTTTTTCCAGGAGCCAGAATTAACGGGTTATCCCAAACGTAACCTAAATCTTTGGCGGTAGGTAAATCAATGACTCCTGCTTGTTGAGCTTGATGAAGTTCTTCTGCGGTTAAATTTTCAAATTGGTCTAATTTTACAATCGCTGCCCGTTTTTTTTGCTCAATCCAATTTTTCCAAAAAGGAGTATAAACGGTGTAGGGTTGTTGGGAAGATTTGGTTAAAATTTCTCCTGGCGCGTGTAAAAGCTGATCCCAATGATTAGAAACTTCAATACCTTTTGCGGTTAATGCTTCTTTTACTTTTCGATCTCTAGTTTGAGCATAGGGTTCGACATCCCAATTCCAAAATACTGCTTTAGCTTGGAGAGTTTCGGCTAGTTTGGGAATGGCTTGGGTTGGTTTACCTTTGATAATTAATAATTGACTACCTACTTGTTGATAACTCTGCTGCAACTGCTGCAAACAGCCCATCATATAAGTAACTCTAGCAGGTGCAATGTCATCTCTTGCTAAAAGATTTTCATCAAGACAAAATACTCCTACGACTTTGGGACTTTGTTGACGGGCTGCTGCTAATCCGATATTATCAGTAATTCTCAGATCGCGACGATGCCAAAATAAAATTAAACTAGTCATTATTGCTTAATTTGTTCACCTAATTGCCTGTTTTTTCATCCTAACTAACTCTCAAAAGAAAATTCTTTGATTCAAAGTGAATATTTTTACACAAATAATAATTAAGTTTTTCTAAATTTAGTAATATTTGTTACAACTAAAAAGAATAAAATAAAGTAAAGAGACTTATTTAAAATGATTTGAATTATAAAAATGAAAACCTACGAAAAAATCGAAATTACCCGCCATGATTGGCTTCAACCTGAACAGCTAAAAACAATTCTTTTGGTAATTTTGTCTTCTTTAGCCGTAGGAGTGATTCCAATTGTTTATAGTGTCAGTATGTCTCAACCAGTAGATTATTCACCTATCCGAGTTACCAACGCCCAATAATTTGTGATTAATTAAGAGAGATTGAGCAGCATAGTGACTAAAAATAGCAAAATTTTGTTTGATTAGTAGCATAAAGGGCGCACTATAAGATAGTCTAATTGCTACTGAACAAATTACAATTAGATACATAAGTAAACTATGACGATGCATCCTCATCTCAAAAAAGCCTTTGAGCAAAACAAGGCGCTGAAAGTAATTAGTGGCTTAAATAATTTCGATGGTGCGCGAGTAGCAACGATTGTCAAAGCAGCAGCAGCAGGCGGAGCGACTTTTGTTGATATCGCTGCCGAACCTTCTTTAGTTGAAAGTATTCGTCAACTAATTAATTTACCAATCTGTGTTTCAGCCGTAGAACCCAAATTATTCGTAAGTGCAGTAGAAGCAGGCGCAGACTTAGTTGAAATTGGTAATTTTGACAGTTTTTATGCCCAAGGAAGACGTTTTGAAGCACCTGAAGTTTTAGATTTAACCTACAAAACTCGCGCTTTGTTACCTGATGTAACTTTGTCTGTTACTGTTCCTCATATCTTAGCTCTAGACGAACAAGTACAGTTAGCAGAAGAATTAGTTAAAGCGGGAGCTAACATTATTCAAACTGAGGGTGGTACTAGCATTCATCCTACTCATCCTGGCATTCAAGGATTGATTGAAAAAGCTGCTCCTACTTTAGCTGCTGCTCATGCTATTTCCCGTGCAGTAGACGTACCAGTATTGTGCGCTTCTGGTTTATCAAACGTAACCGCGCCTCTAGCGATCGCTGCTGGAGCATCTGGAGTGGGAATTGGTTCAGCAATTAATCAGCTTGATAACGAAATTGCTATGGTAGCTGCTGTCCGCAGTATTGTCGAAGCTTTAGCTCATCATCATCAAGTTCGAGTCTAGAAATAAAAATTATATTTTATAAAAACGGTTGTCATTAGTTTTTACAGCCGTTTTTTTTGTTTAGTTTGTAAGAGCATTACTTTACTCTTTTAGTAATATAAAAGCTTTATTTTTTTTAAGATACTGTACAAAATTAATTTAACTTTTAAATAAGTAGCAAGGCAGAATTAAAGAGAAAATCTTCGGGATGATTAAAGCTTAAAAATAAAGGAATGCAGAAATTTGCATCTACAACATGATGTTGAATTATTTTTGCTATTTTGATTGTTAATTAATTGATTAGTGGTTGTAAGATATCTGAGTTCGGTTAGGGCGATCGCTGTTGTTATCAGTCTATAAATGACTAGATTACTTCTTAGTCTATTGATTGGGGTTCGAGTCTCTCATCAAAAACAAAAAAGAGAAGACTTGCCAGATATAAATAATGAATAGTTCGATTTTTATCTATTTGGAGGTTCTCATGAGCCATAGGATTTCGGATACCTGTCATAGTACCCGAAAATATTTGCATATATCCTTTCTGAATGTTTTTTCCTGTTTCTGTAGAAAGATTTGCTAGAGGAATTAGAGGATTATTAGCAGAAAAAGCAGTATTCATAAGACTAGCTCCATCAAGCTCTTTATCTGTATGTTGCTGAGAGTGAGCTTTGACATTGTTATTTAATTCCTTTAGAACCGTCTGCACAGCATCTGCGTAGTGTCCTGCATCGTATCTAGATTTTGCAATTGCTCGAACTCTCGGATGAAGATGTGACCAAAAAGATTCTAGATTTGTATTAGTCTGTTCTTCTAGCAATCTTCGACGGGTTTCTGGAATAATATAGCCCCGAAATAATTCCAAAACATTAATAATGTTCTCTTCATCAGGTTCAGATTCGTCTATGTCCGAAACAAGATCTAAAAAGCCAAGAGCCTTAAGATGAGAACGCAAAGCACTAATCTTTCCAAGTATCATCCGCACGAAATCGGAATAGTACTCTGAATCTAAATCGAGAACAAAGTTATTAATCTCCTCAAGAATTTTCTCAATTGATTCAGACATTATATTTATATCGATTTTTCTAAATATTATTCAATAATTCGAACTGCACTATTCTAACCTCCACAGTCCTAACTGCAAACTGTTCCCTCAAAGGAGCGATCGCGAAGCGTTCTCTTCGAGATTACTCTACTCAAACTACAATAACTAAACTTTAAACTACCCCTCAACACCGAAGCAGGAACCATCTGATTCAGTTCAATTGTATCTTCGTTGGGTGACAAACAAACCAGTTTAAGAAGCCATGAATAATAAAAAAATAAGCCAACGGGCTTATGTTGTCTTTCACAATGACTCGCTTAAAATCCCACCCATGACTCTTCGTGCTGGCAATGCTGTAGATAGCTACAAGCTACCACCACCCTATGATGAGCAGCTAGACAAACCTACAGATGATTATTTACAGCAGTTTGCCTATTTTGCTCTTCCCTATCTTAATGCTTTATCCTGGCGTTACTATTTACCCTTTCTGATTGACTATTCTCTTCGTCATGCTACGGCTGAAGTTCCCACTCAATCTTGTCTTACCATCGAGGGAACATTGTCATCATTACGTCCTCCCGATCTAGAACCGCCTAGATTATCCGTGCTTACAACAGAACAAAAATCAGTCATTGTTGATTTTCTTGAGCTTTTAGCTCTTGACGATCGCTCTAATTATCGAGACTACGCTATGCAAGTTCTAGAAGAATATTGGTTAAGCTGAACCTTAAAGAGAGATTTAAATCCTATGGAATTTCAGGATATTAGTTTAATTCAGGGTTATCACGCCCACGTTTACTTTGACGAAGCAACAGTCGAACAAGCCCAAGCTTTGTGTGAAGAAGCTGGTAGACTATTTCAAGTAACTGTCGGTCGGATGCACCATAGAGCGATCGGTCCTCATCCATGTTGGAGTTGTCAGCTTGCCTTCAGTCGCAATGAATATGTAGATTTATTATCCTGGCTGGCTTTAAATAGAAATGGTTTGACGATTCTGATTCATCCCCTGACAGGAAATGATTTGAAAGACCATACCAACTATGCCTCGTGGATGGGCGAACCACAGACTTTAAAACTTGAGGTGCTTAAGTAAAAATTAAGCAGTCTGTAATCGAAACAGCGAGCGATCGCGCTTTTACCAAGGCAAAATTTCACCATTAGAATGCCAGAAAGTTCCCGTATTTTCTAAATTCAATTCGTCAATACGGGCTAGTAGTCCTTTAACTGCTTGTTCTGGTGTAATGCCAGAGTTAGTAAAACCAGTCATCCGAGTCTTTACCAACCCTGGATGAAGAATGCCTACGGCAATTCCTCGTGATTTTAAATCCACAGACAGCGATTTTCCAGCCATTGACAAAGCAACTTTAGACATTCGATAACCATAAGAACCGCCAGAAGTATTATCGTCAATTGAACCCATACGGCTGGTCATCAAAATGACTTTTGAACCTGATTTTAAATTATTTAGTAAAGCCTGAGTTAACCGCAACGGACCAATCGCATTCACCTCAAATTGCTTGCGGATACTATCGAAATCTAGATGGTCGAGACTAACACGTTCTAAAATACCAGCGTTATTAATCAAAACATCAATCGATTGGCGATCGAGTCTTGTGACTAAGTTGGCAACCGACTCATCAGAGGTAATATCTACATCTGTTTCTACGGATATATCTAAATTCTTTAATTCCTCTGAAGCCGAGCGACAGACTGCAATGACATGATCGCCTCTGTCTTTAAGTTGACGACAATATTCTAAACCAATGCCTCGATTTGCTCCTGTTACTAAATAAGTACCCATGTTGTTTTTCGTGACGTTGTTGATAGTAGTTCTTAGTTCAATATCATTTTGCCAGTAACTAGCAGAATTAATTCAAATAGCAAAAAACCTCGGCACTGCTACCAAGGTTCATCAGGAGAAATCCAATGTTGACGAGCGACCCCGCGTCGGCGTAAGACGCAAACGGGGCGTATAAACTCCGCGGGAAACCCACGGAGACAGCCCCTTGGGAATGCGCGAGTAGTGACAAGAGATAAAAAAAAAATATTTAATATTTTAAGCAAGTAAACCTAACTTTTTGCCATTGTCGCGAGCAGTTCTAATTAAGTTTTGTCTAGTTTTTCTTTCAATACCGAGGCGATTACAAACAGCCGTAATGACTTGAGAGTGTTTTGCTATCGCTTTACCGCGCAGCCGATCAAACTTAGTTTTACCCAAACGATTACGAACCAAAATTACCATTGGTGCAAACATGGTTATCTTCTAGACCTCACTTAAAAGTTAATTAAAAATTGTTGTAAAAATTGGTTTATTTCAAACGATTAGCTGATTGCAATGGAAATGAAAACTAATGCTGTAACGAGGAATGTAGCAATAGCACCTTGCTGAAAATAGAGTTTTTGTTCCCATACAGTTGGGTATTCTTGATAGGTCATCTTAGGTTCAACAGCGTAGTTGTTAAGAGTTCCGTTGTCTAATTGAGTGGTGTACATATTGTTATTTCCTTATATTTTTTTATGTAAATAAATGTAACAATATTATTGAGTTTTGTAAAGAATATCTTGACAAAAAAAATAAATGTGATTGATTAAGATAGCTTATGAAGTCAAGCGATCGCTTAAACTTGAGCAACTTCATTAAAACTATTGAAAGAAACGAAACAGCGGTTAATTAAATCAATCAAACGGTACTTTGAAGAGGAAATAGGCGAAGAGATCAACGATTTAAAAGCTTCACTATTTCTCGACTTTTGCTTGCAAGAAATCTGTCCTAGTGTTTACAATCAGGCAATTATTGATCGCTGTATTCAACTAAAGCAACTTTTTTTTAATGCAAGCAGTCTTTGAGGCAATAAGCTACTTGTTGCTGTTCCTCCGTTTCAATTCCTGGAAATAAAGGTAAAGATAACACTTCTTGGGCAATTTGTTCGCATACGGGCAGTTGCCCTTTTTGATAGCCTAAAGGTTGATAAACAGGTTGGAGATGAAGAGGCAATGGGTAATAAACCATTGAGATTACTCCCATTTGTCCTAATTGAGAACGAACGAGGTCTCGGGTTAATTCAGATTGGTTGAATAAATCAGGAATGCGAACAGTATATTGATTCCAGACACTTTTTCCTCCTGGTAAAGTTTCAGGTAGTTTTAAAGCAGGAAGGGGTTGTAATATTTGTTGATAATATTGGGCTGCTTCAGTGCGTTGTGTATTCCACTGATCCAAATAACGCAGTTTGATTTGTAAAATAGTAGCCTGAAGGGCGTCAAGACGGCTATTTAATCCTGTAATTAGATGAGAATAGCTTACCCGATTATCTACGCTTCGGTCTAAACCATGTTCTCTGAGCAATTTTACTTGAGCAGCAATATTTTCATCATTAGTAGTTAAAGCACCAGCATCCCCACAAGCACCTAAATTTTTGGTAGGGAAGAAACTAAAACAACCAACATGACCGATACTACCTACTTTCTGATTATGCCATTCTGCTCCGATCGCTTGAGCGCAATCTTCAATCACATAAAAATTATAGCGGTCGGCAATTGTCATTAACCGTGTCATATCGATAGGTTGCCCAAATAAATGCACGGGAATAATAGCTTTAGTTCGTTCTGTAATCGCTGCTTCGACTAGATTTAGGTCTAAATTAAAAGTATGAGGCTCAATATCAACAAAAACAGGTTTTGCCCCGACTCTAGTAATGACTTCTGCTGTGGCGATAAAAGTAAAGGAGGTGGTAATTACCTCATCACCTTGAGCAATATTTAAGGCTCTTAATGCCATATAAAGAGCATCTGTACCAGAATTACAGCCCACACATTCACTAACACCGATATAATTAGCAAACTGCTGTTCAAAATCTGTAACTGCTGTACCGCCGATATAACGACCAGATTTTAACACTGCCAAAACAGCCGTAGCTAGTTCTTGTTCGATGAGTTGGTGTTGTCTGGTTAGATCTATAGGGGGAATTTGCTTCACTGGTTTTACTCAACCTAAAAATTTATACTTATGAAACCAAATTTTGAGACTAACTTAAAGTATCGTGGATAATTTCATTGCACTCGATGTTACGGATTTAATTTTGGCACTAGGAATTATTGGCATTGCGATCGCGCTTTCCCTGTGGCAAAAATTAGGTTTAGAAGGACAGTTATTTTATAGTGCAGGAAGGTCATTATTACAGTTAATGGTAGTCGGGTATATTTTAGAGTTTATTTTTGCTCTCAATACTTCCTGGTCAGTTATGTTAATTGTAGGAGTGATGATCTCCATTGCTACGGTTGTTACTCGTAACCGCATCGGTAAAAAGATTCAAGGTTTGTTTCCCATGATTTGGCTTTCTTTGGTTGCTAGCAGTAGTTTAACCATAGGCTATATTATCCTGCTAATTATTCAACCGCCCACTTGGTACGAACCACAATATTTAATTCCTTTGGTGGGTATGTTATTAGGTAATGCGATGAATGGTGCTTCCTTGGCAGGAGAGCGTTTAGTTAGTGCTATTAAACACAATCGTTTGGAAATTGAAACTCATTTGTCTTTGGGTGCTACTCCCAAACAAGCTATTACTACTTATCAAAAAGATGCTATTCGGGCTGGTTTAATTCCGACAATTAATCAAATGATGGTAGTAGGAATAGTAAGTTTACCAGGAATGTTTACAGGTCAAGTTTTAGCTGGTGGTAATCCTTTGGATGCAGCTTCTTATCAAATTTTAATTCTCTTTGCGATCGCTCTTACTAATTTGACTGCAACTTTATTAATTACTGAGAGTGTTTATCGTCGATTTTTTAATCAAAATGCTCAATTAATATAAAAATTTGCTTAGATTTCATTAACAATGGCTCAAACAACATGATGGTTTAAATATTTTTACATAATTAATTGCACTTAAAGTCATATAATTATAAAGCTATTGATAATGCTAATGATTTTATGATTGCTAAATTAAAACCAGATTAGGCAGGAGAGGATGTTCTTTCTGGCTTGGTTAATTTGCTGATTCAAACTAAACCAATTTATCGACTCATGAAACAGCAAGCTAGACAAGTATTAATTAAAACAGCGAAAAAATTATCAGCAATTGGAACAGTCTCAAGCCCAAGAAATTTTAGCTGAAATTACTAATCCCAATCTTACCTACCCAGAGGCGGGGTTATCGGAAGTACAAACTATTGAAATATAAATAAATTTAATCTATGCCAAGAAGACAAGTAATACTAATTTACTTAGACGTAAATATAAGGTTGCTTATCCGCCAAACTACTTTGATTTGGTAGATAACAGACTACAATTACCAAACAAGAAAATATTTTCACTTGCTCGATGTTAAGAAAATTCCTCGCAATTTTTACCGTGGTAGGAATGAGTTTACTTATAGTCAGCGTAGATTCATACAAAGGATTTAACCCCACTCGCTCTTACGCCACGGAAAATAACTACTCCTCAAAAGAAAACATCAATGTAACGAAGACTGAATTCGGTCGAACTCAAGACGGTCAAAAGGTTTATCTCTACACCTTAACCAATACCAATGGTTTAGTAGCAAAGATAACCAACTACGGCGCGATTCTGACTGAATTAAACTTGCCTGACAATAAGAGTAAGCTAGATGATGTAGTACTGGGATTTGACACTCTAAAAGATTATTTTGCAGCTAACCGCTATCTATATTTTGGTGCAGTTGTCGGTCGCGTCGCTAACAGGATTAAAGATGCTAAGTTCACTCTCGACGGTCAAGAGTATAATCTAGCTGCTAATGCCGCTCCCCATCACATACACGGTGGTAACAAGGGTTTTGACAAAGTGGTTTGGAAAGCTGAAGCGAGCCACAGTAGCCAAGGACAGGCACTAAAACTGACTTATTTGAGTCCAGACGGAGAAGAAGGCTATCCAGGTAATTTGAAAGTGACCGTCATTTACACGCTGACTAACGATAATGAATTGAAGCTCGAAATGACCGCTACGACTGACAAGCCTACTCCTGTTAATCTGGTAAATCATTCATATTGGAACTTGGCTGGTCATGCCTCTGGGAACATTCTAGGACAGTATTTAACGATCAATGCCGATAGATATACGCCTACTAACGAACAGCGAATACCTACAGGAGAGATCGAATCAGTTAAAGATACACCATACGACTTTATCCAGCCTCGGTTAATCGCTGAGGGAATAGAGCGGCTTAGAAACACTCTAAAACAAAATTATCTAGGAGGCTACGATCTTAATTATGTCTTGAATGGTGAATCGGACAAGATCAAACTGGCAGCTACTGTATATGAACCGCAGTCTGGTAGGGTAATGGAGCTTTACACTAATCAGCCAGGAATGCAGTTTTTCTCTGGCAATTTCGATGAGTTTGAAACCTTAGGTAAAGGAGGTGTTGCTTATAAAAGACATCAGGGTTTGTGCCTGGAAACACAACATTTTCCCGACTCAGTCAATCAGCCTAATTTTCCTTCGGTTATTTTGCGCCCTGGTCAAACTTATCGACACATAATGGTACACAAGTTTTATACCAAACAAAATAATTTAGGAGAAATTCTTGCTCCCAATGCCGAAGTTGAAAAGGTAGCAGAAGGTTTTGAGTTTACCGAAGAACCTGTTTGGCATCCCGACGACTTTCTGCTGTTTAGTGATATTTCAGCTAATACGATTTATAAATGGCAACCAGGGCAAGAAACCGAGATTTTTCGTCAGCCTTCTGGCAATGCTAACGGTAACACCTTAGACCACTCAGGACGTTTAGTGACTGCCGAACATGGTAATCGTCGTATATCTCTTACAGAGAAAGATGGGGAAATTGTAACTCTAGCTAGTCGCTACCAAGGAAAGCGGTTGAATAGTCCCAACGATCTAGTGGTTAAATCGGATGGTAGTATCTATTTTACCGATCCTCCCTATGGAATTAAATCCGAACAAGAAGAACTAGGGTTTTATGGTGTTTATCGTTTAGCACCAGACAGGACAATAACTTTGCTAGTTGATGATTTTGTCCGTCCTAATGGGATTGTCTTTTCTCCAGACGAAACAAAACTATATATCAATGATTCAGAAAAGGGTCATATTCGCGTATTTGATGTTAAGCCAGACGGAAGGTTAGAAAACGGAAAACTTTTTGCCGAACTGAAACCTCCTAGTGAGGAAGGAGCAGCAGATCGGATGAAAGTAGACATTAAAGGAAATGTTGATAGCACTGGACCAGGAGGAGTTTGGATTTTCTCACCAAACGGCGAGCTACTGGGAATTATAAAAACACCAGAAGCTCCTGCTAATTTAGCCTGGGGCGATCGCGACCATAAAACTCTTTATATTACAGCTAACACAAGCCTTTATCGTATTCGTTTGAATATTGAAGGCATACCGTAACAAGTCAAATCCCACACAACGTAAATAAATGCTCAATAGAATTGAACTAAGATTAAAACAAAAACAGTGCAGTTGGTATCCCTACTATGCAATTACAAGCTCGTAACTATACTCCAGAAGAATATCTGAAGCTAGAGGAAGAAGCAGAATACAAAAGTGAGTACCGCGACGGAGCAATCATTCCCATGACAGGAGGAACGACCAATCATAATCAAATCTCAGGCAATCTGTATAGCAATTTAAAATTTAATCTCAAAAAACAAAACTATCGCGTATACATAGCTGACGTTAGATTGTGGATACCTCGCCATCGTGTCTATACCTATCCCGATGTCATGTTAATTCAGGGAGAACCTATCTATGCAGACAAAGGTACGACTACAGTGACTAATCCTGTGATGATCGCGGAAGTTCTTTCTCCTTCTACCCAAAATTACGACCAAGGAGATAAGTTTACTTATTATCGCTCGATTCCTGGAATGAAGGAATATATTTTGATTTCACAGCAAAAATATCATGTAATGCAATATGCTAAAACGAAATCGGGATGGTTACTATCTGAATATGAAGCAGAAGAGTTTGAGATTGATTTGACTTCTGTCGATTTAAAATTGGAACTAGCAGATATTTATGCAGGAGTTGATTTTAGTAACTGATAGTCTTGTGTATTAATCAGAATTCAGGAGTCCGAATCAAGTTAATGAGAATTGCTATTGTTTAAATTTAAAGAAGCTTAGATTGTTACAGAGTTAGTGATAGAAGTCCTGCTTCGATGGTGCGGAAAGTACGTTGCCCTGCTAGGTGTTGGCGATGACATTGAAATGGGTAGCAACTAGATTGAACAATATTAGAGTAGAAAATAAAGCGATCGCTCCCCATTTTTCCTCTGCCAACCAGTAAAGGCGGGCAATCCTCCAAAACCTTTTGAATAAAATCAAGTTTGTCGCTCTCCTGGTTAACAATGACTCGTAGTCTGGTCATTTGCAAAGGCTGGGCAAAGAATTTGTTTAATCAGTTCCTTAAAAATTGGGCGAGAAAGTTTTGTAAATCCGTGCAAAGACGCAAAGAAAAACACAAAAGTTTTATGGGAAGTAATCAATCAAATTTTATGTTCAATGCAAATTTACATAATACGAATGATTATTTATTAATATAAAACATCTTTAAATAATGTAAATAAAATGTAAAGAAAACGGAAAACTCTTAAACAGACCTACTGAAGTATTGTGCTACTTCTGGTTGACCGACAAAAGTACTGAAACACTTGAGAATGCGTAGGTAGGGTAAAGCGAAGCGCGAAACCCAACCAAAGTTCGATGATGATTTCAATAATGACTAAAAGCTAAATACCGTCCTGAAAGTACCCACAAAAATATCACCATTAGCATCATTATGATCGCCATTAGTGAGATAAATTATTTTCCGAACAATATATTATTAAAGCTGATATTAAATTATATTTAGTCAAATAAAAACTTATCTTTTGACCAAGCTGATTCTTGTCAATTTTTTTCCCCTACTTATTCAGCAAACCCTAATTATCGTCCCAGAATTTTCCTGGCTTCTTGTTCGGCATTATCACGTATGCGGGGAATTAAAGTGTATGTGGTAGTTAAATCCATTTTTTCCCCAACCTTGAGTGTTTTTAGCGGACTGAGAAATTCCAATTCTACGTAAGCTTTTGGATCTTCGTTAGTATAAATTTCAGCACTACTGTTATTGTCGGGATAAGTTAACCCAAGTACTCTTGGTGAGTCGATCCGTACTGCAACTTTTTCTCCCATCCATAATAATCTACTCGCATCGCTACCTATCTTGTGGGATTGATTTCGATCTCGTGTCAAGGACAATAAGCCGTTGTTGATCTTTAAGTTAGCTGGTAAATTTTCAGATTGCTTATTATACCCTTCAGGAAAAAGGGACGGCTGGGGTAGTGCTGCGTAGACGGCAAGGGGATCGCGCAACTGTGTAACTATCCAGACAGAAACATTTTGTGGCTTACCTTTGACTTTTTCGTAAGTCGTGGTAATTCTCATTACGGGTTGGTGCGGTTCGAGTGTAATTTGGCGGTAGACTCGAATGCCATAGAAAGGGTCAACGGGAGAAATCAGCGTCACCTCACTGGGATTAATTCTTGCTGTAACTGGTATAGAATCAAACGTGGCAGGTGGAGGCCAACTTCGTCCTGTGATTTGTTTCCATTCAGATTGGGGTGCAGGCCAGGTTTTATCACCACCAAAGTTGTTCCATTCCAGAGATTTGGGATTAGGTACTTGACCAAATAGCTGGTCATTTTCCCAGAATGTACCTTCTCCGTCTTTAAAGCGAAACTGCATTACCCGTCCAACTTTTGGGACTACGACCGCTTCCACTTGACCATTACTTAAAATGTAAGAATCTTGCCAGCCTTGGTAATTAGTTTTTGTGACCGTAATTTTGGCTGGGATGGATGATTCTGGTGAGGAGACAAGTTTTCTGACTTTACCATCTTGTTTAGATGTTACATAAATTTCTCCCTCTTCATCTACTCCGAATCCTACATCTGAGCGCCCCTTACCAAGAATATCAAGAAAAAAATCAACTTCGCGATCGCCATCAAAAAGCCTGAGTTCTTTAATAGTTGCCTGTTTGCCATCGACAAGTTCATCTACAGGTACATGAAAAAACCTGGCATCACTGCCAAAATCAGCAAAAATGTATTGACCTACTAATTCGGGAATTGCTTTGCCTCGATAAACATAACCACCTGTAATTGCAATTCCGTAGTAACCTTCTATTTCTGGGGGGATGTAATGATCGTATTGGGCAACGGGATAAGTATAATCATATCTGGCATCATCTTGAGGTAATGGGAACAAAACATTTTCATTATTTTCCTTAATAACCCAAGTACCTTCTCGGTTGCCCCATCCGTAATTAGCCCCTTTGATGCCCAAATTAACTTCTTCAATAAAAGCCTGACCCGTATCGGCAATTAACATTTTGCCTTCCCCACCAGTATCCCAGCTAAAACGATGGGGATTACGCAGTCCATAAGCCCAAATTTCACCCAAAGTTTTAGGATCGTTATCCGCAACGAAAGGATTGTCGTTAGGAATACCATATTGACCATTGGCACTATTATTGCCCAAAGGATCGATTCTGAGAACTTTGCCCAGTGGTGTTCCCAGATATTGTCCATTATCTAAAGGATCGGTATCGCTAACGGGGAAGCCATCACTACCGCCATCAGCTACGGCAATATATAGCAAGCCGTAATCATCATCTCCTGGTTTAGCATTGGGATTAAAGCCCAATTGTCCCACGTTATGATCTGGATAAGGCTCTTCAATCCGCAAAATCTCGCGGGATGTTCCTGCAAAAATATTGCTAGAAGGGTTTGTTGCCTTCCATTCCCGAATTACATCGTGGTGAGAACTTTCGATAATGTTCTTGTCACTATCAATAATTGGTTTGGTAACAGGGAAGTCAGGAGTACCGCTATCTTTGATTTCGCTAGTTACAGTATAAAAAATCCCATTTTGAGCAAATTCTGGATGAAAAGTAAAATAAGCAAAGCCCTGTTGACCGCTTTCATAGGTAAAGTCAGCACAAATTAATTGTTTCAAATTCATGTAAACAGTAGCAGTGCCGTCAACAATGACATACAACTTGCCACGCATATCGTTAACAAATAGTCGTCCGCTACCATCTCCTGCATAGGTAAGTAGGTTTAAACGAGCAGCCTTTTCTCCATCGGTTCCACTATTGGGAATTTGAACGACTTCTTCCAGGCTGACAGAGAGTTGCGACTTTTTAATTGGTTCGGGAATAGGATCGGTTATTTGGGCAACAGAAATCTTAGTAACAACAAAGATTACCAACAAGAGCAAGGCGATAAAATAGAGAAGCCGAAATTTGTTCATACATATCTATAAAAAAGCTGTTTTTAAAGATACTTTATTTGTTACCCAAAAAGAATTCAAAGACAAGAACGAGCAACTGATTCGACAAAAATTCCTTGTCTATTTTTCGCCTCTAGTTTTGATTTTCGGCTATTTAAGTAAACTTTATTCTCATATAAAGTATCTGGAGAGCTTGAAAAATCATTTTAATACCGATAATCTTACGGCTGGGTATTACGTCTGAAACATTTACTGTCAATGGTTTTAATTTTGAATCTAAACTAAAAAAATAATTAACATTTTTCTGATACTAAAATTTGCCTGTGTGTTAATTGGTTTTTTAACAAGCAACAGTTTTATCTATAATAAAATTTACTACTTTTTTGTAAAAAAAATTATTAATACAATTTATAATTGATCGCTATCAACAACATGAATAATTATTTTGCTACAGTTGCTCGTGGTTTAGAAGAAATTGCTGCTCAAGAATTAGAAAAATTAGGAGCAAAAAATATTAATCCAGATTTTACTGGAGTTCATTTTCAAGGAGATAAAACTTTACTTTATCGGGTTAATCTTTGGTCGAGCATAATCTTTAGAGTGTTAGTTCCAATTGCCGATATCAAAAGTTATAATTCTGATCAATTATATCGCAATGTTCAGAATATTGATTGGTCAGAATATCTTAACCCAGAGATGACTTTAGCTGTTAATTGTACGGGCAAAAATCCTAATCTTAATCATACACATTTTACAGCCCTGCAAATAAAAAATGCCATTGTCGATCTACAACAAAAACAATTTGGTAGACGTTCTGATATTGAAACTGACCAGCCCGATTTACTTGTCAATGCTCATATTAATAACAATTTTTGTACGATTAGTTTAGATAGTTCTGGTTCGAGTTTACATCGACGAGGTTATCGCCCTGCAATGGGATTTGCACCTTTAAAAGAAACTTTAGCTGCTGCCTTATTAGAAATGGCAGAATGGACACCCAATTTACCTTTTTTAGACCCTTTATGTGGTTCGGGAACTTTACCTATTGAAGCAGCTTTAAAAGCTTTAAATATTGCTCCAGGATTGTCAAGAAAGTTTGGTTTTCAATCTTGGTTAGATTTCGATTCAACTCTTTGGCAACAACTTATTACTGAAGCAAAAAATAATCAATTAACTCAACTTCCTCAACCCATTTTCGGAAGCGATCGCGATGCTGATGTAATTGAACAAGCACAAATTAATGCTCAAAATTGTGGCTTAGAAGAGCAAATTGAATTTTATCAACAAGAATTAGCAGACATTGAAGCACCAACTTCAGAAGGAGTTATCATCTGTAATCCTCCTTACGGTCAAAGAATAGGTAATACAGAAGAATTAGGAGAACTTTATAAACTTTTAGGAGATATTTTTAAACAAAGATTCAAAGGTTGGACAGCTTATGTTTTAACAGGAAATAAAGAACTATCTAAAAAAATTGGTTTAAGAAGTTCTCGCCGTCTTGCTGTTTATAATGGTTCAATTCCTTGTACTTTACTGAAATATGAATTGTATTAAAAAATAGGTAATAAGTAAGTTGAACTATATAAAGAATTAATTATGATTACACAAAATATGAAACAACTACCTATTCCTAACTTCTTTAATGACGAGGAAGTAGGTACAGTTTATCGAGTACCTTATCAACAGAGGGCAAGAGAAGCCAAACTTTGGGCAACACAATATGATATTCAATCAGCCTTAGAAGATAAAACCCGTGTTTGCCTATTACTAATTGATGTGCAAAATACTTTTTGTCTTCCCGACTTTGAATTATTTGTTGGTGGTGCATCGGGAATGGGTGCGGTAGAAGATAACGTGCGGTTGTGCGAGTTTATCTATCGTAATTTAAATGTAATTACTGAAATTATTCCGACGATCGATACTCATACAGCAATGCAAATTTTCCATCCCATTTTTTGGCTCGATCAATTAGGTAATCATCCAGAACCAGCCACGATGATTAGTTTAGAAGATGTTGAAACAGGAAGATGGAGAGTTAATTCCGCGATCGCGTATAGTTTAACTAATGGAGATTACGAAAGATTAGAAAAATATGCTCTACATTATGTTAGAAAACTGAGCGAAGAAGGAAAGTATCCTTTAACAATTTGGTTTTATCATTCAATGTTAGGAGGCATCGGACACGCTTTAGTTTCGGCAGTAGAAGAAGCAATTTTTTTTCATAATATTGCGAGGAATAGTCAAACTCTTTTTGAATTAAAAGGGAGTAATCCTTTAACAGAAAATTATTCTGTTTTGAGTCCAGAAGTTTTAACTGATGCTGAAGGTCAACCAATTGCTTATAAAAATAAAAAATTAATTAAAAAATTACTTAATTTTGATGCAGTAATTGTTGCAGGACAAGCTAAAAGTCACTGTGTTGCTTGGACAATCGACGACCTATTAACTGAAATTAAAACAATAGATAATAATTTAGCTAAAAAGATTTATTTATTAGAAGATTGTACTTCTTCTGTACTTATTCCTGGAATTATAGATTTTACCGATCAAGCTGATGCAGCTTTTCAACGTTTTGCTAATGCGGGAATGAATATTATTAAATCGACCGAACCTTTAATTAATTTAAATTAGCATAGTTAGCAGTCTTAAATAAATTGTTATTAGTTAAATTAATTTACTTATTTCGAGTTGAGCTGGAAAAAATTTATATGAAATAGAAAAAATAAAGCTACAAACAATTGGATTTGAGTTCTAGTTCAGCTAAAAGCTAATTAGTTATGTTTGGCAAGAACTGCGATCAATTACATAGACTTTAAATGCCCAATCAAGGATCGATTCCGAACATAAAATAGCCTGTAAATAATCTTTCCAGTAGTAAGACAATTTTAAATATTTGAATCTAATCAAGTAAACCAAATACCTAAATTTATGAATGGCATATCGAGAAAATAAATATCTCTTAAATTGAGCTTTGCTTTTGAAAAAATTTAATGCTTTTATTTGTGGTATTTCTTCTAAGCTTCTTTGTTTATTGATGTTTAAATCTAAATAGTCATTTGCCAGTCTAATAATAGAACTAATTTCGTCATTAAATTTAACTAGAATTTCTGAAAACCAAATCTTTGTTTCTAAACCAAATTTACTAGCTAAATAACCTGTTAAAATCCCTGCACCAATACTTTTGCTAGTAATTGTTAAATATTTAGTTAACGACTCGCTTAAATCTAAAGATGATTCATCCTTCATGGATTGAAATAAAGTTTCAATTGCCGACAAACCAATCGGATGATTATTAGGCATTAAATCAATCATCGCCTGTTTAATTTTGTTTAGCTCATGACTATTTAATTTTTTGCCAACAATATCGTAGAGATCATCTAACTCAAAAACTAACTCAACCAGTTTGTAAATATTTTTAAAATCTTCTTCAGCTAGATTGAGGTGATATTTATCCAAAATATGTTGATAGAGTTTTACATAACCTAAAACATTATCTTTGTTCATTTTGTTTGCCGTATATTTATGTTTTTTATTCGAGAGAGAAAAAAAAAGGAAGTTTTTACTTTTATTTTTTAATTTATAAGATATTAATTTGAGAAACTCGTCAATAATCACCTTTTTATAGAGTATTTTTAATTTTTGCTCATTATCTATTTTTTATAATCTATCATTAGTTATTGATGGTAAAAACTATCGATATATTTAAGTTCTTGGCATTCTCTACGATGAGCTAAACAAGCAAGCAACCAAATAAAAATTTATACGGCATTTTAATAAAAATTCTGAAGAAAGTTTAACAATAACGCAATTTTAAAGCGATCGCTCTTTCTTTTACTCTGACAAGTTAATTTTGTTTAGTATCATAAAGTTTTAAAGATAAAAAGATATTCATAATCCATAATTAAAATAGATAGATAATCTTGTATTTAAGGTATAAGTTTTTAACAAAAGCACGGATTGGATCGAATTTTGTTGATGTGCTGAGGAGAAACTTGAACGTGAATAAATTATCAAAAAGGCAAATACTAACAGAAAAAATGTTTGCTTAATCTAAATATTGTTTTAAATCGAGACATAGCTCAGACATTGACATCCGATCTAAATCTGTCAGGAGGATGTGATGAGTAACGATTTAACTAACTCCGATACTGAAGAGAATAAAATTGCGGTTTTTCCACTGACTAATAATAATACTGGTGATTATAATCCGCAGATCTCAGATAACAAAGTGGTTTGGGAGAGTAACGACAGCAACGATTCGGAAATTTATCTCTATAACTACGACAATGGAACTGTAGTACAACTCACTGATAATGACATCTATGAATCTAGTCCGCAAATTTCAGGTAATAATATAGTTTGGCAGGGCTACGATAATAACGATTCGGAAATATATCTCTATGATGGCTCTCAAACAATTCAACTAACCAATAATTATATCGATGAATTTAATCCGCAAATTTCAGGTGATAAAGTAATTTGGGAAGCCTACGACGGCAACGATTCCGAAATTTATCTCTATGATGGGACTCAGACGATTCAACTGACTAATAATGATACCTATGATTATAGTCCCCGAATTTCAGGTAACAAAATAGTTTGGCAGGGCTACGACGGCAAAGATTCCGAAATTTATCTCTATGATGGTACTAATACTACCAAACTAACTGTCAATGGCACAGACGATTATAGTCCGCAAATTTCAGGTAATAATATAGTTTGGCAGGGCTACGATAATAACGATTCGGAAATTTATCTCTATGATGGCTCTCAAACAATTCAACTAACCAATAATGATACCTATGAATCTAGTCCACAAATCTCAGGTAATAATGTAGTTTGGGAAGGTAGCGATGGTAACGATTCGGAAATTTATCTCTATGATGGTTCTCAAACCATTCAACTAACCAATAATGATACCTACGAATCTAGTCCACAAATTTCAGGTAATAATATAGTTTGGCAGAGTTATCAGAACTATAGTGATCCAGAAATCTATCTCTATGATGGGACTCAAACCATTCAACTGACCAATAATGATACCTACGAATCTAGTCCACAAATCTTAGACAACAAAGTAATTTGGTCAAGCTACGACGGCAACGATTCCGAAATTTATCTAAATTTCAATCCTCCTCTTGTTCCTGGAGAAATTCAAGGAATTAAATGGCATGACCTTAACAAAAATGGTCAGCAAGATACGGGTGAACCTGGTTTAGAAGGTTTGACAATTTACCTAGATCAAAATAAGAATAATCAACTCGATCAAGGAGAACTTTCTACTGTCACTGATGCTAACGGTTTTTATTCCTTCAGCAATTTAAACTTTGGCAATTATACAGTTGCTGAAATACTTCAGCCTGGATGGAAACAAACTTATCCTTTTGCAATTGAATACAAGTGGTCTGATAGTACTCAACCAGAAGGTATTCCTTTTAACTGGGTTGATATCTCTACTACTGGAACAAAATTGAATTTGGGCGATGAAAATTACGCAGAAGTTGCCTTACCGTTTAACTTTTCTTTCTATGGAGAAGAATACAATAGTGTCAAGATTTCCTCTAATGGATACCTTACCTTTGGCAAGGATGCAACCAATTACTACAACTCTTGGCTTCCATCTTCTTCCGATGCTAATAATTTGATCGCACCATTTTGGGATGATTTAAATCCCAATGTTGGAGGCTCAATTTACTATTATTACAATCCCACAGAAGAACAATTTATTGTTCAATATCAGGATGTTCCTCGTTACGAAGTTGAAGGGTCTTTGACATTTCAAACCATTCTGAACTCGGATGGAACTATTGTTTATCAGTATGACAACCTCAATGCAACTCTTAACAGTGCCACTATTGGTTTAGAAAACGCTGATGGTACAAAAGCAACTCAAGTAGCATACAACGAGAACTATTTGAGTAATGACTTAGCTATCAGTTTTAGTCCCGTTCTTAGCCCTAAAAATTATCTAGCTCATCAAGTCTCTCTCGGTACTGGCGAAATCATTGAAAACCTTAATTTTGGCAATCTTTTAGCAGGACTTCGGATCGAAGCCGAAGATTACACCAACTATTACGATACTACTGCTGGTAATACAGGTGGAGTTTATCGCAATGATGATGTCGATCTTGGTACTTCTGGAGATATTGGTGGTGGATATAGTGTTGGCTGGATTGATTCGGGAGAATGGCTAACCTACAACGTCAATATTCCTGAAACTGGTTTGTATCAGCCCGTTTTACGTGTTGCTTCGGAGGTAGATGCTACTCATAATCTCGAAATTTCGATTGATGGACAAACTAGCACGTTAAATTTTAATGGTACGGGTGGCTGGGAATCTTGGTCTGATGTAGCAGGTGGAAACCTAAATCTAACGGCTGGTAATCACGAACTGAAACTAGATCTGGGGAGTTCTGGTTTTAATGTCAACTACATTGATTTAGTTCCTGTAGCAGGAATTCGGATTGAAGCGGAAGATTACACCAACTATTACGATACTACTGCTGGTAATACAGGTGGAGTTTATCGCAATGATGATGTCGATCTTGGTACTTCTGGAGATATTGGTGGTGGATATAGTGTTGGCTGGATTGATTCGGGAGAATGGCTAACCTACAACGTCAATATTCCTGAAACTGGTTTGTATCAGCCCGTTTTACGTGTTGCTTCGGAGGTAGATGCTACTCATAATCTCGAAATTTCGATTGATGGAAAAACTACCACATTAAGTGTTGATGGTACAGGTGGTTGGCAATCTTGGTCTGATGCGATCGCAAAAAGTCTAAATCTCACTGCTGGTACCCATGAACTAAAAATCAATCTGCATAGTTCTGGTTTCAATATTAATTACATTGACTTGCTTCCATATACTGATTTAAACGTAGCAAGTAGTGTTGCCACAGACGAACTGACTGGAAATCCCGATCAAACTTCTTTAGTAAGCGATTCTAATCAAGATTTGTTCACGACAGCAAATAATTCCGATAATCTTCTTAGTGGTAGCCAAGAAAAAGATGTCTTTGTACTAGGTGATGTTTTCGAGCCTTATTATGCTGCTCAAGGTTGGGAAGATTACGTTCTCGTTACCAACTTTGCTAGCGGTGATGTTATTCAACTTCATGGTAGTGCCGATAATTATTATCTTGGTGCTTCTCCAGAAGGTTTACCCAAAGGAACAGCTATTTTCTGGCAAGGTTCAGCAGACGAAGCAGTTGCTATTGTTGAAGATGTTTTCGATCTTACTTTAGATAGCGACTCTTTTGTTTTTATTTAGTCAGAACAACTGAATATAATTTAGTTAAAAATTGTTTGATCTTGCGATCGCCTTAAATTACGCGATCGCTTTTGCTTGAAATTGAACAAAAACAAACCTATTTAGCAGCATCAGGGTCTTTTGTCTTGTCTTTCATCACAATTATGCCCATAAAAGCAAAAGTTCCACCAATCAATCCTAAAATTAGCCAAAGCAAAAAATTGTAGCCTTTTTGCTTGGCTAACAACGCTGCTATTGCACCGATAAAGCAGTGAAAGATTAATAGAGGATAAACGGCAGGGTCAAGTGATAAGTTTAACATCAAAAATTATTTTTATACTGAGTATAGTAATAATATAACGGCGATGATAAGAATTTAAGCTATTTAACTTTTCAAAGTACTGATGGGAAAAGCATTCTCTGATTATTTTGCTGCTTTACAAGAAAAAGCGATCGCTATGCACCTCGGCTGCGCCGAGAGAGGTTCGCTCTCGTGATCGCATTAATTAAATCTATTGTCGCTTTGCTCAATACATAACTTAGAAAAAATCATAATGCAAACAACTAATAATTTAAAAGTAACTCCCTTTGCTCAAAAAATTGAGTCTCCGCTACAAAAGCAAAAAATTACAGTATTACAAATTAATTTAGGGAAAAAATGTAATCTTGCTTGTACTCATTGTCATGTGGAAGCAAGTCCAAAACGTAGTGAAGAATTAACTCCAGAAATTTGTCAACAATTAATTGAAATAATTAATCTTTTTCCTCAAATTGAAACTGTAGATTTAACTGGTGGTGCGCCAGAAATGAACTATGGTTTTAAACCAATTGTCGAAGCTGCTAAAAAAGTAGGGAAAGAAGTTATTGTTCGTTCTAATTTAACTATTTTCTTTGAAGCTGGATATGAAGATTTACCCGAATATTTTTGCCAAAATCAATTAAGAGTAGTAGCATCTTTACCCTGTTACTTAGAAAACAATGTTGATAAACAAAGAGGTGCAGGAGTTTATCATAAATCTATTGAAGCGATTCAAAAACTTAATCAATTAGGTTATGGAAAAAAACCCAAATTAATTCTGGACTTAGTTTATAATCCAGCTTTACCCACTCAGGAAAAATTTTCTTTAACTCCCAATCAAAATACTTTAGAAAAAGATTACAAATCTTATTTATTAGAACATTATAAGATTAAGTTTAATAATTTATTTACTATTACTAATCTTTCAGTAGGAAGAACTAAACAATATTTACAAAGACAAAATTTAAAAGATGCTTATCTCAAGTTTTTAGAAAACAATTTTAATTCAGTTACCTTGCCTAATTTAATGTGTAATAATCAACTTTCAGTTGATTATTTAGGTAACGTCTATGACTGCGATTTTAATCAAATGGAGAATTTAGCTGCAACTGATGTCAAAGGAGAAAAATTAACTGTATCTAAATTATTAGCAGCAAAAAATTTAGATGTAATTAAGCAAATCAAAACAGCTAATTATTGTTATGGATGTACGGCTGGAAATGGCTCTAGTTGTGGTGGTTCTTTGATTGAATAATATTTACATAAAAAATTTGTAGGGAGAATTTATAAATTCTCCCTACAGGCAATTGAAAAATAGAAATGCGAATATTTTCAAGACATTAGTTTAGAGATTCGCATTTCTAAACTTTTAATCACAATATAAATAGAAGGAACTAAAAACAAACTCAAAACTGTTGCAAAAAGTAATCCTCCAAAGATTGCAGTACCTAAAGACCAACGACTAGAAGCACCTGCGCCAGTAGCAATTACTAAAGGGAAAAAACCAACCAAACTAGAGATTGCTGTCATTAAAATCGGACGAAAACGTTCTCTTCCAGCTTTAATTGCTGCTTTAACTAAACTTAGTCCTTGCTCTCTTAATTGGTTAGCATATTCAACAATTAAAATGGCATTTTTACTAGCTAAACCAATTAACATTACTAATCCAACTTGACAGTAAATATTGTTATTAATGATCGGCCAAATACTACCCGCTTGGAGTAAATTAGCCCGGAACCAAATAGCTGAGATCGCACCAAAAATAGCTAGGGGTACGGTCAACATAATAATAAATGGATCCACATAGCTTTCATATTGGGCAGCTAAGACTAGAAACGCCATGATTAAGCCTAAGGCAAACACTAAGGTAACTTGACCGCCTGAATTAACCTCTTCTAAAGCTGTTCCTGTCCATTCATAACCCAATCCAGGGGATAAGGTTTGGATCGCAACTTGTTGCATTGCTTGGATGGCTTGTCCTGTACCATATCCAGGTGCAGGAGAACCTTGAATATTAATGGAGCGAAAGAGATTATAGTGGTTAATAATTTGTGGGCCGGTAAATTCTTTCAGTGTGACTAGGTTATTGAGAGAAATCATTTGATCGTCTTGAGAACGAACGTATAATTGACCAATATCATTGGGATTGGAGCGAGCATCTGATTGTGCTTGAACGTAAACTCGATATTGTCTTTGTCCAAGAACAAAATCATTGACATAACTAGAACCTAAATAGGTTTGTAGCGTAGAAAAAATATCGTCAATATTAACATTAAGAGCTTTAGCGCGATCGCGATTGAGCTCAACTTCAATTTGGGGAGTATTAGCTGCAAATTGAGTAAAAGCTGCGCCTATTTCTGGTCTTTGGTTAGCTGCTGCAATTATTTTGTTAGCATTTTCAACTAATACCGATATGGGTAAACCACGACGATCCTGAATTTGCATTTCAAAACCACCAAAGCTACTCAATCCCCTCACTGGTGGAGCGTTGACAGCAAAAGCTCTTGCGCCTGTAATATTTTGGAATGCGCCATTAACCCGACCTAGAATAGAATAAACTGATTTAGATTCGCCTTTTCTTTCTGACCAAGGTTTGAGTTTGGTAAAGACAAAACCGCGATTACTACCATTGCCACCAAAACTAAAACCAGAAAGGCTAAAGTAATGTTCGACTTCTTCTATTTTTTCCATTTCTTGGCTTACTTGTTCCATAATCTCTTTGGTGTAATTAAGAGAAACACCATCAGGAGCTTGAACAATGGTAAAAAAGTAACCTTGGTCTTCTTCGGGAATAAATCCTGTCGGAATTAAATTGTAAAGAAAGATCGTAAAGATAAACATGGCAGCAAAAACAGCCATGACAATGTATCTAATCGATTTTCTCGTTAAAAAAGTAATGGTTTTGGCGTAATTTGTTTCAGTCCAACCAAAACCCTGATTAAACTTATTAAAAAACCAACCTAATGCTCCTCTACGTTGATCTTGAGGACTTAATAATACACCTGACATCGTGGGAGTAAAAGTCAAAGCGTTAAAAGTAGAAAGCGCGATCGCAAAAATGATAGTCAAAGCAAATTGTTGAAAAATAACCCCTGTAGAACCAGGAAAGAATGCTACAGGCAGGAATACTGCTATTAACACCAGAGAAGTGGCAATGACTGCTCCGCTTAATTCATTCATGGTGTCAATCGCAGCTTGAACTGGTTTGATCCCCTGTTCAACTTTTTTGGCGATCGCTTCTACGACAACAATAGCATCATCAACTACTATCCCTGTAGCCAACACCATCGCAAACATTGTTAAGGTATTAATCTGGAAATCAAACGCTAATAGAAAAGCAAAAGCTCCTACCAAACCAACAGGAATTGCGATCGCAGGAATAATAGTTGTCCGCCAATCTTGTAAAAAGATGAAAATAATCAAGACAACTAAAGATATAGCTATCACTAGAGTCCAAATTACTTCTTCTAGGGAAACTTCCACAAATTCAGTAGTATCAAGAGCAACATCATAATTCATGCCTGGCGGAAAATCTTCCGCCAATTCCGCTACTTTTGCTTTAACTGCTTTAGCAACATCGAGCGCATTACTACCAGGAAGCTGAAAAATACCCAACCCAATCGCAGGATAACCATTATATTTAGCAGCAGTATCATAATTTTCTGCACCTAATTCCGCTCTGCCGATATCTTTGAGTCGAACTAAACCACCTTCTTCACCAACTTTAATTACCATTTGCTCAAATTCGCTGGCAGTTTCAAATCTTCCTTCAGCCCGTAGAGTAAATTCATACCTTTGTTCTTCCGATGCTGGTTGTTGACCAATTTTTCCCGCCCCCAACTGAATATTTTGTTCTTCCAGAGCAGTTATCACATCTTGAGCAGTTAAATTTCTTGCTGCTAAAGCAGCAGGATCGAGCCAGAGACGCATTGCATAACGACGTTCGCCAAAAATTCTGGCTCTACCTACCCCTTCAACCCGTTGAACTTGATCCGCAACATAAGTATCTAAATAATTACTCAAAAACAAGTCATCGTATTGCCCATTTTCCGAGTAAAAAGCGATCGCAATTAGTAAATCTGGAGAGGATTGAACCACACTCACCCCAGTTTGTTGAATCACGCTAGGTAAACGAGGTTCGGCTAAGGCAACTCGATTTTGGACATTAACTTGAGCAATATTGCGATCGCTAGAAACAGGGAAAGTAACATTAATCGTACTAATACCACTATCATTAGTACTAGAGGAAATGTACTGCATCCCCTCTACACCATTAATTTCCCGCTCAATAACAGTAGTAACTGTATTTTCCGTAGTTTGAGCATCCGCCCCAAGATTGGTAGCAGAAACCTCAATCTGAATCGGAGCAATTTGCGGTAATTGAGAAATCGGCAACAGCGGAATTGCGATCGCTCCTACCAGCACAATAATTATCGAACAAACTGTTGTTAAAACAGGTCGCTTAATAAAAACATCAGCAATACTAAGTAACATAATTTTTAAAGTTAAATTTTAAAGTTAAAAGGCAAAAGCCAAACAAAGCGATAAACAGAAAGTTTAAAATCTTGCTACCTATCACGTATTACTTCCTAATAACTGGTAACTGTTATTCTTCTTTACTGCTAGTCAAAGAATCTGGATTAATCGGAGTTCCATCAGATAAATTTAAAATCCCTGACACAATTAATTTTTCTCCTGCTTCTATGCCAGAAATGACTTGATAAGCTTGACCTTGAATCTCACCCAAAGTCACTGGTTTTTGTTTAGCTACTAAAGTAGTTTTGCCATCTTCTGCTGTTTGTTCTTGGGCAACAAACACAAAATCTTGTCCAGCAATTCGGGAGACTGACTCAGTGGGGACTAAGACACCTGGTTGTTGCGACCAAATTACTCTAGCTTTAACAAATTGCTCATCAACTAAACTGCTATTGTTAGGAAAAGTTGCCTTAGCTAAAATAGATTGTTGAGTACGATTAACTTGAGGAGCAATAAAACTAATCTTACCTCTGACAGAAGCTTGACCAGAGCGGTCTAGAATTTCGATTGGTAATCCCAATTTTAATTGCGATGCCTGTTCAATCGGAACATTCAAATTCAACTCCAGAGTTTGATTTTGAGTAATATTAGTTAACTCTTGTCCAGCCTCAATATAATCTCCGACTTTCGGAATAATATTACCCACTACACCATCAATCGGAGCAACCAAACGATTATAAGACAAGTTTTCCTGAGCTACTCCTAATTGAGCTTCAGCCTGATTTTGAGCAGCTTTTTCTCGATTAATTGCTGCTTCAGCAGCGTTGATTCCCTGTTGGGCAGCGATCAAATTTTTTTGCGAGGCATTGAGAGCCTGTTTCAACGCATCTTGTTGAGCTTGAGCCGTTTTCAGATCTCGCCTACGTTCATCTAGAAGTTGTTTGGATTCTGCTCCCTCAGTAACCAAAAATTCGGCTCTCTTTAAATTTTCCTTAGCCAACTCTACTTCCGCCTCTTGCTGACGTAAATCTGCCTGTTTTTGGGCTACATCTGCTGCTGCTGCTGCCTCTTGTGCTTGGGCAGTTCGCAACTGCGCTGTAGCATTATCGAGATTAGCTTTTTGAATATTAATATTAGATACTGCTGCATTAACTTCTTCTTGTGCTTCTGTTAATTGCAGTTGAATTAAAGGCTGTCCCTTGCGAACTGTTTCTCCTTCTGTAGCGGAAATAGAAACTATTCTGCCGTCGACTTGGGAAGCTAAAATTACTCTTTGTTTAGCTGTTAAACTACCCACCAACTCAGAACTTTCTCTAATGGCAGCACGTTCTAGATTTTGCAGCTTAACTGGTACTGCTGGGGGCTGAGTTGCTTGAGGAGGTTCTTGTTTGCCACAAGCAGCAGTCAACAAAGTTACTGTGACAATTAGAGCAAATAACCTACCCCTAACCAAAGGTCTGTCATTCATTAGTTATTTTTTACTATTAATAATATTTACAGTTTATAAAACTTAATGTTTATTTGCTAACTCAAAATAACTCAAAGAGCTTAAATTTCCTATTCACCTTTAGATAGATGTTTTGTCAACCGTAATTTAATGAATCTTTGCCTGCTTATATTACCCGAACAGACAGAAAAAAATCTTGCAAGATTTTGCGATTTTTAATAAGTTCTTGCTATTTGTAGAGTCTTTTAGATCGGTAAAAAAATAAATTCATTTAGACTAAGCTTCTATTTTAATCTTAATAATTGTTGTAATGATGAAAAATAGAGCGATCGCATTATTGAAAAATTATGATTCAGTACTTATGGTAGAGGTGGAACATACTCCAAGCTTGATAGATATTTACACTAGTGATTCTAAATTTATAGGCATAACAAAATGGCTATTTCTTTACAAAAAGGACAGCGAGTTTCTTTAGAAAAAGTAGCACCTGGACTGGAAGCAGTCTTAGTAGGCTTAGGATGGGATATAAATCGAACAGACTCGGGTGTAGAGTTTGATTTAGATACTTCTGTTTTTCTGTTGGGAAGTAATGAAAAGATTCTGAGCGAAAATCATTTTATTTTTTATAACAATCCTAAAAGCCCAGAGCAACCTCCTTCCGTAGAGTATATGGGAGATAACAGAACAGGAGCAGGAGAAGGTGATGATGAGGTTATCCTGGTTAATCTTACTAAAATACCAACAGAAGTTGAAAAATTAGTATTTACAGTTACAATTTATGAAGCAGATCAACGCAGACAAAACTTTGGACAAGTACATAATGCCTTTGTAAGACTTGTAGATGTTAAAACTAAACAAGAAGTTCTGCGCTATGACTTAGCTGAAGATTATTCTATTGAAACTGCATTAATTATGGCAGAGCTTTATCGCAAAGATGGTACGTGGCGAATGAGTGCAGTTGGCGCGGGCTATCAAGGTGGATTACAGGCTTTATTAAATCGCTACCATAGTTAAAAAATGACTATTAATTTACAGAAAGGACAGCGCATTTCGCTCAAGAAAGAAGCTCCTAATCTTACTCGACTTATGTGTGGTTTAGGTTGGGATGTAGCCAAAAAATCTGGTGGTTGGTTTAGTTCTTCTCCTAATTTTGACTTAGATTCTTTTGTAATTTGTTTAGATCAAAATCAAAAGTTAACTAATAAATCTGACATTATTTATTTTGCTAACTTGAGACATTCTTCAGGAGCTATCACCCATTTGGGAGATAACTTAACTGGAGATGGACAAGGAGATGATGAGCAAATTATTGTAGATTTGCCTACAGTTCCAGAGAGGCTTAGTAAATTGCTTTTTTTGGTCAACATTTATGAAGCTCAAAAACGACAGCAAGAACTTTCTCAAGTAGAAAATGCTTTTGTCAGATTAGTCGATTTGAACAATAATCAAGAAATTGCCCGCTATCAACTTTCTGGAAAACAGTATCAGAATAAAAATGCCTTAATTCTGGGAGAAGTGTATAGACATAATGACGAATGGAAAATGGCAGCTATTGGAGAGGCTTTTAATGCTAAAGGAATAGGTGATATTGCCCAAAAATATATCTAAACACTAGATTTGTTGAAAGTCGATAAATAATTTATAGCTGCTTCTAATCTTGAAGGATATGATTCAGCAAGCTCATTAAACCACATACCTTCGTCTGAAAAAGGATCGAGGTTAGCTAACCATTGTTCTGCTTGTTGAACTAATTTTTTGTTCTGCAACTGTTTTTGTTGTTCTTGAATAATAATTTCTTGTTGATTTCTGTTGTAGATTAATTCGTCTTGAGCTTGCTGATTTTTTTGTTTCTTTTGATACTGTACTTTGATTGACTCGAAGGATTCATTAACTTGAGTTTGATTCTTACCAACATGAGTAGTTTTTATTGTGGCTGAATCCTGAGATTTATGCTTCTGTTTATATTGTTCTTTAATTGAATCAAGAGACTCATCAACTTGAGACTTATTTTGAGTTACTTGATTAATTTTAGCTTTGATTGACATTTGATTTGTCTTTAGTTCTGATTTAACCCCATCAAGCAAATTATCCATTTCGCTACTAGAACTTTGTGAGGATGTTGACCTATCAGAAGCATTATATTTAGATTTTAATTCATTTAATAAATTATCTAAATTTTGATTTTGATCAGAGTGCATTTTCAACAATAATTTGAGGTCGTTTTGATTTAATTTGTTCTTTACTAATTATAAAAAATCATCACAACTCTCAGTATGATCTTAGACAGATAATCTGTTGGAAAAATTTATAGGGACGATTCCTGAATTACTTCTAGATTCGTAAAATTTTTTTTCACAACTTATCTACTATTGCTAGATTAAATATTTAATTTTGCGAGGTGTAGCTCCCACGATACGCTTAAAATGATAGTTTAAATGACTTTGATTGGCAAATCCAACCAAATTGGCAACCTCAACAATGGTGAGATTACTATTTAAAAGTAACTGTTTTGCTTGTTCGACTCGCTGATGAATTATATATTGATGGGGTGTCAGTCCCATTGATTGCTTGAAGAGACGACAGAAGTGGTATGTACTCAAGTTGACTAGTCGGGCTAAATCATCCAAGCTAATATTTTGAGCTAAATGTATTTGAATGTAATCAATAATCTGTTTGATCTGTTGCTTAGTAAATCCCCCTTGATAATTTGGAGTTTTGTGCTGCTTAGTAGCATAGTGGCGGAGCAAATGCATCACAAAAGCATTAAAGAGGAATTCTAGATAAACTAATCCACCTACGTTGCCAGAATCTAATTCTTGTTTAAGTGCTAATCCTACACCGTAAATAAAAGGATCGGGTTGGGCAAAAGTTGGAATTAATTCAACTTGCTCTGAATCAATTAATTCCTGAGCGTATTGAATTAAAGTAGGTGGTTCAAGTACTAACACAATACCTTCTACTTCCTGGTTAGTACCATGCCAGTGACTAACTTCAGCAGGAATAATCGCAATATCACCGATATTTGGGTTTTCAATTTGATGAAGTTCTGCTAGTCTTCTCTCAAATTTCACTTTTGGCTTTAGGTGAATCACAATCGCATGTTGTAACAAAGACATTTCGGGACTGTCACAAGCTGGATGACTAATATGCAATAATCCTAAGCCTTGTAATCCTGTTTGATAAAAGTGAGAAAAAAACGGATTAGCAAAGTCAAGGCAATCTTGTTGATTAAGATCAAAAATACGTATTTGTTGCTGACTCATAGCTTGGTAAAAAACGCCAATAAGCGTAGATACTTTTCGCAAATCAACGGCAAAAAAATTATTTTAAAGAACGCCAAAAGAACTGAGGTAAAGCCAACATTCTTTTCCATCGCCAAGGTTCTTGATATAGACGATAAGACCATTCAAGATGATTATTACTTAACCAAGCAGGTGCGCGGGATTTGTGACCTGACCAAATATCAAAACTCCCACCTACACCAATCCAGATAGAATTAGGGCAAAGATGACGATTTTCTTCAATCCAAAATTCTTGTCGAGGAACTCCTAAACCAACTAGAATAATTTGAGGTTGTTTTTCTTGAAGAGTTTGTTGCCATTGAACTTGTTCTTCGGGATTAAGATAACCATGCTGGGCAATAATTTGAAGATTAGGAATTTTTTGCTGCCATACTTTAGCTGCTGTGGTTGCTATGCCTGGTTTACCACCATAAAATGCAACACAATAAGATTGAGCTTGGTTGTTTAGACTAATCAAAAAAGATTCCGCTAATTCTATTCCTGGACAACGTTGTAGTTTGTGACCTCTTAAACGCAAATAAAAAATAATTCCAGAACCATCAGGGATGACAAATTCAGCATTTTGAATTATTTTGGCTAGCTCTGGTTCTTTTTCTGCCAACATTGCCATTTCGGCATTCAGCGTTACTACATGAGTGCCTAAATTATGATTGAGTCGATTGACTAGCCATCCTGTATATTCATCAAGAAGATGAACTGATACATTGAGTACTGGGTAACGAGGCGGAGAAACTAATTGTTCTTCTAGATGGGACATAATAATCTTAGTTGAATAAAGGCTGACTTAGTTCAAAAAACTCAACTTTTAATTAATAATTTGGGGTTTTTGCTCAACTTCTTAGTCTAACTGCTGTACCGCTTGCAGTAATCAGTAGTAATGCACCTTGATTATCGACATTAATCGTACCTGTATCAATTTCAATTCCAATAATGGCATTAGCTCCTAAAGCTTGAGCGCGTTGTTTGAGTTCTTGAATGGCATTTTGCTGTCCTTTTTCAAAAACTTTTTCGTAGCTACCAGTACGACCCCCGATAATATCTCGGATTCCAGCAAAAAAGTCTCTTAAGGCATTGGTTCCATAAACGACTTCAGCAGTAACAATACCTAAATAAGCTTCAACGCTATAACCTTGAACAACATCAGTTGTAGTTACTATCATGGCTTTTAATTTTTTTAATTATTATGAAATTATGGTATCAAACTGCTTGGCTCAGTCATGATGCTTTTTTCCAATCAAAGCTAATGTTTGAGCCAAACAAGCTGAAAAAATGGCAAGTATTTTTAAGAGCTAACTTCGCCAGAATCGAAACAATCTACTACTGAGTTGTCATTTGATTAAGTCTTTAAGTGTATTTTCTGAGTTTTTTAAAATTGTTTTATCATACTATGACCACAAGAAGTAAGCTAGAAAACAATTGAGCTAATGAACCGCTATTCATTATTAAATAGATTTCAAGGTGTGTGGTTAGGTAGTGCGATTGGAAAAGCTTTAACTAGCAATTTTCAAGCATCAGATTGGCAAAAAATAGTTAATTGTCAACCTTCTCAAGGAATGCTAGCTGGAGAAAAAATAGCTCAAATTCTCTGCAATTGCGAAAGAATCGAACTTGATTGCCAAGAAACATCTTTGACATTAGAACTAAAAAAATTAAGTTGTTGTAGCGAAGAAGTAATTTGTTCAATTTTACCGCTAGTACTTTTATACCATGACAATCTATCTTTTTTTAAAGAGCAATGGCAACAGTTGCCGATGTTGTATCACAATTATTTAGAAGTCGAAGAAGCTATCTACTTTTGGAGCGAAGCGATCGCTTTAATCTTAAGAGAAAAATTAAATTTTACTGAAAGTTTAGACTCAACTATATTAGATGTAGGAGATTCAAAAGCTTCTTTGGTAAAACAGTTAAATCAAGTTTTATCCCTGGTATCTGAGGGGAAAAGCTTACAAGAAGTGGTAGAGGAGTTAGACCAAGAAGATCAAAGTCATCCGATGCAAAAGGCGATCGCTCTAGCTTGGTATTGTTTTCACTCTAGTCCAGAAAATTTTTCTCTTTGTATTCGTCGAGCTATGAATACAGGATCTCAATCTTTAACAGTTGTTGTCCTTACAGGAGCTTTGGCAGGAGCATATAATGGTATGACTGGTATTCCTCTTAATTGGCGTTTGGCAAGTCAAAATAATGTATTTTTGCAACGGCTCAAACAAGAATCTCAACGCTTACTTGCTATTTGGTCAGGAATGTATCAGCCCAATCTTGAGACAATTTCTCAATCAATTTTTGCTGCTGCTGGAGTAATACAACCACGTTCTTCTCTAAAAATAATTTCTCAACAGTCTGATGCGACATGGCAAGATATCCTCGCCATTCCTCCTACTCAAAGTAATTTAAATTGATTAAAACCATAAATTTTTTTGCTTCCACTTTTGGTTACAATACTACTTCTAGATTTTTTAAGAACAAATTTAATTCAAGCAGTGCCAATGTTTTAAATCTCCACCTATTATGAAAAGCTTGTCTTTATTAACTGAACAACTTAAAGCTTGGCGACAGAAACATCCAAACCGATGGAATTTGAATTTTTTGTGGAGATCGAAAGCAAGCAAAAAACAATTTACGGTAGTCTCGCCTCAACAACGAACTATCCGTCGACGTAATCGTCAAAGAAATGCCTTAGTTATTTTAGTAATAGCTTTAATTTCTCTTACTAGTGTAGTTGGTTATCGTTTTTATAATCAGCCCCAGTTAGCTGTAGGTACAATTGCTCCTGTAAAAATTGAAGCTCCTCATGATGGACAATTTGAAGACCTGAAAACTACAGCAGAAAAACGAAAAGAGGTTCAAACTGGCATTGTACCTATACTGAGGAATAATCAAGTTGTTACCGAACAAATTAAATTAAATTTAGCTAAATATCTTGAATATATTGAACAAATTAGACAATTATCATCTCCTTTTCCTTTTTTAGATCCAAAAATAATTACAGCAGAAAGTCAACAATATCTTCGTTCAATTTCAGAAGCAGAGTTAGATACAATTTTAAAATCTATTGAGAGTAAACAACCATTAGAACAAACATTAGAGGTTAAGCCTCAACTAACTAAAGTAGTAACTGAGTTACAATCGTATGCTCATAATCACTCGCAAGAAGAATTTGAAACTTTAGCTGCCAAAATTACTTTAGCTCGTTATCGTTATGCTCAAGCTTGGAAAAAACTTGAGGCAAAACAAATTAATCAATTTAACAAACAGGAAATAAACGCTGTTATTAATTTAAATAATTCGGTTTGGGCAACTACTAAAACCAGCATTATGCAAGCAGCAGAAAGGATTCTGACACAAGGAATTTCTCCTGGGATGCCTTCCAATTTGCTTGAAGAAGCTGTTAATATTCAACTGAGTCCACAAATACCACCTCAAACTGCTCATCTAGCTAATAATTTACTGCTTTCAGTTTTACAGCCTAATCTAGAACATGACCGTGAAGCCACCAAAACTATGGCAGAAAAAGCTGCCTTAGCAATTGAACCAGTAATTATAGCAATCAAACAAGGAGAAGTAATAGTCGATCGCGGGGAAACTATTACTCAAGCTGATTTTGTTCTTTTGGATGGTTTTGGGTTGAGTCGTCGTACTACCAACTGGACTGGGTTAAAAATTTCGGCGATTCTGGTAACAAGTTCTGTTTTTATTTTTTTATTAATCCAACAGCGAGTTTACCGTTCTTTGCGTCAGCGAGATTACATTTTGCTTTGCTTGCTGAGTTTAAGTTCGCCAATTATGGTAATTCTCAATGTTCCTTATAATAATTTACCTGCTATTGGTCTAGTGGTAAGTAGTTTTTACAGCCCTGCTTTAGCTATTTATCACATTAGTTTATTAACAGCATTATTAACTTTTAGCAGTACAACTATTAGTTGGGAATATTTGCTAGCTAGTACAGCAGGAGGCCTACTTTCAGCAGCGATGGCAGGAAAATTGCGCTCTCGTGAGGCATTGGCAAGATTAGGAATTATTGTCGGTCTTACTCAAGGTGGAGTTTACCTGTTTACCAATTTGATTGTTAGTGCCACTCCTACAACTATTTGGTCTGTCGTTTTGCCTGGAGCGATTTTTTATGGTTTAACTGGTGTCGCTTGGAGTGTAGTTGCCTTGGGAATCTCTCCTTATTTAGAAAGATTGTTTGATGTCGTTACTCCTATTCGTTTGGCAGAATTGTCTAATCCTAATTTACCTCTCCTCAAAAGATTGGCGACCGAAGCACCAGGAACGTTTCAGCATACGATGTTTGTCGCTTCTTTGGCTGAAGCTGCTGCTAGAGAATTAAATTGTAATGTGGAATTGATTAGGGCCGGTACTCTGTATCATGATATCGGTAAAATGCATGATCCTTTAGGATTTATTGAAAATCAGATGGGAGGGTCTAATAAACACGATGAAATTGATGACCCTTGGCTTAGTGCTGAAATAATTAAAAAACACGTTACTGAGGGTTTAGTCATGGCGCGCAAACATGGTTTACCTAAAGCAATTCGTGATTTTATTCCTGAACATCAAGGCACTTTACTCATTTCTTATTTTTATTACCAAGCTAAACAAATCGCAGATAGACAAGGCACGATAGTTTACGAGTCTGATTTTCGCTACGATGGCCCAGTTCCTCAGTCGCGAGAAGCAGGAATCACGATGCTGGCTGATGGTTGCGAAGCAGCTTTGCGATCGCTTAAAGACGTAACTCCCGAACAAGCTTTGATTATGGTAAAAAAGATTTTTAAAGCTCGTTGGCAAGATCACCAATTAGTAGATAGTGGTTTAAAATATGAGGAATTGCCAGTAATTGCTGAAGTTTTTATTCGGGTTTGGCAACAATTTAATCACAAGCGAATTGTTTATCCTAAAGGTGCTTTAGATTCTAGACCTTCAAATGGAAAGTAAAAAGTTAAAAGTTAAAAAATTTTAGATATTTAACCTGCTTGAAAATTAGTTAGTAAGTTTCATTCTTTAGATAGATTTTGAATAATATCGTTTCTCAAAAGTCGCTAGATAGATAAAAAGCCTAAAATAAAGATATATCAAAAATTTAACTCAACTAAGTCTCCAGTTACTTTTGAGAATTGGTATAAACTAAACTTTAACTAATTTAAAATCAATTTAAAACAATATTATTAGCGAGAATTATTTTGTCTTTAGCAATTATTTTTCAACTTAGTTTAGTTGCAATTTTAGCTTTTTATGTAGCTTGGAATTTGGGAGCTAATGATGTTGCTAATTCGATGGGAACTTCAGTTGGTTCAAAAGCAATTACTCTCAAACAAGCTTTAATTATTGCTGGTATTTTAGAATTTACTGGTGCAGTTATTTTTGGTCATGAAGTGTCAGCTACTTTAGCCACCAAAATAGCTAATCCCGAGCTTTTTATCGATCAACCTCAACTATTTGTGTTGGGAATGATCTCAGTATTGATAGCCTGTGGTTTGTGGTTACAGATTGCTACTCGCAAAGGTTTACCCGTTGCTTCTTCTCATGCTGTTGTAGGCGCGATCGCAGGATTTAGTTTGGTGGCTATCGGACAAAATGCGGTAGATTGGGGCAATATCGGGTTGATTTGTGTGGGATGGTTGGTTACACCTATAATTAGTGCGATTATTGCTGCTTTTTTTTATAATTTACTGCAAAATTATTTATTAAATACTCTTGATTCCCTTACCCGTTTACAAGAATGGATTCCTTGGTTAAGTAGCAGTTTAGTTGGTGTTTTTAGTATTATCGTTTTACCGAGAATTTGGCAAGAAAATATCTTTCAATCTTTTCCGCTTCCGCTTCACGATCTTTCTTTGTTAGTCGGAGGCACAGGTACACTTGCTATTAGTTGGTTTAGTTGGCAGCAGTTAGAAAAAGCTAAACAAAACAGTGAAGAAAAAAGAGCAGCTATAGAAAAAATTATGGCAAAATTTCAGGTATTTAGTGCCTGTTTTGTCGCTTTTGCCCACGGTTCTAATGATGTTGGTAATGCGATCGCGCCTTTAGCAGCAATTGTATATGTTTTTAACTATAATTCTGTTCCCATTAATGGGATTAATATTCCTGCTTGGATTTTAATTCTTGGTGGTTTAGGAATTGTGGCTGGTTTGGCTGTCCAAGGGAAAAATGTTATTACTACTATTGGAGAAGATATCATCACTCTTGTTCCTAGCAGTGGTTTTTGTGCCGAACTTGCTACAGCTACTACAATTTTGTTAGCTTCTCGAATTGGTTTACCAGTATCTACCTCCCATGCTTTAGTAGGTAGTGTGGTTGGTATCGGTATCTTGCAGAAAACTCAAAAAGTTCAATGGCAAACAATTAAATCGGTGATTCTCGCTTGGGTTATTACTATACCTGCTGCTGCTATTTTAGGGATAATTAGTTTTAGTTTATTACGTATATTAATACAATGAACAGTTCTCAATAATTTGTTTGTCTTTTGTTATTTGTCTTTTGTTATTTGTATTCATCATCAATAATTAATGACCAATGACTAATGACCAGTTAACCATCAAATATTAACTAAATTAATATGAATATCTCTACAAAAAATAAACCTGCTTCAATCAGCAATCAAGAATTTTTATTAGGCAAATCTTTAACTCAATTAACCGACTGGGTGCAGCAACAAGGACAACCAGCCTATCGTGGTAAACAGTTACATCAATGGTTATATCAAAAAGGAGCGCGATCGCTTTTGGAAATTTCTGTTTTTCCGAAACAATGGCGGGAATCGATGGCAAATTATCCGATTGGGCGTTCTACCATTGATTATCGCAGTATTGCACCTGACCGCACTCGGAAATATCTTTTACGTTTGCAAGATGGTTTAAGCATTGAAACCGTTGGTATTCCCACTGAAAAACGTTTGACTGTTTGCGTTTCTTCTCAGGTCGGTTGCCCCATGGCGTGCGACTTTTGTGCTACAGGCAAAGGTGGATATACTCGCAACCTACAAGCTAGTGAAATTGTTGATCAAGTCCTAACCGTTCAAGAAGATTTTGGACAAAGAGTTAGTAATGTTGTCTTTATGGGAATGGGAGAACCCCTAATTAATCTCGAACAAGTAGTAACCGCAGTACATTCTTTAAATCAAGACGTAGGAATTGGACAAAGAAATCTAACAATTTCAACTGTAGGCTTGCCTGGTAAAATTCGCCAATTAGCCCAACATCAATTACAAGTTACTTTTGCTGTTAGTCTCCATGCTTCTAATCAAAAATTACGCGAACAACTGATACCAAGTGCTAATCATTATCCTTTGGAGCAATTACTTAAAGAATGTCGAGAATACGTCACTATCACTGGTAGAAGAATCACTTTTGAATATATTCTCCTAGCTGGTGTCAATGATCTACCCCAACACGCGGAGGAGTTAGCTCAACATTTACGAGGTTTTCAAACTCATGTCAATCTAATCCCCTATAATCCAATTCAAGAAGCCCATTATCAACGTCCTAGTCAACAGCGAATTGCCCAATTTACTCAGATTCTGAAGCAAAAAAAGATTGCTGTTAGCGTAAGGTATTCTCGCGGTTTAGAAGCTGATGCTGCTTGTGGGCAGTTGCGGACATCCTTAATTGAGGCGAGCCAGAATCAGCAGTAATTCCTGGGGCATAAGCTTCAATTACTCTCGCTGTATCCAAACATTGTATTAATAAATAATCGCACGTGCTACACGAAATGCGTCTAATCCGACTTTGTGTACAGTGAGATCTTTCTGCCAAATCTCCACAGTTAGGACAACGAATTATTTCTAATTTTTTCATTTTTTACCTCGCGCAACAACAATAATATTTATTTATTTATTTATTGCTAATTATTTAGCTGTTTATTGATTATATTTTTAATAAACTGTTTTATTATAGTTCTTCTTATTTCTGCGATCCCAGTCTTTTTTTAATTTTTTGTTTGCTCCTTGTAACTTAAACTACAAATTTTATCAATATTTAACAAAAATAATTTTAGTTAGTAATAAAAATAAATTCAGTTAATAAATTTTCCTGCATAAATCGAGTTAATTATCCTAAAATTCCTCAGTTGCGGTAAGATTCCGAAAGTTGTATTTTTTGCAAATTAAAACTAAAAGCGATCGCGTTAACTATGGAATTTGAATGGCAAACAGCCAAAACCTATGAAGACATCCTTTATCAAAAATGGGATGGTATCGCCAAAATCAGCATCAATCGTCCTCATAAACGAAATGCTTTCCGTCCTAAAACTATTTTTGAAATGTACGATGCTTTTTGTGACGCTAGAGAAGATAGTTCTATTGGTGTCGTTTTACTCACTGGGGTAAGTCCTCATACGGATGGAAAATATGCCTTTTGTGCTGGAGGCGATCAAAGTGTGAGAGGAAAAGCTGGTTATCTTGACGATCAAGGAGTTCCTCGTTTAAATGTTCTCGATTTGCAACGTCTGATTCGTTCTCTTCCTAAAGTTACTATTGCTTTGGTAGCTGGTTATGCGATCGGAGGTGGTCATGTTCTTCATCTTTTATGTGATTTAACTATTGCAGCAGATAACGCTATTTTCGGGCAAACAGGGCCAAAAGTAGGCAGTTTTGATGGTGGTTTTGGTGCTAGCTATCTAGCTCGTATTGTCGGACAAAAAAAAGCCAGAGAAATTTGGTTTCTTTGTCGTCAGTACAATGCCACCGAAGCTTTATCAATGGGTTTAATTAACTGCGTTGTTCCTGTAGAAGAATTAGAAATAGAAGGAATTAAATGGGCAAAAGAAGTTTTAGAAAAAAGTCCTATTGCCATTCGTTGTCTCAAAGCAGCTTTGAATGCCGATTGTGATGGACAAGCTGGGTTACAAGAACTAGCTGGTAACGCAACTTTGCTTTATTACATGACAGAAGAAGGAACGGAAGGAAAACAAGCATTTCTAGAAAAACGCCCTCCTGATTTTCGTCAGTATCCTTGGTTACCTTAATCTCAAATTAGATAGCGTTTCTCGACCAAACTGATTCAATTAATTTCATTTTTTATAAATTATTGTTTACTTAAATAGAGATGCTATCAACTTAAAACTTTGTAGTTAACTTCTAAATTTTTTGCTAAAAAAACAGACTACTACACTTTAAAGTCGCACCTTCAAATATTTTGATTTGGTGCGACTACGCTTTGAAATTTTTCGACAAAATTTTGAATTTTATGAATGACTTAAAAACGGGGATCGACCTAAACTAGTTTATTTTTTATTTGGTCAGAGCTTTTTGCTCAGTAATACTGTGTTCAGAATGAGTTTTTTCAGGAGCAGAAACTTGACTAGAACAATTTAATGAAAATGTATTTTCTAAAAGTAGTATATCTTCGAGATTTTCCCAAGGAGATGCAAAAGGAGAAGAAGCTAGTGAACAAGCATCCCAATTACTTTCAACTGGTACTCCTAGCTTTTGGCAAGAGCCTCCTCTGCGACCTTCTGAGTTGTAATAACGGCAATAACGACAAGCAGAAGTATTAAAACTTGCTTTTTTCATTGGTTTTTTAAGCTCAAACTGTGTAACCCACACTTCTATTTTGCTTAAGACAAAAAGTATTAATTATGCAATTCCAGCTATTATCCTGTATAGCTTTTAGCGATCCCCAGTGCCTATATATTTTTTAGATTCTCTTTATTATTGGTTAATAAACAGATACAAGTTCTTAATTTTGGTAGTTTTTAATACAAAAATTTTAGGTATATCTAACTACAATTTGAAGTAAATTGATAGGGATCAAGGTAAAGTAAATTGTTTTAGGTTAATCTTGATTTTTTTGTTGTTTGTTATTTACTTCTAAATTAGCAGTACGCAAATGAGATTCAGTAGCCCATTTTTGGCTAATACAATGACAACATAATTGCCAACGTTCAAGTTCTCCTAGGGGAGTTGGACAACCGCATTGAGGACAAGTAGGTAAATTTTGCGATCGCTCTTGGAGAATTTTTTGCCAACGTTGCACGGCAGTGTTAAGGTCTTTAGCTGGAGCAGAGTTAACAATCTTATTTTCAGTTTGACTAATTTCGATCTGACTGGGATGGGATGCTTGAGTAGAATTGCTTACTGAATTATTGCTTTGATACCAATGCTGAGGCGAAAAACGAATGTCTTTGAGAACAAAAGATAATTGATGATTGAGTTTTTTGAGTAGAGAAAATCTTTGTAAAGATAATTCTTGTGCCAAGCTATAGCTCGAAATAGCCACCCAAAGAATTTGCCTAGAAATATATAAAGGGCGGGTATGCTGGGCTAATTTTTGGTCTATTACCTGTTGCCAACAATCAACCACTTGGCGATACTGTTGGTATTGTTCCCAACCTGGTTGTTGTTCTAGTAGAGCTAAAATGCGATCAAGGGAATTAAAAGACATCGGTTAAGATAATTCAAAATTGGTTATCTAACTCTATTGTTAAATAATTCAACAACAAAAAAGGGTAAGCTACGAGCAGCTTACCCCCAAACTAATCAAAAAAATTAATCCCAATTTAACTTTGAGCCACAGTTTCTTGCTCTCTTGCTAAAAACTTCTCCAACTCAGTTAATGCGTCTGCATCAACTTTAGTCTGCATGGGACAGAATTTGGGCCCACACATCGAACAAAACTCCGCAGTCTTGTAAATATCTGCTGGTAAAGTTTCGTCGTGATATTCTCTAGCGCGTTCAGGATCGAGAGATAATTCAAACTGACGTTCCCAATCAAAGTTATAACGAGCCGTAGAAAGCTCATCATCTCGATCTCTAGCACTAGGACGATGACGGGCAATATCAGCAGCATGAGCAGCAATTTTATAAGCAATTAAGCCATTACGAACATCTTCTGCATTAGGTAAACCTAAATGTTCTTTTGGAGTTACATAACACAACATTGCTGTACCATACCAACCAGCCATAGCTGCTCCGATCGCTGATGTAATATGATCGTATCCAGGAGCAATATCGGTTACCAAAGGCCCTAAAACGTAGAAAGGTGCTTCGCTACATTCTTCCATTTGTTTTCTGACATTAAACTCAATTTGATCCATCGGTACGTGACCGGGACCTTCTACCATCACCTGTACGTCATGTTCCCAAGCGCGACGGGTTAATTGTCCAAGAGTTTTAAGTTCAGATAACTGTGCCTCATCCGAAGCATCATGGGTACAACCAGGACGCAAAGAATCCCCTAAACTAAAAGAAACATCGTATTTCTTAAAAATTTTAATAATGTCATCAAAATGGGTGTAAAGAGGATTTTGTTTGTGATGGTGTAGCATCCAGCGAGCAATAATACCACCACCGCGAGAGACGATTCCAGTAATGCGGTTTTTTACCAAGGGCAAGTATTCAATCAAAATACCTGCATGAATGGTCATGTAATCTACGCCTTGTTGAGCGTGTTTTTCAATAATGTGCAGAAAATCATCGGGAGTGAGATTTTCAATTTTGCCATGAACACTTTCTAAAGCTTGGTAAATTGGTACGGTGCCAATGGGTACAGGAGAAGCATTAATAATTGCTGTGCGAATCTGATCGAGATTCCCGCCTCCAGTAGACAAATCCATCACTGTATCAGCACCATATTTGACGGCTAAGTGTAATTTGTCTAATTCTTCGTTAATATCTGAAGAGTTTGGTGATGCACCTATATTAGCATTTACCTTACATTTAGAAGCAATACCAATACACATCGGTTCTAAATTAACGTGATTGATATTAGCCGGGATAATCATTCTTCCTCTAGCTACTTCGTCTCTAATTAGTTCGACTGGAAGATTTTCCCGTTTAGCAACGTAGTGCATTTCTTCAGTGATGATTCCCTGACGAGCGTAGTGTATTTGGGTAACATTAATTTGTCCACTTCGCTTGGCAACCCATTCTGTTCTCATATTTTTTTCCTCAATAAACAGCTTCCCTCCGCTGGTATTACCCAGTATCAGGTTCTAAGGGACTATCTCAGCCTGGCACTTCAGACACCCCTAGCTATGGTTAGGAATTGTATCATTTTGCTACTCTTCATGGAGCAAGCCTAAGCAAAATAATTATTCTTCTGCCCTCTGTCTTTTCTCAAGTAGTAAATTAAATAGTAACAGCTTATGTTTTGGTGAAAACTATAATTACCTTTGCATCAGTTTTTAATTTTTAATATAAATGGCAAAATAATTTGATTTTTTGAAATCTTTTATCCAGTAATTAAACTTAATATAAAATACTTAAATGTTTGCTACAGATAGAGTTGTTTTTATTTTTTATATTTTAGCTCTTAGCTATTGGCTAAACTAGAACTCAAATCTAATTATTTGTAGCATTATTTTTTTATTTCATATAATTTGATAATTTTTCTACTCTGGTCTGTGGTCAGCTCAAAATCATTTTTCTGAATTCACTAATAGCAATCAAAAACTATTGTTTGATTGTTTTAATTAATCAAGTAGATATCACTAAAGTACTCAAAGCAAAATAAACTAATGAGCCACTTATAATCAACATTGAAGGAACAATTAAAGCAGCTTTTGTTTCAGAAATATTCCAAAGTTGGGTACAGCCACTATATAAAGTTAAAATACTATAACAAAAACCATAAATTAACATAATAATTATTAATAAATTGAAGGAAAAAGATAAAATAAAACCAAGGATTAAAGTCATTAAACCAAGCGGAATCAGAGCAGCCCCAACCATAAAGATATCTCCTTCTATACCACCACTACCTCGACACAAATTCCGCATTAAATTGGCAATTATAATTAAACTAAAAAAAGGAACTGAACCGATCAGCAATAATTCCAACCAAGAAAAATTAATTTCTTCAAAACTCATATAAATGCCAATCAGAAAGAAAAAATCAGTCAGAGCAGCATATATAATTCCTACTTCCATTGCTTGCTGCTTTTCCAAACGAGCAAACGCGGGTAATAATCCTCCTCCTGGATTAAATAAATAAATTACTAAGGTTGTTAAAACATTAGTTAATAAATTACCAGACCAGCCAAATAACTCGTTAATTTGCCAATTTTTTGGGTTTAGACCTTGAATATTCTTTTTAGTCAAACGATAAGCACTATGGTTGCCTTGAAGACGAAATAGTTCTGCTGCTGTATGCAAATCTTCAACTGCTGGTAAACTATCTTTTAAATCTCGATAGGCGATACCTCGATAGTAATAAGCCTGAGCATAACTGTTTTCATGATAAATTGCTTGGGTATAAGAATCGATCGCGGATTGAGTATAACCAAGACGATATCTAGCTCTTCCTTGATAGTAGTGAGCTTTGGCAACAGTTCCATCTATCTCTAACACACGGGAACAATCTTCAAGCACACCTTGATTATCCCCCAGTTTGTAACGCATTTCACAGCGTTTGAGGTATGCCTCGACAAAATTGCCATCAAGCTCGATCGCCTTAGAATAATAATCTATCGCTCTTTGATATTGTCGTTGTTGAGATTTTTGTACGCCTTTAAAATAATAATCTTGAGAACTTGAAGCAGAATTTTTTGTCTTTGTGGTTTGATTGCCAAAAGCAAGCTCGCGATCATAGCGACGGCGTTTTGTTGTATCGCAGAGAACATTGTATGCTTGAGAAATCAGTTTAAATTTTTCTGCTGCCACCAAATCATTAGGATTAAGATCGGGATGATATTGACGTGCAAGACGACGAAAAGATGCTTTAATATCTTGAGTAGACGCATCAGAAGAAACTTGAAGAATAAAGTAGTAATCTTCAGTTTTTGCCATTGATTTACCCTATTTGAATAACTAAACCTCCACAAAAAGCTCAACCTATCCCATAAAAATAATAGATTGGGCAACTATTGTAACTTTACTTCATCTTAATTGAATGGGTTGACTCTACAAAAATTATTACTATAATTTCTTACTTTTAGGGGTTTTTTAGTTAAATTAGTGGTTCTATCGTTACAATAATCTTTATTTTCTAAACAATTGTACCGAGTTATAAGTTTGAGCAACTATAGTTATGAAGTTTGTCTATTGATTGTTTCAGTTTGGGAGGGTGATCGAAGAGTAGTTTTTTTTGTAAGTAATTCTAATTAACTGCTTATAATCTGAGCGGAAATTATTTATTTCTTAACCAGCTAATTAAAACTTGGTCTTTTATTTATTTGTATGCAGACTTTTTTAATCATTTGGATTGGACAAGTTGTTTCTCTGTTCGGTTCTAAATTAACAGAATTTGCGTTAGGGTTTTGGATTTTAGAACAAACCTATCAAGAAACTGGAACAATTTCTCAATTTGCACTAACAATTTTATTAATTTATTTGCCCAAAGTAATAATTTCTCCTGTAGCAGGAGTTTTGATAGACCGCTGGAATCGACGCTATGCAATGATTTTGAGCGATTCAGTATCAGGAGTAATTACTATAGTAGTGATGCTCTTGGTTTTCTCTGGAAAATTGCAAGTCTGGCATATTTATGTAGCTGTCACGATTAATTCTGCTTTTGGTGCCTTTCAATTGCCTGCTTATCTAGCTGCGATCGCTCAACTTGTGCCTAAAGAAAATTTTAGTCGTGCTAATGGCATGGTACAAGCTTCTAGTGGGGCAGCTAAAATTGCTGCGCCTTTTATTGCTGGTTGGTTAATGAAAGTATTCGGAATTGAAGGAGTACTATTTATTGATATAACTACTTTTGTCGTAGCTTTAATTACATTATTAGTTGTTAAGTTTCCTAATCATAAACGTCGCAATCATAAACAGACTAAAATTATCGAACAACTTGTCAATGAAACTTTATCCGCTTGGAAATACATTACAGCTAGAGCAAGTTTACTTAAGTTGCTCAGTTTTATTGCAATTAGCTACTTTACAACGGGAATGCTAGAAGTAGTTTTGTGGCCCTTATTGTATAAACCCGATTCAACTACTGAATTAGGTTCAGTTCTCTCCATTGGTGGTTGTGGAATGTTGTTGGGTAGTATTTTAATGACAGTTTGGAACGGACCTAAATATTTGGTCAAAACCATTATTATTTTTGTTGGTATTCAAGGAATAATAATCTTATTAAGTGGTTTAAAAATCTCCATCCTAGCTATGGGTATTGGTATTTTTTGCTATTTATTTTCTTTACCAATTATTGTTAGTTGTAATCAAACAATTTGGCAACGTAAAATTCCACCAAGATTGCAAGGAAGAGTGTTTGCACTGCAACAAACTATTGAAAGGTCTCTTGCTATTTGTGCTTATCTTTTAGCTGGACCTTTAGTAGATCGAGTGCTTAATCCTCTAATGAGTGAAGATGGTTTTTTAGCTCATAGTATTGGCAAAATTATTGGTACAGGAGTAGGACAAGGAATTGCTTTACTATTAATTTTACTAGGATTAGTTAATCTAGTTGCTGTTGCGCTTGCGTGGCGACAACCCCGCTTACAAAAATTAGAAAAGGAACTGCCAGACTTGGGAAAGTCCCAATTTAAATTTGAACAATTTGATTTAACAGAACCGCATAATTGCTGAATATCATTTGCACAAATCAAATTAATTTTTTGCTCATTGTCATGAAAATCGCTATTATTACTTCTGGTTTTCTTCCTGTAATTGATGGAGTAACTGTTAGTGGCTGGAATCGCATCCAGAAATTAAGTGAATGGGGACATCAAGTATTATTATTTTGTCCCGATTATAGTGCGATCTCTTCAATTTATCCTAACTGGCAAGACTTTACAGGTAATATTTTACCTGGGGTCAGAGTAGTTAACCTAAAAAGTACTCCTTTCTTTGTAGAATTTGAACGTAATGTTGCTTTTTATTCTTATTCAAAATTACAACAAGAACTAGAAAAATTTCAACCAGATGTTATTCATGTTGATGAGCCAGAACGTTTATTTGTAGGTTTTTGGCGAGTAGCAGGAAAAGACTATGCCCAAAAACATCACATTCCCTGTCTTAGTTTTTTCAGGACTAATTTTCTTGAATATTTAGAAGACTTTTTTCCTTTACCCAAGCCTTTACTTAACTTGCTTATCTATCTAATTAGAAAGCTCATTATTTATGTTTATAACTCTTACGATTTAACTTTGGTTACAAGCAAAGTTACCGAACCAAAAATTAGGAAGATTGGCATTAAAAATATTTTTTATAGTAATCTAATTGGTTTTGATACTTCTAAATTTAATCCTCAACTGCGTCAGGCAAATTTTTTTAAAACTAACTATAACCTTCCTGAACTAGACGATAAAGTAAAACTAATTTTTTTAGGAAGATTAACCCCTGATAAAGGTTGGGGTTTTACCCTTAAAGCACTACCAAAACTTTTTCAAACCATCGATAAAAATAAAATTGCTATTCTGATTGCTGGCGATGGAGAAATGAAGACAGAAATTTGTCAAACAATAAGTCAATTTACTCCTCATTTTTATTGTTTTGGTAGAGTTGCTCCAGAACAAATTCCCGTACTTTTAGTCAATAGTGATTTTCACGTTACAACTTCAGAAAAAGAAACCAGAGGATTAACTGTTCTTGAAGCTTTTGCTGCTAATATTCCAGTTTTAGCTCCTCGTGCTGGTGGCGTAGTAGAAAATATTCAAGATGGAATTAATGGATTTTTATTTACTCCTCAAGATCAAGATGATTTTATTCATAAGTTAAAAATATTAGTAGAAAATCAATCTTTACGTCAGCAAATGGGAATTCAAGGCAGAAAATCAGTGATTGGTAAATATAGCTGGGAACAAGCCGTAACAAACTTATTAAATATTTGGCAAGAGCAAATTATTCGCTATCAAAATATTATTGTTGATGGTTAATTGTTAATGGTTCATAGTTAATGGTTGATTATTCATCCCTCATAATTAGTAATTAGTAACTGGTAACTGTCATAACCTAGCTTTAACCTACATAAAGCCTTAAACTTAATTTTGCAGAGTACAAAACAAAAGATTGCCAAACTATGACAATCTCCAAAATATCTGCATTTGATGTTGAACGTAAAATAGATAAGTCGTGCGAAAAATCATTCTTGCTGGGAACTGGAAAATGTATAAGACTCAAGCAGAGTCTGTTGAATTTGTGCAAGCATTTAAACCTGAAATAGAAGATACTGCTGAAGGAAGAGAAATTGTTTTATGCACTCCCTTTACTTCTCTAACGGCAATGTCCAAAATTTTACACGGCAGTAAAATTCGTTTAGGTGCGCAAAATATTCATTGGGAAGATCAAGGAGCGTACACTGGAGAAATTGCAGGTAATATGCTCACAGAAATTGGAGTTAATTATGTAATTATCGGTCATAGTGAACGTCGTCAATACTTTGGAGAAACAGATGAGACTGTTAATTTACGTCTCAAAGCTGCACAACGTCATGGAATGATTCCAATTCTTTGTGTCGGCGAAACTAAGCAACAACGAGATGCAGGACAGACGGAAAGTGTTATTATCAATCAACTTCAACAAGATTTAGTTGATATCGATCAAAATAACTTAGTCATAGCTTACGAACCTATTTGGGCAATTGGTACGGGAGATACTTGCGAATCAGTAGAAGCTAATCGAGTGATTGGAATTATTCGCCAGCAACTAACCAATCAGGATGTTCCTATTCAGTACGGTGGTTCTGTTAAACCAAGTAATATTGATGAAATTATGGCACAACCAGAAATTGATGGTGTACTTGTAGGAGGTGCTAGTTTAGAAGCTGATAGTTTTGCTCGGATTATTAATTATGAGTAGTTAGAGCTTAATGGCAACCTTTTTGGTTGCCTGGAAAAAGTCATGTTGTTAATAATCCAAGCTAATAGTTAAGAAAAAGCTCGCTCTAACTGAAATAATTGGCTTTATTTTTTTAATTATCAAAACTTAATTATTATTTTTTTTATTGCTGATTATCTCTCGCCCAAACTTCTTGGACTAACTGAATAAGGTTAGTTTTTTTTTTGGGGCAAATTAACTAAGCTTTATTTGGGCAAGCTCTAACAATTTCTTTTGATTCAGAGGATTTAAAAATAATAATTATTTTTGAGGTTCGACAAGGGAAATTAGATTGGTTAGTTTAACCTCAACTTAAAAAAAACAAAATTTTTAGAGCAAATCAATATTTAAGTTGCTAATTATATATTATTTAAAATGATTTTTGTTGAATCCAGCTTTGAAAAATAAATAAAATCGGCAAAAATTTATTTGTTGCATATTTAAAACTAATTAACTGATTAATTGATCATAGCAATTTATCAATTTTCTGAATACAAATCAACAATAATCAATCTTATAGAAAAAAATATTATTTAAATCAAAAAATATATATTCATTTGATCAAAACATTTATAAATTGAATCTAATAACTATTAATTATTGTTTTTATAAAATCTTTACTCAATATTTACACAAATGTTAATTTTTATAATTGACAGAGTTTCTTAAGCAAGTTAACTTCTTATATAAAGCTAATTTTATTAATCAAAAATTACCTATTGTCCCACAAAAACAATTTGCTTTTTATGGCATTGGTAATCTAAGAGTTTACCTATTTTGCACTTATTTTTTCTACCAAAAAGACTGTTCTATTTAAGCTATTAAACATACCATGACAAGACCAAAACAAGGTCAATTAGAATCAACTAAATCTCCTTTTCGACAACTAAGACTAGCAGCAAGACTATCTCAGGAGAAATTAGCAAGCCAAATTGGTGTAGCTGTTTCTACTATTCGTCGCTGGGAAAAAGGACAAGCAGAACCGACCATGACTGTGGCACAAATGAAAGCATTTTGCCAAGCAGTAAACAAAAACTTAGACGAATTGCCAAATTCTTTTTTACCACCATCAGATTAGTTATTTTCTGACAGTTGTAGACAGAATTGATTAAAGCAAACTTTTATCTAAGATTTTGAATTAAATACTATCGGTAACACTACTAAAATGAAAATTTGTTATTTTACAGCCAGGTATGACGTTGCTTCCGCAGCGTTGTACCCTACCGACAGCTTCTAAATTAGCAAGCATCTCTGGTAGGCTTTGATTAAAACGCAAATTTTTAACGGGATAGACTAGTTGACCATTTTCAATTAAGAAAGTACCGTCTCTAGTCATACCCGTAACTTCCAAGGTTTTGGGATTAACAGAACGAACATACCAAGCACGGCTAACTAGAATTCCTCTTTCAGTTTGAGCAATTAAATCTGAGAGGTTTTGTGACGAACCTGTCATAACGATAGGATAAAAAGGGCTTGTTGCTGTTTGTTGTTGTTGTTGCGCCCAATAACGACTATAGGAAAGAGTTTGAGGTATACCATCTTTTATAATTTCTAGATAATTATTACTTAAGCCATCACTAAAAAAAGTACTTCCTTGCAATAAAGGGTGAGCCGAATTACGCTGTACTTGAAGCAGAGGGCTAAAAATTCTTTCGCCAATTCGATTACTAAATTGACCGTCTCGATCGCTCCGCGCCTCGGCTCTGCCGAGATCGCGACGAGACATAAAAGAACGTCCTTCATCGGCTGCCCTGGCATCTAAATTCCAAATAACCCAAGGTAATAAACTGCCCATAGCTGCGGGTTCAAAAATAACTGTATAGTTTCCTGGTTCGATGGGGCGAGGTTGACGAGATGCGATCGCTTTTTGGATTACTTCTTCAGTTATCGTTTCAAATGGTAATTGTTCGATACTCAAAGCAGTACGATTACTCCAACTAGAACCATCTTCTTGGCGGGCGGTAAAACTAAAATCGGCTTCAGTAGTGCGATCGCAAGCCCTTAATCCTGCTGAATTACCAATTGCTTGTAAAGAGACTGCGGTACTCAGAGTACCCGAACCATTTACCCCTGCATTTTTTGCCCGCAGACATACTTGTTGTAACATCTCGCCTTTGGCAAGAGGAGATAAATTAGCTGTAGCAAGATCGAACGCAGGAGTTCTTGATTCATAATTTTGGGGAGGAAGTAATGGCATCCATTCAGGATCTTCTGGTGCAAAACGAGCTAATTCTTCTGAACGTCGTACAGTTTGTTTGATTGCCTCTGGATCGAGTTCTGTAGTAGAGGCAGAAGCACTACTTTTCCCAAAATAACTAGTAATAGCTAATTTGAAGCGATTTTTGCGAATATTTTGACTAATTTGATTTTCTGAAAAACGACTTAACGCAGATTCACTATTGCTGAGGCTAACAAAAACCCCTTCAGCTTCGGATTGTTTAATGGTAGATTCGATTAATGCTAAAGCTTCTTCTTGAGTGATGAGAGTGTTGATTGTAGCTAAAGTCATAATTAATTATTCAGTAAATAGTAATTAGCTTAAATGAGATCTAGTCAAGCTAATGGTTAATGGTTGATTGTTTGTCCACGGATAAACGCAGATAAACACAGATGGAGTTATCGGTTGGTAGTGTTTTTTGTTGATGGTTAACTGATAACTGATCACTTGGTTATTAGTATCAATCTAAACTAAATACATAACTATCTAAATTTATCGAATGACTTTTTCTGCTCAACTCATCGCTTTAGGACAATATCTTGCTGGTGAATTTGACAATCATCCTCAAGCTTTAGCTCAACCTGCTTGGTATGTTCATTTGCGTCTGTGGATACGACCAGTACCATTATTTACTGAAGATAGTATTACTTTATTTGCCGAACAAGCTAGCGTAGTTAATCTTAACCAACCCTATCGTCCTCGTCTTCTACGTCTCAGGGAAAGTGAAGCTAATCCCCAACAACTGCTAGTAGAGTATTATATGTTCAAAGATATTGAACCAGTTAAGGGTGCAGGGACTAATCCCAAGCTTTTGCAGCAAATAACTTTAGAACAAATCGAATTTTTACCAAATTGCACTCTCAACGTAGAATTACAGCACAATTCAGCAAATAATTATCATTTTAAAACTTTTCCTGAAAAGGACTGTCCTTGTAGTTTTAATTATCAAGGTAAGAATTTCCAAGTATTTTTGGGTTTTGAAGTGACTCCTGAAACTCTATTAACCTATGACAAAGGTATCAATCCAGAAACAGGCAAAGGAATTTGGGGTGCTTTACTTGGTGCTTACCAGTTTACTAAGATTCAAGATTTTGCTGATGAATTATTAATTTAATCAGTTGAAAAGTTATTTTAGCTATATTACTGTTGTTTTTAATAAATTATAAAAACCCCCTCAATTGCTTCTTCATAGAAATAATCAAAGGGGTTTAGATTTCAAGAAAATTTATATTTTTAATAAAACAATAGACTCAAATTACATTAAACCTAATTGAGCCAAAATTCCTTTACCAGTCATTAATTCAACAGCGATCGCGATTACAAATCCTAACATCGCTAAACGACCATTCCAGTTTTCAGCAAAAGGAGTAAAACCGAATTTGTTTGTTTGTTTTTCCATGATTATGAACCTTATGATTGCAGCAGTGTAAATTAGTCAAGTATTTGTGATTTATTGTAACCATCACCGCAAAAAATTGCAACATTTCTTTATACTGTGATTGAAGAGCTTTTTTTGTATTATTTAATATAGGACAAAAATAATTCAGCAAGGCTCGCGCTTAAATCAACCTGATATCTCGATCATAATTAAATTAATAATCCATCAGAACTTAGTAGCTAAATTTATCAACCTTGATTAAGACAGAAACTTTAGATTTATTAGAATGGCATCGTTTGTGTCAGCATCTATCTACCTTTGCAGCTACCAAACTAGGAGCGGTGGCAGCTAGAGGATTGCAGTTGCCTACTACCAAAACAGAAAGTCTTGAATTATTAGCCCAGACTAAGGAAGTTTATAGTTTAGAACAGCAGTTAGATTCTAGCTGGTCGTTTAAAGGGATTGAAGATATTGGGGAATCCTTAGAAAGAGCAAAAATTGGTGGACTTTTATCTGCTCAAGAATTACTAGATCTGGCTACTACTTTGGCAGGAGTCCGAAAATTACGAAGAACTATTGATGCCAAGACAGAAGATTTACCAACTTTAACTCAATTAGTTACTGAACTACGAACTTATCCAGAAATTGAACAAGAAATTCATCATTGTATTGACGATCGCGGTGAAGTAGCTGACCGAGCTAATCCTAAATTAGCAGAGATTCGCAGTCAAATAAAAAGATTACGCGACAAAATTTATAAAATACTGCAAAATATTGTTCAAAAACAGGTAGGAGCAGTTCAAGAAGCGGTAATTACTCAACGAGATGGTCGTTTTGTGATTCCTGTTAAAGCACCGCAAAAAGATTCTATTCCTGGTATTGTCCACGACATTTCTAGTACTGGTTCTACCTTATATGTTGAACCAAACGCAGTAGTTCAATTAGGTAATCAACTAAGACAAGCAGAAAGACAAGAAAAGAGAGAAGAAGAAGCGGTTTTAAGAGCCTTAACCGAAAAAGTTGCAGCAGTACAAGAAGACTTAGAACAATTACTTGCGATCGCCACAGTTTTAGATTTGGCGACTGCCAGGGCGCGTTATAGTTGGTGGTTGGGAGCAAATCCTCCTCGATTTGTTGATGTTAATCAAGGAGAAACGGTAACCTTACGTCAGTTGAGACATCCTTTATTAGTCTGGCAACAACAGCACGAACAAGGTACAGAAGTTATCCCGATTGATGTGCAAATTCAACCCCAGATTCGGGTAGTAGCAATTACAGGGCCTAATACAGGGGGAAAAACCGTTACTCTCAAGACAATTGGTTTAGCTGCCCTGATGGCAAAAGCAGGTTTGTTTATTCCTGCCAAAGAACCAGTAGAAATACCTTGGTTTGAGCAAGTTTTAGCTGATATTGGGGATGAACAATCCTTACAACAAAGTTTATCGACCTTTTCAGGTCATATTCGTCGGATTAGTCGTATTATTGAGGCTTCAAATCTTGAAGATTCCCTGATTTTATTTGATGAAATTGGGGCAGGAACAGATCCTGCTGAAGGTAGTGCTTTAGCGATCGCAATTTTGAAATATTTGGCAGAAAAAGCTTTACTAACTATTGCCACTACGCATTATGGAGAATTAAAAGCTCTCAAATATCAAGATGAGCGATTTGAAAATGCTTCGGTAGAATTTAACGATCAAACTTTAAAACCTACCTATCGCTTATTATGGGGAATTCCTGGACGTTCTAATGCTTTAACTATTGCCCATCGCTTGGGATTAAAACCAGAAATTGTTGAGGATGCCCAACAACGAGTGGGAGTCAGTACTTCCGAAGAGCTTAATTTGGTAATTGCAGCCTTAGAAGCAGAAAGAAGAGAACAAGAAACTAAAGCTAAAGAAGCTACTAAATTATTAGAACAAACTGAACGTTTTTATACGGAAGTATCAGCCAAAGCCTCCTCTCTCCAAGAAAGAGAAAGAGAATTGAAAATAGCTCAAGAAAAAGCAGTTCAGCAAGCCATTCTGGCAGCCAAAGCCGAAATCGCCCAAGTAATTCGGCGTTTACAACAAGGAGAACAAACCGCCCAAAAAGCCCAAAAAGCTACTGATGAACTAAATCAAATTGCAGAAAGGGAATTAGCCAAAACCAAACAACCCAAACGAACCAAACCAGGTTATAAACCTAAAGTCGGGGAAAGAATTAGAATTCCTAGTCTTGGACAAACTGGAGAAGTATTGAGTATTGATGAGGAGGAAAAACAATTAACTGTCCGTTTTGGTTTGATGAAAATGACCGTAGCTACCGACGAGATCGAATCCTTAGATGGACAAAAAGTAGAAGCACCCGTTAAACCCAAAACTTCATCATCAACCACAGCCAAACAAACTCCATCCAAACCAGCAGTAGCAGTCCGAACTTCCAAAAATACCGTCGATTTAAGAGGTAGTAGAGTGGCTAACGCCGAAGCAGATTTAGAAAATGCGATCGCGTCTGCTACAGAATCAGGGGTATTATGGATTATTCATGGTAAAGGTACAGGGCGTTTACGGGAAGGAATTCACGAATTTCTCAAACGACATCCTCAAATAGAAAGGTTTGAACTAGCACCTCAAAATGAAGGAGGTTCAGGAGTTACAATTGTTTATCTGAAGTAAATATTTGATATAAAGTTTGATCGCTCGATTGTCATTCTGAACGCAGTGAAGAATCTCGCAAGATACTTGAGAGGCTGCGGGCGAGTAGGTATTCTCCTGCGTCCGCCCTTTAAAATAGCTATGTGCTTGTAAGCCCGTCGCTACACTGCGTTTTGCTCAGTATGACATATCTGTTTTTTGAGAATTCATTAGACCGACCTTATCTTACTGGTTGGTTAAAGTTGGCTAGCAACAGAATTAATACAAATTTCATTAACTGTTTGAGTAGTTGTTTCAATGTTGAAAATTACCTGTAAACCTTTAGTAGTATTAACTACAGCTTCAGTAACAGCGTCGCTTTTGTAACTAAAGTTATAGCCATTACTGACCGCATATTTACCAACAACTTCAGGAGATGTGCCAATAAATTCTTGCCAACCAGATAAAGAAGGACGAAGATCGTTTTTGTCGTTAGTACAAATTTGACTCATTTCATTAGTATCAGCGTTCTCATTGTCTTCATTTAGGTTCAAATTATCTGTCCACGAATTTTGAGCCATTGTAGATGAAGACTTAATTTCTGGTTCAAAAATAATTTGATTATTATTCTGCATCACCGAGGAATAATAACCATCACTATTTATACCCACCAAATAAACAGTATTACCATCTACCGCTTGATAAAAATCACCACCAAACACTAATTTAGCAGGTAAAAAAATCTGATAACGAGGATTAAGCTTGGACTGTCTATGATAAAAATAATTATCTTTCAAGCGACAAATGTTGATATAAAAATTTTGAGTTTCAAAAGAATAGATTTCTTGATACTCACTTCCTATTTGTTGACAGATACCCTGATTATTAACTATTAATAAAGAATCTTGCTTTTGATTCAAAGAGTAAGAAAAACTAGTTGTTTTTTTTGGCGTAACTTTACTAACTGCTCTTTGCCATTGCATTCCTGTAATGGTTATAGCAATAGCAATTGCCCAAGTTAGATTGCACAAGTTGCTCATTTTTTCAGGTGAGGTTGACTTTTGACCACGAAAGAAAATCACTGCTTTGTTTGTTAACTCCTCGTCTTATTTAGTGGGGCAGCGGATATTTGTGTATTTGTGATTGGAATCAGACTACTGGTCTTAGAAAGCTTACAAAAAACCTCTAAAATAGTTAGTCTTGTTTGATTAGTGTCATTAATTTCCTAGTTTAAAATTTAGTAGTAAAAAGTCAGAAAAATTAATACTTAAATTTTGTTTAAAGTAGCAGCTCGAAATTTATCTAAAGTGTGTATGTCTTGAGAATTAACCGTCAACAACCCTTTTTAATTCAACGACGACTAAAGCTCTTGAAGCAAATTCCGCTCAAATTAGTTGATGATTCTCGTACCTCGCGATCGCTTTTTATTAAGTCGAATTTTCAGTTACCTAGCAACTTGAGTTAATCTCTCCAGCCAAAGTATTTTGTAGACGATCAATTTGTTAGAGTAAAGTACGAGCAATATTACTGAGTTTTGTTCATGACGACTGGCAAACAAACGAATCGAGCCTATGACCGAACTCGCTCTGATTCTATCTGGCCGTATTTGTTGATTTCTTTGTTGATTCATGGGTTAGCAGCAGTGGGTATTACTTATTTAGAGCGATCGCGTCTAATCTCACTACAACCGCAACCTATTACTAAGCAACCACGGGAGAATGCACCAATTGAATTTATTGTTGTTCCTGCTGAAAAACCAGAGGATAAACCCCCAGAAACTAAACGTCGGGCAGTCAATAATTCTGTAGCAAAGGGCAAAGTCACTTCAAAACTACCACCCTCGACTGACAAAAAGGGAAATACAGCGATCGATTCTAGTCCTCAATCTCCACCAGAAGTTACTCCCTCCCAAACCGAAGCAAAACCTGCTGAGGCGGTTAAACCTACTTCTCCACCTTCTACTTCAAACGAACAACCATCACCCCAAAAAATTGAATCAAATTCCCCTGTAGCAACTCGTTTACCTCCTCAACCCAAACCCTTACCTCCTACCCCTCAACCAACTCCAAGCGATTCGGGCGCAGCAAGTTTACTTGGTAAAACTTATCAAAGATCTTTTCAAGATGATTTTGGAAGTTCTTTTTTCAATCTCGAAGCTAACGCTAGCGAAGAAGCACCCTACGCCCAACTAGATGCTCAACAAGACGATCTTGCCCCTTATTTTGACGAAATTAGGCGACGGGTAAAACGCAATTGGCAACCAGTTTCTCCTGGACAAGAGCAATTTACGGTGCTTAATTTTGCTATCCAACGCAATGGTCAAATTACTGGACTAAAAGTAGTTCAAACCTCTGGAAACCAACAAGTGGATCGAGATGCCTTAGAAGCAGTACAACAATCTGCTCCTTTTGATGCCTTACCTCAAAGCTTCAAACGCGATCGCTTAGAGATTCAATTTAGTTTTAATATTTACATTCATAATTGATTAAAATCAACCTAATTTGAAATTTTTTTAGAAAATGAAGAAGCAGCTAATAATGTTTCTGTCTTTTTATCGATCCAATTATCTCAAAGCGCGATCGCTCTTATCTAAACAAATCTCTCATTTTTATTGTGATGGTTTAAATAGTAATTTAGTTTGTATTACGCGATCGGTGTTAAAGTTTTATCAAAATAACGCTTTAACAATAAGTTTAGCCAGTATTATGAGTAAAAAAAATCAGACGATATATAACTACACAGTCATCTTTGAAAAAGAGGCTGATGGTGGTTATCATGCTTTTTGTCCATTATTGAAAGGATGTCATAGTCAAGGAGATAGTTTTGAAGAAGCTTTAGAAAATATTACAGAAGCAATAGAACTATATATTGAAAGTCTTTTAGAGGATCGAGAACCCATACCCGAAGAAAATCTAATTATTAAACCAATTCGTATTGCAATATGAGTAGTTTGCCTAGTGTAAAAGCTAAAGAATTTATTCGGGTAATTAGCGAATTAGGATATCAGTTTCATCGACAAAAAGGTAGTCATGCAATCTACAAAGATTCATCGGGTAGAAGAGTGGTTGTACCAATTCATTCAGGGAAAGATTTAAAACCTGGTACTCTTTTGGGCATGATTAAAGACATTGGACTAGAAAAAGAAGAATTTTTTGAATTACTTAGTAAACTCTAACTTGAAAGCTAGAAGTGTTATTATTCAAGAGTTTACAGCGAATTCAACGTGCTTTAGCCGTTGGAGTAGGTCAATTATGTAACTGCTTCTAATCCGTGTCTTGCAGTGAAAGAGTTTTTAGAGCAGATTGTTCTCAGGCAAAAACCAATTTAAGGTGAATATTGATCGCGTTTGTCCAAATAAACCTTAGAGCGATCGCTTTTATAATAACTCAGCAAAAAAAATTCCCTAGGATGATAATTTTTAGATAAAGAATGGGAAGTCTAGTGAATAGATCACTGTCAGTTTACTGTTGAGTACGGTAATAACGTGTCTAATACTATCATTAGGGTCGAAAATCTCGGTAAAAAATATATCATCGGGCATCAGCAGGAAGGGCGATCTAAATATGTTGCCTTAAGAGATGTGATTGCTGAGGGTGCGAAGTCTGTAGTTAAAAGATTTACTAAACCTCAAGAAAGTAACCCTAATCGTGAAGAGTTTTGGGCTTTGAAAGATGTTTCTTTTGAAATTAAGCAAGGGGAATGTGTCGGAATTATCGGGCGTAATGGTGCGGGTAAGTCTACTCTCCTCAAGATTTTAAGTCGCATCACCGAACCAACGACGGGGCGTATTTCGATTAAGGGTAGAGTTGCCAGTTTATTAGAAGTAGGTACGGGTTTTCATCCAGAGTTAACAGGTAGAGAGAATATCTACCTCAATGGTGCAATTCTGGGGATGAGTCGGACGGAAATTAAAAAGAAATTTGATGAGATAGTTGCGTTTGCCGAGGTAGAGAAGTTTTTAGATACTCCTGTTAAGAGATATTCTTCGGGGATGTATGTGCGTTTAGCATTTGCGGTTGCTGCCCATTTAGAACCAGAGATTTTGGTAGTGGATGAAGTGTTGGCAGTGGGTGATGCTGCGTTTCAGAAGAAGTGTTTGGGGAAGATGGGAGATGTAGCGACAAAGGAAGGAAGAACGGTTTTATTTGTTAGTCATGATATGGGTGCAATTGAGCATTTATGTCAATATGCAATGGTATTACAACAAGGTTGCTTACTACTCTCTGATATTACATCTAAAGCAATTAATTATTATCTAAAAAATAATTATAAAGAAACAAACAAAAATATAAAATTAAGAAAAGATCGCCAAGGAAAAGGCGACATTATAGTTTTTAATGTAGGTCTAATAAATATTGATAATGAATCAATTTTAATGACGACTGTAGGCTCCAAATTATCTATTGTAATTGATTATTTCGCAAAAGATATTGTTAAAAATTTACAAGTTATTATTGGAGTCTATGATTTCCTTAATACAGGAATAATGAGATTTGATACAGAAGTTACTGGAGGATTAAAAAGGCAACTGCCAGCACAAGGAAAAATCATTTGTCATACAGAGGAAATTAATCTAATTCCTGGAGAATACAATTTAAATATAGCTATATTTCAAAATGGTGTGCTAGAAGATTATATTAAAAATGCTTTTACATTTCAACTGGAAATGAGTGATTTTTTTAAAACAGGAAAATGTGTAGATTGTACATTATCGAAAATATTAGTTAATCATTCATGGCAGGTTATTGCAAATGAATTACAAAGTAACGATTTTACCCAATAAAATTGATTTTATTAAAAGTTCTTGGTTAGATAAGTCAGGAAAAGTATTTAGATATAATCATAAAATATACAGAGCTTTAACATCTCATGGATTAGAAATAGCTGAATATATTATTAAAAGTCCAAATATTGAGAATATTTATTCATCAGGTTTGATAGAAACCCAATTTGCTGATTTTAATATAGAAAATTATCAAGCAGTTATAGAACATAAAACACTTGATTTTGTTTCTTATCCTCAAGAATGGAGCATGGCGATGCTCAAAGATGCTGCTATCATGTTTTGCCGTTTAAATATAGAATTAATGAAGTTGGGTCTTATTTGTAAAGATAGTCATCCTTGGAATATAACTTATCATTTTACTACTCCGTTATTCATTGATTTTGGTTCTATAGAATTTATTAATAATATTAATATTAATTCTTGGCTTAAAGAATTTGAACTACATTTTTATATTCCGTTGTGGTTAGCAGCTATTGGTAGAATAGATTTAGCTCGCTATTCACTGCAAGAACATCCTTCTGGTTTTGGAAAGAAATTTTTATCAAATAAATTGATGAAGTATATTTTGTGGCAATATCGTTATTTAAGTAAAAAAGCAGAATACAAATTTGAATATTTTCTGCATTCTTTAATAAAACATATAGAAAACTTAAATATAATTGTAGCACAAGGTGAATGGTCTAATTATAGCCAAGCTAATTGGAAAAAAAATATACTTGAAGAAATTCTAAAAAAATATGAAATTTATTCTGTAATTGATATGGCAGCTAATAAAGGAGAGTTTGCTAAAATAGTTGCAGAAAAAAATATTACAGTTGTAGCAACAGATGTTGATGAATATTCAATTGATGATTTATACAAAAAAAGTTCTATAGAAAAACTCAAAATTATTCCTCTGGTTATTAACTATCTTCGACCAACCAAACCTTTTGGCGTAGGGCTTTTTTATCAAAACTCTTGTGAGCGTTTAAAAGCAGATATGAGTATATCTCTTGGTATAATGCATCATCTCATATTTAAAAATAATGTTAATTTTCAAGTAATTGAAAATATTATTTCTAATTATACAAAAAAATTTATTTTAATTGAGTTTATCCCTAAAAATGATAACTATGTATCTAATTGGTTAAAAGACAAAAAAGAAAAGTATGATTGGTATAATCGAAATAATTTTATTCAAGTATTTTCTCAAAAATATCAATTATTACAGCAATGGAAATGTCCGCACAATAACAGAGAAATATTTTTGTTCATAACTAAAAAATAGTTACAATATACTATTATGTCAATTAAATATAGTCAAAACATAATACTTAGTATTAGATATATTTTTCAGTGTCTATTCAATGGCTATCTTCCAAAACCAAGATATAAACTTGATTATTTAATTAGCGAATTTGATAATAGCTATTATTTTTGGAGATTTTCTCTTGTTACAGAAGCAATTATTGAAAATTGCTATTTACTTGGTATAGAAGTAAAACCTTACTTTCAAAAAATAAATAACATTTATAAATTTGTAGATTTTTTACATTTTATAAAAGAACCACTTGAAAAAATACTATTAACATATAAAACTGATACACATATAGTAAAAATTAATAACATAATAGAAAAACAAAAATATAAATTTTTAGATATCAATGGATTAATTCCTATAATTGATCTTATACAAAATAGCACCTTAAAAGATATATCTATTTTCTTTCATGGTAGTATGGCAGACTTAAAATACACTGCTTTTTCTGATATTGACGATTTAGTAATTATCAATCAAACAACATGGTGCAACGCTGATTTTTTAATTCAAACAGCAAAATTATTATCTCAAATAGCAAGAAAATATCAAAATATAGATCCTTTACAACATCATGGTCATTGGGTTATAACTGATTTCGATTTGCTTCTGTACGATCAAAGTTATATACCTTTAGTAATTTTTGATGAAGCAGTATTAATATCTGGTAATTCGGAAATAAAGTTTAATTTAATGCCTAGTAGTCAAGGCTTCATTATAAATGCTTTAGAAACAATTAAGTCTATATACAATAGATTAAATTTTTCTCAAAAACATAATGGTATTAATGCTTTTAACTTAAAATGTCTGGTTGGAGAAATAGCAATATTACCTGCATATATTTTTCAATCTAAAGGACTAATGTTTTCAAAATCAATAGCTATTGCTAATGCTCATCAAATTTATAGTGAAGAAGCATTACAAGCAATAATTTGGGCAAGCAAAATAAGAGAAGAGTTTCAACCATTAGTAAATAACAAAACAACAAAATTACTAAAAAAAGTTGCCCAAGTAAGTTGTTTTCGACGTCATCAAGCAGAAACTTTCTATCGAAAGTGGTCATTTTGGGTAAGTAATACCCATAAATTAGGAATTTCCAAACAAGCAAAAAAATTCATAATGAAATTTCTTGAAGAATCTAATTTACTGCTAACAGAATCAAATTATTAATGAAAAATTTAAAATATCAGCCACAATGTATATATCCTGATATTCCGAAAATTAATATAGATGTGTATAAAAGAGGTTTAAAAAGATTTATTGACTCTTTTGTCACAGAAAATGTTGGAAATATTGGATTTTACCAGTTTGGAACTATAAGAAATCCAGGGATTTCCGATATCGATCTTTTAATCATAGTAGAAGATCAACAATGGAAAAAATCAATTGAAATAAGTAGACATATTATCAAATCAGATGGTTTACTATCTTTTTTATTTATTCATGAACCAGTAATAATTTGTAAATCGTTATTACCATACATTAAATTTTTTCATACCTTAGAAAATTGTGAATATATTCAAGGTACTTGGAATCCTATCGATACACAAAAAATTAATTTAAAAGTAGATCGAGACATGAGGTTAATACTTCATGTTGTTTGGAATAGTTTTATGCGTGTAGCTGCATTAGAATTAGACAGTCAAAATATTGGATTAAGACGTGTATTAATTTTAATGCATAATCTTTTATCTTCTGCTTATAATGGAAATAAGTTGCTTAATAAACCTATTTCTATTTCATTATCTACAAAAGAAATTAGGAATGAAATATTATCAGCATCAGTTGAAGAACAACAGTCATTGACTCAAAGATATATTCAAGAAATTATTTATATTCTTAATAAAGTTGATTTCCATCTCGATCATGAATTGTTAACTCAACAAGAGTATTTGCTATTATCGTCTTTATTGCCCAGATTTTCTGGTAAAAATATATTCATAGCTAATAACAATTGTTTAAGTAAAAGTAAAATCAAAATAATTGATAAAAATTTAATTATAAAAACATTTTTTTCATCTTATTGTTTTATAAAAATGCCTTATTACTTAATCTATTTTACTTTACTTATTAATAATGAACTTGGATGTTTTAATGAATTTGGTTTTGCCAGACGAAAACTATGTAATTTAAAACATGAATATATTTGTATAAAAGAATATGTAAAGAATTTTCTTGAAGCTTTGGCTTTTTTTGATTTATATAAAATTAATTTTTTATTTCCTACTCCTTTTGCTGCTTCTTTGCAAAATAAGTCAATTATTAAAAATTATTTAAAACAAATGTTAATCACATATTTTTAAAATATTAAAATAATGTATGATAAAGGTTTTGCATATTAACTATTCCGATATTTTAGGTGGTGCTGCGATCGCAGGATATCGACTGCATCAAGGATTATTATCTCAAGGAATAGATTCAAAATTATTAGTAGAAATAGTTAAAACAGATAGCGATCGCGTTGCCACAATTAACAGAAAACGCAACACAGAAAATTTAACCTCTCGTTTAGCGTGGCGATTTGGATTAAATAATATTAATAGTCTCAGCACCTTTAAAATCAATCACCATCAATTTTACCAACAAGCAGATCTGCTCAACTTTCATAATCTTCATGGTGAATACTTTAACTACTTAGCAATTCCTTCCCTGACAAAAAATAAACCAGCAGTATTTACTCTCCATGATATGTGGAGTTTTACGGGACATTGTGCCTATAGTTACGATTGCGATCGCTGGAAAACAGGTTGTGGCAAGTGTCCTTATCTAGATCTAGTTCCTTCTGTAGGTAGAGATAGCACCATTTTAGAATGGAAGCTAAAAAATTGGGTTTATAGTCGTTCTAATTTAGCTATTGTAACTCTTAGCAATTGGCTAACTGAACAAGTCAAACAAAGTATGCTCAATCGTTTCTCTATTCATCATATTCCTAATGGGATAGATACCGAAGCTTATCAACCTGTCAATCCACAAGAATGTAGATCGGTATTAGGTATTCCTGCTAATAAAAAAGTGCTAATGTTTGTTTCCCAAAATCTCAATGATTCTCGTAAGGGAGGAAAATTACTACTTAAAGCACTTCAAAGTTTACCCCAATCTCTCAAGCAAGAAGCTGTTTTATTAATTCTCGGTGATAGCGGTGAAAAGCTATCTGCAATGATAGATATACCTGTAATTTATCTTGGTTTTATCAGTGGCGATCGCTTGAAGTCTATTGCTTATTCGGCTGCTGATTTATTTATCTTTCCTACCCGTGCGGATAATTTACCTTTAGTTTTACAAGAAAGTATGGCTTGCGGTACACCAATAGTTTCCTTTAAAGTTGGTGGTGTTCCCGACTTGGTACGTCATGGCATTACAGGATATTTAGCACAATCAGAAGATACTGAAGATTTTAGTAAAGGTATTGAAGAACTCTTAGAAGATAATAATTTAAGAGAAAAAATGAGCCAAAACTGTCGTGAAATAGCAATTAAAGAATATTCTCTAGAACTACAAGCGCAAAGATATATCGAACTTTATAATCAAATCTTGAAATCAAAGCAGTTACAAAGTAGCAACTAATGCGTCACCGAAGGTGCAGCAAGCGCGATCGCTTTAAGCAGCGGTAACTGTAGGTTTTGGTAAAGGTTCACCATCTGCCTCATAAGAAATAATCAAAGATTCTAAAGCTTCCTTGCCATTGGCTACAGCCTCTTCATAAGTATCGCCGTGAGTACGCCATTGTTGCCCAGGAAAATCTGGTAAAGCCACCAAAAAACAATTATCCTCATCACTCCACTGAATAATCATCTGATATTTAAGCTTATCCATTTTGTCCCTTCCTCTTTACTTGTTCTATCGCCCGTTCTACTTCTTTTTCTAGATATCGTTTAGCATCAGAACTATCTTTACCTGCAATGGTAACTCTTCCAACAAAATCTGGATGTGTCACGGACATCTCAAGCGGGCGAATTCAATTCGCCCGACGTGTCCTCCAATTGGAATGACTTCCTTTGCCTGGACGTTCCGTAAAACCCGATCTACGCAGCATTTGCTTCAGTTCTCTAATCTTCTTGGGCATATTCTTTGGTTAAGCCTAATTAAGATGAGTTGATCCTAAGCAAAATAGTTTTGTTTAGAGCTACAATCGCAAAGATATATCGAACTTTATTATCAAATCTTGAAATAAAAGCAGTTACAAAGTAGCAACTAACGCGATCGCTTCAAGAACCTATTCTAAATCTTGTTCAATTAACTCAGAGGATGTCTGAAAAGCGATCGATTATGCTAATCGTTTCAGCATGATCCGAATCATAGCAACTCGAATCATAGTTTCAGAAGTTGCCGGTAAAACTTCATAGTCTTTGCTTAAACGCCGACACCAGTTAAACCAGCCAAAAGTTCTCTCGACAACCCAACGTCTTGGCAATACCTCAAAACCCTTGGCGGTATCTGAGCGTAGGACTGTTTCTAAAATCCAACCATAGAGATCCATTACCCACCTCATAAAACCTTCACCTCGATAACCGCCATCAACCCAAATTTTAATTAAGCGGTGAAATCGCTCACAAGAGCGAGCGAGTTGGTCAAACAATAATTTTGCCCCCTCTCGTTCTGGTAGAGAAGCTGCTGTTACCGCTACTACAATTAACAATCCCAAAGTATCGACTAAAACATGACGCTTGCGACCTTTGACTTGTTTAGCTGCATCATAGCCAACTTCAAGATGAATCATCGTTGCTGTTTCTACTGATTGGCTATCTAAAATTGCTGCTGAGGGGCTAGGATGACGATCTTCTATAGCACGCACCCATTTTCGTAATTGTTCATGAATTCGTTCCCAATCACCATTTAGTCGCCATTGTCGAAAATAGTGATATACCGTTTTCCATTTGGGCAAATCGTGAGGTAATAATGACCAGGCACATCCTGCTACTAGCACATAAAATATAGCGTTAATTACCCCTCGCATATTTACGGTTCTGGGACGACCTCCAGGCTTAGCTTTTGGAATAAGTTGTTGGAGTAATTCCCATTGCTCATCGGTTAAATCTGTGCGATATGATTGATTCATGACTCTCGTTTCCTGTCTTTTTTCCTATTGACAGATTAATTTAACGAGAGCTTTTTTTATTCTGCTCACGATCGCGAGCGCAATTATTTTGACTTTTCAGACATCCTCTCAGCTATTTTCATTAAAGCTTTCAAAGTTCCTATTTTTAAATCTTTATTTCTATGAACGGGAATTGACAAAATTTCTGCCTTTCCAGATTTTTGATAAATGTGATGACTACCAGTAATTTTCTTTAAAATCCAGCCTGTTTTTTAGACAATTCTGCATAGTTTTTTGCCAGAAATTGATTTCATACAGCAATTTCAACTACTTGCTCGTTATCCTCTATCAATCGATTATTATTAGCTACCTCAAGCCAACCTTCAATCGCATCTTTGAGATTGATCATCAATTCTTCCCAATTATCTCCTTCAGTAATACAACCTGGTAAAGCAGGAACTTCTGCCCAATATCCACCTTCTTCAGCTTGATGAACGATCGCTTTTAATTTCATAATTTTATTAAAACCCTAAACATAGATTTCCATAAAAAAATTGTTAGAAAATTTCTTGCAAATCTAAATCAAAACCCAACAAAATATTTTCACCACTTAGATTAGATGGATTTTGCAAAATTTCTTTCGAGCGAGTACTACGATAAATTTCGACCTGTTTCTGTTTTGGATCGATTAACCATCCCAACTGCACTCCATTATCTAGATATTCTTGCATCTTATCTTGAAGTTCTTTGAGACGATCTGATGCGGAACGCAATTCAATGACAACATCAGGAACTATCGGTGGAAAAGTTTCTTTTTCGGGTTGAGATAAACTATGCCAACGAGATAAAGCAATCCAAGCTGCATCAGGAGAACGAAAAGCGCCAGAAGGAAGTTGAAACATAGTAGAAGAATCAAATACTACTCCTAGTTTGTTCCGCTTATTCCAAGCCTGCAATTGATAGAGAATTTCCGTATTTCTGATTCCACTTTCTCCGCCAGTTGGTGACATAATTACTAAATTCCCTTGTGCCGTAAGTTCTAATTTAGTTTCTGGATTGGCATAACAAAGTTGTCGAAACTGTTCCGAACTTATTTGAATTACTGGACTTAAATTAAGCGTAAACATCTCTATCTTTCTTTACCTTCAATAAATCCATTGTTTTCCCCTATTTTAGTAACGGTCGAATTCTTTTGCGTTTGAAGTTAAGGGAATTGAAATAAAAGCGATCGCGTAATTTAATTAAAACCATTCTTTTCCACCAGGCAAATTAACTAATACTTTATCTATAGCTGTCGGTAATTCTTTAGCAGAATATTGATAAGTTAAATTCAATAATTTTAGAGTAATATCGATTAATTTATCTCGGTCTATTTGCTCTGAAATTTGGGCAGGTTTTAACTTACCATTCATAACTTCTACACTAGCAGGACGAATTGCACGTTCAATTGCTTCCTCTAAATAAGGTAGCCATTCATCTAATTTAATGTAAACAGACTTCTTATTATCTTTTAAATTTAAAGCTTGAATTTCAATGACAGAATCAGAGATAGAAGCAAGCCAGGAATTAGTTAAACGTAATTCAATTTGATTCTTGATGAGATGAATCATTAATCTAATTAAAAAAGACATGATATTACGAAATATAGCCTTTTTACTCATCTCTTCTAAATCATCAATAATTGCGATCGCATCATTATATCTTCCCTCGACAATACTGACTCTTAAATCGCTTAATTCCTGAGTCATAGCTTTATTTTTCTCCTTATCTGTACCTATATTTTAGTAACTATCAATTATTAATTGGCGATCGTGAAGTAAGATCTAACCTCTCGCTTTTTTCGTAATTCTGTAAAAAATTCCCTACCTACGATCGATTTACTTGACGATTTGGGTATTAAAGAAGTAGTAAACGCGATCAATCTACTTCTAACTTTATGAATGTCGCGGTAAAAGAGCCAGTCTACATAATTATTCCCGTCCACAATCGCAAGCAGATTACCTTAAAGTGTCTGGAAAATCTCAATCAGTGTGGCGATTTACAACGCTATCATGTAGTAGTAGTTGATGATGGTTCTACTGACGGAACTACAGAAGCGATTAATTCTCTTTATCCTGATGTAATTGTACTTCCTGGCGATGGTAATTTATGGTGGACAGGTGCAATTAAAAAGGGAATGGAATATGCTTACCAGCAAGGTGCAGAATATTTTATTTGGTTAAATGATGATTGCTTAGTAAGCGATCGGGCTATACAAGATTTAGTTAGTTTTAGTCACCAATTTGATAATAGTATAGTTGGTTGTCAAGGATATGAACTGAATAATCCTGCAACAATTGCATTTGGTGGAAAAGTTAAAAGCTGGAAAGGATATCAAATAGTTAATTTTCCAAAAGATCAAGTAAGTGAATGCGATTTATTAAGTGGTAATTTAGTTTGTATTCATAAAATAGTAGTTGACAAAATTGGTTATCCTGATCCTAATATTTTGCCTCATTATGGTGGTGACTCTTTATTTTTGATTCGTGCTAGAAAGGCTGGCTTTAAAATTTTTGTAGATACAAAACATCCTATTTATAATATTTCAAATGAACCTAAGTTAGCCCCTATTCGTTGGTTATTTAAAGAAGGACATCCTTTAATTATTTTTAACTTATTATTTACTCCTCAATCTATTTTGCACTGGAGGGTTTGGATTTTATTAGCTTGGAAAGATTATTATATATTAGGAATTCCAATTTTTATTGTTAATTATGTACGTTCAATTTTGCTTCCTGTTATAGCTGTAAGTACTTTGCGATTTTTGCCTTTATCTTTTAGATATCAAATATCTTCTTTTAAAAGAAACTTTAATTAATATAATTAGAGCTTTTGAATTATCACAACTACTAGATTGTAACTCTTATTTTTGTACATATACACAAATGAATTATATTAATAACTTAGTATCTATTATTATTAGAACTAATTCCTTTAAAAGGATAAATTTATTAGAGCAAGCTATCAAAAGCATTTTAGCTAACGATTATAGACCGATTGAAATCATAATAATAGTTCAATCTCAAGAAATAAACTTTATTGAAAAAGTTAAAGAATTAGCAAGCAACTACATTCAAAAACAAGTTTTTTGTATTGTAAAATTAAATCAAACATCTAATGATGAAAGAGCTAAAAATCTTAATTTAGGAATTCAAGTAGCAAAAGGAAGATTCATCGGTTTTTTGGATGATGACGATGTAATTTACCCAAATCATCTATCTTCTCTGATTAATCTACTAAATCAATCAAAAGAAACCGCTTGGGCTTATAGTGATGTCGCAGCAGCCATTTGTCGATCACAATTTGAGGATAATTTAGAAATTATCTCGATAGATTATCCATTTGTGAAAGCAGCATTTTCTAAAATAACTTTGTGGCAATATAATTTTATTCCAATTCATAGCTACTTACTTGACAGCGCAAAGATCGATCGTAAATTATTAGAATTTGATGAATCATTTCAAGTATTAGAAGACTATGCTTTTCTTTTAAAAATAGTGACTCGTTATCAGCCAATTTATTTACCAAAAGTTACCTGTGAATATAGATTTTTCCAAGATGTTAATAACTCAAATTTTTATGCAGATTATACTTTGGGTTTGTGCGATTATAAAAAGTTAGCTCTTTGGCAAAAACATTATCAAAAAATTGAAAAACTAAAAAAACAGTTAATGTCAACTTATCATTCTGGCTTATTACCAATATATGCTCGTCAATTAATTTTAGCTAGATTTCCTTTATTATTTAAACTAAAACAAACTTTTCCAAAACTTTGGAATTTAATAGCTCAATTTATCAAAAAAAACAAATTTATTCAAAGTTGAATTAATACTGATTTCTAGGTTTTTTTAAATTTTGTAATTAGTTTAATTAGTAATTATGATAATTGATATTGTATTAGCAACTTACAATGGAGAAAAATATATTGAAGAGCAAATTCAATCTATTTTGAGACAAAGTCATACTAATTGGAATTTATTAATAAGAGATGATTTGTCTCAAGACAAAACTTTAGAAATTATTAAACAATATCAGGTTCAATATCCTGAAAAAATTAAAATAATTAATTCTTTTAGAAGATTGGGGACTAGTCAAAATTTTAGTAAAATTTTAGCAAGTACTACCTCTGATTATGTAATGTTTTGCGATCAAGATGATGTTTGGCTTCCAAATAAAATCGAAATTACTTTAAATAAAATATTTACAATGGAAAAAAAATATGGAAAAAATTGCCCATTATTAGTTCATACAGATTTAAAAGTAATAGATCAAAATTTAAGCTTAATTTCTAATTCTTTTTGGCACTATCAAAATCTCAATCCCAAACAAGGAAATAATCTTAGACGATTACTAGTACAAAATGTTATTACGGGCTGTACTGTGATGATTAACAAGCCTCTTAAAAATCTTATATTACCTATTCCTTCAGAAGCAATTATGCATGACTGGTGGATTGCATTAGTTGCAAGTGTCTTTGGAAAAATTGATTATATAGATATTCCTACTGTCTTGTATCGACAACATCAAAGTAATGATACAGGGGCAAAAAAATGGGGATTTAATTATGTTTTTTCTAAATTAATCAAAATCAATAAAATAGAAGAATATTTTCAAAAAACTACTATTCAAGCGCAAAAATTTCTGGAAATATATCAACAAAAACTTAATACAAATAGCTTGGATATTATTAATACTTATTCTTATTTAAAAACATTCGGTTTTTTTAAAAAACGCTTTTTATTAATTAAAAAAGGGTATTATCAAGTAGGAAGCTTAAAAAATTTAGGACTTTTTTTAATTGTTTAAATAATTAATGCAATATCAAATAAACAAAATTATTTTAAATAATATAAATAACCAAAACCATTTTAAGGTAAATGATATTTCTTTTTTTAAGTCATTCCTAAATAAAGTCATTATTCTCCTTGCTTCAATAAATTTTTTCTGTTTAATGCTTCTATAAGTACCAGCTAAAATAAATTGGTGAAAGAAATCTGATTTACTTCTTTCAATTATTTTTGCGGATAATAGCTTGGATTTTTCAACTTTAGAAAATAAAGATAGTAATTGTTTAATAACTCTTTCATTAAACATATTTGTAGTTAATGCACCTTTATGAATTGTATACGCACACGTATTAATAGGAACACAAAAAACTCCAAATTTACTAAATAATCTAATCCACATATCTAGATCGGCAACTTCACCGATTACAGTATTAAAATATCCTATTTCTTTAAATGCTGTATGCTTAATAACAATTGCAGGAAACCTAACAAAAGAAGAGTTGGAAAGTAATTTTTTTAAAGCTAACTGAGGTGGTAAATAAAATTCTCGATTAAATATTTGTTTTTTTATGATGTGTTCTTGTTCGTTAACTACGCTAACTCCAAACAATAGAACTGAATAATTATCTTCTTGTTTTTTTATAGTCTTAATAATTTGATTAATGGCATCTTCAAATAAAAAATCATCATCATGAAGAATTAAAATGTATTTTCCTGATGCTTGTTGAATAGCATTATTCCAATTAGCTGCCATTCCTAGTCTTGGTTGATTATATATATACTGATAACTTACATTTTTATTCTGTAAACTCTTTTGTGTAATATAACGGCATTCATCAGAACAAGAGTCATCAGAAATAATTATTTGTAAATTTTGATTATTTAAATAGCTATTCAAAAGAATAGATTTCAAAGCTCTTTTAAACCAAACAGTTCGATTATAAGTAGGAATACAAATACTTAAAATTATATCTTGATGTTTAGTATTCATTTTAATCTTATTATTGAAAATTATATTTATATTATTGCCATAAATTTTTTAGTCGTCATTATTATATATTTACACTAAGTATAATTACTGTATTGATACTAGCAAGTATTAAAAGTAAATTATTTTTTAACAACAAAAATAGCCAGATAGATGGGACTTAATTGTCTATTCAATTAAATCATTAGAACATATACTAGATAGACTTTTTGAACTTTGAATTATAATTAAGTCTCTTTTTGCTTTTGAGAAACGGTAGAAAGTTTGCTCACTTTAGGTTTAGAAATTTTTGTTAATGGTTAATTGTTCATAGATTTGAAATATGATTAATCGAGCCAACTAAGAAACTAGTAAAGGTGCTGCGGATAACAACTTTTGGGTGTAAGGATGCTTAGGAGAAGTAAAAATCTTTTCCTTACTATCTAACTCGACAATTTGACCCCCATTCATTACCGCAATGCGATCGCAGAAAAATCTGGCTACCCAAAGATCGTGAGTGATAAAAAGGTAAGTAAGGTTAAATTCTGCTTTTAATGCCAACATCAATTCTAATACTTGGGTTTGTACTGTCGCATCCAACATACTGACGGGTTCGTCGCAAATAACTAACTGAGGATTGGTAATCAAAGCACGAGCGATCGCGACTCGTTGTTGTTGCCCTCCCGATAATTCGGATGGATAACGATGATAATACTGTTCTACTGGAGTCAATCCGACTTTTTCCAGCATCATTGCTACTTTTTGCTTTGCTTCGGCAGAATTGGCTAGTTTATGAATCAATAAAGGATCGGCAATACTATCTCCTACCGTCATCAAAGGATTGAGACAAGCGTGAGGATCTTGGAAGATCATTTGTAGTTGACGGCGTTTTTGGCGCATTTGCGCCCGTGATAGTTTGGTTAAATCTTCTCCCATAAATTCCACCGATCCGCTAGTGGGTTTGATTAGCTGCAAAATAGTGCGGGAAAGAGTACTTTTTCCACAACCAGATTCTCCTACTAACCCTAAAGTTTCTCCTGGATAAAGATCGAAACTAACTCCATCTACAGCTTTGATCGCATTTTTTTCTTTAGAGAATAATTGCCGAACGAAATTACTTTCTAGGGTGAAATGCTGTTTTAAATCTTTTACCCGTAGAATTGGTTGTTTCTCAGGGAAGGGCTTATCGCGATAAGCCCCTACAGATTCATCGACGGCTTGAAGGTGCAAAGCTGCTTCTAGCAAAGACTTGGTATATTCGTGTTGGGGATGATAAAGAATCGATTTTACTGCACCAGACTCCACCATCTTACCGTTATACATAACCGCCACGCGATCGCAATATTCCCCAATCATTGCCAAATCATGGGAAATTAATAATAAAGCCATTGACCTTTCTTTACACAAACGAGTTAATTCTGTTAAAATCTCTGCCGAAACAGTCACATCAAGACTAGTAGTAGGTTCATCAGCAACAATCATTTTAGGATTGAGAAGTAAAGCAAGAGCGATCGCAACTCTCTGACGCATTCCACCACTAAATTCATGGGGATATTGTCCCCAACGGTTAGCAGGTATCCTCACCGCATCTAAGGCTTCAATTGCTTTCTGTTTAGCTTCGCGATTAGATAAATTCGGCTGATGGGCTTTTAAAGTTTCCAAACAATGATCGCCAATTGTCATCAAAGGATCGAGTCTTGTCATCGGATCTTGAAAGATTAAAGCGACTACTTCACCACGAAATTGACGTAATTGACGGTTATTTAAGTCAAAAACAGACTTATTCTTAAAATTTACCGTTCCTTCCGTACTACTACCATTAGGTAACAACCGCATAATTGCCCTGCCAATGGTAGACTTACCACATCCCGACTCTCCGACTAAACCCAATTTTTCCCCAGGATTAAGGGTAAAGGAGACATCATCAACAGCCCAAATAGTTTCGGATTGAGATTGGCAAGGATAAGCAACTCTGAGATTGTTAACTTCCAGTAGAGTCATAGATGCTAGTAGTTAGAAGAAATATAGCAAGTCTACTGCATTTTAATTACTGAAGGGCAAAGTTGCAGCTTTTAAAAGAAAAAAAATACATACCAAAAAGTTTGTTGTGTATCCGCGTGATGTCATCTTTTTTCCTTATGTTTAACTTTATGTAAATAAATATAACAAAATGTAAATTTTTATTTTAATAGCTTGACAAAAAAAATGGTAGTAAAAACCGAACCAATTCAGTTCGGTTGTACTTGAATTGCTATCGCTTGGGAAAAACAGGATCACTGGTGTAGAGACGTAACATGTTACGTTTCTACTGATCAATGGTCACTGGTCACTGAGTTAGGGTGCGTTCCAGATGCGCTGGTGATAATCTTCTAACTTAGCGTAGGGATCGCTATGGTCGTGATGATGGTGTCCGTGATGATGGTGATGATGTCCGTGTCCATATTCTCCATTAGGAACAGCAAGACGAAACTTGCACATTTCACAGTTCATGGCAACCTGACCTAATTGTGCTTCAATTTCTCGCTCTCTCACTATTTGTAATAGTTGAGAAGCAATCCCCATTTCGGGCAAACAAGTAAAATCAATTTCAGGATATTGTTCTTGCTGTTGGGCAGTAATATTAAAGATTTTTTCGACTAAAGTACCTGTAAATAAGAAATAGGGCAAAACTATTACCCGTTTTGGTTGATATAAATAAGCCCGACGGAAACCTTCTTCTAGACGAGGATGAGTAATCCCAATAAAACAGGTTTCTACCGTTTTGTAACCACTGCCTTCCCAGATAATGCGAGCTAATTTGCAGACATCTCCATTAGCATCAGGATCGCTTGAACCTCGACCGACAAATAACAGTACCGTATCGGCACGGGATATGTTTCGAGGGTTGTGTTGTGGTTCATCTAAGGCTGCTAAACGATCGCGCCACAGTTCAATTATTTTTGGGGTAATACCAAAATGACGACCATAATGAAAGCTTAACTGAGGGTAAAGCGATCGCACTCGATCTAATTCGTTAGTAACATCAAATTTATTGTGTCTGGCAGCAAATAATAAAATAGGCAGAGCAGTAATTTCGCTATAGCCTCGTTCGATACAAGTTTCTATTCCTTGTTGAATATTTGGTTCGGTTAATTCTAAAAAACAGGGAATGACTGGACGAGAAGTGTCTAATTTTTGATAGGTTTCAACAAAGTCGAGAAAAGTTTGCCTTCCTTGTTCATTTCTAGTGCCATGACCGATTGCCAGTAAAGGTTTTGCCTGTGGTAGAGGGGGTAATTGCAGTGAGTTAAAAAGTGATTTGGGCAATGAATTAGAAATAACCATCTGTACCTCGCAGATATGTTTTTGCAGTTGAGTTAGTTGCTAGTTATCAAAGGACACAAAAAGACTGATAACCGTAAATCGGCGGGCATTCTGACTAAGAGATGGCTCTGTTTTTCATCTCATCACAGTTGCGGGACAGCGTTGGACTTACACCAAACTTTCCCCATTAGAACCGATGATTTGTAATCATAACTTAAATTTGAGCCTCAAAATCAAGAATAAAGTTTAAATATGGCTGAAATTCACCCAGGAACTCTGGTCGACGTAGGCACTGGAGGGGTTATCACCTGAACCAAGTTCAGTTGCTTGTACGTCCTATACTTAATATTTCCAACTAATCAATAGTTATAAATCAAAAAACTGTCGCGATCGCTCCATGACTTGAGCTAGACAACCAGGTTCAAAAGGAGAAACTAAATTAGCTGATTTAACTAATGCCTGAAAAGGTGCTTGACCACCGCGCTGACAAAGAGCTATATATTCTGAAAGAGTATCTTGATAGTTTGATTCGGCTTTGACCCAAAACTGCATCGCACAACAAAGAGCCAAGGTGTAATCAATGTAATAAAAAGGATAACAATAAATGTGTAGCTTGGCTTGCCATAAACCACCTTGACTTGGATAAGCTAAATCTCCATATTTACGCCACGGCAAATAACGAGCTTCCATTTCCTGCCACATTTGGTTTCTTTCTTCAGGCGTGGCTTCGGGATTAGCGTAAACTAGATGTTGAAAATGATCGACAGCGCAACCATAGGGTAAAAAGAGAATTGATTGTGCTAAATGAATTTGCCGAAATCGATCTGCGTCTCCATTAAAAAACTTATCCATCTGTGACCAAGTTAGAAATTCTAAACTCATTGAGTGAATTTCACAAGATTCTAAAGTCGGCCACAAATAATCTGATAAGGGTAGGTTACGACTCTGCCAATATTGGAACGCATGACCCATTTCGTGGGTAAATACTTCTACATCGCCTTTCGTACCGTTAAAATTGGCAAAGATATAAGGCACATTATAAGTTGGGAAACTAGTACAAAAACCACCACCAGCCTTACCAGGACGAGTTTTGAGATCGAGCAAATCAGCCTTAACCATCATCCGAAAGAAATCACCTAACTCTGGATGCATCGCATCAAACATTTGTTGTGCTTGCCCTAACATCCAATCATGTTCGCCATGAGGTTGAGGATTTCCGTTTAGATCGAAGACAGATTCATCCCAAAAGTAAATTTGTTCTAAATTGAGGTTTTCTGCTTTTTTAGCAATTATTTTGGTGGCTAAAGGCACTACTTCCTTGACTACTTCATCCCGATAACTTTGCACATCTGCTTCGGTGTAATCAATTCTTTGTCTGCGTTTGTAACCTAAACCAATGTAATTGTCATAGCCTAATTTCCGTGCCATTTGGTGACGTAACTTTACCAGTTCATCATAGATGCCATCTAATTGATCTTGATGCTCGCTAAAAAACTGCCAACGCGCCTGTTCTGCTTGATGACGAATATTGCGATCGCTATCTTGGGTATATTTGTCAATTCCAGAAAGATTAACAGTTTCTCCTGCAAATTCAATCGCTGCTGATGCCAACAATTCTACATACTGATTAACTAACTTTGATTCTTTGACCAAATCTTCTTCAATGACGGGATCGAAAGTAGTAATATCAGCTTCCCATAAACTAAAAACGTGTTTACCTAAAATATCTTCCAATTCTGCCCGATTTTGACTACTGAGTAACCTCCGTTTCATCTCAATTTCCAAAGCAGTTAATTTTGGTTGCAGTTCGTCACGATATTCCTGCGCTTGTTTGTAAGCTTCGTTGCGAGTATCCTGACTAAAATGAAGTGAAGTCAAAGCACTCCAACTTTCAAGACTACGGCGCAACCGATCCCATTGTTGTAAAGCTTGTTCCGTTTCTGTCCTAGTTGTTGAGCGGTCTAAAGCATTATTAATCGTTTGATATTCAGCTTTAATTTTTTCTATGGTAGGAGTTGCTACTTTGATATCGGCAAAATCAATGGTAGTTTGACTCATTTTTAACTAGGAAATAGGGCTACAGTTGAAATTTTAACGAAGTTTGGTAATTGAGAGTGAGACGAAAGCGGTCAGCTTCGCTTGCTGCGGAGCAGATCGCTTTTCTCAATATGATTTACATCCTGCCTATCTCCCCATTGGATTAAGAGATTAATGTCACTCTGAAAACTGGACAGTGATTGCTAATGCTTTAAGAGTAGAGGATAAATTGATTGAAAGATTAGGCTAATTAATCTTATTAGTATATATGTTTTATATAAATTGATCTCTTTACCGAGAAAGGAATGATTAATCTATCACTAACACTGCTGAACCATTAATTTTGCCTGTGCGTAAAGCTTCTAAAGCTTGATTAGCCTCAGTTAGAGGAAAAGGAGTTACTTCGGTATGAATTGGAATTTGAGGAGCTAAACGAAGAAACTCTTCTCCGTCTTGGCGTGTGAGATTAGCAACCGAACGTAAAACTCGTTCTGACCACAAAATTTTATAGGGAAAGGAAGGAATATCGCTCATGTGGATGCCAGCACAGACAACTACACCTCCTTTAGCTACTTTTTGTAGAGCTGCTGGAACTAACTTACCCACAGGAGCAAAAATTATGGCTGCATCCAACTCTTCTGGTGGTAATTCTTCAGAACTACCAGCCCAAACTGCACCCAGATTCCGAGCGAATTGTTGCCCTTGAGTATCGCCCTGACGAGTAAAGGCATAAACTTCCTTGTTTTGATAACAAGCTACTTGGATCAAAATATGAGCAGCAGCACCAAAACCATAAAAACCAAGACGTTGTGCATCTCCAGTCATTCTGTAGGAGCGATAACCAATTAAACCAGCGCAAAGTAAAGGGGCTGCTTGTAAATCGGGATAATCATCGGGAATAGAAAAACAAAAACCTTCGTCAGCTACTACATATTCAGCATAACCACCATCTAAATTATAGCCAGTGAATTGGGCGCGATCGCAAAGATTTTCTCTACTGGATAAACAATAACGACAACAGTTACAGGTAGAACCTAACCAAGGGACACCAACACGGTTGCCAGGGATGAATTTGCTGACTTTTGCTCCTACTTGGTTCACTATTCCGACAATTTGATGTCCTAAAATCAGAGGCAATTTAGGTTGAGGTAGTTCCCCATCTACAATATGTAAGTCGGTACGACAAACTGCACAAGCTCGGACTTTTAAGAGAACTTGTTCTGGTTGGGGAGTAGGCACAGGCAACTCTACTTCCCGTAGCGATTGACCTGGTGCGTCGAGAATCATAGCACGCATTACTTCTAGTCCCAATTCTGTAAAAGAATTATAGCGAGTAAACAGTAGAAGTTCGATTATTTTTTTTACGTAAAAATTGATTTGGATTAATAAGATTTTGTATTTCAGGAAAGTGTTTTTTTGTTTTTAAAAAGATTAATTGAATTTGATGAAAATTAATCTTACTAATTAAGTAATTACTTAATGGTTATGCAATAGATAGATTTTTTTGACAAAGTAATTATACTCTTGAAGTTAAATGTTTATCTGTGTAAACAAAATTAAAAGTAAAACTTTATTTTGACCATAATTTTGCTAATATATAAGTGTAGCAGTTGATTGAAACTTCATACTAAACAAAGTGGTAATGCTTCTTTAAGCAGTATAGCTAAGTCCAAAGGACAGTTCTTGAAAATAAAGAAGTAGAGCAAGCTACACAGTTAAGTAAATGGTTGTGGAGGAAACTTTGTCAAATCCAATAAAAACTGAATGACGGGCTGAGTCAAGGGGAGATTCAGTCCGTCATTATATTATTAGTTGTCAAGTTTATTTAAAACAATAAACGATTGTGAGATAATAAAAGTCAAACTAATTCTGATTTTTTTGAAAAATATTTTTAAATTTTAGTAGTTGAAGATTATTAATCTAATTAATTGATAGTTTTACTTAAAATAAATTATTAAAAAAGTAGAAATTCACAACCGAACTGACAATAAATTTTATTGCGAAATCAGCCTATCGCAAACAAATTAAAATAAATAATTATTTTTTTATTTAATATAAATTTATAAAACAGAATTATATTTATCGATTTTTTAAGACAAATTATCAAAAAAAGGAGCGACGAACTATGAGTCGCGATCGCAAACTTCCAACTCAACGACCTCAATTTAACCGATTTAGTTGGACTTTAATTATCCTATTAAGCTCTTTAATCTTCTTCAATTTATTTGCCTTGCCAATTACACAGCCAAATCAGCAATCCTATAGTCAATTCATTGATTTAGTAGAAGCCGATCGCGTTGTTGGTGTGACAATTAGTAACGATAAAATTGAATATAAACTCAAGTCAAACACAACTCAAAACCAGCACGAACAGGTTTTTACTACGATACCCATTCCTCAAGATACAGATTTACCTAAACTTCTGCGTCAACATCAGGTAGAATTTTCGGCTCTGCCTGCTAATAGCAATGGTGGATTTTGGGTAATTTTACCATGGTTATTTTTCTTTTTTCTTTTCTGGGGGCTTCTGAGTTCACTTTTTGGTGGAAGTCAAGAAGGTGGCAGCTCGGCTGCTTTTACTATTGGTAGAAGTAAAGCTCGCATTTACTCAGAAGGAAAGATGGGTGTTACTTTCAACGATGTAGCTGGAGTAGATGAAGCTAAGACCGAACTACAGGAGATTGTTGATTTTTTACAACATAGCAGTAAATATGTTCGTTTGGGTGCAAAGATTCCGAAAGGAGTGTTGTTAGTAGGTCCACCAGGTACAGGCAAAACTTTACTAGCTAAAGCGATCGCAGGAGAAGCAGGAGTTCCCTTTTTTAGTATTTCTGGTTCGGAATTTATTGAGTTATTTGTTGGAGTTGGTGCCTCGCGAGTAAGAGATTTATTTGAACAGGCAAAACGACAAGCACCTGCGATCGTTTTTATTGATGAACTCGATGCTTTGGGTAAATCTAGAGCTGCTTCTGGTTCGCTCATAGCTAGTAATGACGAGAGAGAACAAACTCTCAACCAATTATTGGCAGAAATGGATGGTTTTGACCCCAATGCAGGAGTAATTCTCCTGGCTGCTACTAATCGTCCCGAAGTGCTTGACCGTGCTTTATTGCGTCCTGGTCGTTTTGATCGCCGTATTTTGGTAGATCGTCCTGATAAATCTGGTCGTTTGGCAATTTTAGAAGTACACGCTAGAACAGTAAAATTAGCTGAAGATGTCGATCTAGGTATTTTGGCAGCCCGTACTCCTGGTTTTGCTGGCGCAGATTTAGCTAATTTAATTAATGAAGCTGCTTTACTGGCTGCTAGGAAAGATCGTTCTGCGGTGATGATGGCAGATTTTAATGAAGCGATTGAAAGAATTTTGACAGGTTTAGAGAAAAAATCGCGAGTATTAAATGAAATTGAGAAAAAGACTGTTGCTTATCACGAAGTCGGTCATGCCATAATTGCTACGTTAATGCCTGGTGCAGAAAAAGTAGAGAAAATTTCGATTGTGCCACGGGGAATAGGAGCATTGGGTTATACGCTGCAATTACCTGAAGAAGATCGTTTTTTAATGTTAGAAGATGAAATTCGTGGTCGTATTACCACTTTATTAGGAGGACGTGCTGCTGAAGAATTAGTTTTTGGTAAAGTGTCTACAGGAGCAAGCGACGATATTCAAAAAGCTACCGATCTGGCTGAAAGATTTGTTACCATCTACGGCATGAGCGATCGCTTGGGTCCTATTGCCTTTGAAAAGATACAAGAGCAGTTTTTAGAAGGTTTAACTAACCCTCGCCGTTCGATTAGCCCCAAAATTGCTGAAGAAATTGACCAAGAGGTAAAAATATTGGTAGAAGGAGCGCATCAAAATGCTTTAATTTTATTGCAGCAAAATCGAAAATTACTTGAAGAGATAGCTCAATTGTTACTAGAACAAGAAGTTTTAGAAGGAGAACAACTGCGATCGCGACTTCAACGAGCTATTATAAGTCTGATCTGAATTAAATTTTAGCAAGGGGTAACAGCTTGGAAAGTTTTCATGTCAATTCCAATGAGTCTCCCCTGGAAATAGCAAATAATCCATCATTATTTCACTGTCACTCATTTCAGCTTTTCCTTCTTTTTGATACCAGTCATCTCCGAGAACAAAAATTGTAACTATCAGCGTTTCCAAGTCTATGCTATTGATGAGGAGGGATATTTGATGATAAGTGTGGTAACTTTACCTCTTCTGTCTTTTGCTCACTTTTTCCTAATTCACATTAGACGTAGTAGATTATTTACCAAAACTTTGTTTCCGTGACTCCATCTAGCTAGCTTTGATACAAAAGAAACTCCATGAACCAAGATCCCAAAGCCATTAATAATCATAGTGCGATCGATGGTAAACCAAATCAGGATACCCCTGAAATAGGCGGTGGTTTGCCAGTTGTTGAATATTGGGCAAGACATACTCTTTCTCCAGAAGGATTAAAATTGTGGCAAACTCTATTTCATAAAAGTGCTTGCCTTTCTTGTTCTTGGGGAACAGGAGGACAAAAAGGAGGTTTTACTAACGAAGTAGGGGAAAAAGTTCAGCGTTGTATGAAGAGTGTGGAATCGATCTCCGCAGAAATTCAGCCTCCCATCTCAACTCAATTTTTTGCCCATCAAACTATTACTCAATTACAAGGACTTTCTTCTTTAGAAGCGGATCGATTAGGTAGATGGAGTTTTTCTGTTATTTTGCGTTCGGGTAAATCTAATTACGAACATATTACTTGGTCAGAAATTTATCAAATTGCTACGGCAGCTTTTCAAAAACCACCAGAAAGAGTTGCTTCTTATAGTTCGGGTCGTTCTTCCAATGAATCTGCTTATCTGTTGCAACTGATGATGCGGGCATTAGGTTCTAATAATTTAGCCGACTGTTCCGATCTTTGCCATGCCCCTTCTACTTTTGGTTTGAAACAGATGTTTGGCAGTGGGACATCGATGGTTAGTTTGGAGAGTTTAAAAGAAACTGATTGTGTAGTCTTGGTTGGTGCTAACCCCTCTTACAATCATCCGCGCTTGATGAATGAACTGATTAAGTTGCGCGATAAAGGAGGTAAAGTAATTGTAATCAATCCAGTCAGAGAAATAGGATTAGTTAAATTTGGTTCTCCTTCTTTTCCTGTTACCTCTTTAATTCAAGGTTCAGAAATTGCTTCATTGTATCTACAACCGATCCCTGGTAGTGATGTTGCTTTATTTGTAGGTATTCAAAAATCTTTAATTGAAAAAAATTTAGTTGATTACAAATATTTGCGATCGCATACGGAAAATTGGGAAGAAGTAATCGAACACGTCAACCAAACATCTTGGGATGAGATAACTACAGTTTGTGGTGTCTCTCAAGCAGAAATTGAAACTGCTGCTAGCATCATCGGTTCATCTCCCAAAGTAGTTTTTGCTTGGGCAATGGGCATCACACAACATGAAAATGGCGTAGATAATGTTTATAGTATTGCCAACACTGCTTTATTAACAGGTAATGCTGGTAAAGAAGGTGCGGGAACTATGCCTATTAGAGGTCATTCTAACGTTCAGGGTTTCGGTTCAATGGGCGTTACTGTTCGCCTAAAACAAGAAATTCAGCAAGCGTTAGAAAAACTTTTAGGTCGTCCTCTTAGTCGCGTTCAAGGTTATGATACCAGAGCATTAATTGAAGCAGCAGACCGAGATGAAATAGATACTCTGATTTGTGTGGGTGGTAATTTATATGCAGCCAATCCCGACTCAACCCAAGCTAAACGGGCATTAGGTAAGATAAAAACGATTATTTATTTAGCAACTAAACCTAATTTAGGACATTTTCAGGGATTAGCCCAAGAAAATACAATTATTATTCCTGTCCTGAATCGTTTTGAAAATCCTCATAAAACTACTACCGAATCAGGTAATAACTTTGTTCGCCTCAACGATGAAGGTACAACCCATCTCAAAAATGCAGATCTCATTTCTGAAGTAGAATTTATCACCGAACTTGCCCATCTTATTCACGGCGAATACCCCGTTAATTGGCGTAAACTGCAAGATACTAAATATGTTCGGCAACTAATCGCCCAAACAATTCCAGGATTTGAAAATATGGCGAATCTTGATCAAACTAAGCAAGAATTTACGATTGGCGGACGCATTTTTACTGAACCTAAATTTGCTACTTCCTCTGGTAAAGCTGCTATGTTTGTTACACCGTTACCTCAACTCGATCTTCCTCATCCCAAAGCGTTTAAAATTCCCGATTCCAAAAAGAGTGTAGTAGTTGCTTTAATAACTGGACGCAGTTATTCTCAACATAATACGGTTGTTTACAAAGTTGCTGATAAATATCGAGGAATTCCCCATCGCAACTGTATCTTGATGAATCAAATTGATGCTGAAATTGCTGGAATCAAAGAACATCAGAGAGTTACAGTTCAGGCAGATGCAGGAAAGTTAGAAAATGTCGAGGTGATTTTTGGTGCAGTACGTCAAGGTGCAGCTTTGATGTTTTATCCCGAAGTTAATGCTATTTTCAAAGCCAGAATAGATGGGCGTTGCGGTACTCCTGCTTTTAAACGAGTTCCTGCTGTAGTATATGCATAATTATTAGATTGCCAGTTCTTCTATAAAACAAGATTGAGGTAGCTAAAACTAACTAACAAATTTCTCTAATCGCTTTAATCCTTCTTGAATTGTTTTTAAATCTGTGGCATAGGAAAGACGAATACAATTATCTGCACCAAAAGCAATTCCAGGAATCGCTGCTACTTGTTGTTCTTCAAGTAAAGCATTACAAAATTCTAAAGAAGTCATGCCTGTTTTTCTAATATCAATAAATAGGTAAAATGCACCGTAGGGTTTAGGACAACTTAATTTGGAAATGCTACTAATTGCCTCATACATTACTTGTCTTCTTACGGTAAAAGCTTCAAGCATTTCTTGAACACAAGCTTGAGAATGGTTTAAAGCTGCGATCGCTCCATATTGAGCAAAGGTGCAAACATTAGAAGTACTATGACCTTGTATTTTGATTGTAGCGTCAATTAATTCTACGGGTGCAGCAGCGTAACCTAATCGCCAACCAGTCATGGAATAACTTTTCGCAAAACCATTACTAGTAATTGTTCGTTCAAATATTTCGGGAGAAATCGAACCAATGCTGAGGTGTTCGACACCATCGTAGAGAATTTTTTCGTAAATTTCGTCAGAAATAACTAATAAGTCGCGTTCAACAATGATTTCTGCTATGGTACGAATTTCTTCGGGAGTATAAACTGTTCCTGTGGGATTAGAAGGAGAATTGAGGATAAATATTTTAGTTTTGGGCGTAATTGCAGCTTTTAATTGTTCGGGAGTGATTTTATAGTCGTTTTCAGCTAAAGTTTCTACAATTACTGGTGTTCCTCCTGCGAGTTTCACCATTTCTGGATAACTCAACCAATAGGGTGCAGGAATAATAACTTCATCCCCATTCTCAATTAATGCCAAGATAGTATTAAATAAAGAATGTTTTCCGCCATTGGTCACAATAATATTTTCTGGCTGATAATTGATCTTGTTATCAATCTGTAACTTACAAGCGATCGCTCTCCTCAATTCTGGTTCACCTGCTGCTGCACCGTAGCGAGTTTTTCCTGAGTCTAAAGCTTGTTTGGCAGCCTCAGAAATATGTGCTGGAGTCGGAAAATCTGGTTCACCGGCACTGAAGCTACAAACATCAATGCCTTCTGCTTTCATCGCTTTGGCTTTTGCTGCGATCGCTAGTGTTAAGGAAGGGGTTATTTGACTTACTCTTGCTGCTAATTTCATCTTCAATCAAATTTAAGATTTTTCTAACTACACGCCCGACTGCCCAAAGTATAGTTTCTCAAAGTCTAATCGAATTTAAATAATTCATGGTATTTTTCTTCACAATTTCCAAAATTAGATTGTCTAAGATTTATTAATTCTAGTGATGATAACTGTACAGACGTAACATGTTACATCTCGACTGGTAACTAGTCACTAATGATTGATAGTATGCTAGGCGAAACGAGAATTATTATGTTATCTGAATCGTAGTGGCAAAAGTTGTTGTCGAAAACGTTTATAAAAGCTACTCTCGTCGCCAAGGGGACGAAAATTTTACTCCTGTCGCGACAGAATCGCTGATTGCTTCTTCCTCCCAAGTAATTTCTACTCAAACTAAGCCTTCTAGCAAAAGTTCCCATCAAGTAAACGTGTTACGGAACATTAATTTTACTGTAGATGATGGGGAGTTTATGGTTTTGGTTGGCCCTTCTGGTTGTGGAAAAAGTACTCTTTTGAGGATTATCGCAGGTTTAGAAGAGTTAACTGCTGGCAATATTTGGATCAGGGAAAGTTTAGTTAATGATCTCCCGCCAAAAGCTAGAGATATCGCAATGGTGTTTCAAAATTATGCTCTTTATCCCCATCTTAAAGTTTATGATAATATCGCCTTTGGTTTGCGACGAACTAATCAATCATCCCAAACTAATTGGTTGGAAAAGTCTTTAGTAGCGGTAACTCGTTCTTTACCAAGAGGTTTACGTTATCTTTCAGCCACAGAAAAAGAAATCGATCAACAAATAAAATCTGTGGCAAGTTTATTACAAATAGAAACTCTACTTCATCGTTTACCAAAAGAACTATCAGGTGGACAAAAACAAAGGGTAGCTTTAGGAAGAGCGATCGCTCGTAATCCCCAAGTGTTCCTGATGGACGAACCTTTATCTAATTTAGACGCTAAATTAAGAGCAGATACCCGCGCTCAAATCGTGAAATTACAAAGACAATTAGGTACAACTACCATTTACGTTACTCACGATCAAACTGAAGCTATGACTATGGGCGATCGCATTGCGGTAATGAATCAGGGGAAAATTCAACAAATTGCCCCACCTTTAGAAATTTACGACCAACCCGCTAATCGTTTTGTTGCCGAATTTATCGGTTCACCACCGATGAATTTTCTTCCTGTAGAATTAGTTGCACCTCTAACTGTCAAACATCCGCAATTTTCGCTGACTTTACCCTCCCATTGGGGTAAACACCTCCAAGCTTATCGAGATAGATCTTTATTATTGGGGGTTCGTCCTCAACATTTTTATTTGAGTGATGCGAGGGAACAAAATTTCCTTGCTACGGTAGACTTAGTTGAAGCTTTGGGCAATGAAACCTATATTTCTGTTCATCTAAAAGAAGATGTGAACTGTAACTTACAAATTAGAATTCCTCCAGAACAATTTGTTTGTACAGGAAAATCTATCAATTTATCCATTGACGTAAATAAAATCCATCTTTTTGCAGGGGATAATGGCGAGTCAATTTTGTTAAATAGTTAAGCGTAAACTAAAAACACCAAGACTTTAACATTAGGAATTGCACATTTTAATTAGATTTTGGCAACTCTCAACTCAAACTCCAAGCACAGAGTTCACCAAAAATTGAACAAGATTACAACTGTGTCATTCCTCAACAATAAATTACTGAAGTTAGCAGAGTAATAAGGATCATAATGACAATTAAAACCCCCGATTGGGTCAAAAACGCCGTTTTTTACCAAATTTTTCCCGACCGTTTTGCGATAGGTTCTCAAACTCCTAAAGGACATTGGCAAGCATCTAGTTTAGAAGGATGGGATGCTACTCCAACACTTCAAGGCTACAAAGGTGGGAATTTATGGGGAGTAATCGAACAGCTTGATTATCTCAAAGATTTAGGGATTAAAGCAATTTACTTTACTCCTATTTTTCAATCTGCCTCCAATCATCGCTACCACACTCACGATTATTATCAAATCGATCCGATGTTGGGAGGTAATGTTGCTTTTGAGGCGTTAATTGAGGCTGCTCATCAAAAAGATCTTAAAGTAATCTTAGATGGAGTCTTTAACCATGCTAGCCGTGGCTTTTTCTTCTTTAATGATATTCTCGAAAACGGCCCTTATTCTCCTTGGTTAGATTGGTTTAAAATTCATGGTTGGCCCTTATCAGCTTATGATGGCAGTAAACCTGCTAACTATGAAGGATGGTTGGATAATCGTGCCTTACCCGTCTTTAACCACGATAATCCGCAAGCAAGAGAATATATTATGCAGGTAGGGGAATATTGGATCCATCAAGGAATCGATGGTTGGCGATTGGATGTCCCTGAAGAAATTAAAACTCCTGGTTTTTGGCAAGAATTTCGGACTCGGATCAAAGCAATTAATCCCGAAGCTTATATTGTTGGTGAAATTTGGTTTAATGCTAGTGAGTGGTTAGACGGAACCCAATTTGATGGCGTAATGAATTATATGTTTGCCGTTCCCACTATTGCTTTTGTTGCAGGCGATCGCTTTAGAAGGGAATGTTCTCAGTTTCATTATCATCCCTATCCAAGTATTTCTGCTGAAGAATATGCAATTAAAATCAAGAATTTACTCGATCTATATCCCTGGGAAATTCAATTAACTCAACTCAATTTATTAGATAGTCACGATACTGCTAGATTAATTACTTCTGTAGGAGGTGACAAAAAAAGTGTTGAGTTAGCCACGATTCTTCTGTTTACTTTTCCTGGTGCGCCTAGTATTTTTTATGGGGATGAAGTAGGTTTAATTGGGGCAAAAGATCCCGATAGTCGTCGTGGTTTTCCTAAACAAGAAAATTGGGATTTAGAAGTATTAAACTATCATCGTAAATTAATCGATCTTCGTAATCAATATTCTGTTTTACGCACTGGTAGTTATCAAATTTTGTATGCTGAAGATTCGGTTTATGTCTTTGCGCGTTATTTAGAGCAAGAAGTTATGATTGTTGCCATTAATAATGATCCTCAGGTACAGCGAGTTAATTTTTCAACACCTAGTTTACACTCAACTCCCAGCCATTTGCTTTATGGAGATGCTCAAATTAGCTGGCAGGTTGTAGAAAAACAAAATTATTTAGAATTAACTATTCCTCCTCGCAGTGGCTTAATTATTGGCTGAGTTTATTTAAATAAAAAAAGCGATAGTTTTCACAGCTACCGCTTTAATATTTTTTAAGTTAATTAGTCTTTAAAAAGCTACCAATAAACGAACAAAATATTTCGTGCAATTCTTCTTACATTTTTCGTTGAAATTCTTCTAACAAATCTAACAAATGTACCTGAGATTGCATTGGCAAAAGATCGAGTAAAGGGACTTCTATTTTACCACCACCTAGTTTAACAGGAATAGCTTTGAGAATGCTTAAAACTGCATTTTCACTCAGTTCATCGTCTTCAATCAAAGCAAAAACCCTTTCTGCTACTAAAGTATGTAAGTGAGCATCAGCTAGATAAAGATGCCATTTAGCCACATCAATGTAGATATTTTCGCCAATTTCGGCAGCTAAATTTTCAATTGCTTCAGTTGTATTAGCCATTTGTTTCCACCGAATAGTCTGCGATCGCTGTAATATAAATCAAGTGAAGTAATAAGATTGCTAACCAGACAAAACTTACCCAAGTTAGCCAAGACCAAGTGGTATGTTTAAAATTATGGACAAACCATAAACCTGAATTAACGGCAGCATAAACAGCAACATGAACAGCAAAATTCATGCGATCATCTAATTTTCGATAAGCAGGGTCTTTACGGTCTGGTTTTCTGGGCCAACGAGGAGGCATAATTAGTTAAAAATTCAAAAAATTATAAGTTATCAACAAAAATCGAACTATTTTTCATTGTAAAGCTTTATCTAGGCTTTGAGCTTGCCAGATAGTCTCCTGATTTTCCTCCAGTTTTACTTACAAGACTGATTGATTCGATGACCATGCCTTTTTCTAGGGCTTTTGCCATATCATACAGAGTTAACGCTGCTACTGAAACCGCAGTTAAAGCTTCCATTTCAACGCCTGTTTCTGCTTTAGTAGTCACCGTAGCAAGAATTTGATAACCAGGTAATTCTCGGTCTGGAATAATTTTTACCTCAATCTGGTGTAAAGGCAGAGGATGACATAAAGGAATTAAATTGGCTGTTTGTTTGGCTGCCATAATCCCTGCCAACTTCGCTGTACCTAAAACATCTCCCTTGGGTGTATTGCCTGCTTCAATCGCTGCAAAAGTTGCTGAAGACATTTTAATTCTTCCTGCTGCTACTGCTTGGCGACGAGTCGATTGTTTGGCTGAAACGTCGACCATTTGAGCTTCTCCGCTTTTGTTGAGATGAGTAAGCTGTTGATTTTGAGATGTTTCTTGCATAATTAAATTTGCTTGTGCTATTATCAAATACTGTTGAGTAAATTTAGCAGATCGCTAATCTACCACTCAAGGGCGTGTAGCTCAGTGGACTAGAGCACGTGGCTACGGACCACGGTGTCAGGGGTTCGAATCCCTTCTCGCCCGTTTTAAATTAACTAATAACTCGTCAAGGTTATACCTCTGACGAATTATTCTGTAGTCGGAAATGCGCTCACTTTTCCTCACTTCATTTTCACTTAAAAATAAAAGCTTCCGTCCTCATACCCAGAATTTGTCGAGCCAATCGTAAAATAACTCAGAAGGTATTGCGGGGGAAATAGATCGACAAAAAGCTTTAGATGTCGGCTTTCAAACACATCTAACCAAGCCAATTGAGCCAAATCGGTTAACTCAAGCTGTGTTAGCAGTGATCGGAAAACGCCAGATTAACGAAGTAAATTACTTGACCAGCGATCAAAGACTAAGGCAACAGTAAACCCTGAGATCGAGCTACAATGCTTTTGTTAACAATTCTTAAACACAATTTTGATTTAACATGGCTAGGGACTTACGGGGATTTATCAAACTGCTAGAAGAAAGAGGACAATTACGACGAATTAAAGCTTTAGTCGATCCAGATTTAGAAATAGCAGAAATTTCCAATCGGATGTTACAAGCAGGGGGTCCCGGATTACTGTTTGAAAATGTCAAAGGTTCGCCTTTCCCCGTAGCGGTGAACTTGATGGGAACAGTGGAAAGAATTTGTTGGGCGATGAATATGCAGCAACCCGAAGAGTTGGAAGACTTGGGGCGCAAATTAGCCATGTTACAACAACCCAAACCACCAAAGAAAATTGCCCAAGCAGTCGATTTTGGCAAAGTTCTATTTGATGTAGTTAAAGCCAAACCTGGAAGAGATTGGTTTCCCCCTTGTCAGCAGGTAGTCATAGAAGAATCAAATTTAGATTTAAATACTATCCCCATGATTCGTCCTTATGCTGGGGATGCAGGAAAAATTATTACTTTGGGATTAGTAATTACTAAAGATTGTGAAACAGGTACGCCCAACGTGGGGGTTTATCGTCTTCAGTTACAGTCTAAAAATACCATGACTGTCCATTGGTTATCGGTTAGAGGTGGCGCGAGACATCTCAGGAAAGCTGCTGAAGCAGGCAAAAAATTATCAATTGCGATCGCTCTTGGGGTCGATCCTCTGATTATTATGGCAGCAGCTACACCCATCCCCGTTGATTTATCAGAGTGGTTATTTGCAGGTTTGTATGGAGGAAGTGGCGTAAAACTGGCTAAATGCAAAACAGTTGATTTGGAAGTTCCTGCCGATTCAGAATTTGTTTTAGAAGGAACAATTACCCCTGGAGAAGTTTTACCTGATGGCCCTTTTGGCGATCACATGGGATACTACGGTGGTGTTGAAGATTCACCTTTGATCCGTTTCCACTGCTTAACCCATCGTCAAAATCCTGTTTATCTAACTACTTTCAGTGGTCGTCCTCCCAAAGAAGAAGCCATGATGGCGATCGCACTAAATCGGATTTATACCCCAATTCTACGTCAGCAAGTTTCCGAAATTACTGATTTCTTTTTACCAATGGAGGCTTTAAGTTATAAAGCAGCCATTATTTCAATTGATAAAGCCTATCCAGGTCAAGCCAGAAGGGCAGCTTTAGCCTTTTGGAGTGCTTTACCTCAGTTTACTTATACCAAATTTGTGATTGTAGTTGATAAAGATATTAATATCCGCGATCCTCGTCAGGTAGTTTGGGCAATTAGTTCCAAAGTCGATCCTGTCCGTGATGTTTTTATTCTTCCTGAAACTCCATTTGATACGTTAGATTTTGCCAGTGAAAAAATTGGTTTAGGGGGCAGAATGGGCATCGATGCAACCACTAAAATTCCACCTGAAACTAACCACGAATGGGGTGAACCTTTAGAATCAGATCCCGATGTTGCTGCAATGGTAGAAAGACGTTGGGTTGAATATGGTTTAGGAGATATTTGTTTAACGGAAGTAGATGCAAATTTATTTGGTTATGACATGAAATAAAAAAACGAAATAACTAAGCTCGTAGGTATTGAATATAAGTACTCAAAAGTGACTGAAAACCATGATTTCAGTTGACTTTTAGTTGGCTAGACCAGCTTAATGTTTAGTTAAAAAATATATCGATTATTTAAACATACTGGAGATAGTTTATAAGTTTTTTATATTGTCATGGTTAACATAAGCTTAATATCAGGTTAAATAAAAGGAGGCAAACTTTTATTGAATTTCACGATGTTCAAAATTTTCTTTGTACAATTAAAAACTCTTTTGCCAACTATTATTAAACTATACCTATTAATAATTATTCTTTTTTTGATTTCTCTATTAATTATCTCTCAAAGCCATTTGGATATGGAGATCCTGACAAGAGATCCAGCAGCAGTTGCTGCAACTCATCCCTTAACAGGAATGATTTCTAATATAGGAATTTTATTATGGTGTAGTTGCGCTGCTATTTGCTTGTTTTGTTTTAAATTATTAAAAAATAAGCCATTGAATAGAGAGTTTTCCTCTTTCTTTTTACTAAGCGGTTATCTGACAGCAATTTTGGTGCTAGATGATTTGTTTTTATTGCATGAAGATATTTTTCCGAAGTATTTAAATATTTCGGAAAAAGTAGTTTTATGTACTTACGCAATAGTAATTTTATTGTATCTTGCTAAATTTAAAAAATTAATTTTAAAAACTGATTTTTTCTTCTTATTCTTATCCTTTATATTTTTTAGTCTGTCAATACTGAGTGAGATCATGATTAAAAAGGATCTAATAATGTTAGAAGATTGGCTTAAATTGTTTGGTATTGTCAACTGGCTTGCTTATTTTACTAGAGTTTGTTTCCAGCAAATAGAAAAAACTTTTCAAAGTCAACAAATAGAAAGAGAACGAATTCGTACTTCAATCTAATTATTGTTATTTATTTTAATTAACAAATCTATCTACTTAATCGAATTTGATATTAAGTTGGGTTTTATTGGTATTCAACCCCACCTAAAAATTTTTGTCAGCACGGATGCGCCGAGATCGTTCTTGGCGAAACTGCAACGGAAAGAAGCGAGCCCTGGTTTTGTGTCTAAGCTGCAACTAGACTAAAATTTTTTAAAAAATAAAAAATTTTGATTAATGTTCATTGAGATAGTTAAATGAATCTTGCTAAATTGCAATTGATTTTTTTTATTCATTATAACTAGATAATTCAGTTAATTTTAATTAGACCTTGGTAATTTGCTAATTATTTTTTTTTCTTTTTGTTTATCTTGGATAAAGTATAAACTTTTGCTTTAAATAAAACTAATTTTCCATCTATCTATAGTTATATCTTTAACTATATTCCAGTAATTTACACAGATAAATTAAAAAAATCTTAATTTTAAAAAGTAATATATTTTAACTAATAAAATCACAACAGTAAGTTTCATTACTGAAATTATGAGTATTGATTTTTTTTATTTTAAGATTACATGATTAAGTTTAAAATCTGGTTAAGTTGGGATTTTAATTAAGTAATAAAAAACAATTGATTATTATAAATATTTTGAAGTTAACGAAGTATATCTTAACTAACTTAAGAATGTTTAATTTCATTAGGACAAGATTTACCCTGCTCAAAATCAGTAATATTGGCTAGAGTAGTATCAGCAATATTTTTGAGCGCATTCTTAGTAAAAAAAGCTTGATGCCCAGTAATAATTACATTAGGGAAAGTAAGTAATCTCTGAAAAGTATCATCTTGAATAACTTCATTAGATAGATCTTCAAAAAAAAGATTTTCTTCTTGTTCGTAAACATCCAAAGCTAAGTAAGCAATTTTTTTAGATTTTAAACCATCAATAATTGCTTCAGTATCAATCAATCCTCCACGACTAGTATTAATTAACATTACCCCTGATTTCATTTTGGCAATTGCTTCTTGATTAATGAGATGATAAGTCTCAGGAGTCAGAGGACAGTGCAAAGAAATAATATCAGCTTGAGTAAATAATTTGTCTAAAGATACATATTGAGCATATTTTTGAGCAAATTCTTCATCTTGATATAGATCGTAAGCCAAAATTTTACAACCGAATCCTGTTAAAATTTGACCGACAATTCTACCAATTTTTCCTGTTCCTATAATTCCTACAGTACAACCATGAATATTAAATCCCAACAATCCATTTAAAGAAAAATTACCTTCTCTAACTCGATTGTAAGCTCGATGAATCTGACGATTAAGTGTTAAAATTAGTGCAATAGTATGTTCGGCAACTGCATCAGGAGAATAGGCAGGAACTCTTACTACACTAATTCCAAACTCTTTTGCTGCCTTAAGATTAACATTATTAAAACCAGCACAGCGTAAAGCAATTAAACGAGTTTTGCCTTGGGCTAAAATTTCTATAGTTTCATGATTAATTAAATCGTTGACAAAGACACAAACCACAGGAAAATCTGAAGCTAGAGCAGCAGATTGAGGACTCAAAGGAAATTCAAAAAATTGAAAATCATGTCCATATTTTTCATTACTATAATTTAAAAAAATTTCATCGTAAGGTTTAGTACTAAAAACTGCTACTTGCATAATAATTTATTAAATAATTAGCTTTTTGAATATAATTTTATTTTTTTAAAAAGAACCTGATATTAATAAAGTTGCTCCTATAATTAAGCCACTGAATAAAAACATTTTATATAAATTTTTTAATTTTTTTTCAAATTTATGATGAGATTCTCTTAATTGGATCAACTGCATTCTCATCATTTTTTGCTCTTGAAAGTTATTATTATCTAACCCTTGATTTTCAAGATATTTTTTAAGATTAGACCATTCATTGTCCATCTGCTTAATAACTTTCTGTTGAAATATTTTTAAACCTTGTTCTACTTCTTGCTTAATTCCATTTAAACTTACTTTTGTTTCTAACTGTAAATCAGTTCTTAGCTTTTTGGCTTCTTGATCTATATAATAAGTAAGCTTTTCCCAAATATCGTCGTACTCTACATCTAAAGCTTGTTTAAATTCTTGTTTGATTTGCTCAAAATGATGAATTAAATTTTGTTCTAAACTTTGAATACTTTTCTCTGGAGTATTAGTTCGGTTTAAAATAGGCAAAATCTTTTCATGTAAGCCCGGCCCTAGTTGCAAATAACCTTGATAAATTGAACGAATAACATTAGCTAATTCTTGAGCGGGAGTAGTTTTAAGAACATATCCTTTAGCACCTACTTGTAAAGCTTTATAGATATATTCTTGATTACCGTGACTACTTAAAACTATAACTTTAGTATTAGGAAAACGTTGAGTAATAATTTCGGTAGTTGTTAGTCCATCTATTCCTGGCATTTCTAAATCGATCAGTGCAACATCGGGACGCAATTTTTCTATTGCTGCGATCGCTTTCATCCCATCATCAACACTAACAATAATTTGAAGATCTTTTTCCTCTCTCAGATATACGTCAAGAGCTTGTCTAATTAAATTCTGGTCATCTGCCACCAGTAATCGAATCATGAGAATATCCTAATCCGTTTTAAATCGATTTTTCGGTTAGTTTAGTAGGATTGAACTAAAAATTACCTATCTATAAAAGAATATCAGCAATACCAATTATCTTATCGACAATTTTGAAATATTTTATCTAAATGCTAGTAGTTAAACCTATTTTTATTCTTAAATATTTAAGGCTATGTGCTAATTTTTAATGGTTGTTTTAGCTTGACTAGTTATCTCTTCTGTCTTGTAGTCCAAGCGATCGCTTTATTTCAATTATAGTTGTTTAGAGTGAGAGAGGATGAGATTTTGCTCATTATAGATTGTCCGCTCGATTTTTTCCCGCTTATTATTTATTTTACCTTTAAACCATAACCAGCATAGCTGACTGCCTGAAACATTTAAGTACTTAGGCAAAAATACTTGTATATTTTCTGAGCAAGTTTTAAATGATTAATCCAAGAGCGATCACCATTGGTTACGCGCTTGCTATAAATGCAGAAAAAATAAATTTTTTAATGAGATATATCAAAGGCTTAACAAAAGATACATCAAAACTAAATTAATTATATTCTTATGTTTTTGAAACTAGAATTAACAGTGAAATTGTTATAAAATTCCTGGATGATTATGCTCAAAAGATAGACAAAATGACGGTAGTAGTATTAGACAATGCTCCGATTCACAGAAGTAAAGCTTTTCAGAAAAAAATAGTGGAATGGTCACAAAAAAAAATTAAAGATATTCTGGTTACCCACTTATTCTCCACAGCTAAATTTAGTTGAAACTCTTTGGCGGTTTATGAAATAAGAGTGGATAGAATCTCAAGCTTACAACAGCTGGAACAATCTAGTTGAGTATGTAGAAAATATTTTAAAGAATTTTGGAACAAAATATACAATTAATTTTGCATAGGTACTTATTTGAGAGCAGCTAAATTTGCCTACACTTTAATTCTGAAATCCTATTAAACCAGATGGCATTATAGTATTCTCGTTTAGCCTTGAAAGATGCGAAACAAGGGAGAAAATCTTGGGACAAAAGGGGGTTGGGTTCAAATAAATCTCGACTCTTGTACAAAATTCCTTTAAGCCATCGAAGACCAATCTTAAGATAACCTGCTCTTCCGCCACAGATTACGGAAAGAGGAATCATACAAGATCGATTCCATAAAACGGTTGTATCTAAAGCCAGATAGAGCCTTCGACCGTTCCATGAACTCATTGCTGCTATCACTAATGGCAGGTACAAAGATTTCACTTTAATTCGACTATTATGGACGAATCTTTGCCATCGACGCTCAATGCTCTGTGCCTGCGTTTGCACGGCTTATTACATAAGATTCCCATTCACTAAGATTAATTTTGCTGCTTAGTATCAGTGTATTAATCATCCATGACAATGCTTTGAGATGACGTAAATCTCGATCTTGACTGTGTTGACTCAATAGACTTAGAAGCTGATTATAAAGAGGGGTAGAGATTGACATGGACTACGAAGCTCAAAAACGACTATTTTTAGCTCCCCATGATCGCTCTCCCTTTTTCTTCAATCCCTCTTAGTCTACCTTTCAGGTACTTCTGTCAGGCAGTCAGGGCAATTCCCGTTTTAACTAATAAAATTTTCAAAATCTAAACTTAGAATTAAAGAGAAGCAACTTCGATCTCAACAGTTGCAGTAACTTCTGGGTGTAGTTTAACCTCAACTGGATAATGACCAATCTTGCCAATTTCTGGTACGCTAATACCTCTTTTATCTACTTCCAAGCCAGCTTGTTCTTTAATTACATCTGCTACTTCTTGTGCTGTAACAGTACCAAAAATAGCGTCTTTTTCCCCAACTTGCTTACGAATTACTAAGCGACCAATAGTTTTTAAGGCAGTTTTCCGAGATTCTGCTTCCTGTTTTTCGGCTAACTTTTGTTGTCTTTCTTTTTCTCTTCTCTGTTCTACTTGCTTGAGAATTCCAGCACTTGCTACTACAGCTAAACCCTGTGGCAGAAGATAATTGCGAGCATAACCAGGAGCAACTTCGACTAAATCTCCGTTTTTACCCAGTTTACTAATATTTTGATTTAAAACTACTTGTACGCGCTTGCCCATTGTCCTCTAAATAACAAAATTAAATATGACAGGACTATATATCATATCATATTGATTAAACTAGCTTCTCAAGAATTAATCATCAAAATTACAGTTTAGACCTCAACTGATTTTTAGCTCAGATTAATCATTAACAAACATAAGCTCAACTAACAAGATTAAGTAACCGAAACAAATATAATAAATCAAAATTTCTCAAACAAAATAATCTTGTTTTTTTCGCAATTAAATTAATAAAAATTACTCAGTAAAGATGCTCAAAAATTTTCAAGGTAAAAATTAAGCTATCAATTTTTTTTGACTATTTCTACAACTGCAAAGCTTCAATAGAAATATAATTAATAATTTAAATTTTTAAAAAGGCTCAAATCTTTATTAAATAAAGACTTTAACAAAAAGCTTTTGAATATACTTTACAAAACTTTAATTATAAGTTTTAGTGTCAATTATCGAAGTGTGAGAGTAACTCTTGCTAAAATTTAAAATCTATCCTTCATTCCTCTCAACTTGCCAAAGACTCTAGCTGGTTGTTTCATGCCTGTAGCTGCTTGTAGAGTAGAATAATCCCACCGTAAAAAAGGATTAGTCAACTTTTCTATCCCTAGCAAAGAAGGAACTGTAGCTTTTTGACGACTGCGAGCTTCTTTTACTTCTGTAAATCGGTTTTGTAACTCAGTATTATCAGCATCGACAGTTAAAGCAAATTGAAGATTTTTGAGTGTATATTCATGAGCGCACCAGATGCGAGTATGATCTGGTAATTGTCTCAACTGATTAAGAGAAGCAACCATTTGTTCAGGAGTTCCTTCAAACAAACGACCACAACCACCAGCAAATAAAGTATCACCACAAAATAACTCTCCCGTATCTTCCAGATTTACAGGAGGAAAATAATAAGCAATATGAGCGCGGGTATGACCTGGAACAAAAAAGATTTGAGCTAATCTACCAGCAAATTCAATTGTATCTCCCGCCTCTAAAAAAACTTGTTGTCCAGGAATTCTACCTTGGTCTTCTTTGCCTCCATAAACGCAGAGATTGGGAAAATGTTTGATTAATTCTCGATTTCCGCCCACATGATCGAAATGATGGTGAGTATTAAAGATAGCTACTAATTCAACCTTCAGCCTTTGTAAAGATTGTAAAACAGGTTCAGCTTCGGCTGGATCGACTACGGCTGCGATTCTTTGGTCTAGATCGTAAAGCAAAAAAATATAATTATCTGACAAAGCTGAAATTCTCTCAATTTGCATGTTTTAGTCTCCTTTAGGTAAGTTCCCTCTCGACGTTTGAGGTAAGTATATTCCATTATGTTAGGGAGATAGTTAACATTAATCGGTTACAAGTGAGATAAATAGCTTGACTTTCCCTGCACAAGACCGAAAACTTAAAATTTCCCTAGTTGTCAGCGATCTATCTAGTAGTGGGGCTGGTAGATGGGGTGGTGCAATACGTCCTTTTCTTATAGCACAAGCTCTTCGTCAACTTGACTATGAGGTAGAAATGTTGGGCATAGCTTTTGGTGAAGAATCTCCTGCGATCGCAAATTCAGGATTTCCCGTTATTTCTTTTCCTTGTCAGTATCATTCAGGATTTTTTCAAGCAGCATCAAAATTAATTAATCAAATCAATGGGAATATCATTTATGCGGTCAAATTAAAACCTAGTAGTTTTGGTCTTGCACTGATTAAAAAATTTTTTACTGGTCGTCCTTTAATTTTAGATATTGATGATTGGGAATTAAGTTGGCATGGTGGAGACAAATTGAAATATGACTTTAATCCCAAACAAATTGCTCGCGATTTTTTACAACCAAAAGGTCAATTAAAACATCCCGATCATCCTTTATACCTAAAATGGGTAGAAAAATTAGCCAATCGAGCGGATGTTATTACGATTCATAATCGATTTTTACAAAAACGTTTTGGTGGAATTTATCTTCCTAATGGCAAAGATACCTCGTTATTTAATCCCGATCACTATGAACCAGAAGTTAGTCGTGTTAAGTATGGTTTAAGCAATTATACAATTCTAATGTTTCCAGGCGCACCAAGACCTTATAAAGGAGTAGAAGATGTTCTCATTGCTCTAGACAAATTAAACCGTTCGGATCTGAGATTGGTAATTGTTGGCGGTAGTCCTTACGACGATTATGACCTTCAACTACAGAAAAAATGGGGAAAATGGATTATTCAACTGCCTAAATCTCCTGTAGCAAGTATGCCAGAAATTATTGCTGCTGCTCATATAATTGTAGTTCCTCAAAGAGATTCTCCTGCGACCCAAGCTCAATTTCCATTAAAGTTAACTGATGGCATGGCAATGGCTAAACCAATTTTAGCTAGTTGTGTTGGCGATATTCCGCAAATTTTGGGAGAAACAGGTTATTTAGTAGAACCTAATTCGCCTGAGCAAATCGCTACTACACTTGAGTTAATTTTAGATGATTTTTCTACCGCTAATACTAAAGGAATTGCAGCCAGAAAAAGATGTATTAAGCACTATAGCATTTCCGCTATGGCAGAAATATTGAAACCAATACTGGCTAAGTTTTCGATAATTTAATTCTTTGATGATACGTGCGATTTTAATATGTCTTCTCGTAAATTTATTCTAAGTATTGCTCGTGAACAACCTTTATTAATTGTTGCTACAGTTGTTTTTAGTTTAGCTAGTGCTGTATTTAATGGTGTCGGTACTGCCTTAATCATTCCAATTTTAATAGTTTTTCTAGGAGAAAAAAGTAGTCTAGAATTTCCTGGACAACCACCTTTGCTAGAAAAGTTCTTTGCTTTATTTGACCGCTTTGAAGGTCAAGAAAAATTGATTGTCATGATTGTAGTAATAGTTATGACAATTATTCTTAAAAATGTGACAAATTTTATTAGTAGTTTAATCGGTAATTACTCTGCTAAAAATCTTGTCAGAAGCATGAGAACGTCAGGACTTAGAATTCTTTTAGATGTAGACTTGGATTTTTATTCTAAAATTAGAATTGGTGATATTGTCAATCGAATTAATGGAGAAATCGAAAAAACAGCTAGTGCAGTTAGAACTGTGATTAGAATATTAATTACTGTTTTAACCATTCTAACTTTTGTTTATTTGTTAATTTTGATTTCTTGGCGACTTACTTTATTAACTACAGTTTTATTATCTTTTATTGCATTTTCTAATCAATACTTTGTTATAAAATCCAAAGAACTGGGGCAAGTTTTAGCAGAGCAATCTCGTGAATATTCTCGCAAAATCATCGAAATCTTAACGGGAATTCGCTTAGTAAAAAGCGTTAGTAATGAAGAATCAGAATATCAACAAATCGAACAATTAATTCTAGCCAGAGAAGATGCTCAGTTAAAATCACAAGCAATTTCATCGATTATTGGACCAATTAATGAAATATTAGGCATTTTAATTATTTTACTTTTAGTCGGTTTAGGTCGCTATTTATTTACTCAACAGCTAGAAGAATTTGCACCTATTTTATTAACCTATTTAGTCATTCTTTTTCGTTTATTACCATTTATTGGTCAGTTGAATAATGCTCGTACCCAATTTGCCAATAGTATTCATAGTATCGATATAGTAGAAGATTTTTTACGCAAAGATAACAAACCTTTTTTGACTAGAGGAATTAAACCTTTTGAGCGTTTAACTGAAGGAATCAAATTTGAAGGAGTCAATTTTGCTTATCCAGATCATGAAAAATTAGTTCTGAAACAACTCAATTTGTGGATACCTAAAGGAAAAACGATCGCTTTAGTTGGTTCTTCTGGTGCAGGAAAATCAACCATAGCAGATCTGCTACCCAGATTTTACGATCCTACTTCTGGACGCATCACTATTGATGGAGTTGATTTAAAGGATTACGATATTAAATCCTTCAGAAGAAGTATGGGTATAGTCAGTCAAGATACTTTTTTGTTTAATAATACAATTCGCTACAATATCGCTTATGGACTAGAGCATGTCTCTGAAGAAGAGATTATTACCGCAGCCCGTAGAGCTAACGCCTATGAATTTATTGGGCAATTACCCCAAGGATTAGAAACAGAAGTAGGAGATCGCGGGGTAATGCTCTCAGGAGGACAAAGACAAAGAATTGCGATCGCTCGCGCCTTACTACGCAATCCAGATATTTTAATTTTAGATGAAGCGACTAGTGCCTTAGATACAGTATCAGAAAGATTGGTTCAAGAGGCGATTGATGAACTCTGTCGCGATCGTACTACTTTAGTAATTGCCCATCGGCTTTCGACTGTTCAAAAAGCTCATCAAATAGTGGTTTTAGATGGTGGACAAGTAGTGGAAATGGGTAATCATGAAGAATTACTCGCAGCTAATAAATATTATGCTCATCTTTATGAGATGCAATTTCGTGAGAAAGACCGCAATAATTTATCAGTAATTACAGAAAATATTAGTACCAAATTATCTTCAGAAAACTTTAACGACGTTTCTCATCAAATGCGAACTAATCTTCATTCTATGCTTGGTTCTTTAAGATTAGTAATAGATCATTTAGTTGATAATCAAGAAGAAAGAGAAAAATTAATTGAAGAAAGTTATCAATCAGGACTTTCTATTTTAAAACGTCTTGAATATTTTGAATCGAACAGCATCTCAAGCAAGTAAATTCATTTATAGTCATTTCAGTTTAGATTGAGACAATCTATTCTTGCCATGAAAGGCTTTCAGCTGAAAAAATGTTTCATTCTTATTTAAAACAACTATATGTCTAAATATTATATTATTTATAGTCATCAAATATCTTTGCAACCTAATACTGCTCATGAAATTCATGACGTTCAGTGTGCTGATGCAGCAGCAAATCTTGGCTACCCTACAGTATTAGTTTATCCGAATCAACAACAACATAATTTTAATTTATTTAATTTTCTTTTTCCTTTTCGTCCTCAAATTCCTTCTAAAGAAATTGTCGAATTTTATGATATTCAAAGCAATTTAGAAACTGCACCTCTCCCACTGCCTGGACAGTTTTTACCCCTACCAGATAAGCTTACTCATCCTAGTACAATCATCTGTAAATATTATTTTCCTCTGCATATTTTTTCTAAAACTAAAGTTTTACATACAAGAGATTGGAATTGTGCTAAAGCAGCAGTTCAAAACAAAATTCCTACTATTTATGAAAGTCATTATTTTCAATCAAAACCACTCGAAACCAAAATTGTTAACAGCCCCTATTTCAGAATAGCTGTTACTCAATCAGAACTAACTCGTCAAAGTTTAATTCAAGCTGGAGTACCCGAACAAAAAGCTATTTGGTTACACAATGGTTTCGGTCAATCTTTTTTAACCAGACAACCAGCAGAAGCTAAGGCTTGGCGACAGCAATTATTATCAGAAAATTATCAATATCTAGTAGTTTATTCTGGGGCATTATATCGTTTTAAAGGAATCGATCTCTTGATTGATGTAGCGCGTTTATTACCACACATTCAATTTGCCATTACAGGAGGAACAGATTCTCAAATCCAAGATTATCGTCAATTAGCTCAAGAAAAACAAGTCAATAATATTAATTTTTTAGGTTGGATTTTACCTCGCTCTCGATTAGTAAGTCTTTTACAAGCAGCCGATTTATTAGCTCATCCTCATCTATCAGGTAAAGAAGCTGATTTCACCAATCCTGTTAAATTCTTTCAATATATTGCTTCAGGAACTCCCATGGTAGTAACAGAAATTCCTCCCTTACTACCTTTCAAATCATCTCCTTTAGTAGCTACCTGGTGTCCACCAGACGATCCTGGTGCTTTTGCTCAAGCAATTGGACAAAGTTTACGCAATTATCCCTATCAAAGCGAAGGATATCAAACCAATATTGACTTTGCCAGTCAGTTTACTTGGGAAAATCGGACTACCAAAATTATGAGTTATGTTGACTAAACTAATTGATTTTCTTGACGCAAATATGCTTCAATCAAAAAATCTAAATTGCCGTCCATAACATCATTAACATCTACAGTTTCGACTTCTGTACGTAAATCTTTAACCAATTGATAAGGATGAAACACATAGTTGCGGATTTGATTTCCCCAAGCTGCTTCCACCATATCTCCTCTAATTTCAGCAATTTCTTTAGCTCGTTGTTCTTGAGCAATTACTAACAATTTTGCCTTAAGTAAAGCTAGAGCTTTTTCTTTATTTTGTAATTGAGAACGTTCTTGAGTACAGCGTACCGCAATCCCTGTAGGAATATGAACCACTCTTACCGCAGTTTCTACTTTATTAACGTTTTGTCCGCCCTTTCCTCCAGAACGAGAAGTGCTGATATCTAAATCTTTCTCAGGAATCTCTAAATTAATAGCTGATTCATCTAAAGCTGGCATCACTTCTATCCCAGCAAAACTCGTTTGTCGTTTCCCATTAGCATTAAAAGGAGAAATTCTAACTAATCGATGAGTTCCTTTTTCGGCTTTAAGATAGCCATAGGCATAACGCCCTTCAATTTCCAAGGTAGCTGATTTAATTCCTGCTTCATCCCCTGGAGATAATTCCGCCAAATGAATTTGATATCCTTGTTTTTCTGCCCAACGAGTGTACATTCGCAACAACATTTCTGCCCAGTCTTGAGCATCAGTACCGCCTGCACCAGCATTAATAGTTAAGACTGCTCCTTCATGGTCGTAAGGTTCAGAAAGTAGTTGCTGAAGCTCCCAACGGTCTAATTCTTGTTGTAGTTGAACCAAATTGGTTTGGGCTTCTGTAGCTAAAGCTTCGTCTTCTTCCAATTCTAATAGCTCTGCGATCGCTTTAGTATCTTCCAATCTAGTTTGCCATGAGTGATATTGCTCTAAATTGGATTTGAGATTGTTTAACTGTTGCAGAGTATTTTGTGCATGTTGACGATTATCCCAAAATTCTGGTTGGGCTGCCAATTGCTCTAAATCTTGAATCTTGGCATTTAGGGCAGGAAGGTCAAAGATATTCCTGGGTTTTACCCAGGCGTAACGATACTGTTTCAATTTCTCGTTTAAGTTCAGAAATTTCCATTTATTTTATACTTCGGTTACCTACTAACGAAAAAATTCTTTATTTGTTATTCAAATATTATGCAGTTAAAAACAAATATCATGAAAATATAAAGATGTCAAGCAAGAGGAGTTTATGAATTCAACTATGTTATTTCACGACCGCTCCACCGCAGGATGCGAATTAGCTCAATTAGTTCATCAGCAATTATTAAAATTGCAAAATAGTCGTCAGATGATTGTCTACGCTTTACCCCGTGGTGGTATTCCCGTAGCAATACCCATAGCTCAACAATTAAATTGTCCTTTAGATGTAATTGTAGCGAAAAAAATTACTACCCCTACTAATCGAGAATTAGCCATTGGAGCAGTTACTAATGAGGGCAATATTCTTTGGACTAAGCCAGAATTTTGGAGAGATACTAATTTACGTGGACTCAAAGAAGCTGTAATTCATGCTCAGGAGCAAGCAAAAAAACAAGCCTTAGAATTTGCTTCTTCCCGTTTGCCTCTTAATCCGCAAGGAAAAATCGCTCTTATTGTCGATGATGGTATTGCGACAGGTATGACTATGGGAGTTGCTGCTCAATATTTAAAAGAACAACAAGTAGCTGAAATTTGGCTTTGCGCCCCTGTTGCACCTCCAGATTTAATTCCTCAATTAGAATTATGGAGCAATCGCGTTTTAGTTTTAGCGACTCCTGATCCTTTTTTTAGTGTAAGTCGTTTCTATCATCATTTCGATCAAGTTTCCTTAACCGATGCGATCACAATGTTAAAAAACCACAATCAACAATTTGAACCAACTGTATCTCAAAAAGATCTATAAAAAAAGGGTTGACCATTGATACAAAGTCAACCCCAATGCTTGGGAACGCGCTTCAAATTTCGTTATTGAAGAACTAATTTGACGTTGGCGTTCTGTAAACCACGTTGCTTAACTTCAGTTAAGGTTTTATTGACAGCGTATTTTTGGTTGATAGAGTTAATTAGTTCAGTTTGATTATGCTTTTTGGCAACACCCCAAAGATCAGCAATTAGATCAAAAGTACCATCACTATTTTGAGACCAACCAAGATCGTATTCGCCTTCTAAAACAGCAACGATGTCAGCCCGAACTCTTTGTCCGTTGTAGCCGCGTACGTCAGCATTGGTTTTAACGTTAATACCGAGGTCACGAAGAGAGTTTTTGAGGATTTCAGCTTCAGTGATTTTGGTACGTAAAGTGCTAAAGTGAGACATGAGATTCCTCCAGTAGAAGAGAAGTAAACAACAACTTAAGTTTTAACTTGATTTCCGTTTGAATAAATTACAAAACGGTTTTTTTTAAGGAACTGCTAGCAATTGCTAGCCTTTACTTCTGCAAGATACAGAAGAAAGTCTGTTAGAACTCCAATCGCTGATATTCAGCAATGGAGGCTGAGGCAGGACGCGCTCTTTGCCTTGCCCAATCTCTTAGGGCAGTTACCTGCTCAGTCATTGTCCGCGACAGAGGTAGAGTAGCTTTGATCGCAGCGATGATATCTAACTGCGTAAACTCTCTCTCTTGAGCAAAAGCGTCATACATTGCAGCAATTATGGCTTGCTCAATTTCTGCCCCGGAAAAACCCTCTGAAACCTTAGCCAATTGTTCCAAATCGAAGCGACTAATATCGGAACGACGTTTGCCAAGATGAATTCTAAAAATATCTTGTCTTTCTTCAGGTGTAGGTAAATCTACAAAGAAAATTTCATCAAATCTGCCTTTGCGTAAAAATTCTCCGGGTAATCTTTCGACTCGATTGGCAGTTGCCATGACGAACACAGGAGAGGTTTTTTCTTGCATCCAGGTTAGAAAAGAACCAAAGATTCGGCTAGAAGTTCCTCCATCAGAGTCACCAGAACCTGCACCACCTGCAAAAGCTTTATCTAATTCATCTATAAAGAGTAGCACAGGAGAAATAGATTCGGCTGTTTTCAGGGCATTGCGGAGGTTTGCTTCCGAACGACCTACCATCGAACCATCATAAACTCTACCCATGTCCAACCGTAGCAGAGGTAAACCCCAAAGACGGGCGGTAGTTTTGGCAATTAAAGACTTACCACATCCTGGAACACCAAGAATCAACATTCCCTTTGGTTGGGGTAATCCATATTCTCTAGCTCTTTCTGTAAAGGCATTGGAGCGTTGTCTGAGCCAGCGTTTCAATTCCTCTAAACCACCTACAGAATTAATCGTCTCATCTTCTTCAATATATTCTAGAATCCCGTTGCGACGGATTAGCTGTTTTTTCTCTGAAAGCACAATTTCTACTTCTTCTTCAGTCAGACGACTGGCTTTAACTTGTGCTTTGCGATAAACTTTTTCAGCCTCATCCCTAGTTAAACCTAAAGCTGCTTTTAATAATTTTTCTCTAGCTTCAGTATCGAGACGACGGTTTTTAGTTTTCTGTAGTTGGGCTGATAAAACTTGATTGAGTTCAGCAAGATTGGGGAAAGGATAATCGATTACTACTACTTCTTTTTCCAATTCAATGGGTACATTTTGAACTGGAGACATTAAGACTATTACTTTCTCGGTTCCTTTAAAGCTAGCGATCGCGTCTCTCAGCCATCTGGTAATTACTGGTCCATCTATAAAAGGATGTAAATCTTTAAATATGTATATACCTGGCTCTCTTTGACGGATTGTCCATTCAATGGCTGCTTCCGGGGAAACAGTGTTGTGCTGTGTGACTTGTCGTGGTTGACCGTGTTCAACGATTCCATGAGTTACTGTCCAGACATAAACTCGTCGATGTTCGGCATTAGCTTGGGCTATTTTAGCTATTGCTTGCTCGGCTCGCTCTTCTTCAGGAGTAAGGAGATAGATAAGCGGATACTGAGCTTGTATGAGAATGTTTAGCTCTTCTTTCATAACATCGACCTTAATTTGCTAGATTACAGTTTTGACCACTTACCTCGTTGGGACTTTACCTAACAGGTCAACAGGGTACTAATTGCTCCCCGTGGGATTTTTCTGAGGAATCGACTTGTCCTCTTACTTCTAGAGGTAATTCTTCTCCAATAACTCCTGGTTGTTCTCTGAGAGAGAGCATTTTGCCTTCTCTCATCACCATGGCTGCATCACATTCAGGACACATATGCACCTGATGGGTATTGCCTAAGCTATTGGCTTCTACCTCTTCTACCTTGTCGGGATACTGCAGGTAAAAAGCGATCGCTTTTTCCACCAAGGTTGACATAGATTCTATATCTATAGCAGCTTTTATTTTCAGTTTCCTGTGTAGTTCTGGTGGTAGGTATAGCGTTACTTTTTGTTTATTTTGCATATCACTAACTTTAGTATTTACCCGGGTATACAAAACAATTTAGTGGCTTATTTTTATTCTGTCAAGACAGTAAGCCAGCATGACGTTATTATTGTAATATTGCTTAACAATTACTCAAAAATTTAATTTGAATGACAAGAAGTTATCGTGCTGAAATGAACGACAATTTCATCAATTGCATTAACTAAAGCACTATCAGATTGACTGTGAGGTTGATTAGAAATAATGCTAAAAATCAGAGTGCCGTATTGTGGATTGTCAAGATAACCCGATAAAGCACGAACTCCTTTGAGAGTTCCTGTTTTGGCATGAACGGAACCTTCGGCACTGGTATGACGTAAACGATGTTGTAAAGTACCGCTAATCCCAGCAATGGGTAAAGAAGCAAGAAAGCTGTCTTTTTCTTGAGAGGAATACATAGCTCTAAGAGTGTTAACCAAAGTTCGAGGTGTTGCCAAATTGCTACGAGATAAACCAGAACCATCGACCATGTGGTAGCCTTTAGGGTCAACACCCAAAGAAGTCAAAGCTTGTTGTACAGAAGTTGAACCACCAAGGTAGCTGAGTAAAACATCTGCATAAAGATTGTTACTTCTGAGATTAGTCACATTAATCCATTCTTGAATTGAAGAAGAACGAATTGTGCCTTGAGGATTAAGTTTTTGTAGCGCAGCAGCAGTGACTAAAATTTTTAAATTTGAGGCAGGAATGAGATAAGAATCGGGACTACGACTATAAAGGGTAGTTCCATCGGCAGTTTGAATTAAAATACCCCATTTTCCCTGATCGAAAGGAGGACTTTCGACAATTTTGTCGATTACTGGTTGAATATAGTTGGAACAAATTCCAGTCGTGTTTTGTTCCGGTGGAGGTACATAGATTTCTACTGGTTCTAATCGTTGTAATCGAGTAACAGTGTTAGCATTAGAACGATTTCCAGTCAGTAAATTTACGGACATGAAAGCTAGAGTTGTAGCGATCGCCAAGCATTGTAGCTGATGACTAACTTTTACCATGAGCTAGTGAAGCAAAATATAGGGGTGTAAGGAGTGAAAGAAGGGAGTAACAATCCAATCTTTCCTGTTTTCCCAAGGTTGTAATTTATAAATTCTGTTTCGTCAAGATTATTAATTTTATTTGAGTAAATATCGACAATTAAGAATAAATATGTAGAAAAAATTGATAAAATTTGCTCAGTTCGCGATCGCGCCGTTCTGCACTTTTGGTGAGGCGTATGCGTCTACAAAGCAGATTGCTTTAATTTTTTTATGAGTCTCAACGAGATTTAAAAGGTTTAACCCATTGGCGTATTTTAGTTAACAAGGTTTTATTTTCTAGTTTTAAAGCTTGAAATTGCTGATATTGTTCATAGGCAATATTGAGACGAGCAGTTATTTCGGTAGCATAAGGACTTTGATTGAGATCGGGATGCCATCTTCTCAGGAGTTTTTTATAAGCAGTTTCTACTTGTAGAGAATTCGCTGCTGAGGTAACTCCCAAAATTTTCCACCAAGGTTGCAATTCATCACTAACTATTTCATGTAAAGGATCGAGTTGATTTTGCACTACAGTCCAAGAAACTTGATAACAAACTCGATATATTTCTGCTAAAGCTTGTTTATCGATCATTCTTAAAGCTTGATTATGCCATTGTTGCCAAGCTAGGCGTTGGTGATGTTTGAGAACTAATAAAGAATCATTTGATTGAGGAAGATTTTCTAACACTGCCTTAGCCGAACCTTGAGGTTTAGGTAATTTTAATAGTAGAGATAATTCTGGAGAAACATTATTTACCTCTGGAAAATTTTGCCATTGCCAATAATTAATTCCTGGTTTACCTAAATTTTGTCGATAATACTCTTGCCAAGTGCGAGTCACAATACAACTAAAAGAATAAGCTTGTCCTGTTAAAGCTGTTGAAGGTGCGTCTTCTAGTAAACAAGCTAAAGGAGTCATCAAAGGAGTAGCCAAAGGATAAAATTGTCCTTTCAAAGCTGTTGAAGGTGCATCTTCAAGTAAACAAGCTAGGGGACAAATGGTAACTATTGCTGAAGGACTAATTTGAAAATTAGAAGCATGATGACCAGAAGAAGATTGGGAAGCAGAAATCAACCAGGTAACAAAACCAAAGATACTAAGAAACAAAAGAATAGATAGAAATAAATCATAAACAGTGGCAATCAATTCTGGATTCATCTCTAAGCAAAATTGTGAGACAGACAATCAAATAGTTTCATCCTTGAGGGGTTTTTGGCAATTTGTACTTTATCTTCTGTAACAGGAGCAAGCATTTATCAGTTATCAGTTACCAATCAGCTATCAACTATCAACAAAAATCAGTATTTTAGGACATACCTCATAGAAGTAAGAACTGCTATATACCGTAGAGTGTCAAAAAGTTTGGCATTAGAACAAATCATTAAATTACTGCTGGAGATACCTTTATTGTTAGAGACACTTATTTAACAACAACAAACTATTTTACAGTTGAAGAATGATCTCGATTCAGCAAGTTGAACTTAAACTTAAGGTATCAGATGAGGAGACAAAATAGTTTCATTTTTGATAGTAGCAACCTTTAAGTAACCATATAGATTTTGACTCAATAAATTATGGCAGCAGTAAATGATTTTGTTCTAGAACTTACCACTGTTCTAGGTTCATCTGCTTTGGGTGGGTTTATTGCTAACCGTTTGCGTCAACCGGTGTTGTTGGGTTATTTGATTAGTGGTTTAATAATTGGACCATTCGGTTTTGGATTAGTTCAAGAAATTGAGAACATTAAATCTTTAGCAGAAATTGGAGTAGCCTTTCTACTGTTTACCTTGGGAGTAGAATTTTCTCTAACAGAATTGAAACGAGTAAAAGATATTGCGATCAATGGCAGTTTATTACAAATTGGCTTAACGACTTTTGTAGTTGCTTTAGTGTCTTTTTGGTTGGGTTGGGTAGATCAAATCACAGAAGCTGTTTTTTTAGGGGCAATTCTCTCTTTATCTTCAACTGCCGTAGTTTTAAAAACCCTGACAGAAAGAGGAGAAACCAATACTGTTTATGGGCAAGTAATGTTAGCAATTTTGATTGTCCAAGATTTAGCTTTGGGATTGATGTTAGCTGTTTTACCAGCCTTGAATGAACCGAGTAATTTGGTTATGGCTTTGTTAACCGCTATTTTAAAAGCAGTGATTTTTTTTACGGCTGCATTTGTAGCTGGTTATTGGATCATTCCTCCTTTGATCAAAACTATTGCTGAAACAGAAAATAGTGAATTGTTTCTTTTAGCCGTTCTTGCTCTTTGTTTAGGCGTTGCTTTGATTACAGCTAGTTTGGGATTATCAATTGAAATGGGGGCTTTTGTTGCAGGTTTAACAATTTCGGAAATTGATTATGCTGACCAAGCTTTAGCTAAAATTTTACCTTTACGAGATACTTTTGCTAGTTTGTTTTTTGCTTCAATTGGAATGTTAATCGATCCTCAAATACTCTGGCAAAATCTGGGCGTAATTTTGGAGTTGGTAATTTTGATTATGTTTGGCAAAGCTATGATAGTTTTTCCAATTATTTGGGGATTTGGTTATTCGTTTAGAACTTCTGCTTTAGCTAGTTTGGGTTTAAATCAGATTGGAGAATTTTCTTTTGTCTTAGCGTTGGTAGCTTTTGAGTCTGGGTTGATGAGTCGAGAGAGATATTTATTGTTATTGGGAACTACTGCGATTACTTTGGTATTAACTCCTATCAGTATGAAGTTTTCTCCTCGTTTGGTTGAAAAGTTGCTTAATTTGCCTTGGTTAAGAGAATATTTACGGAGTAGACAACAAGAAAAAATTATTACTTTACCCGATACTATTTGCAATCATGTTGTGGTGGCAGGTTATGGCAGAGTGGGACAAATAATTGTTAAAATTTTACGCGATCGCTCTATTCCTGTCGTTGTGATAGATAATAGTGAAGCAGCCATTCAACGTCTACGACAAGAACAAATTCCCTATTTATTTGGAGATGGCGATTCCGATTTAGTTTTAGAAAAAGCCCATTTAGAAACTGCTAAGGCTTTAGCGATCGCTTTACCCGATCCTGCTAGTACAAGAATTCTTCTCAAACACGCTCTTGCTTTTGCCCCTCACTTAGCAATCGTAGCCCGTTGTCATACTAATAGTGAAATTGATGTTTTAACTCAGATGGGTGCGAAAGAAGTGATTCAGCCTGAATTTGAAGCAGCTTTGGCAATGGGCGCAGAAATTTTACAAACTCTCGGTACTACCAGAAATACAATTGATGCAGCGATTGATGAGATTCGTACCGATCGCTATCTTAGCATTCGTCCTGAATTAACTTTGGCTTCTTTGGCACAAGAGATTAGAAAAACAGCTTCAGCAACCCATAATCAATGGTTAACCATTTCTGCTGATTCGCCTTTAATTGGTATGACTTTAGCTTCTGCTAATATCCGCCAGCTAACAGGAGTAACAGTTATGAGTATTCAACGGAATGGAGAAACTATTTACTATCCTCAAGCAGACACTAAATTTGTAGAAAGCGATCGCCTTTTGGTGGTGGGAAAGCGCAAAGAAGTCGCACTCTTTCAGGATTTATTACAGGGAAATCTATCAATTAGAAATATAAAGTGGATTTTGTTAAACGAAACTTCTCCTTGGGTAGGCATGATGGTGTCGCAACTAGAACAACAATATGGAATTAAACTAGAAGCCTTACGAAGACAAGGCAAATTATTGCGTTCAGTCAAACCAGAAACTATTTTGGAAACTGAAGATTATCTATTGATTTCAGAAAAGGGCGATCGCTTTAATCCCCTTCAAACTCAATTTGATTAATTTATTAAGTAATAACCCTACCGATAGCCAATTAAACAAGGCACAATGTACGAGGAAATTATCAAAGATAACCAAGATGCACCTGGTAGATCGAGTTCGTTTGGGTTTAGCTGTAGGCGTTGCTAAAACTGTTACTGGTATAGTCAAATCTCTGCATTTGGGTGCTGCTTCTGTATTGCCAGGAGAAATATCCCGTCGTCTTCATGCTCGTCTTTTGCCTTTGTTATTTGAACAAGTGAAGCATGGTGTAATTTTAATTGTCGGGACAAATGGTAAAACTACAACGTCTTTATTACTCAAAACTATTTTAGAAGAGCAAGGTTACCAAGTTGCTCACAATTCTAGCGGTGCTAATTTAATTAATGGTTTAATTACTGCTCTTTTAAATAACACTGATTTAACAGGAAAACTAACAGCAGATTATGCCATTTTAGAAGTAGATGAAAACATCTTACCTCTACTTTTAAAAGACTGTCAGCCCAAATATATTTTAGGTTTAAATTTATTCCGCGACCAATTAGACCGTTATGGGGAAGTAGATACAATTAGTCAACGTTGGCAAAAAGCAATTAGCCCTTTATCAAAAGATACGGTAATTATTCTCAATGCCGACGATCCGACTTTATCTTATTTAGGACAAAATTTACCTCAAAAAGTTTTATTCTTCGGCTTAAATGAACCAGAATTATATTTAGAATCAATTCCCCATGCGGTTGATTCTATTTATTGTCCCAGTTGCGGACAGTTGTTAGATTATCAAGGAGTTTATTTATCTCATTTAGGCGATTATCATTGTGCCAATTGTGGCTTTACTAAAAGTAAAACTGCGGTTAATAGTCGCGAATGGCAACAAATTTTAATTGGAGTTTATAACAAATACAATACTTTAGCAGCAGGATTATTAGCCCAAAAAATTGGTATTAAAACCGAAGATATTTTCAACACCATTAAAAACTTTAAAGCAGCTTTTGGTAGAGCAGAAGAATTAAATTTTGATGGTAAACATATTCGCATTTTACTATCCAAAAATCCTGTAGGAATGAACGAAACAATTCGGGCGGTAAATGAGCTCAAAAAAACAGGTAAATCTTCAGTAACTCTTTTAGTTTTAAACGATCGCATTCCCGACGGTACTGATGTTTCTTGGATTTGGGACGTAGATACAGAAGAATTAGTCAAACTCGGAGGCACACTAATTGTTAGTGGCGATCGCGTTTATGATATGGCGTTACGATTAGAATATAGTCGGGAAGAAATTAAAAGTAATGGAAATCCACAATTAATAATTCAAGAGGATTTATCAAGTGCAATTACTACTGCTTTAAAACATACTTCTACTGAAGAAACTTTGCATATTTTACCGACTTATTCAGCCATGTTAGAAGTAAGAGAAATTTTGATAGGTAGAAAAATATTGTGATTATAGCTTACTGAAAAAACTATAATTTAGTAAGGTAATGATCAAAAATTTATTAGCTTTTAGCTATTAGCTTTTTTGTGAATCTTACTCATGTTCAAAAAATGTTAGCTTAAAACAATATTCAAAAATTTAATCAGAAAATCTAGCTTTTATTAAGTTTAGACTCATTATCGTTATTCGTTAGGAAACCATGCTTTATCAAGTAATTGCTGAAGAGAATAAGGACATTGTTCAGGCAAATAATTAAGCTGAGTTTTTTCTGGACAATTAGTAAAGCATTTTAATAGATTTCGGGTAATTCCTCTTCTAGAAAATTGCGTAAGTTAGTAGTTAGTATATTTTCTAATTAAACTCTAAAAGTAATGATTTCTGCTGCCCAATGATTGGCATTTCTCTCTTTTTCCAATTGCAAAAATTCGTAAAGCATTAAATAAATAATAATCTGCAATAATAAACTTTTTACAGCATTTTTTTCAATCCTTCCCAATGCTTCCAACTCCTCAATTAAATTTTCATAATCTAACTGCTCTAATTGACGATCTTTTAGGAGCTTAATCATTTCTGATAACCAGCGATCATAATCAGTTTTATATAATTGTTTGAGATCAAGTATTGGAGATGTCATATAATTTTTGATTTTTTGCCATGGGATTTAATAACTTGTATATTTTTGATGAAGATGAGCGATCGCATTTAGAAAAGAACAACAAATCACTGATAACTGGTCATCGATCCCTAAATAACTGGTAACTGAGTATTGGCTATGATTAAAGAAAGAGATTAAAGAACTATCATAGGTTTAATGTATCTATATATTGTTGCAGTAAATTCTGGAGAAAATATACTAGAGCAAGCTATAGTACAAACTAAAATAATAATCTGCTGCCAATAAAATTTATAGGGAACGATTCTAGGAGAACAAAGCACGCATGGGAAGAGTAGTCGGCATTGACTTGGGAACAACTAATTCCGTAGTCGCCGTTATGGAAGGCGGGAAGCCTGTAGTAGTCGCTAATTCGGAAGGTATGCGTACTACTCCATCTGTAGTTGGTTTTAATAAAGATGGCGAACTACTAGTCGGACAAATGGCACGACGACAAACAGTATTAAATCCTCAAAACACTTTTTATGGGATTAAAAGGTTTATGGGGAGAAAATATGCTGAATTACAACCAGAATCAAAACGAGTTCCCTATACTATTCGTCGTGATGAATTAGGAAATATTAAAATACGTTGTCCTCGTCTCAAAAAAGAATTTGCACCCGAAGAAATTTCGGCGATGATTTTGCGTAAATTAGCTGATGAAGCTAGTCGTTATTTGGGAGAAGAAATAACTAGTGCAGTTATCACTGTACCAGCTTATTTTAATGATGCTCAAAGACAAGCTACTAGAGACGCAGGAAGAATTGCTGGGTTAGAAGTATTACGGATCATCAATGAGCCTACCGCAGCAGCTTTGGCTTATGGTTTAGACCAAAAACGCAGTCAAACAATTATGGTTTTTGACCTCGGTGGAGGTACGTTTGATGTTTCAATTTTAGATGTAGGCGATAAAGTTTTTGAAGTCAAAGCTACTAGTGGCGATACCCAATTAGGAGGTAATGATTTTGATAAAAGAATTGTTGATTGGTTAGCAGAAGAATTTCTAGAAAAAGAAGGAGTAGATCTGCGTAAAGATCGTCAATCACTCCAAAGACTAACTGAAGCAGCAGAAAAAGCTAAAATTGAACTATCGGGAGTTACAGTTACCGAAATCAATTTACCTTTTATTACCGCTACACCAGAAGGGCCAAAACATATCGAAACTAAGCTTACTCGCCCGAAATTTGAGGAATTGTGTGGAGATTTAGTTAGCCGTCTGCGTCGTCCTCTGAAAAGAGCTATTTCTGATGCAGGTATCAGTCCAATTCAAATTAATGAAGTGGTTTTAGTTGGGGGTTCAACCCGTATTCCGATGGTACAAGATTTAGTTCGTAGTTATATCGATCTTGAACCAAATCAAAACGTGAACCCCGATGAAGTAATAGCAATTGGTGCTGCCATTCAAGCTGGTATTTTAACGAATGAAGTTAAAGATATTTTATTGTTAGACGTTACTCCCCTATCCTTGGGTTTAGAAACCATCGGTGGGGTGATGAAAAAGTTGATTCCTCGCAATACGACTATTCCAGTGCGTCGTTCAGATATCTTTTCGACTGGAGAAAACAACCAAACTATAGTTGAAATTCATGCCCTGCAAGGTGAAAGGGAAATGGCAGCAGGAAATAAATCCTTGGGAAGATTTAAATTAACTGGTATTCCTCCTGCCCCTAGAGGTATCCCTCAGATTCAAGTTTCTTTTGACATCGATGCTAACGGTATCCTGCAAGTAACAGCGAGAGATAAAACTACGGGAAGGGAACAAGGAATTACGGTGCAAGGAGCTTCTAATTTGCCCGAAACCGAAATTAATCGAATGATTCAAGAAGCACAAAAATTTTCTCAACAAGATCGAGAAAGAAAAGAAAAAGTAGAAAAACGCAATAATGCTAAGGCTTTAACCGATCAGGCACAGCGGAGATTAAAAGAAGTAACCCTTGATTTTGGTTCTCAATTTGCAACTTATTATCGTCGTCGGATTGATACTTTGTGTGAAGATATTCTCAGAAGTTTAGAACAAAATGATGAAAGAACTCTCGATAGAGCGCAAGCAGATTTACAAGATACTTTATACGAATTAAATCGAGAAGTAAGATTGCAATATGAAGACGAAGACGATGATGACTTTTTCGGTGCAATTCGTCGTACTTTTATTGGCGATGATAATAAGATAGACGAGGATTATTCTTACGATACCCGTCGTCCTAGCTACCGCGATGATTATCGTTCTCCTAACGCTGGTGGTTGGGATAATACTCAAGTTCGTGGTAGTCGCAGTGAGAGCTGGGATGACAATCCTAATGATTATCGGGGTAATTATCGTCCCAGTAGCGATCGCAGACCAGAACCTCGGACTAACTACCGCGATGACTATGGTTCTCGCAGCTATAACGATAGTCAAAATCAAAACCGCTATCAGCCTAGAAATCCTTCCTATTCAGATAGTAATAGTAGTGCGCAATCTCGTTACTACAATAGTAATAATCGTAACCGCCCTCAAAATATTCCTTATGAAAATGATTGGGATGAAGATGATGATGAATGGTTTTAAGGTGGTTTAACGATTGAATTTCAATCGTGATTGCTTTCACTAAACTGATGACTGATAATTGTTGATATTAATATCTTCTACCTTACTACTGATAATTGATAATTAATATTAATTACTGATAATCGATAACTGATCACTGATAACTGTCATATGCAGAACGTGCGGAATTATTATGAAATATTGGGGGTAAATAAAAATGCTTCGAGTGAGGAGATCAAAAAAGCCTATCGAACTCTAGCTAGACAATATCATCCTGATCGCAACCCAGGAAATAAAGCTGCCGAAGAAAAATTTAAAGACATTAACGAGGCTTACGAAGTCCTGTCCGATCAGACTAAGCGATCGCAGTATGATCAATTTAGTAAAGCTTGGGGTAAGAAAGGTTTCTCTTCTAGGAATGGCAAGTCTAACCCCTTTGATTTTGGCAATTTCGCCAATAGCAAAACAACTTCAGGTAGAACTGCCACCACTGAACGCGAGCGCGTTAGAGTAGATACTAGCGATTATCGTCCCGGCACAACTAAACGCGAAAGGGTAGTTAATCCTCGTGCTACTCGTCGTGATATCGAAGCTAAGCTCATTTTACCCCTAGATAAAGCTTATCGCGGTGGGATGGAAAGAATTCGTCTCGAAGACGGGCGATCGCTAGAAGTAGAAATGCCTCCTGGGATAACCAACGGACAAAGAATTCGTTTGAAAGGACAAGGAATGGGAGGTGGAGATCTTTATTTAATAATTTCTGTAGCTCGTCATCCTATTTTTGTCGTACAAGAAGCCGATATTTATTGTCAAGTACCAGTAACTCCAGCCGAAGCAGTCTTAGGAGGAGCGATTGAAGTTCCTACCATTGATGGTTTAGTCAAGGTAACAGTACCAGCGGGAGTACGTTCTGGGCAAAGATTGCGTTTAGCCAACAAAGGTTATCTGGATGCTAATGGCGATCGCGGAGATCAATTAGTTGAGATTCAAATTGTTGCGCCCAAAGAAATTAGTGCTGAAGAAAAAGAACTATATGAAAAAATTAAACAATTAGAACAATTTAATCCTCGTCAAAACTTAATTAAAAGTCTGTGACTCCTGAAAGATATCAAAAATTACAACAAGCTTTGAATAGACGACAGTTAGATTTAACCGTTATTACCGAAGATGTTCATAAACCGCATAATTTTTCAGCCATCATTCGCACTTGTGATGCAGTGGGAGTATTTGCCATTCACGCGGTTAATTCCAGAAGTTCTATGCCTACTTATAACCAAGTGGCTAAAGGTAGTGAAAAATGGATTACTTGTCATACTCATCCTAATATTGAAACAGCGATCGCTCATCTTCGCCAAAAAAGTTTAAAACTATATGCTGCTCATTTAAGTGATCAAGCTTTAGATTATCGTGCGATCGATTATACTCAACCCACAGCTATCTTGTTAGGTGCAGAACAATCGGGAGTTACTCAAAAAGCTGCTGACTTAGTTGATGGACATATTATTATTCCGATGTTGGGTATGGTACAGTCTCTTAATGTTTCTGTTGCTGCTGCGGTAATTTTGTTTGAAGCTCAACGACAGAGATTAGCAGCAGGTTTATACGAGCGAGTGCATTTAGCTCCAGATATTTATGAACAAGTGATGTTTGAGTGGAGTTATCCAGAGGTGGCAGCAAGCTATCGTCAACAAGCAAAACCTTATCCTCAATTAGGAGCTAAAGGAGAAATTATTAATATTAATACTTAAAATTTTTTTAAAACGTAACATAAAATGGTTATTTTTTCGAGAAAATAACAAAAAAAGATAGCAATTAAACCATAACGCAAAATAGTTATTTGTTTTTCTAATTTTTTGATTAATAATTTTGTGGCAAATAATTGATGATTAATTATTGCTTGTTCTTCGAGAGTTTGATTCAGGTTATTTTGTTGTTTTTGACAAAATTTATTGATTAAATCATCCAAACCATGTTTCAGTTGGTTGGTTACTTGTTGCTGAAAAGCTTCTAGCCCTTCTTTAAATTTAACTTGAAGATTTTTAACTTGAGATTCAATTTCTTTAGTGAGTTGACCGTGAGTAGTTTGAGTTTTTAGCTCTATTTCTTGTTTTAAACTATTTACATAATAGCTATATTTATCATCTAAAGTTTCGAGTTGTCCTGACGCAACTTGATCTTGGTCGATTAAATTAAATAGTAATTTTTCAAATAATCCTGGTCCTAGTTGAAAATAACCCCGTTGGACATAGCGAACTGTATCTATTATTTCCGATTCAGAAGTACTTTTGAGAAGATAGCCTCTAGCTCCTGCTTGAATGGCATCATTAATACTATTGTGATCATCACAACTACTTAAGATAATAATTTGAGTTTGTGGTGAACTTTGACTAATAATCTGAGTTAAAGTCAAGCCATTCATTTCTGGCATTTCGAGATCGACTAAGGCAATATCAGGATTTTTGGTTTTTAAATATTCAAGTGCTTGAAACCCATTTTCTACCATTCCTACTATTTCAAAGTCTGATTGAGTTGTGAATACAGTTTGTAGTTTTTGTCTGACCAGATTTTGATCGTCTACCACTAAAATTTTAATCATCTCAATTTAAGTGTTGATTAATCCTTGAAGTCAAAAAAAATATCAGGCTATTTTTTGAACGTAATTTTAATATCGGCGATTTAATAAAATGTTTACATTAGAGTTAAAGTTGTCTGGAAATAAGACAATAAATCCTTGAAAGCTTTATCTAAAAAATATTATGAACAAGTCATTTGCAAATAACTATAATCTTTGTATAGCAAGATTTGTAGCTATTTTTTTCGTTATTCCCCTACAAGTCTGTTAAAAAAATATTGTACAATGAAATCTAACTAAAAAAAATGATTTTTACTTAAATTTTACTAAAAATGTAAAGAATTAGATGTTGTTGAGAGCTAGAAATAAATTTGAGCAAAAAAGAGCTTAAATATTATTTAAATTTGTTTTTCAAGTTAATTCTGTAGCAATTTTGATCGACTAACACTGATATAGTACTTCTTAATGCAGCTTAATCTAACACTTTTTATCTAGATAAAAACTCTCTGAAAGTTAGTTTTTTTAACACGATTAACAACAAACGACAGCTTATTTATGCAGCTAATTTAAAAATAAAATAATTATTACTAAAAATCGAAATAACTAGAAAGTTAATTAACCATGTAGCTAGATATAGCCCCATTGATAATAGCCTATTTTTTTGAGACTAAATAATTAAAAACCTATCCATTGATTTCTACCTACTTATTTCAATAAGATTGAGGCTACCACTTTAGATTATTTAGTAAATTGCTATGGAAGTTATACCTGCAATTGATTTATTGGAAGGAAAATGCGTGCGTTTGTATCAAGGAGATTACGATCGCTCTCAAGTATTTAACGAAAATCCTGTAGAAGTTGCACTGCATTGGGTCGAGCAAGGAGCAACTAGACTTCATTTAGTTGATTTGGATGGAGCTAAACAAGGAAAATCAGTAAATTTAAACGTAATTGAAGCAATTACGGCAGCTATATCTATTCCTGTACAAGTAGGGGGTGGGCTACGCGATCGCTCTGCGGTGGCTAATTTACTCAATTTAGGCGTACAAAGAGCTATTTTGGGTACTGTAGCAGTAGAACAACCAGAATTAGTTACTCAATTAGCGCAAGAGTTTCCAAGACAAATTGTAGTGGGAATTGATGCTCGCAATGGCAAAGTAGCTACTAGAGGTTGGTTAGAAACGTCGGAAGTAGCAGCGACAGAATTAGCGCAAAGAATGGCACAACAAGGTGCAGCAGCAATTATTTATACGGATATTCATCGTGATGGCACGCTTTCTGGCCCCAATTTACCAGCTTTGAGAGAATTAGCTAATGCGATTGATATTCCTGTAATTGCTTCTGGTGGAGTTAGTTCTTTAACTGATTTATTGAGTCTACTGGCATTAGAACCTTTAGGAGTGACAGGCGCGATCGTTGGTCGAGCGATTTATACTGGAGATGTTAATCTTAAGGAAGCTGTTCAAGCAGTGGGTAATGGTCGTCTGCAAGATGTTCCTTCGGATCTAGGTTTTTCGACTTTTGCGTGATTATTTAGTTTGAATGATTTTGTCCGCAGATAAACGTAGATATAGTTATTGATTGGTTGTGTTGGTTGTCGATGTTTGATTTGGGTTGTTAAGCAGTAGATATGTATCGAAATTTATAGGAGTTTTTGTCTCCCTAACCCCCCGATACTAAAGTAGGGCTGTTTCATTCTAAATCAAAGTCATGTAAATTACAGTAAAAGCTTGATAATGAAACAGCCCTACCCAATTCTGGAGAACGCGGATTCGCCGTGCGACGGCGAATCATTCGAGCGTCTGTAGAGGGGAAAAGAGTTCAAAGTCCCCCAAATTTGGGGGCGTGAATGTATCATTTTAGACTTCTCAGACAACCTGTTACTAACCTGAAAAAAGCTAGAGAATTTATTTAGCTAATTTAGTAGTTATAGAGTAACGAAATTTACGATTAATAAATGGTAATAATCCTAAACCTAGTAAACTCAACCAACTAGAAGATTCAGGAACAGGCGTTACTTTACTCAAGCTACTGCTAACAAAAACTAGACGAGTTTCTTGATTAAAAGAGCGAGAATAATTCCCTGCAAAGAAAGTAGAGATTGTTTCTGTATTGCCACCAAAGTTATTATTACTATTTGTATTAAGAGTAATATAATCACTCGCTTCATTGGTAATTAAAGCATCTTTTGCTTTAGAGTCGGTGTTTAATATCCCTGCTAAACTAAAAGAATCTAGTAAAGTTAGATTGCTAGTATTAGTATCTAATTCATAAACTTGAAAAGCTACTTCACCAATAGTTTGAAATTGTCTTGGTAATACTTGATCTATTTGAGATTCTAAATCTAAAAAACCAGAAAAATCAAAAGAAAAAGTTTCGTTAGTGCCAATTAGAGAACTACCAACAAAAAAGCTACCCTGTACTTCAGTTCGTCCTTCAGCAACGCCAGAAAAATTTGAACCTGTTGCTTCAATTTTAGCTCCAGAATAATTACAAGCAGCAGGAGTTGGGACTAAGCTATTGGGAATACATTGTAATAAAAAATCGGGTGGAATAAAAAAAATAGAATTAGCAAAAGCTTCCGCCTCAATCGAAGAATTAACTCCAGCGATTGTAAAAGTATTCGTATTAGCATTAGTTGCAACTTCTGTAGGAGTTGTAGAAAAACCAAAACTATTAAGAAAACTTTCTGAACTAAAAGTTACGGCGTAACTAGGTAAAACATTAACTGTACAACTACCGATCGCAGCAGAAGTAAAACATAACAAAACCTGTCTTGTTGTTGAGTAATTCAAGACCATAATAATATTCCTTATATTTACTAATTTATGGTTTTGCAACCAGGAATTTATCGGTCTATTATGCTTTATTTATTTAAAGTTCTCTTAAAGTTCCAGTGAAAATAACTAGTTATAGTTTAAAGATTGTATGATTTTTAGTCTCGATTGATTTCAATTCTTAAATATGATAATTTTAGGATTCTTGAAGATTAATTTTCTCAATTTCCGCTAAATTCAGTTCAAATTTATGAGCGATCGCGTCAATAATTTCTTGTTCTGCTGGTGTAATTGTGCCATCTAATTGAGCTAGAGCTTGACACCGATTGAGGAGTAATGGTGCAAAATCTGGTTCAAGTTGATCTAACAAAGAATCTAAAGGTGCAGGATTTTTGAGATCGGCAGCTATAGTTTCTACTGAAGAAGGTAATAATTTTGTGATAGTTGGTAGAATTTGTGACCAATCTTGATTTGGATAACTGGCTTGAACCATGTGAACTAAAATTAGATCCATAATTTTGGCTTGAGCCAAAGCAATTTGCCAATCTTCGTTTACTTGAGTTTGTAATGTTTCCGCGGGAACTTCAATCGCTTGAGATTTGCCTTCATAGAAACGACAAGTTGTTTGTCCCAAAACATACAGTATGGCTGCATCAGTAGAAGCTCCCATTACGGGACCAATACCTGGAAGAATTTCGACAAAACTCAATCCTGTTTTCAAAAAGTTACTACCTAACGATAAGCCAAAGAGTGCTAATACCTCTCCTCTTCTGGCTGGATCGTCTAAATCTAAACCATAAGCTGCTGCGATTTCATACACCATTTCCGCTTGTAATTTAGCTGTGGCAATTAATTCTATGCCTAATAAAGCTGCTGCAATAGGTGGAATAATATTGGTAAAAAATCCCAAACGACCAGCTTGCCAACTTTTGGCAACAATTAAATGATGAGCAATTTGATTATTGGTTTCTAGAGGATGTTTAGTTTGAAGTTGTTCGATTTTGCTTCTAATTTTAGCCGTATCTACTTCTCCTAAAAGAGTTAGTAGCCAATTCAGTCCAAAAATTTTATCAATCAATCTTAAAAGTGGGTTTTGTGCGATCGCTCTTAAAGTAATTCCAGTTTGAGCGGTAGTTCTTTCTAATAGTTTTTGTATTTCACTTGTGGTTAATGCGATCGCTCCATTAGCTATATTAATAATTGTTTTACTTGTTTCAGTGGCAATTTTAAATAGAATATCTAGAGGTTGCTCGGTATTTTGATTAGACATAAAATTGATTGCTTCTAATGAGTTATTGATAAAAAGCTTATTATCAATTGTTTTTTTATACATTAAAATAAAGTGATTTAATGAGCTAAACAACAAAAGGAAATAGGATCGATGTTATATAACATTACCTCCTATTTTCCTCAATAAAATTTAAAGTTTAGCTCTGTTTAATATTACAAAAACAACTGATTTAATTTGATAATTTATTTAGTTGAGTTAGTGAAAAAATCTTTAGCTTGTTCAATCACACTAGTAGCATTAGTTTTTCCTGGCTCAACCATTTTTTGTTCATCAGCAGAACCTTGTACTTCGTTTAATCCTCCCTGGTTTGCCTCAATAGTTTCTTCGAGATTGAGAGGCTTGCTACGAGCTATTTCATCTGTTTTGTTTTGAATTTTAGTTAGATTAGCTTCTCCTTCAGTAGGACTGCTAGTAACAGCCTGTGCAGGAAAAGCGTTAGCTACAAATAATAAACAGCAAATCATAGCTGTTAATAAAAAACGAACTGAATTATGAAAAACATTTTTAATTTTAATAAATAACATTTGAACTTTTACCTCTTCGGTTTTTGATTACTACTTATAAATAACATTTGAAAAACAACCCAAACATCATTCTTAAGGAGTAAATCGGGATTGAAATTGATAAATTGCTGATTCGGTCTTACAAAATTAGCTTTTTTTTTATTTTGAGTATGTTTTTTGAGTGGGTAAATACAAGCACATCTATCTTTAGATAGAATTTGCCTATATTGAAAGGGCTAAATTAATCTAAATAAAATCTTAAATATATTAAGTTTTTTTACAATAACGATCAAAAGGATAACACTTTTGGTAGAGGTCGATAAATTTTTTGGACTATAAGCTAATAAATAAATCGAGTTAAATATCAAAAAGGGAATCGAACATGGACGCTAATCCTGCTGGAATCAATTTCAACAATTTAAATTTGACCTTAGAACAAAAATTACAGATGAGATTATTTCAAGATTCAGCCGAAAACATGAATCGTGAACAAGCTCTTTCTCTACTGTTAGAAGCTTCTCGATTATTAATGATTAAAGATAATATTATTAGAGATTTAATTAAACAAAACTTATCTTTTTAATTGGCAAAACTATTAATATAGTTAATTAGCTCTAATATTATTTACTGACAGATTATTAATGAAGCAAATTCTTGTCAAAATAATCGGAATCTGGCAACAAAAAATCAACCCTAAACTAATACCTTTACTCTCAATCTTTTGGTTAATTGGATTTTTAATTTCCGCTTTAGCACTGTGGGGATTTTTGGAACTTGCTGATGAAGTACTAGAAAAAGAAACAGCGATACTCGACCTTGCGGTTCTAAAAATCCTAATCTCATCTCGCAGTTATGTATTAAACAACTTAGCTATGGGGGTAACCTATCTAGGTTCACCAATGGTCTTATCAGTGTTTAGTTTCGCGATCGCTATATTCTTATGGTGGCGACAAAAACAAATTCAAGCAACTTTTTTAGCTATTGTAACTAGTGGAGGAATCAGCTTAAATTATTTATTAAAAAATTTCTTTTCTCGCGCTCGTCCGACTATAGAAAACAATTTAGTCACAGTTGATTTTTACAGTTTTCCTAGTGGACACGCCATGATTTCTCTAATTATTTATGGTTTTTTGTGTTATTTATTAATTTCTAATTATCGAAAGTATTCATTATTATTTATTAGTTTAACCACAATTTTAATTAGTTTAATTGGGTTGACCCGTCTCTATTTAGGAGTTCACTGGTTAACCGATGTAATTGGTGGCTATGTAGCAGGAACAGTATGGTTATTTTTGTGTATCTCTAGTCTTGAAGCAGCTAAAACTTATCGTTTAAACAAGATATATATAGAACCAAAATAAAAACATAATAATCTCATCTCTATCTAAAGCAAGAAACTTAACAATTAAATCTCTATCTGACCATAGATGAAAATTTATAAATTTTAGATTTTAATAAATTTAAATACTTAAAAAAGTCGTTAAAAACTATTTGTTAATCTTTATTTTTTAATCTTTTATTCTTTTCCTTTCTCCTTATCTCTTGTTTAACTTTACCTCTACATCTGAGCCTACAAGATCGTAGAGGTTTTTTACGTAATAATCAATTGAGTTACTAGTTTAATCGTACTAAAGATTTATTTCTTAAGAACGATGTCAATAATTTAAATAATTATTAAACTTCTGTTTAAGTTACAAAATTATTTATTTTAATAAACAACTCTACGATCATGTTATCCAAAACCAGAGGCACAATAGCTCTTATTTCAGTTCATGGAGATCCTGCAATTGATATTGGTAAGGAAGAAGCAGGCGGACAAAACGTTTATGTTAGAGAAGTAGGGGAAGCATTAGCTCGTCAAGGTTGGCACGTAGATATGTTTACCCGCCGTAGTGATGCACAACAAGCTACTATTGTTGAACATATACCCAACTGCCGTACTATTCGTTTAACTGCTGGACCAACAGAATTTGTTCCTCGTCAAGAACTATTTGAATATTTACCAGAATTTGTAGAAGCTTTTTTCCGTTTCCAACATCAAACTCGGACTATTTATCCTCTCATTCATACTAACTACTGGCTTTCTGCTTGGGTAGGGATGGAAATTAAAAAACGTCAGTTGGTTAAACAAATTCACACTTACCATTCTTTAGGAGCAGTAAAATACAAATCTATTAATACCATCCCTTTAATCGCTAGTACTCGTCTTAATGTCGAAAAAGAATGTTTAGAAACTGCCGACATGATAGTTGCAACATCTCCTCAAGAAAAGCAGCACATGCGCTCGCTTGTTTCCGAACAAGGTAATATCAATATTATTCCTTGCGGTACTGATATTAAACGTTTTGGTAGTATTAGTTCAGGAGAAGGTAGAGCTAAACTAGGTATCGATCCTCAGAGTAAAGTTATTCTCTATGTCGGACGTTTCGATCACCGCAAGGGAATTGAAACTTTAGTTAGAGCAGTTGGTCGTCATGAAGTTAGAGAACATCAAAATCTTAAACTAATTATTGTCGGTGGTAGTACCCCAGGACAATCAGATGGTAGAGAAAGAGAACGCATTGAAGGTATTGTTAAAGAATTAGGAATAGAAGAGATTACCCTATTTGCTGGTCGAGTCGAACACACAGAATTATGCGATTATTATGCTGCTGCTGATGTCTGCGTTGTACCTAGCCATTATGAACCATTTGGGTTAGTTGCGATCGAAGCTATGGCATCTGGCACTCCTGTAATTGCTTCTGATGTAGGTGGTTTGAAATTTACCGTACTCGATGAAGTAACTGGTTTACTTGCTCCTCCTCAAGATGAAGCAGCCTTTGCTAGAGCGATCGATGTTATTTTATCTGACAAACAATGGCGTAATCAACTTGGTAAAAACGCTAGACAAAGAGTAGAGTCGAAGTTTAGTTGGGATGGAGTTGCTCGTCAATTAGATAATTTATACTTGTCTCAGTTGACTCGATTACACCAAGAATTTTTAACACCAGCAGTGTAATTTTGCTCCCCTATTCTTCGTTTAATGAAGAAAGTAGACTTGCCATAGTTTAGATCTTGTTTATCTTGATAGAGTTAACTAATTTAAAGAGTGCCAACAAGTTTACTTTCTTTAATTCTTGGTTTTTTTGATTCTATATTGTTTTTCCCTACTCAAAATAATTATTAGCAAAATCAATTAGGAATTATTAATATGCAAGTATCAAATTTATTCCAAATTGTTAGTACCAGTGTTTTAACTTTAAGTTTATTACTTTTTCCAACTCAATCAACTTTGAGCCAAACTAATCAACATCTTAATAATGCTAGAGATAATTTGCAACAAGCAGGAGAATCTTTAGAAAAAAGTGTAGATAATGTTGGTGATGCTATACAAGAAGGTTATCAGCAAACTGAAACAGAAGTAAGCCAAACTGCTGATGCGATCACAGATAGAGCTAATTGGGGTTGGTTAGGTTTACTTGGTTTATTAGGCTTATTTGGTTTAGCTGGTAAAAATAGAAAACAAATAATAGAACATCGTTATCCTGACAGAACAAATATTTATCCTCGCTAATAATTCTCGCGGGTTTCAAATGAATATAATATAAATCCAAAATTTATTAACTGTTAGTCCAACTCAGAATTCTATAAACCGCTGTAACTATTTAAGAAAATCAAGTTTAAAGGAAGTGATTTTTACTCCTATTTATATTTATATTTGATTAACGATAATTCAGTTGAATATGCTCAAAAAACTCAATTTGTAATTTGAATTTGTTTACTTACAGTTATTTTCAGGTCAAAGAATACAGTCAATTAGTTATGTTCTTCTGACCTAAAAATAATTAATATGGTCTACCTAATTGAAAACTGCGGTAATTGTTGTTACGAATTAAATATTACTCTAGTTAATTTGTTCAAACAGAGTTGTAAATTGGGTAATACTAAAAAAATTAGCGAGCTAATCCAAAGATTTGTAAAAAAAAATAAGTGATTTTCAAAAAGTGAATCAGATCAATGTAAAATAGATAATTTTAATAATCAATTCAAGTAAGTTATTTGTAAATAAAATATTTAAATATCTATCTTAGGATAGTTTTTTTTTAAGTTTTTATGTATTATTATATGGTTTATACAATAATCTAATCGATGTTTTCGATTTACTAGATACATCTTTAACTTTATAACTGGTTTTGAATAAGTGATTAAATTCACTCTATGTTAATAAGTTGAAGGATATTTAGAGCAAACGATAATTAGCTAAATAAGGTTGACTATGGTTTTAAATCATAATTATTTAAATTATTGAAGTAAAACTATACTCAATAATTAAACTCAAATTAAATATAGATAGTTGGTAGTTTTCTGTATTAATCTCAATTATGATATGGATACAAAACTTGTTGATTAATAATATTTCAACTACTATCAAATATTTTAATTAATTTAGCTAATTTCTGAAGCTTATTACTCGAATAATTAACAGTATCTCGTTAGTTAAAGGAATGAAATTATGGTTCAACGTGGCTCTAAAGTAAGAGTTTTAAGAAAAGAATCTTATTGGTATCAAGATCTTGGTACAGTTGCTTCTGTAGATAAAAGTGGTATTCGTTATCCAGTGATTGTTAGATTTGACAAAGTTGCTTACCACGGAATCAATACTAACAATTTTGCCGAACACGAATTAGAAGAAGTTGGAAAACCCACAGGTAAGCAAAAAGCTGCACCTACTACTTCAGGAGGAAAACAAACACCTTTAGAAGGTATATCTCGTCAAACTGGAACAGATGCGAGAACTTCACCCGCAAGAGATACTGCTGCACCAGAAGCACCAGGAGATAAAAATATTGAGACTCCTGGAGATCCTAATCAAGGTACAGAAAGTCGTTAATCAGACTTTACTTTAAATTATTCCGCGTTTTAATTGCTTATAGTTTTAGATTGGTAGTCAATTGTAGTTCAGTGAGTAATTGACTACTAGTTTTTTGTTTAAAATTATTTTATTTTTTAAGATATTTTAGGTTCTTGTTTCGGTAGCTTTGCTTGAGAAAATTGAGGAATTAGACTTTTAATTGCAATGCCTAAAACTGCCCGACAATGGTTAATAATTAAGTTCCAAAAATAGCCGTATTGAGGAAAATGCCTTAGCAGTAAAATTTCTGCTAATACATAAAAGCGGTTTTTTCTGGAATATTCAGGAGGGTTATCTTCAATTCTGATCTGTTCTGGCATCGGCAATAAATGACCAATGATTTTGCCAGATTGATAAAATTTGGCTTGAATAAATAGTCCTAATAAACGATCTAGACACCAAAAAGGAATATATTTAAAAGGACCAAACAAAATCATCAAGCTACTCAAGTCTATAATGGCTGCTTGTACCATTTCATTTTTCCAGACTTTCTTATCAAAATTTTCGGTATGAACTCCGTGATGATCCTTTCTTTGACGAAAGAAACAAAGTAGATCGAGTTTGTTTTCTAAAGGAACAATCGGTATTTCTAATAAATGATTATTAAGATCGTAACTAATATCTTTATTGTTAATTTTATTCCAGGGTTGCAGTTGTTCAAAACTATTAATATTAAGCCAAGGTGCATCAAGATGATGTTTTTCTCCAAATTGGAAATTTTTCCTTGCTAGTCTCATCACCCAACTATCGGGAAATTTTTGAAAGTAATTTTTGGTAATTTCTGCTATATCTGGATTGAGATATTCATCACAATTAATTGTAAGAAGATAAATTCCTGTAGCATTAAAAAAACCTGTTAATCTTTGAATTATTTCACCACGAAAAGAACTATTAATTTGTTGAACTCTGCGATCGCTAATCTCCAATTTAGTTATTCCAGGTGGATGAACTAAAATAAATTCTACTTCCCCTTTAACTTTTAATAATTCTTGTAGCCAATGTTGGGCAAAACCTTCTCTGGTAGGAATTACAATTGATAAAATTGGCTTACTCATAAAATAATTATCTATAAAATTTATTTTGAATAACTATTAAAGATAAATCTCTTTAATTATTTTTATTGCTGGCTTAAAAGACACTTTCTAGATTAAATTAATTGATTTAGGATTAGGTATATTTAATGTGAATCTTAGGTATAAATATATAAAGAATTGATAAAGTATGATGAAATGACGCGCCTAATTTAACGCATAATTAAAAAAATGCTGCATTAAATCTCTGTATATAGCAATTCTCGATTAAGCGAGGTACACCTTGGCTATGTCTGGGGAAAGGTCAAAGGGGAAGGGTTAAAGAGAAAAAATTCGTACCTCATAAGTATGAGAACCTCGCACAGATCAATTCACTGCGTTGATTACTTTGAAAAAAATCTTAAAAAATTCTGACTGTTACTAAATACACCAGAGATGTTTTAACTTTTGTAATAAATAGTTAAACAGTCTTTTAATTGAGTTTAACAAAAGGAGATTAACAAACAAGTGAATGCCTCTGAACAAGCCAAAGGGTTAGATCTTACTACCAAAATCGCTGCTGTAGTAAATCTGTTTAAATCTCAATTCCCCGATGCCAAAGCCGATCTTAAACCTTGGCGCAACGATCCTGATACTCTAGAATTAGTCGATCCAGATTCGATAGACATTGGTTTTCATTTTCCTGGTTGGAGTCGACGCTTTGCTTGTAATAGTATTTTGGTTCAAATTCGCTTTTATCAAGATGGTTTAGATGAGCGTGCTAAATTAATAGGTTTGGAAACGGCTGGTTTTAGCCATCAAGGACAAGCTTGGCGTTTCTCAACGGTAGATCATTGGCAATGTGTGGGAAAACATCAACCAGTGGCAGAAGTAGAACAAAAACTTAAACTATTCTGCCGTCAAGTTTTTCAATTATTTAATTCGGAAACTTCACTATAAATTAAAGTTTTTTGAAAATCTTGTCTGGTTGACAATTCTAAAAATTGACGTTGCAAAGATTGCCATTCTTGCCATTTTTGATAACGTTTTTGTTGCAGTTGAGTTGCTAACTGAGGAATGGATTTTTCTAATTCCTCACCAACAGCTTGTTCGAGAAATACACGCAGAATAAAACAGTCTTGAATTGCGCCTAAAATTTCTTGAATATTTTTGATTTTTTCTAGATAATTTTGGAATTGCTCGCCATAAAAATCAGTAAATAAAGCCATATTGTAGCGAGTTTTTTTTGCTTCCTTTCTCAAGCTATGTAGTATTGTTCCTTGTTCTTCTAATAACTCTTCTACCTGCTCTAGGTTTAGTTCTTGAGAAAATTGATTTGCTTCTGTTTCTAAGTTAGTCCCCACTAGCCAACCTGGATGAAGCAATAATTGACTAACTTGAGGTAATAATAGATCGGGAAGGACTAATTCAATGTTAATCTTTGCAATATCTGTATAATCTGGTTTTTTGAGCCACTCTTTTAAGTCTTTTTTTAGCTGTTGATAATGTTTTCCTTCAAGAGTAGATTCTACTTCTTTAAATGCTTCCTTGCGTTCTTTATTTAAGTGCTTGAAAACTTGCTTTAATTCATCTTGTTCTGAGGTTGGTAAATTAGGAAAATAGTCATTAACTAAGGTAAGTTGAAGAACATCTAAATCTCTGAGATTTCCTAAACTTTTACCTACTTTACCTACAGCTTTCTCTCCAGCTTTTTTAGGTAAATTTAAAGCCAATGCAAAACCAGACATGGCACTACGCAAACGGCGTATTCCTACCCGCATTTGATGTAATTCTTCGGGATCTCGATCTTTTAAGACTGCTGATTCGTGTTTGACAATTTTATGAAAATGTTTTGCGATCGCTTTTTTGCCCCAATCTCCAAAGGTTGTTGCTGTTTCTGGTTGAGTCATTTAAAATTTAAACTTGCTTTTTTATGTAATTATGCTGGATGTAGTCAGTAATTTCTGGTTGAGTTTGTCTAAGCTGTAGCCACATTTGTCTAATTCTTTGATAGGCAGCTTGAGTAGAAAGTTGATAATTTTCTTCGCGATCGCAAATAGCAATTACTGCTTCACCAAAGTTATTAAGATGCTCTTCTAGCACTAATTTTTCTGGTACTTTTGAATCGCTTTTGTTTTGCATAACCCACCTAAATGGTAATGATTTTTAGAGCTTATGTGATTATCATTACAAATTCTCAGTAATTTTGTATGTACGGTTTCAGACATTAAAACTAAATAATCTATAAAATTCTTGTTTGATAATCCAATAACATTCACAACTAACAGTTTCTAAAGCTGCTCTGTTTAAAATCATAATATTTCCGCGATTGTAACGAATTATTTCAGCTTGTTGGAGAAGATTGGCTGCTTTAGTAATACCAGAACGACGGACACCAAGCATAGTAGCAATTAGTTCTTGAGTTAAACTAAAACTGTCTTGTTGAACGCAATCATCAACAGTTAATAACCAACGAGCTAGTCTTTGTTCGATTAGGTGTTGACTATAACAAGCTGCGTTTTGGGTAATTTGAGTTAACCTAGCTTGAGTATAAAGTAATAACAGTTTTTGTAATCTGCCACCGCGATTAAACTCTTGCCTAAGTAAATCAACTTCTATTCGGCTAGCACTGCCAACAATTTGTACCATAGCGCAATGAATACTACAGTCACTGCCTAAAATTGTAGAAATTCCCGTTAATCCTTCTTTACCTACTATTCCTACTTCTGTAGTTGTGCCATTTTCCATGATTGCTACTAACGAAATCATTCCCTGATGAGGAAAGTAAACATATTTAATCGTTTCGTAGGATTGATAAAGAATTTCCCCCACAGAAAGTTGAACGATTTCTAAATGAGGAAGAAGGCGTTGATATTCAGAATTTGGTAAAGCTGCCAGTAATTGATTAAACGGAGATTCATTGTCGAGCATTGGTTACGTGTTTGCGGTATCTACCTCACTCCTGGCAAGCTAAACAACTTAACTTTTCGATAGATAAATGTTTATGCTTTTTTAGTATATATTGATACTTTTTCATTCAAAATTGAAGATAAGGTTAAGCAAAAGTTAAAAACAGATAATAATTGGATTGATAACTGTAAGAGCGATTTGCGAATCTTAATTTGATCTTTTTAGTTTGGAAAAAATCATCTAAACTGAGATATTCTTTTGACTTTCAGATTTATTACGACTAATTACACCAAACTATATGGCATATCGCGGCTCAATCTCAGGAATTAGTACCCCTTCTTTACAAACAGCAAGAATAGATTTATCGATTGTTGTTCCTATTTATAACGAAGCAGAAAGTCTTACCCATCTGGTAGAAGAAATTACTAATGCTGTTCGTTCAATTCAACTCAGTTATGAAATTATTTGCGTTGATGATGGTTCTACCGATGGTTCTACTACAATTTTAAAAGAATTAGCTCGTCGACGTAGCGGACTCAAGGCAGTAATTTTAAGACGCAATTATGGTCAAACTCCAGCCATGGCAGCAGGATTTCAAAATGCTTTAGGTAGGGTAATTATTACTCTTGATGGTGATTTACAAAACGATCCGACAGATATCCCTTTACTTTTAGCTAAATTAGAAGAAGGTTATGACTTAGTTAGTGGTTGGCGCAAACAAAGACAAGATGCAGCACTGACTAGATTGCTTCCTTCTAAGATCGCCAATTGGTTAATTGGTAAAGTTACAGGAGTTAAATTACACGATTATGGTTGTTCTTTAAAAGCTTATCGTGGCGAACTCGTCGCTGATATGAATCTTTATGGCGAATTGCATCGATTTTTACCTGCTTTAGCTTATATCGAAGGTGCCAGAATCACTGAAATACCAGTTCGTCATCATGCTCGTCGTTTTGGTAAGAGTAAGTATGGACTAGGAAGAACAGTTCGGGTAGTGATGGATCTCCTCACTGTCTTCTTTATGAAGAAGTTTTTAACTAGACCGATGCACGTTTTTGGCGTGTGGGGATTAATTTCTTTAATTATTGGGACTTTGATGGGTTTTTACTTAACTATAGTTAAGTTATTTCTCAATCAAAATATTGGCGATCGCCCTTTATTGATTTTATCAGTTCTTTTGGTGGTTACTGGCGTTCAGTTGTTTAGTTTTGGCTTATTAGCTGAATTGTTGATGCGTACCTATCATGAATCACAAAAAAGACCGATTTATCGTATTAGAGAGGTAATCCAAGGCAAATCTTACGAAAGGGTCAATTCTGAAGTCTAAAATTTAGAAATAAAGAGATTACGCTAGTTTAAGCATCATAATTACTCTATTTAGCTCTTCTTCAGTTCAAATTAAATTAATTTTCGTGCTTTTGCTCAAATGAAAAAAAACAGTTCGTTGGTTGGGGTTTCTCTATTAATTAGTATAGGTTTTAGTTTAAAAGCGATCGCAATTCCTGTACCAAATACCTATATTAACTTTGCAGGAGCAGGAGGAGATTTTGATTCTCGCACAGCAACTTTCCGAGTAAGCGAGCAAACTACTACTACTAGTATTGGGAAAAACTTAAGACTCTACGAAGCACACCTAGCTAAAATGCTCGAATTAACTTACAATTTTTGTCAGGATCGAGAGCCTAATTACATTGTTTATTGGAACTATGAGGCAGATGAAGGCAAAATTTTTATGGGAGAATTTCCCTTATCTTGTCAATTTGCTAGAGAGACTTTTCAAACCTTTGGTACTGGGGTAAATGAAACAGTAACAATCAATCATCGTGGTGAACCAACTCAGGAAACGATCGCAACTCTAGCTCTTAATGATAAGAACAGGAAACAGTTTGCTTCTTTAGTTCAAACTATTAAACCTCAATGTATCGATACTACACCGCAAATATGTCCAGGCGAGCGCTTGGAGTAAAAAGACATTAATTATTAATAAAAAATCCTTTCAAATTGATTAATTTGAGCGAAAAAAGAATCTAAACAACTTCTTAAGATTAAATAACACTAGAAAAAAAAGGTGATATTTTTAAGCCAATAAATTTTATTGCCATTTTTATTCTTTAATGAAAAGATTCCTCTATTTTTGCCTGAGTTTGGGATTAATTTTAATTCTAAATATCATCCCTACAACTAGAGCTAAGGCAAATGTATCTAATTCTGTAGAACTAAATATTTTGACTGCTTCTGAAAGAGGAACTTATTATGCCATTGCCGAGGATCTGGAAAAATTAGTATCCCAGTCTGCCATCGATTTAGATGTAATTCCTTCAGATGGTGCCTTGAAAAATGTTTACGAGCTTTACAACCACCCTAGTATTCCACTGGCTCTGAGTCAGTTGGATATTTTGGCTTTTATGAATACTATGGCTAACGACGATGAAGATATGCGTCAACAGTTTGAAGCCTTAAGATTAGTTTTGCCCTTGTATCAAGAAGAAGTCCATTTATTAGCACACGACGAGATTAAAAGTATTGCCGATCTTAATAATAAGAAAGTGGCAATTGGTGCAGAAGGCAGTGGTACGAGCATTACGGCAGTTATGATGCTTCAAAATGCCAGAGTAGCACCACAACAACTATTACAATTAGAGCCACTCAGAGCGATCGATGCTTTACGCAAGCGCGAAATTGATGCTTTATTTTATGTTGTCGGTATTCCAGATCGAGCTTTCGTAGAAGAAATTTCTGCCGAAGATCGATTGAAACTCGTGCCAGTTCAAATAGAATCAGTTCCTAACGACGAATTTTTTAGCAAAATTTACTCTAATACCACTATTCCCGCTCAAACTTACAGTTGGCAAGCTGAACCAGTCGAAACTGTTGCTGTACAATCTGCCTTGTTCACGACAGATTCAGAAAATTGCCAGGAAGTAGGCAAATTTGCCAGGTTAATTTATGAAAATTTGGATTGGTTAAAACAAAATGGTCATCCTAAATGGCAGAGCATAGAATTCGATCTCAATGACATTAAAGCCGATCCTCGTTTATCTACTTGTGTGGCTCAAGAGTTAACCAGCTAACACAATCATTGAATTTATATATATTTTGAATTAATAGTACATAACTATGGGAATATTTTATCGTTGTTTGACAATTGCCACTCTGACTACAGGAATGCTGATTGGAACTATCCCTCGGCATCCTGCCAATGCTGCTGATACTATTGTCTGCGCTTCACGTGATAATCGCTACAATTTTTGTTCTATTAATACTCGTGGTGGCGTTAGGTTAGAAGAACGACTTAGTAATAATCCTTGTGAGTATAAAGAAGATTGGGGTTACAAGCGCGATGGTATCTGGGTAGATAATGGTTGTAGAGCTAGTTTCCTAGTCGGTTCGAGACATAGTAGTTCTCGCGATCGCGATAAAAAAGGAGTTAGTACGGGAGTAATTGTTGGAGGTGCGATCGCAGCAGTAGCGATCGGTGCTTTGTTAGCTAGTAGTTCTCGTTCTTCGGACAAAGATAAAAAGAACGAAACGAAGGAAATTACTTGTAGCTCTGATGGCAGATACAATCGTTGTAATGTCGATACGGGCAATGGTGTTTTACTTCATCGTCAACTAAGTGAGGCTGGTTGTTGGAAAGATCGGACTTGAGGTTACGATGATAGTGCGATTTGGGTAGATAGAGGCTGTCGCGCCATATTTATCGTTACTTCTGGCTCTTAGAAAAGAGAGTTCGACCATATTTCTATTTTAAAACTTTAGTTCCCATCACTTTCTTAATTGATAGATATTCTTAAAATGATAAAAATTCACAGATTATTACCCGTAACTCTCGGCATCTTAGCTATTACCATTGCAACTCCAGTTAACGCTCAAACTCCTGTTCCCAATCTACAAGATTTAGTAGATGCTAGAGGCAGTAGCGGAGAGACTGAATTAGAAAATCGAGGATATGAATTTATTCGCACCGAAAAATCAGAAGATAGTGCTTATAGTTATTGGATCGAAAGCGAAACTGGAAAATGTGTCACCGTACGGACTCAAAACGGACGCTATCAATCTCTTGTTTACGCTCCTTCCCCCAACTGTGATACAACTAATACTTCAGAATTTAATACAGAAACTTTTAAAACTGTATGTGGCGTAATTGTTGATGGGCAAAACTATCGCTATCTCTGTGAAGTATCAGAGCAATACAACGCCAATAACAGAGTCAAAACTATTCTGCGTTATCCTGACATCGAGCTTCAATTAACTTGGAAATCTGGAAACCAAGTCACAATTGATACAACTGGAGCATCAAGCATCGACGCTACTTACTCTACCTCTGAAGGGGAAACAGATATTATTACTTCAGATAAGACTTATTTCTATATCTCTAACAAAGATATGGCAGCCTGGGAAGTACAACATTTTAAACCCTAACATCAAGCTAGGCAAGAAATAGACATTTTAAAACTATTTGTATTGTTGTTTCTTCTATTTCATTTAATATTACTTACTTCTCACCCGATAATCCTAATTCTTTTTTAAGCAAGTTAATTGATTTTTCTGCAATATAATTTTCACTACAGATTACTTCGGGAAAACGAATCAAATCATCTCTAGCTGCTGCGATCGCAGCTTTAATGGCTGGATAACTCGCTGGATCGCTGATGATTTTATGAGCAGTATGAATCAAAGCTTTAATCCGTTTAGAGTCATTAATGGGTGCAGTCAAAACTAAAACATCTTCCCCTCTTTGAGAGCTAACAATACTCTGCGCTATTTTTAACGTGCCTTCACTCAAACTGACTATACCCAAACAAGCTTGAGGCGGTAAACTTTTAACTATTTCCAATTCTTTCCCATAGTCATAAATATCCACTGTCAAGACTCGGAAAGTTCTAGGAGGAACGACATCTAAGACTTCTCGAATAAAATAACGACTAGTGATCACTGTGCCAAACTGAGTTTCACTAATTAGTTTTGGTAAATCTTGCAATGGTACTAACTTAACAGCAATACTCAAAGATTGTTCTAATGCCTGACGCATTAATTCCCCTGCGCTCAAATCTCTAGTTGGTACAGTTACGACTAATTGTTGATGACAGCGCGATCGCCATTCTAATTCTGCTACAAATAATTCTTTAATTTGACTAATAGTACAACCAAGAGCGAGTAATTCGTCAATACTATCTTTAATAATGTTATTTTGAACAACTTCCGACGTATTTAATTCAGTTTCCCTTTGATTTCCATCTGTTTTGACATAGATACCCGATCCTGCGATCGATTCTACTAATCCGACTTCCTCCAATTGTTGATACACTTTACTGATTGTATTGCGATGCAATCCTGTAATCATGGCTAACTGTCTGGTACTGGGTAAACGATGACCAGCTAAATATTGTCCAGACGCGATCGCAAATTGAATTTGATCGAATAGTTGTTTAGAAGCAGGAATGTCGCTATCTGATTTTATTTGAATATTTAACATCTTCTTAAATTGCTAATGGCTCAGATTAGCTAAGAGCAGATAATCTTATCGGCGTTATTTTAAAAGAAAAAGAAAAAAATTGTATTAAGGTTTACAATCTTTTATTCTGAATTGGTTGAAAGTACAGTCACAAAGAATACAAATAAAAGATAAGATTACAATATTCACTAATAATAATACAATTATATATTTAATTAAATAGGTTACGATCCAAAAATACTTCTGCACCGTAACCTATCTAGTTGAAATTTTCAAGAAGGTAGGGATAGATATAAACTCTAAAGTCTGAAGAGAAAACTTGAAATTTAACACTTATAGTCATTTCAATTTAGAGTGAGACAATCGCTTCTTGCCATGAAAGGCTTTCAGCCAAAAAAATGTTTCATTCTTATTTGAAACAAATATAAGACTTCAAACTTGGTAAAGGATCATTTAGTGTCCAACAATACTCCTGAGATTACTGACGAGCTTGGTTGGCTGCATCAGCAACGCAATTATACATTCTCAACGTAGCAGCAGCAGCATAATTACGTCCTGAAGCTTGATCGGGATTGAAAGCATTTCCAGTTTCATTATAAGGAGAAGCTACTTGACAATAACCAGACATTTGCTCGATTAAATTTTTACCCCAGTGAGTAGAAATATCTGAAAAAGATGTTGCTGCGGGTTTAACAGCTAATTGTGGCGATAATCCTCGCTCAACTCTAACAAATTCCGCTGCACGTTTTAAAACAGCCATTAACTCTGCCCTAGTAACAGGTTTTTCTGGACGGAATGCACCATCAGGATAACCAGTAACAATTTGATTATCTTTTGCCCATTGGATTTTAATAGCACTCCAACGAGAAGTTGCTACATCAGGATAAGGTTGCGTTACAGCTTGGGCGGGTAGTTGAATTTCCAGATCTGCTATCTCACCTAAAGCACCGATTACCATCGAAACTAATTGTTCTCTAGTCAAAGGTTCTTGAGGACGGAAGGTTTTGTCTTGGAAACCAGCAATAAATCCTAAAGCGACAGCTTGTTCGATTTCATCCTTATAAATATCGGTAGCCGTATCGCTAAAGCTTGGTGCAGCAGGTGGAGGTGTGGGAGGTGTATTACCCGCAGCCGCGATCGCAGCAGTATCTCCACTAAAGTACACATGACCTACAGTTTTACCGTCAACAGTTTTTTTTGTCAATTGCCAACCTGGGTTTAAATAAATTCTTAAAAATTTGCCTTGATTAAGACCGAAGGTTTTGCCAATCACCGTTCTAGAACGATCTTTGTAGTTCATGGCAACTAATTGTAATTCACCTTCTTTTTCGGCTAGATCTAACAAGTAGTCTTGGCTAGTATCTTGACCATCAAGATGAATTGAATAACCATTGGCATCAGTCGCACGACGGCAATGTCCTGTAAAGTCAAAAGTAGTCCAGAGAGGCTCGATCACTGTTGGTTGAGAACCCATCTCACTCCAACATTGTTTTTGACCAGGAAGTTGTTCGACGATCACTAAACTATATTTATTACTGCCAAAAGGGGCTGCTACTGCAACAACTTCGTTTTGATTAATTGGTTCTTCTCCAATTACTGCTGCTTTGAGAGGAGACAAAGTAATTGTAGTCGCTAAAACTGCTGTTGAGATTGCGATAAGTTTCAGTGGAAGTGATAATTTCATAAGAATTTCTTTGTTACTTTAACAATTCGATTTGAGTGTAAAAACTTTGAGAATATGTTTAATTTGGGACATAACCCTATTTTTAGTGTCAGAAAAATTTTTAGAGATTTTGTGTAATTCAATTGAGCAATGAAACAGACTAACTATTCGATCTAGATGTTCCTATCTTTGGATTTAATTTGAGCCCTATTAACGAAGGACTATCCTAACGATTATTTTCATTTTGTCAAGATCGGTAATAATGCTTAGTCAATAAGCAAATATTAGGAATTAATAATAATTAAAATTAGAAAAAAAGCTAAATGCTGATTATGACTAATTTGTAGCGTGAATAGTTTTTGTTTTTAGCGAATAAACAAAAATAAAGCCAATCTTATCATGTATAAATGGTTTTTGTATTGTCAATAATTTACAATAAGCTCAAACCGCGATCAACTCGTTGGTAAAAAATCTTTATTATCAATAATTTTTTAAGTTTTTTTTTATTTTTAAATATAAATTTTAAATTAATAATAAGAACTTTTTAAAAATTAGCTTATAACTACCAGTAGAGAGGTAACCGATAACTGATTAATTGAGTGTGACAGTCACTATCGTTACCGCAACCATTGGAGCCGTAATCGCTCGTAAAATTCGATTTCCTAGAGAAACTGCTTGAAATCCTTGCTGGATTGCTTGTTTTACTTCCTGGGGAGTCCAACCTCCTTCACAGCCAGTCGCAATAATAATTTCTCGTTCTGGTACTTTAGTTAAACAACTCCATAAAGTAGGTAAATCGCCACGAGCTACACAAATATAGCGATCGCTTTCAAAATTAATTGTTTGATGAATTGCTTCAGTAAATTTAATTGGATTGATAATCTGGGGAACGATTTGTCTTTCCGATTGTTCGGCTGCTTCAGTGGCAATTTTGCGCCAACGTTCGACCTTATTAGGACTAGGTTTTAAAATAGTGCGATCGCTAATAACTGGAATAAAAGTATTAACTCCCAATTCGGTACAACAGCGAACGATATCTTCATAACCACTTCCTTTCGGTAAAGCAGTGATTAAGGTGATTGGTAAAGGTAATTCGGTTGAAGTGATAATTGGTTCGAGAATATGGGCAAAATTGCCTTCTAGTTGAGCCAACCAAGACTGACCCTGACCATCCATCAAAATAATGCGATCGCCACTAGTCATCCTTAATACTCTTTGTAAATAATGCTGTTGTGGAGGATTAAGAACAACGATCTCGTCTTGTTTTTGTTCAGGTGTAATGACTATACGGTAAACCAATGATTTGATTAATTATTAATAGTTGTTTAAGCGATAATGCTCGCAATTATACAGTGACCAGTGACGACTGGTTATTTTCCCCCTTTCTCCTCTTCTCCCTTTCTCTTTTTCTCCTTCTATCTTCATTGATCTGAGAACCGCTATTTTAATTCCTTCACAACTTCCTCAAACTTTTGACATACTCTCAAGGTGAATTCGGAGCGGTACTCTCAAAAACTACTTAAATAGCAAACAGTAAACGATGAATAAGGATGGATTAAAAAGGGTGAGCGATCGGAAATTATTTCTGAGACTTCATCCTTTATCTTTCCTCCCTCCAATCGATCATTAGTAATTGTACAAATGTTTTGGTGAAACGTTTCCACGTCATAACCGAAGGAGTAAGCAATGATTCAAACTGTATCTAGGAAGCAAACAACTTTTGCCACCATAGACGCAAACGAAGCTGTAGCAAGAGTGGCTTATGCCCTTAATGAAGTAATCGCAATTTATCCCATTACTCCTTCTTCACCAATGGGTGAATGGGCGGATACTTGGTCATCTCAAGGTAAAAAAAATATTTGGGATACTGTCCCGACAGTGGTAGAAATGCAAAGTGAAGGGGGTGTTGCAGGGGCAGTTCATGGTGCTTTACAAACAGGTTCTTTGACGACTACTTTTACTGCTTCTCAAGGTTTATTATTAATGCTCCCTAATATGTATAAAATTGCGGGAGAACTAACACCAACAGTGTTTCATATTGCAGCCCGTTCTTTAGCTGCCCAAGGACTATCTATTTTTGGCGATCATAGTGATGTGATGTCTGCTAGAAGTACGGGGTTTGCGCTGTTGTGTTCCGCTTCAGTACAGGAGGCACAAGATTTTGCTTTAATTGCTACCGCAGCTAGTTTAGAATCGAGAATTCCGTTTGGTCATTTCTTTGATGGTTTTCGCACTTCCCATGAAGTTCAGAAGATTGAACTTTTGAGTGAAGAGGTATTGCGTTCATTAATTAGCGATCAACTCGTCTTCGATCATCGTCTCCGTGCTTTAACTCCAGACCATCCTGTCATTCGTGGTACGGCTCAAAATCCTGATGTTTATTTCCAAGCAAGGGAAACAGTTAATCCTTATTACCAAGCTTGTCCGAATATTACCCAAAAGGTAATGGATAAGTTTGCTCAATTGACAGGAAGACAATATCACTTATTTGAATATCATGGCGATCAAGCAGCGGAACGAGTGATTGTCTTAATGGGTTCTGCTTGTGATACTGTCCACGAAACCGTCGATTATCTCAATCAACAGGGTGAAAAAGTTGGAGTTTTAAAAGTTCGCTTGTATCGTCCTTTTGCTGGCGAAAAATTTGTTGCAGCTTTACCCAATACAGTGAAAAGTATTGCTGTTTTAGACCGAACTAAAGAACCAGGTAGTGTGGGTGAACCTCTTTACCTGGATGTAATTACTACCCTTACTGAAAACTGGAAAACTAACTCTCCTCAACCTAAAGTACTTGGTGGACGTTATGGTTTATCTTCTAAAGAATTTACTCCTGCTATGATCAAAGGAGTATTTGATAATTTAAACAATACGTCACCGAAAAATCACTTCACCATTGGTATTAATGACGATCTCAGTCATACCAGTCTAGAATACAATTCCGAATTTTCAATTGAATCAGAAAAGGTAGTCAGAGCTATCTTCTATGGTTTGGGTTCTGATGGAACCGTTGGTGCCAATAAAAATTCAATCAAAATTATCGGGGAAGAAACTGATAATTACGCCCAAGGATATTTTGTTTACGATTCCAAGAAATCTGGTTCGGTAACAGTATCTCACCTACGGTTTGGTTCTCAATTAATTCGTTCTACCTATTTAGTCAACCAGGCTAATTTTGTTGCCTGTCATCAATGGCAATTTGTCGAACAATTTCCAATCCTGAAAGAAATTGAACCAGGGGGAACTTTCTTAATTAATAGTCCTTATGGTCAAGAAGAAGTTTGGAGTCAATTACCTGCTACTATCCAACAGCAAATTATCGCCAAAAATCTGAAATGCTACGCCATTAATGCCTATCAAGTCGCCCGTGAAGCGGGGATGGGAGGACGAATTAATACAGTGATGCAGGTTTGTTTCTTTGCCCTATCGGGAGTATTACCGAGAGAAGAAGCAATTAATGCCATTAAACAATCAATTCGGAAAACTTACGGCAAAAAAGGCGAAGCGATTGTTCAAATGAACCTTAACGCCGTAGATGCAACTTTGGATCATCTTTATCAAATTCAACCAGGAGAAATTTCTAATTCGGCGACCAAAACTCAATCTCCTTTGGATCAAGCACCGAGTTTTGTACGGGATGTATTGGGTAAAATGATCGCCCGTGAAGGAGAAGAACTTCCTGTTAGTGCTTTACCTGTAGACGGAACCTATCCTAGTGGTACAACTAAATGGGAAAAACGCAATATTGCCCAAGAAATACCTGTTTGGGATGCAGATGTCTGCGTTCAATGTGGCAAATGTGTAATGGTTTGTCCTCACGCGGTAATTCGCAGTAAGGTTTACGAACCACAACAATTAGAGAATGCCCCTGCTAATTTCAAGAGTACTAATACCAAAGATAAAGATTGGCGCGATCTCAAATTCACCATTCAAGTTGCACCCGAAGATTGTACGGGATGCGGTATCTGCGTGGATGTTTGCCCAGCCAAAAATAAACTTCAACCCCGTCTCAAAGCAATTAATATGCAGCCCCAGTTACCTTTACGGGAACAAGAACGGGAAAACTGGGATTTCTTCTTAAATTTACCCAATCCAGACCGCAGATACTTAAAACTCAACAAAATCAACCAACAGCAAATGCAAGAACCCCTATTTGAATTTTCTGGGGCTTGTGCTGGTTGCGGTGAAACACCCTATGTCAAATTGGTCAGTCAATTATTCGGCGATCGCATGGTAGTAGCTAATGCGACTGGTTGTTCTTCAATTTATGGTGGTAATTTACCTACTACTCCTTGGGCGCATAACGCTGAAGGAAGAGGCCCAGCTTGGTCAAATTCTCTCTTTGAAGATAATGCTGAATTTGGGTTAGGTTTCCGAGTTTCAATCGATAAACAGGCTCAATTTGCTGCTGAATTACTCCATACTCTCGCTCAGGAAGTAGGAGAAGAGTTAGCAACTGCTATTCTGGATAACCAACAACAAGACGAAGCCGATATTTACGAACAACGGCAAAAAGTCAGCGAACTTAAACAACAGTTAGAGAAACTGCTGAATTCCGAGCTAGATCCCAGTATTAAAGCAAAAGTTCAGAACCTCAAATCTGTAGCAGACTATTTAGTTAAAAAGAGTGTCTGGATTGTTGGTGGTGACGGTTGGGCTTACGATATCGGTTATGGTGGCTTAGATCATGTGATTGCCAGTGGACGGAATGTCAATATTCTCGTTCTTGACACCGAAGTTTATTCCAACACAGGTGGACAAATGTCTAAAGCTACTCCTAAGGGTGCAGTAGCTAAATTTGCTGCTAGTGGTAAACCAATGGCGAAAAAAGATTTGGGTTTAATTGCCATGACTTACGGTAACGTCTATGTTGCCTCTGTAGCAATGGGTGCGCGAGACGAACACACTCTTAAAGCTTTCTTAGAAGCCGAAGCTTATGATGGCCCATCCCTAATTATTGCTTATTCTCACTGTATTGCTCATGGTATCAATATGCCTACTGCAATGCAGCAACAAAAAGCCTTAGTGGAATCGGGACGCTGGTTACTCTACCGCTACGATCCTAGAAGAACAGAATTAGGAAAAAATCCCTTAAGTCTAGATAGTCGCGCACCCAAATCGCCTGTGAAAGACTCAATGTACCAAGAAAACCGCTTTTTGATGTTGATGCGGAGTCAACCAGAAGCAGCTAAAAAGTTACTTAAAGAAGCGCAAGCAGATATTAGTACTCGTTGGCAGTTGTACCAATATCTAGCAGCTAGACAGTCAGAAAAAACCAACGGTCATTAATCATTAGTTATTTGTCACTGGTTATTATTCATTGGTTAATCAAAGCTGATGACTAACCAGTTTTTTTCTACATTTTAATTAATTTGAATTATTAAGAAATGAATACTCAAATATTAAATAATAAATCTCGATTTTAAATGCTAAAACCGAGATTAAAATCTATTTACTAAAAAAAATTTTTTGGGGAAACTATACCGAGTTTTTAGAACGATTTAGATTACCAACCTTTGTCTGCTTGAGAAATTACGTAAGCAGCAACATCTTCAATTTGTTGATCATTTAAACGCCCTTTAAAAGATGGCATAGCATTTTTTCCATTAGTTACTTGAGTAATAACTGCTTCAGCAGAATACATCCCATATTTTTCTAAAGCATCTTTTTTCAAAGTTTTTGTAGCGTTAACTAGGTTGTTGCCTCCGGAATGGCAAGCAGCACAATTGGCATTAAAAATTTTTGCACCATTGCTGGCATCTCCAGCTAAGGCAGGATTAGCTACAGCAAACCAAGTTATCAACAAGCTGATGCTTATTGACAGTAATTTCTTCAACATGATTTCTCCTCTCAAATTGTAAATTCAATCGAGTATACATCCTGAGCGATTACGAGACTTTAGTCAAAAGACAAGCTGTCAAAGTTTTACAAATTGTCAAACTTCTGTAGTAGTATGATTTGAGGGGGATAAATAGGCAAAAAACTGTTCAATCACTCAAAACCAGTCAGTTTGTTTCTATTCGCTCCTAAAAATACTAGATTAATCTAGGAAAAAAATTATATTTGAGTGTTAAAAATGACCAAGAAGCTAGGTTTATTACTTTCGACTGTTTTGCTAGTGGTTACTAGCTTTTTCTTAACCGCAAATCCTGCTGCTGCTGAAACCTACGAAGTCAAAATGGGTTCAGATAACGGTATGTTACAGTTCGTTCCCAGTACTTTAAATATTAAGTCAGGGGATACTGTTAAGTGGGTTAACAACAAAATGGCTCCTCACAATGTAGTCTTTGACAGCAGCAAAGTCTCTGATGATATCGCTGCTAAAGCATCTCATAAAAGCCTTGCCTTTTCGCCTGGTGAATCCTTTACAACTACTTTCGATCAACCAGGTGAATATTCTTACTACTGCGAACCTCATCGTGGTGCAGGTATGGTTGGCAAGATTGTTGTTGAATAAATTGCATTTAACTTTAAACAGTTTATAGTAGGGGAAATTCATAAATTGCCCCTACTTTATTTTTGATTAGGTTAGTTTCAAGGCTGCTAATTGAGCTTCAGCTTTATTTAAAGACTCGTACCATTCTTTTTCAGGATCGCTGTCGGCAACAATTCCTGCTCCTACTTGTCCATAAACTAGAGCTTGATTGGGATTGATGGGTTGATACAACAAGGTACGAATTAAAATATTTAAATCTAAATTTCCTCTTCGATCTAGATAACCACAAGAACCATAAAATAAGTTGCGACGCACTGGTTCTAATTGTTCAATAATTTCCATACAACGGACTTTTGGACATCCTGTAATCGTTCCTCCAGGAAACATTCCTTCGATCAGATCTACAGGATGGCAATCTGGTTTGAGTTTACCTCGGACATTACTAACCAGATGCATGACGTGACTATAACGTTCAATGACTAATAACTCATCTACTTCAACTGAACCCCATTGACAGACTTTGCCCAAATCGTTACGTTCTAAGTCAACTAACATGATGTGTTCGGCTCTTTCTTTGACGTTAGCAAGTAATTCCTGTGCTAATTTTTGGTCTTGTTGGGGAGTCGTACCACGCGCTCTTGTTCCTGCAATTGGTCTAGTTTGAGCAAGATCTCCTTCTAGTTGAATCAGTCTTTCTGGTGAACAACTAATAATTGTCCCCCAAGGCGATCGCCAGTAACTGGCAAAGGGAGAAGGATTAATTTTTTGTAGGGTGCGATAAATCGACCAACTATCTTTGGTTGTTTCAGTTTGAAAGCGTAAGGAGAGATTGGTTTGAAAGATGTCTCCTGCTTGAATATATTTTTTCGCTTGTCTAACGGAATCTTCGTAGTCAAACTGATTGGTTAGGTAGGAGATATTGACAGATGTAGGGGCGAACTGGTGTTCGTCTGTACAAGAAGAAGTTTCTAATTGATGTACTAAGCTATCCAATTGTTGGGGTTGAGTTGCTGCTAACCAGAGAAGTTGTTCCTGATGATCTAAGACGGCAAAACAATCTGGTTCGTACCAATAAGCAACAGGAAAAGGTAAAGGATCTTGATTAAAATTAGGTAACTTTTCAATTTCCCAAGCCAAATCATAACCCAACCAACCCAACCAACCTCCTGTAAAGGGTAAATGCTGAACTTCTAAACAATCAGTTATTGGTTGCTCTAATAGCGATCGCGAAGTGGCGCGGAGCGATCGCAAAAAAGGTAAAATATTCCCTACTGTTGGAGTCCAAACTTTAGCTTTACCATTAACTACGCGAGGCGAACCTGCACAGATTGAATAACGAGATAGTTGGGGTTGATCTGTTGGTGTGGGAAAAGGACTTTCTAACAGAGTAGCGATTGTGTTTGATTGAAGAAATAATTGAGCAAAAACTTGTGAACCAGTGCGATTATTTAAAGGTAGCGATCGCCAATACCAAGGAGACAATTGTTTCATTTTTCCTAAGTTGCGCCCCCGATTAAGAAACGAGCTAGCCAAAAAGGAATTAAACTACCTAAAGCTAACCAATCTCGCCAACGTAAGCGTAATTGATGCCATTGCACCCGATGTTGATCGGGACTGGTAAAACCTCTAACGTCCATTGCTGTAGCAATTTGTTCTGCTCTGAGTAACAGGTTTTCGAGTAACTTTTCGACTACCATCAACCAAACTTTGAGACTTCTTCGTAAACCTAATTTATTCCAATTAATGGCTCTAGTCCGTACGGAACGAACCAAATTTTGAACTTCTTCTAAAACTAAGGGTATAAAACGCAAAGAAAGAGTTAAAGTTAGAGCAATTTCGGTAATGGGTAGTTTAAAACGTCGCAAAGGTCCCATTAAATCTTCTATTCCTGCGGTTATCTCTTCAGGAGCGGTAGTAAGTAGGTAGAGATTGGTACTATAAATTAGGGTAAAAATTAAAGTACTAATTCTGACCGCCACATCCAAAGAACGACGAGTAATAGTAAATCTACCCTGTTCAAAAATTACGTATTGATAAGAACCTGGTTGGGGAAGTTCTAAGCCGCTATCGGGTAATCTAGATTGATAATTAACTGCCAAACCATCAGGCGCGATCGCAGTAATAATAAAGACTAAAATACATAAAGTTAGTAACCAACCCATCTGTTGTCGCCAAACTCTGAGGGGAATAGCAGCAGTTAAAGTTACTAAGACGAGTAAACCTGATAAAGCCAACCTCCAATAGGGGTTAGCTAGTAAAGGTGCAGCTAAAAAAGTCATCAACCAAGCTAATTTAACTCGCGGATCGAGTCTGTGGAGCCAAGTTACAGGTTGTTCGAGGTATAAGCCAATAGGTAGCGATCGCAATAAGTCCATTATGAATTATTTAGTGATCTAAGGATCGGTAGGAACGGAAGGTGCTAAATCTGTACAATTATCTTCTAATATGCTCCTTTACCAAATAACACAATTCTGACGGTTTCGATCAAAATATCTAGATCTAAATTTAATGACCAGTTATCGATATAGTAGAGGTCTAAACGAGCAGCGTCATCAAAATCATCTAAATCTGAGCGTCCAGAAATTTGCCATAAACCAGTAATTCCTGGTAAGACTTGATGGCGAATTTGATGCCAAGACTTCATTTTGGCTACATCTCGAAGCGGTAAAGGGCGGGGTCCCACTAAACTCATTTGACCGAGTAACACATTAAATAATTGGGGTAATTCATCTAAACTGGTACGTCTGAGAAAATGACCGATGGAAATAATGCGCGGGTCTTGTTTGATTTTAAACATAATTCCATCTTTGGTTTGATTTTGGGCTTCCAAAGTAGTTTGCATCATGGCAGCATTAGCTACCATTGTCCGAAACTTCCACATTTGAAAGATTTTTCCGTGTAAACCAATTCTTTCTTGACGAAAAAAAACTGCACCAGGAGAAGAAAGCTTAATCGCGATCGCGATACCAATTAAAAGAGGTGCTAGTATGATTAAAGCGATCGCAGCACAAAAGATATCTAACCATCGTTTTAAACGATAGTCCCAACCGACGAGTAAAGGAGCTTCCACTCTCAAAGTAGGAATTCCTGCACAAATTTCTGAAATACCACGACGATGTAAAACTTCAACACTAGAAGGAATTAAACGCAAAGCAATGCCATGATGTCTGAGTTTCCAGTAGAGAGTAGAAGCCAATTTAGTTTGAGGTAAATCTTCTGCCAAAACTTCTGTTGCACCAGAATTAATAATGGTTTGTAAAGTAGCTTGAGTATGAGCGCAACTAGCTAAAGCAGCACCAACTACTTGATAAGCAGAACGTTTTTCAATAATTTGAGCTAGTTTGGGTAATTTTAAAGCAGGAGCAATAATAAATACAGAAATTTGCCGTTTATTAACTAAAAATTGTCTAAAAATTAATGAACTTGACATTCGCCAACCCATTACTAAAACAATACTACTAAACCAAGCTGTAAAAAAAAGCGATCGCGGTGGGTCTAATTTAGGATCGTAAAAATAAATTAAGACTAAAGATAATAAATAAACACTACTGATTAATTGCCCAGTGCGAATATAGTTCTGACTGTAATTGTTATACAATCCCCCATAGCTAAACAAGACAATAGTTAAAACAGTAAAAATCCAGAATACGCTAGGAATACCCCACCAACTCCACCAAATCAAATTGCTCGGTATAGGAGAATAAAAATTGTTGAAATAATTAGCAATTTGCCACGCACCAGCTAAAGCTAGTATATCTCCCACCCCAATCCAAATTAATCGCCTTACTTGCGGTTTTTTCAAATTAGATAGTTGCAGACGACGAGGTGCGCGTAAATCTAATAATAAATATTTTGGTTTAATTGTCTCTGTACCATCACAACTATGATTGGGAGAACCATGCATAAATATTACATCTGATCTTCTGATTCATCTTTAGTTTGCCCAGAATGTCAGTGAATTTGACCAAGATAGAATTAAAATCCACTTCTTCACAACTTCCTCAAAAGATTGTTTTAATTTCAAAATGATTGAAAATAATAAGTAAGAGGTTGCAGCATGGATTTAACTACAACTTATCTAGGTTTAACATTGCGATCGCCTTTAGTAGTCGGTGCTGCTGCTCTTTTGACCGAAGATCTCGATAACCTGAAACGCATGGAAGATGCTGGTGCAGCAGCCGTAGTCTTACATTCTTTGTTTGAAGAACAATTAACCCAAGAAATTTACGGCATTCATCACGATACTACTGTTTACAATGAAAGCTTTGCCGAAGCATTAACTTATTTTCCCGAACCAGCTATCTTTCATATCGGTTCCGAAGAATATCTCAATCATATTCGCAGAGCCAAAGAGATGGTGAATATCCCAATCATTGCGAGTTTGAATGGTTCTACTGTGGGTGGTTGGACTCAATATGCTCGTCAAATCGAACAAGCAGGAGCAGATGCTTTAGAATTAAATATCTACTCCATTCCCACCGATATTGAAATGACTGGCGCAGCAGTAGAATCTATTTATCTAGATATAGTCAGCGCAGTTACCTCTGAAGTCAATCTTCCTGTAGCAGTTAAACTTAGTCCTTACTTTAGCAATATAGCGAATATGGCAAAAAGACTAGCTGATGCTGGCGCAGATGGACTAGTTTTATTCAATCGTTTCTATCAGCCAGACCTCGATTTAGATAATTTAGAAATTAAAACCAATGTACTGCTTTCTACTCCTCAAGCCATGCGTTTACCCTTACGTTGGATTGCAATTTTGTATGGAACAATTCCTGTTGATTTTGCTGCAACCAGCGGAATTCAAACTGCAACTGATGTTCTCAAAATGATTGCTGTAGGAGCTAATGTTAGTATGCTGGTTAGTGTCTTACTCCGTCACGGTATCGATTATCTTCAAACTATCGAACAAGGATTACATCAGTGGTTAGAAGAACATGAATATAAATCGCTACAGCAACTACAAGGTGTAATGAGTCAAAGCAATTGTCCTGAACCAAGTACTTTTGAGAGAGTACAGTATATGAAAGCAATTCAAACTTATCAACCTGACTTATTAAAACTCTAATTACATAAACATTAACCAGCACTAGTAATAATTAGTAGTAACTTCAAGCTTCTTTCACAATTTAAAAAAAAATGGAAAAAAGGATAAAGGATGAGCAAAATTTTGATTCCCTTTCCCTTATCCAGAAGATTTAGTGATGATTATTACCGTTTTGTTCGTGGTTGTTATAACGAGGTTGAATTACACCATAACCACCATGATTACGAATATAGATTACATTGATTTCGTTAGTGTCTTTGTTGAGAAACATATAGAAATCGTGATCGACTAATTGCAGTTGTTGTAAAGCTTCGTCAATAGTCATTGGTGTCATAGCGAAGTATTTCATCCTGACTACTTCATTTGGTAGTTCAGGAGAGCGATCGCTAAATAAATCGTTGGCAACAGTTCCTTCTGTAACTAATTCACTAGTTTTAGTAGCAGTCTGGGTTTTTTGATCGAGTAATTTTTCTTTGTATTTACGTAATTGACGGGCGATTTTATCGGATACCATATCGATGCTGGCATACAGATTTTCACTTCCTTCTTGAGCGCGAATTACTGTTCCATTAGCATATACAGTTACTTCTGCTTTGTGTTTATTATTAACACGAGCATTTTTGGCGACAGAAAGATGTACGTCGACTTTGGTAGTGATGTTTTGATAGTGTTTAACTGCTTTTTCTAATTTGTTTTGAACATAGTCATTAATTGCATCGGTAACCGTAATGTTGTTGCCTTGGATCAAAAGCTTCATACTCGACACTCCATGCTACAGTTTTGAATTAAGATGGTTAAGCTGGTCAGCAGTTTTTAATGATGATGTCTGCTTCCACAAATTTTGTTTAGATCGATCTAGAATTTTAAGAAGATCAAAATCCCCCTTAAGCGTAATTTTTTTTACTTAGTCGCTTAAGCAAAAAACTATTAATTTTTTCCTCGAAAATCGTGACTTTTGAACTAGCAAAGAAATCGGAGAAAAATAGATCCTGTAACTTAATTGGCCTTGATATTTTTGAGATTTCCTTAATTTTATCGATTTTTTTTTCAATAAAATTCAAGTGGTTAATAGCTTCTTACTCCTCGGGAAATGATGTTGAGTAATATCTTTATTTCTGATATCTTATACCAATAGATTAGCACTTTGTATTTTCCCAAACATCGAATTTTTTAATTCTTTTAAATTTCCTTTACATATTTTTATATTTGTTAAATTGATACAGCAACTGAATTTAGCTCAACACACCAGAACTTGTTTACTTGATAATCGAGATTTAGTCTCCTACACTGTCGCTTGGGAGTATCAACATTCTTTAGTTGAGGCTAGGATTAATAATCCTAATTTGTCAGATGTGTTGATTTTATTAGAACATCCACCTGTCTATACTTTGGGTAAAGGAGCTAGTCTGAAGTTTTTAAAATTTGACCCAAAACAAACTAATTGGGAATTATATAGAATTGAAAGAGGTGGAGAAGTAACTTATCATTGTCCCGGTCAATTAGTAGCTTATCCAATCTTAAATTTGCGCTTTTATCAACCAGATTTGCACTGGTATCTTCGACAATTAGAAGAAGTAATTATTCGGGTTTTAGATCGATATCAACTAGAAGGATACCGTATTCCTGGATTAACTGGAGTTTGGTTGGAAGGAGCAAAAGTTGCAGCTATTGGGATTAAAGTCCGCCGTTGGATTACCATGCATGGTTTCTCCCTTAATGTTTGTCCCGACTTGACTGGTTTCGACAATATTGTCCCTTGTGGAATTAACAATAAACCTGTAGGAAGTTTGGCTCAGTTTATTCCTAATCTTACTGTAGAACAAATTAAGCTAGATCTAATCAAAACTTTTGCTGAAGTTTTTCAAGTCAAAATAATTAATTAGTTTTTATATGTCTTTGTTACCTATTGTTCAAGCAGTTCAAAACAATCAACTGTGTGATGTTCGTTTGTTAGCGACCGACATGGATGGTACGCTAACTTCACAAGGCAAATTTACGTCTAATTTTTTAAAAGCTTTAGAAGCATTAGCGCAAGCGCAGATTGATGTTGTTATTGTAACTGGACGTTCGGCAGGTTGGGTCAATGGAATTGCTCATTATTTACCGATTCGTGGTGTGATCGCAGAAAATGGGGGTTTATTTTATGATAATAAAACTTTACGCAGTGAGTTATTAATTAATTTAAATAATCTTGCTCAACATCGTCGAAAGTTAGCTAAAATCTTTCAAGTTTTACAAAATAAATTTAATCACATTCAAGAATCAGAAGATAATTGTTTTCGCTTAACTGATTGGACTTTCGATCTAAACCAATTAACTCTTGTAGAATTAAAAGAGATGGCAACTATTTGTCAAGAGAACGGTTGGAGTTTTACTTATAGTAATGTCCAGTGTCACATTAAGCCTTTACTACAAGATAAATCTCTTGGTTTACAACAGATTTTAAAACAATATTTTCCTCAAATAACTAATCAACAAATAGTAACTGTTGGTGATAGTCCCAATGACGAATCTCTTTTTAATCAAGATTTATTTCCTTTATCTGTAGGCGTGACAAATATTTTAGATTATTGTGAAGTTCTTCAAGCTCAACCTACCTATATTACTAGCAAACCTGAAGGTGAAGGTTTTATTGAATTAGCAGAATTAGTATTAAAACAAAAGGCAAAAGACAAAAGGTAGAATTAGGTTTTTTAGTAATAATGACAAATAAAAAAGTTTTAGTAATTGGCGGCGGCAGAATTGGTAGCAGTGTCGCTCAAGATCTGCTTACTCATACTGATGCAGAAGTAATTGTTACTTCTCGTCAACCAAAAATATTACAACCTCCTTTAAAATTTTTACAATTAGAACTGGATAATTTAGAACAATTAAAAAAAACAATTGATTCTGTAGATTTAGTAATTCATTGTGCGGGACCTTTTCATTATCGAGATGGTCGAGTTTTAAAAACTTGCATAGAAAAAAGAATAAATTATCTTGATGTTAGCGATCATCGTTCTTTTTATGAAAAAGTAATTTCTTATCAAGATGAGGCGAGAGCAGCAGGAGTAACTGCTATTTTGAATACAGGTATTTTTCCAGGTATTTCTAATAGTATGGTACGCCAAGGAGTAGAACAATTTGAGCAACCAGAAAAAATCCATTTAAGTTATGTTGTAGCAGGTTCTGGTGGTGCTGGTATTACTGTAATGAGAACCACTTTTTTAGGATTGAGAGAAAAATTTGCAGCTTGGATTGATGGTAAATGGCAGAAAATTTTACCTTATACAGAAAGAGAAATAATTGAATTTCCTAAACCTTATGGGAAAACTGGAGTTTATTGGTTTGATGTTCCAGAAACTTATACCTTTGCTCACTCTTTTCCTGTCAAAACTGTAATTACCAAATTTGGTTCTATTCCTGATTTGTATAATCATTTAACTTGGATTACTGCAAATATTTTTCCTTCAGCATGGATTGAGAGTAAAAAAGGTATTGAATTTTTTTCTCGTGTTAGTTATTTGATGACTTCTGTAACAGATCGTTGGAGTGGAATTGGGGTAGCCATGCGAGCAGAAATTACAGGAATAAAAGATAATAAATTAAGAAAATATTGTTCAACCATGACTCACCAAAATACTGCGATCGCAGCAGGGGCTGGTACTGGTAGTGTTGCTCAATTACTATTAGAAGGAAAATTAAATCAACCAGGTATTTATCCTGTTGAACAAGCTTTACCTACCCATCTATTTATGGCTGCTATGGATAGTCGTGGAATTAAAATTAATCGACAATGGCTTGATTAAATCAAAAAAAATAAACGTTTTATTTCTATTCTTGTCATTGTCAAACTTAGAAATTCAACTTATCCTTGAAAAGATATTTCTTGGATAAATATTTAGATAATGAATTCTAAAAGTTTCTGTTTTTGTACTTTAGCTGTTGGCAAAAGATATCGCGCTCATGCTTTACTTTTAGCAAAAGACTTAGAAAAGTATGCTTCAGAAACTAAACTCATTGTTTTAACCAATCAAGTTAAATATTTTAACAACCAAGCTAATATCATAGCTTTTAAACATCAACCCCAAAGTTGCAAATTATATAATGATAAAAGAATAGCGATCGCTAAAGCTCTTACTTTATTTAACTCTTGTATTTTTGCTGATGCTGATGTCAGAATTATTGACCAAATACCAGAGCAAATTAATTTTGAAGCTGGAATAGTTGCCCATAGTTGCTATAGTATTTTGAAACGCAATAATCAAATTAATGAAAACCAAAGTAGTTCAAATATTTTTCAATTAATTCAAAAAGTTGCCTTAGCTTTTAATATTAATGTAGAAGAGGTTAAATTTGTTCAAGAATACTTTTTTTATGTAACTAGAGATAAAGGTTTTGAAGATTTTATTGATTACTGGGAAATCATTGCAGGTTACTTTGAACTAAATCATATCTATTATGGAGAAGGCAACATTATTGGATTAGCAGCAGCTAAGGCAAATTTTTCGATTAAATATGACCGAGAAAGAAAAATTAGTATTTTTAAAGATAGGGTAGAAAAAATCAAAATTAAGTTAGGTAAGTCAAACTATGAAGAAAAAAGTCAATATTTTGATGAACATCAGCAAATAGAATTTTCTCAACATTCGTTAATTGAAAAAATAACCAATAAATTAAAAAAAGATTTTGGATTTTATTATCGTTTAATTTGTTTGAAAATTATTACTTTTAAATACTTACAATTTTATAAGGTCTTTGATGATATAAAATTGAAAGAGTAAAACAATAAAAGCCAATTATTTAACTATTAAAATATCCATTTTCTAAATCATTTTTAAAGAGTTGAAGTTTATCTTCGAGTTTCAGAGTTAATTCTTCAATTTTCTGACCAGTACTTAAATTAGGATGAATTGTCTTAGTAATTTGATTTAATTGTTATCAGTAATAGCTAATTCTGTAGGTACTTGAAGAGCTTGAGCAGATAAAGAACCTCTCAGACAATATATTTTATAAGAAGAATCTAATTGAAATATCTTACCGTATCCTACTCCAGTACTAAAAATAATTTTTTGATTAGCTTTTTATACCCGACGTTGATAACTTTCATTTAATAAAGTACCCAAACCCATAAATGCGATACTTGGATCATCATCGAAAATATTTGGAATTAATTTTTGCCACATCCAAAGATTTAGTGCATCACCAAAATTGGGTTGTTTATAATAAATAAGTCTCATATTTTATAAATAGTAAAAACTAAAATCTTTTAAAGCCAATAATCGCATTTTATTGAGTCGATAATGATAAGCAAGTTTTGATTTAAAATAACTCCAAAAAGCTTGCTTACTTCGTTGACGAGATGCATCTAAATGTTGACTTATTTGTTTAAGAAAAATCCAACTCTCGCTTTTATTAATTTGCCATCCTACTTTGGCAGCAGCTAATCCCATAATATTACCTTCGCCACTATACATTCCTCTTAATTCAGAATAGGTAGCAAGTTTAGACCAAATTTTCAGAAAATCTTGTTCTTTTCCCGCATCTTTGGTAAGAATAAACAATGACTCACCAATCCATTGAGCTTCTTCAAATTTAATATTAAGTTTTAAAGACATTTTGGTGAGTTTTTCTAAATCTTGCGGACGATATCTACTAATATGCTCAAGCATATTTTTATGACAACCACTCAAACCAGCAGAAAAGACGAGATCCTTAGGTATATATTCAATTATTCTAGTGTCTGCATCTATATAAATAGCGGTTTTAAAATTTAAGAGTGCTTTTTCAAGGACAAAACGTTTATCATTATAACAATGAAGAACTCCTTGTTGATTTAATTTAAAAGCAATAACATTTTCTTTTGAGTCAAAATCATTAGGTTTTTCTGTACCTACAATTAATTTCGTTCCTGAAGAATATTGTTTAAGATCATTGGCTAATTCTTTAACCATTAAGCGATATTGCTCACCTAAAGCCAGAGTACAAAAACAAAAACTATTTTCTGAAATATTCATAGTTTAAAATTGCTTTGATTAAATAATTAAAAACTAAATTTTGTTTTAAGTCCTTGAAGAATTTTTTGAAATTGAGTTTGATTATGATTAACTGGTAAATCTGCTGGAGGATTAGTTTCTCCTAAATAGCGATAATATTTCCAAATATCCCAGTAAGGACAACCAGGCTGTATTTTTATTCCTGCCCAATGCAAATATTGCAGAGATTGATTAGTATCAGGATCAAAAAGAACATGATCTTTTATTTTAAAATGAGGACTTCCTGCCCAACTTCCTGGTGCTTTTTCTTCGCGATGAACAAGATTAAATCTTTTTTTGATTCTGGTTAAAACCATGTAATTAAAGATTGGTTGATCGGAAACTTTTTGAGAAAAATCAAAGTATTCTGGATGAGCAGCACATTCAGCAAAAATATTTTGAATTTCTGTTTGAGTAATCAGACCTTTTTTAGTCGCCCAAAAACCACTATTAAAAGTATCTTTTATCTCATGAGGTTGAATAACTTGAGCTTCGATTATTTTTGAGGAAAAAACATTTTTAATTCCTGATTTATGTTGATAATCACAACACAAAAAATCATAATCAGATAAATATTTAAGATTATCAATAATTTTTTCAAAAACAACTATATCTGTATCGATATAAAGAAATTCATCAAATTCACCAAACCAACAAGCATGCTTTCTGAGTTTATTTGGTTTGTCAAAAAAACCTTGTCCGAAAATATTATAAAGCTGTTGAGATAAGTCTTCGATTAATTCGAGGTCTTGGTAAACTGTTACTCCATGAGATTTGCTTAAAATTTTGGCAATTTGAGCATAATTTTCATCATAGGGAATTAAAACAATCGGAGTGTCTGAATCATATAATCTAATACTATTGATTAGAGTGATCGCTTGTTCAGTTACTCGATCATTAGCTGTAATATAAATACCGCGATTCATAACATTACTCCTTAGATTTTTAAACCTAATTTGCGAATTATTTTTTGTTTTAAACTAGGAGGCTGATTGTATGGTTTTGCTTTAGTCGTAAACTGAGGTTTTTGCTCTGGTTCGTGAAGATAACGATAGTGTAAAAATAAATCTCGGTAAGGAAAATTAATATTTTCTCCAGCACAAACTTTAGTAAATAATTGAGAAGATAAACCTATGTAATGGAGATAAATTAAACGTTTTTTGTAGTCGTATAAAACCTGATTAATATTTTCAAAATGAGTAGAAGTAACACAACAGCCTGTAATTTCTTCTGATGGTAATTGTAGAGAAAAATTATAAACAGAAAATCCCGATCGCATCATCATATAATTGATTAAAGTTTGGTCTGGTGCCATCGGATAAAGTATTTCTGCTTCTCCTTGTTGCAGATTAGCAATCAACCAATCTCTTTGCGATTCAGAAAATAAATCTTTTTTAGAAGCATAAAAACCAGAACAAAAAATTTCTGTAGCAACTCTAGGTTGAGGAAAAACTTTTTCTAATTGAGGTGAATCTACCACATAAACATGAGTAGGGTCTTTATACTGAAAATCATAAACAACACAATCATAATCTTCTAATTGAGCAAAAATAGCTTCAACTGGACTCATCAACAACGTGTCAGCATCCATGTAGAGAAAACGGTCAAATGGCCCATCAAAAGCACAATAACGACGATGAGTACCAAAACGATGATAACCTTCACTCCCTACTTTACGCCAAGTGTCTTTAGCAGTGGGGTGGGTATCCCAACAAGCTTGTGCAAAGTTATCCCATTTAGCGATAGAATTGCGATCGCTATATAACTGAACATTTGGTCGATTAGCAATTTCAGCAGACAATTTTTCTGTATGCTCATCATAGGGATAAATACATACAGGTGTATCTTTACCAGCAATAGCTTCAATACTATTAAGTAAAGCAATAACTTGGTCTAAAACTTTATCATTAGCAAGGGTACAAATTCCATCCATAAAATTATTAATAATTATTTAAAATTAATTAAAAAATTTGTAATAGCCAAGTATTTAAAATTGCTCGACAAAATTAGCTAACCATTCCAATAAATTTAGCTTGTGTAAAATAATTTGTCTTGCCTCTGCAATCTTATCCTTTGCCTCATACCAAGCGTCAAGAGTAGAAGTGATTTCTTTGATATAATTCAAACCTTTTTCATCTAAACTTGGTAATCTTAAAAAACTACCAGGAGGTAATAATTTATCTGCTGCCGAACCTCCATAATAAATAGGTAAACACCAACTTAATAAAGAATCCCAAAGTTTTTCACTGACATATAAATCGTTATCTGCATAGTTTTCGATCGCCAGATTGTAATAATATGGTGCCATAGCATTCCATTTATTTTGGACTGTACCAAGGGTATTAGACCAAGTTGGTAAATTACGACCATATAAATCAAATTCCACACCATTTTCCTGAAGCAGTTTTAAAAAAGCTAAACGTTGGCGATGATTTTCTGTACGAGAAATTCCTGATGTAATCCAACTGCAAGTTTTTTGTTTTTCTGGTACATTTCCTGTAACTAATTCTTGAAAAGAGTTACCCACGTACCAAATAGCAGGCATATAATCAGGAATAGGAGCAAATCGATCTGGCCCTGAAATATAACCACAATATTGTTTAGCTGCTTGATAATTTGCCAGATTATGTTCAATAATTTCTTCTAAAGGTGGTTCTCGAAGTAAATAGATAATATTTGCTTGAAGAATTTCGTTTAATACAGTAGGAATTTTTGGTGAAGATTGAGATTTTGCTGCAAAAACATTTTGCCACCAAGACAGTGGTGGTTGAGGTTGAGGAAAATTGTATTGATAAAGCAATAAAAAGTCTGGTTTACTGGTAGTAGCTAACATTTGAATATTTTTCCACACCCCAAAATGATTCGGAGTCTGTTTCCATAACCAATCACTTTGATCGAGATTTTTGTAGCTACTTAGCATTCCAATGACTTTTTTGTCCACACTATTTCCTCTTGAAATCAAGTTAGTTCTTTTCTATTTAAACTTGAGTTTAAGATTTTTGTGGTTGATAAAATTAAGGTAAATGCTTATCGATTGGGCGTTTGAAGAAATTTTTACTATCTCAATCTCATTCAAGCGATACTCAAGTTTTTAATTCCAAGGATAGGAATAGTTAGCTATTATTAAAATCTTTATATTTTTGATAAAATTAATTATTTTTCTCCAGCAAAAAAATATAAAAAGCTCAATAGTTCTTTCTGAGAAGTTATCAATAATCTACAATAATATTTAGACCCAATTAGATAGGGTTCGATAAAGCTATGGGTTTCCAATTGCTCTCAAAACATAAACTTTCAGCCGAGGATCAACAAAAACTAGATCGATTCTATCGCGACATTCAGACTGAAGCAGAGCGATTTCTTGGTTATCCTTGTAATGAATTGTTTGACTATTCGCCTTTATTTCGGTTTCTGCAATATCCCCTTAATAACGTAGGCGATCCTTATCTTCCCAGCAATTATCATCTCAATACCCATAACTTTGAATGCGAAGTTTTAGAGATTTTCCGAACTCTTACTGAGGCAACTGAAGGATCGACTTGGGGTTATGTTACCAATGGAGGTACAGAAGGAAATCATTACGGATTATTTTTAGCCCGAGAACTGCTTCCCGAAGGATTGGTTTATTATTCTCAGGATGCCCACTATTCCATCGATAAAATTCTCCGTTGTCTCAATCTTCGCAGCATTATGATCCGTAGCCATGACGACGGACGAATGGATTTAGATGATTTGCGTGAAACCCTTCGTATTCACCGCGATTTACCGCCTATTGTTTGCGCTACGATTGGCACGACGATGAAAGGTGCTGTAGACGACATTGCAGGAATTAAAAAGATTTTCAAAGATTTAGCTATTCATCGCCACTACATTCATGCTGATGCAGCTTTAGGTGGCATGATTCTGCCTTTTCTTGATAATTCTCCCCCTTGGAATTTCAAAGCAGGCATCGATAGCATTGCTATTAGTGGACACAAAATGGTAGGTTCTCCGATTCCCTGTGGTGTGGTTTTAGCTAAAAAAAGTAATGTTGAGCGCATTGCTCAAAGTGTAGAATATATCGGTACATTAGATACAACTTTAAGCGGTTCACGAAATGCCCTAACACCACTATTTCTGTGGTATGCCTTTCATACAGTTGGGATTGAAGGATTTAAACGAATCATTCCTGCTTGTCTGAAAATGGCTGATTATGCGATCGCCCAACTGAATAAAATTAATCGCAATGCTTGGCGTTATCCTTATTCTAATACCGTCGTTTTTGACCGCCCCTCGCCAGAAGTGACTCGATATTGGCAACTTGCTTGTCAGGGGAATCTCTCTCATCTAATCACAATGCCCCATGTCACCTCAACTCAAATCGATCATTTAGTAGCTGATATAATTGCTTCCGAACCAATTCCCCCTTTACCTACTTTATCGGTTACCCCTGCTTGTGAACTCCTTACCTCCACACCAGATCAAGACATCACTTTAATTGGAACAGCTAATCATAACTTACTGAGCGAAGTATCAACAGCCCTTGCTGCCGAAGGATTGTCAATTGAAAATTTGGCAGCAGTAGCAGTAGAATCGGAAGATGTCGAAGTAGTGCGATTGCGAGTTAATAATCGAGAACGTGCCTTACAAATCCTTAATCAGAATCTTGATATCGGTCGCTGTTATGGACAAGCTCGTCCTTTTGGTAACGAAGAAGCAACACAAGTATTAAGTCAACTTGAATATCAGTCTGTAGGTGAAGATGCCTTGCTGGTACAACTGGATGATTGTCCTGGTTCGCTCGCAGAACTTCTTAAAGATTGTCGCAATGAAGCAGTAAAGATCCGCAATATTCGACTTCTCTGGCGAGGACATGGAAAAGGCGTGGTTGCGATCGCTACAACCTCACCTGATGCCTTAAAAACTTTACTCAAAGATCGAATTCTTCTTTCCTAGCTACCAAATTTAATTAAACCCAAAACACAAAGCAGTCAGGTAATCATTAATCAGGATTGATAGTAATATCTAAATCAGGAACAAAGTCTAAACCAGGGTCTAATTTGGCAAATACTTCGTCATCAAAAGTTAAATCTCCTGTACCAGCATTGTAAACAAAGCGGTCATATTCATTTGTCCCAATCTCAAATCCTTCAGCAAAGACTTCAATTTTATCGCGATCAATCTCAAAGTCCTGAATTCTATCTACTCCTGTTGCTAAGATAGTAGCAAAAACAAAAGTATCGTCTCCATCTGAACCATAGAGAGTATCATTTCCTGCCCCACCTTCGAGAATATCATCTCCATCATCACCAACTAATCGATCAGAACCATCTAAACCAAGTAGAGTATCGTTTCCTGATTCTCCAAAGGCAAGATCATTACCCAGTCCACCAACTAAAAGATCATCCCCACTAGAACCATAGAGAGTGTCATTATTGGCTTCGCCATAAAGGCTATCATCACCATCGTCTCCGTATAACTTGTCTGCACCGTCATAGCCAAGTAAGGAATCATTGTCTTCTTCTCCTATGAGAATATCGTTCCCTTTGCCACCATCAAGCGTGTCCTCTCCATCAAAACCATAAAGGGTATCATTACCAATAAAGCCATCAATCAAATCATCTCCTCCAAGACCATCAATCAGATCATTTTCAGAACTAAGAGGAAAGGTATCATCACCACTTGTACCTGTAAATTTAGCCATTTTATTTACTCCTAATTTGCAATTAAATTATTTGAAAAAATATTGGTTTCAGTTGTTAAATAAAACACTTTTGATTAAATTTTTGTTTAACCAAAGAAAAATCTTTGAACGAGAGCTTTGAGAAAGATTAAGACATAAAAATATTTGGAAAAAAAGATTTTTTGCTTTCGCTCAACTCAAAAAATATCTTGACTTCCTCAAAAAGATTATATTTTTATTTTCTAGGTTAAAAACTAAAAATAAAAAACTGGTTAAAAGAATTTTTACTCAATCATTAATCTAAATTTTTAATTTAAAAAATCTTAATTTTATCAACCAATTATGAATGTAGCTTTACTCGTTTTTGATTGAATAAACTTTTAGTCAACCTAATTATTTGTAGCATGGGCAGAACGATAGTAAAATCCATCTATTGTTATATCTGTTGGGTTGAATAGTCAAACCTAACCTATCAGATGTTTGATGTTTAATTAAATGAAGTTAATTATGATGGGCAGGAACTCAGCAATCCTGAAAAAAAAGGACGTAGTTATGATACGTCCCTACAAATTTTGGTAATTTAAACAATCTTTAAGCTTTGTTCAATAATCTCTGCCATTCGACTGCTTTTTTCTCTATTTCTTTAATGAATTCATCTTTTCCATCCATATAACCTTCTATATCGCTCCAGTGTAACTTTTTGACCAACTCGCGTTTAAGTTGGCTGTATTGTTGAGCGTGATCTTGATGAGCAATCATGTAATCTCGAAACGCTAGATGGCGTTCTACTTCTGGAGAAGCAGCTTCAAAGACATGGACATGATGCGTCCTGATCCCAACTTGATTATCTTTCCTAAAATAGCGACGACGAGGAATACCAAACTCACCCATAACTTCATAGCCTAGTTCTTGCATGGCACAATTACATCGATCTACTTGAGCTATAGTGTTAACTTCAACTAGGAAATCGATGATAGGTTTGGCGTAGATATTGGGAATAGCTGTGCTACCAATATGGTGAACTGCTACTACATTTTTCCCTAAAGCCAAAGCGATCCGATTTGATTCTTTGGTGAATTCATCACGCCATTTAGGATTATGGGGTAAAACTTCAACTTTGATCGGCATAGCTTTGATCTGGAAAAAAAGTTTTCTTCACAAACAAATGGGAGCAATTGCCGAAAACTTGATTGTTAAAGCTTTTGATTAGAAAGTTCAAGTTTTGCAGCCATCAAGTTAAACTTACTCTTCTTCTTCAGCAGCAGGAGGTACTAAAGCTACAGCAGCGATCGCATCATCGCCATCTAGTTTTTGTACTCTTACTCCCGTAGCATTTCTGGATTGAAGAGAGATAGCATCGACTGCCTGACGAATAATAATCCCTCGGTTAGTAATGATCATTAATTCGTCTTCAGGATTAACTACGTGAATTGCAGCTAGTTTATCATTGGCATTTTTAAATTTGATGGCTCTTACTCCCATGCCAGCACGATTTTGTAAACGGAACTTAGTCACAGGGACTCTTTTACCATAACCATTATTAGTGATTGCGAGTAACCAAGGACCGGTAGGATTAGCTTCTTCGATGATGATTTCTTCTGCTTCTGTGTCTGTTTCTTCTTCTTCTTCCTCACCATTACTCGCAATAGTTGCAACTATTTGAGAAGGCAAAATATCCATCGAGATCAATTCATCTTCTCGCTTCAATTTCATCGATTTAACTCCTTTAGTTGCCCTTCCTAAAGGTCGTAATTGCTGATTGTCAGCTTTGAAGTGAATGGCCATTCCCTTGCGCGTACCAATAATGACACTATCTTCTGTTCTAGCTAAACGTACCCATCTGAGTTCGTCTCCTTCTTCCAAAGAGATGGCGATTAAACCATTCGCACGAATATTACTAAAAGCAGAGAGGGCAGTTTTTTTGATGTTTCCTTTTTGAGTCAGCATGATTAGGTATTCGTTATCAGTAAACTCGCTGACGGAAACAATAGAAGTGATTTTCTCTTCCTGAGAGATGGGCAACATCTGGACAATCGGAACGCCTCTAGCCGTACGAGAAGCAGCAGGAATTTGATACGCACTAATCGAATAGACTACACCGCGATCGCTAAAAAATAACACGGTATCGTGGTCGCAACAAGTCAGAAAATGTTCGATTACATCATCTTCTTTGATTTTGGCTGCTGCTTTACCTCTGGTTGCTCGATTTTGCGCTTCAAAGGTACTGACAGGCATACGTTTGATGTATCCTTGTTCAGTTAAAATAATTATCGCTTGTTCATTAGCAATTAAATCAGTATCGAGAAGTTCTCCTTCTCCTTGAATAATTTCTGTTCGACGCGGAGTAGCGTGCATTTGTTTGATTTGGCTAACTTCCTCTTCAATAATTGCTTCAATCCGCTCTTTTGTTGCCAAGATATCACGAAAATCTAGGATTTGTTTGAGTAAATCTTCGTGTTCGGCTTGGATTTTTTCTGCTTCTAAAGCGGTGAGTCGTCGTAGTTGCATTTGCAGAATGGCATCTGCTTGAGTTTCGGATAGATTTAATATCTCAACTAATTGACTTTTAGCAGTAGCAGCATCGGCTGCATGACGGATTAATTGAATAACCTGATCGATACTTTCTAAAGCAACTAATAATCCTTGTAAGAGATGATCTCTTTCTTCGGCTTTGCGGAGTTGATATTGAGTTCTTCTAGTAATTGTCTCAACCCGAAACTCGAGAAAAACTTCCAAGAACCGTTTAATAGTTAATAATTGAGGTTCTCCACCCACTATAGCAAGCATATTTGCGCCAAAATTGGCTTGAATGGGGGTTTGTTTGTAGAGATTGTTCAGAACTACGCGAGGATAAGCATCTCTTTTTAACTCAATCACGATTCGCATTCCAGTGCGATCGCTTTCATCCCTAATATCGGAAATTCCTTCTAAACGTTTATCATTAACTAATTCAGCAATTTTCTCAATCAGTGCAGCTTTATTAGTTTGATAGGGTAATTGGGTAACAATAATCGCTTCTCGTTCTGGTCTTCCTCGGGGATGAATGGTTTCAATATCTGCTACCCCACGCATAGTAATTGAACCTCTGCCAGTTAGGTAAGCATCTTTGATGCCTCCCCTGCCTAAAATCTGTCCACCTGTAGGAAAATCAGGACCAGGAATATATTTCATTAATTCCAGATCGCTAAGTTCTGGATTGTGAATTAAGGCAATTACACCATCGACTAACTCACCTAGATTATGAGGAGGGATATTAGTTGCCATCCCCACCGCGATCCCCGATGAACCATTAAGAAGTAACTGAGGCAATCTGGCTGGTAAAACAACTGGTTCTTGTTGGGAACCGTCAAAATTATCAGCAAAATCTACTGTATCTGCTTCAATATCGCGCAATAAAGCGTTAGTTGCCAACGATTGTAAGCGACACTCTGTATAACGCATTGCTGCGGGGGGATCGTTATCAATCGAACCAAAGTTACCGTGACCATTAATTAAAGGGTTGCGCATAGAAAAGTCTTGCGCCATCCTTACCAAAGCATCGTATACGGCAGTATCACCATGGGGATGATATTTACCTAAAACTTCCCCGACAACACGGGCGCATTTACGAAATGGACGATCTGGAGTTAAGCCCAACTCATACATGGCAAAGAGAATGCGACGATGCACGGGTTTCAGACCATCTCTAGCATCTGGTAACGCCCGTCCTACAATGACGCTCATGGCGTACTCTAAATAAGACCGAGACATTTCATTACTCAGATCGGTAGGAATAATCCGTTCCTGGGAAGAGGTCATAGGGTTAAAAACTCCGAAAATATCTAATAATTCACCTTAAGAGCTAAAAAATGAGAATAATTGCTCTTTTTTATTGAATAAATCGTGATATAGTAGCAAATTACTTTAAAATTTTAGCACAATTTGACTCTCTTTGGCAGTTAAAACTATGACTAGCTGAAGGGAGTTCTAGAGAATCTCTTAAGGTGCAAAAGTATTTAAATTAGGAAAAAATTTTGTGGAAATTTAAATTGTTAATTTGCTGTGGAATGTAACCAGACAATTAATCTATTTCTCACTAACAACATTGTAATTGTTGCGATCGCAATAGAGATGCTCAAATTTTCTATTTCTAAGCCATATTCTCCTCGAATTAATAATTCTAAAAGAAGTGCAGGTACAACAATTCCCCCAATAAATAATAGTATTGTCCAGCTTAATCTGGCTGGAAACAGGGTAATAATTAAAGCCGTCAGAATTCCTAAAGGTACAAAAAATAAGCAATAATACATTAATTTATTTACCAATAAACCAAGTTTGGTTAAATGAAGATTATCGCCTTCAAAAGGAAATAAATAACGAAATAAGGTTATTTCTGGGGTTAATTCTAAAATATGTACGTTTTCTGGACTATTAACATAAAGTCTTAACAAGGAATGTTTATAAGTAAGAATTAAATGAATTGGTTGATTATCTTTGAAAATACCTCGTACACTCAATCCGGTATACATTCCGTTTTCTCCCGTAATGGGAGTACGTAAACGAAAAACTAAGTAACTATAGTGTTGTCCTAAAGTGAAGTTTCGCTGGAAAGGATCGCTGGAGAAAGTAATAATTCTTCCTGGTCCTACTTGCTGTGGATTAGCTGTTGCTACAATTGTACTAATTGTAAATTGGGAAGTTTGACGTAATTTTTGAGCAAGGTTGGTTGCTGGGGTTGGAGTGGATACCCAAGAGTCGGAAGTTACATTAACTCCTGTAGTGATTTGATTTTGAGGTTGATTACCTTGCCAAATTAGATCGGGTAATTGGTTAGTTTGATCTTGATAGTTATCTTTTCCTACCAACTTATAGTTAGCAATTAATGATTCTGAAGCCGAAAAATTTTGATTCGCAAAAACTTGAGCAATTTCCGACTCATTCATAGCTCGAGGAGCGATCGCTAGTTGAGAAATTGTCCCTTGCCAAGGGCGATCGCCTGTAGCTTCATTACCTAATACTAAAGGAAAGTCAGTAGCCCAATTACTGAGATAAGTTGCTCTTTGTAAAGCTAAAGCCACAAAACCAGTAAAAAGTACCCAAATGATCAAGGCTGCTGCTAGTTTTTGTCTGGATAGCAAAGGTTTAATATTTTTACCCAATCGTGATAATTGGCTTTTAAATTTAGCTAAATTCCAAACACAATAACTGATCGTTCCTAACAATCCACCTGTGCTATTAGTAATGACATCGCTATAATCGGGACTTCTAGATGGCAAAAATATTTGCAGGATTTCTACGGTGAAGGATAAACCAGTATTAGCTAGAATAGTTAAAGGAATCGCCCACAATATCTTAATTTTGCTCTTAATCAGCAAACCAAACAAACTAAAACCAAAAGGTATAAATAACAGGACATTACCTACCAGGTCGCTAAGATCGCTCTTTGCCCCCAAACGACTATTAATTGTTTGAAAAGAAAAATTGGTGGGAGTGAAATTAAAAGGAAAAAGTGTAACTAATAAAACGAAAGAAACACTACCAACAACAGCAATAACACTAGCCCATTGATTGAGAGATTTGACTAGATGATTGGCAAAATTGGAGGGATATTTTTTCTTACTTTTCATTCTGATACTCTTAATCTTACGACCCACGACAGTCTTCACACTCAGGTAAAATAGACTATGAACGTGATTCAAATAAATTTGATCTTATTTATTCTAATTGATTTCTAATTTTTGCTAATTGTTTCGGTGCGTTGATTTGTTGAAATAATTGGCTGGCTTGCTCAAAATTGAGTTTACTGTCTTCAATTTTTCCACTAATTTTTAAAGTTAAACCCAGTTGAAAATAAGCTTCTGCTAGATCGCATTTTGCACCAATATTGTCTAGTAAGTTAATTGCTTGTTTATGATAGTATTCGGCAGTTTCAAACTGGTTTGTCTGTCGATAAATTACTGCTAAACCGCTTAAAGATTTTGCTTTAATTTGAGTGTAATTACTTGATTGAGAAAAAGCAATCGCTCTCTCAAATAGTTGTTGAGCTTTAGTTGTTTCTCCTAAGTTTAAATAAGTTTGACCTAAAATTTGAATAAAAAAAGCAAAACGACCAGTATTATAGTCGGCATGATTATTAATAATAACTAATTGATAAAATTGTTTGCTAGTTTGATAATCAACTTGACGGTGTTGCTGATAAGAATTAACTAAGTCTAAACAGATTGAAGCTTTTTGTGACCAGGAATGATGTTTAGTTTGATGAGCCAAATTAATTACTTGTTGAAAAAAACTAGTTGCTTGTTCTAATTCCCAAAGATCGATTTGATATAATCCTAAACTCAGTAAAGAATCTACTTGTAACATTTTTAAGTAATAGATTCGATATTGATTTACTTCTAACTCAGTCAGCTTTTTTAAACATTGAGTAGCAGCAACAATAGTAGCTTCTTGACACGCGATCGCTCGCTCGACTTGACCAGAAATCCAATATAAATCTCCCAAAATATTATTTAATTCACTATGTTTTTCAATTGTTGAAATTTTTTTGATAATTTGAGTAATAACAGTAAGCAAAGGTTGAATCAATCCTAAACGGTAGAGAGTACTTCCTAAAGTTAAGTATTGTCCCCATTGATTATTACGACTATTAATAATTACTTGTCCTGCTGCTTCAAAGTCTTCAATAGCAACATAGTGATAATAGGCTTCTAAGGCAGTTAAACCGTCTTGAATACTATTAATTTTACTCACACTTGCTGTATAAAACTGAGCAATTTTAAGATTGGTTTGTTGCCATTCTTCGCGACGTTGTAAACGAGTAATTGCTTCTGCTTTAATTACAGGATGTAACCAATACTTAGCTTGAGAAAATTCAACTAAAGAACGATTACGTAAAGATTCAATAATTGTTCGCTTTTGTTTTTCCTCTACATCCCACAATAACGTTAACAATCCCGATCGCGAAATTTGGGGAATGTCTTGATAACGATAACACCCTAAACGACAAAGTAATAAATAAGCTTGTTCGTCGAGCTTTTGTAAGCGATCAAATTGATGAGCAACTAAATTTTTTAAATCGGTTTCTACTAAAGGATCGTTATCATTTTCTCGCCAATAAATATCTATATTTCCTAAAAAATCTTCTCGAATTATACCAGCTAAAATTTCCATTGCCTTAGCATTACCACCATAGGTTTGATGTAATTTTGATAAGGCTATTGAATTAGTTGTAATCTGACGATGTAAAAAAAATTCTTGCCAAGCAGATAAATTTAATCCTGGTAAACGATAATGTTCTAAATTTAGATCGGCTTCACAAATACGGTCTCGACTGGTAATCAAGGTAACTGATTTAACTTTTAAATCGGTTAATACTCGCAACAATTCCACATAGTTACGATGAGCAGCAATTATTTTACCTTCTCGATCTAAAGCTGGTTCTAAATTATCAATTAAAATTCCAATTTTTTGTTTTTCTAAACATCGCTTGAATCTAGCTAAAGTAACACCAAATTCTTTACCTGCTTCTTCATGTAAATCTCTTTGTAACCATTCTTCAATAATACTTTCTACTGAAGTAATGTTTTGAGTTTCTTTCGCCATTAAAACTTCTAACACCAGAGCAAAACCTTGACTCAATAAAAAATGTTGTGCCAAAGTTGTCTTCCCAACTCCTCCTTCTCCCTGAATAACAATTACTTTACTACCGCGATTAATTAAAGTTTGTAAATGAGCAAGTTCAAGTTCTCTACCAATAAAATTAGTAGAACCATAAGATAATAATATTGGTTCAATTGCTCTGGTTGTCGTGATAGAAATTGGAGAAAATTTTCTCTGTATAACTGTACGGAAATTCGTTTTAGTTACTTTTTCTTCTAATGCTTCTGATAAAATTTTCCATAGCCATGAAGCAACATCTTTAACATGACCTTCTGTACAACCATATTCATCTGCTATTGCTAAATATTTTTTTCCCTGCCAAACTTGTTTGAGAATAATAGTTTGTAGATTGCTGAAGTGTTTTCCTGTTTTGGCATAAATTAATCGCTCTACTGATGCCAATGCTGTTTCTAAATTCATAGCTTAATCTACAAATCTTCAATTAAATCTAGTTTAAGTTAATTTTATTAAAAAAAAAACATCCAATTTAATTGTAAGTAGCAATCATGATCACAACTTTTTCAAAATCCTTGTTACTTTTACTTGTTTTTGGGGAATTTTATCAATAACTATCTAATCTTCATGAATAGATTTTTGATCTGAAGTAAATCTATCTCAGTAATGCTACCTAAAAATTTTGTTTTTAAATGGACTTTAGCCAGAAAAATTGCTTTATTAGCAACCTTTCTCTCTTTATTTCTAAGTGGAATTAGCTTAAATTTATTTTCAGAACTACAGGAAATATACCGAGAGTTAGAAGAAGTAGCTACTTCAGATATTCCTCTGTATCAAAAAACTCGTAATCTCGAAATATATCAACAAGAACAACAAAAAATTATCGAGCAAATTTTTCGATTAAGTCGACTTAAAAATCAAGCAGTTCAACCAGAGATAGAACAGCAAATTAAAACTTTACAACAAACTAATCAACTTTTTCAACAAGAATTAAAACAAGCTCAAGAACGAGCAGTCAAAGCTGCACAAGAAGAACAAGTCAAAGAAGGTAATCTCCGTCTTAATCAAGACCAAGAAGACTATGAATTATTAGAACAATTATTAATTCAAATAGAACAGCAAAATCAGATATTTATTAATAATGTTAATACAGCGATCACTATTCTTGAGCGAGGCAGAATTGAAGAAGCTTCTATTATAATTGCTGAATCAATTAAAGTTAAAAAATCCATAGATACCTTAACTTCACAAATATATACTCGTCTTGACAATCATATTAATGGTTCTCTAGCTGCTACTCATGGCGAAAAATATTTTGCTTTAATTTTAAGTATTATTTTAAATTTAATTATTTTAGCAATTGGGATTGTTGGTTCTAGAGCGATCGCATCTCAAGTACAAAATTCAATTACTCAAGTTGTTAAACAAGCTAATCAAATTGCTGATAACATCAATCATGAAATGTTTCAGAAAGATTTACTTAAAATCGACGAACAAAATGAGATGGAGGCGATGTACCAAGCCTTAAATCAGATTTTAGATAGTTTAGTAACAAGTAATCTTGAGCGTAAAAAAATCGAACAAGTTTGGTACAAAGAAAAAGAGTTAGCCCAAATTACATTACAATCAATTGGTGATGCAGTTATTACTACTGATGCTACAGGTAAAATTGTTTATCTTAATCCTATTGCTGAAACTTTAACAGGATGGAGTAAACAAGAAGCTCAAAATCATCCACTAGAAAAAGTTTTTCAGATTAAAGATGAAATTACCAAAAAATTCTTAACTGATTTAATTCCTAGAGGACTTTCGGCCACAAATAATCATAATAATCTTTTTGATAAAATACCTAACTTTGCTTGCTTAGTTAGTAAATCTCAACAAGAATTTATTATTAAAATTTCCGCAGCACCAATTAAATCTCAAAATAAACAAATTATTGGGACTGTAATTGTTTTCCATGATATTACTAAAGAAAGAGAAATTGCTCAAAAACTTTCTTGGCAAGCTACTCATGATGAATTAACAGGATTAATTAATCGTCGCGAATTTGAACACCGACTCAAACAAATTTTTCAAAATAAATATTATTCCGATTATGACTATACTTTGTTATATCTAGATTTAGATCGATTCAAAATTATTAATGATAGTTGCGGTCATTTTGCAGGAGATGAACTCCTCAAACAAATTGCTATTTTACTACAAGCTCAAGTTCCGATTAAAGATACTGTAGCAAGATTAGGAGGAGACGAGTTTGCTGTTATCCTTAACCCTTATCCCATCGAAAAAGTTTTAGAAATTGCTAATAATTTATTAACTAGTATTCAAAAATTTAGATTTGTTTGGCAAGATAAAGTTTTTCATTTAGGTATCAGTATTGGTGTAGTTTCTTGTAGTCCACAGTATGATAATTCGATTGGAGTTTTAAAAGCTGCCGATGCTGCTTGTTATGCAGCTAAAACCAAAGGAAGAAACCAAGTTTATTTAGTACATAATAAAGAAATAGAACTAGCGCAACAATCTCAAGAAATGCGTTGGTTAAATTTAATTCAACAAGCTTTAGAACAAAACAAATTTCGTTTATATTATCAAACAATCGTTCCATTACAAGACTTTAATGATGCGGGAGAACACTACGAAGTATTATTACGTTTGCAAGATGATAACGGCGCAATTTTATCCCCAATGAGTTTTATTCCTATTGCCGAACGCTATGACTTAATGAAAAAAATAGACCGCTGGACAATTTCTAATCTATTTGCAACTCAAGGAGCTTATTATCGACAACAACAAAGAGGTAAGATAAGAAACTTATATACTATTAATCTTTCTGGTCAAAGTTTAGATGATGATAGTTTAAGTGATTTTATTGAAGAACAATTTTATCTACATCGTATTCCTCCTAAAATAATTTGTTTTGAAATTACTGAAACCGCTGCGATCGCGAATTTAGATAAAGCTAGACATTTAATTACCCAACTTAAACAAGTAGGTTGTACTTTTGCTCTTGATGATTTTGGGAGTGGGATGTCTTCTTTTGCTTATTTAAAAAATTTACCAGTCGATTATTTGAAAATTGATGGAATTTTTATTAAAGATTTATTAGACAATCCAATCAATTGTACGATTGTTGAAGCAATCAATCAGGTTTCCCATACTATGAAGATTAAAACCATTGCCGAGTTTGTAGATAATTACGCAACCATGGCAAAATTAAAACTACTCGGAGTTGATTATGCTCAAGGTTATGGTATTGCCGAACCTCAACCATTATTAACCTATTTTGATGTGGTTAAAAAATAAAATATAAAAATTAATTTTGATACCAAATTGATTCAATCTTTTTAGCGATTTGTTTTGCTTGAGGCAATTCTTCTTGCTGTAGCAAAATAGTAACATGACCTAATTTTCTACCTGGACGAGATTGGTTTTTGCCGTACCAGTGAATATAGCTATTAGGAATGGTCGCTAATTCATTTCTAACCTTTAAATAATCATTTTCAGAATGTTCATAACCAAGTAAATTTACCATCACTGCACCAGCAGATTTAAGTTGAGGAGAGGCTAAAGCTAAATTAGTAACAGCTTGTAATTGCATTTTAAACTGAGAAGTCTCACAAGCATCCAGAGTATAATGTCCCGAATTATGGGGACGTGGCGCAACTTCATTAACTAACACTCTACCATCAGCAGTTAAAAATAATTCGATCCCAAAAATTCCCACCACTTCTAATTTGGTTAATAGAGTATTTGCGATCGCTTGAACTTGTTGTTGAATTTCTTTGGAAACATCTCCAGGTGCAATTACCCAACGACAAACTTGATCTTGCTGATAAGTTTCGACTACAGGATAGATTACCACTTCTCCCGTAGCATTACGAGCAGCCATGACGGCTAATTCTTTAGTAAAAGGAATATATTCTTCCATCAACATCTCTGCATCTGGAAAACGCTGACAGATTTCTGCTAAAGCTTGATGATCTTTGAGGATAAATGTACCCTGTCCATCGTAACCATGACGACGCGCTTTCAAAACCACGGGAAAACCATAAAGAGAATTCGCATTTTCTTCTAGAGCGATCGCACTAAACTGAGGTACAGGTAAACCAATTTGTTGTAGATAAAAGCGCTGTTCGTATTTATCTAATAAGGGAGATAAGGCATTTAAACTAGGACAAAAAGAAACTTCCTGTCGTGCTACAACTTGTAATGCTTTAAGGTTGATAAACTCATTTTCAAAGGTAATCACATCACAACGAGTAGCTAACTTAGCAGTAGCTTCAGCATCATCTATCGCAGCAAAAATTACTTCTGTAGCTCTACTTACTGCGGGATCTTCCTGGTTAGGAGTTTGCACAATCAACTCAATCCCTAACGTTTGTGCTTCCTCTGCCATCATCCAAGCTAATTGTCCGCCACCAATAACACCAACTCGTTTACATTTCATGGTTTAAATCCAAATTAACCCCAAGATTAATAAACAATCACGAAACTTGTCTCTTTGTCAATTTCAGGATTATTTAATTCTTCTTAGCTGTAGTAATCTTTTTAGCATCATTACGCCAAAGGTGAAGAGCAGGATAATCATCCCAAGCAATACTAACAATTTCTAAATCACCATCTCCGTCTAAATCTGCCACTCTAGTACCTAAATGACTTTCTTTACCTTTGTCAACTAAAATTTCTTGCCAAGCAAAACCGCGATCTAAATTTTTCCAAATCTTAACTGTTTTGCTACCGCGATGTTCACCTGTAATGATATCAACTAAGCCATCTTGGTCAAAATCTGCCACGTTCATACTATTAGTGGTGTATTGAGTGGTAACAATATGACGAATCCAAGGCGAATCTGGACGATTTTCAGGCTGTTCAAACCAATAAACTTGAGCATCTGGTTCTTTGCCACTGTTTTCTTCGCTAACAACCAAATTTAATCGATTATCGTTATTAAGGTCAGCAATAGCAAAACGATCTGGCCATTCTGCTACCTTCCCAATGTGATGCTTTCGCCAATGTCTCTTACCATTACCAGGATTTTCCCACCAAGCCACCTTTTTACCCCAACTGTACATATCTCCTGCTGCAATATCTATATCTCCATCTCGATCCAGATCTCCCACCCCAATTCCTTCATCTGTGGCTCGATTGGTAATCAGAGTGCTTGACCAATTGCCCTGATTAGGATTGTCAGGAATTTCAAAATAATAAATTTCTCTATCATCATTGCCACCCGATAGGAGAATTTCTGGTTTTCCGCCAGGGATAATTTGTGCCAATCGATAGCCTTGTCCATTGACATGAGCTGTTTTTGGCATGGTAGCGACTTGTTGAACTGACCAATTCGTACCTTGAGAGTCTTTAGCCTCTAACCAGTATATATTTGGTAACGCCTCCCCAATTACATCCGCCATCTCGTCTCTATCTACATCTAGGATCAACATGGCATCAACGTTAATCGGAAAAGTAACCCGTGACCATTTACCAGTCATATCACCGCCTGGATTACGATAAAAATACTTTCCTGAAACTATATCTTGATAACCATCTCCTGTAACATCCCCCATTGCTAAACCAAAATAACGAATTTCTTGATTAAAAGATGCTCGACTATCATCAACTTTAATATAAGTCCAATTATTGAGGGTTAGTCTGGGGTGGGAAGAAAGATTTTGCCATAGTTCAACTATCTTCTCGCTAGTGTAGTTTTTGCCAACAATATCGATATTGCGATCGCCATTAACATCCCCAAGACGAGCATTATGAGTACCTTGTTGAGACAGTAGCAGTTTTTTCCATTGGTTTTCGCCTAAATTTTCATAAACCATTACTTGTCCACCGCCAGTATTCATTTCTCCAGCAAAAACATCCAAATCACCATCATGGTCAAAATCGGCTACTTCTAGACTATGACAACCATTTAAGTGTTCTGATTCTATGGGATGTTCTTCCCAATTGGGATTAGCAAACCAAGACAACCTACCTATACCTTCTGCATGGGAAAGTACAATGTCTAATTTTCCATCCCGATTAAAATCGGCAATGATGCTACGAGTTTCTGTACCCCAATTCTTAGTTACCTGATGTTTAGTCCAACTAAGTCCTTGACTATCTGCGTTTTCATACCAATTATGACTAGCTGCAATATCCAGATCCCCATCTCCATCTATGTCGCCTAAATCTAAGCCTTCTCCCTGAGGTGTATCAATTTCATGACGTTCCCAAGTATCTTGAGGATTGTTCGGTGCAGCAAACCAAGTTAATTGTCTTGGTTGATCTTTTTTAAACATGACTACATCCAGACGACGATCCCCATTAACATCTCCAACCGCTAAATCGTGAGCAAAGTGATCGCCAATCTGATGTCGTATCCATCCTGATGCTTCAAAAGGTCTGCCCGTGTTTTCCCACCACGCGATCGCTCCATGACTCGCTTGTGGGGAAACCGTATTATCTTCATCCTCACTAATGACAATATCACTATCCCCATCATTATCTATATCGGCAATTTCTCCATCGGTAGTAAATTGCCCTTCTGCGATCTGATAAAGAGTCCAATCAGGAGAATGATACCAAACCATCCCGATTGATTCCTGAGAACCAACCATAATGTCAGCTTGATTATCTCCATCAATATCTCCAACCGCAAGAATATCCAAACAGCATTTCTCACCTGATGGTGGCTTGGAATCGATAATTTTATGCTGGAAAACTAATGAATCAGCAATAATCGTGCCATAACTCCAATCCTTATTCTGGTATTGATAAAGGATGATTATTACTAAAAAAGTTAACAATCCCAAGAACAATGATGTAATAATTCGTATCATTAACTCTGAGCAAAAAAATAATTGATATTTCGTTAATTCTAATTTTTATTTTTTCGCTAAATTGCAGAGAATTAGTAACTTGATACAGAAAAAGTGATCGCCATTATCTTGCTTTAAAAAAAACAGAATCTGACCAAGAGTGGACAACTGCCTTAGCTTGACTTTATCCAATCAAGCAGCATAAACAGCAAGATCTCTCAAACGGTTGAACAAAGGACGAGGGACTTTTATGATGTCAGTAGATTTAGATGAGATAGAAAAAGTGCTAGCCCATAGAAATCGGCGCACCAAAGCCAAGGCATCAGAAAAAGTGGGTAGAGATTTAACATACCAACTTTTTTGTCTAGTAGTCCAAGTAAATGTACAGTAAATGCTGAGAGGCAGAATTGAACTGCCAACACGAGGATTTTCAGTCCTCTGGTCTACCGACTGAGCTATCCCAGCAAGCATTATTTTCAATGCTTAACTAAAATAACAAAATTAATTTTTTGGGGATTTATTGGGGAAATTTTAGGACTGTCCCCAATGCAAATTCATCTAGACAAACCACTTAAAATAGGACGAGTAACTGTAGATATAAAAGGTAAATCCTACCGCCTTCGCTTTACTTACCCAGAAGGATATCGGCACGAGATATCCATAGCTAAGGTCACGAAAGAAGGTTTTATTACTGTTCAACGCGCCGCTCAATTAATAAGTAGAGACATAGACCTAGGAGATTTTGACGATACTTACGCCCGTTATTCTCCAAAACACGCTGAGGCACTGAAATTAGCTAACAAACCTAAAGAATATAATCTACTCCAGCTATGGGAGCTATATAAAGGGCAAAATCAAGACCGTATTGCTATAACTACACAGAAAAATACCTGGAAGAAATTAGATTCATTGTTAGAGCGGCTCTCGAAGAATTTGCTCGCCCTAGATAAAGCCGAAGAGTTTATCCAGGCTGCTTTAAAACTATACGCTCCTGGCAGTCTACGAGTAATATTCAGAACTTGTCTTTTTCCTTGTGTTAATCAAGCCGTTAAGCGGGAACTAATTCAAAAGAATCCTTATAAGAGGATACCTCTAACTAAATCACAGAAGAAGTTAATTGAATGCTTTGAGCGAGAAGAAATTAAGGCTATTATTGCTGCTTTTTATAGCGACCAATTCGTCCCTAAAGGCTCATCTTATAATCACTCGCACTATGCCCCTTATGTTGAATTTTTAGCCCTAACTGGCTCAAGACCCGAAGAAGCGATCGCTTTAACTAAAGATGATATTAAACTTCATGACGGGAAAGTATTTATAAGTATTGATAAAGCCTATAGCTGTGGTGTCTTGTTACCTCATACTAAGACGCACAAACCGAAGTTGTTCCCCTGTAATCAACAGGTGCAAGATTTACTTTACTCTATTAAACCTAAAGCGTCTGGCCTATTATTTTCTACTCATCAGGATAAATATATTGACCTAGGTAACTTCCGCCAACGTTATTGGAAGGTAGTAGTAGATGCTTTAGTCAAGGCTGGCGTGGTAGATAAATACCTCAAGCCCTATTGTTTGCGCCACTCTTTTATTACTCGCTTAGTCCAAGATGGTATTGATGTCGCTACTGTTGCTGCTTTAGTTGGCAATACAACCGAAGTGATTTTAAAACACTATTTAAGTCCTTCTAGAAGTGTTGTCGTTCCAGAACTAAAATAGCTGAACCTTTTGTATATTAAGCATTAGAGGTTAGTGCGATCGCTGCTTGTGCTAAAATACAGGAAGAACTAAAAAAAATATACCATTTAGTTCTTCCTATAACTTAACCGTTTAATTAAACGGTTTTTTACTATTTATGAAAGATCATCCGAGCTTAAGCCAAAGTGATATCCCAAAAGAGAAGCAATTAACACTACGAGAGCTTCTGAGGAAGAAATCCCAAGCGGAGAAAGTTGATAACCCGCCCGTTACATTAGTTAAGAAACCTGAAGCGGAAGCGGAAGAACAAAAAGTAAAGTTCTATCAAGCAATCGGGACTATATTTGGAGTTGTCTCCTACGTGTAGCGACCCGAAATAAAAATCACACCGACCCGAAATAACGGCATTTTTCGACCCAGATTAAATGACAATATAAAGAGGTCAAACCCACTCTTTATGACAATAGACCCAGATTATTCTGACACTGACCCACAATCATAATCAAGGGCCCACAATAACTGACAATAAACATTTCACAATGGAATACCAATTTTGAGAATCAGGTCTCTGAGATCTTGAGTTTTTTCTGGAGGAAGTTGACCGTGAAGAAATGAACGCACCTCAGCAGGTCTAACATTTAACAACCTAGCAATAGATTGGGTGTTGTAACCATGCCGAATTAAATTAGGTTCGAGGTCATCAAAGCCAATAGCCAAGACTGTTTCCATAAATTCAGTAGTAATTGGTTTCTGCCCTACTTGATAAGCCTCATTCATAGCTAAAGTGAGATATTGCTCGATTTGCAGTGGCGTAGATAATCGCTTTCCTAAGAAAGAAATAGTGGATGATTCCAAAATATCTGTAGGCTGAACTTTATCAGACGCAGCCATTCTCAAAATCCATTGAATATATTCTTCCTGATGACCTCGAATACCTTCTAAGGCAAAAATATGAGTGCGACCGCCAATTTCCTCCAAGGTCGGTCTTTTCAAATCATTTTTAAGTTTGGGATGTCCTGCCAAGATAACACTTAATTTGTCCCCATTATTGCGTACCAACTCAACTAACCGTTTCAAACTCACCAGAGTTTGATTGTGGAGTCCGTGAGCATCATCTACAAATAAAGCTACGGGAGAACGACATTTCTTCATTAATTCCAGCAAATGTCGTTCTCTTTTCTCGGACATAGAAGGAACTTTTTCGACTTTATCTGGAGATAAATCGTAAAATAGAGCACTCATCAAAGTTAAAAGGCTGACCTTCGATGACTCCACTGCTAGAGAACGAGAAACAATGATTTGTTTACTTTTAGCTAAGTCTGCCATCAGTCTTTGTAAGAAAGTAGTTTTACCGCTACCGACTATCCCAGAGATAGCAATTAATCTTCCTTGAGCAATGGTTATTTTGAGTTCTTTCTCTAGATGTTTTTGTGAAGCAGTTTCAAAAAATCCTAAATGATCCAGTTCTCTTTCTAAACCAAAGAATTCCATCACCTCACTAAACATAAAAAATATACCTCTTAACTGAATTCATTGAAATAATCTTTGATTCGGGTCATAACTTCCTCTTTTTTGAGGGTTTCCCCCAAAATTGACTCTACAGTTGCCATTTGTTCGGTGGTTAGTTTAGCCAAGGGTTTGACTAAGTAATAAGCGATTGCTTTTTTGGCTTCGATAGCATTCTTAAAAGTCAATTCTTCAAAGGGGTCGGGGTCGACAAAAGAACGAACGGGAAAAGGAATTACATTTTCTGCCACAACTGGTAACTCTACTTTACCGATAGCAGAACTTGGTAAAGCTAACTGTTGAGCTATTTTTTCAATTCGGTCGGCTCTTTTTTGAGTATTGGTTTTCTTAAAACTGCGGTAACTATGAAGAGGGATAGGTTTCCCAATGGGTGCATAAGGGCCATAACGATTCTCGTGATGCTCCAAATAAAGTTCGCTATCAAATAGACCCCACCATAGAATTACTTTTTCTCCTGCTAAATCTGGTTCGACTTCATAAGCCACGCCATCTACAGTGATACGAGCATCAATTCCAACTTTCCGCTTTTCAGGCTCTCGGGCAAAGGTGCAAAATCTCTCCCAACTGCACATTTGTCTGATGCCGTCTTTGGTTAAATTTCCCATCCAATCTTCAATTCTCGAATAGGATTCTCTTCGGTGAGGCTGTTTGTTGTAATGAAGAAGAAACTGCATCAACCAAGTATTTGCTTCGGTAATGGTTTCTGGTTCGTGCAGATGATAAAGGGTTTCGTGCATTTCTTTGACAGTACGAAAAGGTCGCTCTACTTTTCCCTTGGCACGAGCTGTAACTCTTCTGCCATCTTTGCCTTGGGGTACATGGGTACGTACCTCAATCCCCAGATAATTCATTACTTTCTGGAATACCGAACTGCGTCCAATCGGGCCATTATCCATGTAAATCATGGAAGGAATCCCTTGAAAGGGAAACCCTTCAGTTGTTTTAGGAGACATGGCATTAAATAGAAACTTTAACGCTGCCCCTACGTCTTCACCATATACTTCGTGGTATTCCTGATAAGATACGCCACTGCGGTCATCAACTACGCTATAAAGCATCAATAAGGGCTTTCCCCGACCTGGTTCATTTTCAACAGCATTTTTCAATCTTTTCAGGTCGGAAGAACTTAAATCAAAATGCCAACACTGGTTACTGTACTCCGCTTCAAAGCGAACCGCAGGTGGTTGCCGAGATAGTTTTTCTCGGTCGTAACCCCATTGAGCAAGATAACGATTGACTGTAGTTTTTTTGAGTAACCCTGGAGGTGCTTTGAGATAACCATCATCCGTATTGATGCCATGTTCTTCCAATAGACGAATTGCCTGTACGGTAGAAAGATGACGACCTTGACCGTTAGTTAAAGGAAACCAGAGTAAGGGTAAGCTTAATTTGGGAAGGATTAAAAATCTTTGTATTTTCTTTCTTCTGCTCTCACATTTGATTGGATAAGGAAAACTAGATGCTAGCCTTTCAATCCGTACTTGTCGGTAAATTTGTAAAAGCCAAACTAAAATTTGTAACGTTAAGAATTCAGATGATGGTAGATAAGTTTTTAGGTAATCAATGTAAAATTGAGGTAGCATTTTTTTAAATTAACTGTCTTGGTATTCAATGAGACAGTTATTCTTAATCATCTAGCATCTCATAACTTATATTGAACAGAATCATTTAAGACTTCTGTTGAGTTCGCTCATTTTTTCCTGGAATATTAAGTCAATTACTTTAGTATTTTGAGCTAGTTACCCTCGCTAGCCAAATCCTTTGTTATATGTCGATTGTGGAGGCTGTACCCCTTTCAGGATATTATATCGTTTCTTAAAAGTCGCTAGATAGATAACAAGCCTGAAATAAGGATATATCAAAAATTTAACTCAACTAAGTCTCCAGTTACTTTTGAGAATTGGTATTAGCTCAATTTGTAAGAACACAGCCTCTCACAAATTAAAAAGCCTTTAGCTAAGAGCTAAAAGCTAAGAGCTTATTTGTTTTTAGTGTGGTCTACTAAGCACGAACAACACTGCTGTACGATTTAAATAGAAGTTAAAGTAGCTAATTTTTTACTTTCTTCTTCGGATAATTCGGGTGAGTATCCCGTAATTTCTTTATAGATTTTGATGTATTCAAGAGCAGATTTGACCCAACTGAAATTTTGACTCATTGCTCGTTTTTGCAATTCTTGCCATTTATCTTGATAACGGAAACCTTCCCCAGCCCTTACCATACAGGTATAAAGATCTAAAGGTTCGTAACGGTCAAAACAATAACCAGTACCAGCATTATTATTGGGATCGTGATGAAAAACCGTATCTACTAAACCACCAGTCCGTCTTACAATCGGAATACAACCATAACGCATAGCCAGCATTTGACTAATTCCGCAGGGTTCAAATTTAGAAGGCATCAAAAAGACATCGCAACCACTGTAAATCCTGCGTGCTAAAGCATCATTATAAAGTAGCTGGACTGAGAGACGACCAGAATAACGAGAAGCTAATTGCCAAAGCTGGGTTTCATAAAAGCGATCGCCTGTACCCAAAACTACTAATTGAGCATCATTATAAGCAATAAAACGATCAAGAATTTGTAGTAGTAAATCGATCCCTTTTTGTTCTACCAGACGGGAGACAATGCCCATCAACAGTGTTTTACGATTAACTTCTAAACCTAATTCTTCCTGTAAAGCAATTTTATTAAGAACACGTTTTTCAATGGTGTCGATGGCAAAATTTTGATGAATATATTTATCTGTAGCAGGATTATAACTATCTGTATCAATTCCGTTGACAATACCTTTTAAATTACCACTGACAAAAGAAAGTAAGCCCTCAATTTTTTCTCCATATTCAGGTGTTTGAATTTGTTGGGCATAGGTAGGAGAAACGGTGGTAACCTTGTTCGCGTATTGTACTGCTGCTGCCATCACATTATGCCCCTGCATATACCAAGGACACCAAGTAACCTTTTCTAAATAACCGCGCCAAGGACCTTGATAAGCTAAGTTATGAATGGTGAACACAGTACTAATATCGGGAGACTGATGCATCCAGACAGAAAGCATCCCCGTATGCCAGTCGTGACAATGAATTATTTCAGGTTTCCAATAATTCCAAGCAAATTCGGCTGCACCGTTAGAAAAGAAAGTAAATCGCCAAAATTCATCTTCTCCGCCATAAATATGACGAGGATCGAAAGCAGGATGACCAAACAAATATAAAGGAACATCGGTTCCAGGTAAAACTGTTTCATAGACAGCGAAAGTCTGAAACATGGCAAATCCCCACCAAACAGGCTCTTTGGGAATTTCAATTTTGTCTGCCAAGAAGCCATAATAAGGCAAAAAGATCCGAACATCGTGTCCTAATTGCTTTAATACCTTTGGTAAAGAACCAACTACATCCCCCATACCACCTACTTTAGCAATAGGTGCTGCTTCTGCTGCTACAAATAAAATTCGCATTTCTCTCTTTTTGGCTTCCTCTTTAGTTTGGCACTGAGAGTGATTATATTAGGTATTGCAAACAATCTGAATTTAACTTCTAGCTGTTTTAATTTTGTGTTACTTAAAATTCTTAAATAAAATAGTTAATTAAGAAGTCGCAGGTACTCCGCCGTTCAACGGCGGAGACGGCACGGACTGGCGTTCCCCAGTTAATGCTCCAGAATTATAGGTAATCCCAGCTTGTTTAAAACGACGTAAAGCCTCACCCAAGCGATCACAATCGGCAATCAAACTAATTCTGACATAGCCTTCTCCTGCACTACCAAAAGCATTACCAGGAGTTAAAACTACACCTGTATTTTGTAAGACATTTAAAGCAAAATCTGTAGAATTCATGCCTACTGGAGTAGGAATCCATAAATACATGGTTGCTTTGGAGGGTGGAATCTCCCAACCTAATTCGCCTAAACCTTTAATTAAAAAGTCTCTGCGCTGACGATAACGGTCTTGTACTTCGGTGATATATTTATCTGGTAGTTGGAGTGCGGTTTCGGCTGCCTTTTGAATCGCTGCAAAAATGCCATAATCCAAATTAGTTTTCAGCGTCCGTAAACCTTGAATAATATCAGAATTACCAACTACAAATCCAACTCGCCAACCAGCCATATTATAGGTTTTAGAAAGAGTATGAAACTCTACCCCAATTTCTTTCGCCCCTGGAATTTCTAATAAACTGGTGGGTTGATAACCATCAAAAGCCAGTTCAGCATAACATAAATCGTGAACCAGCATAATTTCGTAACGACGAGCAAAGGCAACTACTTCTTCAAAAAATTCTCTCGGAGCCGTAGCAGTGGTGGGATTATTGGGATAATTAAAATATAAAATCTTGGCTTTCTGTGCCACTTCTTCAGGAATTGCTGCTAAATCGATCAACCAATTTTGTTTGGCATTCAACATTAGAGGATAAATTTCTCCTCCTGCAATTAATGGTCCACGAAAATGAGGTGGATAAGAAGGACTCGGTACAAGAACCAGATCCCCAGGATTAATATAGGCTAAGGCAAGATGAGTTAAGCCTTCTTTGGAACCAATTAAAGGCAAAGCCTCACTATCAGGATCGAGGTCAACATCATAACACCGTTTATACCAAGTAGTAATCGCACTACGAAAACTACCAGTACCTTCAAAAGGTGGATAACCATGATTTTGAGGCTGAGATAAAGCTGCTATGGCTGCATCAATTACTGGTTGGGGTGCAGCACCATCAGGATTACCCATTCCTAAGTCTATCAGGTCAATACCTTGTTCTCTGGCACGGGCTTTTAGTTCATCTAAACGAGCAAAAACGTAAGGAGGTAAGGCATTAAGGCGTTGGGCGCGGGTAATTTTGTTAACACTCATCGAGATCGCAAGCAATTCATGTAGCCTCTTATTTTCGCATCTAGAGGTGAGATCATGCCAGCATTTTTTGTTAGTAACTCAAAATCTTAAATTTTTTCAAGTTTGTGGCGATCTGGGTGTTTTGATTGTAACTTTGCTATTAAAGTTTGGTCAGCTTCCTTGGCTGCATCTCAATTAATGGATTATTCAATCAAATTTATGATATTTTTCGGCTAATCTTTATCGTCGCGTTGATTTAGTTGCCCAACTCAATCACAGTGTCGCTCCCAATCAAGCGATCGCACGTTTGCAAGACAAAATTAGTCAGATTGAAACATTAAAATAAAAAAATTTAGGGAGCAAAAGAACTTTTTTTTTGCCTGAATTATCAGTTACAACTTAATTTAATTAGCCAAAAAATTTGAAGAATGAACCAAACTTGGTTAGGAATAGACCCTGGTTTAGCAATTGTAGGTTGGGCTGTTTTAAAAGAAATTGGGATAGGAACTCCTCAGTTGATAGATTATGGAACGATTGAAACCAATAAACAACTAACTACCCCAGAAAGATTATTAGAAATTGAACAAGATATGGTTGAGTTGGTTCGAGAATTTCAACTTCAACATATTGCGATCGAAATGCCTTTTTTTGGTCGAAGTATTAAAGCAGCAGGAGGAGTACTTCAAGCTTTTGGCATTATTAATTTAGTTTGCTATCGCGAAACCCACATTGTACCCATCTATCTACATCAGTCTAGTTGGAAATGTCATCTCGGTAACGGCAAAGCAGATAAAAAGGAAGTAGCAGAAATGGTAAAAATCCTATTTGGTTTAGAAAATTTGCCGATTGATGATAGTGTTGATGCGATCGCGATTGGTTATGCTGGACTGTGTGGTTTAAGAAATAACATTGCTTAACCTTGAACAATCTGTTTCAAAGTAGTAAAAGTTTCTAACCCAATCAAGCCTTGCCGATATCCTTTTTGATTAGACATCCCGAAGAAAATGTTTTCTCCTTGGTTAGGATTACGAGAAAATCTGGGAGAAGCATTTACATACACCAATGAACTATCTACTTCCTGAATAAATTGACGACTTTCTTCGTAAGATTCTGTCACTAAACAATCTGCATGACCACTACTATAACGATTAATCAAAGCGATCGCTTCAGTTAGATTATTAGCGTAGCGAAAGGTTACTGTTTTGGTTAAATAAGCTTGTCCCCACTCAGTATCACGTGCTGGTTTTAAATATTCAGGAAATTCTGTGATTAAATTAGCGTCTCCTCTCAATTGAAAACCTTGTTCTTGAAGGCTACTAAACAGAGATAAAACAGAAGACAACTTTTTTTGACTATGGATAATCACTTTTTCGATCGCATTCACTGGATCTGGTTCGCTACTATGACTATCAGTAATCAAATGACGGACTAATTCCAAATCGCCACTAGCTGACCAATATAAATAACAATTGCCCATTGCTGTCTTTAAGACAGGCGCAGTTGCTTGTTCGGTAACTTGCTGAATCAAACTAGGACGACCATAAGGCACAATTAAATTGAGATATTGGTCTTGAGTTACCAATTCTTGAATTGATCCTCCTTGATCGGAAGAAATAATTCCTAAGCACTCTGGAGGTAACTGGGCTGATTCTAGAGCATTTTGCAGAATTTTGCCGATCACTATATTGCAATGACTAGCCGCGCTACAACCCCTCAAAATCAAACTATTGCCAGTTTTGATACACATTCCTGCTGCGATCGCACCTAATTCGGGAAAAGCTTCATAAATTAAAGCGATCGTGCCTAAAGGCATTAATTGACAATAGGTTTGAGCAGGTTCTAATTGATAAGACGCATTGATTACTCTTCTGGTAGGATCGGCAATTCTTGCCAACTGCTTTAAAGTATTGACAGTTATTTCTAATCTTTCTGGAGTAAGCTTTAACCAGTCAAGTATCAATTCTGGTACTGCCATTTCCCGACTCATTTCCAGATCCAACGTGTTGGCTTCGAGAATGTCGTCAAAATTTGCTTGTAATCCTTGAGCCATAGCCATTACACCTTGTCGACGAGCTAATCCACCAGCAACAGCTAATTGTCGAGAAGCTTGATGAGCAAGTTTAACTGTTGTTGAAGTCAGGTTTAAGGAACTATCCATTGCTTTATGGTTTTTGAGCGTAAAATAATTAACGTCGATAAGCTATCCAAAGCATTAGCGCACTAACAATAGTCAAAAGTGAGAGAACTATTGCCCAAAAAATAATACTTTGAGTTGAGGATAATCGCAAAATCAACGGCAGTAAAACGATGACCAAAATTGGCAAGCTCATCATCACGACTAAAGCTGTGGAAAGAGAGCTTTGCGCCCAAGAAGAATAAACATTTGTCCAACGATGACCAGTCCATCGCCAAGCCCGTTTATGATAGATAGACGATAATTGCTCAATAACCTGACCATTTTCTTTAACCACAAAGATTTGTTGGCAGCGATCGCAACCTAAAGCCTCAGTCAAAGTAATCGGTTTTAAACGACCACGTCGCCGACAAGGACAGGGATAATCATTATTTAAATCAATTTTGTTAATTTTATAAGGTCGCACTAACGTTAATTAAATAAATTAATTTAAGTATTTTTTATTAAATTAGTCATCCGTACTCTGTTACTTAACGAAGAATGCCAGCCGAACGACTATCTAGTTGATCTCGACCGACTACCCACTATAATTAAAGTTACACTTTTATCGTCTAAGCAAGAGTATCTTCAACTATCAATATAGTAATATTGCTATTCTGTATTTTTACTCGGATCTTCAAATTTATTTTAAGAAACCTTAATTTGTTAGGAAATCAATAAATATTTATTTAACTAAAATTGATAACTAATAATCTTTAATAACTACAGAAGCTTACTATAATTTGTTACACTAAAATTTACTATTTTAGTATTTTAGTACTATAAAGGTGATTTATGGGGCTTAATCTCGTCAATTTAGTTGGTCATGCTGGAGCCGATCCAGAAATTCGTTATTTTCCCGAAGGAGGAGCTTTATGTAAATTACCTTTGGCGGTTAATCGCCGTAGCCGTAATAACGAAACTCCTGACTGGTTTAACTTAGAAATTTGGGGGAAAACCGCAGAAATTGCCTATAACTACGTACGTAAAGGTAAATTAATTGGAATTCAAGGAACTTTAAAGATCGATACTTGGAGCGATCGCAATACGGGAGCAACTCGTTCTCGACCAGTAATTCGAGTAACTAATTTAGAGTTATTAGGCTCAAAACGAGATACTGATCCTAGTGCAGTTGGTTCTTATTCAGACGATAGTGAAGTCTAAATCATCTCATTTCCCCAACTTATCGCGATGGTTTTGGCTCAAGTTGAATCATAAATCTAGGGAATGGTTGGGGTTAAGCAGTATCTGTCTTGCAGCCTCGATCTTATTTGGATTGAACTTGGGAGAAACTACTCTCAGAGATTGGGATGAAGGTATTGTTGCTAGTGTGGCGCGTGAAATTTGGCGTTCTTTTGACAATGGAAACAACTGGCTTTACCCAACCATTAATGGAGGTCAACCCTATTGGAATAAACCTCCCCTAGTTCATTGGTTGATTGCTTGTGCTTATAGTTGGTTTGGAGTCAACGAATTTAGCACGAGAATCTTCCCTGCCATGTTATCGGCTTTATCCGTTCCTCTGCTTTATGGAATTGGCAAAGAAATTTTTACAGAGTCCAAAGCCGTCATTTTTTCCACTTTAGTTTATCTAACTTTACTACCAGTAGCTCGCCATGGCAGACTAGCGATGCTAGATGGAGCAATTGTTTGTTTTTTAAACCTGACTATTTGGTTTCTCTTACGTTCCCGTCGCCATCTCCGCAATTTACTAGGCGTAGGGTTGGGATTAGGTTTAATCTGCCTAACTAAAGGAATCATGCTCGGCTTGTTGCTAGGCGCGATCGCTGTATTATTTATAGCTTGGGATTGTCCGAGGCTACTGAAAAACCGATGGTTTTGGCAAGCAATTATTTTAGGAATAATTCCAGTTTTATTGTGGTACGGCTTACAATATTCGCGTTATGGGTCGGAATTTCTGGGTATAAGTTTAGGCGATCAAACTTTTAGTCGTATTTGGTCATCAGTAAATGACCGCGAAGGTTCACCTTGGTATTATTTGCTAGAAATTCTTAAATATACTTTCCCATGGCTGCTGTTTTTACCTGGGGGTGTGTTAAGCGCGTTTACTAATCGTTCCTCAAGTTGGGCAAAGCTAACTCTGGTTTGGAGTGGGGTTTATTTAGTGACAATTTCCCTGATGGCGACTAAACTACCTTGGTATGTTTTCCCAATTTATCCAGCTTTATCATTATTAACAGGAGCTAATTTAACTAAAATTTGGCATTCTGGCAAAAAATATCCTGTTATTTGGAGAATAATCTTTATTATTTTGAGTTTAGCTTGTTATGTTGCCAGTATTTGGTTTGGTTTGCTTAGCCCTACTCCAGACTTCAATTTACTATTAGTCTTAGGAATAATGGCTGTGACTTTAACGATCGCTACAGTAATGCTGCTCAGGCAATCTCGACAATTTATCGTAACGCTTTTTATTGGTTTATACGTTGCTTTTTTATTGTTTTTTAGTGGTTCTCATTGGGTTTGGGAACTAGCCGAGGCTTATCCAGTTAAACCAGTAGCAGCTATGCTCAAACAAGCAACCCCACCGCAACAAATTATTTATACTTCTTATTCTTATTATCGTCCTTCACTGAACTTTTATAGCGATCGCGTTATTGTTCCAATAAATCATGAAGAATTAACCAATCATTGGCAACACAAACAACCTATTTATTTTCTGATTGAACCTTCTTTAAGCGAACAACTTCATTTAGAACCTCGACAAGTTTTAGGAGCAAGCAACCAATGGCAATTGATTACTAAAAAAAATTAACTTAAAAATTTATTGTAGTAACTTAAGTTAAAAAATGAACTTTAATTAAATCAATAACACTTATTTTAATTTAGAGATTTTGCTTAATTAATCGCTCAAGCAAGTCTTTCTAATTTAATGAACCATAAGTTTAAACTAGGCTTTAAACTTATGATTTAAATTTTCCAGATATATATTAACTTAATTACTTTAAAAAGTAATATTTGGTTAAAAATTTTCTTCATGATTAGCTTAAAATGCTGAAACTGGCAATCAAAAACCAGTGACTAAATAAAAATTAAATTAGCTTAAAAATAAATTTACAAAATCGACAATTATACTACCCAATTAATTTGGGTTATTTGGGTTATTTGGTTAGCCAATTTTTTTTTGACTAACATAATTACTTATTTAAAATATATGATATTTTAGATTTAGCTTTAGCTAAGTTTAATTGGATTAAACCAAGTTATAAACCAGCTATATTTTTAATTGAAAAAGGTAATATGTCCTAAACCAACTGTGGAATTAAAATATGCTCTAATTCATGAATGGTTAACCCCCAAAGCAACAGGAGGGTCAGAGTTAGTAGTCAAAGAAATACTTAAATATATTGACGCTGACCTTTACGCTTTAATTGATTTTGAATCAGTTAATCCCCAGAGCTACCTATATAAAAGATCTATCGGCACAACTTTTCTGCAAAATTTTCCCTTAGCTCGGAATGGGGTACAAAAATACTTGCCTTTATTACCACTAGCGATCGAGCAATTAGATTTAAAAAAATATGATGTAATTTTATCCTCCTCTCATGCAGTAGCTAAAGGAGTTTTAACCAGTCCCAATCAATTACATATTTGTTACTGTCATACTCCAATGCGCTATGCTTGGGATTTAACTTTTGATTATCTCAACGAAAGTAAAGCAGGAAAAGGAATTCCAGGAATTTTGACTCGGTATATCTTACATCAACTCCGCCAATGGGATGTTGTGTCTGCCAACCGAGTCGATTATTTTATTGCTAATTCCAATCATACTGCTCGTCGAATTTGGCGTTGTTATCGTCGACAAGCAAAAGTGATTTATCCTCCAGTCGAGAGCGATCGCTTTGCAGTTCAATTCGACAAAGAAGATTTTTATCTTACTGTATCCCGTCTCGTTAGCTATAAACAGATACTGATTATTGTTAAAGCATTTAATCAACTGCAAAAACCTTTAGTTATTATTGGTGAAGGTTCTCAACTGACACAAATTTGCCAATTAGCAAAGCCGAATATCACCGTTTTAGGTTTTCAGCCTATTCAAGTAGTAACAGAATACATGGCAAAAGCCAAAGCCTTTGTTTATGCTGCTTGTGAAGATTTTGGAATTGCTTTAGTTGAGGCGCAAGCTTGTGGTACGCCAGTCATTGCCTACGGAGGAGGTGGTGCCTTAGAAACTGTCAAAGATATTCGTCACAACCCACAATCAGGAACTGGTTTATTCTTTAGAAAACAAACACCAGAAGCTATAGTGGATGCTGTTGAAACTTTTGAAAAATTACAAAGTCAAATTGATCCAGAAAATTGTCGCTTGCAAGCAGACAAATTTAACCCGAAAATCTTTAAAAAGTCCTATCTGGAGTTTGTCGACAACTGCTGTCGGGAATTTCAGTTTTGAAACTGACAAAATATAATTAGATTCTAATTAGATTCTGTCACCAGATGTTCCATATTTTTGGCTTTCTGGATTTATGATTGGGACTGTGTGGTGTGATGTGATGTGTAAGGAGTGAGATGACTGTTAACAGCCAACCCATCTCCGTCAAGCTTGTACAAGGGTTTTTCAAAAGAGGTTTAAACTCTTTCATTAACTTAAAACAACCAAAAACCCTGTCTTTAATAGCTTTAGACGGAAATTTTACTAAACGTTTGTTTGATATTTGTTTTTCGTTATTTGTATTAATTTTCTTTTCCCCGATTTATCTTGTTTTAGCAGCTTTAATTGCGATTAGTTCACCAGGACCAATTTTTTACGTCCAAAAAAGAATTGGTAAAGATTTCAAATCTTTCAGTTGTATCAAATTTAGAACCATGGTGAATAATGCGGACGAAATGCTAGAAATGATCATGGCAGATTCACCTCAAATGCGAGATGAATTTGAAGATAGTTTTAAATTAAAACAAGACCCCAGAATAACGCTAATTGGCAAATTCCTTCGTCTTACCAGTCTCGATGAATTTCCTCAGTTTTGGAACGTTCTGATTGGTGATATGAGTGTGGTGGGACCCCGACCTTTAGTACCAGAAGAACTGTATAAATACGGTCATAAAATTAATACCGTATTGACAATCAAACCAGGAATCACAGGATTGTGGCAGGTATCGGGAAGAAATGATATTCCTTATCCAAAAAGAGTTCACATAGATGTGTACTATGCAACTAGCCATAATTGGTTGCTAGATATATGGATTGTGATTAAAACTATTGGTATCGTTATTTTTCCTCGTAATAATGGTGCTTACTAAGTTCGGCAAATTGATTTATAAATCTACCGATAATTAGGATTAAGATTATAATTTCTTAGAGGTAATCGGTAGATTTTTAGGTTAATTTAGTAAAAACAATCAACCAGTCTCTTGACTGTAAATCAGCAGCAGTCAGTAACCCGGAATTTAATTACATCATTTGGAAATCTAGCATGAGTGAACCCAAACGCGCCCTAATTACAGGTATTACAGGTCAAGATGGTTCTTATTTGAGCGAGTTTTTATTAGCAAAGGGCTACGAAGTACACGGCATTATCCGCAGAACCTCTACTTTTAATACAGATAGAATCGATCATATTTATGTCGATCCTCACAGTCCAGAAGCAAGATTATTTTTGCATTATGGCGACTTAACTGATGGTACAACTTTAAGACGTATTTTAGAAGAAGTTAAGCCAGTCGAAATTTATAATTTAGGAGCGCAATCCCATGTTCGGGTTAGTTTTGATTCGCCTGAATATACAGTCGATTCAGTAGGGATGGGAACGCTGAGAATTTTAGAAGCCATTCGGGATTATCAGAGAAGAACTGGAATTGAAGTTAGATTTTATCAAGCAGGCTCTTCGGAAATGTTTGGTAAAGTGGTAGAAGTTCCTCAAAAAGAGACTACACCTTTTTATCCTCGCAGCCCTTATGCCTGTGCGAAGGTATATGCTCATTGGCAAACAGTGAACTATCGCGAATCTTATTCTTTGTTTGCTTGTAACGGTATTTTATTTAATCATGAATCCCCTCGTCGAGGAGAAACTTTTGTCACTAGAAAAATTACTCGTGCTTTAGCGAGAATTGTGGCTGGTACACAAAAGAAACTCTATTTAGGTAATTTAGATTCTAAAAGAGATTGGGGCTATGCTAAAGATTATGTTCAAGCAATGTGGCTGATGCTGCAACAGCAAGAAGCGGATGATTATGTAGTAGCAACAGGAGAAACTCATTCGATTCGAGAGTTTTTAGATATTGCTTTTAGTTATGTCAATTTAAATTGGCAAGATTATGTGGCTTTTGACCCTCGTTATTTACGTCCAGCCGAAGTAGATTTACTCATTGGCGATCCTGCTAAAGCCAAGCAAAAATTGGGTTGGCAACCCTCAGTAACTTTTGAAGGTTTGGTTAAATTAATGGTAGACGCAGATTTAGCTGCTTTAGGTCTTCCTACTCCTAGTGGTAGTAAAGGCGAAACTGATAATGCTTCAATTCGTCAAGGTCTTGCCGTAACTGTAGATTAAGTTAATTAAATGTATGATTACTCATAAGTAATTCACCAAAGATTGGGAAAATAATGCTAAGTTTGAGCGAGCAAAGAATTTTGGTTACTGGTGGTGCAGGCTTTTTGGGCAAGCAGGTCATCAACCAATTGATAGTAGCTGGAGCAAATCCTGATAAAATTACTATAACGCGATCGCGTGATTGTGACCTCCGTGACCTTGATAATTGTAAACGAGCAGCCGAACACCAAGATATTATTATTCATTTAGCTGCTCATGTAGGGGGAATTGGTTTAAATCGAGAAAAACCAGCCGAATTATTCTACGATAACCTGATGATGGGAACGCAGTTAATTCATTCTGCCTACCAAGCAGGGGTGAAAAAGTTTGTTTGCGTGGGAACTATTTGCGCCTATCCCAAATTTACCCCCGTTCCTTTTCATGAGGACGATCTTTGGAATGGTTATCCCGAAGAAACTAATGCTCCCTACGGAATTGCTAAAAAAGCTCTACTGGTACAATTACAATCTTATCGTCAGCAGTACGGCTTTAATGGGATTTATCTTTTACCAGTAAATTTGTATGGCCCTGAAGATAATTTTGACCCCCGTAGTTCCCATGTCATTCCCGCTTTAATTCGTAAGGTTTACGAAGCGCAACAAAGAGGAGACAAGCAGCTACCTGTCTGGGGTGATGGTAGTCCTACTCGTGAGTTTTTGTATTCTACAGATGCAGCATTAGGAATCGTTATGGCGACTCAAAACTATAACGAGTCTGAACCAGTTAATTTGGGAACTAACTATGAAATTTCTATTAAAGATTTAGTTGAATTAATCTGTGAATTAATGGAATTTGATGGAGAAATTATTTGGGAAACAGATAAACCTAATGGTCAACCTCGTCGCTGTTTGGATACTACTAGAGCGAAACAAAAATTTGGTTTTATAGCTCAAACAGAATTTAGACAAGGATTAAAAAATACAATTGATTGGTATCGGCAAAATGCTGAATAGTGATTAATCAATAAGATTGATAAGTATTTTAGTTTTTGTCAGATTTACTATTTTAAGATTAAAAATTGTTTTTCAAGGTTGGATTAAGGTGATTTTAATTCAACCTAATTTTTTTATGAAATAGGTAATTGATCGAGATATTTAATTTGATTAAATAATTTTTTGTTTTTTAGCTACTAGCTGTTAGCTGAATTTTTATTAAAAGTTCAACTAGTTGCATTATTTTTTTATATTTTATAGTGTCTATCTCTTAATAATTTGTTTTGAATTTTTGAGCAATCGGGAAGAAATAGGGAAGTAAAGTAAAAAGTATTAAACTGAAATCATAGAAGTAACTAAATTATTCAAGTCAACCAATAGTCCTATGCGACAATCTTAATTGAACTGTTTCTAAATTTTACTAAACTAATTCTCGATCTTGATCAAGTTTTCAGGTAATAGCCTAATTTCAAGTTTTAACTAGCAAACTATGTCAGCCAAGCTGCCAAGGCGGAGAAAATCTGCAATTTTTAGTCAAGTTTCTCTACAAAACGTTCTTACTATTCCTTTTTTGCTACAAATCTTTGTCATAGTTGGATTAGTAGGCTATTTCTCCTTTCGTAATGGACAACAGACAGTTAACCAAGTTGCCACTCAATTACGTGAAAAAGTAATTGTTAGTGTTGAGCAACAACTACAAAATTATTTAGAAAAACCCCAATTAATTGTTCAATTCAATCAACAAGCACTCAAATTAGAACAACTATCTTTTACAAAATTTCCTGCTTTAGAAGAACATCTTTGGCGACAAATTCAGATGTTTAACTCGGTATATGCAATTTATTTAGGTAATGAGCAAGGAAAATTTGCTTATGTTAAAAAAGAAACTGATGGTTCATTCATTGCTAAACCTGTAGAAGTAATACCTCAACGTCAAGCATATTTATTAGATGCTCAAGGAAAAAGAAGCAAGTTAATTGAAAGCGATCGCTATGACCCTCGTATTAGACCTTGGTATCTCAAAACTATTCATACCAATCGCCGTAATTGGAGTGAGGTTTATACTTTTACTGGTGGTGAGTTAGGAATTACCGCTTCGGGACCTTTATATGACAGACAAGGTAATTTTCAAGGAGTAGTTGGTGTCGATTTAGTTCTTGGTTTAATTAGCGATGTATTGAGACAAATTGAAATTAGTCCTCACGGCGAAATTTTTATTGTCGATAGAGACGGTTTTTTGATCGCTACTTCTACCAATGAAGAACCTTTTATTCACACTGGGATTAATCTAAGAGAGCAAAGTATTAAAGCTACGGATAGTGGTAACCCTGTCATTAAAAATACTGCTCGATATTTAACCAAAAATTTTCAGAATCTTAATCGAATCGACCAGACAGAACAAGTAGATTTTTTACTCGATGGTAAAAAACAATTAGTACAGGTATTACCCTATCAGGATCAATTAGGTTTAGATTGGCTGATTGTGGTTGTCGTCCCAGAAGCAGATTTTATGCAAGGGATTAATGCCAACGGTCGCATGACCATTTGGTTGTGTTTGCTGGCTTTGGTTTTAGCCAGTCTGGTCGGTATTTTAACTTCTCGTGTTCTTGCTCAACCTATTTTGCGTTTGAGTCAGGCAAGTCAAATTATCGCTCAAAGTACGCGCTTAAGAAATACAGCTACTGATTTATATCCAATTGTTAGGGTCAAGGGAATTAAGGAATTAGAAGTTCTAGCTGAATCTTTTAATGAAATGACTCATCGGTTAAAAGCTGCTTTTGTGGATTTAGACCGAACTAATCAAGATTTAGAATTAAGAGTAGAGCAAAGAACCGCAGCGTTACTTCAAGCTAAACAAGCTGCTGATGCTGCTAATCAGGCAAAAAGTGAATTTTTGGCGAATATGAGCCATGAATTACGAACTCCTCTCAATGCTATCCTTGGTTTTACTCAATTATTATTACAAGATTCCTCGCTTAATCCGAAACAGCTACAAAATTTGGAGATTATTAATAATAGCGGAGAACATTTATTAACTTTGATCAATGATGTCTTGGAAATGTCTAGGCTACAAGCAGGGCGAGTTACTCTTCAAATAGAAAGCTTCGATCTCGACAAAATGCTGAATGATTTGGAAATAATGTTTAAACCAAGAGCAGATGCTAAAAACTTAGAGCTTTCTTTTGAATATGATGCTAATATTCCTCAATTTATCCAAACTGACCAACAGAAATTGCGTCAAGTTTTAATTAATCTCCTCAGTAACGCTCTCAAATTTACTCAAGTAGGAGCGATCGCATTAAGAGTATCATCTTTGAGTTGTAATTCTAAAACCCAATTAAACACGATTGACCAACCACAAATGACTCTTACTTTTGAAGTTGAAGATACTGGTTGTGGTATTGCTGCTTCTGAATTTGAATTAATTTTTGATGCTTTTGCTCAGGCAAAAAAAGCTCCTAAAAAGCATGAGGGTACAGGATTAGGATTAGCAATTAGTAAGCAATTTATTCGTTTATTGGGAGGAGATCTTTCTGTTAGTAGTGTTGTGGGTCAAGGAACAATTTTAAAATTTTATTTGCCAGTCTTACTCACTGACGATAGCTCTTTACCAACTGTATTATCTGTTCCCAGATTTAGAGGTGCAGTTACCCAACCACAAGAAGAATTATGTGCTACATCTATTCAAAATCTGCCTGTTGAGTGGATTGATAGACTTCATCAGGCTGCGATCGAAGTTGATGGAGAATTAATTCTCCAGTTGATCGAACAAATTTCTCACCATAATTCTGCTTTGGCTGATAGACTAACTCGGTTAGTTAACAATTTTGAATACGATGAAATTCTAGAATTAAGTGAGCAGGCAAAGGCTGGCACTTCGGGATCTCACTAAAACAATTTAATCAAAAATCTTTAAGATTAATTTTTTATTACTGAGGTGTTTGTTGTAAATCAGGTCTTTCTTCAGCTACGATCGCACCTTCGACAGGACATACTTGTAAACAGATCCCACAATCAATACAAGTGGCAAAATCGATCCAATACCATTCTGTACCTTTGACGTTTTTTCCTGGTCCTGGATGAATACAAGCAACGGGGCAAGCATCGACACAATCAGCTACGCCTTCACAAGTTTCGGTAACAATTGTATGGGGCAAGGTATTTTACTCCTACGATAATTGAGCAAAGAAATTGTAACAAAATTTATTTTTAATTAAAAGTTGCTAAGTTATGTAACTGGTGGAACGCCAGTCGCAGCCTGCTGCGACTTTTAGCTTTAGCCAACTTGAGGAACTCTTTCGATTTGAGCATAACCGCTAAATAACAAGTTTTTTCCCTCAGTTTCTAAGCGATTTAGTCGCATTGTGACCCCATCCAAATCAAATCGGTCTAAATCTACCATTTCATTGAGAATTTCTCCTAATGCGGTAGTAAGTTTTTGGGATAATTCCTGTAACTCTTCGGGAATCGGATCTGGGTCAAACTGAAGATTACCAAAAATAATTTTTCTTCTTCTAGCAACTTCTAGAGTACAACGGAAACTAACAGGAACACTGCGCTCACTCCAAGAGGCTTTAGCAAAAAATTTGATGCTGTTGTTGGGTAATAACTGTACTTCTACATCGGTAAAAGAAACAGGTTCGCCACCTGATATCTCGGTTAAAGCAGGTAAATCGAGATTTTCTAATCTTTTTCTGACTAAATCCGCCTTAAATGATTTATTAATATCGGTTTCGGTTAATTTAACTTGCGCGATCGCTTGAGTTGGTTGTTTGAGTGAGATTTTCCCTTGTAATACTGAACTAAAGTCAAGTGCTACTGTATCAGTTTCAAAAGACATCTCTTCGGTGCGAAAATCACGCCGAATTACCAAGCCACGACCACTCATTTTAAAGCTATCAATCGTTCCTTGTAACAACTTACTAGAAGGATGACAGCGAACCGCAACCTCTACTAACTCGCTACGAGTAAATAAGTGGCGGATGGTATTACTAGCTACGGTGTTGAGCAGATTTTCTCCCCAATCCCCGCCTCGATCTTTATTAAAGCCAACAAACCCACCAAACATAAAGCTACTCATAGAGCGACAGTCCTCTTCATTTGTAACAAAATATTAAGAACTAAGCAATTAATAATCTTAATCACTGACAGATAAAATCCATGAATTTATTAAATTATTTACTTGTTCGGGGATTTCATCGTGAGGGCAGTGACCTGCATTGAGGTAGTATTCAGTTAGATTTGGATAATATTGACGAAATTTTGCGCCTCTTTCTCTAGTATTCATCCAAGGATCGCCTTCTCCCCACAGCATTAACAAAGGACATTGCATTTGTTGAAGTAGTTGATCGACTTTTTCGCCTTGAGGACTTTTGAAGACAGAAGTAAAGACTTGTAACGCACCCGGATCGCAAGAAGGACGATAAATATCTTCTACGAGTTGGTCAGTAACCGCACTGCGATCGAGATAAACTTGTTCTAGAGTTTGGCGAATTTTATTTTTACGACGAACAAACTGAAACAGAAAATAACTAGCCCAAGGTTGGAGTAGGATAGAGCGAGTCATTTTACCCGTCATTTGTCGAAAAGAAACTTGATTATTCGGGTTAGGATTGGAATTACTATCTGAAAATGGCCCGGCACTATTGAGTAAAATTAAACCCACTGCTGATTCAGGACGTTGGGCAGCAACACACAAACAAGCATAACCACCCAGAGAATTACCAGCTAAAACTGCTGGTTGTTTAATCACTTCGGTAATAAAATCATGGAGTTGATCGCGCCACAAATTACCACTGTACTGTAAATTGGGTTTCGCCGAGCGCCCAAAACCTAATAAATCTATTGCCCAAACTTGCCAATTTTTTTGTAAACCTGCAATATTTTTACGCCAGTGATCGGTAGAAGCACCAAAACCGTGTACCAAAAGGATTGGTGGTTTGCCTGTTTGCTGTTCTCCTGCTTGAACATAATAAATTGAATGTCCTCGCCATTGCCAATAAGTTCCAGGAAAAGATGGTGGTTCAATAACTACAGTTTTAGTCATTACTCGCGAAAATGTTAAATATTATTAACTTTTTTACTGTACAGTTTAACTAAACTTGAGTTATCCTGACAAAAAGTAGTCGTTATTTATTTGTGTTGAGGAGATAAATGATTATTATTTGGTTTGAGGTTACTCAGAACTGAAATTCAAGCCAGCTCAAGAGTTGTCACCCATCGCAAACCAAACAAATACTACTAAGTAACTGTGATAAATGGTTCAATTGTCCTCATTGAGGACGGAATAATATAAAATTGAACCGATTGAAATTTTTTGTGAATTAAATTTAGTACAGCTTAGAAAATTTTTTAGGGAGAAAAGTCGTGTCTGTTGGAACGTCTATTATTAAAAAATCTTCAACTTCGACAGTACGCAAACCAGCACCTCGTTATCGCGTTTTACTTCATAACGATGACTTCAATAGCATGGAGTATGTCGTTCAAACCCTGATGCAAACCATAGCAGGAATGACTCAACCTCAAGCAGTTAATATCATGATGGAAGCTCATACTAATGGGGTTGGTTTAGTAATTACTTGTACTTTAGAACACGCTGAATTTTATTGTGAAACTCTCTGTAATCACGGTTTAACTAGTACAATCGAGCCAGATGAATAAGAGAATAATATATTGCGATCGCTGAAATTTTTGCCCTTTGGAAATGTTACATCTTAAGTATCGCCTTTGAGTAAAATCTTTTCCTATCCAGCACCGCTGAGAATAGGTTTTTTTTTATTAGTTTTGTTGCTAATCTGGCTACCATTAGCAGCACCAATTTATTTGTTGATCAAAAACAACCCCAATTTAGTTACGATTCTAACGATGGGGTTATTATTTATTGAGTTTTTAATCCTATCTTGGATTTGGGGTAAATATGTTTATCAGCAACCAAATTTACTCACAAAATATGGTTTAGTCTGGACAAAAATTAATGGCTTTAATTTACTCAAGGGATTGGCGATTGGTTTTTGTTTTTGTTGGGGTTTGTTTAGTTTAGAAGCACTTTTTGGTTGGGTAAAGTTTAATCCTGCTTCAGAATTTCTTTTAAGAATAGTTTTAGAAGGTTTGCTTAGTGCTTTAGGAATCGCTTTAGCTGAGGAATTAGTTTTTCGCGGTTGGATTTTAAGAGAATTAGAACAAGATTATACTAAAAACAAAGCTGTTTTCATTAATGCTTTATTTTTTGCTTTATCCCATTTTATTAAACCAATTGCAGAAATAATTAGAACTTTTATCACTTTTCCTGCTTTATTGATCTTAGGATTAACTTTAGTTTGGGCAAAATGGGGACATCGAAACAGATTAGGAATTTGTATTGGTATTCATGGTGGTTTGGTTTGGGGATATTATATTCTCAATGTCGGCAATTTATTGACCTATACTAATCAAGTTCCTGCTTGGATCACGGGAATTGACGGTAATCCAATTGCAGGAATAATGGGGTTATTGTTTCTAAGTTTGTTGGCTATGTGGATGAAACAATCCTCACAAAAATATGATTAACTGATTAAGGTTTTTGGTCGAGAAGATGCGCTTGTTCGATTGCTAATTTTTCTCTAGCTCTTCGTGCATAGGATTGTAAATCTTCAACTTCTATACCGCTCAAAATACTCAAATCTTCTAACTCAATTCCTTTGATTAACATTTCTATACACCAAGTCTGACGAGTTTGCTCTATCGTTGGAGATTGACCTTGAGGTGTAAGTAAACCTTCAGTCCATACTTGCCATAAAGCTCGTAATTCTGACTGAGACAAAGGTTGTTCTTCTTGATTGACAAACATAGCTAATTGGTTATCTTTACGGCTTTTCAACCACTGAGTTAAAGGATTATTTTTAGAAAATCCATAACGTTTCCCCATAATCCATTGATTGAGGGGAACTTGTCTTACAGGATTGCTATTAATCTGTAAAAGATATTGCTGCGGTTCACTGATTAGATGAGAAATTTTTAAATCTATCACTTCTTGAGGTGATAAACCTGCTCCAAACAAAACATAAGCCAAAGCATAATCTTGTCTTCCTCGTTTTTTTGCTCGTTGAAAAATTGAATGGACTAAATTAGCTGGTAAATCCATCACTGTAATTATTTGAGCAGAATAAGCTTTGGTTAAAGTACTCACAGGTGTTGGCGTTGGAGACAAAATCGCACCCTGCAAAAATAACTCCATCAAACTCTCTAAAAAATCATCTTGTCCTTCCCAAAGCGGATCTCCTTCACTAATTGAATTAATTACGAAATAACCCAACAAAAGTCCATTGAGTAAACTGGCTAATTTTTCTGGGGGAAAACGGCTTTGTAATCCTTCACCTTCGATCGCTTTTGCCAAATGTTGGGCAATATAAGTGTTAGCTTGAGCGACTCCCCGTCCTAATGCTAGACGATTTTCAATTGGATATTGACCGGCTTCTCCCACTAAGGAACGAACTAACTCAGGAACTCGTTCAAGAGCCTGTAAACTACCCTTGGCATAATCTTTTACAGCATGAGAAACACTTTCTTTGGAGCCAGCTTGTTCGACTAAAGCTTTGCCTAATCGAGCAAACATCGCAGAATCTTCCATAACGGCTAGAAGTAAACCATGTTTATTCCCAAAATGACGAAATAAAGTAACTTCATTGACTTGGGCGCGTTCGGCAACTGCCTTAGTTGTTGTCTCAGTAACTCCTCTTTCCGCAAATAAATCCAGTGCAGCCTCGATCAGACGGGTTTTAGTTGATTTTTTTTGGGCAGACATAAATAAAAAATGTAAGTTTTACTTGCATTGCTAGTCAAAACTTGTTAAACTGCAAAATGTAAGTAGCACTTGCATATCTCTTTCAAATTACAGATAATCCCTCAAACAAAAGGTTAGTGTAGCGGAACGAGGTACAGACAAGCTTTACAGATGTAAGGGATTCCGCCATCATCCGCTAAAAGTTGCTTACATTCACTAATCTAAAGTATTTTAAGGACAAAATTAGATAATGACACAAACGGCAATTTCTCCTGAGAGGAAGTCTCAGCTTGTTCTCTCATGGAAAAGTGTGGCTTTATTCGCTACAATTCACGCTTTAGCATTGCTAGCCCCTTGGTTCTTTTCTTGGTCAGCTTTGGGTGTGATGATTTTTCTCCATTGGCTATTTGGTAGCATTGGAATTTGTCTAGGATATCATCGCCTTTTGACGCATCGAAGTTTTCAAGTACCACAATGGTTGGAATATATCTTAGCAACTATTGGTTCGTTGGCAGTTCAAGGAGGTCCAATTTTTTGGGTGGCTGGTCATCGGATCCATCATGCCTATACTGAAGATGAAGAGAAAGACCCTTATTCTGCCAAAAAGGGATTCTGGTGGAGTCATATGCTTTGGCTATTGTACCCAAGAGAAGAGTTTTTTAACTATGAATCTTATAAAAAGTTTGCTCCAGATTTAGACCGAGATCCTTATTATCGTTGGTTGAACAAAAATTTTATTTTACTACAGGTTCTTTTAGGATTAATCTTGTTCGGTTTAGGTGGCTGGTCTTTTGTGATTTATGGCATCTTCCTGAGAGCAGTATTACTGTGGCACAGTACCTGGTTAATTAACTCTGCTAGTCATCGTGATGGATATCGCAATTTTCCAGTTGAAGATAATTCTCGTAATCTTTGGTGGGCAGCTATTTTAACTTATGGCGAGGGTTGGCATAACAATCATCACGCTCATCCTCGTGTAGCAAAGGCAGGACAACGTTGGTGGGAGATTGATGTAACTTGGTGGGCAATTCGAGTACTTCAAATACTCGGTTTAGCCAAAAAGATTGTGGTCTAAACTGAAGTGATTTAAATAATCATCTTTTCTAAAGCAACCTGTAAATCTTGGGTTAATTGAGCAACAGCTTGTTTAGCCCCTTGTCGATTTTCTTGATATGCGATCGCTTTTTCGTTGACATAAATTGGTTCTCCAATGGTTACTCTTGACTTACGCCAACCTAAGCGGGGACGACGAGGGTTTTTAGTGCCTTTGATTCGTGCGATCGCATCAAAAAGAATTAGGCTGGTTTCGGCAAATCTTTCAAAACAAGGTTTTTCTTGAATATAAGTACCTGTCACTGCCACAAAACTTTCTGCTAAACGCATGTGTGACATTCTTAAACTGGCTTCTGCTGCAACCCAGTCGGCTAAACCTCGTTTGAGAGGAGATAAATTATTTAATTTAGCAGGCTCTTCACGATAAATATAATTCCAACCAGCTTCTTCTAAACGACGGCAGCGTTCGATAATATTTCCTTTTTGCTTCAAACCAAAATATTCCTCTCCTACTTGTAAAGATAGATTTAGTAAATTTTGAAGTCTGACAGTAAGAGTTTCTTCCCGACTAAGCGACCCTTGAGATAAATCTGGGAAGTGGCGATGATAAAAGTGACGATAAAAATGTTCCATCTCTGCCAGAAGATATTCACCCAATCTGAGTAAACGTTGATAATAAAGTTGTTCTGGTTGTTTTGTGTTTGCAATGTCGATTGATTCTTTAGCTAAACCACAATCGGCTTCTAGATTATTTAACAACCAATCTAGCTTTGACCACCGAGGATTAACATAATGATATTGAATGTTAATCGGGACGACGACAACATCTTCGACACGGTTAGCTTTTGCCAAATCTTCGACACACCAAAAAGCTAATTGAGCGACACCAGGTTCGAGGGGACTAACAACTTCACTATGACCATTGGTAGCACCTTCAGGAGCAACAACTAAAGGAAATCTACCATTAACTAATAATTCTCTAGCTTTTTTAATCGCTTGCCAATCTAGAGTTTTCCCCCGATGCACAGGAATACCTCCCATTCTGGCAAACAACCAACCCAACCAATTACCAGCCCATATTGTCATACCTCTGTCATACATAAAATGGCTGTGAATCGGAGATTGTAGAGGAATACCTTGTTGACGAGCAAGTTCGGGCATTGTACGGGAAAATAAATATAAACCACTAAGCGGATCGTCTACTTCACAATGACGAAAGGCTAAGAGCAAACGAATTTTGCCATTCTGAAATTGATGATAAAGATCGACTAAAGTTTCTCCATTAACTGTTTCAATTGGGCTAATTCCTGCTGGTAACCAAGGTTGCACGCGCAATCTTTGCAAAATTAGGAGAGACAAATGAACGAGTTGAAGAATAAAAGGATTAAAATTTGGCGCAATAAAATCTAGTTTTGGTTGAGCGCGATCCATTTTTCAGTTACCAGTTATCAGTTACCTGTAGAGACAAGAATCTCTACCCCATAGAAGCTCTGTACATTTATATATATGCTGACATATTAGCGATCGCGTTTAAGATCGTAAATGACTTTTTCTGCTACCCAATTAGGGGAACGATCTGGATGAGAAATTAAAGTTCCAGATAAGAGACGGTTAGCTGTCTGTTGATTGTGTACTAATCTTAATAGTTCCTGACGCAATTTGGGACTAATGCGATCGAGTAGAGAAGTATTATTGTTATTTATTGTAGGTATAGAGTCGATTAAAGAAGGCTTGTAGGCATTGATTAAATGCCAACCAATTATGCCAGTTCCTATTGCCAAACCAGTTATACCGATAATATTTTTAAAATTGTCTGAGGGTTCGCTCTGGTAATTAGGATTGCCAAATTCATAATTATTTTGACTGAAAATTGTTTCAGTGGCGATCTTTTTATCAATCAGATTATCTTCATTAGCTTGAACGGGTAATCCTATTAAACTACTAGCAATACTCGTTCCAATTAAAGTTGTCAGAATCGTTTTTAGAGAAAACATTTTGTGCATATTGTTGTTTGTCAATTTGTTTTTATATACATTTTGATAAGTAAATATGACATTACAGTGTCATGAGTATGAAGATCTAAAAGTTACAGCAACCAAACTATAGACCTCAGTTGGTATCTAATTAAACGCAAGTCTTTTAAGTAAAAGTCGAAGAAAATATAGATTGAACTTTGCGATCGCTAATGCCTAATGTTCCCAAAGTTTGATTAAATTACCTTTTACAATAGACAATTATTTAATAACTTAAACAAGATTTTACCAAGCAGAGGGTAGGTTTTTATGATTAGGCAGATTTGCGCCCTGACTCATAAAAGATACTCTTCGTTGAAAATTATTTTCTACGGCAATACAAGTCCCTAAAGGGTCTAAAATTTTTTTTCTAATAGCACGTTCTATAGAATATTCTCGTTCTCTATGCTGAAAATCTGCCATACGATGAGCAAATAAAGTTATTGCTTCATAAATTAGTTTTAAATCATAAAGAGAATCTACTTGAGCAATTTTGACTGCTAAAAAACGAAATTGCTGACAAACATCTTTTGCTTGTTCCTTAGTTAAATTATGATCTCTATAATAGTAATTAACTGCTTCTGCCATGTACTGAGCGTGTTTAGCTGCATTTTGAATTTTATGTTGAGCATCTTCAATGGGAGCAAGAAATTTATCTAATAAAAGTTGTTGTATGTAACAATCTCTCAATTCAGAATTAGCAATTAAATTTATCTCTGCCATTTTTTCCTCATGTCTTCTTTTATTTTCTGCATGAGCTTCTTGAATAATTGTTTGTAATAAACTAGCAATGGGAACTAAAAAGAAATCCATAATTTTATCTGAAGTAAATATTTTGTAATACATTTATTTTTCCCAAATCTAGTAAAAATAAATCTTTCTTTCCTTTTTTTTAGTAGAAAAACTATATAAATTCATTTAATAATTAAACTTAAAATTTTTTACATGGCTTTGATAGTTCATTATCTCAATCTCAATTTCGTCACCGAATCTTTAAAAAACCATCACCAAAAAAGTTTAAATCTCGATACATTAAAAGAAAAGACACTGCAACTGTCCTAATGTGAGCTTTTTGCGGATGTGTTTCCCATAAAATACTCCCTACGAACAAAGATTTAGGGAAATCGATGAGAAAATAAAAATTCTGCAATCAAAAAAGATAGGTGTTGAGTTAGGAGAATCACTAAATGTTAGAAGCATATCGCAAACACGTAGCAGAAAGAGAAGCAATGGGGATACCGCCTCTTCCCCTCAATGCCGAACAAACCTCTCAACTATGCGAATTATTAAAAAATCCACCAGCAGCAGAAAAAGAAGAACTATTATCTTTATTAAAAGATAGAATTCCTCCTGGTGTAGATGAAGCTGCTTATGTCAAAGCTGGTTTCTTAACTGCCGTTGCCAAGGGTGAAATTAAATGTCCTCTTATTTCTTCTCAAGGTGCAGTAGATTTATTAGGCACAATGGTAGGAGGTTATAATGTCCAGTCTCTAGTAAGTTTACTCAAATCCAAAGATCCTAGTATTGCTGCTGAAGCTGCTAGTGCGTTAAGCAAAACCCTGTTAGTCTTTGATGCTTTTAATGATGTTTTAGAATTAGCAGATAATAATCCCTATGCTAAACAAGTAATTGATTCTTGGGCAAATGGTGAATGGTTTATTAATCGCCCTAAATTACCTGAAAGCATTACTGTAACAGTTTTTAAAGTACCAGGAGAAACCAATACTGACGACTTATCACCTGCCCCCCATGCTACCACTCGTCCTGACATTCCTCTCCATGCCTTGGCAATGTTGGAGTCGAAGATGCCTGATGGTTTAGAAACCATTGCCAAACTAAAAGAAAAAGGACATCCTGTAGCTTATGTTGGGGATGTAGTTGGAACTGGTTCTTCCCGTAAATCGGCAATTAACTCGGTTTTATGGCATATTGGTCGCGATATTCCCTTTATTCCCAATAAAAAAGCTGGTGGCTACCTCTTAGGCGGTAAAATCGCACCCATTTTCTTTAATACTGCGGAAGATTCTGGTGCATTACCCATAGAGTGCGATGTTTCCCAGATGAATACAGGGGATGTAATTACAATTTACCCTTACAAAGGAGAAATCACTAACGAAAACGGGGATGTTATTTCAACCTTTACCCTCAAACCCGACACTATTTTAGATGAAGTTCGGGCAGGTGGACGCATTCCTTTATTAATTGGTAGGGCATTAACCGATAAAACTCGCCATGCTTTAAGTTTAGAACCTTCTACCCTGTTTGTTCGTCCCTCAATGCCCAAAGATACAGGAAAAGGTTTCACTCTCGCCCAAAAAATGGTCGGCAAAGCTTGCGGTTTACCAGGCGTTCGCCCAGATACTTCCTGTGAACCCCACATGACTACTGTTGGTTCTCAAGATACCACAGGGCCAATGACCAGAGATGAATTAAAAGAATTAGCTTGTCTCGGTTTTAGTGCAGATTTAACACTACAAACTTTCTGTCATACCGCAGCTTATCCCAAACCAGTAGACATCAAAACCCATAAAGAATTACCCGATTTCTTCTCTACTCGTGGTGGGGTTGCTTTACGCCCTGGGGATGGTATCATTCACTCTTGGTTAAATCGGATGTTGTTACCCGACACCGTTGGTACTGGTGGCGATTCTCATACCCGTTTTCCCCTCGGTATTTCTTTCCCTGCTGGTTCTGGTTTAGTCGCTTTTGCAGCAGCGTTAGGAGTCATGCCTCTCGATATGCCTGAATCTGTATTAATTCGTTTCACAGGAGAATTACAACCAGGAGTTACTTTACGGGATATAGTTAACGCCATTCCTTGGGTAGCAATGCAACAAGGTAAACTTACCGTTGCCAAAGAAAACAAAATTAATGTTTTCAACGGGCGCGTGATGGAAATGGAAGGTTTACCCGACTTAAAAGTAGAACAAGCTTTTGAACTTACCGATGCTACTGCGGAACGTTCTTGTTCTGGAAGTACCATTAAACTAAGCGAAGAAACTGTAGCAGAATACCTGCGTTCTAATGTTGCCTTGTTAAAGAATATGGTAGCAAGAGGTTATCAAGATGCCCGTACCCTGATGCGTCGTGTTGCCAAAATGGAACAGTGGTTAGCTAACCCTCAGTTAATGTCTGCCGATGCCGATGCAGAATATGCAGATATTATCGAAGTTAACCTCAACGAAATTAAAGAACCCATCGTTGCTGCACCCAATGACCCCGATAACGTCAAGTTAATGTCAGAATGTGCGGGAGATAAAGTAGACGAAGTGTTTATTGGTTCCTGCATGACCAATATCGGACATTATCGCGCTGCTGCAAAAATCCTTGAAGGTGCGGGTACAGTTAAAGTTCGTTTGTGGATTTGTCCCCCAACCCGTATGGATGAAAAACAACTGCGAGAAGAAGGAGTTTATGGTATCTTTGCTGCTGCTGGCGCACGTACTGAAATGCCTGGATGTTCCTTATGTATGGGCAATCAAGCCCGTGTAGAAGATAATGCGACAGTCTTCTCTACTTCTACCCGTAACTTCAACAACCGCATGGGTAAAGGTGCAAGAGTTTACTTGGGTTCGGCAGAATTAGCTGCTGTTTGTGCCTTGTTAGGTAAGATTCCGACAGTGGAAGAATACATGGCAATTGTGAAAGAGAAAGTCGATCCTTTTGCCAGTGATTTATATCGTTATCTCAACTTCGACCAAATTACAGGTTTTGAAGATGAAGGTAGGGTAATTCCTTTAGAAGAAATGCCTAAGATTGAAGATATTTTAGGTATGCCTGTTTAACCTTTTCCCCTTCCCCTCTTCATGTAGGAGAGGGGGAATTTTTTAATGAGTTTGCTACGATTTAGATGTGAAATATCAACTCAAATTTAAACGCCAAGTTATCAAAGAAAGGGTTTTCTTCTGATGTCAAAGAAAAAATATTAGCCGAAATAGTGGCTATGCAAGTGATTTACAAGGGGATATCAAAAAACTCACCAATTTTACTCCAGAATATAGATTAAGAGTTGGGACATATCGAGTTTTATTTAAAATTGATGGCGAAACTTTGAGAATTTATCGAGTAAAACATAGAAAAGACGCTTATAAATAATTAAAATAACCTAAATATAAATAAAATGATTGAATTACATACCCAATTTATAACTAAAAATGGTAAAAAAGAATTTGCTGTACTTCCCTATGATGAATTTTTGAAATTACAAGAAATGTTAGAAGATTTAGAAAATTTAAGAGACTTAAGATTAGCCGAAGAGGAAGACAGAGATAGCCCTGATTATTCCTTAGAAGAAGTAAAAGCAATGTTGGACATCTCCTAATTTTGTCAAATAATATAATTGTTTTGTTACAATATTAATGTTAAATAAAGTAATTATTGAACTGAAAGAAGAGCGTCAAAATATTATTACTATAGTTAATCAGTTTTAATTAAGTGAGTTGAGTAGCAACCAGAAGGTAGAAATTTTATCTGAGTTGCTAGCATCTACTATTCATTTACACCCTCACTGCAATGAATATTTTTAATAGATGATTTCAGAAGAGTTAGAGAGTTTACCTGATAATGTTTAAGCTCTTTCCTAGTCATATCAAATCCGTTTGAATACCCATAATTAAATCAGGTCTTCAGGCCACCAATGATAGTTAGTCAATCCTTGAATCAATTGTGGTTGTCGAAGTAGACTACGGCATCTTTGAATCATAATTTCTTCTAATTGGTCGAGAGTGTCAAAAGTTTTGTTCGCGATTGCTTCATTAGTCAGAGGCCATAATCTTTCGGCAGGTTGTAATTCTGGTGATTTGGGAGGCATCCAGAATAAATGTACTCCTTTGGGAACTTTTAGCTTTTCAGTAGTATGAAAAGATGCTTGATCGAGCGCTAAAATGACTCGCTTTTTTTCACCTATCTCAAAATGCCGAGCAAAATCTTCTAACAAAAGACTAAAAACTTTAGTGTTCAACTTGGGTACAATCCACCAATAAGTTTCTCCTGAACCAGGATGTACAAATCCTGCTAACCACAACCATTGAAATCGCCAATTAACTTTGGCTATCGGTTGCTGACCCTTTTCTATCCACATGATTCGATTTACTGGCTGCAATCCGATTCGATGCTCATCTTCAGCCCAAGTTTCTACCGTTGATTCAGGATATTGTTGTTTAATTGCTGCGGCAGTCTGCGCCAGTTTTTTTTCCAGCGTTGTTGCTCTTCGGGATCACTTTCGACATGAGTAGGTCTTGGTCTTCGACGGACGTATTCTAGTCCTCGAAGATAATCCCATCCTCTTTGAGGTGCGATCTCTTTGCCTAATAACTCACTCATCCAAGCTGCTACTTTGGTTCCGCTCCATAATCCTCCTGACTCTGGTGTTGCTTGAAGGGCTTGCCATAATAAGGCTTGTTGTTGTTCATCCAATAGTGGCTTGGCTCCCTGATTCTCTTTTCTTTTATCCCCCAAGCTTTCTGCCCCCAAGCGATTGTAACCCCAGACAAGTTCGTAAATCCAGCTACGGCTATAGCCAGTTATCTCTGCTACTTGTTCTGTAGTCTTTCCCTCTGCTAACAACCAGATAATTTGGTAGTGACTTCGCTCTCGTGGTTCTCTTGAATTACGATATCGTTGTTTTAGTTCCTCTATACTTAAATGAGGTTCGATTCTAATTCGTTTCGGCATCAATTGAATTTGGTTATTTTCTCTGCTTGATTATATCATGGGCAATTAAACGGATTTAATATAACCCCTCTTTTATGACTATGGGGAAAAATATTGAATTAGCAAGCAACAGAGAACGAATACTCTAAAAATTGACTTTGAGGAAAAGGAGAACCACGAAAGCGATTCATAATGTTGATTAACTTAGAAAAACCAAGTTGAAGATGTTGATTAGGAAATACGGATAGCCAAGGTTGAATAAGAGAGAAAAAGATTAATGGTTGAATAATTAAGCGCAAGTTATTTAAAGAACTTTTCCAACCAGCACCAGAATCCCACGCCTGATGATTAGAGAAAGGAAAAGAAGAAACTGATTTAAGAGTAGAGACTTGAGAATTGGCATCGGGAACAATCGTCTCTAATTGAAAATAATTAGCTTGAAGACTTACTAAAAAATAAGTACTCATAATTAATTCCCACCAGCGTTCTATACCGTGATAATCTGTAACTCGAAAATCTGCCCAACCAAGTTCATTTTTGACTTGTTTAAACGCATATTCAATCCAGTTTCTCAAACTATATTCTGAAGCAATTGTGGTGGCAATTTTGCCTTTTTTATTCGTCATAATAAACCAAGTATCTTTTGGTTCAGGGTTTTTGTCGTCTTGTTTACTTATTTGATAGAAACGAATATGTTTTCTTGTGCCAAAAATAATTTCTCTAATGTATCTAGTTTCGCTCTTCTTTCGAGATAATTTTTGTTGATAAGCTTGCCATCGATTATATTTTTTTTTCTCATCGCCGAACATCCAAACCTTATGGTTAGAGCGAATTGCCACAATATACTCCAGATTCAATTGCTCCAAAACTGTAATTACATCTCCACTTTCTCCATACAAACTATCAGCTAATATTAACTTGATGTTAAAGTTCCATTTTTGTAATTCCTTGATTATTTCTACAGCTAGTTGTGGTTTGGTTTTATATGTATCTTCTGCTTTGAGGCATTTGTTCGGCTTAAATATTTTAAAAAGTAAAGGGTATGTTATTCCCTCTACTACTGCATAAGCATTAACCGACACAATTCCATTTTTTGTCTTTCCTAAATTACCAATATACTGTCTGGCTACATAATCAGTTGTTTTTCCTTTCTTGACATCTCCTGTTTCATCAATACAAAGAGTTATTTTTCTTTCTCCAATCAATAATTTAGTCAACCATAATCTAATTTCTCGTATTTTTTCTACATTCCAATGAGCTTCAGATAGAAAATAATTTAATCCTTGACTATCTTTTAATCCTACCGCTCTTGCTATCTTTGGTAGCGACTTTCTAGGTATTTCTGATAGCATTCCTAAATGTATTAATTTGAATGCTTCATAATTTCTCACATCAGAGAATAGCTCTTGGTAGGCTTGACAATAGTGATCGATAAAACTCACTGTTGATGATGCTTCTCTTCGTGGTGTCACCATTTTTCATTGGGTTTTTATTTTCAATTATTTTATCACCCTATAGTCATAAAAGAGGGATCACTCTTCTAACAAGAGAGAAACTCAAAATTATTTAATTTACTAACTGTCTACTGTCTATCGATTAAAAAGTTTAGAAATAGCAATCAATTCTTTACCCTTTACTTCTACAGTAGAAGAATCTTGTCTAGTAAATGCCTTATCTCCAACAAAGGAAACATCAGTTTGAACAGGAATAGTAATTCTGATAAGAGTATGATGTCCCTTATAAAGTATGGTATCAAACTTAGTCATTACCTGAGTTTTTAATGGGTCTGATAATTCAGAATTTAAAATTGCATTAGTTAAAATTTTGACATAATCTTCAATGCTTTTACCAATAATTTTTGCTTCTCTATCAATTCCTACAATGTACCGTCCATTGATTTCAATAGGATTAATATTATCCAAGTCCTGAATTCTATCAGCATCACTTTTTTTATCTACTACCCCAAAAAAAATATAGCCATCGCCATCAGTACCCAAGTTTGCTATTCCACAAATCGTTTCTATAATTCGTGTAATTAAATCATTATTTATCGATCTATTTTTAGACAAGTCGAGAAGTCCTTGTTTACACTCATATCTAGATGTTTCTATACGAGAACGACGTAAAGAATTTTCTATATTTAATAAAAGTTCAACACCTTCTCCTAACATTGGCGGTTCTTGTCGAGCAAAATAATTTTGGATAAGTCCTTTAGTTTGATTAATATTTTGCTCTCTATTTTCAATAGTTTTATAATTACGACTTAAATTTAATCTTTGTTGAAAACCTGAAAGAGCTTTCATAATTTTTTCAGGCTCTGTAGGAGTCATTCCTTGATTGATAACTAAGTCAAAAAAAGCCATAAAAATTGTATAGAACCCACTTCTTATAGGATTTTCGCTTTCAGGGTTAACAAGATTCCTTAAACATTTTGATTCTGTACTATATGCTTCTATTGTTTCTCTTAAAATAGAAAAAGTTTCAATTATATCCTGAGTTAATTTTTGAGATGTATAAACTGCCAAACTACTTTCTACATCTTGAAAATATCTACTTTCTTTATCATAAAGCTCATCTAAACGTTTAGAATTAACTGGAAGAGGTTTATTTAGTAAAATAGATGCTGCAATGTCAGCAATCATCTGTTCGTCTTCGCTCCCTCTCAGTTGTATAGGCTGCAATATACCCTGTTTACACCAAAATGTATCATCAGATTTAATCTTATAATCTTGACTAGATTGTCTAAAATCAATACTTATTTCTGGCATATCGGAAAGGCGAAGTATTTTTTGTGAGACATCTCCACGTAATTCCATTGCAATTGTCCTGACTACCTCTGCAAATGGAGTTGTAACACCTGCTTGTCTTTTGTCTTGATTACTTAATTGTTTCCCACCAGAATTAAATCTTCCAAAAACTTCAGTAATATCTTCTTCTTCCATTGCAGGATATATGGTAACTGCAAGTTGATAATCTAAAATTTTGGAACATTCTTCTGGAGAAAGAAATAAAGCATCTTTACTTATTTGCTTAAAAATATTCTTGTCTGCAAGTTGTTTTGCATAAGAATGTTCATTGATATCATAATATTTATTTTCAAAAGAAAAAAAGTTTTCTATAAAGCTAAAAATAGCATTAAGCCTCTGCATTCCATCTATAATTTCATATTTACCGCTTCCATGTATTTGGGGACGTTCAGCAAGTAAAAATAAAGGAATAGGATATCCTCTCAAAATACTTCCAATTAATTTTTCTTTTTCTTCTGTTGTCCATACTAATTTTCGTTGATATCTACGATTAACCAGCAGATTGCTCGAACGATAAAGACGATAAGCTTCCGTAACTGTCATTCCACGTGGCGTAATACTCAAAATTATTTCTCCATAGACTAATTGCCAAACGCTATTGTAGTAATGCAATTTTTAACTACATCAAAAAAATTAATTAACTTTTAATCTTTTTTTTTAGGGGAATATAGATATAGTTCTGATTATTACTTAGAAGAAGTAAAAGCAATGTTGGACATCTCCTGATTTTGTCAAACAATATAATTCTTTTGTGAAAATATTAAGATTGAATAAAGTAATTATTGAACTGAAAGAAGACTGTTAAAATGTATTACTCTAGCTAATCAGTTTCAATTAAATGATTTGAGCAAATCTATAAAATACGAACTAATTATAACTTTCATTTTTCGCTTCTGACTTGTCTTTAAATAAAGCGATCGCAATTATTAGAGATGCAAAATTCAATGTTTATTTATAAATAAAATTATTAAGGTAATCCTAAATCTATATCACTAAAAAATGAATCCATCTCTTCAAATTAATTCGTTACTATAGATTTCTAATTTTAAATTTTATGATCGCTTTATAGAAAATATCTAAAAATTTGCAAAACAAAAACTTAATTGTTTAATCGGCTCGATAAGCTTTTGGTGTTATGCCTGTAAGCTGCCGAAACTGTTTAGTCAAATGACTGTGACTATTAAATCCACATTCTAAGCTAAGGCAATGTCGATCATTGAACGATTGGTTTGTTTTAACAATTGTTTTGCTCGTTCTATCCGTTGCTGAAGCAGATATTGATAGGGAGAGATACCAAGCGATCGCCCTCTCTACCATGACCAACATCCACACCGATACCGAATATACAGCTTTAGCAGCCAAGGGTTGCAAGTCTTTAATAAAATACAGAGCGATCGCTTGATCTCTTTAATCAAACTACAATTTCTAAAATTTCTAATTAGTCTGCATAAAAAAACCATTGTCAACGTAACTAAAGAGTGAAGACAAAAAACAACCAAAACAAACAAAATTCTTTTAAAGGTCTAGAAAAATGAAAAAAGCTGCTTTAATTATCTCCACTCTCGCTTTAGCTCTTTCTCCTGTCGCTGCATTCGCCCAACAAGCACAAAGTAATGTTCAAGCTGGTTCAAATAGTGCTGTAACCCATGGCATTGGTAACGTAACTAATCAAGCTGTTTCTAACGACTTAACTCAAACTCAATTCGGTGCTGGTGGATACGGTATCGATCCTCAAATTCAACAATCCGTACAAGCTGGTCAAAACCAAAGTGCTACTCTTGGTATCGGCAACGTGACTAATCAGAATGTAACCAACAGTGCCAATCAAACTCAAGTTGACTTAAGCGGTTACGGAATTCCTGCTTATCCTTACTAAACTAATCATTAAATATCACATTCCTTCAAGTCGAACACGGGGGCGAAATGCCCCTTTTAAATTATCATTCTTCCTCCAAGGTCTTTTAAAGTTTAACTCTAGACCTCTATGACTTTGACCCGTTGCGGTTGAGGTCATTTATTTTATTCATTACCAATCTTGAAGTGCATATTTTTATTTCGATCAACATACTTAGTAATTGAAGAGATTAACGACGACAATTCAAGGTAAGTAAGATGAACAAGCTCAATCGAAAAATAACTGCAACCTTCGCTCTAGCTCTAACTGTCGGTGCTTCTACCCTCGCTACTCCCCAACCAGCTTCGGCTCAAATCGTCGAACTAGCTGGTGCTGCTTTAGGCGCACTTCTCAACCGTCCACCCAAACCAATCCCCAACCAAAACTATTCTTTCGCGACCAACAATCTCAACGGCAATAATCTCAGCCTTGGTAGTTCGCCCGCTCGCCTTCCCGTTCCAGGTGCGACTGGTTTAGCTCCATCTCCTACAGGTATGATTCCCCCACAAGGTTCGATATCTCAATCTACCGTGACCAATCAAGTCGGCACTCTACCCCCTGGAGCAGTTCCCTCTCAAGTAGTACACCCAACTCCTCCCCGTCCGACTGTAGTTATTCCTCCCATCAAACTGCCAATCAACCTTCCTTTATAGGTTTGATGACAATGGATATTTAGATTTTCTCTTACTTACCTCAATGCGCTATTTGCTATGTCAGCCAGTAGCGTATTTTTTTGACTTTGATAAGAGCGATCGCTTTAATTTGAGGATCGCGAGTCCGAAATTAGGGTAGTAATTCAACAAGATTTAGATAGACATATTTGGGAATTAATTTTTATGGAATTTAACCCAAACAATCAATAATATAAAATTCGTAACTTTGATTTTTGTTACTTACTCGATCTAACACAATATTGAACAGTAATCCCTAGGGTGTTTTATGCTGGCATTGAAATTTTGTGCGGTATTAGGTTGTGGACTAATTGCTGGAATCTTCTTTGCTTTCTCAACTTTTGTTATGAAGGCTCTTGCTCAACTTCCATCAGCACAGGGAATTGCTGCTATGCAATCGATTAATATCAAGGTGATCAATTTATGGTTCATGCTGGTATTTTTGGGAACGGCTGCGATTTGTGTCTTTTTAGCTATTTCCTCGCTGTTAAAGTGGCATCAACCTGATGCTGTCTATCTACTTGTCGGCAGCTTGTTTTATCTTGTCGGTACATTGGGTGTAACAATGGTATTTAATGTACCTTTAAATGATGCACTGGCGAATGTTGAATCTAACAGTACTGAAGGTGCAAGTATATGGATTAAATATCTGACTAACTGGACAATCTGGAATCATATTCGGACAGTATTTGCCCTTGCAGCATCAGCATCTTTTCTCTTTGCACTTTGCGATCAATAAAATTCCTCAATGGAATTAAATTTCTATTCCCAATTTTAAAGCAGGATTATTCACCCATCGATCTGCCACATGAGCGTAAATACAAGTTGTTCTGGGATCGGCGTGTCCTAATAAATCTTGTACCTGACGTAATTCTGCACCTGCTCTTAATGCTAAAGTACCAGCAGTATGCCTTAAACTATGAGCGGAAATAGTCCTTCCTGGTGTATGTTTTAAAGCTGCTTGCTGGAGATAATGATCCACAATGAATCTAATGCCACGGCGAGATATTCTTTGACCCCCTGCATGATTTCCCACTGCGATAAATAAAGGTTGAGATGGTTTAAGAGTTTCTCCCATCTGTTCTCTAAGAGAAAGATATTCCAGCAAAATTTTAACTAGATCTGGTGTTAGCGGTACGACTCTAATGCTGCGTTTTCCCTCTACCCTGATACCTAAATTATTTCCCTGCCTAACTAGATCGGCAATATTGGTGCGATGTAATTCTACTGTTCGTGTCCCTTCTAAAGCCATAATGCCAATTAAAGCGCGATCGCGAGAAGCTTTCAATGTTCCATCATTAGGAATAGCTTTAAAAAGTTGTTCGACTTCTACTTTTTCTAAATAAGTAATTTTATCTGCTGGATCTCGTTTTTCTCTTGGTGGTTTTACACCAGCAGCAGGATTAATACCGATCAATCCTCTATCAACCGCAGCCTGATAAAAACGTCTAACTACTGCTAATTTAAGTGCAATTGTAGCTGGTTTAAATTTCTTTTGATCAATCATCCAACGACGGTAATTTTTAATATCATCTTTAGTGACTTCAACCGGATTAATCTGATGGTGATTACACCAATTTAAAAACTGTTCTAACTGACGACGATAGGTATTTAAAGTATCAGAAGCAGCGTCACCAGCACTGACATCAATATCAAGAAATTCGGCAAATACTGCCAAGAGATTTTCTGTAGAAATTGTTGTTAGTGTTTCCCTTCTTGTCGCCGTGAGAGCATTAGATGAAGCAGCAGTAAACATAAATAATTTTTAGCTGATTTAATAATCGATTATAAACTCTACTTCCGATAATTACAGTTACTGGTAGTATATCTCGGATATAAATCGGAGTTAGTTTCAATCTTGAATATGATTGAAAGCAAAAAAATAGTAATCCTAAAAAGCTAGATTAAATCAATCGAGAATTTCCTAATCTCGTGACTTGAAAACCATTTGTTTAAATCGGAATTAGCTGGACATTAGAATTTACTTGGGTTACCTTAATTTCAGCCAATCAAACAGGAGATAAAAACCTTGGAATACATTAATTTGACTGAGATTAGAAGGAAATTTGAGCAATACGAGCGAGCAAAACTACCTCCCGATAAATTTTTGAATACCCTTTGGATTAAACAATTAGGCAGACAACTGGCTGAAGAACAAGGAATTCCGTGGCGAATTATTCAGCCTAGTAATACGGCTAATCGAGGATGTACGGCGGTTCTTAGTCCGATTGCAGATATTTACAAAGCTTGGCTACAAAATACACCTATCTCAAAACTCAAAGCTAAAGTACAGATGAGTAAAGCTGGCAATTGTCTTTATCTAGTTAAATGCGAACGGTATTATAAAATTGGGGTTGGTGCGAATTTAAATAACTGTCTCAATACGATGAAAAATGCTAATCCTTTCGATATTGAGTTGATTGATTCTGTTTTTACCCAAGATTTTGCTGCGATCGCACTTAAGTTACATAATAGGTTTGCAGCACAACTACATCGAAATGAATGGTTTTTATTGAATGAAGATGATATCGAAGGAATTATCGAGTTGTTTCAAGCGATTAGATTAAAGCAGTTAACTAAATACGGTATCAGATAAAAAGAATCGCGATCGCACAAAATCTATACGTTCTATATTTAAATATCTATATGTTTGAAAAACAAGCAAAAGTAGAGCAAAGAATAATTGTATTGAGTTAAATATTTTATTGGGAAATTGCTTAGATTAGATTATTCAAAATCTGAATTCTTTATGGTAGCGATCGCGATCTAACAACAACGAATGATAATAGAAAAAAAGTAGATGAAATTCATGAATTTTTCTTACTTAATCATGCTCTTTTAAATCTTGATTATCTAACCAAAAATTTTTATGAATTTAAACTCTGATTGTCAAGTTATTAGCATGCCAAAAATAATCGCAAATTATCTTCTAGTATCTATCGCCAGTCAATCCACAATCAATAGCAATACCGCTAAATTTATAAAATAAGTTGCTGATTAAATCATTATCGATAATGTTGACACAAATGCTGATACTACAGAGCGAAATGTAAATTAGTCAACTAAAATTTAGCCTCGTCTCGCTCTGTGGCTCGCCAAAGGTGACGGAGATGGCAATCAATGCAATCATCCTTATTTCTACAATGCCTTGATATATGGTGGCTCAAGGGTCATTTTATACATAAAATATACTTTTTTATATACTATATTTTGCTGTTAATTTAGATTTACAAGATAAAAATTACTCTCTAGCATTTACTTACAATCAAGCAATAAAATATGTATTTTTGTATAGTCGGGCAGTAGAAATAGTTTTACTGACAAACACAAGCAAGATAATTAAGTAAGTTATGCAGAGTGTATTGCATTTAAAGATGCTAACTAAAGCTACACATTAAGCCTTTTTCTTGAATGCAAATAAAAACAATTATTGTAAAAAATTTGTACACATATAAGTAAACTTTAAGATTAAGAAAGTTGGGCAATTAATATGATGACTTAATTCCTACTTTATAAAAAAATAAGCCATAAAGTGTTGCTATTAAAGGAATTAGCTCGGTAAATTTATTTAAGCCTTGCTCATTTAGTTAGCTTTTTGCTTATTTTATGACTAACTTAGAAAAAATCTATAATTGTGTTTTAAATACACTTCAAGTTTTAATTTTTATAGTTTTATTAAAATTAAATAATATTTAATCAAATAGCAGTAAATACTTATATAGACATACTTTTATTTACTATTAAGCTTTGTTATAAATAACTTTTTAAAATTTAGCTGTATAAATATGTTATTAAAATATGCAATAAATTTTATACTATTTAACATATTTATTAAAATAAAATTAAATATACTACATTTTGGAAAATACTGAATTAAAAAAGATAATAAAGTATTTTTTAAAATACTTATATATATAGTTTTATGAATAAAAATAATACTTCTAATGCACCTAATCCAGCAGAAAATTTATCCGATTATGTACGAAGAATACGGACAAACCTGGAAATGAGCCAGCAAGAACTAGCAGATAAAGCAGGATTGCATCTGCAAAGTATTGGTAAAATCGAACGAGGCAAAACTAATAAACTCAATGCCAAAGCCAAACGAGGATTAGCCTACGCTCTCTCAATTCCGATTGAGTATTTAGATGCTGTAGTAAAAGGTGCGCCTGTTGTTGCGATAAAAAATTTAAAAATCTGTCCTAATTGTTGGAGTGCAGGGACAGAACCAGAAGCAATGTGGACAGAGGTACGTTCTCATTATTGTTTTATTTGTGGCACTGAATTACGCGATCGCTGTCCTAACTGTCAAACACCCATTAGTTCTTATACCCATCGTTTCTGTCCATTCTGTGGTACTAATTATAAGCAAATAGCTTCAGTGGAAGAATGGAAAGCTAAATTAACGCGCATCCCTCCATCAGAAAGAGAGTGATTATAACCATAATTGAAATAGGATTCATGATTTATCGATTTTGTTTGCTCTTTAATGAAAAGAAATTAAATGTTTACTCCGTATCAACCAACGTATCAAACGATTAATCGTAAAAAATATTTTTGTATTGATGATTTGATTTACCCTTCAGTTACCAGTATTTTATCTGCCACTAAACCCCAAGAAGATAAACAAGCTTTACAGCGATGGCGTAATAAAATTGGTAAAGCACAAGCTCAAAAAATTACGACAGAGGCTTGTAATCGAGGTATTTCTCTACACTCAGGAATCAAATCTTTTCTCAATCGAGCAGAAATACCATCAGAAATTAATGATAATCCTTATTGGCATTCCATTGAGCCTGTTTTAAGCAAAATAGAACAAGTTCATCTCATTGAATCCTTTGCTTATCACTCTAAGCATCAATATGCAGGTTATTTTGATTGTCTAGGAGAATGGCAAGGAGAACTTTGTGTATTTGATTGGAAAACTGCTTCTCGTCCTAAAAAAACCGAATGGATTGGGGATTATTTTTTACAAGTTGTGGCTTATCTTGCTGCAATCAATAGTTTATATCAAGTCAAAATTACTCAAGGAATTATTGCGATCGCACTTCCCGAACAACCAGCTCAAATTTTTACTTTAAATCAAGATAATTTACAAGCTTATTGGGAACAATTTTTACAAAGATTAGCTCTTTGGCAACAACTTTACTCTGATCAGATTGTTGATAGTAACTAGTGTACGGGCAAGGCAGTGCCTTGCCCATGATAACTGAATTTCAACCCCCACTTACAGGCGGAATAAATACTACTTCATCACCATTATGTAAGATAGTATTATCTTCAACAAATTGGAGATTAACTCCAAAGCGAGTAATTGTTCGCCATTGTTCTAATTGAGGTTTTTCTTGAACAATGAAATCTAAAACCTCTTGAACAGAAGTATTAAGTGGAAAATTTAATTGAAGTTCTGGTACTCCGTAAACTTCTTGATAAGCAGCAAATAGCTTTACTGTTATTTGAATTGAAGATTCTCTCATTCAAAAAAAACAAATTATTCTTCTACACGATAACCAAACTCTGACAAATGAAATCTAGATTGTCGCCATTTTGGTTCGACTTTGACAAATAATTCTAGATAAACATCTCCAGCAATTAATTTTTGAATTTGCTGACGAGCTTGAATACCTATTTCTTTGAGCATACTACCTTTTTTGCCAATAATTATTCCTTTTTGAGAATCTCGCTCAACATTAATGGCAGCATAAACTTTAGTTATTTTGGGAGTTTCTTCCACCCGTTCAATCGCAATCGCAACTGAATGAGGTACTTCTTGACGAGTTAATAACAAAATTTGCTCCCTAATTAATTCTGACATAATAAAACGTTCTGGTTGGTCAGTTACTAAATCGGGAGGATAATAATAAGGACCGCTTGGTAAATTTTCAATCAGAATTTGTTGTAGCTTTTCTATTCCTTGACCAGTCGTAGCAGAAAATTTGACAGTTTGCCAGTTGGTTGCTTCGATTAATTCGGTATAATTATCATCAATTAACTGAGCATTTTCAGTTTGTAAATCGATTTTATTTAGTCCTACAATAACTTGAATAGAAATATTTTTTAGCAATTGAACGATAAATTTATCTCCTCCTCCTGCGGGCATAGAACTATCAACTACAAACAAAATTAAATCAACAGTATTAATTGCTGCTTGAGCATTTTGAACTAAAATCTTACCAAGTTCGTGATGAGGTTTATGAATTCCTGGAGTATCAACAAATATAATTTGTGCTTGAGGAGTAGTTAAAATCCCACGTAAACGGTTACGAGTAGTTTGAGCAACAGGAGAAGTAATGGCTATTTTTTGCCCAACTAATTCATTCATTAAAGTGGATTTACCTACATTTGGTCTACCAATAATACCGATAAATCCCGATTTAAAACCTTCTGGTGCAATTGGGATAGTAACTAATTCATTGCTCATGGCTAATTTTTAATAGCTGATTGTCTAAAATTAATAATTTAAAATATCGAGAACATATTCACCTTGATTGACACTTTGATTAGTGGAAAGATCGAAAACCAAACCATCTGTTTCTGCCTGAATATTAATTACTTCGGGTAATTTTTCCTGTTTATTAAAACTAAGAAGTTGATAAAGTCTTTCCCCTGCTCGTACTTTTGTTCCCAATGCAACCCTTTTTTGAATCATACCGCCTGTAGGCGCATGATAACTAATAAGTTTATTTTTATTAACTAGTTTAATTGATTCTGTTTGAAGTTCAGCTACTCCTGGCAAAACCTTTTTATAAGATAAATAATTTTTAATTCCTTCAACTCCTCTGACTACTGATTGATGATGAATTTGCATTCCTGTTCCTAATTCTAAAGTCCAGGATTCTAGATCGAAGTTAATTACTTTTCCTAAATTTGCTAATTCTCTTTCTAAAGCTAACCAAGGTTTTAAAAATGCCTCATCAAAAGCTTCTCCTTCATATTCATTCATTAAAATTCCATATTCAAATAGAAGATATTTGGCACTTTCTTCTCTGCCTTGAAAACAAAAAAGATAATCAAGTCCTTGATTACTAGAACTATGAATATCAATTACATAATCAGCATCTAAACATAGAGATTGCAACCGATAACGATATTGTTCAGTCAGAGGAATACTACGAGGTTGATTAATTTGCTCTAATTGTTGTTGCCAAGCAAAAGAGATTTTTTCAAGATAATTTTTTCTAATTATTTTTGGTTCATAATCCAATTGCGATCGCGCAAATTCAGTTAAATCTAAACATTCTTTTTCATAATCCCAAAAAATGCGATTCCAGTTTTTACCATCATAACTACTGAATCTTCCTGTAGAAAAAACATGATGGCGTTGATTAATTCCCAAGGGATTACAAACAGGTACTAACCAAATTTCGCCTCGAATTTGATTGGGTTCTAAACTTGATAAGTATTCAATTAATTGTTGAATTACTGCATTACCAACAATTTCCGATCCGTGAAGATTAGCTTGAATATAAACCTTTTTTCCTCGTTGTGCGCCAATAAACTTATAAACTTGAAGGGATACAATATCCCCAGACGCAAGTTTTAATAATTCAACAGTAGAAATAATTGGAACCATTAGTCATGGGTTGATTATTGATTGTTAATTATTGGTAACAGTAGAGACGTAAAATGTTACGTCTCTACTGATAACTGATAACTGGATTTATCCACCAATTCCTAAGCGACCAGCTAAACTTGGACTGAGAGGAATTAAAGTAGCCAACATTAAAAACAAAGCCAGTAAACCCCAAGCAGCCCTAGCATCATCTGGTTCAGATAATTCATTCATAGTAGGACGTTCCAATTCTCGTTGGAGAAATAAAATTAAAATTGCCCAATACAAAGGAATAGGATTACTTGGATTAAATAAAGCTACTATACCTAAAAGAATTAAGGTAGCAATAGTAGTCCGTCTAGCAGTTTTACGTCCATAAATAGCGTGAACTATTCTGCCTCCATCCAATTGTCCCGCGGGTAATAAATTCAAAGAAGTAATTACCAAACCCAACCAACCAATTACAACCAGTGGGTTAACATCGACTATATTTGTTTGCAGAGTTGAACCTAAAATTACCTTAGCTAAAGCTCCTACCAAAATCGAGCCTTGGAAAAACACGGTAGGAATTTGAAACATACTTCCTGGATGGGATAAGACTAAACCAATTACTAATAATAGTAAAGAGATTAATCCTCCTGCTGCCGGCCCAGCAAAAGCAATATCAAATAAAGCCGTGCGACTGGGTAATAAAGATTCAAAGCGAGTTATTGCGCCAAATGAACCAATTTGCCACGTGGGAAGAAAGAAAGGAACGCTTAAGCGAATATCATAACGTTTTGCTAGGACTCGATGACCAATTTCATGAGCAATCAAAATAGTCCACAGTCCTAAACTCAAAGGAATAGTTTCTGGATATCTACTAAAATTACTAAATAAATCAAAGCCAAGTAATAAACCAGCAGCTTCCAAACTTGTAACAATCGTAGCTAGTAATAAAACTAAAGCTAAATTTTTTTGTGCCAGGGTTGTCGGCTGAGGATCATTTGTACTAGGTAAGATAACTATGACAGGTTTTTCTTCAGGACTTTCGACTAAAAAAAGGCGATATTTGTCTCCTAATTGTTGTTTCAGTTTATTAGTCAAACTAGTGTGAACTAAATCTGCCTCACCCCTGAGATTACCTTTGAAAATTGCCCCATCTTGATAAGAAATTGTTTCTGTAGCAAAAAAAGTATCAATTCCAAAAATACCTTTAATTTTCGCCAAATCTTCTTCAGGAATGGGGACTACTTCTACTGCAAGATTTTGATTCTCAGTATTGCTCGACTGTTGTTGAGACAGTGCTTCTGCTTCAATCCGTTGGGCAGCTTTTTGTTTTAAAATAGCATCCTGTCCCTCTGCCCGAAGTTGTCTACCCAACCAAATGTAAACTGCAATGGAAACTACTAATAGCAGTAAGATTGCAACTAAATTTAAATAAATACCTACAGCAAATAAACCAAAGAATAGCAGCCAAGGAGTCATTAGTACTACCGACTGCAACCAAGCTAAAATTCCTATCTTGCCATAAGCTCTTGAGCGATTATAACCCCAAGTTAGAATGACAAAAGCAGCGAGGATAATTAAAAATGTTGCTATCGATTCCGAACCATTAAACATTGAAAATAAATAATTAATTGTTATGAGATTTTCTACTATCTAGAAAAACTGAGGCTCGGTTTAGAATTAAGTGAGGTTTTGTTCTTGGTTGGTTTTGCACAGTCACTTCAATGACAAACAACAGATGACCATTAAACTAATCTCTATCACGGGGTTCACGAGCCAAGGGGCTGTCTTCCGAGCTTGGCTCGGAAGCTTGTACGCCCCGTCTGCCGTTCGACGGCAGGGACGACCCCTCACCTTGCCTTCTGTTTTTTTTATCATATTATCTAGATTGAAAATTATTGTTCTTGCAAAGCAGCTCTTAAATTACCTTGATGTTTTGCTAATAAATTTGCTCCTGCAACGCTATCTACGCCTGTCCAATGCATTAAAAGGGCTAGTTTGATTTTGTTAGCACTGCGTTGTAATAAATCTTCAGCTTCTGGTTGATCTAAATCGGTTAAATCTGTAATAATTCGTAAAGCGCGATCACGTAATTTTTGATTAGTTACCGCTACATCTACCATCCGATTGCCGTAAACTTTACCGTGGCGAATCATTACTCCTGTCGAAAGAATATTTAACGCCATTTTGGTAACTGTACCAGCTTTTAATCTGGTTGAACCCGCTAAAATTTCTGCTCCCACTAATAAGCGAATATCAATATCTGCGTGAATCTCTACTTGTTCGAGAGGTACACAACTAATGGCAACTGTTTTTGCACCCCTTTCTTGGGCAGCAGCTAATGCCCCATGTACAAAAGGAGTAGTCCCGCCTGCCGTAATACCAACAACTACATCTAAATTACTAATTTGATGATGAGCGATCGCACTTGCTCCATCTTCTGGTCGGTCTTCCAGATCTTCTGAACTTCTAACTAAAGCACCTGCCCCACCAGCAATAATGCCCTGAACCAATTCGGGAGGAGTACAAAAAGTAGGGGGACATTCAGCAGCATCCAAAACCCCTAGTCTACCGCTCGTACCTGCACCTACATAAAATAGTCTTCCTCCTTGACTGATTGCCTCATGAATCAGATCGATGGCTTGTGCTAAAGGAATTTTGGCATTTGCGATCGCTTCAATTGTTTTAGCATCTTCGCGATTAAATAACTCAACAATTTCTAAAGAGGAGAGATTATCAAGATTATGACTATCAGGATTAATCTGTTCGGTTAGTAAATGTCCCCTTGACTGTAAATTTTTCATGTGCTGAATAGAGTAAGAGCGAGACTCTGAATTTAGCTTAACTGTGGCATAAATGGGAAAATTTATATTTAGAATTCAGATTTCATAACAATCCTTCTAAACGACGGCGAATACTGTCTAACTCATCTTCAGCTAATTCTGATTCTTCGACTTCTGCGGTTGAAATGCTTTGCTCTTCGTCTTCCTGTTCCCAATCAGTTGCTTCCACATTTTTATCTGGAGGAACTGCTAATTTACCAGGTTCAATAATTTCGTATTCATATCCAGCTTTACGGCAAAAAACCTCTACTTCTTCTGAATCAATTTCTTCAACTGTAGCTTCAGGAAAATCTTGTGCTTCTAGCATCAAAGCAAAACGAACCGCATCATCTTCTTCGGCAAACATTAAAATTTTATTGCGATCGCCAACTTGAATCGTATGGATACCTTCGTTATCTGTTCCCGCATTAAAAAGCAAAATGTATACACGCATACTTATCAGTAGAGTAGATCATGTTTATGCTCATTACACCATAAAATGAATCCTATTTTCTCTACCAAAAAATCTAATTAAGAGGACGTGGAGATTTACGCCCTTGTTACTAAAATTATTAATTTCTAGTCAACCACTTTTGTCCGTTCAAGCGTTGCAACGTATACAACACCATCAAATCTAAAGTAACTTTACGCTCGTCAATCATAAAAGATTCGACCGTGCTGGGTTTGCCTCCACTAGCAGTATAAGAAAAAGCTTTTGGTCCTGAAATATCTTCGTCGAGGAAATAAATTTTAAATTGACGTTGTCCCTTTTGCCAATTACCACTAACTTGCCAACACTGCTCATTAGCAGTTGCCATCGGTAAGCCTTGTTTGCTAAAGTCTAACTCCACATCATCAAGCCCTTGTGCGGTTAAAGCTTTTTTGAGAGTAGGATTAAAATGCTGTTCGATAAATTCGGTAAAAGGTTTATCTTCAACGGCTGGCGGTTTTTCTTTTTTAGGTTTTGCAGCTCCAGCAGCAGGAGCAGGTTTTTCTGATGTGGGTTTAGCATCCTTTTTTTCTTCTGCTGAAGGTTGAGATGCTTCTGGTTTATTAGTTTCCTCTACCATATTCCTTAACCTAATCATAAAGCGATCGCCAATCTCATCAGAGTCTCTTATGACTGGATCGCTGAGTACTAGGTTATTTTACCAAAATTCATCTAAGCTGATGCCTGAGATTAATGATTGAATTAGCTCTTTGAAAGAGAAATATGAATCCCAAATGATATAACTGTAAATTCCGACTACAACGATTGTAATTACTAACTTAAACTGAGTTAGTTTACCAGTACTAGCATAAGATAAACAATATACTAAAAAAGGAGTTGTTAAATAAAAATATCCTCCATAGCCAATTGTTATTAATAAAAATCTCAAGTAATCGCTAGGAAAATAACTTGACAGTTTTAGCCAAATAAATATACCAAATATACCTAAAATAAATTGAACAAAAATACTATCAAAAACAGTTGAGTAAACTCCTGTTTTGTCACGCTTTTTCTGCATACAAGCTTGTTTAAAAGCAAATAAATTTTTGCTTTATTTTTAAAATAAGTTTATTTCAGTAATTGTACAGAGAAAAAAACAGTATTTTTTTAAAGAAATGAATAATTTCTCAAGTTAAATATAAAGAAGTCATCAATTATATGGATTGCTTTAATATTTAGTTCCAAAACCATTGAAAAATCAAGAACTACATCTAGCTATTATGAAGGAGCTTTGTTATTTTGAGCATAGACAGTTTTACTTAAATAATTTCCGATGCTTCACGGCTTTATACCTCCAGAACGCTATTTTCCCTATCTTACCTGGACAGAAATTGCCCAAATGCCCGATCAAGAAAACGTGGTAATTATTCAACCAATCGGTGCAGTCGAACAACATGGGCCTCATTTACCAATTATTGTCGATGCTGCGATTAGTATGGGGGTATTAGGCAAAGCTCTCCAGCAACTAGATGGAAATATTCCTGCTTACGCTTTACCTTGTCTTTATTACGGGAAATCTAACGAACATTGGGATTTTCCTGGCACCATTACCCTCAGTGCAGAAACTTTATTAGCTGTGATTTGGGAAATGGCAGAAAGTATCTATCGTTCTGGATTTCGCAAACTGGTGTTAATGAACTCTCACGGCGGACAACCACAAATTATGGAAATCGCAGCTAGGGATATTCATCAAAAATACCCAGATTTTGCAGTATTTCCCTTATTTACTTGGCGAGTACCTCACCAGGCAGCAGAATTATTAACTCAACAAGAGCTAGAGTATGGTATTCATGCTGGAGATGCTGAAACCAGTATCATGCTATCTTTACTGCCCGAACAAGTAAAAATGGAACGAGCAGTTCAAGAATATCCTGTTGGACTACCACAACCAAGTTTATTAAGCATGGAAGGAAAATTACCTTTTGCTTGGTTAACTAAAGAATTAACTAAAAGTGGTGTGATGGGAGATGCTACTGTAGCTAGTAAAACCAAAGGCGATCGCATTTTGGCTTCAGTCGCTGAGGGTTGGGTTCAAGTAATTCAAGATATTTATACATTTCGTCAACCCAATCTCTCAAGTTAAATTTCCCTATTTTTGTAAGTTACTTCTTGTACTTGTCCAGGCTGTCCTAAGATTTTTTTCTGTCCATCATTAAACGTAACCACTACTCCTCCTGCATTACCTGCCCGAAGAGTTATTTGTTGGTTACCTACCCAAGTACGACGAGTTCCTTTGGGTAAAATACCTTCAAAATCCGTTTTGCCATCTACCATTACTTTTAACCAGCAGCGGTCTTTTAAAGCAATGTCTACCACAACAGATTTATTAGACTGGGAAACTAGTTGAGAGATAGATAGAGATTGATTATTTTGGTTAGTATTTTCAATTGCGACTGAAGAACTATTGGGCATCAATTCTTCAACTTGAGTGTTTTGAACAATAGTAGGACGCTCAACTAACACCGTGATAATACCTAAAGATGCGCCGACAATCGCAATGTAGAGTAAATATAAATGCGTCGAACGTAACTGAAAAGGAAGCCAAGACGATCCCAAGGAAGATTTGCGCTTGACAACAGATTTGCTAGGAACAAATATTCCTTTTTTCGCTGGAGTCGGAATCGTAGTTAAATCAAGATCTATCTCAGCATTAATAGTGGCAGCAAATTTTCTAACTAAAGCTTGAATATAATAAAGTTCTGGTAATTCTTGAAAATCAGCAGATTCAATAGCTTTTAATATACGAATTGGGATCAGAGTTTGAGATGAAATTGTTTCCAAAGATACTCCTCGTTCGAGTCGAATTGCTTGTAATTCGGCTCCAATTTTTTTTAGCTTTTTTTGTTGCTCTATCTGAATATTTGTGTTATCTTGCTTCATGAACTGCGCTCCTGCTTTGGTGCAGCTAAATTGTTAGAGTTGGAATCAATTGTTTTTTTGAGAAAGGCAACTTCTTTGTTTTGCAGATATCTATAATTACCTGGCAATAGCATAGGTTGTTTAGGAAGCTGTAAGCTGATCTCTCCAATAGCTGTTCGATGCAGTTTAAGCACTTGATATCCTAACTGCTCTGCAATTCTGCGTATTTGACGATTTCTACCTTCAGTGAGAACAATCTCCAATAAGGTATTTTCGGCGTTTTGTTTGACTACTCTAACTTGAGCAGGCAAAGTTTTCCTGCCAGACAGATAAATACCTCTGCGCCAAAGATTTAATTCAGCATCAGTAGGATGTCCATCAATCCAAACTAAGTAAGTTTTCGGCAGGTGATAACGTGGATGTGTGAGGGTAAGGGTTAAATCGCCATCATTAGTTAACAGTAAAGCACCAGAGGAATTAAGATCGAGTCTTCCAACTGGATGTATTCCCTGTCCTTCTTTTAGTGTAGCAGGTAGTAGATCCAGAACGGTAGTGCGATTCTGTGGGTCATTACAAGTTGAAACAACTCCAGCAGGTTTATTTAACAATAGGTAAACTAAGCCAGGACGATTAAGAGGTTTAATTTTACGGCCATCTACTTCTAATCTATCTACTTTTAGGTTAACTTTGTCCCCCAGTTTAACTACTTTACCGTTAAGACTAACTCGTCCCGCTAGAATCATTTTTTCTGCTTGACGACGAGAAGCAATTCCCCATTGAGATAATATTTTTTGGACTCGTTCAGCCATTGTTAATGATTCTCCTACCAAGCGCGTAAATATAAAGATTAGAAAAAGAGACTTATCTCTGATTTTGGGGAATCCACTTAATATATTTCCCAAAAATCCGATAAACTTAACAGTCTAGGCAAAAAAATGTCAGGAAATTATAAGTTTTACTACAGAGTAATTTAGATATTTAATGATTGGTAAAGTACTTTCCACAGCAGTAAGTTTATGGCTTAAATCTCAAGTAGAACGAATAGAAGAGTTAAAACTAGAAATTAGTGGTAGTAATGGGCAAATTTTACAGGGTTATATTCCTAAAGTTTCGCTTGATGGTAACAGTGCAGTTTATCGAGGACTCCATTTACGTCAAGTTCAGCTACAAGGAGTAAATATACAAGTTAATTTACCTGAAATCCTTAAAGGTAAACCATTAAGATTACTTGAACCAATTTTAGTCAAAGGTAAGGTATCTTTATCAGCAACTGATTTAAACGCTTCTTTAACTTCAAGTTTGCTTTTAGATGGTTTGAGAGATGTATTGATTAATTTATTGAAGACTCAAGCAATCGATCCTGCTTCTGTCAAACTAGATAATTACCAGATTAGCTGGCAGAAGATTGTTTTATTAGATCAAAAATTAATAATTGAAGGAGTTATGTGCGAGCTCGGCAAAGCCGAGGCGCATAGCGATCGCTATGGACAAGTTAATTCCTTAAAGATCTCGACTGGTTTGCAATTGGCTAATTGTCATACTTTATTATTGTCACCTTTTTTGCTCGAAGGATTACCAGAACTAGAAGTAATTCAATCTCAGTCTCTGGAGATCGATTTAGGGAAAGAAGTGGTCATTGAACATCTAAATCTTGTCTGGGAACGTTTGACCTTTATTGGTAGTTTAACAGTTATGCCTTAGTACTCTTTCGATTTAAATTTGAGCGATGAAACTAAGTTAATTTAATCTTAACAATTCATTTGTTGAAGTAAAGTTTAAGTCTAGCAACAAAGTTTTATTGTTTTTATTTTTGCTCGATAGGGATTACACTTGCCACAACCTGTACTTTTCTAAACTCGCGTACCAGATGTTGAGCTTGATATTGGTAAAATTGTCTTGGTAATACAATAGGTAAATTACTCAACCATTGCCTAGCATCAGTATAACTACATCCCGCGATCACTATTATTTCCTCTAAACTTTGAGCGACGATATCTCTAGATAAAATCTGTTCAATTTGGACATGCCAGAGACGAGGAAGCATTTCACCCCATTCAATTCGCTGCAAACCATGACTGGTAGCCAAGACAATCAAGCGATCGCCAATCTTAACCCTAACATCATTCCAAGGCATTAACGAGTAATGGTGTTGCTGATATTTCTGGTAAAGAATTGGCACAACACCATAACCATGAGCAATCTCCGATAAAAGTAACCCATTGAGAGTATCGCCCTCTTCGATGTTATATTCCGTTACCATTACAATCCGGTTACTCAAATGAAAGAAGCTGAGAACATTTTCTCCAAAAGCAGCACAAGCAAAAACTTCTGCCGAAAAAACCGCATCACATAGAACTTTGGCATAAGGAAAAAGAGGAGAAATATTATCACTAAATTGACGGTCTTGAGTGCGTATAATTAAAGGAATGGCGGGATTGAGTGCATGAGCCATCAAGCCAATTTCGAGATTTTCTAGATTATCGTCTCCTAGTAAAACGATGCTTTTAGCATGGGCAAGGTTCACTTGAGCAAGTGCTTCGGTAGTATTCCCTTCAACAAGTGGTAGATCTGATAAACCGTGTTGATTGAAATTAGTAGAATCAATTCCTACCAATGGCTGGTTAAGTTCTTGTAAAATAGCTACCACTTTTTGTGCCAAACGATTTAAGGTAATAATTACCACATGGTGGCGTTGTGGTATTGGCGGAGCCGAATTAAAAAACTGAAATCTGGAAGTAACCAGAGCATCAGTCAGCAGTGCATACAAAACCCCGACGAAAGCTTGACCGATTAAAGTTAAACCCAGGCTGAACAATCGCAACCACCAGGGCATAGATTCAGAAGCTTGAAGTTGAGATGTAAATTTAACGTTACCAAATAAATCTCCGTATCCTCCCAAGAGCAAAACTGCTGTCGCATAAAAAGCTTCTTGGAAAGTAATGCCAGGATAATAAAAACGATAAATAAATATACCCAAAAACCAAAGTATAAATACAGTAATTGCATAAATAGTCGCAATTCGTCTGATTTGATTTTGGCTTTGGTAGTAAGATTGCCAAAATTCAACTATTTGCTGCCACAGATTCTTCGCCGTAATGTCTTGAAAAATTTTTTGCCACCGCCATTTTGAGTGATTGACTCTTCTCAAAGGCTGCTCTACTAAAGCTAGTTCGCCTACAACCTCGATGTAAATGAGCGTATCTCCTACCTGCACTTTTACTTCTGGATCCCAGTCATAAAAATGTGTGGGCGTGTTTGAGAGAGCAGAAATGTGACTCAAGATGCAGCGGGTTGTTAGATTGAGTCTATAGACTGGTTTACCTTTACACCAACTATCTTGTGGTTGTACTTGATGCTCTATGACTCGTAGCAGTTGCCCTTCTAGAGTAAAATAACCAATCGCTTCAGAGCTTAAAGCAGCTAAGGCAAAGGCATTGGCAGATAAATCATTCGGCTCAAAAGCTACAAAATTACCTAAGTTTTTGTACAATAGTTCGTTAAAATTTTGTTTGTCAGAACTTACAATTAAACGAACCAAAGGATTGATCCTTCGTGCCACAAATGCAGCTTCTATATTTGTCCGCTCGTTCGTGGTTACTAAAAGTATCGAACGACACTCGCAGATCCCTGCTTGTTCTAAAACTTTTGCTTGGCGACAGTCTCCAATGATTAACTTGTCTAGTAAGCTGGGTAATTCTGGAACTTCCCAAGATTCGGTTTGTACATCATCGATAGCAATAACTTTTACATTGTAATCTTTCAGAACTGCAACACAATGTTGCCCTAAACTTTTAAGCCCACATACTAGAAAAAGGTCTTGCTTTTTTTTTTGATTAGTAGTTTCAGAAGTAGGCATTTTCTTCTGATGGCAACATGACAGCCAACTTGTTAATAACGTCGTTAATTATTGAGAAACGACATTATGGTGTTAACAACGACACTTACATTATTGAATTGACAGTACACTTTTGTAAATGCTGAGAGGCAAAATTGAACTGCCGACACGAGGATTTCCAGTAGTCGCGATCACAATCATAAAAAAGAGTTAGTTGCCAAGTTATTCTCTTTTAATAAATAAGAATTTTTCCTAAAAAAAGTTAAAAAATATAGAGTATTTTTGATTAGCTTGACAAATTGATTCAGGCTGAAATTTTTCTCATTACTTGGAGTTATTTATAAAGATAAAGAGTTTAACTCAGGAGTAGTAATGATGACTGGAGCTATAATACTGCTAATGTTAGTTCTTAGTTTGTTTGGTTTATCAATTTTGTTTGAAGTTTGGTTTTACGAAGGAGAACAGCACTATTGAAGTTTACAAAACTATTGCTGTTATCTCACATTTAACAGGGAATAGAAAAAAAGGGTTTCATGGAAAGTAACTACACTTTAAAAAATGAAACCCCTATGGATAATGTTAACTTGCTCCGCAATGCCTTGAAACCTCACTTATCTCTTGGACTTAGATGAATCTGAAGCTCATTTTCTTCAATCTCTCAGATTTTTGTCCTGTAATTAGATTTTATACATACTTTGATAATCGGATTTAGTATCATTAACTCTGAGCAAAAAAATAATTGATATTTCGTTAATTCTAATTTTTATTTTTTCGCTAAATTGTAGAGAATTAGTGACTTACTATAGGAAAAGAGATCGCGTGTCCGACGTGCCAGTTAATCTCTTGATATGAATTTTCTAAAGGCACGATCTGATAATTTAAAGAGGCAATTAAAGCTGCGATCAATTCATTTTTTTGTTGAAAAGAATCTACTTTGTCAGCATCAACTTCATAAATAATAATCGGTCGATACTGTTTAATTGTTTGCAGCATTCCTTGCAACACATCCAATTCTGCCCCTTCAACATCAATTTTGACCACATTAGGAGGGGTTAATTGTCCTTGATTAATTAATTCATCAATAGATACTATTTCTACTACGGTTGAACCTGCGAAATCGGGAGGGCGGTCAACCACAGATATAGTATGACCTCCAGAATATTCGGCTAGCAATAATTCTCCTGTCCCCGTAGTATGAGAAACCGCTTTTTGACAAACTGTAGAATTAGTAAATTGATTTAATTGAATATTATGACGCACACAGTCAGAATTTTTTCGATCTGGTTCAAAAGCATAAACTTTTCCTGTTGAACCAACTAATTTAGCTGCAATAACTGTAAAAAAACCCACATTTGCCCCAATATCATAAAACACATCTCCAGGTTTGAGATAATTAGATAAAGCTTGCTGGACTGGCAGTTCATAAGTACCTAAAGCTGTTGCAGGATTAGCTTTTCCCGCATTAAATTTTAATCCTTTGCCTACTCCCTGTTGCATCGTAAAATCACAATTTTTGATTCTCCAATAAGTTAAACGATTAATTATCTTTCGGTATAATTTTTTGATATTCATTGTTCTCTCTAAAAACTAATCAATAATAACAAGTATTGCCCTAAAATCTGTTATTTACCGAGTTGATTTTTATCGTGAGAAAGTTACAGTCATTTCTAGCCCTAAATTATCCTTACTAAAAAATCGAGCAATCTTTTGCTCAGTCAAAGTTTTATCATAAAAAAATGATAGAAGTTCTCCAAGTCTGACTGAAGAAAGATATGTCTGAAGAATTAATCGAACTTAGAAAAAGTATCGAAGCACATGATTATAAAACAGCGTTACTTCTAGTAGATCGCTTGGAAGAAATGTCGTTAGAAGACAAACTCAATAAAATATACAGTTACACCATTATTTTGCTTCTACATCTAATTAAACAAGAAGCTGAAGGAAGAACTACTCGATCTTGGGATAATTCTATTCTCAATTCCATAGAACAGATCAAGAGAACTAATAAGAGAAGAAAATCTAATGGTTATTATGCTTCAACTTCAGACCTAGCAGAGATTATCGATGAAGCAATCGAGCGTGCTTTGAGAGATGCTGCTGAAGAAGCTTTCGGAGGTGTTTATTCTGAAAAAGAAATATTAGATAGAATCGATTTAGCTGCTATTAAAGCAAAAGCATTATCTCTGATCGATACTCCCTAACGACGTACTCTCTACTAAGATCAAGTTTGGTTGAATATTTACATTAAAGATAAGATCAAGTAATAAGTCATAGATTAAAACGAATTCTGAGCTGGCAACCTAGCAATCCTGTTCTAACTTAAATAAAAATATTCAAGCAGATTTTATTTTACTCTCTCTACTCCTTATACTTCCTCTACCTCCTAATAATGTTTTACTTTCTAGCCACAAAATTAGCAAACACACTACCCGTATCATTACCCCAATCCCAATTAGCAACAATTCCTACACGGTTAATTTTCAAACGCTTGCTCTTGGGATAAACATCGCTTAAAGCTCGATATAAAACAGGTTCTTGGTTCACAAAAATAATGTAATTAATCCCATCAAAGACAACCCGAAGGGTATGGGTTACACCCCAGTAAACTCGACTACCCACATTAGTCCAAACAGCATCGTAGACATCTTCAAAGCCATTGAGATAGAAAAAAGAAGAAATCGATGCACCACCGTAACAATCATCCAACCAATTACTAATAATGATGTAATTATCTCGGTCTTGCCAAAAAATTAAACCACCTCTGCCTTTTTCCCCTTGCTTTCGTTGCGTTCCTGGCGGAGTAATATCTACTTGAAGATCGGCAAAATCAGGAAAATCCCAAGCAATAGTATAGGCTGTACATCCAGGATTAGGATTTTGAGGATTAGCTTGGACTTGAGCGGAATTATGCCTTGTAATTAAGATTTTTCCCAGTCCGATGTCTCTACGCCAAATCTTTGATCCTATAGTAGTGGTTTTACCTGCTAAATCTACTTCCTCAGTTCCTGTAAACTGATCAGTGACAACAGTTTTTTGTCCCTCCGCTTGCCAAGGAGAACCTAGATCAAGTGCAGCAGGAAGAGGTACTTGACGAGGATGAGCCTCAAAAGCTTGCCAATACTGTTCTACATCAGCTTGAACTGTATAAATTCCCACTCCCGTAGCATTTTGTAATCGAGTATCTGTAAACCATCGATCTAACAATAATTGACCGTTGATATAAATACCAATCGTTTCGCCATCGTCTAAAATTTGAATCGAATTAAGACTATTAGTTTTTAAACCCAAATCAAGACTTGTAGCTATTTCTATTTCCACTCCCTCTTCAACCAAACAAACTTGACACTTGAGATCGCTTAATAACAAACGCCAGTAATTTTGTTCATTATCAATACGCCAAACAATCCCTCCTACAGCAATCTCGTCTGAGGTGAGGATCATGGCATGAATTAAGCCAATTTCGCTTGCTGAATTTAAAATCGCCCAATTATCAAAACCCGTTGCCTTAACACCATTAACTGTACGTTCATAACTACCAGTTTTGATTTGCCATACTCCTCCTATTTCAGCCGAAGAATTATCAAGCGAACCATTCCCCTTAAAAGAATCGGCAGCGCAAGCAGTACCATACCAATTCTTTAATTCCGAAATCTGTTCAACTTTAGCACCATAAACTCTGGTATCGACGCTAAAGCCTATTTGTCCCAACACACTTTGATAAAGGGCAGCATAAACTTTTTGATCTTGATTAAACGGATCGATCGCTAAAGGACGTAAATTAGGATAAGCAGCTAAACCATAGGCATTAGGCAGTGAAGCAGCATAATAAGCTGCTCCTTGTTCTCTTAAGATAACTACATAATAGATGGGAAGATTTTGTAAGCCTCTTAAGACTCGTAATGAGCGCTCCGTTACTCTTGTCCAAAGTTCTCCATTTTCCGTACCAGTAGCATGAACGTAAAAAGCATTTCCTTCTGCTAAAGGATTACTAGGAATTGCTTGGGAAAACCAACCCACAGCTAAATTTTCATTAATAGTAGGAATATCAACGTATTTTTTGCTACTAAAAATCCAACGATGGATGCGTTGAATTAGACTTTCTCGTTGATAACTACGCAACCAACCTAAAAATCTTTGGATTGGGTTTTGTTTATGAGAACCATAAGCCCATTGTTTAAGTCTGCGGAAGATACTCTCAGCGTAGTCTCCTGATTGGGAGGTATTATGACCATTGAGGACAAAAAAAGCACAAGCTAGTCCATTAGTACGAGAATAAGGACCATAAGCAATCCCTTCTCTACCCCAACCAGCTTTAACTAGTGGAGAAAAACGCAAAGCACCATGATCGATAGTAATTAACTTTTCTGCATCTATTCCCTGACGAATAATTCCATCAGGGTTGTTACTGCCAATTACTTTGCCTTTGGAAATACTTTCGTTGTAAAGATCTGTCAAGAATTTGGGTTCTGTTTTCCTCATTGCTCGATATCCTCAACCTAAGAGCGATGAAACATCTCCTAATCTTGGCATCAACTCTTCTGATTTGGCTATTGTTTCTATGAATAAACTATGCTAACCCGCTATAGAACCCATTTGAGATCTCACGAAGAGACTGAAAGCCGCTTAAGCATTAATCTGACGAAGCAGAGATCGATCTTGGCAGTCGCATGAGATAAAGTTCGCTCAACAGCGCGATTCTACAAGCGGAGGAAACCTCCGCGTATCTCGCGCTCAAAGTTTTTAACCAAACTTTTACAACGCTCCATCCAAGCGTTTGAGCGTTCAATCACCCAGCGAGCAACAGCAGGAACAAATCCAGATTTCCCTTGCGCTGCCTTCTCTTGTTTCGAGGGTTTGGTGGACAGTTCAAACTTGATTTTCGTCATGATCTCGGGATAAACTTGCTCCAATTGCTCAGTCAAATGTTCGGGATGATATCCGTGGTCTAGCAAAATAGTGAGCTTCGGAAGGTTAACGGGTTTTGACTGGAAATAGTCAATATTTAGCGTCAGCATCTCAATCAATCCTGCATCATCCGAGACATTTGCTGGTGTGCAGTGGGTAAAGAAAGGAAATCCCAGTGTATCAATTGCCAGATGTCTTTTAATCCCATTCGTGGCTTTGTAAAAACAAAAGCCTTTGGAAGCGACACTGGCATTACAGGTATTTTTCACGGCTTGAGAGTCAATGATTATTAATGTTGTCCACTTAGGTTTTTTTTAACCTGCTGACGTACTTGTTCATGTAAGGCATTCATGAGCTTTTCAAACACCCCTACCTTTCGCCACTGCTTGTAGTGCCAATAGACAGTTGAGTAGGGAGGTAAATCTTTGGGCAAGTCTGCCCAATTACAACCATTTTTGAGTTGATAGAGTATTCCGTCAAGGATTTCTCGCCTTGTCCAATTGGCAGGTCGGGTTTGCTTCTTAGTCGGCAATATCTTAACTAACAGGGGTTCTAGAATTTCCCATTCTTCATCGCTAAGGCTACTGGAATACTTCATGGTCAATGAATTTTGATACTTTCGAGAACTTTAAGTCCATACTTGGAAGATGTCAAATGGGTTCTATAGCTGAGGTTAACGTTTTCAGAAGCCCTGAATCATTCCTATCCAACCACCGTAAAAGAAGAGAAAAGACCCGAACCGCAAGGCTGGTTTATGACAGCCCAAGAGCAATGACCACAAACAAACCTTGTTTTAAGTTTTTTCTTAAAAATCAGCTAATATGCGACTAAAATTAGTTGCATATTGTTCGAGTAATCTTTCTATAATTAAGATAGTAGAGAAAAAAATGACTCGAAAAGAGAAATTAATCCAGCGTTTAAAAAGTAAACCCAAAGATTTTACGTGGAGTGAGCTAACATCACTATTGACTAGATTGGGATTTATGGAAGTAAAAACGGGAAAAACAGGCGGTTCGAGAGCAAGATTTATTAATTCTAATAACGTTGTGATTACTCTTCACAAACCTCATCCTAGCGACATTTTAAAAAGATATCAAATAGAACAAATAATTAAGATTTTATCTGGAGAAGAATTGATATGAAGAACTTAATGGAATATAAAGGCTATTTAGGCTCAGTAGATTACAACGATGAAGATAAAATTTTTTATGGTCGAGTAGAATATATTCGTAGTCTTATTAGCTACGAAGGTCATGATGTCGAGTCTTTACGCAATAGTTTTCAAGAAGCGGTAGACGATTATCTAGAGCTTGTTCGTAACCAAAATATTGAACCAGAACAGCCTTTTAAAGGAAGCTTCAATATCCGAACTGGTAGCAATCTTCATCGACGTGCAGTTATTGTAGCTAAACAAAAAGGAATTAATCTTAATAAATTAGTCAACGAAGCTCTTGAAGAATATCTTAAAAATTATGTTTGAATTATTAATTGATAAAAAGAAATTGAGATTAGACTTGTTGCGAAATAAAAAGGCTTATGCGATCAAGAACCAGCATCTAGCTTGACAAAAACTTTTTTCTTTATACAGCCATTAGATAAAAATTCCATAATCCACAAGCTGATTGTGTTATTTGATCGCCTGTCTCTATTCTCGCTTATTTCACAACAGGTCTTTTATTTTGTCAGACTGATGCTCAAAAGACTAGCTTCTGTTTAGAAAGCTCCCAAATAAGTTCTATAAGTCTCGTCGATTAAATTGCACTAGCAATTAAAGATGAGAGTATCAAAAACTTTCTATAACATAGTTTTGAACCAGGGATTGCTCGGGAAGTTCTATTAAATGAGAGTAATGAATAAATAAACTTTCTGCTACTTTATGCCAAGAAAAGTAGTTTAACACTCTCTGACGACCTGCTTGACCCATGACAGTTCTTAATTGTTTGTTTTCAATCAATCGCATCATTGCTTCAGCTAAGGCGATAGGATTGTCAGGTTCAAATAAAAACCCGGTTTTTCCTTCTTCAACAATTCCTGTCATTCCTCCAACTCGACTAGCAATTACGGGCAGTCCCATTGCCATCGCTTCTACTAAACTCATGCCAAAAGATTCGCTTAAAGAAGGATTGATTAGAAGATCTGCTTCTTGATAAAGTTCAACTAATTGAGAATGTTTAATTCCACCCACAAAAGATACTTGATTAGCAATGTGAGATGAAAGTTGACTTTGCAAATATGAGTAATATTGTTTAGGAGTAAATTTAGCTAAACTAGCTACTGTTGGCTCATCGCTTAAAGTTGCAATAAATTCTGTTGGTGTCGGTTTGTTTGGTCCTACAATTTGTAATTGAGTTTGGGGATATTGTTTCAAAACAATTTTGAAAGCATCAATTAAAGTATGTAGTCCTTTTTCTGGGGAAATACGTCCGACAAACAGCAGTTTGAGACAGTCAGATTGGCTCTCAGAATCGCTATTTTTAAGAAATTTCTCAACATCTACTCCATTAAAAACTGTTTGACAACGCTCTGCAAATTGAGGGTAGCAAGCTTTGATTTTGTCTGTAATGTAATGACTACAACCAATAATTAGATCTACATGAGCTAGTCTTTTAGCGATTATAGTTGGGTTAAGTTGACTTAACCATTCACAGTGCATATGTAAAACAATTTTAATCTTGGGATTAAATGCACGAATTAAAGGTACAAACTGAGAAAAGTTATGGATGTGAACTACATCGCATTGTTGTTGTCTGAGGTCTAATGCTAAGGATAAAGCATAAATAACACCATACAATCTTGAAGCAAAATAATGTGATTTTGGAGAAAATTTATTAATTAATCGGCTTAATCGATTAACAACTTTCTCGAAAATAACTGATACTCTTCTATATTCTACTTGTTCACTCCATTCCACTGCTTTTTGTTTGCGATTTTGACGAGCATAAACCACAACTTGACAAGATTGAGCTAGTTGACGAGCGACTTGATAGTTCCAGATTGGAATCGAGCCAGATTGAACTGGAGGAGTAACACTATCCCAGGGTTGATTTACTAAAGCTATTTTCACAATTTTTTTTTATTAGTTTTGATTTAAATAGTTGTTGCAACTATAAATATTCATGCTGATATCTATAAGAATTTAGATTTTTTTATTGTCAGTTTAAATCTTGAACAAATGTATATTTAGTTGCTTTGAATTAAGTAGATTAAAAATTCAGCTAGACTATGCGATTGAAGCATTTAAATTAAACTATTAAAATTACTTTTTAAATTATAAAAAGCATCTATTTGTTACCTTTTTGTGTCGATAAGTTATAGGCTAATCTTTAAATGAACTTATTGATAGCCTTGTTTTAATGAATCGTAAAAAATTACGTTAAATGAAATATCGCATAATCCTATTATTTTTGTCTAGTAGGTTGTTGTTTGTTTATCATCACTTTAAATATTTGTAAAAAAAAGATAAAAATAAATCTTGTAAGCTTTGTTACTGTGATGTTAATTGTTTAGTTGTGATCGCTATCACAACTAACAAAAATTAAGGCTCAAACATCCACAAATGTCAGAGCCAAGTTTTATTAATCTCGATTGATTTATTTGATTTAACGTTTTACTTTCTGACAAGCTAGACTTAATAAGCTTCCAAGTATTAGATTTACGTTGTTAAAATTTCTCTCATTAGCAATTGCCATCATTATTTCAAATAAAAAAGCAGGAATAATAGTCAACCCGACCATCATCAAAATAAAGAAAAACCATTTTTGCTGGGAACTGAAGCAAATGTATCTCGCTAAAATTCCCAAAGGAATAAAAATTAATCCATAGTATAACAACTGATAAAATCGACTATTAGTAATGGTTAAATGAATTAGTGAACTAAAAGAAGGAGATAAATACCAAAAAAGTGTAGCTTCAGGAGAAAATTTAAAAATATATTTATGAAATAAATCATCTATATATACTGACAAAGCTTGCTGATTATAATCAATAATTAAACGATGAGTTTGGGTATCTTTAAAAACATTTGGAATGATCAGTTCTGGTCTAGTTCCATTTTTTTTAGTTAAAGGAGTTCTTAATCGTAAACTAAGATGATTATGCCACTGTCCAATAGTTAAATTGCGATTAAAAGAATCTTGAGAAAGAGAAATAATTCTAGCTGGTCCAGTTTGATTGCGATCGCTACTAGCTAGAGTTGTCTTGATAGTAAATTGGGAACTATGACGCAATTTTTCGTTAATAAATGCAGCATCAGTTTTTGTTTGTAGCCATCTTCCAGAATTTAGAATTGTGTTTATTTGTGGTTGATTAACAGGTTTTTCCTGCCAAACTAAATCGGGAGTATTTTCTTTGAGATTTTGATAATTACCTTGACTAGTTAAGACATAAGAAGCAATTAAAGAATCAGTTTTTGAATTACAAAAAGTTGGTTGCTGCAAAATTTCAGCTATTTCTTGTTTTGAAAGAGATTGAGCGGCAACACAAAACTCAAAAATTTGCCCACTCCAAGGTCTTTTGCCTGTAATTTCATTGCCCAAAGCTAAAGGATAAGTAGAATTCCAATTACTTAAATCCCAAAGTTTCACCATCCCTTGCCAATGATAAGATAATAAACAAGCTAAATAAAAATATATCAAAAAAATAATAATAATTAACTTAGGAATAAATCGCCAGTCTTTTATTTTAATAAAAATGTAATTTAAAAAATCAATAATAAAAATACCTAAAAAATTAAACACAAAAAAACCTACCAATCCACCCAAACTATTCATCAAGATATCTACATAAGTTGGGTTACGGTTTGGCAAGAAAATTTGGCAAAGCTCAACTAAAAAAGAAAAAGTAAAACTTGATATAAAAACTACAAAAAAAGTTGTAACTACTTTTAGTTTAAATTTTTTAATTAAACAAGTAATACCAAAACCGAAAGGAATAAATAAAAAAATATTAGCAATTAAATCATTAAGATCGTCTGGTCTTGTCATTCGCGATCGCAGATAATCAAAACTTAATTGTTGAGCAACTTCCTGAAAGAAAAAATCATAAGGAAATAAAGTAGGAATAATTACCGACAAAAATCCAGCGATCGCAAATAAATTTGCCCACCAAGCTACTGAATTACTTGCAACAGTTTTAAAATATTTCATCTGTTTTCCCAAAAGATATCTCAGTCTACTTAGTAACTAAAGCAATGAGTAGTTTACAAAGGTGTTACAGTAACCGAGCCAAAGTCTACTTGAGTTCGATAGGTTAATAGAGCAACAGCATATTCACCTGAAGGTAAAAGATTCTGATTTCCTTGCTTAGTTATAATTTCATCAGTACTTTCAATCCATTCTTCTGGTTCAGATTCTCCCTCTGCCCACCACTTAAGACGTTGTCGCCAACAGCGATGTTTGCCTTCTGAATCTACCTCTGGAAAACATTCTGAAATAATAAAGTAGCGAATCCCAGTTTTTGGTTCAAAAGGAAGAGAATTTCCTACTGCCTGATTTCTTTTACCTCCATTTTTATAAGCAAAACCCGCCTCTAGAAAAGGAGCTTGTTGATTTTTTAACCCTCGGCGAGGAGCATAAAACCAAGCAATACCAAAGCTCCAGCCCCGACGAGGATAAATTTCTTCAGGATCAACGTGTCCTCCCCATAAAGGAAGAATACCAAAACCGTAATCTCTTACGCCTCGCCAACCTAACCAACCAGTATTACGAAAAATTAAATCAGTTTCTACTCTACGTCCTCCAGCAAAAGCTCCTGTAACGTTCAAAATGCGATCATATTCTTCAAATTTTGGTTTAGGACGCACACGCCAATTATTATTAATCGATACAGTTTCCCAATAACCATCTTGACTTTCGAGTTCTGAATTAACAGCCCAATCGATTTTTATTGGCAAACTGATAGGTGTAGGATCGTAATCAAAGGTTAAATAAGTAATTTCTGGCTGATCTTTTTTATTAGTCGCCTCAATCGTTAATGTATTTTTACCAACTAGTAATTCTTCTTCTTTCAACTCAATAGTAAAAAGATAACCAGGTGCGCGTGGTTTTCCTTGAGGTAACTTATGCCATAAACCATCATTAAGTTTAAATTGAGCATACTTGGCTTTAGGGGTAAGATAACCACAAATATTAGCAGTTAAATAACCGTGACGGCGAGAAAAATGTTTAGGAGGCTGAAAAACATTAACTAAAGATTTTGATTGATTGATATACCCTTGGAGAAGAACTGTTTCAGTGGCTAAAGTACTATTTTGAATAAATTGTCGAAGTGTAGACTTATTAGTGATTATTTTGTTTTGTCTAAGCATTTGATTAATTAATTTTTATAAGTGCAAAGATTTAAAAGGAATATAAATTTTAAATTCCACAATAAATTCTTGCTCTAAGAATAGCGTTTAAAATTTTATATATGTTGTGATATATATCCAGTGAATTAAAAATTTTTGCTCAATTTTTTCTAAAACTTTAACAAAATAAAAAAATAGGCTGAGATAATATTTTCAACCTATTATGCTTTTAAATTAAAGAGTAATTTTAGTCAATATACTTTTTTCAATAACAGTAAATAAAATAATCATAATCTAATTACTGTGAGTTTGATGAAGTTAAATTAGTCCTAGACAGATTCATTACAAATAACTTAGTAGCTTTGCCTAAATCTTCTTTAATACTATTTACTCTTTTTCTAAAACCTGGTGATAAACACATCCGTCTTGATAGTTGCAGATAAGCAAGTATTTTCTCATCCCAACTTAATTTAGTTCTGGAAATGATATGAAAATATTCGCTGTAGCGTTTCCATTGAGGCAGCATAATTTTGCCTTTATTTTTGGGATCATACCAAGCAGAAAGGGATTCATCATTGGGATTAGCCCTTTGAGAAATTTTAGGATGATTGCGACGATAAAAAAGATATTCAGGAACTTCAGCAAATTTCCCCAAAAGAGCAACTTCTGCTAGTAAAACTCGATCTGCTTGAGGATACTTACCGATTAGGACAGTTTTTGCTAATTCATTGCGTCTAAATAAACCAAAAGCCTGAGTTCCATGAAACCAACCATAGGTTTCTAATAATTGATATAAGCGTTGATGGGGTTTACTCGCTGTAATGGGAATGTTTTCTGTATAAATTCCAGTGATTTGGTCTTGTTCGTTAATCAAATAAGCTTTGGGATAAGCTAGCACTACATCAGAATTATTTTCTAGTACTTCAACACACTTTTCTAAATAATCTGGGGCGCAAGTATCATCATGGGCAGCCCATTTAAAATACTTTCCTGATGATAATTCAAAAACACGATTATAATTGTCTGCTGCACCTAAATTAGAATCATTACGATAGTAACGAATTCGAGCATCTTTAGCTGCATATTCTAAGCAAATTGCTTGAGTGCGATCGCTTGAAGCATTATCAGAAATAATTAATTCAAAATCTGTAAAAGTTTGATTCAATAATGAGTCTAAGGCTTTACTTAAATAATTTTCGCCATTATAAACAGGTATACCAATACTGACAGCAGGTTGATAATTCGCCATAGTTGAATTCAGTTTTTTGATTAGTGAAAACTTGCAATTAAGATTTAATCAAAGTCAAATTTTTGCTAGTTATTTTAGTCAATAAAATTATTATTTTAATTGTATCTATGTATATAAAAATATCAAAATTTTGTTTGAAAGAATATTTGTCTATTTTAAATTTTTGAAATTAACTTATTATTTAAATAATATATATACTGATTTTTTTTGTCGAGCTTTTTCAAGCTTCTTTACCTAAAATTTTTATTTCTCTCAATCAATCCTGTTTTTGTTCATACAAACTTAATAATAGAAATATCCCGTCATAGTAGTTAGATTTTACTTAGATAAAAAAACTCTACGATCTACATCTACAATGATGTCCTAATTTTTCTTTGTACTGCTATAACTGAATTAGCTAAAAAAGAATTAGCAACTAAAATCACATTACCTCGCTCATTGAGTTGTCATTGTTGCGCTTCAACTAAAATAGCTCGATTGTTAAAAAGATTAAATTCAGACTATCTATTGAAGCAAGGAGGCATAGCTGCGGGAGTGTTTCTTTCATCGAAGCACGTACGCGATCGCGCCAGCGAAGCTGTTCGCTCTGCGCCTCGGCAAAGCCGAGATCGCTATTGAGGATAATGTTAAACTCAATCAGCAAAAGTAGTTTATCTCATTTTGACTTCTAAAATTGCTTAAGTACCGCTAAAGAAAACCTTTCAATTTTTTGAGTAACTCTTATTCTTACAACTAAATATATTTACGGATAATTTTGCATCTTTTTTCAAAAAAAATTCAAAAAAAATTCACCATAATATTACAATGAATTTATGATTAATTCTTGATTGCCAGCATAGAATCAAAGCAAATACATTATTTAAATTTGCTACTAAACAATGAGAGTTAATCAGTTTAATTATTTATTTAAAAATAGATATTTATATACTTTTTTCGCTTTAACTATTTTAATAACTCCTTATTGGTGTAACCAAGCTCAGGCTCAAACCGATTCTCTCGCTACTCAAACCAAAACTAGAATAAAAGTTACTTTCGAGCCTCCTGCAGAAGGTAAATCTCAAAAAACTACTGGCGGTGCAACTCGTGACAATGGGCAATGCTTACAAGATACAGAAAATGTTGCTCTACCATTGACACCTTTATTACCAGTTACTAATCAGGGATTAACTGTTGCTGCCCATCCTACTCTATTATTTTATTTACCAGAGACTTCCGCTCAAAAAATCTTTTTTAGTTGGCATGATGATAAGAGTGAGAGTTATTATCAAACTGTTCTTCCTCTTAATGGAAAGTCTGGAATTATTAGCCTCACTTTTCCTAAGAAAGCACCACCTTTAGAAATTGGCAAAACTTATAAGTGGTCATTAGCGGTTATGTGCAACAATCGGCTACAACCAGATAGTCCGATGGTACAAGGTGAAATCAAAAGAGTAGAACTAGAATCAATTTTAGGCGAACGTTTAAAAAATGCTAATACTTTAGAAAGTGCTGCTCTCTACGGCAAGGCAGGTATTTGGCATGAAACGATCATGACTCTGGCTCAATCGATAGTAGCACAACCAGATAACCAAGATTTAGCACAAACCTGGGAAGAATTGCTCACCTCTGTTGGACTAAAAGAAGTTGCTCAAGTTCCACTGATTAAATCTGCTCCATCAAAATGAACCGAAAAATTAGCAGTTTTTAGCCTTCCTAATTTATTAAATTCAATCTTGGCTCATTTAATTATGTGTTTGTGTCTCTACTTCGCAATACAAAAATAGTGGGGCAAAAATCAACTCAACCCCACCATCTAGTTTAATCATTAATTTAATAATTTAATTCATATGTAAATAACTAGCTTCTGCCTCAAGTTGTCTAACGAGTCTGTCGTCACCATTGGCTCTGGCAATTTCTAAACGATGTTCTAAACTTTTACGAAGACTTTCGCGGTGAATCGAAGCAGCTTGTTTTAAGATCTCCTGACGATTTTTGTTCATGATGTACTCTTTTTTATAAATAATTGTTGTATGCAATGCTATTAGAGAATAACATTTTTTGTTTGTGTAGTATATTTTGTAACTAAAAATTTACCAAATTATTGTATGTCCAGTGTGTTAACTTTATTAACTGATTTTGGCTGGCAAGATGTTTATGTAGGTGTAATGAAAGGAGTAATTGCACGGATCAATCCTGATTTACAAGTAATCGATCTTACTCATGATATTCCTCCTCAGAATATTTCAGCAGGAAAATTTTGTTTACTGAATGCGTACAGTTATTTTCCTGAGCGAACAGTTTATGTTGCAGTGGTAGATCCTGGGGTAGGAAGTAAGCGCAGAGGTGTTGCCATTGAGTTTGCAGGCGGTTTTTTGGTTGGTCCTGATAATGGTTTATTTAGTGGCATTTTCAGTCAGCGTACCATTATAGCAGCAGTAGAATTAACTAATTCTAATTATTGGTTGAGTAATAACCCTAGTCAAACTTTTCATGGTCGAGATATTTTTGCACCAGTGGGAGCGCATTTAGCTAGTGGTGTCGCTTTAAGTCAAATGGGGAAGTTCATTGATCCAGCTAGTTTGGTGAGTTTACCTCTGCCACAGTTACAGATTACGGAAACTACTATTACTGGTTGTATTCAATATATAGACCACTTTGGCAATTTGATTACTAATATTCCAGGAGAGATAGTTAACCAATCTTGGTCAGTAAAAGTAAAAGAAACGGTTATTGCGATCGCAATAACTTATAGTGAGGTAGAACACGGTACCGTGGTTGCTTTAGTTGGCAGTCACAATTGGCTAGAAATTGCCGTTAATCAGGGAAATGCTCAGAAAAAGTTACAATTAGAGTGGGGTGATCCGATAACAATTTTCAAGTAAAAAGTTAGATTGGATACAAGAGGAAGCGATCTGTCCTCGGTTCATTTTGATAGCCTAAACTATGGGTTTTACTCCTAAAACATCTTTGGCAGCATCTTCTTGGCAAGAATTGACTCTGCTGAAAAGTCCTGAGCTTGATCGACTAGATAATATTAAAGCTCATCTAGACTTAATTTTATTGGCTTTAGAAGCGATCGCCAATTTGAGTTCTGAAGCAATGTTACAAGCTGCCAAAGAGCTTCATTTAGAATCAACGATCGCAGATAGAGTTGAGTTGTGGCGATTGCGTCAATCTAATCCTTTACGAAAAAGTTCGGGAGGACGAAAAAAACTTGATGTCGAAGAAGCACGAGCGTTAGTTTTAATTATTGCTTATTTAGCCCAACAAAATCAAGAATTATTGCGTCGAGCAGTTAATTTACTTGAACAAGTTACAGAACAAAATCAAGAACCCCATCATACTGCTTTGTTAGGGGATTATATCGACAAATTTATTAATACTTATCAAGCTAGAATGACACAAGAGCGAGAAATGACTCCGACGATTTTGGATCAACTAGCATTAAAACTCTTAATTGATTTGTTGTTTTATAGTGGAAATAATGGTCATCGTTTACTTTGGCTAGCAATCTTAGAAGGTTCTAATTAATCATTTTAAATAGGTAAAAATTGACTGTTGATTAAAATAATTAGTCAATCCAGGTAAGAGATAAGTTTCAAAATCAAATTATTTTTCTGTGTAATTAATTTTGTTTAGGTAAATATTTATGTTCTCTTCACACAAAATTATTCGCCGTTTTACTCCGCCTACTTGTACTTTAGAAATTTGTGCTGAAAATTCCCCTTTAAACCGTTGGACAAATCGCAATCTTTTAAAAAACATACAATTTAAACTTAGTTTTGACGATCCTAGATTACCAACCGAAAAACAAATTACCATCAAAGGCGATCGTAATCAATTAGAACAACTTTATGAAGTAGTTACTAATTACGTGCAAAGTTTTTTACAATTATCTTTGGTTGAACATTATTCTCCAGACCAAGATTTATTGATTAAGTCTAGTTCAGAATCAACAACTAATACCAACAAACCCAAACTAAGAGCTTTAAATCTAATCAGTCATGAATTACATTTAGGTAATTTAAATAACCCAAATCCTGAACAAAGAATTAAACTTAGTTCTAGTCAATTATTCGATCTTGTTAGTGCCTTAGAAGAATACCAAACTGAAATTTCAGCTTTACCTCAATCATTAAATAAAAATCGAATAAGAAAAACTCCTTTACTTTGGGGCAGTATAGCAGCAGTAACTCTCTTAACAATAGGCTTAACCGCTATAGGCGTGAAAGTTTTTTATCTTTCCAAAAAAGAAACAAATACGGCTTCAGTACAAAAATCTTCACCGACAATTATTAACCCCAAAATCAATGATATTGTTCCCCCAAAATTACCTGAAACTGATCAAAAAACTGTTGCTAAACCTAAACTAACAGAACCTTTATCTTCTGCCGAAAAGTTACCACCACCACCACCAGTAGATTTACCAAAACCACCACCGAATATTCCAGATCCAGCTAAATTTCCCCTACCAGAACCAAATAATTTTACTGTTCCTCAACCAGCACCACCGACAGTAGCAGTTAAACCAGAATCAGTAGAAAAATCAACAACTCCAGAACAACAAATAACTATTCAACCCAATCCAGTAAAACTATCATCACCTACTCAAAAATCTTCTGATAATTCCGAGCAAGATAATTTATCCGAGTCCAATTCTGTACCAAATCAAACTAATAATCAATCAGAAAATCTTGATTTATCTGGGACTTCTTCTCTACCGACTTTTTCTCCTGAACCAAAGCAAAATCAAATTGCAACTAATTCAGAAATAGCAAGACAAACTAATCAAACTTCGATTCCAGAAATTCCTCAAGTCAAAGAAATTGAACAATATTTTAAAAGCAAATGGCAAACGCCAGTAGGTTTGAAACAAACTTTAGAATATCGTTTAATTCTTAATCAAAATGGTTCAATTAAAAGAATTATTCCTTTAGGAAAAGCTTCCCAAATTTATCTTGATCGTACTAATATTCCTTTGATGGGAGAAACCTTTGTTTCCCCACTGGCAAAAAAAGAAAATGCCACTATTCGTCTGATGTTAAGTCCTGATGGAGAAGTAAAAACTTTTTTAGAACAACCATAACAATTACCTTCGTTATAGGAAGAGGTTGAATAGTTAGTAAGGTAATTGATAATCACTATATGCTAATTTTTGAAAAATAGGTTAATGTTTGTCCGTCTATTTTTTTAGCCTCTCAACTTGGTTTTTACTTAGTAGAGAAGCTTTATTTTTTTTGAGTTTTAATAAACATAATCACATCATTCCGAAAATAGTCCTAGTAAATGCAGTAATCTAGCTCTAAGGTGCGGAAATAAAATGGCGTTGAGTTTTATTATTTTCAAAGTCTTTAGAGAGAATAGATTGCCTACAGAGTCAGAATTGTAGGTAGAAATAAAAAAAAGCGGACAGCTTCGCTGGCGCGTACGCGATCTCGGCTTTGCCGAGGCGCAGAGCGATCGCATTAGTAGATTATCAATACCATCAAATTTAATTGTGGAGAGGTTGCCACTGACTGGGTATGATAATCAAGGAAAAATAGGGAACTTCTGAGGGATTAACCTGATTAATTGCGATTATTTTTTGCTCAGGCATAGTTGCTTTCTCTATATACTTTGCTCTTTTGTACAATCCCAATTCTTTTAAAACACTAATTACTTTCTCAAAATGTCTACCCAGTTTAATGATTACCGCAGCATCAGCTACAGATAATTTTGCTTTTAATATTTCTGCTGGCAAAATAGCAGGAATAACTACATAAACATCATTGCGATAAGTTAAAGGAACTCCCAAAACAGCAGCACTTGCCATCGTCGAAGAAACTCCAGGTACTATTTCGGTGGGAAATCTATCTGCCAAACGATTATAGATATACATAAAAGTACCGTAGAAAAAAGGATCGCCTTCGCACAGTACCACTACATCCTGTCCTAACTGAAGATATTCAGCTAGAGTTTCCGCAGCCTTGTCATAATATGGTTGAGCAGAACATTCTACTTTGAAAGGAAAATAGAGAGGAACTTCAATCTGTTCTGGTTTAATATATTCCAGTACAATTGATCGCGCTAGTCCTTGTTTATTTCGATCGGCAATCGGATAAGCTACAACAGAAGCAGATTGTAATAATCTTAAAGCTTTAACGGTAATTAATTCTGGATCGCCTGGACCAATACCCAAACCATAAAGACAACCAACAGACTTTATCATATCTCTTTCTCCGTAGCTAAAGCATTAACTGCTGCTGCTGCGATCGCACTTCCGCCACGACGACCATGTAAAGTAATAAAAGGCACACCACGACTATTTTTTGCTAAAGTAGATTTTGATTCTGCTGCACCGACAAAACCCACAGGAAAACCTAGAATTACAGCAGGTTTAGGCGCATCTGCATCTAACATTTCCAGAAGATGAAATAATGCTGTAGGTGCATTACCAATCACAACTAAAGAACCTGCTAAATGTTCTTGCCATAATTCTAAAGCTGCTGCCGATCGCGTATTATTAATTTGACGAGCAATTTCTGGCACTTGAAGATTTTTCAGAGTACAAATTATCTGATTGTCTGCTGGTAAACGACTGCGAATAATACCATTAGTTACCATCTGAGCATCACATAAAATAGTTGCACCTGCTGCTAAAGCTTTTCTGGCAACAGTTACAGCGTCAGGAGAGGCTTCCAAATCATTGATAATATCGGTCATACCACAAGCATGAATGAGACGAACAGCAACTTGTGCTAGTTCGGGAGGAAGACTTGATAAATTTGCCTCTGAACGGATGATAGCAAAGGACTGGCGATAAATCTCCTCGCCGTTACGGATGTATTCAAGGGTCATTTAGTTTGATTCGATCTAGAGACATTTTTAGGCTGTATTCTTTAATTTATCTCCATAGTTCACATCTTTAACTTTTTAAAAATAACTTTCAATGCACTCTCGATATATCTAAACTTTTAAGTTCATAGTTAAGGCAATTTTGATTTAAATTGCAAAAATTATTTTGATAGCTTCCTGAATCGGTTTTAAATATTCCTGTTCCAGAATTCCTTGTAAATTTTTAATTCTAGAAATATCAACTGCTCTTAACTGCTTGAGATTGATATGTCGTTCTTTATCTAGTCCGTTGTTTGTAGTGGGGAAAACATTAACAGCAAAGAGCCAATTTTTATGTCCCGGAAGAAGAGGAGCTACAATAACTGTTTGAGAATTTTGGTTAACAATATCAGCTTGTATAATAACGCATGGTCTTGTTTTTTGGATTTCTGCACCTCTAGTTGGTTCTAAGTCAATCCATCTTATTTCTAGCTGCCGATAATTCATTAAATTAAGCCATCAGATAATGTTACATCCCAATCAGCAAGTTCTTCTTGATAAGCCAGATCTGATGCTTCTTCTTGATTAGCTTTTAAAATTTGTTGCTGGATCATTCGCTGTTTTTCTTCTTTGAGAAGACGGTTGATATAAGCACTACGATTTCCTTCTGCTCTAGCTTCTAAAAAAGCGAAGGCATCATCATCAAGAGTAATAGTTGCACGATTAGTCATAACAGTAATTTTTTTACTCATATTTTTTATCATACTCTTTAATATGATTAAGGTTAAATAAAAATGGCTTTTCGTAATCGGTATTGGTGAAGATGGAATAGCAGGATTAAATAATGAAGCGCGATCGCTTGACATTTTGTTAAGATGCTTCAAAAGTTTTTATTTTAGTAAAGACTACGGCTTTAGATTTGAGGTTTTAATATTTGACACTTTGTTAGTTTACTCGCCTTCTTGATAAATTTTTCGTCAAAGGTGTATAGTTCCGAACAGTGTTGACTCTGTGCTAAATGAAAAGCATCGGCAAAATCTAAACCATTTTCATGCCATTGAAGCACTTGATTAATTAAGTTAGCATTGGCAAGATGGACGTTTGGCAAACCAAATAACTGCTTTAAAGCGTGACAAATTTCTTGTGAGTTCAATTTATAGGCAAATCGCAGAACCCATTCAGTTTCTAGAATTACTATATTGCTGATAAAAATATCTTGTGACTGAAAAATTTTTAGACTTTGTTGATATTGCAATTGGTCATCTTGGGTCAATAGTCGCACAATAATATTGGTGTCAACCGTTATCATTATTTAATCCCTCTACTCCCTTACGAATAGCATCTTCCATATCCTCAAGACTTTTAGGCGTTCCTTGATACTTTAAGCAACCTGCTACTCGATCTAAGGTTGTTTCGGGAAAAGGTTTTTTTGGTTTTAAGAGAATTCCATCTCCCATATCAATTGCGATTAATTCTTGTCCTTCTTCCCAGTTATGACTTTCTCGCAAAGCTTTGGGAATAATAACTTGACCTTTACTCGACATTTTTGTGGTTTTCATAGAATAATGAAGGGTCAAAAGTAAGAAATATGTAAGAATTATTATAACCTTACAAGAATGAAGGATTTTTATCTCTAATGCTTAATAGTTAATTGTTTGTTCATGGCAATCAACAATTTTCCTCAAAAATGGCTTTCCGTAATCGGTATTGGTGAAGATGGACTAGCAGGATTAAATAACGTCGCGCGATCGCTTTTGGCTAGTGCAGAAGTTATTGTCGGAGGCGATCGCCATTTAGCTATGCTTCCTAACAAAGATTACACGGAAAAGCTGGTTTGGACTTCTCCGCTCAAACATTCAATAGCAGAAATTATTCAGCGACGAGGACAATCTGTCTGTGTGTTAGCTAGTGGCGATCCGATGTGTTATGGCGTTGGTGTAACTTTAACTCGTCACATTCCCATTGATGAAATGACTATCATTCCTGCACCTTCTACTTTTAGTCTAATTTGTGCAAGATTAGGTTGGTCATTAACAGAAGTAGAATTATTAACTTTATGCGGACGAGAGCCAACTTTACTTCATGCTTTTTTATATCCTCATGCTCGTTTGTTGATTTTAAGTGCAGATAAACAAACACCAGCAACAGTAGCAGAAATTTTGATAAATAAAGGATACAGCCAAAGTGAAATAACAGTTTTAGAACACTTAGGTGGAGAAAAAGAACGAATTGTTCGAGGCATTGCTGCCACTTGGAAAGTAAAAGATATTGCCGATTTAAACGCGATCGCAGTAACTTGTATTGCTGACTTAGATATTATCACTCTGTCTCGCTTGCCAGGTTTACCCGATAGCGTTTATCACCATGATGGACAACTAACTAAAAAAGAAATTCGAGCGATTACTTTAGCAGCTTTAGCACCCTTACCAGGACAATTATTATGGGATGTAGGGGCTGGTTGTGGTTCAATAGGAATTGAATGGATGCGAAGTGATCAAAGATGTAGAGCGATCGCGATCGAACAGAATAGTCAAAGAATTAAATACATTGCCGACAATGCTGCTGCTTTAGGCGTTCCTAATCTCAAAATAGTTACCGGGGAAGCACCAACTATTTTAAAAGAGTTACCTCAACCAGATACTATCTTCATTGGTGGTGGCTTAACTACCCCTAATTTATTAGAAACTTGTTGGCAGATTTTACCTGTTAGAGGTCGTTTGGTGGCGAATGCAGTCACAGTAGAAAGTGAACAAAAGCTATTCCAATGGCAACAAGAATTAGGAGGAGAATTGACCCGTATTGCCATTTCTAGAGCAGAACCGATCGGAAAATTTCTTGGTTGGAAAGCGATCGCGCCTGTAACTCAATGGGTAGTAGTGAAGTAAAAATTTTCGCATTAGTATTTATTAATCTTTTTGAGCGACTAATTACTTTTAATGCTGTAAAAATACTGCGAAAAAATCAATAATTATTTGCTTTAAAGTTTGCTAACAAAATTTCTATTTAAATTTGTATATAGTTTACATACTTAAAAATCAATAGCTTTTAAGCAAAATCAAGTTTTTTTTACACTAGTTATATCAATTTCTTGCATTCAAAACCCGATCACATTTATTCTTAAATATATATATAAATTGATCGATAAGATTGACGTATTTTTTAAATAATTAAAACCAACCTAAAAAAACAGATAAGTTCAGTGTTAGAAGCATTTATTTTCGCCACAATTTTGTGTGGATTTTTCGGCATCATTCTGAAAAAGAATCTAGTGATGAAAATTATCTCTATGGATGTTATGAGTACAGGAGTAATCGCCTATTATGTGCTGATTGCTTCACAAGATGGCTTATTTACTCCCATTATTTCCGATGTTGAAAATGTCGCTTATTCCGATCCAGTTCCTCAGGCGGTTATTTTAACGGCAATTGTGATCGGCTTTTCAATTCAAGCTCTCATGTTAGTAGGTGTAATGAAATTGGCAAAGGATAATCCGACTTTGGAAAGTAGCGAAATCGAGAAGAATAATACGCCATGACTACCATTACACTTTTTTGGCTTGCTCTACCGTTTTTAATCGGGTTTGTAATTTATTTGCTACCACGACTGGATAAATATCTGGCATTAGTAGTTACCTTGGTTTCGGCTGCCTACGCTTTAGAGTTAGGTTTTGAACGCTCATCCTTAGATGTACAGTTACTAGATAATTTCGGTGTTACGTTAGTGGGCGATCAGTTAAGTGGTTTTTTTATCCTTACTAATGCTTTAGTAACCGCAGCAGTTATCCTCTACTGTTGGGGTAGCGGTAAGACAGCTTTCTTTTATATGCAGACAATTATTCTGCATGGTAGCGTCAACGCCACCTTTATCTGTGCAGATTTTATTAGTTTATATGTTGCTTTAGAAGTAATTAGTATTGGTGCATTTTTGTTGATTGCCTATCCTCGCACCGACAGAGCGATTTGGGTAGCCTTACGCTATCTATTTGTGAGTAATACCGCCATGCTGTTTTATTTAGTAGGGGCAGTATTAGTATATCAAGCACATCATTCCTTTAATTTTGCTGGTTTACGAGGTTCTCCCCCAGAAGCGATCGCGCTTATCTTTCTGGGATTATTGGTAAAAGGAGGTATTTTCGTCTCTGGTTTATGGCTACCGTTAACCCATTCCGAATCAGAATCTCCAGTCTCGGCAATGCTATCAGGAGTGGTGGTTAAAGCAGGAGTGTTTCCCTTAGTGCGTTGTGCCTTGATGTTAGAGGAAATCGATCCGATTGTGCGGATTTTTGGTGTGGGGACAGCACTTTTAGGGGTAGGTTATGCCGTTTTTGAAAAAGATACCAAAAGGATGTTGGCTTTTCATACTGTCTCCCAGTTAGGTTTTATTTTGGCTGCCCCAATTGTAGGCGGGTTTTATGCCCTTACTCATGGATTAGTCAAATCAGCACTATTTTTAATCGCAGGTGTTTTACCAAGTCGCAGTTTTAAAGAATTACACTATCAACCTATTCATACCCCCATCTGGATTGCTTTAGTGATTGCCAGTTTCTCAATCTCTGGGTTTCCCTTATTATCTGGTTTTGGGGCAAAAGTATTAACTAGCAAGAATCTTTTACCCTGGCAAATTATCGGGATGAACGTAGCAGCCCTAGGAACTGCTATTTCCTTTGCTAAATTTATTTTTTTACCTCATAACAATACTGAGACAAGCAAAAAAGTACAGCCTGGTTTTTGGTGGGCAATGGGCATTTTACTAGGCGGATTAGTTGGGGCAAATCTAGTGTATTACGAAGCTTATACAATCGGTAACACGATCAAGCCTTTAGTAACGATCGCTCTTGGTTGGTTGGCATATCTATTAATTTTCAAACGAACAGTAATTAAAATACCCCGTGGAATTGAGGAATTCGATCATCAGATTGGGGTAATGAGTCTGATGTTAATTCTACTCTTTTGGATGGTGTGGGCATGATTGGATATTTAGATTTAATCCTAAGACTGACGATCTGGTTTTTACTTACCGCCGATTTAAGTCTGGCAAATATTATCATCGGTGTCGCCATTGCTCTTTTATTACCCCGTAGTTACACCTCACCATCTGCAATTAGAGATTGGTTAAGAGCGTTATGGGAGATTATCATCGCAATTCCCCAGGCATATCTCGAAGCTGTAGAAATCATCTTCCGTCCTCATAATCATGAAGATATCACAATGGAAAGAGTCAAACCCCAACGAACACCAGGACTGATCTTTTTAGATATTTTTTTAATTACCTTTACCCCGAAAACTATTGTCTTGAAATATCACGAACAAGGCTGGTATGAGGTGCATCGAGTTAGAAGAAGGCAAAAGAGAGACTCGGAGACTAAGAGACTGGGAGATAGATTATAGCTTCTAAATCACCAATGACTAATAACTAATGACTGATAACCAATGACTATGGACTCAATTTTAATTGCCATGATTTTGGCTTTACTAATACCGATTTATGAAGCTTGTCAGGATGATGATATTTGGCAGAAAATGCTCGCTTTTGCCAGTATTGCCGCCAAAACTTCGATTATGATTTTGGTTGTCTCCGTTCTGCGAGATGACTGGATGATTGGGGTGGTTGGTGTCATCATCCTCAGTGTAGGTAATGCAGGATTAATGTTATTGGCACATTTAATCAAACGGATGAACGAAGCATGATCGATATTTTAGGTTACATCTGTATTGTGATTGGAATTATCTTTTGGTTCTGGGGAACTTTGCCTTTAATCGGGAAAAGATCGGTATTGTTTAAGCTGCATAGTCTCTCTGTTGCCGATACCTTGGGTTCGATGAGCATTATTTTCGGTTTGCTGTTAAAAATTCCCAGAGAGTGGCCTCTACTGATCCTGGCAATTATTACCTTAGCAATCTGGAATACAGTACTGGGGTATGTTTTGGCTTACTGTTCCAGTAGTGGAGGTGACAATGAGCGATAACTATATCTATGTCATAACTGCTTTGCTACCATTAACAGCTTGTATGGTAGTATTTCAAGTCAATCCTTACCATGCCTTAGTGATTCGCGGAATTTTAGGTGCAGTAGCAGCATTAGTATATGCAATTTTAGGGGCTGCTGATGTGGCTTTGACTGAAGCCTTAGTAGGCACGATGTTGGCGGTTACTCTCTACGTAATCGCAGTACGTTCTTCTTTAGTCATGCGAGTTGGGATACTTAAAGATGAAGCGAGTCAGACAGAACAAAACCAAGCTTTGGCAGAATTAATCGATAGTCTTAAAAAAATTGTTAGTAAATATCATCTGCGTTTAGAGTTATTATCCTACCCCAATTTAGAAGCTTTAGAACAAGGTTTGAATGAAAAAGAAATTCATGCCACTTGTATCAAATCCAATTCAACAGAAGACGAACTTGAAAAGAACCGCTTGTCTTCAACACAGTTATTGTACGCGGTGCGACAACCTTACCAAACCACAATTAGAGTTCGTCGTCTTTATGAAATCATGCAAAGCGAACTTTCATTACCAGAGATAGATCTCATTTATGTCAGTACAGCAAAAGCGGAGGAGAAGCATTAATGAAATGGCTTTATATTGCAGCAGGAATAGCACTGTACGTCAAAATGATGCTTATGCCCAATCCAGCAGCAGATTGGAATGATCTTTCCATAGTTGAAACAGTTGTTCAAGATAGCGGAGTACCAAATGCAGTTTCAGGAATAATTTTCAGAAATCGACTGTATGACACAATCTTTGAGGTAATAGTATTTACGATCGCGATTTTGGGTGTCCGTTTTTTGTTGGCTAATGAAAAACCAACTCAGATAGTTTATCAATTTACCGACCAACCCTCAATTGTTCTCGCCCGTTTGGGTGCAACTATTTCCGCCTTGGTAAGTATCGAATTAGCAATTCGAGGACATCTTAGTCCAGGAGGAGGTTTTGCAGCAGGGGTAGCAGGAGGAACTGCGATCGGTTTGATTGCCATTACCTCATCATCAGAATGGATGGAAGCAATCTATCAAAAATGGCGCGCTGCTACTTGGGAAAAGATTTCAGTTTTGATTTTTATCTTGTTAGCAGTTATGACTCTGATCGGACTGGAATTACCCTACGGGGAGTTAGGAACACTGGTGAGTGGAGGAGTGATTCCTCTACTCAATATTTTAGTTGCCATCAAAGTTGCTTTGGGTTCGTGGGCTGCTATTTTGCTGTTTATTCGTTATCGCGGATTGTTGTAAAAGTGTTGGTGTAGTCTCAATTGATTTGTTTAACTCAAACAAATTCATTGTTATGATGATTAGCTTCAGTTTTCTATCTTTGATGTTGTGAATGAATAAAAGGTTGCCTAGGAGATAGAAAGAAACCTACTGTACTAGCAAAGAGAATAGGGGTAAAAGTAGTAAATCCCGCTAACTTGGCAAGTAAGAGAGTTGTACTAATGGGAGTTCTGGTAACAGATGAATTTAGAGCAGCCATCACACAAATCATGGCAAGACTAACTTTAAATTCAGGATGAGTAAGCCAAATTGCCTTGCCTAAACAAGCTCCGATAAAAAATAAAGGGATGATAATTCCCCCACGCCAACCACCACCTACCGTTACACTAATAGCAAGCATTTTAGCCAAAGCTAACCCTAACAAAAATGCTAAAGAAAAATTCCCTTCAATAATGGTTTCAAGCTGATGTTCGCCAAAGAAACGAGTTAGGGGAAATAAAACTGCTAAAATCCCTAGTCCGAGTCCAGCTAATGTGGTTCGTACATAGATAGGTTGAGGTAGAGACTCAAACAAACGATTGCAACCACGAAATATAGCAATAAAAATCCATCCTGCGATCGCGCCTATGATGCCACAGGCGATCGCTTCTCCAAAATCATAAATACTCTCTACATGGTAGATGGGGAAGTGCCAAATCGGACCAATGCCAAGTTTGGTAATTGCTACAAATATGGTGTAGCCTGCACAACTAGCAACCACTGCTGGTAGAATCGCTTCGTAATACTGGACAACATATTGATGATGCAAAATTTCTAAAGCAAAAAAACTACCACCTAATGGTGCGCCAAATAAGACTGTAAAACCAGATGCCATTCCAGCAATACTAAGAGTTCGTAATGCCTCTCCATGTAATCGAAAGCGATCCGCTAACCAAGTTCCCATCGAACCTGTGATTTGTACCATTGGTGCTTCTGGTCCGGCACTTCCTCCACTTGCAATACTAATCAGTGAAGACAAGATCATCGAAGGGTTTTCTCGCATCGGTAATCGTCCACCATTGAGGTGAATATTGTCGATAATCAAGCCAATTTCCCCAGGATTTCCCAAATAATGAATCACTAAACCAATCAGCAAACCAGCTAGTGGCATGACTATTAATAGGAACAGTCCATTAAATTGCTCAAATCCTGCCATGATATGAGACAAAATGATCCAATAGGTCGCGCCAAGCAAACCGCAAACCACACCAAGCATTGTCCATAGCAATACTGCGCGTGTCAGTGTAATCGGGTTTTGTTTCATAACCAGGTTTTTAGTATCATCATATACAATTTTTGGCAGTGTCAGGAAACCTAAAACTAGAGATAATCTTTCTCAATTATTAGGACAGAATTTACAGCCTTCTCAATAACAAAACATTGTAGTTAGATAGTTGCGACTGCGACGAGGAAACAAACCTTTTGCAATACCCAGAATATAGAGCGATCGCTGCGTGGTTATTGTTTTTATCTAAGTAAAAGAACTTAATTTTTTCTAAATTGATAATCAATACGCTATCATAAGCTGAAACAAAAACTAGACCAATTTCAGTAGTACATAAATTTTAAATTTGAATCATATAACAATTTTTAAGGATCGATTTTGAGGGAACACTACATTTTCTCTAACAGTCTCATTACTAGTCTGATGACAGGGTTCATAAGTTTTGTCCTTTGAGGGAAAGGGCAATCCTGCACCAAGCTACAAATGCAGTCTGATTAGAGTCAAGGAATTGTTCTATCTTAAAGGTAAATAATATTCTCTAGAAAATTACCATTTTACATACAGAATAAAAAAGCAAAATTTAGCAAAGACAAAATCATGATGAAATCTCTCTTACTACGCAGTGCCACTTTGGGCTTAATTGGAACAAGTTTAATTGGTTTAGGTTTAGGTCAAAATTTAAAAGCTTGGGCTTTACCTACCGAGCAAATCGTCGAAAAGCTCAATCCCGTACCAGTTTTTACCGTTGCTGATGAACAAGGAGCTCCTCTAGTTGCTTCTGGACAAGATAACGCTAAAGTAGCAGGCGTATTTATTAGTCAAGCAGATGCTAATAATTTTGTCAGTCGTTTACAAACTCAGAATCCCGATCTTGCTAGTAAAGTTAAAGTAGTACCTGTCTCTTTAGGAGAAGTATATAAGTTAGACCAGGCAAATCAAGCTCAAACTAATAGTCTGAATTTCACTTATGTTCCTACCCAAACAGAGGTAGAGTCAGCTAAAACTATTTTGAGTGAAGATGGCAAACAATATCAAGGAGGAGTACCTTTATTTGTTGCTAAGGGTGGACAAGATGATGGTTATTTAACCATTGAAAAAGACTCTCAGCAAGTAATTCCTTTCTTTTTTGAGAAACAACAGTTAGAAAGTGTAATTGAAAAATTCAAACAACAAAAACCAGAATTGGCGGATACTGTTGATATCGAAGTTGTTTTATTAGAAGGAGTTATTGATACTCTCCAAAACAGTAATGATGCAATGTTGAGCAAAATTGTGTTAGTGCCAACTGCTGAATCAATCAAATTTATTCAAGAAAATGTACCTGCTCAAGAGGGACAACCCGAAACTCAGCCAGGACAGTAAACTAACGATTATTTAATTCTATGCTCTCTGGGCAAGAACTTTATCTTTGGCGTAAACAAGCTCAACAAGAAGCCTTGGCTGCCAAGGTATCTCCGCAAGAAGTAGACTGGTTGTTACAAGAATTATTAGGGTTGAGCAATTTAACTCTTCGTTTAGAGTTATTTCGACAAGAAGTACAAATTTCTTCAACTCAGTCTCTTCAACAACTAACTGATTTGTGGCACAAGCGTCTTGATGATCGTTTACCAATTCAGTATTTAGTTGGGAGAGTGCCTTGGCGGTATTTTCAGCTAAAAGTGTCTTCGGCAGTTTTGATTCCTCGTCCCGAAACTGAGTTAATAATCGATCTTGCTCAACAAGCTATTAAAAACAGTAGTTCTTCTAATCTTAGTTTGGGTGATTGGGTCGATCTAGGAACTGGTAGTGGTGCGATCGCGCTAGGGTTGGCTAGTATCTTACCTCAAGCAAAAATTCATGCGGTAGATAGGAGTGACGCTGCCTTGGCAATAGCTAAGGAAAATGCTGAAACTCTCGGATTTTCTGAGCAAATTAGTTTTTATCAAGGCAATTGGTGGCATCCTTTACCACATCTTCGAGGTAAAGTTAGTGGGATGGTTTCTAATCCTCCTTATATTCCCACTGATGAACTTGAACATTTACAGCCAGAAGTAGTTAAACACGAACCTAGGTTAGCTTTGGATGGAGGCACAGACGGCTTAGATTCTATTCGTTATTTAGTCAAAGAATCGGCTGATTATCTCCATTCAGGAGGAATTTGGTTAATAGAAATGATGCTCGGACAAGCACCAATTGTCGCTAAAATGCTATCTGAGACAGGAAATTATCAAAATATTCAAATTTTTTCCGATCTGGCAGAAATCGAACGTTTTGTTTTAGCTTATCGTTGTTAACATGACTAGAGTTTCTCAAGCAGAGTTAGTTAAAGGAGTTACATCGGGAAAAGTTGTTAGTTTTCCGACAGATACTGTACCAGCTTTAGCCGTCAAACCCGAATTAGCCGAACTGATCTTTCAACTCAAACAACGCCCTGCAACTAAACCTCTGATTTTAATGGCTGCCTCAATTTGGGAACTTTTGCCTTATATTCATGGCAACGAGGCAGAATTAGACAGTTGGTTAAAAATAGTGCAACAATATTGGCCAGGAGCTTTAACGCTGGTGTTACCAGCTTCTAATTTAGTTTCTCCCGTAATTAATCCTACTGACTCTAAGACAATTGGCATCAGAATTCCTGATAACGCGATCGCTTTAGAAATTTTAAGACAAACTGGGGTATTAGCTACCACTAGTGCTAATTTTTCTGGAAAACCTCCTTTAGAAACCATGAGGGCGATAGAAAGTAGTTTTCCAGATGTTTTAGTACTTCAAGATGAAGCTGTTAAGGAAGATCAACCAATGGGTAGCGGACTCCCTTCAACCGTAGTTCAATGGAAAGAAGCAGGATGGCAAATTTTGCGTCAAGGCAGTATTGAATTATTTTTGTAAAACTATTAGCTAAACGAGAGAAGAAAATTTGATTTTCAGCCCATCACGAGGATGAGGAGTAGGAATAGTAAGTAATTCTAAGCTTTGATTTGGTAATAGTTCCCATTGATAATTTTTGAGTAACATTGACGCAAAAATCCGCATTTCCAAACGAGCAAATTCTTTGCCTAAACACTCTCTCAAACCACCGCCAAAGGGAATATAAGCAAAACTAGCTTGTTTATCTTCTGCATTGGCAGGGGAAAACCGGTCAGGATCAAAGCGATCGCTATCGGGGTAAACTTCTGGATCTTTATGAGTTTGGGCGATTTGATATTGTACACCCCATCCTTTGGGAATCTGATAACCTTGAAATTCAAATGACTCGATTACTTCTCTAAAACCACCACCAACAGGAGGAATAATTCGCATTACCTCTTTTAAAACTTGTTCTAAATAAGTCATCTGTTTGAGATTTTCGAGAGTAAGAGGAGAAGCAAGAGATAATTGTTGTTGTTCCTCACGAAGCCTTTGTAAAACTTCTGGATGTTGGGCAGTCAGTAAACAAAAAGATGCAAGGGCAGAAGTTAGGGTTTCATGTCCAGCAAAGAGTAATAATAAAACTTGGTCTTTTAATTCTTCTAAAGTGAGGCTATTTCCATGTTCATCTTTGGCTTGAATTAATAATCCTAAAGCATCTTCTCCAGGATTTTCTGCTTGTTGACGCTTGACAACAATATTTTCAATGTATTGAAGTAATTTTTTACGGCAATGTAATGCTTTACCAAATTTAGTCCAAGGAAGAGGAATAGCAAGAGTAAATAAGCCTGCACACCATTCTTCAAAATATTCTCCTAAAGGTGTTTGTGAACCCCCATCGGTACTAACTAACAAACTGCTAGCAATATCAAAAGTATAATTTCTTAGTTCTGGATACCAAGTAAAGGTGTTTAGCTTCTCCCACTTCTCGAGATATTCTTGAGTAATCTTTTCCATGGTGGGGATATAACTAGCTAAAGCTCTTGGTTGAAAAGCCTGATAAAGTAGTTTACGGCGAGAAGTATGAAAATCGCCAGTTTTTACAGCTAAAGACGTAGAACCTAATAATACTTTGGTACTTTTGGGCCAAGTAGCAATTACATACTTATTTTCATTTTTAAATAAAAAAGTATTGGCTTCTGCGCCAACCATAACTACTGTGGGACGACCAAAAAGACTTGTTTTAAACAGTTTACCGTATTTGTTTAATCGTTTTTGATTGAAATTGGGGTCGGTAAAAAAGCTAATTGTTTCTCCCAGTAAGGGTAAACCTAAATTTCCAGGTGGTAGAGGAAGAAATTGGGGTGCTTTTGGCGAAATAGTCATGATAGTAGAAAATTACCAACCACAATGAGAGTTAACAACTTAAAAATTTAATTGAGCTATTTTATTGTGTGCAAGAAATTGAATCGTTTGCAACCTCAATCAATTACGATTAATTAGTTGGTTTAATTGTTCTGATGTAATTATGCGATCGCGATCGGGTAAATCTCTCTAATTAAACGTTAAACTAATCTTCCCAAACTTGTCTTCTATATCTCTAAGTCCCCAAATCAAGACTATTTTAGGTTTAATGTAGAGCTACTTAGTAGGGATAGCCACTGATATCTTATCAATTCAATTTGAGAAACTTTGATAGATAACCTCAATTAGCTTGCTGTACATTAATTATTGAACCTTTTAGTTTTTGTTGCGGTCTAAAAAGAAGAATAAACTTTTGTTAGGAATTGGCAGTTGTGTTAGCCATCAACCAAGCTAGTATTAAAGAACTAGCAACAAAGTCCATTACAGATGAGCAATTAGTTCAAGGCTGTCAACAAGGAGACTGCCATTCTTTTCGTTTATTGTATCGCCGTTATCAGCAGCGCGTTCGTTCAACCCTTTATCAGCTATGCGGTTCAGAAATGCTAGACGATTTAGTCCAAGAAGTATTCCTGAGAGCTTGGAAAGGATTACCTCAACTACGAGAGAGTAATTATTTCTCAACTTGGCTGTATCGAATTAGTTGGAATGTTGCAAGCGATCGCCGAAAAAAACTAGCCAAATCTCAACCACAACTTAATCAAACTAAGTCTAAATTTGACTCCGATGAATCAAACTTAAATCTAACTTCTTCTAGTTCTCAGGATACACCAGACTTGATGCGTTTACATTATCAAGATTTAGTTCAAAGAGGTTTACAAACTTTAAGTCTTGAACATAGAGCAGTGTTAATTTTACATGATTTAGAAGACTTACCTCAACAAGAAATTGCCCAAATTTTAAACATACCTAAAGGTACAGTAAAATCAAGGTTATTTTATGCCAGAAATGCACTCAAAAAATTTCTCCAACAACAAGATATCTGCCTTTAGTTTTTCTACTTAGGTACTCAAATTATGACTAAATTACCATCAGATGACGATCATAATCTTATTAAGTTTTTAAAGCAAAATCGACCTTATACCCCTCAAGAAAAAGCTAATTTTGAAGATGAATTAATTCATCTAGTACATCAAGAAACTTTTTCTGAACATAAGCAGCTTGAACCTTTAGCTTGGCTTTTTCCTGGGATATTTTTGTTTGGGGTATTATTAGCAATTAATAGCGAACCACCCTTTACCTATCGATTTGCTGTTCGAGAGTTCACAACTAGTCCTTCAAGAACAGATAATAGTGAGGAATTAGAAACCTTTTTAATTAATAGTTGGGAAAATACAATTTACCCTAACCATACCACTCAAAAAGTTACTCAAAAAAACTCAAGTTTGTCATTATCATCAGTCAAATAATTGCAAACTTACGCTTAATTATTTTGAAATCTTAATAGTCAATTATGGTGATGCGCTATTTTCCTCTGATTGCTTCTGCTGCTTTTTTAGCTGCTGATAGTTTTCCCGTCTCAGCTACTTACCGAAACTCTTCACTTCAAATTTTTTCAGGTAGTCAGATTAATCAACTAAACTTTTCTGAGCGTAGTTTTCCACAAATCACCATTCCATTTCACCATAGCAAAAACTTGCTCGACCAATTAGATTTCAGTGTTGAGCAAACTAGGGGAATTCAAAAAATTAGTAATCATTATAAACATATAATTAATCAACAACAGCAAAAGCTACAACTTGCACAAGAAGAGCTAGTTGAATTAATGAAAGAAGATGATCTTCAATTAATTCGTGCTAAACATCAGGAGATTCTGCAATTACGCCAAACACTGGATCGATTAAATTTTGAAAGTCTGTTGGCGATCAGAGAAGTGTTAACTCCTTTACAACGTCAAAAATTTACCCAAATTATGGAATCCCGACAAATTAAATCTCAACAAAATTAACTAATTCGATTTTAAATGTGATAAAGTTATAAATGCCCAAGCGCGGATGTGGTGGAATCGGTAGACACGCACGCTTGAGGGGCGTGTGGCTTTGCCATGCGAGTTCGAGTCTCGCCATCCGCATTAACTTTAATAGCTTGTCTGGCTTAAGCTTTGCTCGCATAAATAAAGCTTTACACTGTCTCATACACCCAAAATACACCCACTTATTACTTAATCTACCCTAACTAAGCGAGTAAAATTAACCCTTCCTAAAAGCTTAATAAATATGTCTAACCTGTAAATTTAAGGTGGTTTCTACCAATACTGAGAACATAAGTAGGTTATTCTGTCAAATAGGGTAAGTAGAGTATTTCAAGAGTAGAAATCCTAAGTGATAAATTTGGCAAATTAGCCTCTCAAAAATTTCAGGTATTAATTAATATCTTTTAATTAGAAATTTTGACTATCAAGAAAATAAAAATCTATTTTTAGTAGAAGATCCTATCGGTCATCATAGCGAAGAGTCTTGGTCTGGTCGAATGGACAATATTCTTAAAATCTTCTTTAGTAGCTAAAAAAAACGGGACTGGCCGGATTTGAACCGGCGACCTAGCGCTTCAGATTGGTGTGAGTTTCCCCACTCTCTGGACTATCTCTTCACCTTAGACAGTTTGCCTTTAGGTGGTGGCCTTTATGTTGTAGGTGTTGAGGGATTAATGGCAATTTTCCTGTTTGATACCTACAACTAGTCTCTGCACCTTCACTACCAGGAATAATAGAGCTTGGCTCAAGATTACCGTATCTTTACTTGACTTAGGTTTCCTTGAATTTGACCACATTCATTCATGAAGTTTCCTTCATGATGCCCGATAATTCAGGAGGCGCTTGCTCTATCCTACTGAGCCACAGCCCCTTATTTGTTTTAATTAAATCATAAACTACCATCAAATTTAAAACTTAAGTTGGTCTTGATGATGGCTTTTGTCAAACTGCTTATATAAATTATTGATAAGAAACTTTACCTAATTACTAAATATTGCAACACGGATTAATATCAGGGTCTAGTAAAGGACTAAAATTATCTTCGATTTGACATAAAAAATAAAGCTATACAGGAGAAATCAATTTGGTTTATTCAACTTTATTAGCAGCAGCATACGTACCTTCTACAGTAGCTTGGAATCCCAAAGTAGCTATTGTAATGATTGTTTGTAATATTATTGCGATCGCTATTGGTAAATTTACAATTCAAAAACCTAATTCAGGTCCTAGTTTACCTTCTCCTGAATTATTTGGCGGTCTAGGAGTACCAGCTTTACTCGCTACTACTAGCTTCGGTCATATTTTGGGTGCAGGAGTCATCCTCGGACTAGCTAATGCAGGCGCGCTTTAGATTAATCATAGCAATTGCCCAATTTTTAACCAGTTTATCTTTTTGATCTGCTTAAGGGCGAGTTTATCCTCGCCCCGATTTTTTTGTTGCGATGGCTAAATAAGTTAATCATGTGGATAGTTTACAAACAAGTTGGTTTATTTACTCATTATCTAGACTCTTCAGGTAGGTTTCAACCTGTTCTAGAAAAGGCAAGAAAATTTCCTTCTGAACAAATGGCTGAAATTATGGCAAAACAACATGGAGGATTGGTTAAAAAAAGTTAATTAAATAATGTAATTAATCGCAAAATATTTTATTATTTTTAATTTTTAGATTTGACCCTTTTACTAAGCCTCTTGTTATTTTTAAAAATGTATCAATTGGTTGAGGTACAATTTTGTTTTGGGCAAAGTCTGGCTGGTTATTAATTTTATTTTTGGGGATACCAAGTTTAGCTACAATAACTTGGGCAAAAGAACCAGAAAAATTAGTTGAACATTCTCCAGAAAATGTTTGTCCTCAAGATTTACCTTTTGCTATAGAAAAAATTATTAATCGTCCGCAATTTTCCCACGCTCATTGGGGTATTTTAATTCAAAGTGTTTCTGGGCAAACTTTTTATAATCATAATGCTAAAAAGTATTTTATTCCTGCTTCTAATGCTAAAATTTTAACTACCGCAGCAGCTTTACAAGAATTGGGGGCTGATTTTCGCATCGAAACACCAATATATATTACTGGTAAATTACCTCATTTAAATTCTTTAAAGTTAGTAGGAAGAGGAGATCCGACGATAACAGTTAATACTTTAAATAGAATAGCAAAATTGGGGCGCGATCGCGGTATTAAAAGTATTAGAAACTTAGTTGTTGATGATAGTTATTTTAAAGAATCTAATCTTAACTATACTTGGGAATGGTCCGATCTTTATAGTTATTATGCTACTGGAGTAAATAGTTTAATTCTAAATCAAAATACATTTACTTTAAGTTTAAGACCACAGCAATTAAACCAACCAGTAAAATTAACTTGGTCTGATTGGATTGCTTATCGACAATGGCGCATAGAAAATTATGCCACTACAGCAACAAAAGATACTGCTTATCAAATTAAACTTGAAGGAATTTTAGGTCAACCTGTTTTAAGAATTTCGGGGCAACTTGCTATTGATTCTCAGCCAGATGTTTGGGATTTAGCAGTAGTCGATCCTGCTAATTATTTTTTAGAATCTTTTCGCCTGGTATTATTTAATCAAGGCATTGTTGTTGCTCGAGGAACTGTTTTGACTGAACGAAGACAACCTCAACTAGAAACAAAATTTGCAACCATTTATTCTCCTCCACTCCAAGAAATATTAACCCAAATAAATCAAGATAGTAATAATCTTTTTGCTGAAGCAATTTTAAAAATTCTGGGCAAGAAACTTAACAGTAATTCTGATGTAGATGCTATTCAAGCAAGTTTAACTCAATTAGGAGTTGACCCCCAAAGTTATATTTTGGTGGATGGTTCTGGATTATCTCGTCATAATTTAGTTACTCCTGAAGCTTTAGTTCAAACTTTACGTTTAATGATGAAAACATCAGAAGCAGATGTATATCGTTCTTCTTTAGCAGTTGCTGGTGTTAATGGAACTTTAGCAAACCGTTTTCAAAATACTTCTGTGCAAAATCATTTTCAAGGCAAAACTGGTACTCTTTCAGGAATTGCTGCTTTATCTGGTTATCTAGAAGTTAAAGATTATCAGCCTTTAGTTATTAGTATCATTGTCAACAATTCTAATCTTGCTAATTCTAATTTACGTCAAGCGATCGATGAGATTGTGATTCTTTTGTCAAAGTTACATTATTGTTAAGCTTAAGAATTTCGATTGATAAAAAAAACTAACGCAAAAACTTTGTACGATCTAATTTTTATTTGTACTGCTATACTTTATTATTTGGTGATACTTTCTCGTTTGAAAGTTAGTTTTAATTCTGGTAAATCAGAATTTTTTAGTCTTCTGATAATTTCTTGTTTGGCTAATTCAAAAGTATTATATTCTTCATTAAATCCAAAAGGAATCCAAGCACTATAGCCGATAGTTTCTAGTTTGATATTTACTTTAGCAGGTACGATATATTTTCGAGCAGAAACATAAAATTTTTCTACGTAACCTTCTCCATTTTTTAAATCTTTTAATCCTGTAGCGACTTTAGCAAAATCTTGTAAGTATTCTTCTACCAATAACCAAGCTAGTTTATCAATACTGGTTAAAAGATAGACAGTATTAAGTTGACGAGAAGAAGACATAACTTGTTTATTATTTATTATTCCTTGTCCTAAACTATCAAACTTTAATTTTATATCTTTATGATTTTCCCTAAAAAAACATTTAATATATAATCCAATTTTATTTCCTCTATTAATCCCAATTATATTGCTTCTATTATATTTCTCAGAGTTAATTCCACGACTAATAAGTAACTCTTCAATAGTAGTTAAGACCAAATCGGTAGGTTGATAACGGCTTCCTACTCCTCTTTGACCTGTTTTATGGTCTTGGCTAATTTGAATTAATTTTTGTTTAACAGATTCTCTATATATTGATTCCTTGAAATGTAAAGAAATTAAATCACAAGTATAAGGATATAATCTTTGTAAAAATAAACGCCGATTACCTTGTGCTTTGTCACTCTGTTGTTTGATTTTAGTTAGAGATTCTGGTGTGATTACTTTGATATTTTCTTGAGCTAAATTAATTTGATTGTATTCTTGAAATTGTTTAACTTCGTTGTTTAAGCTCCAAAAGTTTAAGATATCTATTTCAATTACATAGCCATTAATGGAAAGACGATAAACAAAAGGATATTTTTGAGGACAACCTTCCCACTTGTTAGCATAAATCTTACGATTATTAAATGCTGCTTTAATAATTGCTTCATTTTCATCTACTGACTCTGGATTGAATTTTTCCTTAAAGATTTCCCAGTCTAAACAAATATGAATAATATTTAAATTGAGTATTTTTTGGGATTTTAGCCATTCAAGGTTAATTTGAGATTCAATATTTTTTCTTGGTGGTTCAACTCCTAAAATAAAAGCAAAATCTGAAATCGCAACGATAGTTTCTCTCAGTAATGTTTCTGTGGGGCGTACTTTTTTAGTTTTAACTGGACTAGAGTTAAGATGTGGCTGGTACTTGGCAATACGTTGCTTTTCGATATTGTCTAACTCTGAATGAATGATTGATTCGTAATAGATAGTAAAAGATTGTTTCTTTTGTGCTTGTAATTGGTAAATACGATGATGAGATTTTCCCTGCCAACGTTTACGAAGGTTTTTTGCTTTTCCGATATACCAAACAGTATTTTTCTCATCTAAAACATAATAAATTCCCGAATATTCAGGTAGTAATTCTTTAGTGTGTAAAGAAACTTGTGGCAGTTGTAAAATAGCTGAATCGGCAATCACATTTTTGCTCTCCAGAATAAAACATACTTGTAATTTGATTATTTCAGAACAGCATCGTAATCGCAATAATTTATGCCAACTTCAATTAATTAAACAACTTAATGCTTCTAGTAAAGTTTGATTTTGTACGTCTGTACCAACCGTAATGCGTAGTTTATCTTCTAACCCAGGTTGTTTAAAATAACGAACTAAAATACCACGGTTTTTTAATTCTTGATACAAAGACTCAGCACTATTATTTTGAGGTGTTGCTAACACAAAATTACCTTGAGAATTTAAAACATCAAAACCAATATTTTTTAAATCCGTAGTTAATTTCGCCCGTGAAATTTTTACTTTATTAGCACATTCGTTTTTGTAAGCTTGATCTTTCATCGCTGCCGTACCTACAGCAGTCGCGATCGCATCAATGTTATAACTATCTTTAACTTTAAACAAACCTGCTAATAATTTAGGATTAGCGATCGCAAAACCCATTCTTAAGCCTGCTAAGGAGTAACCTTTGGATAAGGTTCTAAGAATAATAACGTTTTCTAGCTCAAAAACTAGAGGTAAAGCTGAATAATCGGCAAAATCTACATAAGCTTCGTCGATAACAACGATTCCAGAAGCTTCCTTGGCTAACTGGCGTAAATCTTCTAAAGGAACTAAATGTCCAGAAGGACTATTGGGAGAGGCGATAAAAGTAACTGCACCTTTGGCAGCAACAAGTTTTTCTATTGGTAGTCGAAAATCTTCGGGATAGGGAATTTCTTGAACTTGAGCAGGTTGCATGCCTGCTAGGGTACGATAAAGTACATAGGTTGGCATCGGATACACTACAGTGCGATCGCTTCCTCCTGCACAAGCGCGAATTATGACATTGAGTAATTCATCACTGCCATTACCAACTAAAATCCAATCGCGAGGGACACCCAAAGCTTCACTGACTGCTTGACAAAAATCTTTGGCATAAGGATCGGGATAACGTCGCAACCATTCACTGTCGAGAGTACGTAAAACTTCTACAGCATGAGGAGAAGGAGGATAAGGATTTTCGTTAGTGTTGAGTTTAATAATCTTTGTCCCTGGTTTTGGTTGTTCCCCAGGAATGTAGCCAGTCATGGCATCAACAGCAGCACGAAAATAACTCATAGAAATTGTACGGTTTATTAATAATTGCTCAAGTATTTTAGATGATAACTGGTAACTGGTCACTGATAACTGTTATCAGACTTGTGCTGTTGGATACAACATCTAGTTCTACAAGTGAGATTAGATTGACTCTAATTCTATTTGCTTACCAACCTAATCCATGCAAGAGTCATTTCAACGGATTTTTATTGGCACAACTTTTTTTACCGTCACACTGGTGATAGCAGTAGTTGGTTATGGCTTATTTGGCTGGACTCTGTTGGATTCAATTTACATGGTAGTTATTACCATTTTTGGTGTTGGTTATGGAGAAGTAAACCCATTAAGAACTCCCTCAGAAAAAATTTTTACTATTTTCGTAATCATTGCTGGCACTTCGTCAGCAGTCTATACAGTAGGAGGTTTTATTCAAATGATTGCTGAAGGGGAAATTAATAAAGCTTTAGATAGTCACAAAAAAAACAAAGATATTGAAAACCTAAAACAACATATAATTATTTGTGGATTTGGGCGGATGGGACAAATTCTAGCGCACCAGATGCAAGAAGCAAGACAACCATTCGTTATTCTAGACCGAGATAGCGATCGCATTTCCCAAGCAGAAGCGTTAGGATATTTAGCACAAATCGGCAATGCTACTGATGAAGAAATGTTACAAGCGATGGGGATTGAAAAAGCTAAAATATTAGCAACAGTTTTACCAGATGATGCAGCTAATGTTTTTATTACTTTAACTGCCCGTGGCTTAAACTCTAAGCTGAAAATTTTGGCTCGTGGCGAATTTCCTACTACTGAAAAAAAGTTAAGATTAGCAGGGGCAGATGATGTGGTTTTACCTGCAACTATCAGTGCGTTACGCATGGCTAGTTTGATTACTCGCCCAACTGCGATCGATTTTCTGGAAACCAAAGAAGAACGCAGACAACTGAATGAATTACTTTCTCATGTTGATGTGCAAATCGATGAATTAGCAGTTCCTCTTGACTCTCCTTTTGTCGGCAAAACTATTAGAGAATTAGAAGTGAGAGGAAAAGGGGGTTTTATTGCGATCGCTTTGAGAAAACAAGACGGCACAATTGTTAGAAATCTCGATCATAATACGTTCTTAGAGAAAGGAGATACGGTAATTGTGATGGGACATCAAGGAGATATCCCTCAATTTGCTAGGGCTAATGAATTGAAGAGTAAATTACGATATCGTGGTTCTCAAGTAGGTTAAACAATCACTTTTTCTGTCTTGATCTTATTATAGCGATCGCCTTGAGTGCAACCGCTCTCTTAATTCAAATCTGCCATACTATAAATGTTGTAAAATTTAATATTTAAACTCTTAATAAGAATTTTAAATCCTTGCAAATATTTTATAGTAAAACAATTCAAGAAAACCTTGGTTTCCTTTTAAGAAAAAAGCTAATTTTCAGTTTGGTTGGCGGTGTTTTAATGGGACTAACATCAGCACCAAATAATTTTTGGTGGTTAGCCTGGATTGGTTTAGTTCCACTTTGGTTAGCACTTTTTAAATTCAAAAACTCTTTACGACAAACTATTTTAATTGCTTTAGTTTGGGGATTTGGTTTCTATGGATTAGCTTTATTTTGGATTACTGGCGTTCATCCTATGACTTGGATGGGAGTGCCTTGGTTAGCTAGTTTATTAATAGCTATTTTTTGTTGGTTATTTATTACTTGTTGGGGAACAGCTTTAGTAGTTACTTGGTCGGTGTTGATGACTATAATTACTAAAAAGTTTTATTATATTTTCCAAGATAAAAATATTAGCAATTCTTGCTTAAAAGTTTTACTGGGCGTAACTTTATGGTGTAACTTAGAAGCTTTATGGAGTTATACACCTTTGTGGTGGACTTCCCTTGCTTCTACTCAAAGTCCTAATAATTTAATTATTTTACAACTTGGTAAAATCTCTGGTGCTAGTGCCATTACTATCGGGATTGTTGTCGTCAATGGTTTCCTAGGAGAAGCAATTTTAATTAAAAAAAGAATTACTAATCTCTATTCAAAAAATTTATTTCTTTTTCTCCCTTTCGGAATATTTTTCATCGGGCATTTATTCGGATTTTGGCTTTATCAATATCCTATTAATTTAGATAATCAACAACCTATTAAAGTAGGAATTATTCAAGGTAATATTCCTAACGAAATTAAACTGTATCCTTCAGGCTGGCGCAAAGCAATTGAAGGTTACACCACAGGTTATCAAAGATTAGCCAAACAAAAAGTTGATATTGTTCTTACTCCCGAAACAGCATTACCTTTTTATTGGGATAATATTATTAATAATCAAACTTCTTTTTATCAAGCAGTATTAAAAGAAAAAATTCCTGCTTGGGTGGGTGCTTTTGGTAAAGAAGGAAATAGTTATACTAATAGTCTATTTACTCTTACTGCCACAGGAAAAACCTATAGTCAATACGATAAATTTAAATTAGTTCCCCTAGGAGAATATATTCCCTTTGAATCAGTTTTAGGGAAAATTATCGATCGCCTTTCACCTTTAGAGGCTCATTTAGTTCCAGGAAAATCTAATCAAATCTTTGATACTCCATTTGGAAGAGCGATCGCAGGAATCTGTTATGAATCAGCTTTTTCTGAGCATTTTCGTCGTCAAGCCAAAGCAGGAGGCGAGTATATCATTACAGCTTCTAATAATGCTCATTATAGTTCAGCTATGCCAGCCCAACACCATGCTTTAGATATAATGCGTGCGATCGAAACTGATCGATGGGCAGCTAGAGCAACTAATACAGGGTATTCAGCAATAGTAGATCCTCGTGGACATACTTTATGGCGATCGCAAATTAATCAATATGCAATTTATACAAATACTATTTATCGCCGACAAACTAAAACTTTATATGTCAAATGGGGTGATTGGTTAACTATTGTTTTATTAGGTTTAAGTACAATCTGTTTATGGCAAAAAAATAGATAATTAAATACAAGAATTAACTTAATGTATTTAACTACCTAATTGATTTAGAATCTCAATCTAATCTTCTAACTTAAGTTGTAACAAACAATGATTGATGCTTCTTGCTAACTGTTAATTTTTGGTTGACAGGGCATTGACCATAAATTCAAATTTAATATTTATTAATCTGGAAGTTGAGGATTATTATTTACTATCAATACTACATCTTGTAAGTCATAAGCAGTACTATTTGTATTCGTAGTACCAAGCTCTACTAAAAAAAGCTCTTCGTAACTTTTTAAACCATTTAATAACTGTTGAATAGATTGTTGCTCGTAGGCTGCTGCTAAAGTAGGTACAGCATCTTCAGAACCTAATAATACTTGAGTAGGAGTTACAGGGCTACAACTAGAATTAATAAATCTATATTTAAAAGTTAAGTCATTAATAGAATTAACAGGCAATAAAAGTTTATCTTGTGCTGACATAGTTTGGACAAGTTCTTGATTGTGATAGACATCAACTTTCACGTTAATAAGTGAACCGTAAGCACCACATTGAATTTGAGAAGCAAGATAAAGTAGTTCAATCATAGTTAATAATATTTATTGTAAAATACTGAGATTTAAAATTAATCTTCCTTGGTTATTCAAAAGTAACTTATCAGCTCTTTTTTTGTCGACTGGCTTGAGTAAACTTCATTATAATTTGATAAAAAACTAGCTGATTTTAAAGTTAAAATAAACCAAAACGAGTAATAAAATTATTTTTTTCAAATTAATACTTAGTTAAATAACCGTAATTGCTTTAAAATACTAAGCTGTCTGACACTTAATTTAATTAGAAATGCTGATAGTCATTTGTGGTGCTACGGCTAGTGGTAAATCGGGATTAGCTTTAAAATTAGCTCAACGTCTCAATACAATAATTATTAGTGCTGATTCTCGCCAAGTGTATCGAGAATTTGATATTGGGACAGCCAAACCTTCGGTTACAGAACAAAAATTAGTACCACATTACTTAATTGATATTTGTGAACCAACGGAGAATTTTACTTTAGCTGAATATCAATTAAAAGCCCAAAACCTAATTGATAATTTTGCAGATTATCCGCCTTTATTAGTAGGAGGTACTGGTTTATATATCAAATCAATTACTAAAGGTTTAAAAATACCAAGAGTATCGCCTCAACCCCAATTGCGATCGCAAATGATTGCTTTAGGACAAACTCAACTTTATGGGTGGTTAACTCAAGTCGATCCCATAGCTGCTAAAAAAATTCATCCTAACGATCAAGTTAGAACATTACGAGCTTTAGAAGTATTTTATGTCACGGGTAAGCCAATTTCCGAACAACAAGGAGAAAATCCCCCTCATTATCCTATTTTACAAATTGGTTTAGATGGTGAAGTGGCAGAATTAGACCGCAGGATCGAAATTAGAACTCATCAAATGATCGAGTTAGGATTAGTCAAAGAAGTAGAATATTTAATTCAAAAATACGGTCAAGATTTACCTTTATTAAATACTTTAGGATATGCCGAAATTAAACAGTATTTAGCAGGAGAGCTTTCTTTAACTGAAGCGATAGATTTAACAATTTTGCATACTCGTCAATTTGCTAAACGTCAGCGTACTTGGTTTAGAGCTTACCCTGAAATTGAATGGTTTGATGTCAATAATCCTAATTTATTAGAGTTAGTCTGGCAAAGAATTAAAGAATTTAAGTAATGAGATATTTATTAAAATTAATCGATTATAAATTCTAATGTCGAGGCGCATACATAATTACTAAAACTCCCAAAAGCGCAATCCAGCCTCCTAACCAATCATATTTATCAGGGGTAACGCGATCAACTACCCAACCCCATAAGATTGATAGAATAATAAATATACCCCCGTAAGCAGCATAAGCGCGACCAAAATTTACGGGTTGCAGTGTCGGTACAATACCATAAATTGCCAGAATAATTATCCCAAGAATAGCTAAGCAGAAACTTTTTCCTTCCCGTAACCACAGCCAGAACAAATAACTACCACCAATTTCACAAAATCCAGCAATGACGAAAAACAACAGGGATTGAATCATTAAACTTTTTGTACCAATAAAAAACAATTATTGTATCTGTCTACATTTTTAAGTGCAATCTCCCTCTAACAGAAGCCAATAGCGATCTCTTTTTTTTCGGAGTTAATCTCAGTCGATAAAAAAAACTATTTGAATTTTAAATAATTAAAGATCGGCGCAATTGCTACCGATCCGATTTTAAGTTTTTGTTATTAACAATCTTTTATTCTGCTTCGCCACCTTGAATTTTTAGTAGTAAAAAGCCCCAAGCTAATCCTACTAAAACAAGGACGATACACAAAATCACTCCGTTAAACAACATACTCTCTGCACTCATGATGGTTTCTCCGTCTTGTTTATCAAAATAATTAAAATTAACTTTAAACTTAACTACTAAACAGGCAATCGCCTTAGCAGTCAACCAGCTTAAACTCAATATTGGTATTGTAAATCATTAAGTAGTCTTGATTTTTACTTAATCGCTCTCTAAATTATGTTTCAGCTTCCTCACTTAGCAATCACTTTCGGCGATCCGGCGGGAATTGGCGGAGAAATTATCCTCAAAGCTTTAGCAGATTCATCTCTGACGGAAAATTGTCAAATTACAATTATTGGTAGTCGCGATTATCTACAAACAACTTACGAACATCTGCAACAAAATAGTAATCTCAAGTCAGAAGATTTAGCCAACCCAGAAAACCTTGACATTATCGATTTACCAAGTTCGGCACCCCTTACTTTTGGTCAAGGTAATGCGGATACAGGTGCAGCCAGTTTTAATTATTTACAAGAAGCCATTACTTTAACTTTACAAGGTAAATTTCAAGCAATTGTTACTGCACCTATTGCCAAATCTCTCTGGAAAGCAGCAGGATATAATTATCCAGGGCAAACAGAAGTTTTAGCAACTCGTGCAGGGGTAGATAAATTTGGAATGCTATTTGTCGCCAAATCTCCCCATACAGGTTGGATCTTACGAACCTTGTTAGCTACTACCCATATTCCCTTAGCCAAAGTACCATCTGCTTTAAATCCGCAATTGATGTCCTTAAAACTAGAATTATTAATTGAATGTCTGCATCAAGATTTTGGTATAGGAAACCCAACTATTGCGATCGCAGGGTTAAATCCTCATAGCGGAGAAGCAGGACAACTGGGCAGTGAAGAAAAACAATGGTTACAATCTTGGTTAGAGGAGGAACGTCTCAAACGTCCTCAAACTAAATTAATTGGACTTGTTCCTCCAGATACAATGTGGGTTCAACCTGGTCAAGCTTGGTATGGCAACCATGATGAGCAAATCAAATTGCAAACTGCTGATGCTTATTTAGCTTTGTATCACGACCAGGGTCTAATTCCTGTCAAATTAATGGCTTTTGATCGGGCGATCAATACTACGATTGGTTTACCTTTTATTCGTACTTCTCCTGATCACGGTACTGCTTTCGATCTTGCAGGTAAAGGGATGGCTAATCCCAACAGCATGAAGGCAGCAATTCAATTAGGAGTAGAGCTAGCTACAATCAGAAACAAAGCTAGCTAACCACTCTCAGAACGCCGAAAGCGAGTTTTCCCCATCGGCTTTTTGCCTTTGAAATTGCTTGGTTTGCGATCGCGATTTTGTCCACGATTTAAGGGAAAACTGGAATTGGGTTGGTCGTCTCGATCACTGTAAACATCTAAATAAATAGATTGACCTACAGCCGTAGCAGCCGTATTTAAAACCGTTCTAACTGCCTGAATATTGCGACCACCCCTACCAAAGACTTTGCCCTTGTCGTTGAGATCAAAGGCTACCCTTAACCAAACTTTTTGCTTGCTACTAATTTCTTCGCAATCAACTGACAAAGATTTTGGATCGTCTAAAAAAGGTTCAATCAGAAACTGAACCAGCCCAATATAATCTGGACTGGTATTGTTCTTTTTTTCAGACAAAGTCGTCTTGTTAGGCATGAACTTGTTCAAAAATTTTGGCTTTTTCGAGAATGTTCCTTACTGTATCTGTAGGTTGCGCCCCATCTTGGAGACGTTTCACAATTGCAGGAACGTTCAATCTAGTTTCATCGGTTCTAGGATTATAGAAACCCAACTCTTCGAGAGGACGACCATCTCTACGAGTTCTACTACTAATAGCTACAATCCGATAACTAACTTCTCTTTTTTTGCCGAATCGTTTTAAACGCAGTTTGACCATATTACCTCAAAATTCTCCTCTATGATTGTAAGCGATTTATCCAAAATTCCAAATTCCTAATTTAATTTCAGACCATCATCATCAAGAATTTACAATTTTATAGAGAACCAAAACCTTTCTTTTTCTTGGTTTTTTTCTTTTTCTTAGAACCGCCTTGATAGCCTCGAAATCCAGGCATACCGCCCATCCCAGGCATACCACCCATACCAGGTATAGCAGGCATTCCCTTACCCATTTGTTGCATCAGCGATCGCATTCGGGTAAAATCTTTGATTAATTTAGAGACATCAGTTTCTTCAAAACCAGAACCTTTAGCAACACGACGACGACGACTAGGAGACTGCGCTAGTAATTCAGGATTACTCCTTTCTTCCTTCGTCATGGAGTTGATCATCGCTTCGGTGCGTTTGAGTTGGGTTTCTCCTTTTTGTAGATCCGCACCACTAATTTTATTCATCCCAGGAATCAACTTCAGCACACCGCCCAAAGAACCCATATTCTTTAGTAAGCGCATTTGTTTGAGGAAGTCGTTAAAATCAAATCTAGCTTCGAGAATCTTCGACTGCATATTCTCCATATCAGCCAAGTCAATCTCTTCCTGAGCTTTTTCTACTAAAGTCAGAATATCTCCCATATTGAGAATACGGGAAGCTAATCTGTCTGGATAAAAAGGTTCTAAAGCCTCTACTTTTTCCCCAACACCAACAAACTTAATTGGCTGTCCCGATACTTGTCTTACTGATAAAGCTGCACCACCACGACTATCTCCATCTAACTTGGTTAGAATTGCCCCTGTAATGCCGATTTGTTCGTGGAAAGTACGGGTAAGATTGGCTGCTTCTTGCCCCGTCATGGCATCTACTACCAATAAAGTATCATGAGGCTGAACCGTTTCCTTAATTTGAGCTAATTCTGCCATCATGTCTTGATCGATCTGCAATCGTCCAGCGGTATCAATCAAAACCGTATCTACACCTAATTCTTTGGCTTTCTCAATCCCTTGACGTGCAATTTCTACAGGATTGGCATCGGTTCCCATTTCAAAAACAGGAACATTTATTTGCTTACCTAAAGTTAATAACTGATCGATCGCAGCAGGACGATAAACGTCTGTACCGACCATTAAACAAGTTTGTTCTTGTTTTTGCAAATAAAGAGCTAATTTGGCAGTTGCTGTAGTTTTCCCTGTACCCTGTAAACCTGCCATTAGAATTATGGTAGGGGCTTTGTCAGCTTGAGCAAGAGGAACATTGCTTTCCCCCATCACTTTGACTAATTCATCATAAACAATTTTGATAAATTGCTGTCCTGGGTTTACTCCCGAAATGACTTCCGCACCATTAGCTTCCTGTTCAACTTCTGCAATAAAATTCTTAACTACTTGAAGGTTGACATCAGCTTCTAATAAAGCACGACGTACCTCTTTAAGCGCATCTTGGATATTAGATTTGCTGATTTTATCTTGACCGCGCAGTTTCTTCCACGCATCTTCTAAACGTTCTGCTAGAGCATCAAACATAAATTATCGATCCGTATTAATAGCTTGCTTATTACTTAGTTGATTTCCCTCATAGAAAGCATTTTAGACTACATTCTGTGTTTTTCTAGGAGCGATTCGCTTTATCAAAAAGAATAAATATCGGATGCGTTCGTTTGTTTTTCCTCAGTTAGGGAAAAACCCAATCAAAAATGATGCTATCAAATTTCCCCAACTAGGATGGGTTCAATGTCGTTACCATTACTAAATAGAGGTAATTTATGCAAAATTGCCGAGAGTTGGGCATCAATTACGACAAATGACTGATGTAAAAAGTTATTTAAGTTTCATAGTATGGGTTGAGATACTTCTCGAACACTTCCAGGATTTGCACAGAAAATTATTTTCGTGTGAGTCCTGTTTTATTTAAGTACTTTTTAATTGCTCTAAAAGATAATTGTAAAAACGCTGCTTATCTACCTTAGTCATTACTTGAATGGTTTTACCGCCTGCCTGTAAGACAGTTCTGCCTTGACTTGTTCCTTCTGTAATAATATCGGTTGCGTAAGTTTGTAGATGATAAAATTCTGGACGAGCTAAGTAGGCTGTGGCGAGAATATCCCAACAATAATAAGCTTGGGGAATTGCTAGAGCGTAAAACATTCCAGCTAGATCGGAAAGAGGATATTGACGCTGTTTAGTTAATAAACGAATAAACTCAGGAGTAACAGGAACAGTATTGGTTAAATCCAATGGACAAAGAATAATCGGAATCGACGTTTCCCAAATTTGTTTGGCTGCAATGGGATCCCAAAAAACATTCCATTCTGCTGAACCATCATGTTCTAAAGCAAAACCTTTTTCCACATTGCCATCTACTGTTAATGCGCCTCCCATCCAAACAAGTGCTTCAATTTTCGCGATTATTTCTGGTTGAAGTACAATTGCTTCTGCTACAGTAGTTAATGGCCCTGTTACCATTAAAGTTACAGGTTGAGAGGCTGCTTGTAATTGCTTAATAATAAATTCTTGTCCTGATTCTGTTACTAAGGGTGTTTCGATCTGTTCTGGTTCATTTAAAATTGGAAAATTATCAATAATCGTACAATCACGACGGAACTCTGGCGGAAAAGGATTTATCCCCCTCACTGTGCTAGCAGCAACTTGAATGTGTGATTTTCCCATCAAATCTAAAATCTTACGGGTGACGCTTACCGCAGCAAGAGGATAACAATCTGCTGGAGTAACTACAATTCCAATCGGTTCAACTTCCGCCATTGTTAATAAAAGTATGGTGGCAAGAAAATCGTCAATTGCTCCATCATGATCCATTAAAACCAATTTTTTAGTCATGGTTTTTGATTAATTCTTCCAGTTCTCAACTCAACTCTTCAGTTTCAGATTCGTCTAGATGTTCTGCTACTGAATTATAAAGGTCGAGGACATGATGATCTTGAAGATCGTAATAGACTTTTCTGCCCTGTTTTTGATAATTAACTAACCGAAGCGATCGCAATGTCCGTAATTGATGAGATACGGCTGATTCACTCATCTCTAAGATGGCTGCCAAATCACAGACACAGAGTTTTTGTTTGGCTAAGACCGATAAAATTCGCAGGCGGTTAGCATCTCCTAATAATCGGAAAAATTCCGCCATGCATTGTGCTTTTTCTGGTTGTAAAGTTTCTTGTTCTAGTTGCTTAATGCGATCGCCTTCAACAAGATGACTCGATTGACAAGTAGGTACGGTAGGAGATTCAACAATTGACATTTTTTCTTTAATATTTTTCATTATTTTTCTCGTTCTACCCTACCGAATAAATTACCTATTTGTATTTAACAACCACATCCTTGATGTCCACAACCAGAACCTTCGACATGACCATTAGCACAGGCTTCACAGCAATAATATTTACCATCTTTTTTGACTGCATCTTCTAAAGATACTACACAAAGACAGCGATCACAGGCGCATTTCATTGAGGTAACTGTACTCATAATTTTTTCCTTATTATTTGAAAGATTTTTATTTTATTATATCTGAACATATATTCATATATAAAAAAAATAAATTTTTATTTAAGGCTTGCAATGGGCTATTAATTTTGTTATCTTAGTTAAGCATTGAAAATAATGCTTGCTGGGATAGCTCAGTCGGTAGAGCAGAGGACTGAAAATCCTCGTGTCGGCAGTTCAATTCTGCCTCTCAGCATCTTTGTACATTAAAGGCTTATTTGTCAGTTTTAAAGAATTGATGTCATAAAACTCTGTTAGTTCAATGAGTTCATAGGCATTACAGCTATTTATTAGTTTTGATTTTTTTAAAGTGCAAATATTTTTACTAAAAAAATCAGTTTTAAAGAATTAATGTCAAAAAATCAGGACTGTAATAATTCTAGCTAATCATTTTCAGTCCTCTGCTCCTTTCAACTTTTCCATTAAATTTCAAATTCGAGTTTTCAACATCTCCCACTTAGGGAGAGTCGAAGCAACCCAAAATTGACTTCCAATTCGACTGCTTCAATATCTGTGCTTTCAACATCTCCCACTTAGGGAGAGTCGAAGCAACTCTGCCCGTTAAAACCTTTATCTCTCTGTACGGGACAAAAAATTAAACAGAAGCTTGCAAAAGAAGACAAGAAAAGGGTTTGATTAAAAGTAACCACACTCAAACCAAACCCTATGAATCAGATTATCTTACTACGACGAACCTTGAAACCGCTTTTAGGGTGGCATGGCGCAAGGCTAAATTTTCTAGCTTTGTTTCTCATAGCATTACTAAGAGTAAAGACAATTAACCTAGCAGAGCTGGCAACTGGTTTCAGGAGTAACGCGAAAACAGAATCCAATTATAAAAGGCTACAACGGTTCTTCCGTAATTTCGATTTAGATTATGTCGTTCTTGCCAAAGCAATCGTTATATTGATGAACATACCTCAACCTTGGGTTCTGAGTATAGATCGTACTGAATGGTCTTTCGGAGAGAAACGATTCAATGTTCTCCTCTTGGGAGTGGTACATAATGGCGTTGCATACCCTCTAGTTTGGGAAATGCTTGAGAAGAAAGGAAATTCTAATAGCGACGAAAGAATGGACTTACTTGAGCGTTTTTGCTCTATATTCCCCGATGTGAAGGTAGCTTATCTTACTGGCGACCGCGAATTTATTGGCAAGCCTTGGCTCTCGTATCTTTTGATTGAACCAACAATTCGATTTAGATTGAGAATTAGAGCAAGCGATCGCATTAATGAGGGACGAAAAGAACTCAGAGCATCATTTTTGCTCATCTCCAACCTGGACAGACTCAAGTTTTATCGGGAAAAAAACTGGTTTGGGGACGTAAGGTTTATGTTTCTGCTTTGCGTCTGGATAATGGTGAGTTACTAATTGTGATTACTCCCGACTTTTGTAACACAGCAATTTCTGACTATGGACAGCGATGGGGTATTGAAACCTTGTTTGGAATGTTTAAGACCAGAGGGTTTTGTCTAGAATCGACTCACTTCAATAATTCTGAACGATTGAGTAAATTGTTGGCTTTGATGGCTTTAGCTCTGTGTTGGGCTGTCAAAACAGGAGAGTGGTTGCACCAAAATTACCCAATTAAAATAAAAAAACATGGAAGACTAGCAAAGAGCATTTTCCGTTATGGTCTTGATCATTTACGCTCTATTGTTACTGATTTAGACTTGAAACAAAACGAGTTTCTTTTCTCCCTAAAATTTTTGTCCTGTACTTAGAGATCGAACCGAGTGGCAGTTTGGACGCAAGATATTCAATATTTTGACCTTGGGCATTGTTGATCAAGGAGTAGCTTTTCCTTTACTGTGGTGGATGTTAGAGAAAAAAGGAAACTCAAATACTCAAGAAAGAATAGAGTTGATGAAAGAGTTTATTGAACTATTTTGTGAAGACAAGATTGATTATTTGAGTGCTGAGCGCGAATTTTTAGGTCATGACTGGCTCAAATATTTACTCTCACAACCGATGATGTCATTCAGAATTAGAATTCGAGAGACAGAACTTCTAATGGTCGAAAAGCTAAGAGCATCTTCCGTTATGGTTTCGACCGTTTACGCTCTATCTTTTTGAATTTAGACGAACGTGAAGACGATTTTCTTCATTCTCTACAGTTTTTTCCTGTACTTAGAGAACTAGAGATGGCCGTCTCTATTTCTTTTGTTATTGTTTTAAGCTAGCTTTAACTTCAGCTACTGCTTTCATTAATAAAAGCGGGTCAGTTTTAGACTGTATGAACCCAAAAGACTGATAAAAAGTACTTACCTTATCATTAAGAGCTTTAACCAACACTGCTTTAGTACCAGCCAAATCCGAAACCGCAATGGCTCTAAGAAACATATCTTTCATCAAGTCGTGAGCTAATCCTTGACCTTGATGATTAACATCAACCGCTAACCTACCTAAAACGATAGCGGGTATAGGATCGGGCATATTACGTTTAATTTTCCCTACTGCTTCGGAATGTTGAACACAACCTAGGTGAAGCGAATAATACGCTACTACTACATTGTCACAGCAGACAACATAGGTTCTACTAGCATCTGCTACGTCATTTTTAAGCGCACGTTTCTTCAGCCATTCATTGAGTGATTCTTCACCACAATCGAAGTCTGTAATAATATGCTCTGAAGAAATGCGTTGCGGTGGTGAATAGTTTACTGTTCCCAAAGGCTTTTTCTCTCAAACAATTTTACTAACTTAGGATCGGCTTGATGATCTGTACGTGTCAGATACTCATAGTCAGCTTCATCTAGAATAAAAATCTTTTGGTCTAAGATAGTTTGTTCGGCTTCTTTGTAAGCAGCTTCTATCATAAACTCAGTGCGAGATTTACCTTGAAGCCTTGCTGCTTCATCTATTAGATTTTGTCTGCTTTCTTCAACTCTGAGGTTGACTACTTTTTGTTTCTGCATAGCTCCCATAACTTTTTTCTGTTTTTATACTTTTGTATATACAATGTATGGTACAAAAGTATAAAAATGCAATGATTTTCTTGATGCGAGCGCTGGCGAAAAAATATCTAGTTGTCGTATGAGTTTAAGTGAAGTGATGACGATTGTGATTGCCTTTCATGGTAGTGGTTATCGAACATTCAAGGAATTCTATACTCTACAAGTGAGACCTCACTGGAAAAAAGCTTTTCCCTCTCTGGTTAGCTACAATCGTTTTGTCGAGCTAATGCCTTGGTCGATGATGCTTTTATGTTACTTCTTACAGACTAGAAAAGGAGAAGTTACAGGAATTAGCTTCATCGATTCGACTCCGATAGAGGTATGTTGTCCCAGTCGCAGTCGCTCACATCGAGTCTTTGAAGGGCTAGTAGGATGGGGCAAAAATTCTGTGGGTTGGCATTATGGCTTTAAGCTACACCTAATTATTAATGATCAAGGAGAACTACTAGCTTTTAAGTTGACTCCTAGGAATACTGATGACCGTAAACCAGTTCCCGATCTGACTCAAGACATCATTGGCAAGCTCTTTGGCGATCGCGGCTATATTTCTCAAGAACTGTTTGAAAAGCTTGATGAACAGGGACTACAACTGATTACTCGGCACAAAAAGAACATGAAACAGAAGTTGGTCAAACTGATGGACAAAATTTTGTTACGCAAACGCTCCTTGATTGAAACCGTTAACGATCAACTTAAGAATATCTCTCAAATCGAACATTCTCGACATCGAAGTGTTTGGAACTTCATGGTGAATCTCTTTGGAGGGTTGATTGCATACATTTATCTACCCCAAAAACCTTCCCTTGATTTAGAACCCAAAGGATTGCCAGCTCTACCTCCTGCCCTTTTTTGATTTCGTCGAACTCACGTCAATTCAGTAGAAGACCGCGTTCACGAACTACTTTCCTCTAGACTGGAAGAAATTCACGGCTTATTTGGACAAATACCCGAGGTACTTCAAGATGCTTGGGTAAACATAGCTATTGGTGAAGAAGAACGTGCCAAAAAGCTAATTGATAATATTAGACCGAGACACCCCTTCGACGAACGATACAGCAAGGTTGAGAACATTGACTGGGAAAGCTGTTCTCAGATTTTGAATGAAGCTGAAAAGTTATCATTGCTTCGGAAAGGATGGTAGAAAAATTAAAAAAACCTTCAATAATTGTTTCTTGATGGGATTCACAAACGCCTGAACCAAGAGACGCTGAGCGTGGAGAACCAAGCGACAACTCCTCACATTGAAATTATTCAATTTTGCGTGTAGCAATGGGTTTAGATAAACCAGCTACAGTTGCTATTGTCGATGGCAATACAGGAAAGGTGATCGTATATAGAAGTATCAAACAACTTTTAGGCGAAAACTACAGATTGCTTAATCGCCAAAGACAACAAAAACAAGCATTATCCCTCTTCTGTCACTTTCCGAAAACTTTTGTCATTTCTAAAGTTTACAACCCTTATCAACAAAACGATTCCTTGGTTATTTACTAGTATAAATTCGTTTCGTGATCGCCTTGAAGAAAAATTTGATTACCTATGGCTAAATCAATTGATATCATTACTTTTGAAAATCTTTTATTAATAGGAAATCTCGGAGAATGACAGAAGAGGGTTATAGTCATTTCAATTTAGATTGAGACAATCTATTCTTGCTATGAAAGGCTTTCAGCTGAAAAAATGTTTCATTCTTATTTAAAACAACTATATCTCATCTTCGCCATAAAGCTCAAAAACGCTCTGCTGACAATTCACGAAGTGAGTCTAACCTTGGAGAGTATGTAGATCGATTAATTGCTAAAGCTATTGTGGAATTAGCCCAACAAGATCGAGTAAGCGCGATCGCTGTCCCTAAGATTGAAGACATCAGAGAAATAACCCAAGCTGAAATCAAAGCCAAAGCAGAAGCCAAAATTCCTGGCTACGAGGAAGGACAAAAAAAATATGCGCTCGCATATAGAATCAACATCCATAATTGGAGTTACGGTAGATTAATCGAAAATATTTCTACTCAGGCTAATAAATTAGGTATTGCGATTGTTGAAGTTAAGCAACCAATTCGAGGTAGTCCAACTCAAAAAGCTCAAGCCATGGCAATTTCAGCCCATCAAGCGTTTAATAAAACTTAACCTGTTAGGTTAATTCAGCACCTTGAAAATTACATAAAATTAAACATATTAATAGTGCCGTAGTTCATGCTCTATTTGAGTCTCTGTACTATGAAAAATGTGGGTTAGTTTGGTTATTGTAAGCCCTGTGGCGAACCAAGTTCAGCACACAGCCCCTCAGCTTGTGAACCCCGTCAAAAATAATCTTGCTTTCTGACCCTAGTGGCTGTTCACCCTGATGCTGCTTTTTCTGACAGGAATAAGGCGCACTCCCAGCATTCATGGGCGCGGGTCTACTGCTGTAATGGCTACTGAATCATCCCCGACCAAGGGGAAATCCTTTCTCACTCTTAGTTTGAGGCTTGTTGGATTGACTGTTTTTATTCAGTTTTACCGCGCAAGTCTTAAAAGTATTACTAAATATAGATTGTGGCTTTTTTCAAGATTCATTTTCTTGGAATCTAGTGGCTGAAATGAACTTTAGACTCTTGTACCGCGCAAGTGATTGTCAAAACAATTACTGTATAAGGCTTAAGACTTTCTGCGGTCACAATCTATTTTGATGAATGAGATGGATTGAAATTGATGTTTCTAGACATTGTTTATTCTGAACAAAATCGCGCCGTAGTTCATGTTTCAAACCTCTGTGCTGCGAAAAATGTGAGTTAGTTTGATTATTGTCACAAATAATCTTGCTTTCTGACTCTAGTAACTGCTAGTCCTGATGCTGCTTCTAATTAGATTAGAAGGAATAAGGTGCGCTCCCAGCAATAAGGGTATGGGTTTACCAAAGTAGTGGTTACCGAAACACCTTCGAGCAAGGAGGAATCTTTTAAAATTAAATTAATTAATAAGATTAAAAGCGAATCCAGTTACGTCCCTGTTTGTCAATTTATATTGATGGCAAATAAATATATATTTTAAGATTTGTTATTAAAGCTAAAAAGATTTCTTTAGTGAAATTTAGGGTTTGATATTTTTATCTAATACTAGCGACAGATAAATTGATAAAATGACAATCAATTCGTTAAAGTGACATTAATTTGTTACCGATGACAAATAAAGTGTTAATGTACAACACCTTCGAGCAAGGAGGAATCTTTTAAAATGATTAATATGGACGTAACTGGATTCGAACCAGTGACCCCATCGATGTCAACGATGTACTCTAACCAACTGAGCTATACGTCCATGCGGTTTAATAATATATCATAAACAAACTGAATCTTACAACTAATGTGACGATTTGTTGGTAAAACAATTAAAAGTCAAAAAAATTTAGATTAAATTCGCTTTAATAGACCATCTTTTGCTAAAATAGCTTGGGTCAATCAGATAAATTGAGATTCTTTGAGTCAATCACTAGATATTACTACAATCGACACATTAACCCAAGAACTAGCAGCAATTCAGCAAACTGGTTCTCGTAGAATTGCCTTATTGGGTTCTCGCCATGTTCCGATCATGCATCAGCAATTAATTGAAATGATGAGCTATGCTTTGGCGTTAGCCGGTAATCGCATAGTTACCTCTGGTGCTACGGGAACAAATTCAGCAGCAATTAAAGGAGTTATGCGTGCTGATCCTAATCTGTTGACAGTAATTTTACCCCAGACTTTGGAACGACAACCAAAAGAGTCTCAAGAACAACTTAAACAAGTGATTCATTTGGTAGAAAATTCCGAAAACAATCATCTATCATTGGGTGAAGCTAGTGCCCTCTGTAATCGGGAAATTATTACTCGCTGTCAGCAATTAATTTGTTTTGCTTTTCACGACAGTCACACTTTACTACAAAGTTGTGCAGAAGCGGAAGAACAACGTAAGTTAGTTACTTTATTCTATTTCGATTAAATTTTAATTAATACAATTAATGCTCGCTAAATTATCTAAGAAATTGGCGGGCTTTTTTGCTGTTAAAAAATTATTAATATCTTCAAAATCATCAATTCTATTTATCAAAATATTATATTTAAGGCTTAAAATTACCTAATTATTAGTTACATTATTCAAGTTATTTTTCAAGTCTCAAGGATCGCGTGATACTTGTCACAGTGATTATTACTAAATTAATAATTCCTAAAAATAAAATCGGTAGATTTGATGAAGCTTAATAAAAAAAAAATAAAGTATAAATTAATTATCGTTAAATTTTGGCAGATTCATAAATCAAATATTGTTGAAAACAAACTTATTTTAGGTGGAAGCAAATCATGAATAATGTTGCAAAAAATAATTCTATTATTAAAGATATTAATTTTGAAATAGTTCAAGACTGGAGTGGTGGATTTAAAGCAGAATTAAATTTTAGTAGCGAAAAAGCAATCACTGAAGGTTGGCAACTAAAATTCTCAGCTCCCTTTGAAATTAAAGAAATCTATGGAGCAGAACTAGTAAAAACCGAAAATAATCAATATACTATCGGTAACTTAGACTGGAATGAAAAACTAGCAGCCAACTCGACACAAAAAATTATTATTATTGCTAATGACTTTGGACAACCAGCTCAAAAAGCCACCGATTTTGAGCTACTGGGAGATAACCAACCCACTGGGCAACCTGTTGAACCAATTAATAATCAAACTACTCTTAAAGATATTAATTTTGAAATAGTTCAAGACTGGAGCGGTGGATTTAAAGCAGAATTAAATTTTAGTAGCGAAAAAGCAATCACTGAAGGTTGGCAACTAAAATTCTCAGCTCCCTTTGAAATTAAAGAAATCTATGGAGCAGAACTAGTAAAAACCGAAAATAATCAATATACTATCGGCAACTTAGACTGGAATGAAAAACTAGCAGCCAACTCGACACAAAAAATTATTATTATTGCTAATGACTTTGGACAACCAGCTCAAAAAGCCACCGATTTTGAGCTACTGGGAGATAACCAACCCGCTGGGCAAACTGTTCAACCTATCCCTAGCGAACCCGAAGAACCAGTTACTCCCGAACAGCCTCCAATTCCTGACCCTGAACCAAAACCCTCAGAAAATCCTAATGGTACAGGTCAATTTAGATACGGAGAAGCTTTACAAAAATCAATCCTCTTCTTTGAAGCCAATCGTTCGGGGGGCTTACCCAACGATAAACGTATCGAATGGCGAAGCGACTCAGCCCTCTCCGATGGTTCTGATGTAGGTCGAGATTTAACAGGAGGCTATTATGATGCAGGCGATCACGTCAAATTCGGCTTACCTATGTCAGCCAACAACACCATGCTAGCTTGGGGTGGTATTGAATACGAATCAGCTTACAAACAAAGCGGACAGTGGGACGAACTACTCGATGCTGTCAAATGGGGGACTGATTATTTTCTCAAAGCCCATGTCTCTGAAGGAGGCAAAACTAAAGAGTTATATGTTCAAGTTGGAGATGGTCACGCCGACCATGCTTACTGGGGGCCTCCCGAAAATATGACGATGGCAAGACCCTCCTTTAAAATTGATCCAGCTAATCCAGGTAGTGATGCAGCAGCAGGAACAGCTTCAGCTTTAGCTTCGGCTTCAATTCTTTTCCGTGGGGTAGATGATGCTTACTCCGAGAAACTATTAGATCACGCTAAACAGTTATTCGAGTTTGCCGATACTTATCGGGGCAAATATTCTGACTCGGTTCAAGCAGCTAATCCTTTTTATACTTCTTTTAGCGGTTACGCTGATGAACTAGCAGAAGGTGCAGCTTGGTTATACAAAGCTACTGGAGACCAAAAATATTTAACTCGCGCCGAAGACATTTATGATAATGAATATGGCTATCCTTCTGACTGGACGTGGATGGCAGACAACAAATCCAACTCAGCAGCAGTATTACTCGCTCAAGAGAGCAGTGACCCGAAATACAAACAAATGGTAGAAGGTTGGCTAGAAAATTGGATTAATGGGACAGGTAATGTCCAATATAGCGAAGGTGGTTTAGCTTGGCGGACTCGATGGGGTTCATTAGCTCTTGCGTCGGCGACTTCATACTTAGCCCAATTGTATAATGATACGGTTAAACAAGACTCTCGTTATTCGGATTTTGCTAATAATCAAATTGATTATATTTTGGGCGATAATCCAAGAAATGCCAGTTATGTGATTGGTTTTGGCGAAAATTATCCTTTACAACCCCACCATCGAGCAGCAGCAGGAAATGCGCCTTATGGTCAACCCTCAGAACATATTCTGTTTGGTGCGTTAGTAGGAGGACCTGGTTCTACTAATGATTTTGATTATAATGATGACCGCAATGATTGGGTGACTAACGAAGTTGGTACTGGGTATAATGCTCCGCTTACTTCTGCCTTGATTCAGCAATACAACAATTTTGGTGGCGACCCTTTATCTAATGCTGAACTTGATGCTTTACCTGGTATTGTTGTCGCTGAGGTGTAAACAATTTTTTTCAAGCTAGTACATAATTGATTTGCTAAGGTGGGTTTGATCCCCGCTTTTTTTGTCTAATTAATTTTAAAGTTAATGTTTACTAAACTTCGACAGGACAAAAATTTGAAATTAGCACCTGGAGTGTTCCTAGGGATAGTGGTGATTGTAACTGGGCAAGAGATTTGAACAGCGATCGCAAAACTACTTTAGCTTCTGCTATCGAAGGGACAAAATTTACTAGCGAAGTTTGGTAATTTTGCGGAGTTTATTTATGCTTATAAATATATGGTTTTGATAGTAAACCTAGACTATCAAAATTGTCCTTTTGGTTTACCAATTATTTAATGTCTGGCGAAAGTCAATTTTGGTCTTCTTTTCCTCTTGAAGAATTATTCGATCTTGATCCTTTAATTGTTCAACCAAATCAATTACTCTCAGAAGTAATTGAACAAATGCAGAATAAAAAAACAAGTTCTGAAGTCACTCATCAAACGAAAAAATATGTTTTAGTTAATGATAATACTAGTCTACTGGGCATAGTTACGGAAGTAGAGTTAATTAAAATAATTGCTTTTAGAAAAGATTGGCAAAATACTAAGATTGGAGATGCTATTATACAGCCTTCAATTTCTTTTCAACTAGAAGATATTCCTGAACTTGATCGCTTAATAGATTATTTTACTCGCTACCAGACTTGTTATTTACCGATTGTCGATCAGTTTCATCAGTTAATTGGAGTAATCAGTCAACATAAGGTTTTATCGGCTTTATCAAATTCAATTGAGTTTAATAAAAATCAAACTCTTCAACAAGAAAAAGCTTTTCTTCAAGCAGTTTTAAATAATGTTTCTGCCTTAGTAGTGGTGTTAGATCGACAGGGACAAATTATTAATTTTAATCGCAGTTGTGAACAATTAACCGGTTATTCTTTGGCGGAAGTTAAACAACAAAAAGTCTGGAATTTGTTGCTAATTCCAGACGAAATCAACGCTTTTAAAGCCGTCTTTAATCAATTATTAACAGGACAAGTTCCCAATCAATACGAAAATCATTGGATTACCAAAGAAGGCGATCGCCGTTTAATTACTTGGTCAAATACAGCTTTATTCGATCATCAGAGTAAAGTAGAATACATTATTGCTACAGGAATAGATATTACCGAACGCAAAGAAGCAGAAGCTAGATTAGAAAGTCAGCATCGACAAACCCAATTATTAGCTGAAATTACCCGTAAAATTCGACAATCTCTTAGACTCGACGAGATTATGCAAACAGCAGTAACTGAAGTCCAACAATTATTAGCTTGCGATCGCGTTTTAATTGTTAAACTACAATCTAATCAGACTGTGCTTTCTGTAAGTGAATCAGTTTTACCTGAGTTACCTTCTTTATTGGGTTGGGAAATCTCCGATCCTCTTCTACAAAATAATTATTTAGAACAATATCGTCGAGGCGAAATTCTAGCTTTGACAGATTTGACTCAAGCTAATCTTTCTTCTGAGATCAAAAATTTATTAAAACAGTTTGCTATTCAAGCTAAATTAGTAGTTCCGATCCTGACCCAAGACCAACTTAAAGGTTTATTAATTGTCCATCAATGTAATTATTGTCGTAATTGGCAATCATGGGAAATTGATTTACTTAAACAAATTGCCGATCAAATTGGGGTAGCTTTATCCCAAGCACAACTTCTCAATAATTTAGAAGAACTAGTTCAAGAACGTACCTTTAAACTAACTGAAACTAATCAAAAGCTAGAACAGGAAATTCAAAAACATCAAGAAACAGAAACTGCTCTTCGAGAAAGTCAACAGAAATTAGCAGGAATTTTAGATATTGCTGAAGAAGCTATTATTGCCATTGATGAACAACAGCAAATCCAAATTTTTAATCAAGGTGCAGAGAAAATTTTTGGTTATACCGCTACAGAAATTTTAGGAGAAAAACTCGATCTTTTATTACCAGAAGCCTTTCGTTCGATTCATCGTCAACACGTCAAAAATTTTGGTAATTCAGAAACTATTTCTCGTCGCATGGCAGAACGCAGTACTACAGTAGTTGGGTTGCGGAAAAATGGCACACAATTTCCTGCCGAAGCCTCTATTTCTAAGTTGCATTCTTACCAAAGACAAGATGCAGAAGGAGCGAAATCAGGATTAATTTTTACCGTCATTTTGAAAGATATTACCCAACGTCAACAAGCAGAAGCTGCCTTGCGTCGTAGTGAAGAACAACTCCGACTCATTACCAATGCTTTACCAATTTTGATCGCTTATTTAGATGTTGAACAACGCTACCGCTTTAATAATCGCGCTCATGAAGATTGGTTTGCTCGTTATTGTAGTCAAATCAATGGTTGTCATCTTCAAGAAGTGATGGGAGAAACCGCTTATCAACAAGTGAGTCCTTATGTAGAAATGGTTTTATCAGGACAACCAGTCACTTTTGAATTAGAACTATCTTGTTCTGACGGTAAATCTCGTTGGATTAATGCCAATTATATTCCTGATTTTAGCTCTTCTGGGAAGATTAAAGGTTTTTTTTCCATGATTAGCGATATTACTGAAAGAATTGCTGTAGAACGCATGAAAAGTGAATTTGTTTCCGTTGCTAGCCACGAAATGCGTACTCCCCTAACTTCAATTTATGGTGTAATTAGACTTTTGGCTGCTGGTCGTTTGGGGGAGCTTTCTCCTACTGCTCAAAACATGATCGAAATTGCTGCCAAAAATACTAATCGTTTGACTCGTTTAATCGACGATGTACTTGATTTAGAGCGAATGGAATCGGGTCGAGAAGTAATTGAAAAGCAAATTTGTAATGTAGCCGAATTAGTTCAACAGGCGATAGAAACTATGACCGCAATGGCTAAAGAATACCAAATTACTTTGTCATCTCAAGCTACCAATCTACAAATTTGGGCTGATTCAGACAAAATTCTCCAAACTTTAACAAATTTAATCAGTAATGCCATTAAATTTTCTCCTCCCCACAGTCAGATTGTAATTACTGTAGAACAACAAGCAAATGAAGTTATCTTTCAAGTAAGCGATCGCGGTAGAGGTATTCCTGCTGATAAACTAGAAAGTATTTTTGAAAGGTTTCAACAAGTTGATGCTTCTGATTCTCGCGAAAAAGGCGGAACGGGCTTGGGTTTAGCTATCTGTCGTCATATTGTTCAGCAACATGGAGGCAAAATTTGGGTTGAAAGTATTCTTGGTAAGGGTAGTACTTTTTACTTTACTCTACCAGTTAATCCAACTTTATAATGATGATTGTGAGCCTTTGTTAAACTTCCCTAAAAAAGCACAACTATACTTGCTCTTAAGATTAGCCTAATAGTACAACCCTTCACCCAGAATTGACTGGTTATATGACATAGAAAAAAGAATGCTACTAGCTAAAAGCTAAGAGCTAAAAGCTAAAAGCTAAAAGCTAAAAGCTCAACAACTAGCCAAACTGTAGCAAACATTGAACTAAATTTAGGAGGTCTAAATGGCGATCGCAACAATTAATCCCGCTACTGGGGAAAAACTCAAAACTTTTAACGCTTTAACCGATGCAGAAATTGAAGCTAAACTTACTCTCGCAGCCGAAGCGTTTGATTCTTATCGTCATCAGCCGATGGCGCAAAAAAGTCAGTGGTTAAATCGAGCAGCAGAGATATTAGAACAAGATAAACTTCAATTTGCCAAGATTATGACCATAGAAATGGGCAAACCAATTAAAGGCGCGATCGCAGAAGTGGAAAAATGTGCTTGGGTATGTCGTTTTTATGCCGAAAAAGCAGAGGAATTTTTAGCAGATGCGTATATTGCTAGCGACGCAACCCGCAGTTTTGTGGCTTATCAACCATTAGGAGCAATTTTGGCAGTAATGCCTTGGAATTTTCCTTTTTGGCAGGTTTTTCGTTTTGCAGCACCTGCGTTAATGGCAGGCAATGTAGGAATCCTCAAACACGCTTCTAATGTACCTCAATGTGCCTTAGCGATTGAAGAAATTTTTCAACAAGCAGGATTTCCCAATGGTGTCTTTCAAACCTTTTTAGTCGGTGCGGATCGAGTTGAAGAGCTTATTAAAGACAATCGCATCAAAGCTGCTACTTTAACTGGTAGTGAACCAGCAGGAATGGCTCTAGCAGCAGCAGCAGGTAAACAAATTAAAAAAACCGTTTTAGAATTGGGTGGTAGCGACCCTTTTATTGTGCTGGAAAGTGCAGATTTAGAACAAGCAGTAGCTACGGCTGTCACTGCCAGAATGCTCAATAATGGTCAGTCTTGTATTGCTGCTAAAAGATTTATTGTTGCAGAAAGTATTTACGAGCGTTTTACAACCGAATTAGTAGCCAAATATCATGCTCTTAAAGTAGGCGATCCAATGGAACAAGATACAGATATTGGTCCTTTAGCAACGACCAAAATTTTAACCGAACTAGACCAACAAGTTCAGGAGACAGTTCGCTTAGGAGCTAAAGTTTTAATTGGAGGAAAACCTGCTGATTTGTTGGGAAACTTTTATTTACCAACAATTTTGAGTGAAATTCCTGCTGGTTCTCCAGGTGCCAGTGAAGAATTTTTTGGCCCTGTCGCCTTACTCTTCCGCGTTAAAAACATTGATGAAGCAATTAAGCTAGCTAATCATAGTTCGTTTGGACTAGGAGCAAGTGCTTGGACTAATGACCCTCAAGAATGCGATCGCTTGGTGCGAGAAATTGAAGCAGGTGCAGTATTTATTAATGGTTTAGTTAAATCCGATCCTCGCTTACCTTTTGGCGGGACTAAACGTTCTGGTTATGGCAGAGAATTAGGTATCCAAGGCATTCACGAATTTGTCAATATTAAGACAGTTTGGATTAAATAATCAATAGAAATGAGTAAGATCAAATTTTAAGGCAGGAGGCAGAAGGCAGAAACAAGAATTGAAGTTGATAGTTTATTACTACTAATTAAACGAACTCGCTTTAAAAAGCGATCGCCTTAACCAATTATCAATCAACCAATCAGAAATTAATCCTCAAACTTATAACCAACACCAATCACAGTTTTAATAAAAGTAGGATGAGCAGCATCGGGTTCAATCTTTTTCCGTAAACGTCTGATATGAGTATCTACTACCCGTTCATCACCAAAAAAATCATTACCCCACAATTGATCGATTAGTTGGGTGCGACTCCAAACCCGACCGGGATAACTCATAAAAGTAGCGAGCAGATTAAATTCTAAAGTAGTTAAATCCAAGGTTTCTGAGCTTTGATCGAGTTGTCGAGTAGCTAAATGCTGGTCTAAATCTAGCGTAAAATGCTTACTTTGATAAATTTGAGAATTTGAACTACCATGACGCAAACTTCGTCTTAATAAAGCTCTGACTCTAGCAACTAACTCTCTAGGACTAAACGGTTTAACTAAATAATCATCTGCACCAGTAGAAAGACCAATAACGCGATCAATTTCCTCTCCTCTAGCAGTTAACATCAAAATGTAAGGATCTTTGCCATAAGATTGTTGACGAATTCGAGTACACAATTCCAACCCATCCAAACCAGGCAGCATCAGATCTAGAACTATTAAATCTGGTTGCTGCTGCTGAAACTTTTCTAACGCAACTAACCCATTGTGAGCAAGCTCGCAAGAAAAAGATTCTTGTTCTAAAGTTTGTTTAATCAGTTGGGCAATTTCTAGTTCGTCTTCCACCACAAGGATGTTCATGTTTTTATTTAGTTAATTAGCGATCGCTTTGCGCGATTGACTAAGAGAATTTTTTTTAGCTTACGTGGGGTTATTTCTTCAAGTCAACCCTATCTAATCAAAGAATATACCAAACGCCTCGTGATAGTTTGCTGCCTTTTTCGGGAATTATTACCAGTGTAGACAGATACTTCTGGTTTTACTGCTTCATTTTAGAGGTTTGAAAAAGATTGACAAGATTACCCAAAAACAAGCTAAGATTTCGCCTATTTTAGCAAAATTATGACTTTTTTCTTGTTCTGAATATTTGTTGCTCTCAGTCTGAAAGGAAATTAATAATGAATCCTGTGCAAAAATCTTTATTATCTAAACTAGTTATTTCTTTTTCTCTCTTGTCTTTAACTACAGTAGGCGTAGTTGCAGTAAGTGCTTATAATCAAGCCAAACAAGCTATTGAAAAATCAGTTTTTGAACGGTTGAATGCTACAGCATCAATCCAAGATGAAGAAGTCGACGATTGGTTAACAATTCAGCGTCAAGATGTTTTTTTATCGGCACAATTACCAGAAGTAAGTAAACAAGCAGAATTATTACTTAAAAATCCTACTGCCAAAAATTATAATCCAGAAACTCGGGTAGCTTATCAAAATCTGACTCAATATTTTAAAAATTTAACTAAAATTAAACCGAACTTACAAGACATTTCTCTGCTTACTAATAATGGTATTATTGCCTTTTCTAGTAACCAAAGTTTAGAAGGTAAATCTCAACCTTTGGATAATAATATTACTTATTTTCAAACTGAAAGAACTAATATTAAACCAATTTTTTATCAATCTCCCACTACAAAAAAATTTACAGTTACTTTAGCCACACCAATTCTTAATCAGGCAAAACAACGTATTGGCGTTTTGGCGGTTAATCTTAATTTAGAAGCTATTAATAATATTCTTCAAAAACACACTCAACTAACAGAAAACGCAAAAGTATATTTAATCAGTCAATTGAATCAAAAAAATACTCTTGTTTCAGCAACTGCTTCAGAAAATGATCGATATCCTGAAGGTTTAACTAGCTTTGCTATCGATGCTGCTATTGCTAAAAAAAACGGTCAAGGATTGTATGTAAATCACGATGGCCGACCAGTTCTTGGTATTTATCGTTGGCTTGAGGATCAAGATCTAGCCTTAGTAGCGGAAATTGATCAAAAAGAAGCTTTTGCACCTGCTATAACTCTAGCTAGTGAGATTTTTCTCGTTGGCTTTGGTTCTTCAGTTTTGTTATTGATTGGTGTTTACTGGTTTTCTCGTCGGATTACTTTACCGATTTTGTTCTTGACTAAAGCAGCTCAAGAAATAGCTAATGGAAATTTCGATTATGAAGTTTATGTCTCTAGTCAAGATGAAATTGCAGTATTAGCTAATTCTTTTAATCAAATGACACGTCAATTACGAGATTCTTTTAATAATTTAGAAATCAAAGTAGAACAGAAAACCGCAGAACTTAACAAACTTTTAATCCAACAACAAATTGCTAAAGAACAACTTCAGCGACGAGTAAAACAATTACAAGAACAACTAAAACCAGTTAATCAAGGAGATTTAACCATTCGTGCTACGGTTACTGATGATGAACTAGGTTTACTAGCAAATTTTTATAACTCAATTCTTGAAAATTTAGAAAAAATTGTTGGTCAGGTCAAAACAACGACACAAACTGTAGCAGAAACTACCAACCGTCATAAAAATGCGATCGCTAAACTGGCAACGGGAGCTTCCTATCAGAAAGAAGAAATTTCAGTAGTTCTCAATCGGATCGAAACAATGGTTAAATCGATGGAAAATCTTGCTAGTAGATCAGTTAAAGCTGAAATCACCATTAAACAAGCCAACGAGAAAGTTAAAGAAGGCGATCAAGCAATTAATGAGTCAGTAGAAAGAATTTTAGCTTTAGGAGAAACTACTTCCGCCACCAAAGAACAAGTTAAACGATTGGGTAAAGCTTCACGGAAAATTTCTAAAGCAGTTGAATTAATTCGTAAAATTGCCCTCCAAACCAACGTTTTAGCTGTTAACGCTTCCATTGAAGCAGCACGTGCAGGGGAAGAAGGTTTAGGTTTTACCGTAGTTGCTGATGAAGTCCAATCTCTAGCATCACGCTCGGCTCAAACTGCTACTGATATTGAAGCATTAGTTTTAGAAATTCAAGCCGAAACCGATAAAGTAGTTAGAGCAATGGAAGAAAGTAATAAAGAAGTACTAGCTGGTAGCCAATTAATGAAACAAACTCGTAGTTCTTTGCAACAGTTAACCACTACCAGTGAAGAAGTTAATCAGTTAGTTGAAGCGATCGCTGCTGCGGTGAGAGAACAATCTCAAACCAGTCAAACTGTGACGAAAACTATTCAAGAAGTAGCTGCTATTGTCTCAGAAACTTCTTCTTCTGCTACGGATGTGTCTGGCTCATTTCAAGAACTATTATCTATTTCTCAACAGTTACAGAATAGTGTCGGTAAGTTTAGAGTAAATTAATTTTGAATTATAGCGATCGCAGTTGTTTTGAAAAAGAAAACTTTCTTAGCAAAATTGATCGCTATTTTTTTTCTCACGCAGAGCAGATTTGATATTAAGATTCTTTTTTAGACATCGCAAGAACGTTCGATCTGAGTCGATCTTGTTCCAACTTAGCAATTAATTCTTAATTAGATGTGTTATTTAGAATTAAGTAGCTTTTCTTTTCTCAATCTCGGACATTGGTAACAGCAAAGTCTCTTCAATCTCCTGGCGTACTTCCCTACTGACATAACATTCTTGATGCAAACATTGAGTTAGGAATTGGTTGGCAAGATAGTACTTTTCCAGTAATTCTTTTTGTTCTTCACTAAATTGCCAATCATGACCGATATTTTGATATTTAATCATCGCCTTTCTAAAATCATCCGACCAAACTCGACCATTGTTTTGCCACCATGTTTCAAATTCTTCATCAGTAGTTTTGTTCTCGTCAGGAAGTCGCTGTTTGAGTTGCAATAATACTTCATAAAATTTGGGAGCGCATTTTTGTGCTAATTCGAGGTAGAGGTTTTGATAGAGGTTTCGGTATCGGTTGAGGTAGAGGTTTCGGTTGAGGTTTCGTTTGAGGTATCGGTAGAGGTTTTGGTTGAGGTTTCGGTTGAGGTAGAGGTTTCGGTAGAGGTAGAGGTTTTGGTAGAGGTTTCGGTAGAGGTTTCGTTTGAGGTAGAGGTCTAAATCTAAATCTAAATATAAACATCTAGACAGAGTAATATCTGTGTTAACGTAAAATTTTAAACCTTCTTGAATTGCCTTAATTCTTTTTGGCTTGTCTTGAATATCGACAATATCGGATGAAGTAGTTTTTTCTTTTAACCACCACAAATATTTCTGCAAGTCTTCATCATCAGCAATCGATCTGTCAATTTTCTCCTTCATCAACAAAACTAATTTATCTGGATTGGGAGACATTGCCACTGCTAACAAAAACACTTCCCGCCAGCGTTTCTCAAACAGATGACTGACTAATTCTTGTAAAGCAGACTCGGCAGATTGACGAACGGTAATAATTTCTCGCGCTGTAAAATATTCCTGAAAAGTAAGATGAGAAAAAGAATAAATATGCTTTGCCCTAGGTATCAATAAACCATGTTGAGATTCAATTGATTTTAATACCACTTCACTATCCAACCACAACGCCTCTTCATCGTTACTCGCCCCAGGTAAATTACGAATATATTCACCGATGTATCTTTCTGCTTTCTCTTGTTTAAAGAAATATTCTTCGGGGGCAAAAGTTTCCCAAGCAATTTTACTCAGTAAATCTTGTTTCTGTTGTATCCCCAGTTTACAATAAACTTGATCTCGTTTAATTCCCCGTTTCGCATCCCATTTTTTTAGCAGCGCATCCAACCCTTCTTTATACAATCCCACCCGATTAGCAGGAAAATCCCCCGATTCTTCAAACGCTAGACAGAGTAGAGTTAACAATAAAGGATTAGAAGCTAATTCTTGAATTGGTTTATCTTTTTCCAAGCGTTCTAAAAAAGTTTTTGGTTTAATGGCTTTGTTTTTAAACCAATTATTCGCAAAAATCGTAATTTGATCCCAATCGAAATCGGCAATTTCTACTTCGGTAAATTGTTCAAAAGTATACTCTTTCGCTGCAATACGACAAGTCATGACGTATTTATTATCGGGAAACCTATTAGAAAAATCGCGAATTTCTCTTACAACTCTCCGGCTATCTTTTTCTAAAACTTCATCCAAACCATCCAGCAAAATTAAAGCTTTGCCGTTATTGAAAATCTCTTTTAAAGGATATCGACTTATCAAAGCTTTACTAGAATCCCTTGTTAATGGCAATATCGAAGGTGGAGAAATCCGAGATATAAGGTAATATAAATAAGTCAACAAACTAGGTTCTTTTTCTGCTTCGGCAAAATCTTTAAGAGTGACAAAAAACGGTACTAAATCCCTTTGAAAATCACCACAGTTGCATTGAATAGCTAAATGCTTGAGAAATGTAGTTTTTCCAGCCCCTGGTTTGCCTAAAATTAGTAACTTGCGATATTTGGTAACAGCTTTTGTTGCTGGAATTGGTTTATCTCCAGTAACTTTTCCCAAACCAAAGCGATAAAAATCTTCTGAGTTACAGTCTTTAATTAATTCCGCTATGTCTTTACGTCTGCGTCCGCTAATTTTTTCCAGGATATTAACTTGAGTATAGATATCGCTTAAACCAATCGGCTGAGTCATATCCAAAATTCGCATTTTACCGCAGCGAGTTTGAATATCTTGTTTTACCTTTTGGCGGAATTGTTTTACTAGCGCATTGATATCATTTTCTGTTTCTTGTTTATCTGTAGGATGAATATTGCTTTCACTACTTGGCGATTTGTCTTTTAAACCCGAAATTTCTTGCCAATCTAATTTGAGGATATTGCAAGCCTCAACAAAAATCTTTCTAGAAACTGATTTACCACTAAAAAAATTAGAAATTGTTGCTCGACAACATCCAACTCTATTAGCAAAAACTTCTTGGGTCAAATTTAGAGCAATAAGAGCATTTTTAGCGTTTTCAAGATATTGTTTCTGTATTTGAAGCGATCGCCCTGTCATTTATACAACATCAATACTTTTTCTTATTGTAATCATGTTGTTTACAACAAGCTTGCCCTAACTCATACATTTAGACATAACTCATACATCAAGTCATAACTTCCACTAGCCTAGCTCAAACATCTTCTGCGTTTCTATATAAATGTCCAGAAAAAAAGGCTGTTAATAACAATGTGGAATGTAATTTGGATCTTATTGTCTCCCTTGCTAAAAATATTACTGACAAAGTTTTGGGAATGGATACTAAATAACAAAACAGTAAGACTGCAAATAGCGACTCTGTATTTAACTTGGTTAATATACATCATCACAATTAAAGAATTACCACTAGAAGAAGAAAATGAATAAATTTTTGAATGGTGTTGTTTTTCCCTTTATTTTCTCATTAAAATTGTTCTATAAGCAGAAAAATAGTCTTATATGGATACTTTTAAATCCTCTAAACCACAAAAAGATAATATTGAACAGTTCCTAGATTCTTTAGAAAATGCTGAAACTGTCAATGATGTACCAATAGAAGAATTAGAAGAAGGAGAGGCAGCTTATCAGAAATACTTAGAAGGTTGCGATCGCGGTAAAACCCTTGAACAATTGAAAGCAGAATTAGATTATTCAGCGTAGTTACACAAATTGAGTAATTGGCAATATATCCTTTTAAAACCAGCAGAACGTTATCTCAAGCGAATTCAACCCAAACAACGTCAACGCATTTTTCAAGAACTCGATCGCTTATTAAGCGATCCAACTCAGGTAGATTTCAAAAAATTAGAAGGTCGCACGGGTTATAGGTTGCGAGTAGGAAGTTATCGAATACTAATAGAAATTAACAGAGAAGAGTATTTATTTATTATTACCAATATTGGTTCGAGGGGAGACATCTACAAATAACTAACTTTTTCTATCTGCGCGGATTTTATTTTTATAATGTCGGTCTAATCGCTATAAGTTTAAATTCCATCACATAAATTGCGATCGCTTTCTTTGAGATTAGGATTATTTTCTAAATAGTCTTGAATCCAATCACAACCTTTTTGTTCTAAATCTTCTAAATTATCAATTGCTCTTAAATCCCACGCGATCGCGGTATGATCTTCACTAGCAGCAACAATCTTTTTACCATCTGGAGTAAAACTAATACTAAATAGTTTGGCAGGATTATAACCAGTCAAAGCAGCTATTTCTTCACCTTGGCGATTCCAAAGTTTAACAGTTTTATCAGCACTGGCAGAAGCTAGTGTTTTACCATCGGGTGACCATGCCACACTCCAAACATGACCTTGATGACCTTGAAAAGTTTTTAATTCTTCACCTTGGCGATTCCAAAGTTTAACGGTTTTATCGGCACTGGCAGAAGCTAAAGTTTTGCCATCGGGTGACCAGGCGACACTTAAAACAGAACTATTATGACCAGTTAAAGTTGCTAATTCTTGACCCCTCACATTCCAAAATTTAATCGTTTTATTTTCACTACCAGCAGCAATAATTTGACCATCAGGCGACCAACTCACACTAGTTACTTTCTCGTCATGTCCTTTAAGAGTGGCTAACTCTTGACCTTGAAGATTCCAAAGTTTAACTGTGCCATCTTCACTTGCAGTGGCAAATTTTTGACCATTAGGACTAAAGCTAATACTTGCTACTTTATGAGAATGTCCTTTCCAGGTCAGGATATTTCGTTTAGTTTTAAAATCCCATAGTTTAATGATACCGCGATCGCAAGCAGTAACAAAAATTTGACCATTAGGCGACCACGTAAGTCCCCAAACTGGAAATCTATTGCCATTGACAGTTTCTAATTCTTCGCCTGCTAAATTCCAGAGTTTAATGGTTTTATCTGCGCTAACCGTGGCAATGACATCACCTTGAGGACGCACACTTACACTATGAACAAGATTTTGATGACCAGTCAAGATTTTAGTTAGTTCAAAATTCCACTGCCAAAGTTTAATTGTGCCATCATCACTAGAAGTCGCCAGAATCTTACCGTCAGGACTAAAACTTACTCCCCAAACTCTTCCTTGATGTCCTGTAAGAGTACGAATTAGCATACCTTCAAGAGTCCAGAGTTTAACCGTACCATCTTCCCCAGCAGAAGCAATAATTTGTCCATCTTTGCTAAAAGCTACGGCGTTAACCTCGTCTCCATGACCTTGAAAAGTATGAATTAATTTACCATTTGTGTGCCAAAGTTTGATGGTTTTATCACCACTACTGGTAGCTAGCAGCTTACCATCTGGACTAAATTTTACATTTAAAACGCGATCGCTATGTCCGATAAAAGTATGAAGTAATTTTCCCTCAACAGTCCAAATTTTAACTGTATTATCTTCACTAGCAGTAGCTAAAGTCTTACCATCGGGACTGAAAGTAACATTTCTGACTTCGTTAGTGTGTCCAGTCAGAGTACGAATTTCTTTACCTTCAAGAGTCCATAATTTAATAGTAAAATCATCACTAGCAGTAGCTAAAGTCTTACTATCAGGACTAAAAGCGACACCCCACAAACGACTCTTGTGACCAGTTAAAGTTTTAATTAATTGACCGTCACGAGTCCAAAGTTTAGCTGTTCCATCTTCGCTAGAAGTAGCTAAAAACTTCCCATCGGGACTAAAACTTGCTCCCGATACCTTATCGTGATGAGCAGTTAAAATGTTGAGTAATTGACCATCTTTGCGCCATAGCCTAACTGTTCCGTCTTCGCTAGGAGAAGCCATAATTTGACCATCAGGTGACCAAGCCACACTCCAAATGCGATCGCTATGTCCAAAGAGAGTATTTTTTTCAGAAATCCAGTAAACCGCTTGTTGCAGGGCAGCAGTAACTTGTTGTTTAATTTGGGTATTATTTTTTGCCCAACTAGCTTGTTTGAATTGATGACTAGCTTTTAAGGCAGTAAGTAAAGCCTCAAATTTTTTTTCGGAAGCAAACTGTAATTCAGAAGAGATGCTGAGATTACTAATTTCTTCTAAGACAAGGGACTTACGACGAGTTTCTATTTGTAGCGATAAAAATCCTGATAATAATAAAAGTCCTGTGGCGAAGGTAGAGATAGTACCTAATACTACTAATCCCTTTTTAATCGTTCTTTTGGCTTGTTGTTGTGCTTGTTCGAGAGTTCGATTAGCTTCAGTTAAAATTTGGGTAGCTTCTCGTTCTGCTTTTTGTTCTAATTCTTGACTGGCAGCTAAAAATTTATAATCCCAATCACTTAAACTTTTTCCTTGTGACCAAGTTTTAGCATCAATTAAAGCTTTTCCTCTTAATAAACGCGATTCATCCTGACAATTAGAATCAATCCAAGCGTTAAAAGTTTCCGAATAAGGACGTAAACCAGATAACTGTCGATCTACCCAGTTAAGATCGAAAACCATCTCATAAATCCGATTGCGAACGACTAGGTTACCATTCTGCTTAACTACTAAACCACTGAGTAATAATTCAATTTTTGCTGGACTTTCATCTGCTGTTACCCTTTCACCCTGAAGAATTTGCTGATAGATACCTAATAATCTTCCTGCTTTTTCCTCATTATTAAGGATGCGATCGCGGATCGTGCGTAAATGTTCTGGTTCGTCTTGTGTTTCCCAATTATTAATAATTTGTTTGTGAACTAACTGTTCAATCCAAAATGCTTCTGTACCAGGAGGAACATTGACAATCTGGTTAATCGCTTCTTGACTAGATTTCTTAACTAAATCGCAGAGTTTTTGTGTCAAAAAAGGTTGTCCCGAAGTCCACGCCAAAATTTCCTTCATCACAGCTTGAGGATTACTAACTACCGCTTTTAAACCCTCTATTAAAGGCTGAACTTCGTTAAATTGAAAACCTTGTAATTCAATTGCCTGACCGATATTAAACGGAGTGCGATCGCGGTCTTGAATTAAGTCTGAGGGAGTTGCTACCCCAAATAAAGCAAAGGCAAGACGATTATAATCGGGATTTTCTGCTCGTTGATTGTAACAATAGCGAATCAGGGCAAAAAAATCATCTACAGGAAAATTAAGACCCAAAACACTATCAATTTCGTCAATAAAAATAAAAATTTTGGCTGCGTTAACCTCAGCTAAAATAATTTCTTCAATAAACTCAATCAATCGCTGATTATTAGACAAATGCTCTTTTTCTTGCCACCAAGCTTTAAAATTAATCTTACCTAAAAGATTAAAACACCTTAATAACTCAAAAACTACGCCCTTATACCACTGTTGCGGAGTCAGGTTATTACTACCAATTCTAGTCATATCAATAGCTGCACAACTCATTCCCTTTCTTTGCAGCCGATGCATGGTTTGTACCCGCAAGCTAGACTTACCCATCTGCCGAGAGTTCAGCACATAACAAAATTGACCCCTAATTAAAGCCTGATACAATTCTCTGTCAGCTTGACGAATTGCATAGCAAGAAGCATTAGTGGTAAGACAACCGCCTACTTGATAGTGGTAATTGTTCATCTTTAGAAAGTCAAAAATCAAAAGTTAAAAGGCAGAAGGTAACTGGTAACTAACTGGTAACTGTTTACTGATAAACGTTTTCCCATTCCTGGAAACGAAAATATAGACGATACAACTGACAACTCACCTTAATGTGGTCTTGTTTTAGCTTTACTAAACCCATGCTTTCTAACTTGTAAGCGGTTGTTGCTTTTAATCTGATACTTTCTTGAGACTCAATTACCTGTTGCAGTGCTAGCCTTAGTTCAGAATGCTGTTGCAAAGTTACTAAATGTCGGCGGAGATGATTGCTATAGATACCTTTAAGAGAAGGAGCTTCTGCTAGCATTTGTGGTAGGTTAATATCTCCACGACTGAGATGATAAAGAGCAACTCTAACTAAATAGGGATGCCCGTCAAGCATTGCCATCAATTGCTCGACTTCAGAGTCACCATGCCAATTGAGTCCATGACGTTTGGCTACATCTCGTACCTGTTCTTTGGTAAAGTTAGTTAATTCAATGGGTAAGCCAATATTAAAAGGAGATTGATTAATATTCAGAGGAATATAAACCTCCGTCGAGTGAACCACTACTAAGCGTAATTTTTGCCAAACAGTAACAACTTTGGCTTCTTCATGCCAAGAACGAAGTAAAGCCAAAAACTCACTAGCAATTTCGGGATATTCAAAAATTTGATTAACTTCATCTAATGCCAAGATTAGAGGACTATCTATTTCAGTCAAGACATATCCTTGTAAGTAACCAGTACAGCTAACCTTACTACCAATATCCTCATCCCAATAATCAGCCAATTTTGATTCTAGTTGTAATTGACGACTGATATTGGTGCAAAACCAGCGTAAAAACTTATCCAAACAACTAAATACTTTGCGGTCTGCTTGCTGAAAGTTTAGGGTAACAGTTTTCATCCCCGTCTCTTGAGCATGGGCAAGAATTCTCAGCATTAAAGAAGTTTTACCCATTTGATGAGGAGCTTTGATCCGAATTAAACTACCTGGTTGTTCAATCTCAGCATAAGTTCTTGCTTCTACAGGAGTCCGTTCAATATACAAAGCCGAATGAAGCGGGACTGCGCCACTAGGAAATTCAATCAGATTAATAGAATTATTAGTTACTTTTTGTTCTTTAACAACTGATAACTTTTTTTTTGGCGATTGTAATTGACAACGACGTTCTAAAGCAGCCCGAAAAGTTTTTTTACTTACTCTTTCTTCCAAGCCTAAAGATAGCAATTCCCATAACTCTGCACCAACTCTTTTGACATGAATATCAGAACAGAAATTTTCTTGAGCAACCTGCTCATATTTTTGACTTAACCAAGCTCCTCGAAAGATAGCTGCTTGAAGGGTAGTTAAGTGTCTACCAATTTTTGCAAATACCAAACTATCAGCAAGCAATAATGCTTCTTCTATTTCTATCTGTGGTTCTAAACTTGGATTTGCATCTAGATTTTCTCTTGATAAATTAGTCATCAGCATATAGATGTTATGTTATGGACAAAAGTGCAAGAGCAGTCAAAAAAAATCAATTTTAGGCAACTCTCCTTTGGTTGCCTCTATGTTTAAACGGTTAATTTAATGCAACGACAGGTTAATCTACACATTTATTTCAGTTTCAATCTAGAAAGCGATCGGGAATAAGTAGGGAACAGTTATCAGTAGGGGCAATTCATGAATTACCCCTACACAAACATGGTGAAGCTGATTCCTATCAACTTAAAAAATCAATCAAATACAATGACAAGTAATATTAAGAACCTTGCTAATGCGATCGCATGCTTGTTTGACATCACAATGTAGGGGTTTAGCAATGCCAAACCCCACCCAATCAATCTTGTTCTCAAATTTAATATATGAAATAATGATATTTATTTTGAAATCTGTAACTGCTTATGGGGGCAAATAATACTGATTCACTAAAAGAACGTATATGCTTCGGTTTGATTCCTAAAAATTACCTTCCTAATGGGCAACCTAATCATTTCGACTATGGGCAAATAGAAGTTCCAGAAAATTATGTATTCAAATATAAAATTACAACTGGTAATTCAATTCCTTTAACGGTTGTTTCTACAAAAAAAGATTTAAGCTGGCATAGAAGAGGTTCAAGAAAAAAAAGACAATTTACCATTAAAACTCCAAATGAACTAATCATAATTCGGGCCGAAATTACTATAACAATTGAAGCGGTAAAAAATTGGGTTAAAACTTGGTGTCCGCAAAATTCTGTATTAATTACACCCAGTAAAAAGTCATTATCTTTAGATAGTAGTGAAAATAATAACAAAAAGTTTGAATATATATACTTTATTTATAATGAACATAGCAAAGCTATAAAAATAGGAAGAGCTATAAATGTTGAGAAAAGATTCAAATCTTTACAAACAGCTAGTCCCGCAATTTTAAAGTTATTAGGAGTAAAATGTGTTGAAGCCAGAAGACCACCATACCATGAAAATAACGATTTTCATGACGAGCAATTAATTCACTACAAATTTCATCATTTGCGAATACATAGAGAATGGTTTAAAGCAGAAGAAGAGTTACTAGAATATATAGAAAAGGAATGTGTAAAGTTACACTTTGAATAGTAAAAAAGGTGGGGATTAACCCACCCATTAATTTAACTCAAACCTTCAATTAATTGCTGCTTCGCTACATCCAAAGCCTCACCTAACTTACTTGCATCTCTTCCACCAGCTTGGGCTAAATTTGGTCTTCCTCCGCCTCCACCACCGCAGACTTTTGCAATTCCGCCGATGAATTTACCTGCTTGTAATTGTTTTTCTTTAATTATTTTCTGACTAAAAGCAGCAACTAAACTTACCTTTCCTTCTTCAGGAATTGAAGCTAAAACTACAGCAGATTCTCCTAATTTTTGTTGCAATCTTTCGGCAGCAGCTTGTAAGGATTTAGCATCTAGATCGCCCATATTTGCTACTAAGATTTTGAATTCTCCAACAGCTTCTGCTTGAGATAATAAACTATCAGATTTAGCCACAGCTAATTCTTGTTTAATTGCTTCTAATTCTTTTTGAGTTGCTTTTAATTCCGCTTGTAAATTGTTAACTCGATCGCTAATTTCTTCGGGTTTGGCTTTAAAGCGATCGCTCAATTCTCTAACTACTTTATCTCTAACATTTAAGTAGTCTAAAACCGATGCACCAGCTACAGCTTCGATGCGTCTAATTCCTGAAGAAATACCCGTTTCAGAAATGATTTTAAAGATGCCAATTTCGGCAGTGTTGTGTACGTGAGTACCGCCACAAAGTTCCATCGAAACGCCAGAAAAATCAATGACTCTAACCTCATCGGCGTATTTTTCCCCAAACATAGCGATCGCGCCTTTAGCTTTGGCTTCTTCTAAAGGCATAATGTTAACATCAGCTTCATGTGCCTCAGAAATCCAAGTATTAACTAAATCTTCTACCTGCTGAATTTCTTCTGCTTTTAATGCACGGGGACAGTGAAAATCGAAACGAAGGCGATCAAAGTCTACTAACGAACCTGCTTGAGAGATAGAATCATCTACAACTTTTCTTAAAGCTGCTTGTAATAAATGAGTTGCGGTATGATTTGCCTGAAGACGACGACGACAAGCGCGATCGATAGTTGCGTTAACTGTATCATTTACTGAAAGAGTACCTCGTTCAATTTTGCCGTAATGAACAAAGAAACTAGACTCTTTTTGCACATCTTCGATCCGAATTAAAAGATTATCCCCAGACAGATAACCCTTATCGCCAATTTGTCCGCCAGACTCAGCATAAAAAGGAGTTTGATCCAAGATTATTTGTACTTCTGTGCCAGCTTCAGCGGTGTCAACCGATTTTCCTTCTATTAATAAAGCTTCAACTTTAGCTGTGACTTGTAGTTGTTGATAACCCAAAAATTCTGTTGAATGGATATGTTCTGCCAGCTTATCTATGCTACCTTGAACAGTAAGATCGATCGTTTGATGTGCAACTCTTGCGCGATCGCGTTGTTTCTCCATCTCTGCATTAAATCCCTCTACATCAACACTTAAACCTTGTTCTTCTGCGATTTCTTGAGTTAATTCCAAAGGAAACCCATAAGTGTCATAGAGATTAAAGGCATCTACACCAGAAATCTGTTTTGGTTTCTTAGTTAATATTTCTGCAAGTAATTTTTCTCCTCTCTCCAACGTCTTGAGGAATTGATTTTCTTCTCTTTGCAATTCATTTTTAATTGATTGTTCTCTTTTTCTAACATTAGGATAAGCTGATTCCGAAAGAGAAATAGCTGTTTCAGCAACTTTATTAATAAAATTACCTTCAATACCAACTAATCTACCGTGACGAACTACCCGACGAATCAAACGACGCAAAACGTAACCTCGATCCGTATTAGAAGCAGTAACGCCATCTGCGATCAAATGAACTACAGCACGGACATGATCGCCAATCACTTTAAAGGATGTTTTAGTTGTTTCATCAGCTTGAGTGTAATCAACTCCTGCAATCTCCGCAGCAGTTTTAATAATCGGCAAAATTAAATCAGTTTCGTAATTATTGGGAACTTTCTGGAGAATTTGCGCCATTCTCTCCAAACCCATCCCTGTATCAATGTTTTTATTTTGTAGAGGTGTTAAATTGCCGTCCGCATCGCGATTGTATTGCATAAATACCAAGTTATAAAACTCGATAAACCTGGTATCATCTTCCAAATCAATTTTCTCATCCCCTAATTCTGGATGAAAATCATAATATAATTCTGAACAAGGACCACAAGGGCCTGTAGGGCCAGAAACCCAGAAGTTATCATCTTCTCCCATGCGTTGAATACGGTGTGCAGGAATGCCTATTCGATCTCGCCAAATAGCAAACGCTTCATCATCTTCTTCAAAAACACTAACAACTATTCTTTCAGGAGGTAAACCAAATACTGTTGTCGAAAGTTCCCACGCCCATTGTATAGCTTGTTCTTTAAAATAATCCCCAAAGCTAAAGTTACCCAACATCTCAAAGAAAGTATGATGTCTGGCAGTACGTCCCACATTTTCGATATCATTGGTGCGGATACATTTTTGGGAAGTAGTAGCGCGGGGTTGGGGTGCTTTTTGTTGCCCCAAAAAGATTGGTTTAAAAGGTAGCATCCCTGCTATGGTTAATAGTACTGTGGGATCTTCTGGTACTAAAGATGCACTGGGTAAGATTTTGTGTTGTTTCTCTTCAAAGAATTTTAGAAATTTGTCGCGGATATCGCTACCGCTAAGGTACTGGAGGGAGTCAGCCATAGTAGTTTGTCTAATGCAAGTTATTGTATGCGATTGTATTTATTTATTCTTGCATTTTTAGTGCGGTGTGGAATCTTGTGTAGAGAGGCAAAGGCAAAATACGCAACAAAGCTTTGTAAGCGTTTTCATTTAAATATTAAAGCATATTTACCTTATCAACAGTCATTAGTATCTGGAAAAGAAATACTGATAAATAGGCTTTAGAAAAAATCAGAAGAAATAGTTATTTAAAAAACTTTTAATAGAATAACATCTGGACTTAAATCACCGTCATTTTTAATATCTCTGATGACAATCAAAATTAAGTTTATTAGAAATCGAATATGAAAAAAATAATTATTTTTAGTGCTTTAGCTTTGTTAACAGCTTGTCAACCATCTCAAGAAGCTTTACTCGAACAACAATTAGATAGTATGACAAATAGAATGAATGATGTAAAAGCTAAACTGTTAAAATGCTTAGAGCTTTCCAAAGAAAACTCAAATACTTATGATTGCAAAACTAGCTTTAAGGAAATTCAAGTACATAGTGAAGCGACATCTGCGTTAACTCAAGAAGCAAAATATGGATATTTAACAGGAGATTTGACTTTGGTAGCTAAAAAACAAGATGAAATTAATTTTCATTTTACTGCTATAGAAAATATTTTAAATAAATATAATTATTTGTAATATGAAGATTTGATCCCATATTGAGGTAATCTCAAATAAAATATCTAAAAAGCATTTCATCAACATTGGTAGGGGCGAACGGCCGTTCGCCCCTACAGAATATATTGGGGAAAAATGTGACTAAAAAACAATTACATTTACCATTTTGATGGATTATTAGGATGCAATTGATCTAATTGCCAAGACCAAGGATTATTAATAATATATTCACGAATTTTATTTAAAGATTCTTCGTTCCGAATGATATGTTCGTAATAATTACGTTGCCATACAGGTGTGCCTGGTGCATTACGAATTAAATTTATTTGTTTGGTAACAGAAGATTTAAATCCTGCCATTAATGATGATAATGATTTTGGTTTCATTGATGGAATTATCGATCGATTTGATGATTTTGGTAGGGGTGAACGGCCGTTCACCCCTACAGGATTTATAATGACAATGCCATGAAAATGATTAGGCATTACAATATATCGATCTAATCCAATTTCCTGGCGAATTAAAGACGATCGCATCCATTCTTGTTCGACAATTTCACCGTATTGATTTAATTGCATCACACCATCAATAACTTCCCCAAACAAACATTGTTTTTGATAACAACAAATCGTGACAAAATAATATCCTGCTTGAGAATAATCATATCCTTGTAATCTGATTGACCGCCTTTGATGTTTTTTTGGGTTATAATTCATAAAATTAAATTACCCAATAGAAACTGTTGGCGAACAGCCTACCAAGCTAAAGCTAATCCATCGGCTCTTGGTTCTGAAGCAGCAACAAAAATGTTATTTTGATTTAAAATAATTTGTCCTTTCCCAAACATTGTGGAAGGAGCAATTTTAATATTATGTCCTCGTTCAACCAAATCTAAAACGACAGAATGAGCAACACCAGTTTCTAACAACACTACATCTTTCTCAATAAATCGCCAACGAGGTGCATCTAAAGCTGTTTGGGGATTCATTCCATAATCAACTAGGTTCGCAATTACTTGTAGATGTCCTTGTGGTTGCATTGGCGCACCCATCACCCCAAAAGCACCTAAAGAATGACCATCTTGAGTTAGGAAACCAGGGATAATTGTATGAAAGGGACGTTTATTGGCTGAAATTTGGTTAGGATGTCCTGTTTCTAAGGTAAAACCCAAACCGCGATTATGTAGAGCAATACCTGTCTCAGGAATTAAAATTCCACTGCCGAAACCTTCATAATTAGATTGGATTAAAGATACCATTAAGTCTCGATCCGCAGCAGCTAAATAAACTGTACCTCCTTGAGGTAAACCTGGGGTTGCTAAAGACATTGCTTGAGACTCAATCAATTCTCTTCTGGTTGCTGCATAATTTTTATCTAATAGTTGTGCTGGGGTTACCTCCATATACTGAGAATCGCCTACATACTGATGCAAGTCGGCAAAAGCAAGCTTCATCGCTTCAATTTGATAGTGAAAACTTGTTCCTGAGTCGCGAGGATACTGAGAAAGATTAAAACCTTCAACAATGTTTAATGCCATCAAGGCAGCTATACCTTGAGTATTAGGCGGAAGTTCCCAAACTTGTACATTATGATAGTTAGTTGAGATTAGTTGTACCCAATCAGCTTGGTGATTAGCTAAATCTTGTGAAGTTAATAAACCTCCTGTCTCGGCAGCAAAATTAACTATTGCTTCAGCTAATTTCCCCCGATAAAAACTTTCTCCTCCAGAAACAGCAATTTCCTTTAAAGTATTGGCATGAGCTAAACTTCCCCAAACTTCTCCAACAACGGGGGCGCGATAATTAGGAAAAAAAACTTGTTTAAAAGGCTGATATTCTGGGGCAGTCAGTGGTAAAAATATCTTTTCTGCCCTTTGCCATGCTTGGGCGGTTACGGGGGGGACGGGAAATCCTTCTGTCGCATAACGTATAGCTGGTTCAAACAATCTTTCAAAGGGTAACTTGCCCCACCTTTCCCAAAGACTACGCCAAGCAGATACTGCCCCTGGTACAGTTACAGTTAACCAACCCAACTCTGGAATGCGATTTATTTCCGTAAAACAATCCAAGCTACAATTTTGAGAACTTTTTCCCGAACCATTCAAACCATGTAATTTGCCATCCCAGACTAAAGCAAAAGCATCTCCACCAATACCATTAGAAGTTGGTTCGACTACCGTTAAAGCGATCGCCATAGCTACGGCTGCATCTACTGCATTACCACCAGCCCATAACATCTCCATTCCTGCTAAAGTAGCTAATGGTTGACTCGTTGCTACCGCACCTTTTTTACCTAAAATGATACGACGTTGAGAAGAATAAGGATAGTGACTGAAATTATTCATGTTTTTGCCATTGGTCTAAAATATCCTTGAACACAACTTCTTCTAACCAAATTCTTCCTACTACAGTTAAAGGTAAAGCTAACAATAAACCTAAAACACCAAAAGTTTGAGCAAAAAAGATTTGTGCAGTTAAAGTTATGGCGGGTAATAAAGATACTTGTTTTGCCATCACTATGGGTGATAACCAATAAGTTTCCAGATTCTGAACAATAAAATACAAAATAAATACCGCAACAATTTTCCAAGGAGCTTCCAACACTGCCATCATGAGGGGAAAAATTACACTAGCAGCAGGACCAATATTGGGAATAAAATTTAAGACACCCGCTAAAATTGCGTGGACTAATACCAAAGGAATTTGTAAAATAGCTAAACCAATACCGCTAGCAACTCCAATAAATAGACAATTAACTACAATTCCACTCAACCAATTTCCTAAAGCTACTTCAGATTCAGATAAAATATAATCTACTCTTCGCCGATAAAAAGCTGGAAATAAACTTATAAATGCTTGTCGATAGCTTTGGGGATTAGCTAACATCATTAAAGTTAAGACAAATACTAATAATAATTGCAGAATAATAGTTAACGAATCGGAGAAAAAAGTAATAAAATTGTTTAATAATTCTTGTAAAGATGGCAGTTGAGCAATGAAATCTTTTCTAGTCGGTAAATCTGGAAAAAAATCTGGTAATTCCGCTTTAATAATTTCAACAGTTGAATCAATCTTTTGCCAAACTTTTGGTAATAAATTAATTAATTTCTGTGATTGTTCAACAAAAGGTGGGACAATTAAACCCCAAAAAAGAATTAGAATTACAATAATTGAAAAAACTGTTGCAACAATTGCTAATTTACGATTAATACCTAAACTCTGTAACTTATTAATGAGGCGATTTAGGGCAGTCGCTAAAACTACAGCGGTAAAAATTAATAATAATAAATTTTTAATTTGCCAGAGAATATATAAAGCAATAATTGTTAAAGAAAAACCCAACCACTGACTTAGTTTCACCAGCTTTTTGACTCCAACACTCTAAAAATAGTATAAAAACTTTGGATAATATATTTTTTGATTGTTAAGCAAAAATATGATTTAAAACAAGTCTAAGTAGGGTTACTTAGCTCAATATCATTATTACTTATAAATATTCTCATATTTTATTCGCTCTAGTCTATCTTAAAAGTGTTAATAAAAATATTTTTTAGATTCAAAAATGATTTAAATAAAAGTTAAAAGTTAAAAAATTTTTTCCCTAATAAACTTATATTAAATCCGTTTAATTGCCCATGATATAATCAAGCAGAGAAAATAACCAAATTCAATTGATGCCGAAACGAATTAGAATCGAACCTCATTTAAGTATAGAGGAACTAAAACAACGATATCGTAATTCAAGAGAACCACGAGAGCGAAGTCACTACCAAATTATCTGGTTGTTAGCAGAGGGAAAGACTACAGAACAAGTAGCAGAGATAACTGGCTATAGCCGTAGCTGGATTTACGAACTTGTCTGGGGTTACAATCGCTTGGGGGCAGAAAGCTTGGGGGATAAAAGAAAAGAGAATCAGGGAGCCAAGCCACTATTGGATGAACAACAACAAGCCTTATTATGGCAAGCCCTTCAAGCAACACCAGAGTCAGGAGGATTATGGAGCGGAACCAAAGTAGCAGCTTGGATGAGTGAGTTATTAGGCAAAGAGATCGCACCTCAAAGAGGATGGGATTATCTTCGAGGACTAGAATACGTCCGTCGAAGACCAAGACCTACTCATGTCGAAAGTGATCCCGAAGAGCAACAACGCTGGAAAAAAAACTGGCGCAGACTGCCGCAGCAATTAAACAACAATATCCTGAATCAACGGTAGAAACTTGGGCTGAAGATGAGCATCGAATCGGATTGCAGCCAGTAAATCGAATCATGTGGATAGAAAAGGGTCAGCAACCGATAGCCAAAGTTAATTGGCGATTTCAATGGTTGTGGTTAGCAGGATTTGTACATCCTGGTTCAGGAGAAACTTATTGGTGGATTGTACCCAAGTTGAACACTAAAGTTTTTAGTCTTTTGTTAGAAGATTTTGCTCGGCATTTTGAGATAGGTGAAAAAAAGCGAGTCATTTTAGCGCTCGATCAAGCATCTTTTCATACTACTGAAAAGCTAAAAGTTCCCAAAGGAGTACATTTATTCTGGATGCCTCCCAAATCACCAGAATTACAACCTGCCGAAAGATTATGGCCTCTGACTAATGAAGCAATCGCGAACAAAACTTTTGACACTCTCGACCAATTAGAAGAAATTATGATTCAAAGATGCCGTAGTCTACTTCGACAACCACAATTGATTCAAGGATTGACTAACTATCATTGGTGGCCTGAAGACCTGATTTAATTATGGGTATTCAAACGGATTTGATATTAACCCTCTTTTATGACTATAGGGTGATAAAATAATTGAAAATAAAAACCCAATGAAAAATGGTGACACCACGAAGAGAAGCATCATCAACAGTGAGTTTTATCGATCACTATTGTCAAGCCTACCAAGAGCTATTCTCTGATGTGAGAAATTATGAAGCATTCAAATTAATACATTTAGGAATGCTATCAGAAATACCTAGAAAGTCGCTACCAAAGATAGCAAGAGCGGTAGGATTAAAAGATAGTCAAGGATTAAATTATTTTCTATCTGAAGCTCATTGGAATGTAGAAAAAATACGAGAAATTAGATTATGGTTGACTAAATTATTGATTGGAGAAAGAAAAATAACTCTTTGTATTGATGAAACAGGAGATGTCAAGAAAGGAAAAACAACTGATTATGTAGCCAGACAGTATATTGGTAATTTAGGAAAGACAAAAAATGGAATTGTGTCGGTTAATGCTTATGCAGTAGTAGAGGGAATAACATACCCTTTACTTTTTAAAATATTTAAGCCGAACAAATGCCTCAAAGCAGAAGATACATATAAAACCAAACCACAACTAGCTGTAGAAATAATCAAGGAATTACAAAAATGGAACTTTAACATCAAGTTAATATTAGCTGATAGTTTGTATGGAGAAAGTGGAGATGTAATTACAGTTTTGGAGCAATTGAATCTGGAGTATATTGTGGCAATTCGCTCTAACCATAAGGTTTGGATGTTCGGCGATGAGAAAAAAAAATATAATCGATGGCAAGCTTATCAACAAAAATTATCTCGAAAGAAGAGCGAAACTAGATACATTAGAGAAATTATTTTTGGCACAAGAAAACATATTCGTTTCTATCAAATAAGTAAACAAGACGACAAAAACCCTGAACCAAAAGATACTTGGTTTATTATGACGAATAAAAAAGGCAAAATTGCCACCACAATTGCTTCAGAATATAGTTTGAGAAACTGGATTGAATATGCGTTTAAACAAGTCAAAAATGAACTTGGTTGGGCAGATTTTCGAGTTACAGATTATCACGGTATAGAACGCTGGTGGGAATTAATTATGAGTACTTATTTTTTAGTAAGTCTTCAAGCTAATTATTTTCAATTAGAGACGATTGTTCCCGATGCCAATTCTCAAGTCTCTACTCTTAAATCAGTTTCTTCTTTTCCTTTCTCTAATCATCAGGCGTGGGATTCTGGTGCTGGTTGGAAAAGTTCTTTAAATAACTTGCGCTTAATTATTCAACCATTAATCTTTTTCTCTCTTATTCAACCTTGGCTATCCGTATTTCCTAATCAACATCTTCAACTTGGTTTTTCTAAGTTAATCAACATTATGAATCGCTTTCGTGGTTCTCCTTTTCCTCAAAGTCAATTTTTAGAGTATTCGTTCTCTGTTGCTTGCTAATTCAATATTTTTCCCCATAGTCATAAAAGAGGGATTATCTTAAAGTTAATGATTGTTGAATTACTCGCTTGTTCTCAAGGTAGGCTTTTGATTTTATTGCATCAAATCGATCCGCTCCACCTTGACGTTTAACAAGCACAAAATTAACAAATAACTAAATTACCATAAAGGATCTGAATACAAATTAATGGTGAGTTCTTTAGTGCCAATGGGAACCGAACTAATACAAGCACAAATAGCAGTACCATCATTTAATTCAACTTCACAGGCATGACAAGAACCCATTAAACAACCAGTAGGAATCAATACTCCAGCCCGTTCCGCTACCTGTAATATTGGTTCTCCAGCCTCTGCTTTCACAGTAATATCATCAGGTAAAAAGCGAATTGTGACAGTCATATTTCTCCTAATAATGACTCGGTAAAATTGGTTTTAAATTAATATTAGTTTCCACCAAATTAGTCAGATCGTTTAAAACGGCTTCGCGTTGTTCTCGATAGTTAGCAATTCCAGTCGGTAAAGAAGCCATCCCTCTTTGTTTACGCAGATGATTTAACCAAGAACGTCGCCAAGGACCATTATCAAAAATACCATGAAGATAACAACCCCAAACTGATAAACTGCGATCAACTAATCCTAATCCAGTATCATCAAAAACTGGACGATATTCGCTAGCCAAATCTCTAGTTTTATGATTCAGTAAACGAGTACGTCCCTGATGTATTTCGTAACCATCAACTGGTAAACCCGCTTGAGGAAACTTAGAAGTAACATGTCGCTGACGAGCAATTTTGTTAGGTGTAACCACAGTATGAACAGGAAGTAAACCTAATCCTTGGAATTCTCCACTTTCTCCTTCCAACCCTTCAGTATCGATAATCCTTTCTCCTAAAATTTGATAACCACCACAAATTCCTAAAACAGTTCCTCCTGCTGCTGCATATTCTTGAATTTGTTCTGCCATCCCACTTTTTTTCATAGCAAGTAAATCAGCAATTGTGGTTTTAGAACCAGGAATAATCACAGCGTCAGGATGTCCCAGAGAATCTTTTAAGCCGACATATCTAATACTAACTGTAGGTTCGGCTTCTAGAGGGTCAAAATCAGTAAAATTAGCAATTCGTGGTAAACGAATTACGTTGATGTTAAGTTCTCGATTTGGTTGATGAATTCTTCGATCTAATAAATCAAGAGAATCTTCAGCGGGAAAAATTTGATCGTGCCAAGGAATTACTCCTAAAACAGGAATACCCGTGCGTTGTTGTAGCCATTCAATTCCTGAAGTTAATAATTCTTTATTACCTCGAAATTTATTAATCACGACTCCCTTAATTAAGGCTCGTTCTTCAGGGTCAAGTAATTCTAATGTACCCACTACATGAGCAAAAGCTCCGCCTCTCTCAATATCAACCACTAGGATAGTCGAAGCATTCAAATGTTTGGCGATCCGCATATTAGTCAAATCGCGATGTTTGAGATTAATTTCTGCTGGACTACCAGCCCCTTCACAAACTAATAAATCAAACTCAATTGATAAGCGATAGAGAGACTCTTGTATTACTTCCCACCCTAAATCAAAATACTTTTCATAATACTCAGTTGCTTTGACAACTGCTACCGCATTGCCCTTAATAATGACTTGAGAAGTCATATTACCTTGAGGTTTAAGCAAAATAGGATTCATTTCTATTCGGGGAATTACTCCCGCAGCCCATGCTTGTACTGCTTGCGCGTAGCCAATTTCTCCTCCTGTCGGCGTGACATAGGCATTTAAAGCCATATTTTGTCCTTTAAAAGGAGCAACTCGCCAACCTTGTCTTGCTAAAATACGACACAAAGCAGCAGTTAGGAAAGATTTTCCTGCATGAGAGGTTGTTCCTACCACCATGATCGCTTTCATCGATTAATCCCCTGCTGAAAAACTTATCACATTTATAACAATTACCAACGCAGATTGAATTGATCGAAACATTATAGTGACAATCTCAACCAGCGATTGACAATATTAATAATCCGTTCAGTCATGGTGGGGTTAGGCAAACTATTACCTTGTTTTTGCCATTTAGCTATTATTTGTCTGCCTAGGGGCGTAAGACGAAAACTATCAGTTAATCCTTGCCCATCTACTTCTCTTCTGAGGATGCCAACTTTAATTAACCACATTAATTCTGCTTCTGCTTTGGTTTCTGATAAAGCTTTTTTTGTGTAGTTATTTTGCAAACCAATTTGATCGGCAATAGTTGGTAAAGGTACGCTGTGATTGACCATGGCGGTGAACAAGTTTAACTTAAAAGAAGAACAACATAAAGCAATTTCTGCTCTTTTTGTAATTTGACTTGAATAAGAAACTGATTGTTTAACTTTAGTTGCAGGAGAACTCATTTTTTATATAATTGACAATGAATAATTTTGATTAAGATTTAATTAAAAACTATACATTTATCTTAAAAGAAAAAATGTTTTTCTTTTGGTGAGCAAGCTCATCATGAAATTTAAACATTAAGTAGTTTATGTCAAGATTTATTGCTCGATCCCTTAGTTAGTTTCCTAATATTGGCAAAATTTACGGAACGTAAAAATCAAGAGGATGTATGGGGAATCAAATTCCGCATAGATTTTTTTTGAAAGATCAAACACCAGATATCTTTCCTATTATAAAAAAAGTTGGAGAGATAGGTAAATTAGCTGTTTCCAATCCAGCTTTTATTTAAAAAACTGATTATTCAAAGCTAGTTTAGCCAAGCTTAAAGCTATCTTTGGCAAAAAAATAATTTAACATTTTTTTGAAAATATTGATATTGTTTCTATGACTGCGATTACGTTTTTAATCTTATTTAGTGGACTAGTACTTTTAGTTATTGGTGCAGAATTATTAGTTAAGGGAGCGTCTAATTTAGCAGCGATATTGGGTATCTCTCCTTTAATTATTGGACTAACTATTGTGGCTTACGGTACTAGCGCACCAGAAATGGCAGTAAGTGTCATGTCTAGCTGGGCTGGGCGAGCGGACATTGCGGTTGGCAACGTGGTGGGAAGTAATATTTTTAACGTTTTATTTATTCTGGGTTTGTCTGCTTTAGTAACTCCGCTAGTAGTAACTAGACAGTTAATTCGCTCTGATGTGCCAATTATGATTGGGGTATCTATCCTCTTATTGATGTTTGGGTTAGATGGCACAATTAGCCGAGTAGATGGAACTATTTTTTTTATTGGTGGTATAGTTTATACTCTTTCTTTGATTTATCAAAGTCGCCAACAAAACAATAATTCTGAGCAAGATGAATTTACTAGAGAATATGGTGATTCTGGCGCACGTTCTAAGGTAGTTTGGTTCAAAGATTTAGTTTTGATTATTGGTGGTTTAGGATTATTGGTATGGGGTTCTCGTTGGCTAGTAGATTCGGCTACCACGATCGCTCGTGCTTTAGGAGTTAGTGAGTTGTTGATTGGATTGACAATTGTTTCGGCGGGAACGTCTTTGCCTGAACTTGCTACTTCTGTAATTGCTAGCCTTCGTGGTGAAAGAGATATTGCGGTTGGCAATGTTTTGGGTAGTAATATTTTTAATATTTTGTCAGTTTTAGGATTAGCAGGAATAGTTGCTCCTGGTGGGTTGAATGTGGCTGAATCTATGATTGAATTTGATGTGCCTGTCGCGATCACAGTGGCTTTTGCCTGTTTGCCAATTTTTTATTCTGGTAATCAAATCAATCGTTGGGAAGGATTGCTGTTTGTGTTTTACTATCTTGCTTACGCTGGTTATTTAGTTTTGGATGCTATTCGTCACGATAGTTTACCTGTTTATACTACCATCATGCTTTTCTTTGTTATTCCTCTTACCGTAATTACTTTAATTACGGTAGTGTTGCAAGAACGACAAGCTAGACGTAAGAAAAAAATGGGTAAACACATCTAAAATTTGATTGTTGACGGTTAAACGCGATTAAAGATCTTGGTGATTGGTTTTTTTAGTATTTTTTATACTACAAATATATTGCAAAAATATTTTTAATTGGATATACTACAAAGGTAATCTAAATGCAGTGGTAGTTTAGTAGCCTAGAACGCCTTATATCCTTGTTCATAACTTACCCCCATTGGGGTCGAAGAATGAGGGTTATCGCCTTCCAACGCGGGAGACGCGGGTGCAAATCCCGCCCACTGCTCCAAATGAAACAGATTACTTTATATATACAAGCGTCGGTAGCCAAGTGGTAAGGCAGCATTTCCTTGTTCATAGCTTATCTCTAGGGGGTCGAAGAATGAGGGTTATCGATTACTCCATTAGAAATCGGCGATCGCAGGTTCGATTCCTGCCCGACGCACCAATATATATAAAAGTAATAGGTAATAAGTAATAGGTAATAGGTTAAAACTGACTTATGATCTCTAATTATTTACTTTTATCTCTCATTACTTTTTTCAATTTGTTTCACAAGCGACGGTAGCTCAGTAGGTAGAGCGGCATTATCCTTGTTCATAAACTTATCCCCATGGGGTCGAAAGAGTGAGGGTTATCGACTGTTAATCGGCTGGTCGTAGGTTCGAGTCCTACCCGTCGCACCAAATTAAATAAGTCAAAAGTTAAAAGTTAAAAGTTAAAAGTCAAAAATAGAAAGAAGGGAGAAGGGAAAAAGAAATATACAAACAAATTTGTCTACTTACCTTATGAATTTTTTTTGCGACGGAAGGCGGAATTGGTATACGCAATATCCCTTTGTTCATACCTTGTCTGCAAAGACCGAAGAATTGAAGGTTATCGACTATGTCATTGTAGGTTCGAGTCCTACTCCGTCGCCTGGTGCGGTTAATAACAAACAACCAAACCAATTTTAAATCAGTCAATAGCCACTATTTAATTTTAAAAGAGCTTGGGGCGGGACTTTTTCGATGGTCGATTGACTATTGAAAAAGAAAAATCTTTGTTCATAATCTTATCCCAATGGGGTCGCAGAACGAGGGTTATCGTTGGATTACATAGGTTCGATTCCTATACCGCCCCCTGGCGAGGTTAATCAAAAACAACCAAACCAATTTTAAATCAGTCAATAGCGAACAAGCTGACAATAATCACTGTTAACTGAATAACTGTTAATAACTTTGCCCGCAAGGGCTGGAGGTAATGAAATGAATTACCGCTTTTTTACTAATAAATCCCAAAATACACCTCAGAATCAACCAATTCCAGGACGAGAAGCCGAAATGATTCAAGGTCGTTCTGGCGGTTATATGTTTGATGCAGGTATTTGGCAGATGCTACGCCGTTGTCTGTTGATTGGTACGGCACAAAGTACTTATTATGCAGATAAAAAAGAATTAACTCAAGACTTTATTGGAGTTATCAAGCAAGCAGTAGTAGAAGATGCGAGTAGAGTTGCTGAAGAAATTCTCTATGCTTCTGATGGACGTTCAATTAATAATAGCGCGCCTATCTTAGCGTTAGTATTGCTGTCGATGGGAGAAACACCCGCAGCCAAAAAAGCTTTCTTAGAAATCTTCCCTCAAGTAGTGCGTACTGGCAGCCACTTCTATGAATGGTTGAACTATACCAAGTCAATGCGCGGTTTTGGTAAGGTAATTCGGGAAGCAGGTACAGCTTGGTTATCCAAAGAAGATGTCAAGGCGTTAGCTTATCAATTACTAAAATATCAACAACGTTATGGCTTCCAACACCGAGATGCCTTGAGACTATTTCATGTTAAACCACCGACAACAGAACACGATCGCTTGTTTAAATGGGCAGTTAGTGGTTGGGAGGGATTACCAGAATATACTCCTGATGATGCCTTAACTCAAATCTGGTGGTATGAATGGTTGAAACGGAATCCCGAACAAACCCATGAGGCTATTTCTCAAGGTAGACTGACTCATGAAATGTGTGCGCCTGTGGGCAAGATGGATAAGGCTGCATGGCAGTTGTTATTTAACGAAATGCCTATCGGTGCAATGCTACGAAATTTGGGTTCTTTAACTCAGTTAGATGTATTGCGTGCCGATAGTCGCGAGAATTTAGACCGTCTTGAAACAGTTTTAAATAATAAAAACCATCTGCGTCGCGGACGCATCCACCCGATTGATGTCCTTAAAGCCTTAAAAACTTACAAATCGGGCGGAAAAGTAGGACGTAGCCAAAAAACTTGGACTCCTGTACCTCGGATTGTAGATATCTTAGAAAAAGCTTTGGAATTAGCTTTTGATGTAGTCGAACCTACCAATAAAGTTTTTCTCCATGCTGTTGATATTTCTGGTTCGATGTCTTGCGGTGTAGTTGGTTCAGTTGGTTTAACCTGCTGCGAAATTGCTGCTACTATGGCATTAGTTACAGCAAAAGCTGAAAAAAACTATGAAATACGTGGTTTTTCTACTAAATTCATCGATCTAGGGATTTCACGACGAGATTCTTTTAGTTCTGCTCTTAAAAAAGCGAATAACAATAATTTTGGTGCAACTGATGCTTCGGTTGCCTATGATTGGGCGATTAAAAATAGATTCAAAGCAGATGTGATTTGTTTTTGGACAGATAATGAAAGTTGGGCAGGAAGAAAACATCCTTCTGTAGCTTTGAAGGAGTATCGTGAAAAAGTAAATCCAAATGTCAAGGCAGTTTACGTCACACTGACTCCTTATCGAATTAGTTTAGTAGATCCTAAAGACAAAAATTCTTGGGATTTAGCTGGTTTCGATCCTGGTGTTCCTCGTTTAATTCAAATGTTAGCAAAGGGTGAGTTATAAGATTATCTTTCACGTATATAAATGGGAAAATTAATTATAATTAGTCATCAAAATGAATTGGTAGTTATTTGACTGCATTTGAGTTTTCCCTAATTCCCTATCTTCCCAATCTCCTACTAAACATCTAGGGGCGTTTCTTATAGCGTCCCTTTTGAATTTTTTTAACCTAAATCTACCCAAAAGAAGATATCCTAAACTTTGGGAAATATGAACCAAAAGGTTGATCAAGCGGTGCTAGACCTCAAACAAATCAGAGAAAATCCAGACCAAATCCAAGAATTACTCAATCGTCGTAGTGCAGGAGAATACGATCTCCAACCTATTTTACAGTTAGACCAGCAACAAAGAGAGTTAGAAACTAATCGCAGTCAACTCAGTGCTAGAAGTAACGAAATTGGTAAGTTGATTGGACAAAAGATTCGAGGTGGTAGCGACCCCAATGGCGCAGAAATTAATAGCTTAAAAGAAGAAGGAAACGAGCTTAAAATTAAACTAGCTGACTTAGAACCTCAAGAAAAAGATTTAAAAGCGCAAATAGAAACTCTTTTATTTCAATTACCCAATTTACCGAGTGAATCTACCCCTATCGGTAAAAATGAGACGGAAAATGTCGAAATTCGACGCTGGGGCGATGAATATATCCCTAATAATCCCGATATCTTGCCTCATTGGGAAATTGGCGAAAAATTAGGTATTTTAGAATTTACTCGTTCGGTTAAAGTCGCTCAAAGTCGCTTTGTCAATTTAATCGGTGCTGGTGCAGCTTTAGAAAGAGCTTTAATTAACTTTATGTTAGACCGCCAAATTGAAGCTGGTTACACTGAAGTAATGCCCCCTATTTTAGTTAATAGTGATTCTTTAACTGGTACGGGACAACTACCCAAATTTGCAGAAGAAAGTTTTAAGTGTCAAGAGGATGACCTTTGGTTGATTCCTACTGCCGAAGTACCTGTAACTAATCTTTATCGTGGCGAAATTATTGAAGCCTCCCAATTACCAATTTATCACTGTGCTTATACTCCTTGTTTTCGTAGAGAAGCTGGCAGTTATGGCAAAGATACCAGAGGTTTAATTAGATTACATCAGTTCAATAAGGTAGAGTTAGTTAAAATTGTTCATCCTGAGACTTCAGAAGCAGAACATCAAGCTTTAGTTAACAATGCCGAAGCAATTTTACAAGCTTTAAAATTACCCTATCGCGTGATTGAATTGTGTACGGGAGATTTGGGTTTTGGTGCAGCCAAATGTTATGACATCGAGGTATGGTTACCTTCTGCCCAAATGTATCGGGAAATTTCTAGTTGTTCCAATTTTAAGGATTTTCAAGCTAGAAGAGCTAATATTCGCTTTAAAGAAGCTGGTAAGAAAGGAACACAATTTGTTCATACTCTGAATGGTTCGGGGTTAGCTGTAGGGAGAACAATGGCTGCTGTTTTAGAAAATTATCAGCAAGCAGATGGAACAATATCAGTTCCTGAAGTTTTGCAACCTTATCTAAGGCGAGAAGTGCTTTAAATAATTAGGAAACAGGACGTACAAGGTTTCGAGTTTACCTCGAAACACAGCCTCTCCCATTCATAAATTGTTTCTACCACAGTATTAATAAATTTATTACTATTTATCTTAAAGCGATCGCTGCTTTAAATTGAAGTTAGATTTAATGATAAGTAGCTCCACTTAATTAAACATTAAACGTTCAACAGTATAATTTCCCTGTTGACTTTGATTTTTGATGCCATCAATAATAGCGAGAGCCAAATCATACTCATCCTCAAAAACAAAACCACCCAATTCTTGACGCTTGAGGTGTAGCCATCTATCTTCAATACGATTCATTTCAGGAGAATAAGGAGGAAGAAAAAATACGCTCAATCCTTGTTTTGACCAAATTTGATGACGTTTTTGAACTAACTTGGCACGATGGATAGAAGCATTATCATGAATAATTATGGTCAGCTTTCCTGTCTCAAAGAGTCTTTTCATAGCTCGTTCTGCTTGCCAATCCATAAAACGAAGATAACTCTTTGTTTTGTAAGTTCCTACTTTTAGGGTATACTCAAACCTTTTTTCTTCTTCCCAAACTCCCATGATATTGACTCGTCTTCCTTTTCTGGTTTTTTGAGAAATCGATTTTTGTTGCCCTATTTGACCATAGCCGTAGCTAAGAGGACTTTCAGGACAACACCCCGATTCATCTAGATACAGTAAGGTAATCAAACCCAGTTCTGACCATAATTTTAGTAGTTGTAAATCCTTCTTCTTCGCTTCTTTCCATTCTTGATTTTTAGCTGCTGGCGGTTTTCGTCTCAGTCTTTTCCAACGCCACTTTTTTTTTTAGTATCCGACGAACTTGTTCTGCTCCCAGAAACACTTGTCTTTCTCTGGCTAATCTTTGGCTCAATTGTCGAGAGCTTATGCTACGGGGTTCATTCAACCATTGTTCCATTGCTTCCCAATCTTCAGTCGTCCATGATGGCTTTCTTCCTCTACCTCCAGCTTCCCATAGCCCTACTAATCCAGACCTATTCCAGCGATGAATCGTTTGTCTGACCGTTGATTCTGCCCATTCTAAATAATTAGCGATCTCTTTAACTTTCCATCCTGCTGCATTCAGACGAAGTGCCGTTGCTCTTTGCGCCCGTTCTTCGAGTCACAGAGTTTGATAACTCCAGTTGTTGTAAGGTTGTGTTTTCTTCAGTGGTTAAAGTAATTTTTAATGCTGCTGGCATTTCTGAATCATCAAGCTAGATTTCTTCCGTTTTTATTTTACGTTTTTTTTAGGTGGAGCTACTTATGCAAACGCAACCTAACAACCTGGTTGAAGCAGACTTCCGCGAGATATTGATGTGAATGCAGAGGTTATTTGCAGCAGATCAACCAGAACGTTGGATTTTCGTTTCACTATTTGACAATTTTAACTATCTGGTAACAATCGATGTTCGCTTAAGTCTCAAGAGCGATCGCTTGTTGGAGTAATTTGAGTTTTTATGGCGATCGCTTTTAAATACTGTTCTAAAGTATGATCGCGCCTTGGTAGAATGAGCAAATTATTCTTACTTTAAATGCTCCTGTCTATTTTTAATTGGATGCTCACCTTAACCAAAACTTATGGCAAAATAAGATACCTCACCCAAACTGCGATCGCTATTTTTTTATTTCTCTAGCAAGACTATTTTCAACTTGCCTTAATAGTGTCGTTGTCTAAACTCTCTACTCCGTCTTTAATCCACTGACGCAAAAGTTTGAGTCTTTTTTGCTTTGGTAAAGACATTACCGTATTGTAAATGTCCTGTTCTACTCTAAGCTGAAGGGGTTTTTTACTTAGTGCTTTCTCTCCTTCAGGCTCAAATGGAGTTAAATTTTCTATGTTGTATTTTTTGCTCACAATTTTTAACCTGTTTGAACACTAAATATTGTTGTCCAGAGCTACTTTTAAAAGTATTAAGTTACATTAGATAAAAATACTTCTCACTTGTATACGAGTGAGAATTGCTGTATTGTTTATTTGAAGACGGTTGCCAGTCGGACAAACTTCAACCGTCGAGTCTCATTCACATTCACAAAAATATGACGAGCTTACCCATAAATATAAAACAAGATAAATCCACTTGCCAAGAACTAAAGATAAATTCAACCTCAAACAGACAACCACAGAGCCAAACAATCCTCCAACCCTTTCAACGAGTCTACCTCTACGGAGACATCCAATTTAGTGGAACACTACTCCATCCCATTGAGCGCACCTATCCACCCAGATGGTCGGTAGAATTAGATCGAGGTGGCTACGATTGCCCTATCATCAACGATATTACTCCCCTGATACAGTACCAAATTGAATCAGATACAGAAGAAATACCTTTTTGCGATTCACCCGAACCAACTAGAACCGAACTAGAAAAAGAAATCATCGCCCTGAAAAAAGAAAACGCTCGACTCAAACAAGAAAACGAACAACTCATAGAAGAATTAAACGAAGCCAAAAACATCATCCGTCGCGCCAAAGATATATCTCCTATCATGCGTCAATCATTCAAAAGAGTTATCAGACTCGCCCATCAAGCTTGCATGGATGTACAACGTACTGTCGGAGGCTGGCTCTTAAAGATGGGTGACAAAGTACGTAAATTTCGTCGTTTAGTCGATATTTGGGATGTTTTATCGCAAGACAATTGGTATCTAGATGAGATATTTGCACCAGATAAACTATTACCTCTAGATCGAATTCAACCACCTCGCCCTAGAAAAAAAACAATTCCATCTGAAAAACTAACCCTGCCGATTCTGCGTCCTGAAGAAGTAATCAGGAGGCGTGAAATGGGTTTGCCGAAACTGACAGTTCGAGATAAATTTTGTTCGGTAATAGATTAAGGAAGGCGAACATTTATATATACAGAGAAATTGGAATTTGGTTAAAGTAAAACCAATATATTATCTAGTTCATGTATTTTATTGATGACTTCAACTAGCTTTAATCCTTTTCTCAGTCTTGAATATCAACCAGCCTTGGAAAGTCTGGGCGATGATTATTATGATGAAGTTGCAGCAGCCGAATTTCCTCAACAGATTCTCCGTTTTCGCAATGACTCTTTATTACCAATACTCGGATTAGATTCTAAATCGGTTAAAGATGAGCATTTTATTGAGGCTTTTGGTAAATTCCAAGGAATACAACCTTTTTTAGCCTTACGTTATCATGGCTATCAATTTGGCGAATACAATCCTTTTTTAGGGGATGGGAGAGGATTTCTTTACGGACAAGTAAGAGGTACGGATGGAGAACTGTATGATTTTGGTACCAAAGGATCGGGCAGAACTCCCTATTCTCGTACTGCTGATGGCAGATTAACTCTTAAAGGTGGTGTTAGAGAGGTATTAGCAGCAGAAGCTTTGCATCAATTGGGAATTAAAACTTCTCGTTGTCTGAGTATGATTGAAACTGGGGAAGCACTTTGGCGGGGTGATGAACCTTCTCCTACTCGTTCTTCAGTAATGGTGCGTTTTAGTCGTTCCCATATTCGGTTTGGTACGTTTGAAAGGCTGCATTATCTTCAACGTCCTGATTTAATTCAGAAGTTATTGGATCATGTTATTGAAATTTATTATCCAAATATTCCGAATACAGAAGATAAATACGCCAAGTTTTATGCCGAATTAGTCGAAAGAGTTGCCCAATTAGCAGCCCAATGGATGGCAGCAGGTTTCTGTCATGGGGTACTAAATACGGATAATATGTCGATTACTGGGGAAAGTTTTGATTATGGGCCTTATGCTTTTATTCTTACTTATAATCCTCATTTTACAGCAGCTTATTTTGACTACGGTGGACGCTATAGTTATGGCAATCAGCCTTTTATTTGTAAGTTAAATTTGGAACTGTTGCAATTACCTTTAGGGATGCTCATTGCTAAATCAGATTTAGAGGCTGGTTTGGCTCAATTTGAAGATTGTTATTCTTCTACCTATAATCAGTTCATGCTTAATAAGTTAGGTTTCCAAAACTTATCTGAGTTGGCAGCAGCAGAATTATTAGAAGCAACAATTAAATTATTAAGAAATACCGACATTGGTTATCATGCTTTTTTTGCTGAGTTAGCAGCAGGATTTAATTATGGTTGGCGTGAAGATAGTTCTTTAATTTTAGAAAATAATTTTTTTACTCGTGTTTCTCAAGAAGTTAGCGACTATTGGCGTAAATTGTACCATCGCTGCTTAAATCAATTACCACAGGATGAAATGGATTTAATTAGCGATCGCTTGAGTTTTTATAATCCTAAAACTGCTTTACTTCGTCCTATTATAGAATCAATTTGGCAACCAATTGTCGATGAAGATAATTGGCAACCTTTTTATGATTTAATTGCAACAATTCAAGCTAAGGAATGAAGTTGAAACAACTCAAGACTAATTGGGATAATTTACTTCAAAGTCTAAAGGTAGATTTACTTTTAGGTGAATTAATCTTTAATGATTTAGCTACTGCCTATTCTAATTCGACAAGATATTATCATAATCTTCAACATATCGAACAATTATTAACTGTAGCTAATTTAATGAAAGATGAAGCCAAAAATTTTTCAGTCATTGAATTAGCTATTTGGTTTCATGATGTAATTTATGATTCACAAGCTCAAGATAATGAAGTAAAAAGTGCAGCTTATGCCGAACAAGTTTTAACTAGTTTAGAAATAGATAATTGTATGATTCAATCAGTTAAACAATTAATTTTAAAAACTCAATTCCATCAAACAAACTTAGAAGATTATGATAGTCAAATTTTTTTAGATGTAGATTTATCAATTCTGGGTGCAAGTCAAACTGAATATCAAATTTATAGTCAAGCAATTCGTCAAGAATATTCTTGGCTTTCTCAAGCAAGTTATTATGTTGGGAGAATAAAAGTTTTAGAAAGTTTTTTGGCTAGAAGCAGAATTTATTATACAGAATATTTATTTAATCGATTAGAAAGTCAAGCCCGCTTTAATTTACAACAAGAATTACAGCAATTAAAGTTTGTTTTTAGAAAAAATATTTTTAATACTTACAAAATTATGTGAGGATAATGATGTTTTTATTGTCTCAGAAAATCTTAAAATTATTAGTAGCTTTTGGTGTTATTTTACTCTTAACTAATAATATTAAAATTGTCGAAGCAAACGCAGAAACGATGTTACTTAACCAAACAGAAATTAACCAGAAAATCCAACAATTATCAGGTTGGACTACTGACGGCAAAAAAATTACTCGTACTTTTCAATTCAAAGATTTTGTTGACGCGATCGCATTTGTCAATAGATTAGTAGAACCTGCTGAAGCAGCAGGGCATCATCCCGACCTTATTATTTCTTATAACAAAGTTACGGTTAATCTGACTACCCACGACGCAGGAGGTATTACCCAGAAAGATCTTGATTTAGCCGAAAAAATTACTCAATTAGCTCAATAAGAGAACGTTTCTCAACTTTAATAAAATCTAGTCAAAACCCTGGTTTTTGTTGATAGTTAATTATTTATCCCTCATAATTAGTAATTAGTAATTACTAACTGATAACTGTTTTATGCTCTTCGGCGTACTTTTCTTGGAGTAATTTGGGTAGGATCGACATTTGCGATCGCTCTTTTTAAAGGCATAGTTCGCAAACAACCATTCTGAGTATTGATTTGGTAAACTTTTCCACTATCAATATCTAAAGCAGTTAACCATCCGCTATTTTGATGATAAGCACCAGTTTCAATATCTAACCAACCAGCACCAGCAGCTATTTGTCCTGGTTGAACGCCTGGTAAAGTAAAGGTAATAGTATGACCAGTAATAATTAATTTATCGTTGAAGTAGGGTTCATGGCTGCCGTGAAATTCTTCTCTGATCCAACAAAATTGTTCGGAATTTTGTTCATCTAAAGAAAGTCTGGGACAAACTCCTGCATGGACTAACCAAATGTCTCCGAGATCGAGATAAAGGGGTAAAGTTTTGATCCAATCAATATGGTCTTGAGGGATTTTGCTATCGTAACTGGTTACAGTAGCATGACCGCCACTATATAACCATCCTTGATAAAATTCAATCGAAACTTGTCCACTCCCAACCACATCTAGTAACATTTCTTCATGATTTCCCCTTAAACATTGATATTGGTTGCGGATCACAAAATCGACAACATCGGCACTTTTTGGCCCTCTATCGATTAAATCTCCCAAAAAGTAAACTCGATCATCACTATTTGGGGCAATTGCATCTAATAAAGCGATTAAGGCATCATAGTGACCGTGTACATCTCCTATTATGATTCGGCGTTGATTGGTCATATTAATTTTTTACTACCTAAAATATCAATAACTACCTTGAACTTTGCAGACTTTTAGTGATAAGACTAAACTATTAAGCTGTTAACTTAGAGTTCCCAATTTTTTTGGGATTATTAGGCAAGATTTAGAATATTTTTTACTGATTTCAACTACATCATATTATATAAAGAATAATTAAATAAGGATTGACATTCCACTCAATTAGATACCTATAAAATTAACTGGTGAGAAGTAGAGGTTTAATTTGTCTACAGCAGCTAAGATTAAAATCTTAAAGCAGCCAACTAATTCATCCTGGCTAGAACTCGCGATCTCGGCTACGCCGAGGCGCGGAGCGATCGCGAATTTAGATACAATTCTACTCGATCATTCTCATTGTGAAAGAAAAGCAGCAGGAGTAGCAATCAATATGATGTTTCGCTATCCTTCTTTTCATAAACTAGTTCGTCAATTAACTGCGATCGCAAAAGAAGAATTAGAGCATTTTGAGCAGGTAAATCAGTGGTTAGATCGCCGAGGAATTCCTTTAGCACCTTTAAACTCTCCTCCCTATGGTGCAAAGTTGAAAGCGCAAATTCGCCATCAAGAACCAGATCGTTTATTAGATTGTTTATTAGTTTCGGCTTTAATTGAAGCTCGTTCTCACGAAAGGTTAGGATTATTGGGAGAATACTGTCCCGAACCAGAATTAGCTAAATTTTATCGGAGTTTGATGGCATCGGAAGCTCGTCACTATGGGATTTATTGGTTGTTAGCTAATGAATATTGTGAAGCAAAAGCAGTCGAACAACGTTTAGATGAGTTATCGACTATTGAAAGTGATATTTTAGCCAATTTATATCCAGAACCAAGGATACACAGCTAAGACAGTTATCAGTGACCACTGACCAGTTATCAGCTATCAATTAGCTTTTGGCTTTTGAATTTTAGCTAACGGCTAATAGCTAATAGCTTTTATTGAGATTGGGAACAAAAATCAATTATTGGCTCATCTGTATTTCTCAGTTAGGTTGAAACTGGCAATTATTAAATTTATCAAAGCCATGAAGAAATATTATGAAGAATTTTTAATTAGACATTGGCAAAAAGAAGACCGAGAACCAGCAGCAGCAGTCATTAGGCAAGTTTTGACCGAATATGGTTTACCTTGGCAACCTGATCAAGCGGATAGAGATGTGATTGAAATCGAAACTGCTTATTTAGAAAGGGGTGGAGAGTTTTGGGTAGTAGAACAAACCAATCAAATAGTTGGTACTGGAGCTTATTATCCCATTACTAGAGGTGAGCGAGCCGTAGAAATTCGCAAAATGTATCTATTACCTTCGGTAAGAAAAAAAGGATTAGGCAAGTATTTATTACAAGAGTTGGAAAAAGCGATCGTCCTGGCTAATTTTAAAGAAATTTGGTTAGAGACGGCTTCAGTTTTGCAAGAAGCAGTAAACTTGTATGAAAAAAGTGGTTATCAACCCGCAACGGGAGTAGAAACCGCTCGATGCGATCGGGTTTATGTCAAAAGATTAAATAATTTAAAAGATTAAATTATAACTAAAGCAAACTTAACCCCTGGATACAAACAGGCTGACTAAAATTGCTACTGTAAAATATACTATCATTGCACGATACAACTCTAAAAAATCATGACGAGCTACCAAAAAAAATCTACTGTCCGCGAGTTCAAAACTTTATTAGTATGGGCAGCTATTTTTTGGCTGATAGAAATTTTAGATTTTTTTGTATTTCGCGGAAAATTGGATAAATTTGGCATCCAACCTCACAACATTATTGGTTTACGAGGTATTTTGTTCGCTCCTTTTCTTCATGGAGGTTTTAGCCATTTAATAGCTAATACTATCCCTTTTCTGACCTTGGGATGGTTAACCATGCTTCAAGAAACGAGTGATTTTTATATCGTTTCGATCGCGACAATGTTAATAGGAGGATTAGGAGTATGGTTGTTTGGCGCACCAGGTTCAATTCATATCGGTGCTAGTCTCTTAATCTATGGTTATTTAGGCTTTTTATTGCTACGTGGTTATTTCCAAAAGAACTTGCCATCAATTGTGTTATCAATCATTGTTTTCTTCCTCTATGGCGGTTTGTTATGGGGTGTTTTACCTTCTAGAATGGGAATTTCTTGGCAAGGACATTTATTTGGTTTTGTTGGTGGCGCGATCGCAGCTTGGTTAATTGCTAAAGAAAAGAAATATTATGAATAATAATTAATCTAGTGTTTCTCACTTTTATAATGGACAAGAAATACCTGTTTTTTGTTAATTGTTTATAGTTAATAATTGACATTTACATTTATCTTTTGACTTTACCCTATCGGTTTTACATATTTTCCTAGAGTCAATCTACTATAAATTTTAATTTGATTTATAGCTTTCTTAACCGTGAGAGGTTAAGTTTCAAGAACTTAAATCAATAATATTTTTTACTTAAATGGCTTATCATCCTTCTCCTCGTCAAATTCTTAAAACTTTATTTCCTCACCTCAAAGTAGCTGCTGGTTATGCTAACCAAATTCAATCCAAAATTAAAGCTTTACCTGCTAAAGGATTAGGAAACAATTTTTTTTCTGCTGCTTTAACCGATGCAGATCTTTCGATTCAAACCTTAGTTGAAGTCGCCTTGTTGGGAACTTTTCCTGAGCTTCGTTTTCATGGAGAAGAATACGAACAATCTCGTAATACTAAATATTTTCGAGCCACAGATTTAGGTTTGCCAGGAGATTATTTAATTACTCTCGATCCGATAGATGGTACTAAATTTTATCTGGACGGACATAATAACTATCAAATTATTTTAAGTATTCTTAATACTGATGATTTTGAAGCAGTAATTGCTATTTCTCCTGCTCAAAATACTTATTATTATGCTTTACGGGGTGAAGGTACTTATCAAGGCAATCTCGATCAAGATTTAGAAGCTTGTATACCTTTAAAAATTAATAATCCCAAACCTGCTATTTTATTGGGATGGGGAATGAGTTTTCTCAAGCCAGCATTAACAGAAAAATATCAAGTTCTTGAAGTGGAAAATGATTACTCTACTGAAGTAAAAATTCCGAATGTGAATGGAATTTTAGCTAATGAAATAACAGGAGTAGCAATTAGAAGAGGTAAATTTATTGATGGTGGTGCTTTATCATTTTTAGCTAAGGAAGCTGGTTGTATTGTAACTACTTTAGATGGTTCTTCTTTACCTCCTTTACATAATTGTCAAGACTATAGTTTACCTGGATTATTAATGGCTACTTCAGAAGCAGTGCATCAGGATTTACTCGAAGCAAGTCAACAATCAATTAGAAGTTAAAATAATTTTTTGTTGAATTAAATTTGAATTTTAAACAAAGCGTTTTAGTTAAAAAAATAGATAAAGTGCAGCTAATACCAATTATCGAACATTTGCTGGATTCATTAACCAATTATTAATTAACAAAATTCAAGCCTGAATGTCTTAATATATATATCTTTTTACTTTACTCCTTCGCTATATTCAAGAAGCTTCGCGGTTTTCACTTTTTAATTAATACTAAGCCTCTTGTTAATGCATGAGAAACAGTATAAGATTTACCGATCGCTTGGGCTAACTTTTCAATTAAAATAGTAATTTTTTTAGTTTTGATGGGTATTCTGAATTTCAGTGTAGTTTTTTTTAGAAAATAGATCGATGACGACAATATTATAAAAAAATTTATAGAGCTTTAAACAATTAAATTGATTAATTATTTACTTACTTAGCTTAGTTACTTTGTACTTAGCTTAATTTTACCCATCATTCAGCATAAAGAAGAAATTAAAGATGACTTACCAAGAAGATTTAATTGCAGAACCATCAATAGAAAAAGATTCAGATGAGTTAACCGAAAGCGAACTTATTAACCTTTTTAGAGACAATAATTTGACGTTTGATTCTATACCTGCTTCTGCACTAGCCGTCAATTCAACTAATCGCACTCTCAGCATTGATGATACTTTTACAGGTACACGCAGAGATATTGTTACCGTACCAATTTTAATCAACGATGCTACTGGATTACAATCTCTGGATATTACGTTGCAGTATGATACCAATCTGTTAACTATTGTCGATCCTAATTCAGCAACGGATAACAATGAAGGAGTCAAAAAAGCTGGAATTGCTGAAAATTGGAAAATTATTAATGGAGAAGGAACTAATTCCACTCAAGAACAGCCTAACCCTGTCGCTAATGTCGATCCAGAAACAGGAATTGTTAAAATTAGCTTAGTTAATCCTGGCGAACCACCTACAACAGGTTCAGGTAAAATCATCGAAATTGATTTTCAGGTTAATTGTGGTGTTGCATTTGGTTCTAAGGCAGCTATAGATTTACAAGTGGCTAAATTTGGAATTAATGGTCAAGAAATAATTGTTGGCGATAGCAATTTAGATGATGGCAGTCTTACTGTTATTAGACACAATAATGCAAAAGCTGTCTTCGTTAACAAAAATGATTTTCTAAAAAATCCCTCTCAATACATGAAGTATATCCGAGACTTTGATGGTAACGATCTCGGCACACCTAATTCTTGGAAACAAATTGGTTCTATTGATGTACAAGATGATGGCGACATTGAGTATGTTTTTGTTAATCCTGTCATTGGACGTTGGGCGACTGTAGGGGCAGATATCAGTGGGACAATTGACTTTGCTGATTACAATTGGTGTGGTGATACTCGTGTAGTTGGTATTTATGAAGACCCTCTCATTGCACTTGGTTTAGTTGTCAAGGGTAGCGATGTTGATAGTCAGAGAAGATTTCAAAACGATCTCTACATTGATAATTTAACTTTAATTGCCAACTCTGACTTTGATTATGATGGCAATGGGTTACAAGAAATTTATTTTAAAGTTAATGATGGCACTGCGGTACTTCACGCTTATATGCACGCTGATGGCAATATTCAGTATGCTAATTATCAATCACAGTCGGACTTACAAAAATTTATGAATGATAATGGCATAGATAGTTCAATTTGGAATAATTGGTTTTAAAAATAAGAAGATTGTTAATTAACTCACGAAATAGTATTAGCATTTTACGAAGCTAATGCTATTTTTTTATCAATTTATAAAGTTATTAAAAAGTTTAAGTAAATTGAGTAATTAATTTATTATTTCTCTTAGTAATTTTATTTAAGTTTTTTTTACAGATTACATATTAACAATTAAGAGATTAAAGTATATTTAAAACTTTTAAAAGGATTAATTTTTATGGCAAATGAACCACTATTGTTTAAAGATATTAACCCTGGTAGTAGTTCAAATCCTTATGATTTAACCAATATCAATGGAACTCTCTACTTCACTGCTAACGATGGCACTAATGGATATGAACTGTGGAAGAGTGATGGTACTTCTGCTGGAACTTTTCAACTCAAAGATATTAACTCTGGTGGTAGTTCAAATCCTAATTATTTAACCAATATCAATGGGACTCTTTACTTTGTTGCTGACAATGGCACTAATGGATATGAACTGTGGAAGAGTGATGGTACTTCTGGGGGAACGATTATAGTCCGAGATATTAACCCTGGTGGTAGTTCAAATCCTTATAATTTAACCAATATCAATGGGACTCTCTATTTCACTGCTAACGATGGCACTAATGGATATGAACTGTGGAAAAGTGATGGTACGGTTGGCGGTACCGTTCAAGTTAAAGATATTAATCCTTTTGGTAATTCAAATCCTAATTATTTAACCAATATCAATGGGGCTCTTTACTTTGTTGCTGACAATGGCACTAATGGATATGAACTGTGGAAGAGTGATGGTACTTCTGCTGGAACTTTTCAACTCAAAGATATTAACCCTGGTGGTAGTTCAAATCCTTATGATTTAACCAATATTAATGGGACTCTCTATTTCACTGCTGACAATGGCACTAATGGATATGAACTGTGGAAGAGCGATGGTACTTCTGGGGGAACGATTATAGTCCGAGATATTAACCCTGGTGGTAGTTCAAATCCTTATGATTTAACCAATATCAATGGGACTCTCTATTTCACTGCTGACAATGGCACTAATGGATATGAACTGTGGAAAAGCGATGGTACGGTTGGCGGTACCGTTCAAGTTAAAGATATTAACCCTGGTGCTGGAAATTCCGCTCCTGATAATTTAACTAATATTAATGGGACTCTCTATTTCACTGCTGATGATGGCACTAATGGATATGAACTGTGGAAAAGTGATGGTACGGTTGGGGGTACCGTTCGAGTTAAAGATATTAACCCTGGTGGTAGTTCAAATCCTGATAATTTAACCAATATTAATGGTACTCTCTATTTCACTGCTGATGATGGTGCTAATGGATATGAATTGTGGAAGAGTGATGGTACCTCCGAAGGAACTGTCTTAGTTAAAAATATTAGACCTGGTCTTGATAGTTCAAATCCTAATTATTTAACTAATATTAATGGGACTCTCTATTTCACTGCTGACGATGGCACTAATGGATATGAACTGTGGTCTGTCTCTGTAACCCCCCCTCCTACCATTGCTTTTAAAGCAGCAACCTTTACTGGAGAGGAAGGTAAAAATGGAATTGTTACTCTTACTCGTAGTGGTGAAGACCTAACTCAAAGTTCTAAAGTTACCGTTAGTATTACTGGCGGCACTGCTAGCTCTGGTAGTGATTTTAATAATAGTGGTTTTCCTCTTGACATCGAATTTGCTGCTAATGAAACCGAAAAAACTTTCAATATTTCTCTTTTAGAGGATACTACTAAAGAAGAAAACGAAACTATCAATCTGAAAGTCGAAGTTAGGGAGAATACTGAGTTAGGTACTCAAAACACCGCTACTCTTAATATTACGGATCGCATCAATAACTCTGAAAAACCGGGAATTAAAGTCAATAAAACCGAGTTTTTGCAAAATTTTTCTCAATACATGAAAAATATCCGAGATTTCGATGGCAATGACCTCGGCGCACATAATTCTTGGAAACAAATTGGTTCTATTGATGTACAAGATGATGGCGACATTGAGTATGTTTTTGTTAATCCTGTCATTGGACGTTGGGCAACTTTAGGCGCAGATATTACTGGTACGATTAACTTTTCTAACCATAGCTGGGGTGGTGATACTCGTGTAGTTGGTATTTATGAAGACCCTCTCATTGCACTTGGTTTAGTTGTCAAGGGTAGCGATGTTGATAGTCAGAGAAGATTTCAAAACGATCTTTACATTGATAATTTGACTTTAATTGCCAACTCTGACTTTGATTATGATGGCAATGGGTTACAAGAAATTTATTTTAAAGTTAATGATGGCACTGCGGTACTTCACGCTTATATGCACGCTGATGGTAATATTCAGTATGCTAATTATCAATCACAGTCAGACTTACAAAAGTTTATGAATGATAATGGCATAGATAGTTCAGTTTGGAATAATTGGTTTTAAAAATAAAAATATTTCTGTCTTTAATTATCATTCAACTATCAAAATAGTAGTATTAGCATTTAATAAAGCTAGTACTATTTTTTTATCAATTCAAAGATTTCTGAACAATTAAACCGAAAGATGTTGAGGCAAAACCATCAATATTCTGAAGGTGCAAGTATTTGAGCTTAATCGCTCTGGGAAAAACTTATCTAAATTAACGTGAGTTCGGGTTAAGCGGATTGAGGCAAAGCCCAATCCAAATGGAGTGAGGGCTTTTTAGCTTGGTCGCTAGACTTCGTCACCCTTCGGGAACGCGTGCCTTCGGCAGGACAATAGGCAATTAAGCCACACAGAATATTAATACCAAAATTAACAGACGAGCGATGACGAGAAGGCTCAATTGGAGAAATGTTTTTAAGTTGATCGATAAATGAGAGTGCAACGGGGTCAACAAAATCTCAACCTTGCAGTTACACTTCAAGCACTGCCAGCACCAACCGAGTAATCTTAGAAAAAAGTCTGGAGATAAGTCCAATTCATATAAGTTTCATATCTTCTTGTTCTAATCTAAAAATCGATGCTCGAACAACTTCTCAAACGATCGCTTAAGTGAAAAATCACTTCAGTGCAAGCTGTTCCCTTTCTTACGATGGAGGGAGCGTTATTCATGTCTATGAAATCAATTTTATTGATTGAACGCGAATCCAGCATCGGAGAAGTTTTGCGTACCTGTCTCAATGAGTTTGGCGGCTGGAGAGTCACGTTATCGAACTCGATTCAAGAGGGAGTCGATCTGTGTATAGCGACTTGCCCTGATGTCATCTTGCTAGATACTTCTACTTCAGAAACAGATGCTCTGATATTTATCGAACAATTGAAGCAACATTCATTCCATCAATCTATCCCGATTTTGCTGATTACTGCCAGAGCCAGTTGGTTTACCTTAAAGCAGCTTCGCGAAATGGGATTTGCTGGAGCGATCGCTAAACCTTTTAATCCCTCAACTCTATCCACTCAGATTTCCCACTTGCTGGGATGGAGTGACAGAGACCTGTAGACAGCCTATTTTATAGCCGAGTAGCTGGAGTCAGTCAGGAAAAATTACCAATTAAGATTAACCGAGGAGGAAAAATGTCAACTTTAACCGTCTGGAAATTCAATACTGCTGATGGGGCAGATAATGCTTTGAGCAAACTAGAAACCTTGCAAAAACAGCAGTTGATTCAAGTTCTAGATGCAGCTATCGTATCTTGGCCGCAGGGACGAAAACGTCCTAAAACTTACCAGGCGATGAATACTGTGGGAGCGGGTGCCCTAGGAGGAGCTTTTTGGGGGATGTTGTTTGGTCTGCTCTTTTTTGTGCCGTTGTTAGGGGTAATAGTGGGTGCGACAGCAGGTGCGCTTTCAGGTAAGTTGACTGACTATGGAATTAATGACGATTTTATCAACGAGCTGCGAAACAAAGTTACAGAAGGAACTTCTGCCCTATTTTTGTTGACGGGACAAGTCACGATAGACAAGGTGGAAGCGGCGTTCGCACCAGAAGAAAGAGGTGAATTGATTCAATCGAATCTATCTACTGAGCAAGAAGCCAGGCTGCGGGAAGACTTTGGCGCAGAGGTATAGATCTGCTGCGCCAAAGTAAAAAGTCACGCATGCAAAAGTTAAAAGGAAACAAAAAACAGTTATTAATTTTTGAGGGAAAGGCGATCGCAACCCTTGATGTCGGGTTTGAAAATGTATGCAGGAGGGCTGAAGTATCTGCTGCTGTCAGACCGATTTTGTTCTTCCTCGCACGCCGTCAAAGAGAACAGAAAAGTATTTAATTTACCTTCACTGCGATCGCTTATCGATCTGCCCTTTATGAAAGCGTAAAGGGTCGGAGCGCAATCTAATCGGAGGAGTTATTATGACTGTCGCTACTAATACTGTTGCTAAACATCAAAGTTCCATCTCTTATGGAGTCCACTCAGAAGTGGGCAAACTGCGAAAAGTGATGGTATGTTCGCCAGGTTTGGCGCACGCCCGTTTGACCCCTACCAACTGCGACGATCTGTTGTTTGACGATGTGTTATGGGTAGAGCGGGCAAAACAGGATCATCTAGATTTTATTGCCAAAATGCGCGATCGCGGTGTCGAAGTCGTCGAAATGCACGAACTGCTGGCTCAAACCCTCGATATTCCCGAAGCCAAGAAATGGATTTTAGACCAACAGATCGTACCCAATGAAGTCGGACTGGGTCTAGTTGAGGACGTTCGAGCTTTTTTAGAAAGCTTGAGTTCTAAACAATTGGCTGAATATCTCATCGGTGGACTTGCCGCTTACGATATCCCCGAAGATTTTGGCGGGGACTTTCTCAGGGCAGCTCAAGAAGCAAGTGGTATTACCGGATATCTACTGCCGCCCCTGCCCAACACCTTGTACACTCGCGATACTACCTGCTGGCTTTACGGTGGCGTGACCCTCAATCCGCTTTATTGGCCCGCTCGCCACGAAGAAACAGTTCTTACGACAGCGATCTACAAGTTTCATCCCAGCTTTGCCCAAGCAGACTTTCAAATTTGGTGGGGCGATCCAGAAGTCAATCACGGTTCGGCAACCCTCGAAGGCGGGGATGTGATGCCCATCGGTAACGGTGTAGTGCTAATTGGCATGAGCGAACGCACCTCGCGTCAGGCTATTACCCAACTGGCAGCAGCTTTATTTAGCAAGGGGGGTGCCCAAAGAGTAATTGTCGCCGGAATGCCCAAACTCCGTGCGGCAATGCACCTCGATACAGTTTTCACTTTCTGCGATCGCGATGTCGTCACCTTGTTTCCCGAAATTATGGATGGAGTCGCGACGTTTTCTCTCTGGCCGAGCGACAAACCGCCTGGGTACGAGCTGACCAAAGAGTCTAAGCCATTTGTCAATGTGGTGGCTTCATCCCTGGCTCTGAAAAAGCTGCGCGTTGTAGAGACTGGGGGCAACGCCTATGCCAGACAGCGTCAGCAGTGGGATAGCGGCAACAACGTAGTCTGTTTGGAACCAGGTGTAGTCTTCGCCTACGATCGCAATACTTATACAAATACCGCGATACGCGAAGAAGGGATAGAAGTTATCCCCATCGTGGGCAGTGAATTGGGACGCGGACGGGGTGGCGGTCATTGCATGACCTGTCCGTTAATTCGGGATGCCGTTGATTTTTAAGAAAATGGATGTGAATTAGCTCGATACAAAAATTGTAGCAATCGGAGGAATAGTTACTATGAGTAACGAACAAAAGCGGGGTGCTTTGGTCATTATTGGCGGAGCAGAGGATAGAGAGGGCGAGCTTTTAGTCTTGCGAGAATTTATCCGAACGGCAGGCGGCGTGAAAGCTCGAATCGCGGTAATGACTGCCGCTACCGGTTATCCCAGAGAAGTAGGAGACGAATACACCGACATTTTTGAGCGGTTAGGGGCAGAGTCAGTGGAGGTGATTCATACCGAACACCGCGATGATTCCGAACGGGAAGACTCTCTTCGCATCGTTAAGGAGGCAACCGGCATCTTCTTTACCGGAGGTGACCAAATGCGCATTGTCAACTTTATCAAGGGAACGTCTTTAGACAAACTTATTCACAAGCGTTATGAGGAAGGAGCCGTAATTGGGGGCACCAGTGCTGGGGCTGCCATGATGCCCGATCAAATGATTTTGGGAGGTTCATCCGTAGCCAATCCCAGTGTCGATGCAGTTAGTATAGGTCCTGGTATGGGCTTTTTACCAGGGATTCTCGTGGATCAGCACTTCGCTCAACGGGGTCGCCTCGGTCGCCTGCTGGCAGCTTTGGTGCTGGAACCTGCGGTTCTCGGTCTAGGCATTGATGAAGACACGGCAATCATTGTCAACGGCGATGAATTTGAAGTTGTAGGGAAGGGTGCCGTTACCGTTGTCGATGAAACTACCTCTAGCCACAACAACCTGGAAGGATTGCTCAAAGATGAACCCATTGCTCTTTGTGGGGTGCAGTTGCATATTTTGCCTCACGGCTATCGGTTTAACCTGAAAACGCATCTACCACGGTTTGTTGAAAAAAGTGAAAAATGACAACTCTAATTAATTCCCAGAAGACAGTTTAAACTGGCGATCCGATCCAACGGACAGAGGTTATCAGTCAGTTAGATAGCAACGACCTCGAACCAGGGAAAAAGCACCGCTTTTTCTTCCAAATTTTCGCTCAATGTACATTTGAACTGATAACGCTCACCCCACAACCACTCTTCGTACAACAACGCCATGGCAAACGACAAACTACTATCTCTGTTGGCCAGCGTGGGCGGATGGACTATCGGCGGTCTGCTCGGAGGTTTAGTCGGCTCCCTGGCTGCGGTTCTGCTGACCGAGTCGATCAAGGGGAGCCTCGATGCCGTTTCCAGACTAGACACCGTTTGGCTGCTGCTACTGCCATTGCTAGGCGTCACCTTAGCTGTGCTTGTACTGTATGGACTAGGTAAGGGCCAAGCCGTGCAGACCTTAGTTCCCCGCCAAGCTACTCCCCCTGGTCGCTGGGGTTCTCTACTTGCCTGGTACTCATTCCCCCACGACGTTGCCCGGGCCGATCTCTCCGCCGACGTGGTGGCCACGGCCGGAGCAGAAGAACGCTTCCCCTGGAATCTGGCACCGTTGCGCGCCCTTGCCATCCTGTCCACCGTCGGGCTTGGTGCGCCGATGGGTACAGAATCCCCAGCTGCCCATATCGGTGTTGCGACGGGAACCTGGTTGGGGAGCACCAATCCAGCGCTGCGTCGACTGGTGCGGCCCATGGCAGTAGGTGGTGGTGCTGCGAGTGTGGCTGCCTTGATGGGGATTCCGCTGGTGGGCAGCTTCTTCATGTTTGAGCTGAGTCAGCGACGAAAAGTTCCAATCACCCCGGAGCGGGTGGCTGCGATGTTAGCGGGGGGACTGGTTGGATGGGGAGTCAACGTTGCCTTCAGGCTCAATCTGATCCGGCTCGTCGTGCCAAAGGTTTCCCCCGCTGACTTCTGGGATGGGGTGGCTGCCGCTCTGTTCATCGGAGCGCTCGCGGGCGCGATTACGGCGCTCACTGGTGAGACCATCTACTGGGCTCGAGGTTTGCGAACCAGGCCAGTCATTCGTCTCTTGATCGGTGGCATGGTCATGCTATCTCTGGCGATGGTGATAGGATTGATTGCCACCCCAACAGCGGCCTTTGGTCCTGGGGGAACCGCCATCATCTGGGCCGAAACCGTTCAAACTACCCCTTACCACCTACTGGCTGTGGCTCTACTCCGGGCAGCATCGACCACTGCTGCCGTTGTAGCCGGGGGCTGTGGTGGCATGTTTGTACCTTTTCTAGCGATCGGCGACCTGAGTGGCCGGGTGTTTGCGACAGCATTTGGGATTTCGGCAGATCTGGCGGGTGCCGCTGGAGCAGCAGCTGGGATTAGTGGCGGCTATCGGCTACCGTTCACGGCTGTAGCAATGGTGCTAGGGGTCGGTAGCCCAAGTGCAGCCAAGCTAACCTGCGTCGCCACAGTTGTGGTCGCCACCCTCTCTGGATTGTTGACTGCACGGGCAGTCAATACACTGTCCAGTTCCCTGCTCCCCACGAGCCGCCGAAAGAGATCGTCAGGAGACTAAAACTGGTCGAGGACGTTCAATACCTGTAGCGACCCAGAATGGGTGATTCGTTTCTAGGTGAATAAATAGCCTAGAGACACATCTTGTAAGGGCGAATCGCGATTCGCAAGGGGCTGTGGCGTGAAATAGATTCACGCCCTTGTACTCCCCGCCCCTACACATAACCTATCTGTTGCAAACATTATTTAATTTGATATCACTTACCACGGTTTGTTGAAAGAGGCAAAAGTGAAAAATGACGACTTTAATTAATTCGCAGAAGACAGTCTACACCGGCGATAAGATCCAGAACGCACCGATCATCAGTCAGTTAGATATCAACGACCTCGAACCAGGCAAAAAGCACCGCTTTTTCTTCCAGGGGGTACAGATGGGTACCGGTCAGCACTGGTACGTTCCCGTCGTTGTTGCCAAGGGCCTTCGTGAAGGTAAGCGTATCTCCCTGACTGCTGGGGTACACGGCGATGAATTAAGCCCGGTGAATGCAGTGCAGCGGATCATGGCAAATCTCGATCCGACCAAAATGTCGGGTACGGCGATCGCTGTGTACGATCTCTCCCGTCCGGCTAAAGAGTATACGCAGCGCAAGTGGCCTGTTGCCCAGAAAGGTGGCTCGTTAATCGACCTCAATCGCGTGTGGCCGGGCAACGAAATGGGCGACGATACGCCGACACGTCATGCTGGCATTCTCTGGAATCGGCTGTTCAAAAATAATGTCGATGTTGCCCTCGACTATCACACGGCTTCGACTGGCGGCGATTTTACGATGTTCATCTTCGCCGACTTTCGTAAGTCGGAGATTCGGCAAATTGCTGAGCTGTTTCCATGCGAACAGATCAAGAACGATTTCGGCGAAAGCGGTTCCCTCGAAATGGCATTTATTGAGGCGGGCATTCCTGTTATAACTATCGAGATTGGCGGACCGCGAATTTTCGATATACGGAAGATTGCAATGGCTGTTGAAGGCAGCACGAACGTCCTCAAGCACTATAAGGTCATTGACGGTCTCGTGGGTCGCACGTCTAAAGAGGCTGGAACCTTTTTCGGCGATGCCTTTGAAACTATCCGTTCGACGACTGGCGGTTATCTCGAGTTGCTTGTCGATCTTAGAAACAAAGTTACACCAGGTCAGAAAGTCGCGCTTCAGTGCAACTCTTTCGGCGATGTCGTCGCCGAGTACGAGGCGAGCGTGACAGGGGAAGTAGCGACGATCGCTCGCGATGCTCTCTGCGAACCTGGCTCGCGCATAATACAGATTTTGTACGACAGCGCAAACTCGATAAATCAGTAATCAAGAGTATTTGATCTAGAAACCGTAGGGCTTACAAGCACTTGATAAAACCCTAGATGCTTGTAAGCCCCGTCATGAACATAAAGGACAAAAAAAGAAAGTTATACCGACAACAATCGATCCGATCAGTTTTTCCCAGAAGAAAGAGACAAAAATCTCTCCATCGAAATTCCTGCCGAACAATCTCCTAGATATACTGAGAGAATTCTTTCTGGATACTAGCCGATGGGAGAAATCCAGCTTCGCGGTCGAGTTTTTAGAGACTTAGCTGGTGGAAGAATGCCTTGGCGAGTTCTCATTTCAGGCTGGAGCTTGTTTGGCGGTATTTTTTGGCTGCTGTGGCGTGTCGCAGTCAACTTATCATCGGTTATGGCATTGATTCATGTAGCGATCGCAGAAATTCCACTCTTCATTTTGCGGAAAGAGATAAAAGCTAAGCTTTCAAGCAAAAGACGCAGGAGACTATAGCAAACAATTGCTTATTTGTCGTCATACCCAGTTCCTTTAATGAATGACTAGCGAAAATTTCCCCTCTCGAGACGACAAGCCAGATTGAATGGTAATTGGGTAGAGAAGTCTTTTCATATCGGTTTCATATTTTTTTGTTTTACGCTAATGAACAATATTTCCAGAATGCCTGCGTTAGCTATTTTAGCTGCTTAAGATATGGGTAAAGACAATACAAATATTTAATTATTTCTTATGCAATACACTCAACTTGGAAAAACAGCTCTCAATGTTTTAAAGGTTTGTTTGGGAAAACACCATGAGAAATTTGAAAGGTAAAAATGCATTGATTACCGGAGCGAGTTCTGGGATTGGACAGGCGATCGCCATACGTCTGGCTCGAGAAGGTTGTAATATTGCGATTAGCTACCGCAAAAATGCTGAAGAAGCGAAACGCACCGAAGAAATCGTACTGCAATATGCTCGTGAATCGGGTAAAGCAAGTAATGTGCATACTCTCATTGTACAAGGAGATGCTACGAAAGAAGAAGACATTATCCGCGTCACAAACACTGCGCTCGACAAATTTGGCAGCCTGGATATTCTGATTAACAGTGCCGGAATTCAACTAGAATCGCCTTCTCACGAAATTACAACCGATAAGTTCGATCAAGTCATCGCCGTAAATCTGCGAGGTGCTTATCTTTATGCGCGAGAAACCATCAAGCACCTGGTGGCACAAAAGCGTTCCGGTGTAATTATCAATATTTCCAGCGTTCACGAAATCATTCCTCGCCCGATGTATCTCAGCTACTCCATCAGCAAAGGAGGAATGGGCAATTTGACTAAAACTCTAGCGTTGGAATATGCCAATCGAGGAATTAGAGTCAATGCGATCGCTCCTGGAGCCACCATCACCCCCATCAATGAGAGTTGGACAGAGGATCTAGAGAAAAAGGCGCTCGTTGAAAGTCATATCCCAATGGGGCGAGCAGGAACTTCTGAGGAAATGGCGGCGGCGGTTGCTTTTTTAGTATCTGACGAAGCTGCCTACATCACCGGACAAACCCTGTTCATCGATGGAGGGCTGACCCTCTATGCTGACTTCCGAGAAGCATGGTCGGCATAGGATGTACAAATCAAATACAAGATAAATCCTTGTCGGAGCAACTATTATGAGTACTGAAATGTTTAATCGGGAAATAAACCGAGGTTTGGGCTGGTTGGTCGCCCTAGGCGTCTTGATGCTTTTGCTGGGCATTGCTGTAATTGTAGAACCCTTCATTGCAACAATCGCCGTCGCCCGTATTCTTTCCTGGACTCTTTTATTTGCTGGTATTGTCCGAACGGTTCATGCTCTTCAGTCCCGCCAACAACGAGGCTTTTGGTTAAAGCTATTAGTAGGAATTTTCTACGTAATTGCCGGTATTTTGTTACTTAGCAACGTCTTTGGAGCTGCTCTCACCCTCACCCTAGCCTTTGGAGGGGTCATCCTAGCTCAGGGCATTCTTGAAGTGATTGCAGCATTCAAAGTTCGACCAGAACCCAACTGGGGTTGGATGCTGTTGAGCGGCATCATCGCGATTATTTTAGGAATTTTTATTTTGTACCGATGGCCCTTTAATGCCATCTGGTTAATAGGACTTTTTACGGGGATTAGTTTCATCTTGTCAGGAATTTGGATGATTGTCTTTCCCTTGACAATTCTTAGCCATTTATCAAGAACGACATTGCCGTGAAATCCCCAAACACATCACCCAAATTAACTAATATTGCAGGAGACATCTATGACTGCCGAAGAAAGACGGCTCGCACAAAACCGCACTGGCAAAGTCAATTGGTATAAATGGGGACCCTATCTGAGTGAACGCCAGTGGGGCACGGTGCGCGAAGACTATAGCTCTGATGGGAATGCCTGGAATTATTTCCCTCACGACCACGCGCGCTCGCGAGCATATCGCTGGGGAGAAGACGGACTAGGCGGTATCACCGACGACCACAACCTGCTCTGTTTTGCACTGGCTCTCTGGAATGGTAAAGATCCCATCCTCAAAGAGCGGTTATTCGGATTGACCAATGGTGAAGGTAACCACGGTGAGGATGTCAAAGAGTACTACTTCTACCTCGATAGTACGCCTACCCACTCCTACATGAAGTACCTCTACAAATACCCCCAAAAAGAGTTTCCTTATCTCGATCTGGTCGAAACTAATCGCAACCGTAACCGTTATGAACTGGAATACGAGCTGTTAGATACAGGCATCTTTGACGACAATCGCTACTTTGATGTTTTTGTAGAATACGCCAAAGCCGATGCCGAAGATATTATGATTAAAATTAACATTGCCAACCGAGGACCCGAAGCAGCTCCGATTCATGTATTACCTACTCTTTGGTTTCGCAATACTTGGTCTTGGTCAGACAGTGGCTCTAAACCTATACTAACAAAATTTGAGGGTACTGGAAATAGCGTTATTCAAGCCCAAATTACGAATAACCTACTGAGACAGTATGTCAGTGAATATTACTTTTATTGTGATGGGGTCGTTCCGCTCTTGTTCGCGGAAAATGAAACCAACAATGAACGGCTGTTTGGTACTTCTAATTCCACTTTCTATGTGAAAGACAGCATCAATAATTACATTGTGGACGGACAGCAGGATGCCATTAATCCCTACAATGTTGGCACAAAAGTTACGCCCCATTACCAACTTACGGTTGACTCTGGAGAAACCAAGACGATTCGATTGCGCTTGAGCAAACAGTCTCCGACTCAGGTAGAAGAGCCATTTGGTGCTGAGTTCGAGCAAATATTTGCGACTCGTCTTCAGGAAGCGGATGAGTTTTATGAGACAGTGATTCCACCATCTGTTCTGGTAGATAGTGATCGCACCAACGTCATGCGGCAAGCACTGGCTGGGATGATGTGGACGAAACAATATTTTTACTACGACTTGGATCGATGGCTGAGGGAGCGTGGCGTTACTCCTTGGACAATGACAGACCAGAAAAGGTACGTGCGCAATAGCGATTGGTTTCACATGCACAACGACGATATTGTTTCCATGCCAGACAAGTGGGAATATCCCTGGTATGCTGCCTGGGATCTAGCATTCCATGTAATTCCTATTAGCCTGATCGATCCAGACTTTGCCAAAGATCAACTGATGTTGATGTTACAAGAAGATTACATCCATCCAAATGGTCAAATTCCTGCCTATGAATGGAACTTTGGCGATGTCAATCCGCCCGTACATGCTTGGGCTACCTGGGAAATTTATACCCGCGATCGCGCTATCAACAAAGGCGTGGGAGATATTGAATTTCTCAAATACGCCTTTTCTAAATTACTGATCAACTTTACTTGGTGGGTCAATCGCAAAGACGAAGGTGGCAATAATTTGTTTCAAGGTGGCTTCCTGGGACTGGATAACATTGGTGTATTTGATCGCAGTTCTTCTCTGCCAACTGGAGGACATTTAGAACAGGCAGATGGTACAGCCTGGATGGTGTTCTTCAGTGAGCAGATGTTCCAGATTGCGATCGAGTTAGCAATTCACGAGTCCCTCTACGAAGACTTTGCTATTAAGTTCTTTGAACATACCATGTGGATTGCCGGAGCGATGGATCGGATCGGCGAACACCATGACAAACTTTGGGACGAAGAGGATGGCTTTTTCTATGATGTATTGCGTTTACCGGATGGCAATTCCACTCGTTTAAAGGTGCGATCGTTGGTGGGCTTGTTATCCCTGATGGCAGTGGCTGTTTTCCCCCGCGAAGCGTTCGACAAGCTGCCACGCCTGAAGAAAGTGGCGCAAGAGTTCATTCAACGGCATCCCGAACTGTCTCATAATGTTCACCTACCAATTCAGCCTGGACTCCGAGGACGGCTGATGCTGTCTATTTTGAACGAACAGAAGCTGCGCCGTATTCTACAAAGAATGCTAGATGAATCTGAGTTTCTCAGCGATTATGGCATTCGTTCTCTCTCGCGCTATCACCTCGACCATCCTTACTTTTTCTATCATGCAGGGCAGGAGTACAAAGTGGGATACGTTCCAGGTGATTCGACTTCAGGGATGTTTGGTGGCAATTCCAACTGGCGCGGTCCGATTTGGATGCCAATGAATATTTTGCTGTTAAAAGGGCTGCTGCAATTCTATAGCTACTATGGTGATGATTTTACCGTAGAATATCCAACGGGGTCTGGCAAATATCTGACGCTGTATGAAATTGCCAATTGTATTAGCGAACGCATTGTCAGCATTTTCCTGAAGGATGAATCTGGTCGTCGTCCATTATATGGCGGTGCTGAGAAGTTCCAGACCGACCCTCACTGGCGCGATCTGATTCTGTTCTATGAATATTTCAACGGCGATAACGGGGCGGGGATTGGTGCTTCTCACCAAACCGGATGGACGGGTTGCGTCGCTCGAATCATTCAGGCTCTAGGCTACTTTACTCCAGAAATGATTTTGGATACTATTACGCCCGGAGAACTGGCAAAGTACCGAGTTTAATGACAAAGAGTTGGCAAGCGCATAGGGAGGCATGTCATACAGTGCCCCTTATGGGGTTGCTATTAATTTCTCAACTCCAGCGCTCGGCTCGGCATTGAAATCCTCGTGAGAAGTACGATTTTAACCCATCAGTTGAGTAGAAATTATTCATGATTACTCGTCAAGATCTCAATCAATTGCAATCCTTAATCGAAGTGCCTGCACTTTCCATTTTACTGCCGACCCATCGAACATCTCCCGATAACAGACAAGACCCTATCCTGGTCAAAAATCTGGTAAACGAAGCAGTGGAAAGACTGACTCAAGAATTTTCTCAACGGGAATTGGGACCTTTATTAGAACGTCTAGAGACACTCGTTAGCGAAATTGATTATCCCTACACCCTAGATGGGTTGGCACTGTATGTCAGCCATGACTTCGCCAAGCTCTACTATCTACCTTTTCCAGTACCTGCACGGGTCGTCATCGATCGAACCTTTGCTACGCGAGATTTGGTTTATGGCATGCATCGGGCATTACGCTATTGGGTTATATTGTTAAGTCAAGCTTCTACTCGTCTATTAGCTGGCATCGGAGAAACTCTTGAAGAAGTTCGCGATGCTAATTTTCCTATGAAAATGACAGGACCTGGAGCCACGGCTCCACTTCCCTATGATTCTGACTCTAGCTATCTAGACGACAGGCATCGCAGATTTTTTCAGCAGGTAGACAATGCCTTTGTCGCCTATAACAAGGAGGAAGAATTGCCATTGATTGTGGGAGGTGTAGATCGGCAAATCTCCTTTTTTCAGGAAGTTTCCCAATATACTCCGACGATTTCAGGAACCTTAACAGGTAATTTTGACCGAGCAGCGGTTCACGAATTGTTCCCGCAGGTGTGGCCGCTGGTGCAGTCCGTTCGGGAGGCACGACGAGCCGATGCTCTGCAAGAATTGGAACGTGCAGTAGGTACTCAAAAGGTCGTCTCTACCATCGAGGAAGCATGGCGCATGGTCCAGGAAGGGCGGGGAAAACGGCTGTTGGTTGAAAAAAACTATCACGTCCCCGCGATCTTGACTGACAGCGGTCAGCTAGAGCTAGTAGATAGCTCCGGAGGCACAGAGGTTATGGATGACGCTGTGGATGAGATTATCGAACTTGTCCTGGCAAAAGGGGGAAAGGTTACTCTGGTGGAAGATGATACGCTATCTGTTTCTCGACGCATTGCCTTAATTTTGCGGTACTAAATCTGTCGTTCGGCAAATAATTAGGATAGGCGATTCGCTGCTCGCTTCCACCACGGAATTATCAGATTCAATTCTTACAAACTTGTCACTCTTTGAACTTTGGGCAAATAATATCAATTCCCAAAATTATTACTACGGCTCGATCTCGGCATCAGCCATCTGTAGTCCCCTCAACTAAACGATATAAACTCTACCAGTATGCTGCAAAATCATCCTCGGAGAATTGGGAACCTCATGAGTCAATCAGTTCAAAATGTATTTGCTGCTCGTGCCCGTTTGGGCGAGTGTCCCGTGTGGGATAGCGCTCGCCAACAGCTTTTCTGGGTCGATGTTTACAATCATCGGGTTCACCAGTTTGACCCTGCCACTGGACAAGATCGTTACTTCAATACAGGGGAGCTAGTCAGCGCGATCGCTCTAACAGGCAGCGATCGATTCTTGATTGCACTACGCGATCGCCTCGCGTTTCTCGATATTCAAACAGGTGAAATTCTTCCCCTGTACCAAATTGAGTTTTCCCATCCCGAGACTCGCTTTAATGATGGCAAATGCGATTCCCAGGGACGTTTTTGGATCGGCTCCATCAGTGAAGCACCGGGACAGGCAGCACTCTATCGCTATGACCCGGATGGTTCCCTACACGTCATGGAAACAGGATTGACAATCTCGAACGGTTTAGGCTGGAGTCCAGATGGGTCAAGTTTTTATTTAACCGACTCCGCCTGCCATAAAATCTATGTCTATGACTTTGAGGCAGAAACGGGAGCTATTGGCAATCGTCGTGTCCTGGTTGACTTGAGCAATGAAACTGTAGAACCTGATGGGCTGGCGATCGACCAGCAGGGCAATCTTTGGTCTGCCCTTTGGGATGGTTGGTGCATTGCTTGCTTCAACGCAACTGGAAAGGAAATCTTGCGCGTTGGATTATCAGTTCAGCGTCCAACTTGTGTAACCTTTGGTGGAACTCATCTGACAGACCTGTATATCACCTCGGCATCTGTCGGATTAAGCCAGAAAGAAATTCAACAAGGTTTTAATGCAGGAGATTTATTTTGCTTTTCAACTCATTCTCGGGGAATGCTGACCCAACAGTTTTTGGATTAGCCTTTGCCCAAAGAATAAACATCTAAAGCTCACCCAATTGCTGTGAGGGGAAGTAACGGATCTTAGAAGGGTAGGTTTTGTACAAAGGTGTGAGTAAAGGCTCAAAATGATGTATGAGTGTAGGAGTAGAGTCAACAACCAAAATAATTACAGAGAAATGAAACTAAATCAGCATCTTAAAGATTGGAAGCAGATTGTTAGTTGTCGATTCTCACGTCTGACTTGACCTCAAATATCTGGGTTGGCGACATGGAGTTTCGGGATGGTAATGACACGCTCAAGCAGCCTGACCAAAGTATCTAACTTAATCGCTAAAATCAACTCAGAAATTTTGGCTACTACTCACTATTTAGAAGAGGCAGAAAACTGTAATCGGATGGGGTTTATGGTGGCAGGATAAATTGTTGCCCAAGGTTCGCTCAGTGAAATTAAAGCGCAACAACCAGGAAAATTAATTGAAATAATAGTATCAGATACCCAAACAGCCTCTAACTTACTAAAAACTCAATTAGAATCTTGGCGAGTTTATATTTTTGGCGATCGCTTTCATTTTGAAATGAGCTACGGCACGCCACAGCCAAATCTTGTTTTGTCTTGGTGCGCGTTCCCTTGCGGAGGAAACCTCCGCGGGGTCGCACCGCTTTTTGAACCGACGAACGTTTCCAATTCATCAAGTTCTCCTATTTGGGGAATTGCTTCTGGAGTGTAAGCATTTGGCAGTAACTGCCCAACTTCTCGAACCCAAGTAATGATAGTAGTGTGATGAACTAACTCCTTTTACCCTTTCTATTGCTTTAAAACCCATGCCGTTGACATACATTTTTAAACATTCCCGTTTGACTTCTTCTGAGTATCCCCTATAAGTTCCGTAATCAGTAATAAATTGGCGATCGCAATTGACACAAATATAATTTTGTTTACCTTGTCTGTTTTTTCCATTTTTCCTGATATGTTCCGATTTACATTCTGGACAAAGCATAATTTTTGCGCTAATTCATATCTCAATTATGCAACGCCGCTAACAAGATTTGCCTTTGCGAAAGTGACAGTTAAATTGTTATCAACCTGGAAAGTGTCATCTAATTTGTTAATAAAGCTAAATGAGATTTGGAAGCGATATAATCAAAATGATTTAGCTACAGTCTTTTGTTTGCAAGGATTTAAGACTACTAAATCTTAGATGACAATATTTTGTTAACACTTTGTTTGTTTTTCCAAAAATTCTATACAAAATTTACCTAATCAAAGCTTTGGATAGATATGGTAGTAGCTTAGACCCAGAACCTTTGCTGATATCATATGCCCAATCACACGAAAGAAACGATTCGTGCTACTCCAATATTAGAGTTATATCGAGCGAATAATCGATTTCGGAAGGCATTACACACTCTAGTTCGTGAAGTTGCAAATGGTCATCTCAAACCCGATGAGATTGAATCATATGTGAGCAATAGTATGGAAGATATTATTGCTGCTGAGTCATGGTTACAACAGTCTCTATCTAAATCCAAACCTGGATTTGCAAGTTATTTGGAAAACTTCAAGCCAGAAGAGATTTTCAATCGGTTATTAACAAAAGATGATGATTTACAAAACCGAGTAGAAGCGGACGGGTGCGGTCTTGGGGGTTTCCCCCATGAGCAACCCGTTCAAGAAGTACAAAATAATTTCAACATATTGTTAGATTATCTCAACCGTCATACTGGGATGGATCTTCCTTTTTGTGACTTTTTTCTGACAGGTATTCCCATATCTTTTGATAATTTAGGACTAGTCTTAGCGGGTTGGCTGATGTGCGTGGAATATGTCCACAATCTCAAACGTCCTCCCCATTTAGCAGAACTGCAACCCCTAACGAAACTTACCAAACCTCTTCTAAAAAACTGTCAACATTTAATCGAACAATTGCGTCAGCAACATTCAACCTATATCGAATTAACACAACAGGTTGAATTTTGGATAAATGAAGAACTAGAAGCAATGCAGCCTGAAGATTTGGGCAAAATTGACACTTTTAAGCAGGAAGAAACCAAAGTTCTGGAAAGCGCAGTCCAAGCATTAATAGCAGGAAACTGGATAAAAGCTCTCAATTGGGCAGAATCTCGTAGCAAAACAGATTCTTTCTGGTTAAAACACGATCGCTCTCGCCGTATAGTTTGGTCATTAGTTAAAGTTGCTGCTACCTTGGGACAAACCATTGAGCAAGATGTTAACCCCCTACAAAATGTGAATAGTCTCAGAGAAGCAATGGACTATTACACCACCACAGGCTATCAAATAGATAAAGTTCACCGCTACTTCGAGCAACAGAATTTTCAATTACTGGAAACTACCCTACCTTATTACGCTCAGTTAGTAACAGTCAAAAATATACTCAGACAAAAATATAGAACCTGGGCAGATACATTAGCCGAAAACTTTGCCAATATTTGTGTTAAAAGCGGGTTTCTTCCCGAAGCAGATTTACAACAACGCAGAATTTACGATCGCCTGATTCATCCTCTAACCCAAAGCGAACGTCGCACTGCCTATTTTATTATCGATGCTTTTCGCTACGAAATGGCAACCGAACTCATAGAAAAATTCAAGGAAACAGGGACAACAGTTAATTTACAGGGTTGCTACAGCGAATTACCCAGTATCACCGCAGTAGGTATGAATGTACTTGCTCCAGTACAGCAGTCGGGTAAATTAACCTTAGCTGGAAATAAAGGTTTTATGGGCTTTAAAACAGGAGAATATACTGTTAGCAAACCTAGCGATCGCGTTCAGGCAATGGGAGATAAAAGTATTGATAATATCAGTGCTGGACGGAGAAAAGCTCGCAGTCTGACTCTTTCTGATGTTTGTCATAAATCCACTACCAGCCTCAAACAAAGCTGTGCCAATGCCCATCTGATTGTGGTGCATAGCAAAGAAATTGACGGGGCGCACAAGCCCCCGAATTCGATCCGACGCGGACAAGCGAAGCGCGGAGCATCGCGGGGGACGACCCCTTACGATGCGGGGGAAGCTAATGTAGACATAGCTACTTTTGAAATTTGGTTACAGCAAATTAAATCCGCTTGGCATCACCTCAAAAGTATTGGCATTCAAGAGTTTGTTTTTACTGCCGATCGCGGATTTTTGCTTCAGGATGAAACCACTCAAGAAATTACCTACGGTACAAAACGCGAGCCTCAACGTCGCTATGTTTTAAGCGATGAACCCAGACAAGAAAATGATACAGTAACGGTTTCTTTAAACGCTCTAGACTACGAAGGACAACAAGGTTATCTTCTCTTTCCCAAAACTACTGCGGTTTTTGCTACGGTAAATAATCAGAACGCTACCTTTGTTCATGGTGGTAATAGCCTTCAAGAAAGAGTTATTCCCGTTCTTACTGTTTCCCATCAACAAGCAGCAAGTACGCCAAAAATACTTAAATATGTCATTGAAGCTCAAGTAGAGCCTGAATTATTTGGCTTTAGCCGAATTAAGTTGAAATTAAAGCCAGAATCCATCAGTTTAGAGGGATTGGCTTTTGTAGGAATGGAGAAAGTTAATTTAGCTCTGCGAGTTCACGACCGCGCCGACATTCTCATCACTATCAAAGAAGCGGTTGGGGTAGAACTCAACAACCAGGAATTATATTTGCAAGCTGATGAAACTTGGGTAGAAATCTTATTCGATCTCAGAGGAAATCAAGATGAAAGAGTGAGAATAGAAATATTCCATCCCGATAATGTTGCCGAGATAGAACCTCTTACTTTAACTTCCTATTTCAATGTATCAGGAGCATTAATCAAAGATAAATCATCCTCAGAACCAGCATTAAAATCTAATAATTCAGACTGGCAAGATAGCTTCTCCGATGCCAATATTAAACAAGTATTTTTACATTTAGATCGACATAACTCCCTAACCGAAACCGAACTGAACCAAATGTTAGGTTCTCCCCGTCAAGCGAGGCGTTTTGCTGGAAATTTAGAGCAGTATCTTACACAAGTGCCTTTCTCGGTCAAAGTTGAAACTACTAGTAATGGTAAACGCTATGTCAAGTATTAATAATTAAAAAGGTTTTAGATGATGGCATTAAGTGAAAGAGATATCGAGCATATTTTTGAGAAATTGCGATCGGGAGTTGTCCCCGAAAGAGGTTTAGAAGCCTTTGCTGTAGGTATCGAACAACAACGGGCAGAAATCCATCGACAGTTAAAATTAGCAAGCGATCGCGAAGGAGTATTTAAGTTTTTCCGAGGTGGTTATGGCTGTGGTAAAACCTTCATGTCCCGCTTAACGCTCAACGATGCTCAATCTCAAGGATTTGCTACTAGCTTTGTCGTAGTTTCTGATAACGATCTTCACTTCCATAAATTTGATGATGTTTATCGTCGTGTAGTTCAAGAATTAGGGACAAATTCCTGTCCTAGAGGTGCATTAGCCGATATCCTCGATCGCTGGATTGCCAAAGTCGAAGATGCTTTAATTGCTGCTGGTGCAGATGAAGATAGTCCCAATTTTGATGAACAAGTTGTCAAACGTTTAGAAGAAGAACTTGCTTCGATTACAGGAGGTAAAGCCCCCGAAGATATGGCTCGCGTTCTACGCAGTATTTTTGAACTAAAACAACAAGGCAATTTTTCCGAAGCCAGTGCTTTAATTTCTTGGCTTTCGGGTAGTGAAAATGTTGCTGCTAGTGCTAAAAGAATTGCGGGAATTAAAGGGGATATCGGTAGTCGCGAAGCCTTAGATTATCTTCAAGGAATTTTAGAAATAGTTAAAGCAGCAGGTTACAAAGGTTTAGTTATTGTTATTGACGAGGCTGAAACTATTCTCAGAATGCGAGGAGATATCCGAGAAAAATCTCTCAACGGTATTCGTCAAATCTGTGACGCAGCAGATCGCTATCAGGGGCTACTTTGGATCTTTACGGGAACACCAGAGTTTTTTGACACTCAAAGAGGAATTGCTGGATTAGCCCCCTTACACGATCGCATCAAATTTTCTACTTACGAGGGTTTTGTCAATCTCCGTCAACCTCAATTAGAATTAAAGCCTTTTGATCGAGAACGGTTAAAAGAAGTTGCTCTTAAGTTAAGGGATACATATCCTACTGACTCTACTGTAACAGCGACAAATAAAATTAATTCTAAATTTATTCAACAACTTATAGATAAAGTAACTACTGGTTTCAAAGGTGATGTAGGTGTTGTTCCCCGTCAATTTTTACGAGAGTTTGTTAATATTCTCGATCTGGCTCATCAAAACCAAGACTTCGATCCTTCTCAACTAAAAGAATTTAAACCCCAAGACTTAAATATTCACGAACAAAGCATTACTCAAGCAAAAAACTACTTTGAATCAGAACCAGAAGACACTAAAGGCTATGCAGCCGTAGAATTCTAACTATTAAAGTTTCAAGTGAGTAATACAGAGATTCGGGCTTGTAATCAAAATTCTGAAGCACAAAAAAACTTTAGACTTCAGACTTCAAAAAGACTTCGGACTTTAAACTTAACGATGACATCTGCCTTTGCTCGTTTTCCACCCCGCTTACAACAAGCCATTGTCTCCCGCCTTGGCTGGTCGTCTTTACGTCCAGTTCAAGAACTATCATCTCACGCACTGCTAGATGGCAAAAATGCGATTATTCTTGCTCCTACTGCTGGAGGAAAGACAGAAGCCTCGATTTTTCCTGTTTTAGCTAATTTAATCGAACGAGAACCTCAAACCATAGGAGCTATTTATGTTGCACCCATCAAAGCCTTGCTCAACAACCAAGCTGAAAGATTAAAAACCTACAGCGAAATGGTGGGACTACGACGCTTCGTTTGGCATGGAGATATCAAAGCATCGGAGAAAAAAGCTTTTATCAAAGAACCAGTCCATATTTTGATGACTACTCCAGAGTCATTAGAAGTAATGCTGCTATCTTCTAAAATTCCTCATGAAAAATTATTTGGGGATCTTCGGGCGGTAGTAGTTGATGAAATTCATGCTTTGGCAGGTAGCGATCGCGGTACTCATTTAATTTCTGTCTTGGAAAGGTTATTTTGTTTTACCAAAAATGATGTGCAGCGTATCGGCTTAAGCGCAACAGTAGGCAATCCTCAAGATATTCTGCAATGGTTACAGGGAACATCTCAAAGAGAAGGCTGTGTTATCGATCCGCCTCACGTTCCTTCTAAAAAAGACCTCCGCATTTATTATCAAGAAACCACTAGAGCGATCGCCCAACAAGCCAGTCAAATGGCTCAAGGGCAAAAAAGTCTGTTTTTCTGCCAAAGTCGTTCTCTAGCGGAAAAAATTGCCGAACAAATGCAGCATAAGGGCATCGACGTATTTGTGCATCATAGTTCCGTATCAGCAGAAGAAAGAACCACTGCCGAAGAACGTTTCCATCGCGGTAGCAATACCAGCATTGTCTGCACCTCAACCCTAGAATTAGGAATTGATGTAGGCGATCTTGATTTAGTTTTACAAGCCAACGCTCCTTCTACTGTTTCCTCATTTCTACAGCGTTTGGGACGAACGGGCAGAAGAAAAGGACAAAGAGCCAACACCACCTTTTTTTGTGAGGATGCAGAAACAGTTCTTCAGGCGATCGCTCTAGTCGAACTTGCCAAGCAAGGCTGGGTGGAATCAGTTCCCAATAACAATCGAGTTTGGTCTGTATTAGTCCATCAAATCTTAGCCCTTACCCTTCAATTTGGAGCAATTAGTACAGAACAATGCTGGCAGCAGTTATCTGTTGTTTCAGATTTTTCAGGAATAGATCGCAGTGAATTCGAGCAATTAATTGCTTACATGATAAAAGAAAACTTTCTATTTCTCTCACAAGGATTGCTTTTGATAGGAGACAAAACCGAAAAAACCTTTGGTCGTCGTAATTTTATGGAAATCTATGCCGTTTTCAGTAGCCCCCAACTCTACAAAGTCTCAACCGAAGCAGGTTACGTTATCGGCTCACTCGAACAAAACTTCGTCGATAAACTAGTAGAAGAAATGAGTTCGTTTCTTCTAAGTGGGAAAGCCTGGGTAGTAAATTACATCAACCACGAAGATAGAACAGTCAAGGTAATACCTGCCCCTCGTGGCAAACAACCTACCTGGGGTGGTTTTATTCCCCAACTACTCAGCTTTGAAATTTCTCAACAAATTAAAGAATTACTTTTAAAACGCAATCGCATTCCTTATATAGACGAGAAAGCACAGACATTTCTCGATGAGTGGAGACAAAAAATGAGTTTAATTCTAAATCATTCGCAACTTAATATCAGTATTGAACCAGAACGATTTCTCTGGTGGACTTTTGCTGGTGGACAAATCAACCATACGCTAAAGTATGGAATTCAGGTTCAAAAAGATTGGAAAATCGTTGTTGACAACTTTAAATTAAAAATCGAAGGTAGTGGACTTACTCCCCAGTCATTACGACAAATAGTTGCCGATCTAAGTACAGATGATTTTTGGAAAGATTCTTCAACTCGATCGTTTATCAAAGCTAACTTACCGAACTACAGATTGAGCAAATTTCAATCAGCCTTACCAACCAACTATTCTATAGAAACGATCGAATATTACTTATTAGATATTATTAAAACTATCAATTTTTTAAGAAAGTATCCTCTGATGTAGTGATGGCAATGCTTAAAATAAAAAAAATAAATTTAATTAAGCTGAGAACGAAAGCGTTTAATACTGATCATTAACAAGACAAAGACAAAGATTAAAAAAGCGATCGCATCTTGCCAAATTTCGCCTAAATCTACACCTTTGAGAATTAGGCTACGATTAATTGCCACATAATGACAAAGAGGATCGAAGAAAGATAACTAGCGAAATAGGTCAGGCATACTTTCAATAGCAGCGATCGCTCCTGAAAGTTGAATAATTGGTACATTAAAGAAGATTGATTGGTTTTGAAGTTAATGCGATCGCTGGAGAGATTGACGGTTTTACGGGTAAGCGACTCAAAACTGAATAAAGTTCGCCAAAACTAAACTACTCGAACCAGAATCCAAATCGACAACTGTATAATAAAGTATCTGTCTTTATTCCTGTTCGCTGTAGGCTCTTATTTTCAGGATGACAAAAGTTTTAATTCTTTATTCCTCGTTAGGTTCTGGTCATATTAGTGCTGCAAAGGCTTTGGAAAATGCTTTTGTTCAATTTGAGGAAGTAGAGGTACGCTGTGAAGATGCCCTCGCCCATGCTAGCCCTATTTATCGGCGAATTGTTACAGAAGCATACGCACAGTTGAGCGAACGAATGCCTCAGCTTTATCGAGCCTATTACGAAGGCACTGATATTGGTGCATTGGAAAAATCTTTAGACAATAATGTTATTTGGGCGAGGCTAGAACGCCCCTTTTTCAAGCAACTTGAATTTCTCCTAGAAGATTTTGAGCCAGATGTAATTGTCTGCGTCCAGCAAATTCCCAGTCGATTATTACAATTGTTAGACCATCAACAACAAACGGGTAGACCTCAATATGTAGTGATTACTGATGCGATCGCTCATAGTTCTTGGATTAATTACGGAGTTAGCGGTTATTTCTTACCCAACGATTTGAGTCGTAATTTTCTGCGCCAACGAGGAATTGAAGATTCTCTACTTCATGTGACGGGTATTCCCATTAGTTTAGAAGTTAGTCGAGAAAAATCAACCGCAGCAGCGCGGGCGCAGTTAGATTTACCTAATGAAGGAATTATTTTGACATTGATGGGTGGTGGACTCAATCCCAAACGAGTCTGTCGCTTAGTCGAAGATTTACTCGCTTATGACTGTTTTCAAACCTTAGTCATCGCTGCCGGACGCAATGAATCTCTTTTAGAAGCTTTAGAAAATATTGATAGCACCGCACAAGTGAACGTACTAAAACTGGGACAGATCGACTATGTTGACGATTTAATTGTAGCGTCCGATCTCATTATTACTAAGGCAGGTGGACTAATTACCAGTGAGATTTTAGCTCGTGGGAAGCCCATGGTAATAGTCGATCCGATTCCAGGACAAGAAGAGCAGAACGCCGATGTAATAGAGGCTGCGGGGGCAGGAATACAATTACGATTATTGGAAATGGTTGCTCCTGCTATCAGCTATTTGCTGAACAATCCAGAGCGACTTGCTGCCATGAAACGAGAAGCACAACGCTTAGGTAGACCTAATGCTGCTATAGCGATCGCACAACATATTTTAGAACATTGGCAAGCAGACACACAAGAACTTCAACCTACGCAAGCGAATGTCAATTAATCACAATCTAACTCCCGTTGAACCATTTCTTTGGGGAGTGTCTACTTCTGGTTACCAACACGAAGGGGGATACAATGATGCTGGTCAACCTTGCAATAATTGGGTATTGTGGGAACGGCAAAATCGAGTCGAACGCACTGGGAAGGCGGTCGAATTTTGGACTCGTTACGAAGCTGATTTTAAACTCTGTCAATCTATAGGACTCAATTCTTTTCGTTTGAGTATTGAATGGGCAAGAGTTCAACCTAGTTATCAAATGGAAGTAACTCATCCTCCAGAGTTTGACTACCAAGTTTTAAATGATTATAGCGATCGCTTGGCTGCTTGTCTTCGCTGTGGTTTAGAACCTCTAGTTACTCTACATCATTTTACTCATCCTGCGTGGCTGGGAACCGATGCTTGGCTTGATGCTCAAACTGTAGAAGTTTATCTTACTTTCGTAACCACCACCGTTACTCATATCAATCGTCGTTTAATTGATATTTATCAACTGCCACCAATTCGCTGGTATATCACGATCAACGAACCCAATATTTTGGTAACCAATACCTATCTGAAAGGAGATTTTCCTAGTAATAGTCGAGGAGTGGCATCGGCATTACGGGCTTACAACAATTTACTCTGCGCTCATATTCGAGCATACAACCTAATTCACGACCTTTACGAGCGAGAGGGTTGGTTAACTCCTCATGTTTCTTTCAATACCTATTGTAGCGATCTCTATTGGTCGGAAAAAGTAATTTGGGATTTATTAGTTTCTGGTGAAAAACAGGTGGCAGACTCTGAAATCGAAGATTATATTAACCAACAAGCCAATCAATGGGAAAAAACTCTATCTCAACACAATATAATTTTTAATCGCGATTTAGCTTATCGTTTGGGAAGAGTGTTGGAGAAAAGTGTTAATTGGTTAGGTCGTCGGTGGTTTAAAGCAAAAGCAGTAGAAGATTTATTAATCACCTTAAAAGAGTCTCCTCGCGATCGCATTTTCGATTATTTAGCCTTAGATTATTATGACCCTTTCTTTGCTCATAGTCTGCGTTTGCCCAATTTTACCGACCTCGAACTCGGTCAAGATTTTCGTGGCTGGTTAATGAGTAGTATTTCCAGTAAATGGTGGGACTGGCGACATCTACCAGAAGGTTTATTCTTCTTTTGTCAAACTTATGCTGAAGAATTCCAGCGACCGATTTTGATTGCCGAAAACGGAATGGCATTGCGTCGTTCTCGCAACAATCGTATTTCTACTGTTCGTTATGATAAACTCAACCGTAGTCAATTTCTCACAGCGCATATTGAGCAAGTCAAAAGGCTGCAACAAGCGGGAGTCCCTCTAATTGGTTATTTTTATTGGTCTTTGACTGATAACTATGAATGGGGTTCTTATACACCCCGATTTGGTCTATTCAGTATTGATTTTACCGACGGTAGCGAAAGATTAGTAAGCGATCCTTATGGCGATCGCCCAGCCGATACTTATGCTACTTTGATTCAAGAAGGGTAGAAACTATCTGTGACAAGTTAAGGTAGTAGGCTCTTTGTCAATTGTTTTTAATTTTTAGCTGTTAGCTGTTAGCTGGAAATTTAACTCAAATCAAATTAATTATTTGTAGCATTATTTTTTTATTTCATAAATTATTAAAAACTTTTTACTTTTTACTTCCTGATAACTGGTGTACCTTACCAATATGAGAAATGCTATAGTTTCTATCAATAATTTGCCATAAATTTTAACTTTATCTTATTAAAATTTGCGATAATAGAAATGGAACCTCTTGCTCAAAAGGAGGTAGTTATGAAAACTTTTCGACCAGTACAAACAAAGCAGACCGTTAAACAACGTCCACCTAAATCTCTTTACGCTCCTACAAAACAATTCAAACATCGCGATCGCGGTATCCACACGGGAAGAACTAATACCAGGTAAAATTAGAACTAATAGCCAAAAGCTTAAAGTTGATTGACTGTATAGTCTCCCAATATAAAAAAATTTTATTAGTAATTGGAGGGGATATGTCCTATGTCGCTTCTCTACTATTAAACAGACAAAATAAATTAGAAACTAACTTATTGCTTCCCTTAAGGGATGTTGTTTTATTACCTGGAATCACTTTACCAGTAGTGGCAGGAAAACCACGCTCTGTAGCAGTTGTAGAGTCTACCATGCTAACAGAAAGCAGGCAGTTAATTATAGCTGCCATTCGTCCTCAAACTCTACAAAACTTGTCGAGTTCAGAAACAGCACCAAAAATATTTAACGATAATAAAACTTCTGAACCTCAATTCTCAGAAATTGAAAGCCTTGAAGAAATTTATCCCATAGCAACATTAGCAGTTATCCATAAAATAAATCGCTTACCAACGGGTCTAATCCAACTAATTGTTGAAGGTTTAGAAAGAGTCGAAATCTTAAAATTAGTACAGACTCATCCTACTTATACTGTTAAATTTACAAAACTGCCTTCCTTGAGTGCAAAAGAAGCTTTGGCTACGGTGACAGATGAACACACTCTTGAAGCTTTAACTCAAGCAATTAAATTACTTTGGACAGAAGCAGCAGCTATAAATCCACGATTTCCTGACGAACTACTGGGATTTTTATTAGATAGTAAAGATCCAGCCCAGTTAGCATATCAAACCTCTTTATTGCTTCAACAAGATGTTGCAACTACCCAAAAGCTTTTAGAAGAAGAAAGTCTGGAAAAACTATTGCGCCAAATTTTAACAGATTTACAAAAAGAACTTGAAGTTCAAAAATTAAGAGGAGAAATTTTAGGAGAGACAAAAAAAGAAATCGATCAGCAACAAAAACAATTCTTCTTACGCCAGCAACTTAAAAAAATTCAGGAAGAATTAGGGGAAACAGATCCAGATAAACAAGAAGCTGCTGAATTGCGATCGCGTTTGGAAGCAGCAGCATTACCAGAAGTGGTAGAAAAACAAGCTAAACGAGAACTCAGTCGTCTAGAAAGAGTTACCAGTGCATCCGCAGAAGGAGGTGTAATTCGCACTTATCTCGATTGGTTATTAGAAATACCTTGGCACCAACAGATAGAAGATAATCTCGATCTGGATAATGCCAGAAAAATTTTAGATGAAGATCATTATGGTTTAGATCAAGTTAAAGAAAGAATTATCGAACATTTAGCTACTTTCAAACTGAAAAAACTAGCTCAACAGCAATTAGCATCAACCTCAGCAAGTACAATTCCTCAGTCTTATACAGTTGGTACGGTAATTTGTTTTGCAGGCCCTCCAGGAGTAGGTAAAACTAGTCTAGGTCAATCAATCGCACGAACTTTGGGCAGACCATTTGAACGCATTAGTTTGGGTGGTTTGAGGGATGAAGCAGAATTACGGGGTCATCGTCGTACTTATATTGGTGCAATGCCTGGTCGTATTATTCAAGCTTTACATCGAGCAGCGGTTAAAAATCCCGTTATTATGTTGGACGAGTTGGATAAAGTAGGAATGGATTATCGTGGCGATCCTGCCTCCGTGTTATTAGAAATTCTCGATCCACAACAGAATCATAGTTTCCGTGATTTATATTTAGATTTAGATTTCGATCTTGCCCAAGTCCTATTTATTGGCACTGCTAACGATCTATCTCATGTTCCTCCACCCCTACTAGATCGTTTAGAAATTATCGAACTATCTGGTTATTCACCTCAAGAAAAAATCAACATTGCTCAAAAATATTTGCTGCCACGACAAATTCATAAAGCTGGACTACCAGATGATGCCCTACAAATTCCTGAATCAACGCTTAGGCTAATTATCGAATATTATACCTACGAGGCAGGAGTGAGAAAACTAGAACAACAACTAGGTAATATTTGCCGTAAAGTTGCCGTAAACTATGCCACTGGTAAAACTCATTCTCAGCTAATTCATCCCGAACAACTAGAAGAATTGTTGGGTGTCAGACAATATCTGAGGGAAGAAATTCGCCCAGATAGTAAGCCTGGTGTCGCTACTGGTCTTGCTTGGACAATACAAGGAGGAGAAATTTTATTTATTGAAGCCGTATTATTACCCCAAGGAGAAGACCTGATTCTCACAGGTCAATTGGGAGAAGTAATGCAAGAATCGGCGGAAATTGCACGTTCCTATGTATGGTCGCAAGCTGAATCATTAGGGATTGACTCTAATATCTTTAAAGATAATGGTTTGCACATTCATGTCCCTGCGGGGGCAATTCCCAAAGATGGCCCATCTGCGGGAGTAACCATGGTTACAGCGATCGCGTCTCTCTTAATGCACCATTCAGTCCGCAATGATACTGCTATGACAGGAGAAATTAATCTTAGTGGAGAAGTATTACCGATTGGTGGTGTACGAGAAAAAGTTTTAGCTGCTCATCGCATTGGTATTAAACGGGTTTTATTACCTCGACACAATGAAAAAGACTTGCTTGATATTCCAGCAGATATTAAACAACAAATGGAGTTTATCTTTTGCGATCGCATTGAGCAAGTCTTGGCTAATGCTTTAGTAAATTACCAGGAGGTTAAATCTAATCACGACTATAACAATTTTGACGGAGCCAAGTTGCTCGAAACAAATTAATATGGAATAGAAAAAAAAATGCTACCAATAGCTTGATTGGAATTAAAATTTTAGCTAAGAGCTAAGAACTAAAACAGTAAAAAACATTGAAGTATTTCCCAGAAGAAGCGTTTATCATAATTTGACAGATTTAATGTCAGACTATGGATATCAGCGATTTTAGGGAAGAATATCTTCGAGAAGGTTTAAGACGCGAACAACTAGCTCAAGACCCTTTTCAACAATTTGAACTTTGGTTTCAACAAGCTTGTACTGTCAATTTACCAGAACCAAATGCCATGTGTTTAGCAACAGCAACAGCTTCAGGTTATCCCTCCCAACGCATGGTGTTGTTGAAATATTTTGACCGTCAGGGATTTGTTTTTTTTACCAACTATGAAAGCAAAAAAGCTCACCAAATCGAATCAAATCCCCAAGTATCATTGTTATTTTTCTGGATTGCCTTAGAACGTCAGGTACAAATTTCTGGAACTGCTGCGAAAATTTCTACGGCTGAATCCTTAAAATATTTTGCTACCCGTCCCAGAGGGAGTCAAATTGGAGCTTGGTGTTCGCAACAAAGTACAGTAATCTCTTCTCGCCAAATGCTGGAGATGAAATTTGATGAGATCAAACGCAAGTTTCACGACCGAGAAATACCTCTACCTTCAGCTTGGGGTGGTTATCGAGTTGTGCCTAATAGTTTTGAATTTTGGCAAGGTAGACCTAATCGATTACACGATCGCTTTTTATATTCTCGCTTAAATGCTGAATCAAGTTGGGAAATTCAAAGGTTAGCTCCCTGAAGCAATTAAAAAGAACAGAACGAAGAAATTAAAATCAAAATGGAATTTCAGAATCTTAGTTTAATTAAGGGTTATCATGCCCACATCTACTTCGATGAGGCAACCGTCGAGCAAGCCAAGGCTTTATGTGAAGAAGCAGGCAAGCTATTTCAAGTAACTGTCGGTCGAATGCACCATCGAGCTATTGGACCTCATCCGAGTTGGAGTTGTCAGCTTGCTTTCGGTCGTAATGAATATACAGATTTACTATCTTGGCTGGCTTTAAATAGAAAAGGGCTGACTATTTTGATTCATCCTCTAACGGGAGATGATTTGAAAGATCATACTGATTACGCTTCGTGGATGGGAGAACCACAATCTTTAAAACTTGACATACTTTAATAATTTTATCCCATGGGTAAACCAGGTGGGTTTTCCTCTGCTGTAACGACAAATTCAAGTCATGCGATCGCATCTGTAGATAAATTCAGAAGATGTTGCTGTCTTTTGATCGAAATTCTTTACTATTCTCATCTGATTTTGCATTCTTTGTTCAAATTGGTATTAGATTTTTAATTGCAAAATTAATATTAATTACTACTTCAAAAGCACTAATTAATCAGGTCAATTTCTACTTGATAAATCGGATATTTCCCAAATTTTACTAAGTCTAAAAATTGAAGCTTATATTGATTATTGTCCTGATTAAAAAATAAATTTTCAGGATTTAACTTGGGTAAATCACAAGCTCGATTTGGATAACAAATATAAATAAATTCTCGCTGTTGTTTCGTAGTTAAAGCTTGACCTAATTTAATTAAATTTGCTTGCTCATCAACTCTAAAAAAGATTTTATTTCCATTAACGGCAGGTTCTAAAGCTTGTCCGACAAATTGATGAGAAATCGCTACAAACTTGTGACTGTCTTTTTGTAAAAAATCAACTGCTGCTGCTGTGGCTTGATTGTTTTTCTGTAAAACTAAAGTCGCTTGATAAATATTTTGATGTATTCCCCAAATCATTAAAATTCCTAGTAAAACAAAGATAGAGTATTTAGTTAAGCCTTGACTATAATTGATGAAATTATTTAAAGCGATCGCGGTTATTAAAGTAATAATTGGTGTTAAAATCATTAAAAATCTAGGACCCCATTGCTTACCTCCTGCAATTAAACCAGCAGTACCTACAGGAACTAAAAGAGCTACCCCTACGATAAAACCTAGGCAGAATAAATAAGCAATTGTTAATTGTAGATTAAATTTAATTTTTACATCTTTTAAAAGATAAATGCTAATCAGACCTAAAACCAACTGAGGGAATAAACCCTTAACAACATTTTTAATTGTCCCTACTTGACCTGTTATGAATAAAAATCCCAATCCAGTTATTAATAAAATAACAGTTCCACTTATTAATATGGCTCTTAAATAAATATTAGTTCGGCATTTTTGCAACAAATAAATTACTAAATAAAGCAGAGGCAAATAAATAATTGGTAAATAATCAGCTAAAGCCAAGCTTAGTCCTTGGAAATTTTGCCAAGCTCCTAATAATTTTTCTTGAAAAGCAACTTTTTCTACTGCTTGAATTCCATGAATACCAAGCGCATGATTGTAAATTAATTTATTGGTCACAAAAAAAGTTCCTACTGTCAGGAACATACTTCCTAGAAAAAATATTTTATGCTGACTCAAATAATTAATCTCTTTTAAAAAAGTTACTTTTTCTTTAAATAAAACAGTAAGAGTAGCTAGAATCACTAAACTAGTTAACAAGCCAACTAGACAAAGAAATTCTGGTCGAAACCAAACTGACAAACCAATTAAACACCCACTAATCAAAGCATTCTTGACAGAAATTCCTTGAGGATAACTCTTAATTAAAAAAATACTCATGCCAGTAAAACTAAGAGCAACTGCTAAAGTATGCTCCCAGTACATAGCACTATAAATAGTTAAATAACTAGTAAAAATTAAAGCAAATAATCCCAAAGAGGTAATTAAATCATTTAACTTTAATTGACGACAAACCCAAGCAAAATTAAACCAAATGATCCAAGTTGATACTAAAGGAATTAAATATAAACCTCGATATCCAAATAAAGCATAAAAAGGAGCAGTTACTAAAGGAAAAGTGTAGGGAAAAGTAATATAGTATTTATTATCAACATCATAAACAAACGGTTCTTGATAAGGATACAAACCATCACGCCAAAGATTCTGTATCCAAACTTCTTGGGGAGGAATTAAATCGAATCGAAATTTTCCTTCAGCTAACTGTTGTGCAAGTAAAGCTTTTAAACCACCATCACCACTAAAATAAACCCCATCAGCAATTTGTCCTTGTAAAAACAAAGAAAATAAAATACCAACTACAATAATTACTAAAGAAAAAGAAATATACTTAATTTTCATTAATTTCTTCCAGTGATTTGCCAAACTAATAACTTAAAAATTGTCGAGGCTATTTTAGACAAAGCAGATAGAGGTGAAGACTTATCAGAAACCGAAGCCTTAACCTTACTTCAGCAAAAAAACCCAAAAGCAATTGCGCAAATTAAACAAACCGCAGACAATCTAAGACAGAAACACGTAGGTGATACAGTAACTTACGTGATCAACCGCAATATTAACTTCACAAACATCTGCGAGCAACATTGTAGCTTTTGTGCCTTTCGTCGTGATGCTGATCAAGAGGGAGCATTTTGGCTTAATAGTGAGCAAATCATAGCAAAAGCAGCCGAAGCAGTTCAAAAAGATGCTACAGAAATATGTATGCAGGGAGGACTTAACCCCCAGGCAAAATTAAATGGTACTTCTTTAAATTATTACTTGCGTTTGGTGGCAACTATTAAACAAGAATTTCCTCAACTTCATCTCCATGCTTTTTCTCCACAAGAAGTAGAGTTTATTGCTCGTGAAGATGGTATCAGTTATGAAGAAGTAATTCTGGCTTTACAAGATACTGGAGTAGGTTCAATGCCTGGTACTGCTGCCGAAGTTTTAGATGATGCCGTCAGAAAAATTATTTGTCCTGAAAAAATTAATACTGCTACCTGGTTAGAAATAATTAGTACCGCTCATCGATTAGGAATGCCTACTACCAGTACCATGTTATCTGGTCACATTGAAACACCAGTACAACAGATAGCGCATTTAGCTAAATTGCGATCGCTACAACAAACTGCTATTGAAAACAATTATCCTGCCAGAATTACAGAATTTATTATTCTGCCTTTTGTGGGACAAGAAGCACCCAAACCACTCCGCCATCGAGTTGGCAGAGATCAACCTAGTTTATCGGATACTTTACATCTTACTGCCGTTGCCCGCATTTTTCTCGGCAATTGGATACCCAATCATCAACCAAGCTGGGTAAAACTCAATTTAGCAGGAGCAACTGAAGCATTAACTTGGGGTTGTAATGATATTGGTGGCACCTTAATGGAAGAACATATTACTACCATGGCAGGAGCGCAAGGTGGTACTTCTATGTCAGTAGAAACTTTACAAGAAGCAGTAAAATCTCTTAATCGTCCCTATCAACAAAGAACCACTCTATACGAATATCTACCACTGAATTAGTAAACTTTTTGAGAAGTTGTAGCGTTTTTAGTTAATGATTTTTCAAAATCTTTACAAAAATTTGATAAAACTGACTAGCAAATTTACAAGAACTTGTTTGGAAGTAGGTCATATTAGACATCATAACAATCAAACATAGTTTAAGATTGACTTTAAAATTATTTCGAGTCAGCTAAATGAGAGTATTAGTAACTGGTGGTGCTGGTTTTATCGGTTCCCATTTAATCGATCGCTTGATGGTACAAGGACATGAAGTTGTCTGTCTTGATAATTTTTACACTGGTCACAAGCGTAATATCCTTAAATGGCTAGATAATCCTTATTTTGAATTGATCCGTCATGATATCACTGAACCTATTCGTCTTGAAGTAGACCAAATTTATCATCTCGCTTGTCCAGCTTCTCCAGTTCATTATCAATACAATCCCGTGAAAACAATTAAAACTAATGTCATGGGAACTTTGAATATGTTGGGATTAGCTAAACGAGTCAAGGCAAGGTTTTTACTTGCTTCTACTTCAGAAGTCTACGGTGATCCAGACGTACATCCCCAACCCGAAGAATATCGCGGTAACGTCAATTGTATTGGTATTCGTAGTTGCTATGACGAAGGGAAAAGAGTAGCAGAAACTCTGGCTTTTGATTACTATCGACAAAATAACGTTGATATTCGCGTAGCACGTATTTTTAATACCTATGGACCGCGAATGTTGGAAAATGATGGTCGTGTAGTCAGTAATTTTGTGGTTCAGGCTTTACGCGGAACACCCTTAACAATTTATGGTGATGGTTCGCAAACTCGCAGTTTTTGCTATGTCTCCGACTTAGTAGAAGGACTGATGCGCTTGATGAACAATGAATATATTGGACCAGTTAATATCGGTAATCCTGGAGAATATACTATTTTAGAATTGGCTAAAACTATTCAAACTATGGTCAATCCTGATGCCGAGTTGGTCTATAAACCACTACCTCAAGACGATCCTCAACAGCGACAACCAGATATTACTCGTGCTAAAACTTGGCTGGGTTGGGAACCAACCATTCCCCTCCAAGAAGGCTTAAAACTAACTATAGAAGACTTTCGCAATCGGATCGAAAGCCAAGAAGTACAAAAGTTAAGTTAATTTTTTACTAGCAAATTCACTAAAACTAACGATTAGAAGAGGATAAAATTTATGCGTGTTTGTGTTATTGGTACTGGCTATGTTGGCTTAGTTACTGGAGTTTGTTTATCTCATATTGGACATGATGTCATCTGTGTTGATAACAACGAAGAAAAAGTTAAATTAATGCAGGCAGGACAATCTCCAATTTATGAACCAGGATTATCAGAATTGATGAAATCCTCTTCTGAATCTGGAAAGTTGCAATTTACTTCTGATTTAGCTAAAGGGGTAGAACACGGTGAAATTTTATTTATTGCGGTTGGGACTCCACCTCTGCCTACAGGAGAAAGCGATACTCGTTATGTGGAAGCAGTAGCAAGAGGAATTGGCGCGCATCTCAATGGCGGTTATAAAGTCATTGTCAATAAGTCTACCGTACCGATTGGTTCTGGGGACTGGGTAAGAATGATTGTACTAGATGGTATTGCTGAAAGACAAAAAGCTTTGGTTACTGCTGGTGGTGGTATTAGTACGCTTGAAGAAAATATTGGCGGTAACTTTGATGTTGTCAGTAATCCAGAATTTTTAAGAGAAGGTTCAGCCGTCTACGATACTTTTAATCCCGATCGCATTGTTCTCGGTGGCAATAGTAATAGAGCGATCGCAATGATGCAAGAATTATATCAACCTCTCGTAGACCGCACCTTTGCTGAAGATAAATCTTTACCTCCCGTACCAGTAGTGGTGACTGATTTAAGTTCAGCAGAAATGATTAAATACGCTGCTAATTCTTTCCTGGCTACTAAAATTAGTTTTATTAATGAAGTTGCTAATATCTGCGATCGCGTTGGTGCCGATGTTACCCAAGTTGCTAAAGGTATTGGTTTAGATTCCCGAATTGGCAGCAAATTCCTTCAAGCCGGTTTAGGCTGGGGTGGTTCTTGTTTCCCCAAAGATGTTTCTGCTTTAATTCATACTGCGGATGATTATGGTTATGATGCAGAATTACTTAAAGCTGCCGTTACTGTCAACCAACGTCAGCGTCTAGTAACCTTAGAAAAATTACAGCACGAATTAAAAATCCTCAAAGGTAAAACAGTTGGGTTGCTTGGTTTAACCTTCAAACCCGATACTGATGATATGCGTGACGCACCCGCTTTAAATTTAATTGAGCAATTAAATCGTCTTGGTGCTAAAGTCAAAGCTTATGACCCTATTGTTTCCCAATCTGGTCTAAGTCACGGTTTATCAGGCGTAATTATTGAATCTAACGCCGAAATGTTAGCTGATGGTTGTGATGCTTTAGTTTTAGTAACTGATTGGCAAGAATTTTTGAAACTTGACTTTACCAAAATGGCAAAAGTAATGATTCAACCATTAATTATCGATGGTCGTAATTTCCTAGACCGACAAGCTGTTCAAGATGCTGGTTTCCGTTATGTAGGTATTGGTCGTTAGACTTTAACCATAATTTATATATTTACAATTACCATAATGCAAAGGGAAGAGTTTTTACTTTTCTTTTTGCATTTTTTTTATTGAAAAACAGTCCCCCAAGGATGTAATTAAAAACGCGATCGCAATTGCTCGCAATCTTTTGTATTTTAATTTTGAGTAATAATTAGCTTAATAATTAATCTTGATAAAAATGACTTATTTAGCGATCGCAAGTGATTATGACGGCACTTTAGCCACCGAAGGAAAAGTCGATCTAGCAACTTTAGCTGCTGTTAATCGATGGAAAGAATCGGGAAAAAAATTTATTTTAGTAACTGGAAGAAGAATTAGTAGTTTGCAAGAGATTTTTGAAAAAGTTAATATTTGTGATTATGTAGTAGCTGAAAATGGGGCAGTTTTATATCATCCCCAGTCTCAAACATCACATTTATTATGTCAACCAGCCTCAACCAAATTAATTGAAAGGTTACAACAAAAAGATATTAAAAATATTGCCGTAGGAGAAGCGATCATTGCTACTTGGCAACCTCATGAAGAGATAGTTAGAGAGACAATTGCCGAATTAAATTTATGTTTGGAAATAATTTTAAATAAACGAGCAATTATGATTTTACCAACGGGAATAAATAAAGCTAGTGGCTTAGAATTAGCCTTGAATAAATTAAATTTAACTACATCAGAAGTTATTGGAGTAGGTGATGCAGAAAATGATTTAGATTTACTTAAATATTCTGGTTTAGGAGTAGCTGTAGCCAATGCTTTACCAGAAGTAAAACAACAAGCAGACTGGGTTACTCAAGGAGAAAGAGGACTTGGAATACAGGAATTAATTCAAAGACATTTAAAATCAATTGATTAAAGTAATGGTAATTTATAAATTATCTTTTTAACCTATTACTTATTACTTATTTTCAATAATGTTTAGTGCCATCAGGCATAATAGTTCCTTGTAATTTAGTATTTTTAAATAGAGCTTCTTGTAGATTAGCTCCTCTTAAATTTGCTCCTCTTAAATCTGCTTTAGTAAGATTAACTCCTCTTAAATTAGCTTCTTCTAAATTAGCTCCTTTCAGATTAACTCCTCTTAAATTTGCTCCTCTTAAATTAGCTTCAATTAAATTTGCATTCCTGAGATTAGCATAAGCTAAATTTGCCCAACGGAAATCACTTTCTTTTAATTTAGCTTCACTAAAATTAGCAGCAAAACAATAAGTTTTACTAGCATGAACTTTAATGGCATTAACTTTGGTAAGATTGGCTTGGTAAAAAAATGCGCCCACCAATTCAGCATCATATAAATTAGCCTGAATAAGTTCGGCTTGATTTAAATTGGCTTCAACTAAATTAGCTTCACTTAAATTACTTCGATGTAATTTTACTGCTGTTAAATTGGCGTGATGAAGATTAACTTTTCTCATCAAAGTACCAATTAAATTAGCATCATATAAGTTGGCACAACGACAATTTGCATCCCGAAAATCTGCTGCGATCGCATTTATTTCAGTAAGATCCGCATCAATTAAATAAGCTTGACGTAAATCTGCATTACTAAGATTAGCTTGCGATAAATTAGCGTCAATTAATTCGGCTAATTGTAAATTGGCTTGGGCTAAATTTGCTCCTGTTAAATCAGTCTGACAAAGATTAGCACTAACTAAGTTCGCCTGAGCTAAATCAACTCCTACTAAATTTGTTCTACTTAAATCAGCTTGACGAAAATCTGGGATGGTTTGCTGCCTATAGCGATCGAGCCATTCACTCCATTTGACCGAACCTTGTTTTAGTTTGGTTAAATGTTCTACATTTGCCATTGAACTTACCTAAAGTTAATTCTGATTTCTATTATCCCTCGTTCAAAAACTATTACCAACTTAAATATCTAAATTTTTCAATCAGTAAGAGCAAACTGATAATCAAATTCAAGGTTCACATTTTATGAATAAATAACCAGAATCTTGTTGGTATTTTCTTAAATTAATCACTTCTATTAATTTATTTTATTCATTACTTCCATCTAGAAAAGTTTCTCTTCCAGCTACATTTTCTATGGCAGCTAAAGCAGCAGCAGATCCTGCTAAAATATCTCTTTCTTCTCCGCCTAAATACAATCTGCCAAAACTACCTACTGCTTGTACTTGAAGAATATTAATTAAAGCAGCTTTTTCCGCTTCATTAGCAGCTAAAGCAGCATAAGCAGCAGGTTGTACTTCTAACACATATAAGGTTTGTCCTGCTAATAATAATTGTCCGCGACGGTTACGATTAATTAATTGAGCTTGATAAGGATCGATATTGCGAATAATCTGACTAGAAACAACTTTGGGTTTGAGACAATCTCTTTGACTTACTCCCAATGCTTGTAAAATAGCTTTTCCTGCTGCTCTAACTTCCCCCTGTTTATTAGAATGAATTTCTAACAAACCATATAATCTTTCCACAAATTGAACTCCAGGACGTACTACTGCCGATTTCAAAGCTACATCTGTAATACGATTTATTTCAATTCCAGGAGATATTTCAATCCACAAAGAAGCATCCCCAGGTAAAGGCAAAAATCCCAAGGCAACTGTCCCAATATAGGAAGCGTGTTGTGGTTGTAAGCGGTCTAAATAAACATAACTGCGAAGTTCTACACCCAAAATGTCAATCCTCTTTAATTAACAGAGTTTTTTTATAACAACCGTTCTCTAGCTAATCAAGTCTCGCAACAGTTGTAAAGTATTTGATTTGGTTATTTCTATGGCTAGAGGTACAATGCTTTCAAGATTGCTATTGTGTTAAAGTTTAGGGCTTTTATTTGGCAAGCGGAGTAAATTAAAGTGAACCCATTTTTATTTGTGACAGATTTAGACCATACTTTAGTAGGTGACGATTATGCTTTAGAGCTTCTCAATCAACATCTAGAACAACATCGTCAACAATATGGTACTAAAATAGTATACGCTACAGGGCGATCGCTTTATCTCTATAGGCAGTTGGCACAAGAAAAACCTCTTCTTTTTCCAGATGCTTTAATTACCGCCGTAGGAACAGAAATCTATTTTAATCCTAGTCAAACCGAAGTCGATTTAGAATGGGCAGAGGTACTTTCTGATGGTTGGCATCGAGAAGAAATAGCAGCAGTAGCTAATCAATATCCTCAACTCGAACCTCAACCTGAATCTGAGCAAAATCCTTTCAAAATTAGTTATTATCTAAGTGAATCGGACGCGCAAGAGTTATTATCTGCTTTAGAAACCGAGTTATTATCCCAAGGTTTTAAAATTAAGTTGGTTTACAGTGGTTCACAAGATTTAGATATTCTTCCTCTTAAGGGTGATAAAGGTTTAGCTGTTCAATTTTTGAGGAATAGATGGGAAGTTGCTGCGGAAGCTACTGTTACCTGTGGTGACTCTGGCAACGATATTGCTTTGTTTAAAGGAGATGAAAAAGGCATTATTGTTGGTAATGCTAAATCAGAATTACGTCAGTGGTATGAAATTAATCAAAATAATTCTCTTTATTTAGCTGAAGCTGTTTGTGCAGGGGGAATTTTGGAAGGTTTGAAATATTTTGGCTTTTTGTAAGCAAGTGCAATCTTAATTTGACAATTACCAGTTCTTAAATTTTGCTCGCTAAATTCTTTGGTGGTGTAGATCAATTCCATCTATTTCTGATTTGATGGGAATTGAAACTCGATCTTACCTGGAAGAGTTGAGCAAAAATTCTAGAGAGAGAAGCAACTGGTTATGGGAATTAAACGTAGGCATTTTCTGATGTTTTTGGGTGCAGGTGTTGGTTCGATTGCTTTCAAAAATATGGGACAAAATGGACAGGAATTTTCCCCTTCTCATCAAAGTGGTGTTGCTTTAGCAAAAAATTCACTTAGTAAGATATTTGAACCTATTAAAGGAGCAATGCCTCTAGAAATTTATGGTCTTTCTGCTGCCGAACAAAAAGAAAGCTTTAGTACTTTTGAAGTGGTTGACGATCTTGTTTTACCAGAAGGTTTCACTTATCAAGTCATAATCTCATGGGGCGATCGCATTGGTGAATCAGACCATTTTGGTTACAACAATGACTACGTTACTCTGATCGAAACTTCTCCCAATCAAGGTTATTTAGTTGTTAATCACGAATATATCAGTGCTAAACCTTGGCGACAAGGTTATCAAACAGTAATTGGTAAGTCTTTACCCTTTGATGAAGTGATGAAAGCGATGGCAGCAGCAGGGGGTGAGATTGATGCTTTTTCTCTACCCGATGACGATCCTCTTAAGAGTAAAATTTACGAAATTTCTAAAGCTGCTCAATATGATGCTGGTTTATCCATTATTTCCGTTCGTAAAAAATCCGATGGCACTTGGGAACGCACCTATAGTAAAAGCGATCGCCGTATCACTGGTATTTCTGGTCTTGAAGATGGCAAATATTTAAAAGTAACTGGACCAGCAGCAGCCGTCTTTCGTAAGTCTAGCGGAAAAGGTTATCTAGATGGTTTGAGCGATCGCATTATTGGGACTCATCAAAATTGTGCTGGTGGCACTACTCCTTGGGGTACGGTTTTTAGTGCGGAGGAAAATTTTCAAGGTGAGGTAGCAGAAGCAGTTTATGCCGATGGTACTTCCTTCCCTCCCAGTACCGTACCTTTTAGTTTAGTTACAGAAGCAGGAGAAATTGAGGATTTATCTGGACAAGGTAACGTTTTTGGTTATCAAGGTAATAAATATGGTTGGGCGGTTGAAGTCGATCCTGCTAATCCTAATGATTATGGAACAAAACATTCCTGGTTGGGTCGTTATCGTCATGAAGCCTTTGCCTTTCGCGCAGTAGCTGGCAAAAATCTAGCAGTTTATTCAGGATGCGATCGCCGAGGTGGTCATTTTTATAAGTTCATTAGTACCGATCTGGTTCAAGATACTACTAGCAAAGAAAACTCGCGTTTGATGGAAAAGGGAATCCTTTACGCTGCTAAGTTCAATCCCGATGGTACAGGTAGTTGGATTGCGCTTCAACCAGATACACCAATTAATCCAGAAATGCCCAGTGTCCACACTGGAGGGATGATTCCTTTACCTAACCGTCCCGATGGTGGTTTTACCCCAGTCACAGAAGATTCTGTTGCTCAAGCTTTTGCTCAAAAATACCAGACTTTAGCAGATTTATATCAAGGTAATAATGAAGAAGAATTACAAGGAGCTATTTTAATTGATGCTCACTTTGCAGCTAGTGCAGCAGGAGCAACTTGTACTGCCCGTCCTGAAGATGCCGACCTTAACAATGAAGGCATATTATTTATTGCTTTTACCTCTGGTTCTGTTAGTGATAGTGATGGTAGTCCTAATCAAAACATTTTCCAAGGTCCTAACGGTGAATCTGCTTATGAACACGGCTGGATTATGAAATTAGCCGAAGATAATGACGATCCCGCAGCTATGACTTTTCAGTGGGAATTGTTTGCTACAGGGGGTGAACCAGCCGAAGGAGGTTTGGGTTTTTCTAATCCCGATAATCTTCTCTTTGACCGCCAAGATAATCTTTGGATGGTAACGGATATATCCACTGATAAACATAATCAAGAAATTGTCAGTCGTGTTAACTCTGATGGCACTTTTGTCAGCCAGTCTGATTTGCGAAGCTTGTTTGGCAACAATTCAGTGTGGTATTTTCCTACTTCTGGTGGGAATGCAGGGGAAGCTTATCTATTTGCCTACGGCCCGATGGATTGCGAAATCTGTGGTCTTTGGTTAACTGAAGATGAAAAGACTTTGTTCCTTGCACCTCAACATCCAGGTGAATTTAACGGTATTCGGCAAGGTTTAAAATCTGAAACTCGCTCCTTTGCGATGAAGACAACTACAGGGGAAAACTTTCTTCAAACTCGTCAAGTGCCAATCGGTTCTAATTGGCCCGACAAAACTGTTGATACTCCGCCCAAACCTAGTGTAGTAGCCGTTCGTCGTCTTGATGGTCGTAAGATTACAAAAGCTTAGTTACTGCGATTTTCAGTTGAATAGAACACAGCGAATTAATTTTCTTCTTCTGCCTCCTGCCTTTTACTTTTTACTCAAAGATATTTTTATCTCCTTAGTTTTGATTAGCTTGATTGTCAATCCTGTAATTGTACTTAGTCAATAAGCAAGAATTAAGTTATTTAAACTAAAAATATTTCTATTTGAATAAATTCCTATTTTATCTAGCTTTGAATACTTTATTGCGGGTAAGTTTCTGAAAATAAACAATAAAACCCCAACTTATCATGCTGTTTCTGGTTTTAGATCGTACCAAAATTTCCAACGGCTGAAAAGTGCTTCATTTCATTACTTATTCTCAATAATATTTTAATCTTTTCTTAAAAAATACAAAATTTTACAATTATAGCACTACGTATTTAGGTTAGGACAAAAACCCTTTAAGGGCGATTGGTCAATCGCCCCTACGATCTATAATGATGTTTTAATCTTTAGTTGTACCGCTATAACTACCAGGGCAAAATTAAATACAAAATAAAGCTTTTATTATTCTCCTCTACACTTTTTGGTTTTATAACTATGAATTAGTCCACCTATTTAACAGCGTAATTCTAAATTTTCAATCATGTTGATTGTGCCTCACAACGATGAGAAACGGTATAATATCATTTTCGAGCCAAGGCAGTCTTTCATCTCAATCAACAATTAACAAATCACTTCAACTCAATCACTAATGATTAGTTACCTCAAAGGAAAAATAATAGAAATAGTTAAAAATCCAAATAATCGATTTTTTTTAGTAATTGAAGTTAATAATATAGGCTATGAAGTGCAAATTTGCCAACGTTTTTCTCGCCAATTATCAGTTCAACAACAAGAAATAATTCAAATCTTTACTCATCAACAAATTCAAGAAGATCGACACACTCTTTATGGTTTTTCTTCGTTAGCAGAAAGAGATTTATTTCGGGAGTTAATTAGCGTTAGTGGTATTGGCGCACAGTTAGCTTTAGCTTTAATTGATACTTTAGAACTTTCTGACTTAGTTGGAGCAATTGTTACTAGTAATATTAACGTATTAAGTAAAACTCCTGGTGTGGGTAAAAAAACTGCAGAAAGAATTGCTTTAGAATTAAAATCCAAACTTGCTCAGTGGCGAGAAATTAAAGGAATAGAAATTACAACCTCTACTTCTTCTGTTTCTGTTAAATCCGAAATTATTGAAGATTTAGAAATGACTTTACTTGCCCTTGGTTACACTCCTATAGAAATTGAACAAGCAATTACTGCTCTTAGTCAAGACAATCAATTACTGAAAAATAACAATATAGAAGAGTGGATTAGAAGTGCGATCGCATGGTTGAGTGGAGAGTAAAAGAGTTACCAGTTATCAGTACAGACGTGTCTTGGTGAGCGTTCCTTTGCGCCCGCAGGTGGCGCAGGGTCTCACCGCAACATGTTACGTCTGTACACCGGTTATCAGGAAGTAATAAGTAATAAGTAATAAGTAATAAGTAATAAGTAATAAGTAATTAAATTGTAAATTTTCTGCCTTTTGCTTTTTAACTTCTGCCTCTTGTATTTTAATTTTTGTTACTAGTTTTTAAATTCATTCAACATATTTTTCATACTTTTTATAAACGTTTAAACCTGGAATTTCTTGAGTAAATTCTGGAGGAATTCTGTATTGGTCGTTAGTATATTCTGCTCTAATTGTTTGAAGAACATGATAGGGTTTTTGCCATTGTTTTAAAATTTTGATCAACTCTTGAAATTTTAGATAAGAATCTTGATAGCGATTGATTAAACCCATATATTGCAGTATAGGAACATAATCTTCTGGTGCTTTATTTTCACCAGTAATTCCAATAATAGGAGCTAGTTTTTCAAAAACTTCATAGTTTTCGATTATGAGTATGACTAATTTTTTGGAACCTAATAAATCATATCCTTGCAATTGATTAACCAGATCGGAGATAGTTTTGAGAAGAGTAAAGTCGGCTAATTGATATTGTTTGAATAAAGCAAAAAGTTTTAAGCCAAACTCATGTTCAGAAATAATATTTACTTCTTTAAGGTAAGATTGTAAAGCATCTCTTCCTTCTTCAGTATTTAGTAGAGGAACAATTTCTGCAAGTTTCTTTTTAACTTTGTCTTTAAACTTGTTGTTGTCTGGCTCTTCACCAATATTATCTAAAACAAATTGATAAAATTCTTGTTGTTTAGTACTGCGATAACGTAACTCTGTTTGTTCAACTCGGAGGAAACTATTTTTTGTTGCGATCGCAACTCTTAAAAGTTCAACACTATGATGTAATTGTTGTTCTTCTTTAGTTCCTTTTTCTCCAGCTTTTTTGAATTGAAGAAATAGCAAAAATTCTTGATTACCAAACTTTTCACTATCAACTCGTTCTGCTTTTCGGGCTAAAGATAATAATTCTTTAAAAGAGCGATCGTGAAGAAAAACAGTTCCTTCTGGAACTTTAGGATGACCAAATTTATCTTGTAACTCTTCAATAATATTTTGATTGGCATCTTTGAGTAAAGTAACAAACGAATAGATAAAAGGAGACGTAGTTAAGAGAAGAATAGCAACTACCAATGGAATAGGGGTATTAACTGTTCTGTTTTTATCATTGAGATCAAGAGATATACCGTGAGATTGTAAAAAAGCCGTAATTTGTTCATCATTATTTAAATTTTCTTGACTAATTTCATCTTCCACTAGTAATTGATGATTTTGAAGATTTTGATTAGTTGGAAGTATTTTCGGTAATGTCTTGTTTGTTTTCTGAGAATTTAATTGAGATTGTCCATGCTTTGGTGTGTCTAAAGAAAATTCATAAAATTGATTAGGAAAATTAGCCAGTAAATAGATTCCTAATCTTTGAGTTAAATCAGCATACTGACCTAAAAATAAAGCAGCAGCTTGAGCTTGATTGGTTTCAATGACACCTAAACTTAATATAGAAAGAGTTGTAGCTAGAGCAGTTCTTTTTAGCGATTTAGAAATCATCTGAATAAAATTAATCAATAAATTTTTGAATACTTGAAGTTAGGTGATTGAGTAATTTGCAACTGAGTGAAGCAAATCTGATATCTTACTGATAAATCAATCAAGACTTCATCAATAACTTCTAGACCTAAAGTACCCAGGTAAAATTTGTAAATCACTAATTTAGATAAAGTTTTTTGAACAACAATACGAGATTAAGCTGTTCCTCATTGAATAAATTGGTTGAGGGAAGACATTTCAGTTATTGGTTATCAATGATTTTTTGTTCGTTGTTTCCTATTTTCAAGCCAGAATGAAGATAGTTGTTCTTTGTTCGATGATTGTTCAGCCGTAAGAAAATCAAATGTGCAATATTTTAGAACCGCTGATGCTTTAAACCAACTAATGAATTATTTAAGTTAAAAAGGAAAATTTTTTAAATGATTCAAGATAGTCAAGCTCTAAAAGTAGGAAAATATTTAACTTTGGCAGATTTTTGTACCTGTAGTCAAACTTATCAAAGATACCAAGACAAAATCTTTCCTCTACCTCAAAATTCTGACAGTATTAAAGCTATTCGTGACCTTAATACATTTATTATCGATCCAGTAATTGATTATTTTGGCAAAACAAGATTTAAATTAACCTATGGCTTTTGTTCTGCTGATTTGAAAAAATATCTTAATCAAAAAGATCCAGATACAGGAATTAAAAATGGACGGATCGATCCTAGTCGCGATCAACACATGGCTCATGAATTAAATACCAAAGGTAAATATTATTGTGAAAGATTAGGGGCTGCTTGCGATTTTCTGATTATTGATTTACCTAGTGATGAGTTGATCGAATGGATACTTAAAACAAAACTTCTTTTTGACTCGCTTTATTTTTATGGCAAAGCAAGACCAATTCATATTAGTTATGGTTCACAACATAAACAAGATATTTGGACATTTACTTCTTTAGGAGTACCAACTAAAAAAAGTATTACAGGGTGGATAGAATTAGCCAAAAAAATTTAATCGTAATTGCTTGTAATGGTTTAACTTGACATGGTATTATCTGAATAATGGAAAAGCCGTCGCAATCGAGCCTGTTGCTTAAAGTAAGTCTTGTGGTAATTAACAACAACTTTCTCTCCTCTGCACTTGAAACTCCTTTGGCTTCTTCTGCGATCGCTTTAACTAAGAATTACCACGTCTTTTTGATTTGTATTCCTGAATTACACAACTAATACCAAATTCGGTTGAATACTTACATTAAAGTTGAGGTCAGGTAATAGGTAATAGGTAAAAAATATCCACAGTTTAGAGCAGATATACACAGATAGCTCGATCTTTTAGAAGATTAGCATTGGATCTTGGCAGAATAACTTTATTATTTGAAGAAAAATTCTTCTTCCTGTCTTCTCTTCACCCTGTCACTATTTACTATCCCATGATGAGCCAACACTATTTTTTTTCCTGTTCCCTATTTCCTTTCAATTAATTATTACTATGTTGTTGTTCCTCAATAAACTGTTGATAAAGAGGATAATCTGGAGAAACCAAAGCGGATTTTTGCTCTAATCTCAAAGGAGGAATTCTTCGCGAATAATCTCGATAAACAATCTCTAAAGTACTTAGGTTTACTTCCATGGTGCTGTGTAAAGCAGGAAAAGCTTCTGTATCAAAGTCGGGATAAAATAGATAAGTTATTTTAGGTTGATCGCAATAAAGCTTGATCACGTTAGCATCTTGAAAACGACTAAAATTACGACTAGCACAACCTTCATATAAACGTAATAAAGGTTCTAGTTTTCCCAAAGTACTTGCATGAATTACTAAAGCATTTTTAAGTTTTTTACCGTAGGAAGAATTGTGACATAAATAAGCAATTTTATTAAGATTACCAACGCTAAATAAAAGTTGATCTGCAAAAAGACAAGCAACTTTATAACTACCGAACAAAGATTTAAAATCTTCCCTAAGTTCGGGAGCTAATTTTTGCGAACTGGGACGATTATTAAACTTAGCTAAAGCAAGATAAATTAATAAATCGTGACGGCGTTGTTCTGTAATAGCATCCCATTCATCTACGTTAGTGGCTTGTAAAACCAATTTAAAAGCACGGTGATAAGTTCCAAATTCGGCTTTAATTGCTTCTTCTTGAGCTAGTTCTCTTTTAGCTGGTAAACGACCTTTTTGGGCAAAAAATTCCATTAAAGGAGTTAATAATTCCTGATAATCTTCAAAATTTCTAACTTTGATTGCTACTCTAGGAGTATTTACCCGAGAATAAAAACGTGAAGCCTGAAAAGCTTCTGCTTGACTTGAATCTTTAAAAACAAAATAAATTCCTAGACTAGCAGGAATTGCATCAACCTTTAAAACTTGATCGATATAAATTTTTAATTCTTCCTGTTGAAAATATTTTTGAAAAGTATTGCGATTGGTAATAATGCCATCGCCGTAAGCAACTAAACCACGCTGACGATCATCAATTAAAACTTGAGCCGAAACAATTAAAACACGATTAGTTAATTGCCAAGCATTTACTAAAGCTTCTCTTCTTTCAGCTAAATCTTCAACAACATTAATTATGTAGCCGAGATTAACAATATCTGCCGAAGTTAAAGAATTTTCGGGATAATAATAAGGATCCCAACCATAACTACTATAACCGCGATCGCGTATCTTTTCGACATCACTACCATAACCGCAGCCGTAATCAAAAAAAGTAGTTCCTTCGGTAAATAAACCAGCTTCTAAAGCTAAACGCACTGGACGAGATAAATCTTTACGAGGTAAAGCAGCTTTGTGTCTTTCTATAGCGAAAGTTCTTTTTTGTCCAGATAAGGGATTAATCGGACAAACTAAATGATGTCCAGCAAAATCTATACCCTGTTGTAAGAGAAGTCGCTGCCATTCTTGAAATGTACCAATGTAACGGGAATTATCTAATAAACCTAAAGCAACCTCTTCTTTGGTTAATTCCTTAAATTCTTGGTATAAAGGATAGTCTTGAGGAACAAAGGTTTCTTTACGATGCAAAATGGGAGGATTATCAGAATTGTGATAGTTACGTTGAGAAACTTCTTGATTGATGAGATCGACAATGATACTTTTCAGTAAAGAAGGATGAGGATCTCTATCAAAATCAGGATAAAATAAATAAGATATCTTGGGTCTATCCGTGCCAAATTTAACTAAAGTAGCACCTTCAATTTGATCTTGAGCTAATTTCCTCGCCTCGTATTCGTAATCTTGTAAGATTGGGTTTAAAATTTTTAAAGCGCAAGTATGAACATAAAGAGCAGTAGGTAAAAGTTTACCAATCTGACTATTCTGACAGCAATCAACTATAGTGGAAAATTGTTCAAGACTTTTAAGCATGGAGAAATCTCCCGAGCATTCCCATTAAGTTAAGTTTATAGTCAGAACTGAAGCAACATGACACTTTATCATATTGGTTTTAGCAAACAAGATTTAGGCAACAATCTTCCACAACTAGCATTATTATCTGGTGAACCAGAGCGATCGCGTTATCTTGCCGAAACTTTTCTTCAAAATAGTCGTTTACTTTCTGATTATCGGGGATTGAATAGTTATCTTGGTTATCTTCCCAATGGCAAACCTGTTTTAATTGCTACCAGTGGGATGGGTGCGCCTTCTCTAAGTATTGTTGTTAACGAATTAGTGCAGGTTGGTATTCAGCAAATTATTCGTATTGGTACTTGTGGTTCAATTCAACCTCATGTACAAGTAGGAAGTATTGTAATTAGTCAAGGTGCGTTATGTCGTCAAGGTGCTGCGAATGATATTGCACCGCTAGAATATCCTGCGGTTGCAGATCCTTTTTTAACTGTCGCTTTAGTAGAAACTGCCCAAAAATTAAACCTACCTTACCATCTTGGTATTACTGCTTCGGTAGATACTTTTTATGAAGGACAAGAACGTCAAGAATCTTCAGCTAATCCTAATTTACAAGCTTGGTTGATTGGTATTACCCAACAGTATCGTAATTTAAACATTCTTAATTATGAAATGGAAGCAGGAACTTTATTCAAAATGGGTTCAGTTTATGGTTTTGCTGCTGCTTGTGTTTGTGGAGTAGTGGCGCAACGTACCCAGGCAGAAGATATTATTTTAAAAGATAAAGATTTAGCAGTAAATCGAGCTATTCAAGTTGCAGTGGCAGTTAATAGTTAATAAATAAAATTAGCAGTCTAACTTTATTAACAGGTAAACTTGATTTTAAGCTAAATTGTATAAAATTAGATGTGTTGAGTCGCTGGAAAAGGATGATAAAAATATAATCTGAAAATGGTAATTTTGTGTTTTATAGCGGAACTAAACAATAGTCAGTTGCCCAACTTAAACATTTAGATAAAAAATATTAATAAAAATGACAAAAAGTTTCATAAAGTCTTTTTCAGTATACGGTCTTTTTGGAAAAGATGATGTTCATATTCCCTTTGATGAGAATATAAAAATTCTTATCGGAGAAAATGGAGTAGGTAAAACACAAGTATTAAATATATTTTATTATACTCTTACTAAAAATTTTTTTAAACTTGGTGAATTACCATTTGAGAAAATAAAGATAGAATTTAACGACGAGCTTGTTATTATTGAACGAAAGAAAATCATAGAATTTTTAAATGAAAGAAAATATTTTTTAAAACGTAAAATTATTACAGGTCGGGATTTTATTGCTGACGATTTACATGAATATGAGTATGAGATCGAATTAATCGAAGGTAAAAATAGCTATATAACCCAAAAAAGAAAAAAAAGAAGACCGAAGAATATAGAATTATCTCCTTATCTTGTTGATTGCAGTAATATTATTGATAATAACTTAAATAAAAAGAATATATTATACTTCCCTACATTTAGAAGAGTGGAAGAAGATTTGCATAACTTAGGTTATGACGAAGAAGAGTTATCTTTAAATAAAGAAGATACTCGTTTAATTCATTTTGGGATGGATGATGTCCAAAAAAGATTTGATACTGTTGAGAAACGTATAGATTCTTTACTCAAAGAAGGTTTTACTAAAATCTCTAGTGAAATATTAAGTAAATTAGTTAAAGGTTTTGGAGATACAAATAAAAAAATAATAGATAAAATTAGTGAAACTGATATTGATATTATTCTTGCTAGAGTTGGCGATCAAATTTCTGATACAGAAAAATCTAAGATTAGAGAAATTGTTTTAAATAAAGAAGTATCTAACATTGACAATTCTTTATTCTATTTTATTCAAACTTTAGTTGAAATATACGAAAAACAAAAAAAGCTTGATGAGTCAATTAATAGATTTAAAGAAGTGTGTAATGGTTATCTCATTAGTAAGCAAGTATTTTATGACGAAAGTAATATCAAAATTTATATTAAGTCAGATAAGAGTAGTGAACCATTAGCATTGAATAAACTTTCGTCAGGAGAAAAACAAATTATTTCAATTTTCTCAAAGATTTATCTTTCCGAAGATGAGCGACAATTTATTGTCTTATTCGACGAACCAGAATTATCACTATCGATGCCTTGGCAGAAAAAATTATTGCCAGATATTTTAGCTTCCAAGAAATGTGATTTTCTTTTGGCGGTAACTCATTCACCATTTATCTTCGATAATGAGTTAGATCTCTATGCTATGGGCTTAAACGAATATATTCAATCTCAAAATAAAGTTACAGCTTAGTTAATGTCATACTTAGATGAATTGAGAGCAAGCCGAGATAAACCTCAAGTTGCTTATCAAGAGTTTGCACTGCATACTAAAAAAAGAAAAGATGGTTTATTTTGTTTTTTTGAGGGTAAAGACAACGGTTACTACATACCAAGAATTAAGAAATATACGGATAAATATCATCCTATTCAATGCGGTGGTAGAGAAAAGGTATTAAAAGTACAAGAGCTTATTGCAATTCATCCAGAATACAATAAATATAAGAAAGCATTTTTTATTGATCGCGATTTTAATTCGCCTTTGGTAAATAAAAGTCCACAAATTTTTGAGACTCCTTGTTATTCCATTGAAAATTTTTACGTTTCAGAAAATGTTTTCAAAGAAATTATGATTAATCAATTTCAATTCTCGGAAGTTAGCGATCCGTCATTTCAAGTTTGCCTCAATCTTTATCGAGAAAGACAGAAAGAATTTCATCAAGCCACAACTTTGTTAAATGCTTGGTATGCTTGTTTAATTGATAAACGCAATAATAGAGGAGAACAAACGGGAGTTAATCTAGACGATAAACTACCTAAAAATTTTATTAATTTTTCTCTACAACAAATCTCTAATAATTACGATTTTGACAAAATTAAGCAGACTTTTCCTAAAGCATCTAGCATTTCAGAAGATGACTTGAGGGCTAAAGTTATTCAATTTACTGACTGCGAACAGTGTCAAGTTTTTCGTGGTAAATATGAAATGGAGTTTGTGATTTCGTTTATCGAAATGATACTGCAAGATTCATTACAAGCTAAAAAATATGTTACACAAAAAATAAAATTTGCTTTTAATCAAAGATTAACTAACGAGCAAGCAGTAGATATTTTCTCAAGTTATGCTGAAACTCCTATAATCCTAGAGCAGTTTTTAAAGGAAGTAACTAAATAAAAAACTCTTCATCAATTGCACGTGACATCAGTTCGAGATCTTCTTCAGAAATAGAACCAGCAAAGTTTAACAAACTCTTGCTAGGAACACCAACATTATTATTTGTAGCTAAAAAAGTAGTAAAGTTTAATACCTGTAACTGTTGTGATTCTTCAAGGTTTTAAAGCCGATCTAGAATCGGCTTTTCTACGGAAGTGTTTCTCATAACAAAAAAAAATAATATTGTCAATAAGTTTGATAGATGATTTTATTGTACTCAAATGTAGATAGAACAATATAAGTAACAATTACAATGTAACTAACATTTGAGAATTCTCAACGAGAAACATTCAGCATAACGCTGTCATAATTCTTCTGCATCTAGATCGCATTTTTTATATGTCTATATTGGATTTAATACAATTATTTTGATAGCTATCATAACCAATTTTTTTGCGATCGCCCTCTTTAAAACTGTAATTTAGACAAACGACCAAACAAATCGTGTAACAACAAGTAAAAGCAAGGAATAATAAATAAAGTTAATAGCGTTGCTAATGCCAAACCAGAAAAAACGACAATTCCCAATGGTTGCAAAAACTCTCCCCCTTGTCCCAAACCAAGTGCTAGGGGAAACATTCCGACTACAGTAGTAATGGTAGTCATTAAAATCGGACGCAGGCGTTGGGGTGCTGCTTGCAAAATGGCAGTTCGACGGGAAACCCCATCTCTAGAGCGAATTTGATTGGCGAGTTCTACCATAATAATGGCATTGTTGACTACAATACCTACTAATAAAACCGCCCCGACAATTACTGTCGCACCGATCGCAGTTTGGGTAAGAAATAAACCCCAAATTCCGCCAGCTAAAGCGAGGGGTAGGGTAAACATGATAACTAAAGGATCGATCAGGGAATTATACTGTACTGCCATAACGACAAATACTAAAAAGGCAGCCAAACCCCCTAATAAAGGTAATGTGGATTGAATAGCTTGATTGCTTTGAGCAGCAGCACTGGGAAGACGACTTATCCCCTGTGGTAAATCTACATTTTGCATAATGCGATCTACTTCTTTTAATGCATCTCCCAAAGAAGTACCTTCATTGAGAGTACCAGCAATGATAAATACCTGACGTTGATTGATGCGCTGAATTTCTCCTGGGGCTTTTCCTTCTTCAATAGTTGCCACATCTCCGAGACGAATCAATTGATTATCTTCAGTAAATAAAGGTAATGCTGCTATTTGGGAAGGACGTTGAATTTCATCACGGTCAAATTGTAAGCGTACATCTATCAAACGATTACCTCTTTGCAGTTGAGTAGGAACAGAACCTTCTATGGCAGTTTGCAGTACATCCCCAATATCTTGAATATTTAAGTTTAGATCGGCAGCCCTTTCGCGGTCTAATCTTATTTGCAGTTCGGGTTGACGACTATCGGCATCGGGTCGAAAACTAGATAGAGTTGCTTGCTGTTCTAAAGCTTGTACTACTTGCTCTCCAGTTTGTTCTAATTGGTTGATATCTTCTCCTTGTAGCACTACATCAATATCGGAACGCACAGGAGAGTTACTTAAAATTAGACCTCTAACTTCACCAGGACTTAGACGCAAGCGAATATCGACCAAATTCAGTTTGTCCAATTCCTTGGTTACTCTTTCGATATAAGCTTCTACATCGGTTTCTGGTTTTAGGGTAATGGTGCTAGAACCTCGGAGGGGATTTTCACTAGTGCTAGAACCAAAGAGAAAGCCACCTTTAGTAGTAAAAACATACTCAGTTTCTGGTTGTGCCAGCAGAATTTCATCTACTGCTTGCATCACTTTTTGATTGGTAGATAGGGGTGTACCTGGCGGAAACTGGGCGATCAATCGGGCTTGTCCCGTACTAATTTGAGGTAGAATTTCTTGGGGAATTTGACCTACAACTGCCAAACTACCACCTCCGAGGATGAGAAAGATGAGGGCAATGACCAATAAAGAGTGACGTAACAGGCGATCGAGTATACGACTGTATCCCCGCGTGGCTGCTTCAAATCGGCGATTAAAGGCTTGTAATAACCAAAATCGACCAATTCCACTGGTCGAACGAATTGCTAACAGACGGGAAGCGAGCATCGGTACGACTGTAACCGCAACTAAAATCGAGGCAGCCACAGCAAAACTGATGGTGAGAATTAACTCATTAAATAAAAGGGCAATAAAACCACCAATCAGTAAAAAAGGCAATACTGCGACTAAATTGGTGGCGGTAGAAGCTACTAGGGCAGATTCTACCGATTGACCGCTAATAGCAGCTTGTTCAAGTAATTGACTCAAACTTAAACGGGTGCGAGCATCCTTACCTGGGGTCATCCCTGCATCTTCAGCGATCGCTTCTAACATAACAATGGAATTGTCTACTACAATTCCCACTCCTAATGCTAATCCCCCCAAACTAAAGACATTAATTGATAGTCCAAATAATTTCATCAAAATAATTGCTGTCAGGGTAGCCAGAGGAATAGCAATAACAATAATTAGAGTTTGACGCAACGAACCGAGAAAGAGCAGAACTGCGATCGCAGCTAATGCCGTCCCCGTTAAACCCGCAGTGGTAACGTTAGAAATTGAGTTGCTAATAAAGACAGATTCATCAGTAGTGGCAGTTAATTCCATGTCTTGGGGAATTACTCCACCTTGACGTAACTCTGCAATACGCCGTTTGACTCCTTCTACTACTTCGATGGTGTTGGCATCAGGTTGTTTTTGAATACTGACTTTCACCGCAGGTTGTTGATTGAGGGAAACAAACACCCGTTGTTCTTCCGTACCGTCAATAACTCGGGCAAAATTCCGCAGATAAACTCTTCGAGAATTATCCCCATCCCCCACTGTAAAAGAAAGATTGTTAATCTCCTCGGCAGTTTGAAACCTGCCTACTGCCCTGGTTAGGGGTTCTGATAACTCACCGAAAATTCTGCCCCCCGAAATATCCTGGTTGGAATCTTCCAGTTTAGTCAAGACATCATTTAACCCAATTCCCAAGGCTTGCAAGCGGTTCAAATCTAAAATAATCCGCACCTCTTCGGTAACTCCACCCGACACATCCACCGAAGCCACCCCTTCAATTACATTCAATTCCCGCGCTAACTCTTCATCGGCAAATACCCTCAAATCTTTAGATTCTAAACTAGAAGAGGAAATAGCTACTTCATAGACGGGTAACTGAGAAGGATCGAATTTAAACAGGCGTGGTTGTTCGAGGGTATCGGGTAAATTACCTCTAGCGCGGTTAAAAGCTGCCGTAGCATCATTGAGGGCGCGATCAATATCTCCTCCTGGTTTAAAATATAAATCGACACTAACCTGTCCTTCACGAGTTTGAGAATATACCTGTATTACTCCTTCTGTAGCGGAAAGTGCTTCCTCTAAAGGTCTAGTAACTTCATCGACAGCAACTTCTGGCGAAATTCCTGGGGCATCTAACCGCACACCAATACGGGGATAGGTGATTGAAGGCAGTAAATCTACTTGTAGGTTAAAGATAAAAAATACACCAACCACAATTACTGCCAAGGTTAGCATCAAGGTGCCAATATGTCGGCGTATTGCAATGCCACTAATACTAAAGCCGGATGAATTTGATGAAGACATAAATCTTGGAAAAGTCAAAAGTTAAAAGGCAGGAGGCAGAAGCTAAAACCTAAAACCTATTAAGAAGTTTCGGAGATGAAACTCAGACGAACTTTTTCCCCGTCTTTTAAGTCCCCACTACTGCGGACAACATATTGTTCTCCAGATTGGAGTCCAGAAAGAATTTCTAGGCGATTATCAAGGCGATCGCCAATTTTTACAGTTCGAGCTTCCACTGTTGCTTGTTCTCCTTTACCATTAACTACAAAAATGGTTGCTGTTTGTTCATCTGTATTCGATTTATCGTTTTCAGAAGAGATTTGAATGGCTGTTTCGGGAATAACTACCTGTTGAGTTGTTTGTGTCTCAAAACTTACCCTTGCCAAAAGTCCACTACCAATCCGTCTATCTGCATTAGGAATAGTTACTTCAATGGGAATTAGACGGGCAGTAGGATCTGCTACGGGAGAAATCTGGCTCACTTTTCCTATAAAGGTGCGATCGCGAAAAGCATCTAGCCTTACCTGTGCGGGTTGTCCTAATCTAATATCGTCCAATTCTAATTCGGAAATCTGTACCCGAACTTTTACCTGACTAAGATCGCCCAAGCGCAGAATTTCACTGCCTGGTTGTGCTAAATCTCCTGGTTCTAAAACGCGCTCTAGAACAGAACCATTTACGGAAGCTGTTAAGGTAGTATAGGATTGTCGCTGTCGGGCTTGAGTAACTAAGGCTTGTTGGGCAGTAACTCGACGTTGGGCAGCATTGACTGCTGCAATTTGATTTCGTACTTGTTGTTGAGCGGATTTCAGTGTTTGGGTTGCAGTACCTACCGCAGTTTGAGCCAGTTCAAAATTTTGTGCGGAAATTGCCCCTTCTTGATACAATTGTTGCGATCGCGCTGCATCTGATTGAGCTTGTTGAAGTTCCAACCTCGCTCGCTCTACTGCTGTTTGGGCATCATTAACTTCTGCTTGCAAACTTGCTACTTCTGCCTGAAGTGCTGCTACTTCTGCTTCTGCTTCAGTTACGGCTGCGGTTAATAAATTATCATCAATCTGTGCTACCACTTGCCCTTTTTGAACTGCATTTCCCACATCAACCGCTACATCAAGTAATTGTCCTTCTACTTGCGATCGCAAAGCAATCTCTCGATAAGGAAGGGTTGTCCCAGTGTATTCAGTTGTGGTTTCTAGCTTTGCTTTCTGAGCGATCGCTATATCCACAGCAGCAATTTGTTGTTGTTGCCTCATTTCAGGGGATTCGGTTTGCGCTTCTCCCGAATCAATCGGACTACAACCCAAAGGAGCAACTAGAGCGATCGCAATACCCAGACGACAGAGTAACCTAATTAAGTTAGAGGGATTGATAGAAATAAAGACAGACAGCATGATAGTTAACAATAATAAAAATAAATAGTCTTAGAAATCACAGTTAAACCGATGATTCCCCTACACAGAAAATAATTATGTCCGAGAGGCTCCGCCTTACAAAGGCGGAGCTTCCTCTGGCTTCGTAAATATATGTAAACTTAATTTAATTTTAAGTAAAGCAAATCAAAATTACCTTTTATCCCCATCTAAATTACAAAACTGTAATTTAAAGACGGAATTGATCGCCATAAGATGGAGCAATGAATGAGATTATGCACGTCCTGTTCATAGAAGACGAGTTAAAAATTGCCAACTTTGTCCAAATTGGTTTAAAAGAACAGGGATTTGTAGTTGATTATTGCGATGATGGCGATCTGGGTTATCTCAAAGCCATGAATAACGAATATGATGCGATCGTGCTAGATATTATGCTTCCTGGTAAGGATGGACTATTTATTCTCAAACATTTACGGCGAGAAGGAAAAAACGTTCCCGTGATTTTGTTAACCGCTCGTAACGAGTTAGATGACCGCCTAGAAGGGTTAAACTTAGGGGCAGATGACTATATTGCCAAACCTTTTTTTGTCGAAGAATTAGTAGCTCGTCTTCATGCCGTAGTACGTCGTAGCGTTGGCGAACGTCAAAATTTACTTTCCGTTGGTTTGCTTACCCTAGATCGCATTACCAGAGAGGTTACTTGTGAGGAACAAATTGTCGAACTAACCACCCGCGAGTTTAATTTATTAGAATACTTAATGCGATCGCCTGGAAGGGTTTTTACTCGCACCCAAATCTTAGAACACGTTTGGGGTTATGATTTTAATCCTAATACTAATGTAGTGGATGTCTGTATTCAAAGAATTCGGAAAAAGATTGATCGCTTTAATGATTCTAGTTGGATTGAAAGTGTGCGAGGAGTAGGTTATCGTTTTCGTAACCCAGAATCTTGATAAAAGGCAAAAATTAAAAGTGGAGACGTAACATGTTACGTCTCTAGTGATAACTGATAACTGTGAAAATCCGTTCTTTTCGATTACGAATTGCTTTGTTAGCTGCTACTTTAGCTGGGAGTAGTTTAATTGGGTTTGGATTAATTGCTTGGAGACTGATTTACATCGCTAAGGTTAGTCGTTTAGAAGCAAAACTAGAATATTTAGTCAAACGTACCGTTCGTCCTAGACCCCAGGATTTTTGGCAATCTTTTGAAAATTCTTTACCTGGAGAACTAGAAGCTCATCTTGATACACCAATTGTAGTCTTGGTGATTGGTGCAGATGGCAAAATCATTTATCAATCTCAGAAATTTGCGACTCCTTTTAATTTACGTAGACTTTTACCACCAATTCTTCCTTTTGCTTCTGCATTCCCCTCAAATCAAAAACCAATTTCCAAAAACTTCTTGGCTAAGAAAACTCTATCTAGTTCAGATATTGGTATAGTTCCTGACCCTCGAATGCTTTACAAAAGAACGACTACGGGCAATTGGCAGATTGGAGTAGTAAGTTCGATCTATGCTCAAGGCGCGATCGCAGTTAGTGTAGAAGCAATTAATGAAGAGATGAAGGTAATTCGTCATATTTTCTTGGTTGTCATTTCAGGAACACTGTTATTAGTGGCTGGTGGTGCTTGGTTATTATCTAATACTGCGCTTTCCTCGATTAATAAATTAACCTTTGCTATTCAACAAATAAAGGTAACTGGGCTTGAATATCGAGTTCCGATAGGTACAGTGGATGTTGAATTTGTCGAACTAATTGAGGTATTTAACCAAATGTTAGAACGGCTAGAACGCAGTTTTCAACAAGCTTCACGTTTCAGTGGCGATGCAGCACACGAGTTAAAAACACCTCTGGCAATTCTGCAAGGTGAACTAGAAAGAATGATGCAGCAAGTTGAATTAGGGTCAGATTTACAACAAAATTTGAGTCATTTACTCGATGAAGTTAATCGTCTCAATGGCATCATCCGAAAACTCTTATTACTATCCCTGGCTGATGCTGGACAAATGAGATTGCACAAAGTTGAGGTAAATCTAGCAAAAATATTAGCTGTAATGGTCGAAGATTTAGAATTACTAGCACCCGATTTAAATATTCAAACAGATTTTCCTAAAGAATTATGGGTTTTGGGCGATCGCGATTTACTGTCTCAAGTGTTGCAAAACCTCATCGCCAATGCCATTAAATACAATCTCCCCAACGGTTGGATCCGTCTTGAAGGTTATCAAAGCGAGAAAATGATCCAGATAACTATTACCAACTCTTCTCAAGATATTCCCCCAACAGAACGCGATCGCATTTTTGACCGTTTTTATCGTGGAGATCCTGCCCGAACTCGTAAAATAGAAGGAATAGGTTTAGGACTCAGCTTATCACGGGAAATCGCTAAAGCACATCAAGGAGAACTAACTCTCGATCAAACGACCGTTAATCAAACTGCCTTTACTCTAAAATTACCAAGTAGAAATAACAGACGTTACTGATTTAAAGTATCAAATCGAAAATAATAGCTTTTAGCTCTTAGCTCTTAGCTTTTAGCTTTGTATAACCTGTAAGACTTTCACCTTGTTATTTTTTTATACAGTAAGTTGTTAAACATTTAAATTACATATTCTTGTTTTTCTTCTGCCTTCTGACTTCTGACTTCTGTCTCCTGCCTTTTCTCAAGTAGTAAAGTAAATCCGTAACAGCTTAATCTCGATCAAAATTGCATATTCTCACCTCAACCAACATAGTTAGTCATCGAAGAGATTAATACAATGTTTTTTCCGAGGTAAGTAAAATGAAAAGAATCAATCAAACTATCACTGCAACCGTAGCTCTAGCTTTAACTGTAGGTGTTTCTACTCTAGCTACTCCTCAACCGGCAGAAGCACAAGTTTTAGAATTGGCAACGGGTGCGCTTAATGCTATCTTTAACCGTCCACCAAAACCAATTCCCAACCAAAGCTATGCTTTTGGTACCAACAATCTCAACGGTAATAATTTCAGTTTGTGTATTTTGCCTTGTACCCCAGGTATGGGTGGTTCACCTATTCGTCTTCCTATTCCAGGGATGACAGGTTTTTCCGCACCTCCTGTTGCTCCTAGTGTATCACCAAGCTTACCCCCAACAGGTTTTGTCTCTCCCCAAGGTTCAGTTTCCCAATCTCAAACTATGGTAACTAATCAAGTTGGAACTATTCCTCCTGGTGCTGTGCCTGGAAGTCCATTACCTGTATCTTCTGGAGTGATTCCTGGTGCTATTCCTCCTGGAGTAATGCCTGGAACTATTCCTCCTGGTATTATTCCTCCCCAAGTAGTTCAACCTACTCCTCCTCGTCCAACCGTAGTTATTCCTCCTATCAAGCTGCCAATTAATCTTCCTTTTTAGGTTTGATGGCAATAATTATTTAAATTTTCTCTTTCTCTTACTTACCTCAATGCGCTATTTGATCTTTTGCAAGTAGCGTATTTTTTTGACTAAACACCACAATTGAGCGAATTATTAGGAACACGCTGAGTATTCTCAGTAGGATAACGAGTCAAGATTACTGTGCCATCAGGATTTCTGCCTGAATCAATAAATTACCGCCATCCCCTAAACCTTGACTATCTGTTGTTACGGTTGCACCATCAGCAATACGAAAATCTGAAGCGGTTACTTGAATACTACCTGCATCTCCCTCAGCTTCTGGTTGGGTGTTGGCAAATAAACCGCTAGGTAATCCTTCCGTATCTACTCCAGAGATATCTATATCTAAAGCATTAATTTCAATACTACCTCCATTTCCTTCTCCGCCTTCAAAAACAAAAGCATTGATTGCGCCACCATTTGTTAGAGAAAGTGAGTTAGCTGTAATGTCAATATCTCCTCCATTTCCTCTTTCAAATCCTACTACTGCGCTAGTAATCTGACTAGAATCAGTTACCGTAAGAGAATCTGCCACTTGTAGCGATATATTGCCTGCATTTCCTTCGCCAAAAGTACTACTATTTATTCTTCCGCTATTTTCTAGAGTCAAAGAATTGGCTGAAATTGATATATCTCCTGCACTTCCTATTGTTCCAGTTCCTAAAAAGCTAACAATCCCACTGCTAAAGCCGTCTTGGTTTACTCCAGAAAGGATGACATCTCCATCGACATTAATGAGAACATTTCCTGCGTTACCTCTTCCACCAGGTATTTCTCCCCCGTCTTGTAGAACTGAAGTTCTTATTTGTCCCCCATCGGTTAAATATAGAGAACCAGCATTAATAGTAACGTTGCCACCATCTCCTACTCCACCTGCTTCAACATTGCTAAAAATATTTCCACCAGAAATATTTATTGTTTCATCGACATTCAAGATAACATTACCTGCACTTCCTAGACCAAAAGTAGAAGTCCTAATGGAACTAGCTTCATCAGCAATTGAGAGTGAACCAGCGTTAATATTAACTGTACCTCCTTCTCCTAACGCACCACTGCCAACATTACCAAAAATCTCGCCATTATTGCTTAGTGTGACCGCATCATTGACATCGAGATTAATATTGCCCGCACTTCCTTCGCCAAAAGTACCAGCATTAATTTGACCCCCATTAGTTAAAGTCAGATTGCTCGTAGCAATATCTATCCCACCGGCATTGCCCACTCCTGTACTTCTTACATTGCTAAAAATGCCACTGCTGAATCCATCGCTCCCTTCACCATCAACAGTAATAGTGCCAGAAGCATTAATCTTAATTGACCCTGCATTGCCTTCGCCAAAAGTACTAGCATTAATTTGCGCTCCATCAGTTAAAGCAAGCGAGCCAGCTTGAATGTTAATATCACCAGCATCTCCTCTTGCATTTTCTCTTACAAAGCTAAAAATACTCAAACTACCAGTAAAATTACCACTAGAATCAAGAGCTAATGAATCAGCAGTCTCAATATTTACATTACCTGCACTTCCTAGACCAAAAGTTCTAGTTGATAAGAAAGAATCACCAGTTAATAAAAAGCTTCCAGTTGTTGAGATATTAATATCACCACCATTACCTACAGCATTTTGCCCTACTTGACTATTGATTGTTGCAAAGTCAAGCTCGATATCTCCAACTTCAATGTTGATGTTACCAGCATCTCCCTGACCAAATGTACTACTATCTAAAAGAGAGTCACCAGTTAAAGCAAATTCATCGGCTTTAATTACAATATCACCAGAATTTCCAATTCCATTTTCTTCTGTGAAAGTACGAATAATACTGAAATCGAGAATAACCTTTTCAGCATCTTGAATTATTACACTACCAGTATTTCCTTCTCCAAAAGTAGCAGAGCCAATAAAAGAATTGTTAGCTAAACTAAGAAAATTGGTATCTATAACAATATTTCCAGCGTCACCCCCATTTTCTAAACTGTTAACACTGGCAATTACACTATTGTTTAAAGAAATATTGTTACCTTTAATTTCAATATTTCCAACATTGTTTTCTTTATTTAATGTTTCAAGAAATAATAAAGCATCAGTCAGTGTAATATTAGCTAGTAGTACATCTTGAGGAAAATTTAGACTACCATCGTTATTTATTCCAACTATACCCTCTGAAGTTAATCCTCCTATTGTGATCTTTCCTCCAGCCAAACCTATAGTAGTATTTTTTAGAGATATATCTCCACCGACCAAAGCTAAGTTCTGTTCAACTCCAGGAGCAAAAGAGCCTAAACTTGTAGTTCCAATATCTTTACCCACAATATCACTTGGATTATTGCGAAAACTCAATCCAATCGGTGCTTTAATGGTTAAAAGAGGTTCTGCTTGCGTATTCGTTGCACTAAACTCTACTCCATCGGGAAATAGAATACTATCGGCAGTAGAACCATAAAAAGAACCGCCGATATTCAAAGAAGTATTTTCACCCAAAATAATTCCCGCAGGGTTGATTAAAAATAAATTTGCACTACCATTTGCTCTTAATAACCCATCAATTGAAGAAATATTACCCCCTGTAACGCGATTGAGAATATTAACTACATCGGGTGCATTATTAAAAAAAGCTTCACTACCACTCAGTACAGAAAAATCCTTGAAACTATGAAATAAATTTTCTCCTCTGGTTGTTCCTCCATTGATTTCGACTCCTGTAGCTGTCGGAGTTACTTCTGTAGGGGTGGGAAGTGTACCATCAGAACTTATTGATTGTGCTGTAACGGGATAGTCAATCAATAAAGAGAGGCAGGTTAAAAAACTAGCCTGAAACCAAGGCGATAGGTTTTTATTCATAGTCAAGACTTGCTCGGAAACGCTTTGCTGCTGATACAGTTTTTCCGTAATTTTACCAGTCTTGTTTGATTTGGATTTGGTATATTTTTATTTTTTAGGATTTTCAACCCGATAACGCATTTCTGCTTTTAAAAGTCATCGCAGTTAAAAATTATTGCTTCTTTTTTCATTGATTTGCCACTTTAAAGAAACAATCCCACATCAACTGAGAAAAACTCAGCTAAAGCTTTCGCCTGGGCTTTGCTAATAGAGCGTTTACCATTGACTACTTCAGATACAACACCTCTCGAACCAATTACCCCGACTAAATTTTCCTGCTTGATATTATTGGATTCCATTAGATGTAGCAGCATAGAATGGGGTGTGCCTTCGGGAATAGGATAATTTTCGTATTCAAATTTTTCGATTAAGGTAACTAATAATTCGAGAATCGCATCTTCTTCCAAACTGCGATTGGCTTTGTGTTCTAATTCCTGTGCTAATTCAATAGCGCGGTCATTCTCTGCCTCAGTTTCTATCACTTTGGGTTGATATTTAGCTAGTAATTGAGCGTAGTCTGAAGGGTTAATAGTAAGGGTCATTTTTCCATTTGTCCTTATCATATTCAGCGTGAGTTAAAACATACTTGATATAAATTCTTTGCTGCTCGTAAATAATATAAACAATTAAACGACAGCGATTACCTTTGATGTTGAAAACGGTAAATTTACCAGCAGCTTCGGCACTTTTGTAGGTAGCTTGGACTTCAGTTAAGTTGTGCCATTGGGCTTTACTAGCAACTCTGTACCAGTCGTAGAGAGCATCGCAAGCATCAGCATGGGATTGACAGTAATCGCGGAGAATCTTTCGACTAATAACGCGCACATTAGTTGACTAAATCTAGTTGTCTCCACATATTCTCAAATTGAGAATAAAAAATCAAGCTATTTAATTAAATTAAAAGAGGGGGAACAACGCTCTACATTTAATATTGTTCTAAGTTTAAGCTTGGCTATCAATTTGCTTGAGAATAGCAGTAGCACGATATTTACCTTCAAGAAATTAAACGGGAGAGTTTAATTTGAGCGGACATCATTCTTTTTCTAAATTAACGGCTGAATTTACTTCCGAACGCCGAGAAGAAATAGCTAATAGAGCATCAAAATTGAAAACAGAAATGGCTTTGAACGAATTACGTCAAGCATTTCAACTTTCTCAATCTGAATTAGCTTCAAAGCTCAACGTCAAACAACCAGCGATTTCTCGTCTCGAACAACGTACTGATATGTATGTTTCTCACCTACGTCAAATTATTGAGGCAATGGGAGGTCAATTAGATATAGTAGCCCGTTTTCCTGATGGTGAAGTCAAAATTACCAACTTTGATTTTACTAATTCTTCTTCAAATAATTCTGCTTCGTAAGGGCAAATGGTCATTCGCCCCTACATTAAATATTATTGTCCCAAGTTTATTCGCTATCAATTTGCTTGATAATCGCAGCAGCTTTTTCACATAAAAGCTCGTGACAATGACCATTAGTTGCTATGAGACAACCCCATTTTTTCACATCGCCTTGGTTGTAATAAACGGGTTCACCAGTTTCATAGGTAAACTTGCCACCAGCTTCGGTAAGAATCAATTCTGGTGCAGCAAAATCCCAATCTTTAGCAGCAGACTTGCCAGACAGGGAGATATAAACATCAGATTCTTGTTCGAGAATGGTGGAGATTTTACCGCCGACACTACCCATGTATTTTTTACCTTTTAGAGGTAAGGCATCGATTAATTTTTGAAAACGTTCGTCACGATGAGAACGACTAACGATTAAATATAACTCTTCGGGGGTAGAGCGATCGCTTACTTTAATCGGAGTAATTTGACCATCGCGAGTTTCGACAAAAGTACCATTATTTTTAGAAGCATAATATAATTTTCCTGCTTCGGGTATTGCCACAATCGCAATGACTGGACGACCTTGATAAGCTAAAGCAATATGTAAGCAATATTCTCCAGTTTTATCGATAAAGTCTCTGGTGCCATCGAGAGGATCGATAATCCAAACCCAATCATTAGCTATAGGTTCGGCTTTTTTAACATCAAAAGTTTCTTCAGAAAGATAGCCAAACTCTTCTGTTCCTAATTCGGCTTGTAATTTGTTTAAAATGTAGTGATTGGCTTCTAAATCAGCAGTAGTTACTGGGCCGTCTTTTTTGTCTTCGTTAACATCAAGTTGGTCTTCTTTATCACCGCCATGATAATAGGAACTGAGAATATCAGCAGCACCCCAGCCTACGGAACGAGCTAGTTTAAGGATTTCTGCTAGCTTTTCGGATTGGTTGATGTTCAAAACGTTCCCCTTGTAAGATTCAATATAGTTGACAGGAATTATGACCCCATTGTAGGCTCAACTGCAAGTTATTACAGTACAGTTCAAAGTTCAAAATCCATTTTTAATTTGCGTTGTTGCTGATGAGCAAGTATGAAAGTGAGAGTAATACGGTTTGTAGCTTTTAAGAACTTATTCTGATTTCCGTTGATTTATTTTTCATACCCACCATGAGGCAATGCTAGATAACTTAAGAAGATAACCATTGCAGATGTGCTGGTAATAACTTAGCTAGGTCATATTTTTCTAAAATAGTTTCTCTGGCTTTGATTCTCACTTGTGCCATTCGATCTCGATGATCGAGAACTTCTTCAACTCGATTAGCAATAGCGTCAGGAGAGAAAAAATCTACCAATAAACCATTAACTCCATCTTTAATCACTTCTGTGACTGGTGCAGTATTGGAAGCAACTACTAAACATCCTGTAGCTAAAGCTTCTAACATCGACCAAGATAAGACAAAAGGACGAGTTAAATAAATATGCACCGAGGATGCTTGCAATACCTGAAGATATTCTTCATAGGGAATTAGATTGGTAAAATGTACTCGATTTAGATCGAGGGGAAATTTTGCTAGCATCTCTTCTTTGTAAGTTTTACCATTAGGAAGGGTTCTTCCGTAAGCTACTCGATCATTTCCGACAATTACAAAATGACACTGGGGTCTTCTTTGTTGCAAGATCGAAATAGTTTCAATTAATTGGGGAAAACCCCGATAAGGTTCCATCCCTCTAGCTACATAGGTGACAACTTCGTCTACAGTTGATAAATCTAAATTGATTCGGGGTAAAACTAATTTGGCATCGGGTTGGGGTTGGAAATAATTAGTGTTAATACCGTCATGCAAAACTTTAATTTTTTGGTGAAATTCGGTCGGAAATTGTTTTCTTTGCCAATAAGTTGGAGACAAACCGCGATCGCAACTAACTAAATCAATTAAAATTGGTGCGTTTTTAACTCTTATTCTGGCTTCATCATCAGCGTTAAGGGGTTCACTAGGATCGAAATCTGCATCCGAACCATGAGCATTATAAAACCATTCAAAATAACAAATAAAAGTGCTTTTAGGAAAAATATCTTTAACAAATAAAGTAGGACCCCAACCAGAATGACCATAGACTAAATCGGGAACAAAACCTTGCTCTTTTAAGTTTTGTGCTAATCGATAAACGGCTTGACCTTCTAAAACTGCATTTTCTAACGGTCGGACATAATGATGAGTTTCTGCTCTTGCTGTACGAGATTTTTCATAAATTGCTTTATAAACTCCAGCAATTTGTCCTTCACGGCGATTTGTTCCAAACACAACTTGATTATTTTTATCTTGCGCTAAAGCAGCAGCTAAATGACGAAACTGAGCAGGAAAATTAGGATGTAAAAATAAAATTTTCATGATTATTTACAAATATTTTTTATTCTTTGAGCGAAATAATTTTTGGCAATTATTAGTTAATTTTTAGCTAGATTTGCAATTAAGTTATGATTATATTTTTTTCTAAAATTATCTTTAATAAATGTAACCAAAAAATGTTATTTAAACAACATTGAACTCACAATTTAGGACTTTTTAAACTAGAAAAAATAGCAAGTAAGATAACGCAGGTGGGTAATAAATACTAAGATGATAAATCAGACAGTTTGATTTAATTTAAAATTACTTATGAGTTCCTTACGCGATCGCTTTAATCAATTTGCTGGTAAAACTCGTTTTGTGGTCTGTCGGATTTTTATTCATCTAGCTGGTGAAGAAGTAGCACTTTTACTCGGGGTTCTCAATCGTGCTGCTAGAGACGCTGTAGATGCAGAAGGAGATTTAGAAGTTTTAGGCGAAAGATTGGTAGATATTTGTCAAAATCTTCTGCAAATGAGTACTTATTGGCAATCTGCTGCAAATGAAGGTAATGTTTTTTGGGATGAAGGAGAAGCAGGAGATTATGTTAATGAACTGTTTACCGATTCTGCCCAAAGATATCTCTCTCAACCCGATTTACATCAACCTCTAGCTGAAGATGAACTTTTAGCTTTACCCGTTACTAAGAATTTAGTTGTCATGATTGGAATTGCTTGTGAAGGAGAAGTACCAGATTTAGAAACGGATCTTGCTTATTTAGATGCTTTAGAAAACGGTCTGAAAACCATTATCAATCTTCATTATCAAAACAAACTACGGGCAATTCAAGTGCATTTTTCTCCAGCACAACTAGGAGATCAACTAACAGACGATCAACTGCTGACTAATTTTCCCGAACTAATTCCCCTCTAAGTTGAAGCCAGAAAATATGTCAAAATTTACAACAGAATATAGCTCAACTTTAACAATATAACTATGCCAGGAAAAATTAAAAAAGGTGCATTAGTACGTGCGGTCAAAGAAAACTTAGAAAATAGTGTCGAAGCTACTGCAAGCGATCGCCGTTTTCCTTCTTATCTCTTTACCACTAAAGGCGAAATTCTAGAAATGAATGATGAATACGCCTTAGTAAAATTCTACGTTCCCACTCCTAATATTTGGCTGCGTCTCGATCAATTAGAACTTGCTGATTGAGATCGGATATTTTCTTAAGAAGATATTACTATCAGCAAGACTGTAAAATACCCAAACTTTGTAAGGACGATTGTATAGATCGTCTTTGCTCTTTTTTCAAATCGCTCTTACCCAAGTTCCAAAGTTGTCATTCCCTAAAAGCGATCGCGTTAATCGTTGTTTTGCTTGTTTTGGGAGATTTCTGTAATTCCTATTCACTCAAACAACCTGAGTTCGGGTTAAGCAGATTGAGGTAAAAGCCAATCTAAACGTAAACTTGGTTTCTTTGGTTGATGACCCTTTGGGTTCGGGCGCGTTCCCAAGTGCGGGTTTCCTGCTAAAAATATTTAAAATTTCGGTAATGATTTTGATGAAAAGCAATTAAAATCGCTTAGTACAGGACAAAAAACAGATAAAAAGGTTGAAAGTATTGCAGAAAAAGGGTTTTATGAAAAGTAACCACACTTAATCCATAAACCCCTATGAATCAGGTTAACTTACTTCGACAAACTCTGAAACCGCTTTTAGGATGGCATGGCGCACGACTAAGTTTCTTGGCATTGTTTATCATTGCCTTACTGAGAGTTAAAACAGTAAATTTGGTAGAGCTAGCTACAGTATTTCGCAATCATGCGAAGACGGACTCTAATTTCAAGCGATTACAACGCTTTTTTCGGGATTTTGACTTAGATTATTCGGTAATTGCTCAAGTAATAGTTAGAATGATGGATATTCCGCAACCGTGGGTTTTGAGTACAGACCGAACGGAGTGGTCTTTTGGAAAAACTCGCTTCAATATTCTCATGCTAGGAATAGTACACAACGGCGTTGCATACCCTTTAGTTTGGGAAATGCTCGACAAGAAAGGTAATTCCAACGGTAATGACAGAATGGATTTAGTAGATCGTTTCTATCAAATCTTCCCTGATGCTCAGATAGCTTATCTGACTGGAGATCGAGAGTTTGTTGGAAAACAATGGTTGACTTACCTTTTAATCGAACCAATTATTTCTTTTCGATTCAGAATCCGAAAAAGTGATCGCATTTGTGATGGCAAAAAAGCTCTTAGAGCTTCGATTATCTTTGCTAACCTCAAGCCAGGTCAAACGCAGATTTTATCTGGTCGCCGATGGGTCTGGGGGCGTTCTGTTTATGTTTCTGCTTTACGTCTGGAAGATGGAGAATTACTCATTGTTGTTTCTCCTGACTCCTCTCAAACAGCCATTTCTGACTACGCCAAGCGATGGGGAATCGAAACCTTATTTGGGATGTTCAAGACTAGGGGATTTTGCCTTGAATCTACTCACTTTACCGATTTGGAGAGATTGAGCAAGCTTTTAGCTTTAATGTCTCTAACTTTATGTTGGGCAATTAAAATAGGTGATTGGTTACATCAACATCAACCAATCAAAATTAAAAAGCATGGCAGATTAACTAAAAGCATTTTTCGTCACGGTCTAGATTATTTACGTTCGATTGTTACCGATTTAGATTTAAAACATGATGATTTTTGCCACTCTCTACAATTTTTGTCCTGTACTTAGTTAAAATCGTCATTATCTCGCTTAAACAAAGACTTTTAGCTCTAATTCGTTTAATGCCTTGATGATGTAACAATTTTGTTCTCCATTGAGGCTCGAATTCAACACAAAAATCATCCACATCACAAAACAAAGCGTCTAAACTAAACATAGGACAGGTTTCTGAAGAAAGTCGTTATTTTCAGCTTACTACCTGTCCTTTTCTTATCCCGAACTCAGGTTTTGTACCTTTTTGAAGAGAGATTTTTTGAGCTACTACTTCGGCTGCTAATCTTCCTGTTTGGGCTGCACCATTCATAAAGCCATAAAATTCATCGCTGAGATGTTCCCCTGCAAAAACCAAGTTATCAACCACAACATCTTGACGTTCTTCAGGGTTTTCTGATTCCACATACATAAACGAACTAAATTTGCTGTATTGTCCTGGTTGAAAATTAGTATAACTACCTCGGACAAACGAATCTCGATGCCAGCTAGTACGAAAAAACTTTCCTGTAGCAGTCGTAATTGCTTGGGGAATAATTTGCTCAAAACGTTGTAAAAATGTTTTTCCTAGGGAAGATAAAGTTTGGGAAGCTATTGCTGCTACTTCCTTGCCACCGACAAAAAAGGTTAAGGCACTAGTTGGTTGTTCCGTTTGTCGTTGAGTGGCTTCCCATACTTGAGAAAAACCCAGATCCGACCAAACCGTTTCAGTAAATCCTTGTGGCTGTAACCAAACTCGCTTGCGGAAACCAGCAAAAACTTTTTCATTTCTTCCTAAATCGACTTGCCCAATAAACTCTTGCAGAGTTGTTGGTAATTCAACCTCAAGTTTAATGTGACGTAAAACGGTAAAAGGAATAGCGATAATCACATAATCTGCTTCAACTACTGAAATATCCTGAAAAGTTAACTGATAACCGTTTGCTTGTGCTTTAATTTTGACTAAGTTCTTTTTGGTTTGAATCTGTTCCCCTAATGCTTCTGCTAAAGCATCAATAATCTTACTATTACCACCTTCAACTTCATAAGTTTCATCACTTGCCCCTAGAATTGTTACTTCTTCCTCTTCAACTGTGGGTAAGTTGTAAATCAGTTGCAAAGCTGAAGATCGATCTGGTTCAACACCGTATTCCGTCCGAATCGTATTTTCAATTAAAACGCGAATAAAAGGTTCGGATATTTTGTCAGCGTGTTGGTCTAAATATTGAGTGACAGAAAGATGATCGATAGCTAGTGCGTATTTTTCAAAATTTTCTTCTAATAAAGCAGCATCAACAGCAATTTGCCTGGCTAAAGGACGTAATTTTTCCGCTACTTCCGTTTCTGAGTGTAATTTGCCCTCGAAATAATAGCCTTCAGCAGGAAAAGGCATTTTTTCAAGAGCTTGCTTGCGATTAAACAAATTTAATTCAAACTCCTCAACTAAAGCAAGTAAATCGTCATGATTACGATTAATAAACGAACCACCTAACTCAGTAATTAATCCTGTTCCCACTGCGCCTGTAACTGAATGAATTCTTCCACCAACGCGAGGTTTTGCTTCATAAACTGTGGCAATTAATCCCACTTTTTTTAATTGATAAGCTGCATTCAATCCTGCAATTCCACCACCAATAATGGCAATTTTAGGACTGTTTTGACTCCAAGCTGCTTGGAGATGGGGAATTGTCATCGCTGTAATTGCGCTTCCACCAGCCAAAGCCGTCATTCTTAAAAAACGTCTTCTTTTTAATTTAGGAAGATAGGAATTATTTAGTTTTTGCGCTTGTAGGAAAGTGCAACAGAATTTTTGAAACAAGAAACTGTGTGCCATAAATTCGAGCTAAAATAAACTCATAATGACTATGATTAAATTGATCGGCAAATAATTATGGCTACATTAAAACAAAGGCGATCGGCAAATGTCGATGGAGATTTTTACGTTGATGCTACTTGCATTGACTGTGATACCTGTCGTTGGCTGGCACCAGAAGTATTTAATCGCCAAGGAGAACAATCGGCAGTCTATCATCAACCAGAGCAAGCAGAAGAAAGATTCAAAGCGATGCAAGCCTTGCTTTCTTGCCCCACCAGTTCGATTGGTACGGTAGAAAAACCAAAAGATATTAAAAGCGTACAGGAAAGTTTACCCAGCCTGATCGAAGATAATGTTTATTACTGTGGATATCATTCTGAAGCTTCGTTTGGGGCAGCTAGCTATCTAATTCAAAGACCAGAAGGTAACATTTTAATTGATTCTCCTCGTTTTGCTCCACCTTTAGTCAAAAAATTAGAAGCGATGGGAGGAGTTAGATATATGTATTTAACTCATCAAGATGATGTTGCCGATCATCACAAATTTCACGAGCATTTTGGATGTGAGCGCATTCTACATCAAGACGATCTTACTTCTGACACTAAAGATGTAGAAATTCAACTTTCTGGACTTGAACCGATTGAATTTGCGCCCGATATCTTAATTCTTCCCGTTCCTGGTCATTCTCAAGGGCATACTGTTCTGCTTTACCGCAATAAATTTTTGTTTACAGGAGATCATCTAGCTTGGTCGCCTTATCTTAATCATCTTTATGCTTTTCGTCGTTATTGCTGGTATTCCTGGACAGAACAAATCAAATCAATGGAAAAACTCACTAATTATTCCTTTGAATGGATTTTACCAGGGCATGGTCGTCGCTATCATGGCGATCAAGAAACAGTTCACGCTCAAATGCAACAATGTGTGGCTTGGATGAAACAGCAATAGGAACAAGGCAGAAGTAAAAAAATTGATAACTGGTAACTGGTAACTGGTAACTGGTAACTGATATCTGTACTAGGATCAAATCATTAGTAGTAAACTACTAGCGAGGAAATCAAGAGCCAGTGCGTCAATTATTTATTCAAGTTCCTTCAGGAGAGGGCAAAAAAGTTGTAGAGATAGCTAAAGATCATGCAGGGGCAAACTTATTATTGTTTGAAGCAAGTAGCAACGGTGAAAGAGTAGATGCGGTAATAGTGCATTTTGCCAATCGTAAAATTGAAGATTTTTTAGCTCAGTTAGAATCAATTCCTCAACTAAAAGTAACTTTGATTCCTCGCGGAGTAATGACACTGAAACCTCCGCCAGACGAAGCTGCACAGCAAGTTACTGAGGTTAGCGATCGCAGTCCAATTGAAGTCTTTTTAGCTGGTTTACAAAGTGTTGGTTCTTGGCGCAGTTTTTTGGGTTATGCAGCATTAGCAGGGGTAGTAGTTTGGATTGGTTTATTTACTAATACTAATTATTTACTAGTCGCAGCCATGTTAATTGCTCCTTTTGCTGGTCCAGCGATGAATACAGCGATCGCAACAGCAAGAGGCGATCTTAATTTATTAAAACGCAGTTTAATTCGTTATTTTTCGGCTTTAGGCTTAACTATTGTTGTCGCAGCTTTACTTAGTTTTATTTTTCAACAAAAAGCAGCCAGCAATTTAATGACACAAAATAGCCAAATTTCTGTAGTTGCTGTGTTGCTGCCCTTAGCAGCAGGGGCAGCAGGGGCATTAAATTTGTTTCAATCAGAAAGAAGTAGTTTGGTTTCTGGTGCTGCGACGGGGATGTTAGTAGCTGCTTCTTTAGCACCACCAGCAGGAATTATTGGGATGTCTTTAGCTATTAGTCGCTGGGATATGGTTGTCAGTGGCATATTTTTGTTATTGCTACAGTTAGTTGGGATTAATTTAACTGCTGCTACTCTGTTTCGACTTTATGGTTTGTCGTCAAAAGGTGCAAGATACAATCGCGGTAAAGCTTGGGTTTTTCCGATTGGTTTGATCTTGACAGGAATTGTTTTGGCTGGGTTACTTGGTTGGCAATTGTCCAATCCTCCTGAATTTCAACGTTCCAGTCGCGCCCAGCGTGCTACAGAAACAATTCAACAAGTACTTGAGGAAAGTTCTTTAGTACAATTGGTAGAGGCTAATGTGCGCTTTACTCGTTCCAATATTCAAAGTCAAAATACTTTGCTTGGTGTAATCTACGTGCAACCCCAAACGGGTGTTAATTTATCCGCCTCAGAAATTCGCGATCGCATTACTGCTCAAATTCAGTCTTCTTTATTAGAAGAAGGATTCAATGCCACACCACTGATCGATACTATTGTGTTAGAGAAGCCAGTAACTCTAACCAAATAAAATGTTACATCTAGACGTTCCATGGAATGTTTCTACTGGTTTACGGGCGAGGTAGTGCCTTGCCCCTACGGGGTAACTGATTTAATCGCCTCCCAATTCGACCAACTTGCCGATATTAAAATCAATTTTGATCCAACCTTTGAGACGACGGAGATTATCTAATAGCAACAGGGGAATTTGCCAGTTATGTACCATCAAAAACGGAAGCGGATCGTCTCCTTGTAAAATTGCATCTTTACCACGGCTAATTTTCTGCCACCAGGTTTGCAATTCAGAAAGCGATCGCACTTGTAATAGTCGCCAGAGTTCGTGATAAGTCCAGTAAGTTGGCTTGCTATTGGGTAGGGGTGTAATAGTTTCTTCTCCATCTAATAAGTAGGCATCTGCTACCCCTGGATGATCGTGAAACATGGTGATAGCCGAATGCAGACGGGGATTACATTCAATCGGGTAAACCGTCCCGTCAGGAGTTTGAATCATGTCGAAACAAATTTGTCCTGTCAGATTGAGTTCTCTAACAAATTTTTCTACCCATTGATAAATCGCGGGATTGTCTACTTGTTCGTAGTTGACTTGAAAAGCAGAAGATCGAGAACAGCAGTGTAGTCTAATTTTGCCTTTCCGTACTGTGGCATGAAAACAGTATTCTTGTCCGCGAATAAATTGTTGCATTACCCAAGGTTTTTCTGGGCTAATTGGTAAGCTGCGGAGGTAATTCTCCATTCCCTCAAAAGGTAATTTGGTCAGATCGAGACGGTGTACCGAATCATAGGGAATACTTTTAATAATGTATTGACTACCATCGGAATCAAAATCAAAATCGATTACCTGTTGGGGACTGGTAAAGCGGAAGACTTTCGGCGCAGATAAACCTAATTCTCTAGCTTTGGTACAAAAAGCATACTTATCATCCAACATGAGCGTTATTTCTGGATTGAAATGAATCGTTTCGCAATCTGGTTCGAGTATCTTTTTCGCCAGCGAGTCGTAATAACTAGCAATTGGACTAGAAACGGGAATAAATACTTCAATATTCTTCTGTTGAACAATTTCTAATAATTTCTGACAATAAGCATCGGGTTCTTTTTCGGGTACGGGTACGGTAAAAAAACCTTTAACAGCACGAGAAAAACGATGACCCGATAACCAATATTTGTGGGTTTCGACGAGATATACTTCGTGTCCCTTTTGATGAAATGACCTCGCTAACTGTAATGCCTTGGTCATTTTTGCCCCAGTTATCAGGATGCGTTTTGGTGCTTCGGTTTGAGTCGATTGTGGTTTACCAGAAAAGATATTTAAAATTGCTGAAAAGACTACTGCGATTAAATTAAAAGGCAATAACAACAACAGTAAAACCAAAGTACCGAGATTCTTTACTACCGCCGAACCTCGATTTGAAACAAATAATATTTGTGCCATCTAACCAAATTCTTAATCGATATTTACGATTGGGGCAAACCACAGTTCGCCCCTACGGGTTATTTACGTTTAATGATGGTTACGCCATCGCGCAAGGGAATTAATACCTGTTCAACACGTTCATCTTCGGCGACAAAACGATTGAATCGTGCGATCGCTTTTCCATTAGTAGAACGTTGTTCTTCAGGTAGATAGGGTTGTCCTTGCAACAGAGTATTGTCTACACAGATAAAACCATTAGCACTTAACAGACTACTATCCAATAACAGATTGAAGTAATCGATGTATTCTTTCTTATCTGCATCTATAAATACTAGATCGAACGCTTCTCCTGCGTCGGCTAGCTGCTGCATAGTTTCCAAAGCAGGGGCAACTCTGACTTCTATCTTCTTTCCGTGAGGAGATGTGGCAAAACAATTTTGGGCAAACTCAGCCACATACTCATCCACTTCACAGGCAATAACGCAACCATCATCGGGGATGGCTTCTGCCATTGCTAAAGCAGAGTAACCAGTAAACATTCCTACTTCCAAGATTCGTTTCGATCTCGTTAGGGATACCAACATTTTTAACAATTGCCCTTCGATATGCCCTGACAACATTTCCTGTTCCAAGGCGCGGACGGTTTCGCCGTCATCAAATCGTTTACTCCAGTCTTCGGCTTGGGTTTTTCGTGCCAGATTTGCCAATGCTTCTGATTCGGAACTACTGCACTCCTCCAGATAGGGATCGATACCTGCTGCTAAATGATATGCTTGCGTTAAGGATACTTTAAGTTGGGCGGATACCTGCTCATTTTCCGCCTGCTTAAGGATGGTTTCTAGCTGCTGGACGAGAATTCCTAAAGGAGTAACCGGTCTGGCAGTTTTTTTATTTTCTACTGCACTTACCATGATTACACCTCTACTAATTCTGGTTCTGCGGAAGATTGCATATATACTTCTGTTCCCAAACCTGCATCGGGATAGTCAGCACAAAAACGTTTATGTTCGGCTACAGCTTCTTCCAGTTCTTCTTTAGTCAAATCATTAATAAAATAACAAGTACCGATAGGACGGGGTACTGCTGCTCTCAGTTTACCATCACGGGTGAGTGAAATTGACTCGGTAGCGTGCCACAATAAATCAATTTCTAATAAAGGATGATCTAATGCCAAACCAATACGGTTCATTGTCTGATGAATGCGATCGCGTTCGGTTGGAGTAATATAGCCTCGACGTGCAGCTAAAGTTGCTGATAGTGCCATGTCGATATTGACTGATTGACCGTGATAAATTGGTACTTTGGGAGCAAGTTCTAAAGTCGGACTCCAAGTATGTCCGTAGGCAATTACCCTGTCTAAATCTAGTTCGTGGAGATTGGGTACTTCCAATTCCAGCATTTTTTTGATCGCTTCGTAAGTTAATTGGTGAGCGATTTCTCTTAATTCAGGAGAGCCATTTACATAGCCAAAATGCGTTTGCAGTAATTCTTTGCCGTACTCTTCTAACCAGGCAAAAATTTGCTCGTGTCCGACTACAGCAATTTTAACCAACTCTGCCATCCCGTTACGAACCTGGGCAGTAGGTAAAGTCTTTAAAAAAGAAAAGTCGAGGATGACTTTTTGGGAAGCATGATAGGCACCGAGGCGATTTTTTAGTTTTTTATGATTGACTGCAACTTTAATCGCTACAGAAGCATCAATTAAGCCAATTAAAGTAGTGGGAATGCGAATATAGTTACTGCTGCGACGATAAGAGGCGCAAGCAAAACCAGTGACATCAGTAATTAAACCACCACCAACTACTAAAACTGGTTCTTTTCTCACTAAACCAAACTCGGCAAAGACATCAATAATTTTTTCTAAAGTCCGCAGACTTTTATCAGGTTCGGTAATTGTAATCGGAAAAGCAGTTAGTTCAATTTGATAATGCTGAAAGTAAGTCTGAATTTGCTCTTGGTAGAGTTGATAAACCTTGGCATCAATTACCATCAAACATCGTTTAAACGGCTGGTAACAATTAGCTAATTCCCGATTTTTCGGATTAAATACGCCATCTACATAAAGTAAGTCGTACTCAATTTTTTCATAACCTTCAACACGAAATAACTTATCTGTAGCAACAAATTTTGCTTCAATTTGACTCATTTTTTCTATTTCCTTGTATTAGTAATGACAAAATATTTTTTGCCAGGTCGAACGGTCAACTAATCGTTATAAAAAAACTTTAGCTGCACAAATTTGTTAGCTTACTTAAGCAAGCTAAACTAGCTACAATCGGGTAATTTTATTGTTCAAAACTTACAATAATTACCGATAATACCTTTTATGTATTTAACAAATTCTTTTGGAATATTTTTGTTGTTTTAGACAATACTCCTATTTCTCTATGACAAACTTATGAGATTGAACGGGGCTTAATGAATGAGAATAATAGCAATTACTCAGAAAACCATTACAACTTAGTCAAATAAGGTCTAGTAATTATTGAATTGTTTAAATTATTAAGGATATTGTCTTGCTCTAACACAAATTAGCTAGACTACAAGAAAATAAATTTAAAATTCAGGCTTAGACATAATTCAATACTTAATTGTAATAGTTGACAGCGCAAATTAATTGACTATAGATAGAGTAACAATTTACTAAAATAAAGTCTACCCAAAAAGAACAAAAATAAGAAATAATTGGACAGATTTAACCTAAGATTAACTCTTGATTGGTTAAGAAAAATGATTAATTGATCTAAGAGTGGTTTACTATTTGAATTACATCTATCAAAGGTTTGATCTCAAGTTCAGTTGAATACTTATAACAGTTCAGTTTTGATGGTCAGGAGGTAGGGAGCACAAGGGAAGAGTAAAACAAATAACATTTTTGCTTTAATTTAATTGCATTAGTTGAGTAATTATTTTAATTAATTGAGTCAAGTTAATCGGCTTAGGTAGGTGTGCTTGATACCCTGCTGCTAATGCCTGTTGTTGGTCTGATTCTCCTGCGTAAGCAGTTAAAGCGATCGCAATTAAATCTTTTCCTTGGGGTATCTGACGAAGTTGATGCATCAACATATAACCATCAATTTCTGGCATCCCAATATCGCTAATAAGTAGATCGGGAGTCGATCTCATGATGGCTGTTAGTGCTTCGTTTGCCGAGCTTACTTTGGTTACTTTAGCTCCTTGTTGCTCGAAGATAAAGGCAAGTAAATCTTGTGAATCTTTTTCATCATCGACTACTAAAACTTTGATTCCTCTCAAATTAGGCATACTACTCGGTTGGGAAACGGTTGCTGGTGTTTTTCTAGTCTTTGATTTAATTGGCAGTCTAACTGTGAAAGTTGCACCCTTTCCTTCGCCTAAACTATTAGCTTTTACTGTTCCGCCATGAAGTTCAGTGAGGTAACGAACAATTGCTAGTCCTAATCCTAACCCACCAAACTTACGAATTGTGGAACTTTCCGCCTGAAGAAAAAGCTCAAATACGTAGGGAAGAAAGTCTGGTTCAATACCTTTACCAGTATCTTGAACTTGAATCTGGGCATGAGTGCCAGTTGTGGTTAATTGAATGCTTACTTGTCCTGCTTCTGGTGTAAACTTGATCGCATTGGAAAGGAGATTCCAGACAATTTGTTGGAGACGACCTGGATCGCCCAAGACTGGTTCCATATTTGGCTCAAAAGTAGTAGTAATTTTGATTGATTTGGCTTGGGCAGCTAATTCCATAGTTGCGATCGCTGCTCGGATGACTGATTCTAAATCTACTAAAGTATTTTCAAGATTGATTTTGCCTCGCAGAATGCGAGAAACATCGAGGAGGTCTTCAATTAATTGTGCTTGTAACTTAGCATTGCGGTGAATTGTTTCTAGCCCGTTAGCGGTTTGTTCTGGGTCTAGTTTACCCATAGCTAATAATTGTGACCAACCGAGGATCGGATTAAGTGGGGTGCGTAACTCATGGGAAACGATCGCTAAAAACTCATCTTTAATTCGATTGGCTTCGAGCAGTTGTTCGGTTTGTTGTTTAAGTTTTTGTTCTATCTGTTTGCGATCGCTAATATCAATATTAATCCCACTAAATCTAATTGGTTTGCCTTGCTCATCAGTGGTTATATTACCGAGTCCCAGGAGCCAACGAATTCCCTGTTGAGGATGAATAATCCGAAATTCACAACGAAATTCAGAACTTTGATGGGTAAGGACTTTTTGAACTTCAAGATTAGTAGATTCAAGATCTTCTGGATGCACAGTACTTTCCCAATCTTCGTATCGTAGTGGTTTGCGATTGGGGTCAATGCCATATAAATTGTAATTTTCTTGTGACCAAATCAAAACCTCAGCGTTTAAGTCCCAATCCCACAAACCAGCTTTGGCACTTGAGAGGGCAAACTTGAGTATTCTTTGATTTTCTTGTAGTTGTTTGTCTGCCAGTTTACGAGCGGTAAGATCGCGAAAATAGACTGATAGAGCTTGTTTGGAAGGGTAGGCAGATATTTCCAGCCATTTTGCTAAAGAAGAATCATAATATTCAAATGTAGTCGTAACTTGGTCATGGAAAGCTCGATGATATTCTGAATATAATTCGGTGTCGACCAGAGCAGGAAATTCTGACCAAATACTTTTGCCAATCAGTTCCTGTTTTGATTTTTTAAGTTTTCGTGCTGCTTCCTGATTGATATAAGTAAAATTCCAATTGCGATCGAGAGCATAAAAAGCATCGGTCATACTTTCGAGAATCGTGGTAATTAGTTGATTTGATTCTCGTAGAGCTTTTTCAGCTTGCTTGCGTTGGTTAATATTTTGTAGAGTCCCCATCATGCGTAGAGGCTGATCGTTACGGTCGTAAAAACATTTTCCTTTCGCAACTAACCAATGCACACTGCCATCTGACCAAATAACCCGATACTCTATGTTGTAGTAAGTTTTTTGTTCGATACACTCTTTAACCGCTATGTCAGTGCGATCGCGGTCTTCTGGATGTAAGGCATTTAAAAATCTTTGGTAGGTGACTGAACTATCGGGAGCAAAGCCAAATAGAGTTTTACAACGATTTGTCCATTCTAATTTGTCATTAACTAAATCCCAAAACCACATCCCCATCTCAGAGGCATCGGTAGCCAGACGTAAGCGTTCTTCACTATGGCGTAAATTAATTTCGATTTGTTTGCGTTCCGCTTCATGGTGCTTGCGATCGCTAATGTCTTGAGCAATACCTAAAATTTGATGTAGTCTGCCATCAGTAGTCCGACTCAAAACTCGATCTTGACTTGAAAACCAACGCCATTTTCCATCTCTGTGGCGCATTCGATATTGAAATTCACAAACTTGACCGCTCGCAGCTTGATTAAGCTCTTGTAAATGCAAGGGTAAACGGGCAAGATCTTCAGGGTGCATAATCCGAACTACAAAATTTTTTTCTTCTTGTAGTTCATGTTCAGGTGAATAACCTAGTAAAGGTAAAATTTGGGAATTAACGTAGAGATTTTTTTGTTTGAGGGTATCAACTAAATATATGATGCCAGGAATGGCTTCGGTAATTTGCTCTAATAACTGTTGGTGATGTTTTAATTCAATTAGAGTTTGTTGATGATAATTGCGTAATTTTGAATCTTGAATAGCTCGCTCGACAAACAAGTTTAATTTATCTACAGTGATTTGATTTTTAACTAAATAATCAGTAACTCCTTGTTTGAGAAACTGTACTGCTATTCGTTCGTCTCCTTGTCCAGTCAAAACAATTACGGGGGGACGAAGATTGTTGGTTTGTTGTTGCCATCGAAATAACCATTCCAACCCATCCATATCAGGCAAAAGATAATCGAGCAAAATCAAATCGGGTTGACACTGCTGATAGAGTTCTAATCCTTTTACTCCTGACTCAGCTTCATAAAAGCAATAGTTCCAAATTGAATTGGTTTGTAAGTAACGACGGTATAATAGTCGGTCTTCTTGGCAATCTTCGATCACTAAAACTGTTCGATGAAGTTTAGCTTGAGATGAAAGTGATGAAGTTTTTTTGAGACGATGCTGCTGAAGTTCCGACTGTTTTTGTTTGCTAATAACTGTAAAAGTTACAATTACTCCGTAGGGTTTAGTTTGATTTTCTGTAAATAAAGGCTGAGAGTTTAATAATAACCAGATTAATTTTCCATTGGGTTTATAAAAACCCATCACTACGTCGGTGCAAGGTTGACCTGTTTTCAAAGTAACGATCGCAGGATGAGTTTCGGGTGAAAAAGCAGCACCATCTTCATGAATTGTCTGCCAAGGTGGTTCAAATGAAGAACTACCGACCAATTGTTTAGCTGTGTAACCCAAAATTTTCTCAGCATCAGCATTACAAGCTTGAATACTCCCATCAGCACCATGAAGAACTATTCCTTTTTCTGCTGCTAGATTTAACTTCTGTGATAGTTGAGTATTCATCTGGGCAGTTTTGTTAAAAAATTGTTAGGCAAAGCAAAGATAGTCAAGCTCAAGTATAAGCAATTGATTTGGATCAAGTCTATTTTAATCGAGCAAAAATTATTAATTACTTTAATCTAAAATCTAAAATTTACTTGAGAAAAAATGGTGTCGTCTCATGATAGGTAAGAAAAATAAATTAATGGGAATGATTATAAGTTCTTAAGAGCTAACAGCTACCAACCATATTACTTGCGGTTTCATACTTGCTTATCAGCAACGGCGAAAAAATTATTTTTATGCGGTTTTTTGGCAATTGTTCTGATTCTGTTGCACTACTTTAGCGATCAATGCAGCTAAATGATCGAGTAGAAAAGGCTTAGAAAGGTAAGCATCAAACCCTGCTGATAAGATTTTCTCGCGGTCTTTGGTTTTTGCAGCAGCAGTTATTGCGATCGCGGCTAAATGTCTATTTGAGCTTCTTTCTATATTTTTTAACTGATTAATCAACCAAAAACCATTTTCTTCGGGCATAAAAATGTCACTAAGAATAATTTCAGGTTGAAAAAATTGTACTTCTTCGAGTGCTACTTTAGCACTAGCAACTGATTTAACTTTTGCTCCAATTTGCTCTAGATAAAACAACAACAAGTCCCTCGAATCTTTGTCATCATCAACTATCAATACTCGTAATTTACTAATCTGGTCTTCCGCTTGCTTACTTCTTGTTGTCATCATTGCGATTGCTCCAATCTTTGTTTACCTTAGCACCACCAGTTAAAATTTTTGTTAACAATACTACCCTCTATCCCAATCGTAAAAATGTTCTTTAATTTATTATTCATGCTGACATAAATCTTTGTTGAATTTGTGTTAAATCAGCTTCAATAGCTAAAGTACCTTCTAAGTATTTTTGCTTATTAATAAAAATTTAATTGACTATAAAAGATAATCATTGCAAGGGGCTGTTTCGCTATCTGCGCTTCACTAGCCTAAGCAGCATCGTCTTGGCAGTTTACCAATGACTTCTTGTACTATTTATTTCATTCAATTCATCATAAAAGCAGCGAGTTACTTTAAACTAAGATGACTAATAATGCTGGTTTACTCCTTAAACCATCGTCAAAACAAGATTTCGCCAGTCAACTCAAGTTTGCTGCCATTATTACCAGTATTCTTGTGATTTGTTTGGGTTGTGCTTCTGTTTTGGGGTGGATGTTCGAGCTAACTATTTTTAAAAGCATCTTTCCTCAACAAATGACTATGAAAGTAAGTACTGCTCTAGGTTTTATCTTAGGAGGAATTTTGCTTTTACTGTGGCATCAACAACAGAGCCATTCTCGGAAAAATCATCCTTTAATTCTATTTTTGTGGCAGTATTTATTACCAAGTTTTATCCTTCTGTTCAGTCTGCTAACTTTGGGTGAATATGGCTTCAATGTAGATTTGGGAACAGATTGGCTTGCATTCCCAGATCTAGACGATCCTAGTTATCCAATCACTAGAGGAAGGATGACTCCCTATACAGCCTTGAACTTTTTATTGTTTAATTTTGCTTTTTTACTTTTAATTCAAAAATACTATTCTACTGCTCAATTACTGATTATTTTTGTAATAGCGATCGCGACTGTTAATCTAATTGGTCATACCTATAATATTACCATTTTTTACGAAGTCGTTTCTGGGACAGAAATGGCAATTCAGACTGCCCTTAGTTTTATTTTACTAGCTTTTGCTTTTTTAGCTAGTTGTCCCGAACGAGGTTGGCTCAAAGAGATCGCGACACAAGAAGCTGGCGGGTTAATGGCTCGTTGGTTATTCCCGATTTTAATGTTCATTCCACCTTTATCAGGTTGGTTTTTTTGGTGGTGGTTACGAGGCAATTGGGAAAACGTTAGGCTAATTATTGCCCTAAGAATTTTATTGGAGATGGTAATTTTTGGGGTAATTGTTTGGTGGACTGCCAAAAAATTAAATGAATTAGACCGCCAACAACAACAGTTTTCTCAAGCCTTATTAGATACTGAAAAACGATTTCGCGCTATTTTTAATCAAACTTTTCAATTTATTGGCTTACTTGCTCCCGATGGTACACTTTTGGAAGCCAATCAGACTAGCTTAGATTTTGGTGGCATTAGTCTGTCAGAAGTAGTTGGCAAGCCTTTTTGGCAAACCTATTGGTGGCAAATTTCTGAACAAACTCAATTAGATTTGCAAACAGCGATCGCGCGAGCCAGACAAGGAGAATTTGTTCGTTACGAAGTAGATCTTCTTGGTGCCAACAGACAAATCATTACCATCGATTTTTCTCTCCGTCCAGTGATCGATGAAACAGGCGCAGTAATTTTATTAATTCCCGAGGGAAGAGATATCAGCGAACGTAAACAGGCTGAAAAAGCCTTGCAAAAAAGCGAACTAAGATATCGAGCGATCGTGGAAGATCAAACGGAATTGATCTGTCGTTACTTACCAGATTCAACCATCTTGTTTGTCAATGATGCCTACTGTCGTTATTTTGGTTTAGATAAACATACTTTAATTAATCAAAAATATACTCCGGTAATTTATGAAGCAGATCGTCAGCGAATAACTCAACAAGTTGAGTCCCTGAACCCAGATCATCCTAGCACCATGATTGAAAATCGGGTTTGGGCAAAAGGAAAGGTACGCTGGACGCAGTGGAATAACAGGATGATTTTCGATCAACAGGGGAAATTTTTAGAATATCAATCAGTAGGACGAGATATTACGGCACTAAAAGAGGTTGAAGAAAATTTAAGAGAAACGGAAGAACTCTTTCGTCAACTAGCAGAAAATATCAAAGATATCTTTTTTCTCTACTCTGCGAATGGAAAATTAATTTATGTTAGTCCAGCCTATGAAAAAATTCTGCATCTGTCTTGTAGTAGTTTATACGAACATCCTGAATCGTGGCTAGCAATGGTTCATCCGAACGATCGCCCGATTGTCCAACAAGCTTTGGCTCAATTAAACCAAGGCGATCAAACGTACGAATACCGAGTTATCGCTCTAAATAGTCAAATTCGCTGGATCAGAACCAGAACTTTTGTGATTCGAGATGAGTCTGGCAACATCTATCGCATCGCTGGTATTGGTGAAGATGTAACTAAACAAAAGCAAGCAGAAGAAAAATTTAATGCTTTGATTCAAGAATTAAAACGTAGTAATGAAGCTTTAGAAGAATTTGCCTCTATAGTTTCTCACGATTTACTTTCGCCTTTGCACAAACAGCAAATGTTGAGAGAATTACTTGTAGATGAGTACGGTGAGATTTTAGACGAACAAGCTCAAGAATATTTAGACCGGATGGCACAGCTAAATCAAAAAATGCAAAATCTGGTTCGAGGTTTACTGGCTTTTGCTCGTGTCACTACTCAAGCACAACCATTTGCACCAGTCGATCTCAATGCGGTAGTTCGAGAAGTGATAGAAGAATTTGAAGCAGAAATTGCTCAAGTCAACGCACAAATTGAAGTAGGAGAATTACCGACTGTTCAAGGCGATCGCTTGCAACTGGAGCAACTATTTCAAAATCTGCTCGAAAATGCGCTTAAGTTTCGTGCTGTAGATCGACAACCAACAATTAAAATTTATCAGTTATTTAATACTCAAACAGAATCAGAACCCGGCGAGGCTTGTACGCCCCGTCAAATTGTGATAGAAGACAATGGCATTGGTTTTGAACCTGAAGAAAGTGAGAAAATTTTTGCTCCTTTTCATCGTTTACATAGTTCTAGTAAATACAAAGGTACGGGTTTAGGTTTAGCAATTTGTCGTAAAATAATCGAACGTCATCAAGGCACAATTATTGCTCAAAGTCAGCCTCAACAAGGAGCAAGTTTTATGATTGGTTTGCCCTGCTAAAATTTTATTTATTATAAATATTAATTTAAAAATAAACTAAGATGACTCAAACCTAAATTATTAATTGCTTTTGCTCAATAATAATAGTTTTGTTGCGTTTTGTATTTCTGAAAAAAATAAAATTTTCCAATTGTGCTGGTTTAGAAAAAAGATTTTGAGCAGTTATCTATAATTAGTTAGAGTCAAATATTTTTACACAACTATACAATAAAATTATTGTGGTGTTTCACTTATGAGAAAGTTTTGAAATTTTCTCCGTTATTATTGCTGTAATACCATTTTCAAATAGTAGGGTTGTTGGTTATCTAGAATTAAATTTGCCTACATTCTGTTTAAAGCTCTTTTAGTAAACACTTTCATTTATAGTTTTCTTATGTTAAATCATCCCTGTCGAGTTTTATTAGTAGAAGATGAACCAGAAGATCTGAAAAAATTACAAACAATTTTGACTAATGCTCATTCTGCATCTTTTCGACGTGGATTTAATTTAACTTGGGCGGAAACTGTAGCTCAAGGTAAACAACTAATTGCTCAAACAGAATTTGATGTTGTAATCCTCGATTTAATGCTACCAGATAGTCGTGGGCTAAATACTCTGAGAGAAATACAATCAATTATTTCTAAAATACCAATTATTGTTTTAACTTCAATAGAAGATGAAATTGTTGCCGTTAAAGTTTTAGAATTAGGGGCTTGTGGTTATTTACCCAAAAATGTTTTGGAGCAAAATTTATTAATTTATGCAATTCGCACGGCGATCGAGCGTAAACTCCAATTAGCTAAATTTGAAGAGTGGCAAAAACAACAACCAGCCCAAGAAATAGCTTTACTGGAAAATTTTTTAGCAGATAAAACTATTAATGAGCAATTAGCAGATTCAGAATCTTTGCAGCAAAAAATGCCCGATATAGTAGCAGAAATCAAAGAACGCTACCACGATTTACTCGATCGCTTTGTCGAACAAAGAATTTATAAAGTTCAATACGAAATCAACCGAAATATCGAGGTTTTAGTTGAACAACTAGGATATCTTCAAGCCACACCCAGAGATTTAATTGAGATACACACCACAATTTTAAAACAAAAACAAGCAACTCTTGGGCAAAGACAAGCAATGACTTATACGATAGAAGGTCGCTATTTACTATTAGAAATGATGGGTAAATTAGCAGCTTACTATCGGAAATATTACATGGGATTAAATAAAATTAATCTGGTTCAAAACTATAGTAACGAAATTTTAAAAAATAACCAAAGATCGAATAATTAATTTTTTTATTTAATAAATTTTAAAATGTTTTTAATGTGTAAAAGATACTTACTAAAATTATATGTCAGCGGAGATACGGCTCGAACTCGGAAAGCGATCGCTAATTTACAAGAGTTTTGTCAGCAAGAATTACCTGAACAAACTAAAATTGAAATTATCGATATTTTAAAAAATCCTCCTGTAGCAGAAGAAAAAAAAATTTTAATTACGCCTACTCTAGTCAAAGAATTTCCTTTGCCTCAAGAGCGAATTATTGGCGATCTTTCTAATAGAGAGGTCGTTGCTTTTGCTCTTAATATTCAATTAAAATACCCTCAATCTAATTAATGCTTTAAAAGTAATCAATTATTATCAATTCACAATTGAGAGCGAGGCATGAACCAATCAAGGGAACAGGATGTATTAGCCAAAATTGAAACGGGAATTTCTGGTTTTGATGTTTTTTCGGAAGGGGGATTGCCACAAGGAAGAACAACTTTAGTCACGGGAACTGCTGGTAGTGGTAAAACGATTTTTGCTTGTCAATTTTTAATTGAAGGTATTAAAAGAGGTCAAAACGGAGTTTTTGTTACCTTTGAAGAATCGCCGAAAATGTTGCGTAAAAATATGCGCGGGTTGGGTTTGGACATTCAAACCTGGGAGCAAAAAGGTAAGTGGAGTTTTGTCGATGCTTCTCCCCAAGAGCGTAGTCTTCCATTAGTAAGTGGTGAATACGATCTAGATCCTTTAATCACTCGCTTAGTCTATGCCATTGAGCGAGTTAATGCCCAGAGAGTAGCAATGGATTCTTTGGGAGCAATTTTTAGCTATGTCCCGAATATTGGTCAAGTTCGGGGTGTAATGTTTAAATTGGCTCAAATACTTCGAGAGATGGAAATTACTGCCGTATTAACCTCAGAACGTACGGCTGAATACGGGGAAATCAGTCGCTATAGTATTGAAGAATTTGTGGCGGATAACGTCATTATTCTCCGCAATTCCTTAGTTGAAGAAAAGCGTCGTCGCACTATTGAAATTCTCAAGTTTCGAGGTGTTTCGCACCAAAATGGCGAGTTTCCTTTTACTATCATTTCAGATCGAGGAATTGTGGTTCTTTCCTTTTCCACAGATGTATCAAAACACAAATCTTCCCGAAAACGGCTCACTTCAGGTAATCGAGAACTTGATGCTATGTGTGGAGGTGGATGGTTTGAGGGTTCAATGAGTTTGGTATCGGGTGCGACTGGTACAGGTAAGACTCTGATGGTGACAGAATTTATCGACGGGGGTATAAAAAACGGCGAAAAATGTTTGTTATTTGCTTTTGAAGAAAGTCGAGAACAACTTTTAAATAATGTGTTGGGTTGGGGTGTGGACTTTGAGCAAATGGAAAGAGAAAACCAACTCAAAATTGTCTGTTATTATCCAGAAATTACTGGACTTGAATCTCATTTTGTTCAAATGAGAACCCAGATTGAAAAGTTTCAACCTCAAAGAATAGCCATCGATAGTATTTCTGCACTAGAAAGAGTTTCAACCCTCAAAGGTTTTCGCGAATTTTTGCTAATGTTAAATACAATGCTGAAAGAAAAAGGAATTACTACTCTATGTACAGCCAATACTGTGAACTTAATCGGTAGTCCGTCAATTACAGAATCAAGCATTTCTCCTAATACAGATTTGATCGTGTTATTGCGCTACGTTGAAGTTTATGGAGAGATTAGGCGAGGACTAACAGTGTTAAAAATGCGTGGTTCTAAACATGATAAAGATATTCGTGAGTTTTCGATTGATGAACGAGGAATGCATTTAGGAAAACCTTTCCGCAATATTACAGGCATCCTGGTAGGAAATCCAAGTTTAGTAAATACTGATGAATTAGACCGCCTCAACAACTTATTTAAAGAAACGTAATAATTTGATGAGGGATTAATAAAAATGAAATCACCAAAATCGGCTTTTGAGAAAATCAAACTTTTAATTGTCCAAGATTGTTACTCCGCAGCAGCAACTGTATCTTTACTAATTGAGGCTGGATTTGAACTCAATTGGCAACAAGTAAGCACTGAAGCTGATTATCTTGCCCATCTAAATGCTAATCTCGATTTGATTTTGGTTGATGATTATCAGACTCAATTAACCACTACAGAAGCATTAAAATTATGGATAAAACACAAATTAACCATACCTGTCTTAATCATCAATGGGGAAGCCAACATTTCCAAAGCAGTAACAGCAATTAAAGCAGGAGCTAGTAATTATTTAACTACCGCAGAAATGGAGCGATTGCCTCTAGTAGTCGAGCAAGTCTTACAAGAGCAATTTAATTTTTGTGTTCAATTACGAAGATGTATTCACGAAAGTGAGCAACAATTACAAAAGCTAATTACTGAAAATCCTGATGGCATTATCGTAGTTGATGAACAAGGAGTTGTTCAATTTGTTAATCCCGCAGCTCTAAAACTTTTACAAAAATCAACTACTCAACTGCTTGGTGAGTCTCTTGGTTTTCCTGTAGTTAATGGAGACTATTTAGAAGTAGATATTCCTCAAAGTCAAGGACAAATTGTAATTGCTCAAATGCGTGTGAGTCAAATTTTCTGGCAGGGGATGACTGCTTATCTTGTTTCTCTACGAGATATTACCAAACTCAAACAAGCAGAGGAAGAAAGAGTCAAACTGTTGGAAGAAACTCAAGCAGCTAATCGAGCCAAAGACGAATTTTTAGCAGTTTTGTCTCATGAACTGCGAACTCCTTTAAATCCCATTGTAGGATGGTCACAGCTTATTAGTGGTGGAACTCTCAATCAAACTCAAATTCAGCAAGGGATAGAAATTATTCAGCGCAACGCTATGTTGCAAGCTCAATTAATTGAAGACATTTTAGAGCTTTCTCGCATCATTCGTGGCAAGCTGCAATTGGAAGTATCGAAGGTAGATTTGAGCAAAATTGTCGATAATGCACTTGGAAATTTGCATCTGGCAGCCCAAGCTAAATCTATTGAAATTATTACTCATTGTGATCGCAATGTTGGTCTAGTTTACGGTGATGCTACTCGTCTACAACAAATAATTTGGAATTTATTATCCAATGCAGTTAAATTTACTCCCGATCGCGGTAGGGTAGAAGTAACTCTCAAGAAGAGCGATCGCACTGTTCAACTTCAAGTTAAAGATAACGGCAAGGGCATTGAACCAGAATTCCTTTCTCACGTGTTTGATTATTTTTGTCAGGCAGAAAATGTTACCAGCCGAGCTTTTGGGGGATTAGGATTAGGACTCGCGATTGTTCGTCACCTAGTTGAACTCCACGGAGGTAGCGTAACCGCTCACAGTGATGGAATTGGGCAAGGTGCAACTTTTATTATTTCTCTTCCGACAAATAATAGTTTTGATGACTCAAGTTCAGAGGAAAGTTTGTCTTAATCTTTGCTCGTGAGAGAGAATCAAAAAAAGTAATAGGTAATAGATAATAGGTAAAAACTGACTTCTGACTCCTGAATTCTCATTGATTGAGTATTATCCTGGGAAAGCGGGATTGAGCGGTAAAGATTGAGGAATAACGCTTACTGGCATTTTTTTTCCTTCTCTATCTAGATCTAATTGCATTTTCTGACCAATTCCGTTGCGGTTTAGTAATTGTTGCAGCATCTCAGGCTTAGTAATAGATTGACCATCAATTCCTACAATGACATCTCCGACGTGGAGTCCTGCTGCTGATGCGGGAGAATCAGGTTGGACTGTGACAATGAGAAGTCCACGATCTTGACTGACTTGTTGTTTACGATTGGGGATTTGATTTAATCTTTTTTTGATTTCTGGAGTTAAGGCAACCATTTCAATTCCAATATAAGGATGTTCTACTTTTCCATTAGCAATCAATTGTCGAGCAATATTTTGAGCCGTATTGATCGGAATCGCAAAACCCAGTCCTTGAGTTCCACCAATAATTGCCGTATTTACGCCAATCACTTCTCCTTGGACATTGAGTAAAGGACCTCCAGAATTACCTGGATTGATTGCTGCATCAGTTTGCAGAAAACCAATTCGTTTATCTGCAATGCCAATATCACGACTGAAACGATGAGTAGCACTGATCACACCAACTGTAACGGTTTCTTGTAAACCCAAAGGATTCCCAATTGCGATCGCCCATTGTCCTTGTTCAACGCGATCGCTATCTCCAATTCTTACGGCAGGTAAATTCTGTGCCTGTACCTTAACTACAGCTATATCGGTAACAGGATCTTTTCCTAACACTTCACCATCTAAAAGACGACCATCTTGAAACGAAACTGTCACTTCATCAGCTTGGTTAACTACATGAGCGTTAGTTAAAATTAGACCGTTAGGATCGATGACAAAACCAGAACCCAGTCCGCGTAAAGTTGGTTGAGAAGGCAAGTTTCCTGGTTGTCTGCCAAACAGAGGCGGTAAAAAGACACCATCTAAAGCACGAGAAACATTAACTTGAACTACAGCAGGTTCAACTGCTTTACTGACGGTAGTTACAAAATTAGTTGGTTGGGTTGGAGATGGAATTGAATTTTGATCGAGAATAATTTCTGGTGTGACTTCTTTAATTGATTCCAATTGTTTTGATGATGGTGATTCGGCTCTTGCTGTTGGGGCATTAAGAATAACTAAACCCAGACTAATAGTTATAGTTAATAAATAAATAGTTAAATAACGATGCCAGTCATTGAGATAGGCGATCAAGTTTTTTGGCGCAATTCTCATCAACTAAATTTTTCCTCTCAAGTTTGTAGTTTTTTATCTGCACTCACACTATCCAGCCTGACAAAGATTTTTATTTAATTAATCTTGCTAGAGTTAGAAATTTTTGACCTGAATTTAAAAAAAATATAAAGTTTTTGTTTGTAAAGAAATATCAATATTATTGAGCGGACTAATAATAACCTTGCGAAACATATATTTTATTCGTTTTGATTGGCTAATATTTAGCACTTAATTTAAGATTAAAACTTAAGTTTTTTAAGTAAATCATCAGTTCTTAAAACAATTATTAAAAATTTTTAGTATTTATTGATACAAATTAATCTATAAAATTCAACAATTTAATTGTTAATTTAATTCTAACTTTTGGCAGAGATTCTTCAATTAAAAATTAAATAAGATCACTATTAAATATTAAATCTGAGGAATAATGAATAATGAAAGGACAAATGTGTTGGCTTCCCGCTCAAAACAATAATACTAAAATAATGCTTCATTTACGTGAATATCCTTATCAACCTTGGCGACCTTATACATCATATTCTCAATATTCAGCACCAGACTATCCAGTTCCTGGTGGTTCAAAAGGATGGGCAACTTATCAAAAATTGCGAGAAGCAGGTTGGACTTTAGTTAGTACCAACTGTGCTTATTCTAATTCTGAATGTACCACAGCAGCTTCAAATAAAAGCCAAGTTATCTAATAATTAACAATCTCGATCTATGGTGGCAAAGTAATTTAAATTGTTAGCCTATAAATCAAGATCGGTTGAGATTGAGCTTAGACTAAAAATTAACTGTATCTTAATTAAATTTAATCAATAAAGACCCAAAAAAGGAGTCAAAGTTTTATTGTAATTCGAGAAAAAAATACCTTGGAGAAATTTGTAACGTCTCACCAAAAAAATTATCCTAAACTTGCTGTTGTAATCACCCATTATTTATTTACTAAAACACGATTCAACTAGGTAAAACTTTATTTTTTCTAGTAATTATTATTAAAATTAGGATGAGAGTTATGCTAATTAATTGTCTTAATCAACCAAAATTTGACCAAGATCAAACCGTTTGTTTTCTCGGTGGGACGGGAACAATTAAAAGTCGCCATCAAGAAGCTAATATGTGGACTTATACTGTTGAGATGAGTATGGGTTTAGAACCAGATTTTGGTCGAATCGGTGCTGAAACTAGGATTGTTTTAGATGAAATAGATATTCATGAAATATTGACCAACAAGTATTATTAAAATACATCAACCAAGAGCGTTGCTGATTTAAACTATGAAACCGAAAGTAAGATAGGATCTTGTCTTAAGTTTTTAACTTTGCGCGAACTTAGACAACAGACCGATACACTACGGTATTTTTCATATCTTGATTCAGCAACGTCTACAATTAATAAAAATTGAACCTCAAATTAAGACCGCTTTAGTAACAGTGCTTGACTAATACCTAATTGAAAGCAACTTAAATCAGATAAATCTTTTTCTCGATCTAATCCTGGTGAGGTTAAAGCTATTTCCCACTCTTTTAAGTCTAGTTGTAACCAATCTGCTAGAGTAACAGTTGTTGCTTCTCCTTCCATATTAGCAACAAAGGCAATAGCTTCAGTCGGATGATTTGGATTAGTCCGAACTCCATAAAAAATAGTATTTTCTTCAGAACTAATTTTATTAAAACGGTCTTGAGAAGTCAGATTTTCTCGTAACCAAAGATGTTGCTGTCGAAAACGGCGGAGTGCTAGATTAAACTTCGTTTGTTCGCGATTGAGGTGGGTTTCGTAATGGGAAACATTGCAGACATGATAGCAATCTTCCATAAACATGAGAGCAAAGGTTTTTAACCGCTCTACATCTAATTTTTTGAGAAATCTAACCATATTTGCCCGACGCAGTTCAGTTAAAGGAGCAATATCAGTAAGGCAATGACTATCTGCACAAGTTTTAATCCCTTCAACTACATCATCCAAATTGTAATCGTATTGAATCATCAGCAAATTCAAGGCTTTACCAAATTCTTGTAGTTGCTTGAGTTGTTTAAATCCTAGCGATTTGAGTTTAGTAAAAAACTGAGGTTGCTGATAAATTTGGGGTGTAATACTCCAGTTTAAAAAACCAATTTCTTCTGAAACTACTTTAACCCCATATCGCTCATCAGTATTACGAAAAAACATCCAGGGGGCGTGCATGGTAGCATTGATAAAATCCATCGGTAATCCTGGACTAAAACCATAAACCCAGAGAGTTACCGCAGGATTATCGTAGGCATTTTGTAATACTTCTGATAAAGTTTTGCCCAAATTCCAATTAATAGCTTGTTCTAAATCTACTTGATTGCCTCGACGCACAGTATCATGATTAGCACAACCAGTAATCCAGCGATCGCCTATTTGCATTACTTCACAAACTCGACTCCATTTTCGTTCCCAAAATCCTTTTAAAGCAGGGGTATTATGAGCAAAAATCAGGGGTCCCCATTGATAAGATTCGGGTTTGAGTTCGATTAATTCTCGATAACGGGAGGTTTCTTCCCAACCTTCTTCGGGCCAAGGACGACCATCTTCAAAGATAGTAAATAATAATCGTTGATTGCCATTGATTTCCTGGACAACATCGCTCATTGCCAGTAGATAACCATCATCCTGTTCTACTCTGCCCGAAAGAGGATTAAAAAAGCGAAAATCTTGTCCACCATCAATCCTAATTCCATCAGCCCCAGTATTTATTTTGCGTCGCTGCATTTCCAGTAAAATGGCTCTTACGATGGGTAACTGGTGGTTTAAATCTTGACCATACATATTCGGCCCTTTAAGAAACTGACGAGAAATCAGTAACTCCGATTGATTATCCGCATGACCATAAACTAGATCGTAAATAACTTGAATTGCCCCTGTAGGAAAATTATGAACTGTAGCCAAAAAATCTACTAATTCATCGGGACGCAAACTACCCAATAAAGTCGAATTAGTTGCACTAGAACCCAGAATAGGAACATCATAACCCCAGTCTTGCGTGTGGGGTTTACTCAATTCAATTTGAACTAAATCTTCTTCCTCTTCTTCACAAACAAAAGAGAAAAATTCACTTTCAGGACTATACTCATCACGAAATTCAATAGTCGGTTCAATCGGTAAAAATTGAATGGCATCGTAACCAACATAATTTTCTTCTGCTGGAGTCAGAGGTTGATTATTAGTGATTTTTTCAGCAATACGCTGATAAATTCGAGTTAATCCCTCAAAAGTACCTTCAGGTGAAGCCGTACCAAGATGAATTTGTAAAATATTACTCGGCTCGCCAACCCGAGGCACATTTCCATCTCCTTGAATGCCCGTTCGTTCAAAATACTCCAAATCTAAGCGATGAGCTTGTAAACTATGGAGATCGTAGAGTTCGGCAGGGGCAAAAATTCCGTAGGGTAAAGAATAGGGAACAATATCTCTAATCGTTTGTAAGCGATCGTTACGGTCAATGTAGCGCAACCAATAAAAAGAACCAGCTTGTTCTCGATTACCTGCCCGCATTCCCGAGACTACGCCCCAAAGAAATTCTCCTTGTTGGTGCAGATTAACGCGATCGCGTCTAAACGCAATTCTTTGTTCTTTAGCACGCCAATCAATCTGTTCTAAGGGAGTTAAAACTTCTAGATATACTTCTACTACTTCTCCCGTTAAAGAAGGAGTCCAAAAACCAATTTCTGTTAAACCATTGCCTAAATAATGCGCTCCTAATTTTTTAACGAGTGCTTGTGCTTTTTCTAAATATGTAGCAGATGAGGCTGCAATTTCTGCTGCCCAATCTAGCAGTTGTTGGGTCTTTTCTTCAACTAGACTGATTGATTTTTCGCTGTTGCTGATCACAGATACTAAATCTTAATTACTTGTGTTTGATTGATTATCAGTTTTACATATTTGTCAAGATCGTGTTAATATACCCAAAGTTTTATGTGGAGTGTATTAAGCAAATTTTTTTTACGCATAAAACATTTTGCAAGTTCTTAGAGCGTACATATTTATTGTTTTTACTCAAGGTTAGTTAACTCATTGAGCAGGTTAAAACTTGGGGAAAATAAGCTTACTATTGCTGATTTCAAAGGGATCGACTTTGTTTTTTAAAAATTGCCAATTTCCTTTAATTAAAGATCGACTAAGCGAAAAATTATGGTTTGCTTATCATCAATTTAATCTGAAGCAAATTCCTATAGCCATCAAAATTGATTAGCGAAATTCTGCCGTGTCTTTCTTGAATCAAAATGGAGTTTAACTAAACTATTGCTCTGAATCAATCAAAGCAATTATGTTGCTAATCAAGCAATCTCAAGTATAGTCAAATCTAATCAAAAAAAGATGAGCTATACCCAAACACCATCGTTGGTTTAATTACTCAAATCAATCCTTACACATATCTGACTAATTAATTATGAAATCTTCACTAGTTATCCTCTATCACCGCGAACCCTACGATGAAGTTGTGAAAGATGGAAAAGTACAATACCTACCCAAAAAAAGCCCCAATGGGATTTTACCTACCCTGAAAAGTTTTTTTGCTGATGTCAATCAAGGAACTTGGGTAGCGTGGAAACAAGTGAGTGCTAAACAAAAAGCAGATTTTCAATCCTTAGTCAACATCGAAGGAGAAGGGAACTATAACGTCAGACGCATTCCCCTAAGCGCAGATCAAGTTAAACATTTTTATCACATCACCTCTAAAGAAGCTTTTTGGCCGATTCTGCACTCTTTTCCCTATCATTTTGCCTACGAATCTTCTGATTGGGCAAATTTTCACACGATTAACCGTCTATTTGCCGAAGCTGCCTGTGAAGAAGCTGCCGATGACGCTTTAATCTGGATTCATGATTACAATCTTTGGTTAGTTCCCTACTATATTCGCCAAATCAAACCAAACGCAAGAATTGCCTTTTTCCATCACACACCCTTCCCTTCAGTAGATATTTTCAATATTCTGCCTTGGCGCGAAGAAATTGTTGAAAGTCTACTTTGTTGCGATGTGGTTGGCTTCCATATTCCTCGTTATTCAGAAAACTTTGTCAATGTCGCCCGCAGTCTCAAACCAGTAGAAATTGTGCAAAAAGAAGCGGTATCTGGACATTTGACCCCAGTTGGTACAGCTTTAGCTGAACCAGAAGTAGTTACCCAACTACGCTACAAAGAACAACTAGTTAAGATTGATGCTTTTCCTGTCGGGACTAACCCTCAGCATATTCTATCCGTTTTAAAACAACCAGAAGCTGAAAAACGGCTTACCGAAATCAAAGCGGAATTACAAGGACGCAAGTTAATTATTGCAGCAGGAAGAGTAGACTATGTTAAAGGTAACAAAGAAAAACTAGAAGCCTTTGGTCGTCTTTTAGATCGTCGTCCCGACTTACACGGCAAAATTCATTTAGTGATGACTTGCGTACAAGCTGCTGACGGAATGCGAGTGTATAAAAATGCTCAATCTCAGATCGAACAGCTAGTAGGTAAAATTAATGGACGCTATGCCAAACTCAACTGGACACCAATTCTGCTCTTTACTCAACCAATACCTTTAACAGAGCTATTGTGCTATTACAAAGCAGCCGATATTTGTTGGACTACGCCTCTACGAGATGGATTAAACTTAGTAGCTAAAGAATATATTGTGGCTCAAGAAGGCAATGGTGGGGCTTTGATCTTATCAGAGTTCGTTGGTGCAGCCGTAGAATTACCTGAAGCTATTTTAACTAATCCTTATTCTCTTGATCGCATGGATGAAGCCTTAGACCGAGCTTTAGCTATGTCGCCAGAGGAAAAACAAGCACGGATGCAGAAGATGTATCAAACTGTAACTCAGTACGATGTGAAATATTGGGCAGATCGTTTGTTAGACCAATTCAAGCATCTCAAACACGAAACCGTTGCCGAGAAAGAACCAATCTTGGTTTAATTTATTAAGATAATTGTATAACTGATAACTGATTAGGTGCGTTAGAAAGAAATTGATAACGCGCTTTTTTTTAAGGATTTTTCTGAATCAAGATAGATGACGGAAGCAAAAGCTTTTGCAAAGATAAGGAAATCAGCAGCAACAGATTTCAAAAATTTATAAATGATTCATCATAACTAACAATTATGCGAAATTTTAATCAAATTCAATCAACCAAATACGATCTTATTATTATTGGTGGCGGAATTAATGGTGCTGGAGTTGCTAGAGATGCTGCCTTACGAGGCTTAAAAACTATTTTGATTGAAAAAGGCGATTTTGCTGGTGGTACTTCTAGTTGGTCAACTCGCTTAATTCATGGAGGTTTGCGCTATCTGGAATATTTTGAATTTCCTTTAGTCAGAGAATCTCTAAAAGAAAGAGAAATTTTATTACGCACTGCACCTCATTTAGTTCACCCTTTATTATTGACTATTCCTATTTATCGCGATCGCTCTCGTCCTTATTGGAAGATTTGGGCAGGAATGATCCTTTACGATATCTTCAGTTTTGATAAAACTTTACCTCTCCATCGAATGTTACCCAAGGTTCAGTTTGAACAGTTATTTCGTCATGTAGACCGTGATGATCTTGCTGGTGGGGCGCAGTATTATGATGGTCAAGTAGCTTTAGCAGAAAGATTGTGTCTGGAAAACATTTTAGCAGCCCAGGAAGCAGGAGCAACGGTTCTAAATTATGTCGAAGTAACTGAACTGCCAATTGAAGACAACCGTATTAATCAGTTAATTTGTCAAGATAAATTAACAGGCGAAGAATTTACCGTTACAGGTAATCAAAATGCAGTAGTTATCAATACTTCTGGACCTTGGGTAGACCGAGTTTGTCAGTTAGATAATGGTAAAAGTGCGCTCTCCAAAACTCGGAAAATGGGTGGCACTAAAGGCAGCCATATTGTTGTTCCTCCCTTCCCTGGCGCACCAGAAACTACTTTATACGTCGAGGCAAAATCTGATGGTCGTCCTTTCTTTATTGTGCCTTGGTTGGGAATGTATTTGATCGGAACTACAGATATTCCTTTTGAGGGAGATTTAGACCGTATTAAGGCAGAAGACGAGGAAATTGATTATTTAATTCAGGAAACTAACAATATCATTCCCACGGCCAATTTAGCTCGTAAGGATATTAAATTTACCTATTCGGGAGTGCGTCCTTTACCCAATGAAGAAGGGAAGAAACCAGGCAGTATTACTCGTAAACATATTCTGTTCGATCACAGTAGGGAGGGAGTGAACAATCTTATTTCCTTGATTGGTGGTAAGTTAACTACCTATCGTCATGTGGGAGAAGAAATGGTTAATGCTGCCTTCAAGAAAATGAAACAACCAACAAAACCCTGTCAGACCGGTAAAATACCTTTACCAGGGTGTATTTTTCCTAACGATCCTAGGATTTCTGAAGCAATCCAAGATTATCGTTATATTTTACCTGTCAACACTATTAATCATCTATTTACGGTTTATGGTGCTAAAGCCATTGAAGTCTTAGCTTTAATCGATGAAGACTCGGAATTAGCCCAACCTCTGACACCAGAATTACCCGATATAAAAGCCCAAATTGTTTATGCAGTACGTTCTGAATTAGCCCATACTTTAGTAGATATCGCTCGTCGTCGCACCACGTTAGCAATGGAAGGCAATTATGGATTAAAGTTATTACCCATCATGACAGAGACTTTAAAGAAATACTGTGGTTGGAGTCAAACCAAATGCGATCGCTCTTGTCAAGAATATCGGATTTATATGGAGGAGAATTGTATTCCTGATTTTGAGTTGTCTCTAGCAATGAAGTGATAGCATCAAAATTAATTGAAAAAATAACTTCTTATAGTGATGCCAGATTCAATCATGTATCAAGAGGACGGCTTTATCGTCCTCGAACCGGATCGAAGCGAACAATTTCTTTCCCCAGAAGAATTAAAAAATAAACTCAAACAAATTTTTCAATCAGAAGGATTTGAATTACCTAGAGAGTTAAACAAATTTGATTCGGTAGATTCCCAAGTCGAATATTTAATGAATAATTATTTTGAATTAGATCTGGGAGCAGGTCAATATTTGCAATGGTATGTAATCAGACTTAAAAAGTAATGACTAGCTATAAAAACGAAATTGGGAAGTTAGCGAGAAATTGAGCAGTTCAATCTTAACTGTACTGCGATCGCTAAACTAACAACCCAACCATAAAAATTAAAAATTATTTTTGCTCTTACTGTTAGTTGGCAGTCTGGAAATTATTTATTTGGTTATTAGATTATTGAATGTGTCCCAATTCAAATTGGGTTTTTGCTCAATTGTTTTGATAATTCCAGCCTGATTAAAAGAAAAATAATTAGATTGCTTTGATAGTTGAACTTGTGCTTCGTGCGTTTTTTCTGAATAAAAAGCCAATAAAGTTAAACCAAAGACGACACTCATAATCATTTTAGTTATGCGTGTCAAAAAAACACACCTCCCGAATTTATTGCTCTACCATTCCAACCTACACAAAAAAAGTGTTCGTTTTTATCCTCTTTAAGGTAGATTCGTAAATATATCAAAAGTAAGAAATCAGAAAAATTTAATTAAGTGTCATCTATTTTAAATAGCAAAATTTAAAATTCAAAATTAATAATGTGATTTAAGGTTTTAAAAATTGAATCAAAAAACATTCCCCTATTTAAACGCAGTTATTCGTCACTTAACTTATCACAAATTTTGAAAAGGCTTTCGTTCTGCCACTTGTTGTACAGAGCTATTGTCTTGAAGAAGTTTGACGTAATCATGATTCTTGCTCTAGGCATTTGAGTAGCAATTGTACAAAAAACAACCTTAAAGCTGTAAGTCTTCTACAGCAAACGTTTCAAAAATTATAACTGCGATCGCTCTAAATTGGTCAATACGAGCATCAACCTAAACAGCATCATAAAAATGAATCGAGAATAATTCGAGATATTAAATTAAATTATTTCTCATTAAACAAAAGTATAAGCAATAACGGTAAATTCAGGTTAGTAATAACTAATGACAGATGACAAACAAAAAAAAAACAATAAATCTTAAAATATAAACTCTTACTTTTGTCTGTCTTATCACCTCATTAAAACTGTGTTTACCAAACAAAAAATATTACAAACAAAATATCAACTACAACAACAGTTAGGACATACCTCAGCAGGACATCAAACTTGGCTAGCAAAAGATTTAAACACTAACGAAAAAGTAACTATTAAACTGTTAGCTTTCAGTTCTCAAATGCACTCAAAAGAATTAAAACTATTTCAAAGAGAAGCACAAATATTACAAAGTTTAAAGCATCCTCGTATTCCCAAATATAGAGATTATTTCACTCTCAATCGGCAATTAGATAACGGTGTGATTTGGTTTGCATTAGTACAAGATTATATTCCTGGTTTTTCTCTACAAGAATTATTAGAACAGCATCAAGTTTTTGATGAAGAAAAAATTAGAGCAATTGCCCAAGAAATTCTTAAAATTTTGATTTATCTTCATCAATTAAATCCTCCCGTACTTCATCGCGATCTCAAACCCAGTAATTTAATTTTGGGAGAAGACAAACAAATTTATTTAATTGATTTTGGTGCAGTACAAGTACAGACAACAGCAACAGGAGCAACTTTTACTATTGTTGGAACTGCTGGTTATGCGCCTTTAGAACAGTTTTGGGGACGTGCAGTTGCTGCTTCCGATTTATACGCTTTGGGAGTGACTTTGATTCATTTACTAACGGGAATCTCACCTGCTAATTTACCTTATCAAGATTCTCGTATTCAGTTTCGAGACCTCGTTAATCTTAAACCAGATTTGATTAATTGGTTGGAAATAATTACAGAATTATCTGTAGAAAAACGTTTTCCTAGCGCAACAATTGCTTTAGAGGCTTTAAGTTCGGTTCAAAAAGTTGATACCTCAAGAAGTAGAGAATCACCGAATCAAAAATCTGTAAAACTCAAACCTGAAAAAAGTTTGATTGAACTCGAACAAGAACAAAGGCGATTAAATATTAAAATTCCAGCAGGGGGATTAGCCAGATTTAATGAAATTTTAAATGCTGGTTGTGGAGGATTAATTGTTTATTTTTTATTATTTGCTTTGAGTTTGTTAATTAGTATTTTTCTCCCTTATATTGGCTCTTTTTTAATCTCGTTAGCTTTGATTTATATTGTTATTTTATGCGGGACTAAAACAGAAATTAATTTTGAATTTAATAATTTTCAGATTCAGAGAAAGTTTTTAATTAAAAAATATAGTAAGCAAAGCTGCCCTAACTCTATAATTGTAGATATTTTTATTCAGCGTACTGGCTCTATTTTTCAAGTAAATATTCGGACAACCAATCATACTTATAATCTTGGTGGTGCTTTGAGTCAAGACGAAGCTATTTGGCTAGTACAGGAAATTAAACAATGGTTAGTTGATAGTTAATTGTTGATAGTTGATAGTTGATTATTCATCCCTCATAATTAGTAATTAGTAATTAGTAATTACTAACTGATATCAGACTCAACCTATTAAAATTTGAGCCAGAGCGGAATTATCTTAATAATCTTTAGTTGATCAAATATTTAATCATCAAATCTTTTAACTAAGAAGATTTTTTCTGAGATTTAATTCGCTCGATTTCTTGCTGTAATTCTTCTAATTGACGCTGTAATTGTTCTACTTCAGTTTGAGTTTCTTCAACTTTGACTTCTACTGAACCTTCTGCCCCAACTCTTTGATAATTACCTTGTTTGATTTGTTGATATTCTGAAGAGGTTGCCCATTGTTGCAGATAATGCAATCTTTCGACGGGAAAAGGATGACTTAAAAAACTACCATTTCCGCCATTATAAATTAAAAATTTATAAATTTGATTCAAACTATCCCGGTCTAATTCTTGATAATTTTCTGCTTGTTTTTTGAATTCTTTTAAACTAATTTCATGGGCATATTTTTTACTTCCTCCTGCCAACTTCATCATGGTTTTAATGATAGGTTCAAGATCGTCCATGACTAATAAAGCAGCGCGATCAGCAGAAAGTTCAGCTTTTCTGCGCCATTCATAAAAGGCATAAATTAGACCACTACTAATTAAATTACCAAATCCTAACGTTAATTCTCCCAGTAACGAAGCAGCCCCCATCACCCAAATTGCCATCTGAATTAAAATAGTATGGTCACATTTGATATGTCCTAATTCATGGGCTAAAACAGTTCGTAATTCTGCCTCATCCATTAAGTCTAGAATTTCACTATTGACCACAATATAAGGTTCGTTACGTCCTAAAGCGTAACTATTAGCTAAGGGATTTTGATCGACATAAACAATTGGTTCAGGCGAAATATCTAAGTCTCGAACACATTCCCGAAAAATACCGTAAAGAGTAGAGTATTGCCTGACACCAGCCTGGATGCAATTACCTAGAAGATAGATATTTTGTGGACGTTCGTAAAAATATTTGACAAAATTACTTGCTACCAAATCAAATCCAGGCACACCGCGTAAGGTTTGTTCAGCTTGATAGTCAAGAGGATGGCGAAAAGCTTCACTAGATATTCCAGTATAGGTAGGCATAAAATTAACGCGATCGCGAATGAGATAATCAGTGTATATTGTTAAGTAGAAATACGGAATTTTTATTTTTAATTATTTCCGATGTCTGAGTGAAAATTAGGTATCATTATCTAAACTATTTTTAAAAAATTTATTTTCAATGTAAATGTTTCTTAATTCAACTTTAGCGCAATCGCGCCGACCTTTTGTCCTAGACAAGAGTATCAATGTTCTCATAGCTTCACTTATTTATAACTGAAGCTACCTAGTTTAACGCAGTGGTCTAAATTGCAACAGTTGTGGTTCACCAGATGACTACTTCTAGTAAAATTACTGGAGTTCTCTCCCGTGGAACAGAGCTTTTAAGCGGTGTTTATCAAATCAGACAAGTTTTAGGACAAGGCGGATTTGGTATTACCTACCAGGGTGTAGATACTAGATTAAATCGACCTGTAGCTCTGAAAGAGTTTTTCCCCGAAGGTTGTTGGCGACAGGGTACAACTGTAATTTCCGCAGGAAGATGGACGGTGGACACCTATAGTAATGCGAAACAGAAGTTTCTTCAAGAAGGGCAAACTTTAGGACAATTCAACCATCCAGGGATAGTTAGAGTTTTTTATTACTTTGAAGAAAACAATACCGCCTACATGGTAATGGAATATCTTCACGGTCGCACCTTGGCGGAGTTACTCACTCAACGCGGTGGGAAAATGTCAGAAACGGAAGCTTTACAATACATGGAAAAGATTGGTAAAGCCCTAGAAATTATACATCAAGCTCAGTTTCTACATCGGGATCTCAAGCCTGATAACATCATGTTAACGAATGATGGCAGGGTGGTTTTGATTGATTTTGGAGCAGCAAGGGATTTTACTGCTCGTAATACTCAAAGATTTACGGCTATGTTTACTCCTGGATATGCGCCGTTAGAACAATATGGTCAAGCCTTGAAAATGGGAGCTTATACGGATATTTATGCTCTCGGTGCTACTTTATACCATTTACTTACGGGAGTAGTTCCGCTCTCGGCGGTAGAAAGAGCAGCAGGAATGGAGTTGAAAACAGCCCGACAACTTAATCCTGAGATTAAACCCCATATTTCTCAAGCAATTAGCACAGCCATGGCGATGGAAGTTCAAGCGCGATCGCAATCAGTAGGAGAATTTCTTCATCTGTTGCGCGGTAATCAAGCTAATTCTTTTGAAGCAGAACCATTAAATTTTTATCAATCTTTTCAAGATCCTTGGACTCCCTTTAATTCATGTCCAAGAATTAATCCCAAACCGACTAATTCTTCTGACTCTTGGTTTTAAATTTTGTATTAACAATTAAGGTCATGATTTTAAAAGATATCAAGATTACGATGTTAGGTACGAGTGGAGCAGGTAAAACTAGTTATCTACTCGGAATGTATGCGGTTATGCAGACAGGAGTACAGGGTTTTACTATCTCCGCTAGGGATATGGATATTGATTTAGACTTGACTGAAAAATGGGAAAAATTAATCAACGTTCAGGGTGAAGATCGTTGGCCAACTCCTAATGCAGGAGCGATGGAAAATTATAACTTTGATTTTAGTTATGGTTTTCGCCCGATTATGGGGTTTGAATGGATGGATTATCGGGGTTTAGCTTTAAGCGATCGCTCTGGAGAACAAGATGTTCAACAATTGAGTAGTTATTTAGCCGATTCCGACTGTTTATTTTTGTGTGTTTCAGGGGAACATTTAGGCGATCAAATTACTCCCACAACTGTCAGAGAAATTAAAAGCGATCGCATGAATCAGTTTATTCAGCAAGTTATTAGTAAACAAAAGCAACCTAGTCCTGAGCATCCCTTTCCTGTAGTCATTGCGATTACTAAATATGACCTGTGTTTTCATCGGGAAAAACAAGCGGTGATTGAAGATATCAAAAGATTGTTTCAGGCGTTGTTTACACCCAATTCTGGTTGGTTGGTGATGATTTGTCCTGTCAGTTTAGGCAAAGAACTTTGTCAAGACCCAGAACATGGTAACATCGTCCCTGTTAATGTTCATCTTCCGATTGTCTTTTCAATTTATTCCCAGTTAAGAGCTTATGGTTTGAAACTGAAAAACAATCGCGATCGTGCTTACGAAGAAATAGATCGTCTTAAACAAGCTAGCCCGCTCATTCAATGGCTAAAAAGATGGGAATTTCGCGAAAAAGCAGACAGATTACAGGATTTAGAAGCTCAAATTACTACTTTAGAAAAAAATATGAACTTACTTGCCCAAGAATTACGGCAAGTTTCGATGTTTTTTAGTGGTAGCGAGGTAACCGCCGATGTCTGAACCCAAATGGGCTGCGATTGTGTACGGACGTAGTTATTACTTGGATTTTCGCTTGATTGCTGTTCCCAAAGACTTTAATAACCGAAAAATTAATTGGGCTTTAGAACATATTATTGCAACCACTCGAACTGCGGATAAATTATCTGCTCATCCTCGTTGGTCTTTGTTTAAAGATAAATCCCATTGCATCATTGGTGTTACTTGTATGGTGCGAGATTTACTTGGCAATTTGACTAGTCAAGCAGGACAAGATTTAACCCAAGACAATTGTGGTCGACCTCTTTATGTTTTTGTTGGTTATAGTACAAAATTAGAAAATCAACCAAAATCAACTAATTATTTTCCTTATATGGGCAATAATTTAAAGATTTTTCAGCCTCTTTATGATTATGTTCAACAACAATGGCAAGTCAAAAAATATGACCGAGATCATAATCAAGCAATTGTAACAGATTATAGCAATTTAATCATAGAAAACTCGTTAAACAATTGTTTAACCAACGATAAAAACTTAACAATTAATCATCAATATTGCGTTCCTAATCGAATTTTTCTTTGGCAAGATTTAGAAATTTGGCGACAAAAATTATGGTCTAAAGCTGCTGATTGTCAACAGCCTTTATCTCTTTGTTTGGGTGCTAATAGACAAAAAGATTTGATTACTAGTCCTTTTAATAATGGAACCGTTGAAGATATTAACGGGTTTACTGTTCAAGAGAAAATTAGTTTAGGTAATCAATTAAAATCTAGTTCTCTATCTCAAAAAATTTCTAAAAAGATTAAAACAGATCTCAAAGTTACCCGCCAAAATGCAGAAAAAGCTGCAATTGTAGGACAAGAAATAATCAATAATCTTGGTACAAAAGTCAATCAAAAATCCACTTCAAATTCTACTGAAATTCAAAATCAGGAATCAGCAACCGAAAATTTTGGCTTTAAACCCAAAAATTCTAATCCAGAGCGAGATTGGTTTTAAATTTTTTATTAATAAGCTTTTGGCTTTTAGCTCTTAGCTGTTAGTTAAATCTTTAATTAATTAAAATTTTTGCTACAAGTTGGAGAAGAGAGTTTTTAGAAAATAACAAGCTTATTAATGAATCGTCGAATTTTTTTAACCTGGCTCTGGTTAAGTTTTTTAGCGAGTAGTTCTCCTAGAGCGATCGCGCAGTGCCTCGCCCATGGCGAGATCGCTAGTTTCATTGACCAAGATAAGCATCACTCAAACTCTAATTCTTCATCAAAAGCCTTAACACCAGTCTTTTTTTATGTAGCCTCAACTGGTAGCGATCGCTGGTCAGGAAAACAACCAAGAGAGAATTACACAAAGCAAGATGGCCCTTTTGCGACTCTTGAGCGAGCGCGAGATGCGATCCGAGAACTCAAACGTCAGCAAGGTGGAACTCTCCAGCAACCTGTAACTGTATTCTTGCGCGGTGGAACTTATTATTTATCAAAACCGCTGATCTTTACTCCCGAAGATTCTGGTACGACAGATTGTCCGATTACTTATAGAGCATATCCCAAGGAAAAACCAATTATTAGTGGTGGAAAACCTATCACTAATTGGCAACAACAAGGCAATCTCTGGGTTGCTAACTTACCCGAAGTAAAACAAGGACAATGGTATTTTCGCTTGCTTCGGGTTAACGAGCATTGGGCAATTCGCGCCCGTTATCCTAACTTTGATCCCGATCATCCCTTTATACGAGGTTGGCTGTATGTAAATCAAGCAGAGACTTTTTCTGAGCCATCTTTACGCGATCGCCTTCCTGTCTCTCCTGACAAGTTTCCGAATTGGCAAAACTGGGAAGGCGCAGAAGTCCATGTCTTTATGAAGCGCAATTATGGCAATGCCATTTTTTCAGTTTCCGATGTAGATCGAGTCAATCATACCCTGTTAGGTAATTTCATCAACGCTGATTATCCGATTGATTTTGGTAATCGCTTTTTGATTGAAAATGTTCGTGAAGCCTTAGACAGTCCTGGTGAGTGGTATTTAGACACCAAAACTGGTGAGTTATTGTATTGGTCGACAGAGCCTGATTTTCCCAACCATGTAGATGTGGTCGCACCTACCATGAGTAAACTAATCGTATTACAGGGAGAAAGTCAAACAGAAAGCTTTGTCGAACACCTTAATTTTCAAGAATTAACTTTTACAGATACTAACTACAATCTGAGCAATGATTACTTTTCTCTCTTAGATGCAGCTATGTGGTTTTCAACAACGCGACAGTGTTTGGTTGAAAACTGCGATTTTGTTCGGCTTGGAGGATATAGCATCAAGTTAGAACAAAACAGTCACGAAAATCGAATTATCAGCAACACCATGTCCCACTTAGGTCAAGGTGGTGTATTACTTTTAGGAGACAAAACAACTCAACCTTGTAATAACTCAATTGTGGCTAATGAGATTCATGACTGCGGAAAAGTTTACAAGCACGTGGCAGGAGTCTATGTTACTACGGGTAGCGGAAATTATATTGCTCACAATTATATCTATAATATGCCTCGTTACGGTATCTCACTCAAATCCTTTGACAGCGATCGCTATTCCCATAACAACACTGTAGAATTTAATGAGATTATCGATACAAATTTAGAAACCAACGATACAGGAGCAATAGAAACCCTAGGACGAGACAAACAAGCCAGTGACAATATTATTCGTTTTAACTTCATTCGTAATGTAGTTGGGATGGGAACAACAGAGGGAGGGCAAATTCTTTCACCTTATAACAGTTGGGGAATTTATCTCGATGACTACAGCAGTAACACCATTGTTTATGGAAACATTATTGTTGGTACGGTGCTAGGGGCAATTAGGATTAACGGCGGGAAAGATAATCTTGTGGATAATAATATTTTTGTAGACGGAGCGAAAAATCAAATTCAACTGTCGCCCAAAGAAGAATTGATGACGGGAAATTTTTTCTACCGTAACATCATTATTAGCCAGCAGCCCCAGGCAAAAGTTTGGGATAGCAATACCCAATGGCAGCCCAATATTGTTAAAAATAGTGATTTTAATTTATATTGGCACACTGGCGGTTTAAACATCGAAAAGACTAAACAAGCCATTACACCAGAAGGAAATTTCAAACAATGGCAAGCTGCTGGCTTTGATACTCATTCCCTAGTTACCGAACCACCATTTCTTACTCCGCTCAAACAGGACAATAACCAAATTTGCAAAGAAGATTTTAGACTCGATCGCCATTCAGACGTATTTAAACAACTGGGTTTAAAACCAATTCCGATTGAACGTATTGGTATTAAGGGTTTTCAATTGTAAATTTGGCAAAGCCTGTCTATTATATTCGTTAATCTTTTCAATATCCTTAACTTTAACTTTGGATGAAAACTCCTGTTGTTTTGCTAATTTTCAATCGACCCAATACAACTGAAAAAGTCTTTGAAACTATCCGTCAGGCAAAACCACTCAAACTTTTGGTAGTTGCTGATGGAGCTAGAAGCGATCGCTTTGGTGAAGCAGAAAAATGTCATGCAGCTAGAAAAATTATTGATCGCGTTGATTGGGATTGTGAAGTTTTGACGAATTACTCTGAGGTCAACTTAGGCTGTAAAGTAAGGGTTTCTAGTGGCTTAAATTGGGTATTTGATCGGGTTGAGGAGGCAATTATTCTTGAAGATGACTGTCTGCCTCACCCTAGCTTTTTCCGTTTCTGTGAGGAATTGCTTGATTATTATCGAGATGACCAACGCATCATGGTAATTTCTGGTGATAACTTTCAATTGGGGCGTAAGCGGACTAACTATAGCTACTATTTCTCTCGCTACAATCACTGCTGGGGTTGGGCAACTTGGAAAAGAGCGTGGCAACACTATGATATTGACATGAAACTCTGGCAACAAATTCGGGATGGTGGCTGGCTGCAATCGATTTTAGAAGAACCTCACACAGTAAAATACTGGCAGAAAATTTTTCAAAATGTTCATGAGGAAAAAGTTAATAGCTGGGCATTTCGCTGGACATTTGCTTGTTGGCTTCAAAGTGGTTTAACTGTTCTTCCTAATGTCAACTTGGTAAGCAATATTGGTTTTGGGACAGAAAGTACTCACACCACCAAAACTAAAAACATTTTTGCCAATCTTCCTGTAGAAGAGATGGATTTTCCTCTTCAACATCCACCCTTTGTCATGCGAGATGTTCAAGCAGATCGCTTTACCCAAAAGTACAATTATACTCTTCCCTTTACTAAACGTTTAATCAATAAAACTCAAAAGATATTTAGTCGGTATTTTGCCTAAAGTGTATTAGGATTAATACTATTTTTACTGTCGCCAACGATTTAAACCTGCACAAGCTTAGAGATCGACCAATGACCATCAATCTCAACGAACTCATGCTCAATGATAAATATGTTTGTACTGAAGCGCAAATCCAAGAAATGCAGCAATTACTCTCATCCTGCCCTAATAATTCACCATCAGTAGAACAAATGTGGCAAATGATGGATCAAGTTTGGGATCGACTCGGTTGTGATAATGAAAATCTTGATTGGGACAAAATTTCTGCCTTCTACAATCATCCAGTCTGGATTTTAAATGGTTTATTTATCGAACAGCATGAGCTATCAAAACAGCATCGTCAGTGCATATCTAACTGGATCAATCTTCATAGTGAAAAAATTCAATCTGTTGTCGATTATGGTGGAGGGATGGGAACTCTAGCTAAATTAATTGCAGACAATAATCCCAATCTTAGTATAGATATCTACGAACCCTATCCCAGTCAAGTAGCCATTGAGCGATTAAGTACTTATCCTGCTGTTCAATTCATTGACAAGCTAAACAGCAACGCCTATGATTGCCTCGTCAGTACCGATGTCTTAGAACACGTTGTCGATCCTCTTAATCTATTTGCTCAGATGATCGATTCTGTAAAATTAGGTGGATATTTAATTATTGTTAATTGTTTCGATCCAATCATTAAATGCCATCTTCCGAGAACTTTTCATTTACGTTATACATTTAAAATCTTCGCGAACTTAATGGGACTCAAATCGATTGGAATTTGTCAGGGAAATCGTCATGCGAAAGTGTACCTTAAAGCAACCGAAAAACCACTCAATTGGCAGCAAATCAGAAGAGTAGAAACATTATCAAAATCTGTTTACCCATTACTAAACTTGCTGGATCAAAGCTATAGGGGTTTAAAAAAATACGCAAAATGAAAGTAACCCATGTAAATAGATCGGATACTGGTGGAGGAGCAGCAATAGCAGCTTATCGATTACATAAAAAAATGCTGGAGCTAGGGATTGACTCCCAAATGGTGGTTGATGATAAAAACAGCGACGACTATACCGTAATCGGTTCATCCAACCTGTTTGGCAAAGGATGGGGTAAGATTCAATCAACTCTAAATAATCTACCTTTGCGTTTTTATCAACATCGCGATCGCGTGCATTTTTCTCTGCAATGGTTACCCAGTAACATTAATGCTCGACTAGATGCGATCGCTCCAGATTTAATTCATCTACATTGGATTGGTGGTGGTTATTTTCCTGTCGAAAAAATCGCTCAATTTAACCGTCCGCTTGTTTGGACGTTACATGATATGTGGGCGTTTACTGGAGGTTGTCATTATAGCCAACAATGCGATCGCTATAAGCAATCTTGTGGTCAATGTCCCATCCTCAAAAGTAACCAAAATTGGGATTTTTCTCGCTGGTTGTGGCGACGTAAAGCTAAAGCATGGCAGGATATCGATCTAACGATTGTTACCCCTAGTAAATGGTTAGCTCAGTGTGCTAGTGCTAGTTCTTTATTTAAAGGTTTACGAATTGAAGTCATTCCCAACGGTTTGAATAGTAAAAAATATAAGCCTATTGATAAACAGCTAGCCAAATCTTTATTGGACTTACCCCAAGATAAACAAATCATTTTATTTGGTGCAATTAATGCCACTGGCGATCCTAGAAAAGGCTTTCATTTACTCATGCCAGCTTTGCAAAAACTTAAAAGTTATTCTACAAGCGATCACATAGAATTAGTCGTTTTTGGTGCTTCTCAACCAAGAAATCCACCAGATTTTGGCTTTAAAGTTAATTATCAAGGAAAATTAAATGATGATGTTTCAATAGCATTACTCTATGCTGCTGCAGATATTTTTGTTGCTCCTTCTGTTCAAGATAATTTACCCAATACAGTGATGGAAGCATTGGCTTGTGGGACTCCTTGTGCTGCTTTTAAGATCGGCGGTATGCCCGATCTGATTGACCATCAACAAAATGGCTATTTAGCAACAGCATACGAGCCTGAAGATTTAGCGCGGGGAATTGCTTGGATACTAGAAAACCCAGAACGTTGGCAACATTTATCAATTGGTGCCAGAGCCAAAGTAGAACGGGAATATACTATTGAAAGACAAGCCCAGACATACCTCAAACTTTATGAAGATATTTTAGAAGAGCGTAATGCAACTAAATTTAACTAACAACTATAAACAGAAGATTTTAACTAATAAAAATGATAAAGCTATTTTCCTTTTTTTTGGTTTAGCTTTATGGGTTTTTATTCCTATTTTAGGAATTTTTCCCTTAATCTTTTTTATTCATCTTAATCAAAAAGAAAAAAGTAAACTAAATTTCGTCATTTCCTTAATAGTAATTCTGACAATTACTATTTTTGTTTCTTCTTTAGATATTATTTCTGATCTTGCGGTTTATGTTAATAATTACCGTAACTTAGGAACTCAAAATCCTTTTGAAATTTCTGGAGCGCAACAGCTTGAATTTGTTTTATGGTTGATTAGTTATCCAGTGTTTTTACTATCTGATGGTTCTAATTATGCTTTTATCTTTTTCTGGTCTTTTATATTTAATTCCCTTACTTTTTGGGTGATTGCTAAGGGATTTTCTTATAAAAATCATGGATTACTTTTATTATTTATTGTTTCCAATCCTATTTTTATTAACTTTCAAGGTTTTTTGGTTAGACAATATTTTGCAACTTTGCTTTTCTTAATTGCCATTGTTCACATAGACAAAAAATTGATTAGTTGGGGACTTTATTTTCTCAGTTTAGTTACCCATCTCACAAATATTATTTATCTTCCTATCTTATTGCTTTACGATAAAAATCGTTTATTTAAAAACAAAATTGTAATGATTTTAATCATTATGATAGCGGTAATCTTGCCTTTTAGTAGCACTATAATAATAGATTTAGCCGATCGCCTAGCTGGATTTTTACCAGCCCAATATGGTGCAATCATTCTGTCTAAAACTGCTTATTATGGTAGAGAAGAAACTACTGAAGCTCAAATTATTGTTCCTTTGCTAGAAAATCTCTTGATTTTTCTACTTATTTTTGTTTTTGTAAAAACTAAAAAGATTAAAACTGCTCAAGAAAAATTTCTTTATTTTTTATATCCTGCTTTAATCTTTCTCATGTATATAGGTAAAGATATTCATATGTTTTCCAATCGAGTAGCCTTTTTACTTTTTCCTTTAAGTGGAATTTTTTATTATTTTCTGATCGAACACAAGTGGATAATGTTAAAGAAGTTTATCCTAACATTTCTGATTGTTGTTAAAATTATGTATTTTAACTATTATTTATACAATATTAGTATAGGCAACAATGTTTTTCATTTTTTAGATGACAAAGTATATAGTTCTAGTGTTTTTGACTATATAGAAAATGTATCTAATAATTTTGCTAAAGACGTTAAAATTAAAGAACTTCCTAATCGTAGTTTTATTTAAATATGTTTACAACTAAGCTGATATGTATTTAGATTGAAATTTTTAAAATTTAAACTTTTAGAGCTTCTGGTGATTTAATTTAAGAGAAAATTAAGCCGTTATCTATTTGACTATTTTTGATAATTGGTATTATTTGAGAGCGATGAAATGGATAATTTTTTAGTTTCAATAATTACTGTGGTTTTTAATGGAAAAAAATATCTAGAACAAGCTATACAATCAGTAATTAATCAATCTTACAAAAACATAGAATATATTATTATCGATGGTGGTTCAACAGATGGAACAATAGAGATTATCAAAAGATATGAGGGGAACATTGACCATTGGATTAGCGAAAGCGATCGCGGTCTTTATGATGCGATGAATAAGGGAATTGCTTTGGCTAATGGAGAAATTATCGGCATTTTAAATAGTGACGATTTATATTTTCAAGACACAGTTTTAGAAGTAGTAAAAGCCTATCAAAATTATCAGCATCCCTGTGTTATTTACGGTAATATGCTTAAGTTTAATGACGAACAGGGAAAAGTATCTTGGCATCGAGGAGATTTAACCGCTCATGCTTTTAAAACAGCCAGAATTGCTATCAATCATCCTACCTGTTTTGTCCAGCGATCTCTTTATAAAAAATTCGGTGGATTTAAACCTGAATATGAAGTAGGTGCAGATCGAGAATTAATGATGAGATTCCACAGTCAAGGTGTGACTTTTATTAATACTAATAAAACTCTCGCTAAATTTCGACTAGGAGGCACAACTTCGTATCAAAGTTTAGTAAGTATTTTTAAACGCGAAATCATTCAAGAATATAAATTATTAAATTCCTACGCCATCAATGAAAAAATAATTGCACTTGTCTTATTTAAAAAAGTAATTCAAGCATCAAGAAAATGGTTATTATATAAACTTTTGGGAGAAAAATTAACTAATCAAATTATTATGTTTTACGTTAGCAAAAAATTTACTCTTCCCAGTTAATCATTTATCCTTCTTCTGTAAAAGTGGATTAAAATCTAGATTTTTCGAGAGTGATATAAGAGAGATAATTATACACACTTATAGTCAAAGCGTAAAATTTAAAAATTAACCATGAAACTGGCTTTTTTAGCAGGGCAAAATTCAATCCATACGGTACGCTGGGTAAATGCAATGGTAGAGAAAGTGAGTGAATTACACTTGCTGACAATGCACCAACCTAATGATCCTATCGATCAAAGAGTTAAAATCCATCAATTACCTTACCAAGCTCCTCATGGCTATTTTTTTAACCGCAAGCACCTCAAAAAAATCTTAGCCAACCTTCAACCAGATTTATTACACGTTCATTACGCCAGTGGTTATGGAACTTTAGGTCGTCTTACTGGTTATCATCCCTTAATCTTATCGGTTTGGGGTAGTGATGTTTATGATTTTCCTGCAACCAGTTTCCTACACCGTGCTATAGTCGCAGCTAATCTTCGTCAAGCCGACTGGGTATGTTCTACTAGTGAAGTAATGGCAAAACAAACCCAGTCTATTTGTCCCGATCTTCCCAATCTAAGTATGACACCCTTTGGGATCGATATTGAAAAGTTTAGTCCCGTCCCTACATTACGGGATGACAATTATTTAACCGTGGGGACAGTGAAAAGATTAACACCCAAATATGGGATCGATATTTTACTCAAAGCCTTTGCTCAAGCTAAAACAATGGCAGCTATTGATCATCCCGCAATTGCTAATAAACTTAGATTAATGATTGTGGGTGATGGTTCCCAAAAAAAAGAGCTAGAATCTTTAGCACAACAACTCAAGATACAAGATATTACAAATTTTGTGGGTGCAGTCCCACACGAACAAGTTCCCCATTATCTTAATCAAATGGATATCTATGTCGCAGCTAGTCGTTTAGATAGCGAAAGTTTTGGGGTAGCAGTGTTAGAAGCTTCAGCTTGTGGTTTACCCGTCGTTGTTTCCGATGCAGGAGGTTTACCAGAAGTTGTAGAAGATCGAGTAACGGGTTATATTACTCCTAAAGAAAATGTTGAGGCTACAGCCAAAGCCATCTTACGACTGATTCAAAACGAGCAAGACCGCACTTTAATGGGTTTAGCAGGAAGAAAACTAGTTTGCGATCGCTATGTTTGGCAAGATAACGTAGAGCTTATGGGACAAATTTATCAGGAACTGTTACATAAAACCCAAAATATTCTCAATAATTAAGTCATTTCTGAATTTCCTTACCCAAAAAATTAAGAGGAATATCTAAGCTCGACTTTATCAACTTGAAATTTAGAAACTTTGATAGTTGATTAGGAACAACTATTAAATCTCATCTACTAAACAATTGTAATTTATGGTTATTTCACCTGACTCATTTGCCAACGATTTACCTTCAGTAACAGTTGCTATTCCTACCTATAACGAAGAAGCCTATATAGAAAAAGTTGTTCAAGAATTTTTGGCTAGTAAATATCCCAGACTAATCGAAATTATAATTGCCGATGGCAACAGTAGCGATCGCACTCAGGAAATAGTTAAAAAAATTTCCTTATTAGACAAACGAGTCAAGCTCATAATTAATCCACACAAAATTCAATCCTACGCTCTTAATTTAATCTTGCAGCAAGCCAAAGGAGACATTTTTTTGCGTGCAGATGCTCATTGTGAATATGCCTCTGATTATGTAGAAAAATGTATCAAAGCTTTGCTAGAAACTAAAGCCGACAATGCAGGTGGCGCACAGCGTTTTGTTGCTGCTGGTGCTTTTCAAGCAGGAGTAGCCATAGCTGCTAATAGTATTTTAGGTAATGGTGGTGCAAAATATAGAAATATTAATTATAACGGTTATGCCGATACTGTATATCTAGGGTGTTTTTGGCGTAAAGCATTATTAGAAGTAGATAACAACTCTGATTTAGAAGAGATTAATGTTTTTGACACCTCTCAAATCACGAATCAAGATGCAGAATTAAATCAAAAATTACTCAATCACAATCCCGAAGCTATCTATGTAAGCTCAGATATTAAAGTGTGGTACTATCCAAGAAAAACTTGGAAATCTTTATGGATTCAATATTTTAAATATGGTAGAGGACGCTATCTTACTAGTGTAAAACATCCAGATAGAATGCAACTTCGAGGTAAATTACCCTTTTTATTTATCTTGACTCTAATTTTACTGTTATTGCTTGATTTGTTTTTTTCTAATCTTAATTTACATATACGGGAAATAATTCTAGCTGGTTTATCGATCCCTTTTCTCGAAAGTTTACGTGTCAATTGGAAGCTAAAAAATCGATTTGCTAATGAGATCTGGCGAGGAAAACCTGAACTAATACCATCTTTATTAACTCGTTGGTTTTACACTGGAATTGTCATCTTAACAATGCCTTTGGCTCATTTTTTTGGTTATGGTTTTCAACTATGTAAAAATACAATTTTACAGATTAGGGGTTGGTAATCTGATTGATTCTATAGGTCAATTTTGGAGTTTGAGTGCTTAGATGAAATATTTAAATGTTTACTACAGTTGGAGCTTTTTTAGCTGTTAGCTGAGATCTTGACTCAAATTACAAACTATTTGTATATAGCCTTATTTATTCTATTTCATCTTAGAGATCAAGTATTTTTACTAAAGATATAGTCATTTCAATTTAGATTGAGACAATCTATTCTTGCTATGAAAGGTTTTCAGCTGAAAAAATGTTTCATTCTTATTTAAAACAACTATATCTTCAAGCTATTTTAATCAAAATAAATTAGAACCTTTTTTGACACAGATAATATTTTGATAGACAAAAATTTCGTGAGTAGTTGGGTTATATTGCCCTAATGGTAATAAACCTGTCGGTAACAAACGATAAAAATTATAATTTTCTCCCAAAAGGTCGACAAAATCTTTCATAAATACTCTAGAAACAGTATTTATATGAGTAAATTCAAATTGAATTATTTCAATTTTTCCTTGTTGAATGGCTTCTTTAGCTCCAGCTAATACTTTTAATTCATGTCCTTCAACATCAATTTTTAAAAGCTCGATTTTCTCAAGATTATAATTTTGAATTACTGTATCCACGGTTGAAACTTCCACTTCTACAGTAGTACTTTCTGAACGATGAATTGTTTCGATCACACCTTTAAATAAGGTTGCATGAGTAGAGCCATTATTATTTTTATAATCATAAAGAACTAGCTTACCTTCTTGTTCCGATAAAGCTTGATTAAACAAAACAATATTTGGTGATTTTATTTGCTCTTTTAAACAAGAAAAATTCTGAGGATGAGGTTCAAAACAAAATATTTTTGAGTTAGGATTTAATTGTTGACAAATAAGACTATATTTACCTCGATTAGCTCCAACATCAAAAATGACAGGATTAGTAATTTGAGTTAAGTATCTTTTTAAGAAAAATAATTCTCCAGTAATCGATAAATCTTGGTAATTGCGTAAACCCAATCCTTTTGAACCCAAAGTAAAAAATAATCTATTTAATTTAACAAATTGAGGTTTGGCAAAAATTCGAGCATACCAATAAGTAAGTTTTTCAGCTAAATTCATATTCTTTAAATAATTAAAATTAATTACAATATCTTAGTTTTAATTGCCTGAAAATAAACTAAATTTTGGCGAAATCTGAAGGGTATACAGAGAGCTTTAGTTAACATCCAACCAGTTTTAAACATTGGGGGATAAAAAATACAAGCAAAATAGGCAGCAATAGCATAAGAAATTACAGTTGCGATCGCAGCACCGTTGCCTTGATAAGTAGGAATTAGGCAAAAATTCAAGACTACATTAGTTAATGCACCTATACTGGTAGTCGCAAAACTAAATACCGTAAAATTTTCTACCATTAACCATTTGCTACGAGCTACGCCTAAAAAGACGAAAACTCCAGCCCAAATGTGCCATGATAAAATTTCTCCTGCTTCAGCATATTCTGCACCTAGTAATCTAATCATTAAAGGTTTTGCTACAAAAGTCATCGGAATAGCAATTGCTAACGCTATCCAAACCATAAAATCATATAATTGTTGTAATTTAGAGTAGTATTCTTGCTCACTTCTTTGTTTGGCTTGAATAATTGCAGGATAAACTGAAGAACAAATTGCGATTGGGATAAAATACCAAATTTCGGAAAATCTCACCGCAGCAGCATAATTTCCTACGGCTTGATCATTAGCTAGATTACCCAACATTACTTGATCGATTTTCATGTAAATAGCAACCATCACCCCAGATAAAATTAGGGGACAAGAATCTTTCAGTAATCTACTTGCTTGTAACCAATTAAACCGCCAATTAAAAACAGAATAATGATGTTGCCAATACACACAAATTTTAGCGATCGCTTTAGCCAAGTAGTCAAATAGTACTAACCAAACAAAAGCAATCAAAGGAAATTGCCAAATCACAAAAATTAATTTGGTTAAAGAACTTAAAATTAATTGTACACTTCTAAAAATGACGATCGCTCCTGATTTAACTTGAGATTGAAACCAATAATCAATCACATCAAAAGAAGTAAAAACCAAACCAAAAGCAATAATTAAAGTCATCCAGCGAGTTTGCCAGTCATCATTAAAAGTCAGAATGCTAACCCCGATCAAACTGCAAGCAGCTAACGAACCAATTAATTTTAAAACAAAAGATGAACCGAGAATAGTATTAGTATGTTCTTTGTCTCGAACTAAATTACGAACGACAATATCATCTAATCCTAATTTGGCAATAGCTTCAAATAAACCTACAAAGCTGATGCAATAGCTTAGTTTGCCAAAGTTCGCCGAACCTAAATATCTAACTACATAAATAACTACCACAAAGTTGATTACCATACCCAAGAGCCGTTCACCAACCAACCAACTTATATTACTAATAATCTTGAGTTTTTCGGGACTAAATTTTTGGTTAATTTTAGATAATCGTTTTAGCATTCAAGTATTTTAACGACGGCTATAGCGAACTTCCAAACAAATAGTAATTTTAAAAATGATTAAACATCCTTAAAAATAAAAAATAGATAGCTGTTTAAATTTAACTCAATCTGAGCGATAATTATGTCTTATCCCATGAGTAATAGCGATCACGAAACAGGGAAACTAGAAGACTGAGATAAAATATGCTTTTAATACTTCAAAGTTAGGAGTGGTCGAAATTGAATTCTCAATCAGAAACTAATTCATTTAACATTTGGAATTATAAGCCTTGGTGGTGTCAACCTTGGTCAATTATCTTGACGGGAATTACTATAGTTAGCGGTTGTTGGTTTTTGACCAAAATATTGTGGCTCACCATCGCATTATCTGTTTTGATTAGTTTATGGTGGGGTTATTTTCTGATTCTTTATCCTCGTGCGATCAAACAGCTTTATGCCAATTCTTCTGTGGAAGAAAAGGTTTAACGTTTATAAAGGCTTTTTCAAAACTAAAGATTAATATCTACAATGCCATGAGATCGCATCCAAGTTTTAATCTCTTGGATTAAATTTTGATAACTTAAAATAAAAATTTTCCATGATTTGAAAGCAGATGGATTTTTATATTGAATTTGATGATTGAGGAAATTGGATACGTTGTAAATTTGAGAAGGTTGGGTTTGTTGTTCTGCAATAATTACACAAGAGTTTGGAGTAATTGTTTTTAAAGTAATTCCAACAACCTGTATATCAGGCAGATGAATCCAAAATGCAGTTAAATGTTCAGCGATCGCTTTGGGTAATAGAGGATTACATTCACAATTAGCTATTCTTTGAAAGAATTCAAGGTCACTTATTGAAATCCACATATCTTCAAAATTGCTATAACTAACATATTTAACAGTCGAAGCTCTTTGTCCAAAATTTGCTAATGTAAACAAATTAAATTCTGATGAAAAATTAAGCTGCATTCCTTGATTATTAATAAATTGAATATTAAAATTTTTAGTCCTGAGTATTTCTATTAAGTCAAGAATTGCTTTTAATTGCTCCTGTTGTAATTTATCTCTGACAATACTTTTGTAAGCCAATATTGCTACTACTAAGGTTGCAAATGTGCAAAGTAATGAAAAAAAATTAATACAAGCACTTACTACACTCATTTGTGTTTGAATAAGTTCAGATTCGTTCATATTTGTCTGTATAATTAAAAAAGTTTAAATCAATAACGGTACTGTACTATCAACTCCATAATTAAAACCAATTTGATCCTGTTCAAAATCCCATAAGTTAACTGTTTTTTCTGCTACAGAAGCATTATATTCGTAAGCACCCAAATCTACAGTTTGATTAATAATGCGTTGATTACCATCTAAATCAATTTTACTAGTGACAAATTCATTATTTCCGCGATCAATACCAGGAGAATTAGCTTGAAGACGAAAATTTCCTGCTTTACCATCAATAAATAAAGGATCGCTATCAATATTGCCTATTCCTGAATAACCATCTTCAACCAGACTGTAACTGACAATAGTATTCGCATCTTGATTGACAATCAGATCGGAATCGATTGGACTTTGATTGCTCCAAAAAATGCTGTTACTAAGAGCGGGATCGATTTTACCTTGATTCTTCCAAAAAATACTGTTACTAAAAACAGGTTGAGTCTCTTCATCTCCTTCACTATAAACAGCAGCACCACTTTGAGCGTAGTTATTGATGAAAGTATTGTTACTACCTGAAGAATTACTATAGTAGTTATAAATCGCTCCACCGAAATGGCTGTTGTTATTATCAAAAATACTATTGAAATACTTGGCATCTACTGTCGTGCCGTAATTAAAGATTGCACCACCAGAAGCAATGGCAGCATTAGCATGGAAAATACTATTAAAAATAGCAGGATTACTTTGATAGTCGTTAAAAATTGCCCCGCCTTCGTCAGCAGCAGTGTTATTACTAAAGTCAATTTTAGTCAGGATGGGATTACTATTGTAGTTAAATAATGCTCCACCATCACCTTCGGCGTGATTTTGACCAAAACTAGAGTCACTAATAATTAAATGACTGTTATTAGTGTAAATTCCACCACCATTTTGATTGGCTTGATTATCAACAAAGTTTACGTTATATAACTGATTGAGACTGTCACTACTATACAATCCTCCACCATCGAGAGCGTAGTTTTGTTGGACAATTAAATTAGCAAAAATAGCTTGACTTTGCTTGCTATAAATTCCGCCACCAGAATTATGGGAAGAGTGATTAGCATTTCCGCCGATGATGGTAAAACCGTCTAAGACTGTACTGTTGGTAATGTTACTAGCATCAACGACATGGTAACTATTATCAGTTTGATTGTTAAGATTGCCAATATCACCACTGAGGATCGTAGAATTTTTGTGCCAATCTCTTTGTTCTAATTTAGTTTCATCTCCTGTAAAACCGCCGTAAATAGCAACCCCATTTTTGAGTTGAAAACTAATTTCGCGCTTGCTTTGACTGGGTTTATATGTACCTGCTGCTACCCAAATTTGACTATTAAATTTAGCTGAGGCAAGTGCATCTTGTAAACTAGTGTAAGCATTTGCCCAAGAAGTCCCGTTATTATTTCCTTTGGCATTAGCATTAACATAAATAATCGTAGGATTAGTTTCAATTGTTGGCTGGGGTGGTAACTCTATTCCTTCATAAGCTCCTAAGTCGACGACATCATTGATAATACGGGGATTTACTGCTAAATCTGGAATATCTTGATTAATTAAGTCATTATTACCTTGATTAAGAGCAGGAGAGTTAGCACTTAATCGAAAATCAAAATTATTGGTATTCACAAATAACGGATCTTGATGAAGAATGTTAACTCCTGGATAGCTTCCTTCTATCAAACTGTAACTAATCAGCGTATTTTGATTAAGATCTCCGATTGGATTATTTCCTACCAAACTGGGATTATGCCAAATAATATTATTATTTAGATTCGTAGTGGTCGATTCATTGCCTTCGCTTTCGATTGCTGCGCCGTATCTACCAAGGTTATCAGCTATGGTGCTGTTGGTTAGACGTAAGGAATTATGATCGTTATAAATAACTCCACCAAATTGACTGATATTTTTAGTAAAAAGACTATTAATTACAGAAAGATCGACGGTTGCGCCATTGTTGTAGATACTACCACCAGCTACATTAGCAATATTTCCTTTAAAAATACTATTCTCGATAATTGGACTACTATGATAACTATTAAAGACTGCTCCTCCATAATTAATTGCAGTGTTATTGAGGAAAAGCATCTTGGTTAAATGAGGATTGCTGAGATAATTGTAAATCGCTCCTCCGTCTTCTCCAGAATGATTACTCCGCAACTCTACTTTGTTTAACACAGGACTACTGTTGTAATGATAAATAGCTCCACCGCCATCGCTGGCATAATTATTATTAAAGACAATTTGTTCTAAGATTGAGTTACTATTATTGCTGTATAATCCACCCCCGTCATGAGCAGCAGAATTTTCTTCAAAAACAAGATTTTTAATATCAAGCTGACTTTCATTGACATACATTCCACCGCCGTAACTAGCAGCATTATCTTGAATAATTAAATTAGTTAAAACTGCTTTAGAGCGATCGCTTATAATTCCACCTCCAGATGTAACTGGATTTTCATTGGCATTGCCACCAGTAATAACAAATCCATCTAGCACTGAATCGTTACTAATATTACTAACATCAACGACGTGATAGCTATTGTCACTTTTATCATTGATTTTCCCAATCTCACCACTGAGGATGGTAGAATTTTTTTGCCAATCTCTGTGTTCTAATCTAGTTTCATTTCCTGTAAAACCGCCGTAGAGTCTAACCCCATTAGGAATTTTAAAAGTAAAATTACGATCTGTTTCCGTTGTAGGACGATAAGTACCATCAGCTACCCAAATTTCATCCCCTGGTTGAGCTACTGCGATCGCATCTTGTAAATCTTGATAGGCATTTACCCAAGAATTACCATTATTTTTTCCTGTAGCGTTAACATCAACATAAATAATTCCTGTTTGTTCAATTGATAACTTTTCACCTGCGATCTCTACTGTAGCGCGATCGTCTTGGGTTTTTAGGAGAGTTAATTGATTCACATCCAACTCTTTTCCTGTTACCAATGCTGCAAAGATATTTCCTTCATCTCCTGGTGTATCTTCAAGATTAATCTGCCAATCAAGATAATGACCAATTTCTGCAATTAAAACTTGAGCAACCGCATCTATATTATCAACATTATTAATTAAAAATTCTTGAGATAAATAAATAGTATTATTGTTAAATGAATAAGCTCCGTGAGCATAATTAATAGCTTCACCAGCAATAATTTCTAGGTGAGGAAGCTGACTAAAATCCTGAGCGATTAAAGATTGTAATAATGATAAACCTTGAGAGCGGTTAAGATTCTCACCAAATGTTAAAAGTAAATCTTGATTAAACTCTGGTTGATTTAAAAAGTCTGTTAAATACTCCTTGGTTAAGGCTACACTTTTACCAAGAATTTGATTAACTTTTGGATTCATTGTTTTAGTAACTTATCGAATTAAGTTTAAATTTTTCTAGAGCGACTTTTAAACTCAATTTTACTAGTTAAATTGAATTACATTACGGTTATATGAGTATTTTTCTTTACCTGCCCAAATTTCAACTAAAAGCAATGAATCTTAATCTAAAATAACAAAACAAAATAAATATTAATACTAAGCTAAAAGCTTACTGATAAAAACTGCTGTAAAAGCGATCGCTTTGGTTATGGGTTGAGATTATTTAAACAAACTCACAAAGATATTTAAGATTTACTTGTTCGGTACTATAAACAATACTTTCTTGATTAATTACACCAGTTATTCCAGGAGTAACATAAGTACTGTCATAACCCTTTTTAGGTAAATTTTGACTCCAATTACGGGGATGATATTCTTTACCCATCGCAAACTCGCATAACAACATAAAAACTCTTTGCTCGTTATCTCCCGATTGATTCCAATAGTTAGTAGCATAGTTAAGAGCTTTAGTAGATTGTTGAGAACCATAAATCCCATTTCCAAACATTCTTCCTGTACATTGAATTGCATCAGCAGGAGGAATAATTAAACCTTGTTTGAGAATACTCAATAAGTTACTAGCTTTTGTGCCATGCCAGTGGAGTTTGACATTACCAATTTCTGCTGCTTTCTTACTAAAGATACGACGCATCGAGGGAATATCTATTTCATACACTCGTCGTAGTTGATATTGAGAAGCAAGATGATGGGTATTGAGAGTACTTTTATATAGTTGGCGTAACCAACGAAAAGTATTTTTTCCTTCTGTAGTACTACCTGGTACTCTAGTTAAAGTGCATTCAAAGATTTTTTCCTCAATTGATGGTTGAGAAGTTGCTAAAGCTGCATCAAGAGCGTTTAAAATTTCATATTGCCGTTGTAATTCTTGAGGCGAACGAAAAACTGACTGATCTAACTTTTTCCCAAAGTTTTGGGGAATTAAACGCAGATATTGACTAATTAACTGCCCAAAGGTACGACTATTATTTCTCTTCATTGCTGCAATTTGTAAGAGATAATCTCTAGCAAGAGCGATCGCATTTGGGGTAATTAAACCCAAAGGTGTACTAAAGGTTCCTGTGGATACATCGTAATTAATATTAGTTTGAGCGATAATCTCATGAATATTAACTGAAACTAAATAACGAATTAGTTGTTTAGATCGCACATCGCCACCATGATGAATTTGTTTAGCAGCAATGGTTTCTAAATCTTCTGAAGAGATGGTAGTAATCTGTGGTTGCTGGTTAGAAATTAGCTGCGCCTCAGTATAACCCTTTCTCAGTTTTTCTCTTTTCATGCGTTCAAACTTATTTTTCGCTAAAAGCACCGAACTAAACTGATAGGTTTTGCTTTGCAGCTTACTCCCGACTCTACCCCATTGTGCCGTGAAGCAACTATCATCCGTCACTTTTCCTTGCCAAACTTTATTAGAATTTTGGTCAATTTCGACATAAATTAACGTACAACAATTTAATACGCCAGCAGTAACCGCCGTACTCATATTTATTTACCTTTAGTACTAAAATCTTTGCTTTTCTAATTAATTTGAGGAGTTCCTCTTATTCAATAATGTATCGTAATTTGATTTTTTAGTCAACAAAAAAACTGAAACAAAGCGATCGCCTTCAAATAAGCTCAAATTATAACTAAATAAATTTGTAAATACTCAAAAAATTGTCTATAGAACTTAAAAATTATACGGTATGTTAATAAATATGGTATTTATTTAAATATAATTTGATCAATGAATTTTCCTGACATTCTTGCTCTTGACTTCGATGGAGTAATTTGTAACGGTTTACCTGAATATTTCGCTACTACTAAAAAAACTTATCTTCAAATTTGGCAATCAGATATTACAGAAAATTTAGATGTATTTGCTTCTAGTTTTTATCAATTACGTCCTGTAATTGAAATTGGTTGGGAAATGCCCATTCTTTTGAGGGCTTTAAGAGTGGGAATTAATGAAATAGAAATTTTAAAAAATTGGGCTTTAGTAGCTAAAACAATTATTGAAAATGAAAATTTAAATCCTCTAAAAATTAGTACCCAACTTGATGACAACCGAGATAACTGGATCAATAATGATTTAGATAGCTGGTTAGCATTACATCAGTTTTATCCTGGGATTTTATTAGTTTTAGAACAAATAAATAATTTATCAATTGATTTATATATTATTACTACTAAAGAAGGACGTTTCGCTCAAAAATTGTTAGAACAACAAGGAATTCAATTACCAGAAGAGCGTATTATCGGCAAAGAATATCAACGTCCTAAATATCAAACCTTAAAATTATTATTACAAGCAAGTAATTCTCCAAAAGATACGACAATTTGGTTTGTAGAAGATCGATTAAAAACTTTGGAAGTGGTTCAACAACAACTAGAGTTATCAACAGTAAAATTGTTTTTAGCTGACTGGGGTTATAATACTGAAATCGAACGAGTAGCAGCACGAAATCATCCCAAAATTGAAGTTTTATCTTTAGAACAATTTCAAGACAAATTTATCAATTAATTAACAAATAAAACTTAGTTACTAATTTACTTAAAAGATTTTTAGAAAAGATCAAATATTAATTAAGTTAATTTAAGTGTAGATGCGTACGCGTACGCGCCAGGCGAAGCCTGACCGCTGCGCGCCTCGGCTCTGCCGAGAGAGGTTCGCTCGTACAAGAGCGATCGCAATTAACTTTGGATTCGGTATATTTATATTTAGTAGAATTTTTTTTAGAATAAGCTGATCAGGAGCAAATAACAATGGGTTTGCGCTATCGAAAAACAGTTAAACTTTTACCAGGACTTAAGTTGAACCTTACTCAGCATGGTTTGGCTAGCGTTTCTATTGGTAGCAGAAAGATTAATATCAATATTAGTCGTAATGGAATTCGAGCTAATTTAGGTTTTTTTAAAAAAAGGTTTTCTGACAACAATAGAAAAAAAATCAATTAACAAACTACTACTATTGTTATTTAAACCTTAAACTAAGGTAGGGTTTAACCTTCTAATTTTTGTTAATTGTTACCTATTAAGCCAATTCAAATTAAAATTGCATCTTAGGTTTTTTTATTCCTGCCTCTTCCTTATCTCGATTAGCAAACTAAATGTTGACCAGCTTATCTATTCTCTATAATTTACATAATTTAAAAATTCAAAACGCTTAACCGCACTGAGTTTGATTCTTTTTTCCCCGTTCCCTCAAACCTTAAGGGTTTCATTTCAGTGCCTAAATTCTAGATTTTTTTCACCTATATTTATTAAATTGGAGCATTATTTCTTATAATTTCTTAATATTATAGTAAAGAAGATACCAAAATAAGATCCTATGACTAGCATTAAATTCGTCAAGGAAGACAAAGAGATAATTGCTGCCAATGGAGCTAATCTGAGAGAAAAAGCTCTACAAAATGGTATTGATATTTATACTCTCAGAGGTAAATTAGTCAATTGCGGTGGCTATGGTCAATGTGGAACTTGTATTGTGGAAATAGTTGAAGGAATGGAGCATTTGTCGCCTAAAACTCCCTTTGAAGCTCGAAAACTAAAAAGGAAACCAGATAGCTATCGTTTAGCTTGTCAGACTTTAGTTAACGGAGAAATCAGCGTTAAAACCAAACCGTAACTATACATACAACCAATGCAGTGATTAGCTAAGTAATGATATCCTAAGAGATGATTAATCACAATCTTACTCAGGGGCTGCTATATTATGCAAGTTAATGATCTTGGTTTTATAGCTAGCATTTTATTCGTGCTAGTTCCTACCGTTTTTCTGCTCATTCTTTACATTCAAACTGGAAGAAGAGAAAGCAACGGTTAATAAAACTAACTTTAATCATAAAAAGTTTAGTTATCAAAGCAATTCTTAATTGATTAAAAGGCTGTTCGTTCAACAAACCAGGAGAATTTTGCTCACAATGTTTTGACTGGTAGTCTTTTTTTCAACCGAGAGTTGCTTTTTCACTGATAAATTTCAAAATTATTTGAAAATCTTCTTGAATTATTGCTAAATTATGAGGATTCAAGACAGGAACATGAACAAAAATACACGGTAAAACAAACTTAATTGTTCGACAATATTCCAAGACTCGAAAATACAAACCTTCGCAAACAAATCTACCAGCATCATGACTGATAGAAGTATTTGACAGTTGGGATATCAAAGCGGATAAATCTACAGGAGTGGTTATTTTTGTTTCTTGATAATTAGCATTAGATTCAATAGTTAATTGCTGTCGAGATTCTGCCATCCCACAACAAATAATTCCATGAGGTTGAATAGCTTCAATTTTATTAATTACTACCTCAGCAGCTTGTTCGATATTAACAGGAAGTTTTCTAATCAAAGTTAACTGTGCATAATCAATTTGATTTGGTTGAATTGTTTTTAAAAGTTCGTCTGAAGAGTTAAATTCTTGATGAGGAAGCCAAGTTTGAAATGAAGTAAGTAAGATTTGAGGTTGCATAAATAGATGTCAATTGCTCATGAATTATTTTTAACTGATTATTTCTTGTTTAGTATTAAAAATTTAATACTTATAAAGTTTGTATTTTTGTTATTTAGTATTGCGATCGCTATTTATTAAATACAACTTTCAATTCTTTTTAAAATTCACAGAAATTCAATTTAAGTAAATTTTCAGTAGCAGTTTGTTCAAAGGGAAGAATAGGATATAAGACAATCTAATCTTATCAACTAAGTCTTAATTCTTTTGTCTAACAATTGCACTACAGTTGCTCCTGGACAAACACTAAAACCTTGGCAACAATTGGGTTTAAAGTTAGTTTCCCGTATTTATGGCGGACGAGATGTAGCGATCGCGATCGATCTTACCGAAAGTGTTGGTTTAAATGCTGAAGGTCGTTTGCGTCTGACTCAAATTATACAGGATAGTTTGCAGTCTGGGGATACGGTTTATGTCGTTCCTTTTGCGTCTGAAATTAATCCTCTCCAACCAGAGGTTAATCCAATTAATCTCCAAAATGGAATCGAGTTTCGTGGGAAACCAGAGGATATTGAGAAGATTTTAAATACTCTGCCTTTTGAGTCGAAAATCAATCTCAATAATACCGATATCCAAAATGCGGAGTTGTTTGTTTATCGGGAATTGGCGCAATTAAATCAATGTCGTCTTACCGATAGTTTGGTTAACCGACGCACCTTTACTTACTCCTGCTGGAATTACTTCCGATACTTGGATCGAAACTCCTACTAATAGACCTTTTCGCCAAAAAGATTCTCAAGCCAGTCGGGATAGACAGAGTTGGTTACAGGCTTTACCTATTAAAGAGCGATCGCAAACTATTACCACTAAAGACAATCGTAGCTATCAGCTTTCTGTGGTCGATCTTGCTCCTACCGTCCAAGAATTTTGCACCCCTGCACCAGGAGGAAAAGAAACCTGTTTAGTAACGCCCTACCTCGCAAAATTGTTATGGTTCCCCACCATAATGGGAATTATTTTATTAGTTGCAGGAGGTTGGTGGACGAGGTATTTAATAACTCTTAATAAAAAGTGGAAAATCAAGATTAATTTTGAATCCGATGACACCAAAGAACCACAAACTTGCTATCTCAAACATAATCAAAAAATTGCCATTGGCGGTAATAATTTAACTGCCATTCCTTGTCCTGGTGAAGATATTAGAGGAGAGCTAATTAGAAAAGGAAATAAATTATATTTAAAACCGACAAATAGCTTATCTATTATTTATCGCGATCGCGAATTAAAGACAGAAGAACAAATTACAAGCGATCGCTTTAGTATTAATTGTCCTTTTGAAGGAAAAGATTTTGATATTACTATCAAATTAACTAGATAAATATGATTAATTCTAAATTTGAAGAAACTCAATCCCAAAAAATCAACCGCACTATCTGTATTGGTTTAGGAGGAACTGGAAGAGATGTTTTGATGCAAATTCGCAGATTAATAGTTGATCGTTATGGAGATTTTAAACAACTTCCTGTAGTAAGTTTTGTTCATATTGATACCGATAAAGCGACCAGTAATATTACGGGATTGCGAACGGGAAATACTTATCATGGTGTCGATTTACGTTTTAGCGATGCGGAAAAAGTAGCAGCAACAATGACGCGGTCAGAAGTTGATAATTTGACGAAAGAATTATCGAGAAAGGCGAGTAATTTTGATGGTTCACCTGGGGTTTATAGTAATATTTCTAGTTGGTTTCCGCCACAGTTATTAAAAAATTTAAAAGCGATCGATGAAGGCGCACAGGTAATTCGTCCTGTCGGTAGATTGGCATTTTTTCATAACTATAGAAAAATTAAAGCTGCAATTGAATCCGCCGAACAAAGAACGCGGGGACATGAAAGTTTTATGATTCGTCACAACTGGAGTGTAGAAAATAAATTAAATATTTTCGTAGTTGGTTCTTTATGCGGTGGTACTGGTAGTGGTGTATTTTTAGACGTAGCTTATTGTTTGCGTCAAATGTATGGCAATGACGGCGCACAAATTGTAGGTTATTTGATTATTAGTCCCGAACTTTATGGCAATGCTCCTGATAAAAATGCTAATGCCTACGCAGCATTAAAAGAGTTAAATTATTATGCTACTGCGGGAACAACTTTTAAAGCAGAATACGATCTACAAAATTTAGAATTTGTGGAAGAATCTAGACCACCTTTTGAATATGTTTATTTAGTTTCTAATCGTACTGCTAAAGATTATCGAATTTTGGAAAAGAGCAAGCTATGTAATATTATTGCCCATAAAATTACTTTAGATTTTGCAGGAGAATTAGCACCAATAGTCACAGCACAACGGGATAATTTTCTCCAGCATCTAATTCAAACAGATGAACATCCCCGTCCGAATGTACAGCGTTATTTAACATTTGGTTTAGCAGAAATTTATTTTCCTCGCGATATCGCCGTACAGGTATCTCTTAATCGGATCAAAATAAAATTAGTTAACTTTTGGTTGGAGGGTAAAGGACAAAGTGCCGATCCGAATAATTTATTAGCAGGTTTTTTAGATCGCTGGTACGAACGAGGAAGAAATGAAAACGGATTTGTTAATAAATTACAGCAAGCTACTACTGACGGTAGCAAAAGTTTTACCAATGCTTTAAGTAGTTGGAAAAATCGCCTGGAAACTAATATCGCAGAAATTCAAAACCGAGATGAAAGACAAGAAGTCATTTCCCAGTTAGGTAGAGAAATTCGCACTGAATTTCGGAAAGTACAACCAGGAGAAACCGAGAGTAGTAGGGGATTATGGTTTACTAGTTTACAACAACAACGCGATCGCATTATCACAGAATATATTAAAGATATCGATCGCTATTTAACGGAATTACTTACCCCAAATAATTTTAATTTTTCCTTGACAAATAGTCGTGCTTGGTTAGAAGCTTTAACCACCGAATTAAATAAATCTTACCGAGAGTTAGAAGATCGTATCAATAGTATGGGACAAATTCACAGTATCGAAGCTGTTGAAAGAAAATGGAAAGATACACAACAAACTATCGAAGATATTGAAAGTAAAAAGGGATTATTCCCTAGAGATAAACAAAAAACTAACAGCGTTCAAGAAGAAGCAAACAGAATAGTCGGACAAGTTAGCAAACTCATCCAAGATAACTATGAATTTTCTCTCTATCGCGAAGCATTAACTATAGTCAAAGCATTACAATATCATCTTGCCGAACTAACTACTAAAGCCAGTGAATTGAATTATATATTGAGTAAAGTCAAAGAATATTATGACAAAGAAGAAAAGAATTTCAAATTAAGAAACGTCGATGATATGAGTGGAGAGGCGATCTTTACCGATGCTGATACCGATGATTGCTATAACAATCTTTTACCCGATCGCGACCGTACTGCTCAATTAGCTTTAGTTAGTAGTAAAATTACTGAAAAGATTGGCTTGGGAGAATCTCTAACAAGCTGTCTAGATCGTGGTGTAGTAGACGAACACAACTTACAAGAAGAAATTAGTTTAGTAGTAGATGGGATGTTCGGTTCCCGCAGTATTTCAACAGTACAGTCTGCGGTAAAACGTTTCTTAGAAAGTTATTCCTTAAGCGATCGCGCTATACGCTTAGAACAAATTATACGCGAATCCGAACCTCTTCTACCCCTCAATCTTAGCGATCCTTATTTCTACAATGATACAGGTAAGACTCTCAACATCATCGGGTTTAAAGACACCGACAAACCAGAAATTACCCAGTTTAAAAATATTCTCTTCAAAGACTTGGGTATTCCCGACAGCGATTTATCCCTCTTTTATGACTATAGGGTGATAAAATAATTGAAAATAAAAACCCAATGAAAAATGGTGACACCACGAAGAGAAGCATCATCAACAGTGAGTTTTATCGATCACTATTGTCAAGCCTACCAAGAGCTATTCTCTGATGTGAGAAATTATGAAGCATTCAAATTAATACATTTAGGAATGCTATCAGAAATACCTAGAAAGTCGCTACCAAAGATAGCAAGAGCGGTAGGATTAAAAGATAGTCAAGGATTAAATTATTTTCTATCTGAAGCTCATTGGAATGTAGAAAAAATACGAGAAATTAGATTATGGTTGACTAAATTATTGATTGGAGAAAGAAAAATAACTCTTTGTATTGATGAAACAGGAGATGTCAAGAAAGGAAAAACAACTGATTATGTAGCCAGACAGTATATTGGTAATTTAGGAAAGACAAAAAATGGAATTGTGTCGGTTAATGCTTATGCAGTAGTAGAGGGAATAACATACCCTTTACTTTTTAAAATATTTAAGCCGAACAAATGCCTCAAAGCAGAAGATACATATAAAACCAAACCACAACTAGCTGTAGAAATAATCAAGGAATTACAAAAATGGAACTTTAACATCAAGTTAATATTAGCTGATAGTTTGTATGGAGAAAGTGGAGATGTAATTACAGTTTTGGAGCAATTGAATCTGGAGTATATTGTGGCAATTCGCTCTAACCATAAGGTTTGGATGTTCGGCGATGAGAAAAAAAAATATAATCGATGGCAAGCTTATCAACAAAAATTATCTCGAAAGAAGAGCGAAACTAGATACATTAGAGAAATTATTTTTGGCACAAGAAAACATATTCGTTTCTATCAAATAAGTAAACAAGACGACAAAAACCCTGAACCAAAAGATACTTGGTTTATTATGACGAATAAAAAAGGCAAAATTGCCACCACAATTGCTTCAGAATATAGTTTGAGAAACTGGATTGAATATGCGTTTAAACAAGTCAAAAATGAACTTGGTTGGGCAGATTTTCGAGTTACAGATTATCACGGTATAGAACGCTGGTGGGAATTAATTATGAGTACTTATTTTTTAGTAAGTCTTCAAGCTAATTATTTTCAATTAGAGACGATTGTTCCCGATGCCAATTCTCAAGTCTCTACTCTTAAATCAGTTTCTTCTTTTCCTTTCTCTAATCATCAGGCGTGGGATTCTGGTGCTGGTTGGAAAAGTTCTTTAAATAACTTGCGCTTAATTATTCAACCATTAATCTTTTTCTCTCTTATTCAACCTTGGCTATCCGTATTTCCTAATCAACATCTTCAACTTGGTTTTTCTAAGTTAATCAACATTATGAATCGCTTTCGTGGTTCTCCTTTTCCTCAAAGTCAATTTTTAGAGTATTCGTTCTCTGTTGCTTGCTAATTCAATATTTTTCCCCATAGTCATAAAAGAGGGATTAAAACCCATCCAAGCAGAAGATGAAATTATTCTCGTTAGCGAATACGCTGCTTTTCCTCTCAGATTAATTCGAGGTTTAGAACAAATGCGGGGACATTATCAGCGACAGAAAACCTATGGGAAAGGTTTCCTACATAACGATTATCGTACCCAGTTTATCGATCTCATTCCTCCCGATGGATGGGAGATGAAACGACTACAAGATATCTTTTATCCGGCTTTAGCCTTTGAATTACTTCCTTACAATAGCGACACTCAAGAATATGAATTTCGATATTATGACAAATTTCGGGATGCTTACGAAGTCACTTCTTTAAGTTATGTCTGGGATGAAGCATTAGAAAAACTCGCCAGCATTCAGGATATGGTAACAGCCCTAGACAAAAAATTGAAAGAAACGATTCCAGACTTAACTCAAAATCCCCAAAAATGGAATAATGACTATTTACCCAAGTTAAGGGAGTTTGTCACTACAGTAGATAATTTACCAGAAAACGATCCTAATTATCTTTACAAAGAAATAGTTGTAGGTACTAGAGCGAGTGTAGATCGCCGACAACAAGACGGTATTATTAATCGTTTTTGGCAAAACATGCTGACTGAAGTAGAAAAAGTCATGTCAGAACAAAAACAAAAACCAGCAGGAATATTAACACCAGATACTAAAAGCGATACTGCATTACTAGAAACTAATATATCAGGAAATAGCAATCTAAGTAACTCTACTAGCAACACAAATGAAGCAATAAATACTCAACAGCAAAACAATAATTCTGTTCTCGATGCTGAATTTACAGATAGTAATAATAGTAAGGAAAATTCTTCAATTATAGAAACTGAAGTAACAGAGTTAGAAAAGTTAGTTCAAATGAAAAAAGAAGGTTTTTTATCTGATGCACAGTTTGAAGCAGCCAAAAACAAAATTCTCGGTATTTAATACACAACTAACTTAAATTTTAATTCTCGTAAAGAAGCAAAGGCACAAAGATTATTCACAAATTAATTATTTTTCTCTATTCTTTCTTTCCTCTTGTCTGTTAACTCTTGCCTAATTGCAAAAACTATGCTTAACATCCTAACAATTTTACCTCCTTCCCTAATCTTCCCAACTTTAATTCTGGTAATATTACCAACTTTCATCGCTATATTCTTACGCCACTCTTTATATACATAATATACATATTTAATTAAGTCTGCTAAAGAAGTATCCAGGTTAATTAAAGAGGGAAGGTGTAATAAAAAGCTAGAAATTGTCGAGCGATTAAAAGCAAGATTTAGCCAAGCAAGTCAAAAACTAGAACAGATAAATACAATTGCTTTAATTGATGGCTTATATAGTCAGGAAAAATTCGAGTTTTTAGGAAGAAAACTTCTTTGTGAACAGTGGGATTATTTTTGTCAGACCCTACCTAATTTATTATTAGCTTTTGGCTTACTCGGAACTTTTGTGGGAATCAGTTTTAATTTATATGAACTTAGTCAAACTATTAATCAAAATGCAACAGATGTTAATAACTTAATATCTCAATTACAAAAACCATTACAAAATATGGGGATTGCTTTTATTACCAGTCTAGCTGCGATCGCCTGTAGTTCGCTCTTAATTGTAGTTAATCTACGCTACAATACTAACTTTGCTAAAACTTTATTAATTAGTTCGCTAGAAGATTATCTCGATAACATTTTTAAAATTGAAATTGATGGTTACAGTCGTTTAGACAAAGCCGTTGATCGCATAGTAAAACAACAACAAGAATTTTTAACTCGCTTTCATGAAAAAGTCGGACAGGTATTAGAAACAACTATCGGAGATGCAGCGAATAAAATGGTTGCTGCTAATCAAGGTTTTCAAAACAATGTAGATAGTATGGTTAGCCGATTTAATGATATATCCAGTTCGATGGCTGTCAGTACCGATAGCTTTCAAGAATCAGCATTTAGTTTAAAAGAACAAATTCAAACAGTAACCAACATAGTACCTAAGTTTGAATCTTCAGCTAATAAAATCGAATCTAGTTCTAAATTATATTTACTAGGGGCGAAAAAAATTGAAGAAAGTAAGTTTTCTGAAAATCTAGAAACTCTTACCCAAGATTTAGCTAATACTCAAAAATCATTTTCTATCTCAACAAAATCGTTAGGAAATCACGTCGAACAATTAATCGTAAATCATAATCATATATCTAGTTCTCTGGCTGTCAGTAGCGATAGCTTTAAAGAATCAGCATTTAGTTTAAAAGAACAAATCCAAACTGTCACTAACATAGTACCCAAGTTTGAAACTTTGGCTAATAAAATCGAATTTGGTTCTAAATTATATTTACAAGGTGCAAAAAAAATAGAAGCCAGTAAGTTTTCCGAAAACCTAGAAAATCTTACCCAAGATTTAGCTAATACTCAAAAATCATTTTCTCAATCTACAGCTTTCTTAGGCGATCAAGTACATAAGATCACTGAAATTCATCAACAAGCAGTTCAATTAGCAGAACAAGTTTATACTCAACTGCAAACAGCTTCTAACAAATTACAAGATAGTTCAATAGGTTTTATGGACGCAGCAGAAACATTTCAACAAAGTGACTTCGCTGATAAACTAAATACTGCTACCCAAAAACTAATAACTATTCCAAAACAATTTAACGAATCAACCGCCATTTTACATCAATCGACTGATGCTTTAGGTAAAGCGATCGATAATATATATGTTTCCACTCAAGAAACCAATAACTTAATTCAAAAAGTAAATAATTTAAATGAACACTCAGCTAAACTTTTAGAAACAAGCGAGTGTAATATTCAACGAGAAGTCGAAAGCTTTAACAAAATTAAATCTGAACTAGAACGTATTGCAACTACTTTAGACAAACACAAAGAACAAATAAATCTTAGCATTGCTAGCTTTGGCGAAAAAATTCTGAAAAGCTTTGAACAACAAACAAGTAATAACGTTATCGAATTACAAAAAATAGCCACTGAAATAAATAATCAATCTAATTCTCTCAAAAACACTCAAACAGAAACATCAAAATTAATAGCTGTTTTAGAAAATTATATAAATCACTTCAATTCAATTAACTCGCAATTAGCTCAATTAATTACTAACTCAGAACAACAAGGAAAACAAATAAACTCAAGTTTAAGTGGAATTGGGAGTATGAGCGATCGCTTGCTAAATAGTTTTGAACAACGCTCCCAAAACAATACTCAAGAAATTACTAAACTAATAGAAGAATTTAAACAAATAATAAATCAACTCAATACTATACCAACAGAAATTGGCAAAGTAATCGGAGCGATCAAGCAACACGAAAAACAAATTAACTCCGATCTCAACGAGCTAGGAAATAACATAACCAACCAAGCGAATCAACAAATCCAAAACATGACGGAAAAATTTAATAAATTTTTTTGAACTCTAAATTCAATTAATAACCTGATATTTACTTTATTACCTATTACTTAATTTTTGATGTCTAGACGTTCTCTATACACATCTCCAAAAGAAATAGAATCAAGCAGCATTTTTCAATCATTCACCGATTTAATGTCCAATGCCTTCATGATTTTATGCTTATTTTTATTATTAGTATTATTTCAATCTCACAAACTCAACCAAGACCTTAAAGAAGCCAATAAACGCTTACAGTCAGCCTCGCCTATTGTAATTGATGAAAGTTCTGGTAATTTTAAATTTAAGTCGGGCAGTGCCGAACTAAACCCTCAACTCAAAAACTATATCCTAACTAAAATAACTCCCGAAATAAAAAGGATTTTGCAAGAAAGAGAAATTGATTTTATTCAAGTAATTGGGCATACAGATGGAGAAGGAATAAAACAAAATAGTAATCTAGATAAAACTTTAGAAATAGTTGCTCAAGGAACACAACCAGTCAACAAATTATCAGCAGGATCGAACGCTGACTTAGGACTAATGAGAGCCTTAGCAGTAGTACAAGAACTACAAAAAACTGGATTAAAAAATGTCAATTTTCGGGCTTATTCTGCTGCACAATTATATTTGCCCGATGGCAACTTAGCACCAATAAATAGACAACCAGACGAAACCAGACGTAGAATTGAAATTCGCTTTATTCCGCCAGGACAAGCAAATTAAGAAATAACATAATTATAAATTGTTACTTATATAATAAATTTTTTTCCTAATTTTAAAATTATAAGAAAAACAAGTTATAGAAAGTCTTTTTCTTAAACACTTCAAATTAGCCTTGTTTGCGATCTCGCAAAGCCTGGGTATACGCGATCGCTACAATAGAGATTGACGATCCCTTTGAGTTTTACCTCGTAATGCCTTAAAGTGAGAAATTGCCAGGTTAATCACGGTTGAATCGGTTGGATCGAAAATAAACTATGTCTGCGCTTACTACTGCCCCTGTAAATATCAATTTTCCTCTGACAGCAATTATCGGACAAGAAGCGATTAAATTAGCCTTGCTGTTAGCAGCAATCGATCCAGAATTAGGTGGTGTTGCGATCGCAGGAAGGCGAGGAACGGCTAAATCAGTCATGGCGAGAGGCATTCATAGTCTACTGCCACCAATTGAAATCATTAAGGGTTCTTTATACAATTGCGATCCAACTAAACCCCAAGAGTGGGATGACGATACTATAGAACTCTATGGCAATAAAAATTTAGAAGAGATTCCTACAGAAGTTATTCCTGCACCTTTTGTACAAATTCCTTTGGGTGTAACTGAAGATCGTTTATTGGGTTCGGTAGATGTGGAAGAGTCAGTTAAACAAGGCGAAGCAGTCTTTCAACCAGGATTATTGGCACAGGCGCATCGAGGAGTGTTGTATATTGATGAGATTAATCTCCTTGACGATCAAATTGCTAATCAACTATTAACCGTTTTAACCGAAGGGCGTAATCAGATCGAACGAGAAGGGATTTCTTTTCAACATCCCTGTAAACCAATCTTAATCGCTACTTATAACCCAGAAGAAGGCAATCTAAGAGAACATTTATTAGACCGTATTGCGATCGCTCTTTCTGCCGACGGAGTTTTATCTTTGGATCAAAGGGTGCAAGCAGTCGATCAAGTTATTGATTATGCCAGTTCTCCTCAAAATTTCATTAATCAATATAGTGAAGATATCGATACCCTCAAAACGGATATTATTTTGGCAAGGGAGTGGTTAAAGGAAGTCCAAATTAGCCACGATCAAATTCTTTATTTGGTACAAGAAGCAATTAGAGGAGGAGTAGAGGGACATCGGGCGGAGTTATTTGCTGTGAGAGTCGCTAAAGCAGCAGCAGCTTTGGAAGGAAGAAATAATGTCATTGCCGATGACCTTAAAAAAGCGGTCGAATTGGTAATTGTTCCCCGCGCCACGACAGTAGAAATGCCTCCCGAAGATGCACCACCACCGCCACCCCCACCGCCTCAAGAACAACCCCAAGACGAATCTAATCAAGACCAAGACGAACAGGAAGAACAAGAAGAGGAAGAAGATAAAGAACAAGAACCACCAGGCATTCCTGAAGAGTTTATCTTTGATATCGAAGGTGTAATTTTAGACCCCAGCGTACTTTACTTTGCCCAAATGACCAAACGGCAAGGAAAATCTGGTAATCGCAGTCTGATCTTTTCAGAAGACAGGGGCAGATATATTAAACCGATGTTTCCCAAGGGTAAGGTAAGAAGAATTGCGGTTGATGCAACTCTACGGAGTGCTGCACCCTATCAAAAAGCTAGAAGGGAACGCTACCCAAATCGCAAGGTAATTGTCGAACAAGGCGATATTCGGGCAAAACGATTAGCTAGAAAAGCAGGTTCTTTAATTGTTTTCGTGGTAGATGCTTCGGGTTCGATGGCACTGAATCGAATGCAGTCAGCAAAAGGTGCGGTGATGCGCTTGTTAACCGAAGCTTATGAAAATCGCGATCAAGTTTCCCTGATTCCCTTTCGTGGTGAACGGGCAGATGTGCTGTTACCTCCCACTCGTTCGATTACTATGGCGCGTGGACGTTTAGAAAGTCTTCCCTGTGGTGGAGGTTCTCCCCTAGCACACGGTTTAACCCAAGCGGTTCATGTAGGCATGAATGCTCAAATGTCGGGAGATATTGGGCAGGTAGTTATTGTTGCCATTACCGATGGTAGAGGAAATATACCTTTAGCTCGTTCTTTAGGAGAAACTTTAGTAGAAGGAGAAAAACCAGATATTAAAGGAGAATTACTGGAAATTGCGGGAAAAATCCGAGCTTTAGGCATGAAATTGCTGGTAATCGATACCGAAAGTAAATTTGTGACTACTGGTTTTGCCAAAGAACTTGCCAAACAAGCTGGTGGAACATACTATCATCTACCCAAAGCCACCGATAGAGCGATCGCAGATATGGCAAGAGGCGCAATTTCCAACCTCTAATCATACTAAATTCGATTGATCAAGGTATCTTTTAACTTGGATAGCTAAATATTTTTGAATACTTTTGCCTCCTGCCTTACCTGCATGAACAGGATTTAATATTAATTCAGAAGTTTTAGCTCTAGCTTTCGTTAGATGTAAACTTGATAGGCTTGTGGCTAGAATACACAAGTTGATAATGATACTGCTACAAATATCAGGTACATTTTAATGATTAAAGCTGTAATTTTCGATCTTGATGGTACCTTAGTTGATTCAGTCGATCTTCATGCCCAAGCTTGGGTTAAAGCTTTTCAAAACTATGGTTATGAATTTTCTTTTGAAAAGTTACGTCAGCAAATTGGCAAAGGTGGTTCTTATATTATTAAAGATTTATTACCACAAGCTGAGGATGAAAAATTATGTTCAGCTATTTCCGATTATCGTAAAGAATACTATCAAAAAAACCTTCTAAAACAAGTCCGTCCTTTTCCTAAAGTTAAAGAATTATTTGAAAAGATTAAAGCAGACGGCATGAAAATTGTTCTGGCTTCTTCGGCACGAACAAAAACCATTGCTCACTATAAACAATTATTAGAAATTGAAGATTTAATTGATGGTGCAACTTCTACGGATGATGTAGAAAAATCTAAACCAGAACCCGATATTTTTCTGGCTGCTTTAGACAAAGTTAATGGTGTGACAACTAGCGAAGCAATGGTAATTGGTGATAGTCCCTATGATGTAGAAGCAGCAAATAAAGCTTCTTTACCAACCATTTGTTTTCTTTGCGGTGGTTTTCCTAAAGAAACATTAATAGAAGCAGGTTGTATAGCTATTTATCAAGATGCTGCTGATTTACTGGCTAATTATGATCAATCTCCGCTAAAAAGTTGTTAAAAATTGCCAAGAAAAACTATTGTCTTTCAAAGGATTTTTCTTTATTTTAAATATTTTTAAAATAAAGATGTTAGCAATCACAATTATAACAATAACTTCCAGAATGATTTTCATAGAAGAAAGAAGAGGATTATTACAAAGGTTGATTAAGTTTTTCGGCGATATTTTATTAAAGTTGTTTCGATGGTTACAACCTCGTCGCTATTAAATTTTAAATTAAAGTAAATTGCTGAATTAATCATACAAATACTGCTCTCAAAATAATTTCATCAACGAAAATAGTTTTTTAGATTATCAACAATAAAAAATTTAAAATTTTTGTTTTGTTATTAGGATATTCTGACCAATAATCCTAGACAATCCAAGGGTTAATTTGTACCTCGTCAGGAACAAAATAGGAAATAAAAATTTTACTTGATTCTGCTATTTTGCTCATTAATACTTACTAAAAATAAGTGATTTTTACTCTCAGTTTTTATTTCTTAAATAAAAAAATTAAAAAATTATTTCTTTTGGTAGAGATATTAATTGGATTTAAAAATGAAACTTAAAGTATGTAAGGACTAAAAAATAAAGTTTAACAGCTTAAGTAATTATTAAATGTTGTCCTAATAAAAAGAAAATGAGTATGACACAATATCAAAAAGCAATAGGCGTTTTCCGCCACCGCGCAGAAGCTGAAGCAGCACTGAGAGAACTTCAGCATTCGGGTTATCCCATGGATCGAGTTTCTGTAATCGCCCAAAACGCTGAACAAACTCAGGGTCTGCCAGGAGCGGATGTTCGTGAAGATGTTGGCAATAAAGCAGACGAAGGGGCTACTACTGGAGCAGTTACTGGTGGGGCTTTAGGTGGTCTGACTGGTTTATTGGTAGGTCTTGGTACGTTAGCAATTCCAGGTGTGGGACCAATTTTATTAGCAGGTACTGCTGCAACTGCACTCGCAACAACCCTGGCTGGAGGTGCAATTGGTGCTGCTGCTGGCGGTTTAGTTGGTGGACTGATTGGCTTGGGAATTCCCGAAGAAAGAGCTAGAGTTTATAACGATCGCGTCAAACAAGGATACTACTTAGTAATCATCGAAGGAACTCCAGTAGAAGTTGAGCGCGCTGAAGCAATCTTACGTCGTCATGGTATCCAAGATTGGGATGTATATGGACAGCCAGAGCGTCAGGTAGCCCCCACCAATGTAGCTCCTACTAATATAGCTCCCCCTCATGTAACCCGTACTAATGTAGCCCCTACTACTAATGTAGCTACCCCAATAACCTCTAATCAACCCGTAAATCGTTTAGGTCGTCGTTTACGTGCAGTTGGGTTATTTGCTCACCATCGAGATGCTGAAGCAGCCTTAAGAGATTTAGACAATGCCCATTTTTCTAAAAATCAGATTTCCTTAGTTGGCAGACAAGGCTCAGTTGGCGATCGCACTGAGGGTGATTTAACTGACCGCACTAAAACTGATGAAGGTGCCAAAGCTGGAGCAGCTACAGGTGGTCTTCTCGGTGGTTTAGGTGGCTTACTGGTTGGCTTGGGTGCTTTAGCGATTCCTGGAATTGGCCCTGTGATTGCTGGTGGTGCGTTAGCTACTGCCTTAACAACTGCGGTTGCTGGTGGTGCAATTGGTGCTGCTGCTGGTGGTTTGACAGGAGCATTAGTTGGTTTAGGTATTCCTGACGAGCGCGCTAATTTCTATAATGAGCGAGTCAGTCGGGGTGATTATCTAGTCATGGTTGATGGCACAGAAGAGGAAATCAGGCAGGCTGAAGCAATTTTACGTCATCGTGGGATCCAAGATTGGGATGTTTTTGAACAACCACAACGTCAGGTTGGTTCTACTAACGTAGCTCATACTGATGTAACTCCTGCTACTAACGTGACTCGTACTAATGTAACTCCTCCCCCTCATGTAACTCATACTAATGTAGCTCCTACTACTAATGTAGCTACCCCAATAACCTCTAATCAACCCGTAAATCGTTTAGGTCGTCGTCTCCGTGCGGTTGGTTTATTTGCTCACCGTCGAGATGCGGAAGCAGCCTTAAGAGATTTAGACAATGCCCATTTTTCTAAAAATCAGATTTCCTTAGTTGGCAGACAAGGCTCAGTTGGCGATCGCACTGAGGGTGATTTAACTGACCGCACTAAAACTGATGAAGGTGCTAAAGCTGGAGCAGCTACAGGTGGTCTTCTCGGTGGTTTAGGTGGCTTACTGGTTGGCTTGGGTGCTTTAGCGATTCCTGGAATTGGCCCTGTGATTGCTGGTGGTGCGTTAGCTACTGCCTTAACAACTGCGGTTGCTGGTGGTGCAATTGGTGCTGCTGCTGGTGGTTTGACAGGAGCATTAGTTGGTTTAGGTATTCCTGACGAGCGCGCTAATTTCTATAATGAGCGAGTCAGTCGGGGTGATTATCTAGTCATGGTTGATGGCACAGAAGAGGAAATCAGACAAGCTGAAGCAATTTTACGTCATCGTGGGATCCAAGATTGGGATGTTTTTGATGCCGATCGCGATCGCCCTTCCCAATCAATCTCATCTAATCGAGAAAGCATTAATAGTAGACCAGTAACAGAATTAAATCCAGATGTACCTACTACCAGAGTTAATTCTACTGATTATGTAACGACTACAACCAGACCAACTACTAATAGAACTATTAATGCTCGTAAACACGCAATTGCAGTTTTTCCTCATCGGCAAGAGGCAGAATTGGCAGTGAGGGACTTGAGAGAAGCTGGTTTTCCTCTAGAACAAGTTTCTGTAGTGGCGACAGAAACAAGCACCGATCGCCCTTTTAGTGGTATAAGAACTCACAATCGCATTGATAATTATGAAAGCTTGGGAATTTTAGAACCAGCAGCTAATACTTATCGCGATCGCCTTAACCGTGGTCAATATTTAGTCATGCTCGACGGTACAGATGAAGAACTTCAACGTGCCGAAGCAAGATTAAATCATCGTGCTATTCAACAGTGGGATATTTATCAAGTGTTTGCCGATCATCCTGAAGTTATTGTGATTGACCATCGTCATCCTGAAGTTTAAAAGTTATTTGTTTGTAAAAACTTTAACGAGATGATGTTTTTTAGAGCGTTACTTCTTACAACCTCAAGTTTGAGCAACGCTCTAAACTTCAGAATTACTTAACTCAAATTCTCAAAGACTTCTTGTTCAAGTCATCTTTGTGAGCCTCACTCAGCATCAATTAAGAGAAAAAGAATAATGACTACACAAGAACAATTAAAACAATGGCAAGAATTAGCACAACAATTGCGTGTTGATAGTATTCGCGCTACCACTGCTGCTGGTTCAGGACATCCAACTTCCTCAATGTCGGCTGCCGATTTGATGGCGGTTTTACTTGCTAAATATTTACGCTACGATTTCGAGCATCCCGACAATCCTAACAACGATCATTTCATTCTTTCCAAAGGTCATGCTTCACCTTTACTTTATGCCATGTATAAGGCAGCAGGAGTAATTGACGAAGATGATTTAATGTCATTACGCAAGTTTGGTAGTCGTTTTGAAGGTCATCCTGTACCACTCATTCCTTGGGTAGACGTAGCCACCGGTTCTTTAGGACAAGGCTTACCCATCGGAGTCGGGATAGGTTTAGCAGGGAAATATCTTGATCAACTACCCTATCGAATTTGGGTCTTATTAGGCGATAGCGAGTCAGCAGAGGGTTCAGTTTGGGAGGCTTTTGACCATGCCTCTTATTATCATCTTAATAATTTGACTGCAATTCTCGATGTCAATCGTTTAGGTCAACGGGGTCAAACCGAACTAGGTTGGGATACTCAAGCCTATGCCAATCGTGCTAAAGCTTTTGGTTGGCACACTATCGAAATAGATGGTCACGATCTTGAACAAATCGACCGAACTTATCAAGAAGCCTTAAACGTTAGCGATCGCCCTACCTTGATTATCGCTCGCACTAAAAAAGGTAAAGGGGTAGCTTCGTTAGAAGATCTTGATGGTTGGCATGGTAAAAATCTTGACTCGGAACAGGCAAAAGAAGCTATTAAAGAGTTGGGAGGGGAACGTCACCACACTATCGAAGTGCAAAAACCCGAAACCCACGAGCAACCTAATTTATCCATCGCTCATCCTTTTCATTTTCCAACTTATGAGATAGGTGAAACAGTGGCTACCAGAAAAGCTTATGGTGAGGCTTTAAAAGGTTTAGCTGCTGCTTATCCTCGCTTAGTTGTCTTAGATGCAGAAGTAAGTAACTCAACTCATGCGGAGGATTTTGCCAAGGCTTATCCAGAACGTTTCTTTGAAATGTTTATTGCTGAACAACAAATGGTTGCAGCAGCAGTAGGTTTACAAGTGCGAGGATATTTACCTTTTGCTTCTACTTTTGCTGCATTTCTCTCCCGTGCCTACGATTTTGTTCGCATGGCTGCGGTTTCCCGTGCCAACATCAAGCTGGTAGGTTCTCATGCTGGAGTATCAATTGGTCAAGATGGTGCTTCCCAAATGGGATTAGAAGATTTGGCTTCTTTGCGTGCAGTCTGTCATAGTACCGTACTTTATCCCTGTGATGGCAACCAAACCGCTAAGTTAGTTGAGCAAATGCTTGGTTGCGAAGGAGTTGTGTATTTACGAACAACTCGGATGAAAACTCCAGTTATTTATTCAATTCAAGAAGAATTTCCTGTTGGTGGTAGTAAGATTGTTCGCCAATCTGACCGCGATCGCGTGACTATCATTGGTGCTGGAATAACTCTTCATGAAGCTTTAAAAGCTTACGAACAACTTCAAGAAGAAGGTATTACCGCTAGAGTGATTGATGCCTATTCGGTTAAACCTATTGATGTGGAAACCATTCATCAGGCAGCTAAAGACACCGATGGTAACCTAATTGTAGTCGAAGACCATTGGGCAGAAGGGGGATTGGGGGCAGCCGTACTCGATGCTTTTGCAGGAAACAAAACTAAAGCGAAGTATCAAGGACCGCTTTTAAATCTAATTAAACTAGCTGTAAGAGAAATGCCTGGTTCTGGTTCGCCAGAGGAATTGTTACACGCAGCTAAAATTGATGCTGTTGCCATTGTTGACGCAGCGCGCTCGCTCGTTGAATCTCAGGTATTTGCTAGTCACAACTAATTTAACGGGTCAAAAATCATGACTAAAAATGCACTTGTCGAAATAGATAACTATGGACAAAGTATTTGGATGGACTATCTCAATCGTATTGCGATCGCGTCTGGCGAACTAGAACAGATGATCGTTAATTATCGATTGCGGGGTATTACTTCCAATCCTTCTATTTTTGAACAAGCAATTGTTGGTAATCAGGTTTATGATGCGGATATCGAAGCAGGGATTAAAGCAGGTAAATCTGTCAAAGATATTTATGAATCACTGATTTTTGAAGATATTCGTAATGCTTGCGATCTTTTGCGTCCTATTTACGAAGAATCTGGGGGACAAAATGGCTATGTTAGTATTGAAGTCTCGCCTCACTTAGCACGAGATACCGCAGGTACGATTGAAGAGGCATTGCAATTTTATCACGCGATCGCTCGTGAGAACGTAATGATCAAAATTCCTGGAACTCCTGAAGGTTTTCCTGCCGTAGAACGAATTATCGGTCAAGGAATTAATGTTAATATTACGTTGCTGTTTTCTGTGCAAAGCTATGAAGATGCAGCCTGGGCTTACATTCGTGGGTTAGAAGAGCGAGTAGCCAAACATCAACCGATTGATAAACTTGCTTCGGTAGCTAGTTTTTTCCTCAGTCGAATTGACAGTAAAATTGACAATCTAATTGATGAAAGACTGAAAAACATTGGTACTGAAGATTTAAGTGAAGCAGCCCGTTTGGAGCAAATTAAAGGGAAAGTAGCGATCGCAAATGCTAAAATTGCCTATCAAAAATTTAAGGAAATTATCAGTAGCGATTGTTGGCAAGCTTTGCAACAAAAAGGAGCAAATGTACAGCGACTTTTATGGGCAAGCACTAGCACCAAAAATCCTCATTACAGTGATGTCATGTATGTCGAGCAGTTAATTGCTCCCAATACAGTCAATACTATGCCCCTCGCTACGATTGAAGCTTGTGCAGATCATTGTCATCCTGTTCCTAATCAAATTGAAACCAATCTTGAAGAAGCTTATCACTTGATCGAAAGTCTTAAAGACCCCGATCTTAACATTGACTTAGATCACGTAATGAGTGAACTCCTTGAAGAAGGAATTGATAAATTTGTTCAGCCTTACGATTCTGTACTGGAATCTTTAGAAGAGAAAGTCAAACAACTATCTCCAGTTTAGTTTTTGAATCAAAAAACAGATTAAATCAAGGTATCTATCTTAAGAATGACGAATAGCTCCTTCAAGAATAGATAGGCTATTAAAAACAGAAATTGAGTTTTTGCTTGAGCTAATCTCTAGATGGCACTAACTTGAGTTTGCCAGTTCACCAATTTAAACTCAATAACCAGCACTTACGCAAAGTCATCAATTGTAAGTTGGGTCATGTCTACCCACTCGGAATATATAACTGTGATTAAAATCGAGTACGATCAATTTGCGTAAGTCCGATCCACTTTTAACTTACTACCAAAAACTCAATTGCTTACTGCTCCAAGTAAGGTGTAATGTCTCTTCAGGATTAAATTAGCTTTTTAAATAACTAGCAATCTAATAGATGCAATTAGCTAAAACAGCATGATTGAGAAATTAAACCCGCTTTATGTAAAGCAACGGAGGAACAAATGGTTCAACAAATGCCAGGAAAATCCAACACAGGTACAGCGAATGAAGAGTACAACTTGATTAGCGTTCTCTATCACGCACTACAAAGTGCTTCTGTATGCGATACCTATATGCAAGATGCTGAACAAGCTGGCGATCGCGAGTTAACCGAGTTCTTTCAACAACTTAAAGAGCAAAATCGCGAACAAGCAGAAAGAGCTAAACAGCTTATGGCACAAAGGATAGGAAGATAGTACTCAGTCAGAGCTATTTTGAATTTAGGCGCAGTTGAGTTGGCAATGAAAATTGTTTGCTTATTTTACTGCGCCCAGGTACTCGCTCATCATACTAATTTGATTTAATTATGAGATAGATTGAATCCAAACAAGTAATAAGTAATAAGTAATAGGTAATAGGTAATAACTGACCTCTGCTCGCCGAAGACTCAACGCTTTGAAAAGTCGAAAGCTAATCAGATTAAGCTTCAAAATTTAAACTCTAACTTTAGATTGACTAAAAACTACTCTTTTAGGATGACGTTTAAATCTCTTAAATTGATTAAATTATATTTAAATCTTCTTCAAGATTACTAATAGATTCAAGCTAAAAAATAAAAACTAATTTACAAAAGGATTAACTATGCAAGACGTACCAAAAAATGCTAAAGAAGGCGATTATTATAAAACTGAGGAAATTCCAGCAGAAGCTAGAGACGCTGTACCTAACGAAGAAAGACTAAGCCCAAAAGAAAGAAATCTAACCGCTAATCCAGGCGATCGCATTTCTGATGAGCCTCAGACAATTGAAGAAAAAGCAGAACAAATTGCAGTAGATTCACCTGATATCACTGGCGACCATATTAAAGTACCAACTTATTTTGTAGTTGACGAACCTGATGGTGAAGAAAAAGCACTTCATCATGTTAAAGATGCAGAAGAAATTTCAGATGTAATTCGCCAAGCAAGAGTAGATGAGGATGGTAATCGCACTTGGTGGTAAGTAATTTAATTGGGGAAAAAGTTAAATAATTGCTCTTTTTCCCTAGTTAAATCTTTCGGCATTATTCATAAATTTTTATTTTTTAAAATTTTAAATTTGATCTAAATTATTTTAATTATTAACGCGATCTTAGCGTAACCAAGGTACAGAGAGATCGCAACAAAATTAAATAAGGCTTGCTGAAAATTAGTTCTTAATTGTATTTATTATCTACACTCAAAACTTCCGAGCTATTCTAAAGATGATTGAGTTGATAATTTTTACAGATGGCTCATTCCCACCACCATCATTCACACGAACACCAGGTTACTAATTTCAATCGCGCTTTCGCGCTCGCTACAAGTTTAAATATTGGTTTTGTAGTAGTAGAAGCTTTATTTGGTTTTTTTACAAGTTCTTTGGCATTATTGGCTGATGCAGGACACAATCTTAGTGATGTGCTTGGACTTTTACTCGCTTGGGGAGCGAGTTGGTTGGCGCAACGCCCTCCTAGTAAACGTTATACCTATGGATTAAGACGTTCCTCAATTCTTGCTGCTTTAATTAACTCGGTTGTTTTGTTGGTAGCGATGGGTGGTATTACTTGGGAAGCTATTCACAGATTGACTAATCCTACCCCTATTTCTGGAACTACAATCATTGGAGTTGCCCTCATTGGAGTAGCCATCAATACAGCTACGGCACTACTATTTATTTCGGGTAGAGAACAAGATTTAAATATTAAGGGCGCATTTTTACACATGGCAGCAGACGCACTTGTTTCTGTAGGTGTTGTCTTAGCAGGGATTGCCATTTTAACTACTGGTTGGCTGTGGTTCGATCCTGCCATCAGTTTAATTATTGTCATTGTTGTAGTGGTGGGAACTTGGCAGCTACTCAAAGATGCTCTCAATTTGTCTTTAGATGCAGTCCCTAATCATATCGAACCTGCTGCCGTCAAAACTTTTTTAACTCAACTTCCTGGAGTTGCCCAAGTTCACGACTTGCATATTTGGGCAATGAGTACCACTGAAACTGCCTTAACTGTCCATTTAGTGATGCCTGAAGGACATCCAGGCGAGATGTTCGCTCCTTGCAGTCGTGATCGCTTTTTAGCCTATGTTTGTCAAGAACTTCACGATCATTTTGGCATCGAACACAGCACTATTCAGATCGAAATTAAAGATTCGGAAGGTTGTTGTATTTATGAACCCGAACACAAAGTTTAAAAACTATGGTTATTTTAGGAGAATATTTCAATGTTAGAGTATCGACAAAATCAAAATTCTAATCTCATCGGGATTAAAGTTGATGGCAAAATTACTAAAAACGATTTTACCGAACTCGTTCACAAGTTAGAAGCTGCAATTAATAACTACGGACAAATTCGTATTTTACTTGAATTTATTCAAATGCAAGGATTAGAAGCTAGTGCTTTTTGGGAAGACTTACGCTTTAGCTTGACTCATTTTAAAGATATCAGTCGCTATGCAGTAGTAGGAGAGCAAACTTGGTTACAAGCTTGGACAACTCTTGTTAAACCGTTTCTTCCCTGTGAAATCAAATATTTTAAGCCCAATGAACTTGAAGAAGCATGGCATTGGTTAGAAAGTTCGACTAGTTTTTCAGAAGATTAAAGAATTTATTTTTTCTGCATTTATAGCAAGCGCGTAACCAATGGTGATCACTCTTGGATTAATCATCTAAAACTTGATCAGAAAATATACAAGTATTTTTGCCTAAGTACTTAATTAGAACTGAAGTTTGATTTCGCTCAGTTGTGGTAATTTTTTTCTCTCTTTCCTATTCTCTTTCTTTACGATAAGTTCTCTTAAATAAAATAGGATCGCTAAATAGACCGTTTTAACTTAAATCATTTGAGGTTAGAGAAAGTATCATGACGATCGAGTTAAAGTATCAAGCTTTGACAACCTCTCTTTTGCTTTGTAGCAATCTATTGTTTCTCATGGAAGCTCAAGCTCGACCGAAGGTAGGATTTGAGAATAATGCTTCAACCCAACCAACAGTTGCAGGAGGCACAACTTTTAGCTGTATTCCGCAAGGTAACAACTACGCTACTGTAGGTCAAAAAGCTGACAGAGAACCAGTTCCCTTAATTGTTTGGACACCCAAAGGATCGAATCATTTTGGTGAAAAATATCCTCCTCAAACTCGCTGCCAAATAGTTACCCAAAAATTAAACGCAGCCATTAATGCGAATGGTGGCACGATGAAAAACTTGTTATTGACTAACGGTATGGTAAACAGTCAAACCGTAATTTGTACTCTTAGGCAACAAGAAAATGCTTGTAACCCTGGTAACACATTGTTTACGCTCAAACCAGAAAATGCGAGCCGTTCTGGAGAGATAATCTCCCAATTAATGCAAATTGGTCGCTATGGTAGCAGTGCAGGATTTATTCAGGAAACTAGCGGTCAAGTTTATGTGGATTTAGGAGACTGGGAAAATAAAGTTTTTTAAGCAATTACAATTGTTTTTCTCCCGTTAACCATTTATTTTGACATTTTGTTTAATGATCACTAGTTTTTTAGGAGGATTATTATCCTTTTTTCATTCACAATCGATCCCTAAAGTTGAGCATAGGCCTAATCATACTGACAATTTGCAACTCCAATTAATTAGCAACCGTCTCTTTCAAGAGCAGTCTGTAGAGGAGATTGCGAAACAAGTAACAGTCAGAATTCTCACAGATTCAGGTTTAGGTTCAGGTGCGATCATTGCTCGTCAGGGTCAGACTTATACTATACTGACTAATCATCATGTGGTGACAAGTAGTCTCAATCAAGCATATACCGTTTTAACTGATGATGGACAAAGACATCAAGCTCAATGGTTGCAATCTAGTCAGTTTGGTACTTTAGATGTAGCTTTGCTCCAATTTACTAGTAATAATTCTTATCGGGTTGTCAAAATAGGAGACTCAAAACAACTTTCCGTTGGCAATCTCATCTATGCTTCAGGATTTCCTGCTTGGCATTTTACTAGAGAGGGCAATAAAATAACCGCCCTGGAAGATACCCGTCATTGGGGATTAAGAGCTTTTCGTTTTACTAAAGGAAGAGTAGGGATGTTACCAGAGCAAGCATTATCTGGAGGATATCAAATCGGCTATAGCAATGATGTAGTTGAAGGCATGAGTGGTGGGCCAGTTTTTAATGAACAAGCTGAATTAATTGGAATTAATGGCATGTTGAAATATCCTCTGCAAGATACTCAGGCAATCGTTTTTGTTGATGGGACGGCTCCTTCAGAACAACTTTTTCAGCAGATGGAAACTTTAAGCTGGGCTATTCCTATCAATGAAATTCATTATCAAATTGAAACTTTGAACGGAGAAAGTGCAGTCATAGAAAATGAATTACTTCGAGAATAATGATAATCAAAAAATTTAAGATGAGTTTTGCGAGTTTTAATTTTCCCACTAAGTGGCTGGGAAGTACATTAATAGTCACTTTGTTAGCGGTTAGTTTCCCAACAATTGTAACCGCCAAAAGCAAAAGCGAGATTGCTCAAACGGCTAAAACTTTGACAGTACAAATTAATAGTAATGGCAATTCGCCAGGAGGTTCTGGAGTCATTGTTGCTAGAGATGGTAATACTTATACAGTAATCACTGCCAATCATGTAGTATGCGATGCGATTCCTCGACCAGGCTCTGTGGTTTGTCGTCAAGATATTGTTTATACTGTTCGTACTTACACTGGTCAAGAATATCCTTTAAGTTTAGTAGAACATTTCCAGCAACATCCCAACGATTCCGATCTAGCCATTGTCACCTTTGAAAGCTCTGAAGAATATCCAGTCGCCCAGTTAGGAAATTCTGAGCAAGCTGCGATCGCTTCAGATGTTTATGTGGCTGGTTTTCCAGCAGCTTTTGGTAAAACAGGAGCGCAACGAGACTTTACCTTGACTACAGGTGCAGTTGCTTCTCTTGCTACTAATGCGATTAACGGCTATAGTCTGATCTACGATGCCAGAACTAAAACAGGGATGAGTGGAGGTCCAGTTTTTAATTCTGAAGGTCAATTGCTTGGTATTCATGGCTTAGGAGATACTAATATTCCTCAAACAGGCAATTTATCAGATGCTCAAAAATCTGGTTTTAATGCTGGTATTCCCATTAATACTTTTAAGCAGTTGTGTCCCAAATTTGAACATTGCCCAACAATTCAAGAAAATGAAGAAAAAACACGAAATTCAGTAGAACAACCAACCACAGAATCAACGGTTACTAATCTAGATAACCCTCAATCAGCTAGAGATTACTACAAAAAAGGTCTTTCTCTACAAGCACGAGGCGATTATCAGCAAGCGATCGCTCAATATACTCAGGCACTGCAACTGGCTCCAGATCGAAGTACAGCCCTATCAACTTTTTTAAATCGAGGATCTGCCTATTTAAATCTTCAAAATTGGCAAGCAGCGATTGATGATTACGATCAAGCCTTAAAAATTGATCGCAATGAAGCGACAGCCTATAACGAAAGGGGTGAAGCTCGTCAGCAATTAGGAGATTTAGAGGGAGCGATGAGCGATTACACTCAAGCAATTAATCTTGACCCCAATTTATCTTATGCCTATAATAACCGAGCTTTTATCCTAAATCGTCAAGGAGATTTAGCAAGAGCTAAAGCAGATTTGAAAAAGGCTGCCGAGTTACTCTTGGCTGAGGGACAAAGGGATCAATATCAAATTGTGGTGAATAATATCGAAACAGTCGAACGTAATCAAAGAGTTCAGCCTGAGACAGCTAATTCTGATCCTAATTTGTCACTGATTCAACAGTGGGAATTGAACTCTGTACCTTGTAGCGATCGCGCAGTTTCTATTTTTATTGATGGCAAAGAATATTGTACCGAACCGACTGATTGGCTGAGTTTGGGTAAATATAAATATATTCGTAATGATGATAGATTAGAACCGATTACTAAACCACCAGCTACTTCTAATTCTCAAACTCTGGCAATTTCACCTCAATTTACTTTTACTAGCGTGTGGGACTATGGTAACTGTCTAGAAGATATTATTCAGCTTTATCTTGGGGTCGATCAATTCAAACAACGAGGAAGAATCGGCAATTGTTTGGCAGATGTGTTTGAAATCTACCAAAATCAGGGACTATCTCAAGTACAAGCTTTAGAGTTGATTCGTGCTGCTGACAAATATGCCACTTCTCAATTAAATCCTTCCCTTTATCCTCCTCAAGGACAACGAAGACGAATTAATAAAATGTTTGGTTTTACCTATCAAATCGATAAAACACCTTGAGAAGTTGGTTTATAAAGCCCAATCAGAATTGTCTTCAGGTTGCTGTTGAGGTTGGGGTTGGGGTTGAGGTTGCGGTTGGGATGAGTCAAAGTCGTCTACGGGCATATTGCCATAATGTTGGTTAGGTGTTTGATTTTCCGAAGGCTTATAAGTTGATTTTGGCTGAAAATCAGTAACTTCTGGTGATTTTTCTTCCACAGAATTAGGAGTTTCTGAAGGCTGAGAATCAGTAGCCTCTGGGGATTTTTCTTCCACAGGATTGGTATTTTTTGGTTCTTGGGTTGTCGGAATTATAGTAGGATTGGGAGTCACTGGTGGGGAAGCCACAGCGATCGCTTTTTCTGCTTCACTAATAATTGCTTCAGCTTGTTCTTGCCAATAGCTAGAAGTAGAGGTTTGAACTTGAGTTGCTGTTTGTTTGGCTTCTTGCCAGTTTTGCTGTTGGAGTGCCTCCTGAGCGTTAGCAATCAGATTTTTATTAGTATCGGATTCGGTTTTCCAGCGATCGCTTTCGGTTTGAGTTTGAGATTTAATCGAACTATTTTCTGGTATTTGTTTAATTAATTCGAGTGCTTCTTCCAGTTTTCCTTCTGTTGTATACATTGCTGTAGCCTCTTGGAAAAGCTGTTGTGACCATTGATTAGTTAATTGTTCAATTTCACCAACAAAAGAAGTATTTTGAGGTAATTGGGCAATAATAGCTAAAGCTTCTCCATAATTGAGAGATTGTGCTTGTTGTTTTGCCATTCCTAAACCACACTGAACCTGGAACTGTGATTTTTCTGGTTCTGGTAAGCTAATGGTTTGAGTGGCATCGGTTGTGGTAACTTGTTGATAACATTGGGTATATTGATTTTGAGCAATTAAAGTATTAAGTTGTTGAACCTGTTGATTGAGATTTTGTCGTTCTACTTGAGTATTGTTTTGATTTAACCAATATATTCCTCCCGCAGCACTACCTAAAGCGATCGCACTAGCCAACACGATTAAGCTTTTACGGTTGGATTTTTTAGGAGTATTAGTTTTACCTGTAATAGGATTGCCGACAGATGTTTCTTTGGAAAGATTTTGTCCTGAAGAATGGTTGGAGGAATTAGGCTCAAAATTCCTCGGTGGTAAAGAATCTTGAGTAGATAAAGATTCAGAAGGATAAAAATTGTTGGTTTGCGTTGGCAAAGATAATTTTTGCTCAATGACAGAAGAGTTAGATGCAGAACTAAGATTAGATTTGGATTGATTAGAATTAATCAGAGTGGGAGGTTCTTCTGAAGTAGGAACAGTCTGACTCAACAAAGAATTATTTACTCTAACTGTTGGAGTAGCTCTAACTGATCCAGTAGATGGAACAATAGTTGCAGAATAAGCGTTGAGCGCATTTAAAGCTTCTTGAGCAGAACGATAGCGATCGCCATAATGATAGCGTACCATTTTAGCGATAATTGCTCCTAGTCGGGGACTGACTCGAGCTTGAGGTTGCCAGCGTAACTCACCGTATTCGTCTTCTGAAAGTTCTAAAGGATGAATTTTTGTCAAAGCTTGAATAGCAATCATTCCTAAAGCATAGAGATCGCTACTAGGACGAGGTTTACCAATTGCCTGTTCGGTTGGCATATAACCTTTGGTTCCTACTGCTATAGTGGCAGCCATAAGCTGCGATTGAGTCATAACAAATTCTTTAACTGTCCCAAAATCCACTAACACCAATTTGCGATCGCTATTGCGACGAATTAGATTATCAGGTTTCACATCGCGGTGAATTACGCCTTGGCTATGAATAAAATGAAGAATATTCAAACAGTCTTTTAGTAGTTCGACTACAGCATTTTCTGACCAAATCGAACCTGATTTTAATTCTTGACTAAGAGTATGACCTTCAATATATTCTTGGACTAAATAAAATTGTTGCTCTTCTTCAAAATAGGCTACCAGACGAGGAATTTGAGGATGATTTAACTTGTTAAGGGTTTCTCCTTCTTTTTGAAATAAGCGTCTAGCAACATTTAAAAAATTTGGATCGTTAATTTGAGGATAAAGTTGTTTGACTACACAGCGATTATGATTAGGGAGATCGATATCTTTCGCCAGATAAGTCTTTCCAAAGCCACCTTTGGCGATATATCGAATAATTTGATATCGCGAAGCTAGAATTTTACCCTGCATAATCTTCTAAACAGTCAAAGTTAGTATCTAACTTAATTTAAGTACAATACTGATAAAAATTGGCAAAGCCTCAAAATTTCGGAGAAAAGTATTTATTAATACAGAAATAATTTTATAATTAAAGTAAAGAACTAAAGGAAATGAGTTTATGTCTATTGAAACAAAAGCTCGCGCTCTTCTCAATCGTCATCATCAAATGATTCGTAACCGCGAACAATCAATGTTGCTAAGAACTGCAACAGAAATCGGTTTTGATGTTGATACAACTCACTACCATAGCCACATCCAAGGCAAAACTCCAGCCCAATTTAGCCAAGCTTATCACCGTAGTCGAAGCACAATGAGTTAGGGTAGTTGGATTTAAATAAAAAATATTTACTCAAGCTTAGAAAGCTATCGGAAGATGGTATGGTCAAGCTTAAAAGACAATCTCAAGAAATTAAATCTTTTCAACCAAAGAAAGAAATAGTTGCGCCAAACAATTGTGGTGATAGTTACCAGTTTCCTCTTAAAGCCTTATCAGATCAGCAATTAAAGGTAGCTTTAAAGAATTTAGAAGGATGGCAACTTCAACAAGGTAAACTACATCGTCAATTTTGTTTTAGTTCCTTTGAAAAAGCACTGGGCTTTCTGTCAGGACTAGCTTTAAGTGCGAAAAGGATAGAACATAGTTTGGAAGAATCTAATTTATACAATTGTGTCACTGTCGAGCTAATCACTCCTGAATTAGGTGGGATCACTTATTTAGATTTGCAATTAGCCTACAAGGCTAATGAACTAGCGCGTCTGCTTAATGCCTCAGTGCGATCGCATTATTTAGATTTATTGATATTTTAAAAAGATATAGCAACCAAATTATCGATTAAAACAAGTTATGGAACGTAGAGGCGAACGGCGGTTCGCAAGGGGAGGACGCGATGTCGCCCGCAGGTGGCGACATTACAGCCGTCCGTGCTGTGGCGTGAATTCGATTCACGCCCTTGTACGCCCCGCCCTTACACAATTTATGTGTTTCCACCTTTAACCCAGACAAGCAGCCAAATCTTGGTCAGGAGTGGTAATTGGTTTAAGGTTATAAGTATCTGCTAGTAATTTGAGGACATTAGCAGAAAGGAACGCAGGAAGAGTTGGTCCTAAACGAATATCTTTAATTCCTAAATATAACAAAGTTAACAGCACAGCTACAGCTTTTTGTTCGTACCAGGAAAGAATCATCGATAAAGGTAACTCATTGACAGTGGTGTTTAAAGCTTTGGCTAATTCTATCGCAATCTGAATCGCAGAATAGGCATCATTGCATTGACCGACATCCATTAACCTTGGTAAACCAGCAATTTCACCTAAATTCTTGTCAAAGAAGCGGAATTTGCCACAAGCAAGGGTTAAAACGACACAATCTTGAGGAACTTTTTCAACCAACTCAGTATAATAATTGCGGTCTGGTTTTGCCCCATCACAACCACCAACTAAGAAAAGATGACGAATTTTACCTTCTTCAATGGCAGCTAGAACTCGATCCGCTACTCCTAAAACTGCATTGCGAGCAAATCCTGTCATTACCTGACGTGGAGGTTGATCTTCACTAAATCCAGGCAATTCTAAAGCTTTTTGAATCACAGGACTAAAATCTGGTATCCCTTCACTTTTACCAGGAAGATAACTTAAACCAGCATAGCCTACTGGGCCAAGGGTAAATAATTTATCCTGATAGTTTTCATGGGGAGGCATTAAACAGTTGGTTGTCAGGACAATTGCACCAGGAAATTTAGCAAACTCTTTGGTTTGGTTCTGCCAAGCTGTACCATAATGTCCGTAGAGATGGGGATAAGTTTGTTTTAATAAAGGATAACCGTGGGCAGGAAGTAATTCACCGTGAGTATAAACAGTAATACCTGTATTAGCAGTTTGTTCTAATAAAGCTTTGAGTTGTTTAAGATCGTGTCCTGAAACGAGAATCGCTTTACCTTTTCTGGCATTGAGAGGTACAGGTGTGGGTACAGGATGTCCGTAAGTAGTGGTATGTCCAGCATCCAGCAACTCCATCGTCCGCAGATTAATTTTACCAACTTCAAGGGCAAGATTAACCCAATCATTTAAACTGAGGTCTTGACGTTGAAGATTAACCAATGCTCGATAAATAAATTGATAGACTGCTTCGTCTGTTTGTCCTAATTCTTGGGCATGGAAAGCGTAGGAAGCCACCCCTTTAATCCCATAAAGAACAGTCAGTTTAAGTGAAAAGATATCTACATTAGTTCCTGATTGACTAATAAATTTAAAGCTAAAATCTTGACCCTGTTCTACTAAATTAGAATCAAAGTCTGGGACAAAACAAGCCAACTCTGACCAATTTTCCAAGGTATTAGCAGCTTGTTGAACTTGTGTTTTAAGGTCTTCACGAAGAGCGATCGCTTTTCTGATATACTCAACAAAACGCTGTTCTTGAAAGTTAACATTTGTCATCGTGGCAAACAAAGCTTCACAAGTAAATAAATCTGCCACCTGGGTTTTAATACCTAATTCATGGGCGCGTAAGACAACTTCGGCTAAACCCTGTAAACAATGAACTAATAAATCCTGTAGTGCATTCACTTGAGGACTTTTACCGCAAGCACCCCATTGATGAAAACCGTTACCGCTAGCAGTTTGTTCGCATTGTTCGCAAAACATAATTTCTCCTCAATTTAATGTATGTAGGGACTGTGTGTAAGGGCGATTTACAAATCGCCCCTACGATTGATTGGTTTGATAAATTTGTTGTTCTCGGTTAATAAAAACTTCAGCTAATGCTTGATAAGCTTCTGTCCAAGCTGTCATTACTTCTTCTGTTGCAGCATCTCCCAAGACATCTTTGATTGCTTGTAATAAACTTTTTCCCACAATAGCGTATTGTTCTGGTTGAACATGAGTTGCCACATGACGATGGGCAATTTTTTCTACCATTGATTTCAAAGCTGGCAAATTATCAATCTGGTTGGCATAGCTATAAACCGCAGTAGCAAGTTTGTCAGGTTGAGAACCATTAGCTTGTGCAGACATATCAAATTGTTGCTTCACCTCTGGATGGTTGCGGAACATAATTTCATACATCCTGGTAGTGATTTCTCGACCATGCTGTTTCAGGACAGGTGCGGTAGATTTAACAATAGCGATCGTTTTGGGACTGACTTGATCTTTGGGATGTAGATGTTCAGAAAGAGTCAATAAAAAAGATAGATTTTCTGTCGCTTGTAAAGCATGGGGTGCATTTGCTGGCATAAAGACAAATACTCCTGGATTTAAAGCAATTTCTTTACCTTCTAAAGTTAAACTTCCTTTCCCTTCAATTACTGTAACTACAGCATTACGAGTTGAAGTGTGTTCATCGATTTCCGTATCTTTTGCTAAACAGAAAAGAGTGTATTGACTGTTATTATCTTTGAGTAAAACTTTACTGAGAATTCCTTGCTTGGGATATTCAATCAAATTTTGTAAGCTAGCAGTAAATGAATTGTTTGTTGAAGCTAATGCACCACTCATGATTTTTTCTCCTATAAATTTTTGTTATTTCTGAACTCATTATTTTGGTCAGGGCGATTCGTGAATCGCCCCTACAGTCCCGACAAAAACGATGTAACCTAAATCCTGTTGATGTTTTTGAAAACTGCGACGTATCTGCCAGACTCTCTGACGCAAGGTTGCATTAGTCAAAATCTTCCACCAAATTTTTAATGTGCCGAAGATACCTTCATCTCGAATCATTTGTTTTAGATTCAAAAGTCCCATCGCACCTGTTTGCTGCTGTTGTATAGTTAAACCAGCCGTAGCACAAGCAGACTGCCATTCTTCCACAGTTAACGGTTGAGAATTAACCCGAATTGCTTGAGATAGAGTTTGGTAAACTGCTGACTTGTTGCCTTTAACCAATAATTCATGGGATAAAAACTTGCCACTAGGTTTGAGATGATTTTGAATTGCTTGTAATACTTTTGCTTTTCCTGCTGGTGATTGCATCGTCAGGATGGCTTCAGCTAAAACATAATCGAACTTTTCTGTAATAGCTTCTAAATGAAAGATATCGCCCTCAATAATGGTTATCCGAGCTTCTAAACCAGCATTTTTAATGTTTTCTCTCGCTTTGGCAACACTTTCAGGATTTTTTTCAATTCCCACAACACGAACATCAAAACGTTTTGCTAGAGAGATGGCACTTTCGCCAAAACTAGCTGCTAATTCTAATACTGTCTCACCTGGCTGAAAATTAGCCCAAGTAAATAATTGTTCCGTTGCTTTTCGTCCCCCAGGGCGTAATATCTTTTTCCCTGCTGCTGCTAATACCTGATGTCCTGGTGCTGTGGCAAGATTGAGAGTGGCTGTCATGAGTCTTATCTCCAACTCGATACTCTTACTTTGACATCAAGTTTCAGTTCGGTCTTTGAGGTAGCTCATGTTTGGAGGTAAAGTTTTGTTGAGTAAATTTAGACTCAAACGATATTCAGAAAATTGCGGATTATCATCAATAATTTATTTGGAAAAATTTGAGAGCTACTTCATATATGTGGAGTAGACAGAGGCAAAATATCTAGATATCTTTTATAAATAATAGATAATATCAAAGTTAAAGCAATAAACTTTATGTAGGGAAAAGTATTAATGGAGTTATTCACTATTGGTCACTCTAATCACAAAATAGAATCATTTATTGCTTTACTTAAGAAACATGAAGTAAATGCGATCGCTGATGTCCGTTCTCATCCATACAGCAGATTCTTAACGCATTTTAATCAATCAAGTTTAAAAAAGGCTTTAGCAGATGAAGGAATTCGCTATGTATTTCTCGGACAAGAGTTAGGAGCAAGACCTAGTAATCAAGAATGTTATTTTGAAGGAAAAGCATTGTACGAAAGAATTGCTGCAACTAATACCTTTCATGAAGGAATTCAAAGGGTTTTGAATGGTTTAAAAAAATATAGGCTCGCATTAATGTGTGCAGAAAAAGACCCACTGACTTGTCACAGAGCCGTTCTTGTTTGTCAACATCTACGACATTTCGACTTAAGTATTAATCATATTTTAAAGAGTGGTGATTTAGAGTCTCATAAGCATTTAGAAGAAAGAATGCTTGCTAAGCAAGGTTTTAAAGACTTTACAGAGAGTGAAAAAAGTGTGGTTCAACTCTCTTTATTTTCTCAACAAGAGAATAACTTAATAACAAAGGAAGAATGTTTGCAGAAGGCTTACAAGCTTCAGGGAGATGAGATTGCTTATGTAGAAACAAGGAACTACGATCATGAACAAGAAAATCAATCTATTCACAATCGGTTTTACTCAAAAGAGCGCGCAAAAGTTCTTTGAGACACTTCAAAAAGCTGGTGTTAAAAGAGTTATCGATACTAGACTAAATAATGTTTCTCAGTTAGCAGGGTTTGCTAAAAGAAAAGATTTAGAGTATTTTTTAAAAACTATTGACGATATTGGTTATGTCCATATCTTAGAGTTAGCACCAACTCAAGATATTCTTGATGAATATAAGAAGAAAAAAGGAGATTGGGCAATATATGAGCAAAAATTTTTACAACTTGTAACTAATCGTCAAATAGAGAAGAAGGTTTCTCCAGAGATGCTAGATAATGCTTGTTTACTATGTAGTGAAGCAAAACCTCATCACTGTCATCGTCGCTTAGTTGCTGAATATTTGAATGAAAAATGGGGAAATATTAATATATGTCACCTTTAAAATTAATATATGTCCTCCCTAAAAAAAATTGTTTGTCTTGCTAATTCCTGGAAACTTGATGAACGTTGTATCGCTGGAATAGATCTTGATACAGGGCAATGGGTTCGTCCCGTGTGCGATACTATTTGTCCAGAAAATGGTAAAATTCCCAGATCGGTTCGACTTATTGCAGGAAAAGAACCGGAATTGTTAGACATTTTAGAAATTCCTCTTGCTAATACTGGAAATGATTTTGGTTTTGAATGTGAAAATCTTTCAGTAATAGCTGGTGAATGGAAATATTTAACAAAAGCAAAACCTAATGATTTGATTCAATATTGTGGTAGTTTTACTCAGATTCTACATAATTCATCGAAATACGTAAATCCTTCTTATTTAAAAAATCTTCCCTTTGAAGAACGCCGTACACTCCAATTAGTTAAAAGTGAAAGCTTTGACATACAATCAAAAACTAATTCAAAAGGTAATACAGAGTGGCGTGGTACTATTCAAACTAATAAAAGTGCGCGCTTATTAGAAGCAAAAATAACCGACCCAGTATTTGTAGAGAAACTAAACACAGGATATCAACCTCAAAACAACTGTTTAATAACAGTCAGTCTTAGTTTACCTTGGAAACCTCACGATCATTGGGAAGGTGAAGCTCCGTGTTGGAAATTAATAGCAGGGGTCATAGAACTATAACAAGAAGCTAAAGTAATCTCTAATTAAATATAGCGATCGCACTAGAGCGAGATATTTTCAAGTTCTGAATTAGCCTGAAAAAATTTCGAGTTGATAAGACGCGATCGCGTAGTGCCTCAGCCTCGCTGAGATCGCCTAAAATTAGGGGATGAAAGTTAGAGATATAATCAAACTAATCGAACAAGATGGGTGGTATTTAGCTCGAACGCGAGGCAGCCATCGTCAATATAAACATCCTACTAAATCGGGTTTGGTCACTGTACCAGGAAAATTAAGTGACGATTTGGCTGTAGGAACACTAAACAGTATTTTAAAACAAGCAGGTTTGAAATAATGCAGTATTTAATTGTGATCGAAAAAACAGAAACTGGTTATTCTGCCTATTCTCCCGATTTACCAGGTTGTGTTTCCACTGGCGCAACTCGTGAAGAAATAGAACAGAATATGCGTGAAGCAATTGAATTTCATCTTGATGGGTTGAAAGCAGAGAATTTGGAAATTCCCAAACCCACAACTTCATCAGCTTATGTGGAAGTTGCAGCCTAAATAAAAACGTTCTATTTATTTAATTAAATCGTTTATTTGAGTGTAATCTATTAAAAAAGCGATCTTTGATTGTTCCTCTATTAAGACAATAAAATGCCGATTTTATAATTAAAACATGACCAAAAGAGAAAAATTTTTTATGAAAACATTTACTGCAATTGTTGAGCGAGATTTAGATACTAATTTATACGTTGGTTATATCCCAGGATTTAAAGGCGCACATTCTCAGGGAGAAACTTTAGACGAGTTAAAGGAAAATCTACGAGAAGTAATTGAAATGTTGTTAGAAGATGAAAATCCAATCTTTGAAACAGAGTTTGTAGGGACACAACAGATTGTGGTCTGATGATTAATGAGTAATATTCCTGTTTTAAAACCGCAAGAAGTTGTCCGAATTTTAGAGAATCGAGGATTTTTAGAAGTACGTCAAAAAGGTTCGCATAAGCAGTTTCGATATGAAGATGGTCGAGCTACAATAGTACCTTTTCATTAAGGACGGGATATTTCCCCCAGATTATTAAGACAAATCGCTAGTGACATCAATTTAACAGTTGAAGAACTATTAGAATATCGTTAGTTTATATAGTAATTGAAACATTTTACTTTTCTTAGATTAGCGAATAAAGCGATCGCTGAATTTGAGGCTGGTAACAGAGAAAAGATTGTTAATTAAGATTAATTTTTATAGGTTTAATTAGGAGTTGAGATATTTTCGAGTTCTGAATTAGCCTAAAAAAAATTGAGTTAATCAGACGAGATCGCGATTTTGAGGAGCTAACCTCTCCCTTGTTAAATAAAGTCTGAAATAGTTAGATTTTGGCTATAAGCAGTCAAAAGTAATACATTTGACTTGAGGATTCTGTCTGTAGATGGACGTGACTGTTCCGTTAAATTAATTACACTACAGTCTAAATAGATTCAGCAGATAAATTAGTTAGATTTTTTTTTCTATCTCAATCTACTGGTGAGTTAATGGAAAACGAGCCTCAATAATATTCTATGATTACAGATGTCAGTCCTCACGCTTTGATAAAAAAAGTTAAAAATTACACCTCACCTACGGTTGAAGATATAGATTTTTTTGTGGCAGAAAATCAACTCATTGAGTTGTTAGCTTTGGAAGAGCTAGATCAATATGTTACCCAATCTCCTGAGCGAGTTGAGAATTTAGAAAAAGCGATCGCTACAGCAGTTCCCTTAGCTTATGCAGATCCTTTAGAACCTGGGGACGCAACTGCTCATCGATTCTTACAGCGAGTTTTATACCGCATTAATCGCCTCAATTTATTTTGGTACGATGATTTGCAGCATTATCGCAATGAAAGATCATTTTATTTACAATGGGTACGCGATCGCATTGAATCTGTTTGGCAGGCTTGGGAACTCCAGCAGATGGATGTTGAAACCCTTCAGCAACAAAATATAGAGAAAACTTTAACAGAATGGGGTAAAGCGGATCTAAATCCCCCAATAACCGAAAATAGACGTTTCTTGCGCGAAGAAATAGATCGAGAAGGATATCGCTGGTTGTTGGCGATCGCCTCTCTGGACGGTCTAGTCGAAGCCAGTCGGATGTCTCGAATTTTAGGGGGAGCTAGCAACGAAGTTCAAGCAACCTTGATCCGAGTTTTGTTAGAGGAATATGGCAATGGTCGTCTATCCCGTAAGCATTCCACTTTCTTTGCCAAAATGATGGCTGAGATGGAGTTAAATATAGAACCAGAAGGATATTTCGATCTCGCTCCCTGGGAACTTTTAGCCAGCATTAACCACAACTTTTTGCTCACTGAATGCAAGCGTCACTTTTTGCGTTACAACGGTGGCTTGACTTACTTTGAAATTGTTGGACCTTCTATCTATACGGATTACCTGATGGCTGCTCAAAGATTGAACCTCAGCGAAGACTCATCAGGATATTGGGCTTTGCATATTCGGGAGGACGAGCGACACGGGCAATGGATGTTGCGGGATGTAGCCCTTCCCCTGGCAGAGCAGTACCCCAACAACGCCTGGGAAATTTTACTTGGCTATGCCCAAGAAAAGTTTATAGGCGATCGCGCTGGTAACGCAGTGATTCAATGCATCAAACAAGCTGATGCTCATCTTCCTGTGATTCTTTCTGCATAAATTGCCTATTTTTTAACTTAATTATTGAACTCTTACTATGAACAAAAGTCTTTTAACCTCGGAAGCTTTAGTTGAGGTTAATTCCCCCAATCAAATTTTCTTCTGTCCTGAAGAATCTCAATTCTATGCCCAATGCTTAGAAAAAATGGTGTTATCTCAAAACACTTCAAAAATCTCGGTGGTTGAATTTGGTTCTGGAGATGGTAGTCCTGTAATTCAAGCACTTCTCAAGAGTTCCTTTGGTGGAATCATTCAAGGATATGAATTAAATTCAGATGCTTGTCAGTTAGCAAAATTGAGAATTAAACAATATAATCTTGATTCTTATTACCGCATCTACAACACTTGTTTTTTTGAAAACTCTCCAGAAGAAGCTCGGTGTTTGATTGCCAATCCTCCCTACCTCCCAGCCCCAGATAACCAGCTTTATATGCCATCTCTGCATGGAGGTCATGACGGAGCAACCATTACCAAACGACTCCTTGCCCAGGGCTATGAACAAGTTATGCTGATGATTTCGGCTTACTCCAATCCAGTTGATACAGTAAACTACGCTACGAAGTTAGGTTATCAGGTGGTTGATTTCATGATTTCTCCTCTCAAGTTTGGCTATTACAGTTGTGAACCCAAAGTAAAAAATAGCATTACAGAATTGCAGCGTAAGCGTAAGGCTTTCTTTTCAAAAAACATTTACTTTCTAGCAGGAGTTTTTTTTCAACAAAAAAGTTCTCAGACTTCGTGTCTTTCAGAAGAGTTTTTGAAAGTAATGACAGCTTTATAGTGAATTGTTTTCCATGGAATAATCAGCGAAATATATAACCAACTAAATATTTGTCCTAAAATTAACTCAATTAAGCACTGAGGTAAATATTAACTTTTAGGAGCGTAATGTCTATGCAAAGCAGTATGACATTTAGCAGCATGGTTGCATTATTCAGTGCCATGATTGTTCTAGCTTCTATTCCTAGTCTTAGTGTCTTGGCTGTTTCTACCAGATCCGCTACCTTTGGCTTTATTCATGGCGTTTTTACAACCATAGGAATATTAATTGGTGACATCGTTTTCATAATAATTGCTATTTGGGGTTTATCGCTTATTGCTGAAACCATGGGAAACCTATTTGTTTTAATAAAATACCTGGGTGGAATTTATTTGATCTTCCTGGGAATAGGTTTATGTAGGTCAAAAACAAAGGTTTTACCAACACAAGAAGTTGTTAAATCTTCTTTAATGTCTAGTTTTATGACTGGATTGTTGATAACATTAGGCGATCAAAAAGCTACCTTATTTTATCTTGGTTTTTTTCCAGCTTTTCTCGATCTTTCTCAAGTATCTTATTTGGATACTGTCATTATTATAGGGATTACTATAGTTGCCGTAGGCGGTGTAAAACTTGGTTATGCCTTGATGGCAGATCGAGCTAGATTCTTAATTAATTTTAAAACAAGGAAAATAATCAATATTGCTGCTGGCATTGTCATGATTGCTGTTGGATTATTTTTAATAACGAAGAGTTAATCAGACGCAATTTACTTAAATTTCTGGGATTTTAAACATAGTTTTTATCAAACTACTCAAAAAAAATCTGAGCCAAAAAAGCGATCGCTTATGCGCCAGGCGAAGCCTGACCGCTTGCCTTATAAATTTCTTTGACTCAATTTTCCCGTAATGATACGGACAAACCTTCTTTCTAGAAGCAGGAAACTCGCTCTTTTTTTTCTCTTATCTTGATAATTACTTTATAAACACTCATGATTTAACAAATTTTTTAACTGAAAATTTATTTAGCAATTCAGTGAATGTTACCTGTTACATAACTCATCAACGTTATTAAATATATATATAGAAATTAAATGTTGTCGGGAAAGAATATGCACTTCTTAGGATTGATTAAATTAAACTTCAACTTTTCTAATCCCAAAAATGATTTTTTGAGTGTTAGTGTTAGTGAACCAAGAGTCCAAAAAATCGATTTTACTCAACAACCAGAAGAAGCAAATTTAGCTAGATTAGAAGAAGCTTTATATGCTGATGACGACCAAGGAATTTGCAATCTAAGTTTGTATTGTTAAGAAACTAGTTGGTTAACTAAGTTTTGAGAAAATTTTTAAATAGCAATTTTAAAATATTTTTTAATTTGGTTTTTAGTTGAACCAATAGTAAATAATCTAGCTAATTGACTACGCACTACGAGGCATCAAGCGACGAAAAAGTCGGTAGCTTTGACGAACAAAATCTAAGATAAAGTAAGGCATCCGTACCGGAAGCCAAGAAAGAAAAGGCAAATATATTAAATAATAAGCTTTTTTCAAATCATCCCATGCTCGACAAGGTTGTTCATTAAGAAAATCGGAGACATCTACAACTAATCCTCTGCCTTCGTGCATCATGACATTACGCCCATGAACATCGTGAGGGTACAAACCTAACCCTCGAATATATTTTAAAGCTTGGTTGATATCTTTGATGACTTGCGGCGGGATTTTTAGCCCACGATGCAAACAATCATAAAGAGTAACTCCATATAATCGTTTCAAAACTAAAAAATCTTCTTCTGCATAGAAACATTTAGAAAAAGCTGGATGAGAACCTAGACGACGATAAACTTCTAATTCTTCTGCCCAACCCTTTCTTCCAGGTGCATAAATTTTGACTACGAGATCGACATAATTAGGATGATAAAATACTCCAGCATAATTTCCTGTTCCTAATAATTGCCAAGGTTGAGGAAGGTGATGAACTACAACAGGATTGTGAGGATCGACACTTTCTATTTTTAAATGGGGAAGTAATTCTTGATGAATGCTTTCGATTAGAGGCGTGATTTCCAATCCATTTTGACAAGATTGATCAGAAAAATTAGAAGAATTTTGTGATTTAGGCAACATTTGTAATTAATTTTAATTGTAGATAAAATGATAACGTGGCAATGGTATTTTAAGAAAAATTCTGTATGCTAAATTTGGCATTAAAGATTAAGTTGTATAGTCACAAAAAGCTCCGACTGATCGATTAAATAAAATCTTACAAGTGCCAGTAGCACCATTACTATTGTTATCGAAAAAGAAAACAGCTTCAACTTAATTTTTAACTCATAGTTTTTATTTTCAGCTATTTTTAACTGGCTGAATTATTTTCTGATGATTTTTTAGTCTAAACTCCAGTCATTTTAGAGAGAGTTTGAATTTGTGCGACCGTTTCGGTATAACTACTACTGTATTACAATACCTTTAGGAACGCTGAGTCTATTTATCTGAACCAAAAACTCTATCATTTGTCGATAGAGCAGCAGTATGTATTGGTTTTGGAACTGATGCTCAAAACTTCTGTCAATGCATGGTCTAATGACTCGGGCGATCGCGTAGTTCCGAAATTGAGGGAATTTCTCGCGGGGATAGTTCGCGAACCTACAGCAAAAATTTCCATTAAGGCACTACAAGTCAGTAGTTCAACCCTCGCAGAGAAATAAGCATTTATTAATAATGTGGCGGATTAAATCACTCCTCAAGATTGAGTTTTCTTGCTGAACTGGGGGGATTTAAAATCGCTTAGTAAAAATTAACTGCTCTAAGTGGCGTATTTCTTCCCTGACACAAACTTTTTGTCTGTGCCGAGTTTGTGCTAACAGAGGCAGAATGTGCTTACGGAGAGGGAGGGATTCGAACCCTCGAACGAGTCACCCCGTTACAGCATTTCCAGTGCTGCGCCTTCGACCACTCGGCCACCTCTCCAGGTGTCGCGATTTATCATTATACATGGCAACGTAAGTTTTTCAAACTATTAATAAATTCTTTTTTGTTGATAGACTACACATGGCAGAGTTAAAGATAGGCAAAGTCGAAGCAAAAAAAGGGTTGTAGGAAAAACTTGGTGAGCTTCTTCAACTTGAAAAATCTTTGTTGTTACACAACGGAGTATCTTTAACTCAAAGCTAAATTTCAACAATTAGAATCAAGCTTAAAATTAACTGATGAAATCTCATAAAATTACCGTTCACTATCATCAACAAGGAAAAATCTATACTGTAGAAGTTCCTGAAAACCAATATATTTTACAGACTGCGGAAAAACAGGGTGTAGAATTACCTTTTTCTTGTCGTAATGGTGCTTGTACAAGTTGCGCCGTCAGAATTATATCTGGAGAAATTGAACAACCTGAAGCAATGGGATTATCACCTAAATTAAAACAACAAGGCTATGCCTTATTGTGTGTAAGCTATCCTCGTTCAGATTTAGTTGTAGAAACCCAGGATGAAGATGAAGTGTACGAACTTCAGTTTGGGCGTTATTTTGGTAAGGGAAAAGTTCGAGTTGGCTTACCTTTGGATGAAGATTAAATAAGTTCAACTGTGATGCTTTTCTCCCACACAGAGGAGATAAATCTAGATTTTATGAATTTTCTTAGGAAAATCTGTCTAATTTGTTGTTGCTGTTTCTGGTTATGTAGCTGTCAAAATTCTGATTTACCTTCAACTATTAAGGCTAAAGTAAAACGGGTAGTAAGCGGACAAACTATCGAAGTATGGTTAAATCAAGCAGACCATTCTAGCTCAAAAGAAACAGTCAGAATCATTGGCATTAATGCCCCAGATTTACAGCAATCTCCTTGGGGAAAAGCAGCCCAACAGAAACTAGAACAATTAATTAGTCCAAAAGTTTCTACAATTCAATTGCAGCTTGAAAAACGCGATCGCTTTAATCGGTATTTAGCTCATATTTGGCATGATGGTACTTTAATTAGTGAACAATTAGTTAAAGAAGGATATGTTTTAGCTGATACTAATTATCCCAATCAATACAGTCAGCGTCTTTGGTACGCCCAAGAATATGCTCGTTTAATGGGTTATGGGATTTGGAATCCTCAACAACCGATGCGAGAATCTCCCGATCAATTTCGTTCTCAAAAAAAGTAAATCATGAGCCAAAATTCCGTCGCACAATTACAAATTTTTTTAGATATTGCTACCGAAGCAGTTATGGCTGCTGGAGTCGTTTTACAAAATTATTGGGGTAAATTAGAACAGATTGAAGAAAAAGGTAAACCTGGAGATTTGGTTACCGAAGCTGATAAACAAGCAGAGAAAGCAATTATTCAAGTATTAAATCGTCATGTTCCTGAACATAGCATTTTGGCAGAAGAATCAGGAAAACTAGGCTCAATGGAAAGTGAATATCTTTGGGCGATCGATCCGTTGGATGGTACAACCAATTATGCTCATGGTTATCCTGTGTCCGCCGTTTCGGTTGGGTTAATGATTGATGGTATTCCCCAAGTAGGAGCAGTATATAATCCTTTCCGTAATGAATTATTTCGTGCTGCTAAAGGTTTAGGTGCTAGTTGTAATCGTCGTCCAATTCGAGTTTCTCAAACTAAAGAATTAAGTAAAAGTCTCTTGGTAACTGGTTTTGCTTATGATCGCAGAGAAACAACGGATAATAATTATGCTGAGTTTTGTTATCTAACTCATCTCACTCAAGGTGTGCGTCGTAGTGGTTCTGCTTCTTTAGATTTAACTGATGTTGCTTGTGGCAGATTAGATGGTTATTGGGAAAGAGGACTAAGTCCTTGGGATATTACCGCCGGAATTGTGATCGTTCAAGAGGCTGGCGGAAACATAACTGCTTATGATGGTAGTGAAATTCAAGTGAATTCTGGGCGAATTTTGGCTACTAATGGTCAGATTCACCAAAGTTTGAGTCAAGCTCTTTTAGAAACTCCCTCTTTGGCAAGTTGGCAAGGTAAATCTTAAGATACAGGTAATGAGAGCTTGATCCAGCAAGTCCCATCGCTATAACTGATTGATTGTAGATAAACAGAATTTATAGCAGTACAAAGAAAAATTAGGACATTACATTGATCGTAGGGGCGATCTCGCCAAAGGCTAGGCACAGAGTGGTCAGGCTTCGCCTGGGGCGTACGCGGTCTCAGCGAAGCGGACGGGGCATACAAGGTTATTGTGTCCTAACCCTAGGACGTAGTGCTATAGTATCAGCTATTTGTTTGACATCTTTTTCTTGTCTTATATCGGCGACTATTTTAGGCAACAAGTTTGAGTTGATTCCTCACAAAAAATTAGTTTTACTTCCTAAGTAAGATCACTTATTTATCTTTTTCTGCTGGATTCTCAAAACTGAATATCTATCGAAATTAAGATTGAAACAAGGCTATTTATTTTAAAATATTGTATTGTGCCATAAAATCAATCATGACTAGACTTAGCAAGGATGCAACCCTTCTTCTTAAAGGTTTAATTATTGGTAAAGTATTAACACTCGTAGTAGTTGGTGGGTTTTTCTGGTGGTTTTGGTCGCGTTTGGGAAGAGAACAAAATTTTGTCGCTTCTAGAAATACACGTTCAGATAAGGCCTTTTCCAATCTCCCCTCCCAAACAATCACCCGAATTCCGATAGGTTCATTTAATTATGGTGGTAGTTCAGCATGGGCTCCAATTCGACAGACAATTGATTCTCAAATTCAAGCTACCTATCCCGAATTGCAATTGCGCTATGTAAATCCTGTTAATGCCAATCCTAGTTCAAGTTCGGGCATTCAAATGTTACTTAATGGAGAGTTGGACTTTGTTCAGTCAACGCGCCCTGTAACAACACAAGAGCAAACTATTGCTCAACAGCAAGGCTTTTCTCTTCGGGCATATCCAGTTGCTATCGATGGAGTAGCCGTGGTAGTCAATCCATCTTTAAATCTAACGGGAGGTTTGACTGTCTCCCAACTCCAGCAAATTTTTACTGGCAAGATCACCAATTGGAGCGAAATAGGCGGAAATAATCTCTCAATTGTTCCTTTTGCTCTTCCTGTACAAGATTCAGAAAGGGAGATTTTTACCGGGGAACACCGGTGGCAGCAGACTCCCGAGTTAAACTCGGGAGTACCTGCCACCTCATCTAACGAGTCACAATCAACCTCATTAGGGCAAAATGTTCAATACATCAACTCCACTACTGAAGCTATTCGCAAGGTTAGTAAGACTCCAGGTGGAATTTATTTTGCTTCGGCAAAAACACTCATTCCTCAGTGTAGTGTTAAACCCTTAGGTTTAGGTTACAGTAGCGATCGCTTGATAGCTCCCTATCACGATCCTTTGATTTCACCACAACAATGTCCTGATTCACGCAATCAAGTAAATATAGAAGTCTTTGAAAATAAGACTTATCCCCTAACACGGAAAATGTATGTAATTGTTAAAGAAGATGGAAGTATGGCTGAGCAAGCAGGAGAAGCTTATGCAAAGCTTTTACAAACTGAAACTCTTCAAAATGCGATCGCGCAAGCTGGATTTGCTAGTTTAAATCAATCTAAAGAAGTTGCAGAAAAAAATTTAACTGAAGCTAGCCGGTAATAAAAGAAATAGAGCCATAAATGTCAATCAAACTCACTTTTATTGCTTCGTAATTGTGATTCTTTAACTATTTATTGTCTAGCAAAACTAATTATTTGCCGTAAGTAGATGACTAAAAAACAAGAATGTTTTCGATCATAATGACATGACAAAAAATCGTATCAGGAATGAAACCCTAGTAGGCAAGTTACTTAATCGACGTTATTTAATTGTTAAACTTTGCACTTCTGGTGGCTTTGGAGAAACTTATTTAGCTGAAGATGTCCAACACTCTGATAGTCCGATTTGCTTTGTCAAACGTTTCAAACCTAATACTAAAAATTTCCACCTAATCAAAGTAGCAAAATTGATGTTTGAAAGGGAAGCTGAAATTACTAGTAGTTTAGGTAATTACAAGTATATTCCTCGACTTTTAGCTTCTTTTGCCGAAAAAAATGAATTTTATTTAGTACAAGAGTTCATTCAAGGACAGACTCTTTATTCAGAATTAGCAACAGGAGATTGTTGGGAAGAAAATCAGGTTATTCAATTACTACAAGAAGTTTTGCCAATTTTAGAATTTATTCATTCTCATGGCATTATTCATCGTGATATTAAGCCTAGTAATTTTATTCGTCGTTGGGATGATTGTAAATTAGTCTTAATCGATTTTGGCGTAGCTAAATTGCTCAATAATGAACTCGAAGAAATAGATCGTTCTAAGGATACCAAAATTATAGTTGGTACTCCTGGTTATATGCCTAGTGAACAAGCAGAAGCCAATTCTTGTTTTAGCAGCGATATCTATGCGCTGGGAATAATTGCCATTGAAGCGCTGACGGGAACCGATACCTTAAATTTAAGTTTCGATCCTAAAACTCATGAACTAAGTTGGGAGCATTTAGTATCTGTTAGTCCAGAATTAACTGCCATTATCAACCAAATGGTGCGTCAAAATTATCAACAACGCTATCAGTCTGCATCGGAAGTTTTGAAGGCACTTGAGCAACATCCACTCAATCAGAAATTGAGATTACAATCTTCCTTATCAGAAAAACCAGTAAATTCCAAATCTCTTACTAATCCAGTTAGTTTAGTTAAATCTTTACGTAATAGCAATTCTTCAAAAAAAATTTTCTTGATCGGAATTGTGGTTAGCATTGCGACTACTTGGCCAATCGCCCTTGTAGTTTATTATTTTATTTGGCTATTAAATAGTACTTATCATGTTCCAAGTAATCCCTCTTCTCCTGCATCGCTCAATCAGGATTCTAGCTCAAACAGACTAGATACAGTTAGTTTTTCTCAAGTGAGTTTTTCCCAAGTAGGGAAATAATATGAAATGTTTATAAATGTTTGCTACGGTTGGAGCTTTTTTAACTGTTAGCTAACACCTTAACTCAAATCAAACTATTGGTAGCATTCTTTTTACTATTTGAGATCAGATTATTTAAATTTAAGCAAGTTTGGTACTTTTCTTGACGGAGATAGTTTAACCAGCGTTCAATCAAAATGATCTTGATGATTTACTGATTAAGTAGATTAGATTCTCGTCAAGTTAGTACCTTGCTTTAATAGCGATCGCAATTTATTTGAACGAAGAGAAAGTTTTTAACCTACTGTACCTTCTAACTTCAGACTCAATAACTTATCTGCTTCTGCTGCAAATTCCATTGGTAACTCATTCAAAACATCTTTACAGAAACCACTAACTAACATGGAAACTGCATCTTCTTCTGAGATACCACGTTGAGCAAAGTAAAATAGTTGTTCTTCGCCAATTTTTGCTGTAGAAGCTTCATGTTCGACTCTGGCACTGTTGTTATCTACTTGGATATAAGGAAAAGTATTCGCTTCGGCGTTGTCTCCAATTAACATCGAGTCACATTGAGAATAGTTTCTTGCACCGTCTGCTTTTGGCCCAATTTTGACTAAACCACGATAGCTACCTTTTGATTCTCCAGCCGAAATACCTTTAGAAATAATCGTACTACGGGTATTTTTGCCGATATGAATCATTTTTGTACCTGTATCCGCTTGTTGCTTGTTATTTGTCAGAGCGATGGAATAAAATTCCCCGACGGAATTATCACCAACCAAAACACAACTAGGATACTTCCAAGTAATTGCCGAACCTGTTTCTACTTGAGTCCAAGAAATTTTAGAATTAATTCCCTTACACAAACCGCGCTTGGTAACAAAGTTATAGATACCGCCTTTACCTTGTTCGTCGCCAGCAAACCAGTTTTGGACGGTAGAGTATTTAATCTCGGCGTTATCTAAAGCAACTAATTCTACTACCGCAGCATGAAGTTGGTTACTGTCGTACATCGGTGCAGTACAACCTTCTAGATAACTAACCGAAGCACCTTCTTCTGCAACAATTAAAGTCCGTTCAAACTGTCCTGTTTCACCGTTGTTAATACGGAAATAAGTAGACAATTCCATTGGACATTTCACACCCTTGGGAATAAACACAAACGAACCGTCGCTAAAAACAGCCGAATTAAGGGCAGCAAAATAATTGTCTGCTACAGGAACGACACTACCTAAATACTTTCGTACTAACTCAGGATGTTCTTGTAAAGCTTCAGAAATTGAACAGAAAATAACCCCTTCTTCAGCCAGCTTTTCTTTAAAGGTAGTAGCGATGGAAACACTATCAAAAATTGCATCTACGGCGACATTACTCAGTCTTTTTTGTTCTGAGAGAGGAAGACCAAGTTTTTCAAAAGTTTCGAGTAAAGCTGGATCGACTTCGTCGAGGCTATCGAGTTTGGCTTTCTTCTGTTTAGGCGCAGAGTAGTAAATGATATTTTGATAATCAATGGGAGGATAACCTACATGAGCCCAAGTTGGTTCAGTCATTTTTAGCCACTGGTGATATGCTTTGAGGCGAAACTCCAACATAAATTCTGGCTCGTTTTTCTTGGCTGAAATCAAGCGGATAATCTCTTCATTGAGTCCGCGAGGAATAGTATCAGCCTCGATCTCAGTGATAAAGCCGTATTTATAAGGTTGATTGACTAAATTTTTGACTTGGGAACTCATAGCAGTGTTCTCGTGCAGATGGATGTTAAGTTTTTTGGGCAAGGATTAGCGGATGAGTTGAATTCAATGCTCTGTATTCACAATGGCTACTAACCCCAACTATATTTAAACAATAAATTTGTTGTTTAAGTCTATTGTAGGTTACATTAACAACAAAGATGTTGTCAAAGTCGCTAAAATTTTAAAATTTTTCTGTTTAATTTTTTTCTTTAACAACACCATCTAGAGATAAGACGATGACGACCACAGGGATACCGTCTACTAAGCAGAGTATTCTGCAACATTTACTCAAACAAGGTCAAGCCTCAGCACAACAGCTAGCCCAGGCTTTGAATATTAGTCCGCAAGCAACTCGCCGTCACCTCAATGAATTGGAAGTTGAGGGTTTAATCGAATACGAATCAGTCCAAACTGGAATGGGAAGACCACAACATCTTTATCAACTAAGTCAACAAGGGCGATCGCTTTTTCCCCATCGTTACGGAGAGTTTGCTGTTTCTTTTTTGGATACTCTAGCGGAAACTGTAGGCAAAGAACAGGTTAGTAAGGTTCTGGAAAAGCAATGGCAAAGAAAAGCTGCTGAATATCGCGATCGCATTGGTAAGGGTTCTTTACATCAAAGAGTGGCTTCTCTGGTTGAATTACGTCAACAAGAAGGCTATATGGCAGAGTTACACATGATTCAAGGAGATAAACAGCAATTTATTTTGGCTGAACACAATTGTGCTATTTCTGAAGTAGCTGAATCTTATCCTAGTATTTGTGGTCACGAATTAGAAATGTTTGGTGCAGTCTTGCCCGATTGTACTGTAGAACGTACTCACTGGATTAATAATGGTGAGCATCGTTGTGGGTATCTCATTAAAGTTAAATAATAATAAAATTTGATACTCACAATTTTATAACTTACAAGGTAGGATGTCAGAAACAAAACAGATTGTAGTAATTGGTGCTGGTTGGGCTGGTTTAGGCGCAGCCTATAACTTAGCTAAACAAGGTTATCAGGTTACACTCCTAGAAGCAGCACCTTATCCTGGTGGTTTAGTCGCATGTTGGAAAACCCCAGGAGGCAGATCTGTAGAAGCTGGAATTCATGGTTTTTGGTATCCCTACAACAATATTTTTAGTCTGGTTAAAGAATTAGCAATTGATCCTTTTACACCGTTTACTCGTTCTTCTCAATATTCTCCTGCTGGTTTAGAAGTAGAGTCACCCCTTTTTCAAGCACAACCTCGTTTACCAGCACCCCTAGGAACTTTCTTATATACACAGTTTAAACGGTTACCTTTAAGCGATCGCTTGTCTGCCCTTCCTCTACTTTACGCTGTGATTGATTTTGATAATTCAGATGAGGCGTGGCGACGTTATGACAAGGTAACTGCTAGAGAATTATTTAAACAATTTGCCGTTTCGGAAAGATTATACCGAGAGTCTTTTGAACCGATGTTACTGGTTGGTTTATTTGCACCTGGAGAACAATGTTCGGCAGCAGCAACCTTGGGAATGCTTTACTATTTCATTTTGGCTCATCAACCTGATTTTGATGTGGTTTGGTGTCGAGGAACAGTTGGGGAAAAAATTTTTAAACCTTGGATACAACGGATCGAACAAGCAGGCGGTAAGGTTTTAACAAATAAAAGAGTTAGTGATGTAGTTCTGGATGAAAAGGGTAACGCTAAAGGAGTTGTCTGCGGTGAAGAGTTTTTTGCAGCCGATGCAGTAATTTCTGCGGTTAGTGTGAGTGGAATCAAGAAAATAGTAGATAGTAGTACCACGCTCAATAATTATGACCAATTCCGCAATCTAGCTAACCTAAAAGGTATTGATGTCTTAGCAACACGTCTTTGGTTTGATCGCAAGGTTAATATTCCTCTTCCTTCTAACGCTTGCTTCGGTTTCGATCCGACGACAGGCTGGACATTCTTCGATCTCAATGCTTTACAAGACGAATACAGAGATGAACCTGGTAGTGTAATTGAAGCTGATTTTTATCATGCTAATCAACTCTTACCAATGAGTGATGAGCAAATTGTTGCTAAAGTACAACGAGACTTAACTACTTGTATTCCTGATTTTGGTCAAGCTAAGGTAATCGATCGCAGTATTGTTAGAGTTAAAGAAGGTGTAACTCACTTTTTCCCTGGTAGCTATCAGTATTTACTTCCCGCTAGAACCGATATTCCTAATTTATTCATGAGTGGCGATTGGATTGTAACTCGTCATGGTTCTTGGTCGCAAGAAAAAGCTTATGTCACTGGTTTAGAAGCAGCTAATCTTGTCATCGAAAAATTTGGCATCGGAAGAAAAGCAAATATAATTCCTGTCGAACCCGATGAACCTCATATTCAATTTGCCAGAACAATTAATCGCACTTTTAGAGATTGGGGGAAATTTCTGCCCGATTTTTGGTTGCCGTAATCTTGCAGCAGTTTCCAATTAAGTAGGTGCTTTCCATGGAACGCCCCTACTGATAACGGCTCACTGAATTAAGCGATCGCTCTACAACGTCTCATTCAGAGAAAAACTTATTTAAAATTTTGTAGATGTCTTTTCTATCGCCTTCTTTTCTAATGCCAGCACCAACAATGACAACTATTATTTTTTCTCGATCTACTCGATACACTATACGATAGCGTTGTCCTAAAGCTCTAATACTACGATAGCCTTTCAATACTCCTGACAAAGCTTTACCTTGTTTGTCTGGTTCAAAAGCTAATTGTTCAATCCTTTGACGTAATCCTTGCTGTTCTCGTTTATCTTTTACTTGGCTTAATAATTCTAATGCTAAAGGTGTAATTTCTATCTGATATTCCATTACCAGCCTAATTTGTTCTTAGCTTCTTCCCAACTTACGGTTTTTCCTGCTCGATCCTGTTGTATTCCTGCTGCTAGTTGGGAACTAAATTCTTTATCTCCCAAAATCTCTAAAGTTTCTAGTAATGATTCCATTTGTTCGTAACTTATAGTAACCATGACAGGTTTTCCGTGTTTGGTGATGATGATCGGTTCATCGGTTAGTTCGTCTGGTAAACCTAATAGTTGTTTTCTTGCTTCGGTAATAGTCAGATATTTAGCCATTAATCAAAAAGTGTACACTTAACTGTACATTTAATCTAGCACGATTTAGAGTATAAATGCTTTAATTACCTAAAGATCGGTTAGAGAAATACATGATTGGATGGGTAGTTTCTATTGATTAATGGACAGATTTCTCATCAATTGGAATACTAGGAACAAAAAAAGATAAACTAAAAAATCCTAGTCTTAATGTGCCGTAAATACAGTTATGAAAACTGTTACTGTTACCTATCCTATCGTCGAAACCTTTCATTCTGTACAAGGAGAAGGTGCTTGGACGGGAGTAAATGCTTTTTTTATTCGTTTAGGAGGTTGTGATGTTGGTTGTCCTTGGTGCGATACCAAGCAATCTTGGAATGCGAAACGTCATTCTCAACGCCCAGTTCAAGATTTAGCTGAAGAAGTCCAAATCGCTAATCCTGCGATCGCAGTTATTACTGGTGGTGAACCATTAATGCACGATCTCAAACCCCTAACGGCAGCTATCAAAAGTTTAGGCATCAGAGTTCATCTCGAAACTTCTGGCGCACATCCTTTTAGTGGCGATTTTGATTGGGTAACCTTTTCACCCAAACAATTTAAACCTCCTCATCCAAGTATTTATCACCAGGTAAGTGAACTCAAAGTAGTGATAGCAAAATCAGAAGATTTGATTTGGGCGCAACAACAAGCAAGTTTAGTATCTCCCCAAACCTTAAAATATTTACAACCAGAATGGAATACACCCGCGAGTAAAGATTTAATCTTTGAATATGTGCTAAGACATCCTCAATGGCGTATTAGTTTGCAAACTCATAAATTATTAGAAGTTCGATGACCAAAGCAGTTGTGTTACTTTCTGGAGGTTTAGATTCCGCTACGACAGCAGCCATAGCTATTAATGAAGGGTATGAAGCGATCGCACTTTCTTTTAGATATGGACAACGTCACGCCAAAGAATTGTCAGCAGCCAAGCAAATTGCCCAAGTTCTACAGATTAAAGAGCATTTTATTGTTGATATTAATTTATCTCAGTGGGGTGGTTCGTCTCTAACCGATAGTTCGATTGACTTGCCTCAAACTGGAGTAGAGCCTAATATCATTCCTTCTACCTACGTACCAGGCAGAAATACAGTTTTTATCGCGATCGCTCTTTCTTTGGCAGAGGCTAAAGGTGCAACAGCCATTTATCTAGGTATCAATGCCGTAGATTATTCTGGTTATCCCGATTGTCGTCCTGAATATTTAGCAGCTTATCAAAACTTAGCCAATCTTTCTTCTAAAGTCGGTGTAGAGGGCAAAGCACCCCAACTGATTGCCCCTCTCGTCCAAGATTCTAAAGTCGATATTGTTCGTCGTGCCTTGAAATTAGGAGTTCCTATCGAAGTTACTTGGTCTTGTTATCAAGGAGGAGAACAACCCTGTGGTTTATGCGATTCTTGTCGTATACGCGATCGCGCTTTAATTGAAGCTGGTAGACCCGATCTAGCTAGTAATCACAATTTGATTTAATCGTGAGAGAGATTGAATGAAAAAAGTAATAGGTAATAAGTAATAAGTAATAGATTAAAAACTGACCTCTGTGATACCTCGACATTTCAGAGCTTTGCTTTAGAAAATTGGTATAACTGCCAACGTACTGCCCGTGCGGTCTCAGCTTCGCTGAGGCACTTCGTGGTCGCTTTAGTTTCCACATTTATTGCAAATAATTCTGATAATCAAGTAACTTTAGCAAGCAAATTATTAGGTATTTATTGCTAAAAATTATGATTAAATCAAAAAAATAAAAGGAAATATTGGGGCTTATTTTTTAATAGATGTTTATTTTAAGCCAAAAAACTTTTCAAACCTATTACTCTTTTAACTTACTTGCTCTAATTCCAAATTATGATTGATTAAGCAACTTTTCATCTATTGAGAAATACTTGCAAACAATTGTATGATAGATAACCAAATCTTATTCACTTTAGACAGAGTTAAATAGATGAACAAATTTTCTCGACGGATGTTTCTAGGAGCAGGTGCAGCGGTTGCCTTTAGTCAAGTAATTAGAGTTAAATCAGGTATTAGTCAAACCAACTCAATCAATATCTACTCTTCTCGCCACTACAACACCGACGCTCAATTATACGAAGGTTTTACTCAGCAGACAGGAATTAAAGTAAACCTGATTGAAGGCAAAGATGACGAATTAATTGAAAGAATTACCAGCGAAGGACAAAACAGTCCAGCAGATATCCTGATTACAGTTGATGCTGGTCGTCTCTGGCGAGCAGAACAAGCGGGTATTTTTGCGCCTGTAACCTCTCAAACTTTAACATCTAAAATTCCTGCTAGCTTACGTCATCCCAACAATCTTTGGTTTGGTTTTTCCAAGCGAGCGCGGGTGATTATGTATAACAAAGATAGAGTAGATCCTGCTCAATTATCTACTTACGAAGATTTAGCCGATCCTAAATGGAAAGGGAAACTGCTAATTCGTTCTTCTAGCAATATTTATAATCAATCCTTAGTTGCGTCTCTGATTAACACTCACGGCGAACAGAAAACCGAGGAATGGTGTCGAGGAATAGTAGCTAATATGGCTCGACCACCCCAAGGTGGAGATACAGACCAAATCGAAGCAATAGCAGCAGGTTTGGGAGATATTGCCGTAGCCAATACTTATTATCTTGCTCGATTGGGTAAAGACAACAGCCGTAAATCACAAGCTATTTTTGAAAAAGTAGGTGTATTTTTCCCTAATCAAAGCGATCGCGGAACTCATGTTAATATTAGTGGTGGTGGTTTAACTAAGTATGCACCAAATCCAGAGAATGGAGTTAAATTTTTAGAATATCTTATTAGTCCTACTGCCCAAGAGTTTTTTGCTCAAGGAAATAATGAATATCCTGTAGTAGCGGGAACTGCCATTGACTCAATCGTGGCTGGTTTTGGACAGTTTAAGGCAGATACGACTAATGTAGCGGTTTACGGTCAGAATAACGCTTTAGCTGTCCAAATTATGGATCGTGCTGGCTGGAAATAATAATCTCAGCTAACTATAACAAGTTTGGCAAGCAAAATTTGTTTTCAAAGTTCTCAATTAATTTTTGATAGTCTGACAAAAGTTCTGGGAATTATAAAATTGAGGACACAGGTTCGAGCCAAACTCAAAACCGTAAGTCGTCCGTGCAGTTTGTCTAATCTAACCTGATAACCAATTTTATGCCCAGAAAACCAGACGAATATTCTATTCATATTTTTCTAACTAACGGACACAAGGAAGAAGTTCGCTTTAGTACTGTCCAAGAATTTCAAAGATGGTACAGTACCGAACTTGTTCCTAAATCTGATTCGCAAGATTTTATTAACATTCCTATTAAAAATATTCAAGGAGAATATATGGTGGTACGCCCAAGCAGTATAGTTGCTATTCGGGTTGAACCGATTTTTTTAGGCAGTGTAGAGCGATTTTAAAGGGAATTATAACTGTTCTAAATAGGTTAATAAATCTGCCATTTCTTGAGAACTGGGCTGGAATTTTGGCATAGGTGGAGTTTTTCCACTAATTACCTGATCGATTAAATCTATTTTAGATTTTCGCTTAGGAACATTTTTTAAACTAGGACCGACAATGCCATCACCTTTGATTCCATGACAGCCAGCACAATTAATTTGAAAAATAGCATATCCTTGTGCTACGTCGCCTTTAAGAGATAAAACTTCGATGATGTAAGGATCAGAAATCCGATGCCAATAGATACCCAGAATAGTAATCAATCCGATTAATACTAGGAGTAAAGCGGGAATCATGATTCGCTTAATTAAAATTTGTGGTTGAAGTAACTGGTTATCCACTGATTTTTGATAAAAATATTTACTTATAATTTTGTTTCAATTCATAAAATAGCTTAAGATTTGACAGCCAGACTAGACAAATTATAAAAAATCTTGAGCCAAATCTTCTTACAGTTGAGGCTAGAACTAAAGCCAGTAGTCCAGTAGGATATATTCAGACACATAATTTTCTATCTCAAGGAGAGATTGCTGTGATTGAACCTTTACTACTAGGGATTGTTCTAGGTCTGATTACCATTACTTTAGCTGGCTTATTTTTTGCTGCATATATGCAGTACAAACGAGGCAATCAACTAGGAATCGATTAATTCTCAAAAGAACAAATTGTTTCTTCGATAAGATAATAGTGTGGGCATTTAGCTCACGCCATTATTTTTTTTTATTCTTCAAACTTACTGGATCGAGCTTCAGTTTGCAATTGTTCTAGTAAATTAGGAGCTAATTGTACTTCTCCGCGAGCAAAAATTTCAGCTTGACGGGTTTGGTTAGCAGTATAAATAAGGTTAATCTCTAAATAATTAGATGGTTGATAGGGTAAATGTTGCGCCCATTCAATAGCAGTAATTCCTGGAGGCACTTCAATTCCTTCCCAATAAGTTTCTAGATAAATAGCAGCAACTTCAGTAGGTTGTAAACGATATAAATCTAAATGATAGAGCGGTAAACGACCTTCGTGATATTCATTAATTAAAGTAAAAGTAGGACTTACAATAGGAATTTTAATCCCTAAACCTTTACCAATTCCTTGAATGAAAGTAGTTTTTCCAGCACCAATTTCCCCCTGTAACAAAATTGTAGTTCCTGCTGGTAAAAATTGACCTAACAAAATACCTAAATGTTCAGTTTTTTCAGGGTTAGGCAGATTTATTATCATCAATAATTTTATCTAACATTTTCTTCATAAATATAGCGTTTTTTGTTGAAATAGAGTAAGGATATGTTTTTTTTTATAATCTTAGAGTAATAAAATAACTTGATTCACTTTTAGGTTTTGGATTGATTGCCTATTAAAGTTTTTTTTATAAGTAACAATAAAATTTAGTCAAGCGAGCCGAGCGACTGCCCTAATAATCCTTAAAAATTTATCGAAATTTTATAATATATTGTTCCAAACTTACATTAACTTAATATTTAATTGATATTATTAAAATTAAGCCAAGTAATTGTAGTTGGGATAACAAAATAAATCAGGTTTGAGTTGTATCTAAAAACCAGGATAACCAAGACCTACTAATTATTCTAAATAAATTTGACAGTCTTATAGTTATAACTAAACTTTCGTCTTTATTTTGTTTATCCCTTTACCTCTCAAATTTTCTCACAATTTTTCGGGTAATTGAGATTTTGGGTTGCCATTTGCCAGTATACCAACGCAACAAGACTTTAGCTAAACGATTAGAATTATGACGGACATAGCCAGTTTCTTCATCTTCATCCATAACATTGGCTAAGACAATCCGACGACCTAAATTACCAACATCTTCTCGATCTACAAACACAGGGTGAGAGTTTTCTAGAGCATATTTTTGCAATGATTGGGGAGAAGGTGGTTTTTTATGGACTAAAACCGCATCAAATAATTTTTGATTGGAAATGCGATCTATGGCACGAATATGATCGGCAACAGTATAACCTTCGGTTTCTCCTGGCTGAGTCATAATATTACAAACATAAATCCGAGGTACATCAGCTTTTGCGATCGCTTGACAGATTTCAGGAACTAATAAATTGGGGATAATACTGGTATAAAGACTACCAGGCCCAATAATAATATAGTCAGCTTCGCGAATTGCTTTAATTGCTGCGGGTACAGCAGGAGGATTTGCAGGAAAACAGCCAATACTAACTATTTTTCCGCCAGCTTGAGGAATATTAGATTCTCCTTCAATAATTCTACCATCTTCAAATTCTGCCCATAAACGAACATCACTTAAAGTAGCAGGTAACACTTTTCCTCTGATAGCTAAAACTTGAGAACTAGCTGCCACTGCTTGCTCTAAATCTCCTGTAATCTCACTCATCGCAGTCAGAAAGAGATTGCCAAAACTATGACCAATTAAACCATCTCCAGCCTGAAAACGATATTGAAACAATTCGGTTAGAAGTTTTTCTTCATCAGCTAAAGCTGCTAGACAATTACGTAAATCTCCTGGAGGTAACACCCCAATTTCTCGTCGTAGTCTGCCTGAAGAACCACCATCATCAGCTACAGTCACGATCGCAGTAATATTATTACTATACTGTTTCAAGCCTCTCAATAAAGTAGAAAGACCAGTTCCACCGCCAATTGTTACTATTTTAGGTCCGCGATTTAAACGACGACGATTAAGAAGCATATCGACCAAAACTTCTTCTTGATCTACTCTAAGAACTTCGGTAATTGAACCAACAGTACGAGATTGACCCCAAAAAACTAAAAATAATCCTGCTCCTATAGCTAGTGGCCCAGAGATGTAGTTGGGTAAAATGGTTGTGATAGTTTCTAATACGCCTGAAACAAACTCTAACAAACGATAAATTGGAGTTAGTTTGACCCAGATTGCTACACCTAAAACCGCTATTGCTAAGCCACTAGCACTAATTAAGAGCCAACGTTTGATAAATAATCCTGGTGATAGCCATTTAAACCATTGGTTAACTACAGGAGTAGTTTTTTTGTGCCGAGAAGAGAGTTTATGCATTGATACCTGAACCAAGCTTAATGCTGACCAGTCGGAAAAGAATTACCATAAACATAAACCATCTTGGCTAAAACGACAGTAAAGAGGATAAATAATTAGAAATTCAGAATTTCTGGAGAGATACTACGAACATTTTAGACTTATGATCCTGAGTGTCAAATTTATTTTGATTGAACTACTCCAGTTGAACCAAAGCCTCCATTTCCTCTTACAGAAATACTTAATTGGGCTACGGTTTCTATGTCTACCTGAATAATTGGGACAATCACCATTTGTGCTATTTTCATACCTTGAAAAACCTGAAAAGAATTTTTGCCGTGATTAATTAAAATAATCCCAATTTCTCCTCGATAACCTGCATCTATTGTTCCCGGAGTGTTTAAAACAGTAACAGAATGTTTGAGTGCGAGTCCGCTTCTAGGACGTATTTGAGCTTCAGTTCCAAGAGGTAATTCTATGGCAATACCAGTATTAATCAGTTTAGTTTCTCCAGGTAGAATTAGTTGGTCTTCTATTGAAAATAAATCTAGTCCCGAATCATCTGGATGGCTATATTGAGGAATAATTGCTTGTTCATTTAATTTTAAGATCTTAAGTTTCATAGTAAAAAGATAAATATAATCAAAAAAAATATTAAATTCAAGAAAATAATTAAATATTTATTATTGGCAATAAACTAGCATTTTGCTTTTTAAAATAATTACAATATCTTTATTTAAGAAAAGTTTTTAATTTCTTTGATTTGGTTGTTTTGTAGAGATATTAAAAATCACTAAACTACTTTTATGATTTGCAGTAAATAGAAAAAATTATTCAAAAGTAATTTTAAATCAAAATAAACTTACTAAAAATTTTAAATACATGATAGATGAAGGATATATTAAATATCAATGCAGTTTAATTAATCGTCCCTCAATTTCTTCAGCAGAAATCACAGAATTAAATCACTGGCGCAATCGATTATATCAGTTAAACTTGATCGGTCAGTATGACAATGGAATTGGTTTTGGTAATCTGAGCATTCGCGATCCTCAAGCTGAAAACTATAATTCATTAATTATTTCTGGGACACAAACAGGGAGCCTTCCTAATCTTAATCCAGAACATTATACTAAAGTTATTAAATTTGATTGGGACAAAAACTCAGTTACTTGTATTGGTTTAATTCAGGCATCTTCAGAAACTTTAACTCATGCTGCTATTTATGTAGCCAATCAAGATATTAATGCAGTAATTCACGTTCATCATCGTCAACTTTGGCAACAACTGATTAATCAAGTAGCTACTACCGATCAAAATTGTGCTTTTGGTACACCAGAAATGGCAAGAGAAATTATGAGATTGTGTCAGCAAGACTTAACAAAAAAACAAAAAATTATTATTATGAGCGGTCATGAAGAGGGAATTATAACCTTTGGTAGAAATTTGGATGAAGCTGGCAAAGTGTTACTAAATTTTTACAATCAACTACAACTTAATTAAAACTTTTAAACTCAAATTACGCGATCACGAAGTGCCTCAGCGAAGCTGAGATCGCGTATGCGCCTAGGGTTTGCCGAGACTGCACAAAACATAGCTGACACTAGAATCAACACTTAATCTTAGTAGTCACAATAAAAACATAGTATATCAAAGTTTGTTCTTTAATTTCTGTGCCTGGTTAACATCTAAACTTTGTGGGTTTAACTACAATCTTATTTCAAATATTCGGCTTAATTGTTTTGGAGAGATAACATTATCATTCAGGCTAAATCTATTTTTTCCAACTCAATCAATCAAAAGTTGTTTATATAATTTTTATCATACCTTTGGTGGTTTTATTGCTCATCTAGGGAATGTTAAAAATCAAGAATCCTGATTCTCCGAAAGTCAAATTAGTTGATTAGGAAAATCATTTGATTTGTTGTTTTAATCCTGAGTTAAAAGCGTGTTATGTCGTATAATTTTGAAATCGTTGGAATCACACCTATTTTAACCTTTTTTAACTATCAACAAGAAGTAGAAGTTAGCTCAAAAAGAAGTAAAACTTATTTAGGTAGTTATCGATGTACTCTCGATTCTTTTATTGAATCTACTAAAATAATTCCCAAAAAACCTGAATGGGATTGGGATGAGGTAATCGAAACTATGGTTAATTTTTGGCTAAAACACGAAGATATTATTCGCCATTGGAAACTTGAATTGGATCGTTCTGAACAAAATAATTTATTGGTAGCTAGAGTAGCTAATTTGAATTGTTTAAGAGCAGAATTAGAACAAATTTTTGGGAATTAAAAGTAAATTTTGGTAGTAGTTGGTACTGCTACACAGAAATCAAAGATTCAGTTTATGCGTGATTAATGAGGAAGGGGCAATTCAATTTGCTTCATGCCTCCTTAAATTTATTAAATCATTGCTATTGTCTACATCAAACTTTGAAGTAGCAAAAATTCCTCCTCAGATAACCTTTTATCTGGACTTGCTCAACTCTTAATATAAACTTAAGAGACAGCCTTTGTTTAGCTTTAAGAGATTACTAAAAACAGACTAATAGGGCAATACAATATAGTTTATACCCTGATTGAGCAAAGCCAAAATAACTGATTAAGAGTGTTTTTTTTTGGTATTAGTAGGTTGATTTCTACCTAAATTTACTAAAAAATTATTTCAACAACTATCTAATACTTTACTGTGTAGTATTGACTTTCTTAATCAACCAATAACTAATTGCCAGGCTTAAAATAGCTATTCCCAAAGCAATTAAATCTCTACTATTGTATTTTTCTAAATCAAAAATGATAATTTTCCTAGCTACGGCGATTAAAGAAGTGACAATCACTAGTTCCACCTGAACTATGTGTTTTCTAAGATAAGCTGTAATATTTTCTAATAGTTCCAAAGCAATTAAAATATTTAAAAATAATCCAAACAATTCAATTAAACTTTTACTATAAAAACCTAAAGGATCTTTCAAAATATCTTTGGCAAGAAAAAAAATCAAATCAGCTAAAGCACTAAAAACGACTACCAGTAAAGCGATCGCTAATACTTTAGAAATAAAATTTTCTGCCCAATGAATTAATTTGAGAAAACTCTCATCTTTTTTCATTTGTGTTACTAGGTTAAAAAATTTTTTTCCTTGTCTCATCATATCTAGTGATACTCGAACTACGATTTTATTAGTTGCTACTGAGAGAAAAGATTAGGTATAACTGTACAATTGCGAGAATTGATTGCTTCAGAAGTAGTCAGCTTAGATCGGCAGGCATCTGCTAAGAAGTATTAGAAGCTGGAAAACTCCTTACTGCTTAAACTCTCGCAGAGTTGTTGACAAACTGAGGAAGATGATACTGCTGATTCAAAAACTCAACGGTATACTTCCTATTTGTGCTGTAAGACAATCTCTTCTCTGAACTATAGTAATATGTATATAGAAACAATCGAATATTAATTTAAAAAAAAATAGATTAAATACTATGCTTAAATTTTACAGTTAGTCAGAGGCGATAGATTGGGAGCTTTCTCAGTAGTAACCCGTTATTTTCTAGATATTTAGTATCAAATAATACAATCAACTATTTGCTATCACGAAAACAAAGGAGATCTTAATTTTGATTCAGGCAACCTTACATCAGTTAAAAGTATTTGAAACAGTTGCTCGACATGGTAGCTTTACTCGCGCTGCTGAAGAGTTATTCATTACTCAACCTACGGTTTCTAGTCAAGTAAAACAACTAACTAAAGCAGTAGGTTTACCTTTGTTTGAACAAATTGGCAAAAGTCTTTATTTAACTGATGCAGGCAAAGAATTATTGGCAACTTGCCAAGATATTTTTGAAAGGTTAGATAACTTTGAAATGCAAATAGCTGATTTGAAAGGTACTAAACAAGGACAATTAAGGTTGGCAGTAATTACAACTGCTAAATATTTTGTACCGAGATTATTGGGTTCTTTCTGCCAGCATTATCCAGGAATTGATGTCACTCTTAAAGTAACTAATCACCAAGAAATTCAAAGACGGATGTTAGAAAACGAGGATGATCTTTATATTGTTAGTAATCCTCCCGAAGACATCGATCTGCATAACAAACAATTTTTAGATAATCCTTTAGTTGTAGTAGCCAAAGCCGATCATCCTTTAACCAAACACCACAATATTTCTATTGATGCTTTAAACGGTCAACCTTTTATTATGCGGGAAAAAGGTTCTGGTACTAGAGCAGCGGTATTAAATTTATTTGCTAAATATAAAGTTTCAGTTAATGTCAAATTAGAACTAGGTAGTAATGAAGCAATTAAGCAAGCGATCGCAGGAGGTCTAGGTATTTCGGTTTTATCTGAACACTGTCTCATTTCAGAAGGAATAAGTGGAGAATTAACCGTTCTCAATATAGAACATTTTCCGATCAAACGTCGTTGGTATGTATCTTATTTAGCAGGTAAGAAGTTATCTGTGATCGCTCAAACTTTTCTTGATTATCTACTCCAAGAAAGTCCTAAAATGTCTTTTCCCTCTTATAGTATTTTGGCTCAACTAGCTAAATAACTTCTATCTGGAGATTCTTAAATAAATAAATAAATTTTTTTGTCAATTTCTGTGGAAAACTCGGTTAAATCTGTGGAAAAGTCAATTTTTTTGGGGAAAAAGTCGGCTATAAACTATCAGTTTATAGTTATTGATGTTCAATCCCAAAGCTAATTTGATTCGATTGATAATTAGGTGGCTCGACATGAATTAATATTCTCACAGGATTAAAATGTTCTTCCAATCGAGTTTCAACTTTTTCAGTGATTTTGTGAGCAGTTTCCACATCAGACGCATCGACAATTAGATGCATCTCGATAAAAACTTGTCTTCCCAATAATCCACGAGAAGCAATATCATGACAATTAAGTACCCCAGGTACTTCCATCACAATACGATGAATTGCCTCAGGCGCGATCGCAATTTCATCGACTAGCCAAGGTAAGTTATCTTTTAAAACTGTCCAACCGCTATAAAAAACCAAAATTGCCACAGGAAAAGCCAAAATTACATCTAACCATTGTAATTGAGGTAAGTTGAAAGTTTTAGCTTGAGAAACTCCGATTAATCCCGCCAATACTAAAATAGTCACCCAAATATCACTCATAGTATGTTTGGCATCAGCAATTAAGATGGGACTGCCAATCCTTTTCCCTACATTGCGTTCATAAAAAGCAACAAAAATATTTACCCCTAAAACTATTAGTAATAGCCACAATTCAGCAATTGAAATTTGAATAGGAGTAATACCTGTAAAAAGTCTTTCTATTGAGCCTTTCAGAATTTCAAAACAAGCAATACCCAAAAAAGCAGCAATTCCTAGAGCTCCAATTGCCTCAAACTTTTGATGTCCGTAAGGATGTTCTCTGTCTGGGATAGGAGAAGAAAAACGATTGGTTACTAGACCTAAAACATTATTAATACTATCAGTGACGCTATGTAAAGCATCTGCTTGTAAACTAAGAGAACCCGTAGCAAAACCTACTACTGCTTTTAAACCCATTACAAATAAATTAAGTAATAAAGTAATCCAGAGAACTTGGCGAATTTTGGTTCGATGGTCTGGCATGACAATAATAAAATGAAACAAATTAATACTTTAAATCGTAAAATAAAAGTCTTGTCAGCCTTGGTCAGTTAATAGCTTGAGTTCTCTTTAGTAAAAATAAATATGTTAACTTATTGAGATTTTTTGAAAATATTGTCTTGATTTAGCTGATTCTTTGGTAAATTTTGACGGTAACTCAATGAAATTTTTTAGCATTAACACCAATTATTAAAATCTATTACAATGACACGATTAACAATCAATTTAATTCAAGGTTCGATCAGCTTTAATTTTGATGGGGAAGCAGCCAAAAATCTGCAACAAGAGATTGCTGTTTTAATGCAGAGTCTTAAAGCAGTTGCCTCTCATGCTGCTGGTGGTGGGGGTAAACCTCAACCTCAACCTCCAATGGAATATCGCTACACTGGAGAAATATTTTTAGAAGTATTTTGTAATCCTAATATTTATCCTAGTCCCTTTGCTGCTAAAGTATTGTTAACGATTCGTGACGATCGCATTAGGATGACTAGTGAAGCTGAATTGACTCAATTAATTGAAGATGTAAATCTTTATTTAGAACAAGTAGGATAGATAAAATATTTTTGACTAGCTTCCTAAAATTCCTATCGATCTAAATTATTATGAACAACAATAATCTTTTTCAATTCGTGCAACAAGGCTTCCACGTAGCCGTAGGAGCAGCAACAGATTTATGTGAAACGTTTGCCGATCCTCAAAAACGCACTGAAACTGTTTCTAATCTACAAACAGAATTAAGCGAAAAAACAGGCGCATGGGCTAAAAAAGGTCAAATTACCGAGCAAGAAGCTAGAAAAAACCTCGAAAATTTTCTCAATCAACGGGGTTGGCGACAAACAGCAACAACTTCTCAAGCCAATACTGACACTGCCTCTAACCCTACTCCCACTGATAATAACGTCCAATCTGAATTAGAGGAACTTACTGAACAAATTATTGCTCTGAGAAATGAATTGGAACAGTTGCGTAAGTCAGAAGAGCCAAACTAAATAATTTAGTAAATTTGCTTTTCTTTGTCACAAAGATTAGCTAGTCGTTATCCCATCTTTCTGTACTTAAGAGATCGCTAATGCGATCGCGTAAAAGATAGTCACATCTTTCCAATTCGCATTCTATACCAAGCCATTCGCGAGCAGGTAAATATTGGCAAAGAGCGTAGAGAGGTTGGTTTTTTTGAACGATCCCCCTCTCTACCAGTTGTCTTACTTCATCTTTAATCGTCTCGATCGAATAGCGAAACGGTGAAGTCGAAGCAGTCAAAGTTGCATTAATATTCATAAGGGTTAAACCTATTAATCGAACACCCTAGTATTAAATGATAAGGCAAAAGGATTACCAAGAAAATCTATCTCTGTCAGTATTGTAAGTTACTTTTTGTCGCGATTTTGTAAATAAATAATAATAATATTATGTTTTGTTAAAAATTTTTTCTTCCGCACAAAAAAAACCTGGGTATCCAGGCTCTCTACGATTATGTTTATGTTGTGTTATTGTTATCTTATAAATTTAATTTCCAAAACTTAATCTACTTTTGTTTAAAGATCAATCATTATCCCAGTCTTCGTAAGCAATTAATTCACCGATTGGATCTCTCAATAAATAATCACATTTTTCTAATTCGCACTCAACACAAACCCATTCGCGTGCAGGAATATATTGACAAAGTACGTAAATAGGTTGTTGACGACTAATAATCCCTTGCTCTACTAACTGACGTGCCTCGTCTTTAATCATGTCGAGAGAATAGTTAATAGAAGGGGATGGAGATAAGGTTGCAAGGCTCATGAATGGTCACCGGAATAATCTAGGATTGGAAATTTAAAGCTCTTATCTATAACTATAGAACAAAAATCAGAAGAATAACCAGAAATTTCGCTGTATCAAGAACTACAAATCTAAAAAAATATCAAAATTTTGGTAAAAACAGGGATAATTTATAAGTTAATCTCTACATTAAAATATTTGGTGTAAGTCGGACGAGGTGAAAAAACCAAACTGTGTAAAGATAAGTAAAGACAGATAATGTATCTACCAAGGTAATAGAGATATGGGCAGCCGTTTGATGGTATTTCTGACTAGAGAGCAAGATAGAATTCTTTTCAACCTGAGAACGGCAGAGGTACCGCAGAAAGTGCAAGACAGAGCAGAAGTTATTAGATTAAGCGCGGATGGTTGGTACGTAGAGAAGATAGCGACTCACTTTCATTGGACGGCACAAACAGTGCGAGAAGTCTTGCATAAATGGCAAAAGCTAGGAGTAGAGGGACTTGGCTCAAAACCAGGGCGTGGAGGGGAACAGAAGTGGACTGAAGCTGACATGGTGTTCTTAGAAAAATGTTTAGAGAAAGAACCACGTACTTATATGAAAGAACCTTTTTATCGCTCCCAGCCCAAAATTTCTGCGACCTGTTGCCAAACGGTCATTGGATCGAAGGGCTTGGTGATGATACCTGCAACGTCGAGAGCGGTAAATCGCTGGCGATCGCGAGACAGGACTTTAGCCGTCAACAAAATAACTGGAATGTTCTGAGTTTTAGAGTCCGCTTGAAGTTTTGCATGGATCTGAAATCCATCAAGATCCGGCATCGATATATCCAACAGAATCGCATCTAAAGCTTGCGCCTTGGCGATCTGCAATCCTTCAATACCCGAAGGAGCAGCAAATGTCAGCCAACCTCCAAATTCTTCTAACGATACCCGCACGACATCGCGAATATCTTCTTCATCATCCACAATCAGAATCCGTTTAGTCATTTTCCTCCTTCATCGGCAATGTAAAGTAAAAGGTGCTTCCTTCTCCCAGGCTGCTTTCTACCCAAATTCGTCCCCCATGTTGTTGCACGATTTTTTTACAAATTGACAGCCCCAATCCGGTTCCCCCTTTTTGCCGAGAATCAGACACATCCACCTGTTGGAACTGTTCAAAAATTATTTCGAGTTTATCTTCAGGAATACCGCGCCCCTGATCTTTAACTGTAAAGAGAATGTAGGGAGTCTGGGTATCGGATAATTGTTGCCCATTGCCCGTTGCCCATTCTCCACTGCCTATTTCAGCCTTGAGCCAAACCGTATCTCCTGGTGAGGAGAACTTAATGGCATTGCTCAGTAGGTTGGTCAGAGTCTGAACGATCGCATCGGGGGCTGCCCATAAAGTTGCCGAGACGGGAGTGACTGAAAGAGTGAGATCTGCTCGCTCGGCAAGTGCCTGTATGCTGTCTATAGCTTGTTGCATTAGGTCTGCGACCTGACACCGCTCAATCACGAGCTGGACTTTACCAGACTCCAATCGTTCTAAACTGAGAATGTCATCGACGAGTCGCACCAAGCGATCGCTATTGGTAATGGCAATTTGTAGCATGCGTTTGGCTTTTTCCGGTCGATTGTCGAAAACTCCAGAGCCTAGAATACCCAGGGCACCTCGAATAGAAGTTAGGGGCGTACGGAGTTCGTGGCTAACAACTGAAATAAATTCATCTTTCATCCGTTCCACTTTCAAGCGATCGCGAATGTCTTGAATTTGTCCGACACAATAAAGGGGTCGATCGTCTCGATCGCGGATAGATGCTGCATTCAAGAGTACTGGAATGACTATTCCTTGCTTGGTGATGTATCGTTTTTCAAGGTGATACGAACGAATTTCACCTGCTATCATCTGACGAAAAGCCTCAAGATCTGCTTCTAAATCTGTCGGATGGGTAAGATCTTGAAATGTAAGAGTTAATAGTTCTTCTTCGCTATATTCCAGCAGGTTGCAATAGTAAGTATTTGCTTTGAGAAATTGTCCGGTAGGTGAAACGAGTGCAATTCCAATGGGCGCATCATCGAAGGCTCTGCGAAAAAGTTCTTCACTTTCCCTGAGAGCTTCTTCAGTCTGTTGATGCTCTGCCAGTTTTCTTTGCAACTGCTGATAAAGGTTCGCCTGATTGATCGCGATCGCCAACTGATCGCATATTCGCTGCAAGATCTCGACTTCCGATTTTTGCCACTGGCGGTAATGAGAACAGGCATGAACAATCAGTAAACCCCAAACTTTCCTAGAGAATTTTGCATACACCTGCACAATCGGCGCAACTACTTTAGATTTAACACACACCTGTTGCATAAACTCGACCAGACATTCGGCCCATTCATCGATTGCAACATCGGGCACAATTCGGGGAATTCCCTGTCGGTAATATTCATAGCAATCCTCTGGAAAGTGTTCGTCTTCCCAACGCATCTGGTCAGTCACTGGATATTCTGGGACAACGGCTTCCTCAATCACCTGTCCCGAACCATCTGGGTTTAATCGGAAAATTAAGACGCGATCGGCATTAAGAATCTGCTGTACTTCAATCACCGTAGTTGCCAGAATCTTCTCTAAATCTAGAGACTGACGAATGTTCTGGGTGATGGTAGTAATTAACCGTTCCTCTTCTGCTTGCGATCGCAGCGATTGTTCTAACTGTTTACGCTCGGTGATGTCCTCTACCGTTCCCACAATCCGAACGATGGTTCCGGTCTCGTCTTGGAGTGGAAATGCTTTTGATCGCAGCCAGCGTATTTCCCCATTCGGGCGGATGAAGCGATACTCTTCATCAAAGTTTTTGCCCTGACGTTCCCTCCGCAACCCTGCTTCGATGCGATCGCAATCGTCGGGATGAATATTGTTCAGCCAATGGAACATTCCTTGGTAGAACAATTGGGCTGGTGTTGCCATGATGTCTGCATAGGCGGGGTTCACGTAGGAATAGTAAGCAGATTGTGTTTCATAGACGAAAAATCCCTCCCGCACGGTTTCGGCTAATTGACGGAAGCGAATTTCACTTTCGTGCAGTGCTTCTTCGGCACTTTTGCGATCGCTAATATCTCGAAGCACCACAATCGTGCAGTCTTGTCCTTCTAAAGTCGGAACTTCGGCAGACACCAAAACTGTTCTGACTTCACCGGATTTCATGCGTAATTGCGCTTCTAAATTGCGAACACTTCCTTGCAGGTGCAGTAAGTTTCTGAATTGTTCGCACTCATCAAGACTGCTCCACAGATTGAGTTCTAAGGAAGTGCGACCGATCGCCTCTCCACGAGAATAACCAAAGAAATCGACGTGACTGTCGTTAACTTCCAGGATGCGTCCCTCAGCTAAGCTTGCGATCGCCATCGGGTCGGGACTGGTGCGGAAAATGGTCGCGAATTTCTCTTTAGACTCTTCTAGAGCAATTTGGATGCGATCAAAGGACTGTTGTAGTTGCTCTGCCATTTGGTTAAACGACCGTGCCAGACCGTTTAATTCATAGATTGTGCTGTCGGTCGGTAGCCGTCGATCGAGATTACCTGCTGCCAGTTCTCGACTGACTCGGTTTAATCGCGCAAAGTTTGCTATTAACTTATCAGCGGTGAGCAGTCCCAGCGCGAGTGCTACACCTAGAGTCAGCAGACAGAGCAAAGCTGTTGTGCGGGTATTATTTTGGATGTCTCTTAGGAAGTGGGATTTTGGAATCACCGTCACAATTTGCCAATTCAGCCCGTATCGATCTTGAAAGGGCGTGATTTTTAGGAATTGCAGTTGACCCTTATATCTAAATTCCAAGTCATGAGTTCGCTCCAGAGATTCTAAACCACTCGGACGCTCGCGCAAATACTTTCCCAGCGATCGCGTTAAATCATCCTGACTTTCATCAATATTTATTTGCTCGAACTGGCGTTGATATCCAGTTCTAGCCTTGAATTTATAGGGTTGTTCCCGTGTGGACGTGGCGATAAGGGCACCATTTCGATCCATAATGATGACTCTACCGGAGCGGCTGATGTCCAAGCAATGGAGAAATTCACTCAAATAATCTAGCCGTATATGAACGGCAAAAACTCCTAACAGACTATTTGTAGTGCTATCGTAGACGGGTTGAGACGCATCTAATGTCAGGAAATTAAGAGAACCATACTGGGAAATCGGACTCCATCCAGGCTTACCCGTTGTAACAGCTTGCCGATACCAGGGTCGATCGCGTCTAACGTCTAAGCCTTCGTTCGTGCGGACGAGTTCTTTTCGGCTGCCGTCGCTATTGAGGCTATAGATAAAGATTTGCTCGGGACGAGGAGGATCGGCAACGACTAAATATAAATCTGGCAGTCGGTCAACTAATCTAAACGTCCCTTGAGGACTGGCAAATAAGACCGCCGCTACTTGCTCGAATTGCTGCAACCGAGCGAATAACAAAGTTTCCAGTGCTGGAATATTTTGGAGATCGAGTTGCCCCCAAGCAACTGCATCTACATTCAAACGATTAATTAATAAAGGTTCTTGCAGATACGTCTCGAGTTCTTGCTTCACGCGCTCATTCGTCTCTGCTACTAGTTGATGACCCAAATCTTCCACTGCTTCTTGTCCATTCCGATAGGATAGATAACCTACCATTGCCACCGCTCCAATGGTAGGCAAAACAAAGGGAATGGTTAGTACCCAACGTAGTGGAACGTTTGTTATAAAGTGGCGGAGAGTTTGTGAAAGGGCAAGGGACATGAAGGATGCCTAACGCAATAAATAACTTAATCTAAAAAATAGATTCCGCGTTTTCAATCACCTCCTGGTAAGGCTTGGCTCGGCAATTAATTTATCGCTCGACGGTTTAGTCAGCTTCTGTCTCAACTTTTCCAACAATTGAGAGAACTGCTTGGCTAATTGTGTTTCTTGACTAATCTGGGTTTCCAACAAGCATTCGATCGCCCGTGCTATCTCCGAAGCTTTGATATAACCAAATGTTCCCAATCCGCCTGCTAGTTTATGGGCTTGTGTTCGCGCAGCTTGTTGTTGCTGCACGGTAAAATCGCCTGTTTGAAATGATCGCTCTACTGCTTCCAATGCAGTAATTCTTTGCTCCAGCGAGATCTGAAAACGAGCTGTAATTTTCTCAATTGCTATTCTCCCTCGCTGGTCTCGAACTTGCCAATCCTCGTCCCAATCCACTGGTAAATCAAATTCCCAGGCAATCGCGCCCTCTTCGCTTCTCCTCTTTACATACTCCGATTCCCGTGTTCTTTTGTCTTCTTTTGGTGCTGCTTTTAACCGATATCCCAACCCATAAACTGTCTCGATCGAATCATCCTCCATTCCGGCAGACTTCAAACGATGCCGTAAGTCTTTGATTAAAGTGGTGACAGAACCTTCAACGGGAGTTTTTTCGATCGACCACAGGCGATCAATGATGGCACTACGGCTGAGAATGTGTTCGGGGTGGCGGAGAAATAGTTCGAGCAGATTGTATTCTTTGGGACGCAGGGATATTTCTTTGCGATCATAAGTAACCCGAGCTGAAGTAGGATCGAGACAGAGTAGCCCCCAAGTTAATACTGGCGAAGATGAGTATCTTTTATCGCGCCTCAGAATTGCTCGCAATCTTGCCAGTAGTTGGGAAGAAGCGCAAGATTTGGCAACATAGTCATCGGCACCAGCATCAAGTCCAGCAATAACATCTTCGTTCGCGTCTTTCGTTGTTAGCATCAGAATTGGTGTTTGACAGCCTTGAGCGCGTAAACGACGGCAAACTTCAAGTCCATTTAACGTTGGAATTAAAAGATCTAAAAGAATCAGATCGTAATTCCATCGAGTTGCCAGATCTAACCCTGCCATTCCATCTGCAACCACATCGACTGTATAACGATGGGTAGAGAGCATGGCTGAGAATAATTCACTAGTATGTTCATCATCTTCTATAAACAGAATTTTCATATGCACTCTCCTGTCAACTTTGCATTAGCTGAAAGCAGAGTCTAGACAAGATTGCTTTTTCTAATATCTTTTCATTAGACATCTCCAAACCTTAATTTAAAACCATTGAATAAACCGTAGTTAAAATTTAATTTCTGGAGCAATATATTATTTAAATAACAGCAAAAGCTGCCTGGCAAAGGTGTCTTAGAAGCTCATGTTATCTAGAGTCTGCTCTCAACTGTCACAACCTGTTTTGAGATAGATTGGAAGTCTGAAAACCCCCGAGCATCGTGCCTGCCAAATTTGGATTTTAAAAATAATTTAAATTTTGTTGCAAATGTTTTAGGTAGGCAGGAGCAAAAGTCAAGCGCTCGTTTGCTTAAAAAGACTTATTTAAGTTTGACAATCTTTTTTTTAAATCATAAATTCACGCTATTAATAAATAGAGCGATCGGAGTTATAAGCAGTTGAATGGTGAAATTATTTTTTTTATAAGGTCAACTCAATATATATCAGAAGTATGTGGCGAAAAGTGAGATAGTTTACATTGATTTAATCTTACTATCACCCTTAAAATAAACTTCAGCAGAGAAACAATTAAACAGAGCTAACCGTAAAAAGTCCAAGAAGTTCAGGAAAGGGCAGAAACAATCTAACAATTATCTCAAGGCTAGAAATAGATATGCTCGGAAACACTTAAGAGTAAGTAGGCAACGTAAAGGCTTTGTCCAGAGAGAGGCATTGCGCGTAATCCAATCTAACGATTTGGTAGCCTATGAAGACTTAAGAGTTAAGAACATGGTGAGGTCTAAACTAGCTAAGAGTATAAATGATGCTAGCTGGTCAGCTTTCCGTAGTTGGTTAGAGTATTTTGGTTGGAAGTATGGCAAGATAACTGTAGCAGTACCTCCACATAACACAAGCCAAAACTGCTCTAGCTGTGGGAAGAAAGTTAAAAAATCTCTATCAACTAGGACTCATAAATGTCCTCATTGTGGATTTGAGGCTGATAGGGACTTAAACGCTAGCCTCAATATTTTGCAATTAGGATTGCGTACTGCGGGACACGCAGGAACATACGCTTGGGGAGAGACTCCCTCTTGGGCATTTGGAGAAATCCTGATGTCTAACGGAGACTCGTTGAACCAAGAATCCCCTCGCCTTTAGGCAGGGGAGTGTCAATTGTAAGTCTCTAGGAAAGACGACACGAAGGATACTTGGGTAAAGTGACGGCGAGCAGAAAACAAATCCCCGTCAGGAGGAGTGCAATTAATAGAGAAATTTTGATTCCTGAAGTTGCTGCATCAAGACTAATCAATCGCAGCAATGGATAGATTGATGGTGGCAGTTTGTTAGCAAATACTTCTCTAACTTCTTCTCGAGAAAAGGTTTGCAACATTTCTTGTAACTTAGCAATCACTTCAAGGCGTTCGACTGGTGACAAGGTTTTGCCAAGGTTTTCTAAGATGTTATCAACAATGCTTCGAGAGGTAGAATATACAAGTGCCGTACCGAGGATTCCTCGTCCCAAGGAACAGCCCAAATTCTGAATGGGATCGTAAATGCCAGAGGCTTGAGGTTTATCTCCCTTTGAAGCGTTTGAGTAAGTGAGGGTGCTAATATATGACGAAAATAATCCCGAACCCACGCCCATAATAATTAACCCCGGCATCAGTTCTAATGAGGTAACTGAGAGATGCAGGCTACTGTAAAGCACTCCAATGCCAGCAGCAAGCAAAGAAATGCCAAGACAGACAATATACTTGGGTGTGATGAGATTGCCCAAAACTAAATACTTCAGGACTGAGATTATAACGATTACCATGGTTAGGTTGTAAGGTATTATCGTTAGTGCTGTTCTAAATGGATTAAGCGATAAGGCAACCGGTACAAATTGAAATAGGTTAAATTGCACGCCCGTTACAATTAGTGTATGCAGCATCGCAGTAAGAAGCCCCAAGACGAATTCTCGGTTACGTAATAGTCCGACTCGGAATAAACAAGCCTTACCTAGATTTGCCTGTCGTCGTTGCCAGAAGACAAAGAACCCCAAAAGAATCATCCCCACGGCAAATAATGTAGGTACGATCGAGATCGCAAAAGGTGGGATAATCAAACCCGCAATTGAAAACTCTCGTTTTGGTTCCCACCACCCAAATTCTCCCGCCAAGCTAATACCTACAAAAATAGAACTAAGTCCTAAAAAGGAGAATAAACCTCCGATCCAATCTATAGGTTGCGTACAGTTGACAATTAGATTAGGTAGCGATCGCCTCAAGCGTAACACGAGGATCAGAACCAGCAGTGAAGGCGCAAATGCCCAACGCCAACCGAAATTGGAGGCAAGGTAACCTCCAAGCAAAGAACCAAACAAGCCCCCCAATGTCGAAGCCAAAATGAGTGCTATGGTTATCCGCTCTTCATTGTCGCCATAAATTAAATCAGCGATCGCTAAAGGAGTACTAATCAAAGGTGTGGAAGCCAGACCCGTCAATAGTGAAAAACAGAGGGCAAGAATTTCAATTGTAGGACTTAGGGAGGTGAGGGTCATCCCAATACCATACAAAACTAAGCTGATGCTAAATATACGAGTTCGACCGTAAAAGCGACACAGATTTTCCGTTGAGGGTGCAAAGGAAGCAGCTACAAGGAAATATACAACCAAAATACTCTGTATGGCACCAACACTCGAATCGAGATCGCGCACGAGCGGAGACATAATCGTGGGCATGACACTGACATTGTAGGCAATCATAAACAAGGTAAGAGCGATCGCCCAAAAACCTTTATGTCCGAATTGAACTTTTCGCGTTCGATCCATATACGCCTCGGAAGATACTAATTATAAGTGTAGGGTTTTGCCTGAAGATTCAATTCTCTCAGTTTTCTCTGTCTGGTAAGATCGGATACTACAAATAATATCTATAGTCATTAAAATAGTTCTTAGCCGCCGTACCGAAGAGGATTTGGCACGGAGCATTGGTAACAAGTTAAGCTTGTAAGCAAGTTGTCAAGGGGATTTTAGGAGAAGATTGAAAGAAAAACTGGTCAGAACCTGTTTGTTGGGCTGGAAAAGGAGCAATGATTAGCTTTTGCTTTGGTTCTCGCTGTCTTTTAATAATCCCTCAACATTTCCGAATATCAGAATGGGCAAAATATTTAACTGGGTCATGAGCTTCTCCACGCTTTGAAGCACCAAGAAAATAATCAAGACCACGATAAATCATTTCTAAGGAGATGCGATATTCTCGAAAAAACCGCGACCCAGAGGTGATTGTTGGAGTTAATAAAGCAGTTAAGTGTTCAACAATGACTCGATCTTCTACCATTGGTCGTTGCGTTTTTTTGGCATCGTCTCGATTTAGTCTTTTACTCTTGCCCATAGAGAAATAAAATCGCTCAATTGCTTGGTTTCTATGAGTTTGACACGATTTGTTTTTTTACTTGACTTTTTTCTGATTTCCTTAACTTGTGACCAATGCGCCAAATCTAAGAAAAAAGACAAGTAGCAACAACTCGAATAGAACTGTGGAGCAATTACAGAACCAATCTCAACCAAATAAAGAATTCCAAGGAAGACGTGAGAGTTGTAGAAAGGCGAATAATACAATGTAAGTCACTCTGATTGCTCTGTGCTTGGGATGAGATTGGGCAAATCCCATGATAATCAAAATGTAGGCAAACCCCAGTACTGGTAGCAGGAAATAGGTGGTAGCGATAAACAAGATTAAGAACCAATCGCGGAATCGAGAAAACAGATGCAAGGGCTTGACTAAGAACGCAACAGCGATACAGCCTTCGATCCACAATGTCCAGTAAGAAGCAGCTAACGTAAATGTCTGCAATCGAGAACTGGTGCTTAAAGTAACACTACCGATCGCCTCTGGAAACTGCTTGAGTAACCCTTCCAGTAACCGATTCTGCGGTAATGCATCGGGCGATAATCCGCCAATTGCCGTTGCCACCGCTGCCACGCGATCATCTGTCAAAAAGGTGTAGTGGAGAAAGCCGCCATCCCAATATTCACCTGCCAGTATCTTCCAGGTTGTGGCAAACAGAAACGTCAGCCCAATCAATATTCGTCCGTTCCATGCCAGTACACCATCGGTATCTTTGGCAGATACCGCCAGCGCACAGACCAGGCACCAGTAAGTAATCAAAATTTTATGATTATCAATCCATAGCCAATCGGTAGCATTCACCCACCAGACCATGCCGCAAATTAACACCCACATCACCTGGCTGGTTAACAGCGTAGGAGAGAGCAGCATTAGCCCACACAGAATGCACAAGGGAATATCGAGAAATACGGTGCTGGAGCCATATAACAGCAGGAAAAGTGCCGTAAAGCGCAAAACCAGCAGATGTCGGGGTTGCACTAGCAGCTCGTTCAGAAATGGCAGACGGAGGGGAGGGGCTGTTAGGGATGAGGCAGAGGGGGAAGAGGAGGGAGAGATTGGGGTCATTGCCACACTCCCGCTTCAACTACCGAACTCAACGGTTCAGCCCACAGACGATGGTGAGTCCGATCGAAGCGAATCCTCCACCACTGTAGCCGGATTGCTTTCAAGGTTTTAACGACTCCTGGCACCTCCGGATCATAAACCGTTTTCAGTCGATATAACGGTTGAGAAAGAGGGTGGCTGGGCAGATCGGGTAAAGCAAGGCTATCCCCTTTGTTGGGCATTAAATCTTGGATTGCCGGAAAATCAGGATTGTCGCTCTGAAGTTTTTGATAAATGGCTTGTCGCTGAATGGTGGTCGGTACAACAGACTGACCCACAAACTGAGGAGCCATTTGCTCGAGATCGCTCTGGCGAGGAAGGGTGCGAGTGCGGCGAATGGTTCGAGCGTCCAGCGCACTATACACATCGAACTGAATCAGGTTGCCATCCCGATCTAGTGCCTCTGCCTGGATCGCTCGCATATTAGGTGCGTCGATCCCCCCAAACATCCCGAATCCGCCGCCTTTCCAAGGAGAAAGATTTGCGGTGTGAGTCAGATAGAGTTGCAGCAGTGCCACGAGTACCAAAATTGCCCCAGGCAATCCTCGCTCCAGGAGGTACTGCATCCGATCGCCCAAACGGGGACGAGCCATTGATTGTTAGTTCCTCTTTATGTTATGTTATTCATCGTCTTCAGCCCAGTCTCTAGCATCATCGCGACGTTCTTCGAGTTGGCCACTCTCTTCCAGTTCACTGCGATGGTCGATGACGTCTTCACCCTCGACATCTTCTACATCAAAAACGGTTCTGGCTAGCAGCGCAGAGGAGGCTCGATCTGGATCGACCGTCACCGATCGCGAAGCACCCACCCGTGGAGCAATTACAAAAATGGCGATCGCTACAATGCCGAGTAATAAAATACGAGTCATAGAATTCTCCTTAAATGATTGGTGATTGTTAATTGGTAATTGGTGATAAACCAATTTATTTATTGCCCATTACCCATTACTCAACTTGAAACGAATCTAAAAAACGGCTGATGTTGACGATGTTGTCTGAAAGAGCACCGACCCCATACATTCGTTCCTCTACCAAATAGAAGCGCACGGCTAGGATCTGTCCTTCAGGCGTAGTTCCGACAAACGATCGTCCTGGACTGTCATCAAGCAAAATCTTTCTGCCGCTTTCAACCACATTTTGAGCTTGCCATCGTTCGAGCAGGTTGGTGCCAACTCGATTGAGCAGCGCATCTGCCCCTGCCTGTAAATCCTTCGATGAAACATCGGTGTAGCCCACTGAATAAGAGTCACCGGGGGCCGTAAAATTACGACCTTCAATCACCTTCCATTCAAATTCAGTTCCGCCTAATTCGATCGATTCAGTTTCATCCGTAGGCAGCAGGGGCAAATTGACACTGAAACCACCTTCCTCGGAAACGTAAGGTTGCCAGGGCTGCACCGCAAACGAATCAATGAATTGACTGATTTCGGTCAAATCCTCAGAAGTACTCATCACTGCATAGAGGCGTCGATCGGCCAGAATGAGGCGTAGAACCGAGAGTTGGTTGTTCTGCGTCCCGATGATTTCTCGTGCAGGATACCCATTCACGTCAATGCGCTTGCCGCGACCATTCAGAGCTGACCAGTTGAGTTCATCCGTCAGGGTATTTTTGATACTGTCGATGACGGCATTTGCGCCTAATTCGATCGTCGCTGAAGTCAGATCCGTATAGGCAACCCCATAAAATCCGGTATCGTCTTTAACCCGAAAAACCTTCCAATCAGTGGATTGTTCGCCAATAGGAATAGTACGGCTACCCGTTTCTGGTTGAGCTGACATCCGAACAACAAATTGCCCTTCTTCAGAAACCTGAAGTTGCCCGGTTGACTGGTTGAGTAAAAGGGGTTGAGCAATAGATACTTTAAGTGGAGCAATCCAAGCGATCGCAATAAATAAACTAGTTCCGATGACTTTTATAAATTTCATGGTAAGAACAATACTAAGTACTTAACCAAAATTTTTTGTCTATTTTTTGATAAGATTTTAGATAACTATTTTATTAAGTTATCGACAACATAAAAAAATATTATAGTTAATGACAATATTTCAAGTAAATAGTAACATAATTTATAATTAGCTAAATAATTGGGACTTATCAGGATTAGTGGGATTATAGAAATAGAATTATATAATCGTGGTGGTCAAGGGCGTAAAAAAGCGATTCGATGCCTAGCAACAAGAAACGATTAAAAACTGGATCGAAGAAACACCTAAAAACCTAGTAATAGTTAAAGAAAAAATCCAACAAAAATGGGGAGTTATTACAAGTAAAAATACAATAAAATTGGCAAGAAGCCAGCAAGATTCCCAGATGACTCAGAAGGTATTGAAAGTGCTCAGTTAGTTCGTCTCTTCTTGCAACAAGAGGTGTATATCTCGACCAAAGCGTCTCAGCATACCAGAAACTGATAGAAAGCTAGCGTTAATGGAAGTTACCCTCTCGCTATCTACCAATACAACACTTCCCGAACGAGTATCTGGGGAACCAGGCAGAAACACTACCACTTGTTGGGTTGCAGTTCTCTCGACCTCAAAGGCAATTTGAGACTGGTCGTCTAAGCGAATCAGAACAGGTTTTAGGGACGATGCTGATTTATTTACATCAACTTCAGAGGTCATACTTTTAAAAACAGTGTAACCGGGAATGAACTTCTGCAACAAAACATCAAGAAAATTAAATAGCTTCTTCCCCCAAATGCTTTTTGAGAACAAACCAGCTAGAAAACACAGCGCAACAAGGCAGAAGACAGTTAGAGTATCTACAAACACCACATCCTTGAGAGAATCTGCCCCTAAGGCTTCACTCAACGGGACAGAAATCGACCTCGTTATCTTGAATGCTTTACCAAATATTGCAGCAGCGACAACAACAGGAATCAAGAAAAAGATCCCGCCAATAATTGTATTTTGGACAAAACGATTCATGGGAAGCTCCAACGATGATGATATCATTGCCTGAATCTAGTCTAGCGCGAGTTCGCTATCTCTCTTTTGTCAGAGTGGGTCAAAACCTTAATTTCTCGTTGGCTGAAACGAGGTAAATTCGTTAAATTCGCCGAGAGTGATAAAAGAGAGCTATTCCCCAAACAAAAACAGGGAGAAAAGAGGCTGGACTTAGCTTCACTGCATTGGTAAAGCCCCAAGCCTCCGCAAGGAATTAATGATGACCTGCGCGCCCAGAGAAGCCTGTAGTACAGCGAACACCCAACCGATCACGCGCAACCCCGCAACGGTCAAAAATGCCAGCAACTTCCGGGCTGCCAGCATAACCAGCAAATTATGGATTATAGGAAACCAATATATGAAACTTATATGAAATAAGTAGGTGACATTTTAAAGAATGCGATCTAAACCAATGCGAGATATAAATCGATTCTCGTGTTGCTTGTAAGACTATTTCATCGTTTATGAATATCAATGGCATCAGGTTTGCCAGAACCATTTTCTAGGCAAATTTGCTGGGGAATGCCAATTTGAATGTTATTGAGATCAAAGGCAATTTTTAGCCGACGACGCAGTTCCATGGCGATCGCCGATTGTTTGAGCCGAGCCGTTTTAATCCAGATTCGGATGATGATTCCAGTATGAGAAATCTGCTCGACTCCAAACAGTTCACGAGTATCGAGGATTACAGACTGCCACTCGGGATCTCGTGCCATAGATTCTACTGTTTCTCGGACGACTGCTAGAGCGAGATCGACATCAGTATTGTAAGCGACTTCAATGCGAAAATCTGCTCGTGCCCAACTCCTAGCTCTGTTTTCCACCTGAGTAATGAGACTATTGGGTAGAGTAATCAAACTCCCCTCTTCACTGCGGATCTGGGTAACCCGCAAATTCAGGTTTTCTACTTCTCCAGAAATATCGCCAACTCTGATATTATCTCCAATCCGAAACTGGTCTTCCAGTAAAATCAGGAATCCATTGACCAGATCTTTGACTAGACTTTGTGCCGCAAAGGAAACTGCCAAAGCTACTACTGCCCCCAACGCCAGGAGCGATCCCGACACTAGATCGAGCCACTGAAGAACTAAAAGAATAGCCACTGCATAAACCAGAACCATTTTTAGCCCTTTGATTACTTCGGCAATTGTGGCAATTCGTTGGAGATATTCGGCGGTTAGAACTTGTTCTTGCTCACGATTTTCGATGAAGCGATCGATGATAAGGTCGGTTAAGCGATTGATTAATCCGGTTAAAAACCAGCTAATTAAGATTACAATTGGAATTGCCACGACCTTCCGAGCAAACTGGCGCGTTTGAGGAAAAGCATTGAGACTGTAAGCAATTCCCATCATCCAAACAAAGGCGATCGCCCAAAACAGTAACCATCGCAAAAATCGGATAATCTCAAGTCGTCTTTGTAACCCAAAATAATGGTGAAATCGCTGCAACAATTGTAATTGTGGCTCTAATTCCGATGGTTGAGAGGGTATGGGTTCTCGAGCTTGCATTAATGAAGACTCTGCTAACTGTCGTTGCTCAAGTTTTTGTTTACGTCTTCTCAAAAATACCCAGCCCGTCCCTAACATTAACGTCAATAGTACAGTTACGACTAGAGCTTTAATCCCTGTGCTAATTTGTTCTCGTAACGCTTCTGGTTGACGAAGTTCGACTGCTTGTCGAAGTTCTCGCTCTAAAATTTCTTGCCATTGGTCTGCCAATAAATCTTTGCCAATAGAAGCATATTGAGCATCTGTATCCGTCACCGTTAACAATACTTTGGGTTGAGTCAGGGCGGTATTGTTGACAAATAAAACTGGCTGTCCGTTGACAATTTTGATGGCAACCTGCAGTTTTTTTGGGTTCAATACTACTTCGTTTGTCCTGACACTATCCATGATGTCGGCAATTAGTCGAACAAGATTGGCTTCCACTTGTTTGGCGCGGATTTCGACCGGTATCTGGTTACCGGGTTCGCTACGATTGAGAACGGTCGGAGATGCAATCCTGAACAGTTCTTCCCCATCAAGGCGCACCGCAGCTGATTCTAAAGTACCTCGCCGTTCGACACCGACAGGAGGCGGTTGTGTTTCACTGGGAGTCGTTAAGGATGGCAATTGTCCTGAAGCGATGATAGGACTCAGCAGCATAATGAAGATCGTGATGCCACATACAACGAATTGGCGTAGCAGATTGTTTCTTTTCCAGCCTTGACGTTTGAACATAGGTGGGATCGCCTTAGCAATTGAAGATGGGATTGAATAAGGCAGGCATCATCTTCTAGTATCTATTTCGGTACAACAGATTAGAATAAGAAAATATGAAACTGATATGAAAAGAGTATCTTATTACTGCTGCTAGGAGTTAGAGCGATCGCTTTACCACACTTCGCCCCTCTAAGCATTGCGAAGCTGCTCACCTGGATTTTCATAATTAGCGGCATTGCCAGAATTATCTATGCGATTCTGTCTTATCAGGCAGGAGGATTCCTGGTGAAACTGCTAGACGGTATTCTCGATCTAGTCTTAGGAATTTTGCTCGCCACTAAAATAATGGTCGGCATCGTGTCTCTAACAATGTTAGTGGGGATTTTCATCTTTATCTCAGGTGTGTTGGTGGTGGTTAGAGCATTTAAACTACGTCCAGCATTAAACTGGGGTTGGTGGCTCTTTAGTGGTACGATCAGAATTATTCTGGGAATAATTATCTGGTCGCAGTGGCCGTCAAATTCCGAGTGGTTAATTGGCTTGTTTGTAGGACTCACCTTCCTGGCTAGTGCCTTATCCCTGATTAAGCTCGGCCTGACAGTAAGCGAGGGAGTCGGCGAAGAAGCGTAAGTAAGCAAGTTGCCCAGTACTGACTGGGACCAAAAACTTAAAAATCCTAGCTAATCAATCATTTGTTGCCTCAGTAACAGTGAAGCTCAGTCGCAACTGCAAGAAAATGCTTTCTCCTAACCATCGTCTTCAGTTATCTGCTCAACGGCAATTACCGACCTGTTTAATCCTGCTGGTTACGATTGTTATGCTGAAGATCTCGATTATACCTGTTGTCGCTCAGCAGACCACTCCTTCAGCAAATCGAATTGACGGGTTTCCTGTTATTCTAGACAATGAAGTCCTTTTCCGAGTTCGAGAAGGGGTTCCCGGCATCGCCTCCGCCGAGGAACGAGCTCAAATCATTAGCCAACGGTTGGCAAATATTGCCAGCGATCTTTCTATTTCACCCGATACAATTCAGATTGATAAACAGGGCAATGCAGCTGTTGTCCGATCTGGAAAAACTGTCCTGTTCACAGTTAGCAACAACGACGCAGCAGCTTATAATCAGTCCCGTCAAGCATTCGCTGAGGATGCGGCTCAAATTATCAGGACTGCAGTAGCCGAGTACCGCGACGAACGTAGCGTGAAAAAGTTGGTTCTGGGCATTACTTTTACATTAATTAGTACTTTTGCACTTTTCCTGTTTCTAAAGTTGCAGCAGAGGCTCTTTGCTAAGGGATTGGCTCGAATTAAAGCAGCTCGCGCAGCTGATAGATTAGCTCTGAGAATTCAAAGTTTTCAAATGCTGAGTTCAAGCGCCACTAGTTATCTTTTAACGGGCTTCGTTAAACTGGTCAAGCTCGCGTTAATTTTGGGAGCCTTTTATCTCTACACTGCTTTTGTTTTAAAACAGTTTCCCGCAACTAGACCCTTGGGCGAGCGGATTTTTAGCAGAATTGCCCAACAAATAAACGAATTTTCGGAAGGCTTTGCTCAATACCTTCCCAATTTAATTGCCCTCGGGATCGTTGCCTTTCTGACTTACTATACCATTGATTTCGCCAAACTCGTAATTGGGGAATTGGGGCGAGATGACGCTTATTCCTGGTTTTATCCGGAGTGGATCGAGCCCACCAATCGATTGGCAACGTTTTTTATTCTAGTAATTGCTCTTGTCATTGCTGGTCCTTATCTGCCAGGGTATGGTTCTCCAGCCTTTCAGGGAATTTCCATCTTTCTAGGCGCATTGATCACGCTGGGATCTTCATCTGCTGTTGCCAATGTGTTTGCTGGCATTATTTTGATTTATACCCGCGCTTTTCAGATTGGTGACATAATTCGCATCGGAGATACCTTAGGCGAGGTGACGGAAAAGTCTCTCTTTGTCACGCGCCTTCTGACTTGGAAACAGGAAATCATTACCATTCCCAACTTGTCCGTTCTCAACAGCAATGTGGTCAATTACACAGCCATTTCGCGCGAGTCAGGCGGTTACCTGCTGCTCTATACCACTATCACCCTTGGCTATGATGTTCCCTGGCAAAAAGTTTATGAGGTGATGATTAAAGCGGCTGAAGCTACAAGCCATATCGTCTCAGAACTGCGTCCGTTTGTGTTGCAAACAAGTTTGAATGATTATCACATTAGCTATGAACTAAATGCCTACACAAATCGTCCTGAATTAATGCCTTTTATCCACTCTGAATTGCATCAGAATCTTCAGGACTACTGTAATCAGGCGGGAATTGAAATTCTCTCTCCCGCCTATTCCGCCATCCGAGACGGAAACCATTCTACTATGCCAGCGGATTATTTACCGGCGGACTACGTTACACCTCCCTTTCAAATTCGCAACCAAGATGCTCGTTCATAATCGTGAGCAAATTGTAGGAACGCGATCGCTATTTCAGTAAATTTTTTAATTTCATATAAGTTTCATATTTTTATCTTCTAAATTAATTTGAATATTATTGCGATCAAAGACGATTTTAAGTCGACGATGCAATTCGCGTGCGACAGCTCAAAATAGCCGCAAAAATCGGACAATAAGCAAGGTGAAAGAATTTATCGAGCGATATAAGTAAGACTAAATTTCCGTTCTACTTCACTGTGAAAACCACAGATGGATACTTTAACTTTCTTTTAAATTAATCCATCCTATGATTGATTTCCTCAAGCCTAAATCTATTAGCCCAACTCCCCAACAGATAGCCAGTTCTCTCCGAAGGTTGGGATGGATTGGCTTTTGGTTACAAGCCTTACTCGGATTTATTCCGCTTCTAGTAACGATCGCAACTATTCTATTTAGAACGCGACAGCAGCAGCTCCGCGTGTTTTCCTTTGGTTTATGGTTGGCGATCGCCTGTCTGGTAATTCTAATCTTCAGTATTTACTGGTGTTTTCGCTATACGCAGCTAGCAAACAAGCTAGAAAGTAGGGAACTGCGTCCGACCAAGTCCCAGGTATTTCGAGATCTGAAGTTAGGGCTAGTTGCCAACCTCGGTATTATGACAAGTGCCGTACTAATCGCCTTGATGCGGGTGGGTGAATTAACCTTCAAAATGTTGATCCTGCCTCAAGGTTCCACTGTGATTGTCCCCAATCAAACTACGACGACAATGACCCAGGGCGCATTAATCGCACCATCGAATATGATTGCAATTCAAGCCATGGTAAATGCGATCGCCGCCGGATTAATTGGAACTATTGTGGCATTACTGTTGCTCTATCGGATTGGACAACATCGCAACCCACAGGATTAATTTTCAATCGCTTCAAACCGAGCTAAATTTAACCAGGAGATCTGAAAATGTTTGACCAACTTGGCGATTTGATCGGTGGAGCTTTTTCTCTCAGCCAAGGGGCATTTCAAAGAATTATCAATCTTCCAGAGGGACAAACAACAGCCCTACTGGTTGTCTTGACAGCCGGACTTTCATTGGGAGTGGGACAGAGCATTATTCTGTTCATTAATCGAGTACAGCCAATACGCTTTGTTTTTAGCCTATTACTAAACGCGGTTTTATTCACCTGTGGGTTTCTATTTCTGGTGTTCAGTACCTGGGCGATCGGCTGGCTGCCTGGTTTAGTGCGTATACCCTGGAGCGATTTGGTCAAAGCCTTGGGGCTGAGTTATGCCCCATTACAGTTTAGTTTTCTTGCTGCCTTACCCTATGCTGGAGTGCCGATTCTCAACGTGTTATCGGTTTGGCATTTACTGGCAATGGTTGTAGGTTTTAGTGCGATCGCCAAAGTGAGTGCGGCATCTGCTTTTGTCCATGTGGCGTTTGGCTGGTTCATGCTCCAACTTTTAGAGGGTAGCATTGGACAGCCGATTGCTAAATTCGGACAAAGTTTAACTCAACGAGTAGCAGGGGTCGATTTAGCCGAGAAACGTTCGGAATTAAAAGCAATTGTCCAGTCGGGTTTAGAGACTCGACTTTCCCCAATCGGAGCCGATCGAGCATTAAAAGGATCGGAAGGCGATCGTCAAGTCCAGTCGGCTGTCCTATCGTCCTCTCTATCAACCCTGCCATCTGAAGCCACCTTTGCCAACCCTTCCGCAAGTCTTGGTAGTGTTGCGGTTCTATCTGCCGATACTGAGACACTCGGAGTACGTTTAGCCCATCGATTGCAGAGCATACCCCAGGCGATCCGACTGGGGCTAATTTTGCTAGGGATGATTGTATTATTTGCGCTCGTCGCCATCTTGCTTGGTCCAATTCGTGAAAGCCTATTTGGTTGGCATGAAAGCCTCCCCAGGCTAGTGCGATGGACTTTCGATCTAACCTGGATTGGAGTAGTTGCGATCGTCTTTGCCGGACTCTTGGCTCCTCTCGAAACTTTAGGTTGGTGGGCGGGTTGGTATGGAGATAATCTGGATAATCTACCCGCTGAAACTGTTCCATCCCAACCGCTCGGTCAGAGCAGTACAGCAGCACCTGTTACCCAGGAGCGCCCCTCTCGTTATATCGTTTATGTGGATGGCGTGGGTCAGTCGAGTGAAGAGTATACGCCCGATGTGGTCGAATTTGTTCGGACATTCCAATCCGTCTTGCCAAAAGATGTAGAGTTCGTGCAAGGCTTAATGCTGTATTCAGTTTTAAATCAGCCTTTGAATCGAGATCGCCCCCTGGCATGGGTTTGGCGATTGGCGGACAAAATGCGGTGGCAAAATCCAACGTCTCTTATGGGTTTTATGGTTAATCTCCGCAATGCCTGGATTGTTGCCGTATCCGCTGACAAACGTTATGGCCCCATCTACAATCAGGGAATTGCCCAGGTACTTTATCAAGGTTTAATCGAACGGGGTTACCCAGTTGGCGATGGTATCCCAATTACTTTGATTGGTTACAGCGGTGGTGCTCAGATGTCGGTAGCAGTGGCACCCTATCTCAGACGGGTATTGGGAGGTGAGATCGAAGTTATTTCTCTGGGCGGGGTGATGAGTGCCAACAATAATTTTTTGAAATTAGAGCATCTTTACCATCTGGTAGGCGATAAAGATGGAGTTGCTAATCTCAGTCCAATTCTGTTTCCAGGACGACGAAAGTGGTTGCCTTTGTCCTACTGGAATCGGGCAATGCGTAAGGGTAAAATCAGCCAAATTTCATTAGGTTCAATGGGACATCAGGTTCCAGGAGGAATCATGGATCCTAATGCATTCTTATCCAACGGTGAGAGCCATCTTCAACACACGATCGCAGTTATTCTGTCGATTTTGCAAGGCAGTCTTCTAGTTTCTACGCCCCACCGTCCCCGACAAATTAGCAATTACGAGCGTTACAAGCAAGCGGATTTTAACAACTACACTTACTATCCTTTAACTCAAACCGTCGATGATCAATGCTATCGTCAGATCGCTCCTTGGATGGGTCGTTTGATCTTGCCCAAGTCGAGAGAACGTCATGAAGTAAAAGGGGTTTGGTTTGAAGTACATCACGCTCCGTGCAGCTATGAATCGTTGGTAGGGCAAACGGTGATGCTGCGGTGGATGGATCTTCCCATTGTGAAAGAATGGGTGCGAGCCGTAACTCACGACGTTCACTTTAGCGTTGATGCCGAATATTCCAGCCGCTATGGTAGCAGCATTCACCCAAAACGGCTAAACCACTGGCAAAAGGTAGATCCGCTGGAATCGCTAGCAGGTTCTCACCCCACCGATGACCTGATCGTGATGTTGGAGGGAGAAGTTGAGGTTGAACAGTTAAATAATAGCGATCGCCCGATTTTACGCATTGCCCATCAACCCGTTGAGATTACCGGACGCTACTACGCTCTGGTGCAATTTATAGCCCCGATTCCGAACACGGATCGCTTCCAAGTCAAGCATTTTAATTCCATCTCCCGCCAATTTGATGGCTGGGAAGAAGTGGTGCGCTTGCCTCAGCCGATTTTAGCTCAAGCTTATGGCAGCTATCCTTCTACTACGCGCAACCTAGAACAAAACCCTCTAAATGAAACGGGGTGGTACATTTATGGAGCCAAAGATGCTGACAAATATTTTGTGGTGCAGGCGTTAGCTCCCCGATCACTGTTTCGCCTCCAACCTGACCGAGTGGTGTTTGGCAGTAAAGCTGCCTATCGCTACATTCGGCGGGAATCCTGGGCAAATGCAGCAGCACACAAAGGCAAAATCTCATCTGTGTTGTGTGTGGGCAAGCGCGCTCCAGAGCAGATTAAAACTGTAATCGATAACTGGAAAATAGGCGATCGCGCACTGCTGCTGCACGTCTATGGTGGCATTGGTGGAAACAAGAAAGAACCCGCCGCTTCGACCCCAATCTTTTTCGGTCATTTTGCCTATGGACTTGCTACCGTAATTCGCGAGCCTCTCAGTGATGAACTACGGTTTGACATTCAGTATTACCAAGTATATACCCACAATACCGACGGTTTAACGGCGGGAACCATACACTGGTCGCGGTACATGGGCGATCGCCAGTTTGGTTGGTTAGGGACTCGCCCTGTTTGCGACATTTTAATTAAGTTTGAGCCGTTTACAGGCGATTTCGACATTAACGGAACTAGACGCTCCGCTCTCAGTAATATGTTGAGCCAACTAGAGGCAATGACTGCTCGCTACCGTATTGGGGATGGCACGGGGGCAACTTATGTCGGTCCCGCCAATAACTGCTCTCAGGATTCTAATCAAGCATTGTTTGCCAGTATTCGTTCTATATCTAGCGCGATCGCTGCCAATCAACCTCTACTACAAACCTGGCTGGCGGATCACCCATCTCAGGCATCGCGCTATCAGCAACTTCTGAAAGTCAAAGAAAGGCTATACCGCAAATTGCAACCCCTGGGTGCTCCTCGCACCGATTGGGAAATGAACGAATTTAATTTAGGTACGACCATGGAAGATGAACCCCTGCGGAACCTGTGGATCGGTTTGGGCAGTTGGCGAACGCTTTTACCCCGCAAAGCCAGCGATACGATCGTCAAAGTTTTTCTAGAGCATGGAGCCTCAGTTTGGGTGCTGCGCACTAATCAGATAGGCGGACACGATCCGGATATCGAACCCATTGCCCCGATGACGTTATAAGTATATGTACTTAATAAGTCCTTATGATTCGATATATACGGTCTACCATACTACCTTCAAAAACGGCTCAACTGTTCATTCAAACTGGTCTGAAATGGGATCGAGATAATTGCTCTGGTATGGCGGCTGCTCTATCGTACTATGCCCTTTTTTCCCTATTTCCAATTCTATTAATTATCCTGAGTGTTATTGGTTCGCTAATAGAACCGAATACAGAAGCATTTCAATATATCAAAGGAGTAATCGAGCGATATCTACCTCCAGAAGTTCATGAATTAATTACGGGAACAGTAGTTGCCCTCAACGAAAATAGTACCGGTGCTGGAATCGTTGGATTTGGCTTGCTCTTATGGACAGCTAGTACTGTCTTCGCTATTCTGAGAAGTTCGGTCAATAAAATTTGGCGATCGCATAACCCAGCTTCTGAACCAGAATCAATTCGGATGACGGTACTATCGTTCGTTATTAATCAACTTTTGGCATTTGTGTTAGTGTTTGGAATTGCCTTATTACTTCTAACTTCCTTAATCTCCAAAATTGTGATCGAGACTATCCTCGAGCTAGTTTCAAACTTTCAAGAAACTTTTTCTTTTATCAAGATTGACGAACTACAATTAAGCCAAGGACTTCAAGTAGGTTCATCTTTTTTAATTTTGGCTCTAGCTGCCTGCATTTTGTTCAAAATTTTGCCGTCCGTTTATATTGGTTGGCGTGATGTCTGGTTGGGTGCTTTACTCACTGCTTTGTTGTTGGTAGTGTTGAAGGAACTTGTTAGTAATAGTGTCATTTCGATTGGCAGTCAATTTCTTTCTTATGGGGTAATTGGGAGTGTCATGATTCTATTGCTATGGATTTACCTTACCTGTCAAATCTTTTTGATTGGCTGCGAGTTTTCTTATGTTTATGCACACCTTTTCGGGAGCCTTTGTCATAAAAAGATGAATTCTTTAGATAGCTTAAATTAATCAGGTTAAGATATAATCTCTCTTTTGTCATTTTAGGAAAAGAAAAAAACTAACAGACGATGAGTTTCTGTTATTGTTGTCGAAAATTGTTTAGATTACTAAAGCCCAAGAATTCGTCCATAATCTCAATTAATTCAATAAATCCTCGTTTCATTTGATGTAAATATTTAAAACTTTCAAAGTGTCTTAAATCTTTAAACAAACTACGAGTTGAAATCTTTTGTAACTCTGCTTGATTTTGGATCATTTATTTCTTGCAATATTCTAGAGAGGGACATCATATCAGTTTCATATCTTATTGTTCTAATTTGAAGAAGCGGCGCAAAAGTTTATCATGCAGCATCCCGAATTGACTCACAACATTCACTTATCGGAGACTATTCATGTTTGCACAATTGCCAGAACGTCGGATGCACTGGGTACGATGGGTCTTAACGATTGGTTGGCTCTTAGTGATTGCATCTCTGTTTTACGATCCTTGGACTGTAGCGCTTACAAAACCCGATCATCCCTGGAGTCCTTTGCGGCTCACAGGTCAGTGTATTCAGGTGCAGGGCAGTTGTGTTGAAGAGCAGCCTTATCCGATCGGAGCAACTTTATTTTGGGGTGCGATCGTTCCTTCTGGGATTTTCATCTTGCTCGTGTTTGGACATGAACTCTGGCGGCGGATTTGTCCGCTGGCTTTTCTGTCTCAAATTCCAAGAGGACTCGGTAAACAGCGACAGTTCAAACGGGAAAACCCGAAAACGGGTAAGATTCGCTACGAGCTTGCGAAAGTGAAATCCGATTCTTGGCTGGGCAGAAACTATCCTTATGTACAGTTTGGTTGGCTGTTTATTGGACTATGTGGAAGAATTCTGTTTTTTAATGCTGACCGCTTAGTTCTAGGACTGTGGCTAGTTTTTACGATCATCGCAGCAATCGCGGTTGGCTACTATTATGGCGGTAAGTCCTGGTGTCAATATTTCTGCCCGATGGCTCCGGTGCAGACGATTTTTAGTGAGCCGCGAGGTTTGCTTGGTAGCAAGGCTCATATGAGTGAACAGCGGATTACTCAATCAATGTGTCGCACCGTGCAATCAGATGGCAATGAACAAAGTGCCTGTGTTGCCTGCCAGAGTCCCTGTTTTGATATTGATTCGGAACGAACTTATTGGACTGGCTTGAACAATCCCGAAGAATCGATCATTCGATATGGTTATGTCGGTTTAGTGGTTGGCTATTTTCTCTACTATTATTTGTATGCGGGCAACTGGGACTATTACTTTTCCGGCGTTTGGAATCGCGATCCGAATCAGCTTGCTTCGCTGATGAGTCCCGGTCTTTATCTATCGGGACAGCCCATCAACATTCCGAAGCTTTTTGCGGTGCCGCTGGTGCTGGGGGGATTTAGTGCGATCGGCTATTTCCTCGGAACTTGGATTGAACAGCGGTTCAAATCTTACGATCAACAACATCACAAACACTCGGATCCCGATCTGATTCGGCATCGCATTTTTGTAATTTGTACCTTTGCTATATTTAACTTCTTCTTTTTGTTCGCAGGTCGTCCCTTGCTTCAACTAACCCCGATTTGGGTGCAATATGCCTTTGATCTGAGCATTGTTTTTTTCAGTACACTCTGGCTGCAAAAATCCTGGCGACGGAGTTCTGATCTCTATTCACGGGAAAATCTGGCGAACCGATTTCGTAAGCAGCTTGAGCGATTACAGCTTGATGTCTCCCAGTATCTAGACGGTCGTTCTCTCAAGGATTTACACACCAATGAAGTGTATGTTCTCGCGAAAGTGCTTCCTGGCTTTACCCAAGAGAAACGGCACGAAGCTTACAAAGGAGTGGTTCGAGAAGCTTTAGAGGAAGGTTATGTAAGTACGTCTAGTAGTCTGGCAATCCTTCAACAAATGCGCCATGAGTTAGGGATTTCTGATGATGAACACCAGGAAGTTTTGGAAGAATTAGGCGTAGAAGATCCAGAACTGCTCAATCCTAACCGCAAGCGATCGCTCGAAAATCAAATCCGTCTCACAGGCTACCAGAAATCATTGGAGCGATTTCTCCGATTGCAGCAGCAGATAAGTTCTAGAGAATTCACTCCATCGGCTGAAGCCTCAGATGCGATTCGGGCATTGCGTCGTGAGTATTCGATCACACCTCAAGAAGAAGAGTGGGTGTTGAGCGGATTTGCGCCTGATGCTGGCAACCCTGAGAAAGCAGAATCATTACTCGCTCGGTTAAACGAGTGGCAATTGTGCGATCGCGCTTTAAACCATCCTAGCCTTCAAGCTCATCCTGCAATCTTGCAGCTTTTGCATCAGGGAGTCCAGCATAAACGAGAATTGATTGTGCGCTCGATTCTGGAAATTCTTGTTTCTCTAAAAGACCATCCCAGCGCAACGACAATTGCCCGATCGCTCAAACAACTTTCGCCACATTTGACGACAGAATTAGTTAGTCGTAATTCTTGGCAATCTCATTTACAGCAAAGCATTGCGGATTTGCTAATCCAGCCCCAAGCACTAGAACAATCTGCTCAAGCAGTATCGACGCAGGATACCTTGAGTCATCTTGAAACGCTGTTGCACCATTACAATTCAGTCATTCAGGCGGCGGCTCTATTTGCGATCGCCCAACTCGATCCCCAACGCGCTCAAACTGTGGCTCAAATGATCCAGCGTGACTCTTCTCCATCTTTGCTACACGACACCGCACAACGGTTACTAGCTTTGCCCCCTTCTCCAGCTTTAACAGAGTTTCCTGTTCTAGAAAAACTGGTGCATTTATCGAACAGTGATTTCTTTGATCGTCTTCAGTGCGAAACACTGATCGCCTTAAGCGATCGTTCAGAAATTAAAACCTACACCAAGGGCGATGTGATTACTGAGGCAGGCGATACTTGTCGAGAATTTCTACTGCTGATTGAGGGCGATGCTAGCATTCAAGGTACGAATGGGCAAACCATTATACGAGTTGAGCGCCTTCATCCTGGACAAATCCTTGATGAACTGGAGGTTCTAACCCACAGCACCTTAGAAAATACAATTCTTGCTGAAAGTGAAAGAACTCGTATTGTGGCAATTCCTGTCGATGCGCTGGACGATCTGCTTGAACGAGACTCTAGTTTTGCCCGTCGAATTTTAGAGCTCGAAGGTCGGCAACTTCAACGGCTCGTGAGATTGGGAGTACATGCTTAAAACCAAGGGTCATTAACACATCAATTCTGCTCAAAATAAAGCCGTATCATTGAATTGAGATTAAAAGAACAGGCTAATGCGATCGTGGCTACATAGCAGAATGAACTACTTCTGACAAAGATTTTATGCCTTCGATTTTTCAAATCTCAACCGGGGGTTACTGCTACTACTGTTACCATATCTTTAAATATCCCTAGAGATACTCCACAAAGTCTTTTAAAGTCTGTTGGCTTCCTTCTTTTTAACTTGTTTGTAAGACATTAATTCAATTCTAAATTTCTTTTTATTTTACTTAGCTTCCTTCGACTTTTGCAGGAGGTCTATTGTTCTCATTATTGCCAAGCAGGAAGACTTGTTTTGTGATTGTCTAGATGATTCATATTAAGTTATATCGTTTCTCAAAAGTCGCTAGATAGATAAAAAGCCTAAAATAAAGATATATCAAAAATTTAACTCAACTAAGTCTCCAGTTACTTTTGAGAATTGGTATTACCTTCAAATATTAGTCAGGTAGCAGAAAACAGATGGAGAGTTTCTTAAACTTTGATAGTTTGAGAAGCAAAATTCTTTGGTTGTTGATCGACTTGATGCCAAAATTCAATTACTTTTCGACTTACTGGTTCAGGGAAAAAATAGTGAAAGAAATGATGTCCTAACGGAGTTGTCCACATGACATCTTCCTCTTTAAGATAATCTTTCCATCCGCGTAAAGCAGAAGGATCGACAATACCATCATTTTCGCTACCACAAACCATTAGAGGCATAGATACCCCTCCTGCTGGAACACTACTGTGTTGGTAAAGAGAATGAGGAGAAGGAGAAAGATTTAAATCTTGTTTAAGAATTTCAATTAAAGTTCGAGTATTAAATCTATCCTGGCAACCAAACAACATTTGTACAATCCGTGCCAGCACGATTTCTTGGCTACAAGGTAATAACTTTCGCATAGAATAATAATGAGCTTGCCAATCGATCGCAGGATGAAAACCTACTCCTAGTAAAGTTAGAGATTTAACTTTTTGAGGATAGCGACGGGCATAAAGTAATCCAATTAAACCTCCTGTACCGTGACCAATTAAGCTAACTGGTTCTGCTAAAGACTTAAGATAGTCGTGAAGTAAGGTTAAAGCTATTTCTAAAGAACTAGGTTCATCTTGATTTTGAGAATATTCCCAATAAGCTAACGGTACGTGACGAGAAAGATAGCGAACCATCCGACCATCAAAACGTTTAAAACTGGGACTAACGTTAATCCAAACTGGTGCTGATTGGTGAGAATTTTTCATCTTAATCAGAATTAAATAGAGAGATTTTTCTGGTTAGGAGTTTGTGCGATCTCTTCTAAACTTGATCGATAATGAGAAAAGGGAAAAGTAAAAGATAATGTTGGCTCATTAATAGTCATATTTTCTAGCTCAAGTAATTGATGACTTAATTCAGTTACTTTTCCCTGGGCAGGAGAGAGGAGAACTCCCCAAACTTGAAAAACTGATAAAAACTAAGCTTTACAGACCGAATTCATTCTTTAGCTGTGCAACCCATTCATTAATTCGCTCGTCTGTTAATTCTGATTGATTGTCTTCATCTAAAGCTAGTCCGACAAATTTACCATTCTTTTCAGCTTTGGAAGCTTCGTGTTCGTAGCCATCAGTAGAGCAATATCCTACTGTCTTACCTCCTAAACTAGCAATTTTTTCTTCTAAAGTTCCCATCGCGTCTTGAAAGTTATCGGCATAACCGATTTGGTCGCCAGTACCAAAATAAGCGGCTTTTTTACCGTTAAAGTCGATATTATCTAATTCATCTTGGTAAAAACCATCCCAATCACTCTGTAACTCTCCGATATCCCAAGTCGGACAACCAATAATAATGCAATCGTAGTCAGCAAAATCGCTAGCCGAAACATCACTGATTTCGTGTAAAGCGACTACATCTTCGCCACCAAAAGCGGATTGAATTGCCTCTGCTGCTATTTCTGTTTTACCAGTGGTAGAACCATAGAAAAGACCGATTTTAGCCATTCTTACTCCTGTTAGTTAATCTGTTTAATACTGATGTTTGCTAGTGTCTAGTTCAAGTTTTAAAAGAATATTTGTACAGTCATCTATACCTTGAGGATTGTTAGTTATGGTAGTCACAATCCTCAAGCTTATTGAAAATAATATTCAATTAGTTTCTTGATTAGCTTACCTCAAAAAGCGTCTTATTGATAATTATTTTCTTTTAGATTGAAAAATATGATAGCTGAAGAGTAGTGAGTAAAGAAATTTTAATTAAAAATTGCCGAAATCAAAGATTGTTCAATCATTGAAATATAAAAGATTTAAACTATTAACAGCCATTGTTGTTCTCGAATGGAAATTATTAAGTTTTATTAAGACAAGCCTTGTAAATAATTTGTAATAATTTAAGGTTCTTGTTGAAATTTGTTGAAAATAATTATTAATAAATCTGGCAAAATCTATTGAAAGGTTTCGTTTTGCAGATTTTTTGTTTTAGACTGGCTAAGGGTGCGGAGCGGTAAAATCAATAAAATTAAAATTTGTTGTTCGCAGTTCGTAGTTTAATTTAATCTGTGGATCATGATTAGTCTTAATTGATGAAAAAATTAATCGTAGCGACGGGAAATCCTGGTAAATTAACCGAAATCCAAGAATATCTTGTCGGTTTAGATTGGCAATTAGAATTAAAACCAGCCGAATTAGAAATTGAAGAAACGGGAACTACTTTTCTTGAAAATGCCTGTCTTAAAGCGTCTCAAGTAGCTAAAGCAGTTGGGGAGTGGGCGATCGCAGATGATTCGGGATTAGCGGTAGATGCTTTAGATGGTGCGCCTGGGCTGTATTCGGCTCGTTATGGTAAAAGCGATCGCGACAGAATTGCTAGATTATTAGATGAATTAGGAGAGCAGCAAAATCGAAAAGCTCAGTTTATTTGTGCCATTGCGATCGCTAATCCTGATGGGATCGTCGCTTTACAAGCTGAAGGTATTTGTCCAGGAGAAATTCTTAAAGCTCCCTGTGGCAAAGGAGGCTTTGGTTACGATCCGATTTTTTGTGTACCTCAATTACAACAAACTTTTGCTGAAATGCCAGCAGAAGTTAAGGGAAGAATTAGTCATCGCGGAAGAGCATTTGAGAAGTTATTGCCCCAATTAAAAGAGCTTAAAGTAACATAAGTCAAAAAAAAAGACTTCAATCAAAATCTGAACTAGAGCGATCGCTTTAGCTTGAGTAATTCAATTTGTCTGCTTGCTGATTAAATTACTATTTATTACAAAGATGGTAATTTGCCAGTAATTTTCTAATATTTGATGCAAGATCAAAGTATAAAAATCAAGATTAAATGTCCTCAATCGATACAATCAGGAGGATTTAAAAATGAGTGAAAAAAATTACATTTTAATTTCAGCAACTGTTTTTGCTTTAGTTGCACTTTTACATTTGGTCAGACTGTTGACTCACTGGTCATTTCAAATTGGTACTATGACTGTCCCGCTCTGGGGGTCATGGTTAGGGCTTTTGATTGGAGCTACATTGAGCATTTGGGCATTTCGTCTTTTATCTCAGTGGAAGATTAGCCACCAATAATTAATTAATAGCGATCGCTATTAGAAAACCCATACTAGGAAAAAGTAACTCTACTCTCGATCTCCTATGATGGCTTTGTAATCATGTAGGCTTATTTTGAGTAGGGAACGCCAGTCAGCGGTACATCCAAGTTTAACTCAGGTGTACCGCTGACTGCGTATAATTTAGTTGGATCGATCATTGATAACCAAATCAACTTTATTCTTCTATTTAACGCGATCGCTTGGCTTGGCACAAAAACGACTATTAATGAGATACAGTTTTAGTTGAATTTTTGCGACGGGTTTTGCGTTGTTTTTTGTTTTCCCAGCAAGAAAGTTGTCGATCCCATTCTGGCGGTAATTCAAAATGAAGTGTCCGAATATTCATTAACAAATTCCATCTTTTAAAGAAAAAATTAATTTATTTGAGCAATGAAACAAATATGAAAAAAAAACTATTTTAACTTTTTTGGGTTCGTTAATTATTTCATGTTTATTAGTAGTTAATTTGACCAAAATCAACCTTTTTCATTCAGCTAGTATTGCCCAATCTAGTCAACCAGTAGATTTGACCGTTTCAGCAGCAGCTAGTTTGCAAGATGCCTTAGAAGCAATTAAACTCGTCTATCAACAGAAAAAAACAGAAGTAGACATTACCTATAACTTTGGTTCTTCTGGTTCGCTACAACAACAGATCCAACAAGGTGCACCTGTAGACATCTTTATTTCTGCTGCTGCCAAGCAAATGAATGCTTTAGAAGAAAAAAATGTCTTATTACCTGGAACTCGCCGAGATTTGCTCAAAAATAAAGTGGTTCTAATCGTACCGAAAGATAACACCACGATTAAAAGCTTTGAAGATTTAGGTACAGATGCTTTAACACAAATTGCTTTAGGTGAACCAGGAAGCGTTCCTGCGGGTAAATATGCTGAAGAAGTTTTAACTTCGTTGGGAATTCTCGATGCGGTGAAACCAAAAACAGTTTATGGTAAGGATGTGCGTCAAGTTTTAAATTATGTAGCGACAGGAAACGTCGATGCTGGAATTGTTTATTTTAGCGATGCCAAAGTGTCTGATGATGTAAAAATAGTTGCAACTGCCTCAGAAGATAGTCATTCTCCTGTAGTTTATCCGATCGCAGTTTTGAAAGATAGTGTCCATCCAGAAGCAGCCAAAGAATTAGAAGATTTTCTCTTTACCTCTGAAGCGAAAACGATCTTTGAAAAATACGGCTTGATTCCGATTGAAAAAGCTGCATAATCGATAACCTTCGTGGCATCAGTCTCCAAAACCCTGCTTGAGTCGGGATAGGAGACAGCAAAAGATTTGAGTTTTTAAATTCCCTCAAAAAAACATGACTTTTGACCTTTCCCCGATTTGGATTTCCTTAAAAACAGCGATTACCGCCACTGCGATCGTATTTTTTATAGGAATTATTGCTGCGCGTTGGATGCTAGGATATCGAGGCAAAGCCAAAAGTATAATTGAGGGATTTTTTACTGCACCTTTAGTGCTTCCGCCTACCGTAGTTGGATTTTTGCTGTTATTACTCTTCGGCAAAAACGGATTTTTAGGACAGTTTTTAAAACTATTTAACTTCACTGTAATTTTCTCCTGGTACGCTACGGTAATTGCTGCTACGGTGGTTGCCTTTCCGTTAATGTACAAGACTGCCTTTGCTGCATTTAAACAAATAGATGAAAATCTGGTTGCCTGTGCCAGAACTCTAGGAGCTTCAGAATGGCGGATTTTCTGGCAAATTATGCTACCTATAGCCAAACCTGGCTTGATTGCTGGCACTTTACTGTCTTTTGCTCGCGCTTTAGGAGAATTCGGCGCAACTTTAATGTTAGCAGGTTCTATTCCTGGTAAAACCCAAACAATTCCGATCGCGATTTTCTTTGCTGCCGAAAGTGGTGCGATGGATAAGGCTTTGTTTTGGGTATTAATTATCCTGACAATTTCCCTTGGTGTCATTATTGCTGTTAATTATTGGACAGAAGAAAAATCAGTTACCAGTTACCAGTTACCAGTTACCATTAATAAGAAGAGTAAGTGGGATATTTTTGCAAAAATAAGATTTATTTTGGCGTTTTTAGGCTCTAGAAAATCCACACCTCATCAAGCCAGATCGAGCTATCCCCTACCGCAATACCCAATTGAATTAACTGTCGATATCCAGAAACAACTCCGCGACTTTTTCTTAGATGTATCTTTTCATGCCGATCAAACACCATTAGGATTATTGGGTGCTTCGGGTGCGGGAAAAAGCACGATTGTGAGATGTATTGCAGGTTTAGAGACCCCAGATCGGGGCAGGATTGTTTTAAATGGCAGAGTTTTATTTGATTCCGAACGAGGGATTAATCTCCCACCACGAGATCGCGCCTGTGGCTTTCTATTTCAAAATTACGCCCTGTTTCCCCATCTTACCGTTGCAGAAAATATTGCGTTTGGCATTCCCAAAGGGACATCTTCCTTAGCGATTAAACAACAAGTAGAAAAACAACTGCTAGCCTTAGATTTACCAGAAATGGGCAATTGCTATCCAGGCGAACTTTCTGGCGGACAACAACAAAGAATCGCCCTAGCCAGAGCCAAAGCTAGTAAACCAGAGATATTGCTACTAGATGAACCTTTTTCTGCCTTGGATACTTATTTACGTGACAAACAAGAAAGATTACTCCGCAAAACCTTAGTTACTTATCAAGGCGTAACCCTATTTATTACCCATAATTTAGAAGAAGCCTATCGCGTCTGTCCCAACCTGATTATTGTAGATGAAGGAAAAGCGATCGCGCATGACTCCAAATACAACATTTTTGAACACGCTCCCAATTTCCGAGTAGCTCAATTGACAAACTGTAAAAACTTTTCTCGTGCTGTAGCTATTTCTTCTCAAACCATTCAAGCCACTGATTGGAATTGTACCCTAGAAGTCATCGAACCCCCCTCATCATCTCTAGCTTTCTTGGGAATTCGCGCCCATCAAATTCTCTTTCCCGACACCAATACCGAAGCAAATACCTTTCCCTGTTGGCTGGCTACCATTAGCGAAACCCAACACCGTATGACTTTATATATAAAATTACATCAGCCCCCTGAAAGTCCCGATGATTATCACCTGCAAGCAGAAGTCTTTAAAGAAAAATGGCAGGAATTGAAAAAACGTCCTTTTCCTTGGGACATTCAACTTCATCCCTTACGAATTATGCTGTTGCAAGCTTAATTTTACGTCTTCCTCTAACTAAAGTTGATTCAAGCAAATAGCTCGGATTTATTTTGTCGTAGACTTTGTAACCTGAGTTCGGGTTAAGCAGATTGAGGTAAAAGCCAATCTAAACGTAAACTTGGTTTCTTTGGTTGATGACCCTTTGGGTTCGGGCGCGTTCCCAAGTGCGGGTTTCCCGCTAAAAATATTTAAAATTTCGGTAATGATTTTGATGAAAAGCAATTAAAATCGTCATTATCTCGCTTAAACAAAGACTTTTAGCTCTAATTCGTTTAATGCCTTGATGATGTAACAATTTTGTTCTCCATTGAGGCTCGAATTCAACACAAAAATCATCCACATCACAAAACAAAGCGTCTAAACTAAACATAGGACAGGTTTCTGAAGAAAGTCGTTATTTTCAGCTTACTACCCGTCCTTTTTCTTATCTTAGGAAAGATGTAATTATACGTCTGCCTTTCTTAAGGTTGTAGAAGTTAGAAACATTTAGTCCACTGTCGAGCAATCAAGCGATATCAAACTTAACCAGACCTCTTACAAATAAGAGAAGCAGCAATCATACCGAATCAAATAAAGAAGGAAAGAAATTTTCAGAAAGTTTTACCTACCTACTAAATACCAATCATAATTTTAATTCTCTCTCTTCCTACTTTTAAGGCTTTGTCTGCCGTGTAATATAGCTCGTTCGGAATATAGATTGAATTGTTATCAAAAGCAATTGCATATTGATAAGTTGAAGTGTTGGTATAATACACCATCAAAATTGCTCTATCAATACTGATTAAATGTTCAATCTTCATGATTGTTTATTCGTCCTGCTTCTCGCTTATACCTATCAGGAATTAAAAATTTAATTGAGTCTAATTTTTGCTCAACAGTATAACCTCTTAACGAGCTTCCGTACCTTGATTAGGATCGCCTTCAACTTGAGGATTAGTCGAGCCTGGAGCTTCAGGCTCTGCTCCCTCTCTAACATCCGTATCTGTTCCTTGCCCCGTTCGACGTTCCTCGGCTTCAATAGGAGTGTTTATTTCATTAGATGGGGTTGGTTCGGATTGTTGGTTTTTTGTTTCTTCTGAATGGTTATTCATTTGCCGAAAATTAATTTGTTATTTAGTTGCTAAATCTGTTTCTCATCGATTTGCGATTCAGACAGTCTAGCTGGTTATTTCAATTTTTAATCTAGCAATGGCAACGCTGAAAAAATATCAGTCCTTAGTCATAATCCTATTCAAGATACGAAAGCTGCCGTAAGTCTTGTTAAATGATTGTTGCGAACTGTCAGGTATTTAATTTAAAGCGCGCTATAAAGATCTCAGCAGAATGAATAGAATACCTTACCGAAGACAAAAAGAATATGTCTAATGTTAATCCTGTAAAAGGTAGTTGCTTATGTGGAGCGGTAAGCCTTTCTACTACCAGCATGAATCCTCATGTAGCAGCGTGTCATTGTAGTATGTGTCGGAAATGGGGAGGCGGAGCTTTCTTAGCAGTTAAGTGTGACAGTGATGTCAGTTTTCAAGGAGAAGAAAATATTAGGATTTATCAATCTTCAGAATGGGGAGAGCGAGGGTTTTGTAATAAGTGTGGTAGCCATCTATTTTATCGATTGAAACAAAATCATCAATACTACGTCCCGGTGGGCATTTTTGATAATAGTGAAGGTTTGATTTTCACCGATCAAGTCTTCATTGATGAAAAACCCGACTATTACTCTTTTGCTAATGAAACTAAAAATATGACGGGAGCAGAGGTATTTGCCCAATTTGCACCTCCATCAGAAAATTAATCACTTTTATCCGTGAGATGCGCTTTCAGTATATTGCTTGAGTTACTGTAATTTAATCTCAACAACAATAATTATCAAAATTCTCTAACTTACGAGAGATTAAGATAACTTCAGTAATTTCTAATATCGGAGCATATACCTTATTCCCTTGATTAAATTGATGGAAGCCTATGACGTTGTAATTATTGGTGCTGGTCACAATGGCTTACGCTAAATTAGTTCAGTATTCACTCAATCTCAGCCATTCAATTATTGCTCGTCACGTTGAAAGTCCTGCGGAATTAGGAGAACGCTTAGGCTCTTACAAAGGTAACTACTATCACATTGATATGACTTTAGAGCAGATGCTCTGTTTCCGACTGTTACCAGAGTTAGCTAACTATACAACACCAATTAAAAACTTATATCTCACTGGTGCGGGGACTCATCCTGGTGGTTCAATTTCTGGTATGCCTGGACGCAATTGTACGCGAGTGTTTTTGCAGAATAAAAAGCCCATTTCCCAAACATTTAAGGATGCAGGTAGTTCAATTAAATCGACTATTAAATCGGTTTTTGGTGACAAATAACAGTAAATTAACCTACTAATAAAATTTCTATGGGGGAAATTATGGTAACTACAAATACAATACGTGCATTAGGAATATTTACTAACTCTCAAGCAATAGAACAAGCTATTAACGAATTGAAAGCTGCTGACTTTCCGATGGATAGAGTTTCTGTCATTGCTAAAGATTTAGAGTCAAACAATCCTATCGATGAACCACAAATCAGCGATCGCATTCATAATCAGAAGGTAGATACTACAGCAGTAGTCAGAGATACTCTCACAGCAGCTACTTGGGGTAGTGTGTTGGTTGGTTTGACTAGTCTCGTACTTCCTGGTTTAGGAGTAGTAATAGCAGCAGGTTCTGTAGGTGTAGCATTAGTTGCTAGTGTTGCAGGGATGGCTGTAGGAGTAGTAGGAACTCAAAATTTGGTTAAAGCACTAACTGATTTGGGTATTTCGGAAGAACAAGCTAGAGTTTATAGCGATCGCCTTCAGCAGGGCTATTATTTGCTCATACTAGAAGGCTCAAAAGCAGAAATAGATCGCGCCGAAGCAATCTTACGTGAACGAGATATTCAAGATTGGGGTATTTATGATTCCTTAACTTAAGTATTTAGGTCTTTTGATAAGATATCTACCCAGAAACTCTTAGCTAAAAAACCATTCAAACTCTAGCAAGCATCTAATCAAAGTAAAGGCTAAAAGCTAATAGCTATAACAAACTCAGCTACGCTCTAAATTTTTTCAAATTAATGCTTTTTATGAAATTTTGGATAAAGCATATCTTTGATTGGATGCTGTTGTTGTAAATGCTGCTTAATAATTAGAGGAACTTCGTCAGGACTAACTTGCCAATACCAAATTTGTTCGGGTTCGACTAACACCATTGGACCATTACCACATTGTCCTAAACAACTAATTGGAATTAATTCTACTTCTGAATCCAAATTGCTTTTAAAAGCATCCCAAACTGATTGAGAATGATATTTACGACAAGCCCGTCCCAGGCAAACTATTATTTTTTTCTTGCCATTAACTGGTTGCTCATTAGGAATAAACATACATAACGAGGATTAATTTAATGAATTCGACTAAACATCCTAATTTTTAATTAATTCTTGCTTTTTAATTATTACTTATTTAATCGTCCCTGTCACAGGAGAACTAGCAGCAGCGTATTGTTTAACTGGAATTCTTCCTGATAAATAAGCTAGCCTACCAGCCTCAGTTGCTAAACCCATCGCCCGCGCCATAGCAACAGGATCTTGAGCCATTGCGATCGCACTATTAATGAGTAAGGCATCTGCCCCTAATTCCATGGCATAAGCAGCTTCACTAGGTGTACCAATTCCTGCATCTACTACTACAGGAATTTTGGCTTCTTCAATGATAATGGCAATATTAGCAGCATTTTTAATTCCTTGTCCCGAACCGATGGGTGAACCTAAAGGCATGACTGTAGCACAACCTACTTCTTCTAATCGTTTAGCTAGTAGAGGATCCGCATTGATGTAGGGTAAAACAGCAAAACCTTCTTTAACTAACTGTTCGGCTGCTGTCAAAGTTCCAATTGGGTCGGGTAATAAATATTTAGCATCGGGAATAACTTCTAATTTAACGAAATTATTGTCTTCTTGCCCTAATAACTTCGCCATTTCTCTACCTAAGCGTGCTACTCGAATTGCTTCTTCAGCAGTCTGACAACCTGCGGTATTGGGTAACATCCAAATTTTATTCCAGTCTAAAGCTTCTGCTAATCCTTCGTGTCCAGGCGCTTTAGTTTGTACTCTTCTAACTGCGACGGTGACAATCTCACAACCACTAGCAATGACGCTTTGTTGCATAGTTTCAATCGTTGGATATTTACCCGTACCTGTCATCAGGCGAGAATTAAAAGTTCTTCCAGCAATAGTTAGTTGATTGGTTTGATTAATAGTTGGTGGTGTGGTGAGTTGTTGAGAAACGGTTGTTTGAATTTCTAAAGGCATCTTGTGACCATTGAATGAGTTAAAATTGGGCTGAGGTTGAGACAAAAATCGCTCGCAACTAAAATAAGATAATAAAGGATCGGATTTCCCTTCTAAAATCAAATTAGCGATTAGAGAGGCAGTAACAGGGGCAAGTAAAATCCCATTCCGATAATGCCCAGTCGCAAAAAATAAATTTTCACAAGAACTTTGACCTAAAATCGGCAATTCATCAGGTGTACCAGGGCGAAAACCTGCCCAAAACTCTTCAATTTGCCAATTAGCGACGGCAGGAAACAGTTTAATCGCGTTATTTAATAAATTTTGTATTCCTTGAGGTGTATTATGAGGATTCCAACCAACTTCTTCTACTGTTGCCCCAATAATTAAACGTCCATCTTGTCTGGGTACTAAATAAATACCATCCCCAAATAATACCCGATGGAGATTAGCATCAGTAGGCATTCTCAACGAGAGCATTTGTCCTTTGACTGGGCGTACAGGAATCGGTAATAATTGACTAGCCCAAGAACCAGTAGCCAAAACATATTGTTCTGCTTCGAGTTCCCCTTCAGAAGTAAAAATACTGGTTACTCTACCCTGTTGTTGTCCAATGGCTTGAACAGCTACTCCTTCCTTAATCTCTACTCCTAGAGTCTCAGCAGCTTGCAAAAGCGATCGCACTAAACAACGATTATCAACTTGTCCATCTTCAGGATACCACCAACCCCCAACTACTGCTTCTCCTAAACCAGGCTGATACAAATCCAGCGTAGCTCGATCTAACCATAAATCTGATTGAGATTGGGGTAAATTAAACACGGGAGCTACAATACCAGAAGGTAAATAACCCGTAGCAATACCAGTTAAATCTTCTAATTTACGAACCCATTCAGGATAAAGCCAACGCGACTTCAGGCATAAATCTAGCATCGGGCGATTGGTAATTTTTTCCGCCATGGGCGCAAGCATTCCTGCTGCTGCATGGGAGGCTGCTTGAGTAAAATCTCGACTCACTACAGTTACACTTGCCCCACGTAACTTCAAGTCAACTGCGATCGCCAAGCCCGCAATCCCACCACCAATCACCAGAATATCTTTTGTTGCCTTCATCTGTTCAAGTCCGTTTTCAATTTTTTATATATGAAGGGATAACTTTCTTCAACGAAACATTTAAGTCAAGGTAATCATTATAAACTTTTGTGTATTAAAATAATGGCTCTGGTTCTGCAAGGCTTACCTAAATTTCACATTCAGCACAACGGGACAAAATTAAACAACACCACCAGCGAGCATAACTTCCAACTAATCCTATTTCTCTAAATTCCCCATCTGGTAAATGTCCATCCCAAGGCAAATGACCGTCAGAAGCAGCTAAAGTGTATTTAATGCTACTAGAATCTTGCCAACGATTATTTACCCGCCAACCAAGTTTTTCTCCCAAAGCACACTCAGTCTTATAATCGATCTTACCACCAAGTTCCTGCCAAATTCTTCTTTGCACAGAAAATCCAAAACGTCCCTCACTGTATTTTAGCCAAAGGCGATCGATAATTTGTATTGTTTCACAAGCAAGATTCTGAGTAGATTTATAATCCAACCAACCTTCTTTAACTCGATTAGTTATTTTAAGTAAAATCTCGTAAGTTTCTTCATCAGCTTTTTGCCACTCTTCCCCAGATAAATAAATTTCTAATCGTTGGTAGATATTTTCGGGGTTAGAAGAAGTTTTTTCTAATTCTTCTATGTGTTGAACCTCAGGAATCATTTCCAACCATTCTTGCACTGATTGAGGACGATGTTCTGCTTCTAATGCCATCCCTTTAACAATAGCAGCATTTAATTCATCATTAATCCGAGGATTATGTTTTTTCGGCAAAATTAGACTAGCACCTTGCGAACGAAATTGTGCTGGTAGTGGCTGTACTCCAGTTAATAAAAAATAACAAGTAGCAGCTAAAGCATGAACATCTGTATAAGGACCTCGTTTTGCTCTTTGATAATATTGTTCTATGGGAGCAAAAGATTCTGTCCGAGCATTAGTATGAGTTAGAGTTCTGCCATCAACAAACTCTCTTGCCAAACCAAAATCGATTAAGACTGCTTCTCCTGTATCGTTCCGCAACATAATGTTTGATGGTTTGACATCACGATGTAACAGTCCCTGTTGATGAATATAGCTCAGTGCTTCTCCTATCTGCCTGATATAAAGTAAAGCTTTTTTTTCTGGCAAAATACCTTGTTCGATAACTTTGTTTTCTAAATCTCCTCCTGTAATATATTCCATTACCATGCACCAAATTCCTTGTTCTTGGCACACATCATGAACTTGAACAATATGATTATGGCTACATTTAGCGAGACGAAAAGCTTCTTGAATAAATTTTTCTTGATGTTTAGCAAAATCGGGTTTAGATAAGACTAAATCGTTAGCGGTTTTAATCGCAACTAATTTATTTAAATCAAAATCTTGAGCGCGATAAGTAATCCCAAATCCTCCTACGCCCAATATTTCTTCAATTATATATTTACCATCTTGAATTGCTTCTCCTGGTCTCCAGATCATTTGTTTTTGCCACTTTGCTTAAGTTATGATTTTGCTGCAATTATTTAGTTTGTTTTAGTCTTTTTTAATCTAGGGCAAATATTTTTGAACAACTTGCCAACCCGTTAAAGCAACAAAAATAAAACCAACCAATAAGGTAAGATTTATCCCTATATGAAGTAAACGCGCCCATGATTTTTGTGGACTAATTTGAGTAGCACTCCAACCCGATAACAGAACTAAAATAACTACAGTTAAACCTGCAATCAAATGAGGTGAGTGACCCAGACTACCATAGTAACCTATTGTTCCAATTAGCCCGATCGCGAGTAAGAGTAAAACAAGCAGACATAGAACTATTCCGCTAATAATATGAAACTTTCTCAAAAAAGCAGGACGCGCTTGTCGATTAATTCGAGTTGATAAAATCCCTAAACCAGAAAAAAATAGCACTCCGTAAGTTGCGAGTGCTAAACCCATTGACCAAGCAGCTATTTTCCACAGCCAAAGAAAAGAAGGTAAATTCAAAATCGGCACCTAGTTAAGCTCTCCACTAAAAGATAGTTTAAGCTGAACTCAGGAATATCTTACTAAAGAAATAAATAGTTGAACAGTACTAGAAAATGATTGATTGACGAGAAGTGAAGAATTGCTACTTAAGCTTAATTCGGGCTTTTGGTTACATCACCATTAAATATTTGTTTGTTCAACTCAAGTCAATTTTTGAGTAGATATTTTATAGATGGTTAGTAAAAATATTTGTTTGAATTAATTTACACTAACAGCAGTTTTTAACTGATTTCCTGTAAGTTGATTATTGTTATTAATGCGATCGCTATTAGGAGAATTCTCTGTTATTTTGGACTCAGTTTGAGTTGGTTTTTCTGGCTCAGAAGCTTGATTTTCATTAATACAAAGACGCTCACAAGGGATCGTGTCTGACAAAATAGCACTAGCCATCATCCCAGTATGAATTTCCAATAAAGCATCTCGGACAGCTTCAAAAACGAGCCTTTGTCCAGGAAAAACAACTCTTTCAAAATACCAGTTGGGAATATTAGTAATTCGAGCTACTTGTATTTGACTAGTTGCATTTACATAGCAGCACATAATCGTGTCTTTTTCATTGTTGGGTACCGGATCAAGTATTTGAGACATAATGATTGAAGCGATTATTTAAAGTTGGTTTGCTATTACACCTGATACGCTAACACTTCCCGATCCCCGCTAGCTGTAAAAGGGAATACCAATCAGAGCTGATCTTGGTCTCTTGTGTCAGCTTTCATGGTATTATAGATTTTTTTGATATTTGAACCTAGATTAAGTTAAAGATTGCTTTCTCAGCAGCAGTACTCTCGATAAGTTTTAATAAATTAAATTTGCTCACTTATTCCTGGCTAATTAAGATGAAATTTCGCTCAGGAGCAAATCCTTGGTAGCAAAATTGGCTAGTTGATTGTAACTAATAATATAGTTAAAGTTAAGTTATATGAAAAAAATGATTAATTTTTCCTGGGGGAATCGGCTTTTTTGTGCAGAAACCTCAACAACTTTAATAAAATTTTTATCCTATGAGTCAGAAAATTTTATATGTTCGCCTGCCTTGTAATCCCATTTTTCCGATAGGAGTTGTATATCTGGCTGATTTTGTCCATAAGTTATTTCCCAACTTAGAACAAAAAATCTTTGACTTGGGAACAGTACCACCTTTAGATTTTGTACCAGCCTTAGAACAATGTATCGATCAATTTCAACCAACCCTGTTGGTATTTTCATGGCGAGATATTCAAATTTATGCACCCGTGGGAGGTAGAGGTGGAAATCCTCTCCAAAACGCTTTTGAATTTTACTATGCTAAAAATCTCTTAACTAGATTAAAAGGAGCTTTAGGAGGATTAAAAGTTACTACGGCTTATTATGGAGAACTTTGGCGAAATTTAGGATTAATTAATCGCGGTTTAAAAAGAGCCAGGAAATATAATCCCGAAGCTCGCTCTATCGTGGGTGGTGGTGCAGTTAGTGTTTTTTATGAACAGTTAAAGCAAAAATTACCCCAAGGAACAATTGTTTCGGTTGGAGAAGGAGAACAATTATTAGCCAAACTTCTACGCGGTGAAGATTTTAGTGATGAGCGTTGTTATGTCGTGGGAGAAACAGAACCGAGAAAACGCTTAATTCACGAACAACCAGAGTCAATCGAAAAAACAGCTTGTAATTATGACTACATTGCCGAAATTTGGTCAGAATTTGATTATTATCTCCAAGAAAACGATTTTTATTTAGGAGTACAAACCAAACGAGGCTGTCCTCATAATTGCTGCTACTGCGTTTACACTGTAGTTGAGGGTAAACAAGTTAGGATTAATCCTGCTGATGAAGTAGTTAAAGAAATGCGTCAGCTTTATGAGAGAGGTATCCGCAATTTTTGGTTTACTGATGCTCAGTTTATTCCCGCCCGTAGATTCATCCCTGATGCCATTGAATTATTACAAAAAATTGTTGATTCGGGGATGAAAGATATTCACTGGGCTGCTTATATTCGGGCTGATAATCTTTCTCCCGAATTATGTGACTTAATGGTTCAAACTGGCATGAACTATTTTGAAATAGGGATTACTAGTGGTTCGCAAGAATTAGTCCGTAAGATGCGGATGGGTTACAATCTGCGTACTGTACTGCAAAATTGCCGAGATTTGAAAGCTGCTGGTTTTAATGATTTAGTTTCAGTTAATTATTCTTTTAATGTAATTGATGAGACTTACGATACTATCAGACAAACCGTAGCTTATCATCGGGAATTAGAGCGGATTTTTGGTGCAGATAAAGTAGAGCCAGCAATTTTCTTTATTGGCTTACAACCTCATACTCATCTAGAAGAATATGCTTTTAAAAACGAGATTCTCAAACCTGGATATGATCCGATGAGTTTGATGCCTTGGACGGCAAAAAAACTGTTATGGAATCCCGAACCACTTGGTTCTTTTTTCGGAGAAGTTTGTCTGCAAGCTTGGCAACAAAATCCTAATGATTTTGGACGAGAAGTTATGAAAATTCTGGAACAAAGATTAGGAATTGCTGAGTTAGAAGAAGCTTTAAGCGCACCTGTAGAATCTGCCAAAAAACAATTAGCCATCATCTCTTTAAGCAAATAAAACAAGCACAGACATTAATAATTTACAAGCGTAACCTGTTACGTCTCTTTTTATAACTAATAACTAATAACTGATAACTAAAAATGCTGGAAGGTTCAATTTTACAACAATTAGTAAAAGCTCATCAAAACAGTAAAAGACCGTTAAATTTGGGAGTGTATTACAAAAATACTTTAGTTGCTCTTTGTCATGCTCTAGAAGACTTTATTTTAGAGTCAGAAGACAAGCCACTAATGATTGCAGCTTTCCAGCGAGGAAAATGGTATTTGCAAGAAGCCCAGCGTTATGGTGATTTGGCTCAGAAATCTCTTCAAGTAGCGATTATGGCTGCATCAGAAGCCGGATTTGCCGAACATCCTACCAGTCAAAAAAATAATGTAGCTTTAGTTAGTTTAAAACCAGAAGATCCTGTTGCTCAAGAGTGGCACTTAATGATTTTATCTCCCACCTATACAGCGATGGTTTTATGTCAGGAATTGTCTGAAGCAGATTATGGCATACAAGGAAGACCCCAAGCTGACTTAGAGCGAAAATTTTATGGTTTTTGGACTTTTGAGCCAGATTTAGTCACAGAAACTGTAGAATTAGCGATCGCTCATATTCAAGAATACGATCCAAAATTGGCTCACACTTTAACTACTCAGGTACAACAAATCAAAACTAAATCGATTTCTCAACCACAAGAAGATTTAAGTGTCGTCGTATCGCGAGTGGTGGAATATCTCCAAAACTGTCAACAAGATTTACATAATTCCCAACCAACCTCTGCCTATACTTACTCCCAAGCCTTAGATGACAATATCGTTTCTAACGAAATGCAAGCCTTTTTACGGATGGCACAAATCATTGACTTGACAGATGTGCGGAACCCAATGGCTGCCACAGAAGTATCGGCAATGGCTGAGGCTATGGGACAGTTATTAGATTTACCAGCCTGGCAAGTCAAACGTTTGCGTTTAGGTGGCTTATTACATCGTTTAGGTTTATTACCTACGACTAAGATTGATTCTGATAAAAAATCTCCTGTCCAACAACAAGTTTTACAAGCTCCCGAATCCTTACCCCAGGCATCGGTGTTGCGAATTATGCCTCAACTCCAAGCGATCGCTACAATTTTAACTCATCAAACAGAATCTTGGGATGGCTCTGGTACTCCTGCTGGTCTAGCTTATGATAATATTCCTCTCGAATCGAGAATTCTCCGTTTAGTTGCTGATTTTCAAAAACAAGTTACAGATTATAGTCAAGCAGAATTAGTTGACAATCCTATTGCTCAAGCTTTATCTGACTGCCAAAATCAAGCAGGAGAAACTTATGACCCCAAATTAGTGGAAGCATTAGGCTTATTAGTCATGGGAATGCAGCAAGGAATGAGTATTCAAGCTTATCAACCGAAAATTGCTGCTGGAATGTGGTTACTAGACTCAGAGCAAATCGGTAAAAATCCCACCACTTCCGCTTAAATTTGAGTAATACTTATAAACTAAAATTATTAATGAGTAGCTGATGACCAAAATAGAACTAGTTCGTGCAGGACAAGAAAAACATTTTCCAGGAATTGATTTAGAAGACGAAGATTTATCTAGCTGTCAATTAGAAAGAGTTAACCTGGCTGGTGCTAACTTAGTAGGTACAGATTTGCGTCAAGCTAACCTTAAAGGCGCGAGATTAGATGGGGCAAACTTATTAGGAGCGCAACTCAATTTAGCTGATTTGAGAGCTAATTTACTAGGTGCTAACTTAATGCAAACAGACTTAAGTAGCGCAGATCTCAGAGGTAGTAATCTGCGGGGTGCCAATTTGATGGGAGCTAAAGTTAGTCAAGCATCTTTAGCTGGAGCATTTTTAAGCGGTGCTAATCTCACAGGAGTCAATTTTCAAGGAGTTGATTTTCGTGGCGCAGACTTAAGAGGTGCTAATCTTAGTGGTGCTAATCTCAAAGGAGCCAATTTAGCTCAAACAGACTTACAAGGTGCTAATCTTAGCGAAACCAATTTAGAAGAAGTTGATTTAAGAGGTGCCAATTTAGCTGGAGCCAATTTATCAGGAGCAAACTTGCTTTGTGCAGAAACTGAAGGAGCAAATTTTGATGGTGTAAATTTAGACCGAGCTTGCTTATTAGGTAGTTCAACCGCAAAAAATGAAGTTAACATCTTGAAACAATAGCTGACCTGGACATGATTGCCTTTAATAATTAACATTATTGTGATTCCGCAATAGGAAATTTTCGTGTCTAGAAGTTCATTACGCTATCAGCAAATAATTAACTTAGTGTCCGCTCTTACCTCAAATAAAATTTTGAGAATGCTTCAGCAACAGTTAAAAAACCATAGTGGTTGGTTCTTGTATGCTATTGGAATTGGTTTATTGTGGTGGTGGAATTGGAAGTTATTACTAGCAACAGTGAGTGGAATGGGATTAATGTTGCTAGCCTATTCACTACAAACTAAACATTGGCAGCAGTATTGGTCAAAATGGCAACGCTTTTTAACAGGTTCTCAAGGTAAACTAGCGATCGCAGTTGGTACAGGAGGGATTGGTGCCTTTACTACTTATCTGGCAACTTCGATCTGGGCTGATACAGAAAATCGTTGGTTAGCCACAGGTTTGATCTTACAAGGCTTAGGAACTTTTATTACTATAGGGTTGTTAATTTGGCAGATCACTTTTCAAAGAGCGATCGCAACTGTAGCAAAATTTGAACAATTATTAGCGGATCTAACTCATCCAGACTCACTGAAACGTCTGATTGCGATTCATCGCTTAACTCGTTTGGCAGTACATCATCGTTTATCTTCAGCAGAAGAAGTTCAATTAAAAGAATATTTTTGTCTAATGTTATCTCAGTCTGAAGACATGACTATCAAACAAGCTCTGTTGGATAGTTTAGAAAAGTTAGGCATGAATTTATTCAAGGCAAAAGAAACTTCTGCCCTACAAATTCCGATTCAACTGCAAGCATCTCCTAAACCTATTTATCATAATAAATAAATATTATTATTTATTAGCAAGAGCGTTGCTTGGCAATAAACCAACTTGAACATTTAAATTAATCGTTTGATCTTGACGATATAAAGTTAGAGGTAAGCTTGCTCCTACTTGAGTTTTTTCTACGGCTTGTTGTACTTGATCGGCAGATTTAATAGGTTGACCATTAACCATTTCAATCACATCACCACCGCGCAAACCTGCTTTAGCAGCAGGAGAATTTGGCAGTACTTCGATGATTAATACCCCTTCTCTATTTCCTAAATCGAGGTTTTGAGTTTCTCTCAGTTGTTGTTTGACTTCTGGATTTAAAGAAGCCATGCGAATTCCTAAGAACGGATGATCTACTTTTCCTTTCGCAATTAACTGTTCGGCAATGTTTCTAGCAGTATTAATCGGAATGGCAAAACCCAATCCTTGGGCGCGTTGAATAATTGCTGTATTAATACCAATTACCTCACCATTGGCATTTAGTAGAGGTCCACCAGAATTACCAGGATTAATTGCTGCATCAGTTTGAATAAAATCGATCCGTTTATCACCAACGCCAATTTGAGAACTACTGCGTCCTGTCGCACTAACAATTCCCGTTGTAACTGTATTATCTAAACCAAGAGGATTACCGATTGCGATCGCCCATTCCCCAATTTGCAGATTATCAGAGTCGCCAAAGGTAACTGCAGGTAAATTCTCTGCTTGGATTTTGACTACAGCCATATCTGTAATTGAGTCAATGCCCATTACTTTTCCTTGAAAGGTGCGACCATCTTTAAGCACAACACTAACCGAGTCGGCTCCATCAATTACATGGGAATTAGTCAAAATTATCCCGTCAGAACTAACAATAAAACCAGAACCAGTACCCCGTTCTACTTGCTTCTCAGGGATTCCTTGTAATTGTGAACCAAAAAATCTGCGGAAAAAAGGATCGTTAAAAGCTTCTGGTAATTGAGTTTCGACTGTCCTAGCAGAATCAATTCTGACTACCGCAGGCCCTACCCTATTAACAACATCAATCACAAAGTTAGTTGGGGCAGGAATTGAGGCAATCTGTTGGGAAGAATTGGGGTTTTGTTGAGCTTGAGTTGAAGTAGCTGGAATACTCGCATCTAAGCGAGGGATGCTCAATAAATAATTTCCACTTAAAGCTAAGCCTCCTCCTAATAGCATTAGAGACAAAGAAGTTTGAACTTTACGCCATTGTGGAGATTGGTTTTGTGGTTCTAAATTTGACGAAAAGTATTTTTTCATTGATTAAAAATCACCTCTAATGCCAATTAATCGCTAAAAATCCTAAACTTAATAGTGGAGAAAATCAGCCCAGGAAGTCTGAAGGAGCTTTGAGTGAAGTACCTAGAGCTGACACCTTTAAATGTAAAAAAAAGATATGACGTTTCGATGACAGCCTAGTGAAATTTTAATGACAAATCTATTTTATCTTGATTATGCTAGTGACGACAATTCAGTGCCTCCAAAAATCTCTACCAAAACCAGAAAAACTGTCTTTGTTCCCAAAGAATTAAGACACTACTCAAAAGCACAAAACCAAATAATAACTGACGAAATCTCTGTTCACTAACTCTTTTTAATGCCTTTTGTCCGATCCAATTACCAGGAAAAGCAGCAATTCCCATCAGTAACCCATATTCTAAATAATGAAAATTTAACGCTCCCAACCAACCATAAGTAATAATTTTAACTAAATGAACGACTAATAAATGGGCAGATTTGGTAGCAATCATCTCTTCTTTGACTAACCCATAATTGAGATACAAAGGATTTAACATTGGGCCAGTACTACCAATTAATCCCGAGAAAAAGGCGAAAATTAAGCCTGAAGGCAGAAAATACCAAGGACGAACTTGAAAGGTAGGGCGATCGCTTTTGATACCGTAGCTAACTGTTGAGCTAATTAAAAATAATGCTAGTAAAATCGGTAACCATTCAATTTGAGTTTTAGTATAGACCAATGCGCCAAGGATTGCGCCTATAATTGCTCCTGGTAAATACCACCACATTAACCGCCAATTGACTTTGTCCCAATAGAGAAAGAGGCGTTGAGGATGACCGCATAACATGACGATAGTTAATACTGGAGGTACGGCAGTTGAACCTAAAAAATACCCAATTAAAGGAATTAGGATCAAAGGAGTGCCACCTCCTGCTAAAGTGCTGATTAACCAACTACTAAAACTTGCCAAAGTTAAAAATAAAATGCTCACAAAATTGAAGTGGTGTGTATGCTGGTTGAGATACTGATAATTTAAACTTTTTTAAAATTTTATTAAACAAACCTTAAGCTTAACAAAAATTTTAGATGAAGAATTGAAATTATGGAAACATTATCTTGGTTACGTACTCCTTTATTTGAACTATCACAGCAACAACAAGCACGATTTACGCCTTTTGCTGGCTGGGAAATGCCAGTACAGTATGGGGGATTAAAACACGAACACCACGCAGTTCGTACCAAGGCAGGAATGTTTGATATTTCTCACATGGGGAAATTTGGTTTACAAGGAAAAGATTTAGTTAAACAGTTACAGGCTTTAGTTCCTTCTGATTTGAGCAGATTAGAATCCAATCAAGCACAATACACTGTTTTGCTTAATCCTCAAGGGGGAATTATTGATGATATTATTTTCTACTATCAGGGTAAACAACAAGATTTAGAACAAGGTATCTTAATTGTTAATGCTGCTACTACAGATAAAGATAAACAGTGGTTATTGAAGCATTTAGCAGGTAGTTCGGTTGAATTAACAGATTTTTCTAGGGAACAAGTTCTCATTGCGCTTCAAGGGCCAGAAGCGGTTAATTATTTGCAACCTTTGGTTGATGGTGATTTGAATTCTTTAGCAGCTTTTGGACATCAACAAGTACAAATTGAAGGGAAACCTGCCTTTATTGCTAGAACTGGTTATACAGGAGAAGATGGTTTTGAAATCATGGTTGAACCAGAAGTAGGCAAAAGCTTGTGGCAAAAATTCAGTGAGGCAGGGGTTACTCCTTGTGGTTTAGGTGCTAGGGATACGTTGCGGTTAGAAGCAGCTATGTGTTTGTATGGGCAGGATATTGATGAAACTACTACTCCCTTAGAAGCTGGTTTGGGTTGGTTAGTTCATTTGGATAAAAAGGAAGACTTTATTGGCAGAGAAGTTTTAGAACAACAAAAACAGGCAGGAGTACAACGTCGCTTGGTTGGGTTGCAGATGGAAGGCAGATATATCGCCCGTCATGGTTATCCGATTATCTCTGGGAGAGAAATGGTAGGAGAAGTAACTAGTGGTACTTTAGCACCTACTGTAGCTAAAGCGATCGCTCTTGGTTATGTGCCAAAATCTTTAAGTAAAGTGGGACAAAAATTAGAAGTGGAAATTCGCGGAAAAACTTATCCTGCGGTTGTAGTGAAAAAGCCATTTTATCGTTCTCCCCATCGCGCAGTCTAGTTGAGAAAAATCGTACAGAAGGCAGTCGTTGAGGGCAGAAGCAGAGGTTGAATATGCACTTTAAATGAACAATAGCTTATTTTAAGTAGATCAACCCAACTATTTGTAGGATGGGTATAGTGAAGCTGGCGCGATCGCTGTTGTTGATTTAATCCCACCATACATATATTTCTACTACTTCTACTTCGCTTTTTAATTTAGTAATAATATCTTCAGTTGATAGATTGTAATTGATGCCATCAAACTGAGATTAACTTTCTGCGATCGCGATTTTAGCTTTTGGTAGTTGATTGTTCGCAAAATTTCTAGTATTTCCAATAAAAGCAATTAATCCAGGTTCAAGCTCTTGTTTAATTTTAAAATAAAGAACAAATTGAAAACTGACTTCTAACTTCTGATAAAATCAGCTACGCCAAGATAATTTATGAATTATCTCTACTTATTTATTTCATCAAAAGGCAATCAAGAATTAACCATCAACTACTCAGGTTCACAATGGTTAAGGAAGGCGATATTATTTAAATTTTAATTATGTCTAACTCTGCGATCGCGATACAACCTACTAACAATCACTCTCAAGATTTAGTTATTACGCCTCCTACTTCTGGCTTATCTTTACAAGGAACTATAACCATTCCTGGTGATAAGTCGATTTCCCATCGAGCGTTAATGTTAGGCGCGATCGCATCAGGAGAAACTATCATTGAAGGATTGTTATTAGGGGAAGATCCTAGAAGTACTGCTAGCTGTTTTCGGGCGATGGGGGCGGAAATTTCGGAATTAAATACCGAAAAAGTGATAGTTAAGGGAATTGGCTTGGGAAATCTCCAAGAACCTTTAGATATCCTCGACGCTGGTAACTCTGGTACAACAATGCGGTTGATGTTGGGGTTGTTAGCTTCTCATCCAGATAGATTATTTGTAGTGACTGGGGATAATTCTTTGCGATCGCGCCCGATGTCTCGCGTGATTAAACCTCTAACCGAAATGGGGGCAACTATTTGGGGGAGAAAAAATAATTCTTTTGCACCTTTGGCAATAAAGGGACAAAACCTCAAACCTATTCACTATTATTCTCCCATCGCTTCGGCACAGGTTAAATCTTGTATCCTGTTGGCAGGTTTGATGACGGAAGGTAAAACCACAATAACCGAACCCGCTTTATCTAGAGATCATAGTGAAAGAATGTTACAGGCGTTTGGGGCAGAATTAGTGATCGCTCCTGAAACCAATAGCGTTACGATTACAGGAAAACCGACTTTAACAGGGCAAAAAGTAATTGTACCTGGGGATATTAGTTCGGCTGCTTTTTGGTTAGTCGCAGCAGCAATTGTACCTGGTTCAGAATTGGTAATTACTAATGTTGGGGTCAATCCTACCCGTACAGGTATTTTAGACGCTTTAGAGATGATGGAAACGGATCTTACTCAAGAAAATCAACGCATCGTTGCAGGTGAACCCGTCGCAGATCTCAGAGTCAAATACAGTAATTTAAAAGCCTGTACCATTTCAGGTGGTTTAATTCCCAGATTAATCGATGAAATCCCAATTCTAGCAGTAGCAGCAGCCTTTGCCCAAGGCACAACTATTATTAAAGACGCAGCCGAATTAAGAGTCAAAGAAAGCGATCGCTTGGCGGTTATGGCGACCGAATTAAGCAAAATGGGCGCAAAAATCACTGAATTACCTGATGGTCTGGAAATAACTGGCGGTAATGCTTTAACAGGTGCAGAAGTAGACAGTTACACCGATCATCGCATTGCCATGAGTCTAGCGATCGCATCTTTAAGGGCTATTGGTAAAACTACTATTCATCGTGCTGAAGCTGCTTCGATTTCCTATCCTAATTTTATTAATACCCTAAAATCAGTTATCAGTTAAAAGTTACCGTAGAGACGTAACATGTTACGTCTCTACAATTAAATTAATTGAAAAACACGAAATGAACGTCAAATCTGCTTTAAACAAAATTCAAGAACCAATTACTACTGCCGATCCTCAGATACAATTGATTATCAAGCGAGTCTTGCAATTAGAAAAAGACCGACTCGATCTCAAAGCACCGAGAAATATCAATGAAGATATTCTCAAAATTATTAAAGAAGTAATTCAATGAAATTAATTGCTTTACAATTATATAATTTCAGACAATTTTATGGAAAAACTCCAATAATTAAATTTGCTGGTGGTAAACAAAATACCACAGTTATTTACGGGAATAACGGTTCAGGGAAAACTACTCTTCTTAATGCTTTTACTTGGGTACTCTACGAAAAGTTTACCGCAGCTTTTGCTGCTCCCGAATTATTAATTAATAAAAGAGCGATCGCGGAAGCTGATTGCGATCGAGCAGTAGAATTTTGGGTAGAAATTCAATTTGAGCATGACTATAAACGTTATCAATTAAAACGCAAAGGTTACGCAACTAAAAATAAAGAAAATTATCTTCAATCTAATCAAACAAAATTATTTATTTTAATTGCTGCTGATGATGGACGTTGGTATCCGCCCGTTGAACCAGCAGAAGATATTATTGAAAGAATTTTACCTGTTAGTCTGCATCAATACTTCTTTTTTGATGGAGAAAGAATCGATCATTTTTTTAGAGCAGATCGCAATAATAATATTGCTGAAGATACTAAAGAATTATTAGGAGTCAAAGTATTAGACCGAGCTATCGATCATCTGAAAAAAGCAAAAAAAAGCTTACAAGAAGAATTAGAAGCGATTGGAGATTCAACTACTAAAAAATTATTACAACAACAAATTCAACTAGAATCTGAACGCGATCGCTTAAATGTACGTCAACAAGAAATCATCCAAACTATTAAAGGATTGGAATCTAAAAAAAAAGTAATTACTCATCATTTACTTGAATTAAGTGGTGCAGAAAAGCTACAAAAACTAAAAGAAAAATTGGTTGCTCAAGAACAATTAACTAGACAAAGTTTAATTCAAGCTAAACTAAATCTAAAACAATTAGTTTCTAATCAAGGCTATCGAGCCTTTTTATTAGCAACCAAAAATAAATTTTTTCAATTGCTTAAACAATTAAGAACTGAACGACAATTATCAAGTGGCATTAAACGAGAATTTCTAGAAAAACTATTAGAAAATGAAACTTGTATTTGTGGAGAAAAACTTGAACCAGATACTCAAGCTTATCATCAAGTTCATAGTTGGTTAAATAAATCTGAAACAACCGACTTAGAAGAATCAGTAATTCGCCTCGAAACTCAGGTAAATCAATTTGAACTTCAACTAACAGAATTTTGGCAACAAATTGATCGCCTTCAAAATCAGATTAATCATCAATATACCGAAATAGCTAAAATCGAAAACGAATTAGATAAAGTCAATAAACAACTACGCAACTATCCTGACCGCGATATTCAAAAATATCAAGAAAATTTAGAATTTATTGAAGAAAAAATCAAAGAACTAACTTTAGAACAAGGAGTAAATCAACAACAACTTAGTAGCGATCACAAAATTATTGAAGAATTAAACCAACAAATAGAACGACATAAACTTAAAGAAAATAAACAAGCTTTAGCAAAAAAAAGAATTGTTGCAACTCAAGAAGCCATTCAAAGATTGAGTGAAGTTAGACTTCGTTTAGAAAAGCAATTTCGAGTTTCTCTTGAGCAAAAAATTCAAGAAATATTTAAATTTATTTCCTTTACTCCCTACATCCCAAAATTAAATTTAGATTACCAATTAACTTTAGAAGACAATACCTTAGACCAACCAACTATGATCGCAGCTTCTACTGGTGAAAATCAAATTCTTAGTTTATCCTTTATCGGTGCAATTATCGATCGCGTCAGAGAATGGAGTCAACGCAACACACTGATGGGAATTGATAGTAGCACTTTTCCAATTGTAATGGATTCTCCTTTTGGCAGTTTGGATGAAGTTTATCGTAGACAAGTAGCCAAATCGCTGCCTCAGTTAGCCAATCAATTAGTTATCTTAGTAACTAAAACTCAATGGCGTGGTGAAGTAGAAGCGGAAATTACAGATTACATTAGCAAGGAGTACGTGTTAATCTATAACTCATCTAAACCCAATTGTGAGGAAGATTGGTTAAAATTGAATCGAATTAATTATCCTTTAGTTAAATTAAGTTCCAACCAGTTTGAGTATACAGAAATTGTCGAAATCGAAAGAAAAGCTCAAAACCATTAATTATTATTAGTAATTATTAATTTCACAATTTAAAAAATAAATTATTAATATGTTAATTCTAGATGCAAACCAAGTTCAATACTATCAAGTTAGTGCGGAAATCGCAGGACAAATTAAAAAAGCATCAGGACTTACTTACCAAGGAAATGTTTTTATTAAAGTAAAATCTTATTTGGAAGAAGAGTTAGATAATGCTATTAAAGAATGCCGTGAACAATATTTAGATAATCAAGCTATTGAAATTCCTACTTTAATTATCAAAGAAAAAAAAGCAGTAACTCTTTGGATTGAAGATAATCGTTTTAAACCGATCCAATCTTTTGACCCTATTAACGATACGGTAATGCAAACAGGGGGAAATATTCAAACTAATCCTTTAAATTTTAATTTAATTAAAGTAGCCGACCAACTAAAAGGAAAACAAGGAGTAAAGATTAAAACTCGTCGTTCCAAATTGAAATTATATCATCATTGCTTTTTAGGCAATGATGCCGTAGATTGGCTAGTAGAAAATCTTAAAATTTCCCGAACAGAAGCAGTTAATTTAGGACAAAAATTAATTGATAAAAAAATTATTCACCACGTCAGTGATGAACATTCTTTCAAAGATGAGCAATTATGTTACCGCTTTTATCAAGATGAAAATAAAAGTATTTGGACAGATAAAATTATTTAAATCTAACTCCAAAAATTTAGTGATCCTGTAATTTGATACCCAGGAAAAATCTTGGCTAATTGAGACTGTGGTAGTTGTAGGTGTTGTGTCAAAACAGTTGCGATCGCTTCACGAAAATCTGTAGTAACTGGTAAATCTCTTCCTTGATACAAGACAGACTCTGCTAGACCAGTCCATTCTCCATACATTTTACCACCCTCAAGTGAGCCACCCAGCAACCAAACAGCATTCCCATGTCCATGATCCGTACCACCGTTACCATTTTCTTTCACAGTACGACCAAACTCAGACATCACCATAATCACCGTATCTTGATAAACTGAATCCAAGCCTTTCACTAAAGTAGCTAAACCTTTACCCAAGGATTTAAGAGATTGATTTAAAAACTCTTTTTGATTGATATGAGTATCCCAACCACCAATTGCCATAAATGCTAATTGAGTTTTAGCATCGCCTGCAATTAACTGAGCTACTTCTTTGGCATCATCCACAAATTGATCGGCTAAAGGCGCACCACGGGAAGCTGACATCATTTCTTGATTAAGTTGAGTTAGGATAATTTCTCTAGCTTGCAAACCCTCTTGATAAGTTGTACTTAAAGCATCACTTTGAGCGTATAAACTCTTAAAAGCATTCCCAAGCATAGCATTATCCACCGCTAAAGGACGAATAGAACCTTTTCCTGGAGCAATAGTAGCAACAGGCATCGAACCCATCAAAATTCTTGGTGTGGTATTACCAACATTTAAGGCTTGAATCGGACTTTTTTTAGGCAAACAAGCCAATAAACGATTCATCCAACCGTCAGGAGTGCTTTTTTCTCCAGGTGTACCGCTCTCAAGATAATCTTGAGCATCAAAATGAGAACGAGTTTCTAAAGGTGAACCGCAAGCATGAAGAAAAGCGAGACTTTTATTTTTCCATAAAGGCATTAAATCTGCTAAAGCAGGATGCAAACCAAAATAACCGTCTAAATCAATTACACCTTCTGGTTCACCAGGATAAGGAATGGCAATTGTTGGTCTAGCTTCATAATAATCAGGATCTTGGTGAGGAACTACTACATTCAGTCCATCAACTGCACCCCGCAAGAGAATTACTACCAACTTTTTCCTGTCTGGAATATTTTGAGCAACTCCTCTAGCTACCCAACTATGCCAACCCACAGGAAAGATCATTCCTCCTGCCAATAAAGTGCTTACTTCTATAAACCTTCTTCTATTAATCATCTGTTTAATTTTCAATTAACGATACATCATTTCTGGACTACCCAACATTAAAGCTGCACGCATTCTGGCTGAGTTTTGGTTAATTACTTGCTTAGTGTGCTGAGAAAAACTTTTGCCAATGATTTTTTCTAGCTTTTCCCCACTAACAGGCTCTTTTTTCGTTAAAACGCCTCTGGCGATCGCAGTTGCTAAACTAACTCGATTTAACATTCCGTCGGGGTTCAGCCACGCTGATTGAGTATTTTTGTATCCATCTGGTGTTGCACAACCATAAACCGGCATCCCTAACTGACTTAACATTCCTCTTAGTCTTTTATAGTCGGGATTTTTAATATTGCTAACTCTAACTACAGAAACTAAATACTGGTATGGTGTCTTGAATTTCTTGCCATAGTATTGAGGATCGTTAAATTCCTTGCTATGAAAAAGAGTGTCTAAAACTTGCTTAAGATCGCCCGAACTTGCCAAAAACTTTTGTGAAAGTTTATCTACTAAACTTGATGGTGGTTGATCTGCCACAAAATATTGTGCCAACTTATAACTAAGAAAACGAGCAGTAGCAGGATGAGTAGCCAAAAGCTCTAAAGCTTGTTCGCCTTCAGCAATACCACTTCCTTTAATAGTTTGACCAAGAAAAACCTTATCGCCATAGTCATGACGCTTTTCAAAAAAGAAAAAGCCATTCTCATTACTACTAAATTTTTGTTGACGATCTATACCCCATCCAGTCAAAATCCTTGCTAAGGCGATTACGTCAGCTTGAGTATAACCGCCATCTACTCCTAAAGTATGGAGTTCCATTAACTCACGAGCATAGTTTTCATTTAAACCATTATGTTTACCTCTTGCCCCTGGACTATTAGGATCGGTATTCAATTCATTGTCTAAATAAACCAACATTGCTGGATGACGAGCTGTTATCTCTAGTAAATCTCGGAAATTACCCAAGGCATTCTCTCTAATTTCATTCTCATAATCTGCAATCCAAAGATCGGTCAGATTTTTTTGTCCATAAACGTTAAAATGACTGAGCCAGAAATCGACCATGATTTCTTGTAACTGGCGAGGAGAATTAACCGCTCTAGCTAAATGAGCATTGATCGCTTGTTCTTTAACAATTTTCCTTTTGCGACGTAATCGGTTGATTTCTTCCTTAGACAAATTTCGCTCTCTCGCATCTTTTAACAGTTCACTAGGAGAATATTGTTGAAACAGTTCGATTGGACTCATTGCCAAAGTATCCAACTTACCTAAATAACTAGTTAATTGTGATGATTCTGGAATTGAACCAGGAGATAGTTGAGATTGAATAAAAGATTCGATTCCTTTTGTTTTGACTTGCTCAATCTCTTCAACTGTAGGCCCAAAACTAAGACGATTTAAAGTATGGAGAATTTGAGCATCTTTTGCTAGACTAGTTGCTGGTTTTTGACTAATTAATCCCAACCAAAATAAGACTCCACAAGTAGCTATCAATAAACAGTAGGTAAGTTGCCTTTTCATAGCTGAAAGTATTTTTTGTTCACTCAGTATAGACAGAAAAAATTGATTTGAGTTTCTACTTACCCAAATCAATTAAACATGGACGCGCATTATTTGATGATGTAGATAGCCAGAAGTTAAAACAATATGTCAACACTTTCTAACTCGCATTCAACTGATCAGGCAATAGTTAGTTTTAAAACACGAGGAGAAATCGAAGTTTACTCTAGCACAAACCAACTGATTACCAGCTTAAATCCTGTTCCTGTTAGGGAAATACCAGAAATTACTTTACTAGCGAGAACTTTTAGCGATCGCATTTTAGACCGTTGTTTACAAATAACTTTTCAAGAGGCTATAGAAAGACTCACTGTCATTTTTTATTCATATTTATTGTTAATAATATAGCTACGGCAAATTTGATTAGCTATGAGTCATAAAGTGAAGTAGGAATTCGCTTTTTGAAGTAATAGTTAATATGCTTCTTTAAACCCATATTTTTGAAATTTTGTTGAGTAATATGCGGGGTTTAAGAATTTTTTGATTTGCCAAAGTAGAAATTTTTGAGTTCAGTCGTATAGTTTTTTTTGTATTAATCTAGGTCAAATTGGTATTAACTTGCATCAAGGAGATTTTTTGTGGCTGAGAATCAACCTTTTTCTTTACGGCAATCAAGTATTTCTCGACAAGAACTAGTCGATTTAGTAAGATCGCAACTCGAAGCATTACTACAACAAGGCAACTTCCCAGGAGCAAAAGCTTTATTAGTACCTGATCGTTTAGTTGGGATTGTGACTGTGGATGATGTCCTAGATATTGTAGAGCAAGAAGCCACCGAAGATATTTACAAATTAGGAGGAGTAGAAGCTGGTGATAATAACTATTTCTAGAAAAATGTTTTGACAGCAGCTCGTAAAAGGGTTGTTTGGTTATTTGTGCTTTTAATTGCGAATACTGGTACTACTGCTGTGCTCAGCGCGCAGGAAAATGTATTAGAACAAGTGGTTGCCTTAGCTGCCTTTATTCCTTTATTAATTGACGCAGGGGGAAATGTTGGAGCGCAGTCGTCCACAGTGGTAATTCGAGGACTCAATCTCAAAACAGTAGGAATTAAAAAAGCTTTACAGGTAATAACCAAAGAAACATTGACTGGGGTGTTATTAGGAGTAATGCTAGGTATTGCCGTGATCTTCTGGGCTTACTTTCTTGAGGGTAGTTTGCCCATAGCACTAACGGTGGGGATTAGTTTAATGGCGATCGCGATTTTAGCTGCGATTTCGGGTTCTGGTTTACCTTTTTTGTTTGGTGCGTTGGGTTTAGACCCTGCCTTGATGTCAGCCCCGTTTATTACTTCTGTAGTCGATGTTCTGGGAGTTTTTATTTATTTAACCTTAGCCAGAACAATTTTACAACTTTAATAATTAAATTGCTCCAGTTGAGCCAATAACTGTTCCTGGGTTTGGGCTGGTTCTAAACAAGTTACACCGCGACAAACTAAACCAATTGCACTATCAGGTAAATCAATTTCTAGACGATAAACAGTGGTGGGAAAATATCGAGAAATCAATTTAGATAACTGTTCTGAAGACGTTTTAACTACAGTACCATTGCAAAACCAATCTAAAGCCACAAACAGACTAGGACAAGCTTGAGGCGATCGCGTCATGACACTACTAAAGGCTTGTAAGGCTTGTTCCGCGCGGTCTAAGTATTCCAAATTATCTGTTAGTAGAGCCAAACGAACCAAATTAGCAATCGCAACTCCATTAGCAGCAGGGGTAGCATTATCAATATAACTGCGTTCTTGAATTAATAGCTCTTGGTTAGCATCAGTATTGCTGCTGTTGTAGTAGCCACCCATTTCTTTACTCCACAGCAATCGATCAAATTCAGTTTGTATTCGGACTGCTTGTTCTAACCATTGTGCTTCTTCTGGAGTGGCAGCTTGCAAATCTAACAAAGCCTTAATAAACAAAGCATAATCTTCTGATTGAGCTGGAACTTGTGCCTTACCGTCATAATTAAGACGCTGAAAGCAGTCTTCAAGCCATTGATTTTGCAGAATAAAATTGGTCGCAGTAACGGCTAAATCTAGATATAATTGATTACCAAACACAGCATAGGCTCTAGCTAAACCAGAAATTACTAAACTATTCCAAGCCACAATCATTTTGGTGTCTGTTACTGGAGGAATACGCCCTTGCCAAGATTTAGTTTTCGCTTCGTGATTATTTCTGGCTGGTGCAAAAGTATCTAAAGATGTTTTTGATTGACCATAACGGATGGTAAATAATTTTTCCAGGGCATTGGTTAAACTATCGGATAATTTGCCTAAATGACGACGTTGCAAAACATTTTTACCTTCAAAATTTCCTCTAGGACTAACGGTAAATTCTGTTTGTAGTTCAGCTAATTCTTCAGCAGTTAAATTATTTGCCAATTCTTGATAATCCCAAACATAAAAAGCTCCTTCTTCTGGTTCAATAGCATCTACATCAACAAAACTATCGGCATCTTGAGCAGCATAGAAATAGCCTTCAGGTGCAGTCATTTCTCGTGTGAGCCAGTTTACTGTCTCTGTAACAGCTAAAGCGATTTCGGGTTCTCGATGTCCAGCACTCCACAAATTAGCCAAATACTCTAAAATTTGCCCATTATCGTAGAGCATTTTTTCAAAATGAGGAACTGTCCAAGTTGAATCTACGGTGTAGCGATGAAAGCCTCCCCCAACATGATCGTAAATTCCTCCTAACACCAAATCTTTACCTCGTTGCCAGGATAACTCTTGAGGATTGTAACGAAATTCTTGTTTAAATCGACTTCCTTGTAACGCTAAAGTTGTGTAGGGAATCATGGGAAAACTGGGACGACCAAGTTCGTTAGAACTAATGACACCTGTATTAGTTTCTATTCCCGCAAATAATAACTGTTTAGTTAAAGAATCTGAAGTTTCTACAGGTAAAACTGTAGATTGTTGTAAATGACTAAGAATTTCTGTTTTAAAATTTTCCAGTTTGGCTTTTTCTTCGTAATAAAAACGCAAAACTGCTTGTAAAACATCTAAAAAACCAGGTCGATTATAACGAGGTTGTAGAGGAAAATAAGTACCACCATAAAAAGGTACTAAATCACCTGGAGTTAAAAACATATTGAGGGGCCAACCACCTTGACCAGTCATCATTTGGACTGCCTGCATATAAATGCTGTCTAAGTCTGGTCGTTCTTCTCGATCTACTTTAATTGCTACAAAATTAGCGTTGAGATATTCTGCGATCGCATCATTGGAAAAGGCTTCACCTTCCATCACCGTACACCAATGACAGCTAGAATAACCAATTGACAAGAAAATAGGTTTATCTTCCCTTTCAGCCTTACTTAAAGCTTCATCACACCAATACCACCAATCAATTGGATTATCTGCATGTTTGCGAAGATACAAACTTTGGGTTGAAGCAAGACGATTAGGCATGAATAAAACTGGTTGATATTCTTTAAATATTTCCGAATCTACAAAAGATGGTAAAACATATTTAATTTTTTTTCTATGCAAATCTATCTATGGATAGGCATTAGTTTTAAAGAATTATGACTAAATAGCTATACTTAAAAACCAATTAATTTTCGTTGCTATCAGCAATTTTTTCTAATTCTTGCCAGTTTCTAATCACAATTTTTCCACCTCTTTGATAACTTACAACTTGATTCATTTTTTTAAATAAACGAACACATTCCTCATAGGTAATCCCTACACTTCTAGCTAATTGATAATAAGAAATCTTGACATTCAAACAATCTCCTTGTTCAACTGAATAAGTACCATCCCGACGAGCATAATATTGAATCAAACGAATTAATCTTGCGATCGCTCTTTCAGAAATTAGTCCGTGTACTGTGTTATGAAGTTGTTGCAAACGTTGATTAAAAACTTCTAGTATTCGTAAGGCTATTTCTGGAGTATGGCGAATTGCCTCTAATAAAGCTTCTCGTTCGATAGTTAAAACTTGCGAGTCTACTTGACACACTACCGTTGCTGGTGAAATACCATTACCAAATATCGCAGGTGCAGCAAAAATTTCTCCTGCTGGAATTAATCTGACTAGGGTTTCCTTGCCATTAGTTGCAGTTTTTTTAATTTGCAGAATACCTTCAATTAAAACATGAAGTTGAGTTGGAAGGCGATCGCCTTCTTGGATCACAATCTCATCTTTTTGATATTCTCTAATGTAACTATAAGGAATCAGACTTTCTAATTGATCGGTTTCTAAATCTTGAAAGATTGAGATTTGTTTAAATTGTTCAATTGACGAGCAACCTTTTAAAAGCATTAATCAACTGTGAAAAGTAAGCTCAAATATGGTGCAATTGGTTTGTTTTTTTGGGAGTAATAAAAACACAATTTAGCTTTCTTCAAGCTTAAATTGAATTAAGTAACAATCTGTCTTTAAAGCCCAATAATTGATCACTTTACATGATTAGGTAGGGCTAAAGTAACAGTTATTGAGCGAATTTTGAGCATCTAACACCCTGATCGAGTGTTAAGTTGTAGATAAAACTTTTATGCACTATATAAACTATGGTACGGGTGCAGTAGGACTCGAACCTACAACCTACGCCTTAGAAGGGCGGTGCTCTATCCATTGAGCTATGCACCCAAACAGAAATTATTGTATCAGAAGGTAGTTACTCTATTTATGGAGCTACGTACCCAAAGAGCAAAAAATAAGGGTGTTTGACCACGGCTCTCTATTATACAGGATTTATTTAAAATGCAACAATCGGCTTTCTAAATCTGCTGAGAAAGCCAAATTGGCTAGTAATTATTTATGGTTCAATTCTGACTCGCTTGGTTATCATTGTAATTCCGTCACCTCTGACTAAAATAGCAGACAACCAATGGTTTTCGGGTAGACGAGGAGCAGTTACTAACTTATAAATTCCACCCGCAGGTAATGCTTCTAGTTCAAGATTACTAGGATTTAAATAGCGATCGCTTGCTGTTCGTTCTTCTACTGTTGCACCTAACAAAACTTTATCTTTTAAAGGTTCAGTAACGACTACATCAAAATTATATTTTTCTCCTACTTTGACTGTTTCGGGTGCAATAACTTCTACCACTGGAGGATTTTCTCCTGTAGTTACTTGAGTTTGCTCGGACAGAATTTCTTGACGAACTAATTTTTGGTCTTGAAAATACTGGCGAGAGTGTAGAGTTGTATTGAGGTTCATCGTTCTGCCTTGAGATTGACTTGTCCCTTGAATTGTGGTTATCGTCTCAGCTACTAATTGATCTTCTGCTTGTTCCCAAGATTTAATTTCTGTCGTGTATTGCAATTGAGGATAAGTTTTCCATAGAGAAGTTAAGGCTTGAGAGAGAGAAGTAGGAGTCAAACCATCTGTATTAGTAAAATCAGGGCTGTAATATTCCATTACTGCTTCTAAATTTTGGTTATTAGCAGCCATGTCAATTTTGGTAATCGTTTCTTGTAGTGCTGCTGGAGCATTTACAGAATTTTCTGCTCGGACTAAATTGTTTACTCCGCAGCTAAGTATTAAAGAGACTGACAAACCTAGAGATTTCACCCAGGAATTAGAAAATACCATTCTTTTTTTCATAGTCTTGATTTGGCTTTGAGCAAAGTTTATAGAATCTTTAACTTATTAAAACAGATTCTTAACGCAACCTTCATTCTTGCGGATTCAAAAGAAAGCACAATAAAATAAAAAAGTAGGTAAGAAAATTTGAGCAAATATTAAAAAAATACAAAATTTATTTTTAGGGAGGTCTAGCTTTTTTCTTGAAATAAAAATTCATAAATCACCTGCATAAATCGTCAGGATTATTGCAAAACTTAAGTTTTTTTTCCGCTCCGAATTAATTTACAAATTCTCCCTCACACAGCCATAGAGAACAATGAAACTTATACTAACCAGGCTTCTCTCTGGCAGTATTTTGTGCTGCCTTTGTTTCAATTATCCTGCTTGGGCGGAACCAATTTATTCTCAACAATCAAAACCAACTGAGCCAATCTTTTTATCCGCAAAATTACTGAGCGATCAAAATTACTCAGTCTTACCTGTTGGTTTAGATTTAAATTTTTCCACTCTTAAATATTTTCTATCGATTAATAACACAAAAGACATTTATAGAATAAATAGTATAGATAATTGGTCTACAAATCACAATAGTTTAAGTTCTAATTTAATTATTTCTGATTCTAAACCTTTATCTTTAGAAAATGCTCCTTTTACTCATCACCAACAACAAGGCAATCTTGTTTTAGGATTTCAAAATACTTTTTGGCCTAGTGAAAATCAGAGTAAATATTGGGGTTTAACTGCCGTTGAGACTTGGGGAACCGGAAACAATCATAATTCAACCCAGCCTAATCAGGCTTTTTCTCTTTTGCCAAAGGGAACTGCTTCTTTGACTGTTTCTGGTGGAGGTAAACAAAATCTTGTCGAAAAAACTGATGTTTTAGGAGAATTTGGTGATTTTCGCGGTGGCATTGCTTTTCAACAAGGAGTATCTCAAGACGTTACTTTAGGTGTTGGTTTTATCTATGACAATTTGTTTTCAGGTTTTAGTCAATTATCTTATAAACCAAATAACTTACCTCTGCAAACCAATATTTCAGTCATGACGGGAAAAGAAGGTATTGAGTTACGTTCTCACCTCAACTTTAAACCATCTCAGAATTTTGTTTTGAACTTTTATACCGAACAACAAACACAAAAATTCGATCTTCAATGGGGAGTTGTTTCTGGTTTAACTTTGATAGCCAATGGTAACAGTAAAAAAGATTCTCTGGCAGCAGGAATTAAATCTAAAAATTTTATTTTAAACTATTATACCGATCGCCAGAAACAAACCTTCGATCTCAAATGGGGAATTGTTTCTGGTTTAACTTTGATAGCCAATGGTAACAGTAAAAAAGATTCTCTGGCAGCAGGAATTAAATTTGCTGTCAAAAATGATTATTTTGCTCTTAATGCGATCGCGGGACTAGATAATAATAATAGTTGGCAGTGGAATATTAATTCTCAATTAGGCAATCTAAAATTAGCTTATGCTAACAATACCTTCAAAAGCAACTCGAAATTGAGTTATGATATTTTAACTCTACAAAATTCTGATTTAATTTTTTCTGTTTTTGCTAACTACGAAAGTCGTAAAATTAAAAATCATGATGAGTATCTAACAATTGCAGGTTGGCAAGTCGCATCAGGTGAAAAATTTGGTAATCATCAACATCGTTGGCTATTTAATTTTGGCTATGGTATAGGTTCTCAGGGTAAAGGAGTGGTTGCTTCTGCTGCCACGGTTGTTTCTTCCGATTTATTCTTGAAACTAACTTTGCAAGAAGTATCTGTGGTTTCTAATGAATTAAATTTCAAGTTAGAACTTGGAAAATAATTAATCTGTAACTCAATGAATCTTGATTATCAACAATATAAATAAGAGAGCGTTAAGTTATACCTAACACCCTCTAGTTTCTTTGAATAATTATTTTATAAACAGTTTTTTAAGCAGCGACAATTACTAATAACCACTTCCGAAATTAAACTGTGGTTTTATTTAGGTAAAACTGCTCAAAATTGAAAAAATAGTCACTACTATTAGCGATTCAAACGTTCATCATTTTTTTGACGACGACGATCTTGCCATTTGATCGCAGAAAGATAAAGTATCCCTCCACTGACTAAAATGAGCAGTGCCAGAGCTGTCAAAAAAAGAATATTAACTAAATATGCTGTTTCCACAACTTAGAATCCGTTACGACCCCAAACTACCATTGCAATAGACCAAGTAAAACAAGCGAGCAGGCTGACCCAACCTAATGTCAAAATATCCATATCTGTATGTTTCTTTTGTTAATAAAACTAATCAAACTAATACAAAATCTATCATACTTTGTAATTGACGACGAGAGAGGGCGAAATTTCTAAGGGGTGCGGATCGCAGCTTCGCATCTTGTATGCCCCGCTTGCCATCTCTAATCGCCTTGTTGACGTTTTTTGGTGGTGACTTTGCCTAGTTTACAAACTGAAAGAATAGAATCTTGCAAAGCAGGTGTACTAGCATCGATCGCTTTTTCGATGAGCGAATTGGGAATGCAATTATTCAATACAATTGTTCTATTATCTCAAGGGGAACAGTTAGAGATTTTCACAGTCTCATTGGGGATAGAGTTTTTGAGCCGAGTAGCGATCGCAGCTATCAGCGGTTTTTTGTTTGGAGTAACTTATCGTTATATTATTCGGGGGGATAATAACTTCCATCTCAAAGATGGTTCAGTATTAGCTTTTGGAATTGTTAGAGGATTAGCTTTATGGGAAGGAATGGGTATTATATCGGGACAATTATGGTTAGTGGGTTTATTATTTGGTGAGAGTTTGTTTTGTTTTGCTTTAACCCGTTTTTTCCTTGATTTTGCCCTGGAACGCAAGATAATTAAACCTTTTCTCTAGATTTTAATTATTGATTTCTTGTATAAGTTTGCAAAACGTTGGTTGAGTTAAGGCAGGAGGTAAGATCAAGTTCGCTTGAATAGTTAAAGGTGATGATTGACGAGGAGACTGGGGGACATGGAGAGAATTTATTTTAAGTGATTATCAGAACTTGATGTAAAAGGCAGAAGCTATTAGTTTTGATTTAAAATTTATTTTTGCAACAGAATCTTATGATTGAAGTCGAACATCTGAGTAAAATCTATGGTTCTACAACAGCAATTAAGGACGTGCATTTCTCAGTAACAGCAGGAGAAATCATCGGTTTTTTAGGGCCTAATGGTGCAGGAAAAACCACTACTATGAGAATTTTAGCAGGGTACATACCTGCTAGTAGTGGTACAGCTAAAATTGCTGGTTATGACGTTCATCAACAATCAATGGAGGTAAGAAAAAGGATTGGTTATTTACCTGAAAATCCACCATTGTATTTAGATTTGACAGTAGAAAGTTTCTTACACTTTGTGGCTAAAATCAAAGGAATTTCGGCGGGAGAACGTTCTCAAAAAGTCCAAAATGCGATCGCTCGTTGTCAACTGAAGGAAAAAAGTAAGACTATTATTCGCAAGTTATCTAAAGGATATCGTCAACGGGTAGGCATTGCTCAAGCGATCGTTCATGAACCACCTGTTATTATTTTGGATGAACCGACAGTAGGTTTAGATCCTCGTCAAATTATTGAAGTGCGTCATTTGATTAAAAGTCTGGCAGGAGAACATACAATTATCCTTTCTACCCATATTTTGCCAGAAGTTAGTATGACGTGCGATCGCGTGACAATTATTAATCGCGGGAAGGTAGTAACTAGTGATACTCCGATCAATTTGATGGAACAGCTTCAAGGTAATTCTGGTTATGAAGTGGAAATTGAAGGCAATCTCGATCTGATTTTACCTTTGTTGTCAGAAATTACTGGAGTCAGTCAGGTCAAAGTGATTCAACCAGAAATAGTTAAACCTAATCGTAATGTACTTCAGATTGTTTGTCAGGTAAATACTGAACCTGGTAAAGAAATTGCAGCGACAATTGTTAATCAAGGATTAGGATTGTATCAAATGCGCTACACTCGTCCTTCTTTAGAAGATGTCTTTTTAGAATTGACTACTGAAGATTTAACTGTACCTTTTGAGGAAGAAGAGTAAATCAATTTAGTGTTTTCATGGGCTATGAAATATGTCTTAAGATGTGATTTTTCTTGATTGTTAATTATTAATTGCTATCAACTATCAACCAAAAAATTTACTCTTGATTCTTCAAACTTAAGTAGGAATACTCTAGTTAATTATGATTATTGCTAATATTATTGCGATTTTCCAAAAAGAATTACAAAGTTATTTTGTTTCTCCTTTGGCTTATATTGTTACAGCAGTTTTTTGGCTTCTTTCTGGTTTATTTTTTGTCGAACTTTTATTGGGACAAGAAGGCATTATTCAACAAGTAGCTGTTAGTGAACAGATGGGAATGCCTACCGATATTGATGTAGCTTATGTCTTTTTAAATTCTTTGTTTGCCGTGATAGGTTCTTTATCTTTATTTATTTTACCTATTCTTTCTATGAATCTTTATACTGAGGAAAGAAAACGAGGCACGATTGAATTGTTAGCTACATCTCCCGTCACAAATTGGGTAGTTGCTTTAGGCAAACTTTTAGGAGTAGTGACCTTTTTTTTAGTGATGATTTTACCACTTTTATTATACGAAGCGATCGCTTTTAGTGCTGCTAATCCTGCCGTTCCTCCTGCTGTTCCACTTTTAGCTCATTTGGGTTTAATTTTATTAGCAGCAGCAATTTTATCTTTAGGAATGTTTATTTCTTCCCTGACAGATAACTCTATTATTGCTGCTATTTTGACTTTTACTTTAGTGTTATTTCTTTGGATTATCGATTTAATTGCTAATAGTATTGGTGGGACGTTTGGCAATGCGTTAAAATATATTTCTTTATTAGAAAGTTATAATAATTTAGTTCAAGGAATTTGTGATACTAGTGATTTAATTTTATTGTGTAGCTATATTTTCTTAGGAGTATTTTTAACTGCTCAATCAATCGAATTATTAAGGTTTACTCGCAATTAATAAGTACCTAGACAAAATTAATTATACTTTTTTATTCCCCATTCTCTTTCTTAACTATGTAAATTATTTGGCACGACTACTTATAAATTGAAATTTATTTGTTAGCTAAAAACAAAATTCACAACAGCTTAACCCATGAAAAAAATCTTAGATAAATTGTGCTTATTCTTTGGCTTAATTTTAGCTGTCGCTGGATTAGTTATTGGTTTAGTTACTAATCAATGGTCATTATTACCTCTAGGTTTATTGATTGCTGGCGCGGTTTTAATTGCTGTTTGGTTGGGTTTAATGATTCAAGCAAATCGCGGTTTTTGGTATAAGCGAGGAATGCAGGTAGGGACAAATGCCTTCATTGCAACTACAGCAATTTTGCTGATTATTGGGTTAATTAATTTTATTGCTATTCGTAATTCTTTTAGATTCGATTTAACTGAAAATAAAATTTTTACTTTATCTCCTCAAACTCAAGCTATTGTCCAAAATTTATCTCAACCTCTTAAAGTCTGGATTTTTGATCGTAATGTTGAGCCAGAAATTGAATCTTTACTGCAAAATTATCGTCGCTATAGCCAAAATTTTCAGTTTGAAGTTGTCGATCCAGAAATAAATCTTCAACTAGCCAAAGGTAAATTTAAGGTTCAATCTCCAGGCGAAGTATATCTAGAGTATGGCGATAAAAAACAACGTATCCAAACATTAGATCCTAGTTCAGGAAATAATTTAACCGAAGTACAATTAACTAATGCCATTGAAAAAATTCAACGCGATCGCGCTTTAACTCTTTATTTTCTTCAAGGACATGGAGAAGCACAATTAAAAGACATTGAAGGTGGTCTTTCTCAAGCAGTTCAAAGTTTAGAAAATAGGGGTTATCAAGTCCAACCATTAACTTTAGCAACTAGTGGAAAAATACCAGAAAATACTAACGTAATCGCGATCGCAGGTGCAACTAGAAAACTATTTCCTGCTGAAGTCAAAATTATCCAAGAATATTTAAATAATGGCGGTAGTCTTTTATTAATGCTGCCACCTGAAACTGACCCTGGTTTAACCCCTATTTTGAATGATTGGGGCATTCAATTAGATAATCGATTAGTTATTGATGCTTCTGGTGCTGGAAATGTTTTAGGATTAGGTCCTGCTGCACCAATAATTAATAATTATGGAGAACATCCTATTACTCAAGATTTTGATCAAGATATTGCTATTTTTCCTGAATCTAGACCATTAAAAATAGTTCCAAAAGAGGGAATAATAGCAACATCTTTAGTCATTACTAATGAGCAAAGTTGGGCAGAAAGTGACTTATCAAATCAACAACTTCAATTTGATGCTTCTACAGATATTCAAGGACCTTTAGATTTAGCTTTTGCCCTTAGTCGTCAAGAAAATGCTCAAGCCAAAGAATCCCGCTTAGTAATTTTTGGAAGTAACACTTTTGCAACTAATGGTTGGTTGCAACAACAATTAAATAGCGATCTTTTACTTAATTCAATTAGTTGGTTAGCAGGAGAAGATGAACAAACGCTATCTATTAGTGCCAAAGAACAAACTAATCGTCGAATTAATCTTGCTCCTTTACAGGCAAAAACTATTAGTTTAATGGCTTTATTAATTATGCCAATGATTGCTTTAGGTTTGGCAATTTTTACTTGGTGGCGCAGAAGATAAACAGTTATTCAGTTATCAGTGACCAGTTACCAATTAACTATCAACAACAAAATAATACCAATCGATAACTCCATCTGTGTTTATCTGTGGACAAACAATTAACAATCAACAACAAACTAAAATTTTAACCGTATTTAATTAAGGTGAGAAACGCTATAAAAATATTTATCTATGAAACTAAAAGGAACTACTTGGTTATTAATTATCCTGGCAGCTATTCTTGGTAGCTGGGTTTATTTTTATGAAATTAGAGGCGAACAACAACAAACTATTTCAGCAACAAATCAACAGCAAATTTTCAATTTTACCGAAATAGAAATTAATAAAATTATTATTCAAAAACCAACCCAAACTTTAGAATTTGAACGCACAGGAAACAATGAACAACCCTGGCAGATGAAACAACCTCAAAATGTTCCTGCTAGTGATGCAAGTATAGCTTTTTTATTAGATTTAATTGCCAAAGGAAAAAGCGATCGCAGTTTTACTGTTGCTCAGTCTCAGTTAGGTCAATATGGTTTAAATAATCCCGTTGCTCACATAATTATTGAGTTAAAAAATCAAACAAAGCAGGAAATCTTTTTAGGAAAACCTAGTCTCAACGAAGAATCGATCTATGCTTACATTCCTACTTCAGAATCAAAAACCGATGTTAATGTACTTTTAGTTTCTAAAAATTGGCAATACGCAGTCGACAGAGAATTATCGGAATGGCAACAAAATCCTGTCAACAACTAATAATTTATCTGCTATGAATTTTTCTTGCCCAAATTTGAATTGGTTCAGAAAATCTGTAATGAAAACCTCGTAGTTCATTAGGACTCATTCCTGATTGACGAGCTTCATTAAACAACTCTTCAAGCGATCGCATTGCTTTAGCTGCATCAGTTGAGGATTTAGGAGTTTTAGCTAGTAATGCTTCTAATTTCGTTCTAATTTGCTCGATTGACTCTATATCTAACCATTGACTACCGTTTGATTGAGAAGATTGTTTATTACTTTTTAATAGTCCACAAGCAACTGGAGGTGCATTAGTACTTTCAAATTTACCAGTTGGGAAAAGAGCTTTATTTCGGTAATCAGGTAATTGACTTTGAGGAGAAACGTAAGTATGAGTCTCTGGATCGTAAGCTAAAACTTCTCCTGTCTCAATATGGTAAATCCAACCGTAGATTTGTAGTTTACCTTGATGCAATTTAGCTTGTACGACTGGATAGGTTTTGAGATTATTAATTTGAATCAGAACATTTTCGGCTACCATAATTTCTAGTAACTCTTCGCCCTGATAATTGGAATAGTTTTCTGTGACTAAACGACGGGTAGACTCTGCGTGCTTTAGCCAATCATAAACTAAAGGCATATTTTTTTGTAGTTCATTGAGTTTAAGCAATCCTTTCATGGCACCACAGTGAGAATGTCCACACACTACTATTTGTTCAATCCCCAGTGCATCGATCGCATACTCAATCGTACCTCCTTCACCTCCGTTAGCTGCACCATAGGGAGGAATAATATTACCTGCATTTCTAATCACAAACAGTTCCCCTACATCAGTTTGAGTAATGAGGTTTGGATCTATTCGAGAATCAGAACAAGTTATGAAAAGGACTCTAGGTTTTTGACCATGGGAAAGTTGCGCTAAAAGTTGTTGGTGGGTAGGTACATAAGTATGACGAAACTTATCAAGACCGCTAATTAACTTTTTCACTGGAGTTGATTTTCCTTGAGAGCGAGGAGTGCAGAGTCACGTTTTCTATTATCCTGTAAAGGTGTCTTAAATAGCTAGTGCCATTTCGTAGCAGTCGAAAGTTTTTTGTTATCAGGATTGTAAGCTTTGTTTATGAATGTTTTATGTCCTGATTAATTTAGTTTTTGCGAATCACTATCAATATTTAAAATAGAAAACTCATTAGAGTCTAATTCTGAAGAATCAGGAAATTTTTCGTCGATCAATTTCCTTAAAGTTGAATAATTTCTTCGATGTTCAATTGTCTGCCGAACTAATAACCATTCTTCCTTAACAGGATTGACTAATTGAATGGTTTTCTGAAAGAAATTTATCATAATCTCTGGAATTTCTTTATCAGCTCCATAAATCTGGCCATTTTCACAAAATACGTTTAATATGGTTTTTATTTGTTCAATAGTCAAATATTTTGCTAACCAAAGTAATTGTTCTCCATAAACTTTAGATGTATAAAAACTACCTGATTTGGTAAACTTTTCAATGACATAAGGTATATATCTTTCAAGGATACTAGTTATATTTTCTGGCTTAATTTTGTCTTGATATTCAAAGATTAATTTAATTAAAGGAGTTAAATTTTCATCATCAAATTTATTAATTTTTTCCAGTGCCAATCCTTTAATTGCTGAAGTTCCCAAAGCATTAAGAAGAATCAATGAATTTTCTTGGTCAAGTTCGTCAATTTGTTCTATACAATTTTTGGCTTTGATCTGTTGTCCTCGATCCAAAGATTCCCATGCTTTCATTCGACGTAAATAGACAAAAACCTTTTTCCAGTTTTGATCGGGTACAGATTCAATAATCTTAGAAAGGTGATTATTAATAACTTCCTCTACTTCCCTAAAATGAAGCTTTGATACAGCTTCAAGAGCAGTATACATACGAGCTTGTTCTTCAACTGGTTTGTTGTCATGCAGTAAACTTTTGGTTAAACCAATCACTACACTTTTAATCAAGGATTTACGAGCGCGAGCTAAAGAACTGGACAGAATCTGGATTGCTTGTTCTATATTATCTCTAGGAAAATATTCCGATTTTATAGTATCCCAAATCCGATCAAGTGCAGCTTTTCCTTGAACAGGTGGATGTTGCAAAAAATCTATAATTGCATTTCTTAAGTGATAACGTGCCAACTCTGGTGTAGCTTGAAAAGGTTCTTCTACTGATTGCATAGAAGGATGAGCGCAGAGACTACGATCTTGATTTAATCTTTCTAAATTTTGACGTTCTATTGATGAAATAAATTCATATTTCTCTTGTGCAAGTTTAGGAATATCAATTTCAAACTGCCATAAATTTCTTTTATCATCTTTTGAACGAAGACTTTCAAATTTTTTTAGCTCGTCTCTTGCTTGATTGTCTCCAGTTATTTCGAGTTGACGTAATTTGTGTAGAAAATCAAAAACTACTGCATTCCAAGTTGAGACAATACAGGAACGAAAAGCACCTGCTCGATAACATGAAACTGCTTCTTGAATATAATCTTTAGTAGTTTGGTCTTGGCAACGAAGTACTAATTCATCTAGATCGATTAAACGCTCACTCATTGGTATTTTTTATTATCTAGTTAATTTAAAAAATTTGAGGTCACATTTATAAAGTTCCCCAAAATAACTATCTTTTTAAATCACTAGAGTAATTAAACTTATATTGCTAAACATAATCTCACTGAGGCATAGAGCGATCACATACTTTCATCTTAAAATTACTAGGGGCAGCAATAGTTAATCCTCGTCGCACTGGTTTGAGAGGTTGATTACTCGTTAGTGCTAGTTGCCAATTAGATAAGATGGTTGCAATGACTAGCTTCATTTCCATTTGTGCCAAAGCTGAACCCAAACAACGACGATTTCCACCGCCAAAAGGCAAATATTCATAAGGCGAATACTGTCTTTCTAAAAAACGTTCTGGTCGAAATAGTTCGGGTTGAGGATAAAGATCTTCTCGCCAATGAGTTAAATAAATAGAAATACCAAAAGCAGTTCCTGCTGGAAACTGATAATCTAAAATTTGCAAAGGTGCTTTGGCTCTCCGAGTAAATGTACCAGTCGTAATCGGATAAATTCTTAAAGTTTCGGCAATTGTAGCGTTGAGATAGGGTAATTGAACAATTTGATGCCAAGTTCTTTCCTCACCCAATTCATTTAATTCATGGAGTATTTTCTCTTTAACTTGAGGAAGATAATGAACCCAATATAATGCCCAAACTAACGCAGAAGCAGTAGTTTCATGACCTGCCATCAACATGGTGATTAACTCGTCATGAATTTCTTCATCACTCATGGGTTTGCCAGTTTCATCGGTTGTGGCTAGAAGTAAGCTTAAAATATCTTTGCCGATTGGTTGCGTTTGTTCTCGACGCGCTTTAATTTCTTCGTATAGTAATTCTTTAATTTGTTTTCTTAAAACAACAAAACGTCCCCAAGGACTCCATGCACCCCAATCTTGGCGGAGAAATTCAAAGAAAATTAAACTAGAACTCAAAGGCGAACTGATAATCTCTAACCAAGCACAAAGAAGTTGTCTCAGTTGTGCGTAACGTGGTTGTTGAGAGTTGAGTCCAAATACAATCTGTAAAATCACTCGCAGAGTAATTTCTTGCATATAGGTGCGGACTCGAATCAATTCTCCTATTTGCCATTGATTAGTTACTTGTTTGGTAATTTCAATAATTTGTTCGCCATAACTTTGCAAACATTCGCCATGAAAAACAGGCATTAATAACTTTCTTTGACGTTGATGAAATTCACCATCTTGAATAATGAGAGAGTTGTTGCCTACCAAAAATTCCAAACCAGCATTATTTTTCCCAATCTCAAACTTTTCTGATGGAGTAGTAAAAACTTCTTTAATTGCTTGGGGATTACTGAGAACCACCAGAGGAGAAGAGGTGTGTCTGCCAAGTTGGTAAATATCGCCATAACGATCGTAGTTTTCGTTAAAGTATTCTAAGGGCTGAAAAATAAACTTAAACAGACGTAACGTTCTCAACCAGCGAGAATTTGGAGGACCAGGTGGTTGTCTCATAGTAGTCAGTTTGAGCGAACAATTTTTTATTGTGACAAATAGTTTAATGATTGCGCTCGTTAATTGTTGATGTTGATTGACTATCACTACTTTTGAAGATGTAGTGAGAAAAACTTAACGAACATAATCAACTTTAATTGAAGTAAATTAATTGAAAATGAATATTCGCTACAATTACTGACTTAAAAACAGGAAAATTGTTTGATTAAATCTTCTTAATGTATTAATGAATAGCTTTTTAGCTTTTGATAATTATGTACAGTAAATTGTAATATCTTCGCCACATTGATCGGCAAGAAAACAAAGTGCGCGAAATCTTAAAGTCATCAACTGTTCGTAAAGAGGATTCAGTTTGCACAGTGGCGGAATACGAAACATAACTCGACCAAACAAACGAACTTCGCGGGCAAAAGGACATTGAGCAGGAATTAACCTTACAATTTGACGTGCTACTTGTTCTGACTGAATTTCTAAGTTATCAAACTGTTTTTGAATGAATTGGATGGGATTTGGAAATTTATTGTTTTTTTTCTCTGTTAAGCTTGACATATCGATGTTTATTTAACTCTGATCTAGTTGAACTATATTTAGTCTAGACATAAGTTCAGAAGATGACAAGCCAAGATTAATATAAGTTTCTTTTATCTTTAATTGGTTAAATTTATCAAAAGATTCAATTGAGCAAAAATGAAAATTCAAGTAGAGCTTAAAAAATGGGGTAATAGCTTAGGTTTAAGGATTCCTTACCAAATCGCTGAATATTTAAGAATTACTGAAAATAGTAAGGTCAGTTTGGTTGTTGAAGGAGATTGTTTGATTGTAAAGAAGGAAAAACCCATGCCTAATCTTGATGAAATTTTAGATATTATTCCCGATAACTTTGAGTACCCAGAAGATATTGCTGGTTTTGTTAATAGCGAACCAGTTGGTAACAAATTGATATAACAGTTCTTACTTATATTAGGTACATCCGTTCGATACTGATTGAGCGTTGGTCGCGCAGCGCGCCTTCGGCGGGGTTGATAGTTGATTGTTGATGAATAATCAACTATCAACAATTAACAAAGTCGAGGTTTTGACTGTATATGCTTAAAGCTGAGAACGCTATATTACAGCAATACATTCAATTTCTACTAGGACATCTTTGGGTAAACGGGATACTTCAACACAAGCACGGGCGGGAGCAGTAGCTTCATCGAAATATTGACCATAAACTTGATTTACAGTACCAAAATTACCTAAATCAGTTAGAAAGACTGAAGTTTTGACTACATTTTCCCAATTAGCACCAGCTTCTTTTAAAATTGCTTCGATATTGCTCATGACTTGCTGAGTTTGTTTGGCAACATCTCCACTGCCGACAATTTCCCCTGTTTGTGGATCGAGAGCAATTTGTCCAGCTACAAAAATCATTTGTCCAGAAGTTGCGATCGCTTGATTATAAGGACCTACGGGTGCAGGTGCGTTTTGGGTGCGGATAATTTTTTTATTACTCATAAATTTTTAATTTTAATAATGGGGGCGAATGCCATAATGACGATAACGCCAATAGTCTTTCATGATGCGATCGTGATCGAAACACAGAGAAGTCGGAATTTCCCAGGAGTGAAAGATACCGATATTTTTGGCATCATCGGCTGCTTGAGGTTGTCCAGTCGCCTTAGCAATAAAGACAATGGCGAGAGTATGTTGACGAGGATCGCGGTTTGGTTCGGAGTAGACTTGAAACTGTTCGACTAATTCTACATCTAAACTTACTTCTTCTTTGGCTTCTCTAATGGCTGCGGTTTCGGCTGACTCGCCATAATCGATAAAACCTCCTGGAATTGCCCAACCAAAAGGAGTATTTTTTCTTTCAATTAGAACAATCGGTCGCTCAGAGCGATCGCTTAATTCAATAATGATATCTACTGTAGGTGCAGGATTACGATGAGTCACATTTACTGAAGGATTTTGATTATCTCGGCTTTAAATCATATCATTAATTGTCTATTTACAATTCGCAATCAAGCAACTTTTGGTTAGCAAGCTCGGTCTTAAAGATTAGATTAATAATTACTCAAAAAGTATGCCAATCTCTGTCAAGGCGAATCTCTGTTTGCTTCTACGATTACTGTTATCAGAATTGGGATGACTTGTGATTGGTTGTTTGTTATTTATAACAATTTTAAGCTTATTGATATTTGGTAATGAATAGAAAATTATTGAAAGCTAATCAATTATTTGTCACTGTTTTGCTCGGTTTAATTTTAAGTGTGACTACAACAAAATTTTCTTCGCTGTTTAATGTTTCTTTAGTAAGAGCAGACAATATTCAAACTGAAACAGATAATATTAATGAGGTTGATTTAATTGAATTAGGAGTTCCTCCTTTTCGTCAAGACGCGCCTAAAAACAACCCCAATCGAGCTAGTTCCATCGAACTGAAATTAATCTCTACTACACCAAATCAAATTACTGATACTGAAGCTTGGTTTGAGCGTAATAATATATCTTTACCAACTTATCAAATTCCCAATTTTAATCTTAATCAAATAGGCGATCTTCCTGATTATCTTCCCATTTCTTTTGGAGATACTATTATAGTTAAAGCAATTCATTACCCTGACCAGGATTTTTTAATTTATGGTAATGATTATGGAGATGGTCGCTATTTATTTAGTTACGATTCAGATTCCCATCAATTTACTGCTGGTTATGACTTTAGCAATTATTCATTATCACCAGATTATGTAGAAAGCGATCTAGATTTTGTCAATCAAAGTTTAACTTGGGTTAATCAGGAAGATAATATTTTGTATGTGTCTCATAGCCATAATACTTATGCTCAATCTTCCCTAGGTATGAATGGTTATCTCACTGCAATTAATACAGACAACAATCAAATTATTTGGCGTAGTCAACCCTTAGTTTGTAATGCAGGTAATTTTGAAATTATTAATGAAGTAATTATCTGTGGTTATGGTTTCACTGCTGAACCAGATTTTCTTTATTTAATTGATAAAAATAACGGTAAGGTTTTACAGCAAATTAATTTAAAAACTGCTCCAGATTATATTATTCGTAAAGGTGATAAATTGTATGTCCGTACTTATGATACTGACTATGTATTTGAAATAAAATTTATGAATAAAATGTAGGGGTAGCAATGCCTATCTTGCTCTACTTTAATATTATTTAATCTGCTGATCTACCTGCGAAATGTCCGCTTTAAGCTAAGAAATATTAGATTGATTTAGCCAAGCATTTCGCCCAATGTTTTAGGGGCAATTCCCGATAGATATCTCCGTTCCTGATTAAGATATAACCAAGTCGGAATTTGAGAAACTAACTTTCGATCTCCTTCAAAAGTGATTTTTTGGGACTTTAATGCCAAATCGAGAGGATCGTAGCCCATTACCACATGAACGATCGCACTAAGCTCTGCTGTAATTAAAATATCAACTTCAAAACCTGGATCTTGCATACAGACATCAACCCTTCTTTCTTCTACTACTACCCAATAACTACGTTGTTGGATGCCCTGTTTAGGAATTTTTCTCAAGTCAAATTGGAAGACAATTTTTTCTTCAGGCATCGCATCTAAATTAAAACCTCGTCGTAGCGACCACATAAACAATTCAGGATCGAGTTGTTCTGCTGTCAAGCGATCGCTTGTCCAATGCTGCGCCCATACACCCATTGCTTCAATGATGGGGCGTAAAGCTTCTCCTGCTTCTGTCAAGAGATAAAGTGAGCCTTGTCCTGTTTTCTTTTCTTGACGGATAATAAGACCTGTATTTTCCATTTCCTTCAAGCGTTTAATCAACAAAGCGCGTGACATTAAAGGAACTCCGCGACTAATTTCATTGAAATGGCAACTACCAGACATCATTTCTCGCAAAATTAGTGGTGTCCAGCGTTCGCAGATGGCTTCTGCTGCCCTGGCAACTGGACAATATTGACCGTAACTCTTACTCATTTTGCTTCTTTTTTTAACTTTCTCTTCTCAGGTTCAGATTTTGATCTAGTATCACAATTTTTCCTGTCACAGAATAAAAACAACACAAGATTTCACATGGAGTGCAATAAATAATTATGCTAGAACTTAAAGATTATCCTCAGTCTCAAACTGTTGATTGGCGTGCCTTAGCAGAATCTATAGGAGAACAATGTGCCAAAGAAGAACTTTTCGCCGATGATTCCGATGGTTTTGTCGCCAAGAATTTTGCTCTTCTCCAAGAATCTGGGCTAACAAGAGCAGGAGTACCAGTTGAATTTGGTGGTGGGGGTGCAACCTACAGAGAAATTTGCGATATATTGCGTATTTTAGGTCGTCATTGCAGTTCCACAGCATTAGCATTATCGATGCATACTCATCAAGTAATGGTCAATGTCTGGAAGTGGCAGCATCAAAACGCCCCTGTTGAAGGTTTACTTCGTCGCATTGCTGTTGAGCAAATTATGTTACTCAGTACTGGCGGTGGAGACTGGCTTAATGGTTCGGGAACAGCAACACTCACTGAAGGTGGTTTTATCATCAATGCCTGCAAAAGTTTTGTTAGTGGTGTTCCCGCAGGAGATTTGTTAATTACCAGTGCTGTCTATGAAGACCCTACAGCGGGAAAAACAGTACTACATTTCGCATTACCAATGAATACACCAGGAGTATCGGTCGAACCCGTATGGCAAGCTATGGGCATGAGGGGAACTGGTTCTCACAATGTGCGACTCTCTAATGTTTTTGTTCCAGAACAAAAGATCGCTTTACAACGCCCTGCTGGCAAATGGCATCCCGCTTTTCATCTGATTACAGCGATCGCTATCCCGATTATTTACTCCGTATACGTTGGTATTGCCGAAGCTGCGAGAAACTTAGTGGTTCAACAAGCGACTCAGCGACAAAATGATTCCCATATCTGTTATCTAGTTGGTGGTTTAGAAAATGAATTAGCTACAGCCAAGTTAGCACTGCAACAGATGATTGCTCTTTCTGAGTCTAACCAACCTAGTTTGGAAACTACTAATCAAGTCATGATGGGACGTACCATAGTTGCTAAAAGTGTATTAAATTCAATGGATTTGGCAATGGAAATTGCTGGTGGAAGAGCTTTTCAACGTTCTTTTGGTCTAGAAAAACTGTTTCGAGATGCTCAAGGTGTGAGATATCATCCATTAAGGGAAAAAGCTCAACGCCAACTTACTGGTAAGTTGGCACTGGGGGTGTCACCAAACACTTTCTAGGGGCGTTAAGTCTCAGGGGGTGATAACAAACTTCTTCAGGATCAGAGAATAAGCTTTTTAGCTCTCATAATCTGTTGGTAAAAAGGTAGTTTGTTGGGAGTCAGTATGATTAATTTTTCAATCCAATGATGACATATTTGAAAATTTTCATCCCACAAACTTCCGTGTAAAATTATCCAATTCGAGTGGTCAACATTATGGGGTTTCCCCAGAATTACGCCCTCAAAAAATTGCTGTGTCTTTTTGTTATTGGCAAAATGTAGGCGATCGCATTACTCAACTTGCTTTGGAATTAAATTTACTACGATTATGAGGCCCATCAAAATCAATAATTGGGCCTAAAGGAACAATACCACTAGGATTAATATGAGGATGACTTTGATAATAATGACGCTTGATATGATCTAATTTACAAGTTTCTTTAATTCCAGAATGTTGATAAATTTCTTTGAGATAATTCCATAAATTTTCATACTCCCAAATATGACGGAGATTACATTTAAAGTGAACGTAATAAACTAAATCGAAGCGTAATAAAGTAGTAAACATACAAATATCTGCTGCGGTAAAACTATTACCACACAAGAATCTTTGTTCGCCCAAAACACTATTCCAATGATCTAAATTTTCAAACAGTTCGATGACAGCTTCGTTATAAGCTTCTTGAGAAGTAGCAAATCCTGCGCGATATACTCCATTATTAATGGGATTATAAATAGCATTAATTGTTTGATTAATTTTATCTTTTAATTGCTCTGGATATAAACTAACTTTTTTCGTAGCTAAAGCAGTAAATTCCCAATCCAACATCTCGATAATTTCACGAGATTCGTTATTCACAATTGTGTTAGTTTGTTTGTCCCATAGTATCGGTACAGTAACTCTTCCTGTATAATTTGAATCAGCATGGGCATAAACTTCCCGCAAATATTTAGCATGATTAATTGAGTCAGGAATAGTACTCGCAAAATCAGCAAAAGTCCAACCTTCATCACCCATAAAAGGATGAACTACGGAGATAGAAATAACATCTTCTAAACCTTTTAATTTCCTAACAATTAAAGTTCGATGCGCCCAAGGACAAGCATAGGAAACATATAAATGATAACGATTAGCTTCTGCTTTAAAACCACTCGAACCATCAGCAGTTATGCGATCGCGAAAAGTAGTTGGGTTGCGTTGAAAATTGCCACTGCGATCGTTGTGATAGCTTTGTTTTTGCCATTTGCCATCGATCATCATTCCTGTTGCCATCTTGATTGTCCTTTGCTGATATTTAAATATTAATTTTTAAAATTATTTGATAATTACAAAAGAATTGAGCATTTTATTGACTATCGGACTAAATTTTTGATAGTTTTGTGCTTCAGCCGTATAAGTAATAATATAAACTCGATTATTTCTAATTGTCCAAATTTGCATTCTTTGGAGTTTATTTCCCCCTTCTTCTCCATGATAGACTACTTTTCTAGCTTCTCCATTGGCTAAAGTCGCTACACTTGCAGAGATTAAATTAGGGTCGGATAATTTTTTAATTTCTTGAATTGATTGATTAGTATATTCACTGAGAGATAAAGAAGTAGATAATTCTTCGATCATAACGCTGATATTTTCCTGAAAATTATCTTGCGCTTCTGAATCGGGTGCAGTAAAAACTATTCCTGTAGTAAAAAAATCATTTCTTGATTCAGCAGACCAATCTTTAGGATAATGAATTTTAATGCCATATTCTGGATCGCTATAGGTGACAAAAGTTGTTTTTTCTGGGGTTAGTAACTTCCAAAAACTAAAGCTCAAAATAACTATAATTGTTCCTACAATAATAATTAAACGAAGAGAAATTTTATGAGAAAGATCTGGCAGTTTTGGTTGATTCTCTTGAGGTGATAATGTAGTAAAATCTGGTTGATTTTGATTATTTTCCAGTTGAGCTAAATCTTCTAAAACTGCTATAGCTGATTGATAGCGTTCTTGAGGAAGATAACGCACCATTCGCTCAATAATAGTTAAGAGATTTGGTGAATATTTATATTCAGAACGAATGCGATCACGCCAAATAATTTCTCCTTGATCGTCAAAAGATAATTGTTTAGGAAACAATCCAGTAATTGCTTGAATAGCGATTATACCAACACTATAAATATCACTACTAAAATTTGGAAAACCATTCATTTGTTCCGACGCAGTATAACCTTGACTTTGAATTACTACTGTAGGAGTAACAGGAGTAAATTGTCCCTGAGTGTTAGCGACGTGAGTACTAATTCGTTTAACTGCGCCAAAATCAATGACAATAATTTTGCCGTCGGATTTCCTTCTCATCAAATTAGAAGGCTTCAGATCTCGATGAATTACACCATGTTGCTGAATAAAAACTAAGACATTACAAATATCTTTTAATAGTTCAATAACTTGAGGTTCACTTAAAGAATGTTCGGGAATAATTTCTTGGGTGAGATCGTAACCATCGATAAATTCTTGGACTAAAAAAAATTCTTCATTTTCTTCAAAATATGCCAAGAGTCGAGGAATTTGATCGTGACTTCCTAAATCAACTAAAGTGTTAGCTTCTTCAGCAAATAAACGTCTAGAAATTGCTAAAGTGTTGCGATCGCAGCGCGCCTCGCCCTTGGCGAGATCGCTTCTTTGGGGTTTGAGTTGTTTGACGACACAAAGACAATTAAAACATTGTCGATCTTCTGCTAAGAAAGTAATGCCAATCCCCCCTCGCCCCAATTGTTTGATCACATAGTATCTTCCCCGTAGGGTTGTACCGATTAGATTGACATTCATCAGAATTAACTAGTCTTCAATTTAAGTGATAAAAAACTTGGCAGGATTACATTGATTTAGGCTTCTGTCTGTTTTTTTATGCAATTAAAATTCTGAATGAGTTAATTCTACTATTAATCGGACTTTCTCCTGGCGGATACTACAAAAATTTAATGCTTTAATCGCCTAAAAATGAGCTTTAACACCAGACAATTTATTTCTTAATTAAGAAGAAGTAGAAGTTGCTAAACGACGTTTTTTCAATTTAACGATAGTATGTTGATGAACTCTACTATTAATTGGGTAAAAATAAGTCAAGATTAAACTGATAATCAGTGCTGTTGTTGGTAGAATAACAATCGCCTGACGAATTGCCACTAACGCAGAATGGGGTTGTACTAATGTAATCGGTCCAGGAATTGCAGCTTGAAAACCTGACCAATCTAACCATTGTCCTACGAAAAATAATCCTACAGCAAAAGTAATTTGGTAGATAAACATCAGGATACTATAAAATAATCCTTCTCTTCTTTCTCCTGTAGTTAATTCATCCCAATCAATTACTTCTGGTAACATCGAAGCAGGGATAAAGTAGGTGGTAGACATTCCCACTCCTGCTACCATTGCTAAAGAATACATCGTAAAACATTCTCCTGGTTGGAGATAAAATAAACCAATCTCCGCCACAATCCAAATAATGCTACCTAAAGCAAAGACTTTCTTTTTACCTAGTTGTTTGCTGAGAGGTTCCCAAATAAACAAAGCTACTAAAGCGGTTGTTTGCATTAATAAGACTACTTGGGTAACTACAGCAGAGTTAAGTTTGAGACAGTTAATCACAAAATAAGGCAAAATCGCAGGAGTAATTTGTACAGCTAACCAAGATAAAGCGTAGATTCCTACCAACATTAATAAAGGTTGATTGCACAAAATTGTCTTGATTCCCTGCCAACTATAGCGAGAGGTAGATTTTGGCGTATGAGGATGTTCATCGATCTTCCAACAACTAGAAACAATTGATACCACTGTAAAGGCGGCACAAATCAATCCCAACTGAAATAACTGTTGTCGTGGATTGTAAATCCAATGGGCAATTAATTGAGATAATAAAAGTGAGCCAATACACCCAGCCAGAGAAAAGCCAAAGCGCATACTATTGAGGCGGAGATGATCGCTATGATCATCACTTAAATCTGTAATCAAGGCACCATAAGGTACTACAAAAGCACTAGCAGCAGTCTGAAACAAGAGAGCGATCGCTAAATAATAACCAAACTTCAGCCAGTCTTGGTTAGGAGGAATCCACCACAGTAAAAAGAAACTAAATCCTAAGATTGGCGCACTGGCAAGCATCCAAATTCTTCTTCTTCCCCAAGCACAAGTAGTGCGATCGCTTAAAACTCCTACTAATAAAGTGCTAATCGCACTCCAACAGTTACTTAGTAACAATATGATTCCTGCTAAATTGGCAGGTAGTCCTGCTACCGTAGTCAAAAAGAAGAAAAAAAAGACAACTAGAATATTTCCAGCCATCGAAGGACCAAAATCAGCAACACCATAGGCTAATTGGGTGGAAAAACTTAGTTTTTCTCCTTGAGAAGGATTTTCTCTCATTTACACTAATTTTTTTATTTTTTAAAGTCAGTTTTACTATCGTCAAAATTGGTTCTGTCTAAATAGACTTGTTCCAACTAAAAAGTATTAAAATTTGTCAAAATTAATTAACCTTCAGCAAAATAAATTTGCTAAATGAAGGTAAATATATCAAGAAAATGAAATATTTGTAAACCAACTTTAGATGAATCTCAAATTTAATTGAGTCACTTCAAAAAAAACGGGATCAACTGTTTTGCATTTAAGAAAATTAGGTCATCTTTTGAAGCAAACCTTCAATTTTGGTAATTGAGATCATTCAACATCTTTGTCAGCCAAGATTATTTCCCAAGATATCTTAATTCTCGTCAGCCTTTTACTGATGCGTCTGGCCTGTTCAACCAACAAATTGCCAAAGATTAATCTCTGTTTCGGTAAACTAATTTTTGGTATTTGTCACTCAATCTTTAGGTAGATTTTTTTAGTAAAATGCTTTTTTATTTAATTAAACAAATCTTTCTAAATATTTATCTTAACATGAGCAATTAAAGCTGAGAAAAAATACTTCAGTTAAAAGCGATCGCGTCAGAACTAGATTAATTAGAAGAAGTAAAAATTTGCTTTCTTATACTCCAGTTTTTATTAGTTGGTAATTATTGATTAATCCATAACAATCTAAAAAGTCCAAACTCTCTAATCTGGTTGACTTGGATCAACACAAATTCTAATTTTTTGATAAAGTAATCTTAAGATTAAGTCTCTATATATTTTTGGGCTAAAAATGGATTTATCAAATTTAGATTCTCAAACTATTGACCGTATTATTGAAATGGCATGGGAAGATCGCACCCCTTTTGCAGCTATTGAACTTCAATTTGGTTTACTAGAAAAAGAAGTAATTGCTTTAATGCGACAAGAAATGAAATCCTCTAGTTTCAAGATGTGGCGCAAACGAGTTACGGGACGCAAAACTAAACATTTACAAAAAAGAGATTTTTTTGTTGGTAGATTTAAATCTGCTCGTCAAAAAACGTAGAGCTAATTAATTAAAATTAAACCACTAAAATTTATAATTAAAAACCTGTTTCAATCATCCCTAGAAGTGATATACTATTTTTTCAAGCTTTCACATCTTTAATAATTACTATTTTAACTCTAAATCACTCAGAGCCGATTTCGAGAATTTGTTGATTTAAACTGGCTACTGTTTATACTAGGTTGCATTCAGCAATATTATAAAATTCTTGTGCCAAGACGGTTAGAAATGACCCCAAATCAGATTAAACTATCGATCGTTGATGACGACCCGATCTTTCGCCTTGGTTTTTGTACTGCCTTAGCATCTGTCCCTGGTTTTCGAGTTATTGCTCAAGCAGATACTATCGCTAACCTATTACAACAATTGACCCAAGGATTTATTCCTGATATTTTGATTTTAGAATTAGCTATCGGTCGTTTTGGCGGAAAGAATTTATCTGCTTTACAACTTTGCCAACAATTAGCACAACAATATCCTAATGTAGCTATTTTCATTCTTACTTCTGTAACCGAACCTGAAGCATTACTTACCGCTAAAGCATTAGGAGTGAGAGGTTACTGTCCCAAAGGTAGCAATTTTGAGACAATTGTGTTTGCCTTACGTCGTCTTGCTAGTGGAGGAATTTATTGGCAAGAAGAAAATCTTCCTACTCCTAATTTATGGCAAAACTTTTTAGTTCAGTTGGGTAATTCAGGTAGACAACAAATTCAAGATAGTATCAATCAAATTAATACTCAGTTAACAGATCATAATTCATCTACTTTAGATCGATTATTTTGGTCTGGTCGCAAGCGAGAATTGTTAGTCGCTCGTTGGTTGGTTAATCGTCTTACTTCAAATAAATATAATTCTAGTGGGGAACGAGTTTCTTTACCAAAAACATTGCCAGAAACTCAAGATAATTTAGTTTTACCACCACCTAAATTAACTTTAGCTAAAATTGCTCGAGATTCTGTTGCTGCGCAAATTTTTAGAAATATTTTTGCTCAAATTCAATTGGGAACAGTTAATTGTACGGGAATTATTTTAGAAATTGATATTTTAAGAACTGCCAAAAAACAAGAGCTGTTATACATTGTTCTTAATCACATTATTAAATATTTAGAAGAGTTATCAACCAAGGAAATTTTGCTTGAAGAAATTGAACCAACTTTATGGTTGATTTGGCAAGAAACAACGATTGATTTTTGGAAAAAAAATGTCGATGATTCTCTTTTAATTACCGATCAAGAATTGAGCAAAATTTTGACTCAAGAATTTGCGCTCATTCAAAAAAACATTTTTCAAGATAATCCTTTTATTTTAGAACTATTTGAATATTTATTATGGGAAAAACCCTTGATAATTGATAATATTTCTTATCGACCTGAAGCTCTTGAAGCGATGATCAGAGCAGAATATTTATTAGAAAATTTATTGATTCAAATTGCTAATAGCGTCATGCAGTTTATTTTAAATAACTTTTATGATTTAGAAATATTTAAATATAATCTTTATCATCGTAACTATCGCAGTTCTAGAGAAATTGCTCGTTTTCGTAATGAATTATCTTGGCGATATCGTCTCGAAAAATATTGGAACAATCCTCAAAATATTTTTGAAAGTCGTTATCGTCTGCTAACACTACAACAACAAACGATTCAAACTCGATTTATTTATGCACCACGAATAACCGAACTGGAACGTTTAGAAGGATTGCCTTGGTCAACTACAATTATCTTAGAAACCAGAGATGCGATCGCTCCTAGACTACGTTCAATTATAGCTGCTGCTGGTCGTGGTTTAGTTTATATTTTGACTCAAGTAATTGGGAGAGGAATTGGTTTAATTGGGAAAGGAATTATTCAGGGAATTGGTAGTACCGTTCAACCGCCTTACTACAATCAAAAAGAGGATTTTTTGAGAAATAAAAGCGATCGCTAGGGGTTCACGTCCTTTGGTAGCGGTCTCAGCTTCGCTGAGGCACTTCGTGGTCGCAACAACTAATATAATAAAAAAATTATAAGCACCCAAAAATTATATAACTTGGGTGCGTCTTACTATATACCAGCAATATTATATTTTTTACGCTGGCGTTGTTTAAAGTTTGATTTTATTTACTTATCTATACATATATAATAAATTGTCTACTTAATCCCAATAGATTTTCTTAATATTTTTTTTAGATTGTTACAAAAATACTTGTTTAAAATAGATTATCTCAACTACCTATTTGGAAGATTGCAACATAAAAATGTAAAAAAAGTGTTGAATTGAGTTAATTAATTAACTTTTTCTTTACAAAATACGCTTAAATTGAAAGTATTGTAAGTGAGACTGTTGATGATACTGATGCAGGAAACCTCAAAAACAAATAAGAGGTTACATACTTTTAGCCCCCGCGAACTCATGCCCTTGCAACCAGAGCATTTTTGGCTACTCAAACAAGGGGTAGTCAAAACTTGTACTTGGAACGAAGAGGGTACAGCCATAACGTTAGGCTATTGGGGTTCAGGAGATATTGTCGGTCATTCCTTATCTCTGGTCAATCCCTATCAAATTGAATGTTTAACTACTGTGGAGGCAATTTGTGTTCCTCTGCGTCAGTGTGACTGGTTATCCGATTCAATTTGTCGCCATATTCAACAAACCGAAGAACTGTTATATATAGTTAGATCGGAACGTATGTATCACCGTTTGTTAAAAATACTAATTTGGCTGGCACGTAAATTTGGTAGAGAAGTAGAACGAGGAAAGTTAATCGATTTGCCTTTAACTCATCAGGAGTTAGCTGAAATTATTGGCACTACTAGAGTAACTGTAACTAAATTGATTAATCAATTAGAACAAGAAGGCGTGATTGCTCGTCCTCGTCGTAATTTAATAATTTTACAAAGCGATCGCTCTTAAATTTTAGTTGAACGCTTTTTTGTTAAGAATCGTTAAGATGAATACAGGTTAACAATAGAGTCAATGATCTTTTAGTCATTGGCTTTATTATTGCTAGAATCCTAAGTTTGCTAAAGAATCTGTGAAAGTTTTTATCGATCTCGAACCAACCAAACGGCGTAATTTACTAACCTTATTTACTACTGGTTTACTATTTTGGTTTAGTATTACCTCTTTGTTACCAGTATTGCCTCTTTATATCAAAGATATAGGAGGAACAAAGCAGCAAATTGGGTTAGTGATGGGCTGTTTTGCTATTGGTTTGCTTCTATCTCGTACCTGGTTAGGACAATTAGCTGATTCTCAAGGACGAAAAATTTCGATTTTAATTGGTGCTGCGGTAGTTGGGATTGCGCCTTTAGGGTATCTAGTTGCCAACTCGGTTTCTTTATTAATGATCTTGAGAGCATTTCACGGCATTAGTATTTCTGGTTTTACCACTGGTTATAGTGCCTTAGTGGTCGATATTTCTCCACCCAAGCAACGAGGAGAATTAATCGGTTATATGAGTTTGGCAATTCCCATCGGTATGGCATTAGGTCCGGCTTTAGGAGGATATCTTCAAGTTACATGGGGCTATACACCATTATTTTTAGTGTCTGCGATCGCAGGATTAATTGCTTTAATCTGTGCTAGTCAAGTTAAAGAAGAATTGAATTTAAAGACTCAAGATAGTAATCAACAGCTTGAATTAGAACCTAGTCGAAGTTTTGGTGAACTAATTAAAAATTCTTCTTTTGTGATTCCAGGAATAATTATGTTGCTAATTGGCTTAGTTTTTGGTACCTTAGCAACTTTTTTACCCCTCTACATTCAAGAAACAAAATTAGATTTTAATGCAGGATTGTTTTATGCCGTAGCTGCGATCGCATCTTTTATTGCTCGCGTAGTGGTAGGAAAAGCTTCGGATACTTGGGGACGTGGGTTATTTATTACCTTTAGCTTGATTTGTTATACCATTTCCATGCTTTTACTCGCAGATGCAACTCTACCCTCGATTTTTATTCTAGCTGCTTTTGTTGAAGGGACAGGTGCAGGAATCTTAATTCCCATGTTAATTGCCTTGATGTCCGATCGCTCTTATATCACTGAAAGAGGGAAAGTTTACGCCATTTGTATTGGTGGCTTTGATTTAGGTGTTGCGATCGCAGGACCCATTCTTGGTTCCTTGGCTTTGATCGTTAGCTATTCTACGATGTTTTATTTGTCAGGCGGACTAGCTGCGATCGCTTTATTGGTTTTTCTAACTAAATCTAGTAAAAACTTGGGTCATTCTTTGCGATTCGCTTTAGGAAAAGAAGGCGATGTTTACGCTATTGAATAATATGACAGTTTTCAACTGAATAAGGTACAATCTAGCATTCTGATTTTTATTAATAGTAGGGGCAAGGCACTGCCTTGCCCCTACTGGTAACTGTCAAACTGAATTTCTATGAATGCCCAAAAATTTTGTTCCCTGTTTTGTTTATCTGTTTTATCTACGTTGTTGCTCAATGCTTGTAGCAAACCTCAAGCTAATAACAGTCAAGGAGGAGATAGTAGCACACTAAAATTATTATATTGGCAAGCACCAACTATTCTGAATCCTCATCTTTCCACAGGATTTAAAGATGCTGAAGCTAGTCGCATTACTCTAGAACCTCTAGCTAGTTTTAATAACAATAATGAATTAGTTCCAATTCTCGCGGAGGTAATTCCTTCAGAAACAAATGGTGGTTTAGCTGCTGATGGCAAATCAGTTACTTGGAAACTGAAACAGGGAATTAAATGGTCTGATGGAACTCCGTTTACTGCTGCTGATGTAGTCTTTACTTATCAGTTTATAACTAATCCTCAAGTTGGTTCGGTTTCAGCAGGAACTTATGAAGTAATTCAAAGTGTAGAAGCCATCGATGACCATACAGTTAAAATTAATTTTAAAGAAGTTAATCCGGCTTGGGCTTTAGTTTTTGTCGGTACCGAAGGAATGATTCTTCCCAAACATATTTACGAAGCTTACAACGGTGCTAATGCCAGAGAAGCACCAGCCAATCTTAAACCTGTAGGAACAGGAGCTTATCGAGTAGTAGAATTTAGACCAGGTGATACCGTAATTTATGAACCTAACCCCGAATTTCGTCAAGCAGAAGGATTAGGTTTTCAAAGAGTTGAACTAAAAGGTGGTGGTGATGCCACTTCCGCTGCTAGGGCAGTATTACAAACAGGGGATGCTGATTATGCTTATAATTTACAAGTTGAAGCTCCGATTTTAAAAGAACTAGAAGCTGCTGGAAGGGGAAAAGTAGTAGCTAATTACGGTGCTTTAATGGAACGCATTATTATCAATCATAGCGATCCTAACCAGACTACAGCCGAAAGCGAACGTTCTAGTGTCAAAATTCCTCATCCCTTCTTTAGCGATCGCAATGTACGTCAGGCTTTAAATTTAGCTATTGACCGCGATACTATTACTCAACAATTATACGGAGTTACAGGAAAAGCTACTGCTAATTTTTTGGTCGCACCAGAACAATATGCTTCTCCTAATACCAGTTATGAATTTAACCTCGAACAAGCAGGTAAATTATTAGATCAAGCAGGATGGCGAGATACTAACGGCAATGGTACTAGAGATAAAAATGGGATGGAGATGCAAATCGTCTTTCAAACTTCAGTCAACCCTCTACGTCAAAAAACTCAAGCCATTGTTAAACAAAATCTGCAATCTTTAGGGATAGGAGTGGAATTAAAAAGTATCGATCCTGGGGTTTATTTTTCTAGCGATCCTGCTAATAACGATACAGTAGAACATTTTTATGCCGATCTACAAATGTATACTTCAGGTAATACTAATCCCGATCCTGGTGCTTATATGCAGTTTATGACTTGCGCTCAAATTCCGCAAAAGGCTAATAATTGGACAGGGGATAATAATGCTCGCTATTGTAATCCCAAATATGATGCTTTATGGCAACAATCGAGTAAACAATTAGATGAGGAAAAGAGAACCCAACTATTTATTCAAATGAATGATTTATTAATTGATGAAGTTGCTATCATTCCTTTAGTTCATCGTGCTGATGTAGTGGCTTTTAGTAATAATCTGACTGGTTATGAAGTGACTCCTTGGGATTTACGTACCTGGGATATTATGAACTGGAAACGTCAGCAGGAGTAAAATAGTTTTAACTTTTTCAAGTTAAAAATTATCAAAAATATTTTTGAAAGAGCAAAATGGTTTCTTTAGCTAAATGGTCGATTACAGATTATCACAAAATGATCGAAGCAGGGATTTTACAGAACCGCCATATTCAATTGATTGATGGAGAATTAATCGAAATGAGTCCAGAAGGCGTAATTCATGCAGCTTATGGCGGTAGTATAGCTGATTATTTACGTCAAATCTTAATAGGAAAAGCTTGGATTCGCGAAGCACACCCAATTACTCTGACCAATTCTGAACCAGAACCAGATCTTGCTATAGTTAAATTACCTAAAAACAAATATTTTCAACATCACCCAACCTTTCAAGATATTTATTGGTTAATTGAAATTTCTGATACAACTTTAGCCTACGATTTAAGTAAAAAGAAAGAAATTTATGCGACAGAAAATATTCAAGAATATTGGGTTTTAGATATTAAAAATAAACAATTAATTGTATTTACTACCCCACAAAATAATAATTATCTTGCTCAATTGATATTAAATAAAGGGATAGTTAAACCTATTGCTTTTCCTAATCTTTCAATCTCAGTAGAAAAATTGTTTGAGCAATAAATTGAATTGACAAACTTAAAGCTATTTTCAGTGTTATGGAACAGTTAATCTAGTTTACCTAATTGAGCATGAAGTATGCCGAATATAATACTTACTTTGAAAGCTGCTGTAAGTTATGATGACTAAATAGCTCAGAAAATATTGAGAATAATGGTAGCTGATCGATCTAATCTACTCACTTCAATTATTCCACCTCTAGAAAACGGCGATCGCTTGACTCGCGATGAATTTGAACGGCGTTATGCTGCCATGCTTCATCTAAAAAAAGTCGAATTAATTGAAGGAGTTGTCTACCAGCCAGCAGCATTAAGATTTAGAAGTCATGGTCAACCTCATGCTAATATTATTGGTTGGCTATGGTTTTATAAAATTGCGACTTCTGGTGTGGAATTAGGAGATAATGCTACTGTTCGTTTAGATTTAGATAACGAACCTCAACCAGATGCGGTATTACTCATTAATGGCGGACAAGCAAGAATATCCGAAGATGACTACATTGAAGGCGCACCAGAATTAATAGCAGAGGTAGCTGCGAGTAGTGCTACTTACGACTTATATGATAAAAAACGAGCCTATAGACGCAATGGAGTACAAGAATATCTTGTCTGGCGAGTATATGATCAGGAATTAGATTGGTTTAGTTTAAAAGCAGGAGAATATCTCAAATTAGAACCAGATGACGAAGGTATTATTCGTTCTCAAATCTTTCCTGGTTTGTGGTTAGCAACGCCTCAACTATTATCTGGGAAAATGAATCAAGTATTGGCAGTATTGCAGCAAGGATTGAATTCACCAGAACATCAAGAGTTTAGTCAACGTCTTTCTAGTTAGAGATGTTGTACCAACCTAAACCAATATCTTAATTTACTTGAAAAGCTTACCACTACCATCAATAAAATGGTATAAAGATAGAAATGGCAATGGAGCTTGCCGAAACCGCCCTTTGTTATTGAGTTTTTTATAATACTTAAGAGGCTGATAGCTCCTACTCTTCCGACTTGTAGCGGAAAGGTAGGTTCATAGATGCCCTTAATTAAACTTTCTGTTGCAAGTCACGTTATTCAATCGATTCATCTTTAACGTAGCGTGATGTTAGCAAGTATTATTTTGATTTTACTAATCGGTTTTTTTGTCGGGCAAATTGCTCGACGACTGAAAGTTCCTGCCTTGGTAGGTATGGTACTAGTTGGTATTCTGTTAGGTTCCCAAGTAGCGAAGGTTCTTAGTTCAGATGTTCTAGATGCTGCCGATTCTTTCCGTACTATTGCCGTGATGGTAATTTTGATGAAAGCAGGATTAGGACTTGATCGCGAAAAATTGGCTCAACAGGGAACTGTAGCGTTGCGCTTAGGTTTTTTACCTGCTGCTTGCGAAGCGATCGCTATTGCTATTGCTGCTATCTGGTTATTCCAATTTAATTTTTGGACTGGATTGCTATTAGGCTGCATTATTGGGGCAGAATCACCTGCGGTAATTGTACCAGGGATGCTGCGCTTAAAAAGTTTGGGTTGGGGAGTCCAAAAAGGAATTCCTGATGCGATTTTAACAGGGAGCGCACTTTCTGACGTGCTGCTTTTGTTGGTGTTTAGTCTACTGCTGGCTTTTTTATCCCAGGAAGCGACGACAGGTATTACTGTCTTAGGAATAATTACTCTTAGTCCTTTGCAGTTATTACCATTTCAAGTCATCATCCAAATGGTTTTGGGGGTACTCTTGGGATGGGTAACCGCTCAAATACTAGTATTACTGCTAGCCAAACAAAATTGGACTCAAACGACAGTTCAGGATTCTTTAGTGGCTGCTAGCTTTGCTTTATTGTTAGTAGTAATAGCGGAAAATTTTCCTGTTTTTTCTGGCTATTTAGCTGTCATGGCAACAGGATTTTTCTTGATTGAGTTAGACACACCTTTAGCAAGACGTTTGCGAAATGGCTTTGACAATTTGTGGACAATTGCTGAAATTATTTTGTTTGTGCTGTTGGGAGCAAGTATTCAACTCAATGTTTTAGGCGATACTTTATTGATTGGTTTACTAGTGTTGATAATCGGAACACTAATTGGTAGATCTTTAGGTTGGTACCTTTCCACCCTTGGTAGTAACTGGACTTGGAAAGAACGTTTATTTTTACTACCAGGAAATTCAGCTAAGGCAACGGTACAAGCAGCCATTGGGGCGATTCCATTGACTCAAGGTATTTCAGGAGGAGACACAATTTTAGCGATCGCAGCCCTGTCAATTTTGGTTACAGCACCTTTAGGCGCTTGGGCAATTCCAACTTTTGCTCCCAAACTGCTTGAAAAAGGTGAGGTCGATCCGACTAAAGTTTCGATTAATCGGCGTATTATTCTTTTAGCTGCTGTAGACACTTCTTCCCTATCAACTCAAGTTTTGACCAAAGCAGCAGAATTAGCTCGTCGCAGTAATGGTGAAGTATTGGTACTGCACGTGATTCGAGTCAATGATCCCCAAGGAGTTAAACGTTTGCAGGAGCAAACCAAACGAATTTTAGCCGACATTCGCCATCAATTTATGACAACCTTCGGATCAGTGCCAGAAGAAATTGTTCTTACCGCACAAAAGTATGAAGTTACTGAAATTGTCATCGGTAAACGTGGACATCGCCCGTTTGATCAAGTTTTAGTAGGTTCGGTTTCTCAATCTGTTTTGGAGATGAGTCAGTTACCCGTTTTAGTGGTTGAAGATGAGCAAATTACTTTGAATGTTGACTAAGTTGAGTTGTAGGGGAAGTCTTCTCGTCAGCAAAGATAAAATAATCTAGGTAAAACATATTAGAGGCGATATGGTAACGAGAAGAATTGTAGAATTGTTAAAAAACGGTCAACCACATGAATCCGTAACTATTCAAGGTTGGGTGCGGACTAAACGCGAACTTAAAGACTTTTCCTTTATGGAAGTTAATGATGGTTCGTCTTTAGCTAATCTGCAAGTAGTTCTCGATGCCAGCTTACCAGATTACGAGCAGCTACTCAAAAAAATTAATACAGGTGCCTCGGTAGAAGTCTTAGGAACGTTAGTCGCATCGGTGGGAAAAGGACAAAGAATTGAACTGAAAGCTGATTCTGCCCAAGTCTATGGAGAAGCAGATCCTGAAACCTATCCTCTACAAAAGAAACGTCACTCGTTTGAATTTTTACGTAATATCAGTCATTTGCGATCGCGTACTAATACTTTAGGTGCAGTATTTCGGGTACGTAATGCTTGTGCTGCTGCCATTCATCAGTTTTTTCAAGACAGAGGTTTTTTATGGATCCACAGTCCCATTATTACTGCTAGTGATTGTGAGGGTGCAGGCGAATTATTTACCGTTACCAGTTTGGATTTAAATAAAATTCCGAAAACCCCTCAAGGAGAAGTTGATTATAGTCAAGATTTCTTTGGCAAACCAGCTTATTTAACTGTCAGTGGACAATTACAAGCTGAAGTTATGGCAATGGCGTTTCAAAATGTTTATACTTTTGGACCTACTTTCCGTGCAGAAAATTCTAATACTTCTAGACATTTAGCAGAGTTTTGGATGGTAGAACCAGAAATGGCTTTTTGCGATCTTGAAGGCGATCAAAATTTGGCAGAAGAGTTTCTAAAATATATGTTTCAATATGTCCTGGATCGTTGTCCAGAAGACATGGAATTCTTTAATAAATGGGTCGATCAAACTGTTTTAGCGACAGCCGATAATATTATCAATAATGAATTTGAACGGATTACTTATACTGAAGCTGTTAATTTACTAGAAAAAGCTGATAAAAAATTTGAGTTTCCTGTTCAATGGGGGATTGATTTACAATCGGAACACGAACGATATTTAGCCGAAGAATTGTTTAAAAAACCTTTAATTGTTACCAATTATCCTAAAGAGATCAAAGCTTTTTATATGCGACTCAATGATGATGGTAAAACCGTAGCAGCCATGGATGTTTTAGCTCCAAAAATCGGTGAAATTATTGGCGGTTCACAAAGAGAAGAAAGATTAGCAGTTTTAGAAGAACGTATTCAAGCTTTAGACATGGAAACCGATAGTTTATGGTGGTATTTAGATTTACGTCGTTACGGAACTGTTCCTCATGCTGGTTTTGGTTTAGGATTTGAAAGAATTGTTCAGTTTATGACAGGAATGGGTAATATTCGAGATGTAATTCCTTTCCCCAGAACTCCTTTAAGTGCTGATTTTTAAAATAGTGTTGGTAGGCATTTTTGATTAGGAAAAATGCTTGCCAGTGATCAATATATATAATTATCTAGGCAAAAATAATCAGGACGCTGCACGCTTCTCACTTTTTACTTTTCACAATAACTTATGTTCATAAATTAAATAGAATTGCTATAGTAACTGATGTTACGCACTCTTGAGTAAATGTAATTCACACATAGCTTGTTGCAAAGCTTTGACATAAATAGTACTGCGCAAAGCAAAATGGTTCATCTTGTGTTTCAATTTCAGACACTCTAATTGAAATGCAGCATAGATAGACATAAAGATATGGTTTCCTTGAGTACGAAGACATTTAGTTGGGGACTTAGCTAAACCAGTATTAGACTTGAGCGTTTTATGAAAGACTTCCACGTTCCACCGTTTTTGGTAGATTGCTTCTATTTGAGGGACATTACAGTTTAAATCACTACAAGCCAAATACAAAATACCAGTACTGCCATCTTGGTTTTTAAAGACTTGACGATAGATGAGAACAGGAAAGTCCAGTCCTTTAAGCCATCCTCTGACTGAGATCTGTTCTGACCAGTTGAGTTCATCAATTCTGGTAAAACAACCCTGTTTTTTGTTTTCTTCACTCAAGGCTACGGTACGATTGCTTTTGAGAGCCATGATCAAGTGCTTATCTAAATCCTGACAGATAAAAGCCATATTTTCCTTCGAGGAAAACCAACTATCAGCTAGCACATACCTGTATTTGAGTTGATTCTGGGAGCAAATTTTTAATTGATTTCGTGTTAATTCATTTTTTGTTGCTGTTGCTTTTCGTTTTTCCTTCTTTGTTTTTACCTCACAAAATTTTATGGACTTTTTGACGACATCAAACCCAATTGGTAGGCTTATGTCTTCGACACTATAAACATAGTTGATGATGTTAATTCCCTTGACAGAACGGTTTTCTTGATGGTCATGATGCCAGCACACTAACTCATTCTCTTGGGTATGAGGTTTTTTCTCTATGGTGTCATCCACAATCAACACACCATCTTCTTGTTCATACTCCCTGACCACTGGTTTCACTAACTTCCACAGCTCTCGTGACTCTAAGTCTTTAGCCGACAGGAAACGAGTTATTTTATCGTGACTGATACTTCCTTCTAATACTCTTGATAATCCTGTCGCTGTTATCTGTCCAAACGAGCTGATAATATAATCGCTGTATAGTTCCAAAAGCTTTTTGTCCATTCGAGTATTATAGCTTTTGCGTAACATCAGATAGTAATTAAATTGGCATTTTTGAGTTTAATTTCGGTTATATTTTATAACCATTCAATCTTTCTAGCTGCTTCTGGTAATTTACTTTCTTGTTGTCCTTGGGTTCGTGCTTGAAAACCAATCAAATCTATCGGAGTTTTGAGCAGATCGATCCAAGGTGTTTTTCCTGCGATCGCTTTTAAACTATTTGTAGGCAGTTCTTTAAGTAACCATCGACTCAGACGATAAAAGATTTCTTGAGGAGTTAATTCTCTCATTAAATTAACACCATGAAGTTCATGTAAATAGCGGTTGGAACTTCCATAACGTCGAAATTGACTACGAAAATTTTTTAAATTAGAACGATGGCGATGTTCAATAATTGCAGTTGGTGCATAAGCTAATTGCCATGAAGTTTCTTTTTGAATACGCCAACAAATATCAGCATCACCACCAGTAGTTAAATGAGGACGAAATAATCCTACTTTTACAAAAGCTTCTTTTCTAATGGCAATGTTAGCAGTTTGTCCGTAGGGATAAAAAGGGTGTTGGAGCAAAAATTTTTGAGACATAATCTGATTGCGGTCGGCATATTTTTCTAGTAAAGTATTTCCAAATAAGGCAACAACTTCACCTACAACAATACCAACTTGAAAATTACTAAAAGGTTGTACGATTTTTTCTAACCAATCTGGTTGGGGACGACAATCAGTATCAGTAAAAACTAAAATTTCTCCTTGAGCTTTACGAATGCCTAAATTACGAGCAGCATAAGAACTTTGAATTTCTTTTTCGCTAAGATGTCTCAGCTTCATTCCTTTTTCAGAAGCTGTTTGTTGGGCTTCTTTTAAAATAATGGCAGTGCGATCGCTACTGTTATTATCAACCAATAAATATTCGCTTAGTTCTTTTGGATAAGTTTGTTTAAATAAACATTTAATTAGTTGATGCAAATCAGTTTCGCCATTATAAATTGGCACAATTATTGATACTGAAGGCAAGTATTTTTGCTGACTAATCATAATTCAGATTGTACTGATTTTTTTGCTAGGCTGCTAACCAAATTGACAAATCTCGTTGAAGTAAATCTTGTAATTTTAAAATATCTTCTCGATAAATTTTTATTAATTGTTCCCGATCTTCTTCCGATAAAGGAGCTTGTTTTTTCTCAACAGAATTGAGATTGAGCAGACTATTTCTTAGTTTTTGCCTAGTTTCTAAAGGAACAATAGTTTTTAGAGTATTAGCAACCATAGTTCTTAGAGGATTTTTACCTTGGAGTAAATGATTAATAGTTTGATTTTTAGGAACTTTAGCAACTTGAGCTTTCTTACTCATATCAGGACAAAAAGTATCATCTACACCTAGATAACGATACATTTCTTGCATGATTGCTTCAGGTTGCTTACAAAAATCTTCGTAGAGAAAAACTTTAATTTGCTCTGGGCAAAATTGCTCGTAGTAAAATTTTAATGGCTCGTAATAAAAACCTTTACGAATCATAAAAGATTTGTGCGCGCTATGTCGAATTTGTTCGGAAAGAGGACGATAAGCGATCGCATCTCTAATATGCATTAAATAATCTGAATATGCTCGTTCTACAGGATTTCTTAAAATAGCAATTAATTTAGCATCAGGAAGATATTGTTTAATTTTTGGTGCGGAAAATTGGTAATGAAATAAATAATTAGGAGAAGCTTCACCAATGGCAATTTCATCTTGAACTTCAGTAAATAATTGGCAATAATCAGCGAAGGTAATAATCCCTTTTTTATTGCGTTGTTCTACAGGAAGACTTTCCCAATCTTTTTCAAAAAAATTAGTCTCTTTGACTGGACTCATATAAATTTGGGGATGTTCTTGGAGATAGTTGTAAATTGATGTAGTACCAGCTTTTTGAATGCCAATGATTAAGAAGTTGGGAAGTTTCATAATTATTCTTTTTTTGTCATTAGTTAGGGATTGAAAAATTAAAGTGATTAATTAGTTAAATAATTGTCAATATCAAGTTTTTCAATCTTAGCCAATTATGATTTTTCAAACCGTAACAAACATTTAAGTATTTCATTTAATATGTTAAAGCGGTTTTATTAAGAGTTAATGAAAATACAGAGTTGTTTTGTAAAAATTAGATGTAATTATTCAAAAAATTTTGGCAACCTCAATCTAATCAGTAGATTTACGAGACAAACGACTACCTCGACGACAAACTAAATCAAAATCACAATATTGACAAACTTTTTGTTCTAAATCTGGAGCGACAGGATAATAACCTTTTTGTAAGTTAAGTTGGACTTTTTCAGCAAAATTTGCCAATTGTTCTGAATTTCGTTTAGCTGAAGCAATTTTTTTGCGTTTAGTTAAAGAATAATAGATAGCCTCAACAGATTGATCCTGAAAACACTGTTCAATTGCTGCTTGATATAAAGGAAGTTGCAAATCTAAACTCGCTTTCCCCTCTTCATCTTTAATCCCTAAAGGAGTAGTGCTACTAGTTTTATAATCTAAAATAACTAATCCAGTAGTAGTGCGATCAATTCTGTCTATTTTCCCTTTAATTTGTAATCCATGCCACTCTATCTTAAATTTGCTTTCTCTAGATACAATTTCTCTTTCTTCTGGTAGGAACTCTGGTGTAATGAGATTGAGATAAAGTAATTCAAGATGTTCTTGCCTTCTTGCTTGCCAAGCTGGTAATTCTAATAAATTTAATTCTTGTTCGACTTGTATAAAAGCTTGTTCTAATTGTTGTAAATTAAATTCGGCTAAATCAGCAGCAGTTTTGATTTTTTCTAAAGATAATTCTAAACAGCGATGATATAAATTTCCTCTAGAAATAGTGCTTAAATCTAACTCTGCTTCTGGTAATTCTTTTAATTTTAATAACCGATACGCAAACCATTTAAAAGGGCATTGCCCTAATTGAGTGAGTTGAGAAGCACTAAAGACTAAATTATTAGATTCAAGAGGAATACCAATGAAACCATCATATTCGTCAGCTACAGTAGCAACTTCTCTATTTTGTTCTACTTGCCAGGCTTTAACTATGTGTTTGATGGTGAAATCTTTTAACTTTGTCGGTTGATGTAAATAAACTTGACGTGCTTTTTCTAAACTAGCAACAGGTAAATTTGGTAAAGAAGATGGTTTTAATCCTAAACGAGTCAAATAATGGCTAGGTAAAATAGATTCTTGTTTAATTAATTGGGGATAAGAAAAAATAATTTTTGTTTGTGGTACTGCTAAAAAACTGTAAAAAGCCAGTGCTTCTCGATTAGTTTTTGTAACAGCAGTTTCGATCCGAAATCCCTGTTTAACTAATTGCTTACGTTCAAAAAAATCTAAAATTGAATCACTAGTAATAGCAGCAGGAAAAATTCCTTCTCCCATACCTAAAACAAAAACATAATTATATTTAGCTCCGAGTAAAGATAAAGGTGTGTGTAACTCAATACCACCTCTTCCTGGTTGAGCAGGTACGGTTAATAAAGCAAGAGTATCTCTTACATCTTGGAAAAAAGCTGTTTGAGTAAGTATTTCTGCTTCTGGTTGAGCAAGCTGAACTAAAGCCTCTTGAATCTTGTAAAAAGCGACTATTTCCCTAGCCCAACGCTTCCCTTGCTGTCTTAATTGAAATTGTTCGAGGATATTTTGTAGTAGTTGTACCCATTCATCTCTGCGGTTTCGTTTTGGTAACTGCAACAAAGATAAATCGACTCCTAACTCTTGCCAAGCTGAAAAAGTTTGAGGGTGTTTTAATTTTGCCTGTTGCCAAATTTCACCAGGAAGTTGTCTAGCTAAGGGATGAGAAAGCAATTTAGCTGTAGTTTCAAAGGGAAAATTAGTTTCAATTACTTCTAATAACAGTTTTAACCAAGCACCCATACGGGTATGTTCTAAACCAATAGCATATAAAGCCCGTAGCGGTAAATTGTATTCCCACGCAGTATCTAATAAAGTCGTGCCATATAACTGTTCATCTCTAGCGACTATAACAATTTCTTTTGCACTAACTCCTTGATTGAGTAAACTTTTGACTTGAGTTAAAATGTCTCTTACTTCTGTTTCTAAATTAGGATAAACCTGTAAGCTAATTCCTTGGGGTAAAGGTTGTTGGTGAAGAAAACATTGTTGTAATTGTTTGCCTATTGAATTCGTGTTTGTTTGAGGCATAAGCTTTGCCTCTCTACAATGCCATCCTCTGGCAGTTAAAAACTCAATTCCCTCTCTATTTGAAGTAAAAATATCTTCCTTTCCTGTAGGTAAAACTAAAATTAAAATACTGTGGTTTCCTGCTATTGCATCAATGAAAGCTAACTCGTCATGAGAAGGATAAAAATAACCGTAAAATAAATAAGATTTTTGATAATTATTAGTTTTAGCAGCCTGCCAACATAATTCGGCACAATCAATATATCTTTTTGCTCTTAATTTTTGTTGATAAATCCCGGTAATAGTAGCTAACTGTCTCACTCTGACAGAAGAAGATTGAGCAAAAGTAATTAAATCTAATTCTGTACTTAATAATTCTTTGATTGCAGGAAAATATTTTTTAATTGTTCCCTCAATATCTTTCGGACGAAGAACTTCTTGCAGCGTTTGTCTTAATAACCGATAAGATAATAATGATGAAGCAAGCCTGATTCCCTGTTGACGGATAATATTTTCAGCTAAATTTTCCAAACTAATATGAGCTACTCCTAAAGTTTTGGCAGTTGTGCGACTTGGAGTAATTATTTGCAGATGGGTAGGAAGAGAAAAATTAGCAGGTAAGTTGAATAAGAGGGATCTGTGATTATTCATCCCTCCATTATGCTACTTTTGATTGGCTCTGGTATCTTGTACCGCAGCCCAAAATAAGATTCCTGTTAGAGGAATACTTCCAGCCAGTATCAACCCAGTAGTTAAACCGCCTAAGTCGGGTTCGCCAGATGACAATTCAAATACCGATCCTACACCTGCGATCGCACTAATACAGCATAACGCTAAGAAAATACCGCTTTTTACGGTAATTGGTGTCACTTTAGTTTTACTCCTAATTTTTTATTTATCTTTATTATTATTTAACTGGTTTAACGGCACTTACGGCAAAACCTTTCTTTTTCAATTCTTCGGTTAAAGCAATTTCATTTTCTACCCTATCGACAAACATCACGCCATTAAGGTGATCCATTTCGTGTTGAATTACACGAGCAAGTAAACCAGAAGCTTGTAGTTTACGAGGTTTACCCTGTTCGTCTTTAAAAGATACTTCTACTGCTTCAGGTCTAGTTACTTCTAAATATACACCAGGAATACTCAGGCAACCTTCATCAGAATTACATTGCTGACTACTAAAGCGAGTAATTTTAGGATTAATCAAAACTAGAGGAGGATTATCGGGGTTATCTGGTTCGCAATCAATCACAATTAACTGCTTATTAACACCTACTTGGGGTGCTGCCAAACCAATTCCATCCGCACTATACATAGTTTGCAGCATCTCTTTAATTAACTGACGGATGCCGTCATCTACTTTAGCAATCCGTTTAGCTGGCTGACGCAAAACGCGATCGCCTAAATAGTGAATTTCTAAAGGTGGTTGCTTTAACTTTTTCTTTTCTACGGCAACGACTGAAGTCATACTTAGATAAAATTTAACGAGATTCTGTTTCTTTTTTTCATCTTATCGCATCCCACCAAGTCATTTTAAATTACTAAACTACACCTAGATTTAGAACATTGTAGAAATGCTGTTTCTAGAGATAATTTTAGACCGAAAAAATCTCATATAAGGGATTATTAAAAGTTAGATATTAAAAAAATCAACTCAAATAAAAATTATCCCTCTTTTATGACTATGGGGAAAAATATTGAATTAGCAAGCAACAGAGAACGAATACTCTAAAAATTGACTTTGAGGAAAAGGAGAACCACGAAAGCGATTCATAATGTTGATTAACTTAGAAAAACCAAGTTGAAGATGTTGATTAGGAAATACGGATAGCCAAGGTTGAATAAGAGAGAAAAAGATTAATGGTTGAATAATTAAGCGCAAGTTATTTAAAGAACTTTTCCAACCAGCACCAGAATCCCACGCCTGATGATTAGAGAAAGGAAAAGAAGAAACTGATTTAAGAGTAGAGACTTGAGAATTGGCATCGGGAACAATCGTCTCTAATTGAAAATAATTAGCTTGAAGACTTACTAAAAAATAAGTACTCATAATTAATTCCCACCAGCGTTCTATACCGTGATAATCTGTAACTCGAAAATCTGCCCAACCAAGTTCATTTTTGACTTGTTTAAACGCATATTCAATCCAGTTTCTCAAACTATATTCTGAAGCAATTGTGGTGGCAATTTTGCCTTTTTTATTCGTCATAATAAACCAAGTATCTTTTGGTTCAGGGTTTTTGTCGTCTTGTTTACTTATTTGATAGAAACGAATATGTTTTCTTGTGCCAAAAATAATTTCTCTAATGTATCTAGTTTCGCTCTTCTTTCGAGATAATTTTTGTTGATAAGCTTGCCATCGATTATATTTTTTTTTCTCATCGCCGAACATCCAAACCTTATGGTTAGAGCGAATTGCCACAATATACTCCAGATTCAATTGCTCCAAAACTGTAATTACATCTCCACTTTCTCCATACAAACTATCAGCTAATATTAACTTGATGTTAAAGTTCCATTTTTGTAATTCCTTGATTATTTCTACAGCTAGTTGTGGTTTGGTTTTATATGTATCTTCTGCTTTGAGGCATTTGTTCGGCTTAAATATTTTAAAAAGTAAAGGGTATGTTATTCCCTCTACTACTGCATAAGCATTAACCGACACAATTCCATTTTTTGTCTTTCCTAAATTACCAATATACTGTCTGGCTACATAATCAGTTGTTTTTCCTTTCTTGACATCTCCTGTTTCATCAATACAAAGAGTTATTTTTCTTTCTCCAATCAATAATTTAGTCAACCATAATCTAATTTCTCGTATTTTTTCTACATTCCAATGAGCTTCAGATAGAAAATAATTTAATCCTTGACTATCTTTTAATCCTACCGCTCTTGCTATCTTTGGTAGCGACTTTCTAGGTATTTCTGATAGCATTCCTAAATGTATTAATTTGAATGCTTCATAATTTCTCACATCAGAGAATAGCTCTTGGTAGGCTTGACAATAGTGATCGATAAAACTCACTGTTGATGATGCTTCTCTTCGTGGTGTCACCATTTTTCATTGGGTTTTTATTTTCAATTATTTTATCACCCTATAGTCATAAAAGAGGGATTAAGACATTTTTTAAATGCTGTATCAACGCATTCTCTAATATAGCACTATGTAAAGACGTTAGGACGATGATTAATATATTTTAGCAAGATGAAAAAAGTTATAATTGACCTTTATTTCTCTTTATTTTTAACTTGTTCTCTCTGTCTTTGTTTTTCTAACTGACGAGCTTTTTTTTCTGGGGTTAACTTATCGTAGCAATGAGGACAAGAAACAATTGGTTCATAATAAGGCGAAGCTTTATCGGCTTCTGAAATAGGATGTCCACAAGCATAACAAAGATCGTAACTTCCTGGTTCTAATCCTTGTTTAACTGCAACTCGTTCGTCAAAAACAAAACATTCTCCTTCCCACAAACTTTCTTCAGCAGGAACTTCTTCTAAATATTTTAGTATGCCACCTTTAAGATGATAAACTTCTTTAAATCCTTGAGAAAGCAGATAAGATGAAGCTTTTTCACAACGAATACCTCCAGTACAAAACATCGCTACTTTTTGATGTTTTTGAGGATCGAGATTTTTGGCTACGTATTCAGGAAATTCTCGAAAAGATTCAGTTTGAGGATTATTTGCTCGTTTAAAAGTACCGATTTCTACTTCATAATCGTTTCTCGTATCAATTACCACTACTTCTGAATCTGAAATAATTTTATTCCATTCTTGAGGAGCAACATACGTTCCTACTTTTTGACTAGGAGCTACTTCAGATACACCAAAAGTGACAATTTCTGATTTAATTTTTACTTTTAGCCGTTCAAAAGGACATACCTCGCTATAAGATTCTTTGTATTCTAAGTCGGCAAATTTAGACTCGCTACGAAGATAGGCGAAAACTTTGTCAATATTTTCTCTACTACCTGCAATTGTGCCATTAATGCCTTCGGTAGCTAAAAGAATAGTTCCTTTTAGATCATGTTTTTGACAAAACTCTCGTAAAGATTGCCGTCTTTGTGATAAATTTTCGAGGGTAACAAATTTATAAAATGTAGCAATAACTATAGTCATTTTTGTTGCTAATAATTTTAATTGATAAAAAATTTTAGGTTAATTGTTGATTGTTGATTGTTAATAGTTGATTGGTAACTTGCTACTTTATAACTGTTCACTGTTAATGGTTGATAGTTAATTATTAATTGAACAGTTAGTTGGATTATCTTTGAATTTTTACCTAAAGCAAAGCTTGTCTGCAACAAAATTGAATCATAACTTAAAAAGTAATCACACTACGAATAGATTCACCTTTATGCATTAAATCAAACGCATCATTAATTTTATCTATCGGCATTACATGAGTCACTAAATCATCAATATTAATTTTTCCTTCCATATACCAATCAACAATTTTGGGTACATCAGTGCGTCCTCTAGCACCGCCAAAAGCACTACCTTTCCAGACTCTTCCAGTGACTAATTGAAAAGGACGAGTACTAATTTCTTCTCCTGCACCTGCCACTCCAATAATGACAGAAACGCCCCAACCTTTATGACAGCATTCTAAAGCCTGACGCATCACTTTAACATTGCCAATACATTCAAAACTATAATCGGCACCACCATCAGTTAACTCTACTAAATAACTAACCAAATCCCCTTCTATTTCTTGAGGATTGACAAAATGAGTCATGCCGTATTTTTCTGCTAAAGCACGCTTGGTAGGATTAAGATCTACGCCAATAATTTTACTGGCACCTACCATTTTCGCTCCTTGAATTACATTAAGACCGATACCACCTAAACCGAAGACAACTACATTTGCACCAGGTTCAACTTTGGCTGTATTTACTACTGCTCCAATGCCTGTAGTTACACCACAACCAATCAAACAAACTTTATCGAAGGGAGCATCTGAACGAATCTTAGCAACTGCAATTTCTGGCAAAACAGTATAGTTAGCAAAAGTAGAAGTTCCCATGTAGTGATAAAGTTTCTGCCCGTCTAGACTAAAACGACTTGTACGATCTGGCATAAGTCCTTTCCCCTGAGTTGCTCGAATTGCCTGACACAGATTCGTTTTCATACTTAAGCAATAAGCACACTGACGACATTCGGGAGTATAAAGAGGAATAACATGATCCCCTGGAGCAAGACTTTTGACCCCTTCTCCTACTTCAACTACTATTCCTGCTCCTTCATGTCCCAGAATAGAGGGAAATATTCCTTCTGGATCTGCCCCTGAAAGGGTATAGGCATCGGTATGACAGACACCAGTAGCTTTAATTTCGACTAAAACTTCTCCAGCTTTTGGTGGTTCTAACTGAACAGTTTCAATGGCAAGTGGTTTACCAACTTCTAAGGCTACTGCTGCTTTAACATCCATAACGAATATTCAAAGTATTCCTAAATCATATTACTATATATCTTTGTTAATACTTTCCGCGCTTAGGCTGGCTTTAAGATAAATAAAATTAATTTTTATCCTAACTCGGAAAAAAATAATTGGGAACTTAGCCCAAACCTGACTAAATTCCCAATTAACAACTTGATAGTTAAATTTTGTGTTAGTTGTAAACTTTACCGCCACCCCACATAGTGCCGCGAATTTTGGGTTGAATCAAAATGTGACCAGCTACTGCTTTTAAATCTTCATCGGTTAGATTTCTCATCATTGGATATAGATCAGAGCGAGTAGTGTTGGGATGTAATTCATAAATATTACTTTCCCCGTCATAGGTAGTGGGATTTTTCAAATACTCTACTATTCCCTCGATATTATCTTTGGGAGGTTCGGCATTAGCTAGAGCGTTAAGTCCTAATCCCACATTAGGATTAGTTTTGGTTGTTCCCGATTTATGACAGTAGCTACAACTATCAACAAAGATGCGTTGTCCTCGTTTAACTTCTTGAAGAGAGAGAGTAACTTCATCTCCTGCTTCATTTAATCTGACAGTACGAATAGCATCGTCTAATTCCACCGCAGTTGCACTGCTAATGGATTGAAACACAAAGAAAATAGTAGCTACAGCAACTAAAAATAATCGCTTCAACATGTTTCTCCTCAAAAACTTTGTCTTAATTATTGGATTATGTGAGAGGTGGTAACCTCTTGAAATATACCAATAGGATTGATTTATACCCCTGCAATTAAAATTCATAGATCGTCTTGATTGAGCAAACCAGAGACAAAGATAGTTGCTAACCATCTTGCTCTTGTTGGTTGTTGGGTTGAGTAGATAAAATTTCGGAAATAACAGCCTTAGCATCTTCCAATGCTAGACAAGTATGTTGGTTTTTATAGGCAATTTTAAACCGATCGCATAACTGAAATATTTTCTCTACAGGGAGATGATATTCTGCTGCTATGTCCGCAATTGATAAGTCTGCAAAACCCATATCAATGATTCTGATCTGTTGAATAGTTAGGATTAATTAATCCGTCATCATAAATATCATGCCATTCAACCGACCCAATTTCAGAAAATTGGGAAATTATATCTTTTTGTTAAATTTATTGGGGCGATTAAATTTCTCTGACTGTCTAATTTACAGCAGGAACGCTGACAGCTAATTCTGAGTGGAGATTCACTACCTTGCCAATAACTGCGATCGCGGGAGCTTCAAATCCTGTCTCTGTAACTTGAGCAACAATTGTCTCTAAAGTACCAATTAATTCTTCCTGTTCTGGTCGAGTTCCCCACCGAATAAGAGCAATTGGCATTTGGAGCGATAATCCTCCTGCTAATAACTCAACGATAATGTTTCCTAGATTGTGAACTCCCATATAAATCACAATGGTTTCTGAGCCTGATGCGATCGCCTTCCAGTTAATTTGTGGACGGTACTTACCTGCCATTTCATGCCCTGTGACAAAAGTTACCGAAGAACTATACCCCCGATGAGTAACAGGAATACCCGCATAGGCAGGAGCAGCAATACCTGCCGTAATACCTGGTATTACTTCTACTGGTACTCCAGCTTTGATTAAATCTGCCATTTCTTCACCACCGCGTCCAAAAACAAAAGGATCTCCACCTTTGAGTCGGACAACGATAGTATATTCTTGTGCTTTGGCAATTAAAAGCTGAGTTGTTTCGTCTTGCAGCTTAGAATGACGACCTCGGCGTTTACCTGCATCAATTTTTTCAGCTTTGGGGTTAACCATTGCCAAAATCGCAGGACTAACCAATGCGTCATAAATCACGACTTCGGCATTTTCCAGCAGAGTTTTTCCTTTAATCGTCATTAAACCAGGATCGCCTGGTCCAGCCCCAACAAGATAAACTTTACCTGGATATTGTGATTGTGGTTGAATCATTGTAATGCTCCTTCCAGGATTAAATTAGCAAGTTCTACGGTCGCTCCTAAAGGCTGATCGAGAATTAAATTTACTTCAGGAAAATCTTGTTGTAATTGCTCTACTTGAATTGCGATCGCATCAGTAATTTTTCCTGGAAACAAAAAATAGGGTAAGATCACCAGATTTTGCTTACCCTGTTGAGCTAATTGTGCAACACTTTCAGCGAGATTTGGCGCAATAGACCAATAGGCAATGGTTGCTTGTAATCGCTCTGCCAAAAGCTGACAAGCTTCATTGCCTCTTTTGTAACGACTACCATGAGCTAGCAAAATTTTGCCGTCCCTTGCTTGAGTATTAAATTTGTCAAATTTGTAACGCAACAAATCAAACATTTTGGCATAACTACCGAGATAAGAACATAAGTTTAAACTAATTTGTCCCGCTAAAATCTGTTGAGCTTGATTTACTTGAGTCGGTAGATCGACAGTGACGTGAATTCCTGGTAACAAAAACAAAGGCAAAAGCACTACTTGTCGATACCCTAACTGCTGAGAACGACGAGCAAAATTGACAATACTTTCCGCCAAAGATAAAGGAGAAAATTCTAAACAAGCATAATCAACCAAAGGCAAGTGAGGTTTTTCTAAAATAACAATTTTTTGCGTCCGTGTTATTACTGAATTAGACCCTAAGTATTTTCCTCGATCTAAGATAGCATTAGTAGCTAATTGCTGACTTAATAAATCAGTCAGTTTAGTCAATGCTAAATGTTGTCGCTGGTCACGACTCCCATGAGCTATTAATAAATAAGACCGATGCCAGGAAATAGTATTCAAAAGTTATTTAAATTGCAAAACGAAATGATTATCATATCCCAAAAAGTATATCTCAATAAATTTACAGTTTTGTAGCTAATGATATAACTTGATTTCTTCCCGTAAAAATACGAACATAATAAAAAAAATACGCCAGAAAAAATACATAAAATAATCTCAGTAAAACAAACTCATAACTATGACAAATAATTATCCAGCCAACAATTCCAATAATTATAATTATCCCTCAGAAACATTATCAGCCTCAAGAGAAGCAATTGATGTCAATATAAGTCAGTATCTAATTAAATTACGTCGACGCTGGAAATTAGCTCTAGCCGTATTTTTACTTACCGCTGGTATCACTACTGCCTTAAGTTTATTATTACAAAAAACCTATCAAGCTCAAGGAAAATTACTATTCAAACAAAACTCTACCGCTTCTTTAACAGGAGTAGGGAAAAATGTAGGAGAATTAAAGCCTTTATTAGTCAATCAAAGTCCTTTAAGTACTCAAATTGAAGTTATTACCTCTGATCCTGTCTTACAACAAACTATCGATCAACTCAAATTAGTAGACGATCAAGGTAAACCAATTAAACCAAAAGATTTTGAAAAAAAATTAAGTATCGAACTCGTTGGCGGAAGTGATGTGATTGAAATTACTTATGCTCATCCCAATCCCAAAGTTGCTGCCGATGTTGTCAATACTTTGATGAATACATACATCAACGAACAAATTAGAACTAATCAATCTGAACCAGCAAGTGCGCGGGAATTTATTAATAAACAGTTACCACAAATAGAATCTCAAGTTAGTCAAGCTGAATCAGAATTACGCAATTTTAAAGAATCAAACCAAGTAGTTAATTTGACAAAAGAAGCAGAAAGCACTGTGATGCAAATGGCTGAAATGAATAGTGAAATATCTAAAGTAGCAGCCCAATTACAAGGAACAATGGCTCAATCAGAAGCCTTACAAAGTCAACTTAATTTAAATCTTAATCAAGCGATCGCAGCCAATCAATTAGGAGCTTCTCCAGTAGTTGATGGTCTATTAAAAGAAATGGCGACTGTAGAATCAGAATTAGCCAAAGAAAAACAACGTTTTTTGGATAATCATCCTAGTATCCAAAGTTTAGAAGAAAAGAAAGCTTCTTTAAATAAAGAATTAAAAGATTTAATTAGTCAAAATGTTGGTCAAGGAGTAGAAATTTCTGAAGGTTTATTTAACAACGATGGTCTTAAAGAAAATCAATTAGAAAAATTTATTACTTTAGAAATAGATAAAATTAATCAGCAAAGACAACTATCTTCTTTATATCAAACTCAAGAAAGTTATTTAGAACGCGCTCAAAAACTACCTAGTTTAGAACAAAAAGAAAAAGATTTAATTCGTAAAGTTAAAGCAGCACAAAATACCTATGAAACTTTACTTACCAGTCTACAAGAAGTACAATTAGCTGAAAATCAACAAAATGGTAACGCTCAGATTATCGAGTTAGCTAAATTACCCGAAAAAGGTAGCTCAGGCAGAATGGCGTTTATGCTTGTGGGTATCTTACTAGGATTATTGTTATCTAATTTGTCAGTTCTGTTAGTAGAAATGCAAGACCGCAGCTTGAAAACCGTTGCGGAGATCAAAAACAAATTTGGCTATAAGGTTTTGGGTTTAGTGCCAAAACATGCTGCCGAAGAGAATCAAGGCATTATTGTTCAAAAACAGCCTGATTCCTTTGCTAGCGAAGTTTATCGCATGATTCAGGCAAATTTAAAGTTTATGAGCCTTGAGAATTCGACCCAAGTAATCTTAGTCACGAGTTCTGTACCAGAAGAAGGGAAATCTACGGTTTCGGCAAACTTAGCTGCTGCGATCGCTCAGTTAGGCAAACGAGTATTATTAATTGATGGAGATTTAAGAAAACCTTCTCAGCATCGTCTTTGGAATTTGGAAAATTTTGTTGGCTTAAGAGACGTTATTGTAGCTCAAAAACCTCTTAGTTTAGCTGTATCCAAGCCTCTAGAAAAATTAGACTTGTTGACGGCAGGAGAGCTTCAATCTAATCCTCTTGCCTTATTAGATTCAGAAGCTATGAGTGAATTAATCACTCAATCAAGAAAAAAATACGATTTAATCCTAATCGACGCACCACCTTTACCAGTAACGGCTGATGTTCTTACTTTAAGCAAATTAGTTGATGGGATAGTGTTTATTAGCAGACCAGGAGTGGTCGAACATGAAAGTGCAGAACTTGCTCAAGAGGCGTTAGCTAATAGCAAAAAAACAGTCTTAGGTATGGTTATTAATGGCATCAATTCCAAAGAATTTGACCGTTATTCTTACTATGCTAAATATGCGAAAGGTTACTTTCCTAGTCAAAGCAAGCAAGGTAATGAGGTTAATGGTAACCACAGTCAAGCTAGAGTTTAACTAAATAAGCTTATCATTGGGATTTAACCTAGAAAAATAAAAGCTTAATTTATATAGCTAATGAGGATAAAAAAAAGCCTGAATTTGCTTAAATACTCCTCATCTCAATAAGTTAAAACTAATACCATTTCTCAAAAATAACTGGAAAGAGCTGACTAAACAATTAGAAGCTTACTCTGGCTAAATCTTTTGTTAATTCTGGCTTATAAACTTAATCCCTAACTCTGCTTGTGCAGTATACTCATGACCTCCAAACAGGCTATGATCAGGAGGACACGGGTGGCGAATTCGATTCGCCACCGTGAGATGTCCATGTCGAAGCTACTGGGTCAACTGAGCCTAAGTTAGCCTAATTTTGCCTCTTAATCTATAGCGATCGCTTTTATGTCTTTACAATTGCGAGTTTACGTTCCCGAACACCCTTTAATTAAGCATTGGTTAGCTGTGGCTCGTGATGCTGGAACTCCCCCTGTCTTGTTTAAAACTGCGATGATCGAATTAGGACGTTGGTTAAGCTATGAGGCAACCCGCACTTGGTTACCAACTATGACAACAACGCTACAAACTCCTTTAGCTCAAGCAGATGCTACTTTGATCGACCCAGAAGTACCGATTGGAGTTGTACCTATCCTACGTGCAGGTTTAGCGTTACTTGATGGAGTACAACATATTTTACCCATCGCTTCAACTTATCATTTAGGTTTAGTTCGTAACGAAGAAACCCTTGAACCAAGTTGCTATCTCAACAAATTACCAGAAAAATTTCATCCTCAGACTAGAATACTCATTCTCGAACCAATGTTGGCTACTGGGGGTTCAATTATGATGACAATGGAAATTTTAACCCAACGGGGAATAGATCCCAGTTTAGTCAGAATTATTTCTGTTGTGACTGCACCACCAGCTTTAAAAAAATTAAGTGAACAATATCCCAGTCTGAATATCTATACCGCTATTATTGATGAAGGTCTGAATGATCGTGGTTATATTGTCCCTGGTCTAGGAGACGCAGGAGATCGCGCTTTTGGAACTTGACTAAGTAGAGCTATTCTAAAAATAAAAGTTAAATAGTTTTGTTATTTAAATTACTTAAACAACCAAAAGTATTTAATCTAGGCAAAAAAAAGAGGTGAGCAAAAATTATGAGTCAAAAAGATAATTTCGGTGGCGGTTTTCTTTTAGGAGCTATTGTTGGTGGTGCACTTGGTGGTGTACTAGGCACTTTGTTAGCTTCTCGTAGTGAAAATTTTCAACTATCGTCAAAAGAAAAAGATGTTTTGGAAGGGGGTAAACAACCCAGATTTACCACTGAAGATAGTATCGAACAATCTCGGCGTAGTCTAGAAGACAAAATTGCCCAATTAAACTTGGCAATTGATGATGTACGCCATCAATTAGGAGCGGTGAATGGTAACTTTTCTGAAGAATAAATAATAGTTTGAATCAACTAGATTAAAATTGACAACTATTGCTATTATTCAATTCAGCCTGGTTAAATTCTGGGATGATTTAGTTACTAGGTCATGGAAATCTATCAGGTTTATTATTTAAGTTTGCTCAAATGCTAATGCTTAAGTCTCCGTATTTGGTAACGAACGTATTTGTCCTGGTAAGGGTTCGGCATTACTACTAACAGGAGAGTAATAAGCAATTACCAACAAAGGTAAGATTAGAGTCATAATAGCAACAACTGTGCCTAATATCCCTGCCCATCTATGATCGGGAGATTCAGAAGTATTAGGCGATCGCTCGCTAGAATCCATAAAATAATTGGTGAACTGAATTCGATTTCGTAAATAACAAAAAAAGATTAGCTAGTCTAAACTCTTTGACTACCATTCTAGCTACTTATTTAATTAATAGTGGTATTTTTTAAAACTAAAACAGATCATTCTTTGGCTTAATCTTCAATCCTTAAGCTGGTTTCCCTTTTTCTCTACTTACAAAAAACCGCTCCAGAAAAGTTGACAGGGTTCGGCAAAAATGATGATAATAATAGTTTGTGTAAACTTTAGCTTAAATAAAACCCTTGGCTAATGTTATAGTAATCGGAGCCCAATGGGGTGACGAAGGAAAAGGAAAAATAACCGATTTATTAAGTCGTTCAGCAGATGTCGTAGTACGTTCTCAAGGAGGTGTCAATGCTGGACACACAGTTGTAGTTCAAGGACAAACTTTCAAACTACACCTGATTCCTTCTGGCATTTTATACCCTAATACAGAATGTATCATCGGTTCAGGAACAGTAATCGATCCGCAAGTGTTGCTCGCTGAAATGGATCAATTGCAAGCTCTAGGAATTTCCTTCGACAATCTGTTTATTTCTCAGACTGCTCATGTCACCATGCCTTATCATCGTTTGATTGATTGTGCATCGGAAGAGCGGAGAGGAGAATATCGGATTGGGACAACAGGAAGAGGAATTGGCCCTACTTATGCTGATAAATCAGAACGTACGGGAATTCGAGTTTTAGACTTAATTAATCCAGATCAACTGCGACGACAACTGGAATGGACAATTAATTATAAAAATGTCATTTTAGAAAGACTGTATAATATAGCACCTTTAGATCCAGAAGAAGTAATTATTGAATATCTTCAATATGCCGAACGACTCCGTCCTTTTATTATAGATAGTTCTCTTAAAATCTATGAAGCAGTGCAAAAACGCAAAAACATTTTGTTTGAAGGCGCACAAGGAACTTTATTAGATTTAGATCATGGAACTTATCCTTATGTTACCTCTTCCAATCCGATCGCAGGAGGTGCTTGTGTTGGTGCAGGAGTAGGCCCAACTATTATTGACCGAGTCATCGGTGTAGCCAAAGCATATACCACGAGAGTAGGAGAAGGTCCTTTTCCGACAGAGTTAAACGGTGCAATTGGACAGTTATTATGCGATCGCGGTGCCGAATTTGGCACAACTACAGGTCGTCGTCGTCGTTGTGGTTGGTTTGATGCTGTAATTGGTCGTTATGCCGTTAGGATTAATGGTTTAGATTGTTTAGCGATTACGAAGCTAGATGTTCTCGATGAGCTAGACGAAATCAAAGTTTGTGTTGCTTACGAAATTGACGGTAATACTTGCGCTCATTTTCCAACCAATGCCAGCTTATTTGCTCATTGCAAACCAATTTATAAAACTGTACCAGGTTGGAAACAATCAACTACTCATTGTCGGACTTTAGAAGATTTACCTCAACAAGCATTAGATTATCTAAAATTTTTGGCTGAGTTAATGGAAGTTCCGATCGCGATTGTCTCTCTAGGTGCTAGTCGTGACCAAACAATTATAGTAGAAGATCCAATTCACGGACCTAAACGCGCATTGTTAGATGCTAATGGGACTCCAGTAACTATTACTTAAATACTTGCTGGCAAATAAAAGAAGAGTTGAGGGTTGTTTTAAATATATAGCAACCTTAATTCTTAAAAACTTTATTGGTTAATTTTTTAGTGATTTATTTGGGGTAAAAAAGTATGTCAATTACAGTTGAATGTCAAAAAAGACCAGAAGGAAGCAAACCCAATGCTTTACGCCGTGAAGGTTTTATTCCTGCTGCACTATACGGACACAATGGGACAGAATCTGTTTCTCTAACTATAGCTGTCAAAGATGCACAGACGTTATTAAAAAATGCAGCAGTCAATAACACCTTGGTTGACCTAAGTATTCCTGAACTTCCCTGGAGTGGTAAAGCTTTAATTAGAGAAGTGCAAGTTCATCCTTGGAAAAAAACGCTTCGTCATCTAAGTTTTTTCTCTGTTGCTGCTCATGGTACCTTAGAATTAGTTGTTCCTATCAAAATTGTTGGTGAAGCTGCTGGTATCAAACAAGGCGGTATTCTAGAACAGATGATGACTGAATTGAATATTAGCTGTCTTGCTGAAAATATTCCTGAATCTATTGAAATTGATATTTCTCAGTTTGAGATTGGCAGTAATCTCACTGTAGGAGATGTAGTTCTTTCCGAAGGCGTAACTGCTTTAGATGAATCTGATCGTATTGTTGTCGCTATAGTTCCTCCTGCTAAAGCTGAACCTACGACACAAGAAGAAGCTGCTGGAGAAGCATAAATAGTTTGTTTGATTTAATTTTTATTACTTAGGGACTCATTCAGTCCCTTTTTTGTTATTTTTATTCAAGTTGCGGAATTTTTAATAATACACCTACAAAAAACCAATAATATATCGCTACTGGCTCAATAATTAGCGGATAGTAATAGGTGTTGTAGCTGATTAAAAGTATAAATATCCAAATACAAATACTAATACGTTTTAGCGGTAATTCTTTGATTGAACGATAAGCTTTAAAGGTAAAAACTGTGGTAAAAGTAACAGCCACTAAAAAAGTAAGAGTGCCTACCCAACCAATTTCATAAAGTAAGCGAGGGTAAAAAGTTTCAATTAGTTTGATCTCTCCTAAACGTCTAGCAGCACTAGCAGCTTTACCTAAACCATATCCCCATAATTTAACTCCTTCTTGGAGAATCCAATTGAATTGATTAATCACAAACTCTTGTGGTGGAGAATAGCTCCATCTAGCGATCGCATTCTGCCAAACTGTACCAAATACCCCAGTATGGTTGGCAATTAAAATACCAAGAAAAATTGCTATTCCTAATTTAAAGGCAAGTCGTTTGGTTTGTTTTTCTGTGACTAATAATAAAGTTAATAAAATAAGAGGAACAAGTATAATTGCCGTAGTTTGACCAGAAATAATTGTTGCGCTCAAAACCAGTAGTGCTGAAAAAAAACTAATGATTCGCCACCCTAGAGAGGATTCTCCCACAGTAGCAGCAGCAGTAAAGAAACTACTTGAGATTAAAAACCATGCCCATTGCCAAGGTGCAACAAAAGTTCCTGGTAAACTGATTAGTTTTTTGGCAGGATTATAAAGTAAAGAACCACCCACAAAACATCTTGCTTGTAAAGTAGCTCTTGTTGCTGCTGGTTCGGTTAAATGAGTGTTACCAAGACAAATACCTTTGGTTAATAAAAGATATTGAATTAAACATAAACTACTACAAATTAAAGCCAGAATTACCTGAACACGTAGTAAAAATTGTAAATCTTGGCGATCGCGAATTAGATAATAACCACAAATAAGTAAAGGAACATATCCAATCAAAATTTTTAAACCGATTATGCCCATTAACAAGGGTTTTTCTTTGGGTAAAGCTGATAGTTGTTGGGGTAAATTGACCAAAAATAACGTGAGAAGACATACTCCTAAAAGTGTTAACAAGGCAATTAATAAAGGTTTAGCTTGATGTCGTAGTTGTTTTAACCTTTGACTGGATAGCACAATTGCAATTAGTGCAGGAAAGTATAAAGCGTCTTTAGCTAAATGAAATAAGGCATAATCGCCAGAATAGGTAACATAACCACCAACTGGTCGATAAATTGAGGCAAAGGAATAGCTAACTGTACCTGTGAAGGGTAAATAAATTAAAAATAACCATAAACCCTGACGAGGATAACGATAAGCGATCGCAAAAGCGATAACCGCTGCTGCACTAATTAGACTAGTTTGAAGACTACTAAAGATTACGAGAACTATACTAACGAAAAATGCAGTTGCTACTGTAGAAGCAATAAAGATTTCTTGTCGGTTCAGATTCATCAATAAAGCATCAATTTGTTTAAGGTAGAGAAGTAAAGTATTCAAGACTTATGAAGCTTTTAAGAAGAGGGGTTATTGCCCCTCCTCAAGCAACAAGGTTTTTGGTCAATTACTAGTTTTTGTTTAATGTTTTACCAAACGTTGAGCAATTCAAGCGTGCCTCTACCATTAATAACCGATCTAAACCGATTTAAGCCATTGCTTTAAAGTATCAACTACTTGCTCCAATGAGACTTCTGTCGATTTTTTGGTCTTTCGTTCAACTACTTCTACCTTACCTTGCTCTAGCGATCGCCCTGTAACAATGCGATAAGGAATACCAATTAAATCTGCATCCTTAAATTTCACACCTGCTCTTTCTGAACGGTCATCTAAAATAGTTTCAATTCCAGCCTGATTTAACTGCTGATACAATTGTTCGGCTACCTGGACTTGATTGGGAGCAGAAGTATTAGGAATAATCACAATTACTTGGTATGGCGCGATCGCAACTGGCCAAATAATTCCATCTTTATCATAGGATTGTTCGACCGCAGCCTGAGCTAATCGGGAAACACCGATGCCATAACAACCCATTGCCAAAGGAATTTCTTCTCCCTGCTCGTTAGTATAGTTAGCACCCATCGCTTGAGAGTATTTTGTACCTAATTGAAAAATATGCCCTACTTCAATACCTCTAGCACTTTTGAGAGTTTGACTAGGATTGTGAATTGAGCGATCGCCTTGTTTAGCTGTTCTAATATCAACAATTAATCGAGGTAGAGTAAATTGTTCGCCCCAATTCGCCCCTACCACATGATAACCAACCTCATTAGCACCAGTAACAAAATTCTTCAAATCTACTACGGTTTGGTCTACCAAACGAAGAAATTGAGGAGCAACATTTTTATGAGGACTGATATAACTATCTCCTAAATCAGGTGCAAGATAACCCAAAGGTAGAGGTTGAGATGCCCATTTTGTTTGAGCATTAGCATCAGGGACAGTCAAAGCTAAGATTGTTTTGGCATTATATTGAGCAGCAAGTTTAACTAATTCATTTTGCAACTTCACTTCATTAACATCTTGATCGCCTCGAATGCTAATTAAAACTAAAACACTCATGCCATTGTCATAAACAGCTTCATAAAGAACATTTTTAACTATGACTGTAGGAGAACACTTGAGATGTTGAGATAAAAGCGCGATCGTTTCTGTTTCAGGTGTTGCTACTTTTTCGTAATTAGTAAAAGGGGAAACTTCAACCTCAAGTGGAAGAGAAATTGCCTTTTCTACATTGGCAGCATACTGTCCATCTTCAGTATAAAGAATTTCATCTTCACCAGCTTCCGCCAACACCATAAACTCTTGCGAACCAGAACCACCAATTGCTCCAGAATCTGCTTCTACAGGACGAAAAGCCAAACCACAACGCCTTAAAATATTGCGATAGGCTCGATCCATATCTTGGTAGGTTTGTTTCAAGCTTTCTTCATCAGTATGAAAAGAATAAGCATCTTTCATAATAAATTCTCTTCCCCGCATCAAACCAAAACGAGGACGAATCTCATCGCGAAATTTAGTTTGAATCTGATATAAATTCAGAGGCAACTGCCGATAAGAACGAATCATTTCTCTCGCCACAGTAGTAATTACCTCTTCGTGAGTAGGACCCAAACCCATCTCTCGATTTTGTCGATCAATCAGGGAAAACATAATCCCTTCCGCTTTAGTATAAGTATCCCAACGTCCAGATTCTTGCCACAATGAAGCTGGTTGAAGTTGAGGCAAAAGACATTCTTGCGCTCTAGTAGCATCCATTTCTTCGCGGACAATTTGAGATACTTTTTTTAAAACTCGCCACATCAGAGGTAAATAAGCATAAATACCACTACCAATTCGGCGAATATAACCGGCACGTAATAAAAGTTTATGACTGGGAATTTCTGCCTCTGCTGGTTCTTCCCGTAGCGTCATGAATAACATTTGAGACAATCGCATGGTTGCTCCTCTTGTCGATCACCGAAGGATTTATTATCTCATCAGTAGGAGCTAGTTAGTTGCCAGTTTATTTTTATCTCAACCTCAAAACCGATCTAATTTAATTAGCTGACCTTAGGAAGCAACTTTTAATCCTGTAATCATTCCTTGCATTTCGATAATTGCTTGATGTTGAATATTGCCATTATCTCGGGAATTAACCATTAATTCTTCAATAACTTCTAATTTGTGACGAATATCATTTAAAATATCTTGTTCTGGTTGAAGAGTTTCTTCGTAAAAATTAAGTTTAGCTTGTAGTTGAGCTAAAACAATGTGTGCCTGTTGCAAATCAGCACGCTTATTTTTTACGTCTTCTACTTTTACTTGATACTGGGAATTTTGTTGTTCTAAATTTTGCTTTAATTGAAAAATATTTTGTTGAATTTGTTCAATTTCTTGTTGTAATTTTTGGATTTTTTCTTTTACTTGAATTTGCTGTTTTTTTAAAGATTGTTTAATTGGTTCAAAATTAATATTATCAAACCCTGATTCTAAATCAACTAATCCTTGACGGCGTTTCAAAACTCTTAAATGTTGAAGTAAAAATTCATGTCGTTCTCGCATCGAACGTCGTTGACCAAATAAAGTCTCATCAAGCATTTTTTTAGCTTCTTTTTCTTCAGCCAACTCTTGTTCTAAAGCCAAGCGATCAAATTCACTAGCTGATTTAATTTTTGCTTCTAATTCTTCAACAGCTTGACATTGCCAACCCAATTCTTCTTCTTGCTCATTGACAAATCTCGCTACTTTTTCTAAATCATTTTGAAGATTGTTGACAATTTCTTCTAATTTTCCCAAAGGCATATTTTCTAAAGCTTCAATATCAATTTTCTGCTGTAAATCCACTTCTCCTGATTCTATGCCTAAGCGAGCAATTTGCTCTTGTAACTCTTCTTGACTTTGTCGTTGCCAACTTAAAATTTGAATCTGTTCTTGTTTACTTTCCAAATATTTTTGCTCAACTTCTAACTCAATTTTAACTGCTTCCACAAAAGCCAACAAAGAATTCATTTCTTCTACAATTTGATTTAATTGAGCTTCATATTGACCAACTTCTATTTGTTGTTGATTAACACTATTTTTGTGTTGTTCTAATTGTTGCCAATGTTGATCAAAATGTTCTTGTTGATGATTAACCGCAGCAAAAGCAAGACTTAACTGTTCTTGCAGTAAGTCTATTGGGATAATTGCTGACAACAAAGAATCAATCAGTGCCTGAATTTTAACAGTTTGTTCTTCATCAATAATACAAGTTTGTTGAATTTGTTCTTCTAAACGTAATTTTTCTCCTCTTAAATGAGCCCAAGCACCCTCTAATTCTTTACTTTTAGTTTCAAATTCAATTTTAATTTTCTCTGCTTCTGCTTGAAGAAAAGTAATTTCTTGACGCTGCTGCTCCAGCTTTTGATACTCTTGCTCCATCAATTCAAGCTGTTCAAGCCGAGTTTCCATTTCAATCTCTCTACGGCTTAATTCTTCACTTTGAATTGTTAAAGATTCTTTCCATTGTTCGATTTCCTCTTCTTGGTTTTTAGTTTTTTCTAAAAGACGAGAAAAACCTTGTAATATACTCACAATTCGCTTAGAAGCTGACTCAAGATTGCCTTGTAATTGGCGATTTGTACCTAAATTAACGACGATTAAAGCTCCTTCGCCAAAACTATTCGCTTCTTCTGCATTAATTAATTCGTTTCCAGGTACAACACTCCAACTTTGATCGTTGTGTTGACAAGCTAACAGTTTGAGTTTTGTCTCAGAACCGCCCATAAATCCTATTTTCTGCTTCTGTACTTCTGCCAGATATAGCACTCTTGGAATCCTCTTGATTTTTACTGTCTTTACTTGGAAAAACTCAATAAATAAAATTATTTAAATTTATTTCAAAATTTTATTTCGGTTTATTCGATTTAATTGATATATTTAAGCTTTTTTCCTATCAAACGATACATTGACATACTATTGTAAACATTTCTCAAAATAATTTAGTGTGTCGAGTTGAGCAGAGCTAATGAATAACTATCGATCATAGCTTTTCTTTTCTAGTTTAATTAACCGAGTCAAAAAAATATTTAGCTTACTTAATATAACCAGCATAACTAGCTGAATAAACACTTGCCAAGGTTATTTTGAAATGTTATCAAGTTGATGACTTGACAGTAAAAATCCTCAATTAAACCTAATTAATATAATTTGAGCAAAAAACAAGATGCAAGGCGACTTACAAGAAATAAATTTCTCTAGTCTAATTAAATTTTTGGAATTAAATCAGCAAACAGGTACATTATTTCTGGAAACAAGGACTCGTACGGAACCAATCAGGCAAATTGCTACTGGTAGTTATAATCATTTTAATTCAGAGTCTTATCGTTTATCTTCTCTATCACAACTACAAGCGTGGTTAATTTTTTTTAAAGATGGAAAAATTATTTATGCTACCAACAGCCAAGAAAATTCTCTTTTTCAACTAAAAGATTATCTTCATTTCAACTTATCGGCAGAAACACTGAATTATCTAGAGGAAAGTTCAGTATCTTCTTTTGGTTATTTAGAATATAGCTATTTAGTCGAATTGATCAAAAAAGGCATTATTACACCTCTAAAAGCAAAAAAAATCATTAAAAATATTTTAATAGAAAATCTATTTCAAATTTCCAAATCTCATCAAGGTAATTTTATTTTTAAATCTGGCCAAATTTACTTAAGTAACTTTTTTGAATTTACTCCTTCTGGTTTAATCAGTTTGGTTTTAAAAGAATTACAAGATTGGTATAAATTAACTCCGTATATTTACTCAGAAGCTCAATATTTTGGTAATTGTCGTCAAGAAAAACTCCAAAAAAATTTAGCTACTGATACTTATCAAACCCTAATCAACTGGATTGAACATAAAACTTCTTTACTACAAGCATCAAGACAATTAAATTGTTCGGTGGTTGCTTTAGCTAAAACAGTTTATCCTTTTTTACAAAAAAGTTGGATTAAGTTGTTAGCCAATGATTCACAAGATTATTTAAAACAATCTTTCCATAATAATCAATCAACATTACACATTATTTATATTGATAATGACGTGACGAATGGTAAGAATGTAGAGTATATTCTGAAGCAGAGGAATTATAAATTAACAGTAGTTCAAGATTCCATAGAGGCACTAAGTCTAATTTTAAAAACTCAGCCTAACGCGATTCTGTGTAACGTTGATATGCCTCAAATCAATGGTTATGAGTTGTGTAGTATGCTACAAAATTCCCAGATGAGTCGGCAAATTCCAATTATTTTAGTGGCTGAGAGTGAAGATTGTCTGGCTCTAGAAAAAGTGAAACTAGTGAGTACTGGAGATTATCTTATTAAACCGTTTATAAATGATGAGTTATTGATTTTATTAGAAAAGCATTTAAAGGAGACAAAACAGAAACAATTAGATTTAATCAGTTGATGTTGCTAACTCAAATTAAATCTTAGTTATTAGCTAGAGCTAAGTTATCCAAAAAGAGTAAATTGAGGAGGAGTCATGCCATGAAGGATAAACAAAGATATATTAAGTTAATCAGTCTGCTTTTAAAAGTAAATTATTAGCTTAGTAAAATTAAGCGTTCGAGTATGCAATGTTGTCAGATAACATATTATGAGTAAAGTTCTGATTGTAGAAGATAGCTTGGCGCAAAGACAAATGATTTCAGATCTACTTAAAGGTAGTGGACTGAAAGTTGTAGTAGCTTGTGATGGGGTTGAGGCATTAGAGCATCTAGAAAAATTTAGTCCAGATCTAGTAGTGATGGATATTGTGATGCCCCGCATGAATGGTTATGAATTGTGTCGAAGGCTAAAAGCTGATCCGAAAACCCAAAATGTTCCTGTGGTAATGTGTTCTTCTAAAGGAGAAGAGTTTGACCGCTATTGGGGCATGAAACAGGGAGCAGATGCTTATATTGCTAAACCTTTCCAACCTGTAGAGTTAATTGGTACAGTCAAACAGCTTTTGAGAGCATAAAATTCATAAGTTTTCAAAAGTGTTTAGATAAGATATTTCAGAAAAAACTACATTATTTAATATGGTTAGCAATTCGGAATTACTTATCGGTAACGGGCAAGAATTATCCCTAGAAATCAAACCTTTAGATAATCCTGAAGGCGAATTGCACTTGCGGTTCTATTTGGCTTCTGGTGAAGAATTAGCATTACCAGCTACAGGTATTGCTGAAGTTATGCATCCTAGTCCCGATCATATAACACCCATTCCCAATGCCTCTCCGCTTTTATTGGGAACAATTAACTTGCGAGGTAAAATTATTTGGGTAGCCGATTTGGGTCACTTTTTGGCTGACTCAGGAATTCTCAATACTGATAGACCAACCATACCAGTCATAGCGATTGAACATCAAGAACAAATTATTGGCTTGGCGATTGATAGGATTGGCGGAATGGATTGGCTTGATACAGAAAAATTAGAGGTAGCAACTAATTTACCTGATAGTATGGCTCCTTTTATACATAAACAGTGGAAATTCGATAACGACTCGATTCGGATTTTGAGATTATTAGATCAAGTTGAAGTTTTGCGTTCTGCCAGATGGGCGGCATAAAACACTTGTTATTATTACGTTACTTATTATACCGAACTCATTCTATATACTAACTAAGCTCCTTGAAACCATTAAAAATTATGAAAAATTTAAGCCAGAAGCAGGGAATCGAGTAAGAGCAACCACAACAATTAGATTTAATTTGACAGAAAGCAAATGGCATCAGAAACTAATTATTCAAACGAATACGGGCAAGCAGAAAAAGCTTACTTGCAAGGAAATTTTAATCAGGCTGCTGAAATTATTGATCGTTTAGCACAGGATTTTCCTGAAGATCCTCATGTTCTTTTACTAAGGGGTCATATTTATTGCTATGGCTTTCAAAACTATGAATTAGCTCAACAACAATATGAAATAGTATTAGGGCTGAGTCAAGATCAAGATATATTAGATTATGCCTATAGTGGTATTGAACAAGTTAAACAGTTACAGCAACAGGCTTTATCTGAGCAAAATTTTGCTCAATTTGGTGGAGAAGAAGAAGCTTATTCTCAGGATTTTGAGTTAGCAGAAAGTTGGAGCGAAGCAAATTTTGGTCAAGATTTAGAAAATGATAATAATCACTTCGAGCATCATAATAATTATGGTTTTGAATTAGATGATCTTGAATTAGAAGATTTATCTGAAGTAAATCATAATGCTGAAAATTATTTAGAACAAGAATCAACTTTTACTAATCCTTTTGAAGTAGAAGAAAAAGAAAATTGGCAAGAATTCGATCAAGTCGAAGCGGGTTCTGTCTATTCGAGACAAAGTAGCTTTGATCAAAACTATACCGAAAACGATCCTTTTGCACAATTTGAGCCAGAAGAAGTAGAACAAGATTTGTCAGCACAAGTAGAATCAAGCTATGAATTTGAAGATTTTGAAGCCTCGAAACTAGATTTGGATGAGTCAAATTCTAACTCTTCACAAGATAATGTGAAAACCTTTATGGTGGACGAAGAAGATGACAATGAATCATTGTATGGTTCTGGACTTCATGCATCGGAGGATACGAATTTTTTAGGAGATACCAACTTTATTGGTGATGAAGACTATAGTTCAGATTTAGATTTAGATACAATTTTAACGGAATCTTATAGCGATCGCTCTAAAAGAGATTTAAAGAATAATAGCGAACAAGATGAATCAGACTATCAGGATGAACTAGAGTTTGATGAAATTGATAGTAGTTTTTTCGATCTAGAAGAATTGGAACAAGGTCTTCCTGATACTGGTTTATTTAATGTAGCTGATGATGCTCATTCTAATCATCTGAGCAAGAATAATGATGTATTTCAGGAAAATAATCTAATTGGAATAGACGAAATTGAAACTAGTCAGATTAATCAAATTAGCCCTCCTGCGGATATAGGAATTGAACCTAGCGTTGAAACTCAGCAAGGATTATTGTCTGGATTTGTTAATGCTTCTATCCATAAAAAACAATTGATTACTGCCAGTGTGACTGGAGTTGTTTCGCTTTTTGCTGTGTTGACAATTGGATTGGTTGGTACAGCAGTAAATAATAAAGATAATGCTGATTCGAGTGCAAAAAATAGTGCTTTAATGGCTTTAGTTGCTGGTCTTGCTAGTTTTGGAACAACAATATTCTTTGGTAATCTGACAGCTAAACAAATTGAACGAGCGACTAAAGATTTAGAGAATCAATTTGATGATGTTTATCAAGGTAATCTTAACGCCAAAGCAACAGTTTACTCACGCGATGAGTTTGGGATGTTAGCTACCAGATTTAATCGGATGACGAGAGTAATTTTAACTACTACTCAAGAAGCGCAACGAAGAGCAGAGGAAACCGAACAGGCAAAAGAAGATTTACAACGTCAAGTAATTCGGTTGCTAGATGACGTAGAAGGAGCAGCGCGAGGAGATTTAACGGTACAAGCTACTGTAACGGCTGACGTATTGGGTGCAGTAGCAGATGCTTTTAACTTAACGATTCAAAGTCTTAGAGAAATTGTTCGTCAGGTAAAACAAGCAGCCGAGCAAGTAAATAAAGGTTCTACAGATAGTGAATTATTTGCTCGGAATCAGTCTAGCGAAGCATTACGGATGGCTGAAGAATTAGCCGTGACTCTTAATTCAGTACAAATGATGACTGAATCAATTGAACGGGTAGCAGAAAATGCTCGTGAAGCTGAAGAAGTTGCTCGTTCGTCTTCTGTAACTGCGCTTAAAGGTGGTAAAGCAGTAGATCGTACTGTGGCTGGAATTTTCCAAATTAGAGAAACTGTATCAGAAACAGCACGTAAAGTAAAACGATTAGCCGAAGCATCTCAAGAAATTTCAAAAATTGTCTTGTTAATTTCGACAATTGCCGAAAGAACTAATCAATTAGCTTTAAATGCTTCTATTCAAGCAGCTAAAGCAGGGGAAGCTGGGAGAGGTTTTGCAGTAGTTGCTGATGAGGTAAGACAATTGGCAGATAGATCTGCTAAGTCGTTGAAGGAAATTGAGCAAATTGTCTTGCAAATTCAGAGTGAAACTGGTTCGGTAATGACTGCGATGGAAGAAGGTATTCAGGAGGTAATTGACGTTACTGATAGGGCAGAACAAGCAAAAACTGCTCTTGAAGATATTATTCAGGTCTCTAATCGAATTGATACTTTGGTACGCTCAATTACAGCAGATACTGTTGAACAAAGAGAGAATTCGCGGGCAGTGGCACAAGTTATGCAATCGGTAGAATTAACTGCTCAAGCGACTTCTCAAGAATCACAACGGGTAGCTGGCGCACTCCAAAATTTGGTAAGTATTGCTCGTGATTTATTATCTTCAGTAGAACGCTTCCGAATTGACAAAAATGAAGATTAAAGCCTGTATTAATTAAATATTTTTTTATTTATATAGTTAAAATATGATTAAAAGTTAGTTCATAAGTTGCTAGGTTAATAGATGTTCTAGCTTCTGGTTCTTGAATGAATCTTTTAACTTCTGATTCAATCGATCTAAGAGAAAGACTATCAACTAATTTATGGCGCAATAGTTGGCTAAGATTTAAACGCGATCGCACTGCGGTATTGGGTACAATCTTATTAATATTTATTGTTTTAGCTGTTATTATTGGTCCCATTATTTATCCTATTCCCATCGATAAGATTGATTTTAGTCAATCTGCTGCACCTCCTTCTTGGCAACATTTTTTTGGTACTAACGATCTAGGACAAGACCAGTTGGCAAGAGTTTTACACGGAGGAAGAATCTCATTAACTGTGGGAATTACAGCGATGCTAGTAGCTATTTTTTTGGGGACTTTAATTGGTGCGATCGCGGGTTTTTATGGTGGAATAATTGATGGAATTTTAATGCGGATCGCAGATTTATTTTTAGCGTTACCACATTTACCATTATTATTATTAATTGTTTATTTATTTCGAGATTCAATTAAGGTAATTGCTGGTCCAGAATTAGGAATTTTTTTGTTAGTTGTTTTGATAATTGGTGGACTAAATTGGATGTCGGTAGCCAGATTAGTTAGAGCTAATATTTTAATCTTAAGAGAAATGGAATTTGTGAGTGCAGCTCAAGCAATTGGTGCTAAACCATTTCGTTTAATCTGGATTCATTTGTTACCAAATGTTTTAGGAATTATTATTGTTGCTGCAACTTTATCGGTAGCCAATGCTATTATTACCGAATCGACATTGAGTTTTTTAGGTTTAGGTTTTCCTCCCGATGTTCCAACTTGGGGAAGAATGTTATATGATGCTCAAAATTATCTAACCTCTGCCCCTCACATGGCTATCTTTCCAGGTTTAGCTATTTTTTTAACCGTATTAAGTATTAATTATCTTGGTGATGGATTAAGGGATGCTTTCGATCCAAAAACTTAAAATAATATTAAAGACTTAAATGATTGTTTTCTTTAGCTCTTAGCTGATCTTTAACTAATATCGAACTATTTGTAGCATTAGTTTTTCTATTTCATCTAACTAAAAAACTAGGTCAAATTTTTATATTAATCTAACCTAGTTTAGAGTCTGTTGTGTTGGAATATGTTGTTGAAATCTGAATTAATCAGCAAGTGTTACAAAAGCAAGTGTGGTTTCAATACGAAAATGGGATTCAGTAGTATGTCTTTCGGCAAAAAAGAAATCAAAATCGTAAGTTTTTCCTACTTGTAATCCTAATTGCTCCGCTTTAGCTGTATCTAAAGTTACACTGCCAGTTTGTGCTCCATGAACTCCACCAATATCAACTACTTTTTTACCATTAATATAAACCCAAACATCATCATCACCAATAAACTTAAAAGTTTCTCCTCCTTTATAAGTAAATTGAGAATTGATTGCGTAGGTAAAATGGTAATTATGGGTACGTCCTTGATTACCAAATAATTGATTATCTATAGGGAAAAAAGAATTGTCTTCATAGACATATTTTCCTGTAGAACTATCATAGTTTAAAGTAATTTCATAACTTTTACTTTGATTAACTCCTGCTACATCTCGATACCATTGCTCGAAATTTGTTTGATTAGTTGTTGAATAACTTCCTCCTTTATAAACTGGTGTTTTATCAGAACTAATTGTATTAGTAGTAATATTTTGATCTAAACCATAATTAAAAAATTGACCAGCAGGATTTTGATCTGTACCTGGTTTTCTTTCAAAATCAGGATGTCCATTAGGATCGATGTTGCCACTAGTATTACGATAAGCTTTAAAATCTCTAAGTGTTCCTGTTACGGTCATTTGACTAGGGCTAGTTTGAGTCAAACCTATTTGAGGAGTAGCAAGAATAGTCAATAAACCAGCTATACTTGCAGCAAAAATTTGAAAATTGAATAAGTTCGATTCTTTCATTTCTTATTGATAATTGTTGTAAAAATTGAGTTAACTTATTAGCTTGTTGTTAATGAGTATATCCAGTTACAAAGCAATATACATCCGTATTTTTTAGGTTTTTATAATTTAAATAAAATTAAAAATTTGTTTTTTTAATTAACTATTTGTTTAAAGTACAGAGAAACAAAAACCCCAAAAACTTAAATTCATAAAAAAATAATAAATTACTGTTGAATTTACGGTGATGCTGATACAAACAAAAAAACAGGACTATTTTCTGAAGCTTGATCTTGTCTGTGCTAAGGCACATCGCAAGAGGTTCGCTCTTTACGTCGCGAGAGCTTCGGTAGTCGCGGTCTCGGCTTTGCCGAGGCGCAGAGCGATCGCGATTAGTCAAGTGTCCTGTTTCTTTTAATAGAAATAAATATTTTAATTAGCAGTTGCTTCTAACTTAGCCAAACGGCTTTTTAGGTCAAGATTTTCTGTTTTTAGTTGATCGATTTCTTGGCGTAATTCTTGAATTGCTTTGTCTCCACCAAGATTTTTTTGAACTTTTTCTACGGCTTCTTCGGCTATTCTTTTGACTCTACCATCAGGAGTTTGGGACGCTAGAGTATGAAGTAAAGCGATCGCACTAGGGGTTTGCATTTGTCCCAAGGCAGAAGCAACCGCTACTTGGGTTAAAAAGAAACTTTCTCCTGAAAGGGATTTTAATTGGGCTAAAATTTCTTCAACTTGATCAGGAGTTTGTCCGGTAGAAATTTTTCCCAAAGCACGAATAGCTGCTAAACGTAAGGGTTGTGGTACACCCGATTTAGTGTATTGAATGATTGTCTCCGCAGCGACAGGAGATGTTTTCATTTGACTCAATCCTGCGATCGCACCTCCGCGAACTACTTCATTCCAACCAGCGCGTTGTTCTAAGATTTGTTGAAGTAGGGTTATCGTTTCGGTTGTTTTGTCTTTGAGATTTCCTGTCACCATACTACCTAAACAACGGGCGGAAGTGGCTTCAGTGTAGTAACTAGGATCACCTTGTTCTAAAGCTTGTTTAATGGTGTTGTAAGCTTGAATGGTTTGAAAATTACTTAAAGCTTCGATCACTGCCCCTCTTACTCTAGCATCAGAATCTTGTAAACCAGGGATGAGGGCTTCGGCTGCTTGATGAAGAGTAATTTTACCTAGTTGTTTGGCAATTTCTAATCTGACTCCCCAAAAAGAATCATTAGTCAGAGATTGTTCTAAAGCCTTAATTGCTTCAATTCCACCTTTTTTACCTAACGCGATCGCAGCAGAGATTCTGGAAATGGGATCTGGATCGTATTGAAGTTGATTTTTTAGTTCGGGCAATGGATATTCTAAAGTAACAGTTTTTAAGAAATTATTGCCGACATCGAAACTAACAAAATCGGGTTTTTTCTCCAAAGGAAAGTAAAAACTTTGTTCCTGTTGATGAATACGCAGGGTAAAGGCTTTCGCTTCACCATCAATGTAACCGAAAGCGACAGGAATTTTTAGATCGAATAAATCCTTACTATTATCTTTCCCTTGAGTTTGGGTAACGGTAAGGGTAGCGAGATTACTATCTCCATCCCAAGAGTAGGCTACTTTATAATCAGGATGACCACCACGAAAGACGTATTGATCGAAGAGAAAGGCTAAATTGTAACCCGTAGCTTGGTCAATTGCCCTTAATAAATCGATCGTTTCCACAGTTTGATGGGCATTATTCTGCACAAAAGTCGCGATCGCGCGCTCAAATAATTCATCTCCCAACACAGCCCGAATCATGTGATAGACACAAGCACCTTTTTCATAAAGATGACGGTCATAAAGTTCGATCGCTTCTCGATAGATATTAGTTACAATCGGACGACGGTAGCGAGAACTGTCTTCATCTAAATAACTACGCGCTTCACCTAACAAATAATAGGCTGCATCATCTTTACCGTATTCGTATTCCGTCCACAAAACTTCGGCATAAGAAGCCATACCTTCTTTAATCCAGGCATGGGACCAATGTTTAATTACTACTAAATCACCAAACCATTGATGGGCGAGTTCATGCAGGACTAAACTTTCTGTCCTCATATTATCTAAACTTGCTCTTTCATCCAATAAACAACGATCTGTTAATAAAGTAGTAGAAGTATTTTCCATACCTCCAAAAATAAAATCATCAACACAAACTTGGGCGTATTTGGGAAAAGGATAAAGATAACCGTATTTTTGAGTTAAAAATTCCATCATGCGTGGAGTTTTGCCCATACTTCGTTGACCATCTGCTTCTCTTCCTTTTTCAACGTAGTAAGTGATGGGAATGCCATTCCATTCATCTTTTAATTCGGCAAAATCTCCTACAGCTAAAGTCATCAAGTAGGTAGGATGAACTTGCTTTTGCTGCCAATGATAAATCTTGTCTTCCCCTATTTTTTCTGTGTTGACTAATTCTCCGTTAGAAATAGCCATGAATTGATTGGGAACCCGAACCCGAATTTCCGAAGTTGCTAATTGACCGGGATAATCAAAACAGGGAAACCAAAAACGAGAATCTTCATCTTCCCCCTGCGTCCAAACTTGCGTTGGTTTATTTGGATAATCTGCTGTGGGACTAATAAAGTACAGTCCTCGTTGTGGATGATCGACCTTGTACGCGATCGCAATTTCTAGTTTAGCTGCGATAGTGGCTTCAATTAAATCAATCTCAAGTTTTTCGCCATCATAATTAAACGGTTGGCTGACTCCAGCAATTGCAACCGATTCAATATGTAAATCTACGGCATCTAAAGTTAACTTTTTAATTCCCGAACGAATCGGCATCAAGGTAATCGTACAAGTTCCTTGAAAACTTTGATTAGGAAGATCCAAAACTAAATCTAGAAAAATATGTGTAACTTGTCCAGGGCGATCGGGATTGTAGTGAGGTTTAGCCCCTGGTAATTCAAAGGACTTGCGAGTGGATTCGGCATCGAAAGCAGAATGTAACATAAGCAACACTTTAAAAAAACTTAAACTAACTCAGCCAGCGAAGTAATGAATGGGATTACATCTTAATCATTATCAGGCTTTTAATTTGATTATTGCCCAGTGTTTAATAAATATCGGCTTAACCAGTCATACATAACAAATTACTAAGACTCTTTTCCGCGTTACCCTCTTTCTGTAATTTGAATAAAAGCAGGTCTTTTTCTACTAAGAGAAAAACTTATAAAAACAATTCAAATCTTTAGAGAAGGTGGTATGTCGAGGAGAAAAAAAAAATTTCCTTGTGGGCATAAAGGTTATGGTCAAATTTGCCATCATTGCGCCCAACAAAAATCCGATCTCAATAAAAAACGACAGCATAAATTGGAATGGGAGGCTACTTTTGCTGAAGATCCAATCGATCTAAGAAATTTACCCAAAAATGTGGTGATTAAATCTCGTCGGATTATGAGGCAATTACAAAATCAACCAGATTATCGTCAATTTCATGGTAAGCGGTTACGTCACGATCGCTTTGTGATTAGTATTCCTGTTACTCGTAACTATCGTCTACTTTGTCGCGATTGTGGTAATCTACTTATTCCTGAGGCTGTCATCTCCCATGAGGACTACAATGTAGTCAAACCAGGAGGCTGATTTTTAGTAACTAATAATTTTGTTAAGATACACATCTGAAATCAATTAAGAGTTAACAATAAAATTCAAGACTCATCGCAAGATGAGAAAATAAAAAGTAGATAAAAATTAAATTTATTCAAATTATTTGTCTTCTATGACTAGATAACTCAAAATCTATGCAAATTTATTTAGACTATAGCGCGACTACTCCACCCCATCCAGATGTAATGACTAAAGTACACCAAGTTATGTCTCAACAATGGGGAAATCCTTCTAGTCTTCATACTTGGGGAGGCAGGGCTGCTACGGTCTTAGAAACAGCTAGAATGCAAGTAGCTAGTCTGATTAACGCGGATCATCCAGAATCAATTATTTTTACTTCTGGTGGCACGGAAGCTGATAATCTGGCAATTATGGGCATAGCCAGAACCTATTCTACTCCTCAACATCTGATTATCTCTAGTGTCGAACACTCTGCGATCGCAGAAGCTGCAAAATTATTAGAACAATGGGGTTGGCAAGTAACTCGTTTACCAGTTAATCGTCAGGGCAGAATCAATCCTCTCGATTTACAAGCAGCCATCCAACCCAATACTGTTTTAATTTCAATTATCTACGGACAAAGCGAAATTGGCACGCTACAACCAATTGAAAAATTAGCCCGCATTGCGCGTAGTCACGGGATTTTATTTCATACCGATGCCGTACAGGTAGCAGGCAGAATTCCAATTGATGTCCGACAATTAGGAATAGATTTACTTTCCTTATCCGCCCACAAAATTTATGGCATTCAAGGGGCTGGTGCTTTATACGTTCGTAGTGGTGTAAATTTAGTACCCTTATTAAATGGTGGTGGACAAGAATTAAAACTGCGTTCAGGTACTCAAGCCTTACCTGCGATCGCAGGGTTTGGAGTAGCAGCAGAATTAGCTGCGGAAGAATTAACTTCAGAAGCAATGCGTCTGAGAGGATTACGCGATCGCTTATTCGATCTGTTAGCAGATTCTCCTTATCTGATTCCTACAGGCGATCGCTTGTATCGTTTACCTCATCACGTTAGTTTTATTCTGAGTGAGTCTTTTGCTGCTAAGACACAGAACGTTACAGGAAAAACCATTGTTCGTCAGTTAAATTTAGCAGGCATTGGTATTAGTGCAGGTTCAGCTTGTCACAGTGGCAAACTCAATCCTAGTCCAGTTTTACTAGCCATGGGTTACAGTGAAGCTGCTGCCAAAAGAGGGATTCGTTTAACTTTAGGCAAAGATACCACCGAAGCTGATATTGATTGGACAGCCATGGTACTACAACAAGTTTTAGACCGTTTAATGCCTCCGTTAGTTACAATTTAGTAGCTTGGTTAATTGTGAATTGTTGAGGGCTAAATCGATTACAAGCCTCCTCTTAGAAAGAGAAAAATATAAAAAAATATTTTTTATTGCAAGTTACCGACTTATGGCATGGTATTAACTGATGTACGGGCAAGGCACTGCCTTGCCCCTTACGAGGTAACTGATAACTGAAATGACTCATTCTACTGATGTAAAAGCCTTAGCTCGCTTGATGGCAGCAGATTTTAGCAATCAAGACCAAGCTTTTGAAAATCCGCCTTTTTTTGCCCATATTCGCGTTTGTATGCGTCCTCTTCCCGATTCCTTATTAGACGGAACTAGTCTGTTTTTAGAACAAGCGTACGATTATATGCTCAATCGTCCCTATCGTCTGAGAGTATTTAAACTAAGTGTAGTGGAAGACCGCATCGAACTAGAAAACTACAAAGTTAAAGAAGAAGAAAAATTTTATGGGGCTTCTCGCGATCGCGATCGCTTAAATAATTTAACGCCTAATTTAATCGAAAAACTCCCAGGTTGCGATATGAATGTAATCTGGAAAGACAACAGTTTTCATGGCGAAATTAAACCAGGCAAAGCTTGTATTGTCGAACGCCAAGGCAAAACAACCTATTTAGATAATAGTTTTATTATCGATCAAGAAACCTTAATCAGTTACGACCGCGGAAGAGATCCCGACACAGAGGAGTTAGTCTGGGGTTCTTTAGCTGGGCCATTCCATTTTAAACGTCGGCAAAGTTTTGCTGATGAGGTGATTATTCAATAGTCAAGATGTACGGCTTACACCCCTACTTAATGTCTAGAATCGCAACAAAGGACAATTAACAATTGATATATTAAAAAATGTAAAGGAAATTAATTTCAATCAGGGATTTTCTCATTATGGTACTATTTGGTTTTGGCAAAAAAGCAGCCATGCCTTCACCTCAAGAGGCTTTACCAGGAAGGGCAGAAGTTATGCCAGTTCCAGAAAAACACTATGTCAACAACAATCGAATTAAGCCCCCTTTTCCTGAAGGGATGAAAAAGGCATTGTTTGGACTTGGTTGCTTTTGGGGTGCAGAAAGAAAATTTTGGCAGCAAGAAGGCGTTTACTCAACTGCGGTAGGTTATGCTGCTGGATATACACCCAATCCTACTTATCACGAAGTATGTACGGGAATGACTGGTCATAACGAAGTAGTTTTAGTGGTGTACGATCCTAACCAGATTAGTTATGAAGATTTACTCAAAGTGTTTTGGGAAAGTCATAATCCTACTCAAGGAATGCGCCAAGGAAACGATGTTGGTACTCAGTATCGTTCGGGTATTTATGTTTATGATCAAACGCAAAGAAAACTAGCTGAGGCTTCTAAAGAAGCTTATCAAAAGGAATTAACTCAGGCTAGCTATGGCGAAATTTCTACTGAAATTATAGACGCGCCTGAATTTTACTACGCAGAAGAATACCATCAGCAATATTTGGCGAAGAATCCTAACGGTTATTGTGGTTTAGGCGGAACCAAGGTTTGTTATCCTAGCACTGCTGTTAACTAAATGATTGATGAAGATTTAGGGAGAATTCATTAATTCTCCTTATTTACTACTAAACAATTGAGTCGTAATTTGTTGTAAAACATTTAGTCCTTTAGTTGCCCCTTGGATTAATCTAACTGCTGCTTGTGGTTGGGAAAGTAAAGCAACTGCTAAAGGGAATGTTTTTAGTCTACCGCGATCGCGATCAAAGGCATAATTAAGATCGGGTAAGTTGTAGTGACAATCATCACTAACTACTCGGAGGATGGCTACTGAACAATCTGGTAATGCTTCTAAAATTGCCACTCCTTCCATATCAACAACATCAGCTTGGTATACTTGAGCTAAAGACAATTTTTCTTCAACTTTACTAATAATGCGATCGCAAGTTAATCCTCGTACTAAGGAAAATTTTGTGGTTAATTGAGAAGCAATTAAATTAGTAAGCTGTGTATCAGTCTGATAAATCTGCTTTTCTGAAGAGGAACTATTGCTAGCAAAAAGACAATCTTGATATAACACTACATCCCCAACTTGTTCTTGAGAAGATAAACTACCACACAAACCCAGAATTAAAACTCGATTAATTGAATCTTGCCAAGATTTATTCTTTAATTGTTGGTAATATTTAGCGACAGCCTCCCCTCCCATTGGAATTGGCAAGAGCTTAATATCTGTTTTAGTTTGTCTTAATCCTCGTTCTACTGCTTGATATTCTGCACCATGAGGAACAAAGATCGCATCTACAGCTAAATTCATCTTAGATTTAAATTAATTTGGCATTCAATAATTATTTCTTGATAATAGTTCTTAACTAGAGTCTGGGATGGATGATATATTAGTTGGTAGTTGTTGAGAACAATTCTTAAAAATCTAGATAATCATTATAAACTAGTTTATTTTTTCATCTGAGTTAGACAAATCCATGACCCAATCAGTAATTCTCCAATTAGAAGGTATTGTTAAACAGTTTCCCCACAGTAAAAGTAGAGCAGTAGACAACGTTAGTCTAACTCTTGAACAAGGAGATATTTTAGGATTACTAGGTCCTTCTGGTTGTGGTAAAACTACTCTTTTAAGAATTATTGCTGGATTTGAATCAGCTTCTGAAGGAAAAGTTGCTTTAGCAGAACAAATAGTTTGTGGTCAAGGCTGCTGGCTACCACCTGAAAAACGTGATACAGGAATGGTTTTTCAAGATTATGCGCTGTTTCCTCATCTCAACGTCGCGGACAACATTGCTTTTGGTTTAAAAAGTAAAAAAAGTTCTCTTCCTCGTCCCCAAATTAAACAAAGAGTAGCAGAAGTTTTAGCTTTGGTAGGATTAAGTGGTTTAGAGAAACGTTATCCTCATGAACTTTCTGGTGGTCAGCAACAACGAATTGCTTTAGCTAGAGCTTTAGCACCTCAACCTGCTCTAATCTTACTAGACGAGCCTTTAAGTAATTTAGACGTTCAAGTCCGCCATCGACTCAGAGAAGAAATTCGTTCTATTCTCAAAGCAGCAGGAACATCAGCCATTTTTGTTACTCATGACCGCGAAGAGGCTTTAGCTATCTCTGATAAAATTGCCGTGATGCGTCAGGGAAAACTGGAACAAATAGGAACACCAGAAGAAATTTATATTCAACCAGCTTCTCGATTTGTTGCCGAATTTGTCACTCAGGCTAATTTTCTACCAGCCAAACGCAGTGGTGAGTTTTGGTCTACAGAAATTGGCGAATTAGTTATCCGAAATTCTCAATCGACTTATAGTTATGATTGGGGTGAATTAATGTTACCTCAAGAAGATTTAATCTTAACTCCTGATGACAACGCCACAGTAGTAGTAAAAGATAGACAATTTTTAGGCAGAGAATATCGTTACTGTCTAGAAACACCTTCAGGAAAAAGGTTACACGCACGTACCACTGCTCATAAAGCAGTAGCTGTCGGAACAAAAGTTAATTTGTCAGTTATCGGTACAACATCACAAATTTTTCCTGTTTCTACTTTTAAAGAACCAAGTTTACCCTCAATCAAAGTTTCTGCTTAAACATAAATAATTTAATAGAGTTTGATTATCGAGATTGGGCTTTTTTTAGTAAAATCAGGAAGTATTTTTTTTGAAAAATCTATCCTAATCAAAAGTAATGAAGTATAAAAGCATTGTTTTTTGTGATTTTGATGGCACAATTACTGCTGTTGAGACTTTTGCAGGGATGTTGAAAGAATTTGCTCCCGATTTATCTGAAGAGCTTATGCCTTTGATGTATGCTAAAAAGCTTACTTTAAGAGAAGGTGTGAGAAAAATATTAGAATCAATTCCGACCAGACTATATCCAGAAATCATTGATTACGCTGCAACTAAACCAATCCGCCCTGGATTTAATGAATTATTAGATTTTTTAAATAGTCAAAATGTTCCTTTGATAGTAATTTCTGGTGGTTTAAGAGATATGGTAAAAAATGTTCTTAGTCGCCAAGAAAATAATCAATCTTTAATTAATAAAGTTACTAATATTTTTGCTGTTGATATTGATACTAGCAGTGAATATTTAACTGTTTATTCCGATTTTGAAGCAGATACAGAATTAGTGGCTAAAGTCAAAGTAATGTCTCAATATAATACTTTAGAAACTATTGCTATAGGTGATTCTCTTACTGATATTAATATGGCATTAGAAGCCGACTTAGTTTTTGCACGCGATCGCCTTAAAGATTATTTAGATGAAGACAATAAATCTTATCTAGCCTGGGATAGTTTTTTTGATATTAAAAAATATCTGCAAGCCCACTGGAAAATTGATCATTAAAATTAACCTTTTTTTGGTCTATTTGCGATCAAGGCAACCAATTTTTATCCATTAATTCTGATGCTTCATAAGGACAATTGAGAGGAAATAAAATTATTTTCATTCCTGTTTCTGCGCTTGCCCATTCTTTTGCTTCACCGTAAGCTTCAGGGATTATTTCTGGTAATTTTCTTTTTAAAGATGGTTGTTGTTTCAAAAGTTTGGCAATACGATTACGACTATTGAGGATTGAGCCACGCCAACTACCACATTGTAAAGAAGGTTGATATTCCCATTTCAACAAATGAGCAATTAACACAATAAGATAACTTTCTAGTTCTCTCTCATTGCTTTTGTTCAAACCTTCTAATTCCTCGATTAAATATTCAATGTTTAATTCAGAAAAATTTTGTGATCGCAATAATTCAATTTGTTGATCTAAGCACAGATCGTAGTTTTCTTCGATCATGTTTTTTATTAATGACTGATTACTTTAAAAAATGGAATTAATTTTTAGCAAGGCATTTAAATATTTTATTTTAATTGTAGTTAATCTAAAGGTGGACAAATGCCCACCTTATGAATTAATTTTGTTTTAACGTTGCCAATGTTGTTCTAATAATGCTTTTGCTCTTGGCTTATAAATCAGATAGAACAAAGCTTCAATGTAACGCAACAAGTCTTCTCGCTTTTCTTTAGAAGTATAATTCCAGAAACCATAAATACGAGCCAAAGAAAGCAATTTAGTGGTGTGAATTTTCCAGGTATAGGTACTATAAACCCTTTCCATACCGCGATCAGATATTTCATGCCAATAATCTGGGTTTTGATCGCATTTAGAAACAAATTCTAGGATTTTACTAGCAGTTTCTTCTAAATTCGTCGGGTTAATATAAAAACCATTAATTCCGTCTTGAATAATTTCTAATGGGCCACCAAACTGAGTGCCAAAGGTAGGTAAACCAGAAATCATTGCTTCTAAAATAGTCAAACCAAAAGCTTCAAATAAGGCAGGTTGAACAAATACCCCTCTGCGGTCAGCAATTACTCGATAAATTTCCCCTGAGTCACTCTTGGGTAAACGAAGACCTAACCATCGCATCTTACCATGTAGGTTATGTTGTTCAATGATGCGATACATTTTTTCGATTTCTTCTCGTTCTTCATTATCCTGAGTTTCTGCCCCATGAATTTTGCCTGCTACTAAAATGAGGTTACAACGTTCTTGTAATTCTGGTGAATTAGCAAAACATTCTGCCAAACCCGTCAGGTTTTTAATGCGGTCTAGTCTTGCCATTGAAAAGAGTGGGCGTTTGCTAGGATCTTCTAACTTACCAAAGATAAAACTAGGGTCTTCAGTGCTGAAAAGTAATTCTTCTAATTTTTCTATTTTAGAAGGAGGACGCTCCTCGCTACGGGTATAAGGGAAATAAACGTTCTCGTTGACTCCTGGTGGAACAATATTAAACTTCGGGGAAAATAATTCAATGCCATTAACGACATGATACAAGTCTGGCATGGTGAAATTATCATAGGATTCGTATTGCCCTACACTATCACTTCTGCCTGCAATTTCTTGATAGGTACTGCTAATAATACAATTGGCAGCATTCATGGCAATTAGATCGGCGGTGAATTGTAGAGAAAAATGATAATTAGATTCTAAGTCTTGCCAGTACAAGTTACTAAATAAATACTTAGATTTCTCTAAAGCATGGGCAATAGTAAACTGGGTCACTTTTAATCTGCGGGCAAGTAGAAAAGAGACTAGGTTGCCATCAGAATAATTACCAATAATTAGATCGGGAATGCCTCGAAATTCTTGATAGAGTTCTTTTTCGGCATCGACAGCGTATGTTTCTAAATAAGGCCAAATTTCAAAACGAGAAATCCAATTTTGAGTCATGTTAGGGTTGAATTCTCGCAACGGTACACGCAAAATCCAACCGTTGTCTGTACCGTGGACTTTTTCTAATCGTTCGTTACAACGAGTACCGTCGCTATTAGGGATCAGACGAGTGAGAATGATAACTTTGGGTTGAATATTGAGATTATCTAAACCAGCTAAAGAAATATCTTCTTGTAGTTGTTTTTCTAGGCTTCTAGCTTGATCGAGGACATAAACCACTTGTCCACCAGTATCAGGACGACCTAAAACTCCTTCTTGGGCGAACCAACCGTGAACCGATACCAACACGATCCGAAAGATCATGGGAATACGAGAGAGGAAATCTTCTAAAACTTTGTAGTCGGGAGAGTCAATTAACTCGTCAAGAATTTCTAAGGTTTCTCTTACTCTACCTGCCGTGTTACCCCAGCCTGGTTCAAAACCAAGATTTTGTAATTCAAAGCGAAATTCTTCATAGGGTCTAGATTTAGGGTATCCGCTAACTAAATTTAAAGCTTGTTTGATGCGATCGCTTAATTGTTTGCGGTCTTTAATTCTGCCGTTAATCAGTAGAGTATTGCCGTTATAACTATGAAGACTTAAAAAGCTATAAAGCGCTTCTAACCATTGATTGGGGTCTTGAAAGATTTTACTGGAAAGATAACGATTGAGAAATTGTACCCCTCTGCCAATATTCTTAGGGTCGCGGATTGTTGGTGAATAATCATAAAATGGTCGAAAATCTATCTCAAAAACATCCCCTTCATCAGGATGAAAATGATTTACAAAGCGATCGCGTGTATCTAGTAGCTGTTGCACGGTCATCGCTTCGTAGTTTAAATCTTCAAAAATTCGATAAGCTTCTTGTTGGGCAATTTTAGGGCGGATAATCAGGCAAATACTTTCTTTTTCAAGAATAATTTCTTGAGTGTAGTAAATTAATTTTCCTAAATTAGAAGAAAAATATGGTTCTTGATCGCTTTTGGTCGTACTAAATGAATCAAAGGAACTTAAAATTTCATTACGCAATAAATATCGCTGGTTGGATTCTTGCAACTGACTGATAAACTCTCTTAAACTATTTTTTTCTTCAGAATTTAAAACCGCTTCAATCAAATAGGACATAAATTATTGCTTCCTTAATTTACTATTCTACTATTCACAAATCTATTGAAGTTTTGATTCAAAGATGGAGGGATTTGAATTTTCTTATTTTTTTTAAGTTTTGCTACTTTTTTCTTAATTTATCTTATCTCTCGAGCTAGCGAATTCTATCTCAGGAAAGAAAAATAACCTGAAAAATCAGAAATAAACGCTTATTTAGTCAAACTATAGATGAATAGATCTTACATCCTCAAAAAGATATGGGATTGTTTAATATTTCCTTGAATCTTAAATCAGCGTGATCGAGCGATCGCTATTTTTTTTGTATCTCTATATACTTAAGAAATTTTTAAAAGGATGAATTATAATGATTCTTAACTTTGATGAGTTACAACAAATGTACTTGAATTGACCAAAATGTTCGCTTTTGTTAGAGCGGTCTTTGATTTCAACCAAAATATTTGCGAAGATTTTCTTAATTTACCCTTAAAATTATCTAAATATTGCCAAAAAAGTTTTATAATCTTAGATTAATAAAAATTAGACAATTTCTATAAAAATCTGAACGTAGAATATATTTTGATTTTTTGTAAACAAATCTTCCCGAATTAAATAAGAACCTGTTAATCTATTAATTGAAAGACAATTAGATGATTAAAAGTAAATACTAGAAAAAAACCCAAAACAACTCAATTAATTATCGAAGCAATTTAATTTAATGAGTAAGTTTTAATAGTTATTTACATAAAAAAAATTGTTCTTTCTGACCAGAAAATCTCAGATTAGTAACCACTACATCAGTAATTCGGCTGACAGTTTCACAAAGTAAAAGTTTGAAAACTGTAAAGCAGGACGTAGTAATTCTACATACCGCTCGATCACTGATGACTAAAAAAGGGAAGCTCTTATGGTTAATATCGCCACAGAAAATTACCAATCAACCAGTAAAGAAACATCTTTTATTCTTTGGTTTGAAGAAGTAGGTATTCAAGATATTCCTTTAGTAGGAGGTAAAAATGCTTCGTTGGGAGAAATGATTCAACAACTTGCTCCTAAGGGAGTGAATGTTCCCACAGGATTTGCTACTACTGCTTATGCTTATCGTTATTTTATTACTAAAGCAGAATTAGAGCCAAAATTAAGGCGGATCTTTGCCGATTTAGATGTAGACGATGTTAACAATCTGCGACTCAGAGGTAAACAAGCCAGAGCGTTAATTCTTAATACTCCTTTTCCAGAAGAATTAGAATCAGCTATTTCTACAGCGTATTTCAAACTGTGCCAACGCTATGGAATTAGGGCAGATTTTTGCGATCGCTTTGACTCCGAATATCAAGATAAATGTCGAGAATTCAGTTACGATGTCGATGTCGCTGTCCGTTCTAGTGCCACGGCTGAAGACTTACCCGATGCTAGTTTTGCAGGACAACAAGAAACCTATCTCAACGTCAACGGAGTTAAAAACGTTCTAGAATCGTGTCATAAATGTTTTGCTTCTATTTTTACAGACCGAGCTATTTCCTATCGAACAATTAAAGGTTTCGATCATTTTGAGATTGCCCTCTCCGTCGGCGTACAAAAGATGGTGCGCTCAGATCTTGCCTCTTCTGGGGTCATGTTTTCGATTGATACCGAAACAGGTTTTAAAAATGCTGCTTTAGTCACTGCTGCTTATGGGTTAGGTGAAAATGTTGTCCAAGGCGCAGTCAACCCCGATGAATTCTTTGTGTTTAAACCTACCCTACAACAAGGTTTTCAGCCCATTCTCTCCAAACGATTGGGTAGCAAAGAAATCAAAATGATTTACGATGTGGGCGGTAGCAAACTAACAAAAAACGTTTCTGTCTCCGAGTCGGAAAGATGGAAGTATGCCATTAGCGATGAAGAAGTTCTAACCTTAGCCAAATGGGCTTGTATTATCGAAGATCATTATTCCCAAGTCCGTAATACCTACACCCCAATGGACATCGAATGGGCAAAAGATGGTCAAACAGGAGAACTATTTATTGTTCAAGCCCGTCCCGAAACTGTTCAATCCCAAAAAACAGCCAATGTTTTACGCAACTATAAGCTAAACGGAACAAGTAACGTGTTAGTTACTGGACGTGCAGTGGGAGAAAGTATCGGACAAGGCTCGGCTCGTGTTATTTTAGACGTTCACAAACTTGAAGAATTCCAACCAGGAGAAGTTTTAGTCACCAATAGAACCGATCCTGACTGGGAACCGATCATGAAAAAAGCCAGCGCGATCATCACCAATCAAGGCGGAAGAACCTGTCACGCTGCCATTATTGCCCGTGAAATGGGAATACCTGCGATCGTTGGTTGCACTACCGCAACAGGCAATATTAAAACTGGTCAAGCAGTAACTGTATCTTGTGCCGAAGGCGAAGAAGGCAAAGTTTATGAAGGTTTAGTTCCCTTTGAAGTAGCAGAAACTAAACTAGATAACTTACCGCAACTTCGTACCCAAATTTTGATGAATATTGGCAACCCTGAAGAAGCCTTTAGTTTAGCTGCAATTCCCTGTGACGGGGTTGGTTTAGCCAGACTAGAATTTATTATTGCCAATCATATCAAAGTCCATCCCCTCGCTTTGATGCACTTCGATCGAGTAGATGATATTTGTGTCAAAAACGAAATTGACCAATTAACTCGCCTTTATGACCATAAACCGGATTTCTTCGTTGACAAATTAACTCAAGGTATTGGTAATATTGCAGCAGCATTCTATCCCAAACCTGTAATTGTCAGGATGTCAGACTTCAAGAGTAACGAATACGCTAATCTTCTCGGTGGCAAACAATTTGAACCCAAAGAAGAAAACCCAATGATTGGTTGGCGTGGTGCATCTCGTTACTACGATCCGAAATATAATCAAGCTTTTGGTTTGGAATGTCAGGCACTCAAACGGGTTCGAGACGAAATGGGTTTAACCAACCTCATTCCCATGATTCCTTTCTGTCGGACTCCCGATGAAGGACGTAAAGTTCTCGAAGAAATGGCAAAATACGGCTTAAAACGGGGTGAAAACGGGTTACAAGTTTACGTCATGTGCGAAGTACCGAGTAATGTCATCCTGGCCGATGAATTCAGTGAAATCTTTGACGGATTCTCAATTGGTTCAAACGATCTAACTCAATTAACTCTAGGATTAGACCGAGATTCTGCTTTAGTTGCTCATATTTTTGATGAACGCAATCAAGCTGTTAAAGAAATGGTCAGAATGGTGATTGAAAAAGTCAAAAAAAATGGTCGTAAAATAGGTATTTGTGGTCAAGCTCCTAGTGATTATCCAGAATTTGCTCGCTTCTTAGTTGAATTGGGTATTGATTCGATTAGTTTGAATCCTGATTCTGTGTTAAAAACTCATCTCGATCTTGCTGAAGTAGAATCGAAAGTTCAAAATTAAAATTTAAATAATTCTCAATAATTGAGATTGGGTAGAGGTAATTTATGAATTGCCTCTACATTAACTTTTGATTTTAAAAACTATCAATATTACAGCTATTAACTGAAGAAGCTTGAAGGCTTTAAGACAATATTTGAATATTGGTATTAAAATTTAAGTTGTTAGACTTGCCGACTCTATCTTAACGTGAGTTCGACGAAATCAAAAAAGGGCAGGAGGTAGAGCTGGCAATCCTTTGGGTTCTAAATCAAGGGAAGGTTTTTGGGGTAGATAAATGTATGCAATCAACCCTCCAAAGAGATTCACCATGAAGTTCCAAACACTTCGATGTCGAGAATGTTCGATTTGAGAGATATTCTTAAGTTGATCGTTAACGGTTTCAATCAAGGAGCGTTTGCGTAACAAAATTTTGTCCATCAGTTTGACCAACTTCTGTTTCATGTTCTTTTTGTGCCGAGTAATCAGTTGTAGTCCCTGTTCATCAAGCTTTTCAAACAGTTCTTGAGAAATATAGCCGCGATCGCCAAAGAGCTTGCCAATGATGTCTTGAGTCAGATCGGGAACTGGTTTACGGTCATCAGTATTCCTAGGAGTCAACTTAAAAGCTAGTAGTTCTCCTTGATCATTAATAATTAGGTGTAGCTTAAAGCCATAATGCCAACCCACAGAATTTTTGCCCCATCCTACTAGCCCTTCAAAGACTCGATGTGAGCGACTGCGACTGGGACAACATACCTCTATCGGAGTCGAATCGATGAAGCTAATTCCTGTAACTTCTCCTTTTCTAGTCTGTAAGAAGTAACATAAAAGCATCATCGACCAAGGCATTAGCTCGACAAAACGATTGTAGCTAACCAGAGAGGGAAAAGCTTTTTTCCAGTGAGGTCTCACTTGTAGAGTATAGAATTCCTTGAATGTTCGATAACCACTACCATGAAAGGCAATCACAATCGTCATCACTTCACTTAAACTCATACGACAACTAGATATTTTTTCGCCAGTGCTCGCAGTTAATTGAGGTAGGTCATGACAGTGTTTTTCAAAACTGTTGTAGAAATCATCTACATCACAAAAAATTTCGGTAAGATCGAGACGAGATTTTAATTCCATAGCTAAGACCTGAAAACACTACTTTTAGCATAGGTCTCAGCTTTCTCTTGGGTTTAAAAATTTTCATCGAACTCACGTTATTTTAACTATAGGCTTAGAATCAAAAGAGCTTTGCCTTAAAAAGCTAAAAGCTAAAAGCCAACAGTTATGAAATTGCATTGACTTATATTAAGCGGAATAAATACAGAAATTACAAATAACTCTTTAATTAGCCAGTAAAGGTAATAACAAAGTTACAAAATAATAAACTAAAGGAGCAGTAAACACATAACTATCAGTACGATCTAAAATACCTCCATGCCCTGGAATTAGTTGCCCCGAATCTTTAACCCCTGCATCTCGCTTCATCATTGATTCAGTTAAATCTCCTAACAGACTGGAAATCCCAATTAATGTACCTAACAACAAACCACTAAACTGCCAAGCAGGTAAATGAAAATACCAAGCACCAACTTCCGCCACTATTAAGCTACCTAGTACACCAAAAATAGCTCCTTCTACAGTTTTTTTAGGACTGATTTCTGATAATCTAGTACGACCAAAATGTTTTCCCATTGTATAAGCACCAATATCTGCTGCCCAAATACAAGCCATCACTAAAAAAGTTAGGGTTAAAGCAAAAGGAAATTTGCTAGGATCCGTCCAAGAATCAGGCCAATATCCATCAAAGGGAAGATTACTACCACTAATTGTATTGGGTAGACTAACCCGCAAACGTACCCAATAACTAGGAAGATATCCGCCATAAAATAAACCCAAAATCGAGCTAGAAATATCTGCGATCGTGGCTATTTTGGGTTGAAAAAGTAAGTAAAAACAAATAAAAGTCCCTGCTAAGGGAAACATTGCATCAGTTAAATTAGGAGCAATAGCAGCAGTAATTAGCAGTAACTGAGAGACTACTAAAGTCGTTTTGGCAGCAGGTTCAATTCCCTTAGCTCGAACTAAACGAAAATATTCTAGTTGGGCTAAAAAAATTAAAATACCAATACCTAGACTAAAATACCATCCGCCTAGAACAATCATTCCTAGAGCTAGAGCGATCGCTACTATTCCACTCAAAACACGAGACCAAAGCATAGGGATATTTAACCAACGACCGCTAAATTAAGTGCGGTAAAAGTTAAGAGAATCATTAGAAAAGGTTAACAAATTACTGATATATCTTAAGCACAATTTTTGCTAAATCCGAAATTCTTTAACTTATAATTTTTCTCCGCTTAAAATAAACATCGGATTAACTGCTGCAAAAACTTGATGAATCCCGCGAGTTTCTAAACGATTGACTGCTGATTGGACTACCTCAATGTTACGCGCTTGCAATTGAGCTAAACCTTCAGAAATAGTATATAGGTTTTCTAGATTACTTGCTGTAGCTACAATTCTTCCTCCTGGCTGTAAGTATTCCCACGCTTGTAAAATAATATCCTTAATTGGTTTACCTCCTTCAAGACAAATCCTATCTGGTAAAGGAGCTAATTTTTGTAAACAATCAGGCGCGCTACCTTCTATGACTTGAATATTATTGACATTAAAAATATTGCAGTTTCGTTTGATCAGATTAGCTACTTCTTCATCTCTTTCTACGGCAATGATCGTTCCTTGAGGGCAAAGTAAGCCAATTTCTACAGGAATAGTACCTGTACCTGCTCCAATATCCCACAAAACGGAATCGGGTTTCATTCTGAGTGAAGAAATTAACAGCAATCTCACTTCTCTTTTACTTAGAGGAATGCCAGGTAATTGCTCAAATAAGTTATCGGGAATACCGGGAGTATTATAAGGCCAAAGCATATCAGTTATTCAGTTATTAATTATCAGTTATCAGTCATCAGTAGAGATGCGATATCTCCCGCCTGTACGACATTTATTTGTATTGTTAGTTTGTTATTCATTGTAGAGCTAGGATTTTCCGTAACTTAAATCTCATTAACTAATAACTTGGATAGTGGTTAAATTAGGATCGCTACAACCTGTAATCTTACCGCCAAGAGTGAGAACTGTTTGTAAATAGTCTATTGCTTCAGATGTAATAATTTCTCCTGGCATCAAGATTGGAATTCCAGGTGGATAAGGACAAATTAACTCTGCACAAATGCGATCGCTAGACTCTTCGATAGAAATAGTTTCTTTTGCTGCAAAAAAGGCTTCTCTAGGGGAGAGAGAAAGAGGGGCAAGGGAGAAAAGAGGAGAAGGAGATGAAGAAGATGAAGTAGAAAGGGAGAAAGTTTTAAAAGCATTGACTAGCTTATTAATATCTTCAATGGTATTGCCGAGAGAGATAATGAAGGTAAGATGTTTGAGCAAGGGTAGTTCCGCAGTTACTCTTAGTTGTTGATGCAAAATTTCGTCGATCTCATAACCAGTTAAACCTAGTTGAGTAACGTTAACTGTTAGTCTGGTGGGATCGAGATAGCTAAAACCAGTACTAGAAATCAATTCTAAACATGATATGCCTGGTATAGCTGACAATTGTTGCCTAGCTATTGCTGCTAATTCTAAAGTTTGATTCATTAAGCGATCGCCTTCTAATGCCATTTGTTGTCTGGCAGCATCGAGTGAGGCTAACAAAATATAATTAGGACTGGTTGATTGTAATAACTGTAAAGCTTGACTAATTCTACTAGGTGCAATTCGGTTACCTTGCCAATGCAGCATCGAAGCTTGAGTCATTGCGCCTAAAACTTTATGGGTTGATTGTACGGTTAAGTCTGCACCAACACTCAAAGCAGAAGGAGGTAAATCGGGATGAAAAGCAAAATGCGCTCCATGTGCCTCATCAACAATCAAAGGAATATCATACTGATGAGTAATTTGAGCGAGCGCAGCTAAATCACCACCAACTCCTTGATAGGTGGGATATAACACCATTACTGCTTTGGTATCGGGGTGTTGCGCTAAAGTTTGTTCTAAGGCTGCTGGGGTAATACTGTAAGCTAAATCTTGTTGAGCATCATATTCTGGATTAATAAAAATGGGTATTGCGCCAGAAAGAATTAACCCTGCGATCGCAGATTGATGAATATTTCGCGGTAGAATAATTTTATCGCCTGCTTGACAAGTGGCTAAAATCGCCCCAACAATCCCACAAGTAGAACCATTAACCAAAAACCAAGTTTGTTGTGCGCCAAAAAGTTCTGCTGCTAACTGTTGGGCTTCTTTAATTACGCCTTCTGGAACAAATAAATTATCTAATTCAGGCAATTCTGGTAAATCTGCTTTAAATACGGAATTTCCTAGGAACTCAGTAAAATTACTATTCATTCCTTGTCCTTTTTTATGCCCTGGTGCATAAAAAGCAGCATGATCTTGTTGCGCTAGGCTTTTTAAACAATCGACGAGAGGAGTTTGCACTTGAGAAGGACAAGAAAAATTTGATATTTCCATGGTATTTCAGCCAGTTTAAACCAAAAAAATTATTTTTTTTAGCTTGATAATCTTATTTTTAAATCTAGTTTTTCTTTGTTAAAGATAGCTTTTTAATCTTAACTTTATACACCTTGGTTCTATTTAAAGATTAAGTAAAAAAAAACTAGGATCAATTTTTTTTCAGTGTTTTTTCTGATATCTTTTGTTTAAGCTCAATAAACTAGAGGATTAATTAAGTGTATTTGTTAGAAGAACAATCATGTCCGACTATGGAAGTTAATAAAAAAAAAATACTGGTAGTCGATGACGATCCTGCTTTAATCAAATTAATTTGTCGATTTTTTAATTACAATAACTATTTAACAGAATCGGCTGAAGACGGTAAACAGGCTCGGCAAATTTTTAGAAAATTTAAGCCTGATCTCGTTATTTTAGATATTAATTTACCCGATGAGACAGGGTTAAATTTGTGTCAGGAAATTAGAAAAACTGATGCAATTATTATTATGCTTAGTTCAATGCAAGATACTAATTATATTTTAGACGCTTTTGAACGAGGAGCCGACGATTATATTATTAAACCTTTTAATTTAGAGATTCTTAAAGCAAAAATTGAAGCATTATTAAGAAGATATAAACCACTTTATACTAACAAGACTAATAGAAAACCCTTAGTTTTAAATCAGTTAGTAATTGATTTTTGTCGTCGAGAAGTAATTTTAGATGGAACAAGTGTTTCTTTAACGGCTCTAGAATTTGATTTGCTACATTTTTTAGCAACTAATCCTAATCGAGTTTGGGATCGAGCAGAGTTAATTGTAGCAATTTGGAATCGTGATGATTACAGTGGTGATGATCGCAAAGTAGATATTCATATTGGTCGAATTCGTAAAAAAATTGGCGATCGCGATGGGAGATTAATTAAAACAATTTGGGGTAGAGGTTATCTGTTTGAGTTAGATAATGGCGATAAAGTAAAATTAGCAGACTAAAACTTTTCGATTAAACCCTTAACCACAATTGTTATGTTACGAGCCGGAATCGTCGGACTACCGAATGTTGGCAAATCTACCTTATTTAATGCTTTAGTGGCTAATGCTAAAGCTGATGCAGCTAATTTCCCTTTTTGTACCATTGAACCTAATGTAGGCGTAGTATCTGTACCTGATGAGCGGTTAGAAGTATTGGCAAAAATATCCCAATCTGCCAAAATCGTCCCTACCAGAATTGAATTTGTTGATATTGCTGGCTTAGTCGAAGGTGCAAGTAAAGGAGAAGGTTTAGGTAATCAGTTTTTGGCTAATATTCGCGAAGTTGATGCGATCATACACGTTGTACGTTGTTTCGACGATGATGATATTATTCACGTTGCTGGTTCAGTCGATCCAGTCAGAGATATAGAAGTTATTAATTTAGAGTTATCTTTAGCTGATTTAGCTCAGATTGATAAAAGAATTGAAAGAGTACGGAAACAGGCTAAAAATAGTAAAGAAGCGCAAGCAGAGTTGGTAGTATTAGAAAAACTGAGTGCTGCTCTGAATGAAGGTAAATCTGTCAGACAAGTTGAATTAGCTGAAGAAGAAGCAGAAATTATCCAACCATTAGGATTATTAACTGCTAAACCTGTAATTTTTGCTGCTAATGTTTCCGAGGATGATTTAGCTAGTGGTAATGATTGGGTAGAACAGGTAAAAGCGATTGCAACGACAGAAAATGCTAAAGTAGTGATTGTTTCGGCACAAGTAGAATCAGAATTAATTGAATTATCGGAAGCAGAAAAACAAGATTTTCTAGAATCTTTAGGAGTAAGTGAAGGAGGTTTAAAATCTCTGATCAAAGCCACTTACGAACTGTTAGGTTTGAAGACTTATTTAACCACAGGAGAAACAGAAACCCGTGCTTGGACGATTAAATCAGGGATGAAAGCACCCCAAGCAGCGGGCGTAATTCACTCAGACTTTGAACGAGGTTTTATTCGTGCTGAAACTATTTCGTATCAAGACTTAGTTGCTTCAGGTTCAATGGTAACAGCCAAAGAAAAAGGATTGATTCGTTCCGAAGGTAAAGAATATGTTGTACAAGAAGGCGATGTGATGTTATTCCGCTTTAATGTATAAGTAGTATCGCCCTAGGAGTTTACCCTGATGGTTGCTCTATTAATTACCTGGCTGGTTACCGCCATAAGTCTTTTTATTATCTCTAAATTACCGATAGGAGTAGAAATTGACAGCTTTGGTAAAGCTTTGTTTTCTGCGGTAGTTTTTGGGATTTTAAATGCTTTGCTCCGTCCTGTGCTAGCTTTTTTTGCTTTTCCGATTACGATTATTACTTTTGGCTTATTTGCATTAGTAATTAACGCTATCATTTTCGGTTTAGCTGCTGCTTTAGTCACAGGATTTAGATTACGTTGGGGTTTTTGGAGTGCTTTAATTGGCTCTTTTGCCCTAGGTGTAGTCAACTCAATAATTTTTAAAATACTTCCTTTGAGCGTAGGTTAATGTTTTGATAGTTTAAATCAAAAACCAATCATTACTCATTAACTTTGGATTGCGATCGATCAAAACTTTGATCGATTTTTTTATTGCCATGTAGCAAAAATTTGTTGAATTTGCGCGATCGCATTATCGGCTGCTTGTTCTGGAGAAATACCTTCTACGATGATTGTTTTGAGTGCTTGACCCCAAATATTTTGTTCTAAAACTACGCTATAAGCAGGATTTTGCACAGAATAAAATAGTCTGGTTGGTTGATCGATTAAAGTTTTAACTGCGGTATAAATATGAGGATCTGCTTGATTTTGCCAAAATTTGTCTTTTCTTGCTGCGATCATAACAGGAACATAACGACCTCCAGCACTTTTAAGATAATCTGCAATTACTTCTGGTTGAATCAAATAAGTCAGAAACTCTTTGGCTATTTTCTCATGTTTAGCTCCTGCCAAAATCACAGCTTGTCTAACAGATACGATATGACGCATGGGTTTGCCACTTGGTTTATGAGGAAATTCAGAAATACCTAATTTGTTAAAATAAGTTTCTGGATCTTGTCGTACCGCACTAGCAATAGAAAGAGTAGGATTGGGAGTCATCAAGATTTGACGATTGAGTAAGTTGCGATTGTTATCAGGATCTAACCATTGCAACGCTTGAGGAGGAATATTTCGTTGTTGATAAAGTTGTTGATACCACTGCAAACAAGTAATAATTCCTTGCCGAACTTCAGGTTGAGTAATTAACAAATTACCTTGAGAATCTAAAATTTTGACATCATAAGCTTCTAAAATTTGCTCAAATAAATAGTAGGTATCTGAAGCTTCCACAGAAATAGGAATACCAAGAGCATATATTTCTGATTTTTCTTGAGCTTTAATTTGGTCAGACACTGGTTGCCAAAATTGCCAAAAACTATCCCAATCTTGAGGAATATCCTGAGCAGTTTTTCCTACTTTTTTTAACCAATCTCGCCAATAAAAAATATGAATAGTTGCCTGATGAAGCGGAACGGCATAATAACTTTTCTGATTTGCCACATCATTATACAAATAAGCAGCCTTGAGGGCAGTAGCAGAATAAAGTTTTTCTATCGGTTTAATTACTTCAGAGACATCCGCTAGTTTTCCTTGCCAAGCGAGTAAAGGATATTCCGCACGACTAGCAAATAAAACATCTGGAGGGTTACCAGCTTCAATAGCTCTTTTCGTTTTTTGAGTAATTTCGTCAGCCGTATAAAAGGTCAGTTCTACTTGATTTCCAGTTTGTTTTTGCCAATTATTAACAATTTTTTGCAGAATTTCGTCTTCTTCAGGGATATAACCTTTATCCCACCAAATTTGTAATGTATCAGAGGTATTAATCGATTGATTAACTTGGGATAAATTGGAATCCGAAGTATTGCTACAAGCAACAATGATAATACTTACAAGGGCAACTAAAGGCAGATAAATAAAAATCAAACGTTTTTGCCAACGATTGAAGGGTAGCATCTTCCTAAAGGTTTAAAAAAATTACTTCTCAAACAAATAACTTGTCAGCAATCATACTAGATTTAGTCAGAGCAACTAATAAATAGTTGTTAATACTTTACGTCTGGATTTACATTGCCACCGCTAATAATTACACCAACTTGTTTGCAAAGAATTATTAGTCTGGAAAAGTGGTTCTTTATCCAGTCTAATAAACTAAAAAGTAAACGTTGTGCGGATGGTGCCGATGTAGATAGTATTGTTGTTGCTGTTATGCTCTGGATTAGTAATCACAAACATCCCTGGCGTAATCGCAATATGATCGTTGAGTTGCCATTGATAAAAAGCTTCTATATGTAAGGAAGTATCTCGATCTTCAAACTCTTCACCAAAACTATTATCAATCACTTTAGGGGGTTGACCAAAGATCAATCCTGCGACATTACCTTCTTGCCCCAAATCTTCTAGAGCTAAAAAGACTGTCCAAGTCAAAATATCTGCTTCGGGTTTGTCAGATAAATCTTTCGCGCTTGCTTCTAAATAACCAATTCGTCCGCCAATATTAACAGTAGGGCTAATGGCGATCGCAACTTCTGCACCATAGGCATTAGCCTGGACAGCATCGGAACTATCATTAAAAGGATTGCCTGTTAATCTGCTACCTGTTCCTGTTTTAAAACTGTTGTAAGAATTAGTGTAAGTAAAACTAAAAGCTAATGAATTAAGAGGAGTAAAGGTAAGTTGTGCGATCGCAGCATGAGGACCGTAAAAAAGACCTGCTTCTGGATCTTCAGAATTAATAGCGACGTAAGCAGTAGAAAAATTGATAGCATCACTAAAATCGTGAGATATTCCAATTCCCGCTCCCTCTCCTTGCCGACGAATCGGATTTTCTCGTCCAAACGTGGAAATAGAACCATCACTACTACCGCTAAACCAAGGACTAACTGTAGGAACGTAGTCACCTAAACCTTCCCCTTCTGTACTGATAGTCATACTAGTCTGTTGACCGAGGAGAAACCGATATCCTAATTCATCAATTTCAAATTCTTCTCCATCATCACCATCAAACCCTAAATTAGACATTTGTGTGCCTGTTACTTCTTCTAATTCTGCAACTTGACGTGATTGGAGACGGATTTTTAATTCATCTTTGCCAGTAAAACTTCCTTCGAGGGTAAGACGAACACGATTACCTAAAGCAACATTTTCCTCTACAGATTCACCACTGCCATCAGCTTTTTTTCCGCCAACAGCAACAAGTGGTGCAAAAATTACTTCGCCTTCGAGTTCAAGATTAGGTGAAAATTGTTGGTTTTCTAAGGTTGTGACTCTGGTTTCTAGTTTTTCTATCTGGCTGCCTAATCTCGTTAGTTGGGGCAAAAATTCCGATTGCAAACGTTGGATTTGTGCTAAAGTATCGCGATCGATCTGAGCATCTAAATTTTGAATATTCTGTAAACAATTATTAAGAGCAACAGCGAATTCGTTGCGAGTGAGTGTTTGATGACCGCGATAAGAACCATCGGAGAAACCTGCAATACAGCCATATCGCTCTACTAAAGAACGTAACGCCTCGAATGCCCAGTCATTGGGGTTGACATCTGATAGTTGCGAAACTGAGGGAATTTGAGATGAAGAATAATCTTGGACTTTTCTAATTGAAGATGCTGTAGCTGGAGTGACATTGAGTAACATTAAAAGACTACTAAAAATAAATAAACGAAATTTTCCCTTTTGCTTCATTCTTGATCCTTTTCTAAAAATCTCCTTTATTTCAAACGCTGTTCGCAGAGTTCTAAAATTGCTTCCGTATAAGAACTGCGGTTGCTAATTTGGGTACTGATGTAAATATGTCTTACCAGTGTCAGCATCGCGTAGGATTGTATCGTCAAACGAATTCCTTCACCATGAAACTGAATAAATCTTTCTGTCATTGCTGCTTCTCGATCTGCTAAAGCGTCGGGATTGCCTAAAATACGAAGACTATATTCAGTTATGTGGGCAATAAAATTGCCGATGTCGAGAGCAGGATTTCCTTGACAATAGAGATCTAAATCAATCAAGTAAAGATGACTGCCATTAACAATAACTTGATCGCCATAAAAATCCCGATGAATACCGCACTGGGATAGTTCTGGAGTATTAGCACCGAGATAATCGCACTTTGCTAGAATCTGTTCTAGCCGTTTTTCCCACTGGGGATATTGTTGAGCTACCTTGTCAAGGCGGTCATGTAAAATGTCTAATTCGTCAGTCATGGTATAAAAGCGACGGGGAACAATCTTACTTTGATGTAGTTTACGGGCAGCTTCAGCAATTCTACTTGCTAACGCAACACCATCTCTTCCCGCCAGTAAATCAGTAGCAACAGTTCCTGGTACTTTTTTTTGTAACCACATCTGCCATTCGGGAATGATGCCGATTGGTTCGGGTACAGAGATACCATCTGTACTATCTTCAGCAAACCTGCCATTCCAAAGCGATCGCTGTAGTTCGTAACTGTGGCGGTCGAGTCCCTTTGCTCTTGCTTTGCCAATAACTACTAGGGATTGAGTATCAACTGTTAACTGATAAGCGATCGTACAACGTCGTCCGAGTTTATGGCGAATGACACGAATAGCATGAAGTTGGAGCTTTTTGAATTTATAAGATAATGCTTTTGTCAAACACTGTTGCGCTTGAATTGGATCAATTGCTTCTGCCAGAAAAGCCATTTTCGGGTCGTTCGCGCTATTAAAAGGATCGCTAACAAAAACGTTTGAGGCTAAAACCATTTTTTCTTAATTTAAATTTTTTATCTTTTTACTTTTGTACGGGCGAATGGTCATTCGCCCGTACCTCTGCCTGTTGCCTTTCTACTTTCCGCCAACTGCCGACTGCATTTGATAAAGGGCTGCATAACGACCTTTACAACTCATTAATTCTGAGTGACTGCCTCGCTCTTTGATTTGTCCGCCTTCTATATAAATAATTAAATCAGCACGGGTAGCAAGATGAAGATCGTGGGTAATGATAAAAGTTGTGCGGTTTTGAGCGAGTCTTTGTAAAGCTTCAATGACAACCTGTTCATTTTCTTTATCTAAACCAGTAGTAGGTTCATCAAGAATCAGAATTGGTGCTTGACGGATGGCAGCACGAGCGATCGCAATTCTTTGTCTTTGTCCTCCAGAAAGAGTTGCACCGCGTTCTCCTACAACTGTATCGTAGCCTTCGGGAAGTGCAGTAATAAACTGATGAGCATTGGCAAGTTTGGCAGCAGCGATAATCTCATCTTCGCTGACATTAGATACTCCATAGGCAATATTTTCACGAATGGTAGCAGCAAACAAAAGACTGTCTTGGAGAACGACACTAATTTGCGATCGCATAGAATCTAAAGTGTATTCTCGCAGATCTCGTCCGTCGATTTTAACTGCACCAGAAATAGGCTCGTAAAGACGCATTAGCAAGCTAACCAGGGTAGATTTACCACCGCCAGAAGTTCCCACCATGGCTACTTGTTGTCCTGCTTGAACTTTTAAATTGATATTGTTTAACAGCACTTGATCTGGTTCGTAACCAAAACTAACGCGATCAAATTCTACGTCACCGCGAAAAGAAGGTGCAGTAATTGAACCAGGCAAATCTTGGACATCGGGAGTTTCTTCTAAAACATCTAAAATTCTTTCTCCCGAAGCAGTAGCTTTGGCTAATCTTCCTGTATATTTGGCAAAATTTTGGACTGGTTTAAAGGCATTCTTCAGATAGGTAAGAAATACTAGTACATCTCCAGGAGTGAGGGCATCTCGCAATGCCAGCCATGAACCATACCATAGTACTACTGCTGTCCCAATGGCAATGACGACATCAACTGTTCGTTCTAAATGAGAAGCCAATTGTTGAGTTTGGACACTTTCATTAAGACTACTTTGATTTTGTTGAGCAAAGATTTGAGCAAATGGTTCCTGAAGAGAGAGGGCTTTAACTAGTTTGATCGCAGCAATAGACTCGGCTGCCGTAGCAGCTACTGCACCTTCTCGCTTACGTTGTTTGAGAGAAGACTCGCGAATGCGATCGCTTAAACGAGTTGCCAATAAAGCAAACCAAGGCAGTGTGAGTAAAGAAAGTAGAGTGAGATCGCGATCCATCCAGAACATTACCCCCAACATTCCGAACAGAGTCAAAATACTAACTAATAGGGGTAAGGCTGCTGTAATTAAAACTTCTTGTAGTCTACTGGCATCGCTACTGACTCTAACAATTAGGTCACCGCTTCTGGCTTTAGTATGGTAGGAAAGAGAAAGATTTTGCAGATGGCGATAAAGACGTTCGCGTACTTCAGCAATGACTCGACTTCCTACCATGGCTAACCCTATCGTACTCCAATAAGCAGCAAGAGCGCGTAATGCTGGAATTGCGATCGCAGCTAGGGCGGAAACAGTCAGCAACCAGATGGGAGGAAGATTAACCAAAAAGGGTAAGTTTGTTGGTGGTTGATTTTGAATCAGAACGTAATCAAACACAAACTTGAGTGGCCAAGGTTCGAGGACGCGCAACCCTACATCAGCAACTAAAGCAATTCCACTAATAAGTATTAATTTTTGCTGTTTGCGAATGTAAGGAGAGAAATAACGCAAAACCCTCCATAATCCAGGAATAGACTGTTGTAAAGATTTGCTCGCTGCCATTGTTTACCTAAGCCCTCCTACGAGTTGACTAGCATTTGCTAAGGCTAGGATTTGCACAGCGATCGCATCCCAAGTATGATTTTGTAAGACGTGATGACGAGCCAAATTACCCAGACTCCTTGCTAGTTCGGGCGAATGCCAGATTAGTTCCAAAGCTTTGGCTAATGCCCCTGCGTCTCCAGGAGGGCAAAGTATACCATTAACGCCATCTTCAATTAACTCAGTAAGTTGTCCGATAGAACTAGTTACTACAGGTAATCCTGCTGCCATATATTCGTAGACTTTGAGCGGAGAAAAATAAAAGTCGGTATGATCGTGGTAGGGAGCAACTGCAACGTTCATCGAAGCAAGCAATCCTGGAATTTGTTCGGGTATGACAGCCCCTGTAAAATGAACCGCAGATTGTAATTCCCGTGCAGAGAAATTGGCTTCTATTTTTTCTCGTTCGGGACTATCTCCCACAATCAAAAGTCTTGCTTGAGGTACTTTGTGATGCAGACGAGCAAAAGCATCGGTCAAAATTGCTAAACCATGCCAGGGTTTCAAACTACCCACAAATCCTACAACAAAAGTTTCTGAATTCGGAGGAAAAGTTGGAACTAAAGGCAAAGCAAAGCGATTGTGATTGACACCATTAGGAATGACGTGGACTTTTTCGGGACTGACATAGTTAGTTAAATAATTTTTAATTGGTGTAGAAACAGCCACAATTTGACTCGCTGCTGTAAAAACTCGTTGAGCCACAACTTCAGCCCCTGTGCGATTAATTAAGCCTCGATGCTTTGCCTGTTCTTCAATCAGGGGTGCATTAACTTCTAAAATACCTGGAATTCCTTGAGCTTGGGCATATTCCATGCCACTATAACTCCAGAGAGAATAACGCTCATAAATAAGGTCAAAAGAACCTGCTAATTCAAGTTCTAGCCGTAGATCTGGATTGATTGATAAAGCAACTTGTTCTCGCATTGACTGCTCTCCTTTAGGAATGGGAGGCAAACGATAAACATCAATGTTAGCTAAATCAGCAGGTGGCTCATCTCCCAAACGAACTGCAAACAAACTCACTTGATGACCGAGTTTTAAGAGCGATCGCAGTATTTCTTGAACGTGGATCGAACATCCTTTGTGACCGAAAACTGGAACGCCTGGATCGGCGCAAAGATAAGCAATACGCATAACTTAAACCTCTTGAAGTACTTGTTGGTTAATTGTTTTATTGGTTGGTTGGAATAACGTCCGCAAAGAAGCGGTGTTGCGGTGAATGTCAAAAGAATTTTCAATCAGTTTTCTTGCCTGTAGTGATAATTGCTGCCTTTCAGTACTATTGTTTAAAAGTTGTTTGAGGGCATGAGCTAAAGCCTCAGCATCGTGTTGAGGTACTAATAAGCCAGTTTGTTGGTGTCGGATAATTTCTGGAATTCCAGTAACATCAGTTGCTACGCATGGTGTTCCTAATGCCATCGCTTCTAATAGCACGGTTGGCAAACCATCTCGATTGCCATCTGAACCAATTACATAGGGGGCAGCAAATACAGATGCTTGTTGTATGGCTTCAAATACCTCATTTTGGGGACGAGGACCAACAATTTCTACAACCGAGTTTAAATTTAATTGTTGAATGCGTTGCTGTAACTGTTCTTGGAGCGAACCTGTCCCGATAATTTGACAGCGAAATTCACAACCCCAATCTCTCAGTTTGGCACAAGCATCAACTAAAATTAATACGCCTTTTTTCTCAATCAGTCGAGCGACAAAAACGATTAATGGTGGACGGTGTAAGGGCGATTGATAACTTAACTGTGATAAATCTAATCCGTTATAAATTTTTTGGACTCGCTCCGCAGCAGCACCATAAGTGTCTTGAAGATATTTAAGGTTAAAATCACTCACAGTAACAACGGCTGAAGCATCGCTGAGTTTTCTGCTCAGATCTTCATGATCGACGCTTTCATGAAAAATATCCTTGGCGTGGGCAGTGAAAGTGTAGGGAACGCCTGTAAAGTGAGAGGCAAGACGGGCAACACTGGTTGCTACCGTACCAAAGTGAGCGTGGAGATGAGTAATATTTTTTAATTTTATTTCCCGTGCCAACCAAGCAGCCTGATAAACGGTACTATCCATTTCTCCCTGCGCTACACTCAACTTTGACCAAAAATTGGGGATGACTAGGCTGGCTTCTTGTAACTCTGCCCAAAAATAGCTTGCTGCTGTAGGAGCTAGACTGTTGAGTGATTCGCTTTTTCGTCCTTGTGCTGGTCTACGGATATAATGAACAGGGGCGCGTACCTGGGAAATAATGTTTTGAAAATGGGTATCTTCAGGAGGACGCAGGGCAAAGATTTCGATGTCAAGTCCTACCGCTTCATGAGCCAAAATTTCATTGACCACAAAGGTTTCAGAATAACGGGGATAGCGTTTCAGTACGTAACCAACGCGCAGCGGTTTTTGGAGCAACATTTTTCTTCTTAACTTAAATAGATTGATGGGAACGAGGAACGGCAAATACTTCGGCTAAAAACTGTGGGATACGAGTCAAACCGTTGAGATCTATCTGACCTCTTACTTTTGGTAAATGCTCTGGTTTTTTTAACCACTTGCTTAAATTGCTAGCATTAAGGCGGTCGGGATGTAACAGATCCACTAATCCCATTGCTTGTAAGCGTTCGGCACGTACCAACTGTTCCTTACGAGGTTGGATTCGTGGTACGATCAAAGCCTGCTTTTGAAATGACAAAATTTCACAGGTAGTATTGTAACCGCCCATAGCAATAACACGGTCAGCTTGCTTGATCAGCAACGTTGGTTCGGGGAAATATTCTAATAAAAATAAATCAGATCGTTTGTTTACTTTAGCTTGGATACGTTGGCGAACTGATTCGGGCATGAAAGGACCAGTCAAAATTAGACCATAAGCATCAGAGGGCAATTTGCTTTTGGCAAAAACTTCTGCTAGCTGCGCTCCATCTTGTCCTCCACCAACCAAACATAAAATCAAACGATTGGACGGTAGATTAAGAGATTTAACTGCCTGTTTACTGGCTTCATCAGTAAATTGCAAACGGGCTGTTTGATCTAAGTAGCCTAGATAATGAAACTTAGCACTTGTTTCGGGAGCGAATTGATATTCTTGAACTGGGTCATAGACCTTAGTATCTCCATAAACCCAAACCGCATCGTAATAATTTTGAATAATCTGTTCGTTATGAGAACGTTGCCAATCTTGACGAATAACGCTTGGTTCATCCAAAACGTCACGTAAACCCAAAATACAATAGGTTTGTTTAGTCTGGCGTAAATATTCTAAGGTTGAATCAAGTTCTCTCATCGCTCCGCGCGGAACATTATCTACGATCAAAACATCTGGCTCAAAAGTTTGGATGGTAGTGCGAATTACTTGCGATCGCAAATTAATAATTTCTGATAAGGAAAGATCTAAACGTCTTGATTGATATTTTCCGTCGCTCTTTTTATATAATGCGGGCAGGGTTAGACAATCTATTCCAGGTGGCATAGAAAAATTATTCGCCTCAGACATCCCACTAATCATCAAAATATCTGCATCAAGATTAGAGGAATTTAGGGTTTGCATAATCAAGAGATTACGACGTTTATGTCCTAAGCCCATAGTGTCATGGGAATAAAGAGCAATTCTCAATTTTTTACGGCTTGGTTTTGGTGAATTAGCGGGAAATAGTGACAGAGCTTGGTTATTTTTCCTAGTTTTTAAATCAATTGATTTTTTGAACCGTGGGACAGAATAAATATCTAATTCAGACCGATGGTCTAAATAAAGTGATCTCGTTTGGGAATTTTTTTGCCTCTTGCTAGTTAATTGAGGAAATGAATTATTCATAAGATTTCCTAGTTATAAAGTCAATTTGGGTAATGCTTGAGAAAAATAGATTATTTAAATATGTTTATCTGTCAACAATTAATTTAAAAAAATATTATTCATAAATAAAATAAATCAAACTAATTTTTGATTGAGTTTTTTGTATAAAAATCTTTTTTTTGTTAGAAATTTTAAAAAAAAGTTATTGTTCTATTAACTTCAGTTTAATAACATTGAATAAAACTACCATAAGAGTTTGATGAGAATTTTTTCATCTTGAAAGAGATTGTTTGGTATTAAGGGCACAATCCCTTTTATATTTGATAACAGCCTCAAATGGAACAAGACAGAGAGATTTTAATTTTGTCTTGCTTCTAACAAGCAAATATTTTGTTGTTCAAAAAGTAGCAAAAATGTACTAAATCTTGAGCGTTAATTTGCCCACAATAGTTATTTATAAACAGTAAATCTATTTGAAAAATGATAACTAAATCTATATTTTTGTTCCCACCAGTTACTAAAAATCACCTACAAATAAAAAAAGAGGAGAATAATCTACTCTCCTACTTTCAGTTTTAGTTAAAGGTTAAATGTTTTTGAACGAACGTGGTCTTTGACAATTTAATTAATTTTCACTAATCTAAAGTGTTGGCTCTGGTTGAGTTTGATTGCTATCCAATTCTTGATTAGATTGATTATTTGTTTCGGGAGATTTTACTTGATTTTTAGCTGGTTCAGGTTGCTCCTGATTAGAATTTTCTGGCTCTTTGATAATAGGAATATTAATCGAGTTCTCAATAGGTTGAGATTCAGCTTGAGTGGGAGTAGGATTACTAGGTTGTGCTTGAGGAACAGGAATAACTTCTTGAGTTTTTTCAATTGTTCTCTCAATAATAGTAGTTTCTTTTTCAGGGTTATTTGGTTCTTCTATCTCAGTAGAAGTTGAATCATTAGGAGATAAAACAGGTGCATTGCTACCATTAAAGATAAAGAAAGCTGCTACTCCTAAACCAGCCAGAATAGCTAATAAAAATCCTAAAAATAATCCTGTTGAAGTATCATTACTTTGGCTGGCTCTTGTTTCTGTTTGTAAGCGATTTTCTATCGCTCTACCTTGATAATAACCATCGCGATAAGATTGTTCTGATTTAGTTATTGGTCTAGCGTTAATACTATTTTCAAAGTTAGTTTGGTCGGAATTGTTTGGTGTAGTCATAATCTTTAATTAATAAGTTAAATTGAACTTAATGAATCAAGTAATTGAGTTGGAACTAAAAATAAAAAACTAATTATTTTTAATTTGATAGTCCGAGAATAACAACATTTTCAAATAGCATCTTCTAACTTTAGAGGGATTAAATATTTAAAGAATTGGTAAAGTTGATAATTTAAATTGTATATTTGTATCGAAAATACTTGAAGCATCTAACTTGAGATTTGTTTTAATTAATCAAATGTCTAGCTTAAGATTGATTGGGTTTTACATTAATTTACATATTCTTAAATAAGATAATTTTTTTATTGTCAACCTTTTTAAGTTAAAGAAATTAATAGTTACCTGAAAAATGTCAGCATCCGAGCAATTTACTCAAGAAGAAATTAGATTAAAACAAGACCGAGAAAGACAAGCTTATTGGCGACGTTGGGGTTGTTATTTAAGCGATCGCTCTTGGGGAACAGTCAGAGAAGACTATAGTAAAGATGGTTCGGCATGGGAATATTTTAGTTTTGAACAATCTCATTATCGAGCTTATCGTTGGGGAGAAGATGGGATTGCTGGCATTTCTGATAACCATCAAAGATTATGTTTTGCCCTAGCTTTTTGGAATGAACAAGACCCTTTTTTAAAAGAAAGATTATTTGGTTTAAGTAATAGTCAAGGTAATCACGGGGAAGATGTTAAAGAGTATTATTTTCATCTCGATAATACTCCGACTCATTCTTATATGAAGTATTTATATAAATATTCTCAGCAAGCTTTTCCTTATGAAACATTGAAACAAGAAAATCAAAAGCGAGGTTTAAAAGAGCGAGAATTTGAGTTAATTGATACAGGTATTTTTGACGATAATCAATATTTTGATATCACAGTAGAATATGCGAAAGCTACTGATGAAGATATTTTAATTAATATTCACGTTACCAATCACAATCGTGCAACTAAAAGATTACATTTATTGCCCACTCTTTGGTTTCGGAATATTTGGTCTTGGGGTTATGATGTCCAAAAACCAAGATTAAAAATATATGAACGTAGCGATCGCTTTAGTATCATTGAAGCTGAACATCCTGACTTAGGAAAACGATGGTTATATTGCGAACAGCCTGTAAGGGCGTTTCGCGAAACGCCCTTACTGTTTACCGAAAACAATACCAACCATCAACGTTTATCAGGAGAAAAAAATCAATCTCCTTATCTCAAAGATAGTTTTCATAAGTATGTAGTTCAAGGAGAAAAATCAGCAGTTAATCCTGATAACATTGGGACAAAATTTGCTGCTTACTATACCTTAGAAATAGAAGGGGGAGAGACTACCACAATTCAACTGCGACTTTGTGATAATCCTCAGTTAGAATCACCCTTTAATCGAGAATACAACGATACTTTTCAAATTCGTTTTCAAGAAGCAGAGGAATTTTATCAACGCATCTCTCCCCATGAAAAAAATCCAGAATTACGTAACATTCAAAGACAAGCCTTTGCAGGATTACTCTGGAATAAACAATATTATCACTATGTCGTTGATACTTGGTTAGCAGGAGATCCTGGACAACCTTCGCCACCAGAAGAACGCAAACAAGGAAAAAATAGCGATTGGGTACATATTCATATTGATGATGTCATTTCTATGCCCGATAAATGGGAATATCCTTACTTTGCAGCATGGGATTGGGCATTTCATCTAATTCCTTTAGCAGTGATTGACATCGATTTTGCCAAAAAGCAATTAGACCGCTTAACTCGCGAGTGGTATATGCATCCTAACGGACAACTTCCTGCTTACGAATGGGATTTTGATGGGGTAAATCCACCAGTTCATGCTTGGGCAGCTTGGCGGATTTATAATATTGAACAGAAGATGTGTGGGCATTCGGACAGAAAGTTTTTAGAAAGAGTATTTCAGAAACTACTACTCAACTTCACTTGGTGGATCAATCGACAAGATAAAGATGGCAATAATGTCTTCCAAGGTGGTTTCTTAGGTTTAGATAATATTGGCGTATTCAATCGTGGCGATGAATTACCAACAGGCGGTAAACTCTCTCAATCCGATGGTACAAGTTGGATGGCAATGTTTTGTCTCGATATGCTAACCATCGCTTTGGAGTTGGCATCAGAAAATGAAGTTTACGAAGACATTGCCAGTAAGTTTTTTGAACATTTTCTTTATATCGTCGAAGCGATGAACCACATTGGGCCAGAAGGTTATACGCTTTGGAATGATGAAGACGGCTTCTATTACGATGTTTTAGATTTACCCAATGGAGACAATATCGATCTCAAAGTGCGATCGCTTGTCGGTTTGATTCCTCTACTGGCAGTTACTACGATTAAAAGTGAGACTTTTGAAAAGTTATCAGGATTTACTCAAAGAGTTAATTGGTTTATTAAAAATCGTCCTGATTTAAGTCGTAATCTAGCCTGTATGGAGGGTTGTGGTCAAAACTCTCGTCGCTTACTTGCGATCGTAGATCGAGATAAACTGGGGCGTATTCTGGAAAAAATGCTCGATCAAACTGAATTTTTGAGTGATTATGGAATTCGTTCGCTTTCGCGTTATCATGCCGAACATCCTTACACTTTTCAGGCAAATGGCGAAGAATACAAAGTGTGTTATGAACCAGCAGAATCCCAAACTGCGATGTTTGGCGGTAATTCTAACTGGCGAGGGCCGATTTGGTTTCCGATCAATTATTTATTAATCGAAGCTTTGCAGCGATTTGATTATTACTATGGTGATGATTTTAAAGTCGAATGTCCGACAGGTTCGGGAAATCTAGTATCTCTTTGGGAAGTAGCTTTAGAACTAGAAAGAAGACTAATTGCAATTTTCTTGTCTGATGAATCTGGTTATCGCCCAGTTTACGGTGATTTTAATAAATTTCACGATCCTAATTGGCAAAATTTATTTCTCTTTCACGAATACTTTCATGGAGACAATGGCGCAGGATTAGGTGCTTCTCATCAGACTGGTTGGACAGCTTTAGTAGCGAAGTTGATTTTGCAGCGAAGCGAGTATGATGGGTAATCAGTTATCAGTAGGGACAATTCATGAATTGTCCCTACATCAGTTATCAGTGATTGATTTTAGCCAAGAAAAACGAAAGGTCGAACCTTGACCGACTTGAGACTCTAACTCAATAGTCCCGCCTTGACTCTCAACTATTTTTTTGACAATCGACAAACCAATTCCGCTATTGCCAGAGTCGTTTCCTGATAAAGTCTGAAAAATACCAAAGATTCGCTCTTGATTTTGGGCAGAAATGCCTGGCCCATCGTCACTAACTGAAAAATAATAAAATTGGTCATCTTCTGTAACAGAGATTTTAATCGTTCCTGTTTGACTGTGGTGGTGTTTGATCGCGTTACTAATTAGGTTAGTAAAAACTTGCTGGAGGGCAATCTTCTGAGTTTCAAAAGTAGGTAAAAATTTAGCTATGTTAACTACCAATGTTGGAGGTGGAGAGAGAGAATCAACAATCTCATGAAGTAAATCTTTCACGGCGATCGCTTCAATTGGCGTTTGTTCTCTTCCGATTCGTGCATAATCTAACAGAGATTCAATAAAATTATGCATTCGACCAACTCGATTTTTCAATAGCTCTAAGTTATGCTTAATATTTTCGTCGAGTCCATCTCCTAAGTCTTCTTCAATCCAAGTTGAGAGGTTAGCGATCGCTCTTAATGGTGCTTTGAGATCGTGGGAAACTGTATAGGTAAACTCGTCTAGTTCTCGATTCCGTTTTTGTAATAAAGAAGTAGCTTGTTTTAAATCTCGATTGACTCTAATTAATTGTTCTTTTTGTTTATTTAATAAAGTTTCGGCTTGTTTGCGTTCGGTTATATCAACTATAATCCCGAAACAACCAATTTGCTCTCCGCGATCGCTGTAAATAGCTACCGCTCGTCCAGAAACCCAAGTTACTTTGCCTCGAGGAGATTGAAAGCGATATTCGGAAACAAATTCTTTTCCAGATTGTGCAGATTCATACCATTCTTGGTAAATTCTAAGTCTGTCTTCGGGATGTAACGCCTTACTCCAACCTTGACCCATTGCTTCTGCAAAAGAAAGACCAGTTATTTCTAACCAACGAAGATTAACAAATAAACATTCTCCTTGGCAATCAGTTTGAAAGATACCAACAGGAGCTTGTGTAACTAAAATTCTAAATTTTTCTTCCCTCTCTTTAAGAGATTTTTCTATCTGTTTAAGTTCAGTAATATCACGCCAGACGGCAACAAACCCATCTTCTAGCTTATTAATTTTAATTTCAAACAATTTAGCTTGGTTTTCTAAAGAAATTGCATATTCTCTAAAAATAGCTTCATCAGTTTCAACCACTTGGCAACAGAGATCAAACAATTCAGCTTGAGGATAAAACGTGACTAATTCGCCAAGATTTTGGTTATTTAATTGCTGAAAATTAAACAAATCTGCTTGACAAGCAGCGTTATTAAGATACTCGCTCCGAAAATCAACGATTTTATGATTGCGCGCGCGAATGCTAGTGTAAATACCATAACAATCAAGCATATTCTCTACAGAGACACGAAATTTGTTTTCATTACGTTCAGCTAGCTGTTGTAGACGAGCTTGTTCGAGAATGTTGCGGACAGCAAATCTAAGAATTTCAGCGTCGGTTTTTTCTTTAATTAAATAATCTTGAACACCCGCTTTCATCGCTTGGACTGCAATTTCTTCGTTTCCTGCTCCTGTCAGCATAATGATCGGCGACAAGCGAGCGTAATTTGTTTTTAACTCTTGAATAAATTCAAGTCCATTCATATCTGGCAAGAAAAAATCAAGCAAGATCAGATCTGGATTCTGGCGATGATAAAGTTCTAATCCCTCTTCTCCAGTCTCAGCTTCAATCGTTGTGTAACTGTAAATGCCATCTTTGTTTAAATAGCGATCATAAGTTTGGCGATCTTCAAAATTATCGTCAACAATTAAAATTGTTTTTTGAGAAGATGTCATAAGATAATTTTTAATTGAGAGATGAGACTGATTTTTATGGATCGAGATGAGTTTGATTATCTCATCAAATTATTTTTTGGGATATTTAAGAGTCCATAAAATCAAAAAATACTTTAAGCAACATATTTTACTTTTGATTTGATTTTTGTAGCATTAGGTAATTGATAGATTTTTTTTTAAGCCTAATCTAACTATTTATGTATTTATTCCAGAACAATTTTGCTTGGTTCTGAAAAAAAATTATGATCTCGTTCAATGAAACAGGTAAGGAATGCACGAGTCCCTACTTATGTTTTGTTAATGAATATAGTCAAAAGTAATCTGGAGGGAAAAATCAATGCGATCGCTGTTATCCGAACTAAGTTCTCTTTCAAAATAGTTCTTAAGTTAGATGTTTTTCCATTCAACAATCTCATTATTTATTTAAAGGCAAATTTAATTAATTCCATTTTTACTTCATAGATGAGACTAGAGCTAGATACCCAAATACTTAATTATTTTTAACAATAGAGTTTAAGAATTTTTATAAATTAAATTCAATTAAAAATGAAAGAAATTATAGTAGCTAAAACTACAGATTTACGGGATGGACAAATGCAACAAATTCCCGTAGATGATTCGCAAATTTTGTTAGCTAAAATTAAGGGCAAATTTTATGCAACTGGGGCATTTTGTACCCATTACGGCGCACCTTTAGCAAAAGGTGTTTTACACGGAGAAAGAGTAGTTTGTCCTTGGCACAATGCTTGTTTTAAGATGACTAATGGTAATCTTCAAGAACCGCCTGCACTAGATAATTTACCTAGTTTTCCTGTCAGAATTGAAGGGGAAAATGTGCTGGTAAAACTACCAGAAAAAATTTCCGATGGTTGCACACCAAAAATGTCTAATTACGATCCTGAAAAAGATCGGCGCGTCTTTGTTATTCTTGGTGCTGGTTCGGCTGGTTCGGCAGCAGCAGAAACGCTTCGTCAGGAAGGATTTCAAGGCAAAATAATTTTAATTAGTCAGGAAGCAAATTTACCTTATGACCGTACTAAACTGAGTAAAAATTATCTTCAAGGCAAAGCTTCAGAAGATTCTTTACCGCTGCGTTCCTGTGAATTTTATCAAGAATATGAGATCGAATTACGTTTTGGTCAACCAGTAACGAAAGTAGATACTTTTACCAAGACTATTACTTTAGCAGACAATGCTACTTTCACCTACGATGCTTTGTTAGTCGCTACTGGGGGTAAAGCTAGAAAACTCAATGTACCTGGATCGGATTTAGATAATGTTTTCACTCTACGACAAGTCGAAGATGCCCAACATATTCTCAATACCGTCAAACAAGCTAAACAGGCAGTAATTATTGGTTCTAGCTTTATCGCTATGGAAGCAGCAGCGAGTCTGAGACAACAAGGAATTGAAGTAACGGTAGTTTCTCCTAGTTCTGTTCCTTTTGCCAAAATCCTTGGGGAAGAAGTAGGCAAGATGTTTCAACAACTCCATGAAGAAAAGGGAGTCAAGTTTTATTTAAAAACCAAAGTAACTGAGTTGCAAGGTAACGGTAAAGTAGCAACGGTAGTTTTGGACAATGGCGAACGAATTGATACAGATTTGGTACTGGTGGGGATTGGTGTAGAACCTATCACAGACTATTTAATTGGAGTAGAATTAGCTGAAGATCGTAGTATTCCCGTCAGCGAATACTTACAAGCAGCAGCACCAGATTTATATGCAGCAGGCGATATTGCTACTTTTCCTTATGCACCTATAGGGAAACCTACTCGGATCGAACATTGGAGATTAGCAGCCCAACATGGACGCATCGCTGCTTATAATATGGTTAACCCTAGACCAACTAAATTTGATTCGATTCCTTTCTTTTGGTCAGGACAATATGACCTTAAATTGCGTTATGTGGGACACGCTACTGAATGGGATCAAGTTGTCATTGATGGCGATTTAAAAGAACAAAAATTTCTGGCTTTTTATGTCAAAGATCGTCGTATTCTCGCTGTAGCAGGTTGCGGACGAGATCGAGACATTGCTGCGATTGCAGAATTGATGCGTTTAGAACAAATGCCCAATGCAGATCAAATTCAAAATACTGATTGGGTGGAAAAATTAAACAGTCTTAATTAGATCAAAAACGTTACTCAATTTATTGAAACGATAGGTAACCGTTATTACCTATTACCTATTACTTATTACTTAATTACTAAACAGAACCATGACGCAACACTACGACTTAATCATTATTGGTGCGGGTGCTGGTGGTGGCACTCTTGCCTATGCCTTAGCAGCTACAGGTAAACGCATTTTAATTTTGGAAAGAGGTGGATATTTACCCAGAGAAAAAGATAATTGGAATCCTGAAGCTATTTTTCAAGACCACAAATATCAAACTAAAGAAGAATGGTTAGACAAAGATAATCAAGTTTTTAGTCCTGAAGCTTATTACAATGTCGGTGGTAACACCAAAGTTTATGGTGCTGCGCTACAACGAATGCGAGAAGCAGATTTTGGTGAAGTGCAACATTATGATGGTGTTTCCCCTGCTTGGGAAATTTCTTATAGTGAGTTTGAATCTTATTATCTTCGTGCCGAAAGTTTATATAAAATCCACGGTGTAAGAGGAGAAGACCCCACTGAACCACCAACTTCCGCAGAATATCCTTTTAAATCCTTTCGTCATGAACCTCGTATTCAACAAATAGCTGATGGACTAGAAGATTTAGGACTTCATCCTTTTCATCTTACTTTGGCATTAAACCATGATGAAGATAATTCTGCACAGCACCCTTGCATTCGCTGCGATACTTGCGATCCCTATCCTTGTTTAGTCAATGGTAAATGTGATGCCCAAGTTACTTGTGTCGATCCTGCTTTACAACACGACAATGTTGAACTGTTGATTAATACTCGCGTAACCAAATTAATAACTGATGCCACTGGAACAAGAGTAATAGCCGTAGAAGCAGAAAAAGAAAGCAAAATCATTCAATTTACCGCAGATACTTTTGTTATCTCTTGTGGAGCAATTAATTCTGCTGTTTTACTCCTCAAATCTAAAAGCGATCGCCATCCCCAGGGATTAGCTAACTCTTCAGGAATGGTAGGGCGTAATTTAATGTTACACAATCATTCAGCCTTAATTGCTGTTGCCGACCAACCCAACGATACTATCTTTCAAAAAACCTTGGGAGTGAACGATTTTTATTTTCAAGGACTAAATCAGAATTATCCCCTCGGACAAATCCAACTTACGGGTAAAGCCAAATGGAATAGATTAAAAGCCTTTATGCCCAACTCTGTACCTCAATCTAGCTTGGAGTATATAGCCAAACATTCGGTTGATTGGTGGTTAACTACAGAAGATTTACCACGTTGGGAAAACCGCGTTACTGTTAATTCTGAAGGCAAAATCAAGGTTGATTATCAAGCTAATAATCTCAAACCACACCAAGATTTAATTGATATTTGGACAAATTATCTCAAGAAATTAGATTTTTTCCTATTTTTTAGCAAAAAAATGCCGATTGAAGTAGGTTGGCATCAAGCAGGAACTTGTCGTTTTGGTTCCGACCCTACGAAAAATGTTCTCGACCTCAACTGTTGTACTCATGATGTCGATAATCTCTATGTTGTTGATGGTAGCTTTTTCCCAGCTATGGGTGCAGTTAATCCTACTTTGACAATTATTGCTAATGCTTTGAGAGTAGCAGATCATCTCAAAAATCAATAAATTTCTCGTTTTTTCTGCTTTTTTTTAGCAAATTGACTTATTTTAGATATCTGGACATATCTCTTTGCTTAAATATTACTAACTCTTGCTCATTCTTGAGATAGATGTAGTTTGCAAATATTCCAAATATATTTAAATTTATCCACCCTGTCTCCACTGGGGTAATGAGAAAAAGATGACAAGTATAATAGAATTTCAATTATTTGCTCCCTATAATAAAGAAGCTAACCTAATCGGTTCTTTTTCAGATTGGCAACCGATTGCGATGGAAAAAGGTGATGACGGCTATTTTAAAACTACAGTTGAACTTGAAGACGGTGAATATCGCTATAAATTTCAAGTTCGTTCAAAAAGTTGGTTTCTAGAACCAGACCAATGGATAGATATTGTCGATCCTTACGCAACTGATATTGACGAATATACTCAAAACGGAATTCTTAGGATTAAAGAAGGCGAAAAAATTCTTGATACCTACGTCTGGCAACACGATGACCAGCCTTTACCTTCCGACCATGAATTAGTAATCTACGAACTACATGTTGGCGACTTTTCTGGTGGTGAAGATGACCCCAAAGTCCGCGGTCGATATCAACACGTTACCGAAAAACTAGATTATTTAATCGATTTAGGGATCAATGCCATTGAATTGATGCCTGTCAAAGAAAATCCTGGTGAATATAGTTGGGGTTATAGTCCGCAACACTTTTTTGCTGCTGAGTCTAACTATGGTTCTACCTACGAACTAAAACGTTTGATTGATGAATGCCATGCCAAAGGCATCCGAGTGATTATGGATGGGATTTACAATCACACCAATACCGAATGTCCTTTGACTCAAATCGATCATGATTACTGGTTTCATCACGAACCAAGAGATCCCGACAATAGTTGGGGACCAGAATTTAACTACGAACATTATGATGAAAATTTAGATCTCAAACCAGCTTGGAAGTTTGTTGGCGATACAGTTGATTATTGGGTCAAAGAATATCATATTGATGGTATCCGTTACGATGCTGCCCGACAACTCGATAACTACGATTTTATGCATTGGATTGTTAATCGCACGAAAGAAGTAGCAGGTAGCAAACCTTTCTATAATATCGCCGAACATATTCCCGAAAATCCTGCCATTACTAATTTAGATGGTCCAATGGACGGTTGTTGGCATGATAGCTTTTATCATACCGTGAAAGCTCATATCTGTGGCGATCGCTTTGACCTAGAAGAATTAAAAAATGTGATTGATTGCAAACGTCAGGGCTTTTTGGGCGCAACCAATGTGATCAATTATTTAACTAACCATGACCATCAACGCATCATGTCTGAGTTGGCAGATCGTGATATCTTTGATGAGGCAGCCTTTAAACGATTTAAGTTGGGTGTAGCTTTATTGATGACAGCAGTTGGTGTGCCATTGGTTTGGATGGGCGAAGAATTTGCTGATTATCATCCTCTTAGCCAAGAATCCAATAAAATTGATTGGAATCTTCTTAAAAACGAGCTTAATCAAAGTTTACACGCCTATTATAAAGGTTTAATTCATTTAAGAAAAAACAATCACGCTCTTTATACTGAAAATATTGAATTCTTCTACGAAGATCCTGAAACTAAAGTAGTCGCTTATACTCGTTGGAATGATGAAGGTTCAAGAGTCGTTGTGGTAGCCAATTTTTCTGACCAATATTTAGGTGGTTATACTGTACCCAATTTTCCTGCCGATGGAACTTGGCATGAATGGACGGGCGACTATGATATCGAAGCTGGTGAGAATCAAATCATGATCGACCTTCCAGAATACGAAGCCAAAGTGTTTGTCAAATAAATTTGTAGGGGTGAATTGTTATTCGCCCTTATAATATGAAATCCGATTAATCAATTGCCATTCTAAACACAGTAAAGAATCTCGCAAGGAAAAACGTGATCTATTGCCAACATTGTTTGATTTAAGATTAGTACACAATCAAAAAAAAATTAAGCATCAAAACGCAGTACAAAGCAAGCGACTCTCAAAAAAATCTTACCTAGGATAGATAGTGGAGATTGTTCCCTGATTATTTCTTGCTTACGAAAGATTGATTCAAAAGCTTATTTTGCTATTCTTATTTAATAACGTATCTAAATAATTTTAAAAAAACTATGGATCTTGTTCGTCTTATTTTGGCTATTGTTTTTCCTCCTTTAGGAGTATTTCTTCAAGTTGGTTTCACCGTTGATTTAGCAATCAATATATTATTAACTCTTTTAGGCTACATACCTGGTATCGTTCATGCTGTGTGGATTATTGCCAGAAAATAAATGATTTAGCCGAATAAAAACCCTTAAATATTGCTTGCTTTTAATTAAAGAAATCAACTAATGGAGCGAATAATTGAAACGGTAATCAGTAGTTTGCAAGAATTACTGGCTAGTACCATTAAAATCTTACCAGCAATCTTTATAGCTCTGGTTATTATTATGTTAACTCGCTATGTTGCTCAGGTGATGAGAAGCATAGCAGAGAAAGTAGCAAGAAGAACATTTAGAAGCAGTTCCTTGCGATTACTACTGGTTAAAACTGCCCATGTCACTACTTGGGTTGTAGGAGTATTACTTGCCTGCGTTGTTGCTTTTCCAGGCTTACGTTTAGGCGACATTATTGCTACCTTGGGATTAGGTTCGGTTGCGATTGGTTTCGCTTTTCAAGATATCTTTAAGAATTTTTTGGCAGGAATCTTATTATTAATTCAAGAACCCTTTCATATCCACGATCAAATTATTGTTGGTAATTATGAGGGTACAGTAGAAGGAATAGATCTACGTACAACCAAAATTCGTACTTATAACGGTGAAAGAATCTTACTGCCAAATTCCGAAGTATTTACCAATGCCGTACAGGTGCGTACCGCTTTTGAGAGTCGGCGAACCGATTTAGCTTTGGGAGTTGACTATAATACTTCTTTACCAGAGGCAAAAAAAATTTTACACAATACCCTTGCTAAAGTAGATGAAGTATTAAACAATCCGAAACCAGAAGTAGATTTAGTTGGATTTGGTGAGAGTTCAATTGATTTCGTTATCCGTTATTGGACTACACCTAGACAGGTAGAAGTAAGGCAAGCTCAAACAGAAGTAATTTTGGCAATTAAACAAGCTTTTGATGCAGCAGGAATTAATATTCCCTATCCGATTCGGAGTCTCTATTTTTATAATCAAGATAACTATAATGATTATTTACCATCTCAGTCTAAAACTGAGAGCAATGATGGTCAAAATAATTCTTATTCCGTTAATCAAATCTGAGGTAATTTAAAGTTAGCTTTTGAAAAATTGGCTTTCAATTTTAATCCAAAATGAATAAATTAAAATCGATTTAAATTTTGGTAGGTTATTGTATAAATATAATTTTTGGGTTTTAAACAAAATCAAGAAAATTATTGAATTAACCTACCCAAAAACACTCACTTGTATTAGTCACGGCAAGTTTATCTTAGACAAGCTTTTTTATAGTACACGCTTCTATAACTCAGAGCGCTTTCAGACAATTTTATAATAATTTCTATCAACTCTTAGTTGATTTTATTTTATTGTTACAATCCCACGATAAAATTAGGTTAGTCGTAGTAAGATTTTCCTGATAAACCGTAATTATAATTCTGTAGGTGTTTCAGGAGAAATTTCTATTTTTTGCTGTTCTTTAGCTAATTGTTGATCGGTAATTAAATCCTCTAATTCTTTAATATCTACTCCAATTCCTTGACAAGATTTAATAAGATTGTTTTTAAATAGGTTAAGATCATCTCCATAGCCACATTGTTTTGCTGCTACTTTTATGCCTTGTTTAGCATTAGCTTTGGCACAATCAATTAATTCAATTCCTTCAAGCATTTGGGCTGATGACATAATTAGTATCTTATTTAAAATTGTTAACCACATTAGATTAAAAAAATGCTATTCGCACTTGATAATCTAAGATTTTTAAATATTAGTAAAAAAAAAAAAATTATATATCTAACTTTAGTGATAGTTTTTAAACAAATAAAAAGTGTCAGTTGAGAATATCAGTTAAATTTAAAATCTATCTTCAGATGGACTCAAAAATATTTATTTTAAATATCTAAGCAATCATAGTGTGAGTTGTTGCCTTAAAATTTATGGTAAACTTAGAAAAAAAATTTATTTAAGTTCTATTGTTTATCCATAATCATACTCAGCACTGAAAGAATTTCTATTTATTTAATTAGTCGCTCTACATTACTAAATAGCATTCAAACCAATTAGATATATAAAGCTGAAACGCTTTTTTTCAATAACTCTATATTCGTTATACAAATTAATTGACAAAAAAAAATAGGAAAATTTTTTCCTATTTTAAAGTATCAATAAGCGTTGATTAACGTATGTAAGACTAGTATTTAAAATCTACGAAAAGACTATCTATCCGAGTGGTTTTTACTATTGGAGTAGTCATACTAGGCACTGATTAAAGTTAATTCTTCGAGAGTTTCTTCGCCTAATGATTCGTAAAGATCGCTTAATTGTTGGGCAACTCCATTCCAACTAAACATAGTTTCTACTCTTTGTCGAGCAGCTTTACCTAATTTTCTTTGCCAAGCAGGACGAGATAAAATGCGATCAATCGCATCTTTAAAAGCTTCATCATCCTGAGGAGGACAGAGTAATCCCGTTTTCTCCGAAGCAACCGTAAATTTTAAACCTCCTACATCTGAAGCAACTACAGGCGTTCCTGATGCCATAGCTTCGATCGCAACTAAACCAAAGGGTTCATAATGACTAGGAACTACGCAGAGATTAGCAGCAGCGTAATAGTTAGGTAACTCTTCATGATCGACCTGTCCTGGGAAAGTGGTAAACTCTCGTAACCCTAACTCATCGACAATTCCTTCAATTCTTTGTCTTTCTATTCCGTCGCTTTGTCCGGGACGAGAACCACCAACAATAATTAAACGTATATCTGCCAAACCAGGGAAAATTGATTTACCGATCGCTCTAACTAGAGTTTCGATTCCTTTACGCTGGTCAAATCTACCGACATAAAGTACTACTAGACTTGATTTAGGAATACCTAAGCGCAAACGAGCTTCTGAAGTTGAGACTGAACCAAAGCGATCTATATCAGTACCACAAGGAATAATTTCAATCTTACCCTGACTAGAAACGAACTGTCTCATGTGTTCCTGTTCTTGAGGCGAAGTAGCAACAATACAATCTGCCGTTTCTAAACAGGTTTTTTCTACTTCTAAACGAGTGGCAGCAATGGGGGGAATCTCACTAACAGATTGATACTTAATTGCGCCAAGCGAGTGATAGGTATGGATTTGTTTGAGGGGTTGATGTTTTTTCAATTCCATTCCTACCCAGGCAGATAACCAATAATTGGTATGGACGAGAGAATACTGAAGGTTATTGTCTGTTTGAAACTGCTTTAGCTGTTCAACAAAGGTGGGTAAATGTTCAAAAAGTTGATCTCTGGGAATAAAAGTTTCAGAACCAGCAACGAGGCGAATAGTGCGACAGTTGGGACTATGTTGAACGATTGAGGGTTGCGTAGCGTTGGTCTTACGGGTGAACATATCCACTTGCCAACCTTGTCTTGCTAAAGCTTCGCCCACTTGGCGAACGTAAACGTTTTGTCCTCCTGCTTCTTCTTTTCCAATCTCGATCGCAGGGTCGCCGTGAACAGAAATTAGCGCAATCCGCTTACCAGCATTCATAATATCGTTATTCTTAACTCGATAAAGGGATTAAATGAGAGTTGAGTCTAATCAAGACTTGTTTGTCTCACTTAAACAACTCATTTGATCGGAGCTATGCTCACTTAAATGAGATTCTCTTAAATATAATTCGCTTGAATGAGAGCTGCAACATTTTTTAATATTTTCTTTAGATTTGAAAGCTGTGAAAGCCTTGCAAATTTCTGGAATATCAGCTAAATCAATGTTAATGACCTCATTAAAATGAGGTAAGCTGTTAATGTAATATTCACAACAAAGTAAATAATCTGACATGATCCCTCAAACCTTCATTAAAGCGATCGCATCTGAACATCGCATTTCTAGTGCTGAACTAGAAGTGTTGTCATTGGCGATGGAGGGAGAATCAGTAGCAACGATGGCAGCCAATCTTCACATAAGTGAGGATGCCGTACGTAAACGACTTAGTGAGGTGTATCATAAGTTTCATATTGAGGGTCGAGGACCTGTAAAACTCACTAAATTACAGCAACGTCTAATCAGAAAGTATCAAGAACAAGCAGAGTTATCGACTTTGGTGGCGCAAGCTAATCATCTTCAACTTCAATCCTCTTCAGCTTCAGAAACTACCCAAGCTCACAATTATCTTGATTGGGATAGTGCGCCTGATGTTTCTGTCTTTTATGACCGCTCTCAAGAGCTAGCTATTCTCAACGATTGGATTGTGAATCAACGCTGTCGTTTAATTTCTTTGATAGGAATGGGCGGAATTGGCAAGACTGCTTTAGGGGTGAAACTAGCTCAACAAATTCAAGAACAATTTGATTATTTAATCTGGCGATCGCTTGAGCAAGCACCTTCGCTCGATCAATTATTAACTGATATTATACAAGTTTTACATCCGCAAAGAGAAAACCAACAAATTCATGGTTTAAATTATAAAATCTCTTGGTTAATTGCCCATTGTAAAGCTCATCGTTGTTTAATAATTTTGGATGGTTTAGAAACTCTACTTTTACCAAAAGAATTAGTAGGAACTTATGCCCAAAGCCATGAAAATTACAGTCAATTTTTTCGTCGCTTTGGTGAAGAAAATTCTAAAAGTTGTATTTTAGTTACGAGCCGAGAACAAGTCAGAGAAATTTCTTTTTTGCAAGGAGAAACATCCCCTGTTCGTTCCTTAAAAATATTAGGATTGGGAGAAAATGCCAAATTATTATTAAAAGAAAAAAAACTTTCAGGAGAAGGAAATTGGCATAGCTTAATAGAAATTTATGGTGGAAATCCATTATTACTTAAATTAGCAGCTACTACTATTCAAGAAGTTTTTGATGGTAATGTTAGTGATTTTTTAGATGCTACTTTATTTCCTCGGAATGTAACCAATTTTGTGAGAGAAACCTTAAGAAGGCTTTCAGATATAGAATTGAAAGTTTTGAGAGAAATTGCTAATCAATCCCAACCTATTTTGTTGAAAGATTTGATTACAAATTTAGTTAATATTTCTGGTGGAGATCTTATTAGTGCCGTCGCTTCTTTAAGACAGCGATCGCTTTTAGAAAAATCGGCAGATGGTTTTATTGTCTCTCCAGTAGTTCGAGAAGTTGCGCTTAGTTAGATTAATGGCATTAATGAACCTTTTTTGGGTTGTCCATTCCCTTTTCCCTATCTTAATTAGATAGGAGGAAAATTATTCGACATCAATACCATTCTTAGGAGCAAATGAATATATTTATTGATAGTTTTATAGTTAGCGACTATACATAAGTTCTTAAGAAGTATCAGAATGAATTCTTTTTCACTCGACCAAGTTCTCAATCCTCATCCTTTGATTGTTAATCCTACAACTCCCTTAATTGAAACTATTGGTCAGATGAATCGAAGCTGTGTGGCTGATTGTACTCTTGACAATAATGATTTTGAGTTTGCTTGCTCGCCTTACTTTCCTGTTAGTTGTGCTTTGATAATGGCAGATTCACAACTAGTAGGAATTTTTACTAAAAGCGACCTATTACGCTTAATTGCTGAAGGTAAGACGCTGGCAGAAATGACCATAGGTGAGGCAATGACTAAGCCTGTCACTGCTTTCTCGGAAACCGAAGTTCAAGATTTATCTGCCATTCTTAATTTAATTAACCAACATAAAATTCATCACTTACCAATTCTTGACAAGCAAAATCATTTACTAGGAATTATTACTCAGAAGAACTTACTACAAGCACTGAAACCAAAAGAATTAGAAACAGAGCAACAAGAAGCACAAAAAATTGATATTACTGATAGCAAACAAACAGAATTGGAAATAGACAAATTTTTTTTTCTTGCCGAAAATAGTTCGGAATTTATTGGGATGTGCGATCTAAATTTTGTCCCATTTTATGCCAATGAAGCAGCTAGGCAATTGGTCGGTTTGGATGACTTACAGCAATACAGTGATCTATCAGTCAAAGATTTTTTCTTTCCCGAAGATCGAGATTTTATTATCAATGAATTTTTCCCACGAGTTTTGCGTGAAGGAAAGGCAGAAGTTGAAATTCGTTTCCGTCATTTTAAAACAGGTGAAGCTTTGTGGATGATTTACAACGTGCATTGTATTCGAGAAGAGAATGAGCGACCAATTGCTTTAGCAACCTTGAGTCGAAACATCAGCGATCGCAAACAACTAGAATTATCTCTGCAAGCCTCCGAAACGAAACTGAGTCAGATTTTGGATAATGCGATCGCTGCAATTGCCAGCTTTCGGGTCTTTAACAATCAGACTTGGGAGTATGATTATTTTTCCGCAGGTTGTGAAAGGCTCTTTGGGTATACTCGCGAGGAATTCATGGCAGACAAAATGCTCTGGCTTTCACGAGTTTTTCCAGAGGATCGAGAAACTTTGCTAATTTCAGTATTCGATCAGATTTTTGCTGAACACACTTTCACGATAGAATTTCGTTTTTACCACAAAAATGGTTCACTTCGTTGGATTTCTAGCTCCCATACGTCTCAACAAATTGAAGCCAACTGTTGGCAAGTGACTGTCGTTAACCAAGACATTACTGACCGCAAGCAGTTAGAACTATCTTTGCAAACTTCCGAAGCAAAACTCAGTCGCATTTTAGATACTGCGATCGCTGCTATTTCTAGCTTTTACGTCTATGACAATCAAGATTGGGACTATGAATATTGGTCTGCTGGATGTGAAAAACTCTATGGCTATTCCTTAGCAGAACTGGCAGACAAGCATTTTTGGTTATCCCAGGTTGACCCAGAAGACCGCGAACAAATTTTAATGCCCCTCTTCGAGGACTTTTTTGCTGAACAAGATGCCACTGCGGAGTATCGATTTCGTCGCAAAGATGGCTTAATGCGTTGGTTCTCCAGTTCCTATACTTCTCGAAAAATTGCAGATAATTGTTGGATAGTCACTACAGTTAACCATGATATTACCGAGCGCAAACAAGCTGAAATTGCCCTTCAAGAAAGTCAACATCGAATTCAACAGCAATTAGCAGAAATTGAAACGATCTACCAATCAGCCCCCATCGGGCTAAATGTTTTAGATGCAGACCTTCGTTTTGTTCGGATCAATCAACGCTTGGCGGAAATGAATGGACTTCCCGTCGAATACCATCTGGGTCGTACAGTAAGGGAAGTACTTCCCTTACTAGCTGATACTGCCGAACCAGTGTTACAGACCATTTTGGCAACGGGTGAACCACTTTTGAATGTGGAAATTAGCGGAGAAACTCCTGCTCAACCAGGCGTACAAAGAACTTGGTTAGAAAGCTTTTTGCCCTTAAAGGATGGCGATCGCATTATTGGGATTAGCACGGTTTGTGAGGAAATTACCGAGCGCAAACAAACAGAATTAATGCTTCAGCAGCAAATAGCAAGGGAACATCTGCTAGCTGAAATTACCCAAGCTATTCATCAAAGCCTCGATGTTGAGGAAATACTAAAAACTGCCGTAGACAGAGTAAGACAATTCCTACAAACAGACCGAGTAGTTATCTTTCGGTTTTATCCCGACTGGTCGGGTACAGTAGTCTCCGAATCAGTTACTCCTGAATTTACTGCGACTTTAGAATTGGAGATTATGGATCCTTGTTTTGGAGCAGATTATGTAGAACCCTATAGTCAAGGAAGAGTATCTGCGATCGCAGATTTTTCTTCATCTGATGTGGAATTATGCTACAAAGACTTAATGGCTCAATTTCAGGTTAGAGCTAATCTGGTAGTACCAATTTTGCAAAGAGAAAATTTGTGGGGTTTATTAATTGCCCATCATTGCTCTGATCCTAGGGAATGGCTTCCTGAAGAAGTTGAATTACTTCAGCAACTAGCAACTCAGTTAGGTATTGCTATTCAACAAGCAGAACTCTATCAAAAAAATGCTGAACAAGCAGCCTTGATTGATATTGCCAGCGATGGGATTTTTGTCCGCGACTTGTCGAACCGAATTTTATTTTGGAATCAAGGGGCAGAAAGATTATACGGCTGGACAGCAGAAGAAGTTAGCAATCGAGTAGTGCAGGAACTATTTGCGCGCGAATCCTCAGCTAAACTAGAAACGGCTCTTGATACAACAATCAACCGAGGTCATTGGTATGGCGAACTGCAACAACTGACCAAAACAGGTCAAGAAATCATCGTAGCCAGTCGCTGGACATTAATTAATAACCGACCAGGCAATTCTTCATTGATTCTGGTCGTCAACACCGACATTACTGAGAAAAAACTATTAGAAAAGCAACTGCTACACGCCCAACGCTTGGAGAGTATCGGTACTTTAGCAGGAGGTATTGCCCACGACCTCAATAATATTTTGACTCCTATTTTGAGCCTCTCTCAGCTTTTGCAGTTAAAGATTCCTAATTTAGACCAATCAACTTTGAATCTCCTCAGCATTATTAGAAATAATGCCCTCCGTGGTGCTGAAATTGTCAAACAAGTATTGTTGTTTTCAGGGGAAATGGAAACGGAATGGAAATTAATCAACCTTGCTCAAATTATCGAGGAGATTTTAAAACTGATTCGAGAAACTTTTCCCAAATCGATTGTGATTGAGGAATATATTTTGTCTAACTTGTGGCAAGTTGAAGGCGATTCTACTCAACTACATCAGCTAATTATGAATCTTTGCGTCAATGCCCGTGATGCTATGCCCGATGGTGGCAAATTAATTATCTCCGCTGAAAATCTCTCTTTAGATGAGCAATATTCTGGTACCAGTTCAGCTTTAGAAGTCGGCAATTATATCTTGATTACCATAACCGATACAGGGATGGGTATTGAGCCAGAGCTAATCAACCGTATTTTTGAACCTTTTTTTACTACCAAACAACCAGGTCAAGGAACAGGCTTGGGTCTTTCTACCGCAATTGGCATTGTCAAAAATCATGGCGGAGAAATAAAAGTTGAAAGCAATCCTAGAAGCGGTACTCAATTTCAGATTTATTTACCTGCATCGGAAGCCATAGCAGGAACTCAGACAATGATTAATGATACCATCCCTTTTGGTAAGAAAGAATTAATCTTGATTGTCGATGATGAAGCCCCGATTCGAGAAATTACGAAAGCTACTTTAGAAACCCACAACTACCGGGTTGTTACCGCTAATGATGGCATTGAAGCGATCGCAGTTTATGCTCAACAATGGCAGGAAATCGAGGTGGTTTTGATGGATTTGATCATGCCAGAAATGGACGGTTTAACTGCTATGCTTGCCTTGAAAAAAATTAATCCCCGTGTCAAGCTAATTGCTACCAGTGGACTAGCAACCAAGGATCAGGTTACTGCAGCCGAATCAATTGGCATCAAAGCTGTTTTAGTTAAACCCTACACAGCAGAAAAGTTGTTGTTAATTTTAAGTAAAGTGACTAAAAATCAATAGTTTGGACAAAATTAATTCATGAATAATCAATGGAATGCCGAACTTTATGAAGATAAACACAGTTTTGTTTGGCAATATGGTAGCGATTTAATTACAATTTTATCGCCGCAATCAGGGGAAAGAATTTTAGATTTAGGTTGTGGGACAGGACAACTAACTAATCAAATTGCCCAGCTAGGTGCTGAAGTTATGGGCATAGATAAAGATGCTTTAATGATCGAGCAAGCTAAGGCAAATTATCCCCAATTAAGTTTTCAAGTTGCTAATGGTACAAATTTTTCTTTTACTGAATCTTTTGATGCAGTTTTTTCTAATGCAGCTTTACATTGGATGAAACCACCAGAAGCAGTGATTAAATGTATTTGGCAAGTTTTAAAACCAGGTGGTCGATTAATTGCTGAATTTGGAGGAAAAGGAAATGTCAAACAAATTATTCAGGCAATTGAGACTGTAATTCAAGAACAAGGTTATCAACTTAAAACTGAATTTTTACCTTGGTATTTTCCTAGTATTGCCCAATATGCAACTCTACTAGAACAACAGGGATTTATAGTTACTGATGCTAGTCTGTTTGAGCGACCAACTGAACTAGAAGGAGAACAAGGATTAGCTAATTGGTTAACTATGTTTGCTAATAGTTTATTATCTACTTTTCCTTCAGAAATTCAACAACAAATAATTACTGCGGTCGAGCTTAAATTAAGACCAATTTTATATCAAAATCAAGCATGGTTTGCTGACTATAACAGAATTAGAATTGTTGCGCTAAAACCTCAATAAATTATATGAAATATCTAAATGTTTGCTACAGCTCAAACTCTGTAAGGGCGAATGGTTATTCGCCCCTACGAAAAATTATCACTGCTTAGTTAAAACTAGAAGAACTGCAACTAAAATCACTTATTCTTGATGAATTAAGAATTTAAAAGGTTTAATCTCGATCCTTGTTAAAAAAAAACTTCTTCTTTAACCCAGAAGATAAGCTATCGTGGTAAACAAACTACCAAGATGTCAGGGTAAGGGTTGCGATGAAAAGGATTTTGTTACTCGGCTTGTTTATCATCGGTTTAGGATTTGCGCTGTTTAACTTTTCAGGAATGGCAAATCGAGGCGAATTTGAATCGATTGTAATTGACTTTCGTGAAGATCTTCCTACTATTAATCTAAGTCAAGAAATTAGCGCGATCGCTGAAAAATATCAGCAACAACCAACCCTGAATAGTATTTTTTCGATCGCAGATCATGTTTATATAATCGAAGGCGATCGCAAATTACTCAAACAACTGAAAAAATCTTCTCTTAAAGAAAAAACTGAATATATCGAACCTAACTATATCTATCAAGCTTTAGAAGTTCCAAACGATCCAGAATATCCCAAACAGTGGAATTTTCGGAGTATTAATGTCGAACAAGCTTGGGATGAAACCAAAGGAACGGGTATTACCGTAGCTGTAATTGATACAGGCGTAACTAAAGTACCAGACTTAAAAATTACTAAATTTACACCAGGTTACGATTTTGTCAACGATCGCACCGAAGCAGTTGATGATAATGGACATGGTACTCATGTTGCGGGAACAATCGCCCAATCAACTAATAATGGTTATGGAGTAGCAGGGATTGCTTACGAAGCAACGATCATGCCGATCAAAGTTTTATCTGGTAGTGGTGGTGGTACAGTAGCTGATATTGCCGAAGCAATTAAATTTGCTGCTGATCGCAATGCTAATGTGATTAATCTGAGTTTGGGTGGTACGGGTGAAAGTAATTTACTTAAAGAAGCAGTTGATTATGCTTATAACAAAGGGGTAGTTGTGATTGCTGCTGCGGGTAATTCCAATCAAAATTCTGCTGCTTATCCCGCCCGTTATCCCCACGTTATTAGTGTTGCTGCCACCGATTCTACAGGAGAAAAAGCTCCTTATTCCAATTATGGTGCAGGTGTAGATATTTCTGCCCCTGGTGGTAGTGAAACAGGCAAAATTCTGCAAAATACCATCGATCCTAGTACAGGAGAATCAGTTTTTGTAGGTTTTCAAGGCACAAGTATGGCAGCACCTCATGTAGCTGGCGTAGCTGCATTAGTTCAAGCTGCTGGTGTTACCGAACCTGCTGAAGTCTTAAAAGTGTTGAAACAATCAGCCCGCAAATTACAAGAAGATCCTCTCAATCACTTTGGGGCTGGTCATTTAGATGCAGGTGCAGCAGTAAAATTAGCCCTGAAAGGACAAATTACCTTCAAAGACTTTTTCCGTTGGTTAAGAGACAATGGCTATCTCAATCCCCGTTTTTGGATTGATGGAGGCGCGATCGCTTTATTACCCAAAATTGGGATGGTACTTGGTTCCTATTTACTAGCTTGGTTCTTACGTAACTATCTACCCTTCAACCTGAGTTTACAAAGTGGTTTAATTTTTGGTAGTTCTGGACTATTTTTCCTACAGGGATTATATATCTTTGACTTACCTCAATGGCCAATGCGTTTATTTGGTAGTTCCTTACCAGAGTTGGGTAATACCGTTATTGGTAGTGGTACTTTTAATCCTCTCTTTGCCAGTGTTTTGATTCCTTTTGCTTTAATTAGTTTCCTTTCAGGGCATCAAACTCTTAAATGGTTTGCGATTGGTTCTAGTCTAGGCGTAGCTGCTTGTTTAGGAATCAGTGCCGTAGTCGATCCTGCCGTTTGGGGGCTAGGAAATCAGGCGATCGCACAAGGATTTTTAGCCATCAATGCCATTTTATGTTTTGGTTTGGCATATTTAGCTAGTCAAGGAGAAAAACCGAAACAAAAAGCTTAAATTGATCGGCAATCATCTTTCAAAATAAATGTAGAGATAGATCGATTTCGTCTCTACATTTCAATCAAATAATTTAATTTAAAGCTTATGAGCATTACAGTAACAGGAAAAATCGAAAAGAAAGGATTTGGTTTTGGCACTTGGGCATTAGTAGCAGACGATGGTAAAACCTATGAACTCAAAGATGCACCTCAAGAACTTTGTCAATCTCTTCCTCAAGTTCAAGTCGAAGGAAAAATTCGCGAAGATGTGATGACTATAGCTATGATTGGGCCAGTTTTAGAAGTTAAATCTTATCAAATCCTTTAAGGCAAACGACTGGTTACTTTACCAAGAATTTGTTCACCAGAAATAAAACCAAACGAACGACTATCAGTACTTTCTTTTGGATTATCGCCTTTTAAAAAACAGCTACCATCTTCTTGAACTAAGGCTACTCTTTTAATAATCTGTAAATCGGAACGAGAGGGAGGAATGGCAACCACCAAATCGTTAATTTCAGGCAATGAATTTAAATAAGCGTGAGGATCGACTAGAATTTGTTCTCCTGGTTGAAGTAAAGGCACCATCGACAGCCCAACAACTTTAAATCTTCGTCTTTTTCTCAACAACCAGAGTAATAATTCTCGATAGCTACTTTCTGGTAATTCTGTTTTCATCTAACTTTTAAGATCAATAACTAAAAAGGCGCGCTAATTATTGATTAACGCACCTTATTTTTTTAATCTAATTAACTAGCTAGCTTTGTACCAGTTAACATCACGATCTTTAGTAGCCCAGAACATTTGGTGAATTTTTTGAACAGCATCCATTAATTCATTAGCGTGTTCGAGACTAACTTCTACTTTACAAGCAGAACAAAGTTTAGCTGCTTTCCAGAAAGTATCATGTAAATCGGGATATTTTTCCAAATGTACAGGTTTGAAATAGTCCGTCCACAGAATTAGCAATTCTTCCTTAGTTTTTTGCGCTTGTTCTTCTTTAATCGCAATATAACGAGATAAAGTATTTTGGTAAGCGATATTAGCTGCTTTATCCCCAGAAGCTGGTACTTCTAAGTCGAGAATTTTTTTAGTCATTGAAAGTACCGCTTCCGCAGTGATGCGTGCAGCAGCAGGATCATAAACACCACAAGGTCCATCGCAGTGTGCATGAACTTCAGAGACAGGAAGCCAAGTTTTGATTTTTGCAATAGCTTGTTTCAACATACTTTTTATGATTTTTTCTTTTGGTGCAGTGGTTAAAAATAGTTAGCTTTTGAAGGGGATAACCATAAGTAGCACGCCATAGATTAATCGTAGCTTTATGCCTCTACCCCCCATTTTTTATAGCTTAGTTCGATTGGGGTATTGTTTGCAAGACAAATTGAATTTTTGCTCAAAAATCTCTTCTCTACTTTTACCCTTTCAACCTTTTCAATCTTTGATATGTCCAGTTTCAGATAACTGATAACTGATTTAAAGCCATGCTTAACCTAACTTCCAACCCAATCAACTTTCATAACCAGCACGATTTAACTATTCAACCTCCTGCTTCTGGCATTTCTTTAAAAGGTTCGCTTGCGATGCCAGGCGATAAGTCAGTTTCTCACCGCGCCTTAATGTTTGGCGCATTAGCCCAAGGAGAAACTCGTATTCAAGGATTATTATTAGGAGAAGATGTAATTAGTACAGCTAATTGTTTGCGATCGCTTGAGACACAAATTTCTGATCTTACTGCTGAAACCGTTTTAGTCCAAGGTGAAGGTTTAAAACAACTACAAGAACCGCTAGATGTTTTGAATACAGGCAATTCTGGTACTACCATGCGGTTGATGTTAGGGATTTTATCCGCTCAATCCAACCGTTTCTTTACTATCACAGGCGATCGCTCTTTACGTTCTCGTCCCATGTCTCGCGTCATTAAACCTTTAACGGAAATGGGGGCGGAAATTTGGGGTAGAAATAACAATAATTTAGCTCCTTTAGCCATTAAAGGGAATAAATTGCGCCCAATTCACTATTTTTCTCCTTTAGCTTCGGCTCAAGTTAAATCTTGTCTTCTCTTGGCTGGATTGATGACAGCAGGAAAAACCACCGTTACCGAACCAGCTTTATCTAGAGATCATAGTGAACGGATGTTAAAAGCCTTTGGCGCGGATATTACTACTGACTCTGAAACCAATAGCGTTACCATCACTGGTGGTAATACTTTGCAAGGACAATCAGTTATCGTACCTGGGGATATTAGTTCAGCAGCTTTTTGGTTAGTAGCAGCTTCTATTATTCCTGATTCAGAATTAATTCTTACCAATGTCGGGATTAACCCCACTCGCACGGGAATTTTAGATGTTTTAGGCAAAATGGGGGCAAATATTACCATTGAAAATCAAAAAATAGTCGCAGGAGAACCAATTGCTGACTTACGGGTTCGCTACAGTCCCCTCCAAGGATGCGAAATTGCAGGAGAATTAACCGTGCGTTCCATCGATGAAATTCCCATCATTATCGTAGCAGCGACCTTTGCCAGAGGAACAACCGTTATCAAAGATGCAGCCGAATTAAGAGTTAAAGAATGCGATCGCTTGTCGGTGATGGCGACTCAACTAAGTCGTATGGGTGCAAAGATTACCGAACATCCCGATGGCTTAGAGATTCAAGGCGGACATCCTTTATCTGGTGCGGAAGTAACCAGTTATGACGATCATCGCATTGCTATGAGTTTAGCAGTAGCAGCCTTAAAAGCTTCAGGAACAACCGTAATTAAAGATGCTACCGCAGCCAATATTTCTTACCCCAACTTTTTTGAAAGTCTGCAACAAGTTTGTTATTTGTAGGAGGCAGAAGGCAGTAGGTGCAAGGTTTTAGATTTTAAATTGTACCTATTACCTCTTACTTATTACCCATTGGCGACAAGTTAAGAAAAGATACAATCTGTCAAGTACTTCCAAATCAAGGAAAAAAAGTCTTAAAAACTAACTAATGAAAAAAATAGCTCACAACAGACGCGAGCGCAATTGTTATCAATGGCACATTCACAAAAAAGTATCCAAGACCATGCCAGAAATAGAAGTTATCCTAATAATGACTTTCTGCTTCAAATCTTAGCTAATTTTGGATTATTTTAACTTTCTTTTTTCGTGCGATTACCCTGGGTTGATACTGAAGCATTACTGTTAATAATGCTCGGGTTAACTTTTGTTTGGCTTGAATAGGTTGATAAGGATCGGTAACCCTACTCATATAAATCGTAGCAAGGCGATCGCGATTTTTTTTATACCATCGGGCTAATTCTTTGGTTAAAAGTAATTGAGCATTTTCTTTAATAATTACCCAATTACCCCAATTTTGACGTAAATTAGCATTAGGACTAAAAACAGCAGCATAACAATAACTGCATCTATATTGACAGCCACGATAAGGATTTAAAGTAAATCATAAGCATCAATAAATCCAGTAGCTTTATTTAAAATTGATTGAGCATTTACTTTATAAACATCTGCTTGAGCTAATTTTTCTTAAACTACAAATTTTTGTTCTACTGCTTACGGGGTGACAACCAAGCTAAAAAGCAGTTTGAATGAGTCTTTTAGCCCTCAGACCTTGTTGCTAGAAAGGTAACTTATTAGGAGTAAATCTCATTAACTGCTCTACCAAATCATGACAAAATTCATAGGTTTTAATCCATAATCCACCATACAAACCTATCCAAAAATTACTGTGTCGTCTTGTAGTTCTTCTAGCTGATTTTAGACGACAAATATACTTTTGAATCCCCATAGATTTAATTTGTTTACCTCTTTTAATGGCACAAGTATAAGCGATTGCTATTAATAAAACTAAAGCCAGTAAACGTTGGTCATTGCCATGACATTGTTCTAAATTATAACCTCCTGTTTTACAATCTTTAAACATTGCCTCGATTCCATAACGATGTTGGTAAGCGAATACCGCTTGTTTTAAATTGGGTAAATTTGTAATCAAATACCATCCTTCATTTTTTTGCTTCTTTTTGGTCTTCTGTGACCAATATCCAGCAAGATTAACTACACCAAAACCTTTTTGTTTGGTTAGTTTAACCGATGGTAAATAAAAAGATTTTCCTGGTTTAAGTCCTAAAGATTTTAATAACTGATAATTTTCTTCTTTTTGCTTAATGTATTTATTGTCTTTCGTTCTGATAACGTATTGACATCCCTGTTTTTCGAGCCAATCTGCCAATGATATATGACCAAACTCACGGTCACCTAAAATGACAATTTTGAAGCCATCTAACAGCCGTAAGACTAATTTGAGTAATCTCTTTTGTTCTTGAAAATTGCTATTGCCCTTTTTATCTAGCAAGAGCCAATGTAGAGGAATTGCTCTTTTATCTTGGATGAGACTAGCTACAAATAAATTTCGTTCTTGCCATCTGGTTCTATCTATGGCTACATAAGCTATTTTATTAGGAGATTGATTGATTTTTAGCCATTTTTTGAGGATAGGAACCCAAAGACATTTTAGCCTCAACTTAGGTGAGATTAACAATCTTTGAAGATGACGACGACGGCTCTCATATTTGATGGGAATTGGTAGTAAAGCAGCTAATTTCTCAATCTGAATTGTTCTGTAACTTTGCAATAAGAAAATAATTATTTGTAACGTAGTATATTGCCTTGAAGTTAACAACTTAGAGAAGCATTTGTGATAGAATTTTGGCAACATTTTTGCTTAGGGGTTTTTCTCAAGAAGTTCGACCCCTTTTTTCTACCATCTTCCCGCTCTCCTGACTGTTCATCTTCTATTCCAAGGGGTTGTCACCCCGTGAGGTTCTACTGATTTCTTTTTTTGAGACATTTAGATTACCGTTTTTTCTAGATCATACGGTACTAAAATTTGAACAGTGGAATTGATTGAGAAGCTTTAACTTCTTAAGTTATGTTTTAGATAGATAAAATCTCTAAATTACCAGCTAAAAAATCAGCCCGACAAGCATGACGTTGAATTTTGCCACTAGATGTTTTCGGTAAACTACTAGGCTTAAGTAATAAAATTTTGTAAGGTTGTAAATCGTGATTTTTATAAACTTCGCGACGAATAAGTTGAACTAATTCTTTGACTTCATTAATACTTTTTTGTACCTCTTCATTATTTAGTTTAGAAGTACGATTGAGATCCCAATAACGACGATCTATTTCTGCTAACACAATTAATCTTTCTTCCCCTTCGATCTCAACAGAAAAAGAAGCAGTTCCTCTTGGTCGAATAATTGAATTACTTGCTTCTACTGTTTGTTCTATATCTTGAGGATAGTGATTGCGACCGTTAATAATAATAATATCTTTTAGACGACCAGTAACAAATAATTCGCCATCTTCAATAAAACCTAAATCACCCGTTCTCAAAAAGGGTCCTGCTTGAGTATCTGCTAAATAAGCATTAAAAATATGTTCTGTGATTTCAGGTTGATTCCAATATCCCGAAGCGACACTCGTTCCCCTCAGCCAAATTTCCCCTACTTCTGTAGGTTGACATTGAATTAAAGACTCAGGATTAACAATAATAATTTGTTGATCTGGTAAACTTTGACCACAACCTACTAAAACACGAGCATTTTCTTGAGTAACTTCAGCCGTAATTACTTGATTTTGTTCTAACGCATTGGTTTGTACTGTTTTGGTAATTACACCATTCTTTTTGCTGCCTCCAGATACGATTAAAGTTGCTTCAGCCATGCCATAGCAAGGATAAAAAGCTGAAAAACGAAAACCATAAGGGGCAAACGTGGCAGCAAATTTCTCCATCGTTTCATAATTAATTGGTTCAGCACCGTTAAAGGCTAAATCCCAACTACTCAAATCCAAATTAAAACTTGGTTCCGGTTTAAACTTACGTACACACAAATCGTAAGCAAAGTTTGGTCCACCACTAGTAGTAGCTTTGGTTGAAGAGATAGCTTGTAACCAACGTAGCGGATTTTGCAAAAACATTAAAGGAGACATCAGCGTTACGGGAAAACCACCGTATAGAGGCTGTAAGATTCCGCCAATTAATCCCATATCGTGATAAGGCGGTAACCAAATTACCCCTCTGCTATGGTGATTGTGTTGAAAACAGCGATAAATAGCTTCGAGATTGTGCAACAAATTCCGATGGGAAATTTTGACTCCTTTGGGTTCGGCAGTTGAACCAGAAGTATATTGCAGTAAGGCAAGCGCGTCTGGAGAATGGTGAGATGGTTGCCAATCGTGAACTAAACTTTGAGGTAAACTATCAGTCGCTAACCAACGTAAATCTTTTAATTCGGGAGCATGAGGAAGTTTTCGCTCTAAATTAGCTAAAATTGAATGAGTGGTTAAAGCGATGGTCGCTTCAGCATCCTGAATAATACTTTGGAGACGAGTTAGAGAACGATTTGGTCGAGGAGGATAAGCAGGAATTGCGATCGCTCCTGCCATTAAACAACCAAAAAATGCTGAAATATATTCTAAGCCTGGCGGATAAAGCAGTAAAACTCTCTCTTGAGTAGCAGTGTTGGATTGTAAATAGGTTGCGATCTTCTTAGCTTGTTGTTCTAATTCTTGATAAGTAAAGCTAACTGCTTCCTTTTCCCCATCAATTAAAAAGGTATAAACAGTTTGGGTTGGTTGTTCTACAGACCGATATTGCAAAATATCGATTAAAGTTGCTGCTTTAAGTTTCTTTTCTATCCCACTCATTCACTTCTGATTTTTTTTCAATCAATTTACACCATATTCGGATTTATTGAACTGAGAAATTAAGTTATTTGTAATGAAAAGGTCACAGCTAGAGAGAACATTACCAATTTCTCAGCAAATTTTCTAGAGTTTAATGCGGTTCTAGCCACACTATCAACCTAGACAATGAGATTTTTGGCTCCGAGGAACTTTGCTTGGGAGGAGGTCGTCTTAGGTCTAGACAAGGTTGAATTTTAGAGACTATTCACTTATATGAACAAAAAAAACTTTATTTCTGCCCCTAAAACTCTTTTATTCGGTTTATTAGCGGTTTCTGCTTTGAGTATCATTCCTAGTTCGGCTCAAGCAGATGAAGCTATCATTCAGGAAACTGTCCAAGAATCTTACAGTACAGGAAAAGATAATCTTTCGATTCAAAACTCTAGTCAACAAAATCGACAATCGACTGTTTATCGCGATCGCTATGGTTCTTTTGATAGCAACAATACTGGTATTGTCCAAAGAACCCAACAATATTGCGATCAATACGGGGAATCCAACACTTGTGTTCAAAATTCACAACAGATTAATAGTACTCGTACTCATCGCAGTCGTCACTAGTTTGGAGTAGTTTTAATTTTTTTTTTAGATAGCTGGTGATTGGGTTTTAGTCTTTCCATCTCTTTGACTGATACTAACCAATAGCTGTTCGAGCATTGTTTATAACTAATCACCAGTTTCTTCAATTGAATAGAGGACTTTAACCATGAATTTGAAAGGGCTAACTCTGATGTTAGCTGGCTTTTTACTATTTTTACCCGCTCCTGTTCTCAGTAGAGAGATAGAGGTTCAAGCAGGTAGTGTAAGAGCTAGCACCAGTCGCAATGGGAGTATCTATGTTAATTCAGGAAATACTAAAGTAGAAGTTCCTGCCTACAATTCTTCGTCAAGATGGTCTCCTATCGGTTTTTGGCGATTTCCGTGGCGAACTACTTGTCAAAATCGCAATAGTTCCTATCACAGAAATACCCAGGTATCTAAATCTGGTCAAACTGTTACCGAAAGCAGCGTTTATACCTCAACCTGTCGTTAGAGAGGAGATTGTGAATGAATTGGACAGGACAAAAATTTCATCATAGTAAACTGAATTGGCTATCTATCTGTTCATTAACTTTTAGCTTTTTATCTAGTGCTAGTCTGCTCACAATTTGGTCTGCTCTAACTAATTCTGCTCTGGCACAATGCGTACAAGCTGATGTTTCTGTTCAATACAACATTAGTGGTTCAAAAGAACCTACCGAACGCAATAACCAAATTGAGATGCAAGGTTCTGATTCGTGCCGAGGTAACGCCAGTGTCACAACTGGTGTACAAGGTAACGAAGGTGGTACAGGTAAGGTAGTCCAAAACCGAACAGTGCGTCATCGTTTTGAAGAAAACCCCAACTCTAATTCTCAATGGGGAGGAGCTACCGTACAAATCAGAAGCAATCCCGAAATCGATGTTTATAATGCTGCCGACCAACTCAAATATTAGGTTGAGTTACAGCAGTGTTTAGTTGACTTCGATCCACCCAGATTTAATTATGTAGGGGCGATTCACACTCGCCCTTCTCGATTTTTTTTCTTTAATAAGCCATGATAATGCCAAAAAAAGGGGTGAAATTTTTATTTCTCTAGGATTTTCGTACTGACAAGGTTGAAATATTCACCAGAGACTATTCACCCCCTTTGCCATTATAACTGCCAGTTTGTTAATCGTACATATAACATTTTTGAGTACCAGTCAAGCTAATTAATAACTTGATTAAGATTTATAGATCTCCTAAAATCCACTCCGAAGCTCGTTCTCCCAAATCTAAGGGAATACTAACTGCTTTACCTAAACGAGGGCGATCGCGAGTCTGATTAATAAAAGTTTTAACTTGCTCTACACCACCCCAAGCATTGAGATAACTAGCCACCGCTTCGAGATGTTCGAGATAGGCTTGCTCGGAAAGAGGAAAAGAAGCTTGTTCTAAATACTTCCACATCACTTGGACAAAAATTCTTCCTTTAACCTGCCTTAACTGAATATCATAAGAGCAGCCCCATTTCTCCAATAAAATTTGTTGTAATTCCTCGCCTGTCATTTCGACTCTTTTGGGATTGCGGACTCAATCTCTGTAATAATTTAATACAGTACTTGTTAACCTTTTTAAAGACAAGAAATTTCATAATTGTGCTTTGAGATTGTTACATCTAGATTTACAATCAGGCAAATAATGAAATACTTTTTTCCTTGTCCTCACTTTAGTTTACAAAACTATACATCTGAAGTATAACTATGGCTCAACTTTCCGGCTCTTCTGATGTCCCAGATATGGGGCGTAGACAATTTATGAACTTGCTCACTTTTGGCTCAATCACAGGAGTAGCCTTAGGAGCATTATATCCAGTAGTAAAATACTTTATTCCTCCTTCAAGTGGTGGTGCTGGCGGTGGTCTGACAGCTAAAGACGCACTAGGCAATGATATTATTGTTAGTCAGTATTTAGCAGAACATAAACCAGGCGATCGCTCTTTAGCTCAAGGATTGAAAGGCGATCCTACTTATATCGTAGTTGAAGGCGAAGATACAATTGCTAACTACGGAATTAATGCTGTTTGTACCCACCTCGGTTGCGTTGTTCCTTGGAATGCTAACGAAAACAAATTTAAGTGTCCTTGTCATGGCTCTCAGTATGATGCGACAGGAAAAGTTGTCCGTGGTCCTGCACCTCTCTCTTTAGCATTAGTTCATGCTGATGTGACAGAAGATGACAAACTAGTATTTACTCCTTGGACAGAAACTGATTTCCGTACCAATGAAGATCCCTGGTGGGCTTAATTATTAACAAATTAAATTATAGGATTTGAAAATTGTTGACGAGAGAGATGAGAACACCTGCACAATTAGCAATGGTGAAGACAGGTAAACAATTAATTACCAAAACATTATTATTGGTTATTGCGACTGTTGCTGTTTTCCTAACCAGTGACTTATTATTACCTCAATCTGCTGCTGCTTACCCTTTTTGGGCGCAACAAACTGCTCCTGAAACTCCTAGAGAAGCAACTGGGCGCATTGTTTGTGCGAATTGCCACCTAGCTGAAAAACCTGCGGAAGTGGAAATTCCTCAATCCGTATTACCAGATACCGTATTTGAAGCAGTAGTCAAAATTCCTTATGACTTAAATAGTCAACAGGTTTTAGGAGATGGTTCTAAAGGTGGTTTGAACGTTGGTGCAGTTTTAATGCTACCTGAAGGTTTTAAAATCGCTCCTCCTGAGAGAATTCCTGAAGAAATGAAGGAAAAATTTGGTAGTCTTTACTTCCAGCAATATAAAGAAGGTCAAGATAACGTAGTAATTGTCGGACCTTTACCTGGTGAACAATATCAAGAAGTTGTTTTCCCCGTACTTTCTCCTAACCCTGCTGAAAATAAAAATATTCACTTCGGTAAATATCAAGTTCATTTAGGTGCAAATCGCGGACGCGGACAAGTTTATCCTACTGGTGAACTGAGCAATAATAACGCCTTCAAAGCTTCTGCTACTGGAACAATTACCGCTATTAATCAACAGGAAGCAGGTGGTTACGAAGTTAGTATTAATACTGGTGAAGGCACTATCGTTGACACAATTCCTTCAGGCCCCGAATTAATTGTTTCTGAAGGACAACAAATAGCTGCTGGAGACGCTCTCACTGATAATCCTAATGTAGGTGGTTTTGGACAAAAAGATACCGAAGTCGTACTCCAAAGTCCAGCCAGAATCGGTGGTTTAATTGCTTTCCTCGGTGCAATTATGATTTGTCAAATTCTTCTTGTAATTAAGAAAAAACAAGTAGAAAGAGTTCAAGCTGCGGAAATGAATTTTTAGTTTTTCTGCTGTAGTTAAGAAAAATTAATAAATAATCAAGGACGGGTATGATACCTGTCCTTATTTTTTTAACTTATTAAATTATTAGGAAAGCTTTTATTGACAAAAAACTTCTTATTAAGTTTTTCTTGTTTTCAAGAATTGTTAAATAAGTTGGATTAAACTTGATTTCCAGGTTCTTTAGTAGTGTCTACATCTCCAAAAAGAAGTTGTTCAAAAGATTCTAAATCTTGATTATTTTCTGTTTCATCAAGCTCGATTAAAAGGTTTAAATTGTCATCTTGCTCGGCAATATTTTCTTGACTATCTGATAAGGGGACAGTGAGTTCTAATTGTTCTAACCATTCAGTAATATTTCCTACTTGATCTTCGATTAATTCATTATTAGCTTGAATGTTATTACTTTTTTCAACAATATTATTTTCTTTAAGTAAAACATTAAAATTTTCATTAATAGTAGGGTTTAAATCAGTTTCTACTTGAGAGAGTTGTTCAACTTCATCAACAAGATTGTTTTCTAAATCAGAAGTAAAAGTTTGAGCAGTTTGATTATCTTGCTCAAATAAATTAATAGGCTCTTGATTAATTGGGTCGTTTAAATCAGTCTCTAGTTGAGATAATTGCTCTAATTCTTCTATACTTGTCTGACTTATTTCTTCTGTAAAATTATTATTTTCTTGTAATTGGTTATTTAAATTAGAAACTGTAGCAACATTGGTTGCCATGATAGTATTATCTTCAAAATTTGTATTTGTTGAAGTGGGAGAATTTAAATTATTTGGTGTTTCAATTTCAGGGCTAAAATTTTCATAATTGTTATTATGAGTTGAAGTTGAATCTAGAGAAGTAGCTACATTTTCCGCTCTTACTGACTCTTGGTCTACTTGAGTGTTCCGACCAAAGAAAAACCAACCTACAAAAGGAACAACTGCAACTAAAATTAATAACCACCAAGGAAATTTAGATTTAGCTTCATTACTACTCCCATTGTTTTCAGTAGAAGTTGTTGCTTGAGCAATCTGTTCGGAGTGTAATTGGTTATGAGATTGATTAAAAAATGAAGCTTCAGCAGATTTTGGTGTTCCCGCGATCGCAAGTAACAAAGTCAGTGTGATTACAGAAGTACATTTGGTCTTTAGCATAATTTTAAGTGCAAATAATAATTAGAAAGTGATAATTTTATCAATTTTATAAGTAAAAACATCAGTAAAACAAACATTGTTACTTTATTTTTATTATTATTGCGTATGTATTATTATTGACTAATTTGCCTTAAAAGAGCTATAATTGGCAATCTATGTAAATTACATTGAGCCTTTATCAAAGACAAAACCTAAGTCATAGTCATAGTAATTTATAAAAATAAATTATTGTTTTTGGGTTCATAATTAAACGAATAATTATCAATATCTCGATGGGAGTAATTTTAAGTAAATTAGGAATCCAGTATAATGATGCTTTGCTGTTGTCTTCTTCAGATCGATGCGATCGCATAAATATACCCGTCGGACAAAAATTGTTGCTACCGTAGGTCCTGCTACTCTCAAACCAGATGTATTACGTCAGTTGATTCAAGCAGGGGCTACCACTTTGAGATTAAATTTTTCTCATGGTACCCAACAAGACCATCAAAAAGCTATTCGTCTGATTCGTCAGACTGCATTTGAACTTAATCAACCAGTAGGCATTTTACAAGATTTACAAGGACCAAAAATTCGTCTTGGCAAGTTTAGCTGTGGTAGTATTTCACTCCAACAAGGGGACTCTTTTGTGCTTACTAGCCGTCCTGTAGAATGCAATCAGGAAATTAGTTACGTCAGTTACAATCGCCTTGCTGAAGAAGTTCCTGAAGGTGCAACTATTCTGCTCGATGATGGTAAAGTCGAGATGCAGGTAGAAAAGGTCAACTGCCAGAGTGAAAGTCTTCATTGTCGTGTAGTCGTCGGCGGTATTTTATCAAGTAACAAAGGAGTAAATTTTCCTGGAGTATATTTATCCATTAAAGCCTTAACCGATAAAGACCGAGCCGATTTAATGTTTGGTTTGGATCAAGGTGTCGATTGGGTAGCTCTTAGTTTTGTTCGCAATCCTCAAGATATTCTCGAAATTAAAGATTTAATTGCTAGTGCAGGTAAATCTGTTCCTGTAGTTGCCAAAATTGAAAAGCACGAAGCAATAGAACAAATGGACGCAATTTTGTCCCTTTGTGATGGTGTTATGGTAGCCAGAGGCGATTTAGGGGTAGAGTTACCTGCCGAAGATGTCCCCATTTTACAAAAGAGATTAATTGCGACAGCTAATAAACTGGGTATTCCAATTATCACTGCTACCCAGATGCTAGATAGTATGGTGAACAATCCTCGTCCAACTCGTGCGGAAGTATCGGACGTTGCCAATGCAATTTTGGATGGTACTGATGCTGTGATGCTTTCTAATGAAACTGCGGTAGGTAGTTATCCCGTCGAAGCAGTTAAAACTATGGCAACAATCGCTCAACGGATCGAATTAGAACAAAATCGAATTTCATCTGATTCTAATCATAAAGCTTCAATTCCCCATGCTATTTCTGCTGCGGTTGGTCAAATTGCAGAACAGTTAGATGCAGCAGCCATTATGACCTTGACAAAAACAGGCGCAACTGCTCGTAATGTTTCAAAATTCCGCCCTAAAACTCCAATTTTAGCGATTACTCCTAGCGTTCATGTTTCTAGAAGGCTACAAATGGTCTGGGGAGTAAAACCTCTACTGGTTTTAGATCTTCCTTCTACTAGCCAAACTTTTCAAGCAGCAATTAATGTGGCTCAAGAAAAAACCTGGTTGGCTGCTGGAGATTTGGTAGTGATGACAGCAGGTACTTTACAGGGTGTAGCTGGTTCAACAGATTTAATCAAAGTAGAATTAGTTAAAGCTATCCTAGGTCAGGGTGCAGGTATTGGACAACGAGCAATTAGTGGTCGAGCCAGGGTAGTTTCTAATCCTCATGGGATTAATGATTTTAATCCAGGTGAAATTTTAGTAGCGCCTCAAACCAATGCTGGATTTGTCGAGATTATTCGTCAAGCTGCTGGAATTATCACTGAAGATGAAAGCTTAACCTGTCATGCGGCTACTCTTGGTTTGCGATTGGATATTCCTGTGATTGTTGGGTTTAAGAATGCCACCCAAATTATTCGCGAAGGAGCAATTATTACTTTAGACGCGAAACGAGGGATTGTTTATTCAGGAACAATGATGGAGTAATGATTCGGTTGAAACTACGTCTACTTAAAAAATGTAGATTAAGAAATCAAAAACTAATAGAGACGTAGCAAGCTCCGTCTCTACAGAGGTCAAATTTTTAGACTCTTTTGCTTATAATTCAAGCTTATTGACGACAAAAGAACTTTCAGAAGATTTTTTTGAATCTTAATGTTGATTTTCTTTTTCTTTGAGAGGATCGGCAATATATCTAAAGTTTTGATCTGAATTCCAAGGACCTCGCTGATCTTGTCCATTAGTAGATAAGTTATAGTAAATATCTACTGTCTCGTCAGGCTGAATATTGCCAAAGAAGGGATCGGTTAGTTTATTCATTGAGTCAAGAGCTTTCATAAACATATTGGTATGAGAGATTTCCCGAGTCAACAAGTGAACTAAAGTTTCTTTTGTGCCTTGGTCTGGTGCTAATTTAATTAGAGCTTCATAAGTTTGACGTGCGCCAGCTTCTGCTGCAATGTTAGCTCTTAAATCGCGGACAACATTACCACCTTCGTTGATATAATTTGCAGTCCAAGCACTTCCTTGAGAATCTAGGAAATGAGGACCCATTCCTCTAACTGCAAATAAAGTACTAGTGAAAGCTTCAGTTTGATCGACATTTTTGGTATGTACTTCGATCAATTTACCAACCATTTCTAAATGACTGAATTCTTCAATAGCAATATCTTGCAACATATCCCGAATACCTGGATCTTCGGTATGAAAAGATTGTACCCAATACTGTAAAGCTGCTGTTAATTCTCCTGTTGCGCCGCCAAATTGTTCTAATAATAACTGAGCAAAACGAGGATTGGGGTCACTAATATTTACTGCTTTTTCAATTAGTTCTTTTTTATGAAAAAACATTGTTTAATTCTCCTTAAAAATAATCAGTTGCTAGATTTATGCTGCAAAACAATAATGACTTAATTAATTTCACTGTAGCGATGACGACTGAAGAAAGCTTGATACTTATGATAGATATTCGCTCATACTAAAAGATTCAAATTTATACCTTAAGATTGGTTATGAATTTAATTTATAAGCGATCGCTATAATCAATAATTATTCCTTTCTACATTCCCCTCTAACAAATCGAAATGGATTGCTGAAAATATTTACTCTAATACTCAGCTTTAAAAGAAATTATCTGTCCTTTGCTTATCGCACAAGTGTAGGCAATTGCTATTAGTAAAATTAGAGATAATCAACGTTGCTCATTACCTTGACATTTCTCTAAGTTGTAGTTTTAAACTTTCATTTTAGTGATTAGACTAAAATTGATTAAATATTAATTGTCTTATCTTGAAGCAGACGCGAGGGGTTCGCTCACTTAATTCGCGATCGCAAACTGAACCGACACCACAGCAGTAATATCTTTTTCCAGGGAAGAAGTATCATAAATCCCGTAATCGCTGACATCCGTTGAATTACGAGATGTAATTTGAAATACGCCTGTTGTAGCACTTCGGATCGGGCCAACTTGATTGCCAGTACTTTGAGTAATCGCCTCAGCTCTAGCTTTAGCATCTTTAGTTGCCTCAGAAACCATTTCTACCCGCAGTTGACTGAGTTTGGTATATAAGTATTGAGGAGGTTCGGAAACTAGGTTAATTCCTTGGTTGATTAACTCATTTGCTTGCTGGGATAGTTTTGTATATATTTCTACTTCATCGGAACGAATTTCCAATTGTTGACTCAGACGATAAGCCAAAATCGCACCCGTTGCACTCCCGTTTGCTGTAATTTCTGGGATAGATTCAGTTTGAATAGTATTTAAGGTAAGTGCATTATTTGGTACTTGTTGTTCTTGTAAATAGGCTTGTAACTTCTCCATTTGAGCTTTCAAGCTTTGGTAGGCAGCTTGTGTGGTTGGCTCTTGGCTAGATACAGAAAAGCGTACAATAATATAGTCTGATTGAATCGGTTTTTTAGCAGAACCAGTTACTACCAAAACATCATTGGCTTGTTTAAAGTCGCCAATTGCTCTGGAAAATATAAAAGAACTTACGACCAAGGAAAAAGAGAGTACAGCTAATCCAGCGAAGAATTGTGGAAAATGCTCTAGTCCCGAAGATGCTTTCATCTATTTTGCTCCACAAAAGGTAGCTTGTACTCAATGACGATTCCACTCTGAGCTAAGTTCCTTCAAGCGGTTCTAGAAACAATCAGACCGACTAAAAATCAACCATATCCCTATATCAGAAAATTATGATAAAATAAAAGACTTGTTTAAAAAATTCAAGTAAGTATTTCTTTTAGGTACAATTCGCAATAAAGTTGCTATGGATAGAGCCAGCAAACGATACAATATTGTTACTTTCGGCTGCCAGATGAATAAAGCCGACTCCGAGCGCATGGCAGGTATCCTAGAAGAGATGGGATTTCGATGGGCAGAAGACCCCAATGAAGCAGATTTAGTTCTCTACAATACTTGCACAATTCGGGATAATGCCGAACAAAAAGTTTATTCTTATTTGGGTAGACAGGCAAAAAGAAAACACGAACAGCCAGACCTAACTTTAATTGTAGCTGGATGTGTTGCCCAACAGGAAGGAGAACAACTATTAAGGCGTGTTCCAGAATTAGATTTGGTTATGGGTCCTCAACACGCTAACCGCTTGGAAGATTTACTTCAACAGGTATTTGATGGCAATCAAGTAGTTGCTACCGAACCAATTCATATTGTTGAGGATATTACTAAACCCCGTCGGGATAGTACAGTTACAGCTTGGGTAAATATTATTTATGGTTGTAACGAACGCTGTTCTTATTGTGTTGTACCTAATGTAAGAGGGACTGAACAATCTCGTACTCCCGAAGGAATTCGCGCAGAAATGGAAGAATTGGGACGACAAGGATACAAGGAAATAACTCTACTAGGACAAAACATTGATGCTTATGGTAGAGATTTACCTGGTAGTACGGAAACGGGAAGACATCAACACACCTTAACCGATTTACTTTACTACGTTCACGATCTTCCAGGCATAGACCGAATTCGTTTTGCTACCAGTCACCCTCGTTACTTTACCGAAAGACTGATTAAAGCGTGCCAAGAATTACCCAAGGTGTGCGAACACTTCCATATTCCTTTTCAGTCGGGAGATAATGAAATCCTTAAAGCAATGAAGCGCGGTTATACTCAAGAAAAATATCGCTCGATTATTGCTAAAATTCGCGAATATATGCCCGATGCTGCTATTAGTGCGGATGCGATTGTTGGTTTTCCTGGGGAAACAGAAGCACAATTTGAAAACACTTTAAAATTAGTTGAAGAGATTGGTTTCGATCAATTAAATACTGCTGCCTACTCTCCTCGTCCTGGTACACCAGCAGCTTTATGGGATAATCAACTCAGTGAAGAAGTTAAAAGCGATCGCTTGCAAAGATTAAATCATTTAGTGGCAACTAAAGCAGCAGAAAGATCTGAACGTTATTTTGGTCGGATCGAAGAAGTTTTAGTCGAAGCAGAAAATCAGAAAAATTCTACCCAGGTAATGGGCAGAACTAGAGGCAATCGTCTCACTTTCTTCCCTGGTAAGATTGAAGAGTTACAAGGCAAGACTGTCAAAGTCAAAATAACTGAAGTACGGGCTTTTAGTTTAACTGGAGAAGTGGTTGATTAAGTAGACCATATACAGCATTTCTCAAATTTATGCTGTGAGAAATAATCTTATTCCACTAGCTCAATCTTAGAGTTAGGTCATCAATACGTCTACGAATTTCTGTCTCTGGAAATCCTTCTTTTCGATGTTTTTTGTAAAATTTGAGTAAGGTGTAATGAAACGAACTAAACCTAACTTTTGGTATTTGCTCATCCAAAATACTGAAAAGAACTCTCCGATCTGGTAAGCATGGAGCAACCTTATTTAGTAACCAATAATCTTGGGCTATCAAAAATTTAGGTTCACAAAGTGCAGATATCAGTTTGTACTTCAAATGAGGCTTTACAATGGAAAGACCAACGCTAACTATTCGACGCAATACAGAAGTATGCCGAAAACGAACCCTACTATCAAGCCATTGAAAATACAGCTCTATTGCTTGATTAACCCTAAGTACAGGACAAAAATTTTAGGGAGAAAAGAAACTCGTTTTGTTTCAAGTCTAAATCAGTAACAATAGAGCGTAAATGATCAAGACCATAACGGAAAATGCTCTTTGCTAGTCTTCCATGTTTTTTTATTTTAATTGGGTAATTTTGGTGCAACCACTCTCCTGTTTTGACAGCCCAACACAGAGCTAAAGCCATCAAAGCCAACAATTTACTCAATCGTTCAGAATTATTGAAGTGAGTCGATTCTAGACAAAACCCTCTGGTCTTAAACATTCCAAACAAGGTTTCAATACCCCATCGCTGTCCATAGTCAGAAATTGCTGTGTTACAAAAGTCGGGAGTAATCACAATTAGTAACTCACCATTATCCAGACGCAAAGCAGAAACATAAACCTTACGTCCCCAAACCAGTTTTTTTCCCGATAAAACTTGAGTCTGTCCAGGTTGGAGATGAGCAAAGATAATTGATGCTCTGAGTTCTTTTCGTCCCTCATTAATGCGATCGCTTGCTCTAATTCTCAATCTAAATCGAATTGTTGGTTCAATCAAAAGATACGAGAGCCAAGGCTTGCCAATAAATTCGCGGTCGCCAGTAAGATAAGCTACCTTCACATCGGGGAATATAGAGCAAAAACGCTCAAGTAAGTCCATTCTTTCGTCGCTATTAGAATTTCCTTTCTTCTCAAGCATTTCCCAAACTAGAGGGTATGCAACGCCATTATGTACCACTCCCAAGAGGAGAACATTGAATCGTTTCTCTCCGAAAGACCATTCAGTACGATCTATACTCAGAACCCAAGGTTGAGGTATGTTCATCAATATAACGATTGCTTTGGCAAGAACGACATAATCTAAATCGAAATTACGGAAGAACCGTTGTAGCCTTTTATAATTGGATTCTGTTTTCGCGTTACTCCTGAAACCAGTTGCCAGCTCTGCTAGGTTAATTGTCTTTACTCTTAGTAATGCTATGAGAAACAAAGCTAGAAAATTTAGCCTTGCGCCATGCCACCCTAAAAGCGGTTTCAAGGTTCGTCGTAGTAAGATAATCTGATTCATAGGGTTTGGTTTGAGTGTGGTTACTTTTAATCAAACCCTTTTCTTGTCTTCTTTTGCAAGCTTCTGTTTAATTTTTTGTCCCGTACAGAGACTTTTGGCTTTTTATCCTAGGTAGCTTGTTGAAAAACCCACTGAGTCAAACCTGGAAATAAACGATACAATGTCGCAGGAAATTTGGCTGAACCGACAATAATTTCTGCTTGAGGATGTTTAACCGCTTGCCAAATTGCTTTAGCCACATCTTCTGGTGAACTCGCCAAAGGACTAGTCATAAATTTTTTCATTTGTTCCGCTTGTTGGTTGTCTGTATTGCCTTCTTTATTCTTAAAAACTGCCCGTTCGAGAAAACTGGTTTTAGTAACACTAGGATGAACTCCACAGACATGAATTCCTGAAGATTCTAATTCTAAACGAAGAGTTTCCGATAATCCCGCGATCGCATATTTAGTAGTACAATAAGCAGTCATGTTAGGAAGGGGAACTTTACTTCCAAATGAACCTACGTTGATAATTGTTCCTTGTTGGCGTGAAAGAAAATGGGGTAGTAAGGCTTTAATAGTATAGATATAACCCCAAAGATTAACATTAATAATTTGTTGCCATTCTTCAATTGTTGTTTGCACCATTGGTGCAGACATACAGATTCCTGCATTATTAACTAAGACATCAATATGATAAAAATTTGCCAAAGCTTGATCGACTAAATTAGTTACTGCATCACGGTCACTGACATCGGTGGGAATAGCTAACACTTTGCGATTTAGTAGACGGATTTCTTCTGCTACTTGAGCCAGTTTTTCCGAATTACGAGCAGCAATAACCACATCGTAGCCTTTTTGTGCAAATAACAAAGCAGTTGCTTTACCAATCCCTTGAGAAGCACCAGTAATTAAGACAGTAGAAACCATAGTTGTAATAAAAATGAGTTGGCAATTAAAAAGTTGGTCGATTTAGCAATAACTTAGATGCTGAAGAACTTGATTGAACTGAATCAGTTTAACAAAGTTTATTTTTTTTCGTATCTCTCTGGATGCATAAAAAATTGATAACCAACCTATTTGGTAATTGAAAGCACAAAACAAAGCTCAACAATTTCAGAGGTTTAGAAAAATGAAAAAAGCTGCACTAATCATCTCCACTCTAGCTCTAGCTCTTTGTCCCGTAGCTGCCTTTGCCCAACAAGCACAAGGTAATGTTCAAGCTGGAGCTAACCAAGGATTAACTCAAGGTTATGGCAATGTTACTAATCAGGCTGTCTCTAACGATTTAACTCAAACTCAAGTTGGTATTGATGGTTTTTCGATTAACCCTCAAATTCAAACTTCTGTTCAAGCTGGTCAAAACGTCGGTGTTGCTGTTGGTGAAGGTAATGTAATTAATCAAAATGTTTCTAACAGTGCTGACCAATTCCAATCAAACTTTGAAGTTCCTGCTTTTCCTTACTAAATTTACTATTTAATTTGATATTAAAGCGATCATTTTATCAAAAAAACCCAGTTTACTCTTTAGTAAGCTGGGCTTAATTATTAATCTGAATGACTAAAGTTGTATTCATCCTTGGCTTTACCAAAATTTACTTGAGCCACTGATAGAGATATACTCGGCTCTTACTTGAATATCTAAAATCTTTGGCTTCTATACTAGAAACTTCCAGTTTAAGATGAAATGCTTCATCTTTTTAGACTAACTCAGCAGCAGAAACTTTAGCTATATATCTAAATTTACCCCAAAAATCAGAAGTCAAAGTATTATCAAATAGATAATTGTATTTAGAAATTATTTATAAATACAATTAACGCTGTAAAGAAGAATCTTTAACAATTGTAATTGGCGTAACTCTTGAGGCTGAATTAATTTCTCCGACTAGTTTAGCTTTGTTACTCCACTGAACCAATAATCCTACTATCAGAAACAACAAACTTACTACTATTTCTAAACAAATAATTCGACTGGAGTTTAGTTTAGTTTCGCTTCTAGATTCAGTAGTAGCTAGAGCTTCCTGAATCATCGTGGTTTCAATCGTCAAATTAGAATAAGACTGATTTGAAAGTAACCAGAGAGCGAGCGATTGATCCGAACCAGGTGGGGAGTAGCGGTCTTGTGGTTGTGACATAATGGTTTTTGCTCGAAAATGCGTATTTATAGCCAAAATAAAAAGAAAATTGGAGCAACTAGAGATTCGGAATCAATAGTTTCCTTGTTTTTTCTAGTTGTTATGAATAACACAGCAATATTTTCTTCTTACTTGTTATTTATACGACTGAGTTAATCAAAAAAATGCAATTTCTTTTGTCTATAAATTGAAAACCAGAATGGAGAAGAAATAGAGAACAACTAAATTATTGGTTGGTTGGTTAATTCTTATTTTGCTCTTAGCTACGAACCATGAATTAAAATCAAACTATTGATGGTGATGGTATTTTTTTCTGTTTCTGATTAAATCAAAAAGCGATCTCGGCAAAGCCGAGGCGCGTACGCGATCGCTATAGCTTGCTTGAACTAAAATTTAACGTTTGTCTTCGATTACATAAACATCAGGACGACTATAACCTGTTTGATTGGGTTTGTGGATGGAGACGGAAAGTACAGATATACGAAATTTTTTTGCGAGTAAGAGACGGTAAGCATTAACACAAGCCGTATCTACGCCAGCTACTAAAGAAGACATTCCCAAGATCATGCTGAAAGCTTCACATTCATCGATTAACTGTTCAAAGGCTTTGGCTGATTTGGCTGCTGCTAACTTAACATAACAGCTTCCTCGGGCTGCTTCTGAACCTGTTCCATAATGACAAATAGCAAACCCAATTAATCCTGTATCATCCAAAATCAATAATGTGTCTCCAAGGAAACGTTGTTGTACAAGAAGAATTTCCGAACGCCAATCTAATCCTTCATAAATCTTGTCCGTTAATTGATAGACAGCATTTAAACTTTCTGTTTGTTGCTCACTAGAAAGTTGAGAATATCTTGTAGCTTTTAGAGCTTGGAATTGAATCGATGAAAAAGCTTTAGTACATAAAGCAATTAAAAATCGTGGTTCAGCACCAAATTTACCGTAAAAATAAATATGTTTGGGGCTATTGGCATGGGTACAAAAAACAATCTGTTGGCTCTCCCATACGTCAAACTTGGACCAAGAAGCAGTTATTAATTGAGAACCAATACCTCGATCCCAATAATCAGGATCAGTCACAATGGGGCCAAACCCTGCACAACTACCCCAATTAGCTACCATACAGAAACCAATCAGTTTGCCGTCTGCTTTAGCAGAAAACGCTCCTAAAGGCTCGCGATACCAACGGGATGTATATTCTGCTCCATTACCAAAGTTCATCGGCTCTGCAAGCCCCAAAAATGTGCCAAAGGAAAGTCGCAAGAGTTTTTCTGCTTCTGGTAGCTCACTTTCTTGCAATAAATCGATCTTGATAGAATCCATCATTGTGTTTTAATTCACTAGCTTTAAAATGCTTTTCTTTCATTAGTAAGCGTTGACGAAGCTTAAATCGTAGATAACTTTGATTTTTGATTGGAACATTCTTGATTAAAAAGTTATCTGCTTTAATTTATTAAAAACAATTATTCTAAAAATATTTTAGTAACAAAATTTTTTAAATATTTATTGATAATTAGTTAAATAATTATGATTGTTATCTGAAGCGGAGCGTTTACTAAAACTGAAACTATTCATATAAGCAATTCCATGGTACGTAAAATATTTGAGATGAATCACTGATTTAACTTCTACTTCAGCACAACGTTTAATTTGATATTCTTGACCTCGATATTTAACTGTGGTTTCAGTTTCAGCAGTTGCCAAATGATTAGTAGATTGATATCGAATACCACGGTAAGTAAGTTGCATAATTTTCTCCCGATTAATTGCCAAATTTCTAATTAATACTAGGAAGGAAAACCGAGCAATATGCATTTAAATTAGACGCGATCGCTCGTTTTAGGATGAGCAAACCTCTGGTAGAGCGTGGATGCACTCAAAATCGCTTTACTTGGATCCCCGTAGTATAAACCAATCAACATATAAAGCGCGTGGAGATAATGTAAATACTCAGAATGTAATAAATTCGGCTGCTTTTTTACCACTTTGTCAATGCGTAACTCCTAGTAATTTAGCTTGAGTTAATTTGTAGCAAGACAAAACAAGGCAGAATTCTGGTTGTTCAATTAAGCTTTAAGCAAATGTAATGAAATCAAAACAAAATTTCTGTTCCAAGCCGTTCAATATTTGCTAAAAAAAAAGTATCTCCCTGATTTAGGGAGACTATACACAAAAATCAACTATTAATTTCTGACACTATTGTCTATTCGTGGTGTCAGTCTTTTATTGTGCGGTTTCTGTTTCTGGAGCTACTTGTTCGGCAGATTCAGATGCTTCGGGGGTTTCAACTTCAGCACTAGGTTCAACTACAGTTCCTTCGGTAGCGGTTTCTTCGGGGGTTTCAACTTCAGCATTAGGTTCAACTACAGTTCCTTCAGTAGCGGTTTCTTCGGGGGTTTCAACTTCAGCACTAGGTTCAACTACAGTTCCTTCAGGAGTTTCAGTAGATTCGATTTGAACAGAATCTTCAGGAGTTGTGGTAGAAGGAGTACTGCTATTAACAGAACTACAAGCACCTAATAATGCTGCTAAACCTAAAGTTACAGAGAGAGCTTTTAATTGAAGTTTCATAATATTTGCAGTCAAGTTTTCTTTCTTTGGTTCTCTAAGATTAAGAGTAAAAAGTAAAAAATCTGATATAAATTGCCTCAAATAATTTTTTTTTCAGGGAACTTTTGGGAGGAACAAGAGTCTGCTTTGTTTTCATTTATTTAAAGAGTTCAAAGCATCTTAGAAATTGATAAATAAAATTTATTTCCTAGAATTTTAAAAGAAAATTTTCAAGATAAAAAGGAAGGTAAAAGATTGATACAAATAACTCTTTACGTAATAATACTCAAAAATTTAACCTGATATATTATTTTTTTGATAAAGCTAAAGTTCTTCTTTATCAAGCCTTAATAAATAATTTGCTGATGAACAGATTGAAAAAAATCAGCATTTACTCAGTGTTAACGCCTAATTTAATCTTGTTTAATTTTTTATTTTTATAAGCTTTTGTTATTTTGTATCTGCATATTTAATTAAAGCTATACTTCTACTTCTAATAGTGATGAGATAAATACTTACGTTGAATCAATGAGGCTAGGCTTCTGTTGATAATTCTGAGACAAAGTGAGTAGAGAAATTACTTAAATTTGATTTCTTGATCGTGCTAACAAAATCAACATAGATTTATCGGTGTAGTTAAATAGAACAAGAGTATTGCTTAAGCTAGATATTAAGATTTAGAAATAAATTAAATTTATTTTCAAGCGATCGCTATTCGTTCAAGACAAAAATTTTGAAAAAAAACATTTGTTATTTCTGTAAGTATTTGTTATACTCGATAAGGCGACGCGGGATAGAGCAGCCTGGTAGCTCGTCGGGCTCATAACCCGAAGGTCGGTGGTTCAAATCCGCCTCCCGCCATTCAAAAAAATTATTAGATCCTACATTGTAAGATAAGTGTAGGATCTTTTTTTAGAGGGAAGTTTTTAAATCTACCATAGACAAGGTAATTGTGCCAAGCTGGTAGCGGTCTGGGTAATCTTCTACAGAGGGAATCGGAAATGACAGTGGAAATACGCAAGCCTATTTTAGTAGCAGGAGTAGGTTTAACTGTTGCTTTATGGTTATGGAATAGTTTGCATCATTCATTGGTAGAGATTGGCGAATGGGCAACTTTAGGAACAATAGCTCTTGGTGGTGGTTTTTGGTGGTACAAACAAAATCAATCTCATCAACAAATATCAGAGTTACTTTTACAACCTCTTCAACCCGAAGATATTGAAAAGGCTTTGGCAGAAGTTAATCAAATTGTGAGTGCTATCGAGATAGAAGCTCCGACATTAGATATTGTTAACCTGAAACAAAAAATAAATCAATTACCTGAGCAGTTAAAACGGCAAGAATTACAATTTGTCGTTACTGGAGGCAAAAATGTAGGTAAAACAAGTCTCAAACAAGTTTTAGAAAATCAAGCAAACGAGCAGAAAATTGATTGGGTAGAAACTAAAGCTTTATTATCAGATACAGAGTTATTAGAAGAAGAAGTTAGAGCAATTGCGTTAGCTGCCGATCTAGTTTTCTTTGTTGTTGCTGGTGATTTAACTGAATCTCAATGGCAAATTCTGCAACAGTTAGTCAAATCTCGGCAGCGAATCTTGTTAGTTTTTAACAAACAGGATCAGTATGCTTTAGAAGAAAGAATCTATATTCAGCAACAAATACAACAAAGAGTAGCAAAAATTATTCCTTCAACAGATCTTGTTGCGATCGCTGCTGCACCTAATCCAATCAAAGTACGTCAACAACAAGAAGACGGTTCAATTAAGGAATGGTTAGAAACACAACCAGCAGAAATTACTGATTTGGTGAACCGTTTAACTACTATACTAACTGAAGAAAAAGAACAATTAATTGCAACTACTACCTGGCGAGAAGCGATTCAACTCAAACAACAAGCTAAAGAAATTTTAAACAAAATTAGACGTGATCGCTCTTTACCAGTAATTGAACAGTATCAATGGATTGCAGCAGCTACAGCTTTTGCTAATCCTGTAGCAGCATTAGATTTGTTAGCTACAGCAGCAGTAAACACTCAGATGTTGGTAGATTTAAGTGGGATTTATCAACAAAAATTCTCCTTGTCTCAAGCACAAAACGCTGCGGGAATTCTTGGTAAATTGATGGTGCAGTTAGGATTGGTAGAACTCTCGACTAATGCGATCGCTGGACTACTCAAAACCAATGCCTGGACTTATGTTGCTGGTAGTGCGGTACAGGGAGTAAGTACTGCTTATTTGACTCGAATTGCGGGACTAAGTGTAATTGAATACTTACAAGAACAAGAGGTTAATTTAGAAGATGCTAATGGTATCAATCTAGAAAAATTAAGTAATAAATTGCAACAAGTATTTCAACAAAATCAACGTACTGCTTTCTTACAAAACTTTGTCAAACAAACTGTTAATCGTTTATCTGGAGAATTGTCTCCTTCAGCATAAACAAGATTGCAGGGAGGTAAGCAAGCAAGGCTAGCATCAATTTCAAATAGAAAAACAACAAATAATTTTTCTGTAGGGGTGAACTACCGTTCGCCCTTATTTATATTTTTAGCAAAACAAATAATATGAAAGATTTAAATGTTTGCTATGAATCAACAAAGTTCTAAAAATCTTGCTTAGGCAAACAGTGATAAAGACGATAACTATATCCAGGCGGTTTGTGTTTAAAATTTTCATCTATATAACAGCCTTGACTTTCTAAACTTGCTGAAACAGAAAAATTGACTATCCAAACATTAAGAGGGCGGGGAAACTGATTAATAATCTGATGTAATTTTTGTGTAACTAAATTAGTGTTTTGGTCTTTATGTAGTAATAAAAATTGAGGCGATTTAATAGATTTATTTTGGGTTAGTTTGTGCCATTCCCAAGCAATACCCATCATTTCTCCTGTTTGTTCGTGAGTTTTATGGACAGTCGCTACTAAAACAGGGACATTGGGATAAGCGATTTGTTGAGCTTCAATCATCACAGGTGCAATTAGATCGGGACGGTCTGGTTTTTGATAACCATAGTTATTAATAACTGTAAATCCGCCAAGAAAGCCAATAATTATTGTTATAATTGTTAAGTTTTTACCAGATAAAATATAAATTTTTTTACTTAATACTTGTGACCAAGATAAAGCAAAAATTGTAGCTGCTAATAAAATAGTTGCTGGAAAATAAAAAAATTGAAATCTGGCTGCTAAGGTCAAATCTTTACCTAAAAAATAAGCAAATCCTAATATTAACCCAATTGCTGCTAACCAAAAATTACCAATAGTTTGATGAACAAAAGCTTTTGATTTTAACTGCTGATGAGATTGTAAATATTGAATGATTTGCCAAATTAACCAAACAAGAACTACTAATAAAATTGCTACAGAAATTATTGTTACTACTAGGGGAGTGTTTTCAATTGGAAGTAAATAAAGCATAGTTACTAACCAACCAAATAACCTTCCAATTGGTTCTAAAAATTCAATTCCCCAAGGATTGCCATGTTCAATCCATGCAGTTAATTCACTATCAGGAATATCTCGCCAAGTAAACAACCACCCCACACAACCAACTATTGTACCTGCGATCGCAATTATTATTCTGCGCCACCAATGAGGGAATAGAGGGAAGGGAGAGGGGGAGAGGGGGAGAGGGGGAGAAAGATTGGTAGTAGTATTGGAATTTAGTCTTTTTCGCCAATGTAATTTAACTTCTTGAATCCAAAGAGTAAACAACACCACGATTTCTGATACTAAAGCTAGTCCAAAAAAGTAGTGCGTAGCAACACCCAGGCTATTAATTACAATCCAAGTTAAAACTGTAGCAATATTAAGAGATTTTTTTTGTTCTATATTCCTAACCGCCACAATTAAACAAGCTAACGAAGCAACAATCAACAAAATGACTAACGTATAATGGCGGGCTTCTTGTGCTAAATAAATTCCGTAGGGAGAAACCGCCATTAAAGCTGCTGCAAGTTGGGCAACTAATAGCGAACGACTAAGTAACCAACCCAAACCAAACATAGCAGGAATAGCAGCAACCCCAAGTAAAGCACTTAAAGCCCGCGCCCACCAGAGAGAAACCAAACCAACTTGATCCGAAAATAAATGTAACCACAAGTGAGTTAAAACAAAATAAACAGGAGGATGGGTACTTTCCTGCATTAAATGATTAATGACTGCCTGGGGTTGAATTGTTTCGTGTTGTTGCAGAGGTAGTAATAAAGTATCCAAATCAATCAAACGATCTAAAGGAATAGTGCGAAAACTATTACCCAAACTAAAAACTAAAGTAGCCCATTCATCAGCCCAAGGCGGTTTAGATTCGAGATTGGTAAAACGTAAGGCAAATCCCACCAAAATCGATAATCCCAACAACCCAATTTGAACCCCAATAGTTTTTTGACGCACTTTTTTTGCTAACATAATTGGCTACAAAATTATCGACCGATGATATAGTGTCAGAACAATTAAAGCAAGTAATAATTTACACCGATGGTGCTTGTACAGGAAATCCTGGTGCAGGTGGTTACGGTGCGGTGCTTATTTATAACCAACATCGTAAAGAAATTTCTGGTGGTTATCGTTTAACTACCAACAATCGCATGGAAATGATGGCTGCGATCGCAGCGTTGACTTCTCTCAAACATAAATGTGCTGTTACTCTTCATAGTGATTCTAAATATTTAGTCGATGCCATGAAGCTTGGTTGGGCAAAAAAATGGCAAGTTAACGGCTGGATGAGAAATAAAAAGGAAAAAGCTAAAAACCCCGACCTTTGGCAACAATTACTCGATCTATGTCAATATCACCAAGTAGATTTTGTCTGGGTAAAAGGTCATGCAGGAATACCAGAAAACGAATTATGCGATCGCTTGGCAGTAGCTGCTGCGGGACAGTCTAATTTACCTGCTGACCTGGGTTATCTTTGAGAAAATTATCTTAAGTATCGACTCATCTCTATCTTTCGGCAGAAAATAATTATTTTTTTGTCAAGTGCTATTTACATTTCCTTAAAAACTTGTTACATTTGTTTACATAAAGAAAAAAGCAAATAACAAAAAACCTTATGTATTCAACAACTGACGAAAACGGAATTATTAATAACTTTCCTAAAGAACCAAAAATGTACTTAGCAGAAGAACCCTCTTCAGCACAAAAACGTAATTATGCGCTTCAAGGTATAGCTGCTGGTTTATTGATTACTGCTGTAGTTTGGATTTCTCTAGCGGTTAGTTAAAAGATTGTTTACTTATAGTTAGTGCCTAGTATTTAAAAAATTTCTCATCGACAATGGATTTCTCCTCTTTAACCTCGGTAAGTGCGCCGAGGTTTTTGCTGTTTACTGCTACTAAAAAAACCTACCTCAGCAAAAGTGGGTAGGTATTGAATCAGAATTAAAAGAACCAATTTCTATTCGTATAACCAAGACTTAATAGTTGGTTCCCAACTAACTAATTCGTCGTCACTAAACCACAAACTAATTTCTCTTTGGGCAGTTTCAATCGCATCGGAACCGTGAATTAAGTTTCGACCGATACTAACGCCATAATCACCCCGAATTGTACCAGGTTCGGCAGTAAGGGGATTAGTAGCACCAATAACTTTTCTAGCAGCAGCGACTACGCCGTCTCCTTCCCAAACCATTGCTACCACAGGAGCAGAAGTAATAAAATCTACTAAACCGCCAAAAAATGGTCTTTCTTTGTGAACATCGTAATGTTTTTCAGCCAGTTCGCGGGAGACTTTCATTAACTTCAAGCCAACTAAAGTAAAACCCTTAGTTTCAAAACGACGGACTACTTCACCAATCAGATTACGCTGTACTCCATCAGGTTTGATCATGAGAAATGTGCGTTCCATTATACCCTCCTTGAGAATTTACAATTTGTCACAAACTTCAGATTAACTCAGATTTTGCCTCTTTTTTTGAAATGTTTAGAATGGATTAAAGGCTTAAGCGATCGCTCTTGTTAGGCTTTAACTACCTTGATGACGTTCGATGGCAAATTGAATTAAACGATTAACCAATTCAGGAAAAGGGACATTAGTAGCTGCCCACATCTGAGGATACATACTGGTAGCAGTAAAACCAGGTAGAGTATTAATTTCGTTGATTAAAACTTCACCAGTCGCTTCGATATAGAAAAAATCTACCCTTGCCAAACCAGCAGCATCAACCGCAGCAAAAGCTTGGAGAGACATATCTTGAATTTTAGCTGCGATCGCATCGGGAATCTGGGCAGGAATGTGTAATTGGGCTAATCCTTCGGTGTATTTGGTTTCGTAGTCGTAAAAATCACTATTAAAACTAATTTCTCCTACTACAGAAGCTTTAGGATAATCATTACCCAAAACGGCACATTCAACTTCTCTAGCAGTAACGCCTGCTTCAACAATAATACGTCGGTCGTAACTCGCAGCATTATCAAGGGCAGTTTCCAATTCTTGGCGATTTCTTACTTTAGCAATGCCGACAGAAGAACCCAAATTAGCAGGTTTAACAAAGCAAGGATAATCTAGAGTTGCTTCGATTTCATCGCAGAGTTTCGGAAAAACACAAGGACTAGACCAAATTTGCGATCTTGTAACTGCCATGTATTGTACTTGGGGTAATCCCGCCTTGGCAAAAGCATTTTTCATGGCAATTTTATCCATTCCCATTGCTGAACCCAGTACACCACTGCCAACATAAGGAACTTGCATCAGTTGTAATAAACCCTGTACTGTGCCATCTTCCCCATTAGGACCATGCAGAATGGGAAACCATACCTCTATTTCTGAGACTAAAGCAGGAAATTGCCATCTACTTTGATTCGTTTCTACTTCTAGAGGTTGTTTAGTATTGAGGATATTATGAGCGATATCGCCAGCGTACCAAATTCCATTTTTGGCAATATAAACAGGTATAACTTCGTAATGATTGAGATTCTCTCCTTGACTCAAAGCTGATGCGATCGCTTTTGCTGAACTAATGGAAACTTCATGTTCTCCTGAACAACCGCCGAATAATAAGCCAATTTTTGTTCTTGCCATGAATCTACCGACATCAAAATTTCCCTTTGATACTACACCATAGTTATTGGTCATTGTTGAGGATTGTAATAGAATAGACTTTTGATAATTTATCGATTATTAATCAATAGCAATTGCTTTTGTCGTGCAAGTAATTCAATATAGTTTATTTGACCAAGTTAACTTCAATGATCGTTACGAGAATCGTGAATATGTTATTAATAACCAATTAAGTTTTATTGATTTATTTGCTGGTATAGGTGGTATCAGAATTGCTTTAGAAAGAGTAGATGCTCAATGTCTTTTTTCTTGTGAATGGGATAAATACGCTCAAAAAACCTATCACGCTAATTTTGGTGAAATGCCTCATGGTGATATTACTAAAATTGATACAAATTCCATTCCAAATTTTGATATTTTAGCTGCTGGGTTTCCCTGTCAACCTTTTAGTTCAATTGGTAAAAGAGAAGGTTTTAAGCATCCAACTCAAGGAACACTATTTTATGAAATAGTTAGAATACTTAAAAACAAGAAACCAATATCTTTTTTATTAGAAAATGTTGAGGGATTAATTCACCATAATAAAGGAGAAACTTTAAAAATAATTTTAGAATCTTTAAATAATTTAAATTACAATGTTTTTTATCAAGTTTTAGATTCAGCTAACTATGGTGTACCTCAGCATCGCAAAAGAATTTATTTTGTAGGGTTTCATCGTAGTTACTCTGCCCAATCAATAAATTTTTCTTTTCCTCCAGCTAATAAAAATAGAGTAGATATCGGGAAATTTGTTGAATCTCACGAAGACGGTTATTGTATTTCTAAACATTTACAAAAAACTTATTTATTTAAAAAAGATGATGGTAGACCTGAACTAATCGATCAAAATAGCAAAGGTTGTGTTAAAACTTTAGTTTCTACCTATCATAAAATTCAAAGATTAACTGGTACTTTTGTCAAAGATGGAAAGACTGGAATTAGGTTGCTTTCTGAAAATGAATGCAAAGCAATTATGGGATTTGAGCGAGATTTTATTATTCCTGTCAGTCGAACTCAAATGTATCGACAACTAGGAAATTCAGTAGCAATACCAGTAATACAAGCTATCGCTAAAGAGATGGTGAAAACTATTTATTCTATGAATATAGTAATGAAAAAATAACTTTTTTTATTGCTATTCTCTAGTTACTAATAAGTGTAATGAATTCTTGAAGTGTTATAATATCGTCAATAGTACTAAAATATTCAGGATTATTAATTTTTATTTTTTCTCTTAAAGCGTTACTTATTTCTTTAGTTGTTAACTCATTTGGAATAATAACATAATATTTAATATTTAGATTTTTAGCTTTAAAATATTCTTTAGTCCCATAAGCATCCCAAAGTTTTTGTTTTAGTCTATCGTGTCTAACAGTAGTAGTATTGTCGTAAACTATGATGCTTTTATCTAAGAGTGTTATTTCCCCATCAGGACTAAACTGTTTCGTTTTTTTTCCAGGGTAATTGTATCTAGGTTCAGGAATAAACTTATGGATTTTGTTGTTGGCAAGTAATTTTAAAATTTCTTGTCGTAAATTTTGATTCATCAAATTTCCACTTGCTGACTTGGCTGCATTTGATTCATTTGATTGCATAGTGAATAATATTTAGTAGCTACAAATTTATTTTTCCCAAGGAGCTTTTGCAATCAAGCAACCGAAAACATTAAAATTATTAAATTTCTTATTAGTCTTCTTCTGTCAAAATAATTCAAAATTTGATTTTTTGTAATTTGAAATGATATAAATTCGTAAAATTTTTCTAAAGAGACAAAAGTAAATTAAAAATCTTCAATAATTAAGATAAAATTGCTTCGACTAGTAACCAGTTACCTGAAGGATTAATCCTTCCAACTACAGCAATCATTTTTCCTGTGGGATATTCTCTTAATTTTTGCTCTACATCAGGATAAATAGTAATTAATTGCCAAATTTGATTAGATTCAATTAAACTGATTTGATAATTATTGCCCTGACAACTAAAAATACCTTGGTAATAATTCCCTCTTGGTTTAACCACAGAAAAGTTTTCACAAAAACAATTACCGTCAACAGGATAGTCTTCTGGACGATCTAAATAATATCTTTGCCACTTCAACCATTCAGGATGTTCTGGCGGTAAATTAAATAAAGGAATAACCGCAGCAGGGGCATCTCGATCCGTTATTAAAGCTTCTTGAAGACTTCTAACTGACAATTCCCAAGGTTGACAATTAGCTTGAATACACAGCGCAGCAGCCATTCCCGCAGCTTGCCCAATATTCATCACTACTGGTTGTAAACGGGTACTACCATTAGCAATGTGAGAAACAGAAATATTTTTTTCACAGACTAAAAAACCCTCAATATTTTCCGAAAACAGCGCACCATAAGGAATAATAAAAGGTGTACCCGTCCATCTTCCGCCCCAATGAATAGATTTAGGTTGTAAAGTAAAATCCTTCCCTGGATAATGATGATCGTTAGGATAGTTACCAATTGCGATCGCGTTTATTTCTCCTGTCGTTGTTTTTGGTAAGGGTGCGACAGAACCATTTTGAATTGGTAAAATATCTTGTTCTGTAATCGTTACTTGTCCTTGTATTCTTCTACTTTCCCGATAATAGGGATGAAGCGCAAAAGCAGTATTAGTGTTGTTCGGAAAAATATTGCTAGCTAAACCGTGGCGTTTGCCTAATTGAGATTGAATGTAATGAGCAAAATCAAGACTGTGATGATAAGCTTCTTGTAAAAACTGTTGTGCTTTAGTTTCAGATTCAATTAAACGATTTAATCCTTGTCCATAATCATTGCCACAAATAGGCCAATTGATCATAAATAAATTATTGGGTAATCTACCGTAATTGAGAAACTGTTCTGCACCATAGTTATCCCAAGCATTCTGAAAAGAATTATTAGCGTGTTGAGAATTAGGAATAATCTCAGATGCTAAATTATCTTCTCCATAATCTTGAAGTAAAAACACCCAAGTAGGAGATTGAACAGGATATTGATTAGTTAAATCATTAAAATCAACAGGCGCGCTTGGTTCATTAAATTCTGCTTGTAATTCCCAACCCCAACGATGAGGAAAATCCCCTAATGTTAATAAATCTCCTAATTCCGTACCATCTATCGTAATGGTTGCTTCAATTAAATAATCTTCAAATCTAACTCCCCTAACAGCATTTTGATTTTTCAATAGTTGTTTCGGAGTTTGCCCCCGAATCCAAGTTAAATTAGGTAATTGTTGCACCCAATCAGCAAATATTGCTGCCCCAATGCGAGGATCGTAAGTAAATAAACTTACCCAAGCGTGATCCAAACCTTCTGGATGTCTTTGCCGTAACTCTTTTAGAAATACCCCCCAGATTCCCGTTTGCCAAGCTGCTAACTCAGTGCCATCAGGGGCTGCAACTCCAGCAGCAGTAAGCATTCCTCCTAACCAGGCAAACTCGCTAACCAAAACAGTTTTTACTCCACAACGGGCTGCTTGAATCGCTGCAACCGTTCCTCCCGTACCTCCACCAACAACGAGGATATCTGTAGCGATCTTTTCCATAATTTATAGCAATTTTTAATTAGATGATGGTTAATTGTGTGTCCACGGATAAACCTTGTCCTGAGTGAAACGAAGGGACAAATAGATTTATCGGTTGGTAGTGTTAACTGGTAACTGGTAACTGCTAAAACTGGTCACTGTTAACGTGATTTAGGATTCAAAAATTCACTCAAACCTTCTCCTACCAAAGACAAACCCGTTACCATCAAAGTCATGGCTAAACCAGGAAAAGTAGCTGACCACCAAATCCCTGTAGGTAAAGCATCTAAAGCTAATCTGAGATCGTGACCCCATTCTGGTACTTCTGGAGGTAGCCCCAAACCCAAAAATCCCAAACCACCCAAAATTAAAATGGCATCGGCTGCATTGAGAGTAAACAAAACAGGAACACTTTGAATTACATTCCAAAACAGATAACGCGATAAAACTCGACTGGTAGATGCGCCCATTGCTTGCGCTGCTTCAATAAATAATTCTGTTTTAACACTAGTAGTATGATTACGAACCAGACGATAATATTGAGGAATATAAGCAATACTAAGAGCGATCGCTGCGTTAAATACACCCTGACCAACCACAAAGGCAAGAGTAACTGATAAAAGCAATCCTGGTAAAGTATAAATTGTATCCATCAAAAACAACAGGATTTTGTCGACTTTTCCGCCTAAATAACCACTAACTAAACCTATAGGAACACCCAAAATTAAACTAATCGTAGTTGCCAGAATGACGACTTTTAATGCTGCTTGTGTCCCAAATAAAGTCCTAGCAAAAACATCATAGCCTTGACGAGTTGTACCAAACCAATAAGACGATCCTGGTGGTTGATGAATCGGATTAATCAGAGATGCGGTGGGGTCTTGTATCCAACCCCAAGATTGTAAGGTTGGGGCAAGCAAAGCGATGAGAATAAAGCCAATTGTAATAATTAGACCAACTAAAGTTAAAATTAGCGACAAATTAGGACGAAAACGACGAGATAATCTAATTCTGGTTGTGGTCATGGCAAGGGACAAAATTTAATGACACGCCTTATGGTAACAACAGCAGTAAGTTTCAGTCATTATTTTTTAGAGGTTATTTAAGAAGTCATGTTTGCTACTTTAAGGTTCAATGTGGAAAATAGCAATCAAGACTTTTGATTTTTCAAATCTTTCTTGAAGTTAAATAATCATTGATTTGTTCATCGGTCATCAATAATTTAGATAAGAGTAAATGAAGATTATACCCAATCTTTTACTATGAAAATTTTATAGTGATAACTGTTGTAAAAAACGAATTTAACATGGGAGTTGACTAAAAATTCAAGAGCTATCTAACCAAATTTTTCGGCTGTTCAAGTTTATTATTACTATCGATATTAACTTTTAATTTAGCGATCAATCCCTACGGCGATTTTCGCTTAGTAGAAATTCAAGGTATTAATAGTGAAAAAGTTTTTGCTTATCGACAAGGTGGTCGTAGAAAAAAAGCCAATGATATTCGACACAATCGTTATGACACGATTATTTTAGGTACTTCTAGAGCAGTTTATGCCCTCAATCCTCAACATTCAGTGTTTTCTGAACAAGAAGTTTATAATTTGGGATTGACTGGAACAAATATGTACGAAATTTACCAAACTTATCAATATGCTCGTCAAAATCAAGACCTAGATTTAGTAGTTTTCTCCCTTGATTTTTTGGCTTTTTCTAATAAAAGAACTGTTTCTGGCAACTTTCATAAATCTAGATTTTCGTCTAAAAGTAATTTATTTGCTCAAGTAACAGAGTTTATTTCTCTTTATAAGCTGGAATATAGTCTTAAAACAATTCAGAGTAACAAACAAGGAAAAGTGTTAAATGAAATAGGTGGTTTTATAGAACCAGAAAGTGAAGATTTAGAACATCGTCAAGCCTTTGATGATATTTTAAAAAACAATTTTTTTTCCAATCAAGAAACTTATGCTGGATATACTTATAGCCAACAGCGATTAAAATTATTTAGAGAAATTGTGGCTGATTGTTTAGCCAATGGCATTGAACTACGTTTATTTATTTCACCTGTTCATGCACGACATTTAGAAGCTATGGCTATTATGGAACTGTTTCCTACTTTTGAACAATGGAAACGAGATTTAGTAACTATAGTTGAAGAAGAGGCTGTACGTTTCAATCAGACTTCACCTACGTTTTGGGATTTTAGTGGTTACAACACTATTACTACTGAAGCTATTCCTCCTCGGGGAGATAAAACCAAAATGCAATGGTATTTAGAATCTTCTCATTACAATCGGAGATTAGGTAATTTATTGCTAGATATTGTGGTGCGATATCCCGAATCAATAGATGATGCGTCTGAAGATTTTGGTGAGTTAATTACAGTTAATAATATTGAAGAGCATTTAACTAAGATTCGACAAGAACAAGCTCTTTATCGAAGAAACTATGCTTTTGAAGTTGCGGAAGTTGCTAAATTATTTCAGCAGGTTAATCAAAAATAATCTCTTCAAAATTAATAATTTATAATTCACTATTTGATTGATTAGAGTGCAATTATTGCACTCATTACTGTTGTTATTAAAAATTTCAATCGACAGTTAATCCTTAATTCTAAAATGAGTATTGTCACTCATAATTTGACGTAGACGTAATATCAGTCCTAATGTAACTTGTTTCATTAACAAATAAAATACAGTCAAAATGGCAAAAGTAATAAATATTACTAACAAAGGTGTTTGTTGAGTTAATTTGTTAATACTTGAAGTGAACAAAATATCAGGTTGAGTTATAATATCCCAACTATTAAAACGTAAAAATCTTCCTAAATAAATTCCGATCGCAGATAAAAAATGAGTCAGTAACTCTGTCCAAAAAATGTATTTTTTATATCCTATTTTTTTGAGATAATAACTTTGATTAATCAAAGAAATTACATAAGCTTCTCCACCAAGGGCGATCGCAGATAAATGAAGTGGAAAGAAAACCAGTGTAATAATCCAAATCGAATAATTAGCACGAATTGCTCCAATTAAATGAATAATATCTGTTAATAAATAAGGGGCATTAGGTAAAAAAGCTAGATAGCAAATAAAACCGAACCACCAAATCAAAGAACGAGAACTTCTATGCCTACGCCAACGAAATAACCAAATACTCAGAACCAAGGGAATAAAAGCCAAAAATAAGTTCCAAACAATCCAACCGCTATGTTTGTTAAAGATATCTAAAGTGTTAGCCAGAATTGATTCCATAAGCTTTCAAGTAATTAATGAACTATTTAATTCTTACTTAATTTACTTGCTGTTCGTAAAATCTGCCCAGCTAACATAGCTGCACCAAAACCATTATCAATATTGACTACTCCAATACCTGTCGCACAAGAATTCAACATAGTTAATAAAGGTGCAATACCACCAAAACTTGTTCCATACCCAATGCTAGTTGGCACTCCAATTACAGGGCAATCTGCCATTCCTGCTACTACACTAGGTAATGCGCCTTCCATTCCTGCTACCACAATCAAAACATTGGCTTCATAAATTACTTGGCGATGACTCAACAGACGATGAATTCCTGCTACTCCAATATCCCAAAGCTTTTTTACCTGAAAACCACAAAGTTGCGCTGTGATAGCTGCTTCCTCTGCTACGGGAAGATCTGCCGTACCAGCAGTGAGAATAGAAATGATTCCGGGATGGGTTACGATTGTTTCTGGGCGAGATAAAGCACAAATTCGCGCCAAGGGATAATAAACTAAACCTTCAATTTCTGCTTGTAATTGTTCGGCAACATCTTGTTCAATTCTAGTTGCCATAACCACAGATGCTTTTTGTCGCATCGCTTTAATTATTTCAGCTATTTGAGCGGTAGTTTTGCCAGAACCCCAAATTACTTCGGGAAATCCCGTTCTTAGTTGACGATGATGGTCGATTTTAGCAAATTCCCCTACAGGTTCAAAGCTGAAATGTTTGAGTTTTTCCAAAGCGGTAGTCGGCTCGATTTGACCAGATGCAACTGCTTCTAGTAAGATTTTCAGAGCTTCAGGTTGATTCATTTAGTTAAACAGTTAAAAGCTGCCTAATCAGAACTAAAATTTGTTTAATAATCCTAAAATGGTTATTTAGCTGCCATGAACGCTTGATTTTTGGCAATTGTCGGTCTACCTTTAGCTATAGAGGTTGCGAAAGAACGTAACATCTTTTTGGTAGTTTCCCAATCGACACAAGCATCAGTAATACTTTGACCATAAACCAAAGACTGAGTGTTATTAGACAGAGATTGATTGCCTGCCACGAGATGACTTTCAATCATTACACCCATAATATCTAGACAACCTGCTTCTATTTGTTGAGCAATCTCATCTAAAACTATAGATTGACGAGTATAATCTTTACTACTATTACCATGGCTACAATCAATCATGAGACGATGATTCAAGCCTTTTTTCTTCAAAGAATTGGCTGCTGATTGTACATCTTCTGCGTAGTAGTTCGGACGATCTGCACCACCGCGTAAGACTAAATGTCCATCAGGATTACCAGTAGTTTTGACAATACTAGCCAATCCATCCATATTAATTCCTAAAAAATGATGAGGAGTAGTAGCAGCTAGCATGGCATTAACTGCTGCGTGAAGACTACCATCGGTACCGTTTTTATAACCCACAGGCATCGATAAACCAGAAGCCATTTGACGATGAATCTGACTTTCAGTAGTTCTTGCGCCGATCGCTGTCCAACAAATTAAATCAGCAATATACTGAGGTGTAATAGGATCGAGTAATTCTGTCGCTGCGGGTAAATCAAGATGAGCTAAATCTAGCAGTAATTGTCTAGCGAGTCTTAATCCTGTATTAATATCGTAACTATTATCAAGATGAGGGTCGTTGATTAATCCTTTCCATCCGACGGTAGTACGAGGTTTTTCAAAATAAACCCGCATCACAATTTCTAGCTCATTTTCTAATTCATCTCGTAAGCGAGTTAATCTTTCACCATACTCTTCGGCTGCTTTGATATCATGAATTGAGCAAGGGCCAACTACCACCAAAACTCTTTGGTCTTTACCTGTTAAGATATCGCGAATGCGATCGCGAGTTTGAACGACTAAGCTAGCTGCTGTTTCACTTATCGGGAATTCACTTTTAATAAATGCAGGGCTTAATAAAGGTCTAGTTTCAACAACGTGGAGATCGCTAGTTTTATCCATAGTATTATTTATAGTTCTCTAAATAACTAATAACAGATATTGTTCGACTATTCTTGGGCAAAATGCACACTGACACTATATTGGGCTTTGACAGAATCAGCTAACTCATCTATTAAACCGCATTCGCGTAACCTCAAACAAGATGTAAATTAAAGCGAAGTATTACCAAAGGTCGGGTAAGGCAGGGACATTTCTGTCCTCTTCCCCCCTCAGAATCGAGCGTGCAAGTGATTGTTTGAGTAACTTCGTAGCATTAGCTTTTGTAGATTTCGGACTTTTTTGGGGTTATCCCGTTTCACACGTTTGAGATGCGATACTTTTAGTCTCTTGTTTTACTCCAATTAAGTTCGATGGATATAGTAGTAGCTTGGTTTCTTCCTTAAATCTGAGGGGAAACTTTTAGATAAACTGCGAATGGATTTATCTCTTACCCATCATCTACCTTTTATCCGTCGTAGGTAGAGTTTAAAGACGGAAGCCTCAACCCAAAGTTCGCTTTCGTTAGACATGAGCATCTTACCTTAGCCTCTAATCAATATACGGATTATTAATTTTGAGACATTTTAGTTTTAATTCTATCGTTTTGCCCGATTTTGGATTAATTGCTTGAGTTGAAAGATTATTTTCTTCTAGTAGAGATTGAAACTTTTCTACACTTCCTTCTTCATCAATCAAAGACATTAATAAACCTTCAAAACTAACATCTCCACCTGCTGCGGTAGATAAAATATATTGAGGTTGCAACCACTGACAAGCTTTTAAAGCAGACTCTTGCCCTTTAATTACCGCACCTACCAACGGAAGTTTTAAGCTAATAATGGGCGTGATAATTACGTCAATTGGTGCTAATTCTTGAAGAGACTTAGAATGATATCCGTGAGGTTCGTAGTAAATGCTTTGATCGGTTTCTAAGCCTTTAATAATATAAGCGTTTTCAACTAAAGTTGGGCCAATCGGAGAACCAGGAAGAGCTTTAATCTCAATTCGATTCGCTAGATTAAAAGTCTCATCGTGATTTAAGGTGGTAATTTGAGCGTAGCCTAATTGTTTAACTACTTTGGCAGCATTTGGAGAAGCTACCACAGGAATATTTCGATCTAGTTGTTTTAGGGTAGGAGGATGAGCATGATCTTCTAAACCTTGAGATAGAAGAATCAAATCGATATTTTCTGGAATCGGATAAGATTGATTCTTTTTCCCTTTAAATAACCAAGGAAGATTTCCAAAAACTAAATGATCTACTAACCAGGGGTCAAGTAAAATTCGTTGGTTTTCAAATTCTATCAGCCAGGAATTACTATCAAAATAAGTTAAATACATATTAAAGTTTTTCGTTAACTGCTTATCTATTGTAAACATTTGTGTTTTTGAGCAGGATCGCTCTAGATAAAGCAAGGAAAATTATTTTGTAATTAACTCAACTTCATCTCTAGTTTTTCCCGATCGCTTTTTACAATAAAGAACTAATTTGCTGATTCGTGGACACAGGAGAAAACTAATGAGTAAATGCGTTCTGATTGTTGATGATGAAGAAGATGTTCGTGCTATTGCTAAATTAGGCTTAGAAATGGCAGCAAATTGGACAGTACTTACTGCTAGTTCAGGTCAAGAAGGTTTAAATGTAGCTGCTCAAAATCGACCTGATGTGATTCTTCTAGATTTAATGATGCCAGAATGGGACGGTAGTTATACCCTCAAACAATTGAAGGAAAATCCAGATACTCAAAGTATCCCTGTAATTTTATTAACAGCTAAAGTTCAATCTCCTCTTCAAGAAAGTTTGGCTAATCTTGAGGTAGCAGCAGTTTTTACTAAACCTTTTCGTCCTTTGCAACTACCAGAACAAATTGAACAGGTTTTAGCCAAAGCAACCTGAAAAATCAAAAAGCTTATTTACTTTTACATTCTTTTCTGAAAAAGTGCTGTAAATTTCAGACAATCAAAAATTAAGCGCAATTTCGGCTGAGATAAGATGCGTCGAAAAATAATCAAGAGCAAAGATAATTCACCAGTTAGAAGATGATTTGCTCCGCCAATTATAAAGAATTACTATTCAAAAATAAATTTAAATCAAACAAGCAATTTCCGAATTATTGTAATTGGTTGCTTTCAACACCAACTAAATGTTTATCTATTAAAAGAGGAACTTGTTTGGGTTGGACTTTACTATAACAAGTTTTATCTGGCATCATGACAAGGTTTGGCCCTTTTTTACACTGCTTGAGACAACCAGTAGTTTTGATCTGAACTTGGTCGGTTAAACCGCGATCGCGAATACCTTCTTCTAGTAACTCACAAACAGCTTTTCCGCCTCTATCCCAACAAGTTGATTTTTTACAAACTAGAACTTTTGCCATTGGTTTACTAGATGAAGTAACCTGTTCTTTGAATTGATTTAAATTGGCAACTGCTGATTGAGACTGAATCGAATTTTCTTGTTCTCGGCGATCTACTAAGGTAACTGCTTGAGCTTTATATTTTACTTTTCCGTTTTTCCAGCTTTGTTTATATTCTCCCTGAATCTGTATCTTACATCCCAACTTTAGTCTTTGGCTCAGGTTATACCCAACTTGTTTAGAGACTTTGATCCAATATTCTCTGCGATCGGTAGCTAACTTGAGATATTTAACTCTATTATCAGGCTTAATGATAATATCTACTAATTGTCCTACCAAATCAAACTCTGAGACTAAATATTCCGATCTAGACATCATGTCCTCCTAATTTCAATTTAATTTTTTTGTCGATCAGATTCTATTTGCCAGCAATTTTCTAGCCAGTGCATCAATTCGTAGCGAGATGCAGTTACTTGTCTAGCCACACTCCATAGTTGAATTGCTGTTTTAGTATTATTGATTTCTATTTGCAAAGGTCGATTGCTGCCACACCGACACTCAATTTCTAATGCTTGTAGCCGATGATATACTTGCCATCTTTCTGCCCACTTAACATTAACAACTTGCTGGGTTGCTAATTCCTGATTATCATTACTCATTTTAAATGTTATTTAATTAGGCTTATTGAGAATTAAACTCATTAAATTTCAACTTAAGCATAGTATAACCATTAAACGATAATTAGTGTCAATAAACTTGAAAACAAATTCTGAGTAAAGAGTAAAATTACTAATAAACAAGATACCTCCTTGCCTTATTTGATAATTCTTTTAGAATCTTCTTTGTGATTTTGTGTTAGGGTTTAGGTATTATCAATAAGCCTGCCCAAATGAAAGGAGAACACACTTATGGCTACTACTCAAGGTTTAGTAAGGGCTTTTGGCGAGGTAGGTAATAATCCAGTCATGCTGGAAAAAAGTGTAACTGAGCCAATTTGTGAAGGTTTAAATCTGGTTTTAGCTAGTTTTCAAACACTATATCTACAATATCAAAAGCATCATTTTGTAGTGGAAGGGGCTGAATTTTATTCTTTACACGAATTTTTTAACGAAAGCTACGATGATGTCCAAGGGCATGTTCACGATCTAGCCGAAAGATTAAATGGGTTAGGAGGTGTTCCTGTAGCTAATTTAGCTAAACTAGCAGAGTTATGCTGTTTTGAACAAGAAGCTGATGGTATTTATCGTTGTCGAGAAATGGTAGAACACGATTTAGCTGCCGAACAAGAAATTATTCAATTAATTCGTCGTCAGGCAGCCCAAGCAGAAAGTTTAGGCGATCGTGCTACTCGTTATTTATACGAGAAAATTCTACTCAAAACTGAAGAAAGAGCTTACCATCTCGATCATTTCCTTGCTCCTGACAGTTTAACTTTAGGTTTTATTAACAACTCAAACTAATTTCTCTAAAAATCATTTACAAGCTGACAGGGGAACATCAAAACAAATTGTCATCTCGATCATACAAACTTGAGTAACTGTTTTCCCCCCATCAGCTTTTTTAACGTCAGTTCGATTAGCAATCAAGTTTGATTTTTTGAAGAGTACCAAGATAGTAAAAATTTTAGCTACTCTGTCGAACTGGCGTTATTCTCTTAACTAAAGTATTAATTGATTAAATCGTCAATAGAATACAATCGAATTGAACCATCTCCACAACCAGCAACTATCATGTGATTATTTGGACTAATAGCCACTGACTCAATCGTGTTTTGATGAGTGATAGAAGCAACACATTGATTGTGTTTTAAACTCCAAAGTTTTAAATTTTTATCCAGTCCTCCACTAACTAAAAACAAATTATTTGAACTAATAGCCAAAGATTTAATACTATTGGTATGCCCTGTTAAAGTTATTAATTCTTCTTCTGTAATGAGTATCTATTTAATCAACAGTAACAGCATTAAATATTTGATTAATCGATCTGCTCTTACTAAGAATTATTTCATTAGTTTTTGATAACGTCCTAAAGCTAGCAAAGGAAAATATTGCTGATAAAGATGATATTTTAGATAAAAATGACAGGGAAAACCAGTGCCAGTAAACTCTGCTTCGTACCAAGTTCCGTCATTATTTTGAGTAGCAAGTAGGTAATTAACTCCTTTTTCTATCGCTGATTTAGCATCAAAACCTGTTGCTTGATAGGCTGCTAATAAACCGATTAATGCCCAGGCTGTTTGCGAAGCAGTACTAACTCCTTTGCCTTTCAACTTAGGATCATTATAACTACGGCAACTTTCTCCCCAACCTCCATCAGAATTTTGACAACTAATTAACCAAGCTGCACCCCGATCAATTTCAGCTTGGTAATCTTCAGGTGCGATCGCAGCCAAAGCAGATAATGCTCCACTTGTACCATAAATATAATTTACTCCCCAACGACCAAACCAACTGCCATCACTTTCTTGTTCGTTAATTAAATAAGCAATAGCGCGATTAACTCGATCTGCCCTCATGGAAAGTTGGTATTGTCCTAACATTTCCAATACCCTAGCCGTCACATCAGCAGTATTCGGATCGATCATGGCTTTTAGATCACCGTAAGGAATGAGATTGATCCAATCTTGATCATTATCAATGTCAAAAGCAGCCCAGCCACCAGCCCGACATTGCATCGTTGCCATCCAGTCTACACAACGAGCGATCGCACTTTGTTTTTGGGCTTCGTTTGGTAAGACAACTTCTGCTAATCCCATCACTACTACAGCAGAATCATCTAAATCGGGATAAAAACGATTATCGAATTCAAACGCCCAACCGCCAGGCTTTCCTTGTTTGTTTTTGACTGCCCAATCCCCATAATCAAGAATTTGCTTGTCTAATAACCATTGTCCACCCCTAACTAAAGCCTGATGATTTGGTGATAAGCCAGATTCGACTAAAGCTCGTAAACACCAAGCTGTATCCCAAACAGGAGAAACACAGGGTTGAACTCGATAAGAGTTTTCAGTTTCAATGGCAAAGTTATCAATTGCTGCTAATCCTCTTTGAATAATTGGATCGTCAACTTCATAATCTAGAGTGCGTAAAGCCAGAAGAGAATTGAGCATAGCTGGAATAATGCCACCCCAATCTCCTGTAGCTTCTTGTCTTTCTAAAACCCATTTTTCCGCAGCTTTTAAACCTTCTTCTCGAAAAGGAACTAGATTTAAATTTTCTGCTAATTTACAAGCATCATCTAACCATAAAAAAACATCTGTCCAATCGTTGTTACGAGGTAATTCGTAGCGACAATTATTAACCCCTTCCGCATACAATTCGTCTAAATTGATCGTTGTCTTAGTCACAAAAATAGGCTTGCGATCAAAAACAATCAATAAAGGAACTGTACTTCCTCTCGCCCAACTCGACATTTCATAAATAGTGAAGGGAAAATTATCGGGTAACAGCATGATCCAAGGCGGAATCGAAGGAAGCCCCCGCCAGTCATAACAACCAATCAAAGCCAGATGTAATTTGGTAAAAATGCGAGTTTTACTAATTCCACCGTGTTGCAGAATAAATTGTTTAGCTTTAATCAAGGCTGGATCTTCAGCAGAAACTCCCAATAATCGCAACGCCATGTAAGCTTCTACCGAAGTACTTAACTCTCCGCCATCACCGTAATAAAGTTCCCAACCACCATGTTCTCTTTGTTGCGATCGCAAATAAGTTTCCGCTTTCTGTAGTGCTTGCGATCTAGTTCGATTACTTCCCCAAATTTGGTGGAGTAAAATAACTTCGGCGGTAATAGTGACATTCGATTCTAATTCTGCCCACCAATAACCATCAGGCTCTTGAATCGATAATAAATAATCTTGACTCTTCGCGATCGCTTTTTGAAGTTGATTTTGAGTTACTCGATCTTGAGTTTGCATTGAGCTTCCTTGTACTCTGACAATCTAATCTTTAGCAAGCTATCACAAAAAATCGTTTAAGTCCGCTCTATTTTCGTATACCGCTTTCAACTCAATAGTTTAAATACTAAAGCCACATCTACTCAAATAATTAAGCTAATGTGGCGATCGCTATAACTTGATTTTTAGTTTTTATTTAGTTGGTAAAAAGGCAATTGGATTAACCGCAGTTTCTCCATTGGGACGTATTTCAAAATGTAAATGAGGTCCTGTACTAAAACCAGTACTACCCATTTCTGCAATTAGTTGTCCTTGTTCTACCTGTTGTCCATTACTCACCAAAATCTTATTGTTGTGAGCATAAAGAGTGACACTACCATCGGGATGCTTTAGCTTAACTAAGTTGCCATACCCCCCAGAATTCCAACCAGCAGAAACAACTTCTCCACTAGCAGCAGCCATAATCGGAGTACCGATTGGACCAGCAATATCAATTCCTTGATGCATCCGACCCCAACGCCAACCATAACCAGAGGTAAGTGTTCCTTGAGCAGGCCATAAATAACCTTCAAATTGAGTGGGACTACTGGGTAAATATTGTTCTGGAGAGGATAAAGGCGGTAATTGTGGATTGATAGTTGCTCCGATCTGAATTTTTAAACTTTGATTATATCTGTTGACATTAGTAGGAGCAGTACTAATCAAATTAGTTTGAGGCTGCGAAACTGAAGTAGAACGAGTTAAATTTACTTGAGTATTTCTAGTTTGAGTTTGATATTGTTCTCGCAGTTGAACTAAATCGGCTCTCAGTCTTGCAAGATAAGGATCTTCAGCAACAGGTAAATCGTTTGTCGTTGCTGAGGCAACAGAAGCAACTGGTACTGACTCAGCAGGAGATTGTAAGCTTGAATTATTGTCAGTAGGATTAGCAGTTTGCTGGAGCGGAATAGTTAACTTTTGATTAACGGCTAATACATTAGGGTTACTGAGTTGGTTAGTTTTAATTAATTGCTCAAAAGAAGTGTTAAACAGACGAGCAATTTTATTGAGTGTATCTCCTGGTTTGACTGTATAAATTTGTTTAGAAATATCTTTCTCAATAGTTAGAGAAGGTAATTGAGGAATACTGTGAGAACTTTGATCTAGATTAGAAAGAATAACTACAGTTGTCTGTGGTTGAAGCTGAGAATTAGAACGAAAATTGGCGGAATTCTGAGAAGGTACGTCTGCTATCTGGATATTTTGTTCTGCGTTGAGTTTTCCTGCGCCGACACTTAATTGCTTTTGTTTTAATTTGTTTAAAAGAGTTGGTTGCTGTGGTGAAATACTTTGAGCAATTTCAGAATTGATTTGAGGAGAAGGAGGGGAAATAACTTTAGAGGATGAGAGGGATGAAGCGACCGCAGGTTGACTAAGAGGTACAACTCCTGAATTTAGTTTTGGTAACTCAACAATTTGAGTCTGGAGAGGAATTTGGGCGGATGAAATTGGTTGTACAGTAATTAAATTAGGAAGATTTTGAGTTAAAAAAATTGGTTCTCTTGAACTTGATAAAAATCGGTCACTGACAACTGAATTTACCGCAGCTTGGGCTTCTTGTTGCTGGTACATTAAAAACATACCAGTTGTACCCAGGGAAACTAATAAACTAAGCATTGCTGCCGAATAAGGGGTTTTGCGCTCAGCGGTACGCCTCGGTTTAACCGATGAGGCGTAGAAATTCTGACGGACGGCTGAATTAGCCCCTTCTGTGTCTGCGCTGACTGGCGTTCCCCAGTGAGGCTCTTGGCTAATTAGCTCTGGATGAGATGCTTCAGAGATAGAAAGATTTGAAGCAAAGGAACAATTCTGCTGCATACTTCTAGATTCCTTTTTCAGGATAATCTCCTCAAACTGATTACAAAAAAACTGTTTTGATCTTTAATCAAAACAAAACTAAGATGCTACTAAATCTATCCGACCATTAAGGTTTTTGGTGATAGTAAAAGATTGGTATATAAAAGATACTTATAACACTTAATTATTTCTAGGAAAGATTAACCTGAAATTGAAAATTAGACAAGAGCCTGATCTGGTTTTTAATTGCGATAGTTGAGTTGACGGCGAGCTTCAAATAGCCCAATTGTCACGCTGACTGAGAGATTTAAGCTTCTGACTTCGGGTTGAGAAATGGGAATATAAACTTTGTAATTACAAAGATTTAGCACTTCAGTTGGTAAACCAGACAATTCGCTACCAAATAGTAACCAATCGTCAGCTTGATACTGACAATCTAGATAATGAGTAGTACCACGAACAGTAAACCCCAGTAATCTACCTCCTAATTGCTGATAATTAGACCAGAAAGCTTGCCAATCTTGATAGTAGTGCAGATCGACATAGGGCCAATAATCTAAACCTGCCCTTTTTAAGTAGCGATCGCTAATCTCAAAGCCTAATGGCCCCACTAAATGAAGTTCTGTTTTGGTAGCAGCACAGGTACGAGCAATATTGCCAGTGTTAGGAGGTATTTGTGGATGAACTAGAACAATACGAAGCGACATTTGGTCAACACAGTTATTGGACATGGCGAGCAGACCTCACCGTCCCTCACCATCAATTTTTGCTAATTTAAGCAACTAGAATAGTTTGACATAATTTGTCTTCTAATTCTCTTTCTTGTTGTTCGGTGGTTTGAATTGCTTGTTGAATAATGTCTTTGATCTCTGTTCCTTGTTGATGTAATTTTAACCACTGTTGAGCGGTATTGCCATTCCGTAAAATTTTGTTTAAAGGTAACAAGAAACAACTGTAACCACGATTTTTGGCTATGGGCAAAACTTGTTGATAAAGTTCGCTAATCCAATCACTAGCTTTGATTTTTCTCCCATCTTGCCAATGGGTTAATTGAGCATCTAAACTATCATGAGCAACTGCTACTTCATTTTCTGCTGTCACAGCAATTAAATCTTCTGCCAAATGAGTGTTAGATAAACGACTTTGTTGAAGAGGGTCAAGCCTAGGATTGGCTAGCATTTCAATTAATCTAGCTTCTAATAAAGCTGTAATTGCCAATAAAGCGATCGGATCTACTACTAAATCACAAATTCTCAGTTCTAAACGATTGAGATTATACGGTCTGCGATCGCCATTGGGTCGAACGGAATTCCAAAGATGACGGACGTTTTTCATTGTCCCAGCAGCAAGTTGGGTTTCCGTCCAATTAATAAAATGAGCATGGCTTTCAAATAAAGGCACATTGTCTGGCGTTTGAGGAAACATTTGCCAACGAGTTGAATGAAAACCAGTTGCTTTGCCATCTAAGAAAGGTGAAGCAGCACTTAACGCTAGATATAAAGGAGCTTCTACTCTAATCAGACGACAAGCTTGCATTAATTTTTCTGGTTCAGCAATCCCAATATTAATATGAATACTCGCCGTAACTACTTTAGTTCCGTAGGTTTGTTCGATATAGCTATGATAGGGATTATTAGGGTCAGAACGTTCAAATCGACTACTATCTCCTAAGGATAAAGTACTACCAGGAATCAAAGTGTAATTCCCCAGACTCCGTAAATAACTCCGTAAAATTTGTCTGGGTTTTAAAATGGCACAAAGCAAGCGGTCATAATTACAAAAAGGAGCAGTAGTATATTCCACATTGCGGTTATCTGGCTCACGAACAAAACCGTCTAAATTCTTAACAATTTGGTCTGATAAACCAACTACTTCGCCTTGAGGCGTTCCTGTGTAAATTTCAATTTCAAATCCTTTAGATAGCAGTACCATGTTTCCTCTCTACAATATGGAAATACCCCAGTCTAGTTTGGTCATCAGTTATCAGTCATCAGTCAGGAGTTGAATTGGCTCTAAAATAGATAGCTAAAATCAGAAGACAGTGAATCTTTGACATCCTATTCGCTCTTATACTTCAATACCAATGGAATCACAGACAGATAACGCCAGACAAGTAAATTATTGATTGCTTTTACTCTTTCTAGTTTAGAAGACAAGTAAAGTTTAAATAAATTGATATCTTTGATAAAAAAAATCAATAGTTATTGAGACCAATTAATAAATTAACCACAAATCCAGATTTGAGTGGATGTTTGGCTTTAATGACAATTTTGAAATTGACCTAATTCACCAACCTCAATTTCTTAAATAAGCTAAAATCGCAAATTGGTGTGAGTTAAATAAAATAATTAATAATTCTTTTAGTCCTATGTCGACTCTATTATCTTCTCCAGTCAAAAATCCAACTGCTCCTGCTGTAGCAACAGTTAATACAGAACGATTAACCAAATGTTATCAAGCAGATCAACAAGTAAAATACCTCCATCTTCAAGCAGAAATTGAAGTGCTATTGCAAGAATTACAAACAATCAAAGAACAAAAACTGATTAAGTAATAACTAATTGGTTTTGGCTCTAATTAACAGAGACTCAAAAGATTTTAGCGATCGCTTGTTCGTTCCTGGTTGATTTTGTTGTCAAGTGAACAATTGTAGTCGTTGACAATCAATGATCTTTTCAGCCCATCGCTCACAAAAAGAGGAAATTTTGTTAACCTCTGAAGTTGAGCGAAATTATTGACGCGGGGTTATGGAATTGTCCATAATCTCATTAATTAACACTAAGTTTAAATTAAAACATATTTAAATTAATTATGAAACAATTTATAGCCTCAGAAGCTCAAGCTACTTATGCAGCAGCAAAGACTGTAATTTTACCTATTCCTTACGAAAAAACCACTACTTATCGTCAAGGTTGTCAACATGGACCCCACGCTATTCTTGAAGCATCGGATCAACTAGAAGCCTATGACGAAGAAATTGAAGTTCAAACTTGTCTAAAAACGGGCATTTATACTCATGAAGCGATCGCAGATACGACGAGTGACCCCTCTCTAACTGCGGAAGCAATGCTACAAATTACTACCGAGACAGTCGGAAAATTGATTGCCGATGGCAAATTTGTCATTGCCTTGGGTGGGGAACATAGCATTACCGAAGGTGTGGTAAAAGCCTATCGCCTTGCTGATGATGAGCCTTTTACCGTCATTCAAATCGATGCTCACGGCGACATGAGGCACGAATACGAAGGTTCGATTTACAATCATGCCTGTGTGATGCGAAGGGTTTTAGACATGGGTTTACCCACCTTGCCGATAGGCATTCGCAGTATTTGTCAAGAAGAAGCCACTTTAATTAAAAATCAGCAAATTCCCGTGATTTGGGCGAGAGATATTTATTATCATTCCGATTGGGTAGAAAAAGCGATCGCTAAAATTACTACAGAAAAAGTTTTTATCACCATTGATTTAGATGGGATCGATCCTAGTTTAATTGGTGGGGTAGGAACTCCCGAACCAGGAGGATTAAATTGGTATGAGTTAACTCGGTTTTTAAAAACTATTTTTACCAAATTTCAGGTAATTGGTTGTGACGTGATGGAACTCGCTCCTCAACAAGACTCAGTAGTCTCCGAATTTACTGCTGCTAAATTAGTCTATAAATTAATTGGTTATCAAGGCTTGAGTCAAGGTTGGTATAACTAACTATTTGCAGGTTCGTCAAATCACTCTTAGATTATTATTGGAAAATTATTATTTATGGGAAATCATATTATATGGCAATAGATCGTAATCTTGTGGGTGATTATGCTCCAGATTTTGAATTACCAGGAATAGACAAGCAAGTTTATCATCTTGGTCGTTATCTAGAAAAATTTCAAGCCCTTGGTGTAGTTTTTTTGGCGAATAATTGTCCTTATGTTAAAAAATATCTAGAACGTCTCAAACAAATTCAAGCTGATTTTGCAGCAGATGGTTTTACACTGGTGGGAATTAATTCCAATGATACTGACGGAACCATTCAAGAAAGTTTTGAAAGTATGGAAAGTTTTGCTCAAGCCAATGAGTTAAATTTTCCTTATTTACGCGATCCTACCCAAGATGTTGCCAAATCCTTTGGTGCTACAGTTATTCCCGAAGTATTCTTATTAGATCGTCAAGCTGTCATTCGTTACGCAGGCAGGATTGACGATTGTTCAGACTCAGCCGAGCAAGTCACCAATCATTATTTGCGCAATAATATTTCCGCTTTGCTCGCAGGAAAAGAAATTAATCCTAGCTATATTGAACCAATTGGTTCGTCAATTATTTGGCGAGCCAACAAATCGTAAATTCCCTCAGCAATTTTGCAACTTCTAAGCAGACAAAGACACAACAAATGGCTAAAAACTGGTATGTTATGGGGAGGTAAATCACAAGCAAGATCGAGGTTATTTTTCTAGGGATGAGTTACCAGCGGGTTTTATTAAAACTGAGCGGTGAAGCATTAATGGGTGAACTTGGGTACGGCATTGACCCAAAAGTAGTTTCCGAAATCGCTCAGGAAATAGCGGATGTAGTCAATAGTGGTGTCCAAATCGCTGTTGTCGTTGGTGGTGGTAATATTTTTCGTGGAGTCAAAGCATCTGCTGCGGGAATGGATCGAGCCACGGCTGATTATATTGGCATGATTGCGACTGTTATGAATGCCATGACTTTACAAGATGCTTTAGAACGAATGGGCATTCCCACCAGAGTCCAAAGCGCGATCGCCATGCAGGAAGTAGCAGAACCTTATATCCGTCGTCGAGCTATTCGTCACCTTGAAAAAGGTCGGGTAGTAATTTTTGGTGCAGGTTCAGGTAATCCTTTTTTTACTACAGATACCACTGCAGCTTTGCGAGCAGCCGAAATTGACGCAGAAGTGATTTTTAAAGCAACTAAAGTAGACGGAATCTACGATGCCGATCCGAAAGTTAATCCCCATGCTCGTCGTTATCAAAGTCTTACTTATGGTCACGTACTAAATCACGAACTAAAAGTTATGGATAGTACGGCGATCGCCCTATGTAAAGAAAACAATATTCCTATTCTTGTTTTTGATCTTACCGTTGGAGGCAATATTATTCGTGCCGTCAAAGGTGAACCTGTTGGAACTATTGTGGGAGGTTTTTGTGAAGTTAGCTGAAATTAAAGGACATATGCAAAAGACTGTCGAGGCGACTCAACGGTCTTTTAATACCATTAGAACCGGACGTGCTAATGCCTCGTTGTTGGATCGGGTCGTGGTGGAATACTATGGTACAGAAACGCCATTAAAATCACTGGCTAATATTAGTACGCCTGATGCGACTACGATTGTAATTCAACCCTATGATAAAGGTAGTATGGCTCAAATTGAAAAAGCCATTACCATGTCAGATTTGGGTTTAACACCTAATAATGATGGTCAAGTCATTCGTCTGAATATTCCACCTTTAACTAGCGAACGCCGTCAAGAATTAGTCAAAATGGCGGGCAAATTAGCTGAAGAAGGTAAAGTAGGGATTCGCAATATTCGTCGTGATGCGATCGATGCGGTACGCAAACAAGAAAAAAGCAGTGAAATTTCTGAAGATGAAGCGAGAGATTTACAAGACCAGATTCAAAAAGTCACCGATGATTATACAAAAAAAATTGATGACTTACTAAGCTCAAAAGAAAAAGATATTACTACAGTATAAAAAAAATTTAACTTTGAGTAGTAGGGACTTTGCTTCAAATTGTCCCTACTTTTTTTTGTTCTAGATCACATTTCGCGGATGACAGGTTGATCGTCCTTAATTTCGCCAATTAAAATTACATCAGCTACACCTACAAATAATCCGTTTTCTAAAACACCAGGAATATTATTAATAGTTTTTTCTAATTCAGCAGGATTATCAATCTCCTCAAATTTTACATCAACCACCAGATTACCTTGATCGGTTACGACTGGTCCCGCTTTTTTAATTCCCATTCGTAGTTCTGGTTTTCCGCCCAATTTGGCTAAACTCCTCATCACTGGTGCAATTGCCATCGGAATTACTTCGACAGGGAGTAAAAAAGTCGAGCCTAGCTTATCTACCAATTTATTCCCATCAACCACGACAATAAATTCTTCTGCTAGACTATCTACCACTTTTTCGCGGGTATGAGCTGCGCCACCGCCTTTAATTAAGTTTTTTTGGGGATCGACTTCATCAGCACCATCAATCGCAATGTCTATTCTATCTACAGCATCTAAAGTCGTTAACGGAATGCCATATTTCTTGGCTAATACTTCTGCTTGGAAAGAAGTAGGAATACCAACAATATTTTTAATTTCCCCTTGTTGTAAACGCTTGCCTAAATACTCAATGGCATAGGCTGTGGTTGACCCCGTTCCGAGTCCTACAATAGAATTTGATTTAACACGAGCAGCAGCAGCTTTACCTACTTCTTGCTTCATTATTTGAACAGGATCGCTCCTTTCAGCCATTGTCAATAACTCCTTATATTTGTTTGTTAATTTAGTTTTTAGTAAACGGTAGATTATAAAGTATTAATCAATATTGAAGGAAGGCAAATCAATTCACACTGGCAAATTGAATTTTGCCTCCTTTGACTAGATTTTTCACCGTTTTTGATCGTTTTGAGTTGAACTGTAAAAAAAAAGGTAACTGCCAGAAAACAAGTATGTGACAGTCCTTAAATTTACAGTTAGCTAATTGTTAGCTGCTGCCAACATTTCTTTGAGTTTAGCTAGCTCATCAGCCCAACGTGGATCTGGTTGAATCGAGTCTTGCTGCCCAGTTGTTTTATTGCTTGGTTTTTTACCACCGCTACGCTTATTGGTTTTGCGCTTGGGAGAAGTAGTAGTATTAGTTGTTCCTTCGCTCGCTGGTTGTTCTTCTTTGCCTTTACCTTTTGAACGAGGTAAAGCTTTTTCAATTTTTAAGCTACTGTCCATAAAAGGCTGACCATTATATTTTTCAATAAATTCATCAGCTACTTCATCAGTGGGAACTGTAACGAAAGCAAAACCTCGACATTTTCCAGTTTTACGATCTTTAATTACTTTAGTAGAAACTTGATCGCCTGCCTCAGCAAACATTGCTGCTAAAGTATCGCGTTCGATTGGTTCTTTGGGCAAATTACCGACGTAAAGACGAACAGACATGAAAAATTACCTCCTAATATAAATTCATCTCAATCTGACGTACACAACAAACATTTTTTTAGTTGCGACTGAGCCAAAATAGAATAAATTCGCCAAAGATGTTCTCATAGGATTGGTTCTTTGGCAAATTGTTTCAATTTACAAAATATTGACTCTGTCAAAATACATTACCCTCGAAAAGCAGGTTAGTTAGAGTTTGATCGTACCTTTAACTAGCCAAATTCCTCCTCAAGAGGATTTACCTGAATTTTAGGTCTATTTTGATTATTACAGAATGTTTACACTATTAGTCAATTTATTAGTGATTATTTTCAGGTAAAAACCCTCGATTATTATTAAAAGTTTAATATCTATACCCATATATCTATGTGTACATCTTGTCAATTTGTTGTTACATTACTTGATACGGAGGGGTAAAAATCATCTCATGGATTCAAAGTTAACAGTTAACAATTGTCTAGTGACTAGGAGTTTAAGTTATGTTATCACCAATAGGACTTTCTCTAGAACAACAGTTCAATCTCCGCTCTTTTGAAGCTCAAGTGCAACAAATGAGTCATGAACAAGCTCAAGAGTTTTTGATCACGCTCTACGAGCAGATGATTGTTCGAGAGAACATGTATAAAGAGTTTATTAAACATCAATGGGGATTGGACTCTATTTTTGAGCAACCATAAACTAAATTTTTGGTTGTTAACTGAGAAAGCCTCCTTCTCTTGCCATTTTCGGAATTAGAAACTAGCTGGGGATGTTGGGGTGAATCGAAATCATTAGTTAAAAATTCTCAACTAAGAAAACTTTTTTTGATAGGGTAAAGGGAAAAGGTAATTTTCCTGATTATGTTTAATAGTTGTCTAATTTGTACTGATTTTAATGATGGTTTGCATCGCCTCGTTAAGTTTGTTCCCGATTTAGCTCAGAGCGGTTTACGAAGAATTATTTTTTTTCATAGTGTGCCTTTGTGGGAAGAAGGAGAAGTACCCCGCATCGATGAAGAAAAAATTCAAGCAGCTAAACAGAAATTATCCCAAGTTTTAGAACAAGTTCCTGAAGGAGTAGAAGTTAAGGTTGAAGTAGTTTCAGGAAAACCTTTAGACACTATTCCCAAAATTTTAGAGGCTAATTCAATCGACGTAATTCTTGCAGGTACACCAATTCGGAGTTTGTTACAAGAAAAATTTTTTGGTAGTACGAGCGTTGGTTTAGCAAAACAAACTGCTCAACCACTAATGATCATTCGTCCTCAACTGATTAGTACTTATACTCAAGAAGAGTTATCTTTACGGTGTCAGCATTTGTGGCGATATCTGCTTATTCCTTACAATGATGGTCCTTCAGCGCATTATTTGCTTGAGCAAATCAAACATTATGCTCAAAATCGTCCTGAAAAGTCTTTTCAAAAATGCTTGCTGATTTGGGTGATTGATGACAGTACTAGACAAGGAATGCTGGCTAAATATCGTGTTGAAGAAGCACAACAAAAGTTAAAAACTGTTAAAGCTCAATTAGACGAGTTAGGGATAGAAGTACATACTGAAGTAAAAGTAGGAAATCCTCTTCAACAAATACTTGAGACAGCCTTAATTTTTGATATTAGCGCGATCGCAGTTGCTACTGATTATCGTAATACTCTATTACAATGGACGGTTCCTAGTTTGGCTAATGATGTTTTGCGACGTAGTTGGTTTCCTGTATTATTATTTTCGCCTAAAAATTAAATCGATTTAGGTTACTAGTAGAACACTACGTAAATAAAGCCATTCTCTGAAACAAATAAAAATCTGAAAAATAAACATTCTTACTTTTGATTGTTGCTTTTTTTAGTAGTCATCTATCATTAGTTACTATTTTTAGGTTAATAATTTATCTCCTAAATCCTGAAACTAAAGCGCAGAAACGTAGAGCAATTTATGAGATGATGAAACAATAAATCTATCAAAAAAATATCAAGACAAGTTTAATTATGGCAGAAATTCAATTTTCTAGGGGTGTAACAGAAGAAGTTATTCCTGATATTCGTGTTACTCGCTCTCGTACTGGTAATAGCGGTACAGCTACTTTTTATTTTGAATTCCCTAAAATTTTGAGTCAAGAAAGTACTGATGAAGTAACTGGAATGTACTTAGTTGATGAGGAAGGAGAGATTGTTACTAGAGAAGTTAAAGGAAAATTTGTAAATGGCAAACCTACAGCAATTGAAGCTGTTTTAATTATGAAATCTTCTGAAGAATGGGAACGTTTTATTCGTTTTATGGATAGATATGCAGAAGAACACGATTTGGGTTTGACTAAATCGTAGTTGCTATTTGGGGATTGTTTGTTGTTAGTAGCAATAAATTTTCCCCCGATTAAATAATATTTAAGATTTTTTTAAATTACTATTTATTATCAAATAATTATAGTGAATAAATAATAAATGATTAGATATGGATTTTAATCCTCACCCAGATACAAATTTTTGGGAAATTACTTGTGGGGTAATTACTATCAGCGATACTCGTACTAGTGAAACTGATCGCAGTGGACAAATTATTCGGCAACTTTTGTTTGATTCTGGTTATCAGGTGGGAGCATATCAAATTGTTAAAGATGAGCCAGAGCAAATTATTTCCCAGTTAACTCAATTGAGTGATCGCGATGATTTAGCTGCTTTAATCTTTAATGGTGGGACAGGAATTGCCCCTAGAGATACTACCTATGAGGCGATCGCAAATCGTTTAGAAAAGACTTTACCAGGATTTGGAGAGTTGTTTCGTTGGTTGAGTTATCAAGAAATTGGTTCAAGAGCGATCGCTTCAAGAGCGATTGCAGGAATATATCAACAAAAGCTGATTTTTTCGTTGCCTGGTTCGTCTAATGCGGTTCGACTGGCGATGTCTAAGTTGATTTTGCCTGAATTAACTCATTTAGTGAAACAATTACAAGGCAAATCATAAAATAACCTTTCGATACAGTTTAGATTTGGGTTTTATTTTTACAATACGGTTGTTATTTTTCTTAGTCTTTTGTTTTTTGTTATTAGTCATTAGCGATCGGTTAATGGTTAACTTAAAATGCTGGCTGTCAAAGTTTATGCCAAACTGACAAGCTAAACAGCAAATCACAAGTAATAACTCTTCAATCAAAAATTTAATTCGATCGATGGTAAATTTAAACCCCAGTGCTAGCTATAGTTTAACGGTTCAACTTGAAATTCCTAATCGTCCGGGGGCTTTGGCTTCCGTCATGAGTGCGATCGCTTCAGTGGGAGGAAGTTTAGGAGATATTTCTCTGTTGCAGCGTAATTTGAAATATACTCAACGCGAATTAAGTATCGATGCTTCTAGTAGCGAACACGCAGATAAAATTATTCACGCCATTGAAGCTTTACCGAGTGTGAAGGTAATTAGCTATTGCGATCGCACTTTTGCGATCCATCAAGGGGGAAAAATTTCGATTGTGAGTAAATTACCCCTCAAGTCGCAATCAGATTTGGCAATGGCTTACACTCCTGGAGTTGGTAGAATTTGTCGAGCGATCGCAGATGAACCAGAACAAGTTTATTCTTTAACCATCAAAGGCAATACCGTTGCTGTGGTAACTGATGGTAGTGCCGTCTTAGGATTGGGGAATTTAGGCCCGGAAGCTGCCTTACCTGTAATGGAAGGAAAAGCTTTACTCTTTAAAGAATTTGCCAAGATTGATGCCTTTCCTATCTGTTTAAATACTCAAGATCCAGAAAAAATTATTGAAGCAGTTAAAAATATTGCTCCTGTATTCGGTGGGATCAATTTAGAAGATATTGCTGCACCTCGTTGTTTTGAAATTGAACAAAGATTACGACAAGAATTAGATATTCCTGTATTTCACGACGATCAACACGGTACGGCGATTGTCAGTTTAGCAGCTTTGTATAACGCTTTAACATTAGTCGGAAAAACCCTCGAAGAAATCAAGATTGTCATTAATGGTGCGGGGGCTGCCGGAATTGCGATCGCAAACTTATTAAAAAAAGCTGGAGCAACTACTATTTTGCTCTGTGATTCTAAAGGTATTATTTCCGAACAAAGAAACGATCTTAGTGAGCAAAAAAAAGCCTTTGCCGTTGCTGCTAGTGGTACTTTAGCCGATGCAATGCAAGAAGCAGACGTTTTCCTCGGTGTCAGTGCGCCTGGGGTAGTCACTCCAGAAATGGTTAAAACCATGGCATCCCAGCCAATTGTGATGGCAATGGCTAATCCGATTCCTGAAATACAGCCAGAATTAATTTATGATGATGTAGCTGTCATGGCAACGGGAAGAAGTGATTATCCCAATCAAATTAATAATGTTTTAGCTTTTCCTGGGGTATTTCGGGGGGCATTAGATTGCCGAGCTTCAGCTATAACGATTAATATGTATCTGGAAGCAGCAAAAGCGATCGCTGCTTTAATTAATTCGGAAGATTTAGACCGAGAACATATTATTCCCTCTGTCTTCGATCCTAGAGTTGCCGAGGCTGTCGCCAGTGCCGTCAGACAAGCAGCTTTACAAGATGGAGTTGCCCGTAAATAGGGAACTTCCCAGGGGGAATTGCCGACCATTAAATCCACAATCCCCCAATTCGATTATGGATGATATTCCAGAAGCAATTCGAGAAAAAGTAGACTCACAAAAGCCTACAACCATACCTTTAAATATAATTTTAGCTGGAATTTTTAGTTTAGGCGCGATCGCCTTACTAATAAGTTTTTTCATGCTTCGTTCTACTGGTGAAGTTGAGAGCAAAACACCAACTCCCCCTACTGTGCCACCCTCAGTAGCGACACCACCTGCCAAACCCAAACCCGCTCCACAACCTGCTTCTGAAGAAGAAAAGCTCGATAATGTACTTGGACATTTACCTTATCAGGAAATTGCCCCTGCCGAACTAACTCCCATTACTGCCGATGGCAGAATTCGTCTAGAGCGAAAAGCAGCCAAAAAATTTATCGAAATGCAGTCAGCAGCAGCAGCAGCAGGGATTATTTTAACGCCCATTTCTGGTTTTCGTTCTGTTTCCGAGCAAGATTACTTGTTTTTTGGGGTTAAAGCCGAAAGAAGTCAAAATACTAGCAAAAGAGCAGAAGTTAGTGCGCCTCCTGGCTACAGTGAACATCACACGGGTTATGCTGTCGACATCGGTGATGGTAAAGTACCTGCAACTAATGTCAGTCCTGACTTTGAAAATACGGCTGCCTTTAAATGGTTACAAAATAATGCGCCTCGCTATAGTTATGAGTTATCTTTTCCTCGTAACAATCCTCAAGGAATTAGTTACGAACCTTGGCATTGGCGTTACGTTGGCGATCGCAAAAGCTTAGAAACTTTTTATAAAGCTCGTAACCTCAATCAGTCTGCTAATTAATTATTAAATTTGACTCTTAAATTTATGACAGCAATTGAAGAATTTAAAGCAAAAATTAAGGCTGGAGAAGTATTTGATGCGCTGACTCTGGCAATGAGTGAAGCGATTGAGTTAAAAATTACTACTTGGGTATCTTCTTCAACAATGGATTTTCCAGAAGATGAACCCCAACCTGGTTATCGTTTGCGAACCAGCATCAACTTGGTAGATGGCAAAGTTGAAAACGAAATCGGTAGTGAATTTATTGGCAATGCTGATTATGAAGCAATCCAACAATTACATTTAGAACAAGTTAAACAAGGAAGAGAAATTTTACTGAAAAATCTGGAAAGTCTCCAAAATATGTTTGTGGTTCTCACGGAAACTTTATCCGAATTACCCAAAACTTCATCACGCCGATTACAATCGGAATCATCGGCTTTATCGCCTTCTCAGACCGAATAATATCAAATTGCTAAATTTCTACTACAAATAAATTTATGTACGGGTTTGGCAATGCCAAACCTCTAACCACGTCAAAAAAAACTGAAAATTATCAATTGGGAGAATTTTTATGGCAGCCAGTGCAGAATTTAAACAAGCTCTCAGAGCAGGAAAACTAGCTGAAGCTTTTGCGATCGCGATGAGCAAAACTCCAGAATTAGAAATTACCACCTGGATTGCCACTCCCGAGCAAACTTCTCAGTCTTCTTCAACTCAACCTCAACCAGGACATCGTTTACGTACCCAAATTAATTTAGTAGCTGGAGAAATCAAAAACGAAATTGGCGATCGCTTTATTCATAACGATGCTTATCAAGAAGTACACCAATTTCATCTCGATCAAGTTTCCAGAGGGCATCAAACTATTAAACAAAATTTGCTCAGTCTACAACAGATGTTTCGTTTAATGGCAGTTTTACAAGACTATCAACAGGGAGGAGAATACCGCGAATTAAACTGGTCACCTGAAGCTCAATCTTTGCCATCAGAGAAGGCTAATTCTCAATCACCTCAAAAATCTCATCTTACCTCTAATCCCGTGCAATTAAATTCAGCTTCTCACGTTAATTATCCTGAACTTGAGGCTCATAGCGATCGCTATCCTACTACTTTTATCAGTGCCGAAGAAGAAGATGAGCAAACCAAGTTGTTGTCTTTAGAGGATTTTGAGGTAGAACCTGAAGATCAAAGCGAACCCCAATCAGTCGAAGAAGAATGGGGAGAATGGTTAGAAGAAGAAGATTCAGAAATGGCAGCAGATCTTTTAGACCTCGACTCTCTAGAATTAAATGAGGCTGATCGTTGGGATGAACTTGATAACACCGAATTTTTACCCAATACTTCAGCTCGATTTATTGACAAAAATCAACCAAATTCAAATCATCAATAGCAATAGCAGTTCAGTAAATCGAGAACTATACTGGAAGAATTAAAATCTTTGTACTAAAGCTGTGAGCGCAAACAAACATTCAACAGCTATTGAGCGAAATGATAATCGAGGTAAACTTCCTCATTCAAAATTAGAGCAGTGGCTAAACTCTTTGGCAGATTCATTGGGAGAAGTTACTGCTCTAGAAATTAATACTGCTTTTGTTGAAGAAATTACAAGTGAGCAATTTATTCCTTGGCAAGTTTATCAAGAAATTTATGTCATTTCTCGGCAACAACTTCTACAAGTTCAGATTCATCCTTCTTTAAGCGATCGCTATTTAGAACTTCGTCGTCAGCTTGAATTAGCCTACATTCTGCTTTTAATCGATCCTCATTCTGAACTTTACGATTCGCAACAGCAAGCTCAAGCCAAACACAATTTAACTATTTTGAGTCAATCTAATTCTGAATGGGAAAGTCTTCCTACTCAACTTTTCGATCCTATTCCCAATCCTGCTGACCAAACAACTTCAACCTCTTTAGTTTTTAATCTTTTACATGATTATCATTTTTTACGGACTCTACGCCAATTAGGAACCGTTAAACAGAGTTTAGACCGACAAAATCAAATTTTAAACCATAAAAATCATCATCCTACAATTTATGCTCAGACTAAAATTCAGTTAGATGGGAAAATTTTTAATCGTTATTCTCAAGAGATTTTGGCTCATCCTCAACAGGCAGAAATTTTAAAACTTCATCAAAATAGTATTTTTCTTGGTGAAAAACAATGGTATTCACTTTTAAGAGTTGTTCTTAATTTTATTAATAAAAAAAGAAAATCAAATTAAATTTAATATTTTTTATGTTGGATTATTTTTGTTTAAATATCTAATCGCAATCATAAATTAACTTGTTTTTAAATCTTAATTTTTATTCTTCTAACTTAAAAATAAAAAAAATAACTAATAATTGTACAGGTGCAAAATTTTGCTTCTCTACTGATAACTGAAATATTATGAGATCAGGTTCATTGATTCAAATCGAAAAAATTAAAGTTAGTCGCCAGCAAAATTTACCTGACCGCGTTTGTTTTCAATTTAATGATAGTTTGCTAAGAGACATCCAATTATGGCGAGAAACCAACAAGAAGTTACAGCTTCCCTCAGACATATTAACTGATTTTCGATACTTAGTTTTAATAAACCAACAAAAAAGTTTTTCTGTCGAGCTAAATTTTTGTTCTTTTTATCAACAAAACGAAGAAAAAATTGCTGTTATTCAAAGCAAAATTTCTTTAGATGGAAAAATCAATCAACAAATTCGCCATGATTACTTGCAAGAACCTCAATTACTCCAGCGAATTATAACGGCTCATTATTGGTTAATTGAGCAAATGTTAAATCAACTCAAACTCAAATTATCTAGCGATCGCAAAAAACAAACTCCTCAGTCTCACCTTGACCAAAAACACCAATTTCTGTCTTGGAGTTTATCTTTAGGATTGACTATGATTGTGGCTGCAATGTTAATTTTAGCTTCAATTAATTTACCAGTTGTCTTAATAATTATTGTTTTATTGACCTTTTTAGGGCAATTATTTATTAAACGTTTTTTATTTCCTAATTTTTTCGATTCAGTTATACAAAAATTATTAAATAGTAGAATTTTTTCCTCAGCTAAAAAAAGTAGGTTGAATTATCCAAATAAATTGAAATAGACTTGCTGTCTGACGAAAATTTTTCTTAATTAATAGGGAAAATTGATCCATTATTCTCAACTTTTTGGCTGGACAATTAAGAATTACTATAGTATTTGCCGAAATAATTAGATGAGGTTATCCACACTGGGAAATCAATGGCAATTTGCCAAAATAAAAACAGGTTTTATTAGGAAAAAACAATGAAATTTTCTCTTACCTCCCTTTACAACTGGTATCGTAACGCAATCCGTAACCCCAAATATCGCTGGTGGATTATTATTGGCACTTTGATTTATTTAGTGAGTCCGATTGATATTGCACCCGATTTTATTCCTATTGCAGGGCAAATTGATGATTTGATGCTTGCTACTTTGTTGGTGACAGAACTATCGCAGTTGTTTTTGGATAAATTTAAATCTCATCGACAAGATGTTGGGGTATCTCAAGGAAATGTTAGTCAAGATGTGATCGATGTAGAAGTCGAACCAGTTTCCGCTCAAAAAAGCTAAGTTTTAGCTAGGGTGGAACCAGTGTTTTTGTCGCTCTATGCATAGATTTTCCTCATTCTTTTGGTATTAATTAAAATATCAGCAACTTAATTAAAATTATTCTTAAAGAAATTGATAGTGAGGGATACGGAGTTTTTCTCACTAGTGTCAACTATTTTGTTGACTATTTTGGCTGCTTAAGATAAATTTTAATGTCTTTATTAAATCGCCTAGCCAGAATGCTCGCCAATATGGTTAAAGTAGTCCATAATTTGCTGTTAGAGCCAAAAAACAATGTAAACTAAATCTTACTTACGAATGAGGACGTAAGATGGAACTAGAATATCCTGAAGACTTAAAGTACTTAGACACTCACGAATATATTCGTTTAGAAGGAGAGATTGCTACCATTGGAGTGAGTGCGTTTGCGATCGATCAATTAGGTGACCTGGTTTTTCTCGAACTGCCAGAGGTGGGAGATGCTCTAGAAGTGGGAGAAAGCTTTGGAAGTATCGAATCTGTTAAAGCAGTGGAGGATTTATATCCTCCTGTGTCTGGAACAGTAATAGACAGAAATGAAGCTATGATCGAATCTCCAGAGTTAATTGCTGAGGATCCTTATGGCGAAGGATGGTTAATCAAAATTAGGGTGGAAAATCCTGATGATGATATACCTGATGCTTTATCTGCGAGTGAATATCGCGCTCAAGTAGAAGGAAACGAGTAAATCAATCCGAGTTAAACTAATTTTTGGAAAAATATCTGAAAATTTTTTATTTCCTATTCTAAAAAAATTTGCTAAGGTTTGTAACAACATACCTAATTAAACAATAAAGTGGTAGCGTCAAGAACCAAATTCTCGATGCGCCACTATTTTTCTAATTAAACAGACTCTTATGCTTGATATTGATATTAACTACAATCAAACAACTATTAATAATCCGACTGATAATTTAACACAAGCAAAATTTAAGACCACTGATAATTTTACTGCCAGACATATTGGCCCTAATTCTACAGAAATCGCCCAGATGCTCGCAGTATTAGGATACAAAAGTTTAGATGAATTAATTGATCGCACTGTACCAAACGCTATCCGTCTGCAACAGCCATTACATTTGCCCGAAGCGCAAAGTGAAATTCAAGCTTTAACTCGTTTGAAAGCGATCGCATCCCAGAATAAAATCTGTCGTTCGTTTATGGGAATGGGGTATTACAATTGTATTACTCCACCAGTGATTCAACGCAACATTTTAGAAAATCCTGGTTGGTACACGGCTTATACTCCCTATCAAGCAGAAATAGCCCAAGGCAGACTTGAAGCATTACTCAATTTCCAAACCATGATTATTGAGTTAACTGGGTTAGAAATTGCTAATGCCTCTTTATTAGATGAAGGTACGGCAGCAGCCGAAGCGATGAGTATGAGTTATGGTTTGTCTAAAAACAAAGCTAATGCTTTTTTTGTTTCTGAGGCTTGTCATCCCCAAACTATTGCCGTAGTTAAAACTAGAGCTTTACCGCTAGGAATAGAGATAATTGTCGGCGATCATCGCACTTTTGATTTTACTACTCCTATTTTTGGTGCTTTACTTCAGTATCCTGCGACAGACGGCATTATTTATGATTATCGCGAGTTTATCGAACAGGTACACCAAGCTAAAGCCTTAGTTACTGTAGCAGCAGACTTACTCAGTCTGGCACTGTTAACTCCTCCTGGAGAATTTGGTGCTGATATTGCCGTAGGAAATAGTCAACGATTTGGCGTACCATTGGGTTATGGTGGGCCTCATGCAGCTTTTTTTGCCACTAAAGAAGAGTATAAACGGCAAATTCCTGGAAGAATTGTTGGAGTATCGAAAGACGTTCATGGCAAACCAGCTTTAAGGTTAGCCTTACAAACTAGAGAACAACATATCCGTAGAGACAAAGCCACTAGTAATATTTGTACTGCTCAAGTTTTACTCGCCGTCATCGCTTCAATGTATGCTGTGTATCATGGGGCTGAAGGAATTAAACAGATTGCTACCAGAGTGCATCAATTGACGGTGATTTTGGCAGCAGGAATTAAACAACTAGGATATTCAATTACCTCCGAATCTTTCTTTGATACTCTAAAAATAGAAGCAAGTAATGCAGAAGCGATCGCTACTATAGCAGAAACAGAAGGCATTAATTTAAGATTATTAAGCGATCGCTCTATTGGAATTTCTCTCGATGAAACTACTACTTTAGATGATTTAATTGCTCTCTGGCATATTTTTGCAGGAAAAAACAAATTACCCTTTACGGTTGAAGAATTAACGAGTGATTCTCCTTTACCAAAATCATTATTACGTACTAGTAAATATCTGAGCGATCCAGTTTTTAACCGTTATCATTCAGAAACAGAATTACTGCGTTATCTTCATCAACTAGAAACCAAGGATTTATCCCTCACTACTTCAATGATTCCTTTGGGTTCTTGTACGATGAAACTAAATGCTACGGCGGAAATGCTTCCCGTCACCTGGCAAGAATTTGGCAATCTTCATCCCTTTGCACCCCTATCCCAAACTATAGGTTATCAAAAGCTTTTTGCCGATTTAGAAGGATGGCTGGCAGAAATTACGGGTTTTGCTGGAGTTTCCTTACAACCAAACGCTGGTTCTCAAGGAGAATACGCTGGACTCCAAGTAATTCGTAAATATCATCAAGACAGAGGGGAAGAACATCGTAATATTTGTTTAATTCCCGAATCTGCCCACGGCACAAATCCAGCCAGTGCAGTAATGTGTGGAATGAAAGTAGTTGCCGTAAAATGCGATCGCGAAGGTAATATAGATCTTGAGGATCTTCAAAGTAAAGCAGCTAAACACAGCGACAACCTAGCTGCACTTATGGTAACTTATCCCTCAACTCATGGGGTATTTGAACAAGAAATTACTGAAATTTGCGCGATTATCCATCAATATGGCGGACAAGTTTATATGGATGGGGCAAATATGAATGCTCAAGTTGGTTTATGTCGTCCAGGAGATTTTGGTGCAGATGTCTGTCACCTCAATTTACATAAAACATTCTGTATTCCCCACGGTGGCGGGGGGCCGGGAATTGGCCCAATTGGGGTTGCTGCTCATTTAATTCCCTATCTTCCTGCCACTTCTCTATCTTTTGAAGATTCCAAATCAATTGGTTTGATTTCTGCTGCGCCTTGGGGGAGTGCTAGCATCCTGACTATTTCTTGGATGTATATCGCCATGATGGGGGCAAAAGGACTTACAGAAGCTACCAAAGTAGCCATTCTCAACGCTAATTACATCGCTAAACGCCTAGAAGCTTACTATCCAGTTTTATTTACAGGTAAATCTGGTTTAGTTGCTCATGAATGTATTATTGATTTGCGTCCTCTTAAAAAGCAAGCTGGTGTGGAAGTAGAGGATGTTGCTAAACGGTTAATGGACTATGGTTTCCATGCACCCACTGTATCATGGCCCGTAATCGGTACGGTGATGATCGAACCAACTGAAAGCGAATCAAAAGAGGAATTAGATCGTTTTTGTGATGCCATGATTGCCATCTATTATGAAGCAGAAGCGATCGCAAATGGTCAGAGCGATCCTGTCGATAATACGCTCAAAAATGCACCCCATACGGCTGAATCATTAATTTGTGGTGAATGGGAACATCCCTATTCACGGGAACAAGCAGCTTATCCAGCACCTTGGACAAAAGAACACAAATTTTGGCCCTCTGTAGGCAGAATTGACAATGCTTATGGCGATCGCAATTTAGTCTGTTCTTGTGAAGGCATGGACGCTTATCAGTAGTTATCAGTTACCAGGACGGGCAATTCGCGAATTGCCCGTACACCAGTAGGGGCGTATGGTTATGCGTCCTTACAAATAATTTTTCACGATTAATTTTTATTAATGGTGGTTAACAATGAACAATGAACAATCGACAATTAACAATTAACAATCAACAACAAGAACTACTAGAAATTGCTCACACATATTTACAGCAAGAAATCGCGCCAGAAGCAAATCAAATTGACCGCCAACCAGATCAACTTCAAGCAGCATTACAGGGTTTGGGAAAACGTAACCTCTTAGCTCTCAAAGTACCAGAAAATTTGGGCGGTGCTGGTTTGAATGAAATTGAATATCGACACCTTCAAATTGCGATCGCTCGTGCTTCGGGTGCGTTGGCTTTTTTACAAACTCAACATCAAAGCGCGGGTTCATTTTTAGTAGCTAGTGAAAATCAATTTCTCAAGCAACAATATCTATCTCAAATGGGTAACGGAGAAATCTTAATTGGGGTTGGTTTTTCTCAGTTACGTCGACGAGGTAAACCAATGATGCAAGCGAAAGAAGTTGAAGGGGGTTATTTGCTTAATGGTGAAGTACCGTGGATCACAGGTTTTGATTTCTTTGATCGATTTATTATTGGTGCAGCTTTACCTGATGGTAGAGAACTTTATGGACTACTTCCGCTACAAACCCAGACACAAGAAAGTTCAGGAAAAATTAGCTTGAGTCAACCAATTGAATTGATTGCCATGACTGCTACTAATACAGTTAGCGCAAAGATCGAGGGATGGTTTTTACCTACTCAACAAGTAGTTGCCATTAAAGCAGCAGGTTCAATTCATGAAGGTAGCAAAAAAAACATTTTGCATCACGGCTTTTTTGCCATGGGATGCGCCTATGCAGCTTTAGATCTGATCGAACAAATTTATCATAAAAAACAACTTGCTTTTATAGAACAATCTTGGCAACAACTTCATCAAGAATTAACTCATTGTCATCAAAAAACTTTTAATGCGATCGCTCAACCCCATTCTTCTTATCCAGAAAAACTTCAACTCCGTGCTTGGGCAATTAATTTAGTTGGACGTTGTAGTCAAGCAGCAATCATTGCTGCTAGTGGTGCAGCTAACGATTTTAACAATTCGGCAGGAAGAATTTATCGAGAAGCTTTATTATTTAGCGTTTCTGGGCAAACCACTGATGTCATGGCAGCCAGTCTCAAACAACTACTCTAATTGATCGTAATTTTTTTATCTTTAAAATAATCGAGGATTGCTATCGTAGATCAAAGATCAATAAAAATACCCTACTTACCGAAGAAGGGTATTTAATCGAAAAAAAACATAAAATAGCTTTTTTTTATAGATCACCACCGCGTACAGCCAACAAAAAGATGACTATCGGACCGGAAAGCATAATTAATGCTACACAAGTTAGTTGAAAAATTACGTTGAAATCGATACCACTAAAAAGGTTAGTTACAAAACTCATCTTTTCTCCTAAAATTTACCCAAACCGAGCTTAATAGATGGCTTAATCATGTCTGCCATTGTCTATAATACCTGGGAATTATCTGCTATTTCTCAGCATATACACAAAAGTATGTAAAGTTTTGTTTCAATAAATAAAATATGGTAACTTGGCGTTGTGTTAATAATTGTGGAGCTTGTTGTTATCTAGCTCCTAGTGAAAGACCTGATTTAGAAGACTATCTTTCTCCTGAAGAATTGCAAAGATATCTGAGTATGGTGGGAGAAGATGGTTGGTGTATCAATTTTGACCATAAGACTAGAAAATGTCAAATTTATGAGGAGCGTCCTCGTTTTTGTCGTGTCAAACCAGATATTTTTGAGCAAATGTATCAAATAAGTTCAGAAGATTTTCATGAGTTTGCGATTGATTGTTGTCATCAACACATTGAAGATCTGTATGGGGAAAATAGCGAGGAGATAAAATATTATAATCAGGAAGTTTATGGTACAACAGCCGATGGGAAATAAGATGAAGTCCGCTCTTATTACTTTCACTGTGGTTATGTTTAGGCAGGAGACAGAAGGATAGATAAAAATCAATATTTGATCGTTGAAGTCTATTACTACAGGCTTGAACTTTAAGCAGTATAAAATGGTCTTAACATTCAACCAATTCAATTAATTGGTAAATTCTTGACAATTAAGTTTAGAATAGGCTAATTGATTATGAATAGATTATGATAACTTCAGCTCGAAATTTTGATGGAGAAAACTAAAAATCATCCCTTACCCGAAAAAATAGATTTATTAACAACTGATATACATAGTATTGAAGCTGATTTTCAAGAACATTTAAGCCATTATAAAAAAACTAGTTTTTGGACAGTTTTTTGCTCTACGTTTATTACTATTTTTTTAGCAGAAATAGGAGATAAAACTCAATTAGTTACTCTCTTTATGAGTGCTGAATCTCAATCTCCTTGGATCGTTTTTTTGGGTGCAGCTATGGCTTTAGTTGCGACTAGTTTGTTAGGCGTTTTAATTGGTTATTGGTTAGCCAAAAAATTATCTCCACAGACATTGGATTTAGGAGTAGCAATTTTGTTACTGTTGATTACTGGCTGGTTAATTCAAGATGTAATTAGCTGACTTGATAACTAATAAATCATAAAAATAAAATGGATTGGCAACTTTTAGGTCTTAGTTTTATAACTGTATTTTTAGCAGAAATAGGGGATAAAAGTCAGCTTGCTGCGATCGCTCTTGGTGGAACTTCTAAATATCCTCGTGCCGTATTTCTGGGTTCAACAGTTGCTTTAATTTTAGCTAGTTTTTTAGGTGTTATTGCTGGTGGAGGCTTTGCACAAATTTTACCAGAACGTTTGCTCAAAGCATTTGCTGCGATCGGATTTGCAATTATGGCATTACGTTTAGTTTGGCAGCCTCATAAATTCTAAGCTATTAATTTTGGTTTTTTTATTGTTAGGACAATTGACTTCTCCTATTGCTTAGTCGGAGTAAGCTATCAGTTGCCCTTACAAATATTTGCTAGAAAGTAAGAGAAATTATTAAAGCATTAGACTTTAATTTGATTCATTAGTTATTTTAAAATAATTATTATTAAAATATATATATTTCAAGTTGCGCACAATTTAAACAGTGTAGTTTAACTGAGAAAATTAATTTTGTTTAATTGTTCTGTTATAAGAAAGCTTGAAGATCGAGAAAGAAAAAAGTTATTTTTTATAATCATCAGATTTTTTTGATTATTATAGTTTACAAATTAAGCCTTGTTTTAAGAAATCCCTTCATGAAATTTTGACTATTTTTGATAGTTTCACTGAAAGTTTGGGGAACACTAAGATCGAGTGTTACTCAAACTATTTATAATCGGCATTTTATGAATATAACTATGCAATCATACCGTTATGAAACTGAACAATTAAATTTACTTCTGGAGTCAATAAAAAATGAACAATACACTGGAATCATAAGCATTAAGACTCAAGATCGATCTAGTCAAGCTCAAAAATCCCAAGTATTAATTTGGCATGAAGGAAAGATTGTTTACGGAGGTTCTAAAGTTCCTAATAATCAAGAATTTGCTCTGATTTTAGGGAAGAAATTTCAGCCTAATCTAATTGATACTGCTCTTAAAATCGTACTCAAACAAATTGATAATTCTGATTCAGTTCAAGAAACTATCAATGGATTAGTTAAATTAAAAATTCTAAAATGGGAAGAAGTTGAATCTTTTGTTAAAGAAAGAGTAATTTGGTTACTCGAAGAATTATCTACCTTACCAGGAACAATTACTTACGATTTTTCAGTAAATTTTGATTTTTGTTTTGGTGAAGATTGCCGTGGTTTAGATTGGGTTTCTCTCAAATCAGAGTTAACTAATCGTCAGCAAAAATGGGCTAGTTTTGCGCCTTCAATTCCTTCAATGAATGCCATTCCATTTCTGAGTGGTGGAGGATTAAATGCAGTTACTAATTCAACCGTTCGCCAACATTTAGAACAATGGGTAGATGGTAAAACCAGCTTAATAGATATTGCCAAACAATTAGACAAAGATCCACTTAATATTGCTAATTCATATTATCAATGGGCGCAAGCTGGTTGGGTTAAATTTGCAACTAAACCAATTGATAAGACTCAACTACAAAATACTAATCAACCAATTATTGTTTGTATTGATGATAGTCCGATCATCCGCACTATGTTAAATCGGACATTGGGCGATCGCTATCAGGTATTACTCGCTAGTAATGCAGTAGAAGGTTTAAATTTTATTTATAACAATTCTATCTCTTTAGTAATTCTCGACCTTTCTATGCCAGATATTGATGGTTTAGAAGTATGTAGTACTATTCGCAAAATTCCTAAATTTCAAGAATTACCGATTATCATGCTAACAGCTAGAGATGGATTTGTGAATAAATTCAAAGGAAAAATTGCTGGTTCTAGTAAATACTTAACTAAACCTTTTAATGAACAAGAATTACTAGAAATTGTTAGTAATTATTTAGGTGTTTGAGCCAAATATTATTAGTTAATTTTATTTTTTGAGACAAATTTTTCAACTAAATGTAATTTTAATCATAAATAGCTATGGATACTAAACCATATCTGCTTTTTAGTCTTAATAATTCTCATTATGGTATTGATACAACTATCATTCGAGAAATATTTTATTTACCAGAACTGGTTTCTTTAGCTGAAACCCCGAAAGATGTTGTCGGTATTCTCAATCTTCGTTCAAACATTGTTCCAGTAATGCATTTAGCATTGAGGCTAGGATTACCTTTAGAAGAATGCGACATAGATGATTATGTGATTATTTTAGAATGGCAAGAATTATTAATTGGCATTATTGTTAATCAGGTTCAAGAAGTTAAAGAAATTGAAGAGCAAGCTATTACAAACAAGATTGATTATGGCAGAGTTAATAATATTCAACTTTATTTTATAACAGGAATAGCTCAAGTTGAACAACAGGAAATAATTTTATTAAATCATGAAAATTTAGTTCGTTATCCTGAAGAAGTTCAAGATTCAATTGCTGCTGGAGAAGAGGTTATTCATCTGGATAGTAAAACTACTCTGAGCCAGCTTAATAGCGGGAATTTCTATAATTTATGTTTGCCTAATGCTACTGCTGAAATTAAAAATATTTTACGAAAAAGGGCTAGTAATTTACGTCATTCTTTAATTGATTTTAATCAAACTAAATTAAGTTCTATCGCCGTCATTAGCTTAAATCAGGAATATTTTGGCATTAGTTTAGACCTAATTCGAGAATTTACAGAGCTATTTTATTACACTCCTATTCCCTGCTGTCCTAATCATATTGTCGGTAATATGAATTTACGAGGAGAAATTATTACTTTAATTGATATTGGTCAATTTTTAAATTTGCGAAATAGTTCTGCTACAACTCATAAAAAAGTAGCCGTAGTCAAGTTAAAAGACTTTGTAACTGGAATTGTGATTGATGAAGTAGTTGATGTTACTTATTTAAGAGAGCAGGAAATTCAAAAAGCATCGGAAGACAAAATTAACAATCAATATCTTCAAGGAACTATTCTTTACCAACAAAAAGTAATCGGGATTATTAATTTGAAAAAATTAATTGAACAACCAGAACTAATTGTTAATTATATTGAGCAAATTGCTTGTTGATTTTTAAGTTGAATATGATTAAATTTTAGTTTCAATCCAACAAAAATCTAGCAATAATTAGGCTTCGAGATAGAGAAAAATCATGAAAATTACTACACAATTACAAGGCTCAATTATTGGTATTGCAATTATTGCTATCAGTGGTTTAATTGGTACCTTTTCGACTTCTAGTGATAGTGACGCTAAAATCGTAAATCAGTCAGGAATTGTTAGAGGTGCCAGTCAAAAACTCATCAAAGAAGAAATGGCTGGTCAAACTGACGATCAATTAATTAACAAACTAGATAAAACTATCGATGCTTTAATTAACGGAGATAAAGAGTTAGGATTACCGCCTGCTAAAAATCCAGACTTTTTAGCAAAAATGCAAAAGGTTAAAACTAATTGGTCAAATCTTAAAACTAGTATTGCCAAACTTAGACAAGATCCTAATTATGCTGATGAAATTTTTAATGAAAGCCAAGAGTTTTTTACTATTACTAATGATGCTGTCTTTGCTGCCGAAGCAATGTATAATCGCAAAGTCAAAACTGTAAAATTGATTGAGATATTTTTATTTACTACAGAGATAGCTATTATAATCGCTATTTTATTTATTGCTCGTAGAATTGGTTTTTTATTAAAATTTTCTGCTAATAATATCGCATCATCGTCAACTCAAATAGCCTCAACAGTAGAACAACAAGAACGCACTGTCAACGAACAAGCTAGTTCGGTTAGTCAAACCACTACCACCATGGATGAATTGGGTTCATCCTCCCGTCAATCTGCCGAACAAGCCGAATCCTCTGCCAATGGCGCAAGAGTAGCACTCACTCTCGCCGAACAAGGTACTCAAGCCGTCCAACAAACCATGGCAGGGATGAATCTGCTCCAAGACAAAGTTAATGCGATCGCACAACAAATCATGAGTCTGAGCGAGCAAACTGGACAAATTGGCGGAATTTCCGAGTTAGTCGCTGAACTTGCCAATCAAACTAATATGCTGGCTCTTAATGCTGCGGTAGAAGCTGCTCATGCTGGCGAACAAGGACAAGGTTTTAGTGTCGTAGCTGCCGAAATTCGCAAACTTGCCGAACGCAGCAAAACTTCTGCTGAGAGGATCAAAGGTTTAGTCAATCAAATTCAAACTGAGATTAATCGCACGGTGATGGTAACTGATGAAGGAACTAAAACCGTGACACAAGGTTTGCAATTAACTCAAGGAACAGCTTCAACTTTTGCTGGAGTGGCCGATGCAGTTAATAACGTCTTTCTCAACTCACAACAGATTTCTTTAAGTGCCAAGCAACAAGCAGTAGCCATTCAACAGATGCTCAGTGCGATGAAGGAAATTGATTTGGGTGCCAAGGAGACTGCTAGTGGCATTAGTCAAGTCAGGATTAGTACTCAACAACTCACTGAGGTGGCTCAACAACTTAAAGAGTTGGTTTAAATCAGGACAACAATTTTATTAGTCAATTTATTTAAATTGGAGAGGTTTGTAATTATGACTCAATTGCTTCAAAAAAAACAAGCTAATTTACCCAATCAAAATGCTTCTGGAAGTTGGCAATATTTGAAAATCTTTTTGATTCCGATGGTTTTTACCATTTTTATTGGTGGCTCAGTAACTTGGTATATCTGGGATATGTACAAAACTTTCCAAAGAATCCAAACTCAGGATGCCAAAATCTTAAACTTGAGCAATCAAATTACTTATCTAGACGAAGTTTTAACTTCCAGCGCACGTTTAGCAGCTACTACTAATAACAAAAGATGGGAAGAACGTTATTTAAATTTTGTTCCCCAATTAGATACTGCGATCGCAGAAGCTGAACAAATCTTACCCAAGATTTCTAAAAGTGATGTCCTGACTAAAACGGATGATGCGAATCAAAAACTTATTGCCATGGAAGATCAAGCATTTAAATTGATCGATCAGGGTAAAGCTAAAGAAGCAGTAGCTATTCTGTTTAGTTCTGAGTATGAGCAGCAAAAAGGTATTTATGCTCAGGGCTTAGAAGATACAAGCAATGCTTTGAAAGAGTATGTAGAGCAAAATATTCAACTCAAATCTCAACAAGCATTTTCAGTGGTATTTATAGTCAGTGTCAGTTTAATTATTCTGCTTTGTACTTGGATTTTTGTTTTAGCCAGGATGCAGAAATATATTCAAACAATTAAAAATGCAGGAATTATGATCGCATCTTCGTCAACTCAAATAGCCTCAACAGTAGAACAACAAGAACGCACTGTCAACGAACAAGCTAGTTCGGTTAGTCAAACCACTACCACCATGGATGAATTGGGTTCATCCTCCCGTCAATCTGCCGAACAAGCCGAATCCTCTGCCAATGGCGCAAGAGTAGCACTCACTCTCGCCGAACAAGGTACTCAAGCCGTCCAACAAACCATGGCAGGGATGAATCTGCTCCAAGACAAAGTTAATGCGATCGCACAACAAATCATGAGTCTGAGCGAGCAAACTGGACAAATTGGCGGAATTTCCGAGTTAGTCGCTGAACTTGCCAATCAAACTAATATGCTGGCTCTTAATGCTGCGGTAGAAGCTGCTCATGCTGGCGAACAAGGACAAGGTTTTAGTGTCGTAGCTGCCGAAATTCGCAAACTTGCCGAACGCAGCAAAACTTCTGCTGAGAGGATCAAAGGTTTAGTCAATCAAATTCAAACTGAGATTAATCGCACGGTGATGGTAACTGATGAAGGAACTAAAACCGTGACACAAGGTTTGCAATTAACTCAAGGAACAGCTTCAACTTTTGCTGGAGTGGCCGATGCAGTTAATAACGTCTTTCTCAACTCACAACAGATTTCTTTAAGTGCCAAGCAACAAGCAGTAGCCATTCAACAGATGCTCAGTGCGATGAAGGAAATTGATTTGGGTGCCAAGGAGACTGCTAGTGGCATTAGTCAAGTCAGGATTAGTACTCAACAACTCACTGAGGTGGCTCAACAACTGAAGAAATTGGTTTGATATTGGTCAATGGTCATTTGTTAGTAAACTGAGGTTATCTAAAAAAAGTATGAGAATCGAAGACGACGAACTTAGAGAGTTATATAAAGCTTCTACCACTGAAAGAATTGGTAAACTCGAACAAGGCTTACTTCATCTCGAACAAAATCCCCAAGATGGAGTCAAATTAGAGGAATTATTGCGAGAAGCACATACCCTCAAAGGTGATTCGCGAATGTTGGGGTTAAATGAGATCGAAATGTTGATTCATCAACTAGAAGATTGTTTAGCTGCCATTAAACGAGGAGAAGAGACTTTCGATCCGCAAAATTGCGATCGCTATTATCAAGCTTTAGATGCTATTTCTCAGTTGGCTCATCAAGCTATTACAGGCGAAGAAGCTAATGTTAACACTTTCCAAGTTTTGGCTGCCTTAATGGGAGCAGAATTAGAGCTTGCTTCTGAATCAGAATCAGCCTCTTCACCAGAAGATGATTTGTTTGAGGATTCAACGCCAACCAAGACAGTTGCAATCAAGGATTCAGATCAATTGTCTAAGGATGATTTATTGGGAGATTTCGCTTCTGCTGTTACGCCAACTAATATTACTCCTATTCAAGAACAAAAAACTAGTAATGTAAGCTCAGCTAGCGATCGCGTAATTGATACCATTCGAGTTGAACCAGAAAAATTAGATGCTTTGATGGCTCAAGCGGGAGAGTTAACTGTTGCTAAACAAAGAATTGCTACTCAATCTGATCAAATTCAGCAAATTAGCGATCTTTGTATGGAATTAAACCAAAATAAACGCAATTATAGGTTATTATTCCGTAAAATCGAACAAAGTTTAAATGCAGAATATCTCAAATTTTTTCATGATTTTTTGGCTCATACTCAAACAAGTTTAGAGCAGTTAGAAGCTTTAGTCGATCAATTACAAGAGCGTAGCGAAGAGGATAGCACTAACTTAGATTTGGTGAGTAACCGACTAGAAAAAGGAATTCGCAACTTAAGACTTTTACCACTATCCAACGTCTTCAATCTGTTTAATCGTTTAGTTAGAGATCTAAGTAAAGAGCAGAACAAACAAATTCAATTATCGATTGAAGGTGGTAATACTCTGGTTGATAAACGAATTCTGGAAGAACTTAAAGACCCCTTGTTACATATTATTCGTAATGCGATCGATCACGGGATTGAAACTCCTTCAGAAAGACAAAATAAAGGAAAACCACCAACTGCTACTATTCAGCTTCGCGGTTATCAAATGGGTAGTAGTGTCATCGTCGAAATCAAAGATGACGGCAGAGGATTAGATTTAGCACAAATTAAACAAACAGCTTTACGAAGAGGAATTCATACCGAAGCAGAATTAGCTCAAATGAGTACCGAACAAATTCAAGCTCTTATTTTTGCCTCGGGATTTTCAACTCGTACCAGAGTTACTGATATTTCTGGCAGAGGTGTTGGTTTAGATGTTGTCCATGCTAATGTTGAAAAACTTAAAGGTAGTATCGAAGTAACATCTACTCCCGAACGAGGCTGTCAATTTAGTTTAAGATTAAGTAGCGCGATCGCCACTACAAAAGCCTTAATTCTCAAAGTCAATCAAAATGCTTACGCCTTACCAATTGAATTTGTTACTAAAATCTTACTGTTATCCCAACAAGAGATCTTTACCTTAACAGGCGATCGCACTATCCTAATCGATCAATGTCCAGTACCAGTAGCTTGGTTAGCGGATATTTTAGAACTTCCTTTAAATATTCCTGCCTTTGCGACAGTTAATAATACTAGCCACAAAAACATTCCTTGTATTATCGTGCGATCGGGGACAAAATTGATTGGTATTCTGATTGAAGAAATTCTGACGCAACAAGAAATTATTCTTAAACCTCAAAGTAAATTAATTCAACGAGTACGTAATTTTGCTGGAGCAACCATTCTAGAGAATGGACAGGTTTGCATGGTGCTAAATGCTCAAGATTTGGCATACTCTATCAACAAAAGTAGTCAAATTAATACGACTCAACTTTTAGAATCCACTCAAACACAACCATCTCTATTGTTAGTTGAAGATTCGATTGTGATTCGTACTCAAATGAAACGCATTCTCGAAAGTGCAGGTTATCAAGTGACGACTGCGGTAGATGGATTAGATGGTTTTAATAAACTGAGACAGGGTAAATTTGATGGAATTATCTCCGATGTAGAAATGCCCAATTTGGATGGTTTATCTCTAACTGAAAGAATTCGTCAGTATCCAGAATATCGAGAATTACCAATTATTTTAGTCACTACTTTGGCTAAAGATGAGGATAAAAGTCGAGGTGCGCAAGCAGGTGCTAATGCTTATCTGACTAAAGGTGATTTCGATCAAACTTTACTGCTAGATACTCTGAATCGATTAGTTTAGCTCAGTTACCAATATTTACTATGTCACCTATTAAAGTTTTATTAGTTGAAGATTCCCCTATTGCTCTGACAATCTTACAAAAAATTTTGGCTACTTCTCCAGAAATAACAGTAGTTGGTACTGCGAGTAATGGCATCGACGCATTAGAGCTAATTCCTAAACTAAAACCAAATGTCATTTGTACTGATCTTCAGATGGCAAAAATGGATGGTTTAGAATTTACAAAACAAGTCATGGCTAAATATCCTAAGCCAATTTTGATCGTTAGTAACTCAGTACAGCAAAGCGATACCGAAAATATTTTTGAACTACTTCAAGCAGGCGCAGTTGATGTTTTTCCTAAACCAGTAGGTGGACAAGCTACGGAATACGAACAAGTCAAACAAAAATTACTCAACAAAATCAAAATTTTATCAGGAGTATCGGTCTTTACCAAACCCTTAAAAGACCACAATCATTCTAGTCGTACCACCAACCCAGGATTAACTCAAACAACTATTTGCTTTCCCTCTTCTGCAAATCTTAGTTCTCAGATTCGAGTTATAACTATTGGTGCATCTACGGGTGGCCCTCAAGCTTTAGCTAAACTTCTCAAACCTTTACCAAGCGACTTTCCTGTCCCAATTATTTGTACTCAACATATTAGCGAAGGGTTTTTAAGCGGGTTAGTTAGTTGGTTGGGGAGAGAGTGTAAATTAACCGTTAAAATTACTGAACGAGGAGAAATACCTACACCAGGAACGGTTTATTTTGCTCCTGAAAGACATCATTTAGAAATAGATACCCAAGGAAAATTTTTTTATTTGGATCAGCCACCAGTCGATGGTCATCGTCCTTCTGTAACTGTTACTTTTAAAGCAGTTGCTAGACACTATAGTAGAGGTGCTGTTGGTATTCTTCTCACAGGGATGGGAAAAGATGGTGCAGAAGGAACAAAAGCGATCGCAGATGTCGGTGGTTTGACTATTGTTCAAGATGAAAGTACTTGTGTTGTCTTTGGAATGCCTAAAGAAGCGATCGCTCTAGGGGCAGCACAACATATTCTTCCTCTTTCAGAAATTACGCCCTTTTTACTCAAAAAAATCTTTTAAATTCTGTTGGTTTAGTTGCAACAAAAATTTTTTAAGTATTAAAAATATTACTAATGAGATCCAATCAATTGCTTAACGATAATCTTCTTGAAGCTTTTATTGTTTTAATTACTGAGCAAACAGGTTTAATTGTCAAAGAACGCGATCGCGATAATTTAAAACAAGAAATATGCAAAAGGACTCAATCTCTGAATCTACCATCACCAGAAAATTATTATAGATTACTTTCTACTATCTCTAATACTAATTCTTTAGAATGGCAGCAAATTATTAGTTTTTTAACTAATAACGAAAGTTATTTTTTTCGAGATACAGCCCAAATCGAACTGTTAGAAAAACAAATTTTTCCAGAACTTATTCAACGTAAACAAACTACCAAAACTTTACGTATTTGTAGTGCTGGTTGTTCTACGGGAGAAGAGCCTTATACTCTAGCCATACTTCTTAAAGAACTTATCCCCGATCTAGTTCAATGGAACTTACAAATTATTGCTCTAGATATTGATTGTGAAGCCCTCAAAAAAGCAGCAGCAGGAATTTATAGTTCTTGGTCTTTTCGAGGCGTAAAACCACGAATCAAACAACAATATTTTCAATTACAAAATAATCAATATCATCTCAATTCCGAGATTAAAGAGATGGTTAAATTTCAAAATATTAATTTAGTTAACGACTCTTTTGTTCAGGCTACTTGGGAATTAAATAATATCGATCTATTTATTTGTCGCAATGTTTTTATTTATTTTCCAGAAGATAAAATTGCTACCGTTTTAAATAAAATATATAATTCTCTACAACCTTTAGGTTATTTACTTACAGGTCATACCGAATTAGCTGCTCAAAATTTAAGCTGTTTTAAAATTCAGGTTTTTGATGAGTCAATTATTTATCAACGTCCTGAATCAAATAGTCTTACTAATGCTTCTCCTAACTCAATTAGAATAACTCAACCTAAAACAGTTACAAACCAAATTGTTGATTTAGATCGAATTTCTCCTCAACAAGAAAAATTTAATCGATTAATTAACTCCATTGAAAAATCTTTTCAGCAATCTCAGAAACTTTTATCTCATCCGTTGCCTAAAATCGAACCACCATCAATTAAAACTAATTTATCTTTATCGGAAATAGAACAACTCGTAGAACAACAACAGTACCAGTTAGCGATCACTCAATTACAACAACTAATTACTCAATCAACAAATCAAATTGATTATTATTATCTGTTAGCCAAAATTTATGCTGATACAGGCAAACACCAAGATGCGATCACAGTTTGTCAATCTGCTTTACAAATAGATTCTTTAGCTGTGTCAATTTATTATCTTTTATCCCAAGTTAAAGAAGAATTAGGTGATTTTATCGAAGCCAAAGAATTATTAAAAAAAATTATTTATCTCGATCAATTATTTATTGCTGCTTATTTAAATCTGAGTCAACTTTATCAACAGGAAGGAGATTTAAAAAGAGCTTTCAAAATGCAACTTGCTGCTTTAAATATTCTCAAACAATTACCTCAAAACCAAAAAATTTCAGGTATGGGTAATTTAACAACTCAAGATTTAATTTCTCAACTAGAGATAATTATCTAAATAAAAATGCCAATAATTATTAGTAAACAAATATACATTTTTCAAAAAATCCTAATATAATCAATGATTTTTCAGTAAGCTTTCGGATGGTATTTTCCAAATAAATATTCAATAATTGCAGAAGAAGGCACAAACTTACTAGCCATTATTAAGAAAGATTTTTTTCTTCATAGCTTTGTCTAAAACACTACACAAAGCTAAAGATTTTAAAAATCTTTTTTTGAAGCAATGCCTAAATTAGCTTGCTCTAAATTTGTTTTGTGACCCAAAAAATAAATGCGGTCTTGCATGACTAATTGTTTAAATTAATGCATTTGACCGCAGGTGTTTAATGAATTGTTTTGTGATTCTTATGGTCAACAAAAATAACATAGATTCTGCTCAAAAACAAGCAGAAAATATTGTCTTTACTACTCAATCAGAAGATCGCCAAAAACAATCCGATCTAATGAATCTTGAGTGGGCGCAGATTGCTCCAAGCAAAGTAGTAATAGCAACCAAAAATCGTGCTTGGTTGTATCAACCCCATTCTGCTGAGGATCGCTTTTCTCAACCGATGGCATGTGCTGGGAGTAATGCGACTACTCGAAACTTATTAGATACAGCGATCGCAACTGCTAAATACACTATCAAGTCTAATGTTAGACCACCTAGCTTAACTCCCATACGGTGGGTGTGGCGATTAGCTAGTGTTTACCATCTGACTTTTTCTGTCCCCGAACTAATGGAAAAAGCTGCTGCGAATTTTGCTGCTGATAATCATTTTCTTTTAGCACAATGGGCTTTACAAAAAGCAAAAGAGGAAAAAGGTCACGCTCAATTGGCTTTGCTCGACATCGAATCTTTGGGATACGATGCTGAAGCAGTTGTGAAAGCATTTGTTCCTGCTGCTGCGGTCAATTTGATTGATTACTTAACTCGCAGCGCACAAGATAACAATCCCATCGATTGTGTTGGCTACTGTTATACAGTGGAACGCATAGCTGTCGGTCTTGGAGAGGATTATATCCAAAGGATTGAAGCATTATTACCACCAGAAACTAATGCTACCCGATTTTTGCGTGTACATAGTTCCGTTGGTGCTGATGCAGAACACGTAGACGAAAATGCCTCGATGATAGCGCAGCTTACTCCCTCGGAACGGACTCGTATAGCGCGAGCTTGTTACGAAACTGCATTAATGTGTTTCAGTCCCCCACCTGAAGCCTATATTTCGGATGAGGAACTTAAGCAGATTCTGCAACCATTAAAGCTCAATCAATAACTATAGGGAAGGCTAATCTTTACCTCTTTATAAGTAGCTCGGCTTAATTAAACATCAAAAATTTTGTAGCTATAACAATAGATCGTTTTAGCGATTCTACAAATAATTAGGTTGACTTTCTTATCACCTGCAAACTAAGAACAAACATTAAGGAAGGATAATTAAAATGAACACTGCAACAATTACTCCAATCAAACCAGTTGAAAATAGCTTAGACATTTTAAATGAATTTGGTCTTGAAATCGATTTAGAAAGTATCTTGATTGAAGAATACGAACTAGAATTAGCTAGTGACATTGGCATCGGTCTTTAATCAATTTGCACCATAATTCAAGAATCAAGAACAATTCTTTTGGGTTGCAATCTTAGCTTCGCTGAGGCGCAAAGCGATCGCTTAGTTCCAAAAGAATAACAACTTAAGCTATTTAACTCTCTTTTGTCACTAGGGGAAAAATTGAGGTTTTGACCCACTCTGACAAAAGAGTATTACTATTTAATGCCTAAGAAACGATCTTACCTTTCTTGTAACTGTACCGAGCGATTGAAGCGATTCATTATAGAAGAAATAATCAAATTAATAGTCAAATAAGTAATCATCACAACTAATAACATTTCTATCGATCGTCCTGTTTGATTAGAAATGGTACTAGAAATAGCATAAAGATCATTGTAACCAATTGCGATCGCGAGACTAGAATTTTTAGCTAGATTAAGAAATTCACTAGTCAAAGGGGGAATCATCACTCGTAAAGCTTGGGGAAAAATTACCAGTTGCATAACTAAACCAGGTTTTAAACCTAATGCTCTTGCTGCTTCCCACTGTCCTTTACTAACTGATTGAATACCTGCTCTGACAACTTCAGCAATAAAAGCTGCGGTATAGATACTTAATCCAATTAATAAAGTAGCGAGTTCTGGAGAAAGATTAATTCCACCTGTAATATTATTTTCTTGCAATTGAGGTATTTGCCAATCAATTACCCAGAGAAAAACAGCAATAACAGCAATAATTATTCCTACAAATAACCAAAGCCAAACTTGTCCTGATTCTCCTCTTTCTTCAATATTTTTAAGTCTTTTACGCCAAAAAATAATTGCTAAAATAATACTAAAAATAATAAAGATCAAACTCAACCGAGTTTTGATATTCATGACCAACCAAGGAATATCCATACCTCGATTAGTCAAATAAATTACTTTACCTATAGTTACGGGATTGTCTACTTTGGGAAGTCTTAAAAAAACGGCAAAGTACCAAAAAAACAACTGTAATAATAAAGGAGTATTGCGTAGGGTTTCAACATAAATTGTTGCTAACTGGCGGACTAACCAATTATTAGATAATCTACTAATACCAACAATAATTCCAATCGTACTAGCAATAATGATGCCAAAAAACATTACTTGTAAAGAATTAAGCAATCCAACTAAAATTGCTTTGGTGTAAGGATCGGTAGGACTATAGGAAATTGGTGAGTTACCGATACCAAAAGAAGCTGAACGAGATAAAAAATTAAACCCAAAAGTCAAACCTAACCTTTGAAAATTGCGGACTAAATTATTACCTAAAATTCCAATAATAGTAAATACAATTAGTAAAATAATTGCTTGTCCTACTATATTTAAAATTCGGCTATCTCGCCAAAAAGGTATTTTTTCTTTTGTCATTTATATTTGATGGTTTATAAGTCGCACTACTATTTTGAGTAAGAGAATGACTAATGATGGTATTGCTGATATCGAGTACAAAACCGAGAGTAAGATAATGTTTAAATCTTAGCTGTTGACTTTAAGCTTTCAAAAATTTATAAAAAAACAAATCGATAGAAGCATCCAGTATTTCCATACTCTGATTCAGCAACACCTTTATAACTAATAACCAATCAAACTTAACGAAACGGAGGAGAATATAATAATCCGCCATTCGTCCACAGTTCATTAAGACCTCTTTCTAAACCAAAAGGTTGACCAATGTTGCGATCATAAATTTCTCCATAGTTACCGACATGATTGATAATTCGGGCAGCAAAATCATTAGGGAGTCCTAAATCTTGTCCAAAATTGCCTTCTTGACCCAAAAAACGCTTAATTTCTGGATTATCTGTTGCAGAAAATTGACTGATATTTTCGGAATTGATGCCAAATTCTTCCGCTTGAATTAAAGCAAAAGTAATCCACTTCACTGCATCAGACCATCTAGAATCACCATTAGCAACCATTGGTGCTAAGGGTTCTTTCGAGATTACTTCATCAAGAACGATATGATTATTAGGTTCGGCTAAAACCGCACGACGAGCAGTCAATTGAGAGCGATCGCTTGTGGCTGCTTGACATCGACCTTGTTCGTAAGCGACATAAAGAGCATCGACATCATCAAATACTACGGGTTGATAAGTAAGTCCTAACTTTCGCATTTGATCGGCTAGATTTTGTTCTGTAGTTGTTCCTGAGAGAACGCAGATTGATTTATTGCCTAAATCTGCCATTTTTTGAACGTTACTAGCTTTGGATACCATTACTCCTTGACCATCGTAAAAGAGAATGGGAGCAAATTCCATTCCATTAGCACTATCACGACTACTCGTCCAAGTAGTATTGCGACTCACTAAATCTACTTCTCCCGACTGGACAGCAGTAAAACGTTCTTGTGCGCTGAGGTCACGAAATTCAACCTTAGTCGGATCGTCAAATAAGGCGGATGCTACTGCGCGACAAAAATCTGCATCCATACCTGAATATTCACCATTTTCATTGACGAAGCTAAAACCTGGCAGTTGTCCATTGACTCCACAAACAAGATTACCACGGCTTTTAACGCGATCGAGGAGACTGTTAGTATTGCTCGTATTATTTGATTGTGATTGATTAGTTTGGGTTTGTGAATTAGGATTGCTTTCTCCAGTTTCACAACCAGCTAAAAAGGAAAATAGTAAGCTAATTAAAAGCAATGAACCCCATTGCTTGATTTGACGGTTTTTCATATTCTTGATTAATTGTCACAACAGTCTCTGTCGTCTTCCTTACGGCGGAGTAATCTGTGACTTAACTATTATGGATAACTTTATTCAGAGAGTATAAGCTGACACACAGAATTTTCCGAATTTAGTGACAAAATTTTAACTAATATCAAGTCCGTTTAATTAGTAGTAATAAACTGTCAACTTCTATTTTTCTTTCTGCCTCTCTCAATTTTAGGGCTATTTAACAGGATTTGAGCTTAATTTTATGCAGAATACCAACAACCAAATTGCTCTTCAATCAAATTTTTGACATTTTGACTATTGAGGGGATGAGCTAGTAAAAACCCCTGTCCATATTCACAATTTAAATTACGCAGCATCTGAAGTTGAGCTTCGGTTTCGATTCCTTCGGCAATGACATTTAATTCTAAACTATGTGCCAGATTGATAATTGCTTTAAGAATATCGTAATTTTTATCGTTGCTTTCCTGGGCGACAAAACAACGGTCAATTTTTACTGTATCGATTGGTAAATAACGTAAATAATTTAAAGAGGAATAACCAGTACCAAAATCATCAATACATAATTGAATATTTCGTTGTTTTAATTGTTCGAGGACTTTAGTTACTGCCGAAGGATTTTCCATTAAAATGCTTTCAGTAATTTCTAGTTTTAGGTGTTTTCCTGTTAACGAAAAAGTTTGCAGTAATTGATCGATGTGGGAGATTAATTCTGGATGAGATAGTTGAATTCCAGAAACATTAACACTAATTGCTAAAGGTAAAGAATGAGAAAATTGTTGTTGCCATAAAGACAATTGTTGACAAGCTTCGGTTAGTACCCATTGACCAAGAGGAATAATTAAACCAGTTTCTTCTGAAAGAGGAATAAATTTTCCTGGTGATACTAATCCTAAAAAAGGATGTTTCCATCTAACTAAAACTTCCAAACAATTGATTTGTTCGGTTTTTAAATTAACGATCGCTTGATAATTGAGATGTAATTGATTTTTGGCGATCGCTTGTTGAAGATCGTTTTCGAGTTGCAATCTCGTTAAGGCATTCTGATGAATTGTTTGGTCAAAAACTACTGCATAGTTTACAAAATCAGGTTTAGCTTGATTCATTGCTGTATCTGCTGCTTGCAAAAATTGTTCTGATTGTTCGTAACCAAAACTATTTAGGGCAATGCCAATCCTAATTCCTGAAAAAGCGATCGTTTTATCTACTTGAAAGGGTTCGATTAATTGATTGTGGATAATTTTAGCTTGATTTTGTGCTTGTTTTTCTAAAGAATGTTCACTGGGATAAAACTCTAGTGCTTGTTCTCGAAAGGTATGGGGAGAGGTTCTTGTTAATAAATCTGGCAGCAAAATAGCAAATTCATCTATACTAATTCGAGCTAAAAAATCCTGTGGTTGCAAACAAGCTTTAATTCTTTTACTAGCAGCTATTAGTAGCTTTTCGCTAAAAGTATGACCTAAACTATATTTAATTTTAGAAAAGCGATCGAGCTTAATTAATAAAACAGCAAAGGGTTGATTAATTTTAATTTGTTGATCTAAATATTGAATAAATAATCTTTGATTGGGTAAATTAGTTAACTCATCATAATAAGCTAAATACTTAAGTTTTTCTTGAGCATGACGATGTTCTTGTCGCAAAACTCCTTCTTTCAATTCTCTTTCTACAGCAGCAACTAAACGAGTCAATCTTCCTTTAATAAAATAATCATGCGCTCCTGCCTTCATCGCTGCGACAGCAGTATCTTCGCCAATTTTGCCAGAAACAATAATAAAAGGTAAATCTAAATTGTCTTCTTTTAATAAATCTAACGCCTCAATTGCACTAAATCGAGGTAAAAAATAGTCGGCTAAAATAATATCCCATTGCTCCTGAACTTCAAGAGCAGTTTGCATTTCTTCTTTAGTTTCTACTCGCTGATAAATTATCTGATAACCGCTACGTTCTAATTCAATTACTAATAAGTCAGTATCATCTTCTGAATCTTCGACAATTAGTACTCGTAGCAGCTTACTCATTTAATGCTCCAAAATACGGTGGGGCTTGATTGATAGTTAACCAATAATACGTTATTTCTTTAACAAAATTTTTCAGTATTGTAAAGTCTACAGGTTTATGAATATAACTATTACAACCATAAACATAGCTGTTGATAATGTCTTCAGGGTCAAGGGAAGAGCTAATAATTGTTACGGGTAACAGTCTGGTGATAGGATTAGCACGAATGCGTTGCAGAATTTCTAAACCATTAATTCGCGGTAAATTTAAATCAAGTAGAACTAAATCTGGCGTGATATTTAAATCGCGATCGCGAAAACTGCCAGTTCCAAATAGATATTCTAAAGCGACAATGCCATCAGGCACAATGATTAAATTATGTTCAATTTCACTTTCGCTAAATGCTAGTCTAATTAACTCTTGATAGTCACGATTATCCTCTACTAATAAGATAGTGTTACTGCTCATTTTTTATAATAGTTCTCCAATAAGACAAAGAAAAATAGATTACTAACTATTGAGTAATTTTTTTTATCTTTATAGAGCCTGTGCCGAGCGATTCTGGCAAATCAAGTCTAAAATTCTTGAAAAATATAGAATTTCTATACCAATCTAAAATTACAAGACAAAAAATAATAATTAATAATCTTTTGGTTGGTATTTAATAAATATTGAATTTATAACCTAAGCTAATTAGGTATTTCTAATCTAATATGTTTTGTTTGAAAATTGAAGTGTAAATTACAAAATTGATTTAATTTTTATCTAACAAGCTTTTTGCTTTATTAGCTCTTTAAAATATATTTTAAAAACAAATTTTAATCTAAAAAAACTATCGTGCTGTGATTTTAATTTTATTGGAATAACTTTAAAATTGTTGAGCCTAGACAATAAAAAATTGATAATCTATGTGTAAATTCTTTAAAATGCAGATTTTTCTTGATGTTTTTTTTATTTAAATAATTATTTGAAAAAAAAGTTTTGATAAAACTGATTGAACAAAAAGTTTTTTATGTTCTGAATTAGCCTTTAAATCACACTAAAACGCTTGAGAGTAGGCAAAATTAATCAAGCAAATCTAGCTAGAAAACAAATTGTCAAACTCTCTTCCCGTTCCTTTACCTAAATTTTGGTCAGATTTATTTCTAGAAAATTACTAACCCAAGCCAACATAGTAGTAAAATTGACAGTTGTATTCTCGGCACAGACTGTGATTGAACGCTATACTCTGCCTGAAATGGGCGAAATTTGGACGGATAACTATAAACTCAAAACCTGGCTACAAGTAGAAATAGCAGTCTGCGAGGCGCAAGCTGAACTAGGTTATATTCCTCAAGCAGCAGTAGAAGAAATTAAAGCAAAAGCTAACTTCGATCCCGATCGCGTTTTAGAGATAGAAGCAGAAGTCCGCCACGATGTGATTGCTTTTTTGACGAACGTTAATGAATACGTAGGTGATGCAGGTAGATATATTCATTTGGGTTTGACCAGTTCCGATGTCTTAGATACCGGTTTGGCTTTACAATTAGTTGCTAGCCTCAATCTAATTCTAGAAAAGTTAGAAGAACTGATTCAGGCTATTCGCTATCAAGCACAACAACACCGTTATACGGTAATGGTCGGTCGTTCTCATGGTATTCATGCAGAACCAATTACATTTGGTTTTAAACTAGCAGGATGGTTAGCAGAAGTATTACGCAATCGCGATCGCTTGGTTAGATTGAGACAAGATATTGCCGTGGGTAAAATTTCGGGGGCAGTTGGTACTTATGCTAATATCGATCCTCAAGTAGAAGCGATCGCCTGTCAAAAATTGGGTTTAGAACCCGATACCGCTTCAACTCAAGTCATTTCTCGCGATCGTCATGCCGAATACGTTCAACAACTTGCTTTACTAGCAGCTTCAATTGAACGTTTTGCCGTCGAAATTCGCAATTTACAACGGACAGATGTTTTAGAAGTAGAAGAATTTTTTACCAAAAAACAAAAAGGTTCTTCAGCAATGCCCCATAAACGCAACCCCATTCGTTCGGAACGTTTAACAGGAATGGCAAGAATTATCCGAGGCAATGCTACGGCAGCTTTGGAAAATGTTGCTCTTTGGCACGAACGAGATATTTCCCATAGTGCAGTAGAACGAGTAATCTTACCAGATAGCTGTATATTAATTCACTTCATGCTTAAGGAAACTACCAGTTTGGTTAAAAATTTACTGGTTTATCCTGACAATATGAAACGAAATATGAATGTTTATGGAGGGGTAATTTTCTCCCAAAGAGTCTTACTCGCCTTAGTAGAAAAAGGAATGAGTCGAGAAGAAGCTTATCGAGTTGTGCAAGGATGCGCCCATACAGCTTGGAATAGTGTTGATGGAGATTTTCGTAAGTTAATTAGTCAAGATGAGACAGTCAATCAATTCTTATCTTCTGAAGAAATTAGTGCTTGTTTTGACCCTCAACATCATCTTCGCAATCTAGATGAGATTTATCAACGACTTGGAATTTAGTCTTTTTATTTTTTGATTCAGAGAAATTAGACGGCAGGAGGCAGAAGGCAGGAGAGAATACGGATGATCAAATTTTACAAATTTAAATACACCACATCTTACTGACGCGCTTTGTTATTAGTTATTGATTAAGCAATAACCAATGATTAATGACTCTAGTTATTATAAAGCTGTAAGTCATCAACTGAGGATTCAGTTAATAAAGTATGGCAGTCAAAAAGAAATTTTCTAGTTTTCAGGAACTAATTGACAACTCTCAAGTTCCTGTTTTAGTTGATTTTTACGCTACTTGGTGTGGTCCTTGTCAAATGATGAGTCCGATTTTAGAACAAGTCGGCGGACATTTACGCGATCGCTTGCAAGTAGTGAAAATCGATACAGATAAATATCCAGCGATCGCATCTCTTTATCAAATTCAGGCACTACCTACTTTAGTACTGTTTAAAAATGGTCAACCAGTCGAAAAAATTGAAGGAGTGGTACAAGCTAATCAATTAGTTCCTTATTTAGAAAGTTTGTTGTAACTAAAGCAACGATCCAATTATTTTATTAAGGGCTATGACACGGGCGAGATCGACAATTTCTTGTAGATACGCCCTGGTCAGATTTTTTGAAGTTTTTTTAATGACTAGAGGTGTGTATTCATACCAAATTAAATAATGTTTGCAATAGATAGGTTATGCGTAGGGGCTAATCGCGATTCGGAGGGGCTGTGGCTTGAACCTGTGTCAAGCCCTTAAAAGCCCCGTTCCTTACAAGATGTGTCGCCTTGTTTGTTCTATTTGGTATCAGTATTCATAAAGTTGAAATTGTGAATGTCGGTTATGGTTACGGAGATTTGGTTTGTCCTACCCAAAACATTCTACTTATTCTGTGCTGATAATATGAAATATTTACCTCTAGCTGCTCGCATTTGTCTTTGCCTAATTTTTATTAAAGCTGGAATTAGTCATATTCTAGGTTTTGGTAGTACCGTTGCGATGATCAGCGATCGTGGTTTGCCTCTTGCTAATGTTTTGTTATTGTTTACAGTTTTATTCCAATTGTTAGGAGGTCTTTCTTTATTACTAGGTTATAAAGTTAAGATTGGCTCGCTACTGTTGATTGTATTTTTAATTCCCACTACTCTTGTATTTCATAATCCTATTGCCGATCCGAGTCAGATTAACGATTTTTTCAAAAATATCGGTCTAATCGGTGGATTATTGATGGTTATTTATACAGGTGCAGGGGCTTTAAGTATTGACTCATGGCAAGCATCAACTACAAAATAATTAAACTAAAAATACTGTTGTTTTTGATGTTTAATTTTTAAATTTAAATAGTTTTTAAGCGTTAAGTTAACGAACTAAGTTGGATTAATTAACATCTGACTTAGTTTAATCGTGTTTTAGAAGCAAGATAAAAGATAAGTTTACAATCTGTTGACTTCTTCTCTATTAGTTGTTCGCGGACTTGTCTGCTCTTGCAAAGCAAGTAAACTTAATAAAGAAGCTGCGATCGCTCCAATAGTATCCATAATTAAATCGACTATGGTATCGTCGAGAGAGTTGATAGTTGCAGTAACCCATTCAAAGACTTCCCACAATGCACCAATCGCTATCCCAAAGGAAATAATGGTCAAAATATACAGCCGACGGTGAGAGCGAAATACTGTCAACATCGAATGATAGACAATAAAACTCAGTGCCAAAGTAATTGAAAAGGTTGTAAAAGCATGGGTAATTTCATCATAAGGTCCTGGTTGATAAAATAAGCCAATCCAACCTCCAGCATTAAGTAATGCTGCTATCACAAATAAGAAATCGAATAAAGTCGGTAACTGCCGATCCTTCAACACAAAAAGAAAAGAAGCAATTAAAAATATCAATAGAATAATCGCTGCTTGCCAGCCAACTTGAACTAAAATAATTATCGTAGCGATCGCCAGAACAAACTGTCCTATCCAAGCAGCTATTCGATAACCCCGCCAATTGGTACTCGTTACTGCTCTTGCTTCATTACCTTGAAACATAAGTAAACTACAGTAAATTCTTTTGTCAAGCAGCTTACCACATTTAACTTGAAATAATAATCATAATAAGTGATCGCGCGTTGGTAGGTTGGGCAAAAATTGAAAAGACAAAAGTATTTAGGACTTACGCAGTCACAACCAATAAATGTCATTCTGGTTCTGAACCTTTAGCCCTGATTCTGCGAAGGGTCTATAAAGAATCTGAAGAATTTCAAACCCTTATGATTTCGCCTCAGTGGGTAAGTCCTGCTATTAATTGATATATAAGGTTAAGTACTGGTTAAAAATTGTGCTAAAAATCAATTAATTTAATCGCAAAAATTGCGAGGTGCAATTATCCCATGACGGCGAAAGTCAGCTAAATATTGTTCGAGAAGGACAAACTGCAATAGATTCAGACTATAGTAAATCCAACGCCCTTCCTGACGGGGAATAATTAAATCTGCTTCCTTGAGAGTTTTGAGATGAAAAGAAAGTTTTGATTGACTAACTTGCAGGCGATCGCATAGATCACAGACGAACAATTCCTGTTGTTTCAATAATTCGACAACCGAGAAGCGTAAAGGATACGAAAGAGCATGAAAGCCTGCCAGGATTGTAGTTGAATCAGAAAAGAGATTAACTTGCATCAAGTTTATTTGAAATGATTCGTCTATTTAATATTTATAGCAAGTCAACTCTAGATTAGGGATCGATTTTAGCAGCAGGAAAGAGGAACTAACTAGATTAAGATGTAGATCGCTAAATCAAGCGATTAATCTTCATCGCTATAAAGAAATAAAGTTACACCAGAAACTGGTTGATTATCATCGGCTTGAAGATAGGCTTCTATTTGAGCAGCACTATTAACTGTTTTTGTCTCAATATTTTCTTCTGTAGATCGAGAAAAATATTGTTGCAGCCCAAGCCATAGCTTAGGTATTTGATTGCAGTAGGTCAGAATTTGATTCATGATCCCTTGAACCTAACTTTATATCTTCTTGATATTATGATGACATAAGTAAGAATACTTTTTCTTTCTCTCTCAGTAAATTTTCTTAACAAAATCTCTCAAGCTGCCTTGTTTCCAAGGAAACATCACATTTAAATTTTTTCTAGATTTTTAACAGGAAGCGCATCTTAGCGTCATATCTTTACAATTTCGATAAAAATTCTGATGGAATATATTTATCTTCACGGTTTTGCTTCTAGCCCTCAATCTCATAAAGCTCAATATTTACGCGATCGCTTTGCCTCAATCGGAATTAATTTAACTCTTCTGGATCTTAATCAAGGAGATTTTTCTCATCTCACTTTGACTAGACAAATTCAACAAACAGTGGCAGCTTTTCCTTCTCCCGATACTCCCGTCACAATTATTGGCTCAAGTTTTGGCGGTTTAACGGCTGCTTGGCTGGGAGAAACTTATCCTCAAGTACAACGCTTGGTTTTGCTTGCGCCAGCTTTCAATTTTTTGGCTCATTGGCTACCTAAACTCGGAGAAGCACAACGACAACAATGGCAACAGTCTGGTTATTTATCTGCTTATCATTATGGAGAAGGACGAATGCTACCTCTTCACTATCAATTTGTCGTAGATCTTAGTAAATATGATGATTCTCAACTGAGGCGTGCTTTACCTACTTTCATTATTCATGGTTTAAATGATGATGTAATTCCAATTACAGCTAGTCGCAATTATAGTTCTCAACGCCCGTGGGTAAAATTAATTGAATTGGAAAGCGATCATGGTTTGACGGATGCAGAGGAAGAAATTTGGCAATTAATTAAGACTTTGTTATTTTAAACCAGTTATCAGAAATAAGCTTTTAACTTTTAGCTATAGGTTATTCATAACAAAAAGTTGTAAAAATCTTAAAATTTTTTGCCTCATCATTGAGTTTGCTCAGTAAAAATAGTGTATCTACCGTACCTTTGGCACGAAAACCTCTTTTTTGTGTCTGTGTTACCATGCAGTTGACCAAAACTAAATAAAAATTAATTTTTAAAATTCCTTTTTGTGCTTTTTAACTCAAACCAAATTTTACGTTTATCACTAGATTGTATTTAATTAAGCTGTTTCGCCTCTAAATCGCATATTGGATTATTATTTCTGCGTTCTGCTTTTTTTCAGTCAATTTTAAGTTACAGCGTCACAAAAATAAGCAAAAAATCTTTTATTTCTAACTAGGAGCTTAGTATGATTGCTTCTCACTGCAAAATCGGTATTATTGGTGCAGGTTCATCTGGTATATATCTAGCTAGTCTACTGGCTCATCAAGGATACCAAGTAGATGTGTTTGAAAAATCATCTTATCCTCGTACCGATGGTTGCGGTATCTTATTGATTTCTGACGGTTTAGAAGCACTTCGTCAAGGAAACCCCGAACTTTGCCAAAAAATTATGAATTCCGGGGTAATAGTTCGTAATTTTGAGTTTCGCAATCTCAAAGGTAAATTAGCTAATTCTGAATCTCCCCAATATGCAGCCAATCAATTGCCAGGAATGTTAATTCATCGTAAGGCAATTTTAGAAACCCTACTGGAATTTTTACCTTCCGAATGCCTTCATCTAGACTCTCAGCTTCAATCAATTAGTCAAACTGAAAACGAAGTAACCGCTTACTTCAGTAATGGAAGTCAATGGACAGGAGATTTATTAGTTGGTGCTGATGGTCTTTTTTCTCAGGTGCGAGAATACGTTGTTCCCCATGTCAAACCTTTTTATTTAGGAGATCTCGTTTGGCGTGCAGTAGTTGCAGATGATACTTTTTGTACAAACGGAAATTTTATTGTTTATATCCGTGGTCGAGGTATTTATGCTAATTTCTTCGATCTTGGTAATGGTTTAACTCATTGGGGCTTTTTTGTAGAACAGGAAAAAGATGAACAAGAGCGTTCTCCAAATATTCCGATTCCTCCTCAAGAACTTGCCAAACTACCGATTGATGCAAGAACTGTGATTGCTTCTACTCCACCAGAACAAATGGTAACTCGTTTCTCTTACGATATCGATCCTTTACCACAATTGTATCAAGGCAGAATTTTATTAATTGGCGATGCTGCCCATGCTAAAAGTCCTACTCGTGCTAGAGGTATGACTGCTGGGTTAGAGGATGGTTTAGCTTTGTCTCGATTGATCGCTTCTAGTTCCGATATTCCCGAAGCTTTAGCCCGTTTTGAAGCAGAAAGGAAACCTATTGTCCACGAATATCAACGGACAAGTCGTAAGCAAAGTTTAACTATCGGTCGTCTTCACAAGCAAGGACAAGGAGCAGCGTAGTTTAAAAGTTAAAATTAGCAATCAAGGTAAATAAAATGACTCAATTTCAGCAAAATACTCTACCTTTTCCTACCACTGCAACAGGAGAGTTGATTATTCCTGGGGTCAGTTATAACAAATTCAACGTACCATTTGCTTTTCTATACAATTGCGGGACTTGGGAAGGGACTGCCAAACGAGTCAATCGCGCAGGAGAGTTGATAGATGAACATTTGGTTCGTGTCAAAATTGAAGTTGAAGGTTCTTCGTATGTTCAAACTAATACCGTCCGTATCAATACGCCGAGAGAAGTAACTGCTCAATATTTTGGTAATTTTACTGAAGGTAAGCTGGTTTTTCCCCTGACCGATGAAGTCTATACTTTAGGAGGTGAAAAGGCATCGGGATTTTCAGGAATTGCTTGGGCTGTTACTGATGATCTGATTGTTTATCGTGGTAGTAGAACGATACAAAATTGTAAAACGTACTATAACGAATTGATCGCTCTAGTTGACCAGGATCATCGAGTTAGAACAACTCAGGTTTATGAAGATGGAGTTTATAACTTGGTCACCATGATCGAAGAAACAAAGGTTGAGAAGTAATTTTGCTCAACAATCAACTTTTAGTAGATTTCTTGAATACGATTAAGACTTAAGGTTGATCTTGTCGAACTATAAAATATGTAACCGATGAGGAATCAACCAGAGGAACAAGACACTCTTAATATTGATGGTCACCGTCCCATAGATCGTAGTGACATTACAGTTAAAAAAACTTTAGATATCGATGGCAAGCGTCCCATTGTAGAAAGCGATCGCTCTGTTGTTGATACTTTAGATATTGATGGACAGCGTCCGATTACTAATAGTGATTTAGATTATGACCAAACTCTAGAAATTGACGGTACTCGTCCAATCGATCCAAGTGAACTTCAGGTTAAAGAAGTTATGGAAATAGACGGGCAACGTCCTATTGTTGCCGATAGTTTTAAAGTTGAAAAGACCCTCAATATTGATGGTAATAGACCAATAGCTGCCAATAATCCTAGTAAAACTGAAAATAATAACGATTTAATCGATTAATCTTCAATATACAATTAGCTATTGGTTACTAGCTCTTAGCTGTTAGCTATTTTCTATTCGTTCTAACTGTGCTAAGTAACCATTTGAAAAATCTCGTTATCATAAAGGTTTCAGGCTAATTATTGGAGATGTCTAGGCAAAACTTGTAGAATTTTCAATGATCGCCGACAGGCTAATTTCAGTTTTAACTAATCAACATTTAGCAATGACAACTACACCTCTTTCTCCCAATCAATCAACTACTCAACTTCCCGATCAATTTGGACGTTTTGGTATTTATGGCGGTAAGTATGTTCCAGAAACTTTAATGCCAGCTTTGGCAGAGTTAGAAACAGCTTATAATCGTTACAAAAATGATCCCGAATTTCAGCAACAATTACAAGCTTTATTAAAAGATTATGTTGGTCGTCCCAGTCCGCTTTATTTTGCCGAACGCCTAACTCAACATTATGCCAAACCAGATGGTACGGGCGCACAAATTTATTTTAAAAGGGAAGATTTGAACCATACGGGAGCGCACAAAATTAACAATGCTCTTGCTCAAGCTTTGTTGGCAATTCGTATGGGCAAAAAGCGAATTATCGCTGAAACAGGTGCAGGACAACATGGAGTTGCTACAGCTACAGTTTGCGCTCGCTTTGGCTTAGAATGTGTAGTTTACATGGGTGTACAGGATATCGAACGCCAAAAGTTAAATGTGTTTCGGATGCGTTTGTTGGGCGCAACCGTACAACCTGTCTCAGCAGGAACTGGCACGCTTAAAGATGCTACTTCAGAAGCAATTCGAGATTGGGTGACTAATGTAGAAACTACTCATTATATTCTTGGTTCAGTTGCTGGCCCTCATCCTTATCCAATGATGGTGAGAGATTTTCATGGGGTAATTGGCACAGAAACCCGTCTGCAATGTCAGGAAAAATGGGGTGGTTTACCAGATATTCTGATCGCTTGTGTTGGTGGTGGTTCTAATGCCATGGGATTGTTTTATGAATTTGTTAAAGAATCTACTGTAAGGTTGATTGGGGTTGAAGCAGCAGGAGAAAGTATTGAATCTGGCAAACACGCTGCTACCTTAACTAAAGGTCGTCCAGGAGTGTTGCATGGAGCAATGAGTTATTTATTGCAAGATACCGACGGACAAGTGGTAGAAGCTCATTCGATTAGTGCGGGATTAGATTACCCTGGGGTGGGACCAGAACATAGTTATTTGAAAGATAGCGATCGCGCTGAATATTATAGTGTCACTGATGCCGAAGCGATCGCAGCTTTTCAACGAGTATCTCAGCTAGAAGGTATCATTCCTGCTTTAGAAACTTCTCATGCGTTTGCTTATTTAGATCAGTTATGCCCTCAATTAGAAGGTAGCCCTCGCCTGGTAATTAATTGTTCTGGTCGAGGAGATAAAGATGTCCAAACAGTAGCCAAATATTTGGGGAATTTGGATTTTTGATATCAAAATTATTAATTGGGGGAAGAATTTAAAAGCAAGTAAATATTATGTTTAAGTAAAAAACTGCTTGCTTTTCCTCTAATCAGAATTTACTGCAATGTTAAAAATAAAATATATTAAGCAATTATTATTTTATGTAATAACTAGTAAGTTTATCGGTAATTTTGTCGTAGGTTTTAGTTTGATATTTGCTAATTGTTTGGTTGCTCCAGCTGCGGAGTTAACCGGGGAACACCGGTGCGTGCCGTCTCCTAAGTTCAACTCGGGAGTACCTGCCACTACAGTTGAAAAAACCTTAGTAGCTATAACTATTGAACAGAATGATTTTGTTAATGAATTAGAAGATTTAGTACACCAACAAATTAATCAATATCGTCAGTCTTTAAATTTATCGCCTCTACAACTAAACCCTTTGATTAGCAAACAAGCGAGAATCCATAGTGAAAATATGGCGCAGGGAATAGTGCCTTTTGGTCACAATGGTTTTGAAGAAAGAGTTAAAGCTTTAGAAGAGTCAATTCAGTACCGCCGTGCAGCCGAAAATGTTGCTTACAATCAAGGTTATAGCGATCCTGTTGGTCAAGCAGTACAAGGTTGGATCAATAGTTTCGATCACCGTCACAATATTGAAGGTAATTATGACTTGACTGGGATTGGTGTGGCTAAAAACGATCGCGGTGAATATTATTTTACACAACTGTTTATACTAAAGCGTTAGTTAAGGAGGGAGTTGTGATGAGTATGGATAATTTTCAAGTTTGTGAACGGGATTTGGATGATGCTACCTTAGAACGTTATTTGACTGCTGAGGCGATTGCTGTTGATACAGAAACAATGGGATTAGTATTAGGACGCGATCGCTTGTGTTTAGTGCAACTATGCGATCCTAGTGGTTATGTTACGGCAATTCGGATTGCTTTGGGACAAACAGAAGCACCTAATTTGCAAAAGTTATTGGAAGCAGAACAAACTACCAAAATTTTTCATTATGCTCGGTTTGATGTTGCCCAATTTGAATATACTTTTGGGATCAAAACTAAACCGATTTTTTGTACTAAAATTGCTAGCAAGTTAGCTCGTACTTATACTTCTAATCATGGTTTAAAAAACTTAGTTTTGGAGTTAACAGGCGTAGAATTAGATAAAACTGCTCAAAGTTCTGATTGGGGTAATGCTCAAAATTTATCAGCTAAACAACTTAATTATGCTGCTAATGACGTTCGTTTTTTATACGAATTAAGAGAAAAACTCATTGCGATGTTGAAGCGAGAAAATCGTATCCAGTTAGCAGAACAATGTTTTCAGTTTCTTCCTGTCTTGGTGGCGTTAGATATTCAACGCTACGAGAATATTTTTGAACATTAAATTTCGGTTTGATTTTTGAGTTTGCCAATTAGTTTTTATCTGCCGACGTACTAGGTTTAGTACGTTTTTTTTATAGATGTAATTACAAAATATTTTATGAGTCAGGAGGAATATAATTAAACCCATGTAAAAAGTTTTTGTTTAATGAATTAAACGGTTTTAATATCAATATAAAGTGTCAAAGTAACCAGTTGGATTTGTAAATTCAACTATATTGTAGTGATAGATTGATTTAATTTAAACAACTCTTTATCTGAACTTCATCTCATTACAAGTTAAGTAAATTTTTGGATAATTTTTCTATATTTATCCTCTGAATCTGGTATATTCACCCAAAGAATAAAATTTAATTTTTATTATTAATTTATTTCGTTTTTACAAACTATAGCCATGAAAACATGCTTGGTAGTTTTGACAACTATTCTTTCTTTGTTGTTTACTTCAAATTCCAGCGCGCAACAACCAAGTATTCAAAATAACCATCTCAAAACTGCTAATCAAAACAATATTTGTGGTTTATTTTCCCAAAAGGATCGACTCGAAGAACATAATGTTGATGCACCTTCTCCCGTAAGAACATTAGCGGATGAAACAAGCAAAAATGTTGAGGTTAGTATAGCTGAATCAGAACTTTATCACAAATTGGGATTTAGTCAAGGAAGAGATGGTAGTTATGATTGTTTAGCAAAAGACCCCAATCATTCTAATCGTCAATATACAGTTTTTAAAGTTAAGAAAGTTGATGATGTTTTAGTAGTTACAAGTTTTTTAAAAAATGGAAAATTTATTCCTGGACAACAACAGGCTACTACTAATTTATTTTTAGAAATAATTAAATTTTATACAGAAATTCCCAGTAATTATTACAAAGGCATTCAACGTTATTTCCGAGAATTTTATCAGCGTATCGCAGATGGTAAGATTCCCACTGCAAGCGATCGCGCTTATCCTATTGATGAACCTGAAGCGGTTGTTGTTATTTATCATCAATTAAATGGAGAATTACCAGGAAAAGCGATCTCTTTAAATATTCCTTTAGCTAAAAAATAAGACTCAATTTTGAAATTTTAAATCATTATTTAAATTTGTTTTTATTTAACTTATCAAGTATTTTTATTTTTCCCCAAACTAAGTTTAATTATTATGAAAAATATTACTTCTAAAATTGTTTCTTTGCTGTTATTTACTACGGCTCATCTGTGTAGTTGGACAGATACTGCTATGGCACAATTACGTCTTGGAACAGGAATTCAACCAGGTTTAGAAGAATATTTATTAGAATACCAACTTCAGGGACTTCCTTTAGAAAGACTTCGTGGCATTAGTGGTTGTTCAGTCGGATTTGGTGCAGGTTGTAATAAAACTGGTAGTCTACTGCAACAAATTATTCAACAACAAACTGGACGTAGTTATCAAGACCTATTAGTTGAATCTGCGGGTGGATTAAATAATTATTTGCGATTCCAACAATTTTATTCCAATGCTTCAGCAATTTCTGCTGCACCCTATAGTTCTTTTTGGCGTAATCACGACTCTTCAATTCTAGACAGTTATGAAAACTCAGGAATAGGTCAGTTAAATTCTAATAATGTTGCTAACTTGCGAGAAGTTGTTCGTGGTTTTCGTTATGCACCCGTTACTCGTGGCAATAACAATCTTAATCTTCGTGAGGGCTTAATTGGACTTAAAACTGCCTATGGAAGGACTTTAATTGAAGAAGTTTTAAAAATACCAGATCTAGAACAAAAAATTATAGCTTTTGGTTTGAGTGAAAAGGAAACTACTTATCATTTACAACAGTTTCGTCAAGCTAAAGCAGCTTTAAATACGGATAACTCTGAAACCATTAATCAATCTTTGTATCATCTTCTTACTTATCCTTATAGCAGTCTTCCTGCCGAATTAAATCGTCCCCAACTTGGTATTGCCCAATCAATGGAAAGAATTAGCGGTGTTACTCAAGAGGGTGATTTCGTTACAGACGCAGTTGCAGAAGAAGAATTTATGGTTAGTGAGATTGTACTTCCTACTTCTTCAGATATTTTAGTCAAGGTAACCGACAAGACTCCAATTTATGTGGCAGCAGGAGTAGGAGGATTAACAATCTTAATTTTATTGTTGAGTTTAGGCAGTGATGATGCTAACGCTAAACTTGCCAATGCTAACATTAACACGAATAATAGTATTCCTGCCGATCGCGTGATTGAAACTGACGATTTTTATTCTCCAGTTAATCCAATTGATAATCCTATTTTCAATCAAGCACAGAATATCTCAAGAATTCCCGAACCTAATCAGACAACTTCGTTGATTATTTTGGCAGTTTTAATTTTATTGTTCTCCCGTAAACGAATCAGGTTTAATTACAACTATTAATTTGTTGAAGTTCTAATCCTCGTTCAAAGATTTCATCAATAGGTAACATTTGACCGTCAATTGTCATAAATTTATGGTCTTTAGTTGCCCGAATCACTGAACCATTATCTAGAGTATATTCAAAAATTTCTTGTTCGCCACGGTCATGCCATTGCGCGATCGCTTGAGTATAAATAAAACCATTGCGATCAACAGTATAAATAGTACATTCAATTTGTTCTGTAACAATTTTACCAATCGGCATTGCCCCATATTCTACTGTTAATATTTCTGTGTCATAACTAAGACAATATTCAGCAAAATCGAGCATTTGTTTGAATAAATCTTCAGCAGTTTCTTTGCGTACTCCATTTTTAGTTGAACCATCGATGAATTTTTCTTTATGCTTCTGCATTTCTGAAACTTTCTTTTTACCCATCGCACGACGCAATAGGTCTGCTTCCCCAAGAGTATAACCAGCTAAATCTTGTGCCATCTTCATAATTTGCTCTTGGTAAACTAGGACAGCATAAGTTTCTTTTAAAATTGGTTCTAACAATTTATGATCGTATTTAATCGGTTCGCGACCGTGTTTGCGATTGATAAAAACTGGAATTAATCCTGCATCTAAAGGACCAGGACGATAAAGAGCTAAAATAGAAGAAATATCTTCAATTCCTGAAGGTTTTAAATCCCTAACAATCTGGCGCATTCCTTCAGATTCTAACTGAAAAATTCCTTCCAAATCCCCTTTTTCTAAAAGCTTGTGAGTATTTTTAACATCTTCTGGCAATTTTTTACTCGTGCCTTTTTCCAGAATTTTTAAGGCTTTAATTTCTTCTAAAGGTAATTGGTCTAAATCTAATTCAATACCTCGATTTTGCTTGATCAAATCAGCAGTATTTTTAATTGTAGTAAGATTTTTTAAACCTAAAAAGTCCATTTTTAATAGACCCAGAGATTCTAAATCTTCCATAAAATATTGAGTAATTACTGCACCATCATTGTTGCGTTGTAAAGGGACAATCTCATCTAAACGTTGAGAAGAAATAACTACCCCTGCTGCATGAACACCGAAAGTTTTATTAGTACCTTCGATGCGAATTGCCATATCTATCCAATGCTTAACTGTAATTGTATCTACTTCTTCCCCGCGATCGCTATAAACAATCACACTTTCACTGTCATAGGCTTGTTTAAACTTAGGTTCGGGACTATTATCAGAAATCATCACTTTCAACTTAGCAGGTTTTCCTCTGGCAACAGGAATTAATTTTGCCAGACGATCCGCATCAGCAAAGCTTACTCCTAACACTCTACCCACATCTTTTAAAACAGCTTTAGATGTCAAACGGTTAAAAGTAATAATTTGGGCAACATTCGCTTCCCCATATTTAGCAGTAACATATTGAATCATTTCATCCCTGCGATCAATACAAAAATCGGTATCAACATCAGGCATTGATTTTCGTTCGGGATTAAGAAAACGTTCAAATAATAAACCATGATGAACGGGATCGATATTTGTTATTTTGAGACAATAAGCAACTAAAGAACCCGCTGCACTACCCCTTCCTGGCCCTACAGGAATACCTTTTTCTCGTGCGTGTTTGATATAATCCCAAACCACTAAAAAGTAAGTAGAAAATCCTTTTTCCTGCATTACTTTTAGTTCTTCTTCTAACCTTTTTTTGTAGGTTGATTCTACTTCAGAAAGATGACGGCACTTGAGTCTTTCTAATAATCCTTTCCAAGTAATTTCTTCTAAATAACTATCAGGTGTATGTCCAGAAGGTACGGGATAATCTGGAATCCTAGGTTCACCTAAAATATCATAAGGTTTAATTTTTTCCGCAACTTCTAAAGTATTATTAATCGCTTCTTCGATAATTTCTTCGGGTAAATGATCGCGGAATAACAACTTCATTTCTTCAGCAGATTTTAAATATTCTGTTCCGCTATAACGCAATCTTTTTTCATCAGTAATTCTTTTGCCAGTTAAAATACATAAAAGTGCATCGTGGGCTTCAACATCGTAACAGGAAATAAAATGAGAATCGTTAGTAGCGACAATTTTAATTCCTAATTCGCGAGCAATTTTAACGAGTTCTGTATTGACAATTCTGTCTTCTTGGGAACCATGATCTTGAATTTCTAAATAATAATCATCACCAAAAACTTCTTTATACCATTTCGCTACATTTCTTGCCCTTTCTAAATCATTAGCTAAAATCGCTTGCGGAACTTCTCCACCTAAACAAGCACTAGTAACAATTAATCCTTCATGATACTGTTGCAATAACTCCTTATTAATACAAGGACGAGCAAAAATTCCTTTCCCTTGAAACCCTTTCAGATGGGAAAGAGTAGTTAGTTTAGTTAAATTTCGATAGCCTTGAGTATTCTTAGCTAAAACAACCTGATGATATTTTTTGTAGCGTTGACTTTTATCTTCAATATCAGTGGCATTAATAATATACATTTCGTTGCCAATTATTGGCTTAATACCCTTATTCCGACAAACCTTAATTAATTCGATCGCACCATACATCACACCATGATCGGTTAAAGCGATCGCGGGCATTCCTAATTCTATCGCTCGATCTATCATTTGTGGAATTTGAGATGCACCATCAAGTAGGCTGTAGTCGCTGTGAATGTGTAAACCAACAAAAGACATAATTGTTTGACAAGATGAGGTTTGTTATTGTAGCAACGAATTTTGAACTACAGAAGAAATATTTCCTAAAAACTTATTATTTTAGTTCTATTGTACTAGCTAGTTTAATTTAAGAGATACAAACAGCAATGTAGAATCTTTTAGCTTGCTTGTGTCAATTTTTTTTGCTCAACGTCCCATCAATCAAAGCTATTACCATAAAATGTCACTTTTAAAACAAATATTTAAAAAAAAGTATTTATACTAAAGCTATCTATAAAACTCTAATTGGACAAAACCACACTATGAGTCTAGTCAAGGGCATTTCTCTCAAACCGTTACAATCAATTCAAGGAGGCATGGCAGAGTTTTATACTCCTCAATCGAGTCACGAGACTATGCTTGTCAAAGTACCTGCCAAAACAGTAGATGACCTTTTTGTCCATCGCCATCAAACAGATCAACTTTTAGTGGTACGCGGTAGTTTTGTTTTAGTAGTTTTATATAATCGTCAGTATCAATACATCCCTTTGAGTGAAAATCAACCACAAGTGGTAACGATTCCACCAAGAATTTTACACGGGGCGATTAACTTGAGTTCTGAAGATTGCTTCTTAGTCAATGCGGTGTTACATCATGGAGAACCTCTTGCTCAAGATTATCAACCCGTCAAAAGACCTTTTCCCTACGACTTAGATGTTGTCAAAGCCACATTAGAAATTCAATCTAAAGCATTTAACTCTGACTTAATCGTTTATCAAGATTTTATTTAAAATTAAAGCAATTTTCCTTCATCCTCAGCTTGAAATTGTTAAACTAAATAACTACAATTTAACTCTCAAATCTTAGAATGTGAGAAACAAAATCTTTTACCCTTCAAACCTAAAGAAAATCTTAATATACTCAAGTATAATAACAGAACAGGGAAATATAGCTTTACCCTAGCTTATGCCTTTATTAATCCTGATTGCTGAGGATGATGCGGGGATTCGGTTGGCGATCAACGATTATCTAGAATTGTCTGGATATTGGGTAATTACTGCCGAAGATGGAGAACAAGCACTCAACTTGCTAGAGAAGTATCATCCTCACCTCTTAATTTCTGATATCAAAATGCCTGGTAAAGATGGCTATGAATTAGTCAGACAAGTTCGTCAACGTCCAGAATTAAGATTAATACCAGTAATTTTTTTGACTGAGTACAATAGTACTGAACAAAGAATTCTTGGCTATCAAACTGGATGTGATATTTATTTGCCCAAACCTTTTGAAATGGAGGAATTAGGGGCTATGATTCGGAATTTGTTGGAACGAGCGCACGCCATTGAATCAGAAATTAGATATTCTCAAGTCAAGCAAGTTTCAACCGATCCCAATCCGACCAAATCTGCTTTATCAGATACAACGAATGGATTTCAGTTGAGCAATAGAGAAAAAGAAGTGTTAAATCTAATCGCAACAGGTCTTTCTAATATTGAAATAGGAGAATCTTTGTTTTTAAGTCCTCGAACTATTGAAAAATACGTCAGTAGTTTATTAAGGAAAACTCAAACTAACAACAGAGCAGAATTAGTCCGTTTTGCCCTAGAAAAAAAATTATTAGACGTAAATAGTTGACAGTGAACATAATTTAGGTAATACTTATTAAGGTGATAAATCCGATGCGGGTATAGCTCAGCGGTAGAGCGTCACCTTGCCAAGGTGAATGTCGCGCGTTCGAATCGCGTTACCCGCTTAACAGTTAAAAGTTTATCTTGACCTTAGAAACAAGAATTAAATAAATTCCAGAATTATGTCCCTTGTAACCCTACAAGATGTTTTTGCGGTGCGATCGCAATTCAATTGGGGTTTTCCTCTTGAGTCTTCTAGATCTTTAAAATGATTTGTTTATTCTTTAGCGATCGCACTGCGCCTCGGTAAAGCTTAGATTGCAATCAAATTATTACTTACTTTTTAGATATCTTCTTATTTGTTTTTATTCAATAATTTTTACTATTTTAAAAACTGACTAATCGCTGCTGTGACTTCTTGAGGATATTCTTCATAAATACCTAATGTCCCTGTTAATCTTGCTGTTTCGACTTGTGGTAATTCAAGTAAAACTTCCATTTCTGCTTTTGATTTTGGAGGTGTATTTTCAGCCAGAATGACTAAAACGGAAACAGATAAAGAAGAAAAATAGTCCAAAAATTCCTCTCTGTTAGTCACAGGATCGAGCTTACCAGTAACAAAAGCAGCAGGAGCGTATCTTGCACCTTGTTTAGCAGTAATTTGATGTTTTTGACTGATAAATTCTTTAGTTAATTTAGTCTTGTCTACGTATACGTGTCTTTTGTACATCAAACGTAAAAAAGATGGAGTCGTGTTCAAATAATAAAGAGTTTGTCCGACAATTGGCGATCGCACTAAATTTCTGACCCCACTCCTGACTGCTGATGGTAATCCCATAACTCGTAATGGTCCTTGCCAAGTAGGAGCAATTAAAACGACTTTAGATACTGCTTCTGGTTGATTTTTAGCTAGTTCTAAAGCGTATCCAGCAGTATGTCCAGCAGCAATAATAATAATTGGTTGCTCAAACAGAGATTTGACAAAATCTTGGAGTAATTGATGAAATAAAACAGGACTATAATCTACAGGTGGACATTCAGACTCACCAAATCCCAACCAATCTAAAACGGTAACTTGATACTGAGAGGATAGTATCTGAGCAATACCTTTCATTTCTGTGCGACTGGAAACAGTACTAAAAGCAGGAAGTATTAAGACAGGATTTCCTTGTCCGATGGTTTCATAGACAATTTGATACTGTTTTGCTTGCCAATTCCAACTAAATCTTTGAACTTTACCGCCAATACCAGCGTCAGTATTTCTTTGAGGAGAAGTTACAGTAGTCATGGTTATTTATATGATTAAAGCAAGAGAGCAGGAAATAGTTATCAGTTACCAGTAGGAAACGGGGCGTATAAACAAGGGGAGGACACGGGTACGCCGTCGTACGGCGTACTTTAAGCTGTTCGTGTCGTCGCCTGGTTCTCTTAGATTTATAGTAGCAAGCCCCGCAGAATCTCCAATTAAAAAGCAGTTATCTTTTTTAACTTCTCTCTGTTTGCTAAACAAGTAATAGTTATCATAAAATTATCCCAAAAAAACTTATTGAAGGAAATTGGTATGTGTTGGAGTGGAGAAGCATCCGCGACATTAGCTACCGTCGGACTTATGAGTACAACTTACGTTGCTATTAAGGGAGAAGACAAAGCACTATGGATACCCCTAGCCTATTTTTCTCTTATGGAAATGCTGCAAGCATTTACCTATACAGTCATCGATCAATGTGGATTGCCTTTGAATCAGTTGCTTACTTTGCTAGGAAGTTTGCACATTACTTTCCAGCCATTTTTTCTTAATGCAGTTTCGATGCATTTTATTCCAGGAAAGGTTAGAGATAAAATATCTCCCTTTGTTTATGGTCTTTGTTTTTTAGGCTCTATTATGCTTTTAGTTAAGATTTATCCTTTGGAATGGTTGGGGAGGTGCAACATCGGACATGAACCGTTTTGTGGAGAGCAACTTTGTTCGGTATCTGGAAATTGGCATATCGCTTGGGAAGCCCCTTTGAATGGCACAAATTGGCTAACTCTTGGGTATTATATTCCAGTTTTTGTTATCCCTGTTATATATGGTTCGTGGAAATTTATTCTTTACCATCTGATGGTAGGTCCATTGTTAGCTCGACTGTTGACGAATAATATCAATGAATGGCCCGCAGTATGGTGTTTGTTGTCTATAGGATTGCTACTGTTAGTTATTAAAACCCCAATCCGACAAATTCTTTATACAAAGCGGTGGTGGTTTTGGAATAGTAAAGATATAGAATCATCTATTGTGGTTGAGAAGAGTCAGACTATTACAACTTCTGAGGTTAAAGTGAGTAAACCGTTAACAACAGAGAAAAAATAATCGAAAAAACTTACTTAATATCAGTAGCAGTTGCTATGTTGCTGTCTTGGAATCTAAAAAATCCTTTAAAATATTCTTAATAAGTTTCTTTATAAGGATGGCGACTTAGGAAAAGTCAAACAACTAAATTTGTCTACAGTTTTCTAAAAAATTCATACATTTATTTGGGTTTTCTTTGCTATCTTGGCTGGAGAAACGGTACTGGTTTTGTTGCTCCATCTTATGCCTCGATTGGGTGGGTTTGATAAAAATATGACGGTAATATTTATTCACTCAAGCCCCAGGGCTGGATGCGATCTTGTCCCTATTCTTATGGGTTCCTTGGGTAATTGGTGGCATCATTGACGGATGGATCGGTTTAATAGCTGCGATCGCTAAACAGGTTTTGGTGATGCAGTCATGAATTTTTGCCCACGAATTTGCCCACCGTCAGACTACTAAAGGTTCACGAATCCATCGTTTTATGAACCAAAAGTTTAGTTGGTGGCGTAATAATCTAGCATTATGGGCTACGGCTTTAGCTGTACCTGTCTTTTTTGTGATTCGTTTTGCCAAAATAATTATCCCTCTTTTATGACTATAGGGTGATAAAATAATTGAAAATAAAAACCCAATGAAAAATGGTGACACCACGAAGAGAAGCATCATCAACAGTGAGTTTTATCGATCACTATTGTCAAGCCTACCAAGAGCTATTCTCTGATGTGAGAAATTATGAAGCATTCAAATTAATACATTTAGGAATGCTATCAGAAATACCTAGAAAGTCGCTACCAAAGATAGCAAGAGCGGTAGGATTAAAAGATAGTCAAGGATTAAATTATTTTCTATCTGAAGCTCATTGGAATGTAGAAAAAATACGAGAAATTAGATTATGGTTGACTAAATTATTGATTGGAGAAAGAAAAATAACTCTTTGTATTGATGAAACAGGAGATGTCAAGAAAGGAAAAACAACTGATTATGTAGCCAGACAGTATATTGGTAATTTAGGAAAGACAAAAAATGGAATTGTGTCGGTTAATGCTTATGCAGTAGTAGAGGGAATAACATACCCTTTACTTTTTAAAATATTTAAGCCGAACAAATGCCTCAAAGCAGAAGATACATATAAAACCAAACCACAACTAGCTGTAGAAATAATCAAGGAATTACAAAAATGGAACTTTAACATCAAGTTAATATTAGCTGATAGTTTGTATGGAGAAAGTGGAGATGTAATTACAGTTTTGGAGCAATTGAATCTGGAGTATATTGTGGCAATTCGCTCTAACCATAAGGTTTGGATGTTCGGCGATGAGAAAAAAAAATATAATCGATGGCAAGCTTATCAACAAAAATTATCTCGAAAGAAGAGCGAAACTAGATACATTAGAGAAATTATTTTTGGCACAAGAAAACATATTCGTTTCTATCAAATAAGTAAACAAGACGACAAAAACCCTGAACCAAAAGATACTTGGTTTATTATGACGAATAAAAAAGGCAAAATTGCCACCACAATTGCTTCAGAATATAGTTTGAGAAACTGGATTGAATATGCGTTTAAACAAGTCAAAAATGAACTTGGTTGGGCAGATTTTCGAGTTACAGATTATCACGGTATAGAACGCTGGTGGGAATTAATTATGAGTACTTATTTTTTAGTAAGTCTTCAAGCTAATTATTTTCAATTAGAGACGATTGTTCCCGATGCCAATTCTCAAGTCTCTACTCTTAAATCAGTTTCTTCTTTTCCTTTCTCTAATCATCAGGCGTGGGATTCTGGTGCTGGTTGGAAAAGTTCTTTAAATAACTTGCGCTTAATTATTCAACCATTAATCTTTTTCTCTCTTATTCAACCTTGGCTATCCGTATTTCCTAATCAACATCTTCAACTTGGTTTTTCTAAGTTAATCAACATTATGAATCGCTTTCGTGGTTCTCCTTTTCCTCAAAGTCAATTTTTAGAGTATTCGTTCTCTGTTGCTTGCTAATTCAATATTTTTCCCCATAGTCATAAAAGAGGGATTATCTATCCCATTTTATTTTGGGTGCTTGACTTTCCCAACTACAAACATAGTGAATGGGTCAATGTCAGTCGTTAGAAATTTCAAGGATTGATCGGGAAAGATTTAATTTGGTGTCTTTACTGTGATTGGATGACAGGAGTTTATTCTTTGGCGACAGAAATGCTCCGCAACGTCGAATCTTTTGGGTGTCCCATCCGTTTTTACGAAGGCAAAAAATGTGACAACTGTAAATTAGATTTTCCTGATATTGAAGGTGGTTGGATTGCAGCAGATGGCACTATGGATGATGTTGAAAATCTACTGAAGGAAAAATATGGCGATCAACAGCGTTCTTGGTTTGGTTATCCAGATAGGCAATAAGAGAGTATAGTTAACAATTGATAATTAAGCTCTTAAAAGCCATCGAACAACTCGATTGAGGCTGAACTTGTCAATCTTTGTTTTGGTATATTGACTATTGCCTAGAATTTCATCTGCCGCCAATAATCCACTTTCTACTGATGCTCTAATTCCTTCAGCTAGATCTATAGTAGCAAGCCCCGCAGAATCTCCAATTAAAAAGCAGTTATCTTTTTTAACTTCTCCCTGGTTCGTAAATATATAAAATCCATGACCAGCAGGTTTTAGTTCTTGGCTAGTTTTTTCATCCAATAGTCTGCGTTTAACTAAATCCTTCAGAAACCAGCGAAAGTGATCGTGGAGGTTAGTTTTTGATTGGACAAAATAGGAACTTACTGCTCCTAAACCAAGATTAAGAAAACCGTTGCCTTTGGGAGCGTACCAAGAATAGCCTTGAAGTCCGTGATCGTTAAAAAAGATCTGGGTGTTATTATTCCTTTGAGGATATTCAAATTCTTTTTCTAAAGTCACAATTAGTTTTTCTGAAACGCGCCGATCAGGAAAAAAAGTTCTTCTCACTGGACAACCTGTACCAGCTGCTCCTACTAAATACTTACATTCATATTTATCGTCAATGATGTAATGCTCTCCCTGCCGTTCTATTTTTTTGACTTGATGAGTTTTCACTGGAGCTTGGGAACGTTGTAGTAACCAATGATCGAACTCGATCCTGCGAATAGAATAATCTTTTCTCCACGGCAACATCCAACTACTAACGACAGGAAAAGGAATAGGAGCGATATACAGTTGAGTGTGCATGGTTAGCATCGAGTGAGGATATTCATCTGGAGTAAATTCCAGCATCTCCATTACCCGAGAAGAAATCCAACCAGCACATAGTTTTAGGCGAGGGAATGCTTCTTTATCGATTATCAATGCTTCTTTTCCCTGTTTTTTCAATTTCCAAGCACAACTGCTTCCTGCTGGTCCTCCTCCAACAATAATAGTTTCATAGTACTCTAACATTGCTAGCTCTCTAAAATTAGGAATTAGGAACTAATAAATATTGACCATTGCCTAAAACTTCGCCATTACAAGCTTCAAATATAGCTATTGCCAAGAGTAAATAAAACCTCCACATACAACGAAATTGACTGTAATTCATACCGTAATTTAAAGTTTTGATTTTGTCTTGATTGGCATCAAAATCCTTTAACCAACTTCTTAGGGTTTGAGCGTAATTAGAGCCATTCATATACCATTTATTGATGGTTTTCAGCTTTTGATTGTGAAGTGGAATTTGTTCGTAATGCCATGCTCTTGCTCGAGGGAAAATGTATTTCTCGAGAAAAGGATCCATCATATTGTGAGGTAAACGAATTGAAATAATATGAATAAAAACTCGACCATTATCTTGTATAAAACTCGCTATCTTCTCTAAGGTGCTGGTTAAGTTTCCTATATGTTCTAGCATACCGATCGCAATTACTTTATCAAATTTGGTTTCAAAAGTAGCCTCGTTAAAGTCTTGTTCAACCAGAGTAAATCGTTCTGAACTTAGAGTACTATTGGGATCTTGCATTTTTTTTCGCATATATTCACATTGAGTGTGGCTCAAATTAAGACCTGTCACTTTAGCATTGGGAAATCGGGTCAGAATATAATGGCAAGAAGCTCCAAAACCACATCCCAAATCGAGAATGTTGTCTCCATCTTTGATGCCTGCTTTTTCGAGCGCATCATCGAGCATATCTCTTTGAGCTTCTAAAATATTTGAAGCTCCTTTTTCCCATAACGCCATCGTGTATTTGGGGTAAATTAGCTCGCTTTCTCTTAACATCAAATCGAATAGTTCCTCTGGTAGATCGTATTGAACCTGCATTAACTCATGGGAACTTTCTGCTAGTTGTTCGCTTTCTTTGAGTACCCATTCATAGGGAACGAGCAGAGACGGAAAATATTTATAGAGTATGGGAATAAAAGTATCAAATATCCCTTTAAGTACTGCATCAGGTATTTCTAGACCATGAATATAAGCTTTGGCTAAAGCTAGCTGGCTTGCATTTGCGATCGCAGTTACTCCGCGAGTTAGTTGGTAGGCAAATCTACTTTTACTGTTGAGAGTTCCTACTGCTGGTAAATACTTCTGAAAATCATGAAATGTGGTAGTAGAGGTCATGGATTTTACCTCAATTTACATAAAATTTAATTAAATTTTTATTTAATATTTTTATACTCTAGCTAGTTATTTCCGAGTTTTGTTATTGATAAAGACTTACTCTAATTTAAACAAAACAATTTTTTTTTTACTGAGAGTAGTCTAGTTACAAAAAGTAAGTAAGATTATAAAAGCATAATATATTTAAAGATATTTAAATATCCCTCAATTAAATTCTTAAATTTTTAATAGTAAAAAAAATATCTAAATAAAAGCATTTATAAAATAATCGCGAAAAAGCTCAAAAAACTATCTTTCGTAAAAAAATCAATAAATTTTTGGAGATATTAAGATGGATTTACTAATAAATATTTATTTATCACTGACGTTAGTTCTCGTTGCAGGAGCTTTATTACTTCATTTGATTCCCCGATTAGGAAAACCAGGTAAACAGTTATCAGATGCTCTCTGCTATGCACCAGCTATTGACTTAGTACTTGCTTATTTCATGCTGATGCCGTTAATTGTCGGTTTAATCTTTGCTGGATGGACTGGAATAGGAGTTGCTTTAGCTGCTGAGTTTACTTCGCTTTGGATTTGGATTGTCTTTCACGAGCTTCTCCACTACAACAGATGGAAAGAAGCTAAGATTGCTCGAACAATGAGCAGACTTGTTGGTGGTTGGCGTAACCATTTAGCAATGTGGATTACTATCCTAGCAGTACCCTGTTTTTGGACGGTTAGATTTGCTCAACTAATCGCCTATCCCCCGTTAACCTGGTTGATTAAATTCCCAAAATATCAAACAAAAGACTGGATCAACGTGTCCCGACAAAAATTTGAAGGATTGGTTGGCTATGATCTGATTTGGTGTTTGTATTGCGACTGGATGACTGGTGTATGGTCATTGGGTACTGAAATGTTACGTAACGTTGAGTCATTTTGGTGTCCCATTCGTTTTTATGATGGTAAGAAATGTGCCAATTGCCAATTAGATTTCCCCGATATCGAAAATGGTTGGGTTGCTGCTGACGGAAAGATGGATGATGTCGTGCAACTCCTCCAACAGAAGTATGAACAGAAGTATAGCGATCGCAATAACTCATGGTTTGGACATCCCGATCGAGAATCAGATCCTGGAAACTGAAATTTCTGCTTGCTACTTTTAATTCTTAATTCCCGTTGTACCAATGCCTTGAATAAATTGACGCTGACCGAGTAAAAATAATAACATTACTGGAATAGTTGCAATTACTACTGCTGCCATTAATAAAGGCCAACTATTAGTAAACTCTTCTTGAAATTCTGCTAAAGCTAATTGCACCGTTCTTAATTCTGGACGAGTAGTAAATACTAAAGGTTTAAATAAATCGTTCCACTCGCCAATAAAAGTAAACAAAAAAAGTGTTACCAAAGCAGGACGAGATAGAGGTAACATAATTTTAATTAAAATTTGCCAGCGATTTGCTCCATCTAACATAGCTGCTTCTTCTAATTCTATAGGAATAGTTGCAAAATACTGTCGCATTAGAAAAATCCCAAAACCATTAGCAGCAGTTGGTAAGATTAATGCCCAATAAGTATTAATTAAATGTCCCCACTTTAAGACGACAAAGATAGGAATTACTAATAATTGAAACGGAATCACTAAAGTAGCCAAAATTAGTAATAAAATTCCTTCTCTTCCTTTAAATTTTAATCTTGTCAAAGCATAACCAGCTAAAGCAGAAGTAAAAATTTGACCAGCAGTAACTGCTAAAGCCACAATAGTTGAATTGGTAAAAGCTAATAAAAATTTGCCACGTTGCCACGCTTCTTGATAATTAGCCCAAGTGTAACTATTAGAAGCTTTTCCTAAAATTACATCCGATGGTGCTAAGGAAGTTATTAACACTACGCCTAAAGGTAATAAAACTATGATTGCACCTAGAATTAATAACAGTACAATTAAGATTTTGCGCCAAGAATAAGTTAGCAATTTTTGATGCCCCTTCTATTTATGACAATTTAAATGCGATTTTATCAACCTATAATGCAATAATTAAATTTTTTACTCAAGGACAAGTCAGGAAACTTATCTACTTGATAAATTGGTGGCGTCATCCTAAAAGTTTAAAAGCCCAGAAATTTACTCAACTTTTACAAATATTTTTAAACAAAAAGCAATTTTTGTTCATGGTTTATTGTGTAGTTGAATTGATTGGATGCAGCTTAAAACAACAAATTTATTCTTCAAATCAGTTGTCAGGCCAAGCCTCGTGATTCGCGATGCCTTCAATTTTGATTGAGTTTAAATTATTGAGCTAATTATTATGGTTGATTTTTTTTGAGTTTTTTTTATGTTATTTAATTAAACTGTTTTTGATTAAAATATTAGTTTTGTCAGCAAGTTTAAAAAATATTACTTCTTTAAAAACCCTTTTTTTCAAATAGTTAAATTAAGTTTTAATTTAAGCAACTCATCTAAATTAAGTTATTTTTTGTCGATCCATAATTTTAAAAGCCCCAATAAAACTGTTCTCATTCTTTTTAATATTTATTTACATTCAATTATTTTTATCTTTTAAAGATTAGTTGCCTAGAAGATACAGAGCATTTTGCTTTATTTTCATAAAACTCAATCAATTTCTAGAGATTTTTATGTCGTTTGATAGAGATATTGAAAACCACAATATCTATAAAATTAGCGATCATTACTTAATTAATTACAAAAAATTAACCTAACTAAAAAAGAGAGCAAAACAGTTATGTCTTATGCAGAACCTTTAGAAAATCGTGTAGTTGAACCTACAATTGCTACAGTAGTTAATGACCGCGATCGCGTTAGATGGGGTCCGATTTTTGCTGGAATTGTTGTTGCGATCGCTACCCAACTAATTTTAAGTGCTTTGGGCATAGCGATTGGTTTATCAGCTAGAGCGGAAGGAAGCGATCCCAATTCAGTAGGTCTTGGTGTTGGTATTTGGTCGATTATTAGCTTGTTAATCGCCCTATTTTTAGGAAGTTGGGTAGCAGCCAATACTTGTAGTCCCATGAATAGTAAAACAGCCCTTTTACATGGGTTAATTCTTTGGGCAACAACTTTAGCAATTAGTGCTTGGTTGCTTGCTAGCGGGGTTTCAGGTGCGTTTGGTATTTTAGCTTCTAATGCTGGTGAATTATTAAACCAAGCTCAACAACCAGGCGGAGTCGATCTTCCAAATCAAGCTCCAAATATTTCTCCTAATCAAGCAAGAGACATTGCTGGTTATTCTGCAAGAGCAGCTTGGTCATTTATTATCGGTTCTTTACTTGGTTTGGCTGCTTCTTTAATTGGAGCTTCTGTAGGAGCCAGAAAATCTAGAACAGTGCGTACTACTACCGTACCTCCTCACAGACCAGACAATCCTATCGGAATGGGAAGATAAATTCAGCGATCGCCTATTAGTAAAGTTAGGCAACTATCAATTAAAAGCTCAAGAGTAGGTGCAATTAAACAATTGCACCTCCATATCATATTTTGATAGATTTAAATTAATTACTTATTTTATTTGCTCTCAATAGTTTTGGTTGGTTCTGGTGCTGGCAAAATATAAATCAGTCCAGAAATCAAAGTCAAACCAACACATAACCAAAAAGCAGTCAAAGAAGGAATTCGCCAAGTTTCAGACCAAGGTGAAATTAACAAAGCGATCGCAATTATTTGACTAACAGTTTTTAACTTTCCCCAAAGATTCGCTCCTTGAATAGTGCTACTACCTGTGAGGTTGGGGTTAATTCTCCATCCTGCGATCGCTAATTCTCTAGCTAAGATTAAACAGACTCCCCAAGCTGGTATTTGTTGTAGCTCAATTAAAGCCAACATTGTCCCTAAAACCAGCAATTTATCGACTAAGGGATCGAGAAACTTGCCTAATTCTGTAACTAAATCTAATTTACGGGCCAGATAACCATCTACCCAATCCGTTCCTGCTGCTACTAAAAAAATCAACATTGCATAAAGCCGTTGGTCTGAAGAAGGGTCTTGCAACAAATAGAGCAGCACAGGTAATCCCAATAAACGGGATAAAGTAATCCAAGTAGGAAGATTCAATTTAAAGCTATAAAATAAAAACTTATTTTTTTATATGCTAGCTAGCGTTATTTATCAAATCTAAAATAACGAATTATTACAAAACTTTTTGTATTGTAAATAACACTGAAACAAAAAAAAGGCAGGTCATTAACCCACCTTACTGTTACGGAATAATTAAACTTTAAGAAAAATCATTTAGCCTCCAGCCACGGCTGGAACGATACTTACTTCATCACCATCAGTTAAAGTGGTATCGGTTCCTTCTAAGAAACGAATATCTTCGCTATTAACATAGAGGTTTAAGAAGCGTCGAGGTTGACCAGTTTCATCGCAAATACGAGCTTTGATTCCTGGACAGTTGTTTTCTAGCGCATCAATTAATTCGCTAATACTGCTACCACCACATTCAATAGTTGCTTGATTGTTAGTGAATTTTTGTAAGGGAGTGGGAATTAATACTTTTACAGCCATAGTTAACTACACAACAAATCACAAAAAAGACAATAGAGACATTAAAAATTAAACACTAACTTGTTGCCATTCAAGGCGTTCAAGAGTACGAGAACGTTCTAGCGCACGCTCGAAGCTATCTAATTTAGGCTCAATTAGTAAAGGTTCGCCAATATAACCTTGGACTGCTTCTTGAGTCTTAAGTCCGTTACCAGTAATATATACTACCGTAGTTTCTTCAGGGTCGATTTTACCTGCTTCTACCAACTTTTTGAGTACCGCAATAGTAGTACCGCCAGCAGTCTCAGTAAAGATACCTTCGGTTTCAGCTAAAAGTTTGATCCCTTCAATAATTTCAGCATCATTAACCGATTCAATATTACCGTTGGTTTTGCGGGCAACTTCTAAAGCGTAGATACCATCAGCAGGGTTACCAATTGCAATTGATTTAGCAATTGTATTAGGTCTTACTGGTGCAACGAAATCTCTTTCTTCTTTAAAAGCTTGAGCGATAGGAGAACAACCTTCTGCTTGTGCGCCACTGAAACGAACTGGTTTATCTTCAACCAATCCAACTTTAACGAACTCTTGGAAACCTTTATAAATTTTGGTATATAAAGAACCAGAAGCTAAAGGTGCAACAATATGATCGGGTAGTTTCCAACCTAATTGTTCGGCAACTTCAAAACCAAGGGTTTTAGAACCTTCTGAATAGTAAGGACGAAGATTGATATTTACAAATCCCCAACCATAGGTATTACCTACTTCTGAGCAAAGACGGTTTACTTGATCGTAGTTACCTTTGACTGCCATTACCGTAGGGTTATAAATCAGTGTACCCAAAACTTTACCTGCTTCTAAATCAGCAGGAATGAAAACACAGCAGTCTAAACCAGCATGAGCAGCGATCGCAGCAGTGGAATTAGCTAAGTTACCAGTACTAGCACAAGAAACAGTGGTAAAACCTAATTCTTTCGCACGAGTCAGAGCAACTGAGACTACCCTATCTTTAAAACTCAGGGTAGGCATATTGACGGCATCATTTTTAATGTAGAGATTTTTGAGACCCAGGCGACGAGCTAGACGATTGGACTTAACTAAAGGCGTCATTCCCGTGCCAACATCGATGGGGTTTTCGCTGGCTACGGGTAAAAAAGCTTTATAACGCCAAATTGAGTTTGGCCCAGCTTGAATGCTTTCTCGGCTGACTTGACGACGAATTGCATCATAGTCGTAAGCAACTTCTAAAGGAGAAAAAGTTTCTTCACAAACATTCAAAGCTTCTAGGGGATATTCAACGCCACCTTCTTTAGAAACTAACTTGGTGAAGGTGGGCGTAAAAGATGAGGGTTTGGTATTGATCGCCTGAGTCATAGCTTAATTTTCCTAATTTAATTAATTCCGTCAACAGTGGCTTTGATACTATCACAGGTAAAAATACTAGTCAAACATACCCGACTATTTTTGTCGGGATTGATTTAATTACTAAAAAGCGAGCGTTATTATGAATTGAAATAATTTTGAATTAACGTGATCGCAATAAACTTACGGCATAACTTTGTTGGGCGATTTCCCAATCTTCCTGGGTATGAATTACTAACTGATGTTACGCAAAAGCTATAATACTCGAATGGACAAAAAGCTTTTGGAACTATACAGCGATTATATTATCAGCTCGTTTGGACAGATAACAGCGACAGGATTATCAAGAGTATTAGAAGGAAGTATCAGTCACGATAAAATAACTCGTTTCCTGTCGGCTAAAGACTTAGAGTCACGAGAGCTGTGGAAGTTAGTGAAACCAGTGGTCAGGGAGTATGAACAAGAAGATGGTGTGTTGATTGTGGATGACACCATAGAGAAAAAACCTCATACCCAAGAGAATGAGTTAGTGTGCTGGCATCATGACCATCAAGAAAACCGTTCTGTCAAGGGAATTAACATCATCAACTATGTTTATAGTGTCGAAGACATAAGCCTACCAATTGGGTTTGATGTCGTCAAAAAGTCCATAAAATTTTGTGAGGTAAAAACAAAGAAGGAAAAACGAAAAGCAACAGCAACAAAAAATGAATTAACACGAAATCAATTAAAAATTTGCTCCCAGAATCAACTCAAATACAGGTATGTGCTAGCTGATAGTTGGTTTTCCTCGAAGGAAAATATGGCTTTTATCTGTCAGGATTTAGATAAGCACTTGATCATGGCTCTCAAAAGCAATCGTACCGTAGCCTTGAGTGAAGAAAACAAAAAACAGGGTTGTTTTACCAGAATTGATGAACTCAACTGGTCAGAGGATGGCTTAAAGGACTGGACTTTCCTGTTCTCATCTATCGTCAAGTCTTTAAAAACCAAGATGGCAGTACTGGTATTTTGTATTTGGCTTGTAGTGATTTAAACTGTAATGTCCCTCAAATAGAAGCAATCTACCAAAAACGGTGGAACGTGGAAGTCTTTCATAAAACGCTCAAGTCTAATACTGGTTTAGCTAAGTCCCCAACTAAATGTCTTCGTACTCAAGGAAACCATATCTTTATGTCTATCTATGCTGCATTTCAATTAGAGTGTCTGAAATTGAAACACAAGATGAACCATTTTGCTTTGCGCAGTACTATTTATGTCAAAGCTTTGCAACAAGCTATGTGTGAATTACATTTACTCAAGAGTGCGTAACATCAGTTACTAATACTTCGATATGATGTTCAGCATAGGGGTTGGGAGTAAAGAGTTGTTCAAACATAAATTTTAAATTTTGGTTAACTAAACTTATTACTTATTGCCTATTATTTATTACTTCCGCGCAGCGGCACTAGCCTTCTCCATCAAGACTACCGAAGAGCGCGCCGTAACCAGGTAACTGTCTCGCTCAATTTTTACTGCTGCTTCTAAGTCAGAAAAATCATCCGGTGCAGGTAAGGCAGTATCGATAATTCGATGCCAGTAGTTTCCTGTTTTTAAAGGCGGTAAGGCAAAATTAAGGGGTTCCCAATAGGCATTGAGGATAATATGCAGATGTTCTCCCTTAGCTGGATGGCAGAGGGAAAAAGCCAAATGGCGAGCTTCCTCTTTCCAATCAGGTTGACCCAAATACTGTCCCTGCCAAATTAAATGTGGTTTTTCACTAGTATGGGTCACTTCTAAAAAGGTTTCTTGATGGAAAATTGCGAGGGTTTGAATAAAGTGAATCAGTTTTTTGACAAACCGCAGCAAACCATCGTGTTTGCTAACCAAACTCCAGTCAAACCAGCTTAGTTCATTGTCCTGACAGTAGCCATTATTATTCCCCAATTGGGTACGCCTGACCTCATCTCCCATTAACAGCATGGGAGTTCCCTGAGAGATAAACAGAATGGTGAAGAAATTTTTGATTTGCTGAGAGCGCAATTGCTCGATGGCTGCGTCGTCCGTTGCTCCTTCTATCCCGCAGTTCCAGCTAAAGTTATCGTTAGCACCGTCACCGTTATCTTCCCCGTTAGCTAGATTGTGCTTGTAATTATAGGAAACTAGATCGTTGAGGGTAAAACCATCGTGGCAAGTGATAAAGTTAACGCTACGATTGATATCCGTATTAGGGCGCGAGTAGATATCGGGACTGGCTAAAATTCTCGCTGCTAAAGCGTTAATCGAACCGCGATCGCTTTTGACAAAACGCCGAACATCGTCCCGAAATGGACCATTCCACTCGGCAAACCAATCTGCCAGTCCGATAAACTTACCTACCCCATAGAGTCCCGCCGCATCCCAAGCTTCGGCAATTAGTTTAGTTCCAGCTAAGACTGGATCGGATTCGATAATCCAAAGAATGTTAGAAAGTCCCATTTCTTCTTTTATGGGTTGCCCAAACATATTTCTTGCCAAAACTGCTGCCAAGTCAAAACGAAAGCCATCGACGTGCATCTCGGCAACCCAATAGCGCAAGGAATCGATAATCAATCTACCGACGATGGGATGATTGCCTTTAAAAGTATTGCCACAGCCACTATAGTTTTGATAATAGGCGGGATTGTCTGCCAAAATGTAGTAGGTTTGGTTATCCAAGCCTCGGAAGGAAAGAGTCGGACCTCGCTCATTGCCTTCTGCCGTATGGTTGAAGACGACATCTAGAATCACTTCAATCCCCTCTCGATGCAGGGCTTTAACCAGATCGCGAAATTCATCTACCGCACCGAGAGCATCGCGCTGCGAACTATAACCTCTATGGAGAGCAAAAAAACCAATTGTGCTGTAGCCCCAGTAGTTTTTCAGCTCAGGACGGGCATCTTGGGGATCGAATTGGTGGACGGGTAGCAATTCTACTGCGGTAACTCCCAATTCCTTGAGATAGGGGATTTTTTCCATTAAGCCAGCATAGGTTCCTCTTTTTGACTGGGATACGCCGGAGTTGGGATGGCGGGTAAAACCGCCTACGTGCAGCTCGTAAATGACACTTTGAGCATAGGGAGTTTGAGGATGGCGATCGCCATCCCAATCATAGCTACTGGTATCTACTACTACTCCTTTTAAAGCGCGAGCGCAATTATCCCCAGGTCGAGCAGCAGCATCGCGATCGTAAATTTCGTCTCCCACGATTGCCCGCGCGTAAGGATCTAGTAACACCTTAGTACTGTCAAAACGATAACCTCTTTCTGGAGCAAATTGTCCGTAGGCTCGGTAAGCGTAAATTTGTCCTGCTTTAATGTTTGGTACAAAAACGTGCCAGTAATAAAAGGTTTTGTTTAATATAGGATCGAGTTTAATTACCTGAGTCGGTTGGAAAGCATTAGGAGTATCGAATAGGAGTAGTTCTATGGCTTCAGCGTGTTGGGAAAAGATGCAGAAGTTAACCCCATTAGGGTAAACACTAGCTCCCAAGGGAAAACTTTTTCCAGGTAATACTTTATTCACAAACAACACTCCCTAGTAGCAGTTTTTAAGTACCCGGTAGATCGCGCAAAGATTTAGATAGATGGTAGCGATCGCCCAAACAACGCAGTAAAGGGCCTCGTTCAGTAAATTCAACGATGCTGACCGAAGCAACGGGCATGAGAATGCGATCTCGATAGCGGCCCACATCGATTCCCAGTAGGGAACATAGCATAATACGAATGGTTGCTTTGTGAGAAACCACTAGAACATTGCCACTTTGATAGGTTTGTTCGATCTCTTCCAAGACTGCGCTACTGCGACGAGCGATATCGATGCCTTTTTCGCCACCAGAAGGAGAGTTCCAACCGGGATCTGCGAGCCAACGGACGTATTCATCATGAAACTCCCGATTCACCTCTTCTGGGGTTTTACCTTCCCATTTACCATAGGCAATTTCTTTGAGTCCGTCTCGCAATTGCAGATCCATCCCAATCAGATCCGACAGGGGTTTGGCTGTTTCGACGGTACGCCACAAGGGACTACAAAAGATCGCCGTCCAGGGTAGGGATTTATAGGCGTTTGCAAAATCCTTTGCCATCCGAACTCCTTCTGGGGTCAATTCAACATCCAGGGTTCCACAGTAACCTCCTGTTTTGCTAGCAGTAGTTTCTCCGTGGCGCAGAAAATAGATTGTGAGGCTCATAGATAAGTAATTCTCAGATAATTGACTTTCATCAAAGAAACAGATAAATAAACCAATTTAAATCCGAAAAAAAGGGTAAATGGCTGATTTTACCCTTAAATAGGTCAATCTAAGCTAAAACTTTTCCAGTTCTCCCCTGGCGATCTTTTCGTCGATTAGCTTACGTACTAACTGAAGCTCTTCAACACTTGCTTTTCGATCCGCTCGTATTGCATCTTTAATGCTGGCAAATTCTACTTCCGTAAGCTTGCCGTCTTCTGTCGCACGTTCGATGATTGCTTTGAGTTTTTCAAGTTCTTGGAGTTCTTCGCGAGTAGGTTCTCGATCTTGAGGATGTGAAATTTCCATAATTTGGGTTGCTCTCCTGTCTCGAGTATTTAATTCTACTAATTCCAGCCAGATAAAAAATTTGCCTATTTTAATGGAATCGTCGATTCAAAGTGTTCCTATACTTGTAAAACTACATTGACTTGGGAATATTCTTCTACTTCAATCGGTACGGCTTTAGCATTCCAAATATCTTCACAGTATTCGGCGATAGAGCGATCGCTGGAAAATTTACCCATCCGCGTCTAGTTATCCCGATCTCGATCAGCTTCTCCCACTTTATCCTGACATTCAATATAAGATTGATAATCGGAGAGTTCCACAGCAGGATGGACTTTTTGACCCAAAGTAACGTTGTAGTCGGGAAGAAAGACTACTTTAAGTCACTCCCCGATATCGGGGTCTTGATTGACAACATCTCCCCTCAAACTAAGTATTAAAAGCTAATTACAATTGAAAGGTTTCTCATTTCGAGTTTGACTTAAAACCGATTGGCAACTAATAAGGCCACTTCCAGTTCACTACTTCGGGTTTATCCATCCCCTCTTCGTGAGCATAAGCCAGATTATCGATGATTTCGTTTCTCATCCGCTCCCTGACATATACTGCTCTAGAACCCAATTTATCGACGCGATCGATTACGTCAATTACCAAATTAAAGCGATCGATTTGATTGAGAATTGCCAATTCTAAAGGAGTGTTGATATTTCCCTCTTCCTTATAACCCCGCACGTGAATGCGCTCTTGATTGGTACGACGATAAGCTAATTTGTGAATCAACCAAGGATAACCGTGGAAGTTAAACATTACTGGTTTATTGGGGGTAAACAAACTATCAAACTCTTTATTAGACATACCGTGAGGATGTTCTGTCTCAGTTTGTAGGCGATAGAGATCGACGACATTGATAAACCTAACTTTTAATTCGGGAAATTCCTCTCGTAAAATAGCAGTAGCAGCCAGAGATTCCATCGTGGGAATATCACCACAACAAGCCATCACTACATCGGGTTCATCAGCCTCTTTGCCACAGTCGTCGTTACTCGCCCATTCCCAAATACCAATACCTTTGGTGCAGTGCTTGATCGCCTCGTCCATTGTCAGGTATTGCAGGTGATTTTGTTTGTCCGCCACGATTACATTAATGTAGTCTTTACTTCGCAAACAATGATCCGCTACCGAAAGTAAACAGTTAGCATCGGGGGGAAAATAAATTCGCGTGACATCCGCACTCTTATTAGTCACCAAATCTACAAAACTCGGATCTTGATGAGAAAAACCATTGTGGTCTTGTCGCCAGACTAGAGAGGATAACATCAGATTTAGAGAAGATACAGGAGCGCGCCAGGGAACGTGATTTTTGCAGATATCCAACCATTTAGCGTGCTGGTTAAACATCGAGTCGATGACATGGACAAAAGCTTCATAAGTGTGTATAAAACCATGCCTGCCCGTCAGTAAGTAGGTTTCCAGCCAACCTTCTAAAGTATGTTCGCTCAACATCTCCATTACTCGCCCGTCGGGAGACAACTGGCTGCCATCTCGATCTTCTGGTAGATAATCTGCCATCCAGGTTTTTTTGGTAACTTCATAGATATCTTGCAGGCGGTTAGAAGCAGTTTCATCGGGGCCAAAGACACGAAAATTAGTCATGTTATTTTTCATGACATCCCGTAAGAATTTACCCAATACTCTAGTATTTTCTACTTCTACTGTTCCTGGATGCTCGATTTCTACAGCATAATCGCGAAAATTCGGTAATTTTAAATCTTTCCGTAGTAAACCACCATTAGCTACTGGGTTGGCACTCATGCGTTTGATGCCTACAGGTGCTAATTCTTTTAACTCGGGAATTAACGTACCATTATCATCAAACAATTCTTCTGGCTTATAACTTTTCATCCACTCTTCTAGCAGCCGAACGTGTTCGGGGTTAGAGTGCATTCCTCCCATCGGTACTTGATGAGCGCGCCAGAATCCTTCTACTTTATGTCCGTCTACTTCCGATGGACCCGTCCAACCTTTGGGAGTACGCAGGATAATCATCGGCCAACGAGGACGAAAGGCTTTATTTTGACTACGGGCTTCCTCTTGATATTCCCGAATTTTGACTATACACTCTTCCATGACTGCTGCCATTTTTTGGTGCATGATTTCGGGGTCTGAACCTTCGACTACGTAGGGTGTATAACCATAACCTTTAAATAAGTCTTCTAATTCTTCCGAGCTAATGCGAGAAAGAATAGTAGGGTTGGCAATTTTGTAACCGTTGAGGTTTAAGATCGGCAAAACGGCTCCATCACGAATGGGATTGAGGAACTTATTAGAATGCCAAGCAGTAGCTAAAGGACCCGTTTCCGCTTCCCCATCTCCTACTACACAAGCAGCAATTAAGTCGGGATAATCGTAAACTGCACCGTAAGCATGGGAAATGCTGTAGCCCAATTCTCCCCCTTCGTGGATCGAACCCGGAGTTTCTGGGGTGCAATGACTGCCAATGTAACCAGGGAAAGAGAATTCTTTGAAAAACTTCTGCATTCCCTCTATGTCTTCGCTTTTATCTGGATAAATTTCCGAATAAGTTCCTTCTAAATAAACAGGTCCTAATACTCCAGGTGCGCCATGTCCCGGTCCTGCAAGAAAAATAGTATTGAGGTCGTATTTTTTGATGAGTCGATTGAGGTGAATATAGGTAAAACTAAGAGCAGGAGAAGCACCCCAATGTCCTAGTAATCTTTGCTTGATGTGTTCTGGCTTTAAAGGTTCTTTTAACAGAGGGTTCTCTCGCAGATAAATCATCCCCACCGCTAGATAATTACAAGCACGCCAATAAGCATTTATTTTGTGTAATTCTTCAGACGTTAGAGTTTCTTGAGTTACTAATTTCTTGGAAGGATTAGAAACCATAAGCTTTTATGCTCGGCAAGATAAACAATATAGGAGATAAAAAATAATTTTTTACCTACAATCATTTTATAAATAACAGATTAACTATTTGTTATTTCAAAATTAAGAAATAAAACATTACTTATCGTCGGTCTATCTACCTGATTCAAAATAATTTTAGCGATCGCTCTTCACCCTAGCACTACTATTCCGTTTCACCAAAAAAGGTAATAAAACCAAGTTTTCCACAGTTTTTTCGGCTAATAAATCTAATAACATTTGCATCGCACAACGCCCCATTTTTAACATTGGCTGGCATACTGTTGTTAGTGGTGGTGTGACATAACCAGACAGAGCAATACCATCAAATCCAACTAGACTTAAATCATGTGGCACTAAAATATCTAGTTCGTGGCAAGCTAAAAGCGCGCCAATAGCTATCATATCATTGTAACACACGATACCTGTTACTCCTGTTGCGACTAATTGAGGAAGTAATTGTTGACCAGTTTTAACATCGCTGGCTCTTGTAAAATCTTGCTCATTAATGGCAACCCAGTCAGTTTGTTGTGGCAAACCAGCCGAACTCATCGCCATTTGATATCCTTCTAAGCGTTGGTGATTAGACTTACTGCGATCGCCTACACCCAAATAGCCAATGCGAGTATGACCTAAATCGATCAAATGTTCTACCGCTAATCTAGCACCCAAGTAGTCGTCTATTGTTACTGAATGAAAAATTTCTGGTGGCTCTTCAGTTTGGCTATTAATAAAAACTGTCGGTACACCAATTTGAGCTAGTTGCTTGGCATGATGTTTATTAATGCGAGAATCAGCTACTAAAATGCCGTCTACTCGACGACGATGCAAATTCTCAATAGCTGCGATTTCCTGCTCTAAATCTCGGTGTGAAACACTTAACAAAATACTTAAATTTGCCTTTCTGGCTATTTGTTCTATTCCCTCTACTACTTCAGCAAAAAAAGGATCTGCCACAGAAGTAACTACGACTCCAATCGTATTAGTACGTTGAGTTTGTAAACTTTGAGCAATGTTATTCGGTGTGTATTTCATCTCCTGTGCTAATTGCTTAATTTCCTCTCGCACTTTCAGGCTAATTAGAGGACTATCTCGCAAAGCACGGGAAACTGTAGTGTGAGAAACTCCTGCTTTGCGAGCAATATCTGCAATAGAAATTTTTCGTTTTTTCATCTCAAATCTAACTCTATCAAACGATTTATATCAAAAGATAGATAAACTCTGTTTTTTAAGTTTCGTAACTTATTAATTGAAAAAATTGAGCTCATTTTCAATTTCACTGGCATTATAATTAGCAATAATATTAAGAAAAAAAAACTTGATCTACCTTTTTGCACACGTGTGCAAAGATGATAATAAGATATTTTTCAGACGATAGCTCAATTTACAGCGTAACTTACTAAATTAGAAACTTACCAACTTAGGTCTGAATTTTTCACACCTAGTTTAAATTTTAGCTATTTTATTTTCTTTAAAAACTACCGAGTTTTAGGTAAATTTCAAGGCGTTTTTGGAGATAGCTCGATGTGAATAAAATTGCGGTCGCTGCTGGCATATTATGCCTAGTCGGCGGTACTTTTTTAGGCTGTACCAATACTTCTCCCAATGGCAAAACTGCTAGCAATATGAGTATGCAGAGTGGCAAGGAGAAAGAAAAATTAAATTCGGTTGGTGTCACCCTTGGGGATCTAAGTAATCCTTTCTTTGTGGTTATGGCAAAAGGAGCCGAGCAAGAAGCAAAGAAAATCGGGGGTGATGATGTTAGAGTTACCGTGGTTTCCAGTGGCTATGACTTAAATCAGCAATTTAACCAAATTGAAAATTTTGTGGCTGCTAATACTGACATAATTGTCCTCAATGCTTCCGACAGTAAAGGAATTAGACCAGCAGTTGAGAAAGCAAGACAAGCAGGTAGTGTTGTCATTGCGGTAGATACAGCCGTAGAAGCAGAGGTAGATGCTACGGTTACTACCAATAATGTGCAAGCTGGAGAGGTTAGTTGTCAATACATTGCCGATCGCCTTCAAGGTAAAGGTAATGTCGTAATTGTCAATGGCCCTCCTGTAACTTCAGTCATTCAAAGAGTGGACGGCTGTTTAAATGTGTTATCCAAATATCCTAATATTAAAATCCTCTCCAAAGACCAGAATGCCGAAGGAAGTAGGGATGGCGGACTGAGAGTGATGAGCGATCTTTTAACTACTTTTCCCAATATCGATGCAGTTTTTGCCATTAATGATCCGAGTGGTGTAGGAGCGGATTTAGCTGCTAACCAAGCCAAACGAGATGACTTTTTTATTGTTGGAGTTGATGGTGCGCCAGAAGCAATTGAAGCGATCGCTTCTGAGGATAGTGTTTATGCTGCCACAGCGACTCAAGATCCTAGAGGCATGACTGAAAAAGCTGTTCAAGTAGGGAATAACATTATCCATGGTCAAAAACCAGAGTCAAACAACATTTTAATCCCAGTCAAATTAATTACCAAAGAAAATGTTGATACGGCGGAAGGGTGGTAGAGCAGTTCTCAGTTACCAGTTACCAATTACCAGTTATCAGTTATCAGTTATCAGGAAGTAATAGGTAATAAGTAATAGGTAATACTTTTGTTTCTAATTTAAAAGCACGGAAATTACATAACTTATTTCAACGTAGCGATATTAAAATTCTTTTAACAGGATTGGCTAATGACCACAAATATTGAAACAGATCTTAATGGCAAATCAGCCGTTACCCCTGTATTAGAAATGTATGGGATTACCAAGCGGTTTCACGGGTTCACGGCTTTACAAAATGTTAATCTAACGATTTATCCAGGAGAAGTTCACGCCCTGATGGGTGAGAATGGAGCAGGTAAAAGCACTTTAATGAAAATCCTAGCTGGGGCTTACATTGCCGATGAAGGCGAAATTCGCATCAATGGTATTCCAACCAAGATTAGCGATCCAGCTTCAGCACGACAAGCAGGTATTAATCTAATTTATCAAGAATTAAATGTCGCACCCAATTTAACCGTTACCGAAAATATGTTTATGGGTAGCGAGTTAAAAAAAGGTCAATTTTTAGACCGCAAAGCTATGCAAGCTGAAGCACAGCGAGTGCTAGATAGCTTAGGAGCGACTTTTGGTGCAAATACTATCGTTGGAACTCTGGCGATCGCAGAACAGCAGCAAGTCGAAATCGCACGAGCATTAAAAGACAAAAGCCGTATTTTAGTCATGGATGAGCCAACTGCAGCCCTATCCGACCGCGAAACCGAGCGTTTATTTGAAGTAATTCGCAAACTCCGTAATGATGGCATTGCAATTATTTATATCAGCCATCGAATGGAAGAAATCTATGCTTTGGCTGACCGTATTAGCGTCCTACGGGATGGTCAATATATTGGCAGTCTCACCAGAGAAGAAATTTCTCCCCAACGTTTGGTACAGATGATGGTTGGTCGTTCGATGCAGGATTTTTACGAGCATCAACGAAGAAATAATCTCGGTGCGGTGGTTCTAGAAGTAAAAAATATCAGTGATGGACGTAAAATACGACCAGTTAGTTTTCAACTTCATGCAGGCGAAATTCTTGGTTTAGCAGGACTGGTGGGTGCAGGACGCACAGAAGTATCTCGACTGATTTTTGGGGCAGACCCCAAAGCAAGCGGTGAAGTCTGGCTCAATGGTAAAAAACTGAAAATAAATTCCCCTGGTGATGCGATCGCTGCTGGAATTGGTTATGTCCCAGAAGACCGCAAAGACCAAGGTTTGTTTCTGGAAATGAGTTCCCGTAAAAATATTGGTCTGAATAGATTAAAAACGGATGCCAAGGCAGGCATGGTTAACTGGGGTTCGGTTAATCAGATAGCTAAACAAGCGGTGGAAGATTTTAATATCCGACTTGCCAATTTGGAAATTAGAGCGGTGGATCTTTCTGGTGGCAATCAGCAAAAACTACTATTAGCCCGTTGGCTGGCAATTAAACCTATAGTTTTGATGTTGGATGAACCAACCAGGGGAGTAGATATCGGTGCTAAGAGCGAAATTTACCGCATTATTAGCGATTTGGCAGCCCAAGGCGTAGCAATTTTAATGGTTTCCAGCGAGCTACCAGAAGTGATCGGTATGAGCGATCGCGTTTTGGTGATGCGTGAAGGAGAGTTAGTAGGCGACTTAGATGACAGTCCAGGTAAAGAGATTACCCAAGAAAACATTATGCACTATGCAACTGGAGCAACGGAGGTACTAGCATCATGAGACAAAGTTTAAGACCTGTCAACCAAAGAGCGGGAACACAGCCCAAGTCAGAACGGCGTCGCTCCCTGAACAACTTACTCCAGGTGGCAGGGATTTTACCAATTCTGATCCTAATTTGCATCTTATTTGCTCTTCTTAGTCCCAATTTTATGACCGCAGGTAACGCGGTTAATATCTTACGTCAGGCATCAATTAATATTGTCCTGGCAACGGGGATGACTTTTGTTATTCTCACTGGGGGGATTGACCTTTCTGTAGGTTCGATCTTAGCGGTTTCTGCCGTAGTTGCAGTTCTGGTATCTTTAATTCCCGTTTTAGGTTGGTTTGCAGTTCCTGCTGCTTTGTTGACTGGGTTGCTGTTAGGTTTAGCCAACGGCGCGCTGATTACCTATTTAAATCTTCCGCCTTTTATCGTCACCTTGGGTTCGTTAACAGCCCTGCGGGGTGCTGCCTATTTAGTTGCCAACGGCACAACGGTGATTAACCGCAATCTTAATTTTGCTTGGATCGGTAATAGTTATGTAGGGCCCATACCCTGGTTGGTAATCATCGCCCTCTTAACAGTAGCCGTGAGTTGGTTTGTCCTAAGACAGACTGTTTTAGGGGTACAAATATACGCTGTGGGCGGTAACGAACGGGCAGCACGACTGACAGGGATTAAAGTTAATCGCGTGCTGCTATTTGTCTATGGTGTCAGTGGATTGCTATCGGGTTTGGCAGGGATTATGAGTGCCAGCCGTCTTTACAGTGCCACTGGTATGCTAGGGCAGGGCTACGAATTAGATGCGATCGCTGCTGTTATTCTCGGTGGAACTAGCTTTACAGGTGGGATCGGTACGATTGTTGGTACGCTTCTCGGTGCATTAATCATTGCCGTTCTCAACAATGGTTTGACCCTCTTAAATATGTCTTACTTCTGGCAATTAGTGGTCAAAGGTTTGGTCATTATTGTGGCGGTAATTATCGACCGTCTCCGCAAACGTTCTAGAAGATAAAGTGATTCAATTATGGCACTACTAACAGTTGCGGTTAGTAGTATGCTTTTAAAAAACTATAAATCAGACTAATCAAAACCAGTAAAGCGATCGCGACATAATTAAAATCCCTCATTTTTAAAAAAGCTGACAGAGAAATAGCTACCCGTGCGATGGGCGTTGCAATCAGTAGTAACAGTCCAAATTGAATGATACCGCGACTGCTACCACGCCAAGCAGCTTTGACTATACCTGAGGGAAAACAAAGATCGGATGGCTCTCCGTGAAAAATTTTATAATCAGCAGGTTCATTCCCATGACGAATTAAATATAAAATTCCTCCTAGCAACACAACCGTACTAGCAAGCAGTACGCCAGCTTTCAAGATTTTACTAAGCCAAGCTTCTAGTTGCTGTTCTGTTTCTGTTTTAAAAAGATTTTGGCTAGGCTTTAATTGAGGCTCAATTTTCGTAAGCTCATTGATGGTTAAGTTTGGCAACTCAGAGGTAGAATCTTTCGGAGGCAATGAAGATGAAATGATTTCTTCTTTATTTGTGGCAGAAGAAAACCACCAAAAACGAGAGCCAAATTTATTCATCCTATATTTCTCCAGCAAAGCTGTTATAGATTATTTTAAAAGCCATCGTCACTAACACCAAACTAAAAATCATTCTTAAAACCTGTGTCTTAGTTCCAAGCAAAACTCTTGCCCCCAAAAAAGCACCAGGAAGTACTCCTAAAATTACAGGCATTGACAATCCTGGATCGATGTAACCTCGTGCCAAATAAACTCCGGCTGAAGCTGCTGCGGTTACACCAATCATAAAATTACTGGTAGTGGTAGAAACTTTGAAGGGAATACCCATGACTCGATCCATAGCCAGTACTTTAAATGCTCCCGAACCAATTCCTAGTAAACCAGAAATTACTCCTGCGGTTAACATCACTCCAAAACCAGCTAGGACAAAATTAACTTGGTAAGAGATTATCCCTTCAGGAGTGGGATAGGTTCCATGCAATTTCAAATTGTCCGCTAACGGGTTACTTATTTGGTTGTCTAAATTTTCTGGTGGAGATTGTTGTGACACTAAGGCTGAATACATTAAAACTATTGCAAGCACGAGGCTCAACGCTTTGACAGATACTATAGTTGCCATAAAAGCTCCAACTAAGGCTCCTATAGTTGTAGCTACTTCTAAAAACATACCCAAACGCCAATTAGTTAAGCCTTGTTTAATATAAGTCGATGCTGCACCTAAAGAAGTCGCAATAACAGATACTAAGGAAGCACCAACAGCATATCTAATATCAACGCCAAAAATAGCAGTTAAGAGAGGAACAATTACAACTCCGCCACCTAAGCCTGTCAATGCTCCAACAAAACCAGCAGTAAAGGAGCACACCCAAACCAGCAATGAAAATTCTAAGACATTCACACTTTCAATTTATTGTTCGGCAACTTAGAATAATTTATCATTGAGCAGGAAAGAGCAGTAGATTTAAGTTGCGATCTCGGCGCAGCCGAGGCGCATTTGCGGTCTGCTCCGCAGGCGCGTACGCGATCGCTCTTTGAAGCATCTTAAAAAAAATATCTCGCTGGAAAAGAACCAGACAGAGCAATAGAAAAAAAACCAAATCAACACCTCTCTTTTGTTTTTCACTCTTCTCCTGTTTGATTTGGTGTAGCATTTTTCCTTGTTCAATTAGTTGTTCAAGCTGTTCATAACTAATTCTTAATAGCCGTTTCACTTCTTGAGGATGTTGCTTAATGTATTCCCAGGTACAGTTACTCATTGAAGATGCTTGTTTGCCCAATTTTTGCTCGCTCTCTTCCTAATATTCTAGTTGTGATTGTATTTTGGAGATGTCTATAGACTTGAAATATTTAGATGAGGCTGGGTTTTGTCTGTCGAGTCCAGTTAGCTACTTAATTATAAGCATTTGATAATTAGTTTTACCCTTAAGTTATTAGAATTGAGCCTATCCACCAACCCAAAATTATTAACTAGATAATTGAGAAAAAATTAGGTGGAACTAATCAGCTAAAATGAAGCCTATTATAGTGTTGACATTAAAAACAAACAACATATTTAATGAAAAAGTCTTCAATTCATTTACTACTATTGCTAGGTTGGATTGTACTAGGAACAGCACTACGTTTTACTAATTTAGAATCAAAACCTCCTTGGTCGGATGAATGGGCAACTTTAGTATTTAGTTTGGGTAACAGTTTTCAGACTGTACCTTTAGATCGAGTTATCAATCTTGATACTTTATTATCACCTTTACAATTAAGTTTTACTCAACAAACTCAAGATGTTATCAATCATTTATTAACAGAAAGTACTCATCCACCTTTTTATTTTGTTATCAATCATTGGTGGTTAAAATTATTTTCACCTAATGTTGGTTTAGTTTCAATTTGGTTGGGTAGAGCTTTAAGTTCGTGTTTAGGAATTGTAGCGATTCCTGTGATGTTTGGTTGTAGCTGGTTATTATTTCGTTCTTTGATAATTGGACAAATAGCAGCAGCATTAATGGCTGTTTCTCCCTACGGAGTTTATTTATCACAAGAAGCCCGTCACTATACTTTAGTGATTCTCTGGGTTATTGTTTCTTTAACTCTTTTGTCCATAGCAGTTCGTTATTTACAAGAAAAAAAATCTATTTCTCTCTTCCTAGTTTGTCCCTGGATTGTAGTTAATGGATTAGGAGTTGCTACTCATTATTTCTTTGGTTTAACTTTAGTCACAGAAATTGTAGTTTTATTCATCTTTTGGTGGCGAGATTTTAGCAATAATCCCCAAAATATTCTCAACAATTCTTGGTCAAAAATTTATTTAGCGATTATAGGAACAATTATTAGTTGTTCGGTTTGGATTCATACTTGGCGTAGTATTCCTGATAATCAACTAACTAGCTGGGTATTTAATGAAAATACTTTAGCCCAATTTTTTGAACCAATCGTAAGATTATTAGTCTGGCTCATTACGATGGTATTTCTTTTACCAATAGAAGGTGTTTCCGATTGGGTAAGTATTATTTCTGGAATCATAATTTTAGCTTTATTAATTTGGTTAGTTCCTAGTTGGATTAGAAATTTCAGACAAGCCCAAAAATTGCCATCAATTAAATTATCAACTACAGTATTATGGCGATTCAGTTTAACCGCGATCGCTTTAATTCTAATCATTACTTTTGTTTTTAAAGCAGATTTAACTCTGTCTGCTCGCTTTCAGTTTTTTTATTATCCTGTTATTTTGCTTTTACTCAGTGTAATCCTTAGTCTTTATTGGCAAGAACCTACTCGACAACATTCTTGGTTTAAACCTCAAGGAAAAAAAATAATTGGCATAACTATTCTGATGGGAATTGTCGGCTCTCTTACGATTACTAATAACTATGCTTTTCAAAAAGTTGAACGCCCTGATTTAGTTGTTCCTGTCATAATTGAAGCTCATCAACAAGTATCTACTCAAACGCCCATTGTCATTGCTACATTACATCAAACTCACGGACAAACAGGAGAAATGATGAGTATTGCTTGGCAATTTCAAGAACTAATCAAACAAAATCGATTGGACTTTCAACCCCAGTTTTTATTAATTCATCAACCAGAAAAAGATTTAACAATAGCCAGTTCAATTTTACAACAAGCGATCGCGGCAATTTCTCGTCCTTTTCAACTTTGGCTAGTTAATTTTTCCGATCTAAACAACTTAGAACAATTTCAATGTAATGCCGAAACCAATTTCAAACGTAAAACCACAGGCTATCGTTATCAGCTATACGATTGTATGGAATAGAGACGTAACATGTTACATCTCTACAGTGACCAGTGACTTTATGTATAAACTAGATACAAATTGGAAATCTTTTCAAGAATTACATAATTAAAGCCACCTTTACCATTACAATAAGCTACTGCACTCGCAAGTCACCAATCTGGCTAACAAAACCTCCACTTTCTCAAGGTACAGCCTGGGTAAGAGGATGGAATAGCGTTAGTGTTTGCCTATAAATTAAGTTAACTAAGACTTTTTAAATTACACCAAGCGCAAAACCAAGACGAATTACAGACATAAGGAAACAGAAAGATTTCATGACTATGGCAAAGGTTCTTGTATCCGATCCCATCGACCAAGTTGGAATAGACATCCTCTCTCAGGTTGCTCAAGTAGATGTCAAAACTGGTTTACCAGTAGAAGAACTGGTCAAAATCATCGGCGAATATGATGCTTTGATGCTTCGTTCTGGAACAAAAGTTACCCAAAAAGTAATTGAAGCAGGTACTAATTTAAAAATTATTGGACGTGCAGGAGTAGGAGTAGACAATATTGATGTTCCTGCTGCTACTCGTCAAGGTATTGTCGTTGTCAACTCTCCAGAGGGTAACACTATTGCTGCTGCCGAACACGCTCTAGCAATGATGTTATCCTTATCCCGTCAAATTCCTGATGCTAATCAATCTGTGAAGGCTGGGAAATGGGAACGTAAGCGTTTTGTGGGCGCAGAAGTCTACAAAAAAACTTTAGGTGTAGTTGGCTTAGGAAAAATTGGGGCGCACGTAGCTACCGTTGCTAGAGCAATGGGTATGAAAATTTTAGCTTATGACCCTTTTATTTCTACTGAAAGAGCAGAACAACTTGGTTGTCGTTTGGTGGACTTAGATTTATTGTTTCGAGAAGCAGATTACATCACTCTTCACGTGCCAAAAACCTCAGAAACTGCTAATTTAATCAATTCTGAAACTTTGGCTAAAATGAAGCCTACAGTTCGGATTGTTAATTGCGCTCGCGGTGGCATCATTGACGAAGCAGCGATAGCAGAAGCTGTCAAAGCAGGAAAAATTGCTGGTGCAGCTTTAGACGTATTTGCTAATGAGCCTTTAGGAGAATCTCCTTTAACCGAGTTGGGTACTAATGTAGTACTCACTCCCCATCTAGGAGCATCGACGGCTGAAGCTCAAGTTAATGTTGCTATTGATGTTGCCGAACAAATTCGGGATGTTTTATTAGGTTTACCTGCTCGCTCCGCAGTTAATATTCCTGGACTCAACCCCGATGTGATGGAAAAACTCCGACCTTATCTACAGTTAGCAGAAACTTTGGGTAACATGGTTGGACAACTCGCTGGAGGCAGAATTGAACAACTCAATATCTCTCTCCAAGGCGAACTAGCGACCAAAGACAGTCAACCTCTCATTGTAGGCGCACTCAAAGGTCTTTTATCTCAAGCTCTAAGAGAAAGAGTAAATTACGTCAATGCTAGTATCGAAGCCAAAGAAAGAGGAATCAGAGTCATTGAAACTAGAGACAGTTCTGTAAAGGATTATTCTGGTGGTTCAATTCATTTAGAAGCTCAAGGTTCTAATGGTAAACATTCTGTGACAGGAGCATTACTCGGGGACGGAGAAATTCGGATTACTGATTTAGATGAATTTCCTATTAATGTTCCTCCTAGCGGATATATGCTATTTACTTTGCACCAAGATATGCCTGGCATTATTGGAAAAATTGGGTCATTATTAGGTAGTTACAATGTCAACATTGCCAGTATGCAAGTTGGACGGAAAATTGTGCGTGGTGATGCCGTAATGGTTTTAAGCCTTGACGATCCTTTACCAGAAGGAATTTTGGGAGAAGTGATTAAAATAGCTGGCATCACAGATGCTTACACGGTCAAGCTTTCATAGTTGACAGTAAGCAAAAGTTAAGGGGTTTATTAACCCCTCAGCCTCCTACATTGTTAAGTTCACTATCCCAAAAATAATCAATGTCTAATCGCTGGTGGGAAATAAACGTACTCTGTGAGCCAGTTCTAGAAGAATCTGTCTTCTGGCGACTCGAAAAATTTGGCTGCTCAGGAACAGCTACTCAAGTAACAGAAGAGCATTACCTTATTAAAGCTTATATTCCCGAAATTTCAGCTAAATTAATGGATTTATCTGCTTTGTCGTTATGGTTAAAGCAAGATGCTACCCTAATTGAAGCTTCTCTTCCCCAAATCAACTGGAATTTGATCGATGAGGAAGATTGGGCAAGTAGTTGGAAAGAGCATTGGCATCCCGCCGAGATTGGCGATCGCATTTTGATCTATCCTGCCTGGTTAGAACTTCCTTCAGAAACTGACAGACTTGTTCTCCGTCTCGATCCAGGGGCAGCTTTTGGTACAGGTACTCATCCCACCACCCAACTGTGTTTAGAATCTTTGGAAATGCGTTTATCCCAAGGCGCAGAAAACCTAACCATTGCTGATATCGGTTGTGGTTCGGGAATTTTGTCGATTGGGGCAGTTTTGTTAGGAGCAAAACAAGTTTATGCTGTTGACACCGACACTTTAGCAGTTAAAACCTGTCGTAGCAATTGTCAACTTAACAATATTGATCGACAACGTTTACTCATTCATCACGGTAGTATTGAAAAACTCCAAGAGTTAAACCAAAGCTTTGATGGGATTGTTTGCAATATTCTAGCTGATACAATCGTAGAACTCTTTCCTCAGTTTGATGCTCTTACTACCAAAAGCAGTTGGGCAATTTTAAGCGGTATTTTAGTCGAACAAGCAGATCGTATTGCTGATGCAGTAGAAGGACAAGGTTGGACAATTGCCGCTTTGTGGAAGCGACAAGAGTGGTGTTGCTTTAACGTTCGCCGTTCGGAATATTAATCTGTCAGTGTCAGAATTTCTACTCCATCTTCTGTAACTGCGAGCGTATGTTCAAACTGGGCAGATAACTTACCATCTTTAGTAATAGCTGTCCAACCATCATCAAGGACTACTGCTTCCCAAGTCCCTTCATTAATCATCGGTTCAATCGTAAACACCATTCCTGGTTTGAGTTTTTTACCTTTTCCTCTAGTACCATAGTGAGGAATTTGCGGAGCTGTATGGAAAATATGGCTAATTCCATGTCCAACAAAATCTCTGACTACTGAAAAACCATTAGCTTCAGCATATTCTTGAATTGCTGCTCCGATATCACCAATTCTCGCCCCTGGTTTAACTGCCTCAATTCCTAATTTCAAACATTTTTCTGTCACTTCTACAAGCCTTTTGGCTTCAGGAGATGGAGTACCAACCAAAAAAGTTCTGGAACTATCGCCATGATAACCATCGAGAATTGGAGTCACATCGATATTAATAATGTCTCCTTCTTGAAGAATTTGTTTGGCATTGGGAATACCGTGACAAATCACTTCATTAATACTGGTACAAATAGATTTAGGAAACCCATGATATCCTAGAGGCGCGCTTTTAGCACCATGAGCTTGTGTCCATTTTTCGGCTTCATCATTAATTTCTAAGGTGCTTACTCCTGGTTTAACCATTGGCGCAAGATGATCTAGAAGTTGGGCTGCTAAACGCCCTGCTTGACGCATTTTGTCAATTTCTCGTTGAGAAAGTAGTGTAATTCTTTCGCTTCCCATAGATTGTTATGTCTGATTGATTGCAATGATCTAAAGTTTTTAGGTGTTTGTACTTGATGAGTTTAACAGTTTTCTCTTATTTTCTATTTAGTAAATTCTTGGTTTAATTTGTCAAATATATTTTAATCGCCGATTAAAGTTGATTGTTAATTGTTAATTATTCATCCACAAATAAACTCAGATAAACACAGATAGAGTTATCGGTTGGTAGTGTTAATGATTGATCGTTGATTGTCGATTGATAACTTGCTAGTTTATAAGTGTTAACTGGTAATGGTGTACCTTACCAATATGAGAAACCCTTTAATTCTTTTTCAGATTTATAATCTGATACTTACCTGGTATTTGACATTGAGAATTAGAATCGCCTAAATCTCCATCGATAACAAAATAAGCTTTACTATCAACAATAGCTAAACCTTCGACAAAAGAAGGAAGAGATTTAATGATTTTGGGTTCGATAGTGGGATTTGCTTGTAATAATTCAACAGGAAAATTCCACAAGAAAAAATTATCCAGATCGTCTTCTGGCCCTCCAGCAATTCCCCAAATAAAATTATTATTAAAAGTTAATTCTCTAATACCTCTCCCTTGTAAATCTAAAAGAGCTACTACATCAAATTGAAATTGATTTAAATTCTTTAAATGTAAAAGAATTGCCCAGTTTTTTTCTTGAAATTTAACCAAAGGCGATCGCAGTCCTACCCAAACATTATTAGTATTAGATGAGTTAGAAATAGCTACTACTCCTTCAATATTAAAACTATTAATTTGTTGACATAGCTCAAAGTTTCCTTCTGCTAGATCGGCAGCTTGTTCAGCACTATCTATTGCCTGACTAACAGCTTGAATTATTTTATTTTGATTGATTATGTCTTTACTAAATAATTTTTGAGAATTCAATTTAAATTTTGCTTCAACTTGTTTTAATGGTTTGAGACGATTACGAACAATTTCAGCGACAACAAATCGTTTTCTTGATTTTTTAACAGAACATTTAGTATTACGACTATGAGAACCAAACAAAATTAATTGATGATTATTGAGAGAAGCAATCGCTTCTAAATCTTTAATTTTAAAATTATCAAAAGCTATAATTTGTTGAGTATCAGAATTAAATTTTTCTGAGTCGATGGGATAGACAAACACAGAATCATTTACCTCATTATCTCCTACAAGCAAACAATTACCATCTTGATTAGGACAATTAATTTTTATCAATGCCGAAGGTTCGCAGAAAGGATAAGCTCCTAATTCTTCAGCTAAAGTTGGCTCGCTTAAAAAATTACTACTCAACCAAATAATCAAACTGAACCAAAATAAAATTAAACTACCAAGGATTTTTGTCACAATAATTAAGCTGTAGTGTTGAGCTATTTCAATCCTTTTCTTATTAAACCAGAACTAAAACCGAACAAGGTAAATGATAAGTTACATAATTACTTACGCCACTCAAACCAACTTTATGTAAAGAAGAATAACTGTGAGAATCAATCACAATTAAATCAGCTTGCCAGGTTTTAGCTAAAGTACAAATAATTTGACAAGGACTACCCATCACTTGACTAAATTCAGTTTTTATTCCTGCAATCGTAGCTTTTTTTACTAGCGATCGCAAAAAATCTAATCCTTCTTGACGACAGATTTGCTGTTTTTTGAGAAATAGTTCAGAGTCAAAGTTGTACTCCGATTGACACTTGGCAACAGATAAGGATAATTGATAATCGTTTTGTTCAACAGAAAGAACTTGGAGCAACATCAAATGAGCTTTTGTAGCTTTAGCTAGAGATAAAGCTTGTTCAAATACCTTCTTTCCTTGGGAAGAATAGTCGATAGCTACCAAAATTTTTCTGAACATTAACGTGATTAAGAAAAACTAGAAGTTGCTGATTCTGTTGGAGTTGATTGAACTGGTAAAGCGTCTTTATCTCTGACAATCAATACTGAACAGGGAGCATGGTGAGTTACATAATTGCTGACGCTACCCAAAAACATTTCTTTGATTCCAGTTAAACCTCGACTACCAACAATGATTAAATCTGCTTCCCATGTCTGAGCTATTTCGCAGATAGAGCGTTCTGGACTCCCAGACATCTGAGTAAATTCTGTAGGAATTCCTACCTCAGTCGCTTGTTGAGCTAGATTGTTCAGAATTTCTATACCTTGCTTTTTATAATCTTCCCATTGTTCTTGATAAATTCTGACAGTTTGTTCGTCCCACATCGGATAGTAAGAGTAAGCAGGAAGTTGAGGATAATCTTGTTCGCGGTCTGACAATACTTGTACTAACATTAAATTAGCACCTGTCGCATTAGCAAAAGACAGAGCAACTTCAAATACTTGCTTGCCAATAGAAGAGCGATCGATTCCCACTAAAATTTTATTAAACATAAATAATTCTCCTACTTATATTTCATTTAACAGTCAGATAGAAAATTAGTTTTTGCTTGTTTATTTTGAGCGAGTGACAATAATTAGAATCTTTAATTTTATAAATTAATAGTTTGAGGAACTTGTGAAGATCTGCTTCTGCTTTCAATAACAACCAAATTTATAAGTAGATCAATCTAATTATTGATAAAAAATTAGCTTAAAACAAGATAATTTGATTATTAAAGGGTAGCCAGAAATTACTCTAGATTAAGCGTAACTCTTAATTACCCTAGCGGTTTTAAGTATTTCAGATAGTTATGGTAGAGAAGGAATAAACGAATTAGTTGAACCATTAACTACATTGGCAACTAAAGCTGCGTCTAAAGCAGAAATAGTTCCATCTCCATTGATATCCGCAACTAACAAAGGGTCTATTCCTGAATATGCCGACAGGGAACTATCTAATCCTGCTGCTAAACGAGAAATTGCGACTACATCAGCCGAAGTATACTTGCGGTTGCCATTGGCATCTCCTAAATAAGCAACTAGATGAGTAACTCGATCACCAACAACATTAAAACTTCCGCCATTAAGTTCAATTGATTCTAACTCGATCGCATTAGTTGCACCGTAAGTAGCTGAATTGAGAACTTTAGCATTAAGATAAGCTAGATTGGCTACACCTTTAGCTAAGGCATCTCCTGTTAAATTTACTTTTAGTTGACCAGTAATATCTTTGCTTACTGAAACTGTCCAATCATCAGTAGAGAGATTACTGTCTAAACTTAATCCAGTGATGTCAAGCAATTGAGGATTATAGGAAATCGTAAAATCAATCTTAGTAACTCCTTCCCCATTATTAAGCTGGATCAGAATTTTTTTTGCAACACCAGAACTGTTTACAAATTGACCAGGACCGCGAGTAAAATCAGCTATAGTCAAAGAACGTTGGTCTTGACCGAAGATAACATAGCTTTCGCCAGCATCACGGACTGAGTTCGGGTTAGCTTGAGGTGCGCCGACAATTAAATCATCGATGCCATCACCATTGACATCGCCTGCACTACTTACAGAATTACCAGCTAAATCTTCTGCATTAGAACCTTTGAGAATAAAACCTTGATTAGCTTCTAAATTAGCAAGATTAATCCTGGTAGGAAAAACATTGCTGCTACCAAATAAAACATAAGTTTCTCCAGTATTCCTAGAACCAATAATTACATCATCGATTCCATCACCATTAACATCGCCTGCGCCACTTACGGAAATACCAGAATAATCATCTTTATTAATACCAGCGATCGCAAAACCATTAGTACCGTTGAGACTAGAGAGATTAAAATTCGCGCCAAATCCTCCTGATTTACCAAAAACAACGTAACATTCTTCCTGTATTAGTAATGCCGTTTGTATCGGCGAAATTAGCACCAATCACTAAATCGTCAATGCCATCACCATTAAGATCTCCAACCTTACTAACCGCGCTACCAGAAAAATCTCCCGAATTAACTCCATTGATAGCAAAACCATTCGTACCATTAAGAGTCGATAAATTAAAGCTACTGCTGTAACCACTAGTTTTGCCAAAAATAACGTAAGTTTTTCCCGCTTTACTGATGCCATTAGCATCTGCACTATTAGCACCAATAATTAAATCACTTAAACCATCACCATTCAAATCCGCTGAAGCGATCGCACTACCAAGTTTATCCCCTGCATTAATCCCATTGATAACAAAACCATTGGTACCATCAAGATTAGATAAAGAAAAACCAGTAAAGCTAGTATTTTTCCCGAAGATTACGTAAACTTGTCCAGCACTTTCTTTGCTATTGGGATTGGCATCTTTAGCACCAATAATCAAATCAGCTAAACCATCACTATTTAAATCTGCTGCGCTGCTTACAACATCTCCGAAACGACTGTCTTGTTCTAAACCTTTAAGAATAAAGCCATTAACACCATTTAAGCTGGATAAATTAAGAATAGAGCTAGCCATAGGTTTTTATTTATAAATTAATTTAATTAGTTTTTCAGTAATAAAAATTTATTATTGGTGTTTATTACTAAGTAAATTAACGTAAATATTGTACCTAGGCAGTGATTTTAATCATTTACTTTTAAAAGATGTTGCGGTAAAAAAAAGCAATCCAAATTAAGGATTGCACTACGTTTTTTAATTGATAGTGATGAGCAAATCTCACTTCAAAACTTATCTCTTGCCAATAGTGTTTTGGAAAGCTGGTCGCTCTGAAATCCGTTTAATGTAACTTAATACTGCTGGATAATCACTTAAGTCAACCTTTAACATGATTGGAACATACGCCAGAATTGAGCCGACAGCAATATCAGCAACAGTCAATTCTTCTCCTAATAAATAAGATTGATTGGTTAAGATTTGATTGAGTGGAGTTAAAAGTCTAGGCATTTCGCGCTCGCGATTGACTTCTACAAAAAGTCCGACCCCCAAAGTAGCATTGGCAAAAATTACCCATTGAGTCATAATACTTCTTGCTTCTAAACTAGCTGACATATTGCCATACTTTTCCGCTAGATAAAGTATGATTGCTCCTGATTCCCAAAGCTGAAAACTTTCATCTACAATTGCAGGAACTTTCCCAATCGGATTAATTGATAAATAGTCTGGTTGTCGTTGTTCTCCTGCTGCTAAATCAAGCAACACAAATTCATAGGGAACATCGAGTTCCTCCAAATACCATTGCACTATTGATGCTCGACTCCGAACACCACCATAAACTTTGATCATCTTTTTTTAAAATTACAGTACCTGATGAGTATATTTATGCTGTTTAACATTATCTTCAGTACGAACAACATTAGTCACATTCAATACTCTTTTTTTGTCTAAGGAAAAGTTCAAATCTTGCTTGATTGTCCCTAACGGAATATGTTGTTGAGCTTGAGGACGACTTTTGTAAGTACGAGTTGCAGCTATCAATCTTTCAGCAAAGTTTACACAAAATTGTGCTGCTTGAGGAAATTCACTCGGAATTTGAAAAGTATCTTCAGCCACAATTTCATTGAGAGTTTTAGCGCAAGCTAGTTGATAAGAAGTAGGAATTCCTTGAACAATTGCTTCTAAAGCAGCCGAAGGAATGGGTTCAATAATTTTGACTTCTTGTACTTCTCCCTCTTCTCTAACAAAGCAAATGGCTAAACCCAAAACACAGTAATCTTCTTTGACTAAATCCGATGCTTCAGTCCATAAAGTCGCAGTTTTCATAAGTACACCAAAATGTATCAATTAACTAAGAAATTTGTTCTCTTGTTGAGGAATGTAACTTTAAATCTTGTTCATGAGCGCAACTGAATAAAGAATTGTTATAAAAACATATATTTTGCATCAAACAAAAGTCATCGGTTTGCTCTCAAGATTTTTTTTTGCTAACCCTTCACTTTAGTTCGGACTTCGGCTGAGAACGACTGCCTGCCAGGCATGTAAACAAGGGAATATATTTGTAGCCAAGCTCTAAACCTTGTGATCCCCAGTACCTAACTAAAATTTGGCGGATAGCCCCTTGTTATAACTAACACCTTACGGGATCGATAACTCAACTAAGATTCAAAACATAATTCTCAAGCGAGATTTTTAATTGGTAATAATTACCATAAAATTAAACCCAGTTAGTTTTGAATAATTTTCGGGAACTCTACAATTATGTATAAGTTCCAAAATAAGCGAAAAAAAAAGTATCCAAGGAAAATTTAACTAAATCTTTCTCTAGAAAGAAAACAGACCGTGAGACAGTTGAATCAGTGACACACTTGAGTGAGTCAAAACTTAATACCGAATAGTAAGCTAAGTTTTAAGAAAGGTTTAATTAAAGCCATGAAAACTAATTTTTATGATACGGACGAACGCAAACTAAGTTGGAGTGAATCAGCTTGGTTTTCCTCCTATGGCACGGCGGAACAATCTTTCAATTCGTCTAATTCCTTACCTGCGCTGGATTCTCCACGATCAGAATACCAATTGCGAGCTTCAGTAGAAGAAAAAGTAGCTCAAGGTCACTATGCAGTTGCGATCGCCATGCTCAATCAATTAATTGCTCTTCATCCTAATAGTGCTATTGACTATAATAACCGAGGACTAATGCATTTTCGCAACAATCAAATTGCAGAAGCCATCGCCGATCTCTCTCAAGCTTTAAAACTCGATCCCAAACTAGATAGTGCCTATAATAATCGAGCCAATTGTTATGCTGCTCAAGGTAATTTAGCCGAAGCGATCGCTGATTATGATGTAGCTTTAGATTTAAATCCTGCTAATGTCCGTGCTTGGATTAATCAAGGTGTGACTTTCCGCGAAATGGGCTTATACGATTTAGCTGTAGAAAATTTTGATATTGCTGGGATCATTGGCAATAGTTTACATGAAAGAATTTATGCCGAACGGGGTAGGGCTTATCATTTAAGAGGCGATTGGAATTGTGCAGTAGCAGATTATCAACAAGCCTTAGAATTGTTAGCTTCACACCCTAATTTAATTAACTATCAACAAAAAGTACAAAATTGGCTTGATGAGCTACTCTATCCTGCCAAAAATTTTCTTGATTAAGTAACTCACTAATTTTCTTGTGATTGTTTGGGATTGAGCCAAAAAATCTTGCTTTGATTAGGAGCGAGTTGAGAACTATACTGCTCTATTAAATTTTGGGTTTGTTCAGGGTCAAAATTATAAGTAAGTTGTTCTCTTAAATCTGCCACTCTAGCTTCGGTTTCTTCAACTTCAGCACGTAATTCTTTTAATTTAGTTTGTTGAGCAAAGTTATAAGGTAACAATTTACCTAAAGAGGCGATCGCAATAAGGGCTAAGACGCAGTTAAAAATGAGCTTGATTCCAGTTTCAATCGTTAATTCGGTGTAAAATTTTTGTCGAGAAGCAGACTTATAAGGACGAACTCGTGAAGGTTTTGGTTGTCGAGAAATCATGGTTCACCGTGAATAAAACAGGAGTTGGGTCTTTAGATTAGCAATTTTTTTTGACGATCACCAGATCTTAAATCCACAACTCCCTGGAAAACTCCTGTTGTTCTAAGAAAAAATTACAATTATCGCTACCAATTAAGATTTATAAAGTTCAGTAGAAAGGCGGAGAGCTAGGATTCCGGGAATTAGAGCGATAACTAAAGCAACTAAAACTTGAGTATCTGATAAAGGCATATTGAATTTAACTCCTTACAATCAAAAGATTTATCAACTACTTTGCGTCAAAACTGACCCCTTACGAAACATCTTGTTACAAGATGCAACATAAATCGCTAGTTCTCAAGCAAAGCATAAGTAAAGACGTAGAAAGGTTTAAAATCTTTCTATACCTTACTTTTTATTTAATTAATAATTCTTTTTAGAGAAAAGCTATTAATGCTAGAACAAGTGACCAATTCTTTAGTAACTTTGGGAGCCAAAACTCCTTTGGTACTGTTAATTTTAGTGGTGTTAGAAGCCGTGTTATCAGCAGACAATGCGATCGCGCTAGCTGCCATTGCTCAAAGTTTGGAAAAAGGCGAACAACAACAAAAAGCTCTCAATATCGGTTTATTACTTGCTTATGTTTTAAGAATATCTTTGATTTTGACAGCAACTTGGGTGGTCAAGTTTTGGCAGTTTGAATTATTGGGAGCAGTTTATTTACTATGGTTAGTGTTTAATTATTTTACGACTCCCGAAACTCAAAACGAACATCATCACCATTTGAGTTTTTCTTCTCTTTGGCAAATAATTCCCCTAATTGCCGTCACAGATTTAGCTTTTTCTCTCGATAGTGTTACTACCGCTATTGCAGTAGCTGAAGATACTTGGTTGATTGTGGTTGGCGGTACCATTGGTGTTATTACTTTAAGATTTTTGGCAGGATTATTTATTCGTTGGCTAGAAGAATATACTTATCTAGAAGATGCAGGTTTTATTACTGTTGGTTTTGTTGGTTTGCGTTTACTGTTAAAAGTTATTGCACCTCAATTAGTCCCTCCTGAATGGATAATGATTTCGCTGATCTTTGTTTTATTCGTTTGGGGTTTTTCTAAACGCAATCCCTTAGAAACTTCTGAAGATCAGCAAGAAATTAATTCTTAAGTTTTTTTTTGCTTCAGTTCAACGATTAAAACTGAAATCGTTACAATAGAGTTAATTGACCCTGATTCTGATTAAGCCTATCGATACTATTTACGGAAACCTTAAAGGACTCAAACCTAGTCAACTCAAGCAGCTACAAAGACTGTATCATCAGAAGCTGCCTGGCGATCGCTTTACAACGAGTGAATTTGCTCAAAGACTAGCAGCAATAAGCACGGAGATTAATCAAGCTGTCTGTGCCTATATCAATCGTCGCGGACAAGTAATTCGTGTAGGAGTGGGAACTCCTCATCAAACCCAAATTCCTCCTTTAGAATTACCCCGTTACGGTGCAGAGCGTCTTTGTGGAATTCGCTGTATTGCCACCAAACTCAAACCAGAACCGCCTAAAGAAGCTAGTCTCACGGCAATGGTACGTCAGAGATTGGATGCTTTAGTAATTCTCACCCTGACAGGAACAGGAATAACCAGAAGGGGTGGTGGAGCAACTGGTTACGTCAAAGAAACTTATTTAGCTCATTTAGTACCTCAACCAGAGTTAAATCTGGACAATCAAGATTATTGGTCAGTATCTCCTGCTCTAAGTCTAGATTTGCTGAGTAAACAAGACTTTCTCAGTTTAGTTGAAGGCTTAGAAACCGAGTTTGAGCGAGAATATTTAGGACAGGAAGTAGATGCCGATCGCGATCGCGTTGTGATTGTTGGCTTACAAACTGACCGCATGAGTCAGGAACAATTTGAAAATTCCTTACAAGAATTAGCGCGCCTAGTAGATACCGCAGGAGGAGACGTTCTCTATACTATTCAACAAAAACGCCCTCAATCCCATCCTCAAACTGTAGTCGGTGCAGGAAAAGTTGAAGAAATTGCTCTCAAAGTTCAAACTCTAGGAGCTAATCTAGTCGTATTTGACCGCGATCTTTCTCCTGCTCAAGTGCGGAATTTAGAAACTCAATTTGGAGTAAGAGTAGTAGACCGAACTGAAGTAATTTTAGATATTTTTGCTCAACGCGCCCAATCTCGTGCAGGGAAATTACAAGTAGAATTAGCCCAATTGGAATATATGCTACCTCGTCTAATTGGTAGAGGGCAAGCAATGTCACGCTTAGGTGGTGGAATTGGTACGAGGGGTCCTGGTGAAACTAAACTTGAAACCGAACGACGTGGAATTCAAAAACGAATTGCTCGTTTGCAACAGGATGTTAATCAACTCCAAGCTCATCGTTCCCGTTTACGTCAACAACGCCAAAAACAAGAAATTCCCACAGTCGCGATCGCGGGTTATACGAATGCAGGGAAATCTACCTTAATTAACGCTTTAACCAGTGCTGATGTCTATACAGCCGATCAGTTGTTTGCCACTCTCGATCCGACTACTCGCCGTTTAGTCGTTTCTGATGCGGTTACAGGGGAAGCGCGGACGATTTTATTAACCGATACCGTTGGTTTTATCGAAGAATTACCACCTTCTTTAGTTGATGCCTTTCGCGCTACTTTAGAAGAAGTTACCGAAGCAGATGCCTTATTGCACGTAGTCGATTTATCTCATCCTGCCTGGGAAACTCAAATTCGTTCGGTAATGAAAATTTTACAAGAAATGCCGATCGCTCCAGGGCCAATTTTAATTGCCTTTAATAAGTTAGACCAAGTTGATAGCGAGACTTTAGCAAGAGCAAGAGAGGAGTTTCCTTTAGCAGTCTTTATCTCTGCTAGTCAGCGGTTTGGTTTAGAAACCCTACGGCAAAAATTAGGAGAGTTGGTTCATTATGCTGGTGATGGCAGTCATGTAGTTCAAGGGGAATAGCATTGTAGAAGCTTTTTGCAAAAAACCCTTACGGGAGCGAGTGGCGTATTTCTTTTTTACTTAGTAAATATTATTAGAATAGCGATCGCTTTAACAATAACTAATATTGCTATTATTCATAAAATTCAATCAATTAAAATATCATCAGTAGACTTTTCTAAGTCATATTGCCATTCAATATTAGGCATAGATTCAAAAGCTTGACGTACCGAATCTTCCCACAACTTGCGAATTTTTGCTAAATAAGGATCACCTAGACGTAGTTGCAAGGTATTGCGGATTACCAAACTATCAGTTTTATACATGACTAAGTTAATTGGTGGGCCGACAGAAATATTAGATTTCATGGTCGAATCAATCGATAAAAGAGCGCATTTGGCAACATCGTTCAAAGGTGTATCATAAGTTATGGTGCGGTCTAGTATAGGTTTACCGTATTTCGTCTCACCAATTTGTAAAAAAGGTGTTTCTTTGGTTGCTTGAATAAAATTGCCTTGAGGATAAATTAAAAATAATTGGGGTTCTTCTCCTTTGATTTGTCCGCCCAATAAAAAATTACAACTATGATCGATGCGATCTTTTTCTAACCAAGAACGATCTATACTTTGAATTTCTCGACTTTTCTCACCAATGTAACGAGCAACATCAAACATAGTCGAGAGAGTATGCAAATTGCTTTCCTGCTGATTTTGAATATCTCGATTTAACCTAGTTATTACTCCTTGGGTTACCGAAAGATTACCAGAAGCACAAATAATAATTACTCTTTCTCCTGGTAAAGAAAGATCGAACAACTTTTTATAGGCTGAAATATAATCAACTCCTGCATTAGTGCGAGAGTCAGCAGCCATAACAATTCCAAAGCGATTGATAATCCCCAAGCAATAGGTCATGTACAATATTAATCCTTTAATTGATGTCCACAGCTACCACAAAAGCGATCGCTATCTTTAACGTGATGACCGCATTGAGTACAAAAACGCTGTGTTGAAGTAGATTTTACTTCTTCTTCCATTTTCATAGACATATTTCCCATCCGCATTTCCATGGGATTCATGTTCATGGACATATTTCTCATTTTCATTGGTTGCATTGGTTCAAACTTAATTTTACTTGAGCTTTTTGCTGCTGAATCTGCTGTTTTTTGAAGGGATAAAGTTTCAGCATCATTCAAAGATGGTACGTTTGTGAGGGTATTAATGCCACTAGCTTGGATTTGAACAAAATACTTTCCTCTATCAGTCTCTAGCTGTAGGACAAAACCAAATTTGGTGGTGAATAATTTGGGTGGTGTCGTCCAAATACCTGTGGTTAAATTGCTACTTTGACTTTGCTGTTGTCCCGCACTACTACCGATCAAAGTAATCAATGTTTGAGTGCCTTGATTTTCAAGATATAACTGTTGATTGGCACTGAGATTTGCTGTGTAAGCCATTAAGCTCATCGCCTTTATTGATTTATGCTATTTCATTGTAATTATTTTCTGACCCAAAAAAATGATTGAATGTCAGAGAAAAATGAATATATCAATCTACAATAATTGGGACAAAAACTCTAGTTAAATACTTATTTCTTCTTAATGAAGTTTAATTAAACGAATATTTGTCAAAAGTATTGAGCCTCGATTTTTACAATGTAAATGATTATCTTCTGCAAATTAATCTTTAGCAAAAAAACTGATAAAATTGCCAGAACACAACAAACTATTGCCTTCAATTGTCCTGGCAAAAGATAAATCTGTTTATTTGGTAAGACAAAATAAACCTTTAACGTTTCTTAAACACTGGTTGCAGTTTTCTTAGGAGATAAATGTTCTTGATATTTAGGATCTAACCAACACAGCGGTAAAGATTCACCTGAAGGAAAAATTAAATTAGATTTGGCAAAAGTTTCGGGATCTTGCATTTCTTCTCCAGCATGAAATCGACCTGTAATTTCTTGTTTACAAGGGTCGTAAATATCTTCCAAATCTAAAACTTCTACTAAATCACCACTATGTTTATGTTTTAAAAACATAAGCCCTCCTTAATTAATCTTGAGAAATTACGTATTACTTTAGGTAATCTTTTTGTCTAAAACTAAGTCCTACCTCTAAAATAAAACTTTTTCTAGCAATTACATAATCTCTCGTTCTGCTACTTTCACGCTAGCACAGGTTTTGATTAATAAATATTAAAAATAAAAGTATTACTTATGCTAGATGACAAATACTTGTAATGAGCTATGTTATTTTTCTTTATATTTAGTAAGAATACATTCAAGAAACCATAACATTTTTCTCAATTTACCTTTATAAAAAAACGTCTTGTATTAGCATAAAAATATAGTCTCAATTGATAGATCAGCAAATGGGCAGCATCATTAAAGCGATCGCGGGTACTCTCATTCTCTCTAGCCTATTGGAACTAAATTTATTTGCCAATGGCACTCAGGCACAAACCGATACAGTAGTTAATAATCAGGTTAATGAGATCCCAATCGACGATCAAGCTCGTTATTTGAAAGGATTAGAAAATAGAAATTCCTCCGATTGGAATTTTGCGGTAGGAGGAGGAGAATTCAGCGAGAATAGCTATCAACTCACTCTATCTCAACCAAATGTCCGTATTATTGAGCAAAATCAACCAGAATGGCGCAATACTGGTAAAGATGCTACTTATTCGATACTTGTAGATGTTTATAATTTTTCTTTAGAAGAATAATCGTTGTATTTAGGTTGATTTATTGTTAAACCAAACAATGATTGATTTTGTTTGACAAGTTGGATTTATTCAACTGACGAATTGGCTTAATCTGCGTCAGCATTTAGCCAAAACTTTGACTAAAAAGTATACCATGCTAGCCTCTTTTTCAATTGAGCTAGATGATTTATAAAAGTAAGTTTTAATGGAGCCGAGCAGAGTCGAACTGCTGTCCAGACTGGATATTTACTTTCCGCTCATTCACAGGTTTAGCTCTTCTGATCCTCAGAGCGGGAACCATCTCTTATCCCTGATGGCGGGATTCTCTAGTAAAGTCTTTACCTTTTAATTGACCAGAGGCAAATAAAAGATGCATCCGTTGGGGTTAAACTTTTAGTCCTTAACGGAGTCAAACTAAAAGCGAGCAAGTCTAGTTTAGACCTAGGCTAATACCGCCTGACGCTCAAATTTTACGATGTTATTCGCAGTTACTTTTTTGTTTTGAGCCTGGATTTCCGAGAGTTGACTCCCTCTCGACCTGCATCACGGGTTAGCTTTCGCCAACCTGTCGAAACCGTTACGGCCCCTTGTGCATTTTCTAATAATTATTGTAGCGATTTTAGTCAAATCTGACAACGTTACAAAAGATTGAGTAGTACTAATCTTGGTATCTTTCCGCGAGAAGATCACTTTATATTAATTAAATTGTGTTGCAAAATCACTCGATAAGTAAATCCAGATACGATCATGTTTCCTATTAATCGCCCTCGCCGTTTACGTCAAAATGCTCAATTGCGCCGTATGGTGCAAGAAACAGTGCTTACTGCTAATGATTTAATTTATCCTCTCTTTGCCGTACCAGGGGATGCAGTGGCAGTAGAAGTCAAATCTATGCCTGGAGTGTATCAACTTTCCGTAGATAAGATTGTGGAAGAAGCTAAAGAAGTTTACGATTTGGGAATTCCCGCGATTATTCTCTTTGGCATTCCTGAAAATAAAGATGCAGATGCTACTGGTGCATGGCATGATTGTGGAATTGTTCAAAAAGCAGCAACTGCTGTTAAGGAAGCTGTACCAGATTTAGTAGTGATTGCTGATACTTGTTTGTGTGAATATACTTCTCATGGTCATTGTGGTTATTTAGAAGTAGGAGACTTAACAGGTAGAGTTTTAAACGATCCAACTTTAGAATTACTCAAAAAAACGGCAGTTTCTCAAGCTAAAGCAGGGGCAGATATCATTGCACCTTCTGGGATGATGGATGGATTTGTCCAAGCGATTAGAGAAGGATTGGATGAAGCTGGTTTTCAAGACACTCCAATTCTTTCCTATGCAGCTAAATATGCTTCTGCTTATTATGGTCCTTTCCGTGATGCTGCTGAATCTTCTCCTCAATTTGGCGATCGCAGAACGTATCAGATGGATCCTGCTAATGGTAAAGAAGCACTTAAAGAAGTATATTTAGATATTGCTGAAGGGGCAGATATGTTAATGGTAAAACCTGCCTTATCTTATATGGATATTATTTGGCGAGTGAAAGAAATTACTAATTTACCTGTAGCTGCTTACAATGTTTCTGGTGAATATTCGATGGTTAAAGCTGCTGCCCTCAATGGTTGGATTGATGAGAAAAAAGTAACTTTAGAGACTTTAACAAGTTTTAAACGTGCAGGGGCAGATTTGATTTTGACTTATCATGCCAAAGATGCGGTGCGTTGGCTGAATGAATCGTAAAAATATCTAGGGCGATTAAATAAATATTTTGGGTTTTAAGTAGGGGTAATTCATTAATTACTCCTACACAAACATCTAAAAAAATTATTGTAGTTAAGTAAGCGCGAATGTCTTTTAAACTGATTGAAAAATTTGATTGTCTTGGCAAAATCGTTTAGCTTCTTGTTCTAATCTATTAATTTCTCTTTGCCATTGTTCTAATCTGTAGCTTCGTTGCTGTTTATTTTCCCAAGAAGGTTCTGGTAATCCTTGTTGTAAAGAATATTGGTTATAGAGAAAAGACAAACCAAGAAAACGCGTAATACCTTGATTGGGAAAGATATTTTTTCTTCTCAACCATTGTTCGCAATAATATTGCCAAATAAACACATGATCGTGAATTTCTCCACCCAGGCAGCGCAGTCTTTTGACAGATAATTCATGAGAATGAAAAAGTTTTTTTTCTACAATAGAATCATTTTTAAACAAACGAGTTTCGCTACCATTCCCTCGAAAAAATTCTACAATAAACCATTCACCAAAATCAAAAATACAAACTTCGGTTGGACTGCTACCATCTTCAATTAAAATACTGATATCTTGATCGGCAAAACTATTTTCTAAAACTTTGACTGAAGATTGAGGTAATAAAATCCGAATTCGTTCAAAGCGATCGCTATAATTAGCCCAAAATTCTTTTCTATTTCTCAGTCGCTTAGCTTCATATTCTTGTAAATATAATTTTTTTAAGATAACATCAACTAATTTTTGAAAATCTCGATAATTAACTGCACCAATCCATTTTTTAAGAGCAGTTTTTGCAGTTGAAGAAAGTTCACTCCAACGGGAATTAATCACATCTGAACCATAATTTTGAGATATCCAACTAGCTAATTCTGAATGAGAGTGGGTTATTTCTGGAGAAGTATTAATAAGTAAATAATCTATTGTTTTTAGCTCTTGTTCTCTAGACATTTGCTTTAAACAATTGAGCAACCATTTAACTTGTTGTGAATTAAGATTCTTAGCTTTTGTAAATTGTATAGCAACATAATCAAAAGCCTCTTTAACAGCATTAATTTTATGGGGAAGTTGATAATTAGTTAAAAGTTGTCGTGGAGTAAGTAAATTTTGCCAGCTTAATTTTGCTAGTTCAGAAGCAGGAAATGGTTTAGATAAAATATTAATAATTTGTACTGATACTTTTTCTGAATTAGTTTGAGCAATAAAAATACTAAAACTGTTAATTAAAGAAGAAGCTAGGGTTTGATTATCTTGATTATAATGAATTACTAAATCCCAAAATAAACGATGCTTTAACCAAGCATTATGATTGGCTACTTTCCAAATTGCCTCAGAAGTGTTTTCTGCTTGTTCTGGATTTTGTAAATCCCATTTCTGTTTGAGATAAAGGCAATAAACCCACTCTAATAAGGTTATTCGATCAATTTGTGAGTTTTGAATATCTGAGATAATTTCATCTATTTTACGAGGCGGAGTTATTAAACTTTGAGGAACACAAGATGGAATTTGTAGTGGTTGAGGAAAACTATTTTCACTGTTATTTCCTGCTAATTTAATTAATGCTTCGCAACGAAATTGATTCAGAGGAGGTAAAGTTAATTGAGAAAAATGAAAATTCATTATTATTTTTTGTTAGTGTCTTTTGATTGAAGAAATTGTTCAAAATTTTCTCGACGGAATTGAAAACGGAAAACTACTCTGCGATCGCTTGCATGATCAATTTTTTGGTTAGCATCAATTTCACCACGACCAGATGCTAATATCTTCTTTTTGAAGCGTTCTTTAGTAGCAAATTTAAGCTGATTGGACAAAATATAATCAGAAACAGCTAAAGCTCTCCGCAAGCTTAATTCCATATTGTCTTGATCAGAACCTTTGGAACTGGTATGTCCTTCAATTACCACACGAGTAATTTGACGGTCGAATAAATTATCTGAAAAGATAACGTTGCTGTAGATGGGAATAAATTGCTGAAGAAACTTTTTACCTTCTGGTTTAAGTTCAGCACTTCCCTCATCAAACAAAATGCGATCGCCTATACTCACATCTCCTGTTTCTGGATCGACTGTAAATAAACCTTTTCCTCCTATTTTTCCTTCCAAAGCATCCAGTATTCTAATTGGTAGTTCATCAACTGCTTTTTTATATTTTTCTAGTTGTATTTCTAACTGTTTTGCCTTGTCAATTTCTGCCTGAAGTTGTATTTCTAGTTGTTTTGTTTTGTCAATTTCTGCTTGAAGTTGTATTTCTAATTGCCTTACTTGATTAACTTTTACTTGAAGTTGAATTTGTACAGTAATAAATAAAAGAACAAAAATCATTAATACACTGGACATTAAATCGCTAATCGATAAGTAGACTCCAGAATCCTGTTCTTCTGATTGTGTTTCTATTTCATAGTCAGGGAAATTACTCATGATTCAATGCTCCCTTTACCGTTTTTCAGTTCATTAGCAGCAGATACCAAATATTGCGCTACGCTCATCAAACCGTGAGAATTTTGATTCAGTTTTTGACAGACTTGAGCAGCAGCTAGATCAAAATCCGTCAGGTTGCTACTATAAGATTCATGCACTTGCTGAAGATACTCAAATAGCTGTTTATTGCCTTGAATTAAAACATCGTTGAATTGATTGGTCATGTTTTGATAAGCTCTTTCTACCCGATGTGCTTCATTACCAATAGTTCGCGCTAGTTCGGTTAATTGACCTAAACGTTCACCAGAAGTTAATCCAAAGGTATTGGCAAGATTACTAACCGTTTCTACTGTCTGTTTAATTTTTGCTAAACTTTGGTTGACTTGTTCACTCATTTCCTGACGTTTTTGAATTTCTTCATCGAAAGTATGCTGTAAATTAGCAACTACTTGAGCTAATCCTTCACGCTGTTGACCTAAAGTATCGTTAAGTAAGTTATTTTGTTGAGTAAAAAATTCTGAGAGTGCAGCTTGATAATCGCGACGGAATCTTTCTAACTCTTGTTGTACAGTCTGACGAGTATTTTGCAGCATGAAATCGATATTGTTTAAAGTACCAAGCAGATTATCTTTTGCTTGATTCATTAAACTAGAAGCTTCTTGTCCAACTGTTTTTAAAGTATTGGATTGATCTTGAAAAGCTGCGGTTGTTTCCAATAAAATCTGTCTAGTCTGGGACTCAACTCCCTCCAGCATTGCTTTTTGTTGTTCCGCTTGAGTAGACAATGCTGATTCTAAGTCTTCCCTAATACCACGGAAAGTTTTAGCTGCTTTATTGGCACTTTCAGCAAAAGCTTGTCTCTGTGCTTCCATACCAGCTACACTTTGAGCAACTGCCTCATTAATTTCTGAACCCACTTGCTCTAGAACACCTTTAGTTTCTTCACGAAAATCTTTGAGAATAATGTGTAAGCTAGTAGCAAATTGTTGAAGTTCAGTAAGAGTGTCTTTTTGGAAGATTTGAATCGTTTCAACTGCTCCTGCTAGACTTTGAGTAATACCGCCTAGTTCATTTTTCAGTTCTCTAACAGCTTCAGAAGCTTCTTGAGTTAAGTTAGCACTTTGATCTAATCTTTCTACAACTGGTTCAATTAATTCATTGCGAAGTTGTTGAACCAATAATTCGATAGTTTGTGTTTCAGTTTCTTGTATTTCTCGAAGTCTTTCTAAATCTTTAAAAATTGGATTGAGTAACAATGTAAATTTATTAGTAGTCGCTTGAGCGATCGCTTCTGGGGTTAATTGAGGTAAATTAGTTGTATTCGCTAGTAACTTAGTTAAATAAGGTTCGAGTTGTTGTTTTGTCTGAATTGCGATCGCTTCTGGAGTTAATTGCGGTAAACCAGTAGTATTTTCTACTAAATAATCAATTTTTTCTAATTTCTGACTAATTGGACTAATTAATAACTTAAGCTCTTGATTAATTGCTTGAGCGATTGATTCTGAATTAAATTGTTCGTTTTGGATTTTTTGTAGTTTCTGAATTTCTTTTAACTGCTGAACTAAAAGACTGTTTTCTGAAGCAAGTGCCTGTTTTACAGCATTGCCAATCGCATCAGGATGAAATTGATTTAAACCTTTAAGATTTTTTGCAACCTCTTCTAGTGTTTTAGCAGCATCCCGACTAGATGTATGGTCAAAACGAGAAAGAAGACGTTCGGAAGTTTCTAAGAAAGCAACCTCACTTAGAGCTTTTCGCAGTTGATTGCGATGTTTTTCTTTTTGTTTAGTTTGACGAGCAATAATAAACATTAAAGGTATTGCTCCAGAAAGTCCTGCTAGGGAAGTGAGGAAAGCAGTTTTCATACCCGAAAGCAATTGAGTACTCGCGTCAACTATTGCTTGAGGATCGCTTAAATTTTCAAGATCTACTCCAGCAATACCAAGAGATATACCAAGAAAAGTCCCAAAAATACCTAAAGTTGTAAGTAATGTAGGTACAAAATAAACCGTGCTACGAGGTACTGGTTTACTTAAAATAGTTGGGTACGATAATAAGACAAAATAATTATGTTCTATTCGAGGAATAAATCTTGAGCTTTTAAATTCACCATCAACATGATTAGATAACCATTCAATAATTTTTTGCTCTACTTTTTGAGTTAATATTTCTTGTTTTGACTGATTATCTATGAGAAATTTAATCGCTTCTTCAGTTAATTCCAACTCTTTTTTATAATCATTAACAGATTTTATTTCTGTCCATATAGCCCAAATTGCTACGGTTAAAATGAAAGCAACAAAAACTACGTTGAGTAGTAAGTTATTGAGCAAAAGTGCCATTATTTACTCCTGTTTTTAAATAATTATGCTGTTGTGAAATTGCGATTTATTTAACTAATGAAATTTCATGTAGCGTTGTATTTCTTCATTTGAAAAATGCTCTTGTGCTACTCTTACTGGAATATGTGCAGCGTCTTTCCAGTTTTCAATTGAGTTAACAAGGAGCAAACCATATAGTAGTTCTTCACTTTCCGCTTCTTTATCTTCAGCTAAATAAACTTGCTCTGGTGCATAATCACGTAATAATCGTATCTGCAAGCGACTTTTTAAATCTCTCAAAGATATTACCAAAGGCGAAGCAGAATCATTAAATATTTCTTTTGCTTCTTTCCAAGCATGATTTACAGCTACTATTTCTTGAACTAACTGTTCTATTGATGGGTTTAACAGTTTCATACGCTAGTTTGAAAATAATTGTCTATTTAAAGAGTTCCCATTTCAAACCACGTAGTTACTAAATATTTTAATATTTTCTTAATAAGTAAAAAATGCGTCTACAGATAAACACGGATAAAGTTATTGATTGGTTATGGTTTTTTGATTTCATCAGGTTTAGTCGGCATACTCAGAGTTAAAGAGATGCCGATTTTTTCTCGATTAAAAACAATAAATAAGTTATTTTTGCGGATTACTATTAGTTGGTAATTGCCAATCAGGTATTTCCTTCTGACGAGCGCGAGCAATTACTAAACAATCATCAGGAACATCTTTAGTAACTACTGAACCAGCAGCTACGGTAACATTTTGTCCCAGAGTAATCGGAGCTACCATAACGCTATTAGCTCCAGTTTTAGTGCGATCGCCTATGACGGTAGGATGTTTATTTACACCATCATAATTAGCGGTAATTGTACCTGCGCCTACATTGACTTTTTCCCCTAAAGTCGCATCACCAAGATAGGCAAGATGAGCAACGTTGGTTTTATTGCCTAGGGTTGCCTTTTTCAACTCGACAAAATTGCCGATCCGACATCTTTCCCCTACTTTGACATCACCACGCAAGTGAGCATAAGGACCAATTTGAGTACCTGCACTTACTTCGGCATTATTTACTACTGAATATACAACTGTAACGTTTTCCCCAATTTGGCTATTTTCTACCAAACTCCCAGGACCAATTCGGCTACCAGTAGCAATGCTAGTGTTACCCCGTAAATGAGTTTGGGGTTCAAGAATGACATCTGGTTCTAAATGAACAGTTTCATCAATCGTAATGCTATCGGGGTTAATCATGGTTACCCCTGCTTTCATCCAATTGTCTTTAATCCTAGCCTGAAGAATATCGTAGGCAGTAGCTAATTGTTTACGATCATTAATACCAAGTATTTCTAAATAATCTTCTACATCTACTGCTGTAACTGGAGCAAGATAATCAACTACTTCAGTTAAATAATATTCTTGTTGATCGTTGTCTGTAGAAAGTTTGGGTAATGCTTCGGCTAGTTTTTGCCAGTTAAAACAATATATTCCCGCATTAACACGACGATTCTGCCTTTGAGCAGTACTACAATCTCTGTCTTCAATGATTTGATTGACTAAATTATTTCCATCACAAAATACTCTGCCATAACCAGAGGGATTGGGTAAATGAGCGGTTAAAAGAGTTGCTGCGTGCTTTCCAGTTTGGTGAACTTCTACTAAATGTTGTAAAGTTTCTGGACGTAATAAAGGAGCATCTCCATTAAGAACTAATAAATCTCCCTGAAATCCTTGTAAATAAGGTAGTAGTTGCTGAATTGCGTGTCCTGTACCTAATTGTTCCGTTTGTTCAACAAATTCTACGTCTTGACGAGAACTTAAGGCTTGTTTTAGTTGTTCTCCTTGATAACCAATAATGACAATTTGCCTTTCTGGTTGGAGTAAACGACAACTATCTAGTACTCGTTCAACTAGCGATCGCCCTCCTAAAGAATGCAATACTTTGGGTAAATCAGATTTCATGCGGGTTCCCCGCCCTGCTGCTAATATTGCTACCGCTACCATGCTTATGAGATCGAGTTGAGTTAATTCGATTGGAGTATAGCTTGTAGTTAGACCCGATCGCAAAAACTCGTTAAAAAATTATTAGTTTTGATGCTGCATTGTAGTTTGCACAAAAGCGGTAAATGCCTCGGCAATTTTGGGATTGCGCCAGCCTTTACTAGTTTCCTCTGTAATAATTTCTATCGCTTGAACAGGAGTATAAGCTTGTTTATGAGGGCGATTGCTGGTTAAAGCATCATAGATATCTAAAATTTGAAATATTTGTGCTAAATAAGGAATTTCTTTACCTATTAAACCATCTGGATAACCACTACCATCCCAGCGTTCGTGATGATTGCGAATAATGGGTAAGACTCCACGACGGTTTTTAAGAGGTTGACAAATTTTTTCACCAATCAAAACGTGTTGACGAATTAAATCAGTTTCACTAGCTGTTAATTCGCCCTTTTTGAGCATCACTGCATCAGGAATCGCAATTGTACCGATATCGTGAAGATGAGCAGCAAAAACCAAATTATTGATTTCTTCCTCAGAAAGTTGCAAATATTCACCGAAAGCTTGAGCCAAGGAGGCAATCCTCGCGCAAGAACCACTGTCTGAAGAACGGCTTTCTACTGCTTTAGCAATCGAGAACAATACTTGTTCAGTTTGATCTAAACCTTCATTAAGGCGTTTTTGATGGATTAAAGATTTGACTCTCGTAGCTAGTTCAAAACGGTCTAAAGGTTTCGCCAGAAAATCATCACTACCAACTTCTACTCCTTTGCGACGGTATTCTCGATTATCGGCTACCGCCATCAAAATAATTGGTATATCGTTAATTCGCTCGTCTTGTTTTATTTGTCGACAAAGTTCAAACCCATCTAAATAAGACATCATCACATCAAGCAGAACTAAGTCTGGTTTGTGTTCGATCACAAAATCGACGATTGGAGATTCTCCGTCTGCTTCTAATACTTCATAACCATCCAATGACAACAGATCTACTGCGGTCATGCGACTAAGAGGATGGTCGTCAATAACTAATATCCTAGCCGAAGCATAATTAGAATGATTCACCGCAGAAAAATTAATGTTAGTGGACCGAGGTAACCCAGATATTTGATTCATCATTATCCCTTTTACTGAAGACTTTTGATCAGCATTAGTAAACTTTTTCAGTCCTTCAGTTTCTGTCAAAAAACAAGCGTGAAGTAATGATTAAATAGATTGATGCTTCAAGCATGGCTTGAGTTTTACGATCTAGATAATAAATAAAAGATTTTATATTGGTTTTTTTTATAATTGTGTTTATCATTATGGTAATTTTCTCTCGATTTGAAATCAGCTTTTCTACGGACATTGGGTTAATATTTTTGACATCAGTTACTTAATGAATCTAGATTAATTACTTAGAATTACTGAGTAAGAGGGAAGAGCAGTTGATTTTAACCAGCGTTTTTTCCATTGACTAGTTGATTCAAGTGTACTGCTTTTTTGTTCTTGCTGTCTTCTTTCTCGAATTTGTAAGGCAAGCTCTGAAAGGGTAGGATCGCGATAGGGAATAGAGGCACGAGTTTGAAGATGTTCTTGTTCTGGAAGCGAAATCAATGGCAAATCTTCTCCAGAAAAATTGGCTACAGTTCCAGGAGCTTTTCTGCCTACACTAGAAGTAGAGCCAAATTTTAAACCAGCTAAGGATAAGGCAGTACGAAAAGCTGCTGCACAAGAATAACTAGCTAGTCTACCTGTGGGTTTTAAACAATTAGCAACTAAATTTAAAAATTCTACTGTCCACAATTGTGGACATTTTGGTGGTGAAAAGGGGTCAAGAAAAATAGCGTCAGCTTGCCATTGCTGTGACAGAATTTGCCCAATTGTAGTTCTGGCATCTCCTAGTAAGAGTTTGGCCTGTAAAAATTGACTATTAACTTGTTGAGTTGTTGCTAATTCTGCTAATAATTGAGGAATAGGATCGTGCCAAGAAGATAAAAGTTGATTGGCGATCGCGCTACTAGGAACAACAGGATTTAGTTCTAAGCCAATTAATTCTACTCGACAATGGGGATGAATTGACCAAATAGCGTCTAAGGCAGCAGCACTGTTATACCCAAGACCATAACAAATATCGAGCAAATGAATAGTAGATAATTGTGTAGCTTTAATTTTTAGTTGGGTTGGTGCAACAAATTTGACTTCGGCTTCTAGTTTCGCTCCGTAGTGAGAATGAAAAGCTTCATTAAATTCATCTGAAAAGAAAGTATAAGAACCGTCTTCGGTTGCTTGGGGAATTAAACAATTGTCGTTCATTAGTAGGAGCGATCAAAGATAATGCTTCAGTTGAGCCAAAACCGCTATGGTTTATTGTAACTCTAATTTAATAATCTCTAGCTCTTCAGGAGTATTACAATTAAACAATATTTGCCAGTTATTAATTGGCAATTGGGCTACAAAATGTTGATTTAAAAAGCCTTGAAAAGATTTACCACCTTGGGCAATATACGCTTCTAATAAGGATAAACAGCTACGGCGATAAAAACCTGCTAAAGGTTCCCACCAACCAGAAGGATGACGAGGCAGAAGAGCGATCGCGTTGTCAGGGATTTCTGGTAAGTAATTATACCAATGTTTTACTTCAGTAGAAGTTAATCGAGGTAAGTCACAAGCGAGCAACAATACCCATTCTTGTTCTACCTGTTGTAATCCTTGAGCAAAACCAATTAAAGGACTATTAGAGCCATGATTTGGTAATAGCAAAGTTTCTTGAATTAATGTGCATCCCGTGGGAACAATATCCTTATATTTGTCTATCCAAGGAGTAACAATATAAACTTGACTGGCACATTGTTGAGCTAGAGTACAAATTTGATTTAGTAGGCTACTATTGCTAATGGTTAGCAACGCTTTATCCTTACCCATCCGCGAACTTTGACCACCAGCCAAGACAATAGCGGTAGTAGTTTGAATTAAATCTTCTCTCATGAATAGTAATTTTTAAAATACTGATTAGCTAGCAACTCAACCTAAATGAATAAACCAGAATTAATCACAGAAAGACAATTACAACTTTGGCTATATCTGTTGCCAGTCGTAGGAATTATTCCTGCTCTTTGGACAATTTCTCGTCCTAATCATCAGCGAGAACAACAAGAAGCTAGCCGTTTATGTCTTATTTTAACTTTGAGTTGGTTATTAATTTATTTATTACTTAATTTAGGTTCAATTCAAGCCAATGAATTATTAGCTTTTCGGCTGCTTTATTTAAATGCTTTAATTACTACCGGTTATTTTCTAACTTGTATGGTTTTAATGTTGCGTTTAATTACAGGAAAATCAATCCGTTTGCCATTAATTAGTAAATTGTCTAACTCAATTGAACGTAAATAATGCACCTAAATTGACGTAGTACCTACTGTCATTATCGAGTTAACAAGTTAAAATCAAAAGAAATTAATTTAATTTTTTTTTAATTATTTAGTTAAAAGTTCTTGCCATTATCAAAGCAAGTTCGACTAGTTCTATTTAATGAGGTTTATGCAGTAATTTTTCTATTAGTCTTGATTAACTTGGGAATTTTTGTGTATAAATACTTAACATTATTTGAGAAAACCAATTTATTTTGCAAGTGTGAGGAAACCAGTGTCAGCAAGAAAAGCTTATCAATCGACTCCTTCTGGAAGACAATATAAACCCAGAATTAAACCTCGTTCTCAAAAGTTAAAACGAGGACGCGCTATTTTAATTGGAATAGGTTTAACAGGATTGTCTGTGGTTTCTGCTGTAGCTGGAGCTATTTTAGCAATTAGCTGGTCTGTATCTTCTCCTTTACAACAGACTGAACTAACACCACAACAAAAAGCAGTGTTCAGTCAAGAAGAAACTGTCGCTCAAAGAAATTTGACAATACCCGAACTATCTCGTCCTGTCAATATTCTAGTTTTGGGTATTAAAGTTTTGACTTCTGATGTAGATGATTCCTTATCAAAAGAAGCTGGATATCATGCGTTAGTTAATTCTTTTGATGGTTTGAGCGATACGATGTTGTTGCTGCGCTTCGATCCAGAAAGACAAAAATTAACGGTTTTATCTATTCCCCGTGATACCAAAGTCCGTTTAGAAGGACATGGAGAACAAAAAATTAATATTGCTAATGATTTTGGGGGACCTGCTTTAACCGCAGCAGCAGTGAGCGAGTTATTGGGAGGCATTAATATTGATCGTTATGTGCGAGTTAATGTTCAAGGAGTAGAAAAGTTGATTGATGCTTTGGGAGGAGTCACAGTTGATGTACCCAAAGACATGAAATATAACGATTTTAGTCAACATCTTTATATCAATCTGAAAAAAGGTAGACAGCATCTTGATGGGGATAAAGCCGTACAGTTTTTACGTTTTCGTTATGATGCTTATGGGGATATTTCTCGAGTGCAGCGACAACAAATGTTGATGCGATCAGTAGTAGAACAGACATTACAACCTGGTACTATTTTTAGAATTCCCGAAATCCTTTCAGTAATTCAATCTCATATTGACACTAATCTGACTGTCAAAGAATTGATGGCATTAGGAGATTTTGCAGGAGGTACTAAAAGAAGTGACGTGCAAATGCTAATGTTACCTGGTGATTTTAGTGGGGATGGTAGAACAGGAGTTAGTTATTGGTTACCAAATGAGAACCGTATTCAAAAGTTAGTGACTGAACATTTTGATGTGGTTACTAGCGATTATCAGTTAACCGAAGGATACGAAGACTACAGTAATATCAAGATAGCCATTCAAGATAGCATTGATAATCCCGAAGCTGTACAAGCGATGGTAAATAGCTTAAGACAAGCTGGTTATACTAGGGTTTATGTGAGTGAAGCTTGGCATGAACCACTAGCAAAAACAAAAATTGTTGCTCAAGGGGGAGATGATCGCGCAGCAACATCTCTTCGTCGTAGTCTAGGTTTAGGAGAAGTCTTAATCGAAAGTACTGGTGTTCTTGATTCAGATGTGACGATTCAAATTGGTCGAGATTGGCAGACTTATCAACATAATCTAGAAGACAAAGTTTATTCTGATGATGTAGTTAATCATCTTTAGAGTTAGGGTTGGTTGTTGGTCATTAGTTCTTTGATGACCAAATCATTACCAATTCGCGATCGCGCTTCATTTTTTTTTCTGGGAAGCAGATAGACTAAAGGTTTAACCAAAGTTAAAATTAACAATCGATGACTAATATACCTAAGCAGAGATGGCAGATTGCACCAAATCAATCAGATTTAGTTCAGGAAATCAGTCAATCAACAGGCCTTTTGCCAATCGTTAGTCAAGTGGTTGTTAATCGCGGAATTGATACTGCTGAGTTAGCTCACTTATATGTTGAACCAGAATCGCAAAACTTGCCTTCTCCTTTAGAGGAATTTCGCGATCTTGCTGTCAGTGTCGAGTTACTGTGTCAAGCGATCGCATCGGGGGAAAAAATTGCGATTTGTGGTGACTATGATGCGGATGGGATGACTAGCACTGCTTTATTATTACGTGCCTTAAAGCATTTGGGAGCAGATGTGGATTATGCGATTCCCAGTCGGATGAAGGATGGTTATGGAATTAACAATCGAATTGTTGAGGAGTTTGCAGCTACAGATGTAGGTTTGATCTTAACGGTTGATAATGGTATTTCTGCTTATGAACCAATTCTGCACGCGGTGGAGTTAGGGTTGACAGTGATTATTACCGACCATCATGATTTACCCGAACAGTTACCTCCTGCCGACGCTATTTTAAATCCTAAATTATTATCAGAAACTTCCCCTTATCGGGGATTGGCAGGAGTAGGAGTAGCCTATATTTTGGCTGTAGCTACTGCCCAAAGTTTAGGACAATTAAAAGGTTTAACTAATCAAATTTTAGAATTATTTACGTTAGGAACAATTGCTGATTTAGCACCTTTAATTGGGGTGAATCGTCGCTGGTTGAAAAGAGGTTTGCGGCAGTTACCTAATTCTCAATTAGAAGGAATTCAAGCTTTAATGCAGGTAGCAGGAATCAGCGAGGAACAAAAACAATTAAAACCCGATGATATTGGGTTTAAATTAGGGCCGAGAATTAATGCGGTGGGTAGACTTGCCGATCCACAGATTGTGATTGAATTATTAACAACTGACGATCCTGGTATTGCTTTAGAAAGGGCGATGCAATGCGAACAAATTAACCGTAAACGTCAGGAATTATGCGAGCAAATTGAACAAGAAGCGATTTGGTTAGTTGAATCTACACCGATACTTTGGCAAGAAGCTAGAGTTTTAGTAGTTGTAAAAGACGATTGGCATCATGGTGTGATTGGTATTGTTGCTTCTCGCTTGGTAGAACGTTATGGTGTACCCGTTTTTATCGGCACTTATGAAGAAGATAATACTTCTAAAATTCGTGGTTCAGCCAGAGGAATTGAAGAATTTAATATCTTTGAAGCTTTGAATTATTGTCAGGATTTATTAGGAAAGTATGGAGGACATAAAGCAGCAGGAGGGTTTAGTTTAGTTGCTAGTAATTTAGGAGCTTTTCAAGAGAGGTTAAGTGACTTTGCCCATCAATGTTTAAAGATAGAACATCTTAAACCTTTAATTAAAATAGATACTCAAGTCAACTTTGAGCAAATAAATCTGCATTTATATCAACAAATTGAAAGTTTACAACCCTGGGGAATTGGTAATGATGTTCCTGTATTTTGGACAGAAAATGTTTTGCTCAAAGAACAAAGAATTTTAAAGAGTAATCATCTCAAATTAGTGTTAAAACAAGAAAATTCAGACCAAGAAATGAAAGCGATCGCCTGGCGTTGGAAAGATTATTTTCCTCTACCTAATCGTCTCGATCTTGCTTATAAATTAAAAGAAAATAATTGGCAAGGTAACATTAATGTAGAATTGGAAATAGTGGGAGTAAGATTACCAAATATTAATCAAGTTTCTGCTGAAATTAAAAAAGCAGTTTTTAATTATCAAGGTAGAAGTTATGCTTGCAGTTGGTGGTTGTCTTTAAATGAATTAAGAATTAGAAATGAACAAGGAAAAATTTTAGCGGTTGAACCAGGAAATAACACGGGTTTACTGGGAACAAATAGAGCTAATGCTAAACAAGTCGATCTTACTCAACCTTATTTTCAAGAATTAATTCAAGTTGCTCAGATAGCTTTAGCTCAAAATCAAGAACAAAGGGTTTAGTTTTCTCGATTTTCTTCTAATTGCTGACGACCATTAGTAATAACTTGTAACATCTGTTGAAGTTGTTGTTCAATATTATCTAAAACTGCATCAGCATAATCATCTGCTCCAGTCTGAATATCTCTACATTCAGCCATAGCTAATTCTCGCCAATGAGTTATTGTTGCTTGAGTTTGTTGTTGTAATTGTTCGCATTCTTGTTGTACTTGATATTTTAGTTTATTTGCTTCTAATTCAGCTTGATGAATGATGGCTGACTCATTCAAAATTTTACTAGCTTTTTCTTGAGCAGATCTGACTAAATTATGACTATAACTTTCTGCTTCTTCAATGATTTCTTGACGACGGTGTAAAAGATCTATTGCTAGATTTAAAGCGTGAGGTAACAGATTTTTAATCAAATGAAGCTGCTTGAGAATACGATGACGTTCAATAATAGTTAGATTAGAAAAAGGAATATTAACTCCATCTAAAATTAAATGTTCGAGAACGTCTAATTCTGTTTCTATTTTTAAATTACTTTCTGGTGGTAATGAAGTATTTTCTACTCTTTTATAAGTTTGAGAAGGAGATTGGTAATTATGAGAGGGATATGAATTTAGCATTAGTAAATTAGATTATAAATTGTTTATTATATAACCAATATTTAGATAATTTCCAGATAATCTTATTAAAATTTTAAAATAAAAAAGCTTTTTTAAATTTTTAGCTCAAAAACAGCTATTTTTTTAAGAAGTAAAAGACGCTTAAGATTTTCAGTAATTCAAGCCAGAATGACTTAAAAACCAACTTCCTTAACTGCCTAAAACAGAAAAGATTAAGTTAAATATAATAAACTTAAGCGTTTAGTGATGGGATTATGAATTTTGCCAAAAAAAATTAATAAAAGTCAATATTCAATTCTGATGTTTTGATAATAGAGATATAGATCTCGAGCAACATTTTCAGGAACAAGATGATCGATTGAACCACCAAATTGAGCAATTTCTTTAACGATACTACTACTTAAAAAACTATATTCTTTAGCAGTAGCTAAAAATACCGTTTCTATTTCTTCGCACAGAGTTTTATTGGTATGAGCCATTTGTAATTCTTTTTCAAAATCAGACAGAACTCGCAAACCTCTTAATAAAACTCCTGCCTGACTTATTTTGGCATAATCAACAGTTAAACCAAAGAAACTATCTATTTCTACATTAGATAAATGTTCAGTACAAACACTAATTTGCTGAAGTCTCTGTTCTACACTAAATAAAGGCTGTTTATTCGTATTGGAAAGAACTGCTACAATTACCTTCTCAAACAATTTAGCACCTCGTTCGATAATATCGAGATGACCGAGAGTAATGGGATCGAAACTTCCTGGATAAATAGCAATCATTGAGAAAATTTTTTAAAGCGATCGGCAATTGATCTTATAACTAATTAAGAGTGAGACAGATATCTTTTAGTTAAAAATAAGAATTCGAGTTATTTGACCGAATCAAAATTATTTAAGATCAACACTAAACAAATCTCGATCCTTGATAGCTGTACTTTGCTTTCCATAAAAAGAGTAAATTTTTAAATACATTGAGATCGAGTCTCAAAATATTAAACATGAAAAAACATCGCTTTTGGCACTGGGATATTGTTCCTTTTGGATTTCGGGGTCGTATTATGGCAGTATATTTGCTGCTGATACTAATTGCTTTTTCAAGTGCTATATTTGCCATTCGACGAGTTTTGTTGCTTCGTCTTGAAGAAAGAATTGAACAAGCTCTTCAGCAAGAAGTACAAGAATTACGTCTTTTAATAAGTGGCAAGGATCCTAATACGGCTGAACCTTTTGGAGAAGATATTACTGCTATTTTCGACGTATATCTCAGTCGTAATATTCCTGAAGCTGATGAATATTTTATTACCTTACTGCCAAACGGTTTTTACAATTCAAGTCCTTTGGCACTACCACCATCAATCGAGCGAAATTCAGAAATAGTTAAACACTGGCAACAACTCACTCAACCTGAGCAAGGAGAAATAGATCAGTTTCAAAATCGAATTGTTTATCTAGCAGAACCTAAAAAAATTAATGGCAAAATTCGAGGCGTGTTTGTAATCGCAATTGCTGCCGAATCTGAACTTCAGGAAATCGATGAAGCAACCCTAATTATTACTCAAATCACTATTATTGTAATAATAATTACTACAATTTTTGCCTGGATTTTAACTGGACAAGTATTAGCTCCTTTGCGTTTACTGACTAATACTACTCAAGCTATTAGTGAAACTAATCTAGAAAGACGTATTCCTGTTCAAGGAAATGACGAAATTGCTCAACTGAGTATCACTTTTAATGAGATGTTGAATAGGCTTCAATCTGCATTTCATAACCAAAGACATTTTCTCAATGATATTAGCCATGAGCTAAGAACACCAATTACTATTATTCAAGGACATCTAGAGTTAATCGGCTCAACTCCTGAAGAACAAAGTCAAACTCTAGAATTAGTTATGGATGAATTAAAACGGATGAGTCGTTTAGTAGCAGATTTAATGTTACTAGCTAAATCAGAACAACCTAATTTTTTGCATTTAGAAACTGTTCAATTAAGTAAGTTAACTGAAGAAATGTATGATAGGTCTACAGTTTTGGCAGATCGTAACTGGCATCTAGAGCAAGTTGGTTCTGGTTTAATTGTGGTGGATCGTCAAAGATTAATCCAAGCAATTGTTAACTTGGCACAAAATGCAACTAAACACACACAAGTTACTGATGTAATCGCTTTAGGTTCAGAAATAAATCAAGGTTATGTTCGTTTTTGGATCGCGGATACAGGAACGGGAATTTCGTTATCTGAACAATCACAAATTTTTGAACGTTTTATCAAGGGAACTAACAGTAGAAATTCAGAAGGAACAGGTTTAGGATTGGCAATTGTTAAAGCGATCATACAAGCTCACAAAGGAAAAATAGAATTATGTAGTCAACCAGGAAAGGGAGCTAAATTTACTTTGATTTTACCTGTTGATACTCCGATTAATTATAATTAAACGTAATCATTAAAATTGTTCTTTAGAGATAAAGGATTAAGAAGCTATTTTTAAAGTTTTTGTTATTAACAATTCCTTTTAAAATTAACTTATAATGATTAAGATTTTTCTAAATATTAAAATTAGGTTAATAAAAAAATATCAAAATATTCATCTCATTGTAAATGTACTAAATTTTATTATATAAATACTGTTTTCTAAGCTTTTGAATATAAACTTAAATATAACTATTTTAACCAAATAAGTTTGAGGTAAAAAAATGAAAAAAGTAGAAGCAATTATACACTCCTACAAAATAGAAGAAGTAAAGTTAGCATTGGTTAATGTTGGTATTATTGGCATGACTATTTCAGAATTAAAAGGATTTGGTAGCCAGAAAGGAGTAACTACTCGTTATCGAGGTAGTGAATACAAAGTAGAATTTCTTCCCAAAATCAAAGTTGAAATTGTAGTTGATGACGAACAAGCTGATTATATTGTTCAGCAAATTTCTCTAGCTGCACGTACAGGAGAAATTGGTGATGGTAAGATTTTTGTCCGTCCTATTAATAATGTAATTCGCATTAGAACAAATGAACAGGGAATTGCTGCGATGTAATTTTTTACCAGTTAATTAATAAATTTAAAGCAAAATTAAAACAATCTTAACTTTGATTAATTAAGCTAGCCCCTGTGAGTGAGGAGTTAGCTATGTCGATTATAAATATTTTACTGGTAGCATTCCTATTATTGTTAATTGGAGATTTTTTATCTACTTTTTTTTATCACGTTCCAGAACACGTTTTTGGTAAATTTCATACTCTAGTTCACCATGGGAAAAATCGTAGTTTTATTCATTATGCAGTTTTAACTAAAAATCCTTTAGTTTTGCTTGATGGAATGCTTGGTGCTTTACCTTATTTTATATTTGTCCCTTGGTTGTGGAAAATTTCGATTATTGGTACACTTTTGGGTTTGATTTTAGGTGAATTACACGTAGTTTGGCGACACGTTTCGATCATTAATTGGCAAACTCCTAAAGTAATCAAATTTGGTTGTCGTTTATTCTTTATTACTACTCCCGAACGTCATTGGTTACATCATCAAAATGCTAGTTTAGCTTATGGTGATATTTTCACATTTTATGATTATCCTGCCAAATTATGGCTCAAATTTTTAATTGTTATCAAAAATAAATTTCAAAAAATTTCTCGCATTTCCAAAGCTTAACCTATTAATTATTATTTCTTTACCAAAATAACTTAGACTCGAACTATAACTTTGTTTAAGCTGAAATAATTGCCCACTATGCTGCTCGCCAACCAAATATCATCAAAATTTTATTTAGATTTAAATGAAGATAAGCTTTTACTACAATTTTATGAAAAAGGTGAAGAAATTCCTTTATTTGAGCAAGGTTTTTGGCAAGTTTATCGAGGAGTAGTACAACTCAGTAGAATTAATCCTAAAGGTGAAGAAATAACCTTGGGTTGGGCAATAGGAAATACAGCTTTTGGTAATCTTTTAGAACATACTGGTGTTGATCGCGCTCAAGCTTTATCAGATGTATATGTGCGATGGCTTTCTCCTCAAGATATTGAAAAGTATCCTCATTTTGGTCGTATTCTTTTAGATCAATTAAGTCGTCGTTTGATGATTGCAGAACATTTCTTAACTATTACAGGATTAAAAAGAGTTGAAGATCGCTTGTGGGAATTATTATTGCTTTTAAAGCAGGAAGTTGGACAAACTGTAGTTAATGGTACTCGTTTAACTGTACGTTTTACTCATCAGAATTTAGCTGATATGATTTGTGCGACAAGAGTTACTGTGACTAGAATGTTAGGCGATTTTCAAACTAGAGGATTAATTGTCGTTGATCGCGATCGCCATTTGATTATTCAAGATGTTTTAAAAAGCAGCAATTAATAATCCTAATAATGCTCCTATTACAATTAATTTCCAGGTAGCGATTTGATAACGAATTAGGGCTATTAAAGATAAAATTAAAATTAATCCTGCTCCAATTGAGTGGGATATTTTTGTTTGGATTAAAGTACTTTGAGCAATCGGAATAGCAGCAGCAATTGCACCTAAAACGACGGGAGTGACTCCTTTTCAAAAAACTTTTTACCCGCTCATTTTGACGAATTTTTCTCAACACAGGAGCAGCTAACATAATGAAAGCAAAAGATGGAGTAAAAATTGCGATCGCTATACTAATTTTAGTATTAAGAATTTTTTTGCCTAACTTCCAACAAAAACCCAAAATAATAGCGGTAACAACTGGAGAAATTCCTAAAAATAAAGCTTCAATTTGGGGTACTTCTTGCTACCTAAAATAAGCCCAGGAAAGTAAAACTACAATCAAGAAAGCAGGAGTAATGAAACATAACCCTGCAATAATTGCGCCTAATTGTCCTCCACGAAGATATCCAGTATAAATACCCAATTGGGTAGAAGCAGGACCAGGAAGCATTTCACAAATAGCTAAACCTTCGCTAAATTCTTCTGGGCTCAACCATTGGCGTTTAATTACTGCTTCATCGTTAATCATTGCTATGTGAGCCTGGGACCACCAAAATCAATTAAGCCTAATTTTAAGAAAACTGAAGCTAATTCTTGATATTTGCGATTTGAACTCACCCATGATTTATCTAGACAAATCTTTATTCTTCCTCATCAAGCTTGGTTTTTGTCACTAAATTTGGCTCAAATACAGTTAACATTTGACGACGGACTGCGATCGCCCAAAGTTCAAAATCAAAATTGTTACTATTAGGATTGATTGATTCTAAATTGCAGTTAAGGTTTTTTTGAGAAAGATCGATCAGATTGGAATTCATTGGTAGTAAAGTATTATTGGTTAAAAAAGTTGAAATTTAAAAAGGTTTGTAACAAGGGTTACAAAATATTTATAGTTATTATTATTTTTTTGCTCAACTAGCAGAATTAAATCTGAGTAAGTTTTTTGTTAAGGCAAAATCAGCACAAAAATTAAGTACCCTGTTAATTATTTAATTCTTATAATCAAAACTTGCTCGCTTTGTAGCCAAGCATTTAGTTAAGATGAAAAATAATATTTTTTTTTATTGTAACTATCTTTCTGATTATTGGTTCTTGGATAATTTGTTTGACTACAAAATTTGTATCAAAACAACAGTGTCAATTGACTGGAGTTATACGCTCTTAGTTTCAACAACAACATTAGGATCAATAAGCAAAAACATAGGAAGTTATTTTTTGGCTCTAAAAAGATTTTAACGGAATTACTAAATATTATTTTAGCTTAATTGATTTTTTTGACTCAGTAGAATTGATTTACTCTTAAAGTTTAAAAAATATTACTTTGATCGAGAAAATTTTTTCTATTTAAACTTTATGTGTTAAGGCAACTCCTTGAGCAAAGGTTACTCGTACTAAGTTACTAAGTATTTGACCAAGCTATTGGAAATTACTTAAATTCAATTAATTATTTTTTGACAAAACAACAAAATTCAACTTTGAAAATTACCAAAACAATTTTAACTGAATCGAAATAATTAGATCAAGATTAATCAAAAAAAAGTTACTAATTTATTCACAAATTCCTCACATTGTTTTTTTAAAATAATTTTGGTAGATAAATTACAATTATTAGATCGGAGGTTGGGGTAAGATGTTGACAAAAAACTTTAATACTTGGTCACCTGCTATCGATTTACAAGAAACAAAAACGGAGCTAGTTTTAAAAGTAGAAATTCCTGGCGTAAGAACTCAAGAATTACAAGTTCATGTAGACTCGGAAGCAGTCATAATTAAAGGAGAACATGCAGAAAGATACGATCAAGAAAATGATGATTATTTCTGTCACGAACTCCATTATGGTAAATTTGAAAGAATTATTCCTTTACCAATGGCAGTATGTTATAAGAAATCCATCGCAGAATTAATCGATGGCATCTTAACAATAACGATGCCTAAAGTTTGCTAAAAATTTGTCATTAATTGTTAAGTTATTTGAGTTTTTTGAATGTGGTTAAGTAAGAGTCTGGTTGGTATTTGATCGTGAATTTAAATAACTCCTCAGATTAGAAGAAAAAGAGTAATAATCGTTTGGATTTGGGTTAGACCACCAGTGTGAGAAGTTAAATTGCTTTGATAATTTAACTTATAGTGGAGATTTATTTGGCGATTAAGCATCAAAAAGTTTTTTTTTAACTAATTTAATCTTGTTCTAAGCTGAGATAGAGAGAATCAACGCACTCTGCAAGCGCAATCTTCCCTAGGGCAAAATGAGGTTAGCTTCGCTGGCGCATTCGCATACGCTTAAACCTTATAATTCATCAGTCTAGAAAAAAAAGTTTCCCTAAGTAGAGTGAGGATGATAAATTAAATCTTTACTCTGGAATAGAGTCACAGGTAAACCTGAGATTTAGACTAGATTTTTTGCTTTGTCAGTTTCAAACTCTGATTTTATGAATTCCCTACTCGAACAGCTTAAAACATCTGTTAGTCAAGCTTTGGTGGCTGCTTTTGGTGAAGAGTTAGCTAATGTCGATCCTTTAGTTGCGGTTGCTAGCAATCCTAAATTTGGAGACTATCAATCTAATGTAGCTTTACCCTTAGCTAAACAACTGAAACTAGCACCAAGAGCGATCGCAGAAAAAATTATTGCTAACTTAGAAGTAGATCAAATTTGCCAAAAGCCAGAAATAGCTGGTGCTGGTTTTATTAACTTTACAATTAAACCAAATTATCTTTCTACTCAATTAAGTTTAATTCAAACCGATCCACGTCTAGGAATCAACCCAGTATCATCACCACAAAAAGTAATTGTAGATTTTTCTAGTCCCAATATTGCCAAAGAAATGCACGTAGGACATTTACGTTCTACCATTATCGGTGATGCGATCGCGAATGTGTTAGAATTTCGAGGACATGATGTCTTGCGCCTCAATCATGTTGGCGACTGGGGTACTCAGTTTGGGATGTTAATTGCTTACCTCAAAGAGGTTTATCCAGAGGCTTTAACGACGGCGGATGTTTTAGATTTAGGGGATTTAGTTAGTTTATATAAAAAAGCTAAAATTCGTTTTGATCAAGATGAAGAGTTTAAAGAAACTGCTAGAAATGAAGTAGTTAAATTACAAGCAGGAGATGCTGAAAGTCGTCACGCATGGCAATTACTTTGCGAACAATCTCGTCGAGAATTTCAGGTGATTTACGATCTATTAGCTATTAAATTAACCGAGAGAGGAGAATCTTTTTATAATCCTTTTTTAGGAGATGTTGTAGTTGAATTAGACAAGCAAGGTTTATTGGAAGAAGATGCAGGTGCAAAATGTGTTTTCTTAGAAGGCTTTACTAATAAAGCAGGTGAACCTTTACCTTTAATTGTGCAAAAATCTGATGGTGGTTATAACTATGCAACTACAGATTTGGCTGCACTAAAATATCGCATCAAACAAGATGGTGCAGAGAGAATTATTTATGTTACTGATGCGGGACAAAGTAATCATTTTGCAGCAGTATTTCAAGTAGCAAAAAAAGCAGGAATATTACCCGAACAAGTAGAAGTTGTTCATGTACCTTTTGGATTGGTTTTAGGAGAAGATGGGAAGAAATTAAAAACTCGTTCGGGTGAAACAATTAAACTAAAAGAATTATTAGATGAGGCAATTATTCAAGCACGTAATGATTTAGAATCAAGATTGCAAGAAGAGGGCAGAAAAGAAACAGCAGAGTTTATTAATCAAGTTGCTCAAACTGTTGGTATCAGTGCAGTTAAGTATGCAGATTTGAGTCAAAATCGGGCTACCGATTACAAATTTAGCTATTCAAAAATGTTGTCTCTCCAAGGTAACACTGCACCTTATTTACTTTATGCTTATGTAAGAGTGCAAGGTATTAGTCGCAAAGGAGAAATTGATTTTGAAAAGCTAGGGACAGATACCAAAATTGTTTTAGCAGAATCAACAGAACTTGTCTTAGCTAAACATATTTTACAGTTAGGTGAAATAATCCAAGAAGTTGAACGGGAATTATTACCTAATCGTTTGTGTTTATATATCTATGAGCTTAGTCAAAAGTTCAATCAATTTTATGAATCTTGTCCAATTCTCCAAGTAGAAGAACCTTTGCGTACTTCAAGATTAATTTTAGCTAATTTGACTGCTTGCACTTTAAAATTAGGATTATCTTTACTCGGAATTTCTGTAGTTGAAAGAATGTAATATTTAACTGAGAAATTATTCTCTATTTAACTAGGACGACCAAATAAGATTAAGACGAAAAAATTAGCAAAAGGGCGAATACCTATTCGCCCCTACAATTTAATCTAAATCTTTTCTTGAATCACCACAAAAGGCTGAATAATTAAAGTTAAAAATTGTTTATCAGGTTCACCATTCCAGTTGGTTAATTGTTCTGAAGATGGTTTAGAAATTAATTGTTGTTCGATCCAATTACTAACAGCAATCGAATTATCTTGCGCGATCGCCGTTCCAACATCGAGAATATCTAATTCTTTTTTGACAACAATTACGACATCTCTTTTAGCATGGGGTAATAAATCTTGCCAATTAATTTCTGCTAAATCATCGTTTAATCTATCTTTAATTTCTTGCATTTGTCATAGAGTTTTACTAAACTTCTCAGTAGTGTGATTGATCCTAAAACTAAATCAGATAATTTACAAGTTATGCTCTTTTAAAAAGTTTTTCTTTTATAAGTTACGCAAAGACGCAGAGGCACGGAGAGTACAGATATTTTATTGATTTGCTCTGTTTATTTGTAGAAAGAAGAAGATAATATTTTTCACAAATCAACACTAAATCAAAAAATTTTGGTAATGGATAATAAGTGAAAAGGAAATTATTGAGTAGTTTTTAAATCGAATTTATTGCATTAGTTTTATTAGCCAATAATTACCTAACTATTGTTTGAGAGTAGTGAATACTTCTGACAGGGATACATCATAATTTCGATTTTGGATATCTGTAACCAAACGATATACTTCAAAATTAATTCTATTATCGCGATTAATTAGAGAAAATTTGCTATTAGGAAGATTATTTAATTTTATTATTTCTTCTTTGGCTACTTTTCCTGTCAGCGGGGCTTTTCTCTTGTGTCTAAGGAGTAAAAACTTAAGTTCTTTATGATTGATTACTAAGTCGTTAAAGTTTTTCATTCGAGTAGTAAAAGCAGTACCATCTATTTGTAAAAATAGAAAGCATAGTTTGTTTTAATGCCTGCTTTACTCAGGAAAACGATGCTCTTGAACATCTGTAGCAAAATCTTTGACTGAATTAGTAATAACTTGCCTTAAATTAAGATAAGACTTAGCAAAAGGTGGTAAACGATCTGATAAACCCAACAAATCCGCCGTAACCAATACTTGTCCGTCGCATTTTACACCAGCACCAATGCCAATTGTAGGAATAGTAAGTTCTGCTGTAATTGTTGCTGCCAATTCAGAAGGAATATGTTCTAAAATAATCGCAAAAGCTCCTGCTCTTTCTAAAGCGATCGCTTCATCAATAATTCGATTAGCTTCTTCAACAGTTTTTCCTTGCTGTTGATAACCCAGGCGACGAACAGATTGAGGAGTCAAACCAACGTGTCCCATCACGGGAATACCGATCGCAGTCAGTTCAGCTACAGTATTAACAATACGAGGACTTCCCCCTTCGATTTTAACCCCATTGATTCCTGCTTCTTTTAAAACCCTTCCCGCCGAATGAATGGCTTGAGAAACACTTTCCTGATAACTTAAAAACGGCAAATCGCAGACAACTAAAGCTCTTCTTACGCCTCGACTCACTGCTTTGGCATGATGAATCATTTCCTCAAGACTAACAGGTAAAGTCGTGCTATGTCCCAAAGCTACCATAGCCAAAGAATCACCTACCAGAATCAAATCTATTCCTGCTTCATCTAAAACTTTAGCAAGCAGATAATCCCAAGCAGTCAGACTAACAATAGCACGCCCTTGTTGTTTCCATTTCTGGAGTTGTTGAATTGTAATAGCCATATAAAAAGATAAGTCTGGTAACTGATATTTTGTTAGCTACATTTTGATTGTAGAGGTTAAACTAAATTCTTGATTTGTGGGAATTTGGGTAAATGATGGAATTGACAATTGGCTGGCTTTATCCTAACTTGATGAGTACCTATGGCGATCGCGGTAATGTAATTTGTTTGCAACGGCGTTGTCAATGGCGAGGTATCCAAGCAAAGATTTTACCTCTAGATCGTCAAACAGATGCAGAGCAATTTAAACAAGTAGATATCATTGTTGGTGGAGGAGCGCAAGATCGTCAACAAGAAATTGTTATGCGCGACTTAAAAGGAAAAAAAGCCGAAGCTCTAAGAGCTAAACTAGAAACTGGTACACCTGGAGTATTTACTTGTGGTTCGCCTCAACTGTTGGGACATTATTACGAACCAGCTTTGGGACAAAAAATAGAAGGTTTAGGATTATTAGATTTAGTTAGTAAACACCCTGGCATTGATGCTAAACGTTGTATTGGCAATGTAGTGTTTGAAATTACCGCTTCTCCCTTAGCAGAAGAATTAAAAGCCAGCTTAGGTACTCAACCATTAGTGATTGGTTTTGAAAACCACGGCGGAAGAACTTATTTAAATAATGTTGCTCCATTAGGAAAAGTAATCAAAGGTTATGGTAATAATGGAGAAGATGGTACAGAAGGAGCATTTTACCGCAACGCGATCGCTACCTATTCTCATGGCCCATTGTTACCCAAAAATCCTTTTCTGGCTGATTGGTTAATTAAAACTTCCTTGCAACAAAAATATCAACAAGAAATTTTCTTAACTAAACTTCAAGACAACCTAGCTGTTGCAGCCCGTAAAGCAATGTTGCAACGTCTAGATTTATCTAACATCAATGCAACAATTTAGTTGATTGTTATAAATCTTTGCCATCGTTGCGTGCAATGCAACGCAATTTGTCTTAAGATTGGCAATTATTAACCATGCAATGCAATTAAACAAAAAGTTGCAACCAGAATCATGACTGGAAGAGTATTAGATAATAGTTCTGCTGGCATTCTGATTTTAATTATTCCCGTCGCCTTCGTGGTGCTGGTTTTGTATAAGTTTTGGCTAGTTCTATTAATCTTAGCCTTATTAATTGTTGCTTGGAAAGCTTGGCAAAATTATCAGTGGGACAAATGGTCTGAAGAAGTTAACCCTTATTTTAATCAATTAGTTAGGGATAACAAAGGTTATTTGACCCCCTTAGATTTGTCCTTAGTAGCCAATCTTACTTCAAGAAGTGCAAAAGTTTTCCTCGAACGCAAAGCCGATGAATACGGTGTTGCTCCCAAACAAGTCCAAGATAAAGGTGTAGTTTACTATTTTCCTACAGCTAGTGCGCTTGGTCGAATTTTTGACGACAGCGAACCTTTGGGTGATTTTGATGATGAAGAGGAAGAAACTTTAACTACACCTCAATTAGTTAGTGCTGTATCTGCTAGTAAACCACCAAGTAAATCTCTCTTTCGAGAATTAGCAGAACAAAAAGCCAAACAAGAACAAAACCAAACTACTACTCAAATAGAACTAGAACCATCTACTTCTGCTGAATCAACCCAGGTAGATGCTCCTATGCCAGCAGCAACTGCAACCGAACCCCAAGATTCAGCAACCATCACAGAACAATCTAGCTTAAGTTTATCTCAAGCCGATTTATCTGATCGTTTAGAAGTTCACTCTAGCACCGTCGGCAGGCGCAAAAGTCAACCTGACTTTCCTGAATGGAGTCAAAGTCGAGATCCTGAAGGAGTTGCTTGGCGATATTTAGAAGAAGAACAAATATTTGTTCCGCTAGAAACTTAGTAAATCGAAGACTATTAGGGCGTAGCATGCTACGTCCATATCTATTTATTTATTTGTTATTTGCTGTTGTCGGTTGATAATCGCCTGACGAAAACCCAACACAACCAAAATATTAGAAAGGGTTAAAAATAATTCCGCACTACCATGTAACCAATCAACATTAGCTAAAGCTTTGCCGTAATGAACCTTAGCATAAATCCCAGCAGGAATTGTGACTGCCACAAATACGAGCAACATATAAAAGCCAATTAAAGCTAAACGAGGAGTTTTTTGCGATCGCGTCAGAAACCAAAGAAAACCAAGATAAGGAAACAGCGACAGAGCAAATAAACTATCTTTATTCATTGATTATTGTTTTTGTAAAGAAGAACGCCAAATCCACCAAGCAGCTAGACACAGAGTACAGTTTCCGATCACTGTTGTGCTTGCTTGCAGAGTTACTAACCATTCAAATGATGGTAAATTATCAAAGAAATGCCAAGTACAAGCAGACATCGCACTAATTAAGGCGGGTAACATGGCAAATGATAAACCATACCAATATTTTTCTCCTGTAATCTCTCCGTATCGCCAAATGAACCAAATTGCTGCGATCCATTCGATGACGCTAGAGACATGAACCATCCAAGTAGGAATTGAAAGAGCGTGCATTTTTCAGTTACCAGTTATTAGTTATCAGTAGGGGCAAGGTACTGCCTTGCCCCTACACCAGTTATCAGTTTGATGGCTAGAGGAGCTTCGATATTTAATAATACTAGTTCGCTCCTTTTCTCCCTCTCTCCCCCTCTCTCATCCTTTACTCCATTATTTGCCACTGCGATCGCTTCGCGCCTCGGCTTCGCCGAGATCGCAATATTGTTCTAACCATTGAATTACTTGTTTTCCCAAGTTTACATTGTTGAGGCGGTCTATTTCTCTAATTCCTGTGGGACTTGTAACATTTACTTCGGTAAGATAACCACCAATTACATCAATACCGACAAAATACAAACCATCTGCCCGTAGTTTAGGGGCAATAATTTTACAGATTTCTTGTTCTCTTTCTGTAATCTCTGTTTGAGCAACTCTACCACCTACTGCCATGTTGCCTCGAAATTCATTACCAGTTGGAATCCGATTGACTGCCCCAATTGGTTCACCATCGAGTAAGATAATCCTTTTATCTCCTTGTTTGGCTGCTGGTAAATACTCCTGTACCATCACAGGTTCTCTTCCCTGTTTGGTACTAATTTCAACCAAAGAGTTAAAATTGCGATCGCCTGCTTCTAAGAATAAAATTCCTTCTCCTGCTTTGCCTCCCAAAGGTTTTAAAACTGCTCTCTGTTTGGTTTCCAAAAATTTGGCAATCACAGATTTATCCTGACTGACAATGGTTTCAGGAATTACTGTGGGAAATTGTAGAGCATACATTTTTTCATTAGCTGTTCTTAAACCGTGATGAGAATTAATCACCAGCGTTTTGTTGGGATCGATTAAGTCCAAAATATACGTAGCATACAAATAAGGAATCGTTACGGGCGGATCGGTACGCATAAACACTGCATCCATCTCTTCTAAGCAAGTCAGCAGGCGATTTCCTACTTGATACCAATCCCGATCTACTTGCCACAATCCATCAACTAATTTAACTGGTTTTAATTCTAATAAAGAAAGTCTTGCCCAAGCTTTCCCCTCAATAATCGATAAGCTATCCGCTTGAGTAATCCAAACCTGATGACCTAAAATTTGGGCTGCCTCCATAATAGCGACGCTGGTATCGTGTCCAGGATCGAGTTTCGAGATGGGGTCAATAATAAATGCTAATTTCACGCCCTATTTCCTTTTTTTATGCTGCACTGCCTTCAAGCAGAGGATCTAATTCACCTTGACTTTCTAAGTCATAAAGATCGTCACAACCACCAACATGGCGATCGTCTATAAAAATTTGAGGCAAGCTTCTTCTACCCGACGCTCGTTGCGCCATCTTAGCTCTGGCATCTTCGTCACCATCAATACAATATTCGGTATACTCAACTCCTTTACGATCCAATAAGGCTTTAGCACGTATACAAAAAGGACATCGACTCCAAGTGTAAATTTCTACTGTTGCTGTCATAGTGAGTTTGAGTGTTAAGTAATGTTACTTTAATCTTTATACCGCATTTATTTTAAACATTGTTAATAGTTGATTGTTGATCGGCGGATAAGTAATTGTAAAGACGCGATATATCGCGTCTCTACTAGCTTTAAACTTGTAGTACTGATTTTTCTTCCTCTAAATCTTGAAATAAAGGTGTACTGAGATAACGTTCGCCAAAACTAGGTTGAATCATCACAATCAGCTTGCCAGCATTTTCAGGGCGTTTAGCTACTTTGATTGCTGCATAAAGGGCAGCGCCAGAGGAAATACCTGACAAAATTCCTTCTTCTCTGGCTAAACGACGACTATAGTGAAAAGCTTCTTCATTGGTAGTCGTAATTACTTCATCAATTAAATCTAAATTAAGAACTTCAGGTACAAAACCTGCCCCAATTCCCTGAATTTTATGAGAACCAGCATTACCACCAGAAAGCACAGGGCTACCAGTTGGTTCAACTGCGATCGCTTTAAATTCTGGTTTTCTTGCTTTGATTACTTCTGCTACTCCTGTAATTGTTCCGCCTGTACCTACTCCAGCAATGAGAATATCAACTTCTCCGTCAGTGTCTGTCCAAATTTCTTCAGCAGTAGTCAAGCGGTGAATTTCTGGATTGGCTGGATTATTAAATTGTTGCAGCATATAAGCATTGGGGATACTATCTACTAATTCTGCTGCTTTGCTAATCGCTCCTTTCATACCTTCTTTAGCGGGCGTTAATTCTAATTTTGCCCCGTATCCTTTAAGCATTAGTCTTCTTTCTAAACTCATACTTTCGGGCATAGTTAAAATTAATTGATATCCTTTAGCTGCTGCTGCCATTGCCAAAGCAATTCCAGTGTTACCTGAAGTTGGTTCAACTAAAATTGTACGACCAGGAAAGATCAAGCCTGCTTTTTCGGCAGCATTAATCATGTTAACTCCGATACGGTCTTTTACCGAAGCTGCGGGATTCATGCTTTCTAATTTAACGACGATTTGCGCCAAACAGCCTTCACTAAAAGGAATTCTATTTAAGCGTACCAGAGGAGTACGACCGACTAGTTCAGTAATATTGTTAGCAATACGCATATCAAAATTTATGTGATTGTTTGTGAAAAAAGACTGTACCTTATTTTTCATTATTTAACGCTTGATTACCATTTAATTCAAATTTCTTGCTTGATTTTAAAATTGATGTTGTTCTGTAAATTAGTCAAAAAATACCATATTTATCACAATAGCCTGACAAAATAGAATTATGTTCTTGAAATTGAGTTGAAAATAATTTTGGTAATTGCTATTAAAAAGCTTTTAAAATAAGCGAATTAATCAAAAAATTTTATTAATTAAAACTAATTAAACAAGTAAAAGAATAGGAAGTCCAAAATGGGCAGAAAACTACAATTATTTTTGCTTTTCATCAAAGATGATGAATCCTTAGTTGTAGAGGAAAAAATTATTAAAGCAACTGAAACCGATTAGAGAACCAAAAGCGATCGCATTTACTCAAATTTTGCGTATCTCAACAGAAGATGTGGTATTTTTGCAACATCCAAACTTCAAATCAGGCGATCGCTATTATTGAAGAATTTCAACCTGAAGCTAAAATTGTAATTTTTTAGTCCTTTCGAGAATTATTCAGGAAGAACTTATAGCCCAAATATAATAAACCTGCCAAGATAGCAATACTTACCAAAGAACTAATCAGGCGTAGAAAAGTGTTGAGAATAGAAAAACCAACTAAGACTCCTACTACACCTACTGCTATTCTGCCTTCAGAAGATAGATTATTAAACCAGTCTTTGGCGAGATTAAGCCATTTTTCCAATGATTGAGAGCGATCAATTTCTACGTGAGGACGAACCGTTTCAGTGGTTTCTCGACGGGTATCAGATTCACTATAATTAATTTCGGCTTCTATTTCTTCTATACGGCGTTGCCAATCTTGATTGTTTGAGGAACTCATAGTCAGTTTGTTGCGAGTTGATTGATAAAAGAAGACGATATTTATATCATAGATGATTGTCTTAACCAGATTAGTATTTAAACTTATTCTAAGTTTTGAATAGATTTAATAAACAAGCGATCGCTTATGCTAGAAATACTACTCTAAAAAACTAGTTCAACTTTCAAAACAGTGTCAAAATATACTTTGTAGTGAAAGCGAAAGATGAGCTTGTGGTAGTACCGCGTTTACATCAAGACACGATTGACGAAGTACAACAGAGAGTAGACATTGTAGATATCGTCTCTGAATACGTTGTGTTGCATAAGCGAGGAAAAGGCTACCTTGGTTTATGTCCTTTCCATAACGAAAAAACTCCAAGTTTTAGCGTTAGTCCTGATAAACAACTATATTATTGCTTTGGGTGTGCAGCAGGAGGCAATGTTTTTAAGTTTCTGATGGAAATTGGTAAACAATCTTTTAGTGAGGTTGTGTTCGATTTAGCTAAACGTTATCAAGTTCCGATTAAAACTTTAGAACCAGAACAAAGACAAGCAATTGCGCATCAACTTTCGGTTAAAGAAAAGCTTTATGAAATAGTAGCAACAGCAGCCAATTTTTATCAACACGCTCTTTATGAAACTCAAGGACAAGTTGCTTTACAATATCTGAGGGAGACTAGAAAGTTTGGTGAATCTACCCTGACTCAATTTCAACTAGGTTATGCTCCTGCTGGTTGGGAAACCTTGTATCGTTATTTAGTAGAGCAAAAACGTTATCCAGTTAATTTAGTTGAACAGGCAGGATTAATTAAACCGCGTAGTTCAGGTAATGGTTATTATGATGTCTTTCGCGATCGCGCTATTATCCCGATTTTAGATGCTCAAGGTAGAATTATCGCCTTTGGTGGTCGTACCCTCAAAGACGATCAACCTAAGTATCTTAATTCTCCTGAAACACCTTTATTTGATAAAAGTAAAACTCTTTTTGCACTCGATAAAGCACGTACTAGTATTACTACAGAAGATCGAGCGGTAGTAGTGGAAGGTTATTTAGATGCGATCGCTCTTCATGCTGCTGGAATTACTAATGTGGTTGCTTCTTTAGGTACAGCACTAACTTCTTATCAACTCAAACAATTATTGCGTTACACTCCTTCCAAGCAAATTATTCTCAACTTTGATGCGGATCAAGCTGGTACACAAGCTACCCAAAGAGCGATCGCAGAAATTGAAGATTTAGTTTATGCTGGAGTAGTTTCTTTGCGAATACTCAATCTTCCTGAAGGTAAAGATGCGGATGAATTTTTAAATACCAATCAAAATGCGATTGAAATATACAGAAAGTCTTTAAATGATGCGCCTTTATGGTTAGATTGGCAAATTCAACAATTACTCGCTACTCAAAAGCTTAATACACCTTCTGGGTTACAAAAAGTAGCCCAAGGCATGATTAAGTTACTCAATCAAATTCAAGATGCTAATCTTCGTAATTATTATTTAAGTTATTGTGCCGAATTACTTAGTCAAGGAGATGGTAGATTAATCCCTCAAAATCTGGCTAATCTGCGATCGCAATTAACTAATACTTCGTTTAAACTCTACTCTAAAAAACAACAGCAATTTAATAAATCTTCTCATAAATTTTCATTGAATCAACCAAATTCGCTCAATCTTGCTACGAATCCCGAACAAGAATTATTAGAAAGAGCCGAATCTTTACTGTTAAAAATATATCTTCATTGTCCTCGTTATCGAGAAGAAATTATTGACAGATTAGAAGAACAAGATTTTGTTTTTAGATTACCACACCATCGATTTTTATGGCAGCAGATTATTAAAGTAGAGAATAAATATCAACAAAATTTACCTACAACCGATAATTATTTATTAATAGAGTTACAAAATTTCAGCTTAACTTTTGCTGAGGAAATGCAACCCATCACTAAACTATTTTATCTCGATCAAAATAGTCAAGAAGATATTTTCCGTGCTACGACTAGAATAGATAATGCGATCGCTACTTTAGAACAAGTTGCTTGTGTTAAACAACAAATTGAATATACTCAGGAATTAAATAAACTCAATCCTGCTACTGATTTAGATTCAATAGAAACTTATTATCAAAAAATTCAGACCTTGAAAAAACGCATTCAAGAATTAGAACAAGTACGCCTTGCTTCAGCCCAACATTACTAAGTTAAAACTAATAACAATTAAGTTTAATCAATCCTGATTTTGCTCATCTGATTCAATAGATTTCGCAGGAAAAAATTCTCTATAAATTTGATTAAATAAACTAATAATTGTATCCAATAAACTCTCTTCAGGATTTAAATCTGGTTGGCTTTGACATAATTCCTGAGATGACCAAAAATATTCAAAATCATAATAACTCATTACAGTTTTTACCTAACTCATCTTAAAGCACAACTCCTTAACCACATCTAATAAGTAGATTAACAATTGCCAAGACTATTAAGCAATTAAAAGTTTGTTAAAGTTATGCCTAGTCAGGATTAACAAACCTGCTTCGACTGAAATTAGATTTGATAACTTCTAATATAAATCTCTGTTTGTGAGAATGCTACTGAAGCGATGACTCATTTTTAGTTAGATTTACTGAAAATAAAGTTTATTTTCGGGGTTTTACTGATGTTTAATCTAGATAAACGATAAATTTGAGGATTCTTAGTGCCAGAAACAACAACAACACAGCCAGAAACAGGATGGTACGGTGGTCTTGAATTAGTTTATGCCAATTGTGAAGGAAAAACTAAAATTCTTCATTCTTTTCACCAAGCACCCCTAAAATTGCAAAGTCCCTTTTATCCAGAAGGACAACAAATCTGCCATAGTGTAATTTTACATACTGCGGGAGGTGTTGTTGGAGGCGATCGCCTGAGTCAAAAAATTCAGCTTCAACCCAATGCTCATAGTTTGATTACTACCGCAGCAGCTAGTAAAATTTATCGTAGTAACGGACAAATTGCTCAACAAACTGTAACGATTGAGATCGAACCTGGTGCTACTTTAGAATATTTACCCCAAGAAAATATTATCTTTTCTGGTGCAATTTATCGGCAAGATTTACGGATAAAATTAGCCCCAGGGGCAACTTGGATTGGTTGGGAAATCAACCGTTTTGGACGTTCTGCTAGAGGGGAACAATTTGTAGCAGGTGAATGGCGTTCCTATACAGAAGTATGGCAAAATAATCGACCTCTTTGGATTGACAGACAATGGTTACCAGGAGAAGCAGAATTAATTAATAGTATTAATGGGTTAGCAGGAAAACCCGTAGTCGGCACATTTAGTTATTTGGGAAAACTAGTTGACAAAGAAATTCTGGAGAAATTAAATAATTTAGAGAAAACAAGCAAAAATAAGGGAGAGTTTGGAGTCACAGAGTTGATGTCAGGATTGTTATGTCGATATCGCGGTTATTCTACTGCTGAAGCAAGAGAATGGTTTAGTCAAGTTTGGCAAATACTCAGAAGCGAATTATGGAAACTTCCTGCTATTAAACCAAGAGTGTGGCAACTATAAACAGTTATCAGTTACCAGTTAACATTACCAACCGATAACTCCATCTGTATTTATCTGTGGACAAACCATCAACCATTAACAATCACCTATCAACAATTAGATTTTTAAAACTACTGTATTATTATAAATTTCAGCTTATCCCGAACTCAGGTTAAGTTAAAACAATGAAATTATCACCTCAAGAAAAAGATAAATTAATGATTTTTACTGCTGCCTTACTGGCAGAACGCAGAAAAGCCAAAGGTTTAAAATTAAATTATCCTGAAGCTATTGCTTATATTTCTGCTGCTATTTTAGAAGGTGCAAGAGAAGGAAAAACCGTTGCCGAATTAATGAGTCATGGTACAACTCTCTTAACACGGGATGATGTTATGGAAGGAATTCCAGAAATGATTCCTGAAGTACAAGTTGAAGCTACCTTCTCTGATGGTACTAAATTAGTTACTGTACATAATCCCATTCAGTAAAGTCAAAAGGCAGGAGGCAGAAGATTTATAACCTTATTACCTATTACTTATTACTTATTACTTCCTAGTAACTGAATAACTAAAAAAATGATTCCAGGCGAACTATTTACTCAACCAGGAGAAATTGAATTAAATCAAGGGCGAGAAACTATTAAAATTTCAGTCGCTAATACAGGCGATCGCCCTATTCAAATAGGTTCTCATTTTCACTTTTATGAAGTCAATTCCGCTTTACAATTTGATCGAGAACAGACTAAAGGAATGCGATTAAATATCCCTGCTGGTACGGCAGTACGTTTTGAACCAGGAGACGAGAAAGAAGTAGAATTAGTCGCGATCGCAGGAAGTCGTGAAATTTATGGTTTTAATGGCTTGGTTAATGGTCAATTAAGTTAACCTGAAATAAATTAAATCACAAAAGAAAATTTGACTAAAAGAAATCTTTTTTAACTAGTAATTGGTAACTGGTAACTGAAATGACTAACGAGCCAATTTTATCGTCAGATTTTATGAGTTTGGCTAAGGAAATTGTTGTCGGCAAAGGTTATATTTTACTACCTGATTTACTTACTCAAACAGAATCTCAAACTGCTAGAAATCGAGTTTTAGAATTAGCTGAACAAGAGAAAAAAGCAGGTAAAGTAATCATTCAGGGAGTAAAAGAAAGGTTATACGGCTTAATTTATCAAGGAGAAATTTTTGAAAAAATGGTACAGCATCCTACTGTACTCTCAATAGTTGAAACTTTATTAGGACAAGATTTAATCTTAGGAGGTTTTTCGGCGCATATTCTCCATTCAGGAGCAAAAAGAATGGGAGTTCATGTAGATTATCCTTATTGGGCAATGTCTTCTCCTTTCCCCAAATTTCCTATTTTAGAAATACAAGTTATTTGGATGATCGAGGATTTTACTGAAGATAATGGCGCACCCTTGTTTGCTCCCTACAGCCAAAAATTAGCCATTAAACCCGATCTTGAAGAGTTTGAAAAAACTGCCATTAAAATAACAGGAACCGCAGGAACTGCTATTATTTCTCACGGACTTTGTTGGCATGATACTTCAGTAAATAATACTCAAAAACTGAGAGTTTCAATTTTAGGCAATTATACACCTCAATTTATTCATCCATTGGAAAATAATTTATTTAATTATCGTCAAGAAATAATTGAACGAGCAACTACTAAATTGAAGCATTTACTTAGGCACGATTTGCAATCACATCAACAGCAAATTTTTGCCATGAATTTTAAAATGAATTGAATTATTAATCTATCCTCAAAAGATTGGCACTCAATTAACTTTCAAATGAGTTCTATTGGGGCAGAAGTTTAATTTTAACAATGCCATAGCCATCAAAAAAATCTTACACTAATAGCTGTGTTGCATCTAATATTTAATTTCTAATGATACTTGACCCCCACATTCCTCCTGGTAGACTACAAGATAAATGGGATTATTATCAAGACCACTGCAAATTAGTTAGTCCAGCCAATAAACGCAAATACAATATTTTAATTGTTGGCACAGGTTTAGCTGGTGCGTCTGCTGCTGCCACCCTAGCGGAATTGGGTTATAACGTCAAAAGCTTTTGTATCCATGATTCTCCTCGTCGCGCCCATAGCATTGCTGCCCAAGGGGGTATCAACGCTGCCAAAAATTATCCTAATGATGGGGATACAATTTGGCGATTGTTTTATGACACCATTAAAGGTGGTGACTATCGTTCCCGTGAAGCAAATGTTTATCGTCTTGCCCAGATTAGTAACCAGATTATCGATCAATGTGTAGCTCAAGGTGTTCCTTTTGCGAGAGAATATGGAGGTTTACTGGCTAATCGTTCTTTTGGTGGGGCGCAAGTTTCGCGAACTTTTTATGCTAGAGGACAAACGGGACAACAATTATTATTAGGTGCTTATAGTGCCATGTCTCGTCAAATTGCTGCTGGCAAAATTGAGATGTATACCCGTCGGGAAATGTTGGATTTAATAGTTATCGACGGGAAAGCTAGAGGCATTATAGTTCGTAATTTAATTACAGGAACTATTGAACGCTATAGCGGTGATGCAGTTTTACTGTGTACTGGTGGTTACAGCAATGTTTATTATCTTTCAACCAATGCCAGAAACTCTAATGTAACTGCTGCTTGGCGATGTTATAAACGAGGGGCTTTATTTGCTAATCCTTGTTTTACTCAAATTCATCCTACTTGTATTCCTGTATCGGGAGAATATCAATCGAAGTTAACTCTGATGAGTGAAGGATTGAGAAATGATGGTAGAGTTTGGGTACCAAAACAAACAGGCGATCGCCGTAGTCCAGATCAAATTCCTGAGTCAGAAAGAGATTATTTTTTAGAACAGAAATATCCGTCGTTTGGTAATCTTGTTCCTCGTGATGTTGCTTCTCGTAATGCTAAACAAATGACAGATCTAGGAAAGGGAGTAGGGGAAACTGGTTTAGCAGTTTATCTGGATTTTCGTGATGCTATTAACAAGTTAAGGAAAGAGACTATTGCTGAACGTTATGACAATTTATTTCAGATGTATCAGCGAATCACAGGAGAAAATCCCTATCAAGTACCGATGCGAATTTATCCTGCGGTTCATTACACCATGGGTGGTTTGTGGGTAGATTACAATTTGATGAGTACTATTCCTGGTTTACACGTTTTAGGAGAGGCAAATTTTTCCGATCATGGTGCTAATCGTTTAGGGGCTAGTGCTTTGATGCAGGGTTTAGCAGATGGTTATTTTATCATTCCCTATACTTTAGGTAATTATTTAGCAACTACTGATTTAATTCCTCTTGATACTACTCACCCCGCTTTTGAGGAAGCAGAAACAGCAGTAAATAATGATATTGACAAGCTGATTAGTATTCAGGGCGATAAAACCGTGATGGAATTTCATCGCCAATTAGGTAAATTACTCTGGGATGATGTAGGGATGTCTCGTCATCGCGAGGGATTGAAAGAAGTCATCAATGCGATCGCTTCTCTGAGGGAAGAATATTGGCAAAATGTTAAAATTCCTAGCGATAGTCATACTCTCAATAAAAATCTTGAATTTGCAGGTAGGGTAGCAGATTTTCTCGAATTAGGCGAATTAATGGCAAGAGATGCCCTCAATCGAGAAGAATCTTGTGGGGGACATTTTCGAGAAGAATATCAAACTTCTGAAGGAGAAGCAAAGCGAGATGATGAACATTTTGCTTACGTTGCTGCTTGGGAATATCAAGGCAGTAATCAATCTCCTGTTATGCATCAAGAAAAATTGCATTTTGAAAATGTGCAGTTGACTCAGCGTAGTTATAAATAGTGGGTTAGACTAACGAGAATCCTTGAGTTTTTAAAGAATTTGCTATAGAAGCAGCATTTTTAATTAAAACAATAGTATCTGTACCATAACCAATCAAAACATCTTGTTGATCGACTTGGACAATATAATCGCTAGCACTACCAAAAACTTGTAATTTATCTCCCTCTGCGAGGCTAAAATCAGTGATTGTGGCATAGCCCTTGTCTTGATAATAAGGTTTAGCACTATCGCCCAACACAAATAGATCTGCTCCTAAACCTCCAGTAAGAGTATCATATTCACCAGCCCCAGAATTAAGTACTCCTGGATTTGAACCAGTAAGAGTGTCGTTACCTGAACCACCACTAAGGCGATCGCTTTTTTCTAAACCTGTTAACTTATTACTGGCACTATTACCAATAATTAAATCATTACCTTTACCAGCGATCGCATTTTCAATTGTGACACCATTAGCAATGGTTGCACCACCATAAATACCAGTTACGCCACAAAGATAACCTCCTGCATTAGAACCAACTAAAGGTGCTTGATTAAGATTGATTGTAGTACTAGCTGTAGCGGTTTGGGCTGTAATAGTATCGATTCCTCCAGCATCCCAAATAGTAAAATAATAGGGTTCAAAATCATTGTCTACAGGTAATATATAAGTATTGTTACCAGTGTTATAAGTGGTATTTGCGCCATAGAGATATTGAATTGCAGCGATATCAAGAGCCGATGGTGTAGCTTGATAACCGTAACTACTTCCTGGAGGAAGGATACCGTCTACAAAACTGTTGTAGGACATAATTGTCCAAATATCCTGATTTAGCCCATAATTTCCTCTATCATCTGGTTTGCCTGGTGTAACTCCAGGAAAAACTAAAGAACCACCAGCATTATCATGAGGATGGGCTAAACCTAAACCATGGCCAAGTTCATGGAGGATAGTAGCAAAACCATACCCTCCTGGTTGTAAATTAGATTCATTCCAACCTTGCCAATTAAAGTAACCAGTTCCCATTCCAGGTTCACCAGGTGTTTTAAATCGACCTAGGGTTGTAGTACTGCTGTCATTATCAGAATCAAGTTGAGCAGTATCAACTAAATAAAACTTCAGGGTAGCAGTTGAAGAGTTACTTACTGTAGGAACAAAGGAAATATTAGCTACATTTGACCAAGCTTTTAATCCTGTTTGAATCGCTTGAATTTCAGAATTTGACCAAAGATAAGCTTGAGTAACTACATCGCCATAAGCATCATCAAAGGATTCTGAACCTGGTTGTAAAAAAGAATAGGGAATAATCGTAGTGGAGTTTTTGGTTGTAGTAGGGTTTTTCCAGTAATCTCCATCCCATAAAAGACTATTTACATAAGAATTATTAGTTAAAGGTTTAGTTCCTACGCTGTTATAAGGCATTAACGATTTTCCTTTACAGATTTATGCTATGTATTTATACTTAAACAACTACAAGAATATGCCACAAAGGAAATGTTAGTAAAGTAGTTAAACCTAATGGTTGATTAATTCTTGTTCATTGTGATCGCTTCTTCTAGCTCTTGAAGATGTTTTGAATTTACTAGCCATTCTTGTTGATTTGATTGATGTTGTTGCTCTTTTAATTTTGCGATTAGCTCATTAATTATTTTTAATTCTTGACCCTGAGTAATGGATTTTTTTAATATTTCAAATCTTGATGTTTCGTCAGTTTCTCAAAAGTAGCTAATCTATCTTTCAAACCTTTTGATACTGATGTGACTTGGCTTAACACTTCTTCTAATTGTTCAAAAAAGCGTTTGGTAATGCCTTGATGTCCAGAAAATAACCAAGGATTAATAAGGAATGATGATTAGTTGTTCTTCTGATGGTTTTTGCTTGAGATAATGAAACAAAAAGTTTAATAAAGTAGATTTACCCGAATTCTAAGCTCCATAAACAGCAATAACAAAACTTTCAGGGACATTCATTTTGTAAACGCTATTTGCTAAATACTTAGCAAAACTGGCGTGTCCTAACAAATCTTGTTCAGGATCGAGTAAACAACTATCTATGGATATATCGTTAACTTCTGTCTGTGTCATAAAAAATTCTTTTATTTGTCGCTTGTGACATTTTGATTAGGCTTGGTTAAGCAATAGAATTCAACTAAAAAACAGTTTTTCTAGAATTACTACTGGACGTGGGGATAAATAAAGTTATTGTTTAAAATCGATTTTTTTGTCAAAGAAAAGAGCTAAAATGTAGTCAACTTTACTGAAATTCTAGCTAATAATCTATTGAACGCTCTATATCTTGGGGTAGATCACGGGTCATTAAAAAATAAGTAAGATGCTCAATTAATAAATTATTTTGGTTATTGCATCTATATGGTTTCTACCTCTTCCGATCAATTTTCTTCATCTCAGTCTTCAGTAACTGTTACTCAAGCTGAAGATGAACTAAATCTACTGGTTGATGAACATGAACATAAACCAGAACAAGAGCTAGATTTAGACTTTCTTTTTACTAGAGATATTGAATTTCGTCAAGAAACTATTTATTTTATTGTTGTTGATCGCTTTTATGATGGTGACCCTGATAATAGTGAAGGACCTAATCCAGAACTTTATGACCCAAATCAAGAAGAATGGGGTAAATATTGGGGTGGTGACCTCCAAGGGATTATTGATAAGTTAGATTATCTTAAAAATCTCGGAGTTACGGCAATTTGGTTGACTCCTTTATTTGAACAAGTTGAAAGTTTATTTATTGAAAGCGCAGCTATTCACGGTTATTGGACAAAAGATTTTAAACGCCTCAATCCTCGTTTTATTGGGAAGGATGAAAATCCTTCTCTCAATGCTACTCAAGAGGCAAAAAATACTACTTTTGATCGCCTGATTGAAGAGTTGCACAAACGCAACATGAAGCTAATTCTCGATATTGTTTGCAATCATAGTACGCCAGATATTAGTGGAAACAAAGGCGAACTTTACGATGATGGGGTAAAAATTGCCGATTTTAACGATGATAAGGATTTTTGGTATCACCACTATGGTGAAGTGACTAACTGGGAAGACGAATGGCAAGTACAAAACTGTGAATTATCGGGACTAGCAACTTTTAACGAAAATAATACTGAATATCGTAATTATATTAAATCAGCTATTAAACAATGGTTAGACCGAGGTGTAGACGCTTTAAGAGTTGATACGGTTAAACATATGCCAATTTGGTTTTGGCAAGAATTTAATGCAGATATCCTCAACCATCGACCAGATGTCTTTATTTTTGGTGAGTGGATTTACAATAGTCCCAACGATCCTCAATCGGTTGAATTTGCCAATAATTCTGGAATGACTATTCTAGATTTTGGTTTGTGTATGGCAATTCGTCAAGCTTTGGGTTCTTGGGAAGAGGCAGGTTTTCATTTAGTACAAGATGTTCTTGGTTTAGACTATCGGTATGACGGTGCGACTGAATTAATTACTTTTATCGATAACCACGATATGCACCGCTTCCAAACTTTAAATTCCGATCCAGAAGTATTGCGATTGGCAGTAGTGTTGTTAATGACTACTCGTGGTATTCCTTGTCTTTATTACGGAACAGAACAATATCTCCACGATGATACTAATGGAGATAGTAATCCCTACGGTAATAACGATCCTTACAACCGTCCGATGATGACCAATTGGGACACTGAAAGTGAATTGTATCGCGATATTCGTTTGCTTTCTGGTTTGCGTCGTCTCAATCCTGCCATATCTCTTGGTAGTCAGTGGCAAAAATATCTTACTCCTAATGTGTATTGTTATATTCGTCGTTATCGGGATTCTCTGACTTTTGTAGCTTTGAATCGAGGTGAGGCGGTAACTGTAGAGACTGTGGCTACTGAATTACCTGATGGCGAACACACTTGTATTCTGACTCGTCGTAAATTTACGGTAGAAGATGGTGCGATTCACAATTTGGAACTAGAAGCACGGGATGCCATCGTTATCAGTCATGTTGCGGAAAGGGTTAAGGGTCAAACCATTGTCCGAGTACAACTTAATGGGGTAGATACCCAACCAGGAGAAACTATTGTGGTAACGGGTAATTGTCCCGAACTCGGTAATTGGGATATTGGTAAAGCCTATCCTCTTGAATATATTAATCAAAATACCTGGTTTGGCGAAATTCCTTTTAATGAAAGTGCAGGTAAACCAATCGTTTATAAATATGCCATGTGGCGTGAAGGACAATCTCCTGTCAGAGAAAATTTAGTCTCTCGTCGTTGGGTAGTTGCCGAAGAAGGTACGGTTAAGTGGCGCGATCGCTGGGCAAGTTAATTTAATGGTGACAACTCAAAGATAAAATCTCATTTGGTTATGGTATTGTTCTAAGTTTGATTCTCTCGATTGGCGGTTAAAGTATGGTTAACCTATGTCGTATAGGTCAAGCTAACAATGCCATTTTGTCAAAAAATTTAGATTATTTTTCACGAGGATTAATTGTTGGTGGCGATAATATGTAGATCGACATCATGCAGATATTTAAGTAACTCTTGAACTGGAGAACTATGTAAAAATAATTGCCAACGAGATCTTTGAGTTTGTCCTAATACTACTTGAGTAATAAAATGCTTTTTAGCAGTTTGCGCGATCGCTTGAGAAATATTATTACTTTCAACTCGAATAAATTCCCCACCCAGTTGTTCAGACAACTTTTCGCACATTTCTAAATATAAACTCTGATCTTTAGTTAAAAAACGGTCTGGATTATTAACATATAAAACATACAAACGCGATCGCATTTGACTGGCGAGTCTTGCTCCTCTCCTTAATAAATGCGACGAATTAGGGTGAGTAGAAATGCAAACTAAAACTCGTTCCTGAATACTACAGTATTTATCTTTTGGGGTAGTAGATTCGGCAATTTCTTCGAGATTATCGGCAATTTCTCTGAGGGCTAATTCTCTCAATGCAACTAAATTTTGCCGTTGAAAGAAGTTTTGTAGCGATCGCTCTATTTTATCGGGAGTATAGATTTTTCCCTCTTGTAAACGTTCTAGTAGAGTTTCTGGAGTAACATCAACTACCACCACTTCATCAGCTTCATCTAGTATTCGATCTGGAATTCTTTCTCGCACTACCACCCCAGTAATTTTTGCTACTAGATCGTTTAGACTTTCTAAGTGTTGAATATTTACCGTAGAAAAAACATCGATTCCTGCTGCTAAAACTATTTCTACATCCTGATAGCGTTTTTCGCGCTGCGAACCTGGTACATTGGTATGAGCCAATTCATCGATTAAAACTAACTGAGGTTGACGCTTTAGGATCGCCTCCGTATCCATTTCAGTTAAAGTATTATTGCCCCGTTTAATTTGCTGGCGAGGAATCAACTCTAATCCTTCTGCTGCTTCGGCGGTTTCTTCTCTACCGTGAGTTTCGAGTAAACCGATAACTACATCAATTCCTTCTTCTAATAAACTCTTAGCTTCTTGCAGCATTCGATAGGTTTTACCGACACCTGGAGACATTCCGATGTAGATTCTGTGTTTACCGCGTCGTTGACTTGGCATTTCGTAGGAGGAAAAAGTAGTTTTGGAGTTGTTAAATTCGTCTTTGTCAATCATCGGAGTGGGCAAATAATACTTTTAATAAAGCCAAATTTGGCGGCTTTGAGGAGATTGCAGGACTCGAATTGAGTTATTTCGAGCAGATTGATAAGCGGAGTCAAGGTTAAGGGCAATTCGATAATTTTGGAGGGCTTTTGTAACATCGCCCAGTTTTTCCTGTAACTCTCCTAATAAATTAAAGGCTTCTGCTTGAGATGGATTCAAATGAATTGCCCGTTTTACCTGTACAATTGCTTCTTCAAATTGTTCTTTATTCTTTAACTGTTTTGCCAACTCAAAAGCAGTGCGATACTCCAATTCTCGTTTGCTACTAATTGTTTCGCGTTCGAGAACACGACGAACAATATCTCGTAATTCTTGAGGCGTAAACGGTTTTTGGATAAAATCAATCGCCCCTAGTTTCATCGCTTCTACTGCATTGTCCACCCTTCCATGGGCTGAAATAATAATAATTTTCACATGAGGATACAACCGAATTGCTTGTTGGAGAAAAGTTAAACCATCCATTCCAGGCATTCTGAGATCGAGCAAAATTAAGTCAAATGTCTGTTGTTCTAACTGTCTCAGTCCCTCTTCTCCATTAACAGCGATCGCCACTGTATATCCCAAGGGTTCGAGAGCCTGAGCCATGATGGAACAAATTTTTTTCCAATCATCAATAATTAAGATTTTTTCGTTACTCATCTGAATAGTTTTTTAGATTAAATTATGCTTATTTTCTCAAGCAGATTAGGGATTATTTTTAACTACAGGAACAGTAAAAGTGAACGTACTACCTTCACTAGGAGTAGAATTAACCCAAATTCTACCTTGATGAGCCTTGACAATTTCCTTACAAATTGCTAAACCCAAACCACTTCCACCGATATCTCTTTCAGTTTGTACTTGAACAAATTTATCAAAAATTTTGGCTTGATATTCCCAAGGAATTCCTACCCCATTATCAGCAACAGAAATCTCGACCCAATCGCTGCGTCATTCGGCAAAAACTTCAATTTTACCCCCTGGATCAGTATATCGTATTGCATTAGCAATTAAATTTGTCAAAACCCAAATAATTTTGTTTGGATCTACCTTCACTAAAGGCAAATTTTCTGAAGAATGCTGAGTTATTTCAATCTCTTTTTCTTGGGCTTGCACCTTTAATAAAGTGACTGCTTTTTCCAGTAAAAAATTAACTTTAAATGCGGTCAACTCCATTTCAATTCGACCCGATTCTATTTTAGAAAGATCGAGGAGATCGTTGACTAAAGCTCGCAATCTTTCTACATCTTCACTAGCTGCTTCTAACAATTTTTGTTCTTGTTCTGACAGTTTTTCTGGTGCGGTTTCTAATAAAAGATTAATACTCATTGCCATTCCAGTTAAAGGCGTTCGCAATTCATGGGAAGCTGTAGCGACAAAATCACTTTTTAGTTGGTTTAATTCCTGGAGTTTGGTAACATTTTGGAGTAAAAGAACTACGCCCAACATATTCCCTTCTTCTGTAGTTACAGGGGTAATGGCAAATTTGTAATACTCGGTTTTATTAGGTCGTTCTATGGTAAGAATAGATTCGTCTTCTGTCAAAGGAGATGACGTAGGTGTTGCGGCTGTTTGCTTAATTTGTTCGTAAAGTTGTGGATTATTAAAAACTTCTAGAAAATGGTTGCCAATAGCGCGTTGAAGACTGGTATTTAAAATGGAAGCGGCGATAGGATTGATGGCAATAATTTTAAATTCGGCATCGACCACAACTAAGCCATCACTAATGCTGCGAATAATAGCATCACTGCGTTGTTTTTCTACAATGACTCGTCCTACATTCAGTTCATGAAATCCTTTGAGTTTTTGACTCATGATATTAATCGCCGTTCCCAGATGCCCCATTTCATCTTCTGACTTAACAGCGATCGCAATATTATAATCCCCTTCTGCAATTTGTTCGGTTGCATCAGTCATTTCTTTGAGCGGTCGAATAATACGATGGGATAGTAGTAAACTAAAGCCTAACCCCAATCCAGCCGCAGTACCTCCTGTGATCGCCATTGACCACATTGCCTGATGGGAAAAAGTTTGTGCTGCTTCTGAAGCAGCCACCATGGTTTCCTGGTTCAGTTCCCGTAATTGAGTGCTAGTTTCCCGCACTCGTTCAAAAATAGGAAATACTGTTTTGTCATAGTAATTTATAACTGAATCATCTGTAAGTTCTTGTTGTTGTAATTGGTCAAATGTGATGAGGTAATTTTTATAACTCCCCTCAAGTTCGAGCAGGATTTCTTTTTCTCCTGGGATAGTAATATTATCTTTGGCACGACCTAACCATTGCAAAAAAGCCACTTCATTGCTATGAAATTGTTCGATTCCTCGCGATCGCTCTCCTAACAAAAGCAATAGAGTAGCACTATCTTGACGTTCGAGCGCATCGATCATATTGTCTGCTGCCAAAATACTGCGATAGTTTTCCTGCAAAATAGCGTCACTAGCTTTTCCCAGTCGGCGCAGATTGAGCGCACCCCAAATACAAACCAAGACAACCAGGGTCAGAGCAAGTCCATAACCAGCGAGAATTTTTGTTTTAAGTTTCACTCAGTTTTATAGTTTCATGGGGCGAGTTTTTGGCGATCTCGTAGCGCGGGTGAGGTTATCTTGGGCTGGTTTATAAGTTGGATCGAGGTCGATAGCTACCCGATACTGTTTTAATGCGTGTAAACGTTCTCCTGCTAATTCATAGATTTCGCCTAAAAGATTAAAAGCTTCTGGATTAGAAGGGTCTGACCCAATCGCTTGTTTGACATGGGCGATCGCGCTATCAAATTTTCGTTTACTGGCACAAAATTTGGCAGTATTAATCGCTTTGGTGTAAATTGTAGTTTCTTGTTTTTCCTGAATTTCATGCTCTAGAATGAGGTAAATTACCTCTCGTAATTGCTGGGGTGTAAAAGGCTTTTCTAAAAAATCTACTGCCCCTAATTTCATCGCTTCTATGGCACTATTAACCGTTCCGTGGGCTGAAATAATAATTACTGGCAAATCTGGCTGTATTTCAACAGCTTTTTTTAAAACCTCCAAACCATCCATTCCTGGCATTTTCAGGTCTAACAACATCAGGTCATATTCTGACTTTTCCAACTGTCTGAGAGCATCTCTACCATCGGTTGCACCAATTACTTGATGTCCTAAAGCTTCCAATGCTTGCACCACAGTATGACGAATTGTTTTATGGTCGTCCACTACTAAAATTTTTTGACTAATCATGGGATCTTGCTTATTTTTTGAGGGAGCGATCGTTTAGCACATTTGTGACAAGTTCGCGCAATTGGGTTGGATTAAAAGGTTTCTGGATATACCCCATTGGCTTTTGAATGAAATCCACAGCTCCTAGTTTCATTGCTTTGACAGCTTCCTCAATACTGCTGTGTCCTGAAAAGACGACAATCTTGGTTGCAGGAGCAATTTCATGAGCTTGTTTTAAAACTTCTAAACCTTTCATTCCTGCCATTTTCAGATCCAATAAAATTAAATCGAAGGGTTGCTCTTGAATTTGCTGGAGTGCTTCTTTTCCATTAGAAGCTGTCGCCACTTCATATCCTTGGGGTTCTAAACATTGAGCAACTGTCAAGCGAATAATTTTATCATCATCAACAACTAAAATTTTCGGATTAGACATTTTTTTGCAAAAATTAGAATTTTATTGGTTATTTTTTTTATTAATGTATACTCCTGTAGGAACGTTCCAGGTCACATCCCTACTGACTTTTATTCAAGGGCATCAAGGGCTAAATTGAGCTTTAAAACATTCACCCCTGGTTCCCCAAAAATGCCGAGAAAACGACCATCAACAGCTTTAGAAATTAAAATTTCAACCTGATTGGAATCGAGATTGCGTGCCCGTGCAACCCTGGCAATTTGCGCTTTAGCAGCTTCAAGAGTAATATGAGGATCTAAACTCGAACCGGAAGTATAAACCAAGTCAGCAGTAGGTTCAATCTCTTGCTGTTTTAGTTGCGCAATAGTTGTTTCGACTCGCTTGATTAATTCTGAATTACTTGGAGCTAAATTACTCGCGCCAGAAACACCAGTGGGCGCAGCATCTTCACCAGTACTGTATTCTGTAGTACTGGGACGACTCCAAAAATAGCTGTTACTAGTAAAATTCTGTCCGATTAAAGCCGAACCAATAATATTTCCTTGATCATTAGTAATTAGACTTCCATTTGCTTGATAAGGGAAAACAAATTGACCAATTAAGATTAAGAAAAACGGATAAATTAAAGCCGTTAAAATCCAAAAAACCAAAGTGGTACGAATTCCTGTAATTGTTTCTCTGAGAATAGACATGGTTAAAAAGTCAAAAATTAAATTGATACTCGATTAGAATCTTTCGGGTTGAAAGATTACGGTAAATAGATAAATAGATAAAGCTATAGTCACGCAATATAAAAGTGCGATCGCGTAAGCAGTATTGCGAGTAATTTCATTACTAGAAGCAGCCATCACCGCAGGGGCAATAACCAAATTCAAACTCATGGTTAGGAATAAGACTTTCGCCACAGGATTTTTTGTAAAGCGATCGCTTATATTTTGGATTGTTTCGATAGTATTATTGGTTAAACAAAACTCATTCGCTTTATTTAATTTCATGATTTATACCTCTTAAAAACCTATTATTTATTACCTATTACCTATTACTTAACTCAACCCAACTCCAGTAATAATCAAATCAATAACTTTAATGCCTACAAATGGCGCGATAATTCCACCCAAACCGTAAAGTAAGATATTTCTAGTTAATAATTGATTGGCACTTAAAGGTCTAAACTTCACTCCTTTCAAAGCCAAAGGAATTAAAGCTGGAATAATTAAAGCGTTGTAAATTAATGCCGATAAAACTGCCGATTGAGAAGTTGCTAAACCCATCACATTCAAACTACCAATTCCTGCTGCTGCAAACATGGCGGGAATGATGGCAAAGTATTTAGCAATATCATTAGCCAGAGAAAAAGTAGTTAACGCACCGCGAGTAATTAATAACTGCTTGCCAATAGTGACTAAATCGATTAACTTGGTCGGATCGGAATCCAAATCTACCATATTGGCTGCTTCTTTAGCTGCTTGCGTACCCGTATTCATTGCCAAACCCACATTAGCTTGTGCCAAAGCTGGCGCGTCATTTGTGCCGTCTCCTGTCATCGCCACTAACTTGCCTTGTTGCTGTTCCTTTTGAATTACAGAAATCTTGTCTTCGGGAGTAGCTTCGGCAATAAAATCATCCACACCTGCTTCTTGGGAAATAACTGAAGCGGTAATGCGGTTATCTCCAGTCAGCATCACACTTTTAACACCCATGCGACGCAGTTGATCGAAACGTTCCCGCATCCCTGGTTTGATAATATCTTTAAGATAAATCACGCCATAAATCTTCCCATCCAATGCCACACCCAAAGGCGTACCACCCAGGCGGGAAACTTGTTCGTAAGCATCATCTAAATCGGAACTAACTTCACCACCGCGAGAACGGACGAAACCTTTAATTGCATTAACTGCCCCTTTCCTAACTTCTCTGCCATCGGGTAGATCGGTACCACTCATGCGAGTTTTAGCTGAAAATTCAATTCCTTCTGCCGAATTGGGTTCAAAATTAATTTTTGCCCCTAGTTTCTCGGCGAGTTTGACAATCGATTTGCCTTCGGGGGTGCTATCAAATAGACTAGCAGCCAAGGCTATTTCAGCTAATTCCCTTTCGTTATGCCCGTTGACGGGAATAAACTGTTCCGCCAAACGATTTCCTAAAGTAATCGTTCCCGTTTTATCTAGTACTAAAGTATTGATATCGCCACAGGCTTCTACTGCCCTTCCCGATGTCGCTACTACGTTAAACTGCGCCACTCGATCCATACCTGCAATCCCGATCGCACTAAGTAAACCGCCGATAGTAGTAGGAATTAGGGCAACTAAGAGAGAAATTAGAGTAACTACCCCTACGGGAGAACCCACATAATTAGCAATGGGGGGAATAGTTGCCACGACGATTAAAAATACTTCGGTTAAAACTGCAAGTAATACAGTGAGGGCAATTTCGTTAGGGGTTTTAGTTCTTTCTGCACCTTCTACCAGGGCAATCATGCGATCTAAAAAGCTTTTGCCTGGATCGGAAGTTACTCTAATTGTCAGTTCGTCGGAAACGATTTTAGTGCCTCCCGTAACCGAACTTGCCATATCTGAACCAGGTTCTTTAAGAACGGGGGCAGATTCCCCTGTAATTGCTGATTCATCAACGGAAGCAATTCCTTCAATTACTTCTCCGTCTACTGGAATAATCTCTCCTGCAAAGACTTGAATGATATCTCCTTTATGCAGACTGGTAGAACTAACTTCTTCAATCTCCCCACTAGGTAAAACTTTTTTCGCAGTAGTATCGGATTTAGTAGAACGTAATGAGTCTGCTTGGGCTTTTCCCCTGCCTTCGGCGACTGCTTCGGCAAAGTTGGCAAAGAGAATAGTAAGAAAAAGAATGACGGTAACTAAACCATTAAAAAAGCGTTGGTTATCTCCTGGGATACTGCCAAAAATATCTGGATTAATGGTTAGTAAAGCAGTAATAATCGTACCCACCCAAACCACAAACATGACGGGGTTTTTTAGCATCACTTTAGGGTTGAGTTTGACAAAGGCATCTTTAAAAGCACGCCCGTAAAGTCCTTTGTTGCTGACTTTTTTTTGTTTATTTTGCCGATGGCGTTTTCCTCTTTCTGCCATCGGGCGATTTTCACGATTATGTTGAGTATTCATACAAATGACAAATAACAAATAACTAAAGACTAAAAGCTTCTGCGATCGCGCCTAATGCCAAGACAGGGAAAAAAGTAAGTGCGCCGAGAATTAAAATTACTCCTGCTGTAACTCCAGTAAATAAAGTCGTATCGGTACGCAATGTTCCAGGGGTTTCGGGAACTGGTTGTTTGCGACTCATGTTATCAGCCAGTAGCAGTAAGGCAATGATAGGAATATATCTTCCGATCGCCATTGCTGCTGCTGCGGTAAGATTCCACCATAAGGTTGCATCTCCCAAACCTTCAAAACCCGAACCGTTATTAGCTGCTGCGGAAGTATATTCATAAACAACTTGAGAAACGCCATGAAAACCAGGGTTACTAATACCTGCTAAAACATCCGGATAAGCTAGAGTAATCGCACTGGGAATCAAGATTGCAATGGGATGAACTAACAGAATTACACTTGCTAAAACAATTTCTTGTTTTTCAATTTTGCGTCCTAAAAATTCGGGGGTTCTTCCTACCATTAAGCCTGTTAAAAAGACAGTTAAAATCAGGAATACAAATAAATATGCCGTACCCGTACCTTGCCCACCCCAAACTATCTGTAAAAACATATTAAATAGAGTGGCAAAACCACCAGTCGGCATTAAAGAATCGTGCATTCCGTTAACTGCACCACACATCGTTCCTGTGGTAGTCATCGCCCATAAGGCAGTTTGCGCCCAACCAAAACGAACTTCTTTACCTTCTAAATTAGGTGTATTTGTACCGAGAAGATTGTTAATAATTGGATTGCCGTTATATTCTCCGATTGCTGAAATTACAATTAAAACAGCATAAATAATAAATACCATGCCAAAGATCAGCCAGCCTTGCTTTTTATTTCCCGCCATAATGCCGTAAGTATAAATTAAAGAAGCAGGAATAATCACCATTGCTAAGGTTTCAATTAAGTTAGAAAAACCATTAGGATTTTCAAAAGGATGGGCTGAATTAATCCCAAAAAAACCACCGCCATTTTCACCCAATTCTTTGATAATTTCAAAATGAGCGACAGGTCCTCTAGCAATATATTGAGTCGTACCTTCTAAAGTTGTGGCAACTGCTGGCGCATCTAAAGTTTCTGGTACACCTAAGATTAATAATGCAATTCCACCTACTATTGAAATCGGCAATAAAATGCGCGTAATAGATTTAGTTAAATCCACATAAAAATTACCCAAAGACTTACCAGTCAAACCCCGAATAAAAGCGATCGCAACTGCAATTCCCGTAGCTGCGGAGGTAAACATCATAAATCCCAAAGCGAACATTTGGGAGGCATAAGAAAAAGTAGTTTCTCCCGAATAATGCTGTTGATTGGTATTGGTAACAAAAGAAATAGCCGTATGCAAAGCTAAATCCCAACTAGGTGCAGTTAAACCCGTCGGATTTAAAGGTAAAATCCCTTGAAAGCTCAGAATTAAAAACACAAATACGAACATAACCAGATTGCTAATCAGTACGCTTCTGGCATACTGCCAACCTGTCATATTTTTTTGATAGTTAATCCCACCAACTGTATAAATTAACTTCTCAAGTGGTCGTGCGATCGGCTCTAAAATAGTATTTTCTTCTAAAAAAACACGAGCCATGTAATTACCAAACCACGGCACGATTAAAACTAAAATTAATAGCGTCAAAGCTATTTGAATAAAACCTTGAATCATTTTATCGAAGCAAAAATTTATTTGCAATCTAATACAATAATTGTTTCAAGATTTTGATTAGCTGACAATCTATCAATTATTATAATTTTTTCGTCTATTTACTAAAATTTAAGTCTAAATATAGATATATATACTTGCAGATATAGAAGATATAGATTTAAGCGAATTAATATTTTAATTGGTATGAATAAAATAAAAATAGATAGATGATAGTTTTTGATATTTAAATCGGCAAATTATCGTTTTCACTTTTTTGCATAATTAATAGCGATCGCGTTCAATTAGCTGTTAATCTTTCCCAATTAGATCGTCAATTGCTAAAATAATTTCTTTCATCTGTGCAATATCTATTTGACCGATGTAATCTCCAATTCTTTCATTTGAGATAGTACGAATCTGAGTAATTTTAACCCAGGATTGTTTAGGTAAAGATGAGCAATCTAATTCTAAAACCAAAGGGTATTTTACTCTAGGTTTAACGCTCGTAATTGCTAAAATTACCGTCGTTCCAGAACGTTGATTAAAAATATTATTACTAATGACTAATACTGGTCGATTTCCACCTTGTTCTCTACCACGTATAGGATTTAAATCTGCCCAATAAATTTCTCTTCTCAATATTCTTCCATCCAATTGTCAAATCCTCCCCATTCAGCAAATTCTTGTTCTTCTTTTGGTTCGAGTTTGGCACACTCAATTTCAAATCTTTGACGACGTAGAGAGTTTCGATTAGCTTCAAGATTAGCTGTTATTGCTTGAGAACGATTAGGATATATTTTTTGTTCTACTAAATAATCAATTTCTGCTAATAAATTTTCGTCTATAGTAATAGCAATTTTCTTTTGCATAAGTTTAGACTTAAGTATGATATTTATCATACCTAATATTTTAGTAGAAACATACTAAAAATAAAACAAAATACTTTATAAAGCGGTTGTTAATGCCTGTATAGCGATCGCATCTTTTAAAACCGTGAGCAAAAATAAGTACTTTAAGATCGATTCTGTTAATTCGTTAGTGTGGCTGATTATTCTTACCTTTGCGATCGTGATTGTATTGGAATATAGCACGCCATCAGAATATGTCTTTGGTTATCTGTATACGGGTACTATTTTGCTAGCAAATCACAATTTAAGTACTAAAAGTATCTGGCGAGTTACCTTAAGTGCGATCGCATTAACTATATTTAATTTATTCATTCCCCATTTTGAACCCAATAATCTAGCAGCAATTGCTAATAGATTAATTGCTGTCATGGCACTAGCAGTCACGGGTTGGTTGAGTATGCGCAATCGCTATTCTCAAGAAGCAGTAGCCCGTTCCCAAGCCCAACTACGCACTCAAGAACAATTAGCTATTTTACGAGAAGATTTCGTGTCTACCCTAACTCACGATCTCAAAACTCCTCTATTAGGAGCGATTGAAACAATTAAAGCCTTTCAAAACGGTCAATTTGGTGCAATTACTCCCACCCAAGCTAAAGTTTTAACTATGATGAGTAATTCCCATCGCTCTAGTTTGGAATTAGTGCAGACTTTGCTCGATGTCTATCGCAACGATATTGAAGGAATTCAACTCAAACGCGAATCTGTAGATTTAGGAGCGATCGCATCTGAAGTAATTGCTAACCTAACTAATCTAGCTACAATCCGTCAAGTTTATCTCATCTTGACTCATAATGAATCTAATTTTCGTTCTCGTTTTATTGTCAATGGAGATGCCTTACAATTACAACGAGTTTTGAATAATTTAATTGTTAATGGCATCAATCACTCACCCCGTAATGGCAAAGTTGAAGTACAGTTAGCTAGTGATGGTCAATTTCAGATTGTTAAAGTTCTCGACAGTGGCAGGGGAATTAGTACAAAAGAATTACCTCATCTATTTGAACGTTTTTATCAAGGAGGAAATGAAAAAGATAATTTTTCTTCTCGTGCTTCTACTGGTTCAGGTTTAGGATTATATTTAGCCAGACAGATTATTAATGCTCATGGCGGTACAATTTGGGCAGAGAATCGTTTACCTCAAGGTGCAGTATTTTGTTTTCGTTTACCAGCTATTGCTGAGTAATCAGTTTTTATTCATAGTGCGACCAAACAGAAATAATTCTAATCGTTTTAGTAACATCATTCAAAGAATAAATCAGACGATGCTTAATATTAATTCTCCTTGAATAGTAACCTTTTAAGTTACCCAATAATTTTTCATAGGAAGGTTGATAGGGGTTTTGTTTTATAATTGCAATCAGTTGTAGAACATTCTCTTGTAAATTAGCAGCTTTCAATTTTTTAGCATCTTTCAACGCTTGACGGCTAAATTCAATCTTCCATCCCATCTAATTTCCTCATAAATTCTTCCTCAGATACCCAATCATCCGCTTCTTCGGCTTCTTTAATAGATCGCACTAAACCAGGTAAAGATTGTAAATAAAGTGTTTCTTGTAAAGTTTCCCAATCTTCTTTAGAGACTAAAACAGCATCGCCTTTTCTACTGGTAATGACTTTTGGTAAATGGTCTTTATTAACTTGTTCTAATAAACTAAATAAATTAGCTCTAGCTTCACTTGCGCTAAGAATATCCATAAACTAAATCTCTATCGGTACAATATATTGTACATTAAACAAGATTGGCTGCTAAAATCTAACTATCGTTATGAATAAAATCCGCCTTTTGCTAGTAGAAGATGACGAACTATTTCGCCTTGGACTGGTAGTGAGATTACAGCAAGAAGCAGGGATCGAAATCTTAGCCGAAGCGAGCGATGGAGAAATGGCGGTAGAATTAACCAATCAATATCTACCTGATGTGGTTTTACTCGATGTCGGTTTGCCTGGAATAGGCGGAGTAGAAGCTTGTCGTCAAATCAAACAATTACATCCTCATATTCCAGTTTTAGTTTTAACTTCCCATTTTAAAAAACAACTAATCGAACAATTAATCGCTGTAGGTGCGTCGGGATATTGTCTCAAAGGAATTGAAGCCGAAAGCTTAATTTTGGCTTTACGTTCTGTTGCTGCGGGGGCTTCTTGGTGGGATGCAGCCACAACCGCAGAAATTCGCGCAGCATTTCAATCTTATTCTGTGAAAGATACTAATGAAAATAATCTTTTAACTAATAGAGAAACAGAAATTTTAACTTTAATTGCAGCAGGTAAGAGTAACAACGAAATCGCCCGACAACTTAATATTACAATCGGTACAGTTAGAGTCCACGTCCATGCTATCTTACAAAAATTAGAAGTGAAAGATCGCACTTCAGCAGCTATTATGGCGATTCAAAAGAAAATGATTGGTAATTGAGCAAATAAATTTTGGATAAAAATAATTAATTATTATTTGCAAGCAAATTTTTATCAACAAAAAAGCTAAAAATTTAAAGTCAAAAAGCCTACCATTTGCGAAATATCCGACTCAAAGCTGATTTGTAACCATCTCTAATCAAGCTAGCCTAAAATTATTTTCGAGCTAGGGCATGGATTATTATATTCTCGATCTGCTAGTTATTGGTTTGCTGCTGCTGTTTGTAACTCTGGGTTCGGGTTGGATCGCTCGTTTACCTCTGTCCTATTCGTTGATTTATATAGTAGTAGGAATTGGTCTTGGTTCTTATGGCTTTAAACTAATTAATATTCGACCTGATGCTGAGTTTTTAGAAAGATTGACCGAATTTGTAGTGATTGTGTCAGTCTTTTGCTGCGGTTTAAAGATGAATCGTTCTCTCAACCTGAGAAATTGGCAAACAACGATTAGATTAATTGGTGGATTAATGCCTTTCTCCATTTTTACTCTAGCTGCGATAGCACATTGGCTGTTTGGGATGAGTTGGGGTGCAGCTATTTTACTAGGAGCTATTTTAGCACCTACCGATCCAGTTTTGGCTTCAGAAGTCCAATTGGCTAGTGTTAAAGACAAAGATGAATTACGTTTTGCTTTAACTTCTGAGGGCGGATTAAACGATGCTTTAGCTTTTCCGTTTGTCTATTTTGGTATTTATGCTTATAAAGATAGCAACTGGGATAATTGGCTTAAAGACTGGGTAGCAGTGGATTTGTTTTGGGCGATCGCTGCTGGTATAGTGATGGGGTTTATTGTAGCTAAAGCTGTAGTTTGGTGCGATCAACGAATACAAAAGCTACGACCAGCAGAACATTTACTAGAAGACTTTATCGCTCTTAGTACTATTTTACTAGCTTACTCTCTTACCGAAATAGTCAACGGCTATGGATTTCTGGCAGTATTTGTAGCTGGACTAGTGGTGCAACAAAATTACTTTACTAACCAAGATAAACGGATGGCACAACTAGAATTTACAGAACAACTGGAGAAACTATTAGAAATAACGGTGGTGGTTTTACTGGGAACAATGCTTTTAATCAACCCCATGATCAATTATGCAGGACAATCAATCGCGATCGCTTTCTTTCTGTTTTTTTTGATTCGTCCTTTAGGAGTGTGGTTATTCAACCTCGATGGTTATTTACCTCGTCCCACTCAGTATTTAATTGGTTGGTTTGGCATTCGTGGAATTGGCTCAATTTATTATTTAACCTATGCTTTAGGTAAAGGTATTAGCGGAAACACGGCTGAACAAATCGCTTGGATTACTTTTACTGTCATTGTGATATCTGTAGTTATTCATGGAATTAGCGCATTACCTTTAATGAATTGGTACGAAAACAAACATTAAAAATTAAAAAGTACAGACGTAATATTTTACGTCTGTACAAAAGTAAAAAGGCTCTCACGTTAAAAAATTGTGTTGTCAAGCTATAGATAGAGTTAAAAAGATTAGTCAAAAGAGAGAGGTTGAGAAAGTAAGGCTAGAGTATCTTTAACATAAGGAGCCAGATTAGATTACGAGTGTAAGAGTGATAAGTGAATGTCTAAATCAGTTTTAGTAGTAGACGATTATGCCGATATCCTCTACCTTTTTAAATTATGTCTAGAATCAGAAGGTTACGAAGTTAAGCAAGCTAGTAACGGAAAACAAGCTTTGGAAATGGTTCAAGAAATTAATCCTGAGCTATTAGTATTAGATGTGATGATGCCTGATACAGATGGACTTGAGGTTACTCGCCAAATTCGTAGTCAACCAAGTTTATCTAGTATGCCGATTTTACTGGTTTCTGCTAACTACGACATTAGCCAAGATTGTGCTTACGACAATGGAGCTAATGATATTCTTTACAAACCGTTTCACCTCGAAAACTTTTTTGATAAAGTTAAAAATTTGATTAAGTCTGAGAATACAGTATCAGTTGGGCAATAATTTGAGCGATCGCGAATGAGCAGATAGTTAGTAAAACGGTAAAAGTCGTACTGAACGTAATATAGTGGTTTGACCTCAATCATCTTTATTTTAACGATAATGCGATCGCAGAACTATTTAGAGAGAGATAAAAAAAGTTTTTTAAAATTTGCAGAGCAAAGGTTTTCTTTTTTATCTATACAATTGCTGAACAAGAACTCGAGTCAAAAGCAGTTTATGTTTAAGAATAACTAAACTATTTGGGGTTTCATCCCGATTTGTTCTCGAGCGCTAAGTATAATAACAGTCAATTCTGACGAAGTAAATAAAACCTTTATTACAAGATGTTGTGGCATTACCTTCAAAAAAATCGCAAAAATTTCAGTCTCTTTCTCTTAACTATCTTTTGTATTTTTACTTTTAATAATCTGTTTATTACTTCGTCATCGGCTACTCAAGAAGAATTGGATGGGAAACAACTAAGTGAATTAATCACTAATCTGGAAAATAAATGGGAAAGAGACTATGAAGAGTATTTTTCTGCCGATTTTAACAATTATTCTTTTGATAGTAGCGAAATCGCCGAACGTTTAGCTGAAATTCATCAAAAAACCAAACTTAATCCCGCCGTAATTTGGGCAGTTCCTCAAGAAGAACAATTACAATTACTTTTAATTACTCCTCGCAATCAAATATCTCTCGAAAGAGTTAAACCAGCCAATAAAAGTGCATTACCAAATGTAATTAAACAATTAGAGCGGGAGCTTGTCAAAACTTCTAGGAATAACTACACTTCCTATTTACCTCCAGCCAAACTTTTGTATCAATGGATTGTTGAACCCCTTGAACCCCAACTAAAAGCAGAAAATATTGATACGATATTATTTTGTACAGGACCTTTATTGCGATCGCTTCCTTTTGCTGCTCTTTATGACGAGCGTGACCAGAAATTTTTAATCGAAAAATATAATATAGCGCGAATTCCTGCCTTTAATTTAACCGATACTAGCTACCAAAAGCATCGACATAAGCAAGTATTAGCAATGGGTGCATCAGAATTTGCCGATCAACCTGCGTTACCAGGAGTAGAAGTAGAATTATCCATCATTACTCCCCAAATTTGGACTGGGACAAAGATGCTTAATAAGGACTTTACTGTCCAAAATTTGAAATCTCAATATCGACAACGCAAATACGATATTGTTCATTTAGCTACCCATTCTCAATTTAATCCAGGTTCACCCAAAGATTCTTATATTCAATTTAGCGATCGCAAACTAACTTTAGAACAAATTCAGAATTTAGGTTTAGATCGACCACCTGTAGATTTATTAGTACTTAGTGCTTGTGAAACTGCACTTGGAGATGAAGAGGCAGAATTTGGTTTTGCTGGGTTGGCATTGCAAGCAGGTGTGAAATCGGTAATAGCAAGTTTGTGGTTAATTAGTGATGCTGGTACTGTAGCTTTGATGAGTGAATTTTATCAAAATTTAAAATCCGATCCGATTCAAGTAACAGCTTTGAGAAAGGCACAAATTGCCATGCTTAAAGGAGAAGTGTATGTAGAAAAAGGTCAATTGCGAGGTTCTAACACCGCAATTACTTTACCACCAACCTTATCTCAAAATGACCTCAAAAATTTATCCCACCCTTATTATTGGTCGGGTTTTACTATTATTGGTAGTCCCTGGTAACCTCGATCAGTTTTCTGGAATAATATAGTATAGAGATAAAAAAGGAATAAGTAATAGGTAATAGATTGACAATAACTTTAAATTTTATTTGACTTTCGACTTTTGACTTTTGATTTTTAACTTTTAACTATCAAGATTTGCTTGAACTTCTTGTTGAATTTGTAGCATGACATTAGTAACAGTTTTGATACGTTCTTGTTGATAGCTGACAAAAAAATCTTGTAGATTTACAGAATTACCAATCTTAACTATTGCTTGGCGAAATCCTTTTGGTTTAGGTTTATCAATATTAAAAACTTCTCGTTCCAACCTAATCAAAGTATCCAAAAATCTTTCCGAGGTGGGATTTTCTGCTACATAACCATCATAAATTGCATCAAAATTTAAAAGACGTTTAATAGACTTATCAATTAAGTCTAAATTAAGAGCAGATTCTGTTGTCAATAAATTAGAATCTAACCTCACTTCACTTGATTCTAATTGTTCAGCTTTAGTTTTGAGAACATATTCAAGTTTATAAGTACGTTCTCGCACCATTTCATTAGGATTAGTAAGAATTCCTAGTTGCTTTTCGCAGCTTTCTATAATTTTAATTCTTAGCTTTTCAATTCGTTCTTTCCACGATTGTCGCTCTATTTCAGCAGTTAATAATCCATAATCTTGTTCAATTTTGATAATTACTTTTTCGGCAATTAATCTGAGTCTTTGATAAGGAGAAAAATGAGATTCTGGAATTACATTTAATGCTTGTTCTAACCCTTCTAAAGTTTGCGCGATCGCATTTTCCATGTTTTCAGTATATTTATATTTGATACTGACTGGAACAACATATAAATCTGGTATAGGTTCGCCTTGTTTGGCTTTTTTTTCAATCGCTTTAAAAGCAAGTTGTACTGTACCAGATCTAAAAGGCATCACTGTATCATTTTGAAATGAACAACCTCCTTCGGGAAAAACTACCAAACGCGATTCAGGATTACTCAACAATGCTAAAGTTTCTGTAATACTAAGACGATCTACTAAACCTCTCCGAATTGAATAAACACCCAATCTTTGAAAAAACCCTGCTAACCAACTATTAAATAATTCGTAAGCTGCTAAATAATGAAATTTTTCTTTTAATTTGGCAGACAAAATAAACATCACAATAGGGTCATGAAAAGTAGGATGATTAGGAGTTAAAAGTAGAGTTTTATGTTGTAAAGACTTAATTTTGTCTAAAGAGTCAGAACTGATTACCAGTTCAAATTTATAAAACCACCACGCCCCATAAAGAGCAATTATTTGAACGAAACGAACTACTAAAGAATTAAGTCGGGGTGGATAAAATAGAGGTTTCATTTAAACGTAATTAAAGCTAGTTTTTTGATAAAGTTAGCAAAAATTTAATTTTAAAAGGTGTTGCTTGGTTTTAATTCAATTAGTAGAATCTAATTCCCAAATTCTCCAATGCTTTTCTGTCATGTCTCAATTACGTTCACATTTAAAAAAAGAAAGCTTTTTAGAACAAGTGCAGCGTCAAAGACAACAGGGTTATCAGCTTGCTTTTACAGAATTAAATAGTCAAATAGTAGCCGTAGCAGGATTTTATATATCTGAGTGTTTATCGTGGGGAAAATTTTTATACGTTTACGATTTAATTGTTGATGAAACTTTACGTTCCCAAGGTTATAGACAAGCTTTGTTTGAATGGCTAGTAGATTATGGTACGCTTAACGGCTGTGAGCAATTACATTTGGATTCAGGAGTTCAACGTTTTGAGGCTCATCGATTCTATTTAAAGCAACGCATGAATATTGTTGCTCACCATTTTTCCCTAAATTTATAAACAATAAAACCCGTGGGAAACAAAACTCCACACGGGAATGTTCTTTAATACTCTACTAAACTAATTACAGGTAGGTTGGGTAACTTTTTCCTCCCTTCTAAAGCAGTTAATTCAATTACAAAAGCAAAACCAAGAACATGAGAACCAATTTTTTCCAGTAGTTCAGCAGTTGCTTTAGCAGTACCGCCTGTAGCAATCAAATCATCGACAATTAAAACTTTTGCGCCATGATCTAAAGCATCTTGATGAATTTCTAAGCTATCAGTACCATATTCCAATTCATATTCAATGGTATGCACCGCAGCAGGAAGCTTTCCTGGTTTGCGGACGGGAATAAAACCCGCGTTCAATTGATAAGCTAGAGGTGGACCAAAAATAAAACCGCGAGACTCCATTCCTACAATATAATCGGGATTGAGATTCAGTGCTTGACATTTTTGTGTCAGGCTGTCAATGGTGTATTGTAATCCTTGGGAATTACTGAGTAGAGTTGTAATATCTCGAAAAATAATTCCTGGTTTGGGAAAGTCTGGGATATCGCGAATGAGAGATTTGAGATCCATAAAAAAAAGTCAATAAATTTTCTGCTCTTGATGTTTACTAAGATACCTATGGCATTATGGCAGCAGAGAGTGATTATTTTACTCTCTATCGAACATATAAGATAGTTAAAATATGGACTTGATTTGAGAATGAGTCAATCTGCAAGTATATTATCCGATTCCCAACCTGTATTTCCCAGTAAACCCTCAATTTTGGCAAGTTTACCTGATATTCCTTTTGCTTCTGGAGTATGTTCCCCTCATACTCAACAACAAATTGATTTGTTATTGCTTGCCATTGAAGCTTTAGAATTAGGAGCATCAGAACAAATGCTCGTAACAATTAGACAACTAGAATTACAATCCGTAATTAAAAATCGGGTTAGTCTTTGGCGTTTGCGCTGTAGCAATCCTTGGCGACGTTCCTATAGCAGAGAAGATTTGACGATCGATCAAGCTAAAGCTCTAGTTATTTTAGCAGGCGATCGCGCTAAACGATTAACTGTGTTGATTCGTCAATTGTTGCTGGCAGAACAGCAAATGAGAGAAAAGCATCTTCCTCTAGAAAATCATTTTCGTTTGTCTGAATATTTAGAGAGATTCCGCGCTCATTTTGGTAGCCGAATGAATCGTCGTCGTGCTAAAGTTTCGGCTTATTTAACTTCAGAAAAAGAATTAAATGAACTAGCTCTAGCATACTTGAGTAAACTATTATTTTGTACCGGCACCAAAGGTTTACAACGGGTTTGGTACAGTTTATTTGATGGGGAGGTAGCATGACCATTAAACGGCAATATATTTTGCCTAACTGCACTTTAACTTTAGAAGGATTTGGCGATAATACTCAGGCTGAAACTGAAGAGCCAAGCGAATCGACTTCAATTTCGATTTTAGTCAATGCTGAATGTCATTTTGTTGGTTCAGATCGTTTTCTTTCTGGAGGGGGAGTTTTTTTTGAAAATCTTGTCAAAGCAGTAAGTACTTATGCTCAAGAATTCTTAAGCGGATTATCTCATCCTCACGAATCTCAAACCGATTATCCCATTGTCAAAATTGAATCCCTGAGAGAACAAGATCTTCATCGTTTATCTGTAGATTCTGAACCTGAAACAGGTAAAGAAAATATTGCTATCGATCTAACCACTGTGCAGTTATTTGATCTCGTCGAAGCAATCGATCAAGTTTTGAGCGATCGCAATACTCTTCCTGATTTATCTTTTCACATCCAACCTGTTAGCAGACGCTACCGTAAACCAGAAGAACCTCTAGTTGAAAGAGTTACTCCTATAGCTGTGGGTGTTGGTAGTTTGGCTATTGCTGCTGCTGCTTTCTTTATGATTCCACCGCCAGAAATTCGCGAACCAAAACCGCAACCAGGAGTTTCACCGACAGAAACTTTACCTACTACTCCTCAATCATCACCGCCTGTAACACCACCTCAATAATCTTCTAGGGCTATTTTTGTTCTAGAGAAAAATTAGATGGGGAGAGAAGGAGATGGGGAGATGGGGAGAAAGCTAGTATCATTATTCATAAATTCTCCTTTGCACCATAAACCCCTTGCTCTTCTCCGTTTCTCTAATTCCCGAATATCTAATTAAAAATCGCCTTTAGAAAACATTAGGCAACTGCTTCTAAAGAACCAAGAGGATTAGGAATTGAGTCTGACGGTGCTTCAAATTCTCCTTTGAGAACATATTCCAATCTAAGTTTTAACCAAGTAATGAATTGGGAGTTAGTAGAAATAACTGCTACTGAAGGTTGAGGAACTTTTGCTTTAATGGCAGCAAATTCTGGCGCGTCTAAAAAAGCAGGTTGTTTGACTAACCAAAAGTCTATTGCTTGATTTTTCTCTTGGTAGTCTCTAGTTCTTTCTTTTAAAACTTCTTCAAAGGGTTCTTCTTCAAGTAAAAACTTTTGACTGCCTAAAATGTAATAGTAAGTTGTCATTTTTTTCCTTTCCTATTTAAATCAAAAATTGCTTAAAATAATTTAAAACTCGCCTCGCATAGCCAGTTTCATGTCTTTAACTGCTTTTTCCATACCGACCAAGACAGCACGACTGATAATGGTATGACCAATATTCAATTCTTCCATACCTGGGATACAAGCAACAGGGTAAACATTCCAATAAGTTAAACCATGACCTGCATTAACCCTTAAACCCGCAGCCAATGCTTGTTTTGTCCCTTGTTGTAAAATTGTTAATTCTTGTTGTCTGGTAGCTTCATTCTCCGCATCGGCATATTTACCAGTATGCAATTCAATAAATTTTGCCCCCGTTTTAGCAGCAGCATCAATTTGTGCTTCGTCTGCATCTATAAACCAACTAACAGGAATACCTGCCTCTTGGAGTTGCTGAACAACTTCAGAAAAGCGAGTCAGATTGCTAACAATATCAATACCACCTTCTGTAGTTACTTCTTCTCTTTTTTCGGGTACTAAAGTAACGTAATCAGGTTTAATCTCAATTGCGATCGCAATCATTTCTGCGGTTGGTGCCATCTCTAAATTAAGATGAGTCCTGACGGTTTGACGTAACAAACGGACATCTCGGTCTTGAATATGACGACGGTCTTCCCTTAAGTGTACGGTAATTCCATCAGCACCGCCTAATTCAGCTAAGACTGCTGCTGCTACGGGATCTGGTTCTACGGTACGTCTAGCTTGACGAATAGTAGCGACATGATCGATGTTGACTCCAAGGGTAAGCAAGCTGAACTTCTCCTGTTGAGGATTTTGATTTCAGTTTTTTATCCTATCAACAAACAAAATCAATTTCCTAAGCTTGCCAGTTAAAAAATTTGACATAACAATAGGCGATTAATTCAGAGAGGATTTTTCTGACTCCTTCACTAGAAGTCCACCAAGATTTTGCTTCATATCTTACACTAGGATGAGCGATCGCACCTACTCGAATTGAAGTAGGAATCGCTTTTCTAAATAAAAACCAAGTTCTACGAGTATGAACATCGTCGGAATAAACATTCATGCCAGTTATTTTAATCTTATTTTTTTCTAACCATTGTTGAACGGCAATTGCACCTGCCAAAGTACGATCTTTTTTGACTTCTGGAGTTAGCACAACAATTAATTTGCTTTTGTCTAAACCAAGAGTAATTAAGGTAGCTGCGGAAAGTTGAGCAAAATTTTTATACTCAGAAAGGTACATTCCTCGGTTAAGAATAGTACCTGTAGTGATTAAATATTGATAATTGCTTCGGCGAAATTCTGCTAGTGCGCCTACTAACCCTTCATCTTCAATCCAGCCTTCTACAACTAATACTTCCGCTTTTACTGGTGCTGTATAGGCTAAAAAAGGGTGTAATTTAGAACCGATAAACCAGATTGCTATCCCAGTTAATAGTAAAATTGATAACCATCCTTGAAGAGTTAATCCCCAACGAGGTTTATAGTCAATTACCCAGCAGTTTTTTGGCTTTTTGCGGAAATAATTAGCTTGTTTTGCCATTTATTCTGTTCGTAACCGATTTTTTTTGTTTTAGATAAGTAAAGACTGATTTATCACCGATATCTGGATCGATTGGTTGAATCATTTTACGCACAGCAAAAATTGTAAACAGAATTGTCCACATTGCCAATAAAATTTGTTCTATTCCTAAAGGTAACCAACCCAGTAAATGTCCTAATAACAAAAAAGGCACAATCACAGTCAGAAATTTAGTTTCGAGACGATTAAAACAAAAAGCTTCTTTAAAATAAATTCCTGTCAAAGCGACAAAAGTAAAACCGATTCCGAATAAAGTGATGGGATGATGATAAACATAAAGTGCCAGGGGTTCCTCAATTTGCCAAGCAATAATGATGCTAGCTATTGAACCAATTAACCAACATAGTTGTAAAACTCGATGTAAAACAGCCAAATAAATATGGATCGTAACTAAACTAATTCCCAAGCCGATGGAAAAAATTACAAACAAAGGAGTAATTGCAGTTACAGCCTCTTGTCCTTGAATAAAAAGTAGATTAGAGGTGATAATCAAACAAATGGCAGCCAATACCAAACCAAAACGATAAATAACTACCCCAATGCGATCGCTTTTAGTAATAGTATATTCACCAAATTGACCTTGATATATCTGAGGTTGAGCAAAAGTAGTAGATGTCATAAGGCTTTCCTCACTATCTCTGAATTTATTTTACTGAGAGACTATCTATTAATTAAAATCTTAAAGGCATTTGTAGAATTGAATAATAGGGTTATTTTTAAGAAATTTAATCGATTTATCTAATATATTAAAAAATCTAAATTGCTTTTATTGATAAAATATATGCTTTTTTTTAGTATTAAGTTTGATTTGACAAGAAAAATATTTAAAATACTAAGAAGATAACTGTTTGTTTCCAGATTGTAGCAATAATAAAATACTACTTACAATAAAACCAATAATTAAACCAAAAACATGACTGCTAAAACTAACTTCTGGAACGATATTATCAAATACAAACTGAATAATTATTACTACAACAATCAATCTTAAACGTTTCGCATTGAGCTTATTTCTCTTTTTGAACCAAATTTGCAAGAAAATTGCTAAAATACTGCCGATTAAACCCATAATAGCTGCTGAAGCCCCAACTAAAAGTAAATTTTCTTCTCCTGTTCTTAAAGTAAAAAGGGTATACAAAAACATTGCACCAATTCCACTAAAAAAATAAACAATTAAATATCTTATGCCACCAAAACTTGCTTCTACTAACCTTCCTAAAAGATAAAGAGCAGCCATATTAGTGATCAAATGTAACCAACCAAAATGTAAAAAATTAGCACTTAATAACCGCCACCATTCTCCCGCGATCGCTTTTGCGGGAATTAATGCTCCTAAATACTCTAAAGTTTTTAAATTTTCACTACCACCTGATTTAATTTCTATAACAAATAAAATTAAATTGATACAAATTAAAATATAAGTGATTGGATAAAATCTTTTTGAGTGAGATTTGTTCATAAAAAAATAGAAATAAATAATTTAATTGCTAATTTTTAAATGAAGTTTATTAATCTAGTTTTTTATAAAAATTATAATAGTTATTACTCGATCATCCTAAGAAAAACCTCAATTCTTGTTAATTGACAAGTGATCCTTTTTGAAAAAAAACTTCATCATATTCATCATAGTAAAGTACAATAAAAGTTAATTGAGATTAAACTCATGCTGATGAAAATTACTTGGCGATACCGAAAATTTTTAAACTTTGACTTTTAACTTAACGTAGTCGGGCTACAAAAAACTTGTACAAAAAGTTTAATGATGATAATTCTCAGAGCTTCACTCGATCATACCGTTTTCTTTTCTCCGACAAAATTAAGTAAATTAGGAGTTTATCCGACCGTTACCACTAAGTGATAAATTATTACCGTTGTCTAATCATCAATTATCAAAGCAAACACTCACCATGACCAAACAATACCGTATAACTTTACTTCCTGGAGATGGCATCGGTCCGGAAATTATGGCAGTCACAGTAGAAGTACTCAAAGTGGTGGGAAAACAACATAACCTTGAGTTTGCTTTTGAAGAAGCTTTGATCGGTGGTGCAGCAATTGATGAGACAGGTGAACCCCTGCCAGCCAAAACTTTAGATATCTGTCGTAATAGCGATGCTGTTTTACTTGCTGCAATTGGTGGTTATAAATGGGATAATTTGCCTCGTCATCAACGTCCCGAAACGGGATTATTAGCATTACGGGGAGGATTAAACTTATTTGCTAATTTGCGTCCAGCAACCATTTTACCGCAATTGATTGATGCTTCTACCCTTAAACGAGAAATAGTAGAAGGGGTAGATATTATGGTAGTAAGAGAATTGACTGGCGGAATTTACTTCGGACAACCCAAAGGAATTTTTGAGACAGAAACAGGGGAAAAACGCGGTGTCAATACGATGGCTTATACTGAGTCGGAAATAGATCGCATTGCCAAAATCGGCTTTGAAACTGCCCAAAAACGTCGAGGCAAATTATGTTCGGTTGATAAAGCTAATGTTTTAGATGTTTCTCAATTATGGCGCGATCGCGTTACGGCAATGGCAGCTAATTATCCCGATGTAGAATTGACTCATCTATATGTAGATAACGCAGCAATGCAATTAGTCCGCGCTCCCAAACAGTTTGATACCATCGTTACAAGTAACTTGTTTGGGGATATTCTTTCTGACGCTGCTGCTATGCTAACTGGTAGTATTGGGATGTTACCTTCTGCTAGTTTAGGGTTGGATGGACTAGGAGTTTTTGAACCCGTACACGGATCTGCACCAGACATAGCTGGACAAGATAAAGCTAACCCCCTCGCTCAAGTACTTAGTGCAGCGATGATGTTACGCTATGGTTTAAATCAACCTGAAGCAGCAACCAAGATTGAACAAGCAGTAATCGAGGTTTTAGATCAAGGTTATCGAACTGGAGATATTATGTCTGCTGGGATGAAAGCGGTTGGTTGTCGTGAGATGGGAAAAGTATTAATTAAAGTATTAGAGTCGTAAATTTTATAAGCGATCGCGCTTAAACAATCCTTCGGTTGAATACTTAACTGATAAATTTCTTTGATTAGCCATCTTTTAAATTAATTAGTAATTGCATTTTTTAGTAATTAATAATTAAAAGCCCAAAAGTTTTAAGACATGGCTCTCAATCTAACTTACCGCTACCCTTTAACACAAACAACTTGTTTGAGAGTTGCAACTATTTCCACTAAATCACTTTGATTTTTCATAACTTGATCGATTGGTTTATAAGCACCAGGAATTTCATCAATGACACCAGAATCTTTACGACATTCGATTCCTTGGGTTTGTTCGACTAAATCTTGAAGATCAAAGCGTTTTTTAGCTTGAGTTCGAGACATTAATCTTCCTGCACCATGGGAACAACTACAATAACTATCGTGATTGCCTTTACCTTTGACAATAAAAGATTTGGCTCCCATTGAACCAGGAATAATGCCATAATCTTCTTCTCTTGCTCTTACCGCACCTTTACGGGTAACATAAACATCCTCGCCAAAATGGATTTCCTTTTCAGCATAATTATGATGACAGTTAACCGAAAGTAAAGGTTTAGTTGGTTTCCCTCCAGCTAAATGTTTTTCAACAATTTGCTTAAAACGAGCCATCATGACATCACGATTAACACGAGCATAATTTTGCGCCCATTGTAAATCTCGCCAATAAGCTGCAAATTCTGGCGTTCCTGCGACAAAATACGCTAAATCTGGGTCTGGTAATTTGATTTCTGCTAATTTGGCTAATTGTTTCGCTGTCGAAATATGACATTGAGCTAATTTATTACCAATATTCCGCGAACCAGAATGAAGCATTAACCAAACTTGCTCTTCTGTATCCAAACATAATTCAATAAAATGATTACCTCCGCCAAGAGAACCCATTTGTCTCATCGCTTTGCCATCAAGATCTTGAACTCCTCGATGTAATTCTTTGAAATCACGCCAACCTTGCCAGTTAGTAACCGTTTTCTCAATGTTTTTGTTGTCATTAAAACCAACGGGAATAACAGCTTCGATATCTTGACGAATTTTTTTGAGTTTTCCATCAAGTTGATCCCCATGAAATGGCATTTTAAGAGCAGCCATCCCACAATTATGAACAAATACTCCTGCACTAAGAGCAAAGTTATTGTAACCAGGAACACTTAAACAATAAACATCTTCTTGTTCTTGGAGAGGAAAGATCGCAGCTACTTTATGATTGTAGCCATGTTGATATTTACGGTGATTATGAAGTCCAATCGGACTTTTAATTGCATCTCCACAAGTTTCACAGGTATAGAAGCGATTAGCAATTTCCTTGCTTTTAATTCTTCCTTTTTCACTTTGGTTGTATGTAATGAGATATCGCTTTCCTCTTTCCCCATTACCCGCCACAGATTGAAGAAAATGTTCGGGATTATTCTGCATATAGCTAAGGATATTAGCCGTCCCTCTTTGAGCAAAATATTCGTAGCCTTCTTTTGTTTTAGCTTTTGCTGCTAAAGCTTTTTGTCTTTTGTCTTCAAATTCGGGGGACTGCCAATAAGTATTTTTCTCTACTAAAGAACGATGATAAGCAGAATGATCGCCGTTTCCCATAAATTCTAGATTTTCTGGTCGATTATCTGATTTATCGAAATTCTTATGATGAATAACTACTCTTTGATTCTCAAATTTAGGAACTGCACCTAAAATTCCTGAACGAGCAACAATCCAATGAGCTTTTTGCCATCTTCCAGAATAGTTTTGTTGAATCAAAGTATATCCATCTTTGTCTGTTTTGGCATAAAAAGGCATCAAAGAATCATTAGGCTTAAGCTTTCTCGCTTCTCGATAACTGCCATCACGCAGCATAAATTGATGATCTGGAGTACATCTTATTTCTTGATGATTATCCAAAACTACTTTAACCAATTCCGCATTACTGCGAGTCTTACGAGCGATCGCTTCTACACAGACAATTTTGCCACTATCTGTACAGGCATATACATAAATTGGCTTTCCTTGCCCAACTAAATCAGCAAGCCTATATTTTTTACCATCTACTAAAGGAATTTCAGTATCCCCTGTAAAACAACCCACGTCAACGCCCACAGCAGCAGGAATAACTGCGTCTTTAGTGGCAATGACTGAACCAACTAATGCCCCTTTACCTAAATGGACATCGGGCATCAAAGCTACGTGCTTAAAAACAAAGGGGAGAGAGGCAACATTTTTTGCCATCTGGGTTTCATTCCCAGCTAGATCGTGATTTGCCCACGATAATACTGGTTTTGGAGTTGATAACTTTAATTGTTCGTAAGGCATAATTAAATACAATAAATTACATAAATAATACAAAAAGAAACTTGTTCCTGCAAGTTTTTAATTAAATAATTTTTAAGCAAATTAACCGATTTGATTGCATTTAGTGTATTTGCTAACAGCAACAACAAATAAGTTTGTTCTATATAACTTCACAACTTCTCCAAGTTAATGTTTTAACGTAAAGATCAAAAACGTAAAGGAAACTTACTTATGCTATTTCGTCAATTATTCGACCCAGAATCAAGCACTTATACTTATCTCATTGCTGATTCAAATACTCAAGAAGCAATTCTAGTAGATCCCGTTTTAGAACAAGTGGAACGAGATTTAAAATTATTAACCGAATTAGGATTGACCCTACGCTACTGCTTAGAAACCCATCTTCATGCCGACCATATTACAGGAACAGGCATACTACGAAAAAAAACTAATTGCTTAGGAATAGTACCAGCCAATACGCAAATTGAATGTGCAGATTGTCAGATCAAAGATGGAGAAGTATTTAAATTAGAATCGATCATTATCAAAGCGATCGCAACTCCTGGTCATACAGATAGCCACATGGCATACCTAATTAATGGTAAACGATTATTAACGGGTGATGCTTTGTTGATTCGTGGTTGTGGTCGAACTGATTTTCAAGGCGGCGATGCGGGTACACTCTACGACTCAGTAACTCAAAAACTTTTTACTTTGCCCGATGAAACTTTAGTTTATCCTTGTCATGATTATCGTGGACATACTGTTTCTACAATTGGTGAAGAAAAACACTGGAACCCTAGATTTGTTGGACGCAGTCGCCAAGATTTTATTGATTTTATGAATAATCTTAATCTTCCCGAGCCAAAAAAAATGATGGAAGCTTTGCCAGCTAATGAAAGGTGCGGTCACATTTTAGCTTCTCAACAATAAACTCAATACTTAAATTGAAATTAATTGATAACTTAAAGCGAAATAAAAAGTGAAAAGCGGTTTTAATAACAATTTAATTTTTTTTTGTAGAGACTAAAATTTAAAGCAGCAAAAACTAACTATATAAATATAAAGTTAAATTAGAAATAACTTGATTCTCATCTGTCATCAAACAATCTTCTAATTGAGCCAGTTTATATTCTTCTTGCTCTTTCAAACTATTGGTCTGCTGAGATTTGCATCGATTAGCAGCGATCAAATTAAAAATAGGTAAGATAAAAGATAAATAGTGGCTCATAGAAGTTCTAGCTTAAACAAAATCTATCTTACATAGTTTTATGCCGATTTTTGAGAAAAGCCTAGGTGGTAATTACAGATTATTTAAATAAAGTTTGGATTAAACTAGTCGGCAATTAGACTAAATATTTATCAAGGATAATAATTTTAACGCAATCATTGTTCTAGTTGAATTAAAAATTAACTTTTATAGAGACCTAACATATTACTTCTCTAGGACTTTTGACTTTTAACTTTTGACTTTTCTATAATGCTTATTCTGTCATTCCGATAGTCTCAATGTATCTTAAAAATCTTCATCTGCGGTCATTTCGTAACTATAGTGAACAGCAGGTAGACTTTACCGCCCAAAAAACTATTTTGGTAGGTAATAATGCTCAAGGAAAGTCTAATCTTCTTGAATCCGTAGAACTATTAGCAACTCTTAAAAGTCATCGTGTTACTCGCGATCGCGAATTAGTTTTAGATGGGACAAATTTTGGTAAAATCGAGGCTACCATAGAAAGAGCTTATGGGACATCGGAACTAGGATTAATTCTTCGTAAGCAAGGAAGACGGACAGTTGAATTAAATCACGAAACTTTACGCCGTCAAGTTGATTTTTTAGGAGTTCTCAACGCAGTACAGTTTTCCAGTTTAGATTTAGATTTGGTTAGAGGTGCGCCTGAATCTCGTCGTAACTGGCTTGATAGCTTAGTCACTCAAATAGAACCAATCTATGCTCATATTTTACAAGAATACGAACAGGTATTGCGCCAACGTAATGCTTTGCTCAAAACAATTGTGCAGCGAGAACAACAACCATCATTAACTTCATCTTTCGTCGATACCAAACAACTACAATTGTGGGATGAACAATTAGCAGCAGCAGGTTCTCGGGTAACAAGAAGACGAGCTAGAGTATTAGCTAGATTAACTCCCATTGCACAACAATGGCATCATCGCATTAGTGGGACTACTGAAATTTTAGAAATTAATTACGCACCAAATGTAAATTGGACTGAAGACGAACCCGATAAGGTGCAACAAGTTTTTTTAACTAAACTTGAACAAAAACGTATTGTTGAACAAAATCAAGGTAAAACTGTAGTAGGACCTCATCGAGATGAAATCGAATTTACAATTAATCAAACTCCTGCTCGTTATTATGGTTCCCAAGGACAACAACGCACCTTAGTTTTAGCTTTGAAACTGGCAGAATTAAAATTAATTGAAGAAGTAGTAGGAGAACCTCCCTTACTTTTATTAGATGATGTTTTAGCTGAACTCGATCCCAATCGGCAAAATCAACTTTTAGAAGTTATTGGTGGTAAACGGGGAATTGATAGCAAAATCAATGGTTTTCAAACTTTAATTACAACTACTCATATTGGTTCTTTTAATCATCAATGGATTGAAGATTCTCAGATCCTTACTGTCGAAGCGGGTAAAATTCAGAATTGTTAATTAAATCTTAAGATGTAGCTGATGAGCAAGTATGAAGCTACAAGTAATTCTGTTATAGCTGTTAGCTTTTAGGGTCAACTCAAACAAATTGAAATCTCGACCAAATAAAAAAGCCTCTCCCAATAGGAGAGACAATAAATTTTTCAATGACTTTAACCAAATAGATTTATTAAATTATTGAGGTGTTTTTTAGATTCAAACGCAAGAATTGATTTGTTGTAATGTTGACTAACATAGTGATCAGCGCAAGGAGTTAAGAGCAGCTTTTTGGTTCCAATCTACTTGATAATCATCCTTGTCGTCACTCCAAATTACTCCTCTAAGTACCTGTAAGTATTTCTCGGCAATAATTTCGGGGGTAAAGTGTGATTCTAGATATGTACGACCAGCTTTACCCATTTCAATCGCTTGCTCAGGATTTAAAGCTAGAAAACGAATGAATTCAGCTAAGGCAAGACTATCATTATTGCTAAAAGAAACACCACAGCCTGAATCTTTTAATAGTTCTCTTAGATAAGAATGAGATTCGCAGATAGCTGCAACAGGTCGTCCGGCAGCTAAAATACCATAAAGCTTACTAGGAACAACTAATCCTTCAAAACCAGGCGCAATACTAACTAATGACAAATCGCAAGCTGTAAGAGAATAGGGAAGGTCTGTTTTCTGTTGATAAGGTAAGAAAATACAGTTTTCTAAACCAAGATTTTGTACAGTTTCTATGCAAACTGTTTTCTTAGCACCACCACCAATGAAAACAAATTGAATTGGTTCATCTTTTAATAGTTTAATGGTCTCCATGATTGTCTCAGCGTCATGGCAACGACCAAGATTGCCTGAGTACAACACAGTAAACTTGTCTTTCATTCCATACTGACTAGCAAACCAATTTTCTTCCTTGGGGATCGGTTTGATCCAATCAGGATCTGCCCAATTATGAATTACAGAAATTTTGTCAGTCAGTTGAGGAGCTTGAGCGGTTATTCTTTGTTTCATAGTTGGGCTGAGAACAATAATTCCTTGAGCGCGTTGCCAAACTCGATGATTAATCGCAGTCCAAATTTTGACCAGTAGATGATGATTGGGAAAAATAGATAGTGCAGTTGTGATATCAGGATATAAATCGTAAATTAAGCAGACATAGTTACGTTTAAAACATAAATTAGCTAAATATCCGATCGCTGGTAAAAATGGTGGTGCGGTAGTAAGCATGAGAACATCACCACGATGCCAAGATCTAAGCAAATGTAAAATTGAACGTAGACAAAAGAGAACACCACTGAGAGCCTTACCGAGAATTCTGCCAGAGCCTAGTTTAGTAATACGCGATCGCTTGATTAACAAACGTGTAAAACGCTCAATTGCTGGAGCTTGCCCTTGATCGAAAGCATAACCAGGTTGCCCAGTAAAGATATCAACATCCATTCCCTGTTGGGCTAGATGAGTTGCTAATTCCTGAATTAACTGACCCGTAGCTGCATAGTCTGGGGGAAAAAACTGAGTAAATATAGAAACTTTAAAGTTTGACCAGCGATCGCTATGCACATCGCCAAGGGCGAGATCGCGATCAAAGGGGGTGAACCTCTCGCGAGTTTCTTGGTTGTGGATTTCTCTAGCTTGAAAAAAGATACTTCTAATCCTATTCATCCAGGGGTTTATTACTTGTTTCATGGAAAACCTCATTTGGTTATTGCCTTTTTTTAGACAAATTAACAAAGTCAATCTTTGATTTGTAGCGTTATCTACTTTTATGTTCTTTGGTATTTTTCCCAGTTTTTTATCAAAAATAACATTGGTAAATTATAAAAAAAAATATTGCAGATATTGTTAATTTTTAATTTTATTAGTTAACAAAAACATTGGCTCTAGTCAATTGTAATTAAAGAAAAATACGTAAATAAAATTACTTAATTATTTTTTTTAAAAGATAATTAAAATATTGATTTTCGAGGTATTCTTTATAAATTGAGCTTGAAAATGATTTTTGCAAATACATTTTTGTCAAAAACAATATTAATTTTAAATAAAAAATATAACCATAAATACAGATACAATCTAATAACGAAATTAATAATTAGATAGAAAAATAGAATAAGTACAGGCTCAATGTCAAACTTTCATTGAACATTCTGAATTGACAAGTATAATTACTGAGGCTGTTAAATCCAAATAAATTTATTATTGGGATGAAAAGTGTCTAAGTATATTCTTATTAAAAAAGTAAAGCCAAAAAGTTATTTTAATTTTGTTTGTCTTTTATGAATAATCAATTAGTAAATCCTAATAGTTTGTATTTGCCAACTCCAGAAACTGAATCAGCATTCTCTCTAACAGAGCTAAAGCAGACTCTTAGTCGCCAGTGGAAACCAGCATTACTAGTAGCCAGTACTGTATGTGCTGGTATCTTTTTATCTACAGTATTGCAAAACCCTAAATATCAATCTCAAACGCTGATTCTGTTGGAAAATCAGAAAACTCAACAATCAGCATCAGTATCGCCAGAGCAACAATCTTTGGCTACAGGCTATTACAATCTCAAAGATTTGTCTACAGAAGTATTAGTTTTACGGAGTTATCCTCTAATTGCTAAGGCAGTCAAGCAAGTTCAACAAAAATACGGTGATTTAACTGTTACTGATGTAATGGAAAACTTATCTATTACTCAAGCTGCTGTTAACGAGATGCCAACAGATGTATTAGTAGTTTCTTACACTGATACCAATCCCGAAAGAGCTAAAGCTGTTTTAGATGCTTTGGGTTCTACTTATGTGGAATATAGTTTAAATCGACAGCGATCGCAAGCTGGTAATGCAATCAATTTTATCGATGAACAACTACCCAAAGCGCAAGCTGAATTAAATGAGGTAGCCAAAGCAATTCGTAACTTTCGTCAAACCTACAATATAGTCGATCCTGATGAGTATGCCTTGCGGGTGATTCAATTTCGAGATGGGTTAGAGCAACAGGAAAAACAAGCAGAAATCGCTTTAGCAAGAACCCAAAGACAGTATCAAGAAATTAATCGTCAGCTAAGAGATTTGGGACAAAATCCAGAAACTATTGTTGCCTATACACTGCTCAGTCAAGACCAAGTTTATCAAAGTTTAGCTAGTCAACTAAAAGAACTGGAAACTCAATATGCATTAGGTAGTGTCAACTTTTATGACAGTTATCATGTTATGGAAGACATTAAGTTAAAACAAGCAGAGCTACGTACATTAATGCAAGAGCGATCGCAGCAAATTTTAGGAGATGCGGTTTCTCAAGTGAACCTCGAAGCGATAATTGTGAGTCAGGGAAGTACCAGTCAAGTTATGGGAATAAATGGTGCTGATACTCAAGCGCAAGCACTTAATCCTGGTCAACCTGTAGATTCACAAGGAGCTAGTACCCAAGTATCTGGAACTATTTCTACAATTCAAAGTCTTGCATCTATGCGATCGCAAGTAGAAACTGAACAAGCAGCTTTACAAAGTCAGATCGCTGGAATTCAACAAGCCAAAACAAAAGTAGAAAAGACATTTAAACAGATTCCTCAACTACAGCAATATTATGCTGAAGTAAAACGTCAATTTGACATTAAATCTAAAGCTGTAGATTATTTAATGCAAAGAAGACAGGAACTTTACATTGAGCAAGCCCAAGAAAATGCTCCTTGGCAAATTCTGGAAGCTCCTCCTTTGCCTAGCATTCCTATTTCTCCTAATCTTGAGCGAGGTATACTCTTGGCTCTAGTGGCGGGAAGCTTAATGGGAGTAGCAACAGCTTTCTTGCTGCAAAAGTTGGATCAGCGAGTGAAACAGGTAGAAGAAGTTAAACAAATGGTACGATTGCCACTACTAGGAACTATTCCCAAAGTAGAAAAACCACTCATTCAAGTCAATGGAGAAACCAACACCAAAGCTCATTACTATAATTATTCCTCCTTTACTGAAGGATTAAGAACTTTGGCAATGAACTTACGTTATACGCTTACTGAAAAGGGTAAGATTAATTCTCTAGCTTTGACCTCAGCTACATCTGCGGAAGGAAAAACTACCGTAACTTATAACTTAGGAATTGTCTTAGCAGAGTTAGGACTAAACGTCTTAATTATTGATGCAGATATGCGTAAGCCCAAAATTCATAAATTAGCCAAGCTACCTAATGATGAAGGTTTGAGTGAAGCAATTACTACCGAGCGGCCTTGGACTGACTTTGTGCAAATAGGTGTAGTGGAGAATCTGCATCTAATTACCTCTGGTTCGACATCTCCTAATCCTATTGCCTTGCTCAATTCGGACAAAATGAAGCAACTGTTACAACAATGGCAGGAAGCTTATGACTATGTTCTTGTAGATACACCACCAATTGGAGTGGTGGCTGACGCTAAAAGCCTGGCAAATCAAGTTGATAGTGTGTTGTTCGTCGTCGGAATTGAAAAAGCTACTCGCAGAGCGATTAACAATTCTTTGGAAATCCTCCGCAACAGTCAGTGCAATATTGCAGGTTTTACTGCTAATTTGGTTGACCGCGAGTTTGATTACTACTCTTACTCCTACTACGACTCTTATTACAATCAATCCACTAATGGCAATGGTAATGGCAATGGCAATGGTCATCATTCTGAAGGCAGAATGCAGCAATTATTGCAACAGTTCCGCCGTCGCGAGTAGATAGCTAAATTAATAAAGCAAATTGGTCTAAACCACAAAATATTATGGTAGATAGCCCTCCAGAATTAGTTATCGAAGCAGGTCGCATCGAACGCCAATATTGGCGAGATTTATGGCGATATCGAGAGTTATTCTACTTTCTGGCTTGGCGAGATATCTTAGTTCGTTACAAGCAAACCGTAATCGGTATGGCTTGGGCGTTGATTAGACCTTTTTTAACAATGGTTGTCTTTACTATAGTATTTGGTAAATTAGCCAAACTTCCTACTGAAGGAAGCACCCCCTATCCTATCTTGGTTTTTGCAGCGATGCTTCCCTGGCAATTTTTTGCTAACTCTCTTTCCGAATGTAGTAGTAGCCTAGTTACTAATTCTAATCTCATTTCCAAAGTTTATTTTCCTCGTTTGATTGTACCGACAAGTGCAGTAGTAGTAAGCTTTGTTGACTTTCTAATTTCAGGAATAATTTTACTGGGATTAATGGCTTGGTATGATTTCGTTCCTAGTTGGCGAATTATTACTTTACCTTTATTTATTGCGGTTGCTTTTGCTGCTTCTATGGGTGCGGGCTTATGGCTCGCATCTTTAAATGTGCAATACCGAGATTTTCGTTATATTGTCCCGTTTATCGTTCAATTTGGTCTATATATTTCTCCGGTCGGTTTTAGTAGTAGCGTCGTTCCCGAGCAATGGCGTTTCTTGTATTGCCTCAATCCAATGGTAGGAGTAATTGATGGGTTTCGCTGGGCAATTTTAGGTGGCGGATCTCATCTTTATGTGCCAGGATTTCTATTGTCTTTAGCGTTGGTACTAATTTTATTTGTTGGAGGTATTTGGTATTTTCGGAAAATGGAACGCACCTTTGCTGATCTAATTTAACTTTTCAATTTAGTTGGGTTTAGATCTAAAATAAATACCTATCTTCTGACAACAAGTATCTTACTTTAAAAACTCGCATCGAAGATGAATTAAAATCTATAAAAACACGATTCAAACAATAATCAATCTATTAAATCAAAAAGATACTATTACAGAGGTAGCATTAATTCCTGCATTAGCTAGTTATATTGTAGACTTTGACACTGGATGCGAAAGAATTAGCGAAAGAGTTGCTGTTTATCTCGATAGTGGTTTATCTACAAGCAAAGATTGGCATCAAGAATTATTGAAACAACTAAAGTAGCCGAATTTGGAGGAGATAATTGCCCACTTTTATGGAGTGGTGCGCTACTTCTAAAACTAGATGAATATCGTAAATTTCGATATTTAGAAAGACATACTTACAAAATTGGGTTAAAACCAGAACGAGTAATTACTTTAGCTAAAAATGTAGAACCAGTTTTTAACAAAATCAAGTCAGCAATTACCAAATTTTATCAGTGGTTATAACAACAACAAGATCAAAATTAAATAATAATGCAAAAAAATCAATAATTCTTTATGTTTAATATTTTATAAAAAAATTAAATATAGAGATGACAATTAGTGTAAGTAACTGTTAAAAATATAACTGCATATAGTTGTAATTTAAGTGGAAGTTATTTGTTATGTAAATCAAATAAATATTATCAGTTTTATTAAGTGTAGCTATTAGGACATCAAATAAAGTGTGAAGGATAAATTTGTGACTTTAGCAAATTTAAATTACTTTTTCTAAAGTGCTCCTTTCTAAAATAAAAATATCGTTAAAAAAAAAGTAAATTTGTGTACAAAGTTATTTCTCCTAAAACAGTTTATTGGTTCAAGACTTTAAGTAAATTTGTTTCTGTACAGCTGGTAGTTCAAGCATTAGGATTTGCTAGTGGTATTTTGTTAATTCGTATTTTGGATAAACAAGAATATGCTTATTTTACGTTGGCTAATTCTATGCAAGGAACAATGAATGTTTTAGCAGATAGCGGTATTAGTTCAGGACTATCTTCTATTGGAGGAAAGATTTGGCAAGATCCTTATCGTTTTGGGCAATTAATTAATACAGCAATGGAAATAAGGCGCTATTTGGCAGCAATTGCTGTTACGATAGTTACCCCAATCTTGATATGGATGTTGCTGAAAAATGGAGCATCTTTTACCTATGCAATTTTCTTGGTAGTTGGTATTTTAATCGAACTTTATTTTTATATTAGTGATGGAGTAATGAGAATTGTTCCTCGTTTATATTCTCAACTGAACCGTCTTCAAAATTTAGATTTAATCGTTGCTGGTTCAAGACTCATATTGCTTATAGGCTTTTCTCTAACTGTTTTAAATGCAGCAATTGGAATATTTGCTTCTACTATTGCTTCCGGATTAAAAAATAAATTTTTATGGAATTCAGTAAAAAATACTATCAAAATTGATGTTCCTATTAATCAAGAAGACAAAAAAGAAATGTTTAATTTTATTAGGATGCAAGCTCCCAACAGTATTTTTTATTGTCTTCAGGGACAAATTACAATTTGGTTAATTACTTTATTTGGTAGTACTGAGAATATAGCAAATTTAGGAGCTATAACTAGGCTAGGGGTAATATTTTCGCTCGCTAGTTCAATAATAACAAATATTGTTTTACCAAGTTTTACTCGTTGTCAATCACCTAATTTATTAACTAGGCGTTATTTTCAAGTTATTTTTATCTATCTTTTATTTGGTATATTTTTAATTTCATTAGGATTAATATTTCCAACACAATTGCTTTGGATTTTAGGCGAACAATATAGAAATCTTCACGATGAATTAATTTTAGTACTATTAAATGGCATATTTTCTTCGGCTTATATTTTTGTTTATTGTTGTAATTTTTCTAAGGGATGGATTGAATCTACATGGACATTAATTCCTGCCATTATTTTAACTCAAATAATATCTTTGTATTTTGTTGATATTTCTACTTTAAAGGGTGTAATTTGTTTTGGTTTATTTCCGTTTTTACCTATGTATTTAATTAATTTTTATATAACTTATACTAATATATTGCGATTAAAAAATAACTAATTTTTGTAACAAAACAGGGTGACTATGCCTTTGATTTTAACTAACAAACCACCGATTAAGAGCAAATTAATTATTAAGATAAAACTCAAACTTAAAATTATTTATTTGGAACTTTATCAAAAGATGATGCAATTTTTAGGCGAGGCTTTACTTTATTTTACTAATCATGTCTTATCTCATATACCTTTTCATTTTATACGTTTATTTTACTACCGAGTTTTTCTTAAATTTAAGATTGAAAAAAATAGTTTAATTTTTATGAATGCTTGGTTTGATACAAAAGGAAATTTTAAAATAGGAAAAAATTCTGTAATTAACCAAAAATGCAGACAAGATAATCGTGGAGGAATTAGTATTGGGGATAATGTTTCGATTTCTGCTGAGGTTTGTATTTTAACAGGAGATCACGATCTAAAATGTGACAATTTTTCTGGTCGAACTCGTCCTGTCAAAATTGAAGATTATGTTTTTATTGGAACAAGAGCAATGATTTTGCCTGAAGTTACTCTTGGTAAAGGTTCTGCTGTCGCTGCTGGTGCATTAGTAACTAAAGATGTTTCTCTTTTTACAATTGTCGCTGGTGTTTCTGCTAAATCTATAGGTAATAGACCAACTAGTTTGGATTACAGTTGCTATTATCCTCGATTATTTTTTTAAGTTGATTAATCTAAGGGGGGTAAAAATTTATGAAAAAAATTGCTTATCAAGATAGTTGGCATGACAGTTGGAAATATAGCTATCCATACGATTTATTAGAAATATATGATAGTAACAATTGTCCTCAATATAGTTATGCTTACTTAAATCGTCGCCAACATATTTTAGATTTAATTCAAACAGTTTCTCACTCAGGTGCAAAAATTTTAGATGTAGCTGCTGCACAGGGAAATTTCAGCTTATCTCTAGCAGAGTTAGGATATGAAGTAACTTGGAATGATTTAAGAGAAGAATTAATTGATTATGTAAATCTCAAATGGGAATTTGGGATGATCGACTATGCACCAGGTAATGTTTTTGAACTTCAATTTGATAGTTACTTTGATGTAATTCTCATAGCTGAAGTAATTGAACACGTAGCTCATCCCGATCGATTTTTAAGCAAAATCGCTCAGATGCTCAAATCAGATGGGTACATTGTCATGAGCACACCTAATGGGGAGTATTTTAAAAACAAATTACCCAAGTTTTCAGATTACTCTGATACTTCTATATTTGAATCACTACAATTTCAACCTAATTCTGATGGACACATTTTTTTATTGCATCTAGAGGAAATTGAGCAGTTAGCTCATCAAGCAGGATTATTTGTTGAACAGACAAAACTCATTACGAATTCACTTACTAATGGACATATTAAGCTCCACCATATACTAAAAATATTACCTCGAATTATAGTAAATACTTTAGAAAAAATTACGACTTTTTTTCCATTATTTATACAAAAAAAAATATGTACTTGTACAATTTCCGTATTACAGAAAAAATAATTTTTTTGTAATTATTCTTGTCTAAATATTTAACATGAAAATTATATTGGATATTTTTTTTATGGCTTTAATCATATCTAATCATCAAAAATTACTCCCAACTTTGAAATATGAGTTGAGTTCGTTTATTAGGTTGTATCCAGAGTTATTCTTTCCTATAGTAAATTTTAAAAGTAGTAAAAAACAAGCTGTAAATCAAAGTACAGAAATAGTGATTGAAGGATTTCCTCGCTCTGGAAATAGTTTTTTTGTAGGAGCTTTTGAATTAGCACAAAATCATTCTGTTAAAATTGCACATCATCTTCATGCTCCTGCACAGCTTATTATGGCAGCTCGTAAAAACATTCCTGCTATTCTTTTGATCAGAAATCCGATAGATGCAGTAATGTCTATGAAAGCCATGGATTTAGAATTAAGTTATATTCGTCCTCCAATAAATCAAAAACTAACTTCTCTGATGAAGAGTTATATTGATTTTTATAAAACTCTTATTCCTTACTCCGACCATTACATAATATCTTTGTTTGAAGTCACAACTAATGATTTTAGTTCAGTTATTGATAAAGTTAACAACAAATTTCAAACAAACTTTCAAGCTTTTAATTTTAATAAAAAGAACACTCAAGAAATTTTCAATAAAAGGGGTGTTCATGCTGGACCAAACGCTAAAAGACAAGAAATTAAACAACTACTCCATAATGAATTTCAATCTGATGCCATGCAAAAATTATCAGCGGAAGCAGAATCTATCTATCATCAGTTTGAGTTGATAGCTCAAAAACAATAAAATTAAGTAACTTTTTGTCGAATTATCAAGATCTTGATTAGTAAAAATTGATAAGTTATGAAAATAATTCAAATTGTTCCAAGACTACCACCTGCTATTAATGGTTTAGGTGATTATGCTTTAAATCTAGCTCGTCAACTAAATCAAGACTTTCATATAAAAACACATTTTGTTGTTGGCAACCCAGACTGGAATGGATTAAAAGAAATTGAAGGTTTTTCGATTAAAAAAGTTGAAGATCGCTCTAGTGAAGCATTAGCATCTTTGCTCTCACAGTTAGCTATAGATAAAGTACTACTACATTACGTCGGATATGGTTACGCACAACGAGGTTGTCCAGTTTGGTTAATTGAAGGATTAAAACTATGGCATCAACAAAAGCCAGAACGAAAAATATTAACAATGTTTCATGAAGTATATGCTTCTTCTTACAAACCTTGGACAAGCTCTTTTTGGTCATCACCTCTGCAAAAAAATTTAGCAAGTCGATTAGCAAAATTGAGCGATGGAGTTATGACTAATACTCAAGCTTATGCAGAAATGATTGCTAATTTAGGTATAAAAAAACATTTAAATATTCCTGTTATTCCAGTTTTTTCTAATATCGGCGAACCTATTCAGGTTAAACCTTTATCTGAGCGAAAACCGTGGCTAGTAGTATTTGGTAATGTTAATAATCGCAGAAGAATCTTTACAGAATCAAAATTGCAATTAAACTGGTTATGCCAAGCTTTGGCAATTGAAAAAATAATAGATATTGGCTCATCAACTGGATTAACTTTATCTACTATTAATAATATTCCTATTCAAGAAATGGGAAAACAACCAGCAAAACAAATCAGTAGCATTTTGTTAAATTCTTGCGCTGGTTTTTTCAGTTATAATCCTGACTTATTAGCTAAATCTACCATTTTTGCTGCTTATTGCGCTCATGGATTACTACCTGTAAGTACTAAATCTAGCAATTTACAAATTGATGGAATCAACTCAGAAAAACATTATTTAGCTGTCAACGAAGTAATTCAAGATTTTAGAGTTGTAGATAAATTACAGGAGATTGCAGATAATGCTTGTGCTTGGTATCAAAATCATAACTTGCTAGTACAAGCAAAACTTTTTGCTAGTCAGTTACGTTACAAAATCTAACTTTGCCAAAAAATTAAAAATATAAATGAAAATTATTGTTGCTAGTATAGCTGTTATTTTTATTATTTATTTTTCTTGTCTAAATTGGAAACGTTCAGTCAAAACAGTATTCTTTCTCGTTGTATTTGAAGGAATATTGAGAAAATGGGTATTACCTCAAGCAAGCGATTTAATTTATTTCCTCAAAGATATTGTTTTATTGGGTGCCTATATTAAATATTTTGTTTTATCCCCATACGAAAAAAAAGTTCCGATTAAAAATGATTTTTTGAAGCTTATAATTTGTTTAGTAGCAGGATGGTGTTTATTTCAGGTTTTTAATCCCAGTCTTGGTTCTCCGATTGTAGGATTTTTTGGACTTAGAGGATATTTATTTTATATTCCTTTGATGTGGATGATAACTAACCTTTTTTCTTCCGAAAAAGAATTATATCAATTTTTGCGATCGCATCTTCTGCTGATCATTCCTGTAGGCTTATTGGGAATTGTCCAGTTTTTTATTCCTGGTAGCTTTCTTAATGTCTATGCTGGCGGACAAGATGCAGTAGCGGGGTTCGCTGGCACAGATTTTGTCAGAATTACAGGAACCTTCTCTTACATTAGTGGCTATTCAATGTTTTTGAGTATTTGTTTTGCTCTTGTAATTCCGATATTTATTAAAGAGCATTCTTTAAAATGGCAAATTATTTTAGCTTTTGCTATGGCTTTGCTCATTGGTAATTCTTTGATGACTGGTTCGCGAGCAGTAATTTTGTTTGACTGTCTGTTTATGATTGGATATTTTAGTTTGCTATGGTGGCAACAGCCATCTCTAGTTGCTAAATATTTAAGACGTTTCTTGATCCCAATTATTTTGTCTTTAATCACAATTACATTTGGTTTACGTCCTGCTTTTGATGCTTTTATTAACCGTGCGACTTCTTCCGACAATTTGAGCAATCGTATTGTAGATACATTTGTGGTCGCTCAATATTTTCAATTTAAATTTTGGGATGGTTATGGTACTGGCGCAGCTAATCAAGCAACTAACTCATTACGTAGTTTATTAAACCTACCTCATGGGGAATTGATCCCAATAGGATTTGAACAAGAGATGGGGAGAATTGCGCTTGAGTTAGGTCCTATTGGATTTTTATTGTGGTACGGACTTCGCATAAGTTTATTTATTGCTTTAGGGTTAGTATTTTTGCGATTAAGAAAACCATTTTTAAAGCAATTAGCTCTTGCTGTTTTTTTAATTCATGCTATTCAACTTAATGGTCCCTTAGTTACTCATCCAACTTTCTCGATTTATTACTGGTTTCTAACTGGTTTTATTTTTCTATTACCACGTTTAGAAACTCTCGAACATTGGTATCATCAACAGAGTAATCAAAATGTCCTACCCTCGTCTTCTTTTGGTGCAAGGTACAGCTAACTCCAATTCATTAAATGCTGCTGTATCTTTATCGGAAATTGGTTTATTAAATGAAGTAGTTACTACTCTTGCCTACGATCCGAAGGGAAATATAGCAAAATACATTAAAAAACTACCAAAAAAAATAGGAAATACTATAGAATCTGAATTTAATCGTCGAATTTGGAATTTACCTCAAGATGGCTTGATTCGTAGACATATAGGTGCAGAATTATTGCGATTAACATTAGTTAAATTAGATATATATAAATATATTGGTTTAAATCCTAGAAGATTAATTGATTGGGTATATTTTTCCTTAGATAGTCATACTGCAAAAAAGCATCTTAATAATATTGATGCGGTTTATGGTTATGAAGATGAAGTAGCAACTACATTCGAGGTTGCTAAAAAGAAAGGAATTATTTGTTTATACGATCTGCCGATTATGTTTTATCAGATGAGTCGAAATATTCAAGCCCAAGAAGCTGAACTTTTTCCGGATTTATCTGATTCATTGATGGCAGTTAATGAACCTTCTTGGAAAATTAAACGTAAAGAGAAAGAAATTCAATTAGCCGACCATATTTTTGTTGCTTCTTCAATTACTAAAAGATCGGTACTTGAGTTGGGAATTAGTTCAGAAAAAATTAGTGTAATTCCTTATGGCGCACCAATAGATTACTTTCAGCCACAAACTAAACTAGATCGAAAATTTCGTGCCTTATATGTAGGTAGGTTATCGCCAAGAAAAGGAGTTCATTATTTATTAAAAGCTTGGCAAGAATTGAAATTACCTAATGCAGAGTTATTGTTTGTTGGCTCAAATTTATTTCCTCATGGTTGGCTAGACAGCTATGCAGGTCAATTCCGTCATATTTCCTCTGTTTCTCATGTTTCTCTCAATCAATACTACAGTTCTGGCAGTGTATTAGTTTTTCCCTCTTTAGTAGAAGGATTTGGATTAGTACTGACTGAAGCAATGGCTTGTGGTATTCCTGTTATTACTACTCCTAATACTGCCGGTCCAGATATTATCACTGATGGAGTTGAAGGTTTTATTATTCCGATTAGAGATGTAGAAGCACTTAAAGAAAAACTAGAGTGGTGCTACAAACATCCCGAAGAATTAGCCGAGATGGGTAAAGCAGCCAGAAGGAAAGCAGAACAATTAACTTGGGATTTGTATCGTCAAAGATTGGCTAACCGAGTACAAGAAATTTTAGCCCAACATCAGAAGGTGTAAAGATGAATAATGAACAATTAAAAATACCTTCTTTTCATTTGTGGATTCCTAATATTTTTGAATTTAAGGGAGGTATTCAGGTTTATTCGGCTATTTTACTAGAAGCTTTGCAGAAATTATATCCTCAAAGCAAGTACGATGTTTTGTTATTACACGATCGCTCTTATAGGGCTGGTTTTATTTCCTCTAATAAAATTAGATGGCACTATTGCGGTAGGGTTCCCATAGCATTAAGATACTTTGTTTATACTGCTCAATTAGTCGGCTGGGGACTATGGCAAAAACCTAAATTAATTATTGCTACTCATCTCAACTTCACAGTAGTTGCCTATTGGTTAAAAAAATTAATAGGTATTCATTATTGGACAGTAGCTCATGGAATCGAAGCTTGGGATATTCAGCGTCCTGCTTTAACTAGAGCTTTGCATTATGCAGATAAAATACTAGCAGTAAGTAATTATACCCGAGATCGCTTGATTGCTGAACAAAAACTCGATCCAAACAAAATTGCTGTTTTACCTAACACTTTTGATGCCAGTCGTTTCCAAATCGCCACCAAACCTAAATATTTGCTGGAAAAATATGGATTGCAAGCCCAACAACCAGTAATTTTAACTGTTGCTAGACTAGCTGAAGCTCAAAGATATAAAGGTTACGACCAAATCTTGCAAACATTACCGCAGATACGTCAGACTATTCCCGATGTGCATTATTTAATTGTAGGTAAAGGAAAAGATCGACCTCGTATTGAAAGCTTAATCGAGTACTTAGGATTGCAAGACTGTGTTACTTTAGCTGGCTTTGTTCCCGACGAACAACTGTGTGATTATTACAATCTCTGCGATGTTTTTGCTATGCCTAGTAAGAAAGAAGGATTTGGTATTGTCTATCTAGAAGCTTTAGCTTGTGGTAAACCAGTTTTAGCAGGAAACCAAGATGGTGCAGTTGATGCTTTGTGTCATGGTGAATTAGGTGCTTTAGTTAATCCCGATAATATGGATGAAATTACCCAAACAATAATTCAAATTTTACAAGGTAAATATCCAAATTCTCTAATTTATCAACCTGAAGAATTAAGAAAAAAAGTAATTAATATATTTGGTTTTGAAAGTTTTAAAAAAACTCTATCGACTTATCTTTTTGAGCAACAAATCAGCGTTGACAAAACCATTGAATAAAATCTAATTTCCAAATTGGAGTAAACCACATGAAAATTCTCCATGTTATTCCTTCTATTGCTCCAATAAGAGGTGGCCCTAGTCAAGCCGTCTTAGAAATTGTTAGCGCACTTCAGCATCTAGATATTGAAGTAGAAATTATTACTACTAATGATGATGGTAGTAACCTTTTAGATGTTCCACTATCCACTAGAACTAAATATAAAGAAGTTCCTGTTTGGTTTTTTTCTCGTTTTTCACCCAAAATTCATTCGATTAGAGAATTTGCTTTTTCTAGTCAATTAACTAGTTGGCTGTGGCGCAATATAACTAATTACGATTTATTACACGTTCATGCTATTTTTTCTTATCCTTCAACGATCGCAATGCTGATTGCTCGTCTCAAAAATATTCCTTATATTTGTCGTCCTTTGGGTCAATTATGTCAGTGGTCTTTACAACAAGGTTATCAAAAAAAGCAAACTTATCTTAGGTTAATTGAAAGAGATAATTTGAATGGTTCGCAAGCGTTGCATTTTACGGCAAAACAAGAACAACAAGAAGCAGCTAATCTTAATTTAAAATGTCCTAACTTTATTCTTCCCCATGGTATAAATCTTCCATCTCAAATACCAGAAGCAAGAAGCAGGTTAAAACATCAATTACAAATAACTGAAAACGAACCGATTATTTTATTTCTCTCGCGATTACACCCCAAAAAAGGATTAGATTATCTAATTCCAGCTTTGGGAAAATTAACTCATAAATCTTTTACTTTTGTTTTGGCTGGAAATGGAAATACTGAATATGAAATTGAAATAGAAAAACTATTACATAAACATGATATTTACAATCGAACCCATCGAGTCGGTTTCGTTGAGGGAGAATATAAAAATTTGTTACTTCAAGGTGCTGATCTTTTTGCCCTTACTTCCTATTCTGAAAACTTTGGTATTGCAGTTTTAGAAGCTTTAGCAGCAGGAATTCCTGCTTTAATTACCCCTGGCGTTGCTTTATCCCCTGTGTTAAAACAGGAGCGAATTGGATACGTTACGGATTTGAATATCGATGCTATTACTTCATCAATTGAATATTGCATGAATAATTTACCAGAATTAAAACAAAAAGGCGATCGCGCTCGTCAAGTTATTTTAAAACAATATACTTGGGATAGTATTGCTGCAAAATTAATTGATATCTATAGTGCAGTTATTAAGCCATAATCTTTACCTGTCTATTAATACCTCTAGAAATTAAGAATTTTTACTACTGTTATGAATAAATACAAATATTTTTCTTATTCAAATGGCAATTTCGATCTCTGTAAAAACTTTTGATAGTTTCTTAAAATCAGAACGTTTTACAGAGTTAAAGTTTGATCGTGCAAGTAGATTTTTCTATTTGATGAAATTAATGTTGTGTTTCTGTATGTTATTGAAAGAAAAAGAGTAATTATTGTATTTGTGAGCGGATTTGGCCATGCTTGAAGACATAACTCCACTAATACTTACTTATAATGAAGCTCCCAATATTGGTCGTACTTTAGCTCAACTTACCTGGGCAAAAAAAATAATTATTATTGATAGTTATAGTACAGATACTACTTTAGAGCTTCTTCACTCTTATCCTCAAGTACAAATATTTTCGAGGAATTTTGATACTTTTGCTAATCAATGTAATTATGGATTAGAACAAATAAATACTGAGTGGGTACTTTCTATCGATGCAGATTATATACTTACCGAGCAATTAATTAGAGAAATTAATTCTTTATCACCAGAAAACTTGTATGATGGTTATTTTGTAAACTTTAAATATTGCATTTTTGGTAAGCCATTACGAGCGACATTACTACCTCATCGTCAAGTGCTTTTTAAACGAAACAAAGCACATTATGTCGATGATGGTCATGCTCATCAAGTTATTGTCAAAGGAAAATCTAGTCATCTTAATTCTTATATTTATCACGACGATCGCAAATCTTTAACTCGATGGTTACAATCTCAAGACCGCTACATGATCTTTGAAGTAAAAAAATTGTTAGAAACACCTGAACATGAACTAAGTGTTGGAGATAAAATTCGTAGAAAAAAAATTCTTGCCCCTTTTGTAATTTTATTTTATTGCTTAATTCTCAAGGGAGGAATATTAGATGGTTGGAGAGGTTGGTACTATGCTTTTCAACGAACTTTAGCAGAAATTTTACTTTCCATTCGTTTAATTGAAAAAAATGTTAGCTACCAATAACACAACAATTTTAGTTACAGGTGGAGCAGGCTACATTGGTTCTCATGCAGTGTTAGCTCTTCAACGTAAAGGCTATCAAGTTATTGTTTTAGACAATCTTGTTTATGGACATAGAGATATTGTAGAAAAGGTATTACAAACAGAATTATGGATTGGAGATATTAGCGATCGCTCTTGTCTAGATCGACTCTTTAGTACTTACAATATTGCTGGAGTGATGCATTTTGCTGCCTATGCTTATGTAGGAGAATCTGTTATTAAGCCAGATAAATATTACCGTAATAATGTAGTTGGAACTATAAATCTTTTAGACGCTATGTTAACAGCAGGTGTCCAAAAATTAGTTTTTTCTTCTACCTGTGCTACCTACGGAATTCCTGATACTATTCCTATTCCAGAAACTCATCGTCAAAATCCAATTAATGCTTATGGAACAAGCAAATTTATGGTAGAAAAAATCTTACAGGATTACAATCGTGCCTATAATTTTAAATCGGTAATTTTTCGTTATTTTAATGCTGCTGGTGCCGAACCAACAGGTTTGTTAGGAGAGAATCATAATCCAGAAACTCATTTAATTCCTTTAGTGTTGTTAACTGCTTTAGGCAAAGAAAAATCCATTAAAATTTTTGGTACGGACTATTCTACTTCTGATGGAACTTGCATTCGAGATTATATTCATGTATGTGATTTAGCCAATGCTCATGTATTGGGGCTAGAATATCTCTTGCAAGGCGGAAATACAGTTACTTTAAATTTGGGAAATGGTAATGGTTTTTCTGTAAAAGAGGTAATAGAAACAGCACAAAAAATTACTAACATTAAAATTCCTATAGAAGAAGCTCTACGTCGCCCAGGAGATCCACCTGTACTTGTAGGCAGTAGCGAACTAGCAAGAAAAATTCTTCGTTGGTATCCTCAGTATTCTGATTTAAATCAAATCATTACTCATGCTTGGAACTGGCATCAAAAAAGGCATCAAAATTTAACATTTAAAACTAATAGTTTTATGAAAAATATATTACAAAAATATAAAATTTGATTTTTAAAATAGCCAAAAATAAATGATGTTAATCAATATATTTAAATTTTAACTTAAAGTAAATAATTTATTGAGCAATCAAAAAATTTTTGCTTTTTATTATTTTTATCGAATATTTAAGTTTAAAAGGTAAAATTTATCTAATTTAGTTTGCTAGTATTAAGTATTTCAAAAAAAAATGTTGGCATAAGTGACTTTCTAGATTAAATTAATTGAAAAATCACAATATTAGTAAATATAATATGGCACTTTTATCTAAGGAAAAAATATCTTTAAATCTTAGAAGTCTTGATGCTCTACGAGGTATTTTAGCAATTTATGTGGTATTAGGTCATTGTCGGTGGTTACTCTGGGTAGGAAATAGTGAATGGAATCAATATACTCATCCTTGGTGGGCTAACTTTTTAGCTTTAGCTTCAGCTATTTTCAGATATGGACATGAAGCTGTCATGATTTTTTTTGTTCTTAGTGGATTTTTTATTCATCTAAGAATTTCTCAGCAATTAGCTAATAACAAGACTTTTTCTTTTGATATTATTAGTTTTTATAAACGCCGTTGCCATCGTTTAATTCCCCCTTATTTTTTTGCTCTTGCTTTAACTGTTATTATTGATTTAGTCGGAATGGCACTTTATCCTAGTCTTTATAATGGATTAACAGGTGATGCGCTATTAGATAGCAATTTTCTCAAAAAGGGTTTTTCTTATATCTCTGTATTACCTGCATTATTCGTATTGCCTAGTAGCTTAGGTCAAGATTTTGGTTCTAATGGACCTCTTTGGTCTCTTGCTTATGAAATTTTTTATTATTTAATATATCCATTCTGGTTGATTTTACGACGTTTAGGAGTATGGCAAGGATATCTTGGAGGAATTGGGTTAGCTATTATTGCAGTTATATTTTTAGAACCTTCTTTTATAAGTTCAACCCTAATTCATTATCCGATTTGGTTAAGTGGAGCATTTCTTGCCGAACAATTGACTAAAAAAAGAATTAAAAAATCAGTAGTTATTATTAGTATAATTTTAAGTATTTTATCTTTTATTTCTATTAATTTGTCTCTACCAATGTTATTGAAATTATCTGTATATGCTATTTTTGGTTTTAGTATAGTATTTACTTGTGTTAATTTACCCTTTTCAGTGGTTGGTAATTATTGGCATAGTTTTTTTGAATCTTTAGGAAAAAAATCTTATACCATTTATATTTGCCATTTTCCTATTATTACTATATTTAGTGCCTGGTCAATTGAAGTATTAGGAACTAGACCAATGGCTGGATGGCTTGCCTGTAGTGTAGCAATATTTACTTTATTGTTTTGTCATGTTTGTTTTTTATTGTGTGAACAAAAATTTCTTCATGATCGTTTAAAAGTATAATATTTAATTACTTGGAATAATTGTGAGCAAAAGCTCGCTAATAAAACCTGAGTCAATCAAAATAAACAAACGGCTTTTTCTTTATCTTTTTTTTGATTACTATAATCATAATTTTATTAAGCCTAATTTCTCTCAAATTTGCGCTCACCGATTTTATTCTCGATTTTGTACAAGAGCGCTTGATGGTTAGAAGTAAATAATAATCGTCAAAAAAGTCTGTTCTAAATTTAGTTAGAGATCGCATCTTGGAATCTAGATTTTGCAAGGCGAACACTAATAAAAAAAAGTAGATAATTATAAAAATAGTTCTTGAAGCAATTCATAATTGAGTTTGTTCTTAACCCAGATTGAGTTACTGATGCAGAAGATTAATTCAACTCCAAATATAGTATGCGATCGCTCGTTAAGCTATTGCTTGGAATAAGTAAACTAAATGTATTACAGAAGTTAATATTTTTTTCTATCCACCTGAGTAGTTTGGCAGCGCACCCTACCATTATCAAAATAATCCCACCAAATAGGTATAGCTTGAGTCATAATCATTAAAAATTACGTAGTTAAAATTATTAGTAATCTCATTCTACAAGTATGATTTAGTTCAACAATAATTTCCAACAAAAACAAAACAATTTCTAGAAAAAACTTGCTTATGAAACCTAAGTTAAACAACATAAAGCAACGGCTTTTTCTAGGTCTTTTTTTCATTACTATTACCGTAATTTTATCAAGTCTAATCCCTCTCAAACTTGCGATCGCATACTGGCAATTTCCTCAACCCCAAGCAATCCTCACGCTGGGAGGAGGAAAAGATCGAGAAATATTTACTGCGAAATTCGCTCAAACTCATCCCAATTTACCGATTTGGGTTTCTACGGGTAGCCCTAATCCTATTATTCGTCAAATTTTCCGTGAAGCTAGTATTGCTGAAACTAGATTCCATCTAGACAGACGTGCTGTCGATACCGTAACTAATTTTACGACTTTAGTAGAAGACTTTCAACAAAACCACATCAAACACCTGTATTTGATTACTTCTGATTTTCACATGAGAAGAGCTAGAGCGATCGCATTTTTGGTCTTAGGCAGTCATGGTATTACCTTTACTTCAGTATCATTACCTTCCCAAGAGCTACCTGAATCGAGGTTAATTGTTCTTCGTGATGTATGTCGTGCTTTGTTTTGGTTCCTTACTGGTTACACTGGTGCTAGTTTCAAAGCTTAGTAGGCAAACTTGCAATAAAAAAAACATTGTTGTTGATGCTTATATTTTAATTACCCTAAATCCTCATAAAGCGGTCTCGCCAAAGGCGAGGCGCGAAGCGATCGCTTTATGAGTAATCATCTTCAAGTTGTTCTAGTCTTGCCCAAAAAGTATCTTTCCAGATCACAAAAAACAGACAACTAGTTATTAAGGCACCTAAATTCCATTTAATTGACTTTTTAAGCAAATCCCAACGTTTGGTAGCCCGAACTGATTCTATTTCGTTTCTAAGTTTTTTTTCAGTATTGTTAAGCTCTTTGATGATTGGCTCTTGAATTTCTTGAACATTAAATGTATCAGGAATTGTACCTTGATAAGACTGTTGCTGAAGGATAGCTTGAATTTCTGTTGAAGATTTAGCTGCGGTAATTTTGTCTTTAAATTTGTCAATTTGTTGAACTTTGACAAATATTTCTTGATTAATAACTGCATTATTACCGAGATTAATACGAATAGTATTACTAATTGCCAAAGGAATCATTAACAAAAATAAAATAGCTAGAATTAGAGAAAAATAAGAAAGCCATTTGAGTAACAAATTTTCGATTGGCGCTCGATAACTTCTTTTTCCGTAATAGATAAAAGCTATACCCAATAAAGGAACAGGAATGCGCTCAATAAAAGCTCCCATTGTCTGCAATTCCCAAGCAGAATTCATCAACTGTAAAGGTAAAATAAGACTGATAAAATCAATCAAAGTCATCCCCAATAATCCATAACCTACTAATCTAATTAACGAGAGTGTAAACACGTCTTGATTGAGTGACTGCATAATAACTTCCAGCAAATAAGGCAACAATCAACCAAAGTATACTCGCAAAAAAAAAATTAGAGACTAGGAAAGCGAGGCTGCCACCAATAATACCAGTCGATCCAGGCTTTTGTAAGAGTTTGATAAGCCGTTGAAGTAGTAGATTTTTTGATTGGGATTGATAATTCTACCCAAAGACATCTTATATCTCGAAGACTATCTTTTCCTTGCAACCAAGGCAGAATTAAACTAGAGCTTAGATCTTGACTATAACGATTATGAGAAAATTGTTGAGGCGTAACAGTTGTGTTACCTCGAGAGTTAATACAAGCACTAAGATAAGCGCGTTCGTCATGATCAAATAAAATATAGTAACCGATTCCTGGAATTTCCTCTAAATCTGCATTTTCTAAAACTTGTTTGGAAATAGATTTTTGTTGGTTAATTAGTTCAATTATGTTCCCTTGAGTTCCCACAAGGTAGCGCATCTCAATCTCTAGAGGAATATCATTTTTGAAGTAACTGTAATGCTTTGCTGCTGTAATACGATCGCTTTGCTCTAAAGTCTTAAAATTGCTTAAGGGCAAAGATTTAGTTGTTACTAACTGCCAAGAATTAAGGGGAATCTGATTGGGAAAAGTAAAAGCTTTAACTTCACGTTTGCCTGCTGTCGGACTAAGCCACGAATAAATCGTGAGTAGAGTAATGCTTAGACAAGTAGTAGCTAGCAAACTGGTTTGCCATCGAATTCTAGCGGTCATAACAGATTTAGTTATTTATATTTATCAGTGGTTACATGAGATTCGAGGAGACAATCAAACGAATTTTGAGTCGGAGTTACAGAATCGAGTTTTTGCTTGTTAAGTGCTAAATAACAAATACTTGAGAAAATTAGAATTGCCAGTGTAGAAAAAATTTGCGCTCCTTCTGTACCATGCCAATAATCAAATTTGGCTGGTTCTGGTAATAATACGGTCATAATACTAACTCTAATCGCACCAAGAACAAATCCAATGACTACGGCAGCAATTGGCAAAAGAAAGCGTTGTAACATTTTCATCATTACCAAACTTTCTAACAATAAAGTAAGTTTGAACATCAATATCATCATTGAAACTCCCGTACAGGCATAATTTACTGAAGCAGTAAAATATCCTTTTTCAGGCAAGTGCAGCAAAATATTATAACTTTGACTGATTGTATTAAATCCAAGATAGTAAAGAAGATAATTGGCAAATTTTGCCGTTATTATTTGAGTCTGAAATAATTGATTAAACCACCATCCCAATTTATCTGATGGAAAAAATAATAATCCTGATAGTAATAATTCCAACCAGTACTGTTTTAATCCTTTAAATCCCGAAGCGATCGCAATTATTCCCAAGAATCCGAAAAAAGGAGTAAAAGGTAGGAATAATAACGATTCAAACCAAAAGTAAGAAACGCTTTTAAATAATATACTCCCTAGTAAAGAAAAACCAAAAACAGTAGCAAAAAAATCACTTTTAAAATTAATGCGATTACACTTTACCAGCTCTTCGGTCTGACCGCGCTTTCGCCACAACAATAAAAAAATTGCTCCCCAAAACAAAGAACTAGTTATTAAAGAATCAATATTTTCCGTAGTTTTCCAGCTCAGAGTTAGACAAAAAACCGCAAAACTAATTAAACTAGCATAAAACCAAAATTGGTTACTTTTGAAAGTTCGCTTCATAAAAAAGGAAGAGTCAAATTAAGAGATAAACTTGCGATGAAACGAACAAGATTTTAACTCTCAAAACAACAAACTGTCCAAAGTGGCAAAATTGCATTATCTGAACAGATAATAAGAAGAAAAGAGAGCAATCATTGAGAGTGATGTTTTGCTTCTATGTAGGCTAACCTTTCTTAAAATCAGAAATTGTACGTATAAAGCAAATAACAATTTTTTTAAAAAAGAATATATATTTTCAATTCAGTTTTAAGTAAAACTACTGTTTTTTTTACAGTTATCAATTTAAAATTTTTATGTTATTTTGGCAAGGAGTGCATAAAATTTCTATTAAAAGTGTGCTTTCAGTAATTATGCTGAAAAATCAATGATAATTTTTGGGTATTATTGATAGTTTTAATAATTTTTACAGATGACTTGTAATTTATTTTAATTCAAAATCATAGGGTAAAAATATTTGCACTATCTAGACCTAAAAATAAAATCAATGGTTTATATGTAATTTCAAAGGTTGGTCTTAATGAACACTAGCAAAATTGTTATTCAAAAAAGCTGCTTGTTTGCTTTGGCAGCATCTTCTTTTCTATTAGCTGAAATGCCTGCTAAAGCAATTAACCTCTCATTAGATTCATCAGCTTTTAACATTACGCAAGGGATTGGTAGTAATAGTACAGTAACTACATCTGATATAAACGTTAAATCACCTCCCGATGGATTTGGTAATGGAACTACTGGCTTTTTCGCAGATCCATTCCTTCTTTTAGGAGCAAACCCTAGTAATACTAGTATTACTACTGATTCTTTAAGAAATAACAACAGTGAGGCTGAATCTTATTCTTTTTCTATTTCTCAAACAGATATTACCAATGGTATCAAGCTAAATTTTGCTTGGGCATTTCAGGGCAATGCTACAGGAGCAGCAGGTGATAAAGATAATTTTAATATTTTCTTAGAAAATATAGATACATCAGACAGATTTACTGTTTTTACACAAAGTCTTAATAGGACTGGTACCTCACCAAACTTCGTAACCACAGGATACGGTAGTAATGACCAACAAACAGCTTTTGCTGATACGATAGATATGACACCAGGAGATTATAGAGTATTAATAACCTTAAATGAAAATACTAATACTAGAAGTTCAGCAGCAGGTTTTGACAACTTTGTAGTTAGTAATGCCGTTCCTTTTGAATTCTCTCCATCTCAAGGTTTATTCCTAGTTGGTGGTTTCTGGGGTTTATCTAATTTAATTAAGCGTAGAAAACAGTTAGCTGATAGTAGTAAAGATCTGTTCAATTAAAAATTGAGCAACTGATCTAAACAGGTAAGGTGAGGCGTGCCTTACCTTACTAATTCTCAATTATTAATTTTTCCTAGACTGACAAACAAGAGTTAATAAGATAATAGAACGAATTACGATTTAATCTAGCTTGGTTTTTATAAGTTCTAAATTAAAAGTATCTTCTAGTAGCTGTTGAGTTGCTTCTAGTAAAATTTTCTCTACATACTCAATTGAGCTTATTGCAATTCTTTGATAAAATCTGCTTCAATAATTAATGGACTTTCTGCTAGTCCACGATTAATAAACCTAATTAAAAAATCAGAAGATAGTTTAGGCAAACAATCACTCATCTGAATTTCGATATAATCAGAATCCCCTAATTTATAAAATTTTATCTGCTCATTTTGCACGGACATATCAGGGACGTGAGGTTTCCTCACGTCACTTGTCCTCCACAACCAAACTTCTTTGATTCCTAAATATTTATACTTTTCTAAATCAGCAATACCTCCACTAGAGTAAACAACCTCAATCGCTAGATCGGGAAAAGATTTCTTTGTCCCAAACGCAAAACTAACATCAGGTTCTTTTCCTACTAAGGGAGGATTTTTTAATGTCGTTGAACGCATTGGAAAGTATAGCAAATTATACTGACGACAATAAGCGACTACTAAATAATTAATTACCTCAGCAATAGTTTCATGATTTAGACTGGCTAACACAATGGTAATTACTCCATTAAAATAAGAAACCCGATAACCTGGATATTCAATTGAATCAAGCTTTTCATAATCAGCCCAAGTCAGACCAGCTATAATAAGGGTCTGATCGTATTGGAAAATGCGATCGCTATCGATAGGCAAAGCTAATTTATCTGTAAACATAAATAATACACAAATTAAAAAAATTCATTTTATTTCATTTAGCTTTTTCCAAACTATCAAATTTTTTAGCTAAGGCATAATAAAGAGAGATTTTGTCTGGATGAAGAGAATTAAGTTTAAATGCGATCTGCTCCGCAGCCAGCGAAGCTGACCGCGAACAGAGAGAGCGAACCTCTCGCACCTGTCTGAATGTTTTGTCTCAATCCTTTGCTTTAAATATTTAGACAAGCTTTCAAATTGGATTAGAAATATTTAACACTTTGTTCAACTGCTGTTGGCGTTGTTGAATATTCTCAACTTCTATCTTTAAAATCAAGTCTTCTAACTCTAAACAAGCTAATTCTAATTCCTGACGACGACGACGAGAGTTAACCACTGTTTGTTTTACTTGTTTCAAAGATGGCATCTTGGTGAACTCGCTCATTATACCCCAATCTAAATTAATTTCTTGAGTACTTCTTTGCAATGCAGGTATTCGATTTTGAATTATTGCGATTCTATCTGTCAATAACGTTAGCATATCAGAGCTAATCACAGGTTGAGCTTCAGCAATTCTAATCCTTAGTGTAGATAGTTGAGAATATAAATCGGCTGCTTGTTGTGCTATTTCTGCTAGTTCATCTAAAGCGATTATCGTTGTCTCGTTTTCTCCAAAACATTCTATACTAAGCTAAATAATTAAGATATTTAATTAGTTGAAGCGAGTTTTTCTTCCCCATAATCTTGCAAATCTTTTTTAACCCAACCCTGAATCAAAGTTAATTTATCCTCAGTAATTTGTGTCGCTACATTGTAAAAATTGCCATTGATCCACTTATTTCCCTGAACGTGAATGCCCACAATATTATAAGTTTTTGTATCTGAGTCAAAATACCATACAGGACTACCACTTTGCCCTGCTTGAGTATCAAGAGTTTCATTATAAAAAAATTGATAATTATCGATAAAACTAATTTTTCCAGAAGCAGTCTTCAGTGGAAGATTTTTCCAAGCAGTTTTGGGGTTATCTGGATATCCAGAAATATTAATTTTAATTTTAGAAAATAAAGAATGGTCTAATGCTTTTAAGTTAAAAACTTGATTAAAGTCTTGCAACGGACGGTCTAAAGTAAGTAAAGCAAGATCATCTTGATGATTAAGGGGTCGCCACTGATTATTTTTAAATTCCCAGTTACCGTCATTAATCCATCCTTCTAAAATTCTGACTTTAGTAACCTTAACTTCATTATATTTATCAAAACTTACACTAATTGAATTTAAATCTGCTTTACCACCATTATTTTTTAAAAAAACATTATGAGCAGCCGTAATTATATGGGTACTATTGATTGCAGCTCCAGAACCAACAAATTCCTTACCATCAGGAAATTTGATTTTAAGTTTAGCAATATTATCCCAAGGCGTTTGAGTTGTATTTGAAATGGCAACTCGGTCATCTTGTCCGTAAATAGCAGCTATTAAATTTTGATCGGTGTTTAAAGTTTTAGTTAGTATTAAGTCGGCTGTACGCTCCACATTTAATTGCTCGGTGTTTTGACTCAATAGATCGCGAGAATTTAAGTTTAATTGTGTAGTCGCAGAAGCTGACCTAAGAAAAGAAAAATAATTAATAGATGATAGTAGTAATAATAAAGTCGATTTAAAAAATTGTCTTTTCACAATAATTACTTTTAAGTAATAACTCTTAAGTTATTTGTAGTTTAAGTAATTACTCTGAAAATTACTAGATGTCTTTGCCAATATTACTGAGTTTTTAGAGAATCTTTAATCAATATGGCTTTTCGATACACTTTAGATAATTTTTAGTTTGGAAAATATTAATTTTTTAAAGATAATATAAATCACAAGTGAAGTTTCGGTAAATTAAAAGCTTTATTACTTAAGTAATAATTGTTAGAGCAAAAAGCTCCAAAAACAATTTATGCGATCGCAGTTCAACTTAAGAAAAATCAACAAAAAAAATCGCAATCATAGCAAATTTGTCCGTGAAAATAACGAATTTTTTTGTTAATAGTTGATGCTCGAATTAAATCAGGATATAACAGCAAAGTATCGTCTAAAGTCTTTGCAGCAAATATGTAAAACTACTGCAATAAATTTATGTATAAACTAAATATTACTTTGCTAACTTTGGTTTTAGTGCCAATTTCTGCTACGAGTTCTTGGGCTAATCCAACCAACGATCTTACTTCTGAGCAATTAAGCAATAATTCGGCAGAAATTTTATCTAATCGGGTTTCTAAACAAGCAAGTTCTCTTCTTGGTACTGAAGCGCAAAAACCTCAATTTTCCATTGCTCCAACTCGTCTTTTTGCCCAAGTTGACGAGTCAATTGAAGAAAATCAAAGCCCTGCTTCAGATGAAGTTATGGAGGCTTCAGAAACAGATAATTTACCATCTGCTGACAATTCCAATTTGGAAACTAATTCCATTGATAATGAAGAAATTCAAAAATTACAGTCGGAATTAGACGAAATCAAAAACCGTAAACCAGTAAGAAGAAATTCTGGGTCACCAGCTTTAACTATCGCCAATCCTTATGGTTTTGGTGGGGATGGTGGTAGATGGTATATCAGCCCAGGTTTTCAATCGGATACCCGCTACTCTGGTGACAGCGACGGTTTAGATGGAACTCTCGGTATGGGAGTTGCTTTTGGTAATGCTCGTAAAGCTGTTGGTGCAGAACTAAGTTACGGTATGGCTAGTTTTGGTAGTAATCGCGATTTTGGCACTGGTGGCTTTAATATGAAAGTACATCGTCGCCTAGCTGAAAATACAGCCGTAGCCTTTGGCTGGAATGGTTTTTTAAATATCGGTGATGAGAATGATTTTCAAGACTCTGTTTATGGTGTTGCTACACAGATTTTTCGTTTGAAAGAAGATGTCGATTCTCCTTTCAGTCGACTTGCTATTTCTGGAGGTATTGGTAACGGACAATTCCGCGGTGAAGACGACATCATCGAAAACAACGATACGGTTAATGTGTTTGGTTCTTTAGCATTACGAGTAGCTAGACCTGTCAGTGTGATTACTGAATGGACAGGACAAGATTTAGCAATTGGAATGTCAATTTCTCCTTTCCCAAATTTACCAATTACTTTCACTCCCGCACTACGCGATATTGCTGGTGCAGGTGATGGCGTGCGCTTTGTGTTTGGCACTGCGATTGGTTTGGGCTTTGGTGGCAGATTTTAACCTGAGAATTTTAGAGTGATAATTATGTACGAAAGAAAGTGGATTTTAAGACTTTTAGCAGTCACTATACTAGCGGGAATTCCGATAATTAAAAGCGATCGCGTTCTATCTCAACTTAAGCCCAATTTGTCAGATAATACTGGAACTAATACTTATAGTGCGCCCCCTAATTTTGGTTTTAGTAGTGGTGGAACATCAAGTGGTAGTAGTGGAACTGCTAGCTCAATTTCCAATCAAGCTGGCAGTCTTTCACAAGACTTAAATCAAGCTATCGATCAACTTACTGCCTCAGAAGCAGCACCCAAAGGTCCTCGTCACTTTGCCAGAGTAGACGATGAGGAATGCGTCAACCCAGCAGCCGAAGAACTAAGCAAGACTATTCAAGAAGTTCAAGACTTTGTCAATCAAGTTAATACACCACAACAAACCGACAATGTTAATCGCAGTTCATGGTGATGAGGAAAAAAAAATGAAACTAAATAAGTCTAAATTTAAAGCGATCGCATTGTGTCTTAACTATGCCAAGATCGCAACTATAGTTTTTACGACTATTCTTTGTGCTGGGGTTCGTCCAACATTGGCAGCCGAAATATTTGACAATCAGGGTATTCAATTTGATGAAGATACAATCATCGATTTTCAATTTATTCAGTCTCACGGAGCATACCAATCGACTTTTGGTGTGATTAATCTAGACACTGGAGAAAAAACTCCTCTACTAGTTGAAGTCAAATCGGCTGACAATGAAGATACGATTTATCGTGAATCTAAATATCAAGATGACTTTGAATCGAAACAAGCCACTGACTTTATAGGTACTCCTGGTAATACAGTTCCTCAATCTCTTGGTAGTTTTACTTTTTTAGCAGGAAATCGCTATGTTTTTTATTTAGAATCTAGTTTTAATAATCAGCCTGCGGGTATTGTTTACTCAAGTACTCTCGACAATCTTGGTCAAAACAGACAAGCTAAATTTGTTGGCGGTTTGAATGAATTAGCTAATGGTGGTGTAATGTTGCGCTGGGACGATACGGGGTCTATGCTGGTACGAGAAAATCTACAAGATATTGACTTCGATGATTTCATTGTCGGCGTTGGCGGAGAAATCAAATGTATTTATGGATCCGAACCTAACTCAGATTCAGATTCGGATTCGGATTCTGCTCAATAAGTTAGCGTCCAATCCTATTATTTCTTATGGTAGAAATTGTTGAACTTGCGTGCCTATCGAATTAATTAAACAAAAAATTCATTTTATTACTCCTCTTAACAAAGGTAGAGCTTGATAAATTTTATTTGCCTTTTGCTAAGACTTACACAAATTACTAGTTTGATCTTATTTGTATGATCAGGTAGGCAATATCTATCCTTGCTTGGCAATCTGCGTAAGTTCTAATTGCCTGAGCATCAAAAAAAACTCCGATGAGTTTTTTTTTTCATTAGTTTTAAATCAGTATTGCAGTATACCGAAAGTGTGACAAACTCCGATCAAAGAAATGGTTAGAGAAGAGTTATGGGCGTTCCCTCGTTAAAATAAAGAACTGCACATCAATAAACCATTAATTTTTAATCAGAGGTGTTTTGTGACGGTTAGAGTCAGGATCGCTCCTTCCCCAACAGGAAATTTACATATTGGGACAGCTAGAACTGCTGTTTTTAACTGGTTATTTGCTCATAATCAAAAAGGTAAATTTATTTTACGGATTGAAGATACAGATGAAGCGCGATCGCGTCAGGAGTATACTGATAATATTCAATCAGGACTAAAATGGCTTGGTTTAAATTGGGATGAAGGCCCTTTTTTTCAAACCCAACGTTTAGAGCGTTATCAACAAGCAATCCAAACTTTGTTAGATAAAGATTTAGCTTATCGCTGCTATTGTACTCCCGAAGAATTAGAACAAATGCGGGAGGAACAAAAAGCTAAAGGATTGGCACCCCGTTATGACAATCGTCACCGCAATCTTACTCCAGAGCAAATTAAGGCTTATGAAGCCGAAGGACGTAAACCTGTCATTAGATTTAAAATCGATGACCATCGCGAAATTGTTTGGCACGATTTAATCAGAGATGAAGTTACTTGGAAAGGTAGCGATCTCGGTGGCGATATGGTTGTTGCTCGTGCAGCCGAAGGTAATGAAGCTTTTGGACAACCTTTGTATAACTTAGCCGTAGTTGTCGATGATATTGATATGGAGATTACCCATGTCATTCGTGGTGAAGATCATATTGCCAATACAGCTAAACAAATTTTGCTTTATGAAGCTATGGGTGCAAAAGTCCCAGAATTTGCTCATACACCCTTAATTCTCAATCAAGATGGACGTAAACTCTCTAAAAGAGATGGAGTAACTTCAATCGATGATTTTCGGAAAATGGGTTTTTTACCCGAAGCCATGGCAAATTATATGTCATTATTAGGTTGGACTCCTCCAGATTCTACCGAAGAGATTTTTACTTTATCCCAAGCAGCCGAAAAATTTAGTTTAGATCGAGTCAACAAAGCTGGCGCAAAATTTGATTGGGCAAAACTAGATTGGATTAACAGTCAGTATCTTCATCAAATGCCCGCAGATAAACTAGTAGAGTTATTAGTTCCCTATTGGCAAGAAGGTGGATACGAAATCAATCTTGATACAGATCGCGCTTGGTTAGAAAGTTTAACCGCAATGATTGCTCCTAGTTTGACTCGTTTAACAGATGCAGTTAAAGAAAGTCAGTTATTATTTGGCGAATCCGTTGAATACAGCGAAGAAGCTCTTGATTTTCTCAAGCAAGATGAAGTCAAACCTCTACTACAAGAAATATTAGAAATGACAAATTTAACTTCTGCTTTGGCAGAAGAAACCGCTAAAAGCACTATTAATCAATTAACTAAAACTCATAAAGTTAAAAAAGGGTTAGTAATGCGATCGCTTAGGGCTGGTTTAACAGGACAATTGCATGGACCCGATCTGATTCAATCCTGGTTATTATTAAATCAGAAAGGTCTAGATCGAATTCGTTTACAACAGACATTGAGCAAAATTTAATTCAAGGGAATCGGGAAAGGACAATCAAGTAATTATCTAATTCCCATTCCCACAGTTTTGATTGCCCAGTAATGATTAAGTATAAAAAGAAACTAGGTTGATTGAGGAACAACTGTATTGATGATAACGTCGAAGAAATAGTCTAACTGCTCAAAAGATAATCTTTTAAAGCTCTCAAAAAAACTTAAGATGGGATGGTTAAACAGTTAACAGAAGTTAGCAAATTTTCCTTGTATGTAGGGATTGGCTTAATTTTTAATTTTCTCAGTATAAACCCAATCAATGCGCAAAGTTTAGTCAAAAATATTACAATCAATCGTCAATTTGCTCCTAATCCTTTAACCTTTGAAGGAGTTAGTAATGGTTCAATTTCAGCCAGAGATGTAGTTAGGATCGAAGAAACTGCTACGGGTTATTGTGACGGTTTTGTAAACCATGAACCCAACTACACTTTGACACTCAATTCTTTTTTTAATTATCTCAAAATAGAAGTAGAAAGTCCTGTCGATACAACTATTTTGGTTAAAGGTCCTGGTGGAATTTGGTGCAATGATGATTCAGATAGCACTAATCCTTCTATCGAAGGTCAGTGGCAACCAGGTAATTATAAAATTTGGATCGGTTCTTATCAAGAAAACTCAGTTAATAATTATCGAGTTAAAATTACACAAGCCAATTAAATCAGTGATCAGTTACCAGTGGTTAATTGTTTAACTTTTGACTTCTAGATCTGACCCTTTGCAGCTAATCTAGATAAAGTACAGTTAAAGTCTAAACAAGAATCGTGGCTTTTAAGATTGGTTTACTAGGATTAGGCACAGTAGGAACAGGTACCGCAGAGATTCTCCTTGATACTCAAGGACGTAATTCTCTCCTACAAGAAATCGAAATTAAACAAGTCGGCGTGCGATCGCTAGATAAACCTAGAAGCGTACAATTACCTGCGGAAATATTCACCACAGATTTAGAAAAAATTGTTACTGATCCTGAAATCGATATAGTCGTAGAATTAATTGGGGGGTTAGAACCAGCGCGAACATTAATACTTCAAGCCATTGCTGAAGGTAAACACGTCGTTACAGCTAATAAAGCTGTGATTGCTCGTTATGGCGATGAAATTTATACCGCAGCTAATCAAGCAGGAGTATATGTTTTATTAGAAGCTGCTGTCGGTGGCGGAATTCCAATTATCAAACCCCTCAAACAGTCATTAGGTGTTAATCGAATTAAGAGTGTAATTGGGATAGTTAATGGTACAACTAATTACATTTTGACCAAAATGACTACCGCAGGAGCAGATTTTGCTGAAGTACTTGCCGAAGCGCAACAACTTGGTTATGCAGAAGCCGATCCTACTGCTGATGTTGATGGTTTAGATGCAGCCGATAAAATTGGCATTTTAGCAACAATAGCCTTTGGAGAGCGAGTTAAACGAGAAGAAATTTCTTGTGAAGGAATTCGCAACGTTAGTGCTACAGATATCAGTTACGCTGATAAATTAGGATTTGTGATTAAATTACTAGCGATCGCAAAAATTCACAATCAACACGATTCTTTAGAAGTCAGAGTTCATCCTACCCTTGTTCCTAAAACTCATCCTCTTGCCAATATTAACGATGTCTATAATGCCATTTTGGTCGAAGGGGAACCTTTGGGACAGGTGATGTTTTTTGGTCCTGGTGCTGGTGCTGGTGCTACAGCTAGTGCCGTTGTTTCAGATATTGTCAATATTGTCGGTCTTCTTAAAAGTAGCGGTAAAACCAAACATCTTGACCCACTGTTAGGTTGTTCTCATCAACATTTTTGTAGCCTAACACCAATAGAAGAAATTGAAAGTCGTTTTTATGCTCGTTTTTTATCTCGAGATCTTCCAGGTGTAATTGGTCATTTAGGAACAGCTTTTGGTAATCATAAGGTTAGTTTAGAGTCAGTAGTCCAAATTGGTTTTCAAAATAAATTAGCAGAAATTGTGGTGGTTACCCATGACGTTAAAGAAGGTAATTTCCGTCAGGCTTTAGCAGAAATTCGCAGTTTAGAAGCAATTGATAGTATTCCTAGTATTTTGAGAGTGCTTTGAACTGACTTTAATTCAAACTTAAACTGTTGCAGACGATCAATTTAACGAAAAAGTAATCAAGGAGTAATCATTGAGTTTTGACGAAGAATTGGTTAAAAAGACTGTTGCCGAATTTCTAACTGACAATCCAAAAGAACAAGGATTAGATGTAGCATTTATTGAGATTTGCAGATTTTTATACGATAACCCAAATAGATTATCTTGGAGGTCTAAAAATAAACCAAGTGTTACTGATAAAAATGGCTTAAAGATTCTCGCAGAAAAGTTTTTTAATGGATTTAGGAGATCGGATTTTCCTGCTGAACCTGGAACAATACCTGATGAAATGGTAAGTATTGTAATGCAGCAAGCTTATGGTTATTCTGCCGAACAATGTGAAAAAATCAAAATAGAACACCAGCACTCTATGTGTGCCGAAAATTGTGTTGGCGCACTTCTTGAAAGATATTTAGACTCTGTCTTACGAAAACAAGGTTGGCATTGGTGTTGTGGTGATTTCATTAAAGCTATTGACTTTATTAGCAAAGATAAAAATGGAAAATGGTTAGTTCTACAAATTAAAAATAGAGATAATACAGAAAATTCTTCTAGCAGTGCAATACGTAACGGAACTGAAATTCAGAAATGGTTTCGCTCTTTTTCCAAAAAAGGAGGAACAAACTGGGATAATTTACCAGAACTAATGCAGGGTTACAATCTTTCAGAATCAGGTTTTGTTGCTTTTGTTGAGAAATACTTAAAAGAAGAAAAAGCAAGATTAAATAACTAAGAAAAAACTTGTCTTGATAATGGAATTATAAAAAAACAAGCTCTTGTTGTTCATAATTGTTTTTGTGTTTTTCTAGTTGTTGCAAAAATTGTTTTTCCCAATCTACATGATTGGTATTCTGGTAACGAGAAAACTTAAAATCATTAAACGGGATTATTTCAACATCATTAATTAAGTTGATAATTAACTTGCCTACTGCCAAACCCAGACTAACAGGAACAGCGTTTCCTACTTGTTTATATTGTTGAATGAGTGGACCTGCAAGTTTCCAATGATCGGGAAACTCTTGTATTCGCTTGTATTCTTGGATAGATAATGGTCTATCTTCTTCAGGATGAGCTAAATCTGTCGCGGGCATGGCAGGATGTGTTACTAAGGTAGGAGATGGTTTATCCCAAGCTAATCTTCGTAAAAAACCTGTTTTTCCACCTCCTAAATAATAGGATTTACCCATTGCTTCTTTTTGTAATTCTTCAGGCAAATTACGCCAATTTTGTCCAGATTTTAGTATTCTATAGTACTTTAATCGTTTTTCTGGAAAGTTGATATGGTCGTGTTTATCGATATTTTTAATGCAAGATTCTAATGTTTTCCATTTTGGTAATCCATATTCACCATTTTCTGAATGAGTTGGAGTTAAAAAAGGCGGTGTTTCTCCATTTCTAGCGCAAATAATTATAATTCGTTCTCTTGTCTGAGGAGTTCCAAAGTTTGCTGCATTATATAAATTGAAAGAGTAGGCATAACCAAATTTTTTTAACTTGTTAATGATAAAGTTTAGTGCGCTTCCTTTCAGTTCGTCTTCTGAAAACGAGGATACGGGGTTTGAGGTCTTCTCAAACCCGTGAGTTATCCCTTCTGAAGATATATTTCTTCTTAGATTGTGAGTTCTCTGTTTTAATGGGCAAGACAACAAACCTCTGACATTTTCAATAACCAAGTATTTAGGCTTGAGCGATAATGCTAGATCAATATATTTTAAAAAAACATTTCCCCGCTCGTCATGAAAAGCTTTTCTTTTGCCAGCCGTACTGAATGCTTGGCATGGAGGTCCTCCAACAATTAAATCAATGTCATCTTGATTCGTCAGTCTTGCAGCTTGCAAAATGTTATCTGGTTCATAATTATTGAGATCGCCTAGTAAAGCAGTATTTGGTCTATTTAAAGTGATTGTTTGTCTACAAAACTTATCTACTTCACAAGCAAGGCGAATGTTGAATCCAGCTTTTTCAATTCCCAAATCCAAACCCATTGCACCAGAAAAAAAACTTAAAGCAATTGGTTTTTGTTGCTCTTGAATATCTACATTATAAAATGGGCGATCCTCAGCCACTCTATGGGCTGATAGTAGTCCATATTTATTCAGACTTTTTCGATCGACTATCCATGTATTGCCTATTTTTTCAGCAGTTATTTTTCCTTGTCTGCAAAGAGTTCTAACTCGCTGTTCACTAATTTTAAGTTGCAGAGAAGCCTCTTTAATGCTTACATTGGTACTCACTAATAATTTCCTAGTCGAAATTTTTTATTAGTACCAGTTTAGCGGTATATCCTTATGTGTCAAGCATTAGTTTTAAAGCCTGTGATTTTTTTACATTTTTAAATCTTGTCTAAATTACTCAACGCTATAGTGACTGAAAATTTTACAGTTGCTCAAGGTAGGCTGAAATTTTAATCAGAGCATACTTAAAACCAACCTCGACTTTTGGTCGAGTTTTTTTGCGTAATAATAAAAAGCTTGGATTTCAATTATTTTTAACAAAACTTATTTTTTTGAAATATAGGTTTACAATAGTAACAGTGTTCAAAAAACGCTTTTGTTTTTTGACTTCACATTGAAATTTAGCTGAGGAATATTCATGCCTTTTACTATCGATTCAGCCCGTGGCATTTTCCCAAATACTTTATCTGCTGATGCCGTACCAGCCACAATCGCTAGGTTCAATCAGCTTAGTGCTGAAGATCAATTAGCATGGATTTGGTTTGCTTATTTAGAAATGGGCAAAAGCGTGACAATCGCTGCACCAGGAGCAGCTAATATGCAGTTTGCCGAACTCACTCTTCAAGAAATCAAGCAAATGAGTTTCCAAGAGCAATCTCAGGTAATGTGTGATTTAGCTAATCACGCTGATACACCTATTTGTCGTACCTATGCTACCTGGACTCCTAATATTAAACTTGGTTTCTGGTTTAAACTCGGACAATGGATGGAAGAAGGTATTGTAGCTCCAATTCCCAAAGGTTATAAACTTTCAGCGAATGCGTCGGCAGTGTTGCAAGCACTCAGAGAAATGGAGTCTGGTCAACAAATTACCGTTTTGCGTAACGCTGTAGTTGATATGGGATTTGATAAAAACAAACTTGGTCAATATAGCAAAGTTGCTGAACCAGTTGTTCCTCCTACAGACATAGCACAACGCACCAGCGTCAAAATTGAAGGAATTAATAATTCCACTGTTTTGAGCTACATGAATTTATTAAATGCCAATGATTTTGATGAGTTAATTAAACTCTTTGCTCCCGACGGCGCGCTCCAACCTCCTTTCCAAAAACCTATTGTTGGAAAAGACGCAGTATTGCGATTTTTTAGGGAAGAATGTCAAAACCTCAAGTTAATTCCAGAACGAGGTGTTGCCGAACCTGCTGAAGATGGTTTTACTCAAATCAAGGTTACTGGTAAAGTTCAAACTCCTTGGTTTGGTGCAGGTGTTGGTATGAATATGGCTTGGCGATTTTTACTCAATTCCGAAAATAAAATTTTCTTTGTAGCGATTGACTTACTAGCATCTCCTAAAGAGTTGCTTAATCTAGTTCGCTAGAAGAAACTCTAGTGCGAGCTAATCCTATTACTTTAAAGTTAACCAAAACTGCCAGTTAGACTTTAGGTAAGGAAAGCTCGTACTAAGATAGAGATAAGTATATAAATGTTAAAGTTTAGCGTCAATATTACAAGTGAGCGAAATTCAATGGTCTGAAACCGAGGAAAAAATAGCGAAACAAGCGTTTGAGAAAGCTTATCAAAGAGAAACCTCTGCCTTAATCAAGATTGTTCGCGAGCAAGCTAGTGAGATTACAGAGCTTGAAGATCTATGGTATTTACATGATTTATTAAGTACCAAAAGACATGAAATAGATGGCAAATATGATTACGATCATTCTACTCTTGTGTTTGTTTTTGCCCAATTGCTCAAACAAGGGTGGTTACATCACGAAGAATTAAAAGGTCTAAATCCAAAAACACTATCTAAAATATCTGCTCTAGCACGTATGTAAATTATGGAAGTTTGGGTTTGAGGCAAATACTCTTGCCCAACTCTCTACAACTTAATCTTCCTTCTCAAGTGGCGGGCCAAATATTTTACAATCAAATAATTTCAAAAATAATGATCTGTTAGCTACAACCTAAAAAGTATAATTATAAGTTTGCAGCACTTTTTGCTAAGTTGCCCAAACGCGGTTTGTATATAGGAGATCGATTATTATGGCGCGGATGTACTATGATGAGGATGCCAATTTAGACTTATTGGCAAATAAAACTGTAGCAATTATTGGTTATGGTTCTCAAGGACACGCTCATGCTCTTAATTTAAAAGATAGCGGAATTAACGTTATTGTTGGTTTATACCCTGGTAGTAAATCCATCGCCAAAGCAGAAGCAGCAGGCTTAACTGTGAAAAATGTTGCCGATGCAGCAGCAGCAGCAGATCTAATTATGATTTTGCTACCAGATGAAGCACAAAAAAGTATCTATAAGAACGAAATTGAACCAAATCTCAGCGAAGGTAAAATTTTAGCTTTTGCTCACGGTTTCAATATTCATTTTGGTCAAGTTGTTCCTCCAGAATTTGTTGATGTTGTCATGGTTGCACCTAAAGGTCCCGGACATTTGGTTAGACGTACCTATGAACAAGGACAAGGAGTTCCTTGTTTATTTGCCGTTTATCAAGATGCTTCTGGACAAGCACGCGATCGCGCTATGGCTTATGCTAAAGGTGTTGGTGGTACTCGTGCGGGTATTTTAGAAACTACTTTTAGAGAGGAAACAGAAACTGATTTGTTTGGGGAACAAGCAGTTCTTTGTGGTGGTTTGAGTGCTTTAATTAAAGCTGGATTTGAAACCCTAGTTGAAGCTGGTTATCAACCCGAACTTGCTTATTTTGAATGTCTTCATGAAGTCAAATTAATCGTCGACCTTGTGGTAGAAGGCGGTTTAGCCAAAATGCGCGATAGTATTTCTAATACTGCTGAATACGGTGATTATACTCGCGGCCCCCGTGTAGTAACTGACGCAACTAAAGCAGAAATGCGCAAAATTTTAGCAGAAATTCAATCTGGTCAATTTGCCCGAGAATTTGTTTTAGAAAATCAATCTGGTAAACCTGGTTTTACGGCTATGCGTCGTCAAGAAGCAGAACATTCGATTGAGGAAGTTGGTCAAGATTTACGCGCAATGTTTAGTTGGCTAAAAAATAAATAAGTAATTACCTAAAGATATCGAGTTTTTATTTAACTGGTAATTAACAATGAGTTTTAAAAGTAAGGGCATAGCAATGCTACGCCCTTACAGTTTTATTTTTTTCTTTAGCATGAGTATGAATTAAAAAGTTTTATTGAAGCGATTGTCTTCTTTCTAAGGAAGAAAATTCTCCTTTTTCAAATTGTTGGATAGTTTTAGTTGTATTTTTGAGAGTATCAAGCTCTTTGTTGGGCAGAAGACTAATTAAAAATTCATTAATCTCACTACGGACTTTTTGACTACTACTACTATAAGGTTGAGGCAGAAATTCATCTCCTAAAGCTACATAAGTTAAAGACATAACTAAACAAAGTTTTAAAAAAGATTTAATATACATAAGAAATTTCTCCTGATTTTAAGACTATAAATATCTAGCAAGCTATTTAATAATCGCTTTTTGATAGTTAACGCTTGTTATTTAATCTCCATTAATTCAGGAGTGTAATGTTAACTAATAGGATTGCTAAATATAAAAAAGTAATAAATCTTTGGGGTTATTAATTATTAGTTTAATCAAAATACTTTTATCCAACTTCAGTATTATTACGACATTTGAGGAGAAAATTAGGAGTTCTCTTTGCGTTATTTACTAATAAAAAACGGCATCAGTTAAGATTTTTTTTGCCGTTAATGAAATTAAGTTGCTCATAACTCTAGAATTTAGCTTAATAGAAACAATTGAGTAACTTCACTGAACAACCTAATATTTAGATTAAGTTTGTTTAAAGCAAAATAGATCGGAAGCTATAGCATTGGTCGAAAATCTCAATTTCTGCTTTTTACTTTTTCTCTCCGTGGGTAGGACAAGGAGGTGCAGAAATAGAACGATCTAGCCAGCCTGTAGCTTGATTAAGACGGATTAATGCTTCTTGGGGCTGATTTTTGAGGAGAAAAACCAAAGCAGCACCTAATTGTTGTCCAGCTTGCGCTTGACGATTAGCTTTGAGACGATGCCAATCCTGAGGCGCGATCGCAAGACGTTCGGCTAAAGCCTGGGCTAATTCTACTGTATCTATTTCTTTGAGAAAGTCGGTTTTGGATAGTGGAGTTATTTCAGACATGAGTTAATATCGTAGAGGTCTTTTGCTTTGACGGGGCGTATAAACTCTGCCGTGCAACGCCAGAGACAACCCCTCACTATATTTTAAGATGTCTCCCAACAATTCTAGTCAGATTAAAGATGATGAGCAGATCGCCCAAGTTTTAGTTGAAGTAGAGCGATCGCTTGAAGAACTTCAAGAACGTTATATTCAGGTTAAACAAGATTGGCAAACTTATACTCAATTGTTGCAAGAACAACAAGAGTTAACTCAACGACAAAAAAATAATGTTACTAAAGAGCCAATCAAAACAGAATTAAAACATCTGCAACAAAAATTAGCTGAAGTACAGTTAAATTTAGAAAGTCGTCTGTTAATCAACTTTAGTCCTTTTTGGCAAGTAATTCGGTTTGTTGGCTTAGGAATTGTGATTGGTTGGTTACTCAAAACTTGGGCTAGGTAAAGTCTTTTTAGTCTTAACAAAGCTAGTAAAGCGTTGACGACCATTTCGGCAACAAGTTTTGGCTATCTTTCCTAAGTTCATCATTTACTTTGATTAATTGTAGTTATTCTTCGCCACAAATAACTATCAACGCGATCTTAGCGTAGCTTAGTGCGATTAGGAAGTAACAGCAAAGCGATCGCTATTGCCTTGGTAAACTTCTCACATCCTGTCAATTTTAAATATATTTTGTTATTCAAGTCGCTGACTTATTGACTCTAAAATTTCTGCATCCTTGTTTAACCTTTATAAAATAAAGGCTTTGAGACAATTAATTAAAATTTATAATTCAAATTAGTTTTTTAATCATAGAAACAAATAAATGATTTTTCGTTTGTGATAGACTATTGGTTATCAAGACAAGCAAGCTTACTTCATAAAAAATCAACTAATTAAATCTTCCAATATTTAACTTAATTGGCAGTTTTTCAGTCAAAAGTTAAATATTACAGAGTTCTATTAATTTTTTTCTGGCGAATTATTTAACATATCTGCCCTATCAAACTATGAGGGTAGTTAGGAGGTTTTATGTCTAATTTTTCGAGGATTTCTCGCAGGAAATTTTTAGCAACGGCTGCTGCATCTGGAGTCAGTGCAGTTTTCCTGAATGGTTGTTTTGGCAACCCACCTTCTGTAAGGGAGTTAACGCCAAAAGTTCAAGCTTTAGATTTAAGTCCCGAACAAATTCCAGAGACTCCCAAAATTAAACTGGGATACTTACCTATCCTCGAAGCGGCACCTTTGGTTATTGCCAAACAAAAAGGTTTTTTTGACAGATATGGCATGACGGAGGTAGAAGTTTCCAAACAGGCAAACTGGGCATCTGCGAGAGATAACGTTGTGATCGGATCGGAAGCTGGGGGCATTGATGGAGGACAATGGCAAATGCCGATGCCCTATTTAATTAGTGAAGGACTTCTGACTAATGGTAGAAAAATACCTATGTATGTCCTCGCAACGTTAAATACTCAAGGGAATGGCATTGCTGTATCTAATATGCATAAAGGTAAAGGAATTGGTTTAGATATTTCTCAAGCTGCTGACTATATTAAAAGCTTTCCCAAAGATCAAGGCAGAAAATTCAAAGCTGCTTTTACCTTTCCGAAAGTTAATCAGGATTTCTGGGTGCGCTATTGGTTAGCTGCTGGTGGTGTAGATCCAGATCAGGATGTTGATTTGATTGCTGTACCTCCAGCCGAAACTGTACAGGGAATGCGGACAGGTAGTATGGATGCATTTAGTACAGGCGATCCTTGGCCTTATCGAATTGTAGCCGAAGATATTGGTTACATGGCAGCTTTAACTTCCCAAATGTGGCAATTTCATCCAGAAGAATATCTAGCGATTAGAGGAGATTGGGTAGAAAAAAATCCCAAAGCTACTAAAGCCTTATTAAAAGCATTAATGGAAGCACAACAATGGTGTGATAAACCAGAAAATCGACCAGAATTAATCAAAATATTAGGACGCAGAAGTTACTTTAATATTCGCACCGAATTAATTGAATCTCCTTACAAAGGCTACTACAAAATGGGCGATGGCAAACCAGATATTAAAGACTTTAATATGGGTCCTTTATATTGGCAAGATGATCGCGGTAATGTTTCTTATCCCTACCAAAGTCATGATTTATGGTTTTTAACAGAAAGTGTTCGTTGGGGCTTTTTACCTGAAGATACATTAGCTAATGCGAAGGAAATGATTGCCAAAGTTAACCGACAAGATCTTTGGTTAGAAGCAGCCAAAGAAGCCAAGTTTTCTAATCTTCCTACTAGTCCATCTCGTGGTGTAGAGAAATTTTTTGATGGGATTGAATTTGATCCAGAAAACCCAGCAGCCTATCTCAAAAGTTTGGCAATTAAAAAAGTTTAATTCATCAAATTGAAGATTAAAAATTAACAATCAATGAAGGAGCAAACATGACTGTTAGTACAAGAAGAATCAACAAAAACAATCAAGGAAATTTTATTAGTTCATTTTGGAAAAAGAATAGTAAAGATATAATTCCACCCATTTTAGGAATTTTGGGATTTCTAACCATTTGGCAATTACTTTCTACTTTAGGTTTGACTAAATTACCAGGACCCTTAAGTATTTGGACAGATGAACGTACCAGAGAATTACTTTTATATCCTTTTTATGACGCTGGTGGTTTAGATAAAGGTTTATTTTGGCAAACAATGGCGAGTTTAGGCAGAGTTGCCCAAGGTTATTCTTTAGCAGCCCTAGTTGGTATTGGCGGTGGGATTTTAGTAGGAATGAATCCTATATTAGATAAAGCATTAGACCCAATTTTTCAATTTTTAAGAATGGTTGCACCTTTAGCATGGGTTCCCATCGCTTTAGTCGCTCTACAACAAAACCAACCTGCTGCTATTTTCGTAATCTTTATTACTTCAGTTTGGCCGATTTTAATTAATACCACTGAAGGCGTTAAACAAATTCCTCAAGACTATATTAATGTTCGCCGAGTCTTAAAATTATCTAATTACAAATTCTTCTTCAAAATTCTTTTACCTTCTGCTTTACCCTACATTTTCACTGGTTTAAGAATTGGGATTGGTTTAGCTTGGTTAGCAATTATCGCAGCAGAAATTGTTATGTCAGGTATTGTTGGCATCGGTTTCTTCATCTGGGATGCCTATCAACAAAACTACATCAGTGAAATTATCTTGGCAGTAATTTATATCGGTGCAGTAGGTTTAATTTTAGACCGCGCGATCGCTTATATCCAAAAATTAATTGCACCACAATCGTAAAGAAAGCATGGCAGCAGAGGAGATTAGGGAGATAGGGAGAAAAATTGGTTCCTTGTTCCCTATTCCCCAATCCTTATTACCTATTACTTATTACCTATTACCTAAAAAACCATGAGCGTATTTGTTGCAGTAGATCAAATCGAAAAAGTTTTTCCCCTCAGTGGTGGTGGTGAATATGTCGCCCTCAAAGGAATTGATTTAGAAATTAAAAAAGGTGAATTTATTTCCTTAATTGGTCACTCTGGTTGTGGTAAATCAACCCTTCTAAATATGATTGCAGGTTTAGATTTACCCACTGATGGCATTGTCACCTTAGAAGGACAAAAAATTAAAGAACCAGGACCCGATCGCATGGTAGTCTTTCAAAACTACTCTCTGCTACCTTGGTTAACAGTGCGTCAAAATATTGCTTTAGCAGTGGATGAAGTGATGGGGAATGCACCCAAATCAGAACGCAAATCTGTTGTAGAAGAACATATCGACTTAGTCGGTTTGCGTCATGCAGTCGATAAATTGCCTGGACAACTATCAGGAGGAATGAAACAGCGAGTCGCGATCGCTCGTGCTTTGGCAATTCGTCCTAAACTATTATTATTAGACGAACCTTTTGGAGCTTTAGATGCTCTAACCAGAGGTAATCTTCAAGAACAGTTGATGCGAATTTGCGAACAGTATCAAGTTACTTCTGTCATGGTAACTCACGATGTCGATGAAGCAGTTCTATTATCCGACAAAATTGTCATGCTTACCAATGGTCCTGGTTCAAAAATTGGTGGCATCTTAGAAGTAGATATTCCCCGTCCTCGCAAACGCATGGAAGTAGTTAACCATCCTAGTTACTACAGCCTCCGCAGCGAAATTATTTACTTCCTCAATCAACAAAAACGCATCAAAAAAATACGTGCGAAGAAAACCGCTATTGTTGCTCGTCATGGTTTAGAAAAAGTCAATTTAGAAATTGGTTTTGTACCCTTAACTGCCTGCGCACCTTTAGCAGTAGCACAAGAAAAAGGTTTCTTTAGCAAACATGGTTTAGATGAAGTTAGTTTAGTTAGAGAAACTAGTTGGCGTGGTATTGTCGATGGTATTGATGGAAGATATCTTGATGCAGCCCAAATGCCGGCAGGAATGCCCACTTGGTTAACAGCAGGAGGAAATCAGGATCGACCTTTACCTGTAGTCACAGCTTTAACTATGACTCGCAATGGTAATGGAGTAACCTTAAGCAAGAAATTTTACGACCAAGGTGTCATTACTGCTGCTGAATACAAACAGAAATTACTTGCTTTGGATGGAGAAAAACATACTTTGGGTATGGTACATCCTTCCTCAATGCACAATATTTTATTACGCTACTGGTTAGCAGCAGCAGGCATCGATCCTGACAAAGATGTCGAACTAAAAACGATTCCTCCAGCCCAAATGGTAGCTGACTTAAAAGCAGGAACTATTGACGGCTATTGTGTTGGCGAACCCTGGAATCTACGTGCAGCTATAGAAGGACATGGTTTTACCGTTGCCACAGATATGGAAATTTGGCAGGGACATCCAGGCAAAGTTTTGGGAGTAAGAGAGGATTGGGCAAATCGCTATCCTAATACCCATGTTGCCCTAGTTAAAGCCCTTTTAGAAGCTGGTCGTTATTGTGCCGAGGAAAAGAATCATCAAGAAATCAGAGAAATTCTAGCTAGTCGTAAATATTTAGCTACTAAAGAGGACTACATCCAACTAGGCGATCCTAATAGTTACAGTTGTAATTTAGATCAACACGTTGAATATGCCCACCATATGTTTTTTGGTGATGGCTTAAATCGTCCCAGTCGTACCGAACACCTCTGGATGATGACTCAAATGGCACGTTGGGGACATATTCCCTTTCCTCGTAATTGGGTAGAAATTTTAGAAAGAGTCTGTCGAGTTAGTACTTTTAGTACGGCTGCCAGAGAATTAGGATTGGTTGATATTAAATATCGTCGCAATCCAATTCAGCTATTCGATGGGATTATCTTTGATGCTGAAGATCCCATTGGTTATCTCAATCACTTAGATATCGAACGCAACTTTACTATCGCTGAAGTTCATTTCGATTCTCAAACTCTAGTTGCAGCTTAATTTTAATTATGAATGATGATCGATGAACGCAAAATAAAAAAATACCTAGTTATTTTTATTTTTCATCGTTGATTTTTAACCTTTGACTTTTGATTTTTAACTTTTGACTCATGCAAGCTTCTAATAAACAAGTATTACAATTTCAACCCCGTTCGATTCAAAATACTCCCTTTCTCAAAATCGAAGGAGTTTCAAAAGTATATCCTACTCCTACAGGACCTTATACAGTTTTAGAAAACGTCAATTTAACTGTTAACGAAGGAGAATTTATCTGCGTTATTGGTCACTCTGGTTGCGGTAAATCTACCCTTTTGAATATGGTTTCTGGTTTTGCTCATCCTACTACAGGTTCAGTAACAGTAGGTGGAAAAACCATTACCGAACCAGGTCCCGATCGCATGGTAGTATTTCAAAACTATGCCCTTCTACCTTGGCTAACAGTATTTGATAATGTTTACTTAGCAGTTGATTCAGTTCATCCCAACAAACCCGAACAGGAAAAACGCGCTATTGTCAGAGAACATCTAGCTTTAGTAGGTTTAACCGAAGCAGCAGAGAAAAAACCGACTCAAATCTCTGGTGGTATGAAACAAAGAGTTTCTATTGCCAGGGCGTTAGCGATTCGTCCAGAAGTCCTAATTTTAGACGAACCTTTTGGAGCTTTAGATGCTATCACTAAAGAGGAACTACAAGAAGAATTGCTGAAAATTTGGAACGATCATCGCTGTACTGTTTTAATGATCACTCACGATATCGATGAGGCATTATTTTTAGCAGATAAGTTAGTTATGATGACTAATGGTCCTGCTGCTGGCATTGGAGAAATTATGAATATCGATTTTCCTCGTCCACGCAACCGAGATCAAATTATGGAACAGCCAGAATATTATGATTTGCGTAACTATGCCCTAGACTTTCTCTACAATCGTTTTGCTCATGATGATGCAGCTTAATTGAGATTATCAATATTGACAGTTGTTCATTGTCTCTATTTTCTCTTCTACTTTCAGGTAGAAGAGATTTTTTTTACAAGCTTGACTATATTATCGGCAATTAAACGGATTTAATATTATAAATTTTTCCGCCTACCTACTTAATTGTTGTTGACAATACAACTTTTCATCGTTCCCAGTTCATAAATAAAATTGTGGCAGAAGTAGGATGTGAAATCTGCTATCTTCCCACATATTCCCCAGATTTAAATAAAATTGAACGCTGGTGGTTTGTACTCACGAATTGGATGAAGCACCGATGGGATGAATTTGAAGAATGGAGTGATTGCGTCGATGCTGCCTTCACAAAATCTCCTAACGTATACGCGTAGTGCTATAGCGTAGAGTCGAGCCTGGAATAACTTTGTTTAGTTTTATAGCCAAAATTAAAAATTAGGAAGTAAAATTGGTAGACTATTTCTAAGTATATTTAACTAAATATTTTTGTAATAATACCACAAAGAGTTAGTAAATTCTACGGTGTTTAGACTTGCTTGAATTTAACTCGTAAACGTTAGAAAACAAACAGACATTCATTTAGATCGAGCGTTTTATTAATTGAAGAATGTACGGAGTAGTTATGAATACAACGTTTAATTACGCAATTTTGCCAGTATTAAGTATTACAGCTTTTGCCAATCTTCTCAGCGGACAAGTAGCTCAAGCAGAAATGACTGAGAAGATTTTCCATTCTGCAAGCCAATTAACTGAAACATCAAACCAGAATGCATCTCAGGGAGCTTCTAATACCCTAGCTCAAACCGATACTGAAATTTATCAGGTTCCACCTACAGATCTATCTACTCCATCGCAGCAGATCGGTTTTACCGATGTAGATAATAATTATTGGGCATATCCATTCATTCAAAATCTAGCTGCCCAGAATTTAATTGCTGGTTTTCCTGATGGCAGCTTTCAACCAGACCAGCTATTGACTCGGGCTCAAGCAGCAGTAATGATTCAAAAGGCTTTTGAGTTGCCCATCCTAGAAGTACAAGAAGCTAGATTCTCTGATGTTCCTGTTAATCATTGGGCTGCTCCCGCTATTGAATCTGCTTACACAGAAAATTTTGTTTCTGCTTATCCTAATAATTTCTTTTTACCAGACCAGTCAATTCTCAAAGTTGAGTTGATTGATTATTTAACTAGTGGGCTGAAATTGACTTCCACTGGCTCTGCCGTGGATGTTGTTAATACCAATTACACAGATGCTCAACAAATTCCTGTTTATGCTATCGATGAGGTAGCAGCAGCAACAGAAGCCAATATGGTAGTCAACTATCCTGATATTAAAACATTTAATCCCCAATCCCCTGTTACCCGTGCCGAAATGGTAGCGCATTTATATCAAACCCTGGTCAAACTGGGAAAGGTGCAACCAATTTCTGCCAACGAACCAGCAGCGACCTACATTGTGGGTGGTCCTGGGAAGGATCTAAGTCAAACTGCTGCTACTCCCACCAATCTTGAAGAAGAAAAGACTAGAGCCAGTTCTGATACAGAGACTATTACTGGGGACGAGGCTCAAAAGACAGAGAACAACCAAAGAAGTGTCATTGGACCGACTGCTCCAAGCTATCTTGGCATAGGTGGAAGCCTAGGATTGATTAATGATGAATTCGGAAATTTTGGTGCCTTTGCTGTAACCAGTAAGCTTCGTCTATTTTCTGTTATCGATAGTAACGAGGGAGGCACAGATTTATCGGTACGCCCTTCGGTAGTTATAGGGGAAGATGTTACCTTAGCTATTCCTGTTACGCTCGATCTGCGTCTGCCTCCTTTTAAAAATACTGACACTGATGCAATTGTCCCCTATTTTGGTCCAGGCGTGGTGATTACAACTGGTAGTAATAGTGCTTTTAAGTTTTTAATGGCAGGAGGTTTAGATATTCCTATTGGGCGATTCACTGCCAATACTCAATTGAATATCGGCTTTCTAGACGAGACTGCTCTGGGCTTAACTCTAGGTATCGGCTACAATTTCTAGTTCTGTGTCAGTATGCTCAGATCTTGCACGTGGAACTATGGCGTTGGGATTGTCCCGGCATAGTTGTTGATATCGCTCGTTGAGTTTGCTTGGTGCGCGTTCCCTTGCGCGTTGACCGCGCGCGGGGTCGCATCCGCAAAAAACGTTTTGATTAAACTAAGCTGTAATGCATCTAAAACGCATATCTTAGAAATAAGAAAAAGAATCAACAGTTGTGAATAATGCCAGTCAAAGGATTTCTCAGTCAAGAGCAACAAAAAAAGCTGCAAAAAGAGTTAAAAGAACACGAACATCCAGAAATTAGAGAAAGAATTCTAATTTTATTGTTACTTAATGACGGCAAAACTCAGGGGGAAATTGCTAATTTCTTGGGTTGTTCGTTAAGAAAAATAGCATATTGGTGTGTTCATGGCGACCCAGAAAATCTTGAGAGTCTCAAAGATGAGAGAATGTCAGGAAATTATCATAAAGCGACAGAGGAGTATATTGACTTATTGTTAAAAATAGTAGAGCAAGACCCTGAAGAATTAGGATATGAATTTGGCAGATGGACGGCAAAGAGATTAGCAACTTATTTAGATGAAAAAACAGGAATTAAATTAAGCAGCTCACAAGTTAGAAGGATATTAGCCAAAAAAAAGTACGTTTACCTCTGGGCAAAATATAGTCTAGAGGATAAACAAGAGCCAGAAAAAAGAAAACTTTTTAAAAAGAAACTAGAAGAATACATCTCTATTAGCAAAGAGAAGCCAAAACTTTTACAGATATGGTTTTGGGACGAGAGCGGATTTAGTCTGAGAGTTTTGAGAAGAAAACTTTGGGGTAAAAAAGCGCACCGCCCGCGCCGAGGCTTCCTCGGCGTAAGGACGGAGCAAGAAGGTTCTCGAAAAAAGATAACTGGTCAAAGAAGAAAAGGCAGAGTCAATGTAATGGGTGCTGTTCGTTATTCGGATAAAAAAAGAGTAGTAGATTTTGTACCTAAAGGAGATGGAAATAATTTTTATTTAACTTTAAAGGTTCTTTATCAAGAAGTAAAAAATGAGTGGATACAGCAAGGCAATACTTCAGAAGATTTTGAGACTAAGGGGACAAAAATCCTCGTTATTTTAGATAATGCAAGCTTTCATAAAAAAGAAGATATTCTCAAGAAAATTACACAAGAAATGCCCAACTTGATTTTAGAATTTTTACCTCCCTATAGTCCAGATTATAATATTGCCGAATTAGTGTGGCATTCAGCTAAGGAATTCTTGGCTCATCGCCTTTTTAAATCTATTGAGCAATTAGAATCTCTTTTACATCAACTTCTTAATCAGGGAGAATTAATTATTAATTGGGATAGAAAATTGAAAAACAAAGGTAATGCTGTTAATGCAATTTAAATGCGCGACAGCTTATATAAAAATAAAAACTAGATCGATAACCGATTTTTAAGTCTAATCGAGCGATTGCAATATATCTAAAAATATTTATTTACTCTTTTTTGGGATTGGGATATCAATCGAATTTTTATAAAATTACATCCCTCTTAAGCTATAAAAATTGAAGTTAGATTTTAAATTGTAAATTTAAAATCTAACTTTTTGGTCATTTTTTAGTCACAAATATTATTTAAATTAGAAAAGTAAAGATTTAGCTTGGGCTTTGTCAAATAAATTTTAAAGATATAGGTTACTATGAATTTATTTTTTAAATTAAACAACTTTGTAATTATCGGACTGGCAGCTTTTTATATTTTCTTAAGTGGACAACCATCTCAAGCTGAAACGAAAGTAAAAGAAAATTCACCAAAGGCTAATCAAAACGTTGAGAAAAAATCTGATTCTCTTAAAGGAATACCAGCAATTAATTCTAATAATTTTCAACAATTAACCTCTGCTTCTAACTTAAATACTACATCGGCAGCCTCTCCAACAGAACCAGCTAACTCAATAGAAGTTGCACAAACAGATTTTGAGGTAGAACCAGGTCGAGCAACTCGTTCAGGTTCTAGTTATTTTGGTATTGGTGGTAATATAGGTATTGATGGCGACACTGCGATCGGAGACAGTTCATTTGCTGTAATTAGTAAAATAGGGTTAACTGATAATGTATCTTTCCGTCCTTCTGCTTTGATAGGTGAAGATGCAACTTTTATTTTGCCTCTAACAGTGGACTTTTTTACTAGAGACGTTGAAGATACCCAATTTAGCCTGGCTCCCTATGTAGGTGGTGGTATTTCACTCTCGACAGGAGATGGTGATACGGTGGGAGTAGTAGCTACTGGGGGTTTAGATATTCCTATATCTTCTGTTTTTACTGCTAATGCAGCGGTAAACTTTAAATTTATTGATGATACAGAGTTAGGATTACTTTTAGGACTGGGATATAATTTCTAATTCTTTAGTGCGATCGCACTATTATGCTCAAATGTAGCAACAAGTTTCTTGTTTCATAACCATAGCGATCGCTTTAATCGAGCAAATTAAATTGTTCACAATCATTCAATTATTAATTACTTGTTTTTAGCTGAACAAAACTAAAATTAGCTCCCGAAAAGGTTTGTAATTTTTCATTATTTATTTGTCTCTTCTAGCTTAATTGCAGAAGAGACTTTTGTTTTTTTGAACTTGTGTAGAAAAATTTTTTTTAATAAAATAACTATTTTTAGAAAATCAATCAAATTGATATTTGTAGATTTTTTCTAATCAAAAACCATTATTAAATCTTAATTAAAAAATTAATTAATCCTGATTAGCTTGAATTTTGTTAATAATGTGTAATTAATTGACCTTCCCCCCGATAAAATTTAGAGTTTCAAGCAATTTTTAGTTAGTTAACCAAATTTTATGTCCGATTTACAAGCAATTAATAACGCAGTAGCTAATTTATATAATACCTATCCTTTTCCCCCCGATCCTTTATCGGATCAATTACCACCTGGATATAATTGGCGATGGAGTTGGACAGCAGCTTATAATTTCTGCACAGGTCAAAAACCATCTCGTCAAGATATTCGCATTCTTGACGCTGGTTGTGGTACAGGTTCTGGTACAGACTATCTAATTCATCTCAATCCTCAAGCAGACATAGTAGCAATTGATTTGAGTGAAAAAGCTTTAGAAGTAGCACAAGAACGTTGTCATCGTTCAGGCGCGATTGCCAATCATCCCAAATCAGTTGAATTTCACAATCTGAAGTTGGAAGAAGCAACTCAGTTAGCTGGGGAATTTGATTTTATTAATTGTGTTGGCGTATTACACCATTTACCTGATCCGATCAAAGGAATTCAAGCCCTAGCTGCCAAATTAGCACCAGGCGGACTACTTCATATTTTTGTCTATGCTGAATTAGGACGTTGGGAAATTGCTTTGATGCAAAAAGCGATCGCTCAAATTCAAGGTGAAAAACGAGGTGATTATCGGGATGGAGTCCAAGTTGGTAGACAAATTTTTGCTGCTTTACCAGAAAATAATCGTATCCTCAAGCAAGAAAAAGAACGTTGGGCATTAGAAAATCATCGAGATGAAGCTTTTGCAGATATGTACGTTCATCCCCAAGAAATTGATTACAATATTGAAACTTTATTTGAGTTAATTGATGCTTCTGGTTTAGAATTTGTTGGTTTTTCTAATCCAAACTATTGGGAATTATCCCGATTAATTGGCAATTCTCCAGAACTTTTAGCAAGAAGTCAAACTTTGAGCGATCGCCAAACTTATCGGCTGATTGAACTCCTCGACCCTAGTTTAACTCATTACGAATTTTTCTTAGCCCGTCCACCTTTACCTAAAATAGATTGGACTGACGATGAAGTTTTATTATCAGCTATTGCTGAACTTCATCCTTGTATGCAGGGTTGGCCAAGTCGCAATTTCTTTGATTATGATTATCAAATGGTAAACTTATCTGAACCCGAATACCAATTTATGACTGCTTGCGAGCGACAAAATGCTAATGTAAGACAATTAATAACTGATTGTTCGGTAGATTTAAGCCTAGTGCGATCGCTTTGGTTAAGGCAATTAATTATTCTCTCTCCTCAGGAAAAAATTCCAGCAAAATCCTAACTTAACCACAAAATTCTCCCTTAATCTCCGCTTATTTTTCATTCAGAAAATTTTAATAATTACCACTATCCCATGATATGATTGCAAATGGTCTGGGCTAAACTTGCAGCAATTCAAACTGCTGTCTAGTTTTTAGGTGAAATTCTGATATCAAACGAAGCTCACCTCCAAACTAATTTAAAGTTTAGTTTCAGTTAGTAAACCATGGGTCAGTAACCGAGTACGTAACCTTTGTCTAATCAACAACTAGAACCAATGCCAAGACAAGCAAACGAACTGACTCAAGCGGATTCTCCTCAAGAGAATTCGATGCAAGAGTATTACCAGCTACAAAAAACTTTGTTGTTGGTAACTTTAACGCTCATGACAATCATTTTTCTGCCTGTCTGGTATTTCTATTCCTTAAATACTGCCCTTAATTATGTTTTGGGTGCGTTAGTCGGAGTAGTCTATTTAACGTTATTAGCCAAAGATGTTGAACGCCTAGGTCAACAACAACAGCGTCTCGGAGGTAAAGGATTAGCAATCTTTGCTGGCCTAATGATTGTTGCAAGTCAGTGGCAACAATTACACATTCTCCCAGTCTTTTTAGGATTTCTCACCTATAAAGCTGCCATCCTTATTTATACTCTACAAACAGTGTTAGTCACGGCTAACACAGTAGAAGTAACCAAAGAGGATTAAAGTAAGCTCGAGAAATGCAATCAGATTGGTTGTGTTGATTTTTTCAAGCAATCTAGGCAATGGAAATTCTCAATAGTTTGACTTACCCAAATTTATTTACCCTAGCAGAATTGGAAGTTGGCGAACATTTCCTCTGGAAAATCGGTAACTACACAGTTCACGGGCAGGTTTTTCTTGCCTCCTGGCTTGTAATGGGTGTTTTAATCATTGCTTCTCTCGCAGCAACTCGAAACATTCAAAGAGTTCCTAGTGGCATTCAAAATTTTATGGAATATGCCCTAGAATTCATTCGAGATTTAGCGAAAAACCAGCTAGGCGAAAAAGAATATCGTCCTTGGGTGCCCTTTATTGGCACTTTATTTCTGTTTATTTTTGTCTCCAATTGGGGAGGCGCACTAATTCCTTGGAAGTTACTTAGATTACCATCTGGGGAAATTGCTGCTCCAACTAACGACATCAATACTACAGTTGCCCTAGCATTGCTCACTTCTCTGGCCTATTTTTACGCGGGTTTGAGCAAAAAAGGTTTAGGATACTTTAAGAGGTATATCGAGCCGACTCCGGTCTTGTTGCCGATCGCGATTTTAGAAGATTTTACTAAACCTCTATCCCTCAGTTTCCGTCTTTTTGGTAATATCGTTGCTGACGAATTAGTAGTTGCTGTATTTGTACTGTTAGTTCCCTTATTTGTGCCGTTACCAGTAATGGCATTGGGACTATTTACCAGTGCAATTCAGGCTCTAATCTTTGCTACCTTAGCTGGAGCTTATATACATGAGGCTCTAGAGGGACACGGTGAAGAAGGACATGAGGAATAGTTTTACCTCATTGATTAACCGATTTTTAGTTGAGTTAATCTAATTCAATTTGCTCAACAACAAAACTTTCTCTAATTAATTTTTTGTAGTTTGTAAATAAAGGTCAATAGAATCATCATGGATATTAACGCTGCTTCTGTTATCGCTGCTGCTTTAGCAATTGGTTTAGCTGCTATCGGTCCTGGTATCGGTCAAGGAAACGCTTCTGGTCAAGCAGTAGCTGGGATTGCTCGTCAGCCCGAAGCTGAAGGAAAAATTCGTGGTACTCTACTTTTAACTTTAGCGTTCATGGAATCTCTTACCATTTACGGCCTAGTAGTTGCTTTAGTACTACTATTTGCTAACCCCTTCGTATAACATTGCGTAACTGGTTGAGGTGCGAGCGAATCTGCATCGCGCCTGCCTCCATCCGTATCGGTATTAATCGCATGCAGTCCCAATTCTGATTGGCTTGATAAAAAATGTTTGATTTTGATGCGACTCTGCCTCTGATGGCAGTGCAATTCTTAGTTTTAACCTTTGTGTTAAACGCAGTTTTCTATAAACCCCTGACTAAGGTACTAGACGAGCGAGATAATTATGTTCGCAAGAACGAGATAGACTCTCGTGAAAAGTTGTCTAAAGCAGAGCAAATAGTCAAAGAATACGAGAAGCAAATAGCTCAAGCTCGTCGAGAGTCCCAAGTTATTTTAGAAAAAGCTCAAGCAGAAGCAAAAGAAATTATTGCTCAAAAAACTGCTGAAGCTCAGAAACAAGTTCAGACAGAACGGGAAAAAGCTGCTCAAGAGATTCAACAACAAAAAGCAGTAGCCTTAACGAGCTTAGAACAAGAAGTAGACGTTCTCTCTCGCCAAATCCTAGAAAAACTTCTCGGACCAGAGCTAGTTAAATCATAGCCTAGGGGACTAGAAAAAATCTGAAGTAAAGCAAGAACTAGGTATGATAGAAACTTTATTTTTTTTAACAGAAGCACATTCAGAGGCTGAGGGTGGTTTTGGGTTAAACTTCGATATTTTGGAATCTAACCTAATCAACCTCTTGATTTTGGCTGGCGTACTGTTTTACTACGGCAGTAAAATAGTGGGCAACATTTTAAATGAACGAAAAAATAAAATAGCCCAAAAAATCGGGGAAGTAGAAGAAAAGCAACGGAAAGCTGCTCAGGCTCTAGCCCAAGAACAAGAAAAACTCGCTCAAGCTAAATCTACAGCTAGCAAAATTATCTCTGATGCCGAAGCTAATGCTCAAAAAGCAAAACAAGCGATTCTGGCTCAAGGAGAAAAAGAAGTTGAGCGAATCAAAGCTATGGCAGTAGCAGATTTAAATTCTGAACAAGAAAGAGCGATCGCTGAATTAAAGCAGAGAATTGCAGCTTTAGCTCTCGGACGAGTAGAAAATCAATTGGGAGAGTTTCTCAATGATGAAACTCAACATCAACTCATAGACCGTAGTATTGCTCGACTGGGAGGATAATTATGAGTGAAGCTTTAATTAGTAGCGAAATTGCTGAACCTTATGCGCAAGCTTTGATGTCTGTAGCTCAACAAAATAATCTTACTGAGCAATTTGGCGACAATTTCCGTCAATTGATTAGCTTGATGGAAGAATCTGAAGAATTTAGTGCTTTTGTTGCCAACCCAATTATCAAAGCAGAAGATAAAAAAAACGTGCTACGCAGAGTGCTAGGAGATAGCGCGAATCCATACTTAATCAACTTTTTGATGTTGTTGATTGATAAACGTCGCATTATCTTTTTGAAGCAAGTAGCAGAGCAGTACCTCAGTTTATTGCGGAAATTAAATCAAACTGTTTTAGCAGAAGCTATAGCTGCCAAAGAACTGACAGATTCACAAAAACAAGCAGTTATTGATCGCGTCAAGGCAATTTCTAAGGCTCAGAATGTTGAGTTAAAAACTAGCGTCGATCCTAATCTAATTGGTGGAGTTGTCATTAAAATAGGCTCTCAAGTTATTGATGCTAGTTTGCGTGGTCAACTACGTCGAATTAGTATGAGTTTAAACAGTTAGCAGTCGATAGCGAATAACTGATAATAAAAAACCAACAGCAAAGAACTATCAACAAGTAACGAGAGAATATGGTAAGCATCAGACCAGACGAAATTAGCAGCATTATTCGCCAACAGATTGAATCCTACGATCAAGAAGTTCAAATTTCTAACGTTGGTACTGTCCTCCAGGTAGGGGATGGTATCGCTAGGATTTACGGTCTGGAGCAAGCAATGGCAGGGGAACTTCTAGAATTTGAAGATGGTACAGTAGGTATCGCCCTTAACCTAGAAGAAGATAACGTGGGTGCCGTATTGATGGGAGACGGTCGCGATATCCAAGAAGGTAGTACAGTTAAAGCAACTGCTAAAATTGCTTCTATCCCAGTAGGGGAAGCTTTGATTGGCAGAGTAGTTGATGCTTTAGCTCGTCCTATCGATGGCAAAGGAGATATCAATACTGGTGAAACTCGTTTGATCGAATCAATGGCACCAGGGATTATTGCACGTAAATCAGTCTGTGAACCTCTACAAACAGGTATTACCGCTATTGATGCAATGATTCCAGTTGGTCGTGGTCAACGGGAATTAATTATTGGCGATCGCCAAACTGGAAAAACTGCTGTAGCAGTAGACACCATCATTAACCAGAAATCAGAAGATGTAATTTGTGTTTATATTGCGATCGGTCAAAAAGCATCTACTGTAGCTCAGGTAATTAATACTTTAGAAGAAAAAGGTGCGATGGCTTATACGATCGTAGTAGCTGCCAATGCTAACGATCCTGCTACTCTTCAGTATCTTGCTCCTTATACTGGTGCTACAATTGCTGAATACTTCATGTACAAAGGCAAGCACACTTTAGTAATCTACGATGACTTGTCTAAACAAGCTCAAGCTTATCGCCAGATGGCTTTATTACTGCGTCGTCCACCAGGACGTGAAGCTTATCCTGGAGACGTTTTCTATCTCCACTCTCGTCTTTTAGAACGTGCTGCCAAACTCAGCGACGAATTAGGTGGTGGTAGTATGACTGCACTGCCAATTATTGAAACTCAAGCTGGTGACGTTTCTGCTTACATTCCTACCAACGTAATTTCTATTACTGACGGTCAAATCTTCCTTTCTTCCGATTTGTTTAACGCTGGTTTCCGTCCTGCAATTAATGCTGGTATTTCTGTAAGTCGGGTAGGTTCTGCTGCTCAAACCAAAGCTATGAAACAAGTAGCTGGGAAACTGAAGTTAGAATTGGCTCAGTTTGCTGAATTAGAAGCATTTGCTCAGTTTGCTTCTGATTTGGATGCTGCTACTCAAGCTCAGTTAGCTCGCGGACAACGTTTACGGGAAGTTCTCAAACAACCCCAAAACTCTCCTCTTTCTGTAGCTGAACAAGTAGCAACTGTATATGCTGGTTTGAATGGCTATCTTGACGAGCTTCCTGCCAATAAAGTTACTGCTTTTGCTAAAGGATTAAGAGACTATTTGAGCAATAGCAAACCTCGATACGGAGAAATCATCGATTCTGAAAAGAAATTGACCGATGAAGCTGAAAATCTTCTCAAAGAAGCTATCTCCGAATACAAGCAAACCTTCTTGGCAGCAGCCTAAAGTCAGTTATCAGTGACCCCGTAGAGGCAAGGCAGTGCCTTGCCCGTACACTAGTTCTCAGTAGAGATGCGACCTATTGTGTCTTTACCCTTACTGGTTACTTGTCGTCGGATATTGTAATTAATTAATAATTACCGTTTACAGAAATGCCTAATTTAAAAGCTATTCGCGATCGCATTCAATCAGTTAAAAACACCAAGAAAATTACTGAAGCTATGCGCTTGGTGGCAGCAGCTAAGGTACGTCGCGCCCAAGAACAAGTTACGGCGACTCGTCCTTTTGCAGACAATTTAGCACAGGTGCTTTATAACTTACAAGGAAGACTTAGATTTGAAGATGTTGACTTGCCTTTATTTAGACAGCGGGAAGTCAACAAAGTAGGATTGTTAGTAGTTACTGGCGATCGCGGTCTTTGTGGTGGTTATAATGCTAACGTGATCCGTCGTGCTGAACAAAGAGCCAAAGAACTCAAAGCAGAAGGAATTGATTATACTTTTGTCATTGTAGGGCGTAAAGCTGCTCAATATTTCCAAAATCGCAACGCACCAATCGATCGCAAATTCAGTGGTTTAGAACAGATTCCTACCGCAGCCGAAGCATCTCAAATTGCGGATGAACTGTTATCTTTGTTCTTGTCGGAAACTGTAGATCGAGTTGAGTTGATCTATACTAAGTTCGTTTCTTTGATTAGTTCTCGTCCAGTTGTACAAACTTTATTACCTTTGACAACTCAAGGTTTAGAAGTCAAAGATGATGAAATCTTTCGTCTGACTACTCGCGGTGGTGAATTCCAAGTAGAACGACAAACAGTTACTACTGAAGTATCTGCTTTTCCTCAAGATATGATTTTTGAACAAGATCCAGTTCAAATTTTGGATTCTCTTTTACCTCTTTATCTTAATAATCAATTGTTGCGAGCATTACAAGAATCAGCAGCTAGCGAACTTGCAGCTAGAATGACTGCGATGAATAATGCTAGTGAGAATGCTTCTGATTTGATTGGGACATTGACTCTTTCTTATAACAAAGCTAGACAAGCAGCAATTACTCAAGAACTTTTAGAAGTGGTTGCTGGTGCCAATGCTCTGTAATTTGCTTAAAATTTAAATTGGATTAATCCCTTCTAATTGACAGGAGGGATTGTTTTTTTTATTCGGAAGCTAATTTTTAAATTGAATTGCTAAATCTCCTTGAATAGTAGTTGAACTAGGCATGGTACTGGTTGCGCCAATACTATTAATTGAATTGATTAACTCAATTGCTTCAGGAGTAATGGTTTGTGGTTGAGAGTTTGATAAATTTTTAATTACAGTAGCAATAGGATTGAAATCCAGATACAGATAGCCAAAATTGTTGTTTGGTAATTGTTTCGCGATCGCACTAAAACGCTCATTTTTAGTCAAAGATTTAGTCCCGATTGATTCTGCTACCTTCTCTCCTACAGTAAAGATCACAGAATTGTCATCCAACCAACCATAGGTCAGAATAAAATTACTTTGAGGTTCACGCCATTGAGTCATGGTTTTGCCTTGAACCTCAATTTGATTCGATGTTAACCCGGTACTCATTTGTAAAAGATTTTCTAATTTAGCTAAAGTTTGTTTGGCAAGATCGTTTTGTTGAGTTTCAAATAACATTGCTCCTCCTAACCCAAACCCTAATTCTGGAATAATCGCCGTCTGGGTAGGTATCAAACCAAAAGCATATTCACCATCCATCCAACCAAAAATATCGCGGTCCAAATCTAAACCAGAACTCATTTGCAATCCGCCTCGGATCATATTTAAATAGTTATTAATATCGCGGTCTGTTGCGAGTTGAGTGACGGTATTAGACCAAATTTGATTAATATTGCTGCCGTTGACTACAGTAAAAGTATTTTCTGGCAATTGAGCTAGAAGTTTTTCTGATGGTTGACTAAATCCTTGAGTTAATTGCTCGGAATTGAATTGAGTGATTGATTGTAAACGTAAACTTTGATTATCTGTACCAATGCCAACCACGATATAATTAACCTGATTCCAGATGGGTAAAGCATTTAGTTGAGAATAAGTTTTTGACTGAGCAAAAGATTGGAATAGTTTACTGTAATTAGTGAAATAAATTTGTCCTAAAGAATTTTTGAGAGTTAATTTTTCTGAAAAAGCTGCCTTATTTGCTTCTTGATCCACTAACGAGGGTGAACCTCTATAAGTAGCGATCGCTTGTTCAATTACCTGACGGTTAGTAGCAAACAAAACTTTATTTTCTACTACAGCAAAATAACTAGGTTCTGAAGAATGGATAGTTTCAGTGATTTTAATGCCTTGATATTCAGTTGTTTGGATATTTTTGGTTTGTTGGGTGACTTTTTTGAAAAAATTATAGGCTTTTAGTTTATTTTTAATACCGAAGATGCCTAAAAATTGAGGTTCAGATAATGCTTGAGTATTTGACTGAGGTAAAATTGCTAATGCTATTCCTCCTAACCAAGGTTGAATATCTGTAGCATAATTAATTTGGGTTTCAGCTAATATTTCTTGTTGAGCTTTGTTCCAATTATTATTTAATAAGCTGGGAGGAATTCCTACTTGTTCTAATTGTGACCAATTATTAGGATTGGTAACTACAAAACCAGTAACAACTGCGTCTTGGGGAATAAGCTCTGCTGCTGCTAATGGTGTTAGTTCCCTACCAAAAATCCATTGACTAGCTACATAACCTGCGCCGATCAAAACAGCAATGCCAATTCCAGTCAAGGCTAAAGATTTCGTACTCATAAAATCTAATTTAATATTTTTCTTTATTCAATAAATTAGTTAATTTTGAGTAATAGTAGTGCGATTTACTTCGCAGATCTATAGCGATCGCGATCAAACAAGACTAAGAATTTTTAGTTAGCTATATTTGTGCAATTAAAACTGTAGTTTACAATTTTTATAATTTAGATTCTCTCTAGCAAAAATTATTTTTAGCTAATATTTATTTGAATAAAATTTATTTTTATATTAATAATAATTAAATTCGGTTTGAGTTCGTGAGTCACATCAACCAGAAATTAACTTTGGGCTAAGATCTAATAGTCAAAAGCTTTGTGATTTGTATTTTATTTACTAAAACAAATCAGTAATTTATTTATTTTGTGAAGAAAATAAACTTTTATAAGTCAGCCAACTAAAACCTACAATCATCAAAACAAACCATTTTTTATGTTTATTAAGCATTTTTTCAGTGTCATCATCAACAAACTCAGTTTTTTTTCTTTCTTCATCAAAATCTTTTTGTAAAGAATTAATAATACTGGATTTGGTTACGGTTAAAAATAAGGCGGATGGTAAGAAATTAAACTGTGTAACTGCAATCGTTATGATAATTATTTGTACCATAAAATTTAAAAATAACTATTAAGATTGATTTCGGTGAAGATACCAAGCTCGAACTAATCGAATTTCCTCATAGCTATAATTATCTCCAAGAGCTTCTTTGAGAGTTTTTAATGAATCAGTGCCAATTTTTTCTAAAATTTGAGTAATTATTTTTTGCTTTTCTGGAGCGACTAACTTATTAATTGCTACTGGTTGATTTAGTTCAATTAGTTCACTAAGATGTTGATTAACTGTACTAACAGCTAAACTTCTTTGGGCTGCAATTTCTCTGACCGTTAATCCTCGATGATGTAGCTGGAGAGTAGTTATTTGGCTGCGGGAAGGTAGAGGAATTGGTAATTTTTGTTGCTGACAAAAAGTTCTGATCAAAGAAATAAACTCTTCTCCATATTGTTGAAGTTTATAATCATTAACTCCAGAAATTGAAGCAAATGCTTCTAAAGTTTGAGGTTGCAACTGTGCCATTAGTTTTAAACTAGAATCGGCAAAAATAATATAAGGAGGAACAGAATGAAGATCGGCTATTTGTTTGCGTAATTTTTTTAATTGTTCATACAGAATTTCTCTTTCAGCTTGATAAGGATTATTTTTAGGTTTTGTCTGAGAATTTGCCTTATTTTTAACAGCAATTTCTACAGTGCGCTGTTTGCGTAAAATTTCCCAACTGCGTTTATTTAACTTTAAAATTCGATAGCCGTCATTACTTTGTCCAACTAAACCTTGATTAAGTAAAGAGCGAGCTAACATTTTCCATTCATCTTCAGTTTTATCTTTACCAATACCGTAAGTAGAAAGTAAATGATGTCCGTATTGTTCTACTTTCTTTTTGCGCGAACCTCTTAACACTTCAATAATATGTATCATGCCAAATTTTTCTTGGCAACGAGCCACACAAGAAAGAAATTTTTGCGCTTCGATAGTCCAATCTTCTAAAGGATGAGGATTCAAACAATTATCACATTGACCACAATTACCTGAAAATCTTTCACCAAAATAACGTAATAAAATAGTTCGACGACAATCAATTCCTTCTGCATAATCGATTACTTGATTTAACTGTTGGCGAGCAATTCTTTGTTCTTGTTCGTCGGGTTTTTGTTCAATTAAATAATCAATTTTTTTCCAATCACCCATACTAAAAAATAGAATCGATTTAGCTGCTTCTCCATCTCTTCCTGCTCTACCAGATTCTTGATAGAAATTTTCTAAACTTCGGGGTAAATCGTAATGAAAAACAAAGCGAACATCGGGTTTATTAATACCCATTCCAAAGGCAATTGTTGCCACCATTACTTGCACATCATCTCGTAAAAAACGAGTTTGATTAATAGTTCTTTTTTCGTCAGTCATCCCTGCATGATAAGGTAAAGCTTTGAGCCCATCTTGTTGAAGTTTGTAAGCAATTTCTTCGACATTACGACGACTGAGACAATAAACTATTCCTGCACCAGATTGAGAACGAATTTCTTGGAGAAGCTGATGATAACTTCTTTGTTGTTTTGGTTGTACTTGATAATGAATATTGAGGCGATTAAAACTATTAAGATAAACCGAAGGATTTTGTAAACCTAATTGTTCGATAATATCGTGTTGAACTCGTTTAGTTGCAGTGGCTGTTAAAGCAAGTAAAGGTACTTGAGGATAACGTTGGCGAAATTGTTTTAACTGACGATATTCAGGACGAAAATCATGACCCCATTCAGAGATACAATGAGCCTCATCGATCGCAATTGTAGAAATACCAATATTACTCGCAATCTTATTTAAAAAAGTACTAAATTTTTCGGCTAAAAGTCTTTCTGGAGCGACATAAAGTAATTTAATCTTACCTTGAAGAGTTGCCCCATAACGCGATCGCACTTGTTCGTAGTCTAAGGTACTATTGATAAAAGTAGCATTAATTCCTCGGTCTTTGAGAGCGTCTACCTGATCCTGCATCAAAGCAATTAAAGGGGAAACAACTAAAGTTAAACCAGATTTGAGTAAAGCTGGTAACTGAAAGCACAGAGATTTACCACTACCTGTTGGCATAATAATCAGTAAATCTTTGTTATTTAATGCTTCTTCAATAATTTCTTTTTGTCCAGGGCGAAAACTATCATAACCAAAGTAATGTTTTAAAGCTTTTTCTAAACAGGTGAATTGAAGCATAACTATTCAAACTTTAACTTATCAATTATTAAACATTGATTGACAGTCAAAAAATTGAAATTGGAGAAAAATCAGGACTAATTTCGGTATTGTTTAAATAAACTCAAGATATTAATAGCTCAATTTAGCAATAGGTAATTTTTAATGATCGATCCTACTACTATAACTATTACAACAACTGCGATCGCAACTGTCATTTTCAATAAAGCCATTGAAAAAGGTGGAGAAAACTTAGGCGGAGCAGTTTATGACAAAATTGGTCAACTGCTCAACTTTATTCGTGATAAGTTTCAACAAGAAGGTAGAGAAGGTAAACTCCTTGAAGCTCAAGAAGACCCTTCTGAGAAAAATCAAGATAGATTTAAACAAGAATTGGCAGAATTAATGGAAGATGATGAAAAATTTGCCAAAAAGCTCAAAATACTGATTGATGAAATTAAATCGGATCAAAAGGCGAATACGATATTCTTCAAAGACATGAATATCAAAGGTAGTGCCAAATTAGGCAAGATCGATCTCAAGTCTAGAGGAGGAAATATGGAAGCAGTGACTGATAGCAAAATTGGTGAAGACCTTACAATGGGTGATGTGAATATGACTAACAACGGTTAATGTAATTAAATTTCGATATTGCCCTATGTCTTCAGAACAGATTAATCAAAACCAAATTATAGAAGAAATAAATTTAATTCCAGAAGATAAACACAAGGAATTATACAATTTAATTCATAAATTTAGAATGGGTTTGGAGGGATCACAGAATAATATAGATGAAATTATGCAGTTTGCAGGTAGTTGGTCAGATATGCTTGAAGAAGATTTTAGCTATTTCTATGAAGAAATAGAACAGCGTCGAGTCATGGTTAAAAACATTTCGGTAAAATCAAAATATTACGATTGAAAGAATGGACGCTATAGCAAGTTCATCTCAAGCTAAAAGAATTAATTATGAGTGAGTCCCCAAACCCACAACAGCCTTTTCAAAAAGTTTTCAGCAACGTTTCGGTCGGTGGTGACTTAACTGCGGGGGACATTACTCTTATCTACAATCAATATACTAATTTAGATGTAATTCCCAAACCACAGGGAATTCCGCAAAATATTATCTCCAGCAGCACAGATAAATTTGTCGGACGGGAAAGAGATTTAGAAAATCTCAATCAACAGCTACAACGTCATAACCAAGTAGTGATTGCTGCGGTTGAAGGAATGGGAGGAGTTGGCAAAACTGAACTAGCTATCCAATATTCTTTACTCAATTTACAGTTAAAAACTTATCCAGGGGGTATTTGCTGGATACACGCTAGAGAACAAGATATTGGATTGCAGATAGTAAATTTTGCTCGGACAGATTTAGATTTAAACCCTCCAGATGACTTAGAGTTACCAGATAGAGTCCGTTGGTGTTGGAAACGTTGGCAAGAAGGAAACACCCTTATAGTCCTTGATGATGTCAATGATTACAGTGAGATCAAACCTTATCTACCACCACAACCATCTCAGTTCAAAGTCTTAATTACTACCAGACTAAAATTAGATTTACCTAGTTCTCTGTATTTAGCAGTTTTATCTGAACCAGATGCATTAGAATTACTCAGCCAATTAGTTGGTTCGGCAAAAGTAGAACAAGAGTTAGAAACTGCCAAAGAACTTTGTCAGCGTCTAGGTTACTTACCTCTAGCATTGCAGTTAGTAGGGCGATACATAAAGAAACGCAGAATATCCTTAGCTGAAGAATTGCGACGTTTGGAGGAAAAAGGATTAGGACATCCTTCTATGGAAGTTCCAGAAAACGATCCTTCTTGGACTCTTGAAATTAAGCGTGGAGTAGAGGCAGCTTTTGAATTGAGTTGGGATGAGCTAAAAAAGTTTGAGTTTGCCCAAGAGTTGGGTTGCTTATTAAGTTTGTTTGCTTTAGCTCCTATTCCTTGGACACTAGTAGAAAGTGCTGTCCCTTATAGAGAGCCAGAAAGTCTAGAAAACGACCGAACTGAGTTAGAAAATTTACACCTGTTACAAGGTGAAGATGTTTATCAATTACACCAACTAATTCGAGAATTTTTGAATAAGAAGCAAATTAATTTAGCTATTGCCGACGAACAAAAGAAATACTTATGCCAAGCTTTGGTCAAAATAGCACAGCATATTCCCGAAACCCCAACTATTGAATTGATTAAGTCAGTCAAAGATGCTATCCCTCATTTAGAAGAGGTCGCACAAAATCTGATTGTATCAGTCAGGGATGAAGATTTAATTTGGGTTTTTAGTGGAGTAGAAAAATTTTATTCAGGACAAGGCTTATATGCACAAGCAGAAACCTGGTGTAAGCAATGTTTATTAGTAGTACAAACTCGGTTGGGAGCAAAGCATCCAGATTTAGCTACCAGCCTCAACAACTTGGCAGAACTCTATCGTTCACAGGGAAGATACACGGAGGCTGAACCTCTTTACTTACAAGCATTATATTTAAGAAAACGGTCGCTAGGAGAGGAGCATCCAGATTTAGCCATAAGTCTTAACAGCCTAGCTCTACTCTACTATGCACAGGGAAGATACACGGAGGCTGAACTTCTTTTTCAACAAGTATTAGATTTAAGAAAACGGCTACTAGAAGAGGAGCATCCGGATTTAGCCATAAGTCTCAACAACTTGGCAGCATTCTATCGTTCACAGGGAAGATACGCGGAGGCTGAACCTCTTTACTTACAAGCATTAGATTTAAGAAAACGGCTGCTAGGAGAGAGTCATCCAGATTTAGCTATAAGTCTCAACAACCTAGCTTTACTCTATGAATCACAGGGAAGATACGTGGAGGCTGAACCTCTTTACTTACAAGCATTAGAACTGTATAAACGGTTGTTAGGAGAGGAACATCCAGATGTAGCATTCATTCTCAACAACCTGGCAAAACTTTACTATGCACAAGGAAGATATGCAGAGGCTGAACCCTATTGCCGACAAGCATTAGATTTAAGAAAACGGCTGCTAGGAGAAGAACATCCAGATGTAGCACTCAGTCTCAACAACTTGGCAGAACTCTATCGTTCACAAGGAAGATACACAGAGGCTGAACCCTATTGCCGACAAGCATTAGATTTAAGAAAACGGCTTCTAGGAGAAGAACATCCAGATGTAGCATTCAGTCTCAATAATCTGGCAAAACTTTACTCTGACCAAAAGCAATACGAACAAGCCAAACCCCTCTATCGACAAGCTTTAGAAATTGCTGAAAAAAGCTTAGGAGTAAATCATCCAACTACAATCACTATTCGTGAAAATCTGAAATCTTTAGGGGATGATAATCCTTAAAATTACTACTCGATCTGGAATTTAATATTACATCAACCTAGAGACAAATAGTCCAGATCACTCCCCCGACACTCACGACAAAAACGCGATCTCGCTTATAGCGAGGCACTGCGCGGACAGCTTCGCTGGCGCATTCGCGATCGCAATTAAATGAATGTCAAGATTTAAAGATATATTACCCTAGTATTAAGGTCGGTAACAATAGTAGGATGGTAAGTTGCTTTACCGTAGTTTGATTAGAAGCAGAAGTAAATTAGAACTTGCCACTGTTATCTAAACAGAAGCTGAACCTATTAATGCCAGTATTGTAGAGAGTATATCCCCAGTAGAAGTATATGGCTGAGTCAATTCGCATCCTGATGTGTTCCCCCGACCACTACGACGTAGATTATGTGATTAATCCGTGGATGGAGGGAAATATTCATAAATCCTCGCGCGATCGCGCTGCCGAACAGTGGCAAAAATTATATCATGTCCTTAAGGATTTGGCGGTGGTAGATTTAGTTCCGCCTCAGCAAGGTTGGCCGGATCTGGTGTTTACGGCTAATGCTGGTTTAGTTTTGGGTGATGATGTCGTTCTTAGTCGTTTTTATCATAAAGAACGTCAGGGAGAAGAGCCTCATTTTAAGCAATGGTTTGAAGAGAATTGTTTTACCGTCCACGAATTACCTAAAGATTTACCTTTTGAAGGTGCAGGAGATGCCCTTTTAGATCGAGAAGGGCGTTGGTTGTGGGCTGGTTATGGTTTTCGTTCCGAATTAGATTCCCATCCTTATATTGCTAAGTGGTTGGATATTGAGGTTTTATCCTTAAGGTTAATTGACGATCGCTTTTATCATCTGGATACTTGTTTTTGTCCTTTAACTGATGGTTATTTACTTTATTATCCCGATGCCTTTGATTCCTATTCCAATCGCTTGATCGAAATGCGTGTACCCACCGAAAAGCGAATTGCGATTGAAGAAGCTGATGCAGTTAAGTTTGCTTGTAATGCGGTTAATGTCGATCGTACCGTAGTAATGAACCAAGCAAGCGACAGTCTCAAACAACGTTTAGCCGAAGCAGGTTTTTCTGTAATTGAAACACCTTTAACTGAATTTCTTAAAGCTGGTGGTGCAGCAAAATGTCTGACTTTAAGAATTACTGAACCAGTTCTACCAGATGTTCATGCTAACGTACCTGTAGAGAGTCGGATTATTCATTTGGAAGGACATCTTTTGGATGCTGGAATAATGAATCAGGCTTTAGATTTAGTCGTGGAAAACGGCGGTAGTTTTAGAGTCTTGAATTTTAATTTAGGTATTGAAAGACAAAGTACTTCCGCTGCTGATGTGAGGGTATCTGCACCTTCCCATGATGTCATGGAAGATATCATGCGTCAGTTGATCGATTTGGGTGCAGTTGCACCTCCACAAGAAATTTGCGATGTCATTACCGAAGTTTGTACTCAAGCAGGTGTTGCCCCCGATGACTTTTATGTCACTACGATTTATCCCACTGAAGTTAGAATTAATTGTGAGTGGGTGAGAGTTCAAAAACAACGCATGGATGGGGCAATTGTAGTTAGTAAGACGAGTGATGGTATAGTTGCTCAATGTAAAATTTTACGAGACTTACAAGAAAGCGATCGCGTTGTAGTTGGCGTTGAAGGTATTCGTACGGTTAAGAAAACGGAATCCAGAGAACAACGTAACTCTCAAGAATTCAGCTTCATGGGTGCTGGTGTATCAAGTGAAAGAAGAGTTGAATTAGTCGTCGAACAGATCGCTTGGGAATTGCGTCAAATTCGCGATCGCGGTGGTAAAGTTGTGGTTACCGCAGGGCCAGTGGTAATTCATACTGGTGGCGCACAACATCTTTCTCGTTTGATTCGCGATGGTTATGTGCAAGCCTTACTAGGAGGTAACGCGATCGCAGTTCACGACATCGAACAAGCGTTGATGGGTACTTCATTGGGTGTGGATATGCAAAAAGGAACACCCGTAAGTGGTGGACATCGTCATCATCTCAAAGTGATTAATACCATTCGTCGTTATGGCAGTATTGCTAAGGCAGTAGAAGCAGGAATTCTAACCAAAGGCATTATGTATCAATGCGTTAAAAATAATATTCCCTTCTGTTTAGCTGGTTCAATTCGCGATGATGGCCCTCTTCCCGATACTCAAATGGATCTGATTAAGGCACAAGCAGAGTATGCCAAATTGATTGAAGGAACAGACATGATTCTAATGCTTTCTTCGATGCTACATTCGATTGGAGTTGGTAATATGACTCCTGCGGGAGTAAAAATGGTTTGTGTAGATATCAATCCTGCCGTTGTGACCAAGTTAAGCGATCGCGGTTCGGTCGAATCTGTCGGAGTAGTTACCGATGTCGGTTTATTCCTCAGTTTATTGGTTAAACAGTTGGAAAAATTGACCAGTCCTTATCAAGTTGTTTAAATAATTAGGTGGTTGAGAAGAGGGGAACAGGGATGCCGATATATTAGTCAATAGAATCCATAACTGGTAACTGTTTACCCCTCTTTTTTTATCCAAAAAAATAATGAACAGATTAAAATACTTCGGGCTATTAGTAGGATTTAGTTTAATGATTCCTTGTGCTTCTGCCAATCAACCGCCTGTTCCCGAATCAATTACTTGGTATAACTGCAAAAGTCGCGAAGTTTGGACAAAGGAAAAATCCGCTTGGTGCAAAGAATTATCTAAATTACAAAATACTCAATATCAACTCCCAGATCTTGGTGAGTTTAATCTTACTAATGGGAAATACAACAATGATGCTGAACGGAAAGTAGTTTTCTTTCAAAATACTCCTGGTACAATTAAATACGATCGCCTTCCTGATGGTACTAAAATCGCTACAGTTCTTTTAAGTTCTAATACAGGAGGTTCGGGAATTTTTATTCATCTGGTGGTGATGAAAGAGGTAGATGGAGAATATCAAACCTTAGCAACTCAATTTTTAGGCGATCGAGTTTGGGTAAAATCAGTTAAATTAGCAGAAAAACAAATCAAAGTTCAACTAATTAAACAGGGAGAAGCAGAACCCCAGTGTTGTCCTACTCTAGAAGTAGTTCAGACCTATCATTTAGCTGATGGCAAGCTGGAACAACTAGCAGAAGAAAAAATTGGTAATGTACCCCTCGATCCAGGACGCAGGTTTTTTACTGAATTAGAAGTAACCGATCAAATTATTGGTGAAGATCCCCTTCAAATTGCCAAGAATCTCTACGGTACTCAAGAAACTCCCAGTGAAGGCAACTTTCAAGAGGAATTAACTTTAATTGAGCGAGTTTTTAATCAACCAGTTGTTTTACTAACTCAAACAGGTTTATTAGATGATTCAATTGAAGGAACGCGCTATCGTTTAGAGTTTAGACCCCAAGGCAAACAATGGCAACTAATTTGGGTAGGACAACAAAATCGCTGTTATCCAGACAGAGGTTCACAGGAATGGAATTCAGAACCATGTAACTAAAAAACTAAAGTTTTTCTCGAATTATTGATATACACCATATTTTTACTCCTGCCTCCTGCCTCAAAAGATCGAGTTTACACCCGATCAATCTGAAAACCGCTATCTTTAAGATCAAATTAGGTTAAATTGTTCCCCAGTAACAACATCGGCACTAGAACCATTAGTAATATTCACATTATTTAAGGTAATTTGCTGACCAAAAATATCGGTGACAAGCAAATCTTGTGCGCCATTAAGCGGGTAATTACCATTTAAAACAAAACGATTATCAGACTCGCGATTAAGTTCTACTAGATTACCGTTGTTGGTAATCAAATCAACGCTTTCAATCGGATAGCGGTGGTTATTTAATCTTACTGCTGCGTAGTAAGGATTAGTTTCAGCAATTCCTTCGACTACAATACCTTGACCAATGCTATAACCATAAGCCGTTACATAGTCATCGGCAGGCCCGACTAATTTATATTCAATATTAACTATTCCATCAACAGGCTCTGCAATCTCAGCGAAAGCTTCCGCACTCAAATCTAAGCCATCGGCTCGTTCGTATAAATAATCTACAACTTGAACTATGATTGGAGCAGCACCATCTCTTTGTTTTGGGCCAGATACTTCCAAAAAAGCACCACTTGCTTCCGAACCATTCCATTGCACATTATTAATTGCAACAATTTTATCTAGTTCACTTTGCACTGGCACATCATAACCAGAAGCCCCCTTACCACCAGAAGGATTAGCAGCATCGTAAAAAGTACCTCTGCCTTGATAGTTTTGATTAAGCTCTAATTCTGGTTGTAAATTAGGATTGGAAAAAGTATAGATACTGTCCGAAATGCTAGGGCTAGTAAAAGTTGAACCATTCAATTCAAAGTTTTGTGGTTCTGAAATGACTGAGTTATTGCCCGTAAACCCAAAAGTTAAAGTTTCTCCCGCAGCAATTTCCCGATTCCAAGCAGCGTGACTGACAACATAATTACCATTTTCATTACTTTCAATCGCAGCATCCCAGATATTATTAATTTGATTGGGAAAATCGAATTCCAGACTCCAACTATCAATATTGCTACCACTATTATTTGTAATCGCTATTTTGCCTTCAAAGCCACTGCCCCAGTCTTTAATCAACGTAAAGTCAACATCTGCCGATAAATTATCATCTGGTGTTAGTGTGTCTGAGTTTGCCCTATTTGGAATTTCTGCTACTGGTTTTGGTGTATTAACTGGAGAAGTCTCAATTGTAGAACTAGGATCATCATCAAAGGAAATATTGGTAGGACTGATAATTTGTCCGTTAACTTTATTGGCGTTAAAGTAAATTGAAATTGTTTGTTGAGAATTAATTATTTCGTTGTAATCTACTGGCTTTAAAACGTAGCGATTGCCTTCATGACTGACAATTTCAGCCCCCCAAATCATCCCAGGTTCAATTTCAAAAGCAGATTCAAATTCTATTGTCCAATCATTAATTGTTTCTCCTGTATTGAAAAGATCTAATCTTCCTGTAAATCCATTATCCCATTGAGTTTTAATGGAAAAATCAGTTTGGATTAGATTATTGTTGCTTAAAACTTGCATTCAGTTATCTCCCGATGCTCTTTATCAAAAAAGCAATTGTCTTATGTATTACTTCATAATTCCTTCATAATGGAGGAAGGACAGTGATATCAATCGGAGATAATTGTGATTTTGCGTTTTACGGCAAACTTACAGCAGTTTTCAATTAGGTAGACAATTAGTCAATAAGGGGTCAGAAGTCAGAATTTATTGGTTAATACGGCTTTATTTATCTGTTTTTCGATTGGTTGTGCTTGGTCTTCTAGTTTGGGCATGATGATCGTTTTTCGCGCCCTGCAAGGATTTACAGGCGGTGTTTTAATCCCAATGGCTTTGACTATCGTGCTGACAAACTTACCCAAATCAAAACAACCAGTAGGGATGGCGATGTTTGCCATGACAGCTACCTTTGCCCCTTCAATTGGCCCAACTTTGGGAGGTTGGTTAACCGATAACTTTGGCTGGCAATATAACTTTTATTTAAATCTCATTCCAGGCATAATTATGTTAAGTGCGATCGCTTATGCTATACCTGCTAGACCGATGCAACTCGATCTTTTAAAACGAGGAGATTGGTGGGGAATTATCACCATGGCAATTGGGTTGGGTTCTTTGGAAGTATTTTTAGAAGAAGGAAATCGCAAAGATTGGTTTAGTTCTGGTTTTATTACTCAGCTGTTTGTCATTGCTTTTGCTTTTTTAACTGCTTTTTTATGGATTGAACTGACTCGTCGTCAACCTTTTATTAAATTGCGTTTGCTGTTGCGTCGTAATTTTGGCATTGGTAGTATTTCTGGTTTAGCGTTGGGATTGGGGTTATACGGCTCGATTTATATTTTGCCTCTGTATCTGACTCAAATTCAAGATTATACAGCTACTCAAATTGGCGAAGTAATTATGTGGTCGGGAGTTCCTCAACTGTTTTTAATTCCTTTTGTACCAAAACTAATGCAGCGTTTTGATGTGCGTGTGATTGCAGCAGTAGGATTTAGTTTGTTTGCGGTAAGCTGTTTTATGAACTCTAGCATGACCAGTGAAACAGGAATAGACCAGTTGCGTTGGTCGCAGTTAGTCAGGGCGATGGGACAACCTCTGATGATCGTTCCACTAACTACTATTGCTACAGGGAATATTGAAACCGAACAAGCTGGTTCTGCCTCTGGTTTATTTAATATGATGCGTAATTTAGGAGGTTCGATTGGAATCGCTACTCTATCAACCTTTTTATCCCGACGAGAACAATTTCATTCGGCCCAAATTGGCGAGGCTGTTTCTTCCTATAATCCCGAAACTCAACAGCGAATCGAACAGTTAACGCAAACTTTTATCAGTCGTGGCAGTGATGCAGTGACAGCCTCTCAACAAGCGATCGCAACTATTGATAATATCATTCGTCGTGAAGCTTATGTGATGGCTTATAATGATTGTTTTTATTTAATTGGTTTTGTTCTCTTACTGTGTGGTCTGACTCTAATTTTTTGTAAAAAAGTTCAAGCAGATAGTGGTGCAGCAGCCCATTAAAACTAAATCATAAACTTTAATTATTCAGAAATTCAACAATTTCAAAGATAAAATTTTGCTGTAACACTTTGGAATTGTTTATGAGCGATTATAAATTCAACTTAAAACAAAACTATACGTTTAAAACAGGTCAATACTTTCAGCGAGGCTGGCAAATTTTTCAGCAATATCTTTGGCAATTTATCGGCTTTACTGTTTTGGTAATTGTAATTTCTGCCTTTACTGCCCGTCTTCCTTATCCTTTGGGAATTAATGAAGATGGTCAAGGTGGCATAATTAATGGTATTCTTAGTCCAGTTTTAGTGGCTGGTATTTATATCGTAGCTTTCAAAATTGCTAAAAACAGAATAATAAGTTTTAGTGATTTTTTTCTGGCTTTTAATAAGTTTTTGCCAATTTTTTTGGTTAATTTAGTTGGAACTTTTTTAACAGTACTAGGATGTTTTTTATTAATTATTCCAGGAATTTATTTAGCTGTTGCCTATTTATTTGGAATTTGTTTTGTGATTGAAAAACACTTTAGTTTTTGGTCAGCTTTGGAAACTAGCCGAAAAATCATTACTAAAAAATGGTTTGCCTTCTTTGCTTTTGTCTTGTTGTTAGGATTACTTAATTTAGGTGGATTATTGGTTTTAGGAGTAGGACTAATATTTACAATTCCTTTAACGGTTTGTATTATTGTCGCTGCCTTTGAAGATATTGTTGGTTTAAATTTAGCAGATACTCAAAGTCTAGAGTCAGAAATATAAAAAATTATCTTGCTGTTATTTTAAGGTAAACTATCTGCAATTAAACTACTTTGTTTACGTTGGTTTGATAGAGTTTAAAAAAAATGAATAATTTTGTTTTATTTTGGGAAATTCCTCTTGCTTTGTTATCTTTTCTGTTCTACAAAGTAATGAAATTTTTGATTGGTAATTTATTTACTATTTATTTAGCAACTAATCAAAAAAAAGCTACTCAATGGCGGGTTTTATCTCAAGCAACAATTGATTCTTTTCTTAGTTTACCTGTCTTAATGACTAAAGGTCCCCGTTGGAATACCCATGCAATTATTGGAACTCTAGGACCTTTTGCTGTCGAAAAATCAATTTCGTTAGATTTACAATCTGCTCATCATTCTGCTAGTTCTTGGATTGCAGTAGTTTATAGTTTTCCTAGTTACCAAACTATTACTAGTCTTGAATCTCATCAAATTGATTTGACTCAATTCTGGCAATCAATTGAACTGAAACCAGGAAAATATTCTTTGGGTCTGAGATATTATGATTGGCGTGATATTGTTAAGTTACCTGCCATCAAAATAGATAACCAAGACTTTGTGGTAGCTACAGATGTTCCTCATAATATTAACGACTTTTATCGTCATTTAATCAAAGCTAAAAATTGGTTTTACTTAAGTTTACACTACTATATTTTTACTATTCTTAAGTTAAGAAAATGGTTGCCAGAATCTTTTGTGCGATACGAATTTTTACCAGTAGGTGCGCCAGCTACAGAGTTTTTCTATAATTATTTAACTAAAACTCAAACCTTACAATTAGAGTTTAGTAATTCTTTAATTCAAAATTATGATATTTATTTTACTATCTATGACCGCTCTAGTTTCCCTTTAGATTATTGTCGAATTCAAACAAAAAAATATACTTTACCAGCGACTGGTGTTAATGGTTATTATCTTTTAAGAATTCGTCCCAAACCAAATAATTCACGTGAACAAGTAGCTCTTAATTCACAATTAATTGAAGAAAATAATCAGTTTCAACATTGGCTTTTACAGTGATCAGTTACCAGTTGTAAATTAACCATTAATCATCAACTATCAACCATCAACAAAAAACACTTCGATAAATCTATCTGTGTGTATCTGTGTGCATCTGTGGACAAACAATGAACCATCAACCATTAACCCATTTGATTATTAATGGTCATTAGTATAAGTTACTTACCAATGACCAACAATTATTAAAAATTAAGCCATTTTTTCAATAATTCTTTGGACAATTTGCATTCCAGTAATGGCTTGCCAACCAAACAAACCTAGCAAAACAACATTCAAAGTAATATGAGTATAGCGAGCTAATTCATTTCCTTTTTGCATATAAGGCACTAAAGCAGCAGAAGTAGCAATCATTCCCGTCATACCCAAACCAGCTAAAAGATGAGGCCCTAAAAATAATTTGCCATTATTAATATAGGTAACCCCCATACCACCAATTGTGCCTAAAACCATCAAAGCTAGCAAAATTGACCCAATTTGATGATGTTTCAGACTAAAATTCTTTTTAACTAATTCTTTTCTAACTTCTTTATCTGCGTTGCGAGTACGTCTAATTTGGATACCCGAATATAAAGCATAAATTGTTAAACCCAACAATACCCACATTAAAATAGGATGACCAAATTGTGACCAAATTTTTACTGTGTCTGGAATCTCTAGTGACATAGTGTTCTTCTCAAATCAACCCATAATTTTTATAAAACTTAACTTAACATAAAGCAATATTAGAAAGTTAACTGTTATTTCCCTCAAAAACCTTAATTAAAAGTTTGTCAAACTGACATAATCTGAAAACAGTAGGGTTATGAGTTGGGTAACAGGGATGATTCTTCGTCAAAATACTTCGTTATTACAAGCAGTTATTAATGGCGATCGCTTTTTAGTCCAAGAGTTATTAAGTCAAGGTAGCGATCCTAATGATCGCGATGGCAAAAATACTACCGCTTTAATGTATGCTGCTCAAAAAGGTTATACCGAAATTGTCAATTTGTTAATTCAAGCTGGCGCAGACGTTAATCATAGCAATCAACCTCACCGTATTACTGCTTTAATGATGGCAGCAGCAGCAAATCAAATTGATGTTGTTAAGATCTTAATTAATGCTGGTGCAGATCTGAATCAAGTTAATGACGATGGTACCCCTGCTCTGGCGATCGCAACTTATCGTGGTTATTTACAAGTAGTTCGACTTCTAGTAGCAGCAGGTGCAGAAATTAATATTGGCGATCGCGATGGAGATAGTCCTTTAAGTCTAGCTATTGCAGCAAATCAGCCTGAAATAGTCAAAGAAATAGTCCAAGCTGGTGCAGCAATTAATAGTCGCGATCTTCAAGGAGAAACTCCCTTAACTATAGCGACAGAAAAGGGTAACTCCTCAATTATTGATATTTTATTAGCAGCAGGCGCGCAGATCGACTTAACCACTACCAGAGGAGAAACTCCTCTAGCGATCGCAACAACTAATGGAAATCAAGAGATTGTTCAACAGCTATTAAAAGCTGGTGCTAATCCCAATTTGGCAGATTTACAAGGAGACACACCTTTACATATAGCCACAGTCGAAGGCTATCGGGATTTAGTCGCAATGCTACTAGAAACTCGTGCAGAAGTTGATTGTCGCAATAAAATTGGTGATACCCCGTTAATGATAGCTTGTTTGCAAGGGTATCAAGAAATTGTAGAATTATTAATTCGCTACGGTGCTAACCCTCAACTCAAAAATCAAGAAGAAATTCCGTTAACTTTAGCCTTGGCACACAATAACGAACAGATTATCAAACTATTGCTAGCAGCAGGTGCGGATCCCAATACCCGACTTCCAGACGGCAAAACTATCCTCATGCAAGCTTGCGATCGCGGACAAGTTAAAATCATTGAAGAACTCATTAAAGCAGGTGCAGATGTTAATATTCAGGATCGTGCTGGCGCGACAGCTTTAATGTGGGCAAGTCATCGAGGTTACACTGAAGCTGTCGAAACTTTATTAAAAACCAATCAAGTTAATCTCGATCTTCGCAATCGTGGTGGTTATACGGCCTTAATGCTAGCGAAATTTAATGAATATGCTGAAGTTGTCGAGTTACTGCAACAAGCAGGTGCAGCAGAAAAGTAACCAGACAAAAATTATTTTTAAATCGCAGGACAGCAAAAACCCATCAAGGTCGCATTTCAATCATTTTAATAGAGGAGTTGTCTATACCGATAACTTTTCAAAAAGCTCAAAAAAAATTTATATCTATCTCAAGGAATAGTGATAACCATTCGACTGATAGAAGCGTGTACCTAAGTGATTTTGATTTACTGAAAGTGCAGTGAAAAAAAATAAACTTGTACCATAATGCCTAAATTAAATATTGGACTTACCGAAGACGAACGTCATGGAGTGATTGACTTATTGAACCGTGACTTAGCAGATTTATACTTACTTTTGATCAAAACCAAAAAATATCACTGGGATGTTATTGGCCCTCAGTTTCGTACCCTTCATCAGTTATGGGAAGAACATTACGAAGCTTTGACTACTAGCATTGACGCAACAGCAGAAAGAGTTCGCGCTTTAGGAGGATATCCTTTAGGAACAGCAGCGGGTTTTCTCCAACACAGTTCTATCAACGAACACGCCAACGATTTACCTTCCGCAACTGAAATGGTTGAACGTTTGGTACAAGACCACGAACAAATTATTCGTAACCTTAGAGAACATATCGATCAGTGTTCAGAACAATTTCACGATGAAGGAACAGCAGATTTCCTCACTGGCATGATGGAACAACACGAAGAAATGGCTTGGATGCTACGTTCTTTTCTTGAAGGTGAAGATTTACAACCCAGTGGCGATCGCCCTGGTTCAGAAACTCAACCTGCTGTTAAGGCATAGTGTGCCTTTGAAGACCACAGCAGTCGCAAATTAATTGATTATTCGCCCTGTATTAAGGGCGATACCTTTCTCTTCCTATCAAAAGAACAGTAAATAAGAAATTTAATCACAAGGACAAATTTTATCATGGCGGAAACCTATCAAGCAGAACGCACTATCAGCGCAGTTTTAAAAGAAGAACGCCAGGTAGATAATGTAGTTAGACGTTTATTAGATCGTGGTGTACCTCAAGACCATATCTCGGTTATGGGACAAAACTTTCAATCCCAGACCCGTATTGCTGGTTTTGTAACCAAAAAAGATGTAATCTTTGGTGGGTTACGGTCTGGCGCAATCTTTGGTTCTCTGTTTGGTTCTCTTCTCAGTTTGCTTACTGGAGTAGGTGTACTATTTATTCCTTTTGTTGGTTCAGTAGTTGCAGCAGGACCAATTAGCGCAGTACTTTTAGGCGCAGCTACAGGTGCTTTAGCTGGTAGTGCAGGTGCTGGTTTGGCTTCAGCCTTAGCTACTCTGGGTATGCCAGAAGACAAAGCCACTGTTTATGAGACTCGCCTCAAAGCAGGAGAATTTTTAGTCATGGCAGAAGTTCCTGCCGACCGTTCTGGCGAATATCAACTATTAATTGAAAGTGCAGGTGGTGAAGAGATTAACGTTAGCGAAACTACTTTACCCCGTGCTTGTTCAGGTCGTTGTAGCGGTCCCGAAAACTTATCCCCAGAAGTCCGTACTCACCTATCCTCAGAAGCTCAACAAGATTTTATCACTCGTTATAACGAAGTTTTTGATGAAACCAACAATCCAATGCAAGCAGAACAAGCTGCTTGGGAAAGCATCAAAGAAAAATATGATGAAGATGACAACGGAGTTTGGTCTAAAACAAAAGTAACCGCCTAAGCTTGAAAATTTAAATATGTTTGGCAATAAAAGTTACATGAGGTAATATTTAATGCAAAAATATCAATGTACGGCTTGTCAATATATCTACGACCCCGAACAAGGAGACCCCGATTCTGACATTCCACCTGGTACTCCTTTTGAAGATATTCCAGATGATTGGTATTGTCCTCAATGTGGCGTAGACAAATCTATGTTTGAACCCATTGATTAAGTAGCAAATTTATTATTGCCGACAGTAAGCAAAAAATAATAAAAGCGGAGTTATCCAAATTAGAGGCTCTGCTTTTTTTGTTTATCTATCTAAAGATAGATTAATTCAATATTTACTCTGATTAAAGAGTTAGGGTTATTAATTTATTTCTTTTATTATTTAATAATTAAGACTTTAGAGTATTTAAGGCCTAATTGCCAGAGAAAACCATCTTTTGTTGACTAAAAACAAAATAATTTTAATCAGAAAACAGTATTTATATATTTTTAAAAATTAAAATATTTGAAATAAATTACTGATTATTTAATAAGTTTTACTTAAAATAAAGAGCAAAATAGTTTCAATCTTAAGATAGAAGTAAAATTAGCAATTGTTTATTAATGTAGAAGATGAAATAACAATAAATAAGGAATTAATTATGAGTATTGAAGATAGAGCCAAAGCTACTGCTAAAAACATTGAAGGTAAAACTCAAGAAATTATCGGTAATGTAACAGGTGATCCCAAAGACCAAGCTGAAGGCAAAGCTAAACAAGGTGAAGCAGAAGCTCGTCATACCGTTGAAGATGCTAAAGATCAAGTCAAAAAAGCAATTGACTAATAACTTTTTCAATTTATTTATTTAATAAAATTAAACCAGAAGGTGAAGTTATGAGTATTGAAGATAGAGCCAAAGCTACTGCTAAAAACATTGAAGGTAAAGCTCAAGAAATTATTGGTAATGTAACAGGCGATCCTAAAGACCAAGCTGAAGGCAAAGCTAAACAAGGCGAAGCTCAAGTTCGTCACACTGTTGAAAATGCTAAAGATGACCTCAAAAAGGCTATCGACTAATATCTAAATCAAAATCACTTTATAGAAAATTAGGCATTATTTTTTATCGAAAAAACGAGGAGTTTTACAAGATATATGAGTACAGAAAATCGAGTAGAAGCTACCCTAAAAAATATTGAAGGTAAAGCTCAAGAAATGCTCGGCGAAATTACTGGCAATCCTCAAGATAAATCTGAGGGTAAAGCTAAACAAGCTGAAGCTCAGGTTCGTCACATGGTTGAAAACGCTAAAGATGACCTCAAAAAAGCAATTGGTTAATTAAACTTATAATTTAGTTCGGGGCTGATCGGAAAATTTCTGATTCAGCCTCGATTTAGTTTAAGACTAAAGTTTTGTAACAAAAGTTGTTAAGCTCTATTGCAAGTTTGACGTTTCTCAAGCGATCAAGGGCTAAGAACACCGCAGTCCATGATAGTATGCGATCTCGTATGGACATTTTGAGGAGAGCAGTAAAGCCACTCAACTCTTGTCCTTAGCTAGAGATGAGATAGAGGAGAAAAGCCTTGACATTAAGGGTTGCAGTTGTTGGTTCGGGTCCGGCTGGTTCTTCTGCCGCCGAAATTTTAGCAAAAGCAGGTATTGAAACTTATTTATTTGAAAGAAAGTTAGATAACGCTAAACCTTGCGGTGGTGCAATTCCCCTTTGTATGGTTAGCGAATTTGACCTACCTCCAGAAATTATCGATCGCCGTGTGCGAAAGATGAAAATGATTTCGCCATCTAATATTGAAGTTAATATCGGTCAAACTCTCAAAGATGACGAATACATTGGCATGTGTCGTCGAGAAGTTCTCGATGGTTTTATGCGCGATCGCGCTGCTAAATTAGGTGCAAATTTAATCAACGGTACTGTTTATCAATTAGATATACCAAACAACGATAAAGATCCTTATACAATTCATTACGCCGATCATTCTAATGGCGATGCTAAAGGAGTGATGAAAACTCTCAAGGCAGATCTAGTGATTGGTGCTGATGGAGCCAACTCTCGCATTGCTAAAGCCATTGATGCAGGGGATTACAATTACGCGATCGCTTTTCAAGAACGGATCCGTCTGCCAGAAGATAAAATGGCATATTACGAAGATTTGGCAGAAATGTATGTCGGTGATGATGTATCCCCCGATTTCTACGCTTGGGTGTTCCCTAAATACGACCACGTAGCGGTAGGTACGGGAACTATGAAGATTAACAAAGCTATTATTAAAGATCTTCAAGCAGGAATTCGCGCTCGTGCAGCACGTAAACTTGAAGGTGGAGAAATTATTAAAGTAGAAGCACACCCCATCCCCGAACATCCTCGTCCTCGTCGTGTGGTTGGTCGTGTAGCTTTAGTGGGAGATGCTGCGGGTACAGTAACTAAATCTTCTGGTGAAGGGATTTATTTTGCTGCTAAATCAGCACGGATGTGTGCAGAAGTTATTGTCGAGGCTTCTAACCACGGACAGCGGATTCCTACTGAAGCCGATCTCAAAGTTTATCTCAAACGTTGGGATAAGAAGTACGGCATGACTTATTTAGTTTTAGATATCCTCCAAAGAGTTTTCTACCGCAGTGATGCTACTCGTGAAGCATTTGTAGAAATGTGTGCGGATGTCGATGTCCAAAAGTTGACTTTTGATAGTTATCTCTACAAAACTGTAGTTCCTGCTAATCCACTCAAACAAATGAAGATTACAGCAAAAACTATCGGTAGTTTGTTAAGAGGTAATGCCTTAGCTCCTTAGTTAGTTAAATTATTCAGGCTTATTGATCGAAGCATCAAATGTAAAAATTTGGTGCTTTTTTTTGCTGATGTTTATATAACAAACTGATTAAAAATTATTGCTAACTATTTCATGAGCGATCGCTTATTTTGCTGTTGATAATTTTAGACTCTGCTTAAATTCAAAAAAACTGAATAAAATTAATAAAGGAAAAAAAATTCATCAGTCGCAATCAAGTTTGTCTCTATAGTCAAGGTGGCATTGTGAAATTAATTGTAGAGCAAGCGAACTAAATAATTAGGAAAAACCACCATTGAACAATCATCATATTATTACCATTGGTACATCGGCTGGAGGGGTACGAGCCTTAAAAACTCTGGTAAGTCAGTTACCAAAAGATTTTCCAGCTTCAATACATATTGTGCAGCATCTTCCTAGCGAATCTCGTAGCAATTTGCCTCAAATTTTAAATAAAGCTGGTCAACTTCCCGTTGTCTTTGCGAAAGATGGAGAACCGATTGAGTCTGGTCGTATTTATTTAGCACCTCCTGACTTTCACATGATGCTAGAAAAAGACTATATCACAGTGATCCGTGGTCCTCGCGAGAATCGAGTGCGACCTGCTATAGATCCACTTTTTCGTTCGGCTGCCGTAACTTATAAATCCTATGTAACGGGTGTGATCCTGACAGGAATGTTAGATGATGGTACTGCTGGACTACAAGCGATTAAAACTTGTGGCGGAATGGCAATTGTCCAAGACCCAGATGAAGCAGAATTTAATAGTATGCCCAAAAGTGCGATCGCTAATGTTGAAGTAGATTGGGTTGTTCCTTTAAATGGTATAGCTAATATTTTGATTGAACGAGTTCGCCAAATTCCACCTACTATCACAGAAATTCCTGAAAATTTGCTGATAGAAGCTTCAATTCCAAAAAATGGCATCACCGAACCAGAAATTATGGATCGAATCGGTCAACCTGTTTTCTCAAGTTGTCCTAGTTGCGGAGGTCGTTTATGGCAAATTGGTCAAGATTCACCTCCTCGTTATCGGTGTCATACTGGTCATGCTTTTACAAGCAGTACTTTACTTACAGAACAGAATGAAGCAACAGAAAAGGCACTTTGGGTCGCACTGCGAACTCTAGAAGAACGAGGTCGCCTCTTAGAAAATATGAGCAAGCAATATGCTAAAAAAGGTTCTAACAACCTAGCAAGTATCCATCAAGCACGTTCTAAAGAAGCATTTGAACACGCTATTCTTATCCGTAATTTAATTCACAATCTCAAAGATATTTCAGTATTTTCTACAGAAGAGAAACCTGAGCAAGAAATTTCTTGATGCTATTCTTAATTGCTCTAAAAATGATGTGTCGCTTTCTACTTTTACAGCGATTTTTAGTTTAATAGAACAGAGCAAATTAATTTAAAGTGTAAGTATTAAAGCAGACTTTAGATTACCAATAACAAAGACTTGCCTTCAACAAAATTAAGAGGACAATAACCATAATTAATGTACTAAAAAAGTACTATTAGCTAAAAAATTGTTAATATCATAACCAGTTGCCTTCCTTGGGATCGATAATGTCATTGGATTCAGATCGTCTTGTTTCTACTCTTGCTGATTTTTCCTTAACTGATTTAGAACAATCTGCCACTTTAGAATTAAAATTACAGCAACTACGAAATAGTTTACGTCCAGGACAAGAAAATCTAGCTAATTGGAATGGTGGGTTAATGGCTGTTTCTGCCGTACCTGGTGCAGGAAAGTCTCATAGTTTAGCCGTAGCAGCAGCGATCGCAATAGCTAAACATCAACTACATAGTCGTAAGCAATTAGTTATTGTAACTTATACTCGTTCGGCAGCAGCTAGTATTAAAACGAAGATACGTAATCTTTTAAAAGAGTTGTATCTACCGCCTGGTGGTTTTATAGTTCAAACTCTTCACGGTTTAGCTTTAAATATTGCTAATTCTCAAAGAGAGTTATCAGGATTAAACTTGGATCGAGTTACCATTGTTGTACCTACGGTTGGGCATCGAGTAATTAAGGGCGCAGTTGATAAATGGATTGCTGAAAATCCTCGTCGTTACGCATTCCTGATCGAAGGAATTCAGTTTGATGGAGAAGAAACCGAGAGATTACGCCGTCAATCTGTGTTAAGAACCGAAATTTTACCTAATTTAGCTTATACAGTCGTAAGAGAAGCCAAAAGTTCTGGTTTATTACCAGAAGACTTACAAAAATTGAGTCAATTTGCGACCGATGAATACGATATTTTAGAGATTGCAGCAGGATTGTATCAACAATACCAAGAATTAATGCGATCGCGGAATTTAATTGATTACGATGACATGATTCTGGCTGCTTTACGGGTATTGAAGTATGAACCCATGCGTCAATTGTGGCAAAATCAAGTTTTTGCGGTGTTTGAAGATGAAGCGCAAGATTCTAGCCCGCTACAAGCTCAATTAATCTCAATTTTGGCTGAAAATGCCCTTGATGAAAATTTACCTGCTAATTTAGTGCGAGTGGGCGATCCTAATCAAGCAATTAATTCTACTTTTACTCCCGCAGATCCAATTTACTTCAATTGGTTTTGTCGTCATTGCGAACAACAAGGCAACTTTGCAACCATGAACCAGGCGGGAAGAAGTAGTGAGATTATTATTAAAGCAGCTAATTATGCGTTGCAGTGGATGAATCAGCAGCAGAACAAGCAAAATAATTTAGATTTGCCTTTTCGTTTACAAGATATCGCTACTGTAGCTCAAAATGATCCTCAACCAGAAGCGAATCCCGACCCAGAAGGAAAAGGTTTAGAAATTTATCAACCCGATGATATTTATCGTACCGTTACCTTGATTGGGGAACGAGTCAAAACATTACTGGAAGCAAATAAAGAAAGAAACGCTGCTATTTTAGTTAGAGAAAATCGTCAAGGACGTTTCCTCGCCGAACAACTCGCTTATCTACCAAGAGAACATCAAATTAGAGTCTATGAAGTAGGGGAAGTAGAAAGACATTCTCAAATTCCCGAAGAAATTCTCAAACTTCTCCAATTTATTTATCGTCCCCATTCACCAGATAACCTCAAAGCAGCCTTAGAAGTCATCGAACAACGAGGTTTGATTGCCACTCAAGACTTAAACGCCTTAGCTACCTTTCCCGAACAATTTCTTTATCCGACTCCCCTGCAACCCCAAGCCAAACCTCACATCGAACAAGCCCGTCGTTACTGCTGCAATTTACTCCGCGCCCGTATTGAATTACCTCATTATCAATTGATTCCTTTTTTGGGCATGACTTTAAAATATACAGGTTCAGAATTAGCCACAGTCCAAAAATTATCCGAACGAGTCAATCAACAAATTACTGGACATAGTTCGCTGCCGAATACCATTCGCGCCTTGGAAGAAATAGTTAGTTCCGAAAAATTTGAAGCAGTTGAAGAGGATCATGACGATCAATATACTCGTTCAGGACAACTTACCATTATTACCATGCACAAAGCTAAAGGCTTAGATTGGGACTATGTTTTTATTCCTTTCTTACACGAAGATATTTTACCAGGTCAACCTTGGATACCAACTTCAGGCAGATTTCTCGGTAACTATACCTTAGCAGAAGTTGCTCGCGCCCAAATAAGAGCGATCGTTCACAATCAATATCAAGGAGAAACTGACTCACTTTTGATTCCTCAACCTCTAGAAGCTTGGCGAGAAGCGGGAAAATTAAAACAAGCTGAAGAATTTCGTTTGTTGTACGTCGCCATGACTAGGGCAAAACGTTTGTTATGGATGTCCGCAGCAGCAATTGGTCCTTTTCGTTGGAATACTTTTCGCGGAGATAAACCAACTAATTTACAAAGTAAAAAACCCTGTCCTGTTTTACCTGCTTTAGCGCGGGAGTTTACGGAGTCAGTAATGAATTAAAGAAATTTAGTCAAATGCGATCGCATATAATTGGCGCAAAGCACTAAAATATTTAGTATTTATAGTATCTATTACTTCAAAAACTTGATGAAATGGCTGGTATTTTCCTATTCTTTACCTTCAAAATCTCGTTCAAGTCCTCGTGTAACTTTGTGGCGAAGATTACGCCGTCTTGGTTCTATAGCAGTTAAGACAGGAGTATATCTGTTACCTGCACGAGATGATTGTATTGAAGCTTTCCAGTGGTTAGCGCAGGAAGTTCAACAGGCAAAAGGAGATGCTTTAGTATTTTATGTAGAACAGTTTGACGGATTGAGCGATGAACAAATCATAAAACTGTTTCGCGAAGCTCGTCAACAAGACTATCTAGAGATTGACACTCAAGCAGAAGAACTAGAACACAAAATTAATACTCAACAAAAAATTGAAATTTTAGAAATAAAAGAAGCGATCGCTAAATTAAAAAAACGCTACAGCGAAATTCTGACTCTTGATTTTTTTGATTGTCCTGATGCTCAACTAGTAGCAGCAAGATTAACTAGAATTGAACAATATCTTAAAGAAGAAAATTCTGTTAACCTAGTTAGCGTTATCTTGACTGAATATCAGCATAAGCGTTGGGTTACTCGTCCCCGTCCATTTGTAGATCGTCTGGCTTGTATTTGGTTAATTCGTAAATTTATTAATCCTAACGCTATCATCCGCTATTCCCTTCAACCAGAAGCAGATGAAGTTTCCTTTGATATGAAAAATGCCGAATTTGGACATCAAGGTAATTTGTGTAGTTTTGAGACTATGATGTTCAGATTTGGATTAGAAAAACCTGGACTAAAAGCGATCGCAAAAATTGTTCACGAACTCGATCTACGTGACGGAAAATATATATCGCCCGAAGCAGTAGGAGTAGAAACTATTCTCAGAGGATGGTTACTAGCTGGTTTCACAGATATAGAACTTGAATCATTAGGAATTAAGCTTTTTGATGGGCTTTACTTAGCTTTAGCCAAAACTCAAGAAGCCTAAAAATTGTAAAAGGTGTTGCTTTATAAAGAAATAGATATTACATTAAGGTTGTTCAAAAACTACTGATAAGTCATGAGTAAATCTTCTCAACACAACGAAGACGCTCTAGGTATCGAAACAACCAAAATCAATTATTCTTTGTGGAACATAGTTTTATATATGCTCAAACTAGGAGCAATTGGTTTTGGCGGACCGATCGCTCTGGTAGGATATATGCACAGGGACTTAGTTGAACAGAAAAAATGGATTTCTGAAAGCGAATATGCTGAGGGATTAGCATTAGCACAACTTGCACCCGGTCCTTTGGCAGCACAGTTAGGTATTTATCTTAGTTACGTCCATTACGGCATTTTAGGAGCAACTATAGGCGGAATTGCGTTTATTTTACCTTCTTTTTTGATAGTAGTTGCTCTGAGTTGGGTTTACGTCCAATATGGCGGTATTAGTTGGATGCAAGCAGTTTTTTATGGAGTGGGTGCTTGTGTTATTGGCATCATTGCCAACAGTGCTTATAAACTTACTGAAAAAATGATTAAAGGTAAGTTAGTTTGGATTATTTATCTAATTAGTATATCCATTACAGTAATTACGGAATCTGAAATTATTTGGACTTTTCTTTTAGCTGGTGTCTTAGTTTGGTTTGCTGAAGCACCGCCTAAAAATTGGTTTAAAAGTAATAAATCTTTTAGTATTGCTCCTCTATTATTATTAACTCAGACAACAATTGTTGCTAAAGAAGCAATTCTCTGGAAGATTCTGCTGTATTTTTCTCAAGCAGGTGCATTTGTCTTTGGTAGTGGTTTAGCAATCGTTCCTTTTTTGTATGGCGGAGTAGTAAAAGACTTTCAATGGTTAACTGATAAACAATTTGTTGACGCTGTAGCAGTTGCTATGATTACTCCAGGTCCAGTAGTAATTACTACAGGTTTTATTGGCTATTTAGTAGCAGGATTATCAGGAGCGGTAGTAGCTGCTTTAGGAACTTTCTTACCTTGTTATCTCCTGACAATTCTTCCCGCACCTTATTTTAAAAAATATGGTAAACAGCCAGGAATTGCAGCTTTTGTTAAAGGTGTAACTGTTGCTGCTACAGGAGCAATTACAGGAGCAGTAATTGTTTTAGCAAAGCGATCACTCGTCGATCTACCTACTATTGCGATCGCTCTGATTAGTATTGCTTTACTTTGGAAGTTTAAGAAAAAATTACCCGAACCAGTGTTGGTTTTAGGCGCAGCAATAATTGGATTGATTTTATATCCTTTAGTCCAATAGTAAGTTTAGTTAGAGTTCTTGACAATAACAATTCAAAAATTTTCATAAAAAAATCTCAGAAGAATTATCTTGCCGATCTTTCACAAATATGAGTAGGATTGTCAAAATATCGTGGAGTTTTGGAATGTCTTGATTGCCAACTGCTGGAGTTGTTTGGATGAAAAAATTACTTGGTTTGACTGTAAGTATTGCGCTCATAGGAAGTGCTATTATCTTTTCTCTAGCTGCACAAGCACAACCATCTCTTTATCTTGCTTATCCACCACCGAATCATGAAACTGTTGCTGACAAAATTTTTTTAATTGGTACTGGATCGAGTCAAGGAGAAGTGTCGATTAATGGGAAATCAATTGCTAGAAGTAAAGCAGGACATTTTGCTCCTAGTTTTCCTCTCAAAATTGGCGATAATGTGTTTGAGATTCGTCATCAAAATGAAAAATTAAGCCTAAAAGTTAAAAGAATTTCTACTGAACCAGAATTTGCGAGTCAAGTGGCTTTTGCGAAAGATTCTTTGACTCCTGCGACTAAAATAACCAGATTACCAGGCGAATTAATTTGTTTTAGTGCAATTGCGCCTCTTAATGCCCAAGTTAAGGTCAAAATTGAAGAGCAAACTATTCCGCTATTTCTACAAACTGACTTAGTTGAGTTACCAGCTAATTCGGCTATTTTTACCAACAATCAACCAACTATTAAAGCAACTACTAAAACTAATCAATATCAAGGATGTACTAGCTTTACAGAAATGGGTACGTTGGGAAAACCTGAATTTGAATTAAGTTTATCAGGAGAAACAACTACTCAAACAGCACCAGGTGAAATTGAAATTATTTCTCCTACAGAGTTACAAGTAGTTGAAATAACAGCAGAGGCAGGTGTAACTAGAACGGGACCTTCGACAAATTATTCTCGTCTGACTCCCTTGCCTAAAGGAGTTAAAGCGAGTGTTACAGGTAAAGAAGGGGAATGGTTGCGTTTAGATTATGGTGCTTGGATTAAAGCAGAAGAAACCAAACCAATTGCTACGAATGTTCCTCCTACTTCGCTGATTCGCAGTATTGCTTCTCGACAGTTACCAGGCATTACTGAAATTGTTTTTCCCTTACAAATAGCTGTACCTTTTAGTGTGAGACAGGGAGAAAAAACTTTTACCTTAACTCTTTACAATACTACTGCTCAAACCGATATCATTCGTCTTGATAATGATCCTGTCATCAAACGTTTGGATTGGCAACAAGTAACACCAACCCAAATTGACTATACATTTAATCTCAACAACGAACAACAATGGGGTTATGAGGTTCGTTATCAAGGGACAAGTTTAATTTTATCTCTACGTCATCCGCCTCAACTCAGTCTGCAAAAAAATCTTCCCCTCACAGGAGTTAAAATCTTACTCGATCCTGGACACGGAGGTAAAGAATCGGGTTCCAAAGGGCCAACGGGTTATCCTGAAAAAGATATTAATTTATTAATCTCTACCTCCCTAGCTAAACAACTAGAGAAATTAGGGGCAACAGTTGATTTAACTAGAGAAAAAGATCTTGATGTAGCTTTAGAAGATCGAGTTAAAATGATTGATCGCCTTAAACCAGCGATCGCTTTATCGATTCACTACAATGCCTTACCAGATGAAGGCGATGCTATGAATACTAAAGGAATTAGTACCTTTTGGTATCATCCTCAAGCTCATAGTTTGGCAGTATTTTTACAAAATTATCTAGTCAATCAATTAAATCGCCCTTCTCATGGAGTTTATTGGAATAATTTGGCGTTGACTCGTCCTTATACAACACCTGCGGTTTTATTAGAATTAGGCTTTATGATTAATCCTGATGAATTTGAATGGATTACTAATCCTACCGAACAAACCAAATTAGTAAATGCGATCGCCCAAGGCATTACTCAATGGTTTGTTTCAGTGGAGAATTCTTAATCAATTGTTAATTGATTGCTATCAAGTGGTTACTCCTCGGGGTTTAGATTGATCCCAATTTCCTTTTAGTGAAACTGTACGATTGCTATCCGTTTGGGGTGGATTATTCAGGTTTTCCAGCATTAATAGTAGTTAAAATTTTAGTTTCTTGCTCAACTTGTGCTTTTCTTTGCTTTTCTTGGGCTTGAAATTGTGCTAATTGTTGTTCAATTTCAGTGCGGACAGTTTGACGATATTCCAAAAAATGTTCGTTATGGGCGCAAAGAGTTAAATAATGTTCCCAAACTGCGGGATTATGTTTAAGAATTCCCAATAAATGATGCCAGAATTGCCAACGAGTATTACGTTTAAAACCCTGTCGCCAGATGACAATCATTAAAGCTTTGAGGTCGACCCAATTTGGTAAACTAGCAGGAATTTGACACTGAGGCGCACCAAGCTTAAGGAAACAACGATAAACTCGGTCTAAATAAGTTTTAGGCTCATATAGAGTCCAAAATGCCTCAATATATTCTCTGGCAATTTCTTCAATCGGACGAGTAGGAATAAAATTCATCAAGGTTGTTTGATTGATATCCTTTCTTGTCTCATCTCGCAGACGTTGTTCCTGTTCTAAACGATTCCACAAAGCTGTATTAGGTAAAGCTTGTAACATCCCAAACATTGCCGTAGGAATGGCTGCTTCTTCTACAAAATGAATAATACGTTGACCTGCATTGGCTTTTTCACCATCAAAACCAATGATAAAGCCTGCCATCGGTCGTAATCCTGCCCTAATTATTTTATCAACCGTATCTGCAAGCGAATTTCTAGTATTTTGGAATTTTTTAGTTAGTTGTAAGCTATCTTCATCAGGAGTTTCGATCCCTAAAAAGACGGCGTTAAAATTGCATTGCACCATCAATTCCATTAGTTCTGCATCGTCTGCTAAGTCTACAGAAGCTTCCGTATTAAAAGCAAAAGGATATCGGTGTTCTGCTTGCCAAACTTTAAGTTCTTTTAGGAACAATTTAACATTGCGTTTGTTACCAATAAAATTATCATCCACCATAAAAATACTTCTACGCCAACCTAATTCGTAAAGATAATCTAGTTCCTTCAGAAGTTGGGCTGGTGTTTTGGTTCGTGGTTTGCGACCATAAAGAACGATAATGTCACAAAATTCGCATTGAAACGGACAACCACGGGAAAATTGCACTGACATCGAATCATAAGCATCCAACTCTAGCAAATCGTAGCGAGGGATAGGTGTAGCAGTGACATCGGGCTTTTCTGTAGTGCGAAACGTGCCATTTTTTTCCCCTTTTGCTAACGCATCGACAAACATGGGCAGGGTAATTTCTCCCTCATCTAAAATGAGAAAATCTGTCCCTGCTTCTTGCGGTTCGTGGGGTAAAGAAGTAGCATAAGGACCACCTACGGCGACTAATTTACCTCGCTGTTTAGCTACTTGAATTTGTGCTAGTAAATCATTTTTTTGGACAATCATGGCAGAAAAAAGCACTAAATCTGCCCATTCCCATTCCTCTTCCTTAACATCACGAATATTACGGTCAACTAGTTTAAATTCCCAAGTTTGGGGTAAAATTGCTGCAACGGTAATTAATCCTAATGGCGGTAATAAGACTTTACGGTTAACTAATTCTAAAATTTTGTCATAAGACCAAAAAGTTTGCGGAAATAGGGGATAGATTAATAAAACTCGCATCAAATTATCTCCTCACCCACTTAAAAATAATGTCTCTATGAGGGTAACGCAGTCTTTAGGTTAACGGGACAACATTGATTAAATTTCTTTGCAATACAGTATGGTTAATTTATTAAGCTGAGTTTAACTTACTGCATTTTTCAATTTGTAAGAACACGAATTACAATTACAAAGCTATTAGCTTGAAGCTCTTAGCTTTTATCCCTCTCCTAGGAAACAATTTAAGGTCAATCTGATTCAGACAAATTTATTAAAAATAAAACAGTTGTTCTTGGCGACGATTTTTCCTCTGCTGCTAGATACAAGCAGATAACTGTGTGTAGTTAATGGTTAGAATAAGAGGTAAATAAACTCTTGAAAAAAGACTGTGCTTTGATTTTCTTATTATCAGTTTAAGGCTATGGAAGAGTATTTACGCAGTTTATTTGCAGATAAAGTCACACTGGCATGGATGTTTTTAATCATCAGTTTTTGTTGGTTTGCTTATATTCCAGGTAGACTTTAGTTAAATTTCGACTCTTTGATCTTGGAATTGGCTTTCAACTGCTAGATTCTGGTAAATGAGGACGAAAACATAAATAAACTAAGGCACCAAACAGAGGAACTAACGCCACCATCCAAAAAATTTTGGCATCCCGTAAACTCCGATTGAAACTTAATTAGTTGTTCGATGATGGTGATGTTTCCTGGTTGATCTAGCGGAGCCAACCATAAAGTATAAGCAACAAAGATTACCCAAATCAACCAAAGCAATATTTTGGTAGCCATTAAAAGCACTAACCTTTGCTTATCTGCCTGGAAAAAAATAAGAGAGACGCAGAAAAATTGCGTCTATAGCCCTATTTAGCGAGATTAGCCCGTACTAGGAAGATCGCTTGCTTCAGGATCGGAACGACTAGGAACATGTTCTTCTGCCGTACTAGAAGCACTTCCACCAGAGGCATTGCCTGGTTTTCCTTCGTTAGCATTGCGGGCTTCCTCTAATCCTATTGAAGGCTCTGAAGCAATCTGTGCAGCCCTCATTCCGCTATTATCTGAGATTTCTTTGGGATTTTCGTTCTCAGGGTTAGAATTAATATCTTTTTTTTCAACCATTTCTTTATCCTCGATCGCACTAAAATTAAATTCTTTTAGGATTTACCAGAAGGTTCGTTAGCTTTAATTAGTTCTGGTTTTTGTTGCCTTATGATTAATTTATGATTCTGGTTCTGGTTGGCTTGGTCGTTCGAGTGCTTCTGGCTTTTCCGTACCTTCTCTTTTTAGCTCACCAGCGGGAAGAGCCTCGTCTGGTCGCACATTTAATTCTTCCAAATCAGAACTCAACTGATCGTTGGCATTAACATTTGGTTTGTTCGAGGTACCTTTGTGACTGGCATGACCACTACTCATAATTTTTTCTCCTTAATAAAATAAAATTGAAATTGGTAATTAATAACGAAAGATGCCTGCTAGAGGTGCTGCATCTGGTACTTGTTCGGGTTCGACGGCATAGACAGTACCGCTATTAAGAATGGTTTGAATGGCTGCTGAATCTAATAAATCTTCGTCTCCTGGTTCTAAATCAGCATGTAAATTTAATTGATTATTTTGTGGATCGAAACTGCCCCATTGTTGGATACCCTTAGCGACAAATAAGCGATCCACACGACCGTAATAAGCAGCAGCAACAACTTCTTTGAGATCGTGAGAAATTTTGCCTGTTCCAGTCAAATCCCGATATTGCTTGATCGCTTCTTGTTGTGCTTGAGTAAAATAAGGTTCGACAATTTGCCAAGCTTGCTCTTGTAATTCTTCGGGTTTGAGAATTTCTGGATTTCCAGTAATACCTTCTTCAAGAAGATTTTGATAGGTATTAGCTTCTCGATAAATTGGGAAGAGATATTCGACACCAACTAAAACTAAAGGTGCGCGTTTTCCTCGCAGATATTTTTGCAAACCGTCATCGAGTTGATGAAAGAATTGTAAGATATTGCGTCGGTTGTCATCCGTGTCGGGACTACCCTGTCCGTGAAAAGAGCCTGCCTGTTGAAAGGCATTACTAGTTCCACCTTTAGGAGTACTAATACGATTTTGCAAGCTATTTTCTGGTTCGTCGTATCGCAATGCTTCGGCAAGACTTTTTGGCACGTCTTCTAATTCGATCTCGTTGACGTTGTAGCGCGAACCTTCAAAAAACCTAACATCCTTTTGACTTAAAGCTAAAATATAGAACTCTCCATCTTCTGTAAGTAAAGGTAACAGAGGCTTGAGATGAAAGCGATCGCCTACTATAACTAATTCCTCAAACTCTAAAGGTAGACGATAGCAACGCAGAAAATTGTCTGCCAGAAAAATTGCGAGTCCATCATTTTGCTGCTGCCAAAATTCTTCTGTATCTAAATCTAAAACTGGTTGCAAAAATTCGGAGACATTAAAATCTTGTAAGTCGTATTCTTTTTTATATTCTTCTAAATAAGTTTCAGCCAATCTAATCGCATTTTTAAATCGAATTGGATTTTGTCTTGTTTCGGGACCAAATCGACAAGTGGGTATATAGATAGAAACACAAATTCCTAACGACTGTTCTACTAAAGTTTTGAGTTCATCAATCGCCAATAGCCTCATTTAAACCATCCCCCAATTACTTAGCGCGAACTTGCTTATCTCGAGCTTTGACAATCGGTCAACTTGATCGCGCTTTTTAAGTTATGGTTTGATGCTAGAAAACTAGCAATTCTTTTCCCTCTTCCTTATGGAGGAGAAATAGGTTTAGTTTAATTAAAGCTAAATAGAAGAAGTTGAAGCAGATCGAGTTATGAGGCACGTTCTCTTAACAAAAACAGAAATTTTACCTGCTTTAAGATGCCAAGTCCCAGAACATTTTCGTGTCTTGGTTCGTGAACGAAAAGTAAAGGTAAAAGCGCAATAATTCGCAACACGGAAGAAAGGACAAATAATCCAGGTAAACCGCCGATGTAAGCAGTTTGAGCTAAAATACCACCTGTGGTAGTACCTAACGCGCCACTTAAGCCACCAATAGCAGCCGCGATCGCGAAATAACTTGAAGGTTTATGAGTAGGTGCAGTTGCCATTTGTAGATTGTTGTTACAAAGATCGATCGCCGAGACAGTTGCGCCTGTAATCAGATAGAGCAAAGGTAACCAGAATCTCGTTGATAAGCGATCGCTATCAATTCCCAACCACAACAATGGCAAGATTGAAACTGCTATTCCCACTCCAATTAAAATGGAACGGTTGCCAATGCGATCGGCTAACTTGCCCCAAACAACTAGCATTAATACATTTGCTCCTGCCGTCAAACTGCTATAAAAAGTCACCCAACTGATATCCAAACCTAGATCTTTAAGTAGATAGATATTGAAAAAGGGTGCGCTGGAGTTAACAGCAAACATCCATAAGCCGTTAAAAAAAAGAAATTTAAGGAAATTGGTGTCTTTGAGAAAAGTTAAACAGGTTGGTGTTTCTTGATCGTTCTTAATAATCTTGGTTACCTGTTGGGGATTAACATCCGTCATTAACAATTGAAAACCCAAACTAATTAACCCTGCCACTACAGCTATGGTTAAAATTAATCCATAACTTTCTACCTTACTAACCTGCCAGCGAGACACCAACAAACCCAACAATGGTACGGATAATAAATTAGTCAAATTAGCTGCACTGCTACGAAATCCAAAATAACGACCCCGCAAACGACGAGGTACTAAAACAGCCATCCAACTAGTCCAGTTAGCAATTCCCAAAGCACCAAAGGTATGAGCGAGGAACACAACTATCAAAGTCAACTCTATTAATTGATGCGATCGACACCAACCCATCTCAAAGCCGATGATTGCTAAAGCCAAAAGCAACCACAACAATCTAGCGGGGACAAAAATCCGTAAATTGTATTGACGACGACTGAGCGATCGATCTGCTAAAATCGCCCCGACTGGCTGCAAAAAATGAGCAAACATCGGGATGGCTGAAAGCATGCCAATTTCTAAGCTGTTGGCACCCAATTCTAATAAAAAATTGCCCAGTAAAATTTCAGCAGTGACGCAACCAAAAAAAGCCGAAAAAATCCCATCACAAGTAGAAGCTTTTAGACTAGTGCGGATATCTTGTTTAGAAAGCTTGATTGCATGATCGAGATTGGTGTCCAAAGTATTGCAGTTGTGGGAAAATGCCTCAATTTCTTCGATTGCTGGCTACTCCGAAATAGATACAGCTAAAATTTAACTCAAACAAAATTTTTCAACTATTTCCACATACAAATATTAATCGAATCTAATTTTGAAGAACGGTCATGCTTGTGACTTCTAGCCAAAAAAAACCATTTTATTAAACTTCAAAGATAGTTTATGATTAATGTACGTTTTTATGTACATAAAATATGTTGGATTCTCAAATAATATCGCCGACTGAAGCGAGAAATGATTTTTTTAATTTGTTGAATACGATAGTAGAAAATCATCAGGTATACATAATCAATCGTAGGAATGGGGAAAACGTAGCGTTAATTCCCGAATCGGATTTAGTAAGCTTGATAGAAACAGTTTATCTTTTTCGTTCTCCGACGAATGCACGCCGTCTTTTGGAAGCAATAGAAGAATCAAAGACGGGAAAAATTAAGCCTCAAAGTTTATTAGAACTGCAACAGGAGTTAGGCGTTGGGCAAGAAGAAGAAAAAGAGAGCGGAAAATGATGAAGTCAAACCAGTAGTAGTAAATCGCAGTCCTGGTTTTAGCTCTCGTTTTAAGGAGGATTTAGCTTGGTGGTTTAAACAAGATACTAAGACGGGAGAAAAAATACTCGATTTGGTAACAGCAGTAATGTCCGATCCTTTTAGCGGAATAGGAAAACCAGAACCTTTAAAATACCTCGATGCAGATCTATGGTCGAGACGAATTAATTTAGAGCATCGATTAGTTTATCGAGTTGGACAGACTCAAATCGATTTTTTAGCTTGTCGATATCATTACGAATAAATAGCGATCGCTTTTCAGGTAAATCAAAACAATTCTGCATCTTTAATTAGTTTAATCATTCCTGCATTAGCAACTTCTCCACAAGTACGAGGAGTGGGAAACATTTTACCAGGATTAGCTAAACCTTTAGGATTAAAAGCATCACGGACATATCCCATTGTTTCTAAGTCAGTTTCATTGAACATATAAGGCATATAACAATTTTTATCTGAACCAATACCGTGTTCCCCTGAAAGACTTCCTCCAGCTTCAACACAGAGTTTCAGAATTTCTCCTCCTAGTTTTTCCACTGCTTCAAATTCTCCTGGTACAGAATTATCGTAGAGAATTAAAGGATGTAAATTCCCATCGCCAGCATGAAAAACATTAGCAATACGATAGCCCGATTCTTCACTCAGACGATTAATTTCTTTTAGTACGGAAACTAATTTAGTGCGGGGAATTACACCATCTTGCACAAAGTAATTAACACTAATATGTCCTGCTGCTGCAAAGGCTGCTTTTCTACCTTTCCACAATTTTAAACGGGTTTCAGCATCGTTAGCTGAAGTAATATTGCGCGAATTATTTTGCCGACAAATTTCCGCTATACGTTTTTTACCTTCTGCAACTTCTACTTCCAAACCATCCAATTCTACTAATAAAATGGCTTCAGCATCACGAGGATAACAACCAGTCGCTACTACATCTTCTACTGCATTGATACTAAGATTATCCATAATTTCCATACCAGCAGGAATAATCCCTGCACTGATAATCCCTGCTACGGCTGCGCCAGCATCTTCAATGGTAGGAAAATCGGCTAACACGACACAAATCGATTCAGGAGTTTTAAGAATACGTAGTGTTACTTCTGTAGCGATACCTAGCGTACCTTCTGAACCAACAAATAAACCAGTTAAATCGTAGCCAGGCATTTCGGGAATTGTACCACCGACATCAATAATCGAACCTTCAGGAATAACTAATTTTAAACCGATTACGTGGTTGGTAGTGACACCATATTTAAGACAGTGAACTCCACCAGAATTTTCCGCTACATTCCCACCAATCGAACAGATAATTTGACTAGAAGGATCGGGGGCATAATAAAAACCTGCACCGCTAACCGCCTGAGTTACCCAATTATTAATAATGCCTGGTTGTACAGTGATGCGATGATTTTCAATATCAATATCTAAAATTTGCTTCATCCTGGCGGTGACGATTAAAACGCAATCTTCTACAGGTAAAGCCCCACCAGATAAACCCGTACCTGCACCTCTAGCAACCCAAGGAATATCATTGTCATGACAGATTTTTACTGCTGCTGCCACTTGTTCGGTAGTGCGAGGTAGTACGACTAAAGCAGGGCGTTGACGGTAACTAGCTAAACCATCACATTCGTAGGTAAGTAATTCTTCTTTGCGACGCACAACCCCATCTTTGCCAATCGCAGCTTCTAATTGGTTAATAATCGGTTGCCATTTATTATCTGTCGGTTTAAAGAGATTGCGAAGCATCATTGCTAGTTAATTAATATCTAGGTTATTTTCATTATCGCCTTTATAGCAAACGAAAGATAAACCATAACGCCCTTTAATTTCTCTGTGTCAATGTAAAATTTCTTAAATTATTTGGGCATCTTAAAAATAGTGGCTAAGTAGATTAACTGCTTAAGCCGTAATAAAGCTTTAAATCTTTAAAAATAAGCTAATTTACTATACGGAGATTAAAGGATGGCCCTAGGATTACCAGAATTTGTTGAAAATCCCGAACCACGTTGCCCAGTGATTTTGTTGTGCGATACATCTGGTTCAATGCAAGGAGAACCGATTAACGCGCTTAATGAAGGACTGGCTGCTTTTCAAAAAGATGTTTATCGAGATGAAATCGCCTCGCTACGAGTAGAAGTAGCCTTAGTTACTTTTGGACCAGTACGGTTAACTCAAGATTTTGTCACTATTGATAACTTTAATCCACCCAGACTTACAGCCGATGATGTTACGCCGATGGGGGCAGCAATTGAATATGCTTTAGATTTATTGGAACGACGCAAAGAAACTTACAAAGTTAACGGTATTCAATATTATCGTCCTTGGGTTTTCTTAATTACCGATGGCGCACCGACTGATAGTTGGCAAAATGCAGCCTACAGAGTTAGAGAAGCAGAAGCACAACGCAGACTTTTATTCTTTGCTGTTGGGGTACAAGGCGCGGATTTGAGTAAGTTGAGACAAATTGCGCCTCCAGAACGTCCGCCAGTACTACTTAACGGTTTAGATTTTCGTTCGATGTTCCAATGGCTATCTACTTCAATGAAACGAGTTTCTAGTAGCCAAGTCGGAGGCGCGATGATTTCGCTACCGTCTGTTGGTTGGGGTCAAATTGCGACATAAGTAAATCCGATGAATTTAGACAATGCCCCCTAAATCCCCCAAATTTGGGGGACTTGAAATAAAGAGGAAGGAAAACTAATGAGTTGGAAAGCAATAGCTCGTTCCGCAATGGGGACGAGTCATCAAAAGCAGGAAATGCCCTGTCAGGATTACGGCAGTTACAAAATTCTTGATGATGTTATTATCGGTGCAGTTGCAGATGGGGCTGGTAGTGCTAAATATGCCGATATTGGGGCAAAATTAGCCGTTAAAACAGCGTTAGAGGCATTTACAGACGAAGATATTTCTAAGATTACAGAATCACTTCATTCTGAGAGTAGTGAAAGTAGGAATCAATCAAGCTGGAGTTGGAAATCTTTGACTTCCTTCAAAACGAAAGATCGAAATGGTTTTAGTTCAGTAGCAATTCATCAACCTCAATCTCACTCTGAACAAGAAGTTAGGCAAATTTTTACTAAAACTGTCCAAAAAGTAAGGGTTGCTTTAGAAAAACGAGCAGCAAATAATAATTACTCTTTCGATGACTTGGCTTGTACCCTATTGGTATTTATCGCTACGCCCGATTGGGTAACAGCCATGCAGATTGGGGATGGATTTATAGTCTTACGCTGTCAGGAAGAAGATACTCAACTACTTTTCCCACCAGATAAAGGGGAATACATTAACGAGACGACTTTTGTTACCTCAGATAATGCTTTAGAAGCAATGCGAGTATGTGTCAAAAAAGGCAAGCCTGAGTTTATTTGTGCCTCAACGGATGGGCTAGAAAGATTAGCAATTCGGATGAGTGATTGGACACCTTTTATTCCCTTCTTTCAACCACTAGAACAATACTTGCGGGAAACTAGCAATCCCGAAGAGGAAGACGAATATTTGAAGAGTTTCTTAAATTCAGACAGACTAAACGCTCGTACCGACGACGATAAAACCCTACTTTTATGTTTCTATGATAGTTCTACTAACTCGTGCGAGTAATAATCAACCTGTTTCTCTTACCAAGCAGATTGCTAGTAGTGGTGAAGGACAAGTTTGGGAAACCAACCAACCTGGTTATCTAGCCTAGTGAACCGAAAGGAGAGTATCGAGGGCAAACCACCTTTGTAGGCAGTTTTCCGCCCAATAACTTTGGTTTATACGATATGCATGGAAATGTTTGGGAGTGGTGTGAAGATGATTGGCATGATAATTATCAAGATGCACTAACTGATGGCAGTGCTTGGTTATCAGAAAATAGTAATCGTAAAGTATTGCGTGGTAGTTCTTGGAACGTTAATCCTTTTTTTTGCCGTTCAGCGTATCGTGACAACAGCTATCCCGACAATAGATACGAAAATCTCGGTTTTAGGGTAGTTTGTGGCGTTGATAAGACTCAATTAACATGAAGTAAAAATCAGTTAATTAGTTTTTATAACTATAAATATTGCTTAAAATATTTTGATATTCTTCAGTAGTTTTGTAGTCCTGGTACATTATTATTAATGGATGAATAGGTCTGAGAATAGCACTCTTAAGACTGCTTGGAAATCTTCTTTGATCAACTTTAATCAAAAAGCAATATTTATCCAATCTAAATTTGTAACAATTAATTCCGTCTATAGTTTTGCAACGACGTGGAGATGGCATACAATTTGCTTCCAATCCTTCATAAAGAATAATTATTGTTGAAAATTGATCTTCAGTTCCAGGATTTTTAGTTAAAAGCATATTCTTTAATTGAGTTTCCCAACCATTTAAATGTACATGTTGGAAAAATGAATCTTGTGTTATTGATGCACGCCATAAGACTGACATGAAAAATAATTTTAGTTTTTGATAATCAAAATGATCTATTTGTATATAATTAACATCTAGAACTGAATTACTTTGATATTTATTGTTTGCAAAATCTTGAATTAATAGTTTTTGTGCATATTTATCCCAAACTCCAAAAATTTCATTATCACATTCTTTACATAAAATGTTGGAATCGTATATTCCGCTTTGAGATTGTTTGGATTTCTTTTTTTGAGTATATATTCTAGCTGCTTTTTTTCCTATTTTGATATTTTGATAAAATTTTTTAGGAATAATATGAGCTTTAATCAGTTTTTTATTTTTTCCACAAAATAAACATTTGGCTTGGAGCATAATTACTGTATAAGATTTAAACTATAGTATATTTTCAAAGCTTTCTTAAACTAGCGTATAACAAAAAAATTGTGACAAGTATGCAAATTTTATGTTTGTAAATTATTGCGACGCGAATTTTGTAGAAACCCAACAAATATCAGCAAAAATCTATTCCATACCAACCCAAGAATCAGAAATAGGTCTTTCCGAAACTCCCCAATCAACATCGTAAACACCACGCTGCACATAACGATGGAAACTAGAATATTGCCAATCTTTAGGGGATAACACCAACCCATGATGTACGGGATTGTAATGAATATAATCTATATGATGATTAAAATCTTTTTCATTCCGAATTAAATGTTCCCAAAACCGTCTTTGCCAGATAGCTTTTTCCCCTTTATCCTTTCTCGAAGCCGAAACTTGTCCTAAATACTTAACATCACATCGACGACTAAACCAACTTTTAATCAATCGCCAACGAGTTGAAAAATTTGCATCCCTTGGTGGTAATGTCCATAAACAATGAAGATGATTGGGTAAGATGACAATAGCATCAATTTTAAAAGGATGCTTATTCATTACTCTTTTAAAACAATCGCGCAATAAATCGATATTTTCCGACTCATAGAGAAAACAACGACGATTGTGGGTAACTAAGGTAAAGAAATAGGTGCTTCCTGGGGATCTGGCTCGACGATATTGCATGAATTAATCATAGCCGAGAATATTTGTTGTTGGGTTTCACTTTGTTCTACCCAACCTACGAGAGAGCGATCGCTGGAAGAATTTCATATCAATATAAGAGCGATCGCGTTATCAGCAAAGCAACAAGTAGAATCAATAGAGCGATCACATTGTAGCTAACTTTCAACTTGAGATTTAGCTAATTTAATCAAAAGTCTTAATGCTTCGTTGACTGACTGAGCATTTGGAAATGCTTGAGCAACGTCAGGTTCTAATAGTATTAAGTTTGTTCCTTGACGATAACGTTCTGTATATTTACCTTTAACTCCTCGTGATAGTTGAGCTAAATCGTATTCGGAACGTAATTCATCTTCCATTTCTTGATTAATATCCTTCTTCATAAAATTTCTGCTCTTTGCGAGTTGCTTTTCTTGCACTAATAATTCGGATGCGATCGCTTCTAAAGGTAATTATATTTATGTCTATAACTAGAGATTTTAAAGAGACAATTAATGCCAGAGTTCAAAGAGAATCTGAATTTGCTAAAGCGTTGTTAGATGAAGCTGCTTCTCTTTTTCTGAACGGCGAACCAGAAACAGCCAGACTTATTTTAAGAGACTTGGTTAATGCAACTACAGGCTTTGAAAAACTAGCTAGTGAAACTTCATTACCAAGTAAAAGTTTACACAGAATGTTATCGGCAAAAGGTAATCCAACCATGAATAATTTGACTGCTATTTTCACTGTTTTACGCAAACAACTAAATGTTAATTTAGAAGTTCATACAGTTTCTCATTCATAGATGGTATTGAGTGCTGCGATCGCTATTGTGCAAATTTGTTTTTATTCTAATTTATACGCATTAAAGTAAAGCGATCGCTTTTAATGTAATTCACTTACAGCAAAATGTATAATTTCCCTAAAGTCCTAAACAGTAGCGAACAGCAGCCTCAATTTTATTCATTTTTGCTTGGTTTAACCATCCTGCTGGTTCAGAAGTAAATCTAGCGGGATCTAAAGAACGAATTTGAACAAAAAAAACAAATAACTATCTGTTGGAAAAGCCATAAATACTTAAAACTGGATGGCAATCATCCACTCAACAAAAATGGATACTATCTGCTTATCTAAGTAGTTTTTCAATTTCTTTATCTATAAAACCAAACTGTCTAAAAATCCTTAGTACATAAGCAGGAGACATTTCTCTTGCTCCTAGATCGATTGGCACAATCCATCTTTTATCCTCAATAATGCGAATATAGATATAGTGGTCTCCTTTTCCTTCTCGATAAAATTTACAGCCTCCTTTCTCCAAAATTTTGATAAGTTGTTTCGGTTTTAGAGAAGGAATATTTTTAGGCATAAACAGCTCTAAGTTCGTAAGCTTCTGTAATAGGTTGTTCTGACTCTACAGTTAAAAATTCGTGTAATTCTTTAATGGAAATAGGAGTAGATTGACTGTCAAAATCAGTTTTAAGAATATCTTGCACCGATTCGATTGCTTCTTTTAAGTTTTTAATAGCTTCATCTCGTGTATCTCCTTGACCAACAATTCCATTTTCTAAACAAAGAGCAACCCAGTAAAGCGAACTTTTTCGCAAAACTACAGTGTAAAAATCCATTTTAATCGCTTGTTCCATTAGGATATTTATGCTCTACATTTCTTAAATCGTATCAATAAAAATAACTTTTGTTTGTTGATGTTGGGTAGAACGAAGTGAAACCCAACCTACGAAAGAGTGCGATCGCAGCTATAAATTGCATCCCTTTTTAACTCATTTAAGCGATCGTCTTTTTTATTTTTAGGTAGAGTGATCGCTATCTTCAGAGAATTTCTGCTCTTTGCGAGTTGCTTTTCTGGCACTAATAATTCTGATGCGATCGCTACTCAGCTTAAGATATTTTGTTCTACTTTTAGTAAATAATAGAAAATCCAAGACTTCTTTGACTAAAAAATCAGGAGCTTGTTCTATTTCTCTCAGGGTAATCGCACGAAAAAAGAAAGTTAAAATAATCCAGAATTAGCTAAGATTTGAAGCAGAAAGTCATTATTTAATCCAGCTTGATAACGCTTCATCTTTAATTTAATTAATAAATGTCAACAAGAATTAGAGCAGGGTGCTGCTGTAACTGTTGAACCAAGACGAATTAGAATTCACTATTTACCATTATTGCCTAATTCTTAATTAATAAAGCGATCGCGCAGCACCTCGCCTTTGGCTAGATCGCTTTTACTCTACTTGTTATCTTTTCAGAAATAAACCTTTCTTTAGATAGAAGCGGACAAAAATTAGTAGTGGTAAAAAAACATAAAGGAATGGTGAACAACCGATGTTCCTGTGTTATCTAATCACAACCCAATCGCCAAATAAGCATGAAAGTTGGTTCTCGTTATCTTGGTAATGGTGTTTGCGAATTTACTTTGTGGGCACCTTTGGTAGAGAAAATAGCGGTACATCTTGTTTCTCCTGAAGAGAAATTATTACCAATGACAAAACAGGAACGAGGTTATTGGCATCTGATAGCAGAGAATATTTACCCAGGTACACAATACTATTATTTACTTGAAGAGGCATCGGATAAACCCGATCCTGCTTCCAATTTTCAACCGCAAGGAGTTCACGAAGTATCGGAAGTCATAGACCACAATAACATTGATTGGCAAGATTCTTATTGGAAGGGTATTCCTCTCGAAGAGATGATTATCTACGAATTGCACGTCGGGACTTTTACTCCTGAAGGGACTTTTAAAGCAATCATTCCTCGGTTATCAGATTTAAAAGAGTTGGGAGTTAATGCGATTGAAATTATGCCAGTCTCGCAATTTCCAGGGGAACGAAACTGGGGTTATGATGGGGTATATCCCTATGCAGTCCAAAATTCTTACGGTAGACCAGAAGATTTAAAGCAATTAATCGAGGTAGCGCATCAGCAAGGGATAGCGGTAATTTTAGATGTAGTTTACAATCATTTCGGCCCAGAAGGGAATTATATCGCCCATCACGGCCCTTATTTTACTGAAACCTATCGAACTCCTTGGGGAAGTGCAATTAATTTTGATGATGCCTACAGTGATGGGGTACGAAATTATTTTATTGAAAATGCTCTATATTGGTTTGAAAATTATCATTTCGATGCGCTGCGCTTAGATGCTATTCATGCCATTTATGATTTGGGCGCAAAACACATCCTACAGGAGATAGCGGAAAAAGTAGAGGAACTTTCGCAAAATATCGGCAGAAAATTTTATTTAATTGCCGAAAGCGATCTCAATGACGTGCGTGTCATTAGTCCTAGAGAATTAGGCGGTTACGGAGTTGATGCTCAATGGAGTGATGACTTTCACCATTGCATCCGTACTTTATTAACCAAAGATTTAATTGGATATTATCAAGATTTTGGTACTTGCGAACAACTAGCTAAAGTCTATCAAAAAACATTTGTCTACGATTGGCAATATTCCCCATTTCGTAAAAGATATCATGGCAGCGATGCGAGCGATCGCCCTGGTTCACAATTTGTGGTTTGTATCCAAAATCACGATCAAGTTGGCAATAGAATGTTAGGGGAACGTTTATCTGACTTGGTTGATTTTGAAGCTTTAAAATTAGCTGCGGGTGCTTTAATGCTCTCTCCCTATATTCCTTTACTGTTTATGGGAGAAGAATACGGGGAAGAATCTCCCTTTCTTTATTTTGTCAGTCACAGCGATCCCGATTTAGTTAAAGCAGTCAGGGAAGGCAGAAAAAAAGAATTTGCCGACTTTCATATTGAAGGAGAATATATCGATCCTCAAAGTTTAGAAGCTTTCAATTCTTCAAAACTGCAATGGGAAAAAAGAAAGGAAGGCAAGCATCAAGTTTTATGGCAACTTTATCAACAGTTAATTTTACTCCGTCGCACTATTCCCGCCTTAAAAAAATTAGATAAGCAAAATTTGAAAGCAACTTCTCACGAGCAAGAAAATATTCTTTTATTACATCGTTGGCAAGAAAATAGTCAAATTTTTAGCATCCTTAATTTTAATCACCAAAATGTTAATTTAAAAATCACTTTTCCGTCTGGTAAATGGCAAAAAATCTTAGACTCTGCCGAACCTAAATGGATGGGTAGTGGTTCTGATTTACCGAAAGAAATTGCAACCGAAGATCAAAAATTATTAATTAAATATCATAGCTTTGTAATTTACCATCAGTAAACTGTAATTTATTTTTTACTTCTTACTTTTTACTTTTTACTTTAAATTATGCATATTCCTACAGCTACTTATAGAATTCAATTTCATTCCGAATTTAATTTTGAGCGCGCTAGCGAAATTATTGCTTATTTAGCAGATTTAGGTATTTCCGATCTTTACGCTTCACCAATTTTCAAAGCTCGTCAGGGAAGTACTCATGGTTATGATGTAGTCGACCCGACTATACTCAATCCCGAACTAGGAACTGAAGAAGATTTTAATAAATTAATCGAAGAAATCAAGAAGTATCGATTAGGATGGTTGCAAGATATCGTCCCCAATCACATGGCTTATGATAGCCAAAATATGTGGTTAATGGATGTCTTAGAAAATTGTAAAGATTCAGAATTTTTTGATTTTTTTGATATTAATTGGAATCAACTCTATGAAGAAATGCATGGGCGAGTACTCGCTCCTTTATTAGGTGATTTTTATGGGAATTGTTTGGAAAGAGGAGAAATTAAACTTGACTATGATGAAACTGGATTGTCAATTAGTTATTATGGTTTAAAATTACCAGTAAAAATCGAGTCCTATTTAACTTTTATTATTCATAATTTAGGTAAATTAGCTAGAAAAATCGGTCGAAATCATCCAGATTTTATTAAGTTTTTAGGAATTTTATATTTACTCAAAAATATTCCCGAAGCAACCAAAGGAAAAGAGCGTTACGACCAACTAAATTTTGTTAAAAGTTTGCTTTGGGAAACCTATACTCAAAATCCTACCGTAGAAGAATTTATTCAAAATAATCTAGCAGAATTTAACGGTGAAGTTGGTAAACCTGAAAGTTTTAATTTATTAGATAACTTGCTTTCCGAACAATTTTATCGCTTATCATTCTGGAAAGTTGGGGCAGAAGAAATTAATTATCGACGATTTTTTACAGTCAATGAGTTGATTTCTGTCAAAGTAGAAGAACTAAAAGTTTTTAATAAAACTCACGAATTAATCGAGCGATTAGTTACTGAAAATAAAATTACGGGAGTACGCATCGATCATATCGATGGATTATATAATCCTACCGAATATTTAATTAGATTGACAGAAAAACTAGGAAATGTTTATATAACAGTTGAAAAGATTCTCGAACTAACCGAAGATTTACCCAAGCACTGGCAAATTGAAGGTACAAGTGGTTACGAATTTTTAAATTATGTTAATGGGATATTTTGTTACTCAGAAAATGAAAAGCAATTTACTAAAATTTATAATAATTTTACTGGTTTAACCGCAGTTTATGACGATTTAGTTTACGAAAAAAAAGGTTTGATTTTAGAAAAAAACTTAGCTGGCGATCTAGATAATCTCGCTCAAATTTTAAAAAGAATTTCTGCCCAAAGTAGAGTAGGAAGTGATTTTACTATTTATGGTTTAAAACGAGCTTTATTTGAAGTTTTAGCCCTTTTCCCCGTTTACCGCACCTATATTGAGGCAGATGGTATTGGAGAAATAGATAAAAAATATGTAGACCAAACTATTAAAGCTGCTAAGAAAAAAGCTCCGTTACTGATTAACGAATTTAATTTTATTCACAAAGTTTTATTGTTAGAATACGAAGACTTTCGCAGTCAAACCCAAAGAGAAGAATGGTTGCATTTTGTCATGCGATCGCAACAATTAACTGGCCCCTTAATGGCGAAAGGAGTTGAAGATACTCTACTTTATGTTTATAACCGATTACTATCATTAAATGAGGTAGGAGGAAACCCTAGTCATTTTGGAATTAATTTAGATTTATTTCATCAATTCAATCAAAATAAAGTTGAAAATTGGCTGCATGGGATGAATGCAACTGCTACCCATGACACTAAAAGGGGTGAAGATGTCCGTGCCAGAATAAATGTTCTTTCAGAAATACCTCAAGAGTGGGAACAACAAGTTAATAATTGGCGAGAAATCAATCAAACTTATAAACAAGATGGTATTCCTGACGCTAATGACGAATATTTCTTTTATCAAACTTTAGTAGGTGCTTTTCCCTTTGAAGAAAGTGACTTATCAGACTTTCCTAATAGAATTAAAGATTATATTCTTAAAGCAGTTAGAGAAGCTAAAGTGCATACTGCTTGGTTGCGTCCCGATGAAGAATACGAAGCAGGATTTTTTAGCTTTATCGATCGCATTTTAGAAGCGCAAGAATCGGAGTTCTGGCAACAATTTCGACCTTTCCAAAAACAAATAGCTGAATACGGCATCTATAATTCTCTTTCCCAAGTATTGATTAAAAATACTGCTCCTGGTGTACCCGATTTATATCAAGGTGCAGAATTATGGGAATTAAGTCTAGTCGATCCCGATAATCGCCGTCCTGTAGATTATCAAAAAAGAAGTGAATTTTTACAAGAGCTCGAAGAAAAAAGTGAGCAAAATATTGAACAATTAATTAAAGAATTAATTGAAACCAAAGAAAACGGTAAAATTAAATTATTTCTGACTCATAAATTATTAAAAGCCAGAAAAGAATACACAGAATTGTTTCTCAATGGCGACTATCAACCAATAGAAGTTACTGGAAAATATCAAAATCATATTATTGCCTTTGCCAGAAATTATAGAAATAAAACTATTGTTGCGATCGCGCCTCGTTTTTTAACTACTATTATTAAACCAGGACAACTTCCTTTTGGTGTAGAAGTCTGGGAAGATACGAGTTTAAATTTACCTAATAAAACTTGGCATAGTCTAATAGATAATCAAAAGATAGCAGGAGAAAATTTAGCAGTTGGAGAAATTTTACAAAAATTTCCTGTTGGTTTATTAGTTGGATAAAAATAGTAACTCGGTTCAATGTTTGGATCGAGTTATTAAATTAAGATAATTACGAGTTAGGGCGAGAGGTTCGCTTTCTGCGTTCGCGGTCAGCTACGCTGGCTGCGGAGCAGATCGCTATTATTTCAGATATAAGAATTAAAATAAGGTTATATATGAACGCTAAAGTTGTGCGGCGGCAGATAACTTTCAATTTTTACCCATAACTCTGTACCGTCCGCACCAACGCAGTGTTAGACGCTGCCGTAGCAGGTAGCTTGTATAGGGGAACAAAAGCTGACACAGAACCAAACATTATAAATCGTATAATTGCCTAAACCAACTCACAAAAGTTTGTGCTTTAGGATGAGTTGGATCAAGGATTCTTTCCATAACTGCATTATGTAATTGGCGTCCTGGTGGATCTTGCCAAGCCAACCAGGTATAAATATATGCTTTATCATGATGGGCATTTATAAAAGCTGCTCCCTTATTTTTAGCTTCTTGAGTAGCTTCCTTCGCATATTGCCAAATAGATTCGTTCTCATTTGGAATTAAGTACATTAGGAAGGTTTCTAACATACCTTGAGCTTTGTTATCTGGCATTATCCAAACTCCGAATTTAACACCAGCAGCAGTTTGGCAAATCAGCCCTGATTCTGGTATTTCTTCAGGAAGATCGGTAATACTCTTGGAGCAAGCATTTTTAATGCTAGCCCAGCGTGCACTCAAATCGTTGTCTGCATCTATGATTAAGCCTAATGCTGTTCGACCTGATGCTTTTAACTCAGTAGAAATAATAGTCTCATCAATAAATTGATCGCTACCATAAGATTCTATATAGACAATTGCCGTTTCCCTTCTCTCTCCCCATGTGATCCCGTTGGCTTCTATTAATTGGGGTATAACTCTCTTATCTTGATCTCCCTCAACAATAAGCTTTCTAGGCTTATATTTGCTTGTCATTGCTAGCGCACCTCAATACCTCTATTAGCTGCAACGACAATCTCGCGTTCACTAAAGACTACCCCCACATCTTTATCTCGCTCTATCCTTTGAATAGTAATTCCGTCTCCTACTGTATCTTCCCGATTAGCAATACTAGCTAAACTAGTCCAACAGTCACTACTATGTGTAGTCGCAAAAACTTGTACGTTTAGCCTCTTGGCAGTTTCCCATATCAACTTCCACATATTAGACATTGTACTGAAGTGCAAACCTGTATCAATTTCGTCCACAAACAGAACTCCATTTGCTGCACCTACAGTCGCTAATGCAAGCCCTAACATACGCCATATACCATCTCCCATACTGCCAATAGGAACTCGTTGATGGTTGCCAGATAAGCGTACGACAAATCTCTCACGTGCTTCCGAACGTCGATATTTCTCAGAACTAACTGAGGCAATACGTTCAATCTTAGGTTCAATTGTTTGAAGGGCTTCTTGTACAAGGTTCTCTTCAGGTGTTAAAACAATTTGGTCAAATAGCTCAATCATCTTCTCAGATGTAAGTGCAGAGGACGTAATAAATTGAGTTTTCGCCTTAATATTTTTAGGCAAACCTATCCTCGTCAGCCGACGAATATACTCGTCAGACAAACCACCATTGCTTGACAAAGGGCGATCCCAACTTTCTTGTTCATCTCCATAAATCCATTTAAGAGAAAAATCAAGCACCTTAAAGTCTTCTAAACTATAATCAAAATCTTCATTTTCAAGAAGTCTGAGCTGTTCAGGACTGTCAGAGAGTGAATCATGGCGGGGTCGAATTCGGCGAATACTTACCGTTGCCACAAGTTTCTCCTCGCCGTTTTCACGAACCCCTAATACTGAAAACTCGCTACCTGGTTTAATATCATGACCATGGAAAAGATGACGGATATCTAGCTCTCGTTCTCTCTTGCGTTCATCCCAAAAATATTCACCTCGACCTATCATGACATCTCTGAGAGGTTCAAGATTATTACGTGAACATAAAAGCTGAATTGCCTCTAAAACAGACGTTTTGCCACTGTTATTAGTGCCAACCAATAAATTCACTCTACCGAGGTTGTTAAGCTCGAAAGACTGGAATCCGCGAAAATTTTGGATTCTTATTGTCCTCAGCATGGAATTAAGCCCACTGGTAAAAATCAATCAAAGTCATCAGAATAATCTATTGTAATACATTTAGCTCTTTCCAAGAGTTGTCCAACTTAGGCATCTAACTATTTATTAGACTGAAACTTTCTGGATATCCACTTTATATGGAATGATACCCCGACTTATTTCTTTTATTCACTTTATGTGGAGTAATATCCAGAATCATTCTGGATATTATACTTTATGAGTAGGATTTCCAGAAACTTGCCAGATATCAGCAGAATAGCAGTTTAAAATTACTTCGATTGAGTTGTGCGATTCGGATCGCAATGTTGTTTATTAAAGGTATATCGATGAAAGTTATTGAATTAAATACTTCAAAAGAAACGCGATTGCAATTATTAATCGTCTTTTTGATAATGATAACGAGCCTGTAGAAAATAAATTCGATTATCTTTTACTTTATACACCAAACGATGTTCCAAATCGATACGACGCGACCAAATATCAGAAGCTATATATTTTAAAGGTTCGGGTTTACCAATACCTTTAAAGGGATCGCCGTCTAGGATATCTGCAACCAAATCCATGATTTTATCTCCCTTCTTCGGTTCATGCTGATACCACCAACGCAAATCTAGTTTGAAATCTGGACTAAATAAAGATATGTATCCTTGAGGAGATTGTTCTCGATTATCGGAATTAGATTCTTTTTTCTTGCGAGTCACAGATTACTCCGCCGAGATTTTTTACTCTGACTCAGAATCGGAGTTAATACCTAACTCCTGCTTTAATTGATCTATAGTTTGAGGTTGAGCTTCTTCAGATTCTGACCATGATAGCGCACGATGCAATCTACGGGCGTTTTCAGGAGAACGAAGTAAATAAACGCTTTCTAACAAACTAGATAATTCATCTTCAGCAATTAACGCGACATTTTTATCATTGCGACGTTTGATAATAAATATCTGCTGTTGGTCTACTACTTCATCTAAAATACTGGCTAAATTAGCTCTAGCTTGAGAATAAGTGGTTTCTTTACTTAACACGATTGCTCTAGCAATAGTTGTACAACTTTATTGTACGTTATTTTTGCTGACTTTAAAATGGGCTATTTTCCCAGTTACAAATTCTAACTAAAGTTAAGTCGATGCGGACAAGTGTTTCTCACACAGGCAAAATCGTCGCATCGACTCTTATAATCTTGAGAATTTTTTGTACAGACGTAAAAGGTTACGTCTCTACTTTTGACTTTTCGCACTAACCTTTTGCAGTTGAATAAGCCCATTCCAACCAAGGAAATAAAAGCTCAAAATCGCTAGTTTCTACAGTAGCACCACCCCACAAACGTATCCCTGGAGGTGCATCTCGGTAAGAACCGATATCATAAGCCACACCTTCCTTGTCTAAAAGACTCGCCAAATCTTTAGTAAATTTTTGTTGCTCTTCCAAACTCAACTCTGTAAACCAGGGAGCGACAATTTTCAGACAGATAGAAGTATTAGATCTAGTAGCAGGATCGTTGGCTAGAAAATCAATCCAATCTGTTTGTTCTACCCATTTTTCTACTGCTTGTAAATTGTTGAGCGATCGCTTTATTAAAGCTTCTAAACCACCTAAACTTTCTGCCCATTTTAAAGCATCTAAAACATCTTCTACACAAAGCAGAGAAGGAGTATTAATTGTTTCTCCTTTAAAAATACCTTCGATCAACTTACCGCCTTTGGTTAGTCGAAAAATTTTGGGTAAAGGCCAAGAGGGAGTGTAGCTTTCTAAACGTTCCACAGCGCGAGGACTTAAAATTAGCATACCGTGTTGCGCTTCACCACCCAACACTTTTTGCCAGGAATAGGTAACTACATCTAATTTCTGCCAAGGTAATTCCATCGCAAAAACAGCAGAAGTAGCATCACAAATTGTTAAACCTTCTCGGTTGTCAGCAATCCAATCGCCGTTGGGTACTTTAACCCCTGAAGTCGTACCGTTCCAGGTGAAAACTACATCATTATTAGGATCGACTTGGCTAAGATCGGGTAAATCACCATAATCTGCCTTAATCGAACGGGCATTAGACAATTTCAATTGTTTGACAATATCTGTGACCCAAGCAAGACCGAAGCTTTCCCATCCTATAGCATCAACGCCTCGCGGGCCTAATAGCGACCACATTGCCATTTCAACCGCACCCGTGTCCGAAGCTGGCACAATACCTATTCTATAATCACTAGGAACACCGAGAATATTTCTAGTGCGGTCAATTACTTCCATCAGTTTTGCTTTTCCAAGCTTGCCTCGATGAGAACGTCCTAGTAAAGCATTTTCTAAAACTTGAGGTTTCCATCCAGGACGTTTAGCGCAAGGACCAGAAGAAAAACAAGGATTTTTGGGTTGCTGTTGCGGTTTCATCTGTTAATCAAGAGAATTTGAGCCTACGTAATAGACAATATTACTGGCTCTGAATAATTTACCAGATTAAAATATTACCAAACCTAATCTACCCTTAGTACCAAAATTAAACAAATACCAAGCTTCTTTCAATATAGCGATCGCTTTGATTCGATTTGCTTTTTTAGATTGGTATTGAGGTGAGTACGTCTTTCTCTAGAGATTAAAGAGCGCTCGTAATACTTTTTATTAAAAGTAGATCGATGAAAATTTTTGAATTAAATACTTTAGAAGGAACGCGATCGCTATTATTAACTAAATACATTAGACTTGTTGCGGAATAAGCGATATAAGCGCAATCGCGTCCTTAGCAACAAAACAAATATAATAAGTATAGCGATCGCTATAAGTACTATTGTTCGGAGCGAGCGCATTTTAAATTTTCAAGTAGGGCGATCACTTAAAAATTCTCGTATTATTTGTGGCAATTTTTTTGTTTCTTCTTGATAAGTTAATTGCAATAGTTGAAATCCCATTTTTATCACGCGATCGCGGTTAAATTTAGTCGATAATTGTTCGACAGAATAAATTCCACCAAAAGCTTCTTTGGCTGCTTCTAAACTGGCTAATTCTATCGCTTCTTCTAAATAATCATTCCAGTCGTCTTCTTTAATATAATAAGAGTTTTTATCTCTGAGGTTTAATTTTTTAATTCCTACTACTGCATTGACAATGGAAGCCAACCAGGAATTAATAATTCTTTGTTCTGCTTGATATTTAATTAAATGAGCTAACAACAATACTAAATAGGATTCAATATTTCTAATAATCGCTTTCTTGCTCATTTCTTCTAGTTCATCAACAAGTGCGATCGCTTCTCTCGTATTACCAGCAACCAGCAACTGTCTCAATTGTGCGAGTTCTTCCATTGTTTCGATACCTTAGAACTCTATATTTACGTTGTTTCTAGTTTATATTATCTAGAGCAACAAATAGAATGAGTAGAGCGATCGCTTTTAAGATTAAGAACAAAAAATTTTATAAATAATTAGTCGCCAAGATAGCAGCTTGAGTGCGATCGCGTAAGTTTAATCGTCGTAAGATACTATTGACGTGATTTTTGACAGTACGTTCTGATATATAGAGTTTTTCGGCGATTTCGATATTATTATAGCCTTTGGCAATTAGTTGCAATACTTCTGTTTCTCTAGGGGTTAAAGAAGCTAATTCTGGCGGAGATTGTTTGGTAGAGTGATGATTGATAATGACTTTTTCAAATAGTCCTGGCCCTAATTGAGTATAGCCTTGATTAACAGAACGGATTGCCTGTGCCAGTTCTTCAGAAGGAGTGTCTTTGAGAAGATAACCTTTAGCACCGTAACTCATAGCTTGGGTGACGTATTCATCATCGTCAAAAGTAGTCAAAACTAACACCTTAACTCCAGGCATTTGTTCTGTTAAAATGCCAATCGCAGCAACTCCATCCATGACTGGCATTCTCACGTCCATCAGAACAACATCGGGTTGTAATGCTAAAGTTTGTTCTATTGCTACTCGCCCATTTTCCGCTTCTCCGACTATTTCTAGATCGGGTTTAGTTTGCAGCAAGCTGGCTAATCCTTCTCTGACTATACTTTGATCGTCTACTATCAATATTTTAATCATTGCGATTGACCATTCTCCAAAGCGGGATCTCAACTTTGATGTGACATCCTTGTCCTGGTTGACTAGCTAGCCAAAAATTACCATTAAGTGCTTCGGTGCGTTCTCGCATACTTTGTAAACCAAAACCTGTGGTATTTTCTGTTGGGTTAAAACCGTGACCATTATCATCAATTTGAAGTTGAATAATTTGCTTCTGTTCGGTTAATCTCAAATGCACTAAAGTGGCTTGACTATGTTTAGAAATATTAGTTAGTGCTTCTTGAATAATACGATATAAAACTAAAGCAACTTCTGAAGCAAGTTCTACAGATAAATTAATTTCTGACTTAACTTCAATAGCCGTATTGCGTTTAAACTCTGTAATTAACTGTTTTAAAGAACTATCAAGCGATCGCATTTTAAGCGGATCGTTTCTTAAGGTTGCTACCGCATTGCGAACATTTTGTAAGGCTTCTTTGCCTAGTTGTCTTGCTTTTTGGAGATAATTGGCAGCTTTTTCAGGTTCTTGAAATAAGAATAAGGCAGTATTTTCTAATTGAATACTTTGGGCAGTCAGATAATGTCCTACAGAATCATGGATTTCACGAGCAATACGATTTCTTTCTTGTAAAGTTGCTTGGTTTTCGACAGTTACGGCATATTGACGTAAACGACGGTTAGCAATAGCTAGTTTTTCTCGACTTTGATGTTCGGCTAAAACTGCTCCTACTAATAACAAGACAAAAGCTAGTACTAGTCCAAATAGTAATGCCGAGTTAATGATTAAACTCAAAAGGAGATTTTGTAATTCTTCTGAAGGTAAATATCTAATTACTCGCGGTAAAGGTCTGCCAAGGGGAACTCCCAAAGGACTGATTTTTAACCACGACATTACTAATAAAAGAATAAAACTCAGATAACTGACAACTGATACAATAATCCTCCCACTCCACGGAAATAGCAAACAAGCTCGAATTACTACAATTAATAGTAAAGCAGGAAAAACTCTGTCTCCTCTACCTCCCAATAGCACTGCTAACCAACTTAAACCAAATCCAAGACTAATATATAATCCCTGTACCAATCGAGAACCAGTGGGCAATCTCCAACCCATGATTCCTAAAAGGATAATGCTGATAATTGCGCCGATAGGAAAAATTGTTCTTGGGTTATGAACAGGAAATGGCAGCCGATGACGCTCTAGAAAAAAAGAAAGTAGTGCTAGTAAAGCAATTCCAAGCAAAATCCACTCTAGATAGAGTAATAAACGAAAAGGGTGTTTTTTCCATTCATGATTCATCAGTTTATCGGTTTTTAAAAGCTGATGTAACGATCATGTCACTGAATTAATTGATTTAATCTAGTTCCAAAGTACCAAATTAATTTAGTACCAAAGTTCGTAGTTAGTTGGGAACTGAGATCGAAGTTGCTTCAATTCAAAATTGCCTAGGATTAAGGTGTTAAATAAACCACCTTTGATTTGAGCAAGGAAACATTAATTATGATCTGGCGTACTTTTTCTACCGTAGCAGCAATATCTTTAATTGCACCTGTTGGTGTCTATGCTGCTCAGTTAAATCCGCAGCCTACAACATCTCCTACTAGAGTAACTCAATTGATCGCTCAAACTCCCGAACAAACTCCTCCTGATGAAAATTTTAGAAGAGGCAAAAAAGATCACATGAGATTATTTGAGCAACTCAATCTTACTACTGAACAATCAGAACAAATTAAAACCATTCGGGAAAATTCTCAAGCAGAGCGTGAAAATTTAGGTCAAGAATTAAAGCAAGCTAAATCACAAATGCGATCGCTTTTAGCTAGTAGTGATGCTAGTAATGACCAACTTAGACAACAAAATCAGCAAGTTCAGAATCTCGAACAACAGCTTAGAAATCAAAAGTTTGAAACCATGCTGCAAATGAGAGAAGTATTAACTCCAGAACAACGTACCCAAATGGCTGAGTTAATTGAACAACATCATCAAAGAAGAAGCATGAGCGATCGCTAACTAATTTTCTATAATTATGAGCGTAGTATGTTAATTTTGTCCTGCGCTCAACAATTAACTCAATCAATCGCTCAAACATACCGCTTAAAAAAAATTTATACTATATTTTAAGAAACCGAGTAGACTGTAAGGGCAAATACTTTTTAGTCTTATAGTTGAGTGGAAATTGAGCAAATGAATAGCTACGAATCCACCTTAAAAACAAACTCGGAACCAGTTCTACCTTTTTTTTGCCAGACTCAACGTAATAGGACTCAAATTTCACCAGTCAGGGTCACCAATACTTCATTTCGGATTGCCCCAAATCAACCTCTTACAACAGAGAATCATCCAAATTTGAATCCTCACAAAAACTTGGAATTACCTTCATTTATTCATGCCAAAACTGCGGTAGCAATGACTTGTGTTGAGGTGATTTCCACAGAGATTTTTGAGCGTCCCAATCATCGTAATCACCTTAAGCCAAAAGTATCTACGTCGAAAAAAAGATTTTGGTGGCAATGGTTATTGTGGTGTATCAGTGCAATTTTGATTTTACCTACTACATCCAATGCTCACGAGCTGTTATTAAAAGCTAAAATTTATCTTCATCTAGATTCTTCAGTAGTAACCGATCTTCCCGAAAGTGGCAAAAGCTATCTACAAGCAAGTCAAGCTTCTGACTTTCAAAAAGCAATTCAAAAAGCTCAAGAAGTTCCACCCGATTCACCATTTTTTTCCGAAGCACAATCAGATATTATTCGTTGGAGTCACGTAATTTTAGATATTGCGCAAGGACGTGCTAATCAAGGTGATTTAGTTGGCGCGATCGCAGCAGCCCAATTAATTATCCAACAACAACCTCCCGTCCAATCTCTGCTCCAGGAAGCGGAAGCATCAGTTAAACAATGGCAGTTACAGGCAAAATCTGAAGGAAAACGGCAAAATTTGCTCACAGTCGCTCAAACAATGATTGAGCCTACTCAAGCTTCTGCTTATAATCGAGCGATCGCTATTTTACGACAAGTTCCTACTGATGCTCAAGATTATCAATTAGCTCAATATTTGATTTGGCGGTGGAGTAAACAAATTTACTTAATTGCTCATTCTCGTGCTGCTAGAGGAGATTTTGCAGGTGCGATCGCAGCAGCCCAATTAATACCTAAAGATTCTGCTGATTATGAAAAAGCTCATGATTTTATGATTGATTGGCAGGAAAATTTATCGACTGAGTTTTTATTTTGAACGGATAATATGCAAGTTCGGTTAAATATTAAATAGTTCTTTTTTATTTACTTAATTGCTTGATTTACCTTCAAAAATCGACGCTTTAAAATGGCTGTTGCTTGTTCGCTATTGAGAGGTTTAGCAAAAAGGTAACCTTGACCAAGTTCACAACCTAACTCTCGTAGATAGGCAAGTTGTTGTTCGGTTTCTATTCCTTCAGCAATAATCGTCATCGAGAGTGTATGTCCAATACTGGTAATAGCTTTGATAATTTCAACATTCTGCTGATTATCACTAATATTTTTTACAAAAGAACGATCTATTTTGATACTATCAACAGGAAATTGACTGAGATAACCAAGGGAAGAATAACCAGTCCCAAAATCATCAATACTAATTTGGATTTGTCTTGCTTGTAACTCTTGAGTAAGTAAAATTGCCGTATTAGTATTCTCCATGATGGCACTTTCAGTAATTTCCAATTTGAGACAGGCGGGAGATATCTCAGTCTCTTGCAAAACTCGGTCAATATCTTCCAATAGAGTAGGATGGGCAAATTGATAAACTGATAAGTTAACACTCATGATTAGATCTGAATATCCATTTTGCTCCCAGAGTCGAAGTTGTTGACAAGCTTGTTTAAGAACTAATAATCCAATCGGAATAATCAACCCAGTTTCTTCGATGAAGGTAATAAATTCACTTGGAGAAACTAAGCCACGTTCGGGATGTTGCCAACGGATTAAAGCTTCAAATCCAATAATTTCTAAAGTTGTCAGCTTCACAATTGGTTGATAGTAAACCAAAAATTCTTCTTTTTCTAATCCCTTTCGTAAATCATTATTGAGTTGCAAGTTTTGGATGCTGGAAGTGTACATTGGCATATCAAAAAATTGATAGCATCCTTTACCTTTTAATTTGGCTTTGTACATTGCTATATCTGCATTTTGCAAGTATTGTTGAGGTGTTTGATAAGTACAATCTTCAAGAGCAATGCCAATGCAAGCTGTCGTGAAAATTTCTTGGTTTTTGATAATGAAAGGTAAGTTAAAGCTTTCTAAAATAGTTTGAGCAAACTGCTCGATTTCTGATTTGTTTTGGCGTTGATCTAGAAAAAAACAAAACTCGTCTCCTCCTAGATAAGCAAGAAGATCTTGCGGAGATAAATATTGTTGTAAACGTTGAGCAATAGCAACTAATAATTGATCTCCCATTTGATATCCTAAAGCACTGTTGACTAATTTAAAGCGATCGCAATCTAGGTAGAGTAATGCAAAGATATTTTGGGTTGGAGGTTGCTTTTTCCTATGTCGCACAATTTCTTCTAATTTCTCAAATAAAAATATGCGACTAGGTAGTTGAGTTAACTCATCATACAAAATTATTTTTTCTAACTGAGCAGTTCTTTCTTTAACTTGTTTTTCTAAAACAATGTTAAGTTCTGTTAATTGTTGATTAACACATTGGAGTTGTTCACAAAGTTTTTGAATCGATTGATGTTGTTGACTAATTCTTAATAAAGAGCGAATCCTTGCTTTTAATTCAATGCCACTCACTGGTTTACAAATAAAGTCATCGGCTCCCACTTCCAAAGAATTTGCTAAGGTTTCTTTAGAATCAAGTGCTGTAATCATAATAATTGGGATATGCTGCCAAGTTGGGTTTGTTTTAATCCTTTGACAAACTTCAAACCCATTTAGCTCAGGCATCATGACATCAAGTAAGATCAGATCTGGTTTAAACTTATCCAAACGTTCTAAGGCCTTCTGACCATTGGAAGCATAGTTCAACACATAACCTTCGGTGTAAAGAAGAGTTTCAATTACATCAAAATTATTGGGTTCATCATCAACAACCATAATGGAAAAAAACGAATTCATTGGCAAAATTAACTCTAAATAATTTTTCAAATTTCGTTTTGAGTCTTAAAATAAAATCACTATAGTTTGGGTAACTGAGTAGTGCGATAAACTTGTATTTGATAAGAGTTTTATGCATGAAATATCAATGACGAGAGCAAAATATATTGCAATAATAATTAATTAAAATTTGGTCAATTTTAACTAACTCACTAATATTAATTAGTTTAATTATGTAATTATTTGTTCCACTTTTATAACATATTTTTAGATTTTTGAATTTGAAATAAAAGATAAAAATTGAAACAGCATCAGGTGTTGACGCTCTTTGGCAACTGTTAGAACAAGTCATAATAAATTCCTGTTCGTGTAAGTTATGTAACTGTGTGTAAAGCAGAAGACAAAGAGCAGGAGACAGAAGTATTTAAGAGTATCTATCAACCCAAGTTGAAAAGTATTTTTACCATCAGAAGCTGATTATGGATTTAATAATTGTTCGATAGTTGTTAAAAGTTGTTTAAGTCTGACCGGTTTGATCAGATATTCTGTAGCTCCTGCTGCTAAACAATTTTCTCGTGCTTGGTCTATAGCTAAGGCGGTCAGAGCAATAATTGGTGTAGAGCTAAACTGTGGAATAGTACGTAGACGACGAATGGTTTCTAATCCATCGATCAGCGATAACTGAATATCCATAATAATCAATTCGGGGTTTTGAGCAATGGCAAGCTTGATTGCTTCATGTCCATTCTGAGCCACAATAATTTGATAGCCTCGACTGTCTAGATAATCAGAAAAAGTCTCAACGTTTTCCTGGTGATCCTCTGCTAACAAGATCACAGGACGTTGTTTTTTAGGCTCAGGTATTTCGACGTATCTACCAGAATTGGAGGGCAATTGCTGAAGTTCACAGGAGAAGGGAATGAGATTAGAAGCTATTTTGTCGATGGGCTGGGGGTTATATGGTAAACAAACTTTAAAACAACTACCGCAATCTACTTCACTATTGACAGTAATATAACCGCCATGAAGTTCAATAATTTGTTTAACCAGGCTAAGTCCTAAACCAGTTCCCGAATACTGACGATTTAAGGCACTATCAATTTGAATAAAAGGTTGAAAGAGTTTTGTGAGGTTTTCAGTAGCAATACCAATACCTGTATCAATTACGGAAAAACAGATTAATTGCGCTGCTGTTTCTACTTGAACCTCCAAGGTGATTAACCCACCCGAAGGAGTAAATTTCACTGCATTATTAAGCAAATTAATTAAAACTTGTCGCATCCGCCGTCGGTCGACTTGAATAAGCCCTAAGTCTGACGTAATGTTGATATTCAGTTGAATTCTTTTTTTAAGAGCTTGTTGTTGAATAAATATCAAACTAGATTGACATAGTTCTTGGACGCAAGTAGGAGCGATGTTTAATTCTAATTTTCCTGCTTCGATTTTGGCTAGATCGAGAATATCGTTGATTAATTCCAACAGGTGTCTACCACTACTTTCAATTGTGACAATGGTTTTTTGCTGTTCTTCGTTGAGGTTACCAAATACTTCTTCTTGCAAAGCTTCAGACATTCCTAAGATCGTGTTGAGAGGGGTACGGAATTCGTGGCTCATGTTGGCGAGAAACTCATCCTTGAGAGAAGTAGCACGTTCCAATTGTCGATTACTTAATTCTAATTGTTGATTCATTTCCTGAAGTTTTGCTTCTGCTTGTTTTCTCTCTGCTAATTCTCTTTGAAGCTGTTTAAATAAATCTGCTTGTTGAAGAGCAACACTAAGTTGCCAACCAATTTGACGTAGCAAAGAAATTTCATCTTTTTCCCAATGACGAGGAGAAGAGTTTTGATAAGCAGCTAACAAACCCCATAAGTGATCGCCAAGAAAGATCGGAGCGATTACGTAGGCTTTGGCTTCAAATTGTTCTAATAACTGAAGGTGACATTTAGAATGACCTGCTTGATAAATATCATCAACAGCAAAAGTTTCATTTTGAGCATATCTACCACCTTGAGTATCTTGCAAATGGGTATCGTTGATTTTGGGGAAAGTCCCTACTAATGGTGTCCATCCTTCTGTCATTGATTCGGCAACAAAGCTACCGCTCCAGTCAAAGTTAAAGCGGTAAATAACAACCCTTTCAGCGTTAAATAATTGGCGAATTTCTTGAACAGCAGTATGAAAAATAGTATTTAAATCAAGAGATTGACGAATCCGTTGAGTAATTAATCGTAACGATAATTCTCTTTGTGCTTGTTGACGAATAATGTGTTCTGCTTTTTTGCGCTCGGTAATATCTGTCAAGGTACCAAAGAAACCGATTTGTTGACCATCAGAATCGATTTCAGGCAGGGTTTGGCTCAGAAACCATTTAATCGTACCATCAGGAAGTAAATGCCTTCCTTCAGATTGAAATCTACTTGACTCGGTCAATTTTTTTTTACTTTCTTTTTTTATGCGATCGCGGTCTTCTGGATGAATGGCTTCAATCCAACCTCTTCCCAATGCTGACTCAGTCGGTCTTCCTGTCATGGCTTCCCAACGCTCATTAACATATATACAGTCGCCTTCTGAATTAAATCGAAACAGAGCAACAGGAATATTTTCTGCCAAGGTTGCATAACGGCGTTCACTTTCTCTTAGTGCTGCTTCTATATGTTTGAGTTCGCTAATATCAGTTACAGTACCGATGTAGCCAACAATCTCACCAGCTAGATTAATTTCGGGTAATGCCCGACAGAAAAACCAGACAATACTACCATCAGGACGGAGAAATCTAGCTTCATTGCAATAAAATTTTTGCTGTTTAATACTTTGAGACCATTTAGCGATGAGTTGCTCGCGGTCTTCTGGATGCAAAGCTTTGATCCAGCCATCTCCCAAAGCTTCCTCTTTAGAAGCTATTTTAGTCATTTCAAGCCAATAACTGTTGACATAAAGACATTTACCCTTAGTATCAACCCGAAAAATCCCAACTGGTGCTGTTTCTGCCAAAGTCGCGTAACGATTTTCACTTTCCCGTAGAGCCGTTTCTGCTCGTTTGAGGTCGCTAATATCGATCGCGTTGGAAATTCCCATTACTACTCGCTCACCATCCCACACTGGACTGCTTTGCACCCTATACCAAGCTGTATTTCCTAAAGTGTCAAGATAACCTTCTACCTCACATTGAACAGTTTTACCTTGCTCGAAGATCTGCTCTAGACCCTGGGTTTGTAGGTTGTGATATTGGGGTAATAAAAATTCTGAGATATTTTTACCAATGACCTGTTCAAGAGAAAAACCCTCAGTTGTCCTATTGATATAGGTTATTGTTCCTTGGCGGTCAAAGGTGGTAATTGAACCAGGCGCACTCTGAATAATACCTTGGAGCTTGGCTTCTGAAGCTTGCAGAGCTAGTTCGGCTTGTTTGCGGTCTTTAATATCAACGAGAGTTGCTCGGTTGTATAGTAGTTTTCCATCTTTATCTTTAACAGCGATCGCACTAATCATTACGGGTAAAACGCTGTCATCTTTACAGACCATTTCGTATTCAAGATCTTTAATCCGACCTTGTTGCTTGAAAAGGGGAAAGTTTTTTGAGAAATTTTTTTGACTAGTTTCCGTAAAAAATTCCCAAATACCTCTACCAATCATTTCCGCGCGAGTATAGCCTAACAATTGCAACTCTGTTTGGTTGACTCTGATAAATCGCCCTTCAGCATCTAGGGAATGGTATCCGCATGGTGCATTATCATACAAATCTTCAACTTCACGAGTATATTGCTCTAATGCTGCTTCGGTTTGTTTGCGTTCTGTAATATCAGAAAAAGAGCCAACAATCTCAACTGCTTTTCCTTCTTGGTTGACTATTAGTTGGGATTCGTCTTGCATCCAGCGATAATTACCATTTTTATCTAAAAAACGATACTCGTAGCGAACGTGTCCAAACTCTAAAATTTGAGGCAGTGTTGCTAATACTCTGGATAAATCCTCTGGATGAATGCGACTGAGCCAAAATTCTGAATCAGCTAGAAATTCTTTTGGTGTGTAACCTAATATATTTTGAATATTATTGCTGATAAAAGTTGCTCCAAAGTCTCCCTCTGATTTACTGGCAAAAATTATTGTGGGACTAGAGGAGAGCAAATATTGTAACCGTTCTTTCAATTGATAATTTTCCAGTTCGGTTTGTTTACGTTCTGTAATGTCTACAACAATGCCAAACAAACGGGTTACCTGACCTTCTTGATTACACACCACTTGTCCCTTGACAAAAATGTAGCCTGAAGTTTCATCTTGGCGAAGAATTTTGAGGTCTGTTTCATAGGATTTTCCTTGGACAATTGCTCTGTCAACTAAGAATTGATGATGCTCTCGACTATCGGGGTGGATATATTGATTTAAATCTTTGTAAATTGGTTCACTGCTTCCTAACTCAAATCCAAAAATTAAAAAGACTTCAGGTGACCAAGTAATTTTTTCAGTAATAACATCAAATTCCCAATTGCCCATCCGAGCAATCTTTTGGGCTTCTTGGAGACGAGCTTCGCTTTGTTGCAAATCTGCTGTGCGTTCTGCTACTCGTTGTTCTAATTCTTGGTTAAATTGATATAACTCAGTTTCAATAGCTTTGCGCTCAGTAATGTCTAAATACACGCCAGCCATTTGAATTGGTTGCCCATTTTGATCGTAAAAAACTTTTCCCTTATTTAAAGACCAACGGATTGTGCCATCAGGATAAACAACCCGAAATTCAATATTATAATTTGCTCCCGTTGCGACAGCCATGTCAATTTCTTTTAAAACGCGGTCGCGGTCTTCTGGATGGAGTCTAGCCACAAACATTTCGTAAGAGCCATCAAACTCTCCTGGTGCTAACCCAAACAAGGCTTCCATATTAGCTGACCATTTGATTTTGCCCTTTTGAATATTCCAGTTCCAACTTCCCATGCAGGCTGCTTCAAAAGCTAATCTAAGCTGTGCTTCGCTTTCTCGTAAGATTTGTTCTGTACGTCGTCGTTCTTCCAGTTCGATTTGGACTTGTTCGTAGACTGCTGCTTGTTGGAGAGCGATCGCTACCTGGTCGGAAATTTGTTTGAGTAAATTTACGTCTGAACTATGCCAATAGCGAGGCTGAAAACATTCGTGGACAATTAATAATCCCCACAAATAAGAATCTTGTAAAATGGGCAAGACTAGATTAGCACGTACCTGAAGATTAGCTAACAGTTTCTTATGGCAAGGTTGAATTGCAGTTGTTTCAATATCATCAATACTAGTGATCCAACCGTTTAGATAGAGGTCATACCACTTAGACTTTAAACAAGGATCATTAATTTGTCGATTAAGAATGGATAACTCAACTCTACTGACCGACTCGACCACAACGTTTCCATTCAAATTATGATCGAACCGATACAGTAAGACGCGATCGCATTGTAAAAACGAGCGTACTGCATCCACTGTTGTATTGAGGACATTTTGTAGGTTTAAAGATTGTCGAATTTGGCTAGTGATATCTGCTACTAAACGTTCTTTTTGATACTGAGTTTGTAATTCGGTAGTACGTTTTTGTACTTGTTTCTCTAATTCTCGTGTTTGGCTTGCTATCAGTTCTAGTTTTTCTGCTTCTAGTTGCAATACTCGTTTTGCTAGCTTGTCCACCAGGCGATAAATTTCCACAGGGTTGAAAACGTCTAACAAATTAGTTGGTGTAACCATACCTAATAATGAGTCTTGATGATCTTTTATCAATACCTGCTCGATCTGCTCTTGTTGCATCAGCATCCAAACTGAATCAAGAGTGGTATCTGGTTCTACAGACAAGACCGAGCTACTCATGATTTGCTGTACCTGAACTTGAGCCAAATTTAGTCCTAAAGCAAGTAACTGCACTAAATCTCGTTCGGTAACAATTCCTAAGTTTTGAGTTTCTTTTGATTCCGACTCTTCTACAATCACAACTGAACTTACTTGATGATCTGCCATAAGTTGAGTTAGTTGAGCTACAGAAGTAGTTGGTTTGGCATAAACTACATCATTGGTCATCACTTCAGTTACTTGGCGCAAACGTAACCAATCAATTAAGCCAAAAAGTTGTAGTAGACTTTCATAGGTCAGTATTCCTACTATTTGTTCATGCTCATCAACTATCGGTAGGTGTCGAATTTGATGCTTCTGAAATAAATTTAAAATTACAAATAAGTCAGTAGATTGAGATTCTGGCAGAGTCACGACAGGATGGCTCATTACCTCGGCGATCGCAATTTCTGTGAGAGGCTGTTCCTTAGTTGCCAGTTGCAATACATCCCGTTCTGTCAGGATGCCGATTAAGTGATTATTTTCGACCACCAAAACACAACTAGATTGAGTTTCAGTAAAAATTTGAGACTGTTCTAAATCAATTTCACAGGTTAAAGAACAGGTTGTTCTACCAGCACTCATTAAAACAATAGCCTCAGTAATTTTGCGGTAGGAGGCTACAATTAAAGGATTACGGATCAGAATTTTTGATAAATCAATTTCTGTAATATGTTCGGAAAACATTTGTAAATATTGTTATTTAAATCCAGTTTTTTTATTTTTAAATTTGTTGATTGTTCGGTTTTTACTTAATTTATTTTTTGTTTAACGGTAGAATTAATCAATTGAATTTAACATAAAAAAAGATCGAAAAATAAAAATTAAATATGTATTGAAAAAATTAATAATTAACTAAAATAATTGGAAATTTACTGATTCAAACTATATTTTTAACTTTTTGGAATCGGCAATTTTATCTATTGACCAAAAAGTAAATTACTTGCGATCACAAAAGAAATAGTCATAGTTATAAATAAACTATTTAATTAATTAATATCTATGCGCTATTTAGATAACTTTTGGTTTTTTAAATGTAATACAAATAAATAATTATTTGCTTAAATTTATTAATTCTAAATAAAAAGTAATTTATTCGTCATGATTGGTATTGGTTACCCTAGAGAGTAAAAAAGAGGAAAATTGCTTGTTTATAAATGGAATCCAGATTACATAAGAATAGGCTTTTTCACGCCCTCCTCAACATTCTAATTGAGTAAAGTAAAAAGAAAACCTAACTTTCTCTCAAAAGCAAAGAAATTTTAATTTACCTGGAGACATTCTTCTCTCAAACTTAAGCTAAACTCCAGTATGAGAGCAATTGTTAATTAACTTAGTTTTTTTATAATTTAAAATATGTCTCAACAGAAAGTTCGTAAAGCTTTAATTCCTGCTGCTGGTTTTGGTACTCGATTATTTCCTGCTACAAAAATTGTCAAAAAAGAATTGTTTCCGATTATTGATGGTGATGGACGAGCCAAACCAATTATTATAGCAATTGTAGAAGAAGCAATTAATGCAGGGATAGAACAAGTTGGAATTGTTGTTCAACCAGAAGATCAAGAATTATTTACTGATTTGTTTAAAGCACCTCCCAAACCAGAATTATTTAAAAAATTATCTCTTGAAAATCAGGAATATAGTCAATATTTACAAGATTTAGGTAAACAAATTACTATTCTGATTCAAACAGAACAAGAAGGATATGGTCATGCAGTTTATTGTGCTAAAGATTGGGTTGAGCAAGAACCTTTTTTATTGTTACTAGGCGATCATGTTTATACAACTAATACCGATCGCTCTTGTGCTAAACAAATGCTTGATGTTTATCAACAATTTGAACAAAATATTATTGGTTTGACAATCATGTCAGCCGAAATAATTCATAAAGCAGGCTGCGTTACTGGGGTTTGGCAACAGTCAAATTCGCTTTTAGAAATAACTGAAATATATGAAAAACCAAGTTTAGAATATGCGCGAAAAAATTTAAAAGTTAATGGAATGAAAGAGGATGAATTTTTAGGTGTATTTGGGATGTATATCCTTGAGTCAAAAATTTTTGATTTACTAGCAGAAGATATTAATAATAATTACCGATTTAAAGGAGAATTTCAGTTAACTACTTGCTTAGATAAATTACGTCAACAGCAAGACGCGCTTGGTTACTTAGTTCAAGGACAGTATTTTGATACAGGTATGCCGTTATTTTATCGCCAAACTATGATTGATTTTTATCAGGCTCATCAAAACTAATTAAAATTTTGATCGCACCAATCTAAAACTCGATTCCATGCCCACCAACAATCGCGATCGCCGTAGTTTTTTTGACAAGTTTTATTGCTAATATAACCAACATGACCCCCATACTTAGTTAAGATTAAATCTATCGCTGAATTCTCCTCACAAGCTTGTTTTAAATCGGGGATAATTTGCGGATCGAATAGAGGATCGTCTTCTGCATAAAGAATTAAAGTAGGTTTAGTTAATTGAGGTAATAAATAAAGGGCATTACAAGCTTCATAATATTCTTCAGGCGAACTAAAACCTAATCTATTAATAACTAATTCGCGGTCAAAACCTCTAATACTATTTGCTCGATTAATTGCTGCCAAATCAAACTCATGAGGATGATAAGAATGAAGTTTTAAAGCAAGTTGTTTTAAACTTTGAGCAATCTTTTTTTCTACATATTTACCAAAAGGATGTTGTTCTAAATAAGTCAAAGAACGATTAGAATCTAAACTAGGACAAATTACTGCACCACCAGCAATATCTGGATGATTTAAAGCTGATTTAATTCCCCATAATGCCAATTGTCCTCCTAAAGAATACCCTGTAAACCAAAAAGGTGCAGGACATCCCATCTCTTTTGCAGCGACCCCGAAGGGTTCTGCTTCGCAGCCCGCAATTTTGACAAAATCTTCTCCTTCATACAAACCATCAGAAGTAAGAGTAGAAGATAATTGAGCCGTTTTCCCATGTCCGCGCCAGTCAAACAGTACAACGGCATAACCTCTAGCGTAGGCTTTTCTACCTAAAATTCTTAGAAACCATTGATTATTTAAATCTCCAGTAATTCCATAAGTCCCGATAATCGTACCTTTAGCTTGGTTTGGAATAGCAACTAATCCATAAATAGGAACTTCTTGCGCTCCTAAAAAAATCTTTTCTTGATAGAAAGGTTCTGTTTCTAAAACATTTTTCTCCCAAGTTTTACTGGCTCTAAAAGCAATATGCAAAGTCATTAATAAACCATTTTTAAGTTGATGAGGAGGAAAATAGCTCTCTAATTCTTTGGCTTGAAACTGTTTTTGGTTTTGTTGCTCTGTCTGATTTGTTTGGTAATAATTAAACATTTTTATTTTAAATAATTGACCAATCATGATTATTGTAAGTGTAGCTAGCCGTAAAAAGCGATCGCATTTAAGAACAAACTTGGCGATGATTAATTTTGCTCGAATTTGGTCGCTGATCTGTAGTTGATGTTCATTGCTTCGTTAAAAGTAAAAATTTGAACTTCAATAAAAAGATACATCTATCTATAGTTATAAAAATATATCTAATTAATTTTTAAACGGTAAATTTAAGTTTAAATCTTGCTTATGGTGGAAGGACAAAGTAAAAAGTTATTTCAAACTATAAATCACTATAGAAAAATTTTAATTTAATCAATGAATCTTACTCCAACTATCAACTACCTCAATCTCGAACAAAATCAAGAAGTTAATTGCTTAATCAAACAACATTTAAATCAATTAGAAGCTGTCTGCCATTCAATTAAAAATTGCTATGTAGCCATTGAAAATGCTCGTGATTATCAAAAAAGCGGAACTTCTTATCGAGTCACTCTTCATCTCAGTGTAGACCCAAATTATGAATTTTTAGTGGTTCGCAATCCTGATTACGCTCAAGAATACGAATCCTGGGAATCATTAATTAAAGATGTTTTTACCGAAGCTCAAGATCAAATTATCGAGTTAATTTAAAAGATAAACAGAGAAGTTTGTTACATTTTTTAAGAGTTAATCAACACAGCAAAATTATGACAACTTCTCATCTAGAAACAGCAGATATAGTAATCATTGGTAGTGGAATTGGTGGTTTATCTTGTGCTGCTTTACTAGCACGTTATGGTTTTCAGGTCATAGTTTGTGAAAGTCATGCGATCGCTGGAGGTGCAGCCCATGCTTTTGAACGAAATGGTTTCAAGTTTGATTCGGGTCCCTCTCTTTATTCTGGAATGTCTTACAGCCCTTCTACTAATCCTCTGCGTCAAGTTTTCGATGCCCTTGAAGCAGAATTAGAATGGATTAATTATGATACCTGGGGTTGTTGCTTACCAGAAGGGGATTTTGATACCACTGTTGGGGCGGATCATTTTTGCGAGGTTTTAGCCAAGCTGCGAGGAAATCAGGCTGTTCAACAATGGCGAGACTTACAGCGCGTCATGCAGCCTTTGGCAGAAGCGGTTAATGCCCTTCCTACTTTAGCGATTAGAAATGATTGGGCTGCAACTATTACAGTAGGGCGATATTTACCTGCTCTACTTCGCCATACTCCTAATCTTCTGCAACTAACACAACCTTTTAGCAAGATTATGGATGAAGTTGTCAGCGATTCCTTTATCCGTAATTGGCTAGATTTATTATGTTTTCTTCTTTCAGGATTACCTGCCACTGGGACAAGTGGGGCAGAAATGGCATTTATGTTTGCTGAATGGTACAAACCTGGAGTAGTGTTAGATTATCCTGTGGGCGGTAGCGGTGCGATGGTAGAAGCACTAGTAAACGCATTAACTAGACATGGTGGCAAACTGTTACTCAATGCCCACGTTAAAGAGATTGTAGTTAAAAACAATCGTGCAGTAGGAGTTCGCTTACGAGGGGGGCAAGAAATTAAAGCTACTACAGCCGTTGTCTCTAATGCTTCGGTTTGGGACAGTTTAAAATTATTACCATCAGGTGCATTACCAGACAGCTTTATTCAAGAAAGACAAGCAACTCCAGAATGCGATAGTTTTCTCCATTTGCATTTAGGTATTGACGCGACAGGATTAGCTGAAGATTTGCAATGTCATTACATCGTGGTCAATGATTGGAACAAAGGTATTAATGCACCACAAAATGTTGTCGTAGTTTCCATCCCCTCAGTTTTAGACCCTTCTCTAGCACCTCCAGGTAAACACGTGATTCACGTCTATACCCCTGGCAATGAACCTTACTCTTTGTGGCAAGGATTAGATCGTCGTAGTGAAGCTTATGCCCAGTTAAAACAAGAACGAGCAGAAGTAATGTGGCAAGCATTGGCTAGAATTATTCCCGATATTCGTTCCCGTTGTGAAGAAACTTTGATAGGTACACCCTTAACCCACGAACGTTTTTTACGTCGTCATTGTGGTACTTATGGCCCTGCTATTGCAGCCAATCAAGGTTTATTTTCAGGTTCAACTACACCTTTAGCTGGATTTTTGTGTTGTGGAGATTCAACCTTCCCAGGGATTGGTTTACCACCCGTAGCAGCTAGTGGCGCGATCGCAGCTAATACAATTGCACCTTTAAATAAACATTTAGAAATGTTGTTTCAAATCGGTTTGTAACTAGTATTTGTCTCAAATCTAGTTTTAAATAGCGATCGCTATTTAAAACATTTTTCTAAAAAAAAGAATCATCTGCATAAAAAATTGAATGCCTACGTAATCAGAAAGTGAAGACAAACAAACTTTCCTTCTGAGGTCTATAAAAATGAAAAAAGCTGCTCTCCTGCTCTCCACTTTTGCTTTAGCTCTTGCTCCCGTAGCTGCCTTTGCTAGTCCACAAGTTCAAGGCAATGTTCAAGGCGGAGCTAACCACTCCTTAACTCAAGGTTATGGTAATGTTACCGACCAAAGCGTTTCTAATGATTTGTATCAAACCCAGCTAGATGCAAATGGTTATAGTGCCGATCCCCAAATCCAAAATTCTTTACAAGCTGGTCAAAATACTGGTATTACTCAAGGTTACGGTAACTATACCGACCAAAGTGTTGACAATAGTGCTGACCAATACCAATCAGATATTCCTGGTTATCTTCACTACTAAACTAATTTAATTAAACTTTTCTTCTGTTCAAAGACAGGGGTGTCACACCCCTGATTTTACTGTTTGGACAGTTGAGCAACAAAAAATTTAAAGTCTTTCTTGCTGACGAACGTATTCCCACCATCTTTCTAAAGGAAAATAAAGAGCAGGAGCCCAAAGACTGCTCAAAACTGCCGAAATAATTGCAATACGCTGATAATTTTGCCAAATCACACTCAAAGAAAGAGTAGATTGCCAAATCGATTGAATTGCTAAGACGGTTTCCGTCATAATTGCCATAAAAAAGACAATTAAAGCCACAGATATAAAATCTTCGCCAATATACCGCTGTTTATTGAGTTTAGTCGTTAAAACACTTACTAAAATAAAACTTAAAATGTGAGAAGGCTCAGAAGTAGTCATGCCATCATAAATCAAACCCAAAGCTAATCCTGCGATCGCAGCTTGCCAAACCTGTCGCTTGACACTCCAGGCAACCAGCCAAATTAGAAACCAGTTGGGACTTACTCCTAGTAACTCCATCCCTGGTAAATGAAGCAAGACTAAGATTGAGCAGAGCCAAACAGAAGTGCAAATAATCAATCCATTTAATAATTGTAAGAAACCGTTAGGAGTTTTGGTTAGATTGAACATTTACGGACTCAGGTTTAGTTTTGGTTTAAAAGCATCGACAACCACCCATTCCAAGACATCAATGGGGGCAGTTAACTCAACTTCCGCTTCTGGAACTGAACTGGTTTCAAAGTTAACCGATTTCACTGTTCCAATTGGTAAACCAGGTGGATAGAGATTGCTCAGATTAGAAGTTGCGATCGCATCTCCAGGTTTAAGATCGCTAACTTTAGTAAAAAAACGCATCACCAAGGTTTGAGAATCTTTCCCTTGAATAAACCCAAACTGACGATTACGACTTACTATTGCCCCGACACGACTATCAGGATCGCTAATCAAAGCAACTCTACTGGTATGAGGAGTGACTTGAATCACTCTACCTACCACACCACCAATTCCTGAAACGATAAATCCTGGTTGAATGCCATCCTGACTACCTTTACCCAAAGTAACTTGGTTCCACCAACCTTGGATACTTCTGCCAATAATTGGGGCTATTACTTGAGAAGATTTTTTGGTATTATCAGAGTTAATTAACTGTTTAAATTGCTGATTTTCTTGTTTTAGTTCAGTAACTTGCTGTTCTAATTCCAAAATACGAGCATTACTTAATCTATCTTCCAAAATTAACTGCTGTTTTGACTGCAAAGGACTCACTAAAAAATAGTAAGCTTCAGTTAAGACGGCGGTTTGGCTTTGTTTAAGTAACCAAGCAATGCTAATAACTGCAACTGTAACAGTTGCTTGAAAACCGTATCGATCCCACCAACGATGCATCAGTTTTGGCTTAATTGGTTAATATTGATTCAAGTAGTTAATTGAGAGCTAGAACAACTCAAATTAATTGAGAGCGATCGCTCAAAACTTTGTCGAGAGTTTTATCTTCTAAGACTCGACCAGTACCCAAAGCCACACATTTTAATGGTTCGGGAGCTATATGAGTGACGATTCCAGTTTCATGACTAATCAAAGCATCTAATCCTTTCAAATTAGCTCCACCTCCTGCCAACATAATTCCGCGGTCGATAATATCTGCTGCCAAATCGGGAGGGGTTTGTTCGAGCGTAATTTTAACAGCTTCGACAATTTTTTTAACTGGATCTGCGATCGCTTCTCGAATTTCAATTATTTTGAGGGTAACGGTTCTAGGTAACCCAGAAATGAGATGAAGACCTCTTACTTCTACGGTTGATTCATCTTTTTCTACTTTACCAATGGGATGAACCGAAGCCAATTTAATTTTGAGATTTTCAGCCGTATTTTCTCCAATCGCAAGTTTATAAGTATGTTTCAAATAATTGGCAATTGACCAAGTTAATTCATCACCAGCAATCCTAATTGATTCGCTGACAACTTTACCTTGAGAACTAATTACCGCTACCTCTGTCGTCCCACCACCAATATCAACAATCATGTTGCCAATTGGTTCGGTAACTGGTAATCCTGCCCCAATTGCTGCTGCAAGAGGTTCTTCTATTAAATCTACTTCTCTAGCTCCAGCTTGAACCGCAGCTTCCATCACCGCTCGACGCTCTACTTTAGTCACTCCACTAGGAATACCAATTACCATCCGAGGATGAACTAAAGGATTACCTTCGTAGACTTGACGAATAAATTCCTTGAGCATAATTTCCGTAGCATCAAAATCAGCAATCACCCCATTTTTCAGAGGACGAATTGCTTTAATGTTTTCTGGAGCTTTCCCCAATAAACATTTAGCTTCTCTGCCGACTGCTCTTGGTTCTTCTGTTTTGCTGTCAATTGCCACTACTGATGGCTCTTCCAAAACAATTCCTTTGCCTGATATGTAGATAAGCGTGTTAGCAGTACCTAGATCGATTCCTATATCCCTTGACAGGGTTAAACGTTTAAAAAACCCCACTTTGATTTATCACTCCCGGTAATGTGTAGTATTTATTGCTTGATCTGTATGAGTCGAATCCAATTTACACCCAATATAGCAATTATGTCGAAACTCAATTATCTTTAAATAGTTGAAATTACTGAACTTCCCTTAAAGTAATCGCCAAGTTAGTTGTTTTTACCTCGACGCTACGACAAAATTTTATCCGATCGATTTCTGTTAGTGCGTGCAATGTTCGGCAAAATAGTAATGTGACAATAAGAAATATCCTAATTTTAAGAGAGCAAAAATTCAGAATGCAAATTCTAGCTACAGATCGGTCATTATTAGATTGGACAGGCGATACTCTCGCTATCGGTATTTTTGACGGAGAAACAGAATTAACTGGTGAGCTAGCCCAACTCAATGAAAAATTAGCAGGTACAATTCAAGAATTAATTGCGGTAGAAGAATTTGAAGGTAAAAGTGGGACTACAGCAGTAACTCGTTTAATGGGCAATACTTCCCTCCGCAAACTGGTTTTGGTAGGTTTGGGTAAGTCAGATAATTTTAAACTAGAAAGTTATCAAAATACTGCTGCTACAGTCGTTAGGTTAGCAAAGAAAGACCACAGTCTTGCTCTTAGTTTTCCCATTCAAGGATCGCCCGATGCCGTTGCCCAAACAATTGCTGAGGGGATTTTACTAGCTCTTCATCAAGATAACCGTTTTAAGTCTGAACCAGAAGAAAAAGAAATCAAATTAGAAACTGTTGATTTATTGGGTTTAAGTGGTCAAGATGCAGCGATTCATAAGGCTGAAATTGTGGCTTCTGGGGTGATTTTGGCGCGAGAATTAGTTAATGCTCCTGCTAACGAAGTTACACCTCTAACGATGGCAGCTACCGCAGAAGCGATCGCGTCTGAGTATGGCTTGAGTCTAGAAATTCTCGAACAAGAAGAATGTGAACAGTTTGAACAGGGAATGGGCGCATTTTTAGGTGTAGCCAAGGCTTCTGACATTCCGCCCAAATTTATTCATCTTGTCTACAAACCTACGGTAACACCCAAAAGGAAAGTAGCCATTGTCGGTAAGAGTTTGACTTTTGATTCTGGTGGACTCAATCTCAAAGTTTCAGGAAGTGGCATTGAGACCATGAAAATGGATATGGGTGGTGGTGCAGCTACCCTTGGTGCAGCCAAAGCGATCGCTCAACTCAAACCAGACGTAGAAGTTCATTTTATTTGTGCAGCTACAGAAAACATGATTAGTGGTCGCGCGATGCACCCTGGGGATATCCTCAAAGCTGCTAATGGCAAAACTATTGAAGTTAACAACACTGATGCTGAAGGAAGATTAACTTTAGCTGATGCGCTAATCTATGCGGAAAAATTAGGCGTAGACGCGATCGTTGATTTAGCAACTCTGACGGGAGCTTGTATCATTGCTTTAGGAGATCAGATTGCTGGTTTATGGAGTACGGATGACAACTTAGCCAGTCAAATCAAAACCGCAGCAGAATTAGCAGGAGAAAAATTCTGGCAAATGCCTTTGGAAGAACCTTATTTTGATGGCATGAAATCTGCTATTGCCGATATGAAAAATACAGGTCCTCGCGCTGGAGGCTCCATTACGGCTGCTTTATTCTTGAAGCAATTTATTAAAGATACTCCTTGGGTACACTTAGATATTGCTGGTCCAGTGTGGACAGACAAACCAAGCGGTGTAAATAATGTAGGGGCGACAGGTTTTCCTGTAAGAACTCTGGTGAACTGGGTTCTTAATTCTTAATCATTTCCTGACAATTTTCTCAAATTCACCTGGATTTAACAATTAGCTTCGTCTTCAAGCAGGGCGGAGCTAAGGATACCACATCAAGTTAATTTTTGACAGTCTTTTGTATCCTAGAATACAAAAAAAACTTAAAAAAATTTGCTAATTTGGCTTGAGCAATTTACACTCTTACATAGTTAATTTGAATATTAATGTAAGTAGTAATACTAAAGGTGTGAGGAAATTATGTATAGATTACTACGTAGTTTGTTGTTGGTTAGTCCAGCGATCGTTGGTTTAGCTCTTGGAGCAACTCCTAGTAACGCTGAAACTTTAATAGCTCAAACTACTCCAGAAACTGATAATAGTCAGTTACTCAATCAAGTAGAAAACTATAACCAAGAAGGCAAAAAAGACCAGCTCAATCAAGTTACGAATGTCAATCAACTTAGAGACGTTTCTCCAACAGACTGGGCTTATGAAGCACTTCGTTCATTAGTAGATCGTTACGGTTGTATTGTAGGTTATCCGAATCAAACCTATCGCGGAAGTCAAGCGTTATCCCGTTATGAATTTGCTGCTGGTTTAAACTCCTGTCTCAATCAAATTGAGCGTTTGATTGCTTCTTCTGAATCAGTGTTACGTGAAGATTTAGATACCCTCAATCGACTCACTCAAGAGTTTGAAGCGGAACTAGCTACTTTAGGCGGTCGAGTTGACGATCTTGAAAGTCGTACCGCTTTCTTGGAAGACCATCAGTTTTCTACCACCACTAAATTGCAAGGGGAAGCCGTTTTTGGTGTCTCTCAAGAATTTAACTACGGGAACCAAGTTGTTTTTCAAGACCGAGTTCGTTTAGCCTTCGTGTCTAGCTTTACCGGGAAAGATTCACTCTACACTCGCTTGGATGCTTCTAATGCAGGTCTTTTTAACTCGGATGATGATACGCCTCTGGAAACTGGTGCGCTCACCTATCAAACATCTCCCAGCGAAAATGATGTTAATCTTGGCTGGTTAGCTTACTATTTCCCCATTGGTGACAAAATCCAAGTTTATTTACCCGCAGCTTATCCTCTCTGGCAAGATTTTGTACCAACTGTTAGTCCTTATTTAGATTCTTTTACTGGAGCAACTGGTTCTCTTTCTAGCTTTGGTGAATCTAGTCCTATTTACAAGATTGGCTTAGGTGCTGGTGGTGGTCTTGGAGTTAACTTTACACCCTTTGAAACATTAACTGTTAGTGCCGGTTATTTTGGCGGTAATGCTCCCGATCCTAATGAAGGTAACGGTTTATTCAACGGTGAATACTCTGCTCTAGGACAAATCACTTTTAGTCCTTTTGAAAAATTACAGTTGGCTGCAACCTACGTTCGCGGGTATTTTACAGAAGATGACAACACCATCTTCGATTTAGGTGTAGGTACATCTAGTGCTAAAAGTCCTCTCGATGGAGCTTTAAATACTAACTCCTATGGGGTACAAGGATCGTTCCAACTTTCTTCAAAAATAGCTATCAACGCTTTTGGTATGTACACCGATGCTACTGCTGCAGCTAATGACGACCAAGATGCAGAAATTTGGTCTTATGGTGCTGGTTTATCTTTCCCAGATTTGGTTAAAGAAGGTAGTTTAGGTGGTATTGTGGTTGGTGCAGAACCTTACAATGGAGAGACAGATGATATTCCTCTCCACGTAGAGGGTTTCTACAAGTATCAACTAAACGACAACATTTCTGTTACTCCTGGTGTAATTTGGCTTAATGCTCCCGATGGCGAAGAAGGTGATGATGATGCAATTATCGGTGTCGTTAGAACCACTTTCACTTTCTAATTCTAAAATTACGTTAGAGGTGTAGGATTTCTTTAATAATGGCTACTCAGGTAGTTTTTTGTTATCGTTCTTAGCGAGAAGAAATTAACAAAATTATTTAAGTTTACTTCACACCTCGTGTTGGTATCCCACGGTTAACCGTGGTTTTTTTTTATCTTGCTTTAAATTCGATCGCGTCTTGTTTGATCGTGATATCGTAGTGACCAAAGAAGTTTTGTCCGAGTAAACCAATATCTAGAGAAGGTGCGATCGCAACATCTAAATTTTGACTTCTAATTCCAGCAGTAGTAACGGAAGGAACTCGACTTCTAGGAACATAAACAGAATCGTTAGCAGTGTAAAGTAACATATTTCCTTCTGGCTGAATTTGAAGTGTTTGTGCCATTTTTTCAGTAAGTATGGTTAAACTTGCTCCCGTATCTACTAACATCTCAAAAGTATGTTGATTATTAAATTGAACATCAATTACAGGAATGCCAAATTCTCTTCTTTTAATTTTGGCAGTAAAAATACCTGGATTAGAGGAAGAATTTGAAAGATTAGAATTGTTGGTTTTAGGGGTAACTTGACCGTTACAAAGATGACTAAGATCCATTGGTTGACCATTGGCATCTAAAATTAGACATTCTGAGTCAGATTGGGCTGTGGCAGTTAACCCAATAGTATTAAAAACGGCAGATATTAATAATAAATTTAAAAGTTTTTTCATTAAAAAATACTCCTAAGTTAATTATTGATTTTGGTAATCTCTAAATAAATAATGCCCAAAGACAACCAGGTAATTAAACTCAGGAGTGCTATTAAATAAAAAGATTCAATCAAGAATTAATTTTTTTTCTATATTTTTACTGGAGTTTATTTTAAACAGTAAAACTATTTATCCTGGTGGCCATTGCATCTGGCGATCGCCTAAAATATGGAAATGTAAATGATCGACCGATTGACCGCCATCATCACCATTATTAATTACCACTCGATAGCCATTTTTTAATCCTGCTTGTTTGGCAACTTTTTTTACAGTTAATAATAAATGACCTAATAAACTTTGGTCTGCTTCGCTTGAATCTGATAGACGAGGAATTGGTTGTTTGGGAATCACGAGAATATGAGTAGGTGCTTGAGGCTGAACATCTTTAAAAGCTAAAGCCAAATCATCTTCGTAAACAATATTTGCTGGTATTTCCCGACGGATAATCTTACCAAAAATGGTATCGCTCATAGTTTTTATCAGCTAATTTTGCTAGTCACAGGTGCAATTTTAAAACAGCGTGGTCTAGCGGAATAGAAAATATTCGTAAATTCTCGGTTAGGTAATTCCAGTCTGAAAGCCTATACTGACAAAAATTAGTCATTATCTTCATTATTCATGCTTGCTAGGGTTTGGAGTGCAGCAATTATTGGCATTAATGCGATCAAAGTTGGGGTGGAAGTAGATGTTGCTGGCGGATTACCCAAAACCGTAGTTGTCGGTTTACCTGATACAGCAGTCCAAGAATCGCGAGAAAGAGTTAAAGCTGCCTTAAAAAATTCAGGTTTTGCTTTTCCGTTGCGGAATATTATTATTAATTTGACTCCTGCTGATTTAAGAAAAGAAGGACCCAGTTTCGATTTACCTATTAGTGTGGGAATTTTAGCTGCATCCGAACAATTAGATCCGCAGTTACTTGGAGATTTTTTATTTTTAGGTGAAGTTAGTCTCGATGGAACTTTGAGAAGTGTAGCAGGAGTTTTACCCATTGCAGCAGTAGCAAAGGAGTTGGGTATTACTGGTTTAGTAGTTCCCCAAGATAATACCCAAGAAGCAGCAGTAGTCAAAGATTTAGCAGTTTATGGTTTTTCTAACTTACAAGCAGTAGTTCATTTTCTCAACCATCCAGAAAAATACCAACCTGTCGAGGTAGATGCTAAAACTCAATTCAAGTATTCAGATCGATATTATCCCGATCTAAAAGATGTCAAAGGACAAGTTTTTGCTCGTCGTGCCTTAGAAATTGCAGCAGCAGGAGGACACAATTTAATTTTTGCTGGCCCTCCTGGGAGTGGTAAAACTATGCTAGCCAAACGGTTACCAGGTATTTTACCTCCGTTAAACTTTACTGAAGCTTTAGAAGTATCTCAAATTCATTCGGTAGCGGGATTATTAAAAGATAAAGGTTCTTTAATTACAGAGCGACCTTTTCGTAGCCCTCATCATTCGGCATCGGGACCTTCTTTAGTTGGTGGTGGTAGTTTTCCCCGTCCAGGAGAAATTTCTTTAGCTCACAGAGGAGTGCTTTTTCTGGACGAATTAACAGAATTTAAACGAAATGTCTTAGAATTTCTCCGTCAACCTCTCGAAGACGGCTATGTTAGCATTTCCAGAACTCGTCAATCGGTGGTCTTTCCTGCTCAATTTACTTTGATTGCTAGTACAAATCCTTGTCCCTGTGGCTATTTTGGTGATTCAATTCAACCCTGTACCTGTTCGCCGAGGCAGAGAGAACAATATTGGGCAAAATTATCAGGGCCTTTAATGGATCGGATTGATTTACAAGTGGTAGTTAGTCGTCTCAAAGCAGAAGAAATGACCAAACCAATTATAGGAGAAGATTCTCAAAGCGTTCGAGCAAGAGTCATGGCTGCACGCGATCGCTTTGCGCCTCGTTTTCAAGCTGAAACCCAAATTAGTTGTAACGCTCATATGCAATCTCATCACTTGCGACAGTTTTGTCAATTGGATGAGGCTAGTTCTAATTTACTAGAAGGAGCAATTAGGAAGCTTGGTTTATCTGCTAGAGCAATGGATCGCGTTTTAAAAGTTTCTCGGACTATTGCTGATTTAGCAGGAGATGAGCAGATCAAAAGTCATCATGTAGCTGAAGCAATTCAATATCGTACTCTAGACAGGATGCAATAAACTGTTTCATCTTTAATATGCTGATTTTCCATTTTTGAATTTTAATGTTCTAGGTTCTATGAAGTAGGAAAAATAATGCTACAAACAGTTAGATTTGAGTTCTAGTTCAGCCAATAGCTAACGCTAAAAGCTAAAAGCTAAAAACGACTCTATCTGTAGCAAATATTTAAGTATTTTATATTACAAAAGATAGCTAAGAGCGGTCTGATTATTGCTATTGATAGAGTAAGATTCTTTCCAAAGAATGACTATATTCCCGATAACTTTTGATAACTTATAGATATTAAGACAAACAAAATAAAAGTTACTGGATGGGAGTTATACCGCAGTGACCCATTGTCAGACATCGAAGAAGAGCGACCGTCAGGTGTTTGGACAGTAACGATTTAACCATAACCAAGACAGTGTAGAGTTTTTGTCGCTTCCTCTACTTTATTATCATCGAGGCGAGGCGCAACCCTCGGTCAGAGCGGTCTTAGATGGTAGATGTCAAAGTTAGTGGTTTAAACTAAACCTAACCTGAATAAATATGGGTACGATCCGTCTTGAGCAATTTTAAGTTCAAGGCGGTTAAGTTTGGAATTTTTAATTATTTTTTATTGGGGCAAGGCATAAAATATGATCATAAGACAACAGAAAATTCACAACAATCTCATGGAAAAACCTCGTCCAAAAAACACAATTGACGTAGATCCCGTAACAGCAATATTTGTTGTCATGATCGCCTTATTATTACCTTTAATATTAGCTGGCTTTTTCTCTTATTAATTCGATTTTTTTCCTTAAGTTTGATTATTGCTAATTCAACAATTATTCAATATCAAAATGAGGCATAAGTTGCAAAATCCCCATCCCTAAATCTTCTCCCTTAACTGCTTTAGCTTCAAAAATAGCTAGCATATCTTTTGGTTGAGGATTGCCTTTAGATGTGCCTGTTACTCCCATGGCAATGATTAAACTACAATAACCTTTAGCTTTTTGACAACGTTGATACCAGCGTTTGATTGCCTGAACGTGTTGAAAAATATCGTGAGAATATTCAGCAAAAATATATAAATTGTTATTAGCAGTTTGCAACATTCCCAAATCATAATTATCGTCAGTGAAAGGATCGTTACCGGGGTTAAAACAGATTGATTTTAAACCACCATCTTTTTGAATTTTCTCAATAATAGTTTTAGCTTTGGGACGAGAAGTTTGAATTAAAATTGCAGGCAAACCTTCTTTTTGAGCAGGAAGATTTAAAGATTGATAATAAGTAGTGCTTTGTTGTTTAAGTTGTGCCAAAATATCTAGGGGAACATGACCCAAAGTAACTAATGAACCATCGGGAATTAAATCTTCTTGGATAGGAAGATCGGTTTCTTCTTTCTCTACTAAATTAATATTTTCGTTTAAGGCTAATAGTTCTTCAGTTAATTCTGGCAAAGTTGAAATTTTAACACTTACTTTTTCAGCTTTCTGATCGTCTTTTGGTAAAGAAATTCGATAAGTTTTTGTCAGTTTGTCAATAGTTTCTTCGGCTAATTCGTCTTCATAAGTTTCACAAAACTTAAGCATGGCAGTAAGAGCGGTATAAACGATTTTAACTTCATCTTCGTCAAGAAAAGAACGCATTCCTTCATAAGGATGTAAACTACCAAAAAAAGGAACTATTTCACCAATTTCTTCCTCTTCCCAATCTTCCTCTCCTTCATCTTCATCCTCCAGATCTTCGTAGTTTAAAAACCAACAATCTTGAGTCAAAAATGCTTGTTCCAATTCTTCAACCGATTTATTTCTTAAAGCACTAGCTCGAAATTGTTTGAGAGACTCAAGAGAACGATACAACAAGACACCATATTCTGCTGCCATCATCCCCATAACGCAGACATAAATAGGTTCAATCTCCGAGCCTGGAAATTCTAAAATCAAAATATCACGGTCGGCTAATAGTTCCCAAGGCTGCTGATCCCATACTTGTTGAGCAATATCTTTAAGTAAATCTTCATAATAAGGAGCTAGAGCCGTTGAGTCACGGCTACTCATCTCTTCAAACCCTCGGAAAAGTTGATCGATCAAAGGTAAATCTGGGACATATTCGATCGCTATATCTAAATTCTGTAATGCACCTCGTAAAAAAAACTGTATTTCGCGATCGCGCACAATAATTTTTTGAGGACGTGCAGGTTGAGCAGGATGATGAGGAGATTCAATCGCTCTGAGTAAGGTACGTACTACTGCTTCTATCCCCATGTGAGCAGGAACTACATCCATTGCTCTGACACAGCCTTCTGAGCCGTCAACCCACATGATGCACTCTCCCTCAACATCCAGATCCGACTCTAAATGAGATGCCATATTGCCCAAAGGTCGGCGATCGCCTTCCCAAACACTGGGAATTTGAGGAATTTTTTTTAGCCTGCGTTTAGTTGTCTGAGGAAGGGCAGTAGTAGTCATAAAATAAACTTAAGTCAGCTAATTATATAGTAGTTACTTTTGTCTTAAGAGAGGACTGTAATAGTAAACCATATTCGATTCCTTCGACTACGGCTTGATAAGAGGCATCAAGAATATTGGCAGATACGCCTACTGTAGTCCAACGTTCTTGACCATTACTCGATTCTACAAGAACACGGGTTTTAGCAGCGGTTCCTGCTGTTCCATCTAAAATTCTGACTTTATAATCAGTTAGGTGAAATTTAGCAATTTCTGGATAAAATTTCACGAGAGCTTTGCGAATAGCTTGGTCAAGAGCCGAAACAGGACCGTTACCTTCTGCTACTTCTAATAAATCTTTACCATCAACCTCTACTTTAATCGTCGCTAGAGCATCACCATCAAAATGATCTCTGTCCCGATGAATTTCGCAATGGACTTGAAATCCTTTGAGTTGAAACATTTCTTTGCGTTGTCCTAAAGCAGAACGCATCAATAATTCAAAACTAGCTTCAGCAGCTTCAAATTGATAGCCTTGATTTTCTAAAGTTTTGAGTTTTTCTAGGATTTTTCTACAAGTAGGGTCTTGTTTAGCTAGCTCAATACCAAATTTCTCTGCATAGTGTAACACATTACTTAAACCTGACTGGTCGGAAATGACAATTCGTCTTTGATTCCCAATTAACTCTGGTTGAAGATGCTCGTAGGTTAAAGGATTTTTTTCTACCGCAGCGACGTGTACCCCAGCTTTATGGGCAAAAGCAGAACGTCCTACAAATGGTGCATGATCGTCAGGAGCAAGATTAACAATTTCACTAACTAAACGACTAGCTTTAGTTAACTGAGTCAGTTGTTGGGCTTCGATACAATCATAACTAAGTTTTAGTTGTAGATTAGGGATTAAGGTACAAAGATTAGCGTTGCCACATCGTTCGCCATAACCATTAATCGTTCCTTGTACCATCGTCGCCCCTGCTATCACTGCTGCGATCGCATTAGCTACGGCTGTACCCGCATCGTTATGAGTATGAATACCTAATTGAATTTGGGGAATTACTTGATTCACCTCATTAACAATCTGACTAATTTCATGGGGTAGCGTCCCACCATTGGTATCACACAAAACCAGCCATTCTGCACCAGCTTCTGTAGCAGTTTGAAGAGTTGCTAAAGCATATTCGGGATTATTTTTGTAACCATCAAACCAATGTTCGGCATCATAAATTACTCTTCTGCCTTGAGAGCGAAAATATTCAATCGTATCTCTAATCATTGCCAGATTTTCAGACAAACTGGTTTTTAAGCCTTCGGTAACGTGTAAATCCCAAGATTTGCCAAACAGAGTAATCCAAAGCGTACCAGCAGCCAAAATCGACTGTAACATTCGCTCTTCGGCAGCAATCTGATGAGGACGACGAGTAGAACAAAAAGCAACTACTTCAGCTTGTTGTAAAGGTTCTTCTTTCAGTTTCCAAAAAAATTGAACATCTTTAGGATTTGCGCCTGGCCAACCCCCTTCAATAAACGGAATTCCCATCTCATCGAGTTGACGGGCAATTTTAAGTTTGTCTTCTAAAGAAAGAGCAATTCCTTCTCGTTGCGAACCATCTCTTAAGGTAGTGTCATAAAGCCAAATATTGCGATCGCTAATCATAATTGTTGGGTCAGAATGTTAAGTTATTTTAAAGAGTAAGGTTAGATTTATGTGCCTATGCCGACAGTCATATTTCAAGGAAAAACTATTCCCTGCTCAATTGGAGCAAATTTAAGAAAAGTTTTATTAGAGCATGATTTAAAGCTTTACAATGGCAAAGCCAAAATGATTAACTGTCGCGGTATTGGTACTTGTGGTACTTGTGCGGTGGCTATCGAAGGAGAAGTCGATTCTCCCAACTGGAAAGACAAAGCTAGAAGATCTTTACCTCCTCACTCTGTTGATAAACATCGTCGTTTAGCCTGTCAGACCAAAGTGTTGGGTGATATTATAGTTACTAAGTATGATGGCTTTTGGGGTCAGGGCGATCAAATAGTTACAACACCTGCACAATAACTATTTACCAATTTAATTGATCGAGAGTAAATTTGTTATTTTTATGTCAATGAATTTCAATAATAGTAATTTACTTGATTGGGTAGCTGTGTTTGGTTATCTAACTATTGCTACTGTAGTGATGTGGCAAGTATTAATGAGAAATAATAACCAATAATTGCAAAATTCATTCACAACCAATCAACAACTTCATCTGTGTTTATCCGCGTGTATCTGTGGACATTTTTTCCTCAAACTAAATTTAAATTTTCATTGCCAAAGTCAAACCATCAGCGATAGGCAACAAACTAATTTTTACTCGTGGATCTTGAGAGAGTTTTTGATTAAAATCTCGAATTGCTTGAGTTCGTTTATCTGTGTCTTGCAGATCTGCTACTCTACCCGACCATAAAACATTATCGATCGCAATTAAACCACCAGGACGGACTAACTGTAGAGCGTATTCATAATAATGAAAATAATTTCTTTTGTCTGCATCAATAAAAGCAAAATCAAAAGTATCGGCTTGTCCTTGTTGAATCAGTTGTTCTAAAGTTTCTAAAGCAGGTGCAATCCGCAAGTCGATTTTATCAGCAACTCCTGCTTGTTCCCAATAACGACGAGCGATCGCAGTATAGTCTGGATCGACATCACAGGCAACTATTTTTCCTTCTGGCGGTAAAGCTAAGGCGACTACGAGAGAACTATAACCAGTAAAAACTCCCACTTCTAAAGTTTTTTTCGCCCCAATTAACTGGACTAATAAAGCCATCAATTGTCCTTGTTCGGGAGCAATTTGCATATTACTCATGGGATGTTGGGCGGTTTCTTCCCTCAATTGAGTCAAAATTTCTGGTTCGTTGAGAGAAATGGAAAGGAGATATTGATACAGTTGCGGATCTAGTCCCAGGGTTTTGTTTGCCATGATGCTGACGATTTAGTTAAAGGGGAGATATCGCAATCCTATAATTATTTGAGAGAAAAATTTAAAAGCAAAAAAGAAATCCTAAATTATACAACCGAGCTATTAAGTTTTGTTTATTTATGATAAGTTAAGAATTACCCTCATAAGTTACTTAACATTTGTCTGAGTCTGCTTAAGTAGTAACGCTTGCTCGAAAATGCAACACTCTTCGACCAAGATACTGTAACTGATTCGAGGAGGAAAATACCTCTTTAACTTATCGGAGTTTACCCAATGGCTCTAGAGTCTGCTGTCGATGTAGCCATTACACAAAATCTAGAACGATTTCTAGTTGTTCTTTCAGTATCTCTTGGGGTGGTCACCATCTCACAAATTTCTAGCTGGTTTCGCCAAATTCCCTACACGTTGTTACTAGTTATTGTGGGACTCGGTTTGGCTTTTGTGGATATCCACTTGGGTAGTCTCTCACCAGAATTAATTTTAGAAATATTTCTGCCTCCTCTGCTTTTTGAAGCTGCTTGGAATATTCGTTGGCAGGAACTCAAAGAAAATTGGATCTTTGTAACTTTTTTTGCCGTATTTGGGGTAATCATTTCTATTTTTGGGGTTGCTGTTGCTGTTAAAGAATTTACTTCTCTATCTCTCGCTGCTGCCCTATTAATTGGTTCAAGTTTGGCGACAACAGACTCAGTTGCGGTTATTTCCTTATTTCGCGAAGTTGGGGCAAGTAAGCGATTAAAAGTATTGATGGAGGGAGAAAGTTTATTTAATGATGGAGTAGCAGTTGTTGCTTTTGTTTTGCTCACAGAGATACTGGTAGGAACACAAGAATTATCTGCTTCCAACACTCTCCTTCGTTTTTGTACCTTTGTAGGTATTGGTGTTGCAACAGGTTGCTTAATTGGATTTGGGATTTCTTATCTAACTCAGCGCGTTGATTTACCGTTAGTAGAACAGTCCTTAACTTTAGTTTCAGCCTATGGAACTTATTTAATTACAGAAGAATTAGGTGGTTCTGGGGTCATTGGAGTTGCGATCGCAGGGTTGATTTTAGGTAATTTTGGCTCTCGAATTGGCATGAGTCCTAGAGTTAGGCTTTTAGTAACCGAGTTTTGGGAGTTTATTGCCTTTTTTGTTAATTCAATTGTTTTCTTGCTGATTGGCGATCAAATTAACTTTTTTAGTTTAAGTGATAATTTAATCCCAATTGGTATAACTGTTGTAGCTGTACTAGGCACCCGAATAGTTTCTATCTATGGTTTAGGTGCTTTGGGTAATTTAATAGCCGAAAATAAAGTTAGTCTTCAAGAACAAACAATTCTCTGGTGGGGTGGTTTAAGGGGTTCATTTTCTATTGCCTTAGCCTTGAGTGTACCTGCCATTTTTCCAGGAAGACAAGCGATTATTGAGACTGTGTTTGGAGTAGTTTTGTTTACTTTGTTAATACAGGGACTAACTACTAAATGGTTGCTGAAAAAATTGAATCTGATTGATGAGCAATCTATCTCTCAAGAATACTCTGAATTAATTGCCCGTCGTACTGCACTGAAGCGAATGTTGGATTACTTTGTTCAATTAGATCTGGCAAGAGATATTGAAGCAGAAACTTATCAATATCAGAGAATGGTAGTCAAAGAACAACTAGAAAATTTAGAAGAGAAAATTGTCAATTTAAAAACTCAATATCCTCAATTACGATCGCTAGATCTAGAACAAATACAACAAAATCTTTTAGATATCGAAGCCAATACCTATGCCGAATTCATTCGTGCTGGACGCTTGAATAATAATCTTTCACCATTTGTGAGAGAGTTTTTAGCCGAAGAACATTTATCACCGATTGAAATAAACTCCGATCTTCTTACTATTAAAAAAGAAGAGCTTTAAGCGAGATTTAGTTCTTTGTTAGGGTTTTTGGACTGAGAACTATTTGCAGACAAGCGAGCGCAAATTTATGTATACAATTATGCTTCAAAACTTATAAATTAGCTAAATCTGGCCCCAAGGGAATAATTCCTCCTGGATTGAGAGGAAAAAGATTGCCATAATAATCTCGTTTAATACTTTCTAGATCGCAAGTAGTAGCAACTCCAGGTAATTGATATAAATCTCGCAGATATCTGCCTAAATTGGCATAATCTTGAATACGACGCAGGTTACATTTAAATAAACCGTAATAAACCACATCAAAACGGAATAAAGTTGTAAATAAACGCACATCCGCTAAAGTTACTTGTTCGCCACACAAATAACGCTTGTCTGCTAATACTCGATCTATTTCATCCAAAGTCTGGAACAGTTCTTCACAGGCTTTATTATAAGCTGACTGAGTTTGAGCAAAACCACAACGATAAACACCGTTGTTAACCGCATGATAAACTTTTTCGTTCCAAGCATCGATTTCAGTTTTTGAAGCTTCTGGGTATAAATCTAATTCTGGATGAGTTGCCCATTGATTAAATTCAGAATTAAGCATCTCGATGATTTCAGAACTTTCATTGTTAACAATAGTTTTGGTTTGAGTATCCCATAATACAGGAACAGTACAACGTCCACGATATCCTGGTTGAGCTAATTGATATAGTTCGGGTAAGGTATGACAACCTTCTTCGGGATTGTCAAAAATCCAAATTCCTTTATTACTAGAAGGATAAACCGTTGCTACAGAAATAACTTCTTCTAAACCTTTTAAAACCCTAGTTACTAGAGTACGATGCGCCCAAGGACATCCCATGCCTACATAAAGACGATAACGCCCTATTGCTGGTGGATAGAGATTGTTTTCTTCTGAGTTAATAAAATTTCTAAATTGACTAGAAGGGCGCAAATATTCACCCTCACGACTAGGTGGTGCCAACTGTGACATCATAATTTGCCACATCGTTGTCCAGACAAATTTACCTAATCTGACAATATATTTAGCAGGAAGAGATTTGGACATAATATCAAATGTTTAGAGGTCAGGGGGCAGTTTTAACTTATTACTTTTAATTTAGAGCCTTCGCTGTGCTGGCTGACGCTTTGCGCTTTTTACTTTTTTTAATTCTGGTTGCAAGTTATTAATTAAATTATTAATTTGTCCTTGTAAAACACTTGGTAAGATTAATTCTGTTTTAACTAATAAAAAGATATTAGGATAACAATTAGATAATATTAAAGAATTATTTTGGTTTTTTACTAAAATTTTTTTGCTAGTTTGAGATTGAAATTGTTTTAATTTTCTGGCGTTTAAATTTTTGATTACTGTAGTAATAAATAATTGTGTTTGTCGGTCTAAATTAATTGGTTTAGTTAAAAATTGACCTGTTTGAGTAACTAAAACTCCTCCTACAATGCCAAATTTAAGAGCGATCGCATTTTGTAAAATTATTTCTAAAGGATTAATTAATGAAGGTTGCCCAGGAATTAATAAATTAAGCAGTTGATTTTGTTGTAAAAAAACTAAACTTTGTTGGCGAATGACTGAAGGAATTGTGATCCCTATTTGAGCCGATTGGTAGTCTTCAAAATCGGAAAGGTAAACTGGGTTTAAACTATGTAAGAGTAAATCGTGGCAATCAAGTTTGCTGATTGGCCCTCTTTGCAAACAGTTAAAGATAGTATTTAAATGTTGAGCATTTAAAGAGCGATCGCAATAATAGCAAAGGAAATAAGGAATATTAACCCGCTCAAAATCATCATTAACGTCATTGTATAGCCACCCAAAGACGCTATTATCTGTGTCCACTTGACGTAAAAAAGCTGCTTGATATCCTAGTGGCGGTGGTTTATAAGCATTCCAATACTGATGGACAATCATTTCTAAGAAAAATTGTTGTAGTTGAGAAGAAATTTGTCCGCTAGTAAGCAGTTTAAATCCCGTTTCAGGAAAGCTAGTATAGACAAGTTGGTCGACAACTAAAGCCATAGCGCGGTCAAAGTTAGGAAAAATCAATTATTTGGCAATCAATTTGTTAGTGAACAATTGAGAAATACCAATTGCTATAGTTTATCTGCGCGATGTAATACCAATACCAAAGCATAATTTTGGTTAATAGTTTTCAGTATTGTATTTAATCAGGTTAATACGAATTAAGTTCAGTGTGTCTCGACTTCAAAATTTATCCCAGACTGATTAATTTTTAACTTAGCTTGTAATTCCGACTTAATCCGATTGAGAATTGATTCTTCATCTAAGGAATCCAAAATATTTTTTACTACCGCTTTTGGTCCATCAGGGCCCCAAGATGCACCATTAGCTAAATAGGTTTTGGTAATTTGTCCAATTGCGTAAGAAGAAACACCAGCTACTCCTGCTTGAGCGATCGCAATTGATAAATAAGGAGCTAAAGATAATCCACCTGTTAAAGGTACACTTAAGCCTAACATTCCTTTGAGGGAGCTTAGACCCAAAGTAGCCAATAGTTCACTTGCACCAATTCCTCCCATACTCAGAGCAATTTTTCGCAACAGAGCGATCGCACCAGTTTGAGTCATCGGAATGCCGTATAAACGAGAAAGAGCAATAATAATGGCAATATCAATTACCGCGCCAGTAAATAAATCAATTGCTGTGACAGGATTTAAAGCGATCGCTACTGCTTTAAACATGACTCCTTTTTGGATCAGACGATTGGCAGCTTCTTCCCGAATCTCTAGTTTGCGCTGTAAAATTTGTTCGTTCACTTCATCAGCAAACAGCATACTGTTGAGAGCAATTAAAGATTTACCTTCTCGATTGAGTATTTCGAGTATCTTTAACTTGAGACTGTCTATTTGTGGTTGTTGCCTGTGACGCTGAACTTTTAATCTGCCATCAGCTTGGCGAATTGCTTGTGATTCTAAGGGAGAAGCTGCTACCATAACAATCTCTTCAGGGGAAAGTAGCTGTTTTACTCGCTCATCTCTAATTTTTTGATAAATTGCCAAACGATCTGCTTCAGGATATTGATCGATTTTATTAAACACTAGCAAGATTGGTTTACCAGCCTCACGCAATCGAGATAAAGCATTGTATTCAACCTGAGTTAAATCTCCTGCAATGACAAATAAAATCAGATCAACTTGTTTAGCTAAATCACAAGCTAAAGCCTCTCTAGCTTCCCCATTAACCTCATCAATTCCAGGGGTATCAATTAATTGAATTTTACTTTTCCCTATTCCTGTAGAGATAGTTAGGGTTTGTAAATTTTCTTCTGTGTTAGCTAGCTTTTCTGGAGTTAACTGCCAATTAGCACTGTCAATCTTATTCGTAACCCCATGAAGAGGTCCTGCAGTAAAGATTTCTTGACCTAAAAGAGCATTTAACACCGAAGATTTGCCTCTTCCTACCATACCAAAAGCAGCAATTTGTACTAGAGAATGCTCTAACTTATCTAACATTTCGGTAAGACGGCTCAGATCTGATTCTAATCCTGCTTGTTCTCGGTCGGTAAGATCGAGATTACGAATTAAATCTCTCAGAGAATTTTGAGCTTTTTTATAGTTGATTTCTGTAGTAATTTCTTGAAAACTTAATAAAGCAAGTTCTAATTCTGCTGAATGACTAGAGCTATCAAAAGATAACAAAGAATACCTCCTTAATAATGTTTATTTAATCAAATTGAAACTATGATTTAGTAATTTAAAATACATTTATTATTTTAAGCTAAATTTAACAGGCTAAATTTTTAATCAAAACCAAATTATTTTTACAATTAAAATAAAACAAAATCACTGACGCGATCGCGAATAAAGAAAAACAACAAGAACGCGGATCCACTTTGCTTTTAGTCAGCTATTGCTAAGACATTTTTTTTCAACTATCTTCAGTGCTTGATTCAAAATAATCATCATAAATTTATTAATAAATATCTGTTTAAATCTTATGATTAATATTTTAATAGTTGCTAATCAAAAATCAGTTGGTCAAGCTTGGCAAGCTTATTTAAATGCTGAATCCGATCTGCAAGTAGTTGGTTTAGCTGCTAATGGTAACACTGCTCTAGACAAAATTGCTCAGTTACAACCAGATATTGTACTCATTGATTTAAAAATACCTCAGCTCGATGGATTGAAAACAACTCAGCTCATTCGAGATCGCTTTCCACAAACAAAAACAATAGTTTTTAATGATAATAGCGATCACAGTGAACTTTATCAAGCGATCGCAGCAGGAGCTCAAGGTTATTTACTCAAAAATACGCCTTCAAATGAAATAGTTCATACTATTCGTTATGTTAACAAAGGTTATTTTGAGTTAGCACCTGGCTTGCTAGAAAAACTGCTTAGTCAATTAAATAATAATTCCCACAATCGAGATGTTGTAGCTCTAGAACAACAATTAAAAGGGTATCTTTATCAATTAGAAGATCTCATCAAAACAGAACCTAAACAATTAATTAATGGCACGCTCAATCAATTGCGCGATCAATTAATCTCTACCCTAGATTTAAAATTATATAGCGTAAAAAATAAGCAAGGAGAAATAATTCAAGTCATCAAAAGATTTCAACATAAATTATATATTTTTTTAATTGCACAAAATTGTCTAATTTTATTTTTTATTTTTTACTATTTATTATTTGCCAAATAAAAATAATTGTGAGTTTAACTAATCAAATTATTCATTTTTTTGTTTATTATAAATTTAACTTTTATCGATAGGTAAACCTTCATCTCAGAAAATTAGCCATATAATGATATACTCTTACAAAAGCTTTAAAATAAGCCCAATATCGAGTAAACTTAATAGTTATTTTAAATAGGAATTGTAAGCAATGATTCGTGTTCTGATAGTTGACGATCAGAACCTAATTAGACAAGCTTTACAGATGTATCTAGAAGCTGAGTCTGATATTGAGGTTATCGGTCAGGCTAATGATGGGATGGAAGCAATAGAAAAAATTCAAAATCTCAATCCTGACATTACTTTATTAGATATAGAAATGCCTGGCATGGATGGTATTACAACCCTTAAAGTTGTCACACAACGTTTTCCTGAAAATAAAATTTTGGTTTTCAGTAATCATGAAAATGAGGAAGATGTTGAGCAAGCAATGCAGTCTGGAGCTAAGGGTTATCTATTAAAAAATACTCCCGCTCAAGAATTAATCGATGCTATACGCTATGTTTACAAAGGTTATTGTCAATTAAGTCCTGGATTATTAGAAAAACTGGTCGAACGGACTTCTCAAATTATTCCAGAGCATATCGCTCAATTAGAAGAAAAATTTAATCAGCGTATAGATATTTTAGAAAAATCTGGCAGTCCTTTCGGTGAGGAAGTGCAAGAAAGCATTATAACTGAATTGCAGATAACTAAAAGTCAGTTAATTAAGATTAGAGGAGCTTATAAAAGATTAGAGCAACAATTTTCTTGGCTCGTAATTTATTTAATATCTTTGACAATTATATTTTTTTCGGGAGCAGCAGTTTTTATTTTTGTCAAACTTTAAACATCTTAAAGGTTAGATATGATTTAACTTATAACCTAAATTAGGATAAAAATTCCCAAGCAAATATTGTGAGTTCTCGATCGCTTCCAGAAACTACCGCCTACGTTCGTATTACCAAACAATCTTGGCATTTGGGCAACCTTGAAGGAGAAGTACAGGCTGCTAACTATCATTGGCAATTTCAGTGGCGTTTTCGACAAAAAAAACTATCAATTCAACCTTCTTTAGGAAGGGCATTGATTCAAGAACCTCTTGGACGCTTTTTAGAACACTGTGATTATCAATTAGAACCAGGTGGAGATTATATGTTTACTGTCCGTACTCAGATGTAGCTAAGTATCTTTCAATCAAAAGAATAGCCACAAGATCGTCTACTGGACGAGGAGGAACTCGCATTCCTTGAGGAATTAATTTTTTTAAACCTTGAGGTGGATACATCTGCCAGTAACGTTCCCTAGCTTCAAAAGAACTATTATTTTCATCAACCATCACTAAGGGAATTGGCAAAGATAACTCCGATTCAATTTGCTGTCGCCAGCTTTTGGCTGTAGTTAAATTACCCATCACAATTAGTTTGATTTCAAATTGCCGAGATAAGTTTTCCATCTCAGCTAACGCCAGCTTAGAATCAACTACTTGATGATAAACAATCTGGTGAGCAGAATTCATCACCGCAATACCACATTTATCTCTACCTGGATCAAAACCTAAAATCATTATTGTTAGTGTTTGATTGTCAATAATTGATTTAAAAATACCTCAACAACCAAAAGATAAATTTACGTTTTTTAAGCTTAAATTGAGCTTAACAAAAATAAAGTTACCTGTTGAGTGCAGGTAACTAAATGGCTTGTTATGGAGGAATGACAATTAGACCAAAACAACTATTTATGCTTGATTACTATTAAGGAGTAGAGCATCTCGATCATAATTATTCGTAGCTAGCGAGGGCAAGAGCGATTTAGTCACCCATGAATCACACAAAACCACGAACTATCGCTGTTGTTGGTCTACAATGACAATACCTACCACAATAATAGTCTTATATCTATCTATTTGTCAATAATAATAGATTTAAATCTATCAACATTATAGGAATTTATCTTCTAAAATAAGAGCAATTTGAGTTATCTAGATTCTGCCATAACGAGCAACGACAGGGCGATCGGGATAATTTTGGTTGTGTAACCAAGCCCACATTTGATCGCCGAGAGAGAAATGCCACCATTCTCTGGGATGACGAGAAAAGCCAGCATTATTCATCACCCTTTCTAGTAATTGACGACGACGATGATATTGCTGTTCCTTAATCCCTTGACTTTTAGCATAGTAATCAGGTTCAGAGCGCGGGGAAATTTCATCTATTTCCCCTCCCATATCCAGAGTAATACCTCGATTGTCAATCAGGGTTAAATCGATCGCTGCTCCTGTACTATGAGGAGGAGGAGTTAAAGGATCTAAACTAGGTGCAGCCCAAAGTTGATAAACTTGATCCCAAATATTTTGACGCTGTTGAGGAGAGAGCGTATTTTCTGGCAAACCCTGTCGTTTGAGTAGTACCCCATAGGTATAATCAACCATGAATTGCTGTACTCCTACAGTGCGATAAGCATCAAAAATCTTCAATTTCCAACCAGGATAGCTTTTATTTAAGAGAAATTGCGCTTTTTCTAAAGCTGTTACTACTCCTTGACGCACACAGTAGGGCGATCGCTCTCCATAATTTGCTCCCAATTTTTCATAGGGATGGGGTAACTCTACGGCGAATTTTTCTAAGGGAATGGGAACAAGAGGTTCTCCGCATTCTTCGATGGGAATTTGCTGGTATAAATTCACAGATTTTCAAAAGGCGAGGCAGTATAGAATACTTTGGCTGTAAATCTAATTTAACGGAAGTTTCGGTTGTCTACCACTAAAGTCAAGCCTTAATATATTTAGTGTTGTATTGCTATTTTTTTTGTCCTAATACACCACCTATAGTGGTATCATACTTACTCTTCACTTGGTAGGAAAAAATATAGAGATGAATCATCAATTGGAATGGCAAGCTAGTTGTGTCGATGAAGAGTTAACTAATCTCAATGTAATTCCGTTGAATGGTTTTTCTCCTTCCGAATATTTGCTTTATTCTGATGCTATTCCTAGAAGAAATGACGGTCGGGTAACTGAAGAATTTCTTCAACTTTATGCTCATACAGCCGAAGGTGGTTGGTGGTGTTCAGGAGTTGATGTCTTGACTGGAGAAGAGGATTTATGGGGTTGTTTTAAGCCAGCCCAACCACGTCAAAGTATTAACCAAGACAAACCAATTAAGTACGAACATCCTCCTAAAACTGCCACAGGATTATTTGCGCTTAAAGTTCCTGTTCGGATTTGGGAAAAAATTGCTCATCGCTACAGAATAAATATTATAGCTTCAGATTTGGATCGAACTCGTTCCGATTTAGGTTTTTGGCAATGGTTGATCGAACATCCTGAAATTCCTTTGTGTATTACGGAAGGAGCGAAAAAAGCAGGTGCATTATTATCGGCTGGTTATGTAGCTGTCGGTTTACCAGGAATCAATAATGGTTATCGCACACCGAAAGATGAAACAGGGAAACGCATTGGTAAATCTTATCTAATTGCTCAATTACAAGAGTTAGTTAAACAGCAACGAGAAGTATATTTCGTTTTCGATCAAGATACTAAACCCAATACGATCAAAGCGGTTAATACTGCGATCAAAAAAACTGGTTATTTATTAGAACAGTTTGGTTGTACGGTTAAAGTTGTCAATTGGAAATCGAGTTTAGGCAAAGGAGTAGATGACTTAATTGCCAATCACAGTCAGTCTGCTTTTGAGTGTGCGTATCACAATGCGTTGACTTTCGATACTTGGAAAGCACAAGCTTGGAATCGTTTAACCCATCTTCCTCAACTGGAATTAAATTGCGCCTATTTATCCAGTGTAAATCTTCCAGATTCTGCTCAATTAATTGGGATTAAGTCTCCAAAAGGAACGGGCAAAACTAAGTTTTTAGAAAAAATTGTAGCTGATGCAATTACTCTTGAACAAAAAGTTTTAGTAATTGGTCATCGAATTCAGTTGGTTCAGGCTTTATGTCAACGTTTTAACCTTAATTATGTTACTGAAATTAAAGCTAATTTAACTAGTGATGAGATTGGGTTTGGTTTGTGTATTGATTCGCTTCACCCGAATTCTCAAGCTCAATTTAATCCCTCAGATTGGTCAGATAGTATTGTCATTCTTGATGAAGTAGAGCAAGTTATCTGGCATTGTTTAAATTCTAGTACTTGTAAAACCAATCGCGTGGCAATTCTGAGGTCTTTAAAGTTACTGTTGCAAAATGTTTTGACAGGCAAGGGTAAAGTTTATGCTGTTGATGCTGACTTGAGCGATATCTCCCTTGACTATTTAATTTCTCTGTCGGGAACTACGATTGAACCTTATATTATTTACAACGATTGGCAACCAAGTAGTCAATCTGCTTGGCAAGTTTATAACTATCAAGACAGTACGCCTAAAAAAATTGTTAAAGATTTAGAGAAATACATTAAACAAGGAGGCAAACCGATGGTTTGTCTTTCTGCCCAAAAATTAACCAGTAAATGGGGAACAAGGACTTTAGAAGCCTATTTTCGCAAAAAATTTCCTCACAAAAAGATTTTACGCCTTGATTCGGAATCCCTTGCCGATCCTCAGCATCCTGCTTATGGATGTATTACCAAATTAAATGAAGTGTTGAGCAACTATGAGGTGGTTTTAGCTAGTCCTTCCATTGAAACAGGTATTTCGATTGAATTATCCAATCACTTTACTTCTGTTTGGTGTATAGCTCAAGGAATTCAAGGGGAAAATGCAGTGAGACAAACTTTAGCTAGGGTAAGAGCTAATATTCCTCGTTATCTTTGGTGTGCTACTTATGGTTTTAATCGGATTGGAAATGGTTCGACTTCGATTCCTAGTTTACTTACTTCAGGACATCGTTTAACTCAACTGAATATCCGTTTGCTACAACAATCAGATTTTGAAAGTTTAGAAGATATTGATACGGGATTTCAAGCCGAATCTTTACTTTGTTGGGCAAAAATGGCGGTCAGATACAACGCGAGCATGATTAATTACCGCGAGTCAATTTTATCGGCTCTTAGAGACGAAGGACATCAAATTCTTCCTCCACCAGCTACCATCACCACTCCTAACCAAACAAACTCATCTCAAGATCGAGAACCAAATAAAGATAAAACCCCATCTTTACTAGAAGCGATCGCAGAAGTTAGAGAACAAAACTATCAAAACGAATGTAAAGCGATCGCATCAGCTAAAACTTTGACCGCAAAACAATATCAAAATCTTAAAAAAAGATTAGTTAAAACTCTTGTCCAAAAACATCAACTCAAAAAATACGAACTACAACAACGCTATCATCTTCCCGTTACTCCAAAGTTAATTGCTTTAGATGATGATGGTTGGTACGATAAAATTCGCCTACATTACTTTTTAACTGTAGGTCGTCCTTTTTTAGCAGATCGAGATGCCAAAGTTGCCCTGAAATTAATTCAACAAGGAGAAGGTAGTTTATTTCTACCCGATTTTAATGGCTCTCAACTAGGGGCGAGTGTTGGCACTATGGAAGTTTTAGGCATTTCCATTTTGATTAATACATCAGAACGAGAATTACGCAATAGCGATCGCGATCTTCAAGCTCTAGCCACCACTGCATTACAGCATCGCAGCGAAATTAAAACTACTTTAGGAATTGGTCTTGCTAAAAACTCTAGTCCGATTACGATTATCAGACGTTTACTAGAAAAAATTGATTACGGAATTCGCTGTATCCGTTATGAGCGTAAAAATCAGAAGCGGGTTAGGGTTTATCAACTAGTCAAACCAGAAGATTTACGAGAGCAAGTCTTTCACCAGTGGTTAACTATCGATAGTCAACATCCAGGTCATTCTCTATTTTGGCATGAAAATTGCGCTCGTTATCTACAAGTCTCACCCCTGGCTACAGAAACATCTCAATACGTTCAACTAAGTTTGAATTTGACCGATTGAATTCAATGTAAGAAAAATCTTTAACTCTATCTCTCTAAAACCTCTTCTGATCGAGAAGAGATATAATTTGTAACGAAAGCTATTAAGAAATTTTGCGCGATGAGTAATCCCGTAATTCAAGCCTTTTTTTTTGGCAGAGCCTTGGCCGAAGTTCTCAATGAAAAATTAGAAGAATCTGTAACCAATGCTCTCAGCGATTTAGGTAAATTTGATGCTGAAGCCAGAGAACATCTGAGACAATTCATCGAAGAAGTTCAAGCTAGAGCCGAACGAGAAGCTAATTTTGCTTCAACAAATACACCATCCGATACCACCACCAATCATAAAAAAGCTGATCCTGAAGACTTGCAAGAAATGCTCGATCAATTACGAGCAGAAATTGCCAGCTTAAAAGCTGAATTAAATAAGTATCGCAATCAATAAATTTAAATCAAGATTATGGCAAGCTAAATAATATTAGCTTATACATAATCATTCTTGGATAAAAACCAGATTTAGTAAAAATTTTATTAAGAAAACGAGTGTCTGCTGTCTCTCAAACCTCCCAAAATTCTGTAAATGATGAGTCTAATTCAGACTCAAGTTTGGCAATCAATCGATTAGAAACAGGAAAAAAAACCTATCGTTGGAATCGTGAACATTATTCTCGAACTCGTCGTCGTCTCGATATTTGGATTTTTGTTTTTACCCTGCTGTTTAAATTCTGGCGCAATGGGAAAAAGTGGTCTTATTCAGGTGGTTTTACTGAAGAAAAACTCGCTCAGCGAAGAAAAGCTCAAGCTATTTGGATTAGAGAAAGCTTATTAGAATTGGGTCCAACTTTTATTAAAGTAGGGCAGTTATTTTCTACTCGCGCAGACTTATTTCCCTCAGAGTATGTTGAAGAATTAGCTAAATTACAAGACCGAGTTCCTGCTTTTGCCTACGAGCAAGTAGCAGCGATTATTGAGAAAGATTTAGGTAAACCAATTGGGCAATTATTTCATAAATTCGATCCTACTCCTTTAGCAGCAGCAAGCTTAGGACAAGTTCATAAGGCTCAACTTCATAGTGGGGAAGAAGTGGTTGTCAAAGTCCAACGACCAGGACTGAAACAATTATTTACAATTGACCTCGCCATTCTCAAACAAATTGCCCGTTATTTTCAAAATCATCCCCGTTGGGGGCAAGGCAAAGACTGGATTGGTATTTACGAAGAATGCTGCCGAATTCTCTGGGAAGAAACTGATTATATTAATGAAGGGCGGAATGCTGACACTTTTAGACGTAATTTCCGTCAAGAAAATTGGGTGCATGTCCCTAGAGTTTACTGGCGATATGCCTCTCCACGAGTTTTGACCTTAGAATATTTGCCAGGCATTAAAATTAGTCATTATGAAGCCATTGAAGCAGCAGGTTTAGACCGCAAATTATTAGCTAGGTTGGGAGCAAAAGCCTATTTGCAACAATTGTTAAACAGTGGGTTTTTTCATGCCGATCCTCATCCAGGAAATATTGCGGTTAGCCCTGAAGGGTCTTTAATTTTCTATGATTTTGGCATGATGGGGCAAATCAAAAACAATATCCGTGAAAAACTAATGGATACTTTGTTTGGTATCGCTCAAAAAAATGCCGATTTAGTAGTTAATTCCTTAATTGAAGTAGGTGCTTTAACTCCTACAGGCGATCTTAGTCCAGTCAGACGTTCAGTTCAGTATATGCTGGATAACTTTATGGATAAGCCGTTTGAGGAACAATCAATTGAAGCTATTAGCGAAGATCTTTATGACATTGCTTACGGACAACCCTTTCGATTTCCAGCTACATTTACCTTTGTAATGCGCGCCTTTTCTACCCTGGAAGGAGTAGGCAAAGGATTAGACCCCGAATTTAATTTTATGGAAGTGGCACAACCATTTGCAATGCAGCTTATGACAAATAGTAACGGAAGAAACAATAGTACAATTTTCGATGAAATAGGAAGACAAGCTGCTCAAGTCGGTAGTACAGCTTTAGGACTCCCTAGACGAATCGAGGATACAATAGATAAATTAGAGCGAGGAGATTTACGGGTAAGAGTTCGCTCGATCGAATCAGAACGAGCTTTACGTCGTCTCAGTGCAGTTCAAATGGGTACTAACCATACTATTTTGATCGGCGCACTAATTTTATCGGCAACTCTCTTACTAGTTAATGGTTCTATTCAAATTGCTGCGATCGCTGGTGGTTTGGCACTTGTCCCTACTTGGGCATTGCTAAGACTTTACAGAAAGATTGACCGCAGTGACCGAATGTTTTAAACTCGCAAAAAATCATCAGGCAAATTACGTATGAAACGTCGTTTTATAGGTCTTACAGATACAGGAATAGTACGTACAGTCAATCAAGATAATTATTTTGTTGATGAGGGAGAAGGAAGATTTTTCATTGTTGCCGACGGTATGGGAGGACATGCTGGTGGACAAGAAGCTAGCAAAATTGCCACAGAAGAAATTACCGCTTATTTGATGAATAATTGGGATTCTTCTCTTTCTTCCGAAGCATTGCTCCAAGAGGCAATTGATAAAGCTAATCAAAGTATTCTTGAAGACCAATCTCAGCATCCAGAACGAGGAGATATGGGAACGACGGTAGTAGTCGTGATCTTCCGCGAACAACAATCTTGGTGCGCTCATGTGGGAGATTCTCGTCTTTATCGCTTGCGTAATTCTCAACTCGAACAAATTACTGATGACCATACCTGGGTAGGTTTGGCTCTTAAAGCAGGAGAAATTAGTAAAGAACAAGCTCAATTTCATCCTTGGCGACATGTCTTATCTCAATGTCTAGGCAGAAAAGACTTATATAAAATTTCTCTACAACCACTGGATATTCAATCTGGCGATCGCTTATTGTTATGTAGTGATGGTTTAACAGAAGAGGTGTCTGACGATCAGATTCAAACTTTTCTCACCCACTGCCAAACTTGTCAGGAAACCGCTCAAGAATTAATTGAAGCAGCCAAAAAAGCGGGAGGCTCAGATAATATTACGGTGGTAATTGTGGCTGAAGATTAATTGATTATTAGTGATTTGATCGCTTAAGAAAAATGATCTAAAAACCAAAGACAACATTGAAAAGCAAGGGATATTAAGGTTAATTAAAGTTAATAGTAGTTAGTATTTGTTTAATTGTAGGTTCTTAATTTTTTATAGATGCTTGCTGAAATAAAAGACTTAGCCGAAACCCTTGCTCCGAGATTAATTGAAATTCGTCGTCATTTTCATGCTCATCCCGAATTAAGTGGGGAAGAGTATCAAACTGCTGCTTATGTAGCAGGTGTATTGTCCTCTTCTGGACTTCATGTCCGCGAAGCAGTCGGTAAAACGGGAGTCTTAGGAGAGTTACCAGGAACAGGCACAGACAAGCGGATTTTGGCAATTCGGACTGATATGGATGCTTTGCCCATCCAAGAGCGTACTCAGTTGGAATATGCTTCTCGTAAAGTTGGAGTGATGCACGCTTGTGGTCATGATGTTCATACTACCCTAGGGTTAGGAACGGCAATGGTTTTAGCTCAATTGTCGGAAAATCTTCCTGGAACGACTCGCTTTTTGTTTCAATCAGCCGAAGAAATAGCTCAAGGAGCTAGATGGATGGTTCAAGATGGAGCCATGGAAGGGGTAGAAGCAATTTTTGGCGTTCATGTTTTTCCTTCAATTCCTGCTCGTCAGGTTGGAATTCGTTACGGTGCTTTAACTGCTGCTGCCGATGATTTAGAAATTATTATTCAAGGAGAATCAGGACATGGAGCGCGTCCTCATGAAGCGACCGATGCTATTTGGATCGCTGCTCAGGTAATTACTAGTTTACAACAGGCAATTAGCCGAACGCAAAACCCTCTCCATCCAATTGTTTTAACTATCGGGAAGATTGAAGGAGGAAGAGCTTCTAATGTGATTGCCGATCGCGTTAGAATGCTTGGCACTGTGCGTTCGCTTCATCCTGAAAGTCATGCCAACTTACCGCAATGGATTGAAAATATTACGGCTCAGGTTTGTCAAACTTATGGAGCTAAATATGAAGTTAATTATCGTCGAGGAGTTCCTTCGGTTCAAAACGATTTGACTTTAACTCAAATTTTGGAATCAGCTAGCAGGGAAGCTTGGGGCAGCGATCGCGTTAAGATTATTACTGAGCCTTCTTTGGGTTCTGAAGATTTTTCTGTCTATTTGAAACACGCTCCTGGTTCGATGTTTCGTCTTGGGGTAGGCTACTGCGATCGCCCTAATTATCCTCTTCATCATCCTTTATTTGAAGTTGATGAGGCAGCTATTATTACTGGTGTTGTTACCCTTGCTTATGCGACTTATAAATATTGGCAAGTTTCTTAAAGCTATTCTATTTAATCTATAATGTCATTTCTTGGTAGGGCTACCTGCTATAATCATTTACAATTTTATACTTCAGTTAATTATCAAAGTCGTGCCAGGAATAAAAAATAGTGGTCGTTCGGGTGGCAATTCAGATATTAAGAAATATAGTTTTACCACTAAGAGAGAAGAATCTTTGAAAGAAAGGTTACAAATTAGAATTCCAGCCAACAGCAAGATAATTGGCAAGAATTTGTCAGGAGCGCGATCGCAGAAAAGCTTGCCTCGATTTGATCTTTGAAGAATTCCCTAGTTTTGGGTAAATTGAACGTGATCGGTAGAGTTTTATTAAAACGATATAGAATTATCGAAGAAATTGGCAGTGGTGCGTTTGGGAATACCTATAGAACCCATTTGACATCTTCCAAGTATGGACTTAAAGTTCTCGAAAGTATCAAAATTCATTGACCATGAAGTATTCCAGTAGCCTTAGCGATGAAGAATGGGAAATTCTAGAACCCCTGTTAGTTAAGATATTGCCGACTAAGAAGCAAACCCGACCTGCCAATTGGACAAGGCGAGAAATCCTTGACGGAATACTCTATCAACTCAAAAATGGTTGTAATTGGGCAGACTTGCCCAAAGATTTACCTCCCTACTCAACTGTCTATTGGCACTACAAGCAGTGGCGAAAGGTAGGGGTGTTTGAAAAGCTCATGAATGCCTTACATGAACAAGTACGTCAGCAGGTTAAAAAAAACCTAAGTGGACAACATTAATAATCATTGACTCTCAAGCCGTGAAAAATACCTGTAATGCCAGTGTCGCTTCCAAAGGCTTTTGTTTTTACAAAGCCACGAATGGGATTAAAAGACATCTGGCAATTGATACACTGGGATTTCCTTTCTTTACCCACTGCACACCAGCAAATGTCTCGGATGATGCAGGATTGATTGAGATGCTGACGCTAAATATTGACTATTTCCAGTCAAAACCCGTTAACCTTCCGAAGCTCACTATTTTGCTAGACCACGGATATCATCCCGAACATTTGACTGAGCAATTGGAGCAAGTTTATCCCGAGATCATGACGAAAATCAAGTTTGAACTGTCCACCAAACCCTCGAAACAAGAGAAGGCAGCGCAAGGGAAATCTGGATTTGTTCCTGCTGTTGCTCGCTGGGTGATTGAACGCTCAAACGCTTGGATGGAGCGTTGTAAAAGTTTGGTTAAAAACTTTGAGCGCGAGATACGCGGAGGTTTCCTCCGCTTGTAGAATCGCGCTGTTGAGCGAACTTTATCTCATGCGACTGCCAAGATCGATCTCTGCTTCGTCAGATTAATGCTTAAGCGGCTTTCAGTCTCTTCGTGAGATCTCAAATGGGTTCTATATGGCGACCAAAAACGATGGGATTTGGCAATTAATGAATACACTACAGCGATCGCTATTAATCCTGAATTAGCTGAAGCTTACAGCAATCGAGGTATTATTTACAAAGCTCAAGGAAAACTAGATTTAGCCTTAGCCGACTATAATCGCGCCCTCCGACTCAATCCTAATTATACTGAAGGTTATAACAATCGAGGTTTTCTTTATGGTGAGCAAGGAAAAATAGATTTAGCTGAAGCTGATTTTAATCGCGCTCTTGAACTTAATCCTAATTATGCTAATGCTTATGTTGGTTTAGGTTTAGTACAAATGGAGTTGAAAAATACAGAAGCAGCACGAACTCATTTACAAAAAGCTCAAGAGTTATCTATTGCTCAAGGTAATACCACCTTAGCTACAAAAGTGGCTAATATCTTGCAAGAATTACCGTAAAGTAAAAGTTGGACGCAATTAATCAAGAACTTAAAAAATATAAGATCGCAAAATTTAAAGCAGTTATTAACATTAATTTTATTAAAATAATTCAAACAATTTATCAGTGTTTGGAGCAAAAGCTATTATGTTTCAACCAATATCATTCTTAGAGTATTACAAGAAGCAGTACATCGTGTGGCAAGTAGTACATACCATTACTTTTGATTGTTCTGAGAGTGATTGAGATAATATTCTGCCCGAGGAAATAAATCGGTGTTAACTGCTTGAGGTTGACCATTTTGAGCATGACTATACATTTGTACTTGAGCAGCTTGAATATCTCGGCGTAAAGCTTCAAGATTTACTTCGGCTTGGTTGAGAAAACTAATTACCTCTGGATTTTTTAGTTTAGTCAACAAACTATTTTTATCAAAAATAACAGGGCGATCGCCCCCAAACAAAACTGATAAATCTTTTGACAATTTTACTCTCGTAACATAGGGAAAAACATTACGAAAAGTTTGTTCTGCTGCTCGTCCTACATCCCATTCCACAAACATCCCACCATCGGCTAAATGCGATCGCACTTCTTGAAAAAATTCTTGAGAATACAACATGCCTGCACGAGATCGCCAAGGTTGAATTGCATCTGCTTCAATGATGTCAAATTTGCGGTCTGCTAAAGTTAATTCTCTGCGTCCATCACCTACTACAAATTGGTAACGAGGGTCTTGAAATAAGGCTTTAAGGGGTTTACCGATAGGGGTTTGAGCATACTTTTGCAGAACTGGTAATTCTGCCCCCATTAATTCTACTACTTGTACTTGTTCTGTTAGAGGATTAGCACCTAGTGTATGAGGAGTTCCTCCCGAACCCAAACCAATAATCATAATTTGTCTAGGATGGGGATGCAGTAAAGCAGGAACAGTACCTAACAAGGCATGAAGATGGAGATAGGGAAAATTTGCCTGAACTTGTCCAGAAGCAAATAATTTACCTTTACCCTTTTCTTCGGCAATGGCAGCTACTCCCGTGGAGTCTTCCGCCACAATAAAGTAAGTTCCTGGTTTAACTCCATGTAAGGCTGCCCAAAGACGATGGTTATTGGGAAGAAAAACAATAGTTGCGACTAAAATCACTGCTAGGGTAGTGGTAAACCGAGCCTTTTTCCAATTAGGACGAATCGCAATGACAAATCCTAAACCAAGGATTACTAATAATCGCAAAGAATTGGCTGTGCCTAAATATTGAAGTAAAACTAAACCTGTTAAAAGACTACCTGCTGTATTGCCTAAAATATTGGCAATTAAGATTAATCCGACTCTTCTGCCAATGCGATCGTCATGAACCTGAACCGCTTTTTGTACTAAGGGAAAATAGAATCCCAAGAGTAAATTAGGTATTACCATCATGACGATGGGAACAACTAAATACTTAAAAAATACGGCAAAACTGAGATTAGAAGGATTAATATAGCCGATGTCAGCCCGTAAATCGGGATAATCTTGCCAATAAGAACCAATTGCCCAAATGGAAATGGCAGCATAAGCAGCAACCATTCCTTGAATTAATAGAAAAGCTTTTTTTGGTTGCTTAATAAATTTAATGGCTTTGGCACCGATCAAACTACCAAAAGCATTGCTAATTAAAATAAAAGTTAATAAATGAGCGTAAGTGTAAGCATTAGATTGTAAAGCAATATCTAAAACCCTAAACCAAATGATTTCTAAAGAAATGGCACTAAAACCTGAAAGGAAAACTAACCAACACCACTGCTTGAAAAAACTCGATTGATGTTCCAACAAGTTGGTATCTTGAGTTTCTCTAGAGTAATTTTGATTAGTAAATCGTTCAGCACAAATTAAAGCGATCGCTCCTACCAAAGCACTAATCGCTGCACCAAAATAAACTGTTTTTTCATAGCCGATTGTACCAATGATATACCAGCCAGAAAGAAATGTTCCTATTCCCGAACCTAAAGTATTGACACCATAAAGTAAACCAATTCGGGAGGCAGACTCTTTGGCATGACGACTGACTGCTTTTGATAATAAGGGTAAAGATAAACCCATCAAACTGGTAGGAATCAGCAAACTAAAAAAAACTATGATCAGCATTAAGATGGATGACTCTGCTAAATATCTCCATCTCAAAAACAACCAATCGTAAAATAAAAAACGACTCAAAACAGCAAAAGCAGCAATACCCAGATTACACGCACCGTAAATTCTGACGCATTGACGATTACTAAAGCGATCGCTATACCAACCACCAATTAAATTACCTAATCCTAATCCTGCCAAATAGGAAGCAATAATAATCGTTACCGAACGAACATCGGAACCAGAAAACAATCCTAACATTCGCTGCCAAGCTACTTGATAAAGAAGGGCAGTAAAACCAGACAGAAAGAAGAGAACTGAAATAGTTGCTATTACTGAGGTAGTTTTAGCTTGAGAAGTAGTACGAGGAGGTGGAGAGGTTAGCATAATTGTGAGAGCTTAACCAAACAAGATTTAATAAAATTAAGAAAATTAATAATAAAAGCTAATAATTTACTTGAATTTAATTATGCTACGAATTGAAGTTTTGTTAAAGTACATACTGTTTAAGAACACAAAATTTAAGTAAGTCGAGCAAAAAGAGCTTCCCAATTAGTAGAAGATGGTCTATTGCCAGAGTTAACTATAGCAAAAGCTTTGTTTTCAGTGGTTGGATAAAAAAGACATTCTACACAAGCGTTGGCAACATCAATACGGCTTGTTTGTCCATTAAGACTATCTCCTGTTGCTATTACTACAGCTTGTTTACCATTGGTTTTCGCCTTGAGTAAAGTATTAAGATCGTAAGAAGTATAAGGGCCATCAATTAAACGTCCAGGACGAATAATTGTATAAGGAAAACCAGAACTTGCGATCGCCTCTTCTCCTGCTAGTTTGGCATCGAGTACCCCGAAGGCATTAAGTAAATTAAAAGGAAATCGATCTTTTCGCAGCACACCACAGGAAGAGACAAACACAAATCGTTGCAAATCTGAAGCAGCAGCAACTAAATTTTTAACTCCTTTGGCATCTACTTCTTCAGGACTATTGTTAGCTTGAAAAATGTTTTTAAAATCCCATCTTGAGGAAGGAAAGGCAGTAGTACCAGTACAACAAATAATATGAGTTATATTTTGAGTAGCAGCAGATAAAATATCTCGGTCGCGGATATCACCAATTGCAATAGCTACGCGATCATCAAACATTTGTTTAGCTTTAGCTTCATTTCGAGTAAGCACTCGCACAGGAATATTTTTTTCTAATAATTTTGCTACTACTAACTGTCCCACTCCACCAGTCGCACCTGCCACTAAAACTAAATCTGAGTCAGCTATCATAACTTTTTTCTAATTAACCACTAAATTTAAGACGACGATAACGCGCTTGAACGAATAAATAAATACCATAAGCTACTAATCCTGCTGCAACTAAAGCAAGTAAAAACTTACCAAAAGGTTGTTGCGAAAGACTAAGTAACGCCCCATCTAATCCTCTAACTTGATTGGGATCGGATTTATAAGCTGCTTGTAAAACAAAAAAACCAATGATAATAAATACTACACCTCTAGCAGCGATGCCAAAACGGCTAATTTTTACCAACCAGTCTTTTTGCTGTCCATTAAGTTCACTCATGTTGAGTTTTCTGCGAAATTTTTCCTTATAAGCTTGATAAATCAAGGCAAAACCAAGACCAACTATAATCGCCCCAGCTAATCCTACTAACCATCTACCAAAAGGTTGTTGCATGACCATTGCAGTCCAATCTTGTTGAGAGTTACCGCTACCACCACCCGAACTAGAACCAATTGCCAACAAAGCAGCGTTGAAAGCAATTCCACTATAAACTAGTCCACTAATTAAATAACCTACACGAATGGCTAATCCTTTAGCATCAGAACCATGATGATCTGGATCTTTAAAAGCTTCAATTAAACGCCAAATTACATATCCAACTAAACCAATAGCAATTAAAATTAAAACAATTTGCCCAAAAGGTTGAGCAGCGATTTCATGTAAAGCACCTGTCGCGTCTGTAGTCTTTCCACCTTGATTGAAGGCTGCCAGCAGTGCCAAAATACCAATTAATCCATAAACAAAACCTTTGGAAACATAACCAAATCTAGCCAAACTTTCCATTATTTTTTAAGGTTTATTTTTAATAATTTTATTAAACTTAACGCCTTATTTTATCGAAAGAGAATCAAAAATATATCTATCTTTGTATTTAAAAATTTTTAAGAAGAACTACAATATTGATCGTAAAATTGCTCTCGCTAAACCTCCATCACCATTTTTTATTTTAATAGGTAAACAAATTAATTCATATTCTCCCGGTTCAACCTGAGATAAATTAAGTCCTTCGATTACCCAAATTCCTGAACCTAGTAAAGCATGATGAACTTCTATCACATTGCCTTGATAACCACCAACCGAAAGATAATCTACTCCTACTGTACAAACTTGTTTTTGAGCTAAATATTGAGCAGCTTCCGTAGAAATGTAGACAAAATCTTCTACAAAGCGACTGCTTTGATAACAACGCTCGGAATTAACTGTTTTAAATAAAACTCTTTCCCCTGGTTGTAAATTAAAAGGTTCTAGTTCCGCAACTTTGATCGATTCTGAATCTTGAATTCCAATCACTCTAGCTTTACCAATTGTGGCTTCTAAAGGCATTTGATCGATACCTAAACCCCCTTTAATAAAATGATTGATTCCATCAACATGAGTACCTGTATGAGAACCAAGGGTAATTTTTGAGACATTGCAGACATCACCGTGCGCCAAACATTGACTAGGTTCAATTATTACAGGGGGATTATCTGGCCAATGAGCCATTCCTGAATGAATAGTCAAAGAAATATCGATCCACTTATTAATAGTATTGTTGTTCGATTGTTGATTGTTCATAATTATAGTAATTGTTAGGTGAAAAACTTTGATTAATCGGTGTTTGATCGTCCAAATGATTAGCTCTGTTAGTTGTTTGCTTAGAATCAACCGCATCCCAAGTCCAACCATCATTAGTCACCAAAGCCAATAATAATCGACGACGTTTTTGAAGATGATCCATCGCTTGCTCAAAGGGGCGATCGCAACGCGCCTCGCCATTGGCGAGATCGCTTTTGAGAGGAATCTGTTGACTTTTGATTAATTCCAAGCAAGGTAGTTTGGGTGTGTGTTTAGCAGGTTGAAGATATACAGATTTGAGAGTTTTAATAAAAGCAGTGCTAGCTCGTCGTAGTGGATTTAAACTAGCTGGATCTATTTGGGCAGGAGAAGCAACCGCATATTCTAATAAAGTTAAAGCCTCATCTAAAGCAACTAGACTCAAAGAAAAAGAACGCGATCGCTCTTGACTATGAAAATAATGCAAAACGGGATAAGTCAGATGTTTTTCTCCTACATCAGCCAATATCGCAGCAAGAGCAATAAAATGTTGGTCTAACTGACCAAAATCTTTACCATTCCAAGCTCTAGCTAAAATTTCTTCTGCTGTTCCTCCTAAGCTCGCAATATAAAGAGCCAGAGAACGTTTTTTAGTTACCGCAGACACTACAGGAAAAAGATAAGCTATCGAAAGAGTGACTAAAAAAAAGCCATTAGCAGCAGCAATCCCCTTTAAAAGATGCCATACTACACCTTCGGGTTGATAATCACCACGACCAAGAGTAGTAATCGTATACGCCGTCAAATAAATTCTGCCTAAATTACTAGCTGGTTGTTGATTAGAAGCATTAACTATCGCATTATCAAAAGAACAGAAAATTAGCGACCAAGCTACCCAGGTTAAGAAAAACCACAAAAGTACCATGGCTACTAGTAACAATGAACCTAAGATTTCTAATAAGTGATGATTGGTTTTATATCGGTGAATCCGCAGTGCTAATTTCCATAGCCCAGAAGAAAATCGATTGGTTAGAAAACCTCCACCCATAAATGAAAGAGTAGTTATAAGTACATCTGAGGTTACTAAAATTAAAAGAGCTAATCCTGAAAGGAGCAGCAAAATAGACATGAAGTTAAGTTAGTAATTAAACTCAAATAGTGAAGTAGATATCGTTATCAATGCTCGAACCTTAACAAGAAAATGATTAAATAATCAAAGTTAAAAAGTCAAAATAAACAAAAAATATAGTCTTTATTAAGTTCACTTTTTGTTGGATATTATCTTGTTATTATGGAAGCAATGCAATCAACTACTTATTGTCTTGTTCTTAGTAAAAAAAAATTATCCCTCTACAGTTAGATTTAAGATTTAGTTCAATAAGTTTTTAATCACTGATTTCCCTAGAATAAAAAAGAACAATTTAATCGCGCCAGAAATAATACCTAAATTCAATAATGACAGAAACAAAAGTAACAGTAATTGGTGCAGGTTTAGCAGGAACAGAAGCAGCTTGGCAAATTGCTCAGGCAGGAGTTGCTGTAGACCTATACGAAATGCGTCCAGTCCGCACAAGTCCTGCTCATCATACAGCAGACTTTGCCGAGTTAGTTTGTAGTAATTCCTTTGGCGCAATGGCAAGCGATCGCGCTGCTGGTTTACTCCATGAAGAGTTACGTCGTTTGGGTTCAATTATTATTGGAACTGCCGATCGACATTCCGTTCCTGCTGGTGGTGCTTTAGCTGTCGATAGAGGAGTCTTTAGCAGTCAATTAACTACTACTTTAGCGAATCATCCTTTAATTTCATTAAAACGCGCAGAAATTACCACAATTCCTACTGATGGAGTAGTTGTCTTAACTACGGGCCCTTTAACCAGTCCGCAGTTAGCGTCAGATTTGCAACGCTTTACAGGCATGGAATATTTTAGTTTCTTTGATGCTGCCAGTCCAATTGTGGCTGGGGAATCAATTAATCGAGATATTGCTTTTCTAGCCTCTCGCTACGATAAAGGAGAAGCTGCTTATCTCAACTGTCCCATGAACAAGGAACAATATCTTCATTTTTGGCAAGAATTGGCTCATGCCGAACAAGCCGAATTGAAAGATTTTGAACGAGAAAATGCTAAATTCTTTGAAGGTTGTCTCCCCATAGAAGAATTGGCAAAACGTGGCGAAGATACCATGCGTTATGGTCCCCTTAAACCTGTTGGACTATTTGACTCTCGTTTAGGAGATTTTCGCGATCCAGCTAATCAAGATAAACGTCCTTATGCTGTAGTGCAGTTGCGCCAAGAAGACAAAGCAGGAGAACTATGGAATCTGGTTGGTTTTCAAACCAATTTAAAATGGGGAGAACAAAAACGAGTGTTTAGCCTCATTCCTGGTTTAGAAAAAGCCGAATTTGTCCGAATGGGAGTGATGCACCGCAACACTTTTATTAATTCCCCTGGACTTCTCCATCCCACTTTACAATTTAAATCTAGAGAAACTCTACTGGCAGCAGGTCAATTAGTAGGTACAGAAGGTTACACTGCTGCTACGGCTGGTGGTTGGTTAGCAGGAACCAATGCAGCTAGATTAATGTTAGGCCAAGAAGCTATTACTATACCCAACACAACTATGATGGGTGCCTTATTTGATTTTATTAGTTCTGCTTCTCCCAAACATTTTCAACCCATGCCTCCCAACTTTGGAATTTTACCCCAATTACCTAGTAAAATTCGCAATAAAAGAGAAAGATATGGACAATATCGCGATCGCTCTTTGAAAGATTTGGATATTTGGCAGACTCAACTTTCAACTTCAGCTTTAACCGTTGTAACTTAAGCAAAATCATGACTGTACAGCAAGAAAATCAATTAAGTTACCTTATACCAGGAAGTTTACGCAAAGTTCACCATATTGCTTTAAATGTTAAAGATATGGCTGCATCTCGTCATTTTTATGGCAAAATTCTGGGCTTACATGAACTTACAGGCGAAGAAGTTCCGAAAACTCTGATTGAATTAGTAGCAGCAGGTAAAGTAGCTAATTTTGTTACTCCCGACGGTACAGTTATTGATTTATTCTGGGAACCAGATTTGTCTCCACCCCATTCTGATCCTCGTCAAGCTTTTACTCGCGCCAATCATTTAGCCTTTGATATCGATCCACAATTATTTGATTCGGCAGTACAAGTTTTAAAAACTAATCAAATTAAAATAGATAGCGGTCCTGTCACTCGTCCCACTGGGAGAGGAATTTATTTTTTTGATCCTGATGGTTTTATGATTGAAATTCGTTGCGATCCAAGTTAAGACTAATTTAATTTAATCGTGAGAGAGATTGAAGAAAAGAATTTAATAGGTTTTAAGTAATAGATTAAATTCTAAGTAATAGATTAAAATTTACATCTAACTTCTTTAATCTATTTAAAAACTGCTAAAGATCGCTACTTAGCTTGATAATGAATGCAATCTTGGCAAGGACCGTCAGGATTAACTGCACAACGAATGTAGGGAGAATGAGCATTGTAACGGCAACTCAAATCGCCCAAACTATCTAGATTGTACTCGTAAAAATGCCCAAATAAATCGTCCCCAAAAGAACTATTTCTCGAAGTATAATCTGTCATCAAACGAACTCTAGTTAATCTTGACTGCCATCTTTGCTTCACTCGATGCAAAATAAAAATGGAAATCAGTGAAGGGAGTATACTTAGCAACAAGATTAAAGCTAGCTTGATGACAAGACTATTGGTCATTTTGAGCTAGATAAATAAAAAAAATCGCCGTAATGATTGAAAATTTGAATTCAGTTTTTATGATACTGATGCTTCTAGTTGCAGCTCGGCAGCAACATGACTAGGAAAACCACGGTCAGTTTCTTGCATTGTCATCTCTTTAGCTTGAAGGGCTTTTTGCAGAACTTCCATGGCTACTACTGGTTTTCCTTTTCCGCAGAAAAACAAATCTGCTGCAAAATAACCATATTCTGGCCAGGTATGAATCGCAATATGAGATTCCGCTAAAGTAGCAGTCGCTGTCACACCGTGGGGACTAAACTGGTGTACGCACAAATCAATCAGCGTAGCTTCTCCAGCAGCGATCGCTTCAATCATACCACGACGAATTTTTTCTGGATCATTAAGCAAATCGGCTGGCGCGCCCCAAGCGTCTACCACCAGGTGAGTTCCCATTTTTTTCATTCCGATCAATTTACCCCCTGAGATTTTCAGTCAAGCTATTAATCATAGCATAAGTAAAACTAATTATCAAGGCTGAAGCTTAAGACTTCTTTAATAATTTGGATTGACTCATGCTATTCACCAACAACTATTCTAGAAGATCATTCCGCTTTTGTACCATTAGGCATAATTGTTTGTTCCCAAGAGACTTCGAGCAAATTCGTTTGGGAAAGATTTGCACCAATTAAGTTAGCTGCTGTCAAATCTGCTCCCATTAAGTTAGCTCCTGTTAAATTAGTAAAAAGTAAGCCAGCTTGACATAAATTAGCTTCGGATAAGTTAGCTTGACCCAAATTAGCGTTAATTAAATTAGTTCCTGTTAAATTTGTGCCTTTAAGAATTACCTGTTGCAAGTTAGCGTTACTTAAAACTGCTCCTTCTAGGTTAGCTCCGCTTAGATTCGCTCCTGTTAAATCTGTATCTTGAAGATTAGCACCTTCTAAATTAGCTTCTTGAAGATTAGCTTTACTTAAGTTAGCTCCTCTTAAATCGGCAAAACGACAATCCGCTTTTTCCAAATTAGCTTTTCTAAAATTGGCGCGATGTAAATAAGCTCGAATTAAAATTGCATCTCTGCAATTAACATTTTCTAAATTAGCATTAGATAAAATTGCTCTGCTTAAAATAGCTCCTGTTAGATTAGTACCAGTCAGAATTGCTCCTGTTAAACTAGCTCCTGTTAAATTAGCCTCTTTGAGTTTACTTTTGAGCAATTGAGTTCCTACCAGACTACAACCTATTAAAATTGCTCCTGTTAAATTTGTTTTAGTACCGATAGCACTACTTAAAATTGCCCCACTTAAATTAGCTTGTATCAAAGAAGCTTCTGTTAAGTTAGCACGAGAAAAATTCGTTTCAATTAATTGAGCTTTTTCTAAATTACTTTGAGATAAATCAGCCCCGCTTAAGTTAGCATTAATTAAATGAGCTTGTTGAAAATTAACTTTTTTAAGAACAGCCATTTTCAAATCTATATTACTAAGACTGACTCTTTGTAAATTAGCCTTAATTAATTTAATTGCTTGGAAATTGCGTTGCCCATGTTTATAAGAATCTAACAGTTGATTTTCCTCAAATCTTTCTCTAGTAGTACTCATAAAAACTGCTATCATTCACTTAATTTAAGTGAAGCTTAAGCCTCTCCTTTTAATTTTCAAAACTTGGTGTATAAGTGGTAACTAAATATCAAGATTGAGTAAAAAGATTATTGAGCGAGCTAGAAAAATTTAATCTTTAGCTTATAGTTTCTCAGTTAATTAATAAGCTAATTAAAAATATTCGTCTCAACTTAAGACTGACTTAATTACTCAATAAGTTATTTTTACGACGAACTTTTGTTATGTCAGCTCTAGCCGTTACTATATATCAACTAAAAATTTGCCTAGCATCTTCTGCCAGCCAGGTCTTGGCATCAAACTGGAAAAATCTTGTCTGTCAACTGTTTGGATCGAATCTAGCCCTTGGTCGATCGCTTTACTAGGAAACATACAGTTATTTAGCGCGTACTACTGAGTTAACTTAAATAACGTTAATCGTCAATAGTATTTTTGCGTCTTTGGTTTTTGTTAAATTATCCTAATTGTAACCAATAATCAACACAACCAAGACAAAAGCGATAATTCTTGATGTTAACAAAACTTGAAAATTAAAAAAGTTGAGTAGCTTGAAAGATGTTTTACAGCAAAATCGTCTAGGTAAATTCTATGTTTTGCATCATCATGGGAGTAGCAGGATCGGGGAAATCAACTGTGGGAAAACTATTAAGTCAACGTCTCGGTTGGCAATTTTATGATGCGGATGACTTTCATCCTCCAGAAAATCTTGCTAAAATGAGCCTTGGTTTGCCTTTAAGCGATCGCGATCGAGAACCTTGGTTAGATAGATTAAAACAGCTAATTGAGCAAACTATTAATCAAGGAAACAGTGCAATCTTAGCTTGTTCGGCTCTCAAGTCATCTTATCGCCACTTTTTAACTCAAAATCAAAAGAATGACATTTGTTGGATTTATCTTCGTGGAGATTATGAATTAATTTTGACTCGAATTCAACAACGTCAAAAACATTTTTTCAAAGAAGAAATATTGCGCAGCCAATTTGCTAATCTAGAAGAACCAACAGAAGCATTAATTATAGATGTTTCTATGTCTCCAGACGCGATCGTTAATACGATCCTTACTTATCTTTCCGACTAATACATTAAGATCATTTTGAGCAAACAAAGATTAGATTCTCTCTTAGTTGAACTTAACCTATCTTCTTCTCGCCAAAAAGCTCAAAGATTAATTCGAGCAGGAGAAGTTAAAGTAGAAGGAAAAATTGTTGATAAACCAGGAACCGAAATTGATTCTACCGCTAAGATAGAATTGCTAGTTAAGCCTGCCTATGTCTCTCGGGGAGGAGAAAAGCTCGCTCAAGCTCTTACCGAGTTTAAAATTGATGTTAATGCGCGAATCTGTTTAGACGGTGGTATTTCTACAGGAGGATTTACTGACTGTCTTCTTCAAGCAGGAGCTCAAAAAGTTTATGGAATCGATGTAGGTTATGGACAAGTAGCCTGGAATCTGCGTCAAGACCCAAGAGTTATTTTAAAAGAAAGAACTAATTTTCGTTATTTAAGCCCTCAAGATTTATACAATAATGACACCTATGCAAATTTAGGGGTAATGGATTTATCTTTTATTTCTTTAACCAAAGTTCTAGAACCGCTTTGGAAGTTACTTATAACTCCTAAAGAAGTAATTTTATTAGTTAAGCCCCAATTTGAAGTGGGAAGAGAAAAAGTAGGGAAAAAAGGAGTAGTTCGTAATCCTGATGATCAAGCTGAAGCTATCCTGCAAGTATGGCAAACAGCAGCAAAATTAGGTTGGTATTACCAAGGATTAACCTATTCTCCGCTCAAAGGTCCGGCGGGCAATATAGAATATCTTTTATGGTTGAAAATTGAACCTATAACTCAAGCTCCAGATTTAAAAGATATAAAACTGGTTACTCAAACAGCAGCGAGTGCGGTAAATTAAGTCAATTTATACTTCATAAATTAACTGATTAAAGTATCTTTAGCATCTCTACGGCTTTTAGCTTTTTGAGATTCTAATAAAGCAGAAATTCTTTCTAAATCAGTTTCTTTCTCTTCTACGGGTGTTTCTGATTCGATTTTAATCAAAATTTTTGGACCAGAACTAGCCAGACGCATAATCATACCATCCACTGCCAGAGTTTTAGTTACTCTTTTCCCATCTATATAAGTGCCATTCGCTCCTAAATTAATTAGTTCCCATTCTTGTCCGGTCTTTCTAATTTCGACATGATGACGAGAAACTACCGCACTGTAGAGAACTACTTCGTTATTAGTTGAGCGTCCAATCCGAATTCTTGGTTCGGTCTTAAAAGTCCAGCTTTGAACTGGGACTGGTTGGAGAGGATGCAGTAGAGTTAATATAATCACGAATATGCTATCGGTATAATAAAACGTTTTTAAACAGAACTTTGATTCTCAGTTCCGAAAAGCTTGGGTACTATCTTTGAGCTACTGAGTACTATGCCGAATTGATCAATTTAATCTCAGGACAATAGCTAACTCTTAGCAATTACAATCTCAATCTTAGCGGAAGATTGTTCAAGATGTCTCCTATTTCAACTAGACACTTAATCAAAAACCCAAGCTTATATTGAGTACTGAGTTTTACCGCCACAGCTTATTTTCTAATTCTCTAACCTGACGTTCAAGTCGATCAATACGACCTCTTAACTCGTCCATTTCAGTCTGACGAGGAACGCCTAAATCCTGTAACATATTTTTCATTTGTCTTTCGAGTTGTTTTTGAAAACTGCCTGGTTCTGAATTAAGCTGATTCATAAAATCATCAACGAAAGCTTTAGCTTGGTCGCCATTAATTTTGCCTTCTTTAACCCATTGATCGCTAACTTCTTTAATTTTTTCAGCTACAAAAGAAGTTGTTCCAACTCCAACCATTAACAATTGCTTGATCCAATCATTACTATCCATAAGATTTACCTGCGATTAATTTTTTCTATCCATTCGATCATAGAATAGCCCAAGAATTATGTTACAAAGATTAATCAATTCAATTTTTCAGTGAGCAACATGGTTATCGAATGGCTTAAATTTAAAGTAGATTCTGAAGCACGAGAAAAATTTATTCAAAAAGACGAACAAATCTGGACTGCTTTTTTGGCAACCTGTTCGGGATTTTTAGGTAAAGAAATTTGGCTTAATCCTGATGCTAGCGATCAGATTGTGATTGTAGCGCATTGGCAGACTAGGGAACAATGGAAAGCCATTCCTCAAGAGCTTTTAGAGCGAACTGAAGCAAAATTCGCTCAACAAATGGGAAGCGATCGCTATAAAATGATTGAGATGGCTGAATATCAGATACGCAAATTTCCAGAGATGTCAAAATCTAAATAAAGAGCGATCTGATTAAATGACTAATTGTCCTCGTTGTCAACAACCTGTTAATCCTCAAGCTGTCAATTGTCCTCATTGTGGCAATCAACTTAAGGCTTTTGGGCATCCTGGTATTCCTCTTTATCAAGCAACCGAGGAATCTTTTTTATGCCCTCAATGTCTTTATGATGAAGATGATACTTGTAATTATCCTCAACGCCCTTATGCTAAAAACTGTACCCTTTTTCATGACAAATCTTTGCCTTTAGTCGAAGAGATTTCTTTGTCTGCTCATAAAAATGCTTTTAAAAAGATTCAAGCTTGGTTGAATCATCATCGAGGCTTAGTCATACTTTGTGTTTTGATAATGATCAGTATGATTTTAGCCTTTAATTGAAATTAGAAAAATCGAGCTGAGACAATTCAATTAGTTAAGTTAAGCTCTAACTCATGTCTCAGCTTGTTTGTTTCTTTTTTGCTAGCACTGAATTATTTGCTGAGAAGAATTAGTTTTATCCTGCTTCTTCTTCGTATTCTGGTGCTTTTTCTTTTTGTCTTTCTGGAATATTAAGAGGAGGCGGATTATAAGGTTTGGGATTTTCGTCATCATCCCACATATCTTCTGGTTGTTCTTGATACTCGTATTCTTCTACAGTTCGAGCTTCATATACAGGTGTATCATAGACTCGCTCTGGTTCTGGTTCAATTCCTCCCCAATTATCCTCTTCTAAATCTTCTTCATATTCAACATAAGGAACTGCCTGAGCTTTTTGAACAGGAGGCACTACCCTAGCTTCTTGCCATTCATCTTCATCCCAGCTTTCCTCCATCACAGGAGTTCTAGTTTCTATAGGGGTGGCAATAGGAGGACCTACAGGAACACCTGTTGGTAACTGATTTTCTGCTTTAACAGTTGGAGGATAATAGCTCTCTTCCTCTCTTTCCCAAGGAGGGCGACCAATACCCAAACGTTCTAATAAACCTACTGTAATTTGAGTTATTTTTTCTTCTGCGCCTTCAAAAACAATCAATCGGTTTGGGCCACTACTTACTACTTCTTCAATTGATAATTCGTAAGTACTAATTATTTGTTCGGGAATTTGAGGAATACCAAGAGAAGCAATGATAATTGAGTATATTTTACCGTCTTCAATACTAAACTGAAAATCTCTAACCTTTCCTAATGGTTCTCCTGCTTCTGTGATCACTTCACAGCTGATTAATTTAGTGTAAGCTTCTATTTCAATATCTTCGATCACGTTTTCGTCTTCTACTAGGATGACATCTCCAGTCTGGCGAATACTATCTAAATACATATATTTAGGTATACCAGAAACAGAAAGAAAATTATCTCGCAAACCCAACGCTACTATTTCTCGTCGGTCTATATCCACCAAGATTTCTTTGACTACACCCAATCTCTTGCCACTATTACGGGCAATTACTTGAGTATTGAGAAATTCACTACGTAGACGTATGTTTTCAGTTGTCATTTTGTTGTTCAGTCGATTTAAGCTAACGCTTGCTCAAATATTCTAATTAAGTTGTTTTCTTATAGAGATTGTTTAATTGTAATTTACAAACAACAATATAAAATTGCTACTATTTTGAAATCATTCTAGCTAATCTGCAACTGTTTGCTTTATTTGAGCATGAATACCTAATTTTAGCAATATGGGAAAATCCAAGTCATTGGTTGAAGAACTTGCTACTCAATCAAAAAATTCCATTTTGATCGGCTTGATTTTTTTCTTAAACAAATGAAATATTGGTATTGCTTTAATAGTTTGAGTTTTTATAATTTTAGCTCAAACCCTGGGTAAGTGCCGTAGTTGACACAACCGATTTTATTAGTCAAATAGTTAAATAATTAAGTCTATTAAGTATAATTTTTAAGCATTTTTAATCAGAAAAACTATTAAAATTGGATTTTTGTTATATGAGTCAAAATTTAGATTCTATTGCTAGTCGCTCTTTTATTAAGCTCGATCAGTTTCTTAAATGGCAAGGACTAGTTCAAACTGGAGGTGAAGCAAAATTGAGAATTAAAGCAGGAGAAATTTTAGTCAATGGAGAAGTCGAAACAAGACGAGGACGTAAATTAGTATCAGGTGATCTTGTTACAGTTAAAAATTTAGTTTATAAAGTTGAATTATAGTAAGTGCTTGTTTTTACCGCGATCGCACTTGAAGTCAACCTCATATTAAGCAAATCAATCAAAAAAATTAGTAAGCTGTTACGCATTTAGTTTACTTGTTAAGAAAAGACATAAGGCAGGAGGCAGAAGGAAAAGACAAATGTGCAATTTAAATGAATAACAGCTTATTTGTGGGGGCTTAAAAATAAAATTATTGAGTTTTTATTGTTATGATTGTTTTAAAAATTGATAACTATTTTCATTTTTATTAGTAAATATTAACATTTATTATTTTAAGTTTATTTTTGGGCGAGTTTCTCTTAAAAGAAATTGCAAAATTAGTAAATATGACCCCACAAAGAGTTAACCTCACAATCAGAAACTATTAATTTCTGCTTAATTTGTAAAAATAACCAGACAGAAGCTAATAAAGTAGCAATAGATAGATAATAGCGAGAGCTGCAAACCAACAGAATAATTTTTACTTGGGGGTCAAAATTTATGAGTAAAAATAGCTTAGAAAACATCCGTAATGTGGCAATTGTTGGTCCTTATTCTAGTGGTAAAACTACACTGCTAGAAAGCATTTTATTTGTAACTGGAGCAATTACTCGTAAAGGTAGTGTTAAAGAAAAAAATACAGTAGGAGATAGTTCTCCTGAAGCGCGCGATCGCTCTATGAGCGTAGAAGTGTCGGTTGCTAGTACTGATTATCAAGATGTTCGATTAACTTTTTTAGATTGTCCTGGCTCGGTAGAATTTGCCCAGGAAACTTATAATACTTTAGTTGGTGCAGGAGCAGCAGTTGTAGTTTGTGAGCCTGTAGTAGAGCGAGTACTTACTCTTGCTCCTCTCTTCAAATTTCTTGACGATTGGGAAATTCCCCATTTAGTTTTTATCAATAAAATGGATCGTAGTTCTTCAGAGTACATGGATATTCTTCATGCACTTAAAGAAGTTTCCAGCCGTCCTTTAGTTCCGCAACAATATCCTATTCGTAAAGACGATGCTTGCATCGGTTATATAGATTTGATTAGCGAACAAGCTTATCATTATCATCAAGCTCATCATGCTGATCCAGTACCTCTACCCGAGCATTTAGCAGCCGAAGAAAAAGCAGCCAGAACAGAAATGCTAGAAACGCTGGCGGATTTCGACGATCATTTACTAGAAGAACTCATCGAAGAAATTGACCCCCCCCAAGAAGAAATCCTTCAAGACCTCAAACAAGATTTAAGTGCAGACTTGATTGTCCCTGTATTTTTGGGTATTGCAGAACAAAACTACGGTGTTCGTCCTTTACTTGATGCTTTAGTCAAAGAAGCTCCAGACCCCCATATTACTGCCGAACGTCGCGGATTTAAATCAGAAGCTAATGGTGATACTGTTGCTCAAGTATTAAAAACTTTTTATACCCCTCAAGGAGGAAGACTGTCCCTAGTAAGGATTTGGCAAGGTCAACTGAATGATGGCATGACTCTTAATGGTGTTCGTGTTGGTGGTGTCTATTATTTGATGGGACAACAGCAAGAATCAACTCAAACTGCTAATGTCGGAGAAATTGTGGCCGTTGGTCGTTTGGAAGGAATTCAAACAGGGGTAACTTTAACCAATTCCAATAACAAAATTCAAGAATTGCCTAAAGCAGATCAAATGCTTCCAGTGTACGCTATGGCGATCGCGCCTGAAAACCGTCAAGATGAAGTTAAACTAAGCAATGCTTTAACTAAATTACTCGAAGAAGACCCTTCTTTATACTGGGAACAACATGGAGATACTCATGAAGTAATCTTGTGGGGACAAGGAGAAATCCATCTACAGGTAAGTCTAGACCGTCTGCGTCGTAAATATAACTTACCAATGAATACTCATTTACCCCAAATTCCCTACAAAGAAACTATTCGGCAGTCAGTTGTTTCTCATGGTCGTTACAAACATCAAAGCGGTGGACATGGAGCATTCGGGGATGTTTATTTAGAAATTAAACCTCTTTCCCGTGGGGAAGGTTTTTATTTTCGTGAAACTATTGTTGGTGGTGTTGTCCCTAAACAATATATTCCTGGCGTAGAAATGGGAGTTAAAGAATATCTCGAACATGGACCACTAGGTTTTCCTGTAGTTGATGTAGATATTACCCTCAAAGATGGCTCTCACCACTCAGTTGATAGTTCGGAACAAGCTTTTAAACAAGCTGCTCGAATTGCTATGACTGAGGGAATGCCTAAATGTAATCCAGTTTTGCTAGAACCTATTCTTTCAATTAATGTTTCTGCGCCTTCGGAATTTACTTCCAAAGTATTGCAATTAATTACAGGAAGACGAGGACAAATTCTTGGTTATGAGGGTATTTCTGGTTGGAAAGGCTGGGATCGAGTTTCAGCCTATCTACCTCAAGCCGAAATGCATAATTTTATTATCGAATTGCGTTCTCTTACTTTAGGAGTTGGTTCTTTTCAATGGGAATACGCTCATCTTCAAGAAGTACCAGAAAAGTTACTTCAAAATTTACTAACAACCACAGCCGAAAACAATAATAAATAGGTATTGGGTAAAAAAAAACAAGGGATTTAAAATCCCTTGTTAGATAAAAATTTAAATTTATTTCATTAATCTTGAGTAGAAAAAATTTCTGTTAGTTCATTACCAATTAAAGTTGGACTTATTCCTGTAATAAAGGGTAATCCAGCACCAGCTAATCCTTGTTTAATGCGGTCTAAAGTTTGTTCAAAAACAACAAATAAAGGATAAATTTGTTCTGCTGCTTCGCTAAATAAATGTTGTTCAGTAGGAGGCATTAGCCATTCATAGTCTCGGTCAAGATAAACTTGAATTTGTCGCCATCGATTCAACAATTGCGAAAAATCTTCTTCAGGACGATGAATTAGAACTAAAATTTCTGCCCCTAGTTTAATTTTCCATTCAGGATCGCACATTAAAATTGCTAAATCACAAGGTAGATGAGTGGCAATTTTAGGGGCAGGAAAACCCGATAAAGCTCCTGAATTACTGGAAGGTTGAGCAATTCTAGCGACAGGGAGAGGGATTGTAATTAAACTTTGTTCTGGTCGACGAAGACTAGGAATAATTTCCAGATAAGGTCGATATTGCCTCAAAAGAGCGATCGCTCCTGCACAGGAACTATACTCTGCCAATAAATTTTCATAATCAGATTGTTTAACAGACATAAAAAAGTCACACTAACCTAATTGATCGAAGATTGAGAACATTGGCAAATACATCGACAACAAAATAGTACCTACCATTCCTGCAATACCAACCATCATTAAGGGTTCGATAATACTAGTTAAAGCTTTGACGGCTTGCTCTACTTCATCTTCATAGAAATCGGCTACTTTTGACATCATTTCATCTAATTCCCCAGTTTCTTCGCCAATACTAATCATTTGAATTGCCAGAGGCGGAAAAATCTTTTCTTTTTGAATTGCTAAAGAGATCATGCCTCCTTGTTGAATTTCTTTTTTAGCGGAACTAACTGCATTGACAATGACTTGATTGCCGATAGTATTACAAACAATATCAAAACAATTTAGTACTGGTACACCAGAACGGGTTAAAGTACCAAATACCCGACAAAAACGAGCTACCGCAGATTTTTCATTCAGATCGCCAAATAAAGGCATTTTTAGAAAAAAACCGTCAATTTGTAACCTTCCAGCAGGAGTTTTATAGTACATTCTAAACAAAAAACTTGCTCCCATAAAAAACCCAACAGGAATAATAGCTTTCCAACTTCGGAGAGTATCACTTAAAAACAACATAAATTTTGTCAAAGCTGGTAAATCTGCTCCCAATTGCTCGAAAATTCCTGCAAATACTGGAATAAGAAAAATGGTCATCCCTAAAAAGGCAATCACGGCAAAAATACCAACCACAACGGGATAAGCCATTGCCGATTTGATTTGATTTCTCAATTTAGCAACATCTTCTAGTAGTTTGGCAAGACGTTCCATTACTTCGTCTAACACACCACCTGTTTCTCCTGCTTCCACCATACTGACGTAAAGATCATCAAAACATTCAGGATGTTTACTCATGGCTTCAGATAAATTATTACCCTGTTGCACTTCTGCACTAATTGCGAGTAAAGCCTTTTTTAATTTTGGATTGGGAGCTTGATCGGCTAAGATAGCTAAAGCACGGACGATCGCAACCCCTGCATTAACCATGACCGAAAATTGACGCGAAAATACCGCTTTATCTTTAATTGAAACTTTACTTAGAGCTAATTCTAGTTGAGATAAATCTAAATCTAAAGCAGCTTTATTAATTTTTCCTACTGCTAAATATCTATTTTTCAAAATACTGTAGGCTTGTTCGGGAGAACTAGCTTCAATTTTTTCTTTAAAAATTTTGCCTGAATGATCTTTAACTTTAGCTACGTATATAGACATATATTGAACTTTGATTGTAAGAGAAAGTAGAAAGTAAGAATTCAAATTAACGAGTTTTAGCTGTTGCTGCTAAACCAGTCACCAAACGCTGTAATTCATCAGGTTTACTGCTTTTAGCCAAAGCTTCTTCGATATCAATCGTGCTACTGTTGACCAGACTAGCAAGAGCCTGTTCCATAGTTTGCATCCCCAATTTGCCACCTGTCTGAATAGCTGAATAAACTTGAGACGCTTTTCCTTCTCGAATTAAATTTGCGATCGCTGGAGTAACAATCATAATTTCTTGTACCATTGCTCGTCCAAACTCTCCTGGTTTAGGATTTTTCTTTTTCACCAAAGTTTGACTAAACACTGCCACTAAGGAATTAGAAAGCATGGCTCTAATTTGTGCTTGTTGTCCTGAAGGAAAAACGTCAATCATCCTGTCTACGGTACTAGCAGCAGAACTAGTATGAAGTGTGCCAAAAACTAAGTGACCTGTTTCCGCTGCCGAGATAGCTAGAGAAATTGTTTCTAAATCCCGCATTTCTCCGACTAAAATAATATCTGGGTCTTCCCGTAAAGCAGCTTTAAGAGCGTTGGCAAAACTCTTGGTATCTTCCCCCTTTTGACGTTGATGAAATAAACTTTTAGCATTAGGAAAAACGTATTCGATTGGGTCTTCTACCGTTAAAATGTGTTCTGCTCTGGTGCGATTGATCAGATCCAACATGGCTGCTAAAGTAGTAGTTTTGCCTGAACCAGTTGGACCAGTTACTAAAATTAAACCTCTTGGTCGATGGGTCATATCTCTGACTATATTTGGTAAACCCAACTGATCGAAATTAGGAATCTTAGAAGATAAGGCTCGCAAACAAGCAGCATAACAACCACGCTCTTTATAGACATTGACCCGAAAACGAGCTAATCCTTTTACTCCATAAGAACAATCTAATTCCCAATTCTGCTCTAAATCCTTACGTTGATTGTTGTTGAGCATACTAAAGATTAGTTTTTGGCATTCTTGAGGACTTAATTCGTCACCAATGGGAGTGAGTTTGCCACTAATCCGAAAATATACTGGTGCGCTAGCTTGAATGTGCATATCTGAGCCACCCATTTCCACTAGCCGTTCCATCAAATCTTCAATCATTAAATCCATAATGGTTGCTCCTAAAAATCAGTAAAAGTTGCTAAAAAATTAAGTTTTAATCGCTAAATCTAGATGTTGTACAGTAGGGACAATCTAGCCACTCTGGTTTTAACTCTGCATTACAAGTACGACAAATCAAACCGCTCTTACGTTTGGCTTTTAATTCTGCTTCCAACCCCGAATCCGTGAAGGTTACCCGTTCGACTTCTTCTAAAGTTGTATGACCTTGACGAACCAAATTCAAACTGTAAGCCAGTAGGGTAACCATGCCATCTTCAACAGCAACTTCCTTGATGCGGTCGGTTGTTGCTCCCGTGTTAATTAAATTCTCTAATTTCTCAGAATTGCGCATTACTTCGTAAACACCAACCCTCCCTTTGTAGCCAATGCCACTACACTTAGGACAAAGAGTGCCATTAGCTCTTGCTTCGTTGATTTGTTCTGGGTTTAAAGTTTTAGCTTTATAAAATGTTATTTCTTCTTCATTGCTAGCAGACAAACCGAACCTAGCTAATTCTTCACGAATAGGATTGTAAGCAATTTTACATTCCCCACAAACTCGACGCATTAACCTTTGAGCTACCACTCCCAACAAACCACCAGAAATCATAAAAGGTTCAATACCCATTTCATCCAAACGAGCGATCGCACCTGCTGCGTCATTAGTGTGAAGAGTTGTAATAACTAAGTGACCAGTTAAGGCTGCTTCAATTGCTGTTTTGGCTGTTTCTGGGTCTCTAGTCTCGCCCACCAGAATGACATCAGGGTCTTGCCGAAGGAAAGCTCGTAAGATCGAAGCAAAATCCATCCCTTTCTCACGGATTACCTGTACCTGAGTAATCCCATCCAGAGAATATTCAATCGGGTCTTCTGCTGTACTAATATTAACGCCAGGATTATTTCGTTCTGCCAGAATTGAATAAAGTGTAGTAGATTTACCCGAGCCAGTAGGACCAGTTACTAATATTAAACCAAAAGGACGAGAAGCTAATTCCCTAACTATTGCTAAAGTAGACTCATCACTAATTAATTTATCTAGACCTAACTGGGTGGCAGAGTTATCGAGAATTCGTAAACAGATTTTTTCTCCATAGCGACTAGGTAAGCTACTAACCCGAAAATCTACTTTCCGTCCCTGAAACATTCGCCGAATCTTACCATCTTGAGGCAAACGCTTTTCCGCAATATCCAAATCTGCCATGATTTTGAAACGGGCAACTACTGCGGGCGTAATTTTTTTGGGAAGCGGATCGAATGGCTGCTGTAATACTCCATCTTTGCGATAGCGAACCCGTAAAAATTCTTCTTGAGGTTCGACATGAATATCAGAAATCCCATCCTGTAAAGCTCTAGCAAGAATTTTATTAACCAAACTAATGATTGGCGCGCCTTGAGCATCATTAGCAGCCCCTAAATCATCTTCTACTTCATCGGCTGTTTCTTCTAAATTAAAATCTAAATTTTCTAAATTGATTGAAACATCAACTTTAGCTTCAGATTTTTTAGTTTCTTCTTTTTTAACTTGCTCATCTAAATATTGATCGATCAGTCTTTGATAATCTGCCGAGGTAATGACCATCCGTTGCAGCTCAATTCCTTTAGGCCGTAAAATCCGATTAAGATCATCTTGAGCTTCTAGGTTTTCAGGATCGACCATTGCAACCAACAAAACAGGAGGTTGTTTGTCCTCCTTTTGTAAAGGGATTAATTGGTAGCGACGACAAATATCAATCGGAATCAGAGTATCAATTAAATGACCCATCTGATTATTATTGATTTGGTTGATTTCCGGGTCTAGAGATTCAACCCCATATAAAATTTTTAGTTCAAATAAATGGTGTTTTTTATATTGACGTACTAGATCAGGAGGTAATTGTTGACCAGTAAGCGATTCCAGCACATCAATTAGCGATTGTCCAGACGTGCGACTTTGTGATAAAGCCTGCTGCATCTGATCTCCATTCACAAAGCCGACTTGAATTAACTTATTACCAAAAGGAGAAAAATAATTGCGTAATGCGATCGCTCTAGTTCGTTTTGAAGATGAAGAATAAGTCATAAAATAAATAGGGTCATATAAAATATCTCCTGACTGTGATTAGTGTTCCCGAAAAGATTGTTAAAATTTAATTCTCTTGAACAAAAAAAATCTCTACTACACTGAATTAACCGCCAAAATATAGTTGCTGATCGGGATTTATTCCTTGCGCTATTATCAATTTAGTGACGGCAAATGTTACAGTTAGAAAGCAGTATCTTAATCTGCATTTCTAAAATTCCTAATCTTTTGCTATTGCTCTGCTCGTTGAGTATGAGTGATAAGCCTAATTAAAAACCACCTAGTCTTCCTTAATAAGCAACGCAAATAATAGCTGAGTTGTATTTGACAAGCAAAACCTTGATTAATTACTATGATTGACGAGCAAAATCCTCTAGAGAATACATTAGATAATCAAGAATCTATTTCTACCCCATCTGAGACATCAGACCAGAATGACTCGATTTCCCCTAATGATCTTTCCTCGCCAAACTCTTCAGTGTCAACAGCTACCTCCGCAGAATCTAGCGTAATTGAGGAAGTTCAACCTGAAACATCAACTGTAGAAAATTCTCTAGAAACAGAAAATAGCTATCTTACCGAAGCCGAAGAAATTATTAGTGTGCTACAACAAGAAAATGCTAATCTCAAAAAATTATTAGATGAGCAAACTGAGCAAAACAACAACACGAAAGCTCAATATGCTCGACTAGCAGCAGATTTTGATAATTTTCGTCGACGAACAAGCAAAGAAAAAGAAAATCTCGAACTACAAACTAAAAAAAGTATAATTACTGAGCTATTGCCTGTTATCGATAACTTTGAACGCGCTCGAACTCAAATCAAGCCAAATGATGAGGGAGAACAAACCATTCACAACAGTTATCAAGGAGTTTATAAAACCTTGGTAGATTGTTTGAAACGTATGGGAGTTGCTGCTATGCGTCCCGAAGGAGAACAGTTCGATCCTAATTTTCATGAAGCAATGTTACGAGAGGCTACTAATGAGCATCCAGAGGGAACAGTAATAGAACAATTGATGCGAGGATATCTGCTTGAGGATCAAGTATTGCGTCATGCGATGGTTAAGGTTGCTGTTCCTAAAGAACCCATGATAACCTCGGAAGAGGAAACAGCAAAACTAGAAGATTAACCAAAACAAGTATGAATACATACTTGTTTATATAACAAATTTAGCTCTCTAATTAGTCATTAATTACAAGGGCATTAGCCAATGAAAAATTAAATTTAAGGCTATAGTTAAAATCATCTAATTGAACTGCTATGGACAATTTTACTGCCCAAACACTATGGCAAAAGTTATCGGTATTGACCTAGGAACTACCAACAGTTGCGTTGCTGTTCTTGAGGGAGGCAAACCAATAGTAGTAACTAATTCAGAAGGTGGTCGTACTACTCCCAGTATGGTTGCCTTTGCCAAAGGAAATACTCGTTTAGTTGGTCAATTAGCTAAACGACAATCGGTTACAAATGCTACTAATACTGTTAATAGTATTAAGAGATTTATTGGTAGACGCTGGGATGACACAGAAGCAGAGCGTTCTCGAGTTGCCTATAAATGTGTTAAAGGTCGTGATAATACAGTTGACGTAGAACTGCAAGGTCGTCAATACACACCCCAAGAGTTATCAGCAATGATTTTACAAAAGCTTAAAGCTGATGCAGAAAGCTTTTTGGGCGAAAAAGTCACTCAAGTAGTGATTACTGTACCTGCCTATTTTACAGATGCTCAACGACAAGCAACTAAAGACGCAGGCACTATTGCTGGCTTAGAAGTATTGAGAATCATTAACGAGCCTACTGCTGCTGCTTTAGCTTATGGATTGGAAAAACAAAGCCAAGAACACAATATTTTGGTATTTGACCTTGGTGGTGGAACCTTTGATGTTTCTATTTTGCAATTAGGCAATGGTGTTTTTGAAGTAAAAGCAACTCATGGCAATAACCATTTAGGCGGTGATGATTTTGATAATGTCATTGTGCGTTGGATGATCAAAGCTTTTTATTCTCAAGAAAAAATTGACCTAAGAACAGATAAAATGGCTTTGCAGCGTCTACGCGAAGCAGCAGAAAAAGCTAAAATTGAACTTTCTTCAACTCTAACCACTTCGATTAATCTTCCTTTTATTACAGCTAACGAAAGTGGGCCGAAACACTTAGAAATGGAGTTAAGTCGCGCTCAATTTGAAGAACTAGCTCGTTCATTAATTGATAAAACGATCGAACCAGTTCAACAAGCACTCAAAGATTCAGAGTTATCTCCAGATGAAGTTGACCGAGTTATTTTAGTAGGCGGTTCAACTAGAATTCCCGCGGTTCAAAAAGCAATTCAAACTATTTTTAAACAAGTTCAAATAGATCGTTCAATCAATCCTGATGAAGCCGTTGCTTTAGGAGCAGCCATTCAAGGTGGAGTTTTAGGAGGAGAAATTGAAGACGTTTTGCTATTAGATGTTACTCCTTTATCATTAGGAATTGAAACTTTAGGAGAAGTTTTTACTAAAATTATCGATAGAAATACAACTGTACCAACCAGTAAATCACAAATTTTTTCCACTGCTACAGACGGACAAACTTCAGTAGAAATCCATGTTTTACAGGGAGAAAGAGCTTTAGCAAAAGACAATATCAGTTTGGGAAAATTTTTATTAACAGGTATTCCTGTAGCTCCCCGAGGCTTACCCCAAATCGAAGTCAGTTTTGAAATTGATGTCAATGGAATTTTGAATGTTTCTGCTGAAGATAAAGGTACCAAACGACAACAAAGTATTACAATTACCAATACAGGTGGATTGGGTCCAGATGAAGTAGAACGCATGCGTCGGGACGCAGAAAAGTACGCCGAGCAAGATCTGCGTCGCATAGAGTTGATTGAGTTAAAAAATCAAGCGGACAACTTATTTTATAACTACGAATTAACTCTTAAAGAAAGAGGCAATGTAATTCGTTCCGAATTAAAAGCCAAAATTCAGCAACAGAAAGGGCAATTAGCAATAGCATTTAAAAGTTCAACCTCTAGTATTGACGAGGTGAAGAATTTGTTGGAATTGTTCCAACAAACTCTTCTAGAAGTTGGTACCGATGTTTATCAACAAAGCAATGTTAATCAAGGTCAACAATATCATGAAGAATTACCTAGAGAACCTCAAATAGCTAGTGCAGAAACTCAAATTGATGTCTTAGAAGAAGAACACAATAAAGCTTTAGTAGTAAGTGCCGATCAAAATGCCAAACTTGCTAATCTTGAGGAAATAGAATATGGAATCGAATCTAGTATAGAAGATTTTGAATCAGTCGATTAAACTATTATGCTTTAGGATTAAATAGTGTTTTCTTGTCCTGATTTTGCTAAAGTACGATTAATTAACTTCAAAACTCAAATAAAGAATTAAAATCTAGAAATTTATGGCAGGCGACTATTATCAAATTCTTGGCATATCCCGCGATGCAAGCAAAGAAGAAATAAAGCGTGCTTATCGTCGCCTCGCTCGGAAATACCATCCAGATGTTAATAAAGAACCAGGAGCAGAGGAACGATTTAAAGAAATTAATCGCGCTTATGAAATTTTATCAGAACCAGAAACTCGTTCTAGATACGATCGCTTTGGCGAAGCGGGAGTTGCTTCTGGTGCTGGAGGAGTGGGGTTTGACTATGGTGATATAGGTGGTTTTGCAGATATCTTTGAGACGATTTTTAGTGGTTTTGGTGGCATGGGTGGTGGTGCAACTACTTCCCGTCGTCGCAGTGGACCTGTACGAGGAGACGATCTCAGACTAGATTTAAAACTTGAATTTCGAGAAGCTGTCTTTGGTGGAGAAAAACAAATTCGCATTCCTCATCTAGAAAGTTGCCAAATTTGTCAAGGAACTGGTGCTAAACCTGGGACTGGAGCGCATACTTGTAATACTTGTAATGGTAGTGGTCAGGTGCGTCGTGCAACTAGAACTCCATTTGGTTCGTTTGCCCAAGTTTCTGTCTGTCCTACTTGCAACGGGAATGGTGAAGTAATTGAGGAAAAATGCGAATCTTGTGGTGGTGCTGGTCGTAAGCAAGAAACTAAAAAGCTGAAAATTACTATTCCTCCAGGTGTAGATAATGGAACAAGACTTCGAGTATCTTCAGAAGGAGATGCTGGAGTCAGAGGTGGAACTCCTGGAGATTTATATGTTTATCTTTTTGTAGAATCGGATCGAGAGTTTACCAGAGAAGGGATTAATATAAAATCTACGATTACGATTAGTTATCTACAAGCAATTTTAGGATGTCGTCTGGAAGTGAATACAGTCGATGGCAAAGAAGAATTAACTATTCCTTCAGGGACACAACCAGATACAGTTTTAACTCTGGAAAATAAAGGAGTACCTAAATTAGGTAATTCTGTAAGTCGAGGCGATCATTTAATTACGATTAAAGTAGGCATTCCTACTAAAATTAATGTAGAAGAAAGAGAATTACTCGAAAAACTCGCTAAAATCAAAGGAGAAAATATCGGCAAAGGTGGTATAGAAGGGTTTTTAGGAGGATTGTTTCACAAATGAGTGACTCTCCACTTAGTGAACACAATTACAATAATAATCAACCCTTTATAGCTGATGCTCATTTGGATTTACGGGGTACACCCTGTCCAATTAATTTTGTTCGTACTAAATTGAAATTAGAACAAATGCCTCCTAATTCTTTACTAGAGGTATGGCTGGATCCAGGAGAGCCAGTGGAACAAGTACCAGATAGTCTGGTTATGGAAGGTTATCAACTAGAGTCGATTGAAGAGCGTCAAGAGTTTTTCTCTTTGTTAATTCGTCGTCCAACATCACTTTCAATCATGGAGAGATAAGTATCAGCAAGGAAAGAAGAATATGATAAATTCAGAACTACTGGGAACAGTAGTCGCCGTACAAGCTAATTTCTATCAAGTACGGTTACAACAACCAGTAGAGATGAGCGGTCTTAATTTCTTACCAACTGATGGTTTAGATCTCCTCTGTACTCGCAGAACTCGTCTTAAAAAAATTGGTCAAAAGGTGATGGTAGGCGATCGCGTTTTAGTTGAAGAACCTGATTGGTTAGACCGTCGAGGAGCGATCTCTGAAGTTTTACCTCGCAGAACTGAATTACAACGTCCGCCAGTTGCTAATGTAGACCAAATTTTACTAGTTTTTGCCCTACAAGAACCTGGTTTAGACTCTTGGCAATTAAGTCGTTTTTTAGTCAAAGCCGAGTCAACAGGCTTAGACTTATGTTTATGTTTAAATAAAAGCGATTTAATTTCTCTAGAAGAACAACAACAATGGCAAACCCGTTTACAAAAATGGGGTTATTATCCTTTATTTATTAGTGTAGTTAAGAAACAAGGAATAGAGCTTCTGACCAATCATTTACAGAACAAAATTACGGTAGTAGCAGGTCCTAGTGGAGTAGGCAAATCTAGTTTAATTAACTATTTAATTCCATCGATTGATTTGAGAGTAGGAGAAGTATCAGGTAAACTGCAACGAGGTCGTCATACTACTCGTCATGTCGAATTATTTGAACTTCCTGGAGGTGGTTTATTGGCCGATAGTCCAGGATTTAATCAACCCTCTTTAAATTGTCAATTAAGCGATTTAATTAACTATTTTCCTGAAGCTAAAATTAGATTAGCTCAAAAAAGTTGTCAGTTTAGTAATTGCTTGCATCGAAATGAACCCAACTGTGCAGTAAGAGGAGATTGGGAACGTTATGAATATTATCTCAAGTTTTTAGAAGAAGCGATCGCTTATCAAGCCGAACTACAAAAAATACCTGATGAAGAATCAAGTTTAAAGTTAAAAGTTAAACGAGATGGTAAACATCAATACGAACCTAAATTAGAAACCAAGAAGTACCGCCGTTCTTCCCGCAAACAAAAACATCAAAACCTTCAGGAATTATACCAAAATCAATCTTTAGAAGATATTTATAAAGAAATAGAAGATTAATAGACTCGATAGTTAATAAATTTTGAATGTTAATTGTTACTGTTTGGGAGATTGCTCTAAAAATTCGATAGTTACTAAATCGTCTACTTTCAAGCCTAATTCTTTAGCTCGACCACCTCGTAATTCAACAACTTGATCGATGATAGTCTTTGGACCATAAACAGGACAAGGATTAGTTTTACAAGGAGGAACATTCCCAGCGATCGCTTTAACTTTGCTCTGATATAAAAAAATTATATCCAAAGAAATGTTGACATTTTTCATCCAAAAGCTTGTAATTTGTGGCGTATCAAAGGAAAAAAGCATTCCCCGATTATCTGGTAAAGAATCACGAAACATCAATCCTGTAGCTTGTTGTTGGGGAGTTTGAGCTACTTCTAATTCAATAATTTGTCCTTTGATGTTAGTTTTAGCTGTAATAGGTAGAGTTTGTTCTTGTGGTCGAGCTTCAGAAGCATCGGTTGTTTTGGGTAAGCTGCTCAAGAGAATAACAGCACAACAATTTAATAAAACGCCAACTATTAAAAGAGCTACCCAATTATTTTTCTGGTTCATTTGATTTTGATGATAATTGCACTTAGATTTAAAGATTTAATCATTTTTTATGGCTCTCTCAAGACATAACCTACACCTCTAACAGTTTGAATCAAACGTTTTTGTCCTTCGGTTTCAATTTTGAGTCGTAAATAACGAATGTAAACCTCAATGACATTTGATTCACCTCGATAATCGTAACCCCAAACATTTTCAATAATTTCCTCTCTAGTAAGCACTTTACGAGGATTAGACATCAAATACTTAAGTAACTCAAACTCTTTCATCGTCAGATCGATAGTGCGGTCTCCTTTGAGAAGTCGGCGTGTGGTTAAGTCTAAAACTAAGTCTGCAAAACGTAGCTGTTCTTGTACATTAACCTCTGTTTTTAAATACAGAGAAATTAAATCTAGTAAACTCTCTCGATTATATGGTTTTAAAATATAGTCGTCTGCACCAGCTTCTAAACAAGCAACTCTTTCTTCAACAATTTCTTCTTCAATCAAGACCAAGATTGGAATTCGACTACCCAAATTTCTGATTTGACGGCAACTAAGTAAGCCAGAATTATCTGCCCAAGTTTGGTCAATCACAACCATAGCAGGAGCTAATTCTTCAAATTTAGACAACAATTGGGTGGGATTTAAGTCTATTTCGCAATAGTAACCTGCTGCCTGCAAATCGGCATTAATTTGTTGAGCAAGAGCATCATCAGCAAGAATTAAAATGCAGGAGTTAGAAGCTGTGATGTTGCTGGTAACCATAAAGTGTCGATCTAGAAAGTTATTTTGATGACCATTAATCAATTAAGGAAGTTCCACAGAAGTAGGTTTAGCAATGTGAGGTAATCCCCAACCTAATTTTTCTCTAAGGATGCGGAAAAATTCTGGTGATTGTAAACGAATAAATCGAGCCGAATATACTGATTTTTCAATACAAATGCGATCATCTGGCAAAATATAACAACCACCATTGCCATCAACTACCATTACCATTCGATTAGGAGTAGCAGGAAAAACATTCACTACTTCTCTATCTGAAAAAACTAACGCTCTTGATGCTAAAGAATGAGGACAAATAGGAGCTAATTGCAACACAGGAACTTCTGGGGTTACTACAGGACCACCAGCACTGAGAGAATAAGCAGTAGAACCTGTAGGAGTAGAAATAATAATCCCATCTGCTGCAATATCTACAGGTGCGTGCCGACCTATTTGAATCTCAAAATGACACATACTGGTCAAAGGTTCACGATGAAGCACCATTTCATTTAAACAGAGAGCTTCCCATAATAAAGCTTCATGGCGAAATACTCTTACAGCTAGCATGGAACGTTCTTCAACTCGGTAATCTTGTGTCAAGAGTTTTTCCAAGGCTTGAGGTAGGTGATTGAGATAAGTCTCAGTCAAAAAACCCATGTGACCTGTATTGACAGAAAGTATAGGAATTCCCGATGGAGCAAGTTGCCGAAAAGCTGAGAGAACCGTGCCATCTCCTCCTAAAACTATAGCAAAAGCAACATCTTGGTCAAAATTCGTTGGTATTAACTGTTCAATCCTCGTATGACACACAGGACTGCCTGGAGTAGAATATTCAAGAATTCCACCGATACCTGAAGCTATACAAACCTCCCAACCTTTGGCAATCAGCGTTTTTTCCAAATCTGAAGCAACTTTACAAGCTATGGGTTTGATATCGTTGTAGACGATGCCTGCTTTTGGCTTTCCCACAATTAACTATCTATCCTGATTAATGGTTTAATTATTTTAAATTTTTTGTTTAATCATACAAAGCAATTTGCCCCTATGGAAGGGGCAATTGTAAATCTTAGCTTAAAAGGCTATGAAATTAAATCCTGAAAACTCTTTTAGAGAGCGTTACCACGTGGTAGAACCTCCTCTGGGAATTCAAAGTTTTCGTGGGGTTGATCTTGAGTAGCCATCCAGGCTCTGAGACCTTCGTTGAGCAGAATATTCTTGGTGTAGAATGTCTCAAATTCTGGGTCTTCTGCTGCTCTCAATTCTTGAGAAACAAAGTCATATGCCCTTAAGTTGAGGGCAATGCCAATAATGCCGATGCTTGCCATCCATAATCCTGTCACAGGCACAAACAGCATGAAGAAGTGTAACCAACGTTTGTTGGAGAAGGCAATCCCAAAGATTTGTGACCAGAAACGATTGGCTGTTACCATACTGTAGGTTTCTTCTGCTTGGGTTGGTTCAAACGCCTTGAAGGTGTTGGCTCCATCTCCATCTTCAAACAGGGTGTTTTCTACTGTTGCTCCGTGAATGGCACACAATAATGCTCCACCTAATACTCCTGCTACTCCCATCATGTGGAAGGGGTTGAGGGTAAAGTTGTGGAATCCTTGGACAAAGAGAATGAATCGGAAGATTCCTGCTACCCCAAAACTGGGTGCAAAAAACCACGAGGATTGTCCCAAGGGATACATCAAAAAGACGCTGACAAAGACGGCAATTGGCGCGGAGAAAGCGATCGCATTGTAAGGACGAATCCCAACTAAGCGAGCGATTTCAAACTGACGTAGCATGAAGCCGATCAAGCCAAAGGCACCGTGGAGGGCAACAAATGTCCACAAGCCACCAATTTGACACCAACGGGTGAAGTCCCAGTTAGCTTCTGGTCCCCAGAGGAACAGTAGAGAGTGTCCCATGCTGTCTGCGGGGGTTGATACTGCTACAGTAAGAAAGTTACATCCTTCGAGGTATGAACTTGCTAAACCGTGTGTGTACCAAGATGTCACGAAGGTTGTACCTGTTAACCAGCCTCCTAGGGCTAGGTAAGCGCAGGGGAATAGTAATATTCCTGACCAACCTACGAAGACAAAGCGATCGCGCTTGAGCCAGTCATCGAGGACATCAAACCATCCTCTACTTGCTGGAGCGCGTCCTACTGCTATAGTCATGCAATAAATCTCCGAATAATTATGAGTACATTAATTTAATTGACTCAGACTGTTTACTTGCTTCTACTTGTGTTGAGAAGGTTAAACTAAATCTGAGAAAAATTTACTTTTCTTTACTTAAAATATATTAAAAGAAATTTGTCGAATTTGCCAGGTTAATCTGTGACAAAAGTTAAAATTATATTTTTACTTAAGAATTAAATTGACCGCGAGATGGATCGAGTTTCCTTAGCAGAAGCTTACACAATCGCGATGTTGACAAAATCTAGCAAAAGCTAAACACTAAACTATTGCCCTGTTTCAAGGATTGCACCATGTACACAATTGACTTAACTTTAAAAACTACACCTTTACCTCTTTCTATTCAACGCAAAGAAGCCGAAGACGCAGAAGCAATATATCAAAAAGTTCTAACCGCAATGCGTTCTGCTACTGCGGAAATTATCGAACTTACTTGTGAAAAAGAAGAAGGTAAAAAACTAGCGGTCTTAAGCGATCAAATTAGTGCTGTGATCATTTCGCAAAAATCTGGTGCAGCAGCAGCAGGAAGAGTACCTGGATTTTTTGCTGCTACTTTAGCAGAATGAAATCATTGAGTAAAAATACTTTCAGTTACATACCAGCTATTGAAGTAGAAAACTTAAACTTTAGCTGGTCACCGACTGCTCCTGTGATTGAATCCTGCTCCTTGCAAGTTCCTCAAGGAGAATTTTGGATGTTGTTGGGGACTAATGGTAGTGGCAAATCGACTTTGTTACGTTTATTAGTAGGATTGCTCAATCCTGATTCGGGAACGATTAAAGTACGTCAACCTGTAGGTTTTGTATTTCAAAATCCAGATCATCAGCTAGTCATGCCTACAGTGGCAGCGGATATAGCTTTTGGTTTGGTGTCAGAAAAACTTTCTACCATAGAGGTCAGAGAAAGAGTCAGAGAAGCTTTGGCAGCAGTCAATTTACTTGAGTTAGAAAGAAGACCGATTTATGCCCTCAGTGGTGGACAAAAACAACGGATTGCCATTGCTGGCGCGATCGCTCGTCATTGTGAAGTCTTGCTGTTTGACGAACCAACTGCACTTTTAGACCCAGATACTCAATTAGAGTTAGTCGTACAAGTACAACGTTTAGTTAAAAGTCGTGGTTTAACTGCTCTGTGGGTAACTCATCGTTTAGATGAATTAGATTATTGTGATGGGGCATTTTTACTGGAAAATGGTCAAGTAATCGACCGCGGAAATCCTCAAATCCTCAAACAAAAAATTATGCATAGCGAAAGCAATTGTTAAATTTAAGTAAAATTTTGCTTAGAATAGTAAATTAAAGTAATGAGCTATAACTTAATTAATTAATATGTCCCCCCCTCCCTACCAGGCAAAATTACTGGTTGATGGCTACAATATCATCGGTGCGTGGTCTCAATTGAAAGAAAGTCGTGATCTCTATGGGTTAGAAGCAGCCCGTAGAGATCTCATTGAATCTCTAATTAATTATGCTGCGGTTCGGACATATCAAACTCAGATCGTGTTTGATGCTCATTATCAAAAAACACCAAGTTATAGCGAAGAATATACTTCTTTTTTATCTGTGTACTACACTGCTTTTGCAGAAACAGCAGATACTTACATAGAAAGACTTTGCGCTGCGTTTCGCAGTAATAAATATCAAGATAAATACGCTCGAATTATTGTCGCCACCAGCGATCGCGCCCAACAACTAACAGTAACAGGATACGGTGCTGAATGGCTCTCTGCCCAAAAGTTAGCAGGAGAAGTAGAAATAGCTGCTACTAAAATTAAACGCAAAAAAAAATCTAATAAAAAATCATCAGGAAGACTTTTGTTTAATTCTCTCGATCCAGTTTCTCAACAAATTTTCCAGCAATGGCGACAAGGAAACTAACCAAGTCAAAGTTAAAAGCTTGTCCTGAGTGAAACGAATGGATCAAAAGCTAAAAGTCAAAAAAATTACAATAAGTTTTGGTTAAAATTCTAACTTTGTGAAAATTATGCCAATTAAAATTGAGACAAGGCAGCAAATTTTTTTTAATTTAACAGTATAGTCCATCACAAAAATTGCCAGCAAAAAAGCTACTTTTTTAGTTGTGAGTTTTGAAACCAATTGAGTTGATTTACTGCCACTTTTAGGTTTAAAATTGATTCTTTCTAGACCAGCCTAAAAATGGAACAATTACAAGGAAGAGATTTATTAGGGATAGCAGACTTAAGTTCAGAAGAAATTAAAAACTTATTAGAACTAGCCCAACAACTAAAAAGTGGCAAGCTTGCACCAAAATGTCAGAAAATCCTAGGATTGTTATTTTATAAAGCTTCAACACGGACGCGAGTTTCTTTTACCGTGGCGATGTATCAATTAGGTGGTCAAGTTATAGACCTCAATCCTAGCGTAACTCAGGTAGGAAGAGGAGAACCAATTGAAGATACAGCTAGAGTTTTAGACCGTTATTTAGATATTTTAGCAATTCGGACTTTTGCTCAACAAGATTTAAAAATTTTTGCTCAATACGCACAAATCCCAATTATTAATGCTCTGAGCGATTTAGAACATCCTTGTCAAATTTTGGCAGATTTATTAACAATTCAAGAGCGGTTTGGTGTGATAGAAGGTCTTACTCTAAGCTATGTTGGTGATGGTAATAATGTAGCTCATTCTCTTTTGATTGGAGGAGCATTGATGGGAATGAATGTACATATTGCAACTCCAGCTAATCATCAACCAGATTCACAAATTCTGCAACAAGCTCAACAACTAGCTCAAAATGGAGCAAAAATTTTTGTAACTCAAGATCCAATAGCAGCAGTAACAGGAACGCAAGTTATTTATACTGATGTCTGGGCAAGTATGGGACAAGAAGATTTAGCAGATCAAAGAATTCCTCTATTTCGACCTTATCAAGTCAATCAAGAGCTTTTAAATCATGCTGATTCGGAAGCAATTGTTTTACATTGTTTACCTGCACATCGAGGAGAAGAAATAACTGAAGAAGTGATTGAAGGAAAACAATCAAAAGTTTGGGATCAAGCAGAAAATAGAATGCACGCTCAAAAGGCTTTACTCGTCAGTTTGCTTGGTTTGAGCTAGATTTTAAATTTGAATCTAAATCAAAAAAAATAATTTGGTTATTACTTTGGAATAAAATCGTACATAAGTATTGTCTTGTCAAAGTTTGGCTCAAAACTTGACTATAAAATTATAGTCATTTCAATTAATTTCAGTATGATTTAACAAGGTCATAGAGTGTAGTATCTGGAGTTGAATAAATGCGCCTCTTCTTAATGACAGCAAAGTCTTGTTCAATACGGTTAAAATCGGGAGAATAAGGAGGCAAAAATCAAACTGAATGACCCGCCTCTTGAGCGATTTTGTACACATCATTCTTACGATGGAATGGAGCATGATCAAGAATCAAGGTGGAATTGGGGTTCAATTCAGGAATCAAATGATCTTGAAGCCACTGATTGAACCATCGAGCATTAGTACTACCTGAAAACAACACTGGAGCCAATAATTTTTTTCCTCTGCTTGCTCGGTCTTTACGCTGAGGTTTCCTCAGCGCAGGCGGTGCGCTTTTTGCTGCAATCAGACTAGTTCGAGTTCCTCTTCTACCATTTCGTTCACCATCAGAGTTTTGTCCTCTTGTCGACCAAGCATAGGGACGATATGTATCAGCTTCAAAACCAGACTCATCTATATATACTATGTCTTGTGAACTTTGTTCGATAACAATTTGACGTAAACTTCTCAAAAAGATAATCCGTAGTTTGTGTTGACGTTCACTGTCTTTAAAAGTTTTTTTTTCGAGTCAATTTCATTTGGTGATTCGCATACCAAATCGCACTTTCTCTTACTCCAAAATATTGAGCGCGCTCTCTAAGTAAAGCATCCGGAAATTCTTGTATATGGCGTGCAAGAGCTTCCCAGTCTAGTTTTCGTTTTCTTCTTTTGACTATTTTTGGAGTCAAATCCCCTCTTTTACACCAATCATTTACACACCATAGACTTACTTCGTATCGTCTTGACGCTTCTGCTTTGGAACCACCTTTTCTAACAAATGCTACTACCCGTTTCCGTAAATCAATACTGTAGGTCATTTAACTAGTATTTTTCTGAATCTCACTTTCATTATTTCATACGTTTCTTATTTGAAATGACTATAAAAGATGTTTAGGCGAGTTGTCGCCAAAAAAAACTACCATAAAAACACGTTTTTAAAAATCAAAGCAATACTTATTTGCTTGAGCGAATCAGGAATGTTTTTGAATTAATTGACTTGTTTCCCACGTTAAATCGGCTGCAATCTTTTTTTCCCAAGCCAAAGCTGTACTAACAATTGTATCTAAAGAATTATATTGAGGTTGCCAACCTAAAACTTCACGAATTTTATCCGCAGCAGCAACTACACAGGCAGGATCTCCAGGTCTTCTTTCTGTCTCAATTACGGTAAAATCTACACCAGAAATCTTTTTGATTTTAGTTAAAACTTCTTTAACGCTGTATCCTTGACCATAACCGCAATTAAGAATTTGACTTTCATCATTGGTTTCTAAATAAGCTAAAGCCTTGACATGAGCGATCGCCAAATCTTCTACATGAATATAATCGCGAATTCCTGTTCCATCAGGAGTAGGATAATCAGTACCAAAAATACTTACTGAATTACAACGACCTAAAGCTGCATCGCAACCAACTTTAATTAAATGAGCAGCTTTTTTACTTGATTGACCAATTTTACCAGAATGATCTGCTCCTGCTACATTGAAATAACGTAAGATTACATATTTAAAATTTGAAGCTTTACTGTAATCTTGAATAATTCTTTCGCTCATTAATTTGGAACATCCATAAGGATTGACTGGCACAGTGGGCGATGATTCTTTGACTAAATATTCTTTAGTTTCACCGTAGACAGCAGCAGTACTAGAAAATACAAATTGATTGACACCAAACTCTTGACAGCACTGTAATAAATTTAAAGTATTACGAGTATTATTAGCATAATAATTTAGTGGATTTACAATCGATTCTGGTACGGAAATACTTGCTGCAAAATGCAAAACTGCATCAAAATTCTTGGTTCTAAATATTTGAGATAAAAGTTGTCTATCGTCAAGATCACCAACAATTAATTCTCCAAAAAGTATTGCTGAGGGAGAACCAGTAGATAGATTATCATAAATGACAATATCATAACCAGATTCACCCAATTGTTTAACTGTATGAGAACCAATATATCCTGCACCACCAGTTACTAAAATTTTTTTATTCATTGTTTTTAATCCAATTAAATCTATTAAAAAATATTTATATTTTACTAACAATATCTTGTGGCAAAGCTCGAAATGTTGAACATTTAGTTAATTATAGTATTACTATTTCAAGCGATCGCTTTAATTTAGCAAGAGAGATTAGCAGCATAATAAAGTTAGTTTCCTATTAAAAGGATAACTAAAATAAGTACTGGCTAAGACAAGCTACTACAGTTAAACTAAAGCAGACAACTTTCTCCCGATTGGAGCAACAAATATGCAATGGCTGGGTAGAAATCATTTGAGTTTTAAAACACAGTCTTTAGTTGCTATAACTGCTATTTTATTAAGTTTAAGCAATTTTTTAGTACAAGCTCAAGAAGTGCCTTCTGTTGAAAAAAAAACACCTGAAACTAAAGTAAAAACTATTCCTGACCCCACTATAATAACTAGTTCTCAATCTTGGCGCCAAGTCGAGTTAGTGCATACTTTACCACAGCATCAAACAGCAGTTGATTCTTTACTTTTTACTCCTGATAGTCAAATGCTGATTAGTGGTGGAGGTACAAACGATCCAGAGATGAGATTTTGGTCAGTCTCGACAGGAGAAAAATTAACTCAAGTCCGCGCCCAACGTACCGCCATCCTTGCAATGGCAATAAGTCGAGATGGTAAAATTTTGATTAGTGGCGGAGAAGATGCGGGCATTAATTTCTGGGATTGGGAAACAGGTAAATATCAAACAACTTTGCTATCTCATCAAAATAGCGTCACTGCTTTGGCGATCACACCTGATAATCAAGTTTTAGTTAGTGGTGGCTTAGATGGGATTAAAGTATGGAATTTAGCTTATTCTCCTCAACGTCCAATTTATACTTTAGCTGAAATTGGTAATCCTACTAATGCGATCGCTCTCAGTCCTAATGGTTATCTTTTGGCTAGTGGCAATGGGGATGGCATAGTTAAATTTTGGAATTTGCGGACAGGAACTTTAGTTTCTGAGTTTTCTCCCCATCAAGAAACTATTAGTGGATTAGCCTTTACTGAGGATGGTAACAGTTTAATTACGGCTAGTCACGACCGTACTATTAAAATATGGGATTTAGCTTCAGGACAACTGTTAAAAACATTACAAGGACATACAGGTATGATTAGAGCGATCGCACTTCATCCCGATGGACAAATGTTAGCTAGTGGTGGCAATGATGGTATTTTTCTGTGGAATTTGCAAAACGGAGAAGTCATTACAAAGCTGAAAGATCATCGTAATTGGATCCAGTCTCTAGCTTTTAGTCCGAATGGGAAGTATCTTGCTAGTGGTGGTTTTGACGCAATGGTTAAAATTTGGACTGGAGTTGCAAGTATTAATAATCAGTAATTGGTGCTAAAAACTATTTGCGATAAATAATTATAGTAGGGGCGGATTTGCATCGCCCTTAAATAGTTGTCTGAAAAGTATAAGATGAGTAATCAAGACCAAATTCATCCCAGAGAAAAAAGCGATCGCGCTGTAATCGATAATTTATTAACCGCAGAACCAGATGATTATCATTTAGTAGAATTAGCACGCTTACGAATTCGCTATCATAACTTTCCTGGTGCGCGTGAGATTCAGACGGATTTAGATCGAGTTCTGCAACAATGGCAGTTAACTGAAGCCGAATTATATGACAAAACTCGCCAAATTCATGCTTTAGGGCAAGTCTATCGTCGTCGTGTCAAAGATAAAGACCAACAAGATTGGACTTAAATTCTGAAAATAGTTACTAAGACTAGCACATAAAACAGCATTGATCGATACAATAAGAAATTGCTTTAACTACTTCAAAATTCGTAACTACTTAAGGACATTCACTTATCTAAAATGTCCATGCTGTTAACCCCAGGCTAGTTTATGACCGCAACTACACCAATTCTATCTGCTCAATACGATCCTACTGATACCGAAGCCAAATGGCAAAAATACTGGGAAGAACAAGAAGTCTTTAAAGCCGATCCCAATCATTCAGGCGAACCCTATTGTATTGTCATTCCACCACCGAATGTTACAGGTAGTCTGCACATGGGACACGCTTTTGAACATTCTTTGATTGATACGCTGATTCGCTATCACAGAATGATCGGACGTAATACCCTCTGGTTACCTGGTACGGATCACGCTAGTATTGCGGTGAGTGCTATTTTGGATAATCAGCTAAAAGCGGAAGGGACAACTCGTTACGAAATTGGCAGAGAAACTTATTTAGCTAAAGCTTGGCAGTGGAAAGAAGAGTCAGGCAGTACTATTCTTAACCAATTAAGAAGAATTGGGGTTTCGGTTGATTGGTCGCGATCGCGATTTACGATGGATGAGGGTTTATCTGATGCTGTCAAAAAAGCTTTTATTCAACTCCACGAAGAAGGTTTAATTTATCGGGGTAATTATTTAGTTAATTGGTGTCCTGCTACTCAGTCGGCAGTTTCGGATCTAGAAGTAGAAAATCAAGAAGTAGATGGACATCTTTGGCATTTCCGCTATCCCCTCAGTGATGGTAGTGGCTATGTCGAGGTAGCAACAACTCGTCCAGAAACGATGTTGGGTGATACGGGGGTAGCAGTTAATCCTAACGACGATCGCTATAAAAATTTAATTGGTAAGACTTTAACTCTACCAATTATAGGAAGAGAGATTCCGATTTTTGCGGATAAATTAGTCGATCCTGAATTTGGTACTGGTTGTGTTAAAGTAACTCCCGCCCACGATCCGAACGATTTTGAGATGGGACAAAGGCATAACTTGCCCTTCATCAATATCATGAATAAGGACGGTACTCTTAATGAAAATGCAGGAGAGTTTGAGGGACAGGATCGCTTTGTTGCCCGTAAAAACGTTGTTAAGAAGTTAGAAGAATTAGGTGTATTAGTTAAGGTAGAAGATTATAAACACAGCGTTCCCTACAGCGATCGCGGTAAAGTTCCAGTTGAACCGCTTCTTTCTACTCAATGGTTTGTCAAAATCGAACCTTTAGCAACTAAAGCTTTAGCTTTCTTAGATGAACGAGATTCTCCCCATTACGTACCCGATCGCTGGAAAAAAGTCTATCGTGATTGGTTGGTAAAATTAAAGGACTGGTGTATCTCACGTCAGTTGTGGTGGGGTCATCAAATTCCTGCTTGGTATGTCGTCTCGGAAACAGGGGGCGAGATTACCGATGCTACTCCTTATCTTGTTGCTTACGAGGAATCAGAAGCGCAACAGAAAGCTATTGCCGAATACGGGGAAAATATTCAATTAGAACAAGATCCTGATGTTCTTGATACCTGGTTTTCTTCTGGTTTATGGCCCTTCTCTACAATGGGTTGGCCTCAAGAAACCGTCGATCTCAAAACCTATTATCCTACTACTACTCTAGTTACTGGTTTTGATATTATCTTTTTCTGGGTAGCTAGAATGACTATGATGGCGGGACATTTTACCAATCAAATGCCTTTTCAGGATGTCTATATTCACGGGTTGGTATTGGATGAAAAAGGACAAAAAATGTCCAAATCCAAAAATAATGGCATCGATCCCTTATTAATGATTGATAAATATGGTGCGGATGCGCTGCGCTACACCTTAATTAAAAAAGTAGCAGGTGCAGGACAAAATATTAGCTTTGATTATGACCGCCAAACCGATGAATCATCTTCTGTCGAAGCCTCTCGTAACTTCGCCAACAAGCTTTGGAATGCTGCTAGATTTGTGATGATGAATCTAGACGGCAAAACACCGCAACAGTTGGGCGAACCAAATTCAGAAAATTTGGAATTATGCGATCGCTGGAGCTTATCTCGTTATCATCAAGTAGTTAAACAAACCAGAAACTACATCGAAGCTTATGGTTTAGGTGAAGCTGCTAACGAACTCTATGATTTTATTTGGGGTGAATTTTGTGACTGGTATATCGAACTAGTTAAAACTCGACTTTGGCAAGACAAAACTTCTGAATCTCGTTACATTGCCCAGCAAACCTTAGCTTATGTTTTAGAAGGTATTCTCAAACTCCTTCATCCCTTCATGCCTCATATTACCGAAGAAATTTGGCAGACTCTCACCCAAGTAGAGGGGAAAAAAGTACTTGCTTTACAAACCTACCCTGAAATTCAAACAATTCTAATTAATCCCGAACTAGAGCAAGATTTTGAACTAATTTTTGGTTTGATTCGCACTATTCGTAATTTAAGGGCAGAAGCGGGCATTAAACCAGGAACTAAAATCACTGTAATCTTACAAACGGAAAATTCTCAAGAAATTCAGACAATTGAATCAGGGAAAACTTACATCCAAGATTTAGCCAAAGTTGAACAACTGAAACTTACTCCAAGCTTAACAGAAGATCATGGTCAAGCTATTGCTGGTGTAATTGGAACCATTCAAACCTTAATTCCTTTGACAGGTATTGTTGATATTGCTGCACTTCGTAGTAAATTAGAGAAAAATTTAGCTAAAGTAGAAGCAGAAGTGAAATCTTTATCTGGTCGTTTGAGCAACCCAGGCTTTGTTAATAAAGCACCAGCCGAAGTAGTCCAAAGAGCAAAAGAAGCCCTGGCAGAAGCAGAAAAACAAGCAGAGATTTTACGAGAACGATTAAACCGTCTGAAGTAATTAGGTAGATGGTCATTTCTTCCAATCTGTCAATCTTAATTCTAGTATTTCCCCATAACTCTAATGACCAGTGCTTAAAACAGCTATGTTACATTTAGCGCAAATTAGAACCAATCCTACTTCAGGCGAGATAGAATTACAGTTTCTTGCCCATCAATATTCAGAGCAAACTTGGGAAGTCAATGAACCTTATGTTGTGCCATTAACAGAGAAGTTATCTCTAGGCGAAGGAGCATTAGTCTTGGTGGAGTATGGGGAAGAAAAACAAATAATCAATATTTCCAGCGCAACAGATTGGGTTTTAAATCTAGTCAAACAATATCTCCATAAAAACTCAATTAATTCTCAGTTTTTGGCAGCAGAACAAGAAAAAATTGAGCAATGGCGACAAGAAATTACGGCTCAAAGTTTAGAGTTAAACCGCCGTTTTTTGGAAATCGAAACTCGTCGCGAACAACTACAAGAATTAGAGCAAACTCTTAAAGAAAATCGAGAAAATCAATCTAGTAATTCTGGCTCTTAATTTCTGCTTTTACTTGGGCTGATTTCAAAAAACTTGAAATAATTTAATATTTTTTGACAAAAATTTATATATAAATAAACTTTAATATTTTTTTAATGACGAGTCCTTAAGCTTTAGTTAGATTTGAGGAGTAATTGTAATATAAAACACAAAATATAAAATTATTAATTAAATGAACGATTGTCCTTGTTGCTCCAATCGTTTATTGCGCCATTGGAAAACTAACACTATATTTTGGTATTGTCTTAATTGTCGGCAAGAAATGCCTAATTTTAACTATATTACTAAGAAAAAACAAATTAAATTATTCTATAGTAGAGTTCCTTTAAAGTTAATTGGTTATTATCAAAAAATACCTCAGGACATTTTACAACAACTATCTTTTTATCAACAATATTTTTATAACATTGACTAAGATAACAATGTAATTAATTGCAAGAATGCTAAATTTCGCTAAATCTTTTTATCCTTTACTACTTTTTGCTGCTAAAAACGATCCAGAAACTGCTCACCGTCAACTTCTCGATCTACTCAATCAATTGCAAAAATCCGAGCATAGTACTTGGGGAAAGTTAACTTTACAACAATTAGAAAAATCGTTTTCTTGTCAAAGCGATCGCTTAAAACAACAGCTTTGGGGACTAAATTTTAACAATCCCCTAGGTTTAGCTCCAGGATTCGACAAAGATGGTGTAGCAGCAGGGGTTTGGTCTAGTTTTGGCTTTGGTTTTGCTGAATTAGGAGCAGTTACTTTTCATGCTCAATCAGGTAATCCTCGTCCTCGTTTGTTTCGTTTACCATTAGATCACGCTGCCTTAAATCGCATGGGAGCCAATAATTTGGGTGCAGCCGTGATGGCAGATACTTTAGAACAAACTTGGCAAGCAAAACCACGTCAAATTCCAATTGGCATCAACTTATGTAAATCCAAAATTACTTCTTTAGAAGCAGCAGCAGGAGATTATTTAGAAAGTTTTTTACTGCTCAATGAGTTGGCAGATTATTTTGTGGTTAATGTCAGTTCTCCCAATACCCCTGGTTTGCGACAGTTACAAGCAGGGGAGCAACTAGAGCCGATCCTAGCGACTTTACAAACAGCTAATGAAGCACAAAAACCGATTTTAATTAAAATTGCACCCGATTTAGATTGGGATGCGATCGCGCAAGTAATAGATTTGGTCAAAACCTATCGTTTGGCCGGAATTGTGGCTACTAATACGACTATCCGCCGTGATGGTTTGAAGACAAGCATTCTTCCTGCAACAGGCAATCATATTAAAGACGAAGCAGGCGGAATTAGCGGTGTACCAATTAAACAAAGATCGACAGAGGTAATTCGGTTTATTTGGCAGCAAACTGACGGATCGATTCCAATTATTGGTGTAGGTGGTATTTTTAATGCTGAAGATGCTTGGGAAAAGATTATTGCTGGTGCTAGTCTGCTACAAGTTTACACGGGTTGGGTTTATGAAGGTCCTTGGTTAGTACCAAATGTGTTAAATGGTTTGTTAGCTAAATTAGACCAATATAATTTACCTAATCTTTCAGCAGCAGTGGGATTAGAACATCGGTAAAAATTAAGTAGAGACATAAATATATTTTGATTTTCGAGTTATTGTTTCGTTCTGTTTTAAAACTAGGTTTTGACATGACAGATGAAGAATCTGAGTCTAAGCTGGAGCGAAATTCTATTTATCTTAGTTTATGAAAGTTATTGGTTTAATAAGCGGTACCTCTGTAGATGGTATTGATGCTGCTTTAGTAGACATTGAGGGAAAAGAAGAAGATTTACAGGTAAAACTTTTAGCAGGTCATACTTATCCTTATCCCGAAGAACTAAGGAAGGAAATTTTAGCAGTTTGTGGCGGAAAATCTTTATCTGTAGAGCAATTAGCTCAATTAGATGATGCGATCGCAACTCAATTTGCCCTTGCTGCCCAATCAATTCAAAGCGAACATCCCCAAGCGGAATTAATTGGTTCTCACGGTCAAACTGTATTTCATCGACCCCCGATTGCTCAAACCGCTCACGAACCATTTCAACTTGGTTATAGTTTACAACTCGGAAGAGGTGCAGTAATTGCTAATTTAACTGGTCTGCCTACTGTTAATAATTTTCGTCAAGCAGATTTGGCGGTAGGAGGACAAGGCGCACCTTTAGTTTCTAAAATCGACGCTTGTTTACTATCCCACCCCACTAAATCTAGAGCAATTCAGAATCTTGGTGGAATTGGTAACGTCACTTATCTACCAGCTAATCATGAGTTAAACTGGATTCAACAAGTCTGCGGTTGGGATACAGGTCCTGGTAATGCACTCTTGGATTTGGCAGTACAACGATTAACAAATGGTCGTCAAACCTATGATCACGATGGTAGTTGGGCTGCTCAAGGTACTCCGTGTACTAAGTTAGTTTCTCAGTGGTTAAAACAAGATTTTTTTGCTCAACCACCACCGAAATCTACGGGAAGAGAACTATTTGGAGAAGTTTATCTAGACCAATGTTGGCAAGACGCTCAAACCGAAAAACTTGAGCTAGCCGACTGGTTAGCGACTTTGACTGAATTAACTGTTGCTTCAATTGCTCACAGTTATCGTCATTTCTTACCGCAAATACCTGATGAAGTAATCCTTTGTGGAGGTGGTAGTCGTAATTTTTATCTGAGACAAAGACTGCAAGCTGAGTTAACATCGACACAGATATTAACTACAGATGAGTTAGACATAAATGGAGATTTTAAAGAAGCGATCGCTTTTGCTGTCTTGGCTTATTGGCGATTCTACTGTTCAATTCCTGGTAATTTACCTCAAGTCACTGGTGCAACTCAGGCAGCATTATTAGGTGAGGTTAATTATCCAATTACCAATCAGAATAGTTGTTCTGATTAATATTTTTAATTCATATTACCACTCAATGAAAAATTTTTAGTTTTTATCTCGTCAAAAAAAATAATTGTGACTCATCGTTTTTTATTAGAACCGGGAAGTTGGAGTTTTGAAGGCTATTGGTTGGAAAAAAATAAAATACCTTCCCAAGTACGAGGAATAACCGTGATCGCCTGGAAACAGGAAAACTGGTTCACTCTGCTTAGTAAATTTATATTAGGAGATAACTATCAAGACGAAATTGTCCTTCAATATAAAGGGCATCTTGATTCCGAGGGTAAATATTATACTTATGTTCTTCAGCATAGTCTTTGGGGCAGAGTAGAAGGAGAAGGATCGATTGGGCCAGAATCAATAGTTCAATGTTACTGGTTGATAGGAGCGATACAACGACATACTGGTTTTGATACTTTTTATCGTTTGGATGAGCATACTTATCATTTTTCTAGTGGAATTGTAGCTGGTCACCATCTTAAAAATACGATGGAAGGTACTCTCAAACGCCAAATTTAAATTTAAATTTTATTTGTATGAATATGAATAAAGATTCTAACCATGGTCGTATATTAGCCAACCGTTACCAACTCGCCGAATTAGTCGGGGAAGGTGCAATGGGCAGGGTATACCGTGCTAAGGATACTGTACTTGGGGGAGTAACTGTTGCAGTAAAGTTTTTATCTCAGGCTTTATTAAATAATAATATGCGCGATCGCTTTGAACGAGAAGCGACTATTTCGGCATTGTTAGGAGAAAAAAGTATTCATGTAGTTAGAGTTAAAGATTATGGCGTAGACGAACATAATATTCCTTTTTACGTAATGGAATTTTTATCAGGAGAAGATTTAGATAGTCTTCTTCGTTATCAACCTCTTTCTTTATCTCGATTTTTAACTGTTACTCGTCATATTTGTTTAGCTTTAGAATCTGCTCATCAAGGCATTCTGTTTAATGGAGAATTATGTACCATTATTCATCGAGATATCAAACCTAGTAATATTATTATTATTCAAGACCCTACTTTAGGGGAAATAGCGAAAATTTTAGATTTTGGTATTGCTAAATTAATTTTAGCTGATGCTTCTCAGACTCAATCTTTTATGGGAACTTTAGCTTATTGTTCTCCAGAACAGATGGAAGGCAAAGAGTTAGATCATCGTTCGGATATTTATAGTCTGGGCATCATGATGTATGAAATGTTAACTACAGATATGCCTATCTTGCCTCAAAACTCTTCTTTTGGAGGTTGGTATCAAGCTCATCATGATTTTCATCCAGAACCTTTCGATCCGAGTTTAAATATACCTCAAGAATTGCAAGATTTAGTCATTCGTTGTATGGCTAAAGTTAGAGAAAATCGACCTCAAAATGTTCGAGAAATTTTAAATATCCTTGATTCCCTTCAGCAAAAGAATAACAGTAATAAAATTCACTTTAATTCTTTCCCTGCGCCTAAACTTAATGCTGCTGATTTTCAGGCAGATGAAACAATTAGTAATGTTCCCTTTGTAACTCTAAATTCTGAACAAGACCGCACTGTTGAAGGGTTACCTTCTTTAACAGAAATTTGTTTACAAATTCGTTGGCCAAATAATAAACCCTTACAAAAAATTGTTTTTTCTGATTTAATTAATACTCCTTTGGGAGATATTCCAAGTATTTTTGTGATGCTAGATTCTCGAGATATTAATAAACGAATTTCTAGTATTCGCTACAATCAATTTTTATATTTAAATAATCCTCATCCAATGTTGTTATGGATAACTCTTTTATTTCACAGAGATTTAGGTCCTCGTTGGCTACCTTGTTACATAGATCTTAAATCTTCTAAAGGACAAAAATTAGTCCGCACTTTATCAAATGTGAGTTCTTATCGAATTTTATTTTTTGCAATTGATCGAGGCAGTCAATGTCAAAATGCTTTAGCTTTAAAAGTTAATGCTCATAACTGTAATATGCTTAAACAATGGGCGAATAATTCTCAAATTACTCCTAGTATTAGTAATCCGCGAAATTCAAAAGAAATTTTACGAAGAGAGTTAGAAAAAATTAAACCCAAAATATTATTAAAAATGGAAACAAACTATACAAATATAGCTAAAGATATGTCATAAACAAATTTATAGTTAAGCCACAATTGATATTGATTATATTATTATTATTTTTAACAATTAACAGTAATCCGACCATCTTCTAATTCAATAATTCGATCAGCAACATCCAAAATTCGATTATCATGGGTAACTATTAAAATAGTACAACCTTGTTCTTTGGCTAATTTTTGCATCAAATCCACTACATCCCGACCTGATTTACTATCTAAAGCTGCCGTTGGTTCATCGGCTAAAACTAATTTAGGTTGAGAAACTAAGGCACGAGCGATCGCTACTCGCTGTTTTTGTCCACCAGATAAATCATGGGGATAATAATCAACTCGATCACCTAATCCTACTGCTTCTAACATAGCAATAGATTTTTCTTTGATTTCTGATGCTGATAAATGATCGTGTAACTCCACAGACATCTGTACATTTTGTCTAGCATTTAGAGATTTTAAAAGATTATGTGCTTGGAAAATATAACCAATGTTTCTTCTAATTTCGACTAATTGTTTTTGTTTAGCACCAACTAATTCTTGTCCCAAAACTTGTAGACTGCCTGATTGAGGCGATCGCAATCCTCCCATTAAAGTTAATAAAGTAGTTTTTCCTGAACCCGATGGCCCTTTTAAAATTACTACTTCCCCTGAATAAAGAGTTAAATTAATTTCAAATAAAATTTGTTTTTTTAATGCACCTTTGCCAAAAAAGTGGTCAAGTTTTTTGATATCAATTACTGGATTGAGCGTTGATATTTGATGCTTGATAGTTAAGGTTTGATTGTTCATTATTTAATATTTGCTAAAAGATTTTTAAAATAAACTATTAACTTCTAATTAAAAAATATCGGCTGGATCTGCTGCACTTAATTTTCTAACTGCGATTGTTCCTGATGCACAACACATCATGATAGTCAAAATTAAAACAGCAATAGTTCTTCCTGTAGTCATATATAAAGGTAAAGCAGTGGCATTAGCTGCTAAAAAATATAAACTTTTAGCAATAGCAAAACCAGGAATAAATCCTAATAAAGCGAGAATAACTGCTTCTTGAAATATTAAAATAACGAAATAAGAATCTTTATAGCCCATAGCTTTGAGCGTGGCATATTCTGATAAATGATCGGCAACATCGGTATAAAGAATTTGATAAACAATTACCGTGCCAACAATAAAACCGATCGCTGTACCTAAAGTAAACACAAAACCAATTGCGGTGCTATTTTGCCAATATTCAATTTCGTGTTGAATAAATTCTTCTTTGGAATATACACTCACATCTTGAGGTAATTTTTGACGTAATTGTGCTAAGGCTACATCTAAATTTGCTCCTGGTTTTAAGTTGATTACCCCAATATCAATTAAGCCTTCTTTTCGTTCAGGAAATAATCTTAAGAAATTAATATCACTAGTAATAATATTTCCATCCGCAGCAAAAGATGCTCCGAGAGAAAATAAACCATCGACTGTAATTTTATGAGCAGAAACTTCGGTTGTTACCGTTGGTTTTTGGCTTAATAATTGAGCTATATTGCCGAATTCGGGACGAGATTTATCATCAAATAAAACATAGTCTTCTAATTTAGTTTTATCGAGATTGGCTTGAGTTACTCCAGGTAAATCTAAAATATTGTTGGCTGGATTAAAACCAATCACTAAAATATTACGAGTATTGCGATCAATAGGATTTTTCCAAGAACCAAAACTGAGATAGACGGGAACTACTGAGTCAACTCCATCTATTGCTAAAGATTCGTATAAACGTCGGTCGGAAAAAGTTTCTGTAAAACCCAAAGCATCCGATTTAGGACTCATTAAAAAAACATCGCCATCAATTGCTTTATGAAGAGTAACGCTGCTGTCGAATAAAGCATTTTGAAATCCTAGCTGCATAAACATTAACATATCAGCAAAACCGATGCCAGCTAGAGCGACAAGTAAACGAATTTTTTCATGACTTAATTGTAACCAAGCCAAAGGTGTTTTCATTTTTAGTTGATTGTTAATAGTTGATGGTTAATTGTTAACTGAAATTTTGACGATCGCTTTAGAATTGGTTAAACCCGCAACGCGATCGCTAAAATTAGGATCGAGCAGAATTTTTACTTCTACTACTCGACTATCAACATCGGCAGCAGGATCGGTGTCAAAAACTTCCTGTTTCCCAATTCTTAAACCGATTTGCTCAACTTTTCCCGTAATTTCGCCTGGAAATGCTCCTGTTTCACTACGAACTGTTGCGGTTTGTCCTACTTTGACTTTACTAATATCGCTTTCATAAACTTCTGCAACCACCATCATGCGGTTGGTTTGCCCAAATTCTACTACCCCGTTTTCTTGATCGACTAATTCTCCAGGGTAAGCATTAATTTTTAAAATTTGACCATCCATAGGGGCTTTAACATAAGTTTGAGCAAAGTCTGCTTTGGCTTGTTGCAGTTGAGCGCTCGCTTTATCTAATTGTGCTTGAGCTTGAATTACATCCACATCTCTTACTTCAGCCACAGAAGCTAAAGTAGCTTCAGCTTCGCTTATTTGTTGTTGCAGAGTTTGACGATCTTGTTGAGCAATGGCTTGAGCTTGTTTGATTTGTTCTTGGAGAGTGGTGAAAGTTCTGTTATAGGTAGCTTGAGCTTCGGTTAGGCTTTTTTGAGCCGTATCTACTTTTAAACGACGAGAATCTAATTCAGAATCAGAAATTACTCCATCTTGTGCTAATTTTTGATATCTTTGAAAGTCGCTTTGGGCGTTGTTTAATTCGGCTTGTAAACGGTCAATTGTAGCTTGTTTTTCGGCGGTTTCGTTTCGTAGTTGTGCCTGAAGACGAGCAACCTCAGCATCGTTAGTAACTAGTTTACCTTGTAGTTCGGCTTTGACTCGATTCACCTGTGCTGCTTGGGCTTTAATTTCTCCTTGTTTGGCTCCCGCTTTAACTACCGCTAAATTTGCCTCTGCAACCTTTACTTCTTGTTCGGCTACAGCTACCGTTGCCTGAGAACGGTCATAATTATCCAAAATGGCAATTGTTTGTCCCTGTTTGACGCGATCGCCTTCCTTAGCGAGCAATTGGGCTATTTTTGTTCCTCCTAAATCGGGAGAGGGTGCTAGTTTAATCATTTCTCCCTGGGGTTCAATTCTCCCAATTGCTGTAACCGCCTGAATTTCAGGAGCTTCTGTTTGGATCGAAGCAGATTGAGCAGACTCTCGCTGTGCTGTTTGATTCATAGTATAGATGGCTGTAGCTGAGACTAGAATCAATCCAGCCAAGGATAAAGGTAAAATCAATTGTTTACTTGGCTTCAACGAGAGCATTTTTGCAAGATATTTTGGTTCGCCCATTAGTTGTTCTTTAAAAAGTAGATTTGATTTAAAGTTTGGTTTGAAGTTGTACATCAGCTAGAGGAGACAATAATAAAAAAAGTAAAAATTGGCTAAACTCGCCTAAATTTCCTTCAAAATTACTATCTCTTTCTTGGCGGTCGGCAAAACCCATTAAAGCAAGATAAGCAACTTCTGCTCTTTGCCTGGCTTCTGTTGTTTCAAAACCGTAATCAGTCAACAACTCGGCTAAATAGTTAACCCGTTTATTTTCTAGAGCGTGAACTCGTTTCTGTACTGCTGGAACTTTTTTTGCCCATAGAAAAATCGCTGGTTCAGGATCTGGTTGTTGACAAATTTCTTCGGCTAAAGCGAATAGTTTGAATAAACGTTCTTTAGGAGTTGCTGCTAATTGAGACTGTTCTATTAACCACTCTGTTTGCTCTTCCCATCTTTGCAAAATAGCTTCGAGTAGTTCGTCGCGGTTTTTAAAATGCCAATAAAAACTACCTTTACTAACCTCTAGTTGGCGAGCTAGTACCTCTACTTTGACTGCTTCAACTCCTTTAGCTGCCATAAGTACCCAACCTGCTTTAATCCAGTTTTCTTTTTGTAGAGCCAAGTTCAGTTTCCATACGGTAACGTATGTTTTCAGTTTACATTTCTTAAACTAAATTTGTCAATACGGTAGCGTATGTTTTGGTTGACATCGGGTTGCCTTCCAAAACAGCCTGACTCTGACATTTTTTTATACTAGACTGTACAGTTTGATTATACTCTATACTAGACTGTACAGTTTGATTTTGTCAATTAATCAAATAGAGAGTTAGAACAAGCACTAAAATTATGAAATATGAAAAAACTTCATCGCTCAGAACATTCTTACCATCAACGCTTTGCTGATAAAGCCAAACAAATCCTCCATGGTGCTTTACCAGAATTCCTCAGACATGGTTACACTCGTACCAGCATGGATAAAGTAGCGCGCTCGGCAGGCGTTTCCAAGCAAACACTGTATAGTTATTACAGTGATAAAGATGGGCTATTTACAGCTTTAGTTCAACAGATAGCTACTGACAAATTCCAGTTAGTTTGGTCTCAATCACCCCAAGGAGAACCGCAACAAGTATTAAAACAGTTAGCCCAAAGAATACTTACGGAAATAGAAGACGAAGAATATCTCAATTTTGTCAGATTAATTGTGGCAGAATCAGGTAATCGACCAGATTTATCTCAATTGTTTTTGAGTAATCTGTGTAAACCAGCCACAGAGATTCTCACTCAATATTTTCAAACCCATCCAACCTTGAACTTTAGCGATCCAGAAGCCACCGCTAGAATATTTATCGGTTCCTTAATTTATTTGATGTTGACTCAAGAAGTTCTTCACGGCAAAGCAATTATGCCGATGGAGAGCGATCGCTATATTGATAATTTAATTGAGTTAATTCTCAAATCATCACAGTAATCAAAGAGAAATTCATGCTGCGTTTTCAATACTCTAGTCTAATTGATGCAGAACGAGAACTAGTCTGGCAATTTTACGAAAGACAAGATATTTTCGAGCTTCTAACTCCACCTTGGCAACCAGTTAAAGTAATTCGTCGCGAAGGAGGATTAAATATAGGTGCAATTACTGAGTTTCGTTTGCTACTAAGTGTTTTCCCTATCCGTTGGATAGCCGAACATATTGAATGTCAACCCAATCAATTATTTGTTGATATTCAGGTACTTGGCCCAATGAAATCTTGGTTACATCGTCATCAATTTACTATAGAAAATGGTCAAACTAGACTAACCGATACAATTGAATACGAGTTACCAGGAGGATGGTTAGCAGAATTTTTGTTGGGTTGGTGGGTCAATTCTCGACTTCAAGAAATGTTTCGTTATCGCCATCAAGTCACTCAACGCGAATGCCAAGGGAAAGATGATTAAAAATTAAATTTGTGGAAATATACACATTTTGGTAGCTTAAATTAGTATTATCGATCACAACCAAACTGGATAAATATGAAATCTTGATTAAGATATGCGGAGATTAAGTTAAAATTTTCGTATATAATACTAAGTGAATTTACTGATTCGTTTTTTTTTAGCCAACCAAGTTACCTTCCCTTGCCAAAGATTGTAACTGCCAAAGTACATAATAACTAATTTTGCTGATTTAGGGCTGCTTTCTAATAAAATTTTTTGAGAGTTCAATAAATGGACACACAAGGTTTTTTGGAGCAGTTTCCTGCCGATAAGTTAACGGATAATAATTTAGCTAAACAATGGTTAGTTAAACAAATTAAAGATATTTACACTCACTCCACACTACTAAAACCAGACCGTAATCTAGTTGCAAGTTTTATTCAGGATTGGGAACTAGGAGAGTTTGAGTTAGGAGACGACTTACTTAATTCTAATTCTTCTTCAACAGAAAATCCTCAAGGAACTCAATATTTTTATTGGATTATCCAAGGTCAAGTCAGATTGCTGGTGTTTGATCGCGATCGCCAGAGACAAGTTTCCACTGCCAAACTTTCTGAAGGAGAATGTTTTGGTGGGGATTTGCTTTTTGGTAAAAAGTATCTGGCTTCAGAAGAGTATATTTCCTATCAAGCTAAAGCTGCTACAAAAGTTAAGGTAGCCAAAATTAAATTGGAAAAACTTCGACGTTGGCTAGAGAAATTACCAGATTTACGCAAACAGTGGGGTTTAGCAACCCAAAAACATCACCGTTTATTTTTTTTTAAAACCAGAACCAATCTTAGTTTTCTCCCCAGTTATCGACTAGAACCGTTAATACCTTTTATTAAAGAATTAATTATTCCTTCAGAAACATCCATAGCAGACATAACCAAAAGTCAACCAGGTAGATTTTGGTTACGTTGGGGAGTACTTAAAGAACAATCGGGTCAAATTGGTTTTTCTTGGGGTTATCCTGAAGAAATTCCTACTCATCTTCAAAGCAAAACAGAATTATTAGTATACTACTTACCTCAAGAACATTGGCAAACAGCACTAACTAATCTTCCAGAATTAGGCAATATATTTGGCATTCCTTCTTTACTCGCTAAAAGCCCAACTAAAAATATTCAATCATCAGAAACAGTATTACAACTTGATACTGAAATTCAAACCAATGTACCTGCTCCTATTGCTCAAAAACCAGCTTTAATTAATCAACCAAACAATACTCCTGTCGTTGATTTTCCTGCTGCCAAGAAATTACGGCGTGGTTGGCAATTAGGCTACCCCTTCATGCAACAACAAAGTGCTGCCGATTGTGGACCTACTTGTTTAGCAATGATTAGTCAATATTGGGGGAAAAATTTTAGTCTAAATTGGCTAAGAGAATTAACTCAAGTTGGACGCAGTGGTACTTCTCTTAAACATTTAGCTCAAGCAGCAGAAAGCTTGGGTTATGATGCTCGTCCTGTGCGAGCTAGTTTAAGTAGTTTAGTAGACTGTCAAAATCCTTGGATTGCTCATTGGGAGGGAGATCATTATGTAGTAGTCTATCGAATCAAAAGCGATCGCTCCGCGCCTCGTCAAGGGCGAGACCGCATTTTAGTAGCCAATCCTGCTATAGGATTAAAATGGTTGTCCCGACAAGAATTTCTCAACAGTTGGACGGGATATGCTTTATTAATCGATCCGACTGAGTCTTTATTTGCCATTCCCAATCAAAAAAGATCGCTAGGGCAGTTTTTTCGGCTACTGATACCTTATCGCTCTCTAGCAATACAAGTTATTTTTGCTTCTTTATTAATTCAAGTATTTGGCTTAGTTACTCCTTTATTTACTCAAATTATTCTTGACCAAGTAGTAGTTAACAAAAGTTTAACCACACTTAATGTCTTTGCTGTAGGATTATTACTCTTTGGAATTTGGGCAATTGGTTTGACGGCAATTCGGCAATATCTTCTCAGTTATTTATCCAATCGCCTCGATTTGACGATGATTGGGGGTTTTATCAGGCATACTTTGATGCTACCGCTCCCGTTTTTTGAGTTGCGCCACGTAGGAGATATTATTACCAGAGTTCAAGAAAACCAAAAAATTCAGAGATTTTTATTAAGTCAAGTAATTTTGGCTTGGTTGGATTTTTTGATGGGGTTTGTTTATCTGGCGTTAATGTTTTATTACAATTGGCGATTAACTCTGTTGATTATCGGTTTAATTCCTCCAATTGTAATTTTGACTTTGGCAGCTACTCCTTTACTCCGTCAGGTTTCTCGCGAAATTTTTAATCAGGCAGCAGAACAAAATTCGGCTTTAGTTGAAACAATTACAGGGATTGATACAGTTAAAGCTACGGCTGCGGAAAAAGAGTTACGTTGGCGTTGGGAAGAACGATTAACTAATTTTCTTAACGCTCGCTTTCGTGGTCAAAAACTGGGGATCAATCTACAAGCTGCTAACGGTTTGATTCAATCGATTGGTAGTACGGCATTGTTGTGGTATGGTGCCAGTCTAGTCATTCAGGATCAGTTAACGATTGGTCAGTTTGTAGCGTTTAATATGTTGTTAGGTAGAGTACTAGAACCAATCATGTCTCTAGCTAATCTATGGGACGAACTGCAAGAAGTGTTAATTTCTGTAGAACGACTCAATGATGTTTTTGAAGAAGAACCCGAAGAAAGTCCGAATAATCCTTTGATAACTCTGCCGAGAATTAAGGGTGAAGTGAGATTAGAAAACGTTACTTTCCGCTATAACCAAGACGAAGAGAGAAATACACTGCAAAATCTCAACTTGACTGTTAGTCCTGGTCAAACCATTGCTATCGTTGGTAGGAGTGGTTCTGGTAAAACTACTTTGGTTAAATTATTAGAGGGTCTTTATAAACCTAATAGCGGTGCTATTTGGCTTGATGGACATGAACTTAAACATATTTCTCCTACTTCATTGCGATCGCAAATAGGTGTAGTTCCCCAAGAATGTTTCTTATTTTCTGGCACGATTTTAGAGAATATCACCCTTTATCGTTCTGGATACTCTTTAGAACAGGTTATTGAAGCAGCTAAACTTGCAGAAGCTCATGGTTTTATCCAAGCAATGCCTTTAGGCTACAAAACTAAAGTTGGAGAACGAGGTGCAAATTTATCTGGTGGACAAAGACAGCGAATTGCGATCGCTAGAGCTTTATTAGGCGATCCTCGGATACTAATTTTAGATGAAGCTACCAGTTCTCTAGATACCGAGTCAGAACGTCGCTTTCAACAAAACTTAGCTAGAATGTCTCGCGATCGCACTACTTTTATTATTGCCCATCGTCTTTCGACTGTGCGTAATGCAGATTGTATCTTAGTTTTAGACCGAGGTGTCTTGGTTCAGCAAGGTACTCACGAAGCTTTAATGCAAGATAAAACAGGAATTTATTATTATCTAGCTCAACAGCAATTATCTCTTTAAAAATAGATAGATCTAATTGAGGATTTTTTGAAATTTTTGAGCTGATAGAATGGTTTGATATTGTTGAGTTAAAGTTAAATGTTACTTAATCTTTCATCAATGTATTAAAAATAACATTTACAAAACTAATTGGATATCACTCGACGATTCAAAAAAAACAATTTTGTCAAAAAACTGCCAATTTGGCATTGACTAAAGTACGGATAATCGTGTACAGAATCTAATAAGGAAGCAATATTAAAAAAACTAAACAACAATTACTTAAATAATTTGCTAGGCTTAACTTAAATTCAAAAATTAACAATAGCAAAGTACTTTAAATAAACAAAGAGGGTTGATTTAAAAGTGATCTTTTGACTCAAGTTTATATCAGTAATTTTCTGTAAAGATATCTAAATAAAAAATTAATACTGCATAATCTAAGGCAAAAAAAACGTAGTAATTATTGGCAGCCTTAAAAAAAATTAGGTATTTTGGCAAAACGATTTCAGGCACAAATTAAGCTCAAATAAATAAACTCCTGATTGTCTTTCTTTAATGAGAGAAAGTAATTAGCTGTTTACTCTAATGCTTGAGATAGAACCAATGATTAAAACAAACTCTTACTCGCCTGAATCTCAGGAAAATCAATTGTTAGAAGCCAACCAGCCTAGGGACGAAGTATCTCTTTATGCAAAAAATCCATCTACTTTGGTCGCGCCTGTTGCTTCTGATGAGGAAAATCAACTCAATTCTTGGTCACCAGCAATTCACACCTTTCTGGAACAACCGCCAGCTACTTTTCCTGTTCGAGTATTAATAGGAGGATTACTTTTTAGTTCGGCTTTTGTATTGTGGGCTTGGCTAGGTCAAGTAGAAGATGTTGGTCAAGCTAGGGGAAAACTGGTACCAGAAGGCAAAACCTATAAAGTTCAACCAATCGAACCTGGTAAAGCAGCTCAAGTATTGGTTAAAGAAGGACAATCGGTCAAAGCAGGAGATATTTTAGTCAAACTAGATGCTAAAGTAGCTCAACAAGAAGTCGACCGACTAAAAGCAAGCCTTCAATTATCTCAACAAGAATTATCCCAAAAACAAGCTTTAAAAAACAAAATTTCATTAGAAGCTAAGACTGCTGAAGCGATCGCATCTGCTAATCTTTTGGCACAACAACAAGCGATCGCGATATCTCAAGAAAAAGCTTTAACAACTCGTCAACTTTTAGAACAACAACAAACAGAAGCCTTAGCCTATCAAGATAGGCAAACCAAAATGCAGCCACTCTCAGGAATGGCACAGCAAAGACTCGATCAACTCTATGCTGAAATGAGAGCGCATCAAGAGCGGATGAAGCGTTTAACACCTTTGGCGGAAAGAGGAGCAGTTTCTCAAGAATATATCTTTCAAGCTGAACAAGCTTTAAGAGAAACCCAACAAAGAATTACTCAGAGTCAATTGCAAGAAATGACTAATGCCAGCGAGCAAGTTTTTCAAGCTAATCAATCACTCAGAGATCTAGAAGCCAAAATTACCCAAAATAAAGGAGACTTATCGACTAATCTTGAAGAAATCAAGCAATTACAAGCTGAACTGACTCAAAAACAAGCCGAACGGGAACAAACCCGTTTAGAAACTCAACAAAAAGGACAACAGTTAGATTTAGAAATTATTCAACTACAGAGCAAAATTTCTGAAACGAATAACTTGCTCGCCACAGCTCGCACTAAACTCGCTCAATTTAATTTAAAAGCCCCAGTAGACGGAACTGTATTAAATCTTAACTTGCAGAATACTGGCGAAATAGTCAAACCAGGAGACACCTTAATTGAAATTGCTCCTCAAGGAGCTAAATTAATGTTGTTAGCCACTCTTCCTAATCAAGAAGCTGGTTTTATCACTAAAGGAATGCCAGTAAAAATTAAACTTGATGCTTATCCTTATCAAGACTATGGCGTAATTAATGGCACAGTTGACTCTGTTTCCGCCGATGCTAAATCCGATGAGAAGTTAGGAGAAATTTATCAACTAGATATTGCTCTCGACAAGAATTATATCAATGACGAAGGGCAAACAGTTAAGTTTAAAGCTGGTCAAACTGCTACAGCAGATATTATCATCCGTCATCGTCGTATTGCTGATATCTTGATCGATCCGATTCGACAGTTACAAAAAGACGGCGTGAAGTTATAACCATCCTCACTATTTACCTAGTTTTTGTTATTGGTTAAAAATTGAATTCAATTCGATGCCAATAAGCGATCGCTCATGAATCTGTTCACCAACTTAACGGAGTTGTTAAACAATGAATTCCTATAGCTCTAAACCTCAAAGCAAACTAGACAGAACTATGACTAATGAACAATTTGAACAAATCGTCGATGCTATTTTAGCAGGTAAGTATTCTTGGGCTTGTGTTCTTATCCTGCGTTTTGCTGGTTATAATCCTCTACACTATATTCCTTATCGTACGTATAACCGTTTAATTAAAGAGCATAATTATCATACCAGAAATAACAAAACAACTTTATCTCCTGCTCAATCAAATGCTACAAAAATTAAAGACCTTAATTATCAAGAATTAGTTCGACCTCAAGAACTCGAATTGAAAGGAGGAAGAGGTTGGTTATTTCCCTGGTAGAGTAGCTCAATCAAGTTTGATTTGATAATTGCCATTTAATAACATTGGGATCGATAAAATTTTCAATATTTCAATTTTGTTTAACCAAACTGGCGTAATGAGGAGGAGGAGGTGAGGAAGCTTGTACTAGTTTACTCCTATAAGGCAGCTTTTTAAGAGTCGAGATGAGCAAAACATTTAAATAATTTAGTTTAGATGATGTGACGTTACTGATTTGAGGTATGAATCTTGTCTTGTCATGCTGAATGTAGCGAAGCGAAATGAAGCATCTGTCGAGATTCTTGAGGGGCTGTCACCTGAATTCGATTCAAGTGCAGCAAAAGCAAACTCCTATGTTTGCGATGGAAGTAATGAAAAGCTATTCTGATCGTCTCCGCCGTTTGCGACATAAAGTATGTTGAGCATTAAGTAGGTCATGCCTGTGGAGACACTGAAAGTAACAAAATTTTGTTTTTAAAACAACAACACCCAAGCTAAACTAACCGAGTGACTTCCTCTTTTAATTAATAGAGCTAATTTGGAGTTTGACTGTTAAATAATTAATAATGTAGTCAATTAACTCCCTCTTTTCTACTGGAGGAAATATCAGCTTTTTAGTTGAGTGTTATTGTTTTTATTTAACGAGACAGATTTTAGATAAAACAGATTCTTTGCTCTCCTTAATTTAATGTAGACAAACCTGTAATTTCTGTCAGGGAAGCTTATTAAGCTTCAATTATTAATTTATCACTTTCTTGTTTAAAGCTTGACAAATGATACATAAGTTTACTTATCATTCTGAATTTTGGTAGTTAATCTTTGCTAAAAAAACTTGACAAAATTGTCCGTTAATAAACTTTTGATTGATTTATTTACAACTCAAACTCAAGAGTAAGGAAAAGAGCAATTACATTGATAGAGCTTTGTTCAGTGTTAGAGGATGTCTGAAAAGTTAAAAATCAAAAGTTTTGATTGATTCGATTAAATAAATTAAATAATCAGTGCTTTAACTCGATCTTTACTTTATTGTTTAAACCTGAAGCTAGTAAAAATTACTTCTCAGATAACCTGACGAACCAGCAGTTTATGGCAATGCTTGTTAAGTTTAAATTAAAGTATAGACAATAGAGCGTATAGGAGATGGATTTAAAAAAAATCAGCCGATTGTTAGCCAATTCCACCTATCGGGAACTTGGGCTAAGAGCTAAAGAATACTTGCAATATCAAAATGAAGGTTTGACTCGCGTTGAAAACAGCAGCCTCTCTAGCCCTGGCAATGTTGATGGTGAAAAACAATATTTAGCCGAAGTTACCATGTATAACTGTATGGTTAGTTTTTTACAAGACTTAGGCATAGAGCAGAAGCAAGCCGAAGAATATTGTGATAATAGCGATCGCTTGACCGAACTAGCCCAATACATTAGCTCGATCTTAGAAGTCTAGATAAAATTTTTTTTATTTGTACAATATAAAGGGTTAATCCTATTGTCAAACCTTTCCTTGATGACATTGAAATTCCAAAGCGAACAATTTGAGCCTCAAGTAAGCATTAATCAAAAGAGCGAGCGAGAAACAGCAAACCAAACGAGCTTATCTAACTCCTCTCTGAGTGACAATACAATTGTGGACAAGATTTTATGTTCTCATTGTCAGCGCACTGCGACGAATGGTATTAAATGTCAAGGGATCTGTGTTGCCGATAGTGAGTATTAAATAGTCTTGATGCTCTAACCTATTACCGATCACCTAATTACTCGATCTCACCTCAATCAAATTAAATTTTAACTTTACTGCCGAAACTAGAGAGTTTGTTGAACATATCTATCTTCAAGAAGAGGTTTACTATGCTTAAGCTTTCTATTGTGAGGAAAGATAGCTACTTTATTATCAGCTTGGGGAAAAGACGTAACAATGCAACTCAAGCCTATTGATGGCGTTTTTAGTTGTTTAACATTAATCCTGTCATCAAATAGAGCGCGGTTTCAGCATTAAGTGCGATCGCTTTAACTAGTTGGTAAATCCTTTAGCTACTTGGGAGGGAAATAAAAGATGGTAATCACGCTTGATGAGCCAAAGCGAATAGCGAGGGGTTCACTTCCTTCGGTCGCGAGACCTTCGGTAGTCGCTGTCGCAGTCAGCTTCGCGCTTCGCATACGTGATCGCTAGACAATTAGCAGAGATGAAAGCACTACAAAATTTGCTAATTTTTAACACTCAAATGCTGTTCGATTCAACCGAGAGAAGTTTTAGAGTAGTAGCTACAGCATGATTAAAAACCCTATACTTTTTTATGCAAAGCCATGGCTGCGATCGATGTTTTAACCAGAATTTCTGACGTAATTTGGGAAATTCCCACATCCTATAAAGAAGGAATGCGCGTACCTGCCCGAATTTATGGCACCAAGAAACTGATCCAAGAAATGGATGATACGGTTTACGACCAAATTACTAATGTCGCTACGCTCCCTGGCATCACCAAATATGCACTGTGTATGCCCGACGCACACTTTGGCTATGGATTTCCTATCGGAGGCGTAGCAGCGATGGATGTAGAAAAAGGTGGGGTAATTTCTCCAGGAGGTATCGGGTTTGATATCAATTGCGGAATGCGGTTAGTGACGACGAATTTGACCTACAAGGAGGTTAAACCGCATCTCAAGCAACTGGTAGATAAGCTGTACGATCGCGTCCCCGCAGGGGTGGGTAGCACTGGTTTTGTCAAGCTTTCTCGCAACGATTTTCGTCAAGTGGTTGAGCAGGGCGCACAATGGTGTATCCGTAATGGTTACGGTTGGGAAGAAGACCTAGAATTGATGGAAGAACAAGGCTGTTTGCAGGGTGCAGATGCTGACAAAATTAGCGACAAGGCGATTGATCGCGGAATTCATCAAATTGGCACATTGGGTTCTGGCAACCACTATTTAGAAATACAAGTAGCAAAGCGAGAAAACATTTTTGACAAAACCCTAGCCAAGAAAATGGGTATTATTAAGCCAGACCAAGTGGTGGTAATGTTTCATTGTGGCAGTCGTGGTTTTGGGCATCAAGTGGCAACCGATTACTTGCAGCGTTTTCTCAAGGTAATGGATAGTAAGTATGGCATCAAAATTCTCGACCGAGAGCTTGCCTGTGCGCCTTTTGATTCTCCTGAAGGACAGGCATATTTTTCGGCAATGAAGTGTGGCATTAATATGTCCTTTGCCAATCGTCAAGTAATTTTGCATCGCATTCGAGAAGTATTTTCTCAAGTGTTTGGCAAGTCGGCAGAAGATTTAGGAATGCACATGGTCTATGATGTGGCACACAATACTGCTAAGTTAGAAAAGCACCTAGTCGATGGCAAAGAGCGATCGCTTTTGGTTCATCGCAAAGGAGCAACCCGTGCTTTTGGCCCAGAAATGACCGATTTGCCAGAGCGATATCAAGAAACGGGTCAGCCTGTGATTATTGGTGGCAGCATGGAAACAGGATCATACTTACTGACAGGCGTTCCTACAGGCAATGCAACTTTTTATAGTACTGCACACGGCAGTGGACGCACCATGAGCCGAACCAAAGCTCGTAAAACTTGGCGCGGAGAAGTCCTTCAAAAGGAAATGCAGCAAAAAGGTATTTATGTTCGGAGTACCTCTTATTCAGGACTGGCAGAAGAAGCTGGAGGAGCTTACAAAGATGTGGATGAAGTGATCGCAGCAGCAGAAATGGCAGGTATCAGTAAACGGGTTGCCAAGTTAACGCCGATCGGAAATATCAAGGGGTAGAGGATGCCAAGACGAACGCCACTGACGATTTTAACTGGACCACTGGGAAGTGGTAAAACTACCCTATTGCGTCACATTCTCACTGTAATCCCTCAAAAGCTTGCTATCTTGATGAACGAGTTTGGAGAGATCGCGATCGATAGCAAAATTCTGCAAGGCAAAAATGTGGAAATGGCAGATTTAGGAGGTGGTTGTGTTTGTTGTTCTCTGTTAGGTGAATTTGAAGCTGCGGTTGATGAAGTTATTGCCACCGTCAACCCCGATCGCATTGTCGTAGAAACCACTGGCGTTGCGGAACCCGATGCTTTAGTGTTTGATATTCAATCAAGTTTGCCCCAAGTTCGACTAGATGGTGTCGTGACAGTTATTGATGCGGATGGCATGGTGGCTTATCCCCAGATCGGTCACACAACCCGCATTCAAATTGAATCAGCCGATCTGATTTTATTAAACAAGGTAGATTTAGTTTCTCAAACCCAGCTAGAAACCATTACGAAAAAACTTGAGTCTTTTAACGATCTTGCTTCGATTGTGCAGACAGTCTGTTGTCAGATCGACCCAGATTTATTATTTGGAATTGGTCGGGAACGGCTACAAGCTCCCATTGATCATAAACATCAACCAGAATTTGAATCCTTTAGTTATACTTCACAGGCAGTGTATGATCGCGCCCTTTTTAACGAATTTGCTTATACTTTAAGTCCTGTCGTGTATCGAGCCAAAGGGTTTGTCAGATTTTCCGAAGCAACTTATCTCTTCAATTTTGTAGCTGGACGCTGGGAACTAGAACCTTTTGAAGCTACCGCAACAGAACTGGTTTTGATCGGCAAACAAATCACGGCTCAAAAATCAAATATTTGCGATCGCCTTCGTGCGTGTGAAAAAGTGTCAGGAGTATAGTTTTTATGCCTTACGAATTTCTGGAAGATATTGCAACTGCTGATATTGCCTTTCATGCTTGGGGCGCAGACTTAGAAGAAGTATTTAAAGCTACAAGCGATGCTACGATGAACACGATGATTGATAATCTTGACGCGATCGCTCTTTCCGAAACCCGCAGCTTTCAGTTAGAAAATGATGCGCTCGATTTATTGTTATTCGATTTTCTGCAAGAGTTTATCTACTACAAAGACAGCGAATTGCTATTGCTGAGGGCGCAACAGGTTGAAATTAAACAAATAGAATCGGGTTACTCTTTAGAGGCAATTACTCAAGGAGAAAAGTTAGACCGCGATCGCCATCATCAACGGGTTGATGTCAAAGCTGTAACACTACATCAATTTCAACTCAAAAAAACCGATACAGGTTGGACAGCACAAGTCATTCTAGATATTTGAGGAGTCGGGTTTTCATTTATTCATGATTAAACTCTTAGAAACATCTAAAGTTGATTGGACTAAAAGCTAATAAATCAAGTGTGTAATTAATTGATGATCGATAATTAAAATGCTACAGATCGATGGTTCCTATGGAGAAGGTGGAGGACAAATTCTGCGGACTAGTTTGAGTCTAGCAGCGATAACAGGACAACCGATTTGCATTAATCGCATTCGGGCAAACCGAGCAAAACCTGGATTGGCAATTCAACATTTGACAGGAGTACGGGCAATAGCAACCATCTGCCAAGCCCAAATGACCGGCGATACCTTGGGTTCAACGAGGTTAGAATTCATTCCCACTCAGCCTCCTCAAGCAGGACACTATACCTTTGATGTGGCGCAAACCCTAAAAACGGGATCTGCTGGAGCAGTAACCTTGATTCTACAAACCGTTTTGTTACCATTAGCACTAACCACAGGTGAATCGATAGTAATATTGAAAGGCGGAACTTTTGTATCTTGGAGTCCACCCGCTCCCTACATTGAACAGGTTTATCTCCCCATCTTGAAGCAAATGGGTGTAGAAGCAGAGATGAAACTTTCTGCTTGGGGTTGGTATCCGCGTGGCGGGGGAGAGTTGGAATTACGAGTCAAAGGCAATGGTACTGGTATTGGCTCGCTCAAACCCATTGAGTTAGTGGACAGAGGAGCTTTGCAACAAGTTAAAGGATTGGCGATCGCAACTGAATTACCTTCTCATATTCCTCAACGAATGGCAAGTCGCGCCCAGAATTTATTAGAGCAAGCCCAGCTCAAAGCGTACGTACAACCGCAACGATTGCGCGGTGTGGGAGCGGGTACGGGCATTTTTCTGATGGCAGAATACGAACGGGCTAGAGCAGGCTTTAGCGCAGTGGGAAAAATTGGCTTACCTGCCGAAGAAGTTGCAGCGATCGCGACTAAGGAACTTTTAGACTTCCATGCCACTGGAATGCCTGTTGACGTTCATTTAGCAGATCAGTTACTTTTACCAGCAGCACTTGCCTCCGAACCCAGTCAGTATCGAGTTGCCCAGATCGAGCAACACCTCACAACCAATGCTTGGGTGATCGAGCAATTTGGTTTAGCAAAAACCGCGATCGATGAGACAGAGCAACACATTGTAGTGACTCCTTTAGAAAAACCAAAAATTGTTTAATTTTTCCACTGAGGTAATACTAATTCTCAATAGTATGATTCTATATGCTAAAGAAAACTCAGCATATCTCACGCTCAAAAGTAACTGGAGACATCGATCTCTCTGTCTTCATAAATTAAAAACTCAGCCTAACTAACGCATAATTGGACTACCATGATGGTGAACCAAGTACCATTTCTGTGCCATTTGCTGAAAGATATTAGTTGCTATTGATGGTGCTTTGATTTTTCTACCCTGGCTCGACTGCAACACTATTTCTCGAACGATTACATAGGCTAATGCTCCGTCAATTTCTACCTTGACTACTTCTATATCTATCTCAAAAGAATCTGTATGGCGAAAAATAGATTCCCAACTATCTCGAATCTCTTCCCATCCCGTAAGAACTTTCCCTCCAGGATGAACACATAAACTGGTTGAACCTTGCCACCACAGAAGACTCATGCTTCCAATATTTCTATTAGAGAAAGCATGATAAAAAGCTTGGTTGGCAGCTAAAACTGATTCTCGATCCAATTGCTCGCTCATTTCATAATCTTACAACTTGCAGAAAAGCTAATCTAATTTCATGGAACAAAAATTAAATGAAAAATGTTGACACCTGAATTAATCGCAACGATATTCTATGGACTTCTCAGTATTGGCGGGGGAATCCTAGGCTATATCAAAAGTCAAAGTAAAGTATCTTTGATTTCTGGTGGAGTTAGCGGATTACTCCTGCTCATTTTAGCTGGCATGATGTATTTAGGTAGTCGATGGACTGTAACCGTTGCAGCGATTATTATCTCCTTTTTAGTAATCCTATTCATTATCAGATGGTTTAAAACTAAAAAGTTAATGCCCGCAGTGCCGATGATCTTTTTTGGTGTTGCCTCACTCGTTATTATTTTGAGTTGATAATGTTGTTTTCGACAGAATCGTACTCTTGTCTTCGCCGAGGCACTTCGTGGTCAGGCTTTGCCTGGCGCGTAAGCGATCGCTTTTGGAGAAAAATTGCTAACAATATTTCAATGATTTGATGATACTAATTGTCACAGAGTTTAATTAGTAAGCTCAATTTTTTCTAAGTTCGTTTATTATTTCGAGTTCTTTGAATGTTAGTATTATTTTTTCTAAAAAATTTCGTCTTTCTAACGTTCCTAAGTCTAAACCATTAGTTTCTACAATAAAGTCATCTGATATTAATAACCTTGATGCGTTTTTATGAATAAGAAAATATTCTTTTTTAACTAACTCTTTTGACTTGTGATATATTTCTTGGTTATTGATAATTAATTTACTCAAAACCATAATAGTCAAATTAGAGTTAATGTTAATGCTCTCTATAAGATATTTATATCTGCATACAAAATAACAAGTTAAATAATTATTGTTTTTATCAAAATTTTTATTAAATTCATCTATAAACAAATTGATAATTTGAGAATATTCAATTAATATTTTTATAATTTTAGGCTCAAAAATACTAATTTTAGCAAAAGTGTTTTGATAAAGAACATCTTGTAGGAATAATCAGATTAACTATTTCCTTCTGCTCTTTATTAGTCTTAAGTCTTTCAGAATATCTGTTGTTAATAAATACAAATGAAGCAGAAATTATTGAGGTTAATATTGTTGTCAACCATGTAAATAATGAACTATTATTACTATTTGTTAATAAAAGCAATGAATTATTTGTAGTCCCAAAAACCACAAAGGGAAAAACTAAGAAGCATATTGAAGGAAAAATTATAGGTCTGCCTCTAAACCAATTATTTAAATACCCAAATATATTAAAATTAGAAACAGCCAAAATGCTCTCTTTTATGAGCCAGATAAATATTATAGTTTCAACAATTAATATTGTTAGCAGTAGATTTTTATCCATACTTTAAGTATTTTTTCTCTCTCAGTTTAGCGAGCTACCACCATTTAAAATTTTTGTAATTTATTCATTCAAGGTCTACCATTTTTATTCAAATAACCTTCTTCTATCAAAAAAGCTCTTAAAGCTGTGGGAAAATCGGGATATCTACCAACTACTTCTTCTCCCTGATAAATTTCTAATCCCCAGTCAGAAGTGCGATCGCAATTAGCCAACATAAACTTCCAACCGTCTTCGTATTCTCCCAACAAGATTTTTTGAGCTACATATCCAGCCAGAATCCCATTTACCTCATAGCCTTCTTGTTTAGCTTTCACAAATGCCTGATACATCTGCCAAGCAGTCGATTTTAGTTCTTGAGAATATTGACGGGTAACATTGTTAAATTCACCATTATTGAAACTTAAAATTTGAGACGGAGGAAAAGAGCCTGCGTAACTACTAAACTGATAGAGAAAAGCATTATCCGCTGTTAAAAATTCAATTTTTCCATCTCCATTTAAATCTTTAAATTCTCCACCATAACCGTCTAAATAACCTGTTTCTGTCTCAATAAATCGGTCTTTTTGCCAAGTATAAATCTGAAAATTAGTGCAACAATGCGCTCCGCCACTATAAGTAGAGACAATTACTTCAGGAAGCTTGTTTTTGTCTAAATCCTCTAAGAAAATAACCCCGCTATAAAGAGTAAAAGCTTCTTTTTTGCTCTGTTCTACGCCATTATACAAAATACGATAAGAGAGATTTTTATCTTCAAAAGAATCTCCTTGCTCTAAATTAAAAGGTTTGTAATTCACTAAAACTTTAACTGCACCTACAGTTAATTCTTTATTTTCAAAAGCAGGAGTTTTGTAGTCAATATCGATCCGTGTTTGAGCAAGGGCTGGATTGACTGTGGTTAATATAACCGAGGATAAAGCAGTTAAAAATATTGTTTTATTAGTAGTTTTCATTTAGTGTTGCATAGTTGCAATAAGACTCGTTTAAACTAGATTGAGCTTCTGTATATTTATTTGATAGATTGTTTGATTTCGTAAATGCTATATTGTCGAATATAACTACGAGCTAAAGCAGATGTAATCGCGATTTTCCCTGAATTTCAAGCAAATCCAAAAACAGCTTCAGTTAATTTAGCTACGCTTGTTGTTTATATCCGATATTTAGTGTTTGATGGAATTTATCGATAGTACATTAATACGTAGTAAAAATTACTTTTTGAGCGACTGTTTTAATGCTTTGGTGACAACTTGGTCAGGTAAAATCAAAAGCATCATTAATTGATACAGTCATTGAATTGGAAACTACGGAAGAAGGAGAATCGCCATGTCAAATGAAGGTTATCACGAACCAGTTCATGAATTGACAGGAGTAACCAGAGAAATGCACCGTGCCATCACGTCACTGATGGAGGAGTTGGAAGCGGTAGACTGGTACAATCAACGAGTCAATGCCTGTCATGACCCTGAACTCAAAGCAATTCTCTCTCACAATCGAGATGAAGAAAAAGAACACGCAGCAATGCTTTTGGAGTGGATTCGTCGACAAGACCCCACTTTTGATAAATATCTGAAGAAGTTTTTATTCACCTCACAAGCTATTGCTCATAAATAGACGTAAAGCGAAGAATAAATAGAGCATAGCGTTAGTCCTAGAGGATGTCTGACAGATTAGACGATCGCGTACGTGATCGCCTAATCTTTTAGAAATCCCAAATGGGTTCTATAGCGAGCCTAACTTTGAAAAAATTTTTATTGATTGGAAGAGTTGGGTGTAGGTAAAACTCCTACTTGAACATTTAAGTTAATTGTTTTTCCATCTCTTTCTAAATTCATCAAAAGTTGCTTACCAATTGGAGTTTCTTCAACTATCTGTTGAACTTCGCTTGGATCTTGCACTGCTTTCTGATTGATGCTTTGGATGACATCACCAGATTGCAATCCTGCTCGCTGGGCAGGTGAATTAGGAACAACATTAACGATTAGTATGCCTCGATTTGCTGTTAAATCTAAATTCTGATTGCTTTTGAGTTGTTCTTTTAACTCTGGGGTAATTGCTGCCATCTGAATTCCCAGGAAAGGATGGTCTACTTTACCCTTGGCAATTAATTCTTCAGCAATATTTCTAGCGGTATCAATTGGAATAGCAAAACCAAGTCCTTGAGCGTTTCTGATAATGGCGGTGTTGACCCCAATAACTTCTCCTTGCGCGTTAAGTAAGGGACCACCAGAGTTACCAGGATTAATCGCAGCATCGGTTTGAATAAAACTAACTCGCTTATCAGCAACTCCGACTTGTGCGCCACTTCTTCCTGTAGCACTCACAATTCCAGTGGTAACAGTATTATCCAAACCAAGAGGATTACCAATTGCGATCGCCCATTCTCCAGGTTGTATTTGTTCGCTATCAGCAAAAGTAACTGTAGGTAAATTTTCTGCGGGAATTTTGATGACTGCAATATCTGTTAAAGGATCGGTTCCCATCACCTTACCGTCAAAAGAGCGTCCGTTTTTAAGAGTGACTTCTACGTTGTCAGCCCTATCAACCACATGAGCATTAGTTAAAATTAGACCATCAGAACTAAGGATAAAACCAGAACCCATTCCCCTTTGAATTTGTTGTTGAGGTGTATCAGGAATCTGTGAGCCAAAAAATTCACGGAAAAAAGGATCGTCAAACACGGCTGGAACTTGAGTAGTAACAGTCCGAGAAGCATCAATCCTTACTACTGCCGGGCCTACTTGTTCAACAACTTGGGTCACAAAATTTTGTGGTACGGCGATTTGATTGGATGTCTGATTATTAGCAAGAGGTTCGCTCTCTGCGTTCGCGATCGCTTTTGTTTCTTGATTAATTTTACTTTCTTTACTGCCTAGAATTTCCTTGTCTGTGAAATTGGCGATCATTTGAGGATGGTTAATTAAATAATTACCACCAAGAGCAATTCCTCCTCCAAGAAATAGTAATAATAATGAGGTAAAGGCTTTAGAAATAGAAAATTGTTGATTCATAAAATTTTATTTTTAATGCAATTAATAGTTCAGCTTAAATATTTGTGAAGGTATAAAACTAATTTTATTTTTAAGAATGGTCAGTCCAATTAGGTGTGAGGGCTTAGATTAGTGTGAGGAATTGGACTGACATTTTTAATGTAACTAGAGTATATGAACTTAATGTGACAATCTCTTTAAATTCTGGCGATTTTTCTTATTATCGTTGCTCTTACCCTATGTTCGTGACAATTGAATATTTATGGAATTTCTGGCACCTTATTTGTTCTGAGCATTTAACTTGAGCAGAGGCGATCGCTCTCGCTCTTGACGAGGCACTGCGTGGTTGCGAGTCCGATATAGAAAGGAGATTGCCTTCCTTGATTCGGCTAAAATCTTTTCTTCTTGCCGATTAAGTTTAATACGTAATGATACAGGCATTTTTCCTTAATTGTCTCACCTTTTTATCTTATATTTAATTACACCCACCTACTTATTTGTAACATTCTTTTTTTTCTCTAAAATGTCAGACTAAATGCGTTTAACATCAGTAAGATTTGAAAGTAAAGATAAACTGCTAAAATTTCCAAGCTTAATTATTGAATAATATGAATTTAAAAAGATTTATTTCTATAGTTATTAGCATTGCTATCTTACTCATTATTTATTCTCAAATCGAATTAGATAAATTATTAGAAATATTTAAAAACTGCGATCTTTTTTGGATGATGATTAGTTTGGGAATGGTTATTCCTTTAACGCTATTTACCTCCTGGAGACTGCAACAATTAATTCCCCAAGATAAAAGTTTAAGCTTTATCGAAGCAAATCGTTTAATTTTGGGGTCAAGTGTTTTAAATATGGTGTTACCTTCCAAAATGGGAGATATTGCCAAAGCTTATTTTATGCGAGAAAGAAATAATGTCAGTGGTTCTCTTTCTCTAGCAATCGTAATTTTTGAAAAAGCTTGTGATTTACTATCCTTACTATTATGGTGCGTATTTGGCTTAATTTTTTATCCTGCTAAAGATCATTTATTTGGGCTAATGACAGTAATCATAACAGGTGGATTAATTATTGGAATTTTGTTGTTATCTTCACGTCGATTTGCCGACTTATTTTTTAAATTATCAGTGAAGATATCACCTCATAAAATTGCTAATAGATTAAACAATATGCGTCTTTCTTGGCAAGAGATGCATCATTATTTTTGGGGTAACAAACAGCAATTATTATTAATCACGATCACTTCTATTTTTATTTGGTTTCTTCATTTATTACAAATCTGGTTATTCATTATCGCGCTAAAAGCTTACGCACCATTTATAGCTAGTTTAGCTCTTTCCCCTCTTTCTATTTTGGCTGGTTTGCTACCTTTAACTTTTGCAGGAGTAGGTACACGCGATGCAGCTTTAATTTTCTTTTATCAACCCTATTTTAGTGAAGCTACGGGAGCAGCTTTAGGATTACTTTGCACTTCTCGTTATTTTCTTCCTGCTTTAATTGGCTTACCTTTCCTCGGACAGATGTTAGCGACAGTGAAGAAATTTGGCAAAACAAATTAAAAAATGTTTTTAGAATTGATATCTAAACTAAATTGTGTTGTAACTATTAGCTGTTTTTTTCTTTTTGTCAATTTGATTTGATTGGAGTACCCAATCTAAATTAGGCATCTGTTGCCTACAACTGGGACAAAACCAAGTCATTTTTGACCGATAAATATAACGAAGCAAAATGTCTTTGCAACAAGGACAATTTTTCATAAAAAGCACCTCAAATTGATCGCAATTTCTCGCTGAAAAAAGTTTGAGTAAATACGTATATTTAATGAACGATTAAATTGTGCTAGCTAATTTAATTATTAGCAAAATAAATAAAGTTTTTGTGGCTTAAATAATTTAAAACTGACTTTAATAAAAAGCCAAATTTGTTCGATTAAGCAACTTATTTATAATAAAAATAACTAGCATTAATTGACTAAAGCTTAGTATTAGATTTAACTAGATGAGTTATATCTTCCTGCCAATCTCACTAGTCAAGTTTTAGGCAAAGTTTGATTTTTTCAACCCATCAAAAAATTGATTTAAAAATAAAAACGATTGTTTTGAAGAAAAAAGCAGTAGAGCCGACTGAATCAAAAATTATTATTGATTTTAGCCGTTTAAATTGTTAGCTTTTTCTGATCGCAATAATTAATTATGAAATTATCTGTCGATCATTTACACCGTAAATCTACGGATTTTGATAAAAATTTTAAAATGATCTACGCATAACTTATACCGTATATTTACTGTTTATTTAGCAAATATTGCCATACAAGCTTAGGTTAGAACAAATAAATATTGTAAGGGCGAACCGCAGTTCGTCCCTACATTAAATGGGATGTCCCAATACTAAAACATATTGCTATAACTCGAACCAATTACATAAAATGCCGAAAAGACACTATTTCAACTTTTGAAACAGAAGACAGCCAAAAAGCTACAACGTAAATATAATTTTTTTATCTGTAGTTGTTTGAGTAAACTTTAAATAAAAAAGCTCGGCTTCTTGCACTCTAAATATTATATTGATTTGGAAAAATTAAAATAGTAATTACCACTAACTTACGTAATCATTTGCCAAGCCTGAGTTAACAAATTACTTAACCATTTACGCTGTAATCCGTCGAGCAAACTATCATCTTGTAAAACTTCTGCTTGCAACTCTTCCAAAGATTGTCCTTGTTGACGAGCAATTTTAACTATACCAGCGATCGCTGTAGCAATCAACTCTTCATCAATAGGAAGATCTCGTAAAGCAAAGATTTCTTCTGGGGTAGCTGGAATGGGATAATTCATAATTAGCTCATCAATAAAATTCACAATAAATTAAAAATTATGTTTTTATAGTAATTTTTCGTTATATATGGTCAGTTAATTAATATTTGGCAAGTTTAACTTATTTTTAGTCAACCTGACTGCGTCTTTTTGCCTAATTTAGCTTAAATTAATAATTTGCAAATGAAAGAAATACTTTATCTCGAAGTTCCAACTCCAGATACTAATGCTGTTTGCACTTGGCTCCAACAGAAGTGGCAACCTCAGCTAGGGAAAAAAATAGTAACCCCAGATGGAATCCGTCTACAATTTTCTCCATCGTCTGAAGCGACTGAATTAGATCATGAGTTATCGATCTTTGTATGGTCTGTACAGCGTACTACATACTTGAAAATTTTTCAATGGGGAGAAAAACCTATTGTGGGAATTGTTTCAATTAAACAACAACTCGTTAAAGAGCTTCGTGAAAATTTTCCTCCCCAATACCCTGCACCCCCTGCCATTGACTTGACTAAACAGTCAATTTTTGAGGCACTAAAACCTTATTATCCTCAAACAGTTCATTTTTTCAAAAAAATGCCTCATGGCGAATACGATCTCAATCGGGTTTATTGGTGGGAACAACGTTGGCGAGAAAGTGTTTGTAATCCCCAACAGCCAAAGCAGGTAATTTTTAAAGTAGCAGAAGAACAAACCAGTCAACCAATAGATGAGCAGTTTGATTTAATCTATATTGGGGGCGCGTTGGGTGTCATTCATGCTGCGGTGATGGCACAAAAAGGTTATCGCGTTTTATTAGTAGAAAGGTTACCTTTTGGCAGAATGAATCGGGAATGGAATATTTCTCGTGATGAGTTTCAGAGTTTAATTAATTTAGGTTTGTTTACGCCTGAAGAATTTGAACAGGTAATTGCTAAAGAATATCTGGATGGGTTTAGTAAATTTTTTGATGCCAATAATCCACCCCATTTAAAAGCCCCTGTATTGCATACGCCTAAAGTTCTTAATATTGCTATCGATGCGGAAAAGTTATTAAAAGTTTGTGGAAACAAGTTAAAACAAGCTGGTGGTGTAATTTGGGATGAAACTGAGTTTATTCGGGCAGATGTTGACGATCGCAAAGTCACAGTTCAATTAATCGATCTTTCTACACAAACAGAAAAACAAGTCGAAGGTAAATTATTGATAGATGCGATGGGTACAGCCTCGCCCATTGCTTGGCAATTAAATGGGGGACGTGCTTTTGATAGTGTTTGTCCGACAGTAGGGGCAGTGATAGAAAGCGGATTTGCACCAGAAGTTTGGGATTCGAGATACGGTGATGTTTTGAATTCTCATGGAGATATTTCTCGTGGCAGACAATTAATTTGGGAGTTGTTTCCTGGGGGAAACGGGGAGTTAACCTTTTATCTGTTTCACTATCATCAGGTACATCCCGAGAATCCTGGTTCATTACTGGAAATGTACGAAGACTTCTTTACCATTCTGCCAGAGTACCGCCGTTGCAACATGGAAGACTTGGTCTGGAAAAAAGCTACTTTTGGTTATATCCCAGGTCATTTTAGCACCAGTGATAGCGATCGCACTGTAGCTTTTGATCGTTTATTGGCAATTGGTGATGCTGCTTCTTTACAATCTCCTTTAATTTTTACTGGTTTTGGTTCTCTGGTTCGTAATTTAGAACGTTTAACTACTTTACTTGATATTGCCCTGCGACATGATTTACTGAGTGCCAAAAATTTAAACCAAATTCGTGCTTATCAAAGCAATATTTCGGTTACTTGGCTATTTTCTAAGGGAATGATGGTACCTACTCATCAAATTTTACCTCCACAGCGAATTAATTCAATGTTGAATACTTTTTTTGGTTTACTTGCTGCCCAACCACCAGAAGTAGCGGATACTTTTATTAAAGATCGTACCGATTGGTTTACCTTTACCCGTTTAGCTTTAGTCGCAGCTAGACAAAATCCTGCTTTATTATGGTGGATTTGGCAAATGGCAGGTACTCAAGACTTACTTCGTTGGTTGGGTTCTTATTGGGCGTTTAGTTTTGATTCGGTGAAAAAACTTTTTCTTGGCAGTTGGTTTACTGGTTGGTTGAAAAAATCCCAACCTTGGTTAGAAAAACAATATCCCAGCTTGTGGTTAAAGTTATTGAGTTTAAACTATCAGTTAAGATATTAGGCTAAAAGCGACTACCGAAGTTAGCAGTAGAGACGTAGCATGCTACGTCTCTACTATTATTATTTGTTTGTTAATTGTTTACTGGTTGAATAGTTCTTTTTCAAAATTTTGTTTGAAAGCCAACTTATTTATCTATGTCACGTCAACGTTTAAAATCAGATTTACCAACTAAAATATGTCCTATTTGTGGTCGACCTTTTACCTGGCGAAAAAAATGGGAAAAATGTTGGGATGAAGTTAAATATTGTTCAGAAAGATGCCGTCGTCGTCGTTCTAATAATACTAATACTTAAAAAAATGCTTCATTCAAAATTGTATTACTAAATACAATTCATGAGCCTTTTATAGATAACTATTTAAAACAGCAAATGTAAATCAGCTAAAATTCTAAAATTATAATTCGCCTACTGTCTTCGAGTATATTAAATTACTTAGACAGTATTTTTTTTGCTAGCTAGAGAAAACTATGTCATCCAATCAGGTACAACCAAAATTAATTATTCATGGTGGCGCAGGTGGTCATATTAGAAGTAAAGGAGGATTGGAAGCAGTTCGTAACTGTCTTCACTCAATAGTAGAAGAGATATATAGTCTACTCCTTAATGGTGCAAGTGCTACCGAAACAGTGCTGAAAGGATGTCAACTTTTAGAAGACGAACCTCGTTTTAATGCTGGTACAGGTTCAGTTTTACAATCCGATGGACAAATTCGGATGAGTGCTGCGTTGATGGATGGTGCAGCCCAACGTTTTAGTGGTGTGATCAATGTTTCCCGAGTTAGAAATCCCATTGAATTAGCTAAAGCCTTACAAAACGAAAGCGATCGCATTTTATCGGATTATGGTGCAGCAGAATTATTAAGAGAACTCAATTTTCCGATCTACGATCCGCTTACAGATTTACGTTTACAAGAGTGGATGCAGGAAAGAAAAGATAATTTCCGCAAGGAAATGGCAGGAGTAATTGCTGAAGAAGAATTGGCTTTACCTCATGAAGCACGTCGAGGAACAATTGGTGTGGTTGTTTTAGATGCCCAGGGAAGATTAGCAGCAGGAACATCTACTGGTGGCAAAGGTTTAGAAAGAATTGGTCGAGTTAGTGACTCGGCTATGCCTGCTGGTAATTATGCTAGTCAGTTTGCAGCCGTTAGTTGTACGGGTATTGGTGAAGATATTATTGATGAATGTCTAGCAGCTAAAATTGTGATTCGGGTTACTGATGGTTTATCCCTCAAAGAAGCCATATTGAAATCGATGCAAGAAGCTTCTCAACGTCAACGAGAGTTGGGGGCGATTTCCATTGCTGCTAATGGAGAAATTGCTTGGGGAAAAACCAGCGAAGTGCTTTTGGCTGCCTATCATGATGGAGAGAAAATAGACGATACCTTGGAATGGGTAGACGATGAATTAGTCGGTTATCGCTTATAAAACAATGAAACCAACAAAAGACTACAATCTGTGGCTTGAGCAAACAGCGCTCACTTCGTGCCTCGGCTTAGCCGAGACCGCGGTTAAAAATAAAGATATGAATAATCTCGATTGGGAAAGAATTTTAGAGTTAATCGAAGATACGGGGGCAAGCGAACGCCGTGCGCTAAGAAGCTACATGAAAAGATTGGTCGAACATTTATTATTGAAAATTAAATACTGGGATAACGAGCGAGAATGCAATTATAAGCACTGGAACAAAGAAATAGTAAATTTTAGGTCTGAAGTGCGCGATATTCTTAAAGAATCTCCTAGTTTAAAACGATATTTACAAGATAACTATAGTGAGTGGCATAATTCTAGCGTTGAAGCAATGAGTCAAGAATTTGACCTTCATCCAGATGCAAAGATAGACCTCAAAGGACTTTTAGTTCTTTGAAAAATGCTGTAATTCCCGTCACTGTAAGCAAAAATGAAAATTAAACAAGAAACTGTATCGATGTACACTCGTGATGGAGTGAGATTGGATGCAGATCTTTATCGTCCAGATACCAATGAAGATTTACCAATTTTGTTGATGCGACAACCTTATGGCAGAAAGATCGCTTCTACAGTTGTTTATGCCCATCCTAGCTGGTATGCAGCCCAAGGTTATCTGGTAGTAATTCAAGATGTACGGGGTAGAGGTACTTCTGAAGGAGAGTTTGATTTATTTACTCATGAAATAGCAGACGGGTTAGATACGATTAATTGGGTATCTCAACTGCCAGGTAGTACGGGACAAGTAGGAATGTATGGCTTCTCCTATCAAGGTATGACTCAACTATACGCTGCGGTAGAACAGCCCCAAGCTTTAAAAGCAATTTGTCCCGCAATGGTTGCTTACGATCTTTATCACGATTGGGCGTATGAAAATGGCGCGTTTTGTTTCCAGGCAAATTTAGGATGGGCGATTCAATTAGCTGCGGAAACTGCCCGTTTAAAGGGAGATGAAACAGCTTATTGCCAATTGTATCAAGCCTCTCGCAGCTTACCCCTTAATGACCCCATTCCTGCCAGTCCCGATATTCTTAATGAATTAGCACCAGATTCCTTTTATCATCTTTGGTTAAAATACTACGATCCTAATCATCAATATTGGCAAAAGCGATCGCCGAAAAATTTAATTCAAGATGTAGACTTACCAATGCTACACGTTGGCGGATGGTTCGATCCTTATCTACGAGGAACGCTAAATCTTTATCAGGCAATGGCAGCTAGAAGCCAGTATCCCCAACATCTCATTGTGGGTCCCTGGGCGCATTTACCTTGGGGTAGAAAATTAGGCAGTATTGATTATGGTAGTGAAGCACAAAACCCCATTGATGAAGCCCAAATTCGTTGGTTTGATTATTTTTTAAAAGGAAAAGATACGGGTATTTTAGACGAATCTCCGATTTGTTTATTTGAAATGGGTAGTAACCAATGGTGCGAGTGGGAAGAATTTCCTAGTCAGAAACAAAAAATTTACTACTTTGCTAGCGATGGTTTAGCTTCGATGCGAGAAGATAGCGGTATGTTGTGGGAATATGAAGAAGAAATCGCCTCAGAATCTCTATCTCCCCAAGAATTATTAGCTACTAACTTACGAGAAACAGCAGAAGATCATTTTCCTGGTAGTACTGATATTTTAGTTCACGATCCTTGGCGACCAGTACCTGCTTTGGGTGGTCATGCAACTTTTCCAGGTGGTTCTTTTGACCGTTCTAATTTAGATTGTCGTAGTGATATTCTGACTTACACTTCTGCACCTTTAGAACAAGAATTACATCTAGCAGGAACAGCGATCGTAGAAGTTTATTGTACTGCTGATACGCCAAGTTTCGATCTCAGTGTAGTTTTATCTCAAGTCACACCCGATGGCAAAGTTTTTAATGTTACTCAAGGATACATCAGAGTAGATACACCACAAACACCAATTAAAATACCGCTACAACCAACTTGTATGCTGATTTCTCCAGGAAATTGCTTGAGAGTTAGCATAAGTACAGCTTGTTTTCCAGCTTATCCTGTCAACCCCGGTACAGGGAGCTTACCAGACCGAACTCATTTAATTGAAGCCCAAATTATTATTTTGAATATTTCTTCTAGTCTAGAATTTCCTTCACAACTTAAACTATCTGTAGTTTGAAACAACTTTACTTATACTGCTTTCGATTTTTGATTAATTGCTTGATTATTACCATACCAGGTGTCTAAAGCCATTTGATGGATTATTCGCCAGGGTTGATTGTGTTTTCTCGCTAAATTAGCACAATCTTCGTATTCTGGTTGAATATTAAGAATCTGTTTTGCTTGTCCTTGTCTTTGACTAGCAATTTTAATTCTTACTGCACCGTATTGAGTTGTTATTGTTTGAATTTCTCTGTCTAAAATACTTCTTTGTTGACTAAAGTGACGAATGCCTAGAGTAGTAGTTTCTCTAAAGATAATTTCTTCACAGATCACTGCTTGCGCTGGATGACAAATAACAGTCAATAAAATACCCGAACGAGATTTTTTCATGCCAATTGCTTGGGTAAAAACATCCATAGCACCTGCTGCTAATAATTGTTCCAAAGTATAAGCGATCGCTTGAGGATTGAGGTCATCAATTTGTGTTTCTAAAACTGTAATTTCTTCTTGTGTAACTTTTTGATTAATAATGGTTTTGGCTTGTTGAGCGATCGTTCCTAACCATAACCGCAAAATATTCGGCACAGGTAAATCTAAAGAACCAGCACCCAAACCAATTTTTTCAATGGTCATTGCTGGCGGATCGCCAAAACTAGTAGCTAAAGTAGTTGCGATCGCTGCTCCTGTAGGTGTAACCAACTCTTTTTTGATACCATTACTATAAACTGGTACTTTTCTTAATTCCCATAACTTCAAAACCGCAGGCACGGGAACGGGTAATAATCCATGCTCCGCTTTAACCATACCACCGCCTGTAGGCATAGCCGAACAGTATAAACGATCAATTCCCAACCAATCTAAACCTAAACAAGTTCCCACAATGTCCACAATGGCATCGGTAGCACCTACTTCATGAAAATGGACTTTTTCTGGAGAGATACCATGTACTGCACCTTCTGCGATCGCCAATTGTTGAAAAATTTGCAAACTCCAATCAGTTACTCGTGGTGGTAAACCAGCAGTGGTAATAATTTGTTTAATTTCTGGTAAATGTCTAGCATGATGATGGTGAGTATTTTCAGTTGCTAATTGTAAATCGACATGAACTTTTGTTGCTAACTGTCCTTGACGATGAACTTGTTCACTCCTTAATTGATATTCCTGAGAAATACTCAGACTATTTAATCTTTCTGTTAGATATTCCCAAGGAACACCTAGATTTATTAATGCTCCCAAACACATATCACCAGCAATGCCGGTGGGACATTCTAAATAAATACACTTTACCATTACCAATCTTAAATGGATTTGAATTATCAAAGCTGATAAACATATTTTCTCATTATTAGGAATTGAACATGGCTACTATTTACGAATTAAACCCCTATAATCCTCAACCCCGTTCGATTGAAGCAATTGCTACTGCTTTAAAAAAAGGTGCAGTAATGTTATATCCTACCGATACTGTCTATGCGATCGGTTGCGATCTCAATGATAAATCTGCGGTAGAACGAGTCAGAAAAATCAAACAAATGTCTAATGATAAACCCCTGACTTTTATCTCTTCTTCTTTATCTAATATTTCTCAATATGCTTGGGTAAGCGATCGCGCTTATCGGATCATGAAACACCTAATTCCAGGTGCGTATACTTTTTTATTACCTGCTACCAAGTTAGTACCGAAATTAGTCATGAGTCCAAAACGAAAAACTACGGGTATTCGCGTACCCGATCATCAAGTTTGTCAAGACTTATTAAAAGCTTTAGATAATCCAATTATTTCTACTTCGGCTCATATACCGAATCAAGAAGGAGAATTTCCAACTGTTGGTATAGAAAAAGCCAGATTATTTGACACTTTAGAGAAATCAGTCGATCTTATTCTTGATAACGGCGTAGAACCAGGATTTCAATTATCAACAATTTTAGATTTAACTACCGAAGAACCAGCGATCGTTCGCAAAGGTTTAGGTTGGGAAGAAGCAGAAAATTGGTTATCTGTTTTAGCTTAAATGAATTAAATTACAATTACCGTCAAAAAGATTTTGTCTTTTGGCTTAGAGGCTAGAAATGTCTGTAAAGCAATAAATTTGTTGGTGTTATTTCTTCTGATGGATAGCATCCGACAAATTTTTATATTTTCAACTGATAGTTTTTTGGTACGATTATTAGCTTTTCAAATCTCAAAAGCATAAATTTTGGTAAATCTAAGAGTAAGTCTTCAATATTTGAATAACTTATATCATTCAAAATTAAGCAAACATACAAAGTATTACAAAAAGTTTAATTAAAAAATTCAAAGCTGTGATTTATGTTCATCTGTATAGGTGTAAATTACTTAAGTAGTCATATCCAGAATCAACTTTGTTGAAATAGTTTTTTCTAACATACTTTTTCAGGATATTTACTGTGCAGCAAGAATTGAAGGCGTGGAATTATGGAAGAACTGAAAGTCTATCCCAAAATTTTTAAGATTCTAGCGAAAAATATTCAAGAGCTAGAACAAGACATTCAAACTTTACGACAAGAGCTATCTAAAATCAAAACAGTTAGTCAACAGGTTTAATTGTTGAAATCAATTAGAAATTACACAGCTTGTAAGTACACTAGTGTAGCTGTTCTGTTGGCAGTAATTAAATGTTTGAGAAGTATTTGATTAATTTTAATTGTAAAGCTCGTTAAATTAGCAGCTCTAATGTAATCTAGTTAAATATGATGTTTATGCCCAACAAGTATTGATTATTTTTTGTTTAATTAATCACGCCGAAGTAAAAAAAAACAAAAGTCAAGCTTGTTATTCTCTTCATTTTTTTGATTTTGATCAAGAGTTAGCACTTATTAGTTCAAAAAGTCTATTCTAAACAAAAGCAATTACTAAAGAATTATAAATTGACCAGATATAATGGGTAAACTTAACGAAGTTGAACCTTATTAGGCCTTAACACGGCAGAGTACCTTCAACAAGAAACAATTTGTAGCGATAATTATGTTTACCCCAGTAATAATTTTTGCTTTTATTCTAGTAGTAATATTTATACTAATTAAAATTATAGGTTGTATTTTTGATTATACTTACCAACTCAAATCAAAAAATTTAAAATTAGTTGTAACTATAATTACTTTTATTTTGACTTTTATTTTTTCTTTGATAATCGTTGTACTTGGAGCTAATTTTATTGTTTCTGGGTTAAATTTTTTAGGCTTAAATCAAAATGTCGTTAAAGGTAATTTGAATGTCGATTTATTCGATTGTCCTTCCTTATTAGAAACAATTTATCAAGACGAAAATCAAATTCATCAATTTGAAAATCATCGCTATATTGAAGAAGTAGCTCCAATTTTTACAATTAAAATAGAATACGAACAGGGAGCTAAAAAACTGCGAGAACAAGCCGAAAAATACCAGAATTTAAAAATTAGTGCTAAATCAATTAATTTAAGTCAAGAAATTTCGCAAAAATTACTCGAAAAAGCTCATTTATTTGAAGAGCGTGTCAAAATTGCAGCCGATAAATCTGGTACTAAGCAAATCTTAAAATTATTAGCCAAGATGGATCGCATTACTGAAGAAAGACTGAAACTAATCGATCTTGTTAAACAACAATGCGCTAATTTTTAATGGCAATCTTATTGATTGATTGTATCAAATAAATAAAAGAAAAATATTAGTTATGTAAGAAGCAGCGTGAGTAAATTAGTATTTTTTTGCTTGATTTGTCCAGTTGAATTAGTTATTCAACTATTAAGAAGCGGTTTAGTTTAGGTACTCATTCTTTTTTTTCACAAAAATTATTTATTACTTGTCAATAATTGTGTTATACTTCTTGGGAAGTTACAGTAAGTCAGCCTAATTCTTAAGCTAGTAATCTTACTAGGTTGCTGAAGCTAACAAGGAACGGGGGAACCATAATCTGGGGCTAATTTTCATTGTTAATCTGTGAAAAAGAACAACTCTCAGTTCTAGTCCGTCAGCTAACTCCGTAGGCATTGAGAGTAGACTGGAGGGTCAAGATTCTTGCAATGTCTTGCACTCATCAGTTTTGCTCGTTGGTACTACTGTTTTTTTGTACCTCCTGCTTAATTATGAGGCATTGCCAATGGAATTAAGTAAAAATTTTTGCAAGCAAAATCATTTTTGCCAATCAAATTTAAATCAGCCTTATATTATAATTTGGCTCAACCTTATGCTCAATAGCATTGTTTTATTTTAGTTTTCTATTATTTATCTTAATCAATTTTTGTTAATAAATTAGCTCAAGTAAATGTTCAGTAAACACTGAAACTACTGGACATGAATAAGCTTAGTTACTACTTATAAATCCCTTTATTAATAGTAGAAATTTTCTACACCAACTTTCTGCTTAACTACATTAATTTTTAGAACCCATGGAAATTTCATCTACTATGCCGGCTCTCGTTGCTGCTTTAACTTTTGTGGCTGTCATTACAGCTATTATGACCGAAAAGATTCATCTAACTATTGCAGCATTTTTAGGTGCATTAGTCTTAGTTTTTGCACACATCATGACTTTGACAGAAGCAGTAGAATACATTAGTCAAAGTTACTCTACCCTGGCTTTATTTTTTGGGGTAATGGTCTTAGTTAGGGCGTTTGAACCAACTAAAGTCTTCGATTATTTAGGTACTCAAATAGTTATACTCGCTAAAGGGCAAGGTAAAAGACTTTTACTGGCAATTGTGGCAGTAACTACTCCCATTTGTGCGGTTTTACCTAATGCTACTACTGTAATGTTACTTGCTCCTTTGCTTCCGCCAATTGCCGAAGAAATTGGAGTTGATTTTGTACCTCTTTTAATTTTGATGGTATTGGTAGCAAATAGTGCAGGATTACTAACTTTAGTAGGCGATCCTGCTACTTTTTTAGTAGGAGATGCAGTTAATCTTAGTTTTACTGATTATTTATCACGCCTAAGTTTAGGTGGAGTACTAGCAGTAGCAACTATTGTAGTGCTAATTCCGTTTTTGTTTAGAGATATCTGGAATAAAAAACTAGATACCTTAGCAAATTTACCTCACCCAAAAATTAATCACCCTCGTGTTTTGATGTTAGGTGGATTAATTATTACCTTTGTTTTAGTATTTTTCGTCATTGGTGAGTTATTACCAGTGCCAATTCCTCCACCTGCCACAGCTTTAATGGGAGCTGCTTTAGCTTTATGGTTAGCCCAATCCACCAAAATTGATACTGTTAACAACATTCTTCAAGATGTAGATTGGAGTACTCTCTTATTTTTTATGTTTGTCTTTGTTTTAATTGGAGGACTAGAGAAAACAGGAGTCATTGAAGGCTTATCAGGATTTTTAGGAATAATAATTGGTAAAAATATTTTCCTAGGTTCTTTGTTACTAATTGCTTTTGTGGGTTTGTTATCTAGCCTTGTTCCCAACATTCCTTTAGTAGTAGCAATGATTCCTTTACTCAAACAATATTTAGTTAATGTGGGTTTTGTCGGTTCAGAAATATTATCGCCAGATTTTGCTGGTCAAATACCCGTTGAAGTCTTACCGTTATTTTATGCAATGATGTTTGGCGCAACTTTAGGAGGTAATGGTACTTTGGTTGGTGCTTCTTCTAATATTGTTGCAGCAGGAATTGCTGAATTACATGGTAGAAGAATTTCTTTTAAAAAGTTTCTTCGTTATGGTTTACCTGTGATGGGAACTCAATTATTAGTGTCTGCTGTTTATGTCACCGTCTTTTTTCTACTTTAATTAAACAAAGTATGAAACTTAAATTAAGACGATTTGTAATCGTTAGCTATTAGCTTAAAGCTAATAGCAATAATTAGTAAATTTTGAGATAAAATACTGTAATGTTTGCTATAGTTCGGATCTGCTTTAGCTTTAAGTTAAAACCTTAATCCAAATCAAACTATTTGTTTGTAGCGTTCTTTTTTCTATTTTAGATTAGTTTAACAGTTTAGCATCTCAAAAATTATTTATTTTTTTATTTTTGATCTGTGATGGTTTCAGAAGTAGTTGGTTTCATTCGCATTTCAATTTCTTCTAAAGTCTGAATTACTAAACGCTTTGCCTGAAGTCGCCAACCCCATTTCTGAAGGTTAAAAGCAATCGGGAATGCGATCGCAGGGGCTAAGAAATCTACAGGTTGTTGCAAAGATATTCCCAATAATAGTCCTAATCCAGCAATACCCCAAAAGGGTAAGGCTACTGTTTGACGTTGATTTTCAACTAATTTACCTAAAAAATCAGTTGGCATTTGTGCTAGTAATTCTGCTTTAATTTGTTTTTGTTCTGCTACAGGCACAGATAAATTAATTTTTTGACGCAGTTTTTCGATTTTACGAGCATCACTACTATATTGGGTCAGTTCATCCTCTGCCATGAGGACAAGTCTTTCTAATTGGGACATTATTTGTTTATTTAGGGTATCTAGCTTAGTTTATCTAAAACTAGAAGCATAGTTGAGTTTTTTGATTAAATTTTTCAAGCAAGCGTAATTTGTTATTTTAAGTAAAAAAGAATCTAACTTTAGACACTTGTTTTACTAAGCCAATTTTCATTAATTAGTTAAAGAACTTATAAGTATTAATTAATGTAATCATAATGAGTCTCAAAATTATTTGGCGATTATTAAAAGAAACTTGGCAAGAATGGCAAGAAGATAATGCTTCCCGTTTAGCAGCATCCCTAGCCTACTATACAATTTTTTCTTTATCTCCCTTGCTGATTATTGCTATTAGTATTGCTGGATCAATTTTTGGTGAAGAAGCAGCTAGAGGTGAAATTGTCGGGCAAATTAAAGGATTAGTTGGTACTAATGGTGCAGAAGTAATTGAAACAGCAATTCAAAATGCTAATCAACCAGATATTAGTAATATTGCTTCGACAATAAGTATAGTAGTTTTATTATTTGGTGCTTCTGGGGTATTTGCTGAATTACAAGAAGCTCTTAATTTGATTTGGGAAGTGAAAGCTAAACCTCAACAAGGTATTTGGGGTTTTATTAGAAAGAGAATTTTATCTTTTTCAGTAGTATTAGGAATCGGTTTTTTATTACTGGTTTCTTTGATTATTAGTGCAATTTTATCAGCACTTAATAATTATTTAAGCGGTTTAATTCCTGGATTAGATGTGATTTGGCAAATTGTTAATTTTATTGTTTCTTTTGCAGTTACTACAGTACTATTTGCTTTAATGTATCGCTTTCTTCCTGATGTTAAAATTCGCTGGAATGATGTTGGGATTGGAGCAATTATTACTTCTTTATTATTTTCAATTGGTAGATTTATTTTAGGAGCTTATTTAGGAGGTGGTAGTTTTGGTTCTACTTATGGTGCTGCTGGTTCTTTAGTAATTATTTTAGCTTGGGTTTATTATTCAACTCAAATTCTGTTTTTTGGAGCAGAATTTACCCAAGTTTATGCGAAAAGATATGGTTCTCGGATTATTCCTAATAAACACGCTGTTCCCCTTAATAAGTCTTCTCAATAAAAAGCGATCGCCATCATTAAAGAGATAACAGAATATGAATATAATTATTCTCTTGCTAGTTTTATCAATAAAATAAATGAACAATATTTTAATTATTTAAAATCAGCTTATGCTTACATTAACTAACTATTTTTATCGAATTGACAATTAGGTAGAATATTATTGTAGAACTTCAAAATATCGCGTTTCTAGATTATTTCTAGGTATATCTCAAACACAAATTGAAGATTTCATATTGCAACAAGTTCAATCTCAAGCCAAGTTTTATCCTTTATGAACAATAAAAAGTCTTTAAAATTAAATCAAGCTTCAGAAAAATTCTCACAACTTAACTACATTAATCGTCGAGATTTTATGAAATTGTCAATAGTTGAGCGTAGGCGTATTCTAGAAGAACAGGCTGAAGCAATGCTAGAACATTACCAGCAAGACCAGGAATGGCAAGAATTACAGACAGGAGATATCATTGAATATTAAATTGCCAGTTCCTAAACGTGGCGAGGTTTGGCTAGCTAATTTCGATCCTACATTAGGAGCAGAAATCAAAAAAATACGTCATGCTATAGTAGTAAGTCCTGATGGTGTAGGGAAATTACCAATCAAGTTAATTGCACCAATTACAGATTGGAAAGAGTATTTTATTAATGATATTTGGCATATCAAAATTGAACCAGATGATATTAATGGTTTAACTAAAGTTTCTGCGGTAGATGTTTTGCAATTGCGAGGAATAGATGTACAAAGATTTATTCGCAAAATTGGTTTTGTTTCACCTTTGATTATGGCAGAAATTGTTATAGCTATTGCTGCTATTGTTGAGTATAAATAGCAAATTTTTAGAGCGATCGCTTTTTATAATTATCTCTTACAAAATAAAGCGATCGCCTAACATTTTAGAAATTAAGCAGTAGCCAATAACCCACTATGTCTTAATAATGGTTCGGTTTGTGGTTCTCTGCCTCGGAATTGCTTAAATACTTCCATTGGGTGCAAACTACCACCCAAAGCGAGGATTGTCTCCCGATAGCGTTTACCCACTTCAGAAACCGCTTTTTCGTTATCTAAACCGACTTCTTCAAACGCTGCAAAGGCATCAGCACTTAAAACTTCTGCCCATTTATAACTGTAGTAACCTGCTGAATATCCACCAGCAAAGATGTGCCCGAAGGAACAAAGGAAATTGTCTTCTGGTAGCGGTTGTAGTACGCTGGTAGTTTGGGCAATGCGATCGCGTACGTCATTGGGAGTTTCATTTCCTTCTGGTTGATAGCGATGATGCAATTCCATATCTACTAAACCGAAGCTTAACTGGCGTAGCATTCCCGAACCACTCATGTAGTTTTTAGCAGCTACAAGTTTTTGATAGTATTCTTCGGGTAGAGTTTCCCCAGTTTCGTAGTGTTTTGCCATACCAAACAAAGTAGGGCGATCATAACACCAGTTTTCCATAAACTGACTAGGTAATTCAACCGCATCCCATTCGACATTATTTATACCTGCTGCACCAACATAATCTACTTTCGTCAACATGTGATGTAAACCATGTCCGAATTCATGGAAGAGAGTGGTTACTTCCATAAAAGTCATCAAACTAGGTTTACCGTTTACAGGTGGGGTTTGGTTGCAAACTAGATAGGCGACGGGTAAGCGAGTAGAAGTTTTTCCCTCTACTATCATTTTTGCCCTACCAATACAATCATTCATCCACGCACCACCACGTTTTTCCGCAGGGCGAGAATAGGGATCGAGATAAAAATGGGCAATGACTTCACCCTTATCATCTGCTACCTGGAAATATCTGACATCTTCATGCCAAACAGGGGCTTCACCATCCGCAGCAGTAACGGTTACACCGAAGATACGTTTAGCTAAACCAAATAAACCATCTAAAACTTGAGTTAGAGGAAAATAAGGACGTAATTCTTCTTCGTTAAATTCAAATTTGGCTTCTTTTTGCTTCTCTGCCCAGTAGGTAGTATCCCAATGTTTTAAATCTTCTGTACCTGCAAAAGCTTTTAACTCTTTAAACTCTTTCACTGCTGCATCGTAAGAAGCAACCCTTAACTCTTCCTGTAACTTTTCTACTGCTTCTACACTAGGTGCCATTTTACGGGCTAAACTGAGTTCGGCAAAAGTATCAAAACCGAGAATATTCGCCTTTTCCTTTCTCAATTCTAAAATGCGATCAATGTTGGCTTTATTATCAAATTCTCCATTTGATGCACGGGAGATAAAAGCCTTGTAGAGTTTTTCTCGCAATTCCCGATTAGTTGCATACTTCATAAAGGGAATATAGCTAGGATAATCCAAAGTGACTACCCAAGGGCCATTTTCTGCGGTAGCGTTTTCTTCCCCTTCCACTTTAGCAGTTTGTGCCATTAAACTTAAAGCACTTTCGGGTAAGCCGTCTACATCTTTTTTATTAGTGAGTTTTAGTTTAAAAGCTTTTGTCGCATCGAGAACGTTATTAGAAAATTTAGTTGATAATTCCGCTAATTCTAACTGAATCTGGTTAAATCTCTCTTTAGTTTCCCCTGCCAAACCAACTCCAGACAATTCAAAATCTCTGAGAGAAGATTCAATAATACGTTGTTGTGCTGGATCGAACTTATCCCAGTCTGCACTATGGCGTAATTGTTTAAAAGCTTCGTAGAGAGGTTTACTTTGAGAAAGTTGATTGTAGAATTTTATAACTTCGGGTTGCATTTTTTCATAAGCTTCCCTAAGTTCGGGACTATTTTTCACACCCATCAAATGTCCCACAATACCCCAACTCCAGCCTAACTTCTCTTCCATTGCTGTCAGGGGTTCAACCAAACCTTCCCAAGTAGGAGTTACATTCGCTTCCAAGTGTGTTAAGTCTGCATCCAATTCATTTAGTAGTTCAGTCATCGCAGGAACTACATGGGATGGTTCGATTTTATCGAAAGGAGGTAAACCTTTGCCAATTAATAAGGGATTATTTGTAATGGTTGCGTTATTCATAAATGAGATATTGCAGATAAATCGTATATCTTTTTACCGTAACGCTTTCTGGGGGGATAAGGCAGTAAAGGCGATGTTGGGATAACCGAAAATAATTGACTACAAATTCTCAAAAAATTTTAAAGACCTTACTTTTAACCTGAAACTGAACAAGATAAAATATACCAAGGAGGTACAGTATGGACGTTCTTACACTTTCAAAATATATTGTGCATCAGTTTTCTCAACAGAGTCCTGATGGGATCACCCCAATGAAGTTGCAAAAGCTTCTATTTTATGTCAAAGCTTGGACATTGGTTGCAGGAAATCAACTCGTGTTTGCAGATTTTGAACACTGGGATTATGGCCCTGTCAATAGAGATATTTATGATTACTATAAACAGTACGGTGGTAGACAAATTGAAGTTAATGACTTAAAAGAATTAAATATTAGTCAAGCTGAAAAAGAATTGATTGATTTTATAATTGAAAATTATATAGAATTTGATGCTTTCACGCTTTCTGCGATGACCCATACAGAAGAACCGTGGAAACAAACGAAGAAAAATCAAGTTATTTCAGACGAATTAATCTCTGCTTACTATAGTAAGCAGAGATTTGCTAAAAATTTTGAATATCCTCTCGATCTTGAGAATAATCCTTTTTATTCTTTAGAAGATTATTCTTTTGAAATGGATATGTCCGAAGAGGACGCTGAAGAAATTGCTAAATATTCTTCATATACAAGTTATAAAAAACTACTTAATCAAGCAGAGCATGATTTTGAAAGTCAATGGTCTAGTCTTGCATTAAACTAATTTTATTTTGAGCAACTTGAATTGAATCATAGCTATCAACATGATGAAAATGCAGAGACTAAATATCTAAAATCTTTAATTAGTAATTTTGGTAAAAATAATCTACAAGCTGATGAGGCTATTAAAAAATTAAATATTCGTCATGAAGCATTAAAAAAGCGACGTAGCAAATTCCTTAATGATACAGATCAAAATGCAAATGGATATTATCAACTTTGTCTAAGAATCCACTTTTTTTTGTATAAAGATATTTTAGCGAATGCTGGTAAATTTAGAAAAATAAACGATCCTAATCATGGAAATGTTTATTTTGGGTTTAATCAGAGAACTCAGAGAGATAGGTTTACAGGTACTAACCCACAATTTATTGAGTCAGAGCTTAGAGAGGCCTTCGCTCTTTTATTTAATAAGCAATATCAATCGATTGAAAGTTCGATACGCTTTTACGCAGAATTTATAGCAATTCATCCTTTTTATGATGCTAATGGGCGTATTGGAAGATACATTATAGATACAATAGACTTGTCGCTAAATAAGAACAACAAAATGATGAAATGGAATGCTCAATTTCACTGATTAATTTATGCAGCCATCAAGTAGAAATTCCAGAGACCCGCAGCAGTCAGCATGAAGCGATCATCCAAATCACGAATGTGATTTCTGTATACTGTAGCAGCAGCTTTGTATCTCTTAATACCTGATATGGTGTGTTCACATTTAACCCGCTCGCTGCTTTTTTCTCGGTTGGACTGTTTTTGTTCTTCTGTCAGTTCTTTGCCTCTGGGCTTTTTATCTGGAATTTTAATATTGACAAATTCTTTTTGTAATCCCTGAAAGCCTAAATCCACATGAATTGGAAGTTCATCTGGAACAAAATCGACCAATTTTTCCTCATTCAACTGTCTTTTATCATGAAGCTTACCTTCTCTTGCCTTTGTTAGCACTAGCACCCGTTTATCTTGGTCTGTCATCACTAGGTGTTTACGAGTATGGCACTTTTTTTTACCCGAATAATGACTTTTCTGTTTCTCTTGGTCTTTGGGACGTTGAATGGGACGCTCTGTCCCATCAATCATCACTTCTTTGGCATATGGAAAACGAACAATAAACTCATCAATACTTTCCAATTTGCGTTTTGGTAAGACCATTTTCTTTCCCAAGACCTTTTCGAGCAATGGTTGCAGTCTTAACATCCAACGGTGTGCCCGACTGCGGTGTAGGTCAAACAGCACTCCTGCCACATCAAAGGTAGGATAGCACTTGAAGTAGAACAATATGAAAAATAGTTTCTCTTCTACTCTCTGCAATCGCGCCTTTCTCCCTCCACCCACCGCTCGTTTTCGATGCTTTTGGCTTTTGGCGATCGCCTCTTGGTTAAGTATAATTTCAAAGCCTTGCGACAATTCGCCGAATGCTTTACGGTTTAATCCTGTCAATGCCCTGAGCAGGCGGTCTTCTTTCAGCACCCGATTGATGTCCAACATTTTCTTGTTTCATGATCAGTGGCTAATTGTTACTCTACCTTATTAAGCGACAAGTCTAATATTGATGGTTTAATTAGTGCTAATGGTAGTGCTAATTTATTTTTAATTAATCCTGCGGGTATAATTTTTGGTTCTAATGCTAGTTTGAATATCGGCGGTTCTTTTCTTGGAAGTACTGCTGATAGTATTGTCTTTCCAGAAGGTGAATTGAGTGCTAAAGATACTCAAGCTTCTCCGTTATTAACTATTAATGCACCTATTGGTTTGAGATTTCGAGAAGAATCGGGAACAATCACTGTCCAATCGTCTGAATTTGGTTTAGAGGTATTACCTGAGCAAACTTTAGCTCTTATTGGTGGTGATATTTTTATCGAAGGAGGTGTTCTGTTTACTGAAGGAGGACAAATCGAGCTAGGAAGCGTCGCAGGTAACAATCTGGTTAACTTAACGCAAACTGAGCAAAGCTTTACTATTAGCTATGAAGGAATTGAAAATTTCCAAGACATTAGTTTATCCCAAGCAGCTTATCTAGACACTAGTGGAGAAAGAGGGGGAGAAATCAACTTTCAAGGAAGGCTCGTAATCCTAACTGATGAATCTCAAGTACTTTCTACTACCTTTGGGGAAGAAATAGGAGGAAATGTAAGAGTAACCGCCTCTGACTCTGTGGTATTGAGCGGAGGTGCAGAATTATTAACAGCAACAGAAGGTGATGGAGTTGCTGGCAACATCATTATTAATACCAAAAGTCTCACTTTAACTGACGAAGCACTATTATCATCAGATGTTTGTTTTGAACTTGGTAATTGTGGTGCGGGAACAGGAGGAGATGTGACAATAATTGTCTCTGAATCTGTGGAATTGAGTGGAAATGGACTGTTATCGACGACAACAGAAGCTGATGGTAATGCAGGTAATTTAAATATTCAAACCCCCAAGCTTACTGTTCAAGATGCATTAATCCAATCTACTCCAAGTATAGAAGGAGAGGGACGAGGAGGCGATGTAACTATTGAAACCGAACAGTTAATTGTTGAGGGTATTGAAAATCCTTCAGAAGTTTCAACTACAACTTTTGGCACTGGCGATACAGGAAATTTAACAATCAAAGCTTCAGAATCAATAGAATTGATAGGGGATGCTCGCTTGTTTGCTCAAGCCGACATAGATTCTACAGGAAATGCTGGCGATTTAACAATTGAAACTAAACAGTTAATTGTCCAAAATGGAGCGCAGATATCAACTAATACTTTTGGTATAGGTGATGCAGGTAATTTAAATATTAATGCTTCAGATTCTATATTACTTAGTGGTACTTTGCCTGAAACTGAACCAGATGCATTCGATAGCAGTGCGATTCTCGTCTCGGCAGAAGCAGGCTCTACAGGCAATGGAGGAGAGCTTATTATTAATACTGGAACATTAACTGTAGAGAAAAAAGCCAAAATATCAGCCGATACTTTTGGTACAGGAAAAGGTGCTAATGTTACTTTAAATGTTGATCGCTTAGTTATTCAAGACGAAGCTAGAGTAAGTGCAGGTTCTTTAATAGGACAAGATGGAGTAGATAATCAACGAGGTGCAGGTGGAACTTTAACTATCAACGCTGACAACTCTATAAATGTTACAAATAAAAGTAGTCTCTTTACCCTCGCTGAAGGAACAGGTTCAGCAGGAGACTTAACCATTACTACCAATAAACTCACTGTTGCTGATGGTGGTGAAATCAACGCTAGTGCTATAGGTACAGGTTCAGCAGGCGACTTAAAGATTACTGCCAATAATGTCAATCTCAAACAAGGCACAATAACCGCTACGACCGCAGCAGATACAGGGGGAAATATTGAGCTAGATATCGCTAAGAACTTAATTATGCGTGATAATAGCCAAATTTCAGCCAAGGCGACAGGAGAAGCGGACGGCGGTAACGTTACGATTAATTCTGATTTTATTGTTGCTTTCCCCAATCAAAACAACGACATCCTTGCCAGTGCTGAAGCAGGAAACGGCGGAAATATTAACATTACAGCTAATAGTGTTTTGGGTTTAGCAGAACGAACACAAAACCCTTTTACTAACGATATTGATGCCAGTTCCCAGTTTAGTTTAGACGGTAACGTCATCATTAATACTCCTGATGCAGACATTCTTCAAGAAACTGCTGAAACTCCTGAAAATTTGGTCGATCCTGATGAATTAGTGGCTGGAGTTTGCAATAGTGCTGATACTGCCAGCAATATCTTGGAAGATAAACAAAATACCTTAGTGATTAAAGGTAAAGGTGGTGTACCCCCTGAACCTACTAAACCTTTTAACAGTGAGGTGTTAGTGATTAATGGTCAAGCTACTACTGTAGGCACAGAGGAAGTAACAAGTAGAGATACAGCTACAGTTGCTACTCAGGCAGAAGTTGATATTGATTCAATCATTCCTGCCCAGGGAATTGTTCGCACTGATAATGGACAGGTTTTGTTAGTTGGTTATGCTACTCCTGACTCGACAAGTCGTTATCCTCAGCATTCTCGTAATTGTAGTATTTGATACTTCTTATTGTGACGAGGCAATAAGCCATCTCAATCACTGTATTGAAGGTATTCTTCCTACGTCAGAATGACAAAGTGGGTAATTCTCCTCTCTCCTTTGCTCCCCTGCCTCTTATCTAATTCGTCAGAAAGACATTTAAATTAAAAGCCTTAATCAATATTCTATTGAGCCTTAAATGGAGAATATTTCCACTAATTAACAGTATGTATAAAGAAATGTTGCTTAGAGCTTTATTTTGCATAAAAATACGGACAATTTTGAAAGTAATAACCGACAATTTAACCTTAATATTTCTGATGTCTAGTTCAAAGGATTGCTAATTCTAATCAAAATAACCGTATTTCTACGGAAAAAATCGAGCCGAGCAAGACCGTTTTTCAGTAACTTGTTTACAAGTTTGTACTTATTCTATTCTAGGAAAAACAAAATTAACCAAATAACGCCAACTAGGTAAAGCAATCTAAAATAATCACTTAAAATGAACAGCTTTTGGCACTATCTCTTTCAAAAAACATTAATAACTTTTCCAATGGTATTATTGTTAGGGAACAATCTACCAGTTGAAGCTCAAGCATTACCTCGTGACACTTCACCTCGACCTGACATTCCACCTTTTACCCCGATTGAACCAACTCAACCAGAAACACCACAGCTAAAACCTCTACCACCTGTGGAGGATTTGTTAGAACAACCGCCAGCAAATCCACCAGGACAACAACCAGGGGATTTATCAGGCACAATCGAAGTTAAACAGTTTCAAATTGAAGGAAGTACTGTTTTTGACGAAGAAGAGTTACAAGAATTAATTAAACAATATACTAATCGTCCGATTACTTTTGCCGATCTGCTGCAAGTAGAAACAATTTTAACTAGATTTTATAACAGTCAAGGTTATATCAATTCAGGTGCAGTTGTTCCCCAACAAAATATTAAAGATGGAGTGATTAAGGTTCAAATTATTGAGGGCAGACTGGAAGATATTCTGGTTAAAGTTAACGGTAGACTGAGTGAAGAGTATGTCCGCAGTCGGATTGCCAGAGGTGGTAAAACTCCTTTAAATATTAATAAACTGCAAGAGTCACTGCAACTATTACAGTTAGATCCTTTAGTAGAAAATTTAACAGCAGAACTATCTGTTGGAGCGAGACGCGATCGCTGGAATTTAGAAGTAGAAGTTAATCAAGCACCTGCGTTTAAACCAGAACTATTTGTTAATAATAGTCGGACTCCTAGTGTGGGTACTTTTGAACGAGGAATTGCCCTTAATCATAATAACTTTGCTGGAGAAGGCGATCGCGCTAGTTTTATTTATAAAAATACTGATGGTTCGGATGACTATGAATTTGGTTATACAGTTCCTGTCAATTCCCTGAATGGTACGGTAGGTTTTAGCTATCGTTTTGTGGAAAGTGAGATTATCGAACCACCTTTTGATGAGCTTGATATCGATTCAGAAACCGATGAATACCAATTGACTTTTCGACAACCAATTCTTTTAACTGCTACTTCTGAGTCAACTCAAGAGTTAGCGGTGGGGGTAGAACTTTCCCGTCAAGCGAATAAAACTACTTTATTAAATCAACCTTTTCCCCTTTCTGTGGGAGCTAATGACGAAGGAGAAACTACAATATCCGCAGTGCGATTTTTTCAAGATTGGACTAAGCGCACTCGCAGACAAGTTTTAGCAGCGCGATCGCAATTTAGTGTAGGTTTAGATTGGTTTGATGCAACTATTAATGAGAATGCACCTGATAGCAAGTTTTTTGCTTGGCGGGGTCAAGCTCAATGGTTACGTCAACTGGATGCTGAGTCTAATATTAATCTATTGTTGCGTTCTGATATTCAACTTTCCACTAGCGAACTCGTACCTTTAGAACAGTTTAGTTTAGGTGGTGCGGAAAGTGTGCGCGGTTATCGTCAGGATGTCTTACTAGGAGATAATGGGATTTTTGCTTCCGCAGAAGTCAGAGTTCCGATTGTACGCTGGAATAATAATACTAGCTCTGTTTCAGTAATTCCTTTTCTGGATTTTGGCACCACTTGGAATAAATCAGATGATGAGAACCAACAAGATGAAGATACCTTGTTTTCTCTGGGTTTGGGCTTGCAACTATCCTTAAGCGATCGCTTAAATGCTCGTTTAGATTGGGGTATTCCTTTGGTAGAAGTAGAAGATCAAGACCGCACCTTACAAGAAGACGGGATTTATTTTTCTGTAGAGTATTTACCTTTTTAAAAAATTTACCCATTCAATCAGGGAAAGACAATGAAGATTCGTACCGAGATACTGTCCCATGTTTTAAAGCGAAACCTAAGAATTATTTTCTTAGCAGGTTTGGGACTAATTACTACTTTGTGTATACCTGTCCTCTCTCTAGAAGGAAAAGTTGCTGCTACTCAACCAGCTAATCTTGCTCAACAAGGCAGAACCTTCTATGAAGCAGGAAAATTAGATAGAGCGATCGCAACTTGGCAGGAAGCAGCCGAGCTTTATGCTACTGCGGGAAATTTAGAAAGAAAAACAGAAAGTTTAATCAATACTGCTACTGCTCAACAAGCTTTAGGACTTTATCCCCAATCTTGTCAGACTGTTTTACAAGCTTTTGCCGTGGATCAGTTTAACTGTCTTCAACTGCAACAACAGGCTCAATCAATCGAACAAAATTTGGTAGCCAACGTTGAGCAAAAGTCCCAATCTCAACAACAAGTTAAAACCATTATTAAACCTATTATCGAACAACCCGATTCTCTTAATAAAGCCACGGGCTTGTTGCGTTTAGGTGACTATTTACGTGAAACTGGTTATGGTCGGGTAGCAGAATCAGTGCTTAGTTTTAGTTTAGATACAGCCAAAGCGATTGATTCCCCTGTAGAAACCACTGCTGCCTTACTAAGTTTAGGCAATACGGCTAGAGCGATCGCAGAACAAGATCAAAACCGCTTTCCTCCCCAAACAGTTGCGCTCGATGTAGTAGTTAACCAAGAAAGTTCGGCTACTGCTGCACTAAAACCCTATCAAAGCGCGATCGCTTATTATCAACAAGCAGCGACAGTTGACAATTCCGATCTCAATGGACTTCGAGCCGAATTAAACCATTTGAGTTTACTAATCGATTCATGGGAATTTTGGCAGCAAGCAACCACAGAACTACAAAATAATCTTGATGATTTAGGTATTACTGATGCCAGTTTCTTAGAGCAAGTTAGAACTGGTGCAGTCCAACTTCAGTATCAGTTAGCCAGTCAACTACAACCTCAAATCGTTGCTTTGAGCCAACAACTGCAACCCAAAGTTAGCAACTTACCTGCCAGTCGTATTGGGATTTTTTCTCGAATTAACTATGCTCAAAGCTTGATTCGCCAAGGAAAATTTGATACTAATACGGCTCAAATGCTGGCTGTGGCAGCCAAAGATGCACGTCAAATCAACAACAACTCCGCCGAAGCAGAAGCTTTAGGTTATTTAGGTCAACTGTACGAAAAACAACAACAATATGCCGAAGCCAAAAAACTAACCGAACAAGCAATTCAACTAGTTCCTACCACAGATTATCCCGAAATTGCTTATCGTTGGCAAAGACAACTAGGCAGAATTCTGAACCAAGAAAATGATCGTCCAGGCGCGATCGCAGCTTACGAAGCCTCTTTTAATACAATTAAAGCTTTGCGGACAGATTTGGCTACTACTCCTGTAGAACCTATTTTCCGCGAATTTGTGAGTATTTTGTTAAAAGAAGAACCGACTCAAGCAGAACTCAACAAAGCTCGTGATGTTTTAGAATCGCTCCAAATTGCAGAACTAGATAACTTCTTCCGCGATCCTTGTTCCGAAGTTGCTGAAGAACCAGTCCTTATCGATCAGGTTGACCAGCAAGCAGCCGTTATTTATCCAATTATTTTGGATAATCGTTTAGAAGTAATTGCAACTATTCCTGGACAGGATTTACGTCGTTACTATACCGACATTTCTAAAGACGAGGTTCAAACAACAATTAAGCAATTACGTAACCGTGCTTTTCGAGATCCTGGAGTTGCCGAACAAGTTAGAAGTACCAGAGGCACAGCAGAACAAAGAGGACAACTACAACAGATTGAAACAAATCTGCAAACATCCCTTAATCAGGAAATTTTACCTCTAGCTGAAACAATCTATGATTGGTTAATTCGACCCATCGAACCAGATTTAACCAAACACAAAGTTAAAACCTTAGTATTTGTTTTAGATGGTTCTTTACGGAACATTCCGATGGCGATGCTTCACGACAGAGAACAAAAAACTTATCTGATTGAAAAAAACTATAATGTTGCTCTCAGTTCTGGTTTACAGTTAACTAATCCTCAACCTCTTGCCAGACAACCGATTAAAGTCTTAGCTGCTGGAGTAACTCAAGGATTACCAGAACTCGAACTTCCTCCTATTCCCAAAGTGGAGGATGAGTTAAAAGTCATTAAAACTATCTTTAAAGACTCAGAAATTCTTCTGAATAATCAATTTACTCAAGCTAATCTTCAACAAAGACTACAACAATCAGATTTTCCCGTAGTTCACCTCGCTACTCACGGTCAATTTAGTTCTACTTCCGATCAAACTTTTATCGTCAGTGGCGATGAAACAGGAAATAGACTAATCAATGTCAAACAGTTAGATAATTTACTTAAAGTTGGTAGCCTTAGAAGAACTAAACCAATCGAATTACTGGTTCTCAGCGCTTGTAATACCGCAGAAGGTGATAATCAAGCAGTGTTGGGATTAGCTGGTGTGGCTGTTCGTGCTGGCGCAAGGAGTACTTTAGCAACTCTTTGGGGTGCAAATGACCAAGCTACATCGGAATTAATGGGTTACTTCTATCAAAATTTAGCTAGTGACACTCAAATTAATAAAGCTCAAGCATTACGTCAAGCTCAACTTGCTTTATTACAAACTCCCGACTCTCAATATCGTCATCCTTACTATTGGGCTCCTTTTGTCCTAGTAGGAAATTGGTTATAAGAAATAATTAAGGTGGGCAATGCCCACCCTACATCTGGTTCAGAATAAAAACCGTTTTTCTCTTGGTGAGATCAATTATCATCATCTAAAAAAGCTGAAGTTTTGGTTGATTTAAGTTGTTTAGACAACAGCGATCGCTCTGCTTAGGTATATGTTTGTGAAATTGATTTACTTATAGCTTATCTGATCGCTTTTCTAACTGTTTGACCAACCTCATGCGCTCGCTATTTTAAACGACTCTTAAAATAGCGAGCGCAAATTTTTTTATTGTGTTTTTCTTAGTTTTAAAACGTTTTAAAACAGACCAGATACAATAAAATTAAATGAAAGATTGTCTAAGTACATAAAAAATTGTGGATAACTGGAATATTTTATTAGAAAGTCAAGATGATGGTTTTACTGTAGCTACTGTTCTAGAAGTTCCTAATCTTCAAAGTATAGATAAAACTAAACAAGGTGCAATCGAAAAAGTTCGACAGCTATTACAAGAACGTTTGGCAAAAGCTGAAATTATTCAGATTTCATTACCTAAAAAAACTAATGAAAATCCTTTAATGGAATTTGCGGGTATTTTTGAAAATGACTCTGATTTTCAGGAAATTATGTCAGAAATAAGAGCAGAACGAGAAAATAATAGTTAAATATGACTTTATGGATTCTCGATACTGACCATACTTCACTTTTTTTAGCTGGCAATAAATCGGTAATCGCTCAAGTTTCTAAACATTATGACAGTATAGCAATTACAATAATTACCGTTCAAGAAATATTTAACGGTTGGAATGGAAAATTAAACGACCCTCGACAAGCAAATAACTTGAGTAATCTTTATACTAAACTATGGAAAACTACAGAATTTTTCAAACTAATAACTATCCTAAACTTTGATCGCGATGCTGAAGCTTGCTATAACAATTTACGGCAACAATAATCCTAACTTAGCTAAAAAGAAATTAGAAAAGGATTTGCGGATTGCTTCTATTGCGCTGATGCAACATGCCATAGTAGTCACGCGAAATTATAAGGATTTTTCTCAAGTTCCTAATTTACAGCTAGATAATTGGATAGATTAATTTTTGGTTTTGATAGTTAATGCGATCGCCGTTTTGAATTGCTTGAAAAATTTCTAGCGATCGCTCTCTAGCAAGACTTTGACAAATTGCTTGATATGGGTACATTTAGTTACATTTTTTTCTTAACTGCAAAACCCAGCGGCGGTAGATAACCGTAGCATCTCCACAAGCGGCTTTCGTCCGTCCGCTGCCGTAAAGTGTTAGCCTTCCGAATCACGTTTACTCTCTTGGGAGTCTGAAAACTCGATAAGCAGAATATCTGAAGGAAATCCATAATCACTGAAAATACTAAAATAATCACTACCTGGAAACACTTTACCTTGATTACGAAGACAAACTTCTCTAATCATTTAATCAATTTGTGTTGAGTATTTAGCTGCTGCATCAGTAAGCAAGTCCTCCAACTCCATATCTGTCCACCTTGTAGAATTAGTTCTTCCCTGTACCTTACTGTAAGCCTCAGAATGCCAAACACAAGACGATGTATTGGAATTCATCCAGTTTGGTTGCTTTCCAAACGGGTAGTCACAATAGAACATTTCCCATACAGCGAAGATATTAGATACAGACAATTGCCTTTGAACTTGTCCTGAGAAATGAGACTGTCCTGTTTTCCTCTGCACGTAATCCCAAGAATCTTGATACTGACTTAATCTCAGTAGCTTAGCCTCAAACAGACAAACTTTAAACTCTTTTGTATTTGACAAAATAATAGAGGCATCACACCCCAACTTTCTCTCAAATCTAGGCTTTAAGACAAGTGATGTTGCTTTTAAATATGATCTATTTTTAGAATTTATTTGTCGCCTTATTGTACTTGTTAAATTTGAAGTGTAATCGTTCTCATTGGCAATCAAACCAATTGCTAAATCTGATCTAACCATGCAATCTGCCCAAAGGACTGACTTAGAAACATCATCAATCGCGTAGCCAGGGAATAGACTCATTAAATTGCTTCTTAGTATGGATGTTTATAGTGAAATATTTTAACTACTCGATAAACATCAAGGGAGCGAGGGTTTAGTTACTCTACTCCCTTAACTTTTAACAAAAAAATTAAACTTGAGCCATTTCTTTCTCTGGTAATTGTGCTTGTTGGAGTAAGCTTTGTAATTTTTCTCCTTCAATCACTTCCACTTCCAGGATTTGTTGAGCAATTTGTTCAAGTAAATCCCGATTTTGGTTAAGAATGGCTAACGCTTGTTGATGGGCAGTTTCAACGATTTCTTTAACTTCTTCATCGATCGCTTTGGCTGTGTCATCACTTACCATGCGACGAGGATTCATCATACCATCGCCAAGAAAATTGTTTTGCTGTCCTTTTTCATAAGCTAGAGGGCCTAAAACCTTACTCATACCGTAAGTAGTAACCATTCTTTCGGCTAAATCGGTAGCCCTTTGCAAGTCATTGGATGCACCTGTGGTAATGCTACCAAAAATAATCTCTTCTGCTGCTCGTCCGCCGAGAAGGGTAGCAATTTGATCGCGTAATTCTGATTCAGACATTAAGAAGCGGTCTTCGGTAGGCATTTGTAAGGTATAGCCTAAAGCTGCCATCCCACGGGGAACGATGGAGATTTTGGCAACTTTACCTCCTCCAGGCATCACTGAACCAACTAAAGCGTGACCGACTTCATGATAAGCAACAATTTTCTTTTCTTTTTCATTAAGAACTCGGCTTTTCTTCTCTAAACCAGCAATTACTCTTTCAATAGCTTCGTTAAAGTCTGCCTGAGTTACTGTTTCTCGTTTATTTCTGGCAGCTAGTAAAGCAGCCTCATTAACTAAGTTAGCTAAATCAGCCCCTGCAAAACCAGGAGTACGAGTAGCAATTTGGTGAAGATCGACATCGACATCTAATTTAATTTTGGCTGCATAGATTTCTAAAATCTTTTGACGACCTGCTAAGTCAGGACGATCTACCAAAACTTGACGGTCAAATCTTCCTGGACGTAACAAAGCTGGATCGAGGGTTTCAGGACGGTTAGTAGCAGCCAAGACAATTACTGTGGCATCTCCAGCAGCAAAACCATCCATTTCGCTTAGAAGTTGGTTGAGGGTTTGTTCCCTTTCATCATTACCACCAATAAAACCACCGCTACCAGCACGAGATTTGCCGATCGCATCTAACTCATCTATAAAGATAATACAGGGAGCTTTTTGTTTTGCCTGTTCAAATAAATCCCTTACTCTCGCTGCACCAGCACCGACAAATAATTCGACAAATTCTGAACCAGAAATACTAAAGAAAGGTACGCCAGCTTCCCCTGCAACAGCTTTAGCAAGTAGAGTTTTACCTGTTCCTGGAGGTCCTACTAACAATACGCCTCTGGGAATACGTGCGCCAATAGCTTTATAACGTTGTGGTGTTTTGAGAAATTCGACAATTTCAGTTAATTCTACTTTGGCTTCTTCTACACCAGCTACATCATCAAAAGTAACTTTGGTTGAGTCGCCTTCGACATAAACTTTTGCTTTACTCTTTGTAAAAGACAGTGCGCCTTGTGCGCCACCACCAGCACTACGACTAAGGAAAAATTGCCAGATAGCAACAAAAATAATGGGAGGAATGACCCAACTTAAAATACTACCTAACCAATTGTTTTTCGGTGGAGGTGCAGCAGCAAACTCTATCCCTTTAGCTTCTAAACGTTGTGGTAATTCTAGGTCAAAAATTGGGTTAGTGCGGAAAATTTGGGGTTGTTGTTCGTTTTCTCCTTTAACTTCATAGAGAATCTCATTTTGTCCAACTGATACTCTTGAGACATTCCCGTCGTTTACTTGATCGATAAACAAGCTATAGGGAACTTGAGGAATCTGATTACCAAATAGTTGCGGAAAAAAGAGATTAACAAATAAAAATAACCCTGCTATTAAAAACAGAATATTAGAAATTAAGCGCGATCGCGAGCCAGGAGGTTGATTTTTAACACTCATTTGTAAACGATTTATATATTGAAAGTTATTTGTATCTTTTCATAATTGTAAAATTACTTAATACTACTCTAGATAGACTAAGAGGCGAGGTTTACCGTATAGATGCGTTCGGGAATTACAACAATGACAGTTATCAGTTATCAATATTGTCCGCAGATGAACACAGATAAACACAGATAGAGTTATGGTTTGGTTGTGTTTTTTTTAGAGGATTTTTTGAAAAAATTATTTAAAAATAAATTAATAAATTTAATCCTGGAATGGTTCGTGAGAGAGTCCATAACAATAAAGTAATGTATAGTACTCCTAACGCCCACTGATACCATACTAAAGTCGCAACAATACCTGGTAAATCGCGATCGCGTAAGCGAATATCATTAAAACCAAATTTTAATAAATTATTTAAACTCAAATCGTAATAATTAAGCCAATTCCAACGTCTTTCCCATAAAATTGGTTCATAGCGATCGCGAAAAAAGGGAAATCTTGGTATAATTGGTAAACGTCCCAACATTAATCGAAATTGACGCATCGATCCATCTTCAACAAAATAAGTAAGGTCAAGTAGGTTGTGATAGCGTCCTTGAGAGTAGAGACGAATTAATAACAGTGCAGGAATCGGTAATAAAATTATGGCTAAACAAGCTAAAGTTAACCAAGGTCGGTCAGTAGCTTGAAAAATTTCAATGATGCCAAATATAGTTAATAAGAAATAACTACTTACAATACAAATAATTTCATAGCGGTTCGGTAAAATGGGCTTTGGTACAAGACGACGATAGCGATCAACAAACCAAAATAAGAAACTAAAATACGCGATCGCAATTAACCCGACGGCAAAAACTAAACTAAAATTTGTGCCATAATTTCCTAACAATAAAACCAAACTTAATCCCAACCAAGCCAAAATTTTACTAAGCCAACTTAAACTGAAAATATTTTGCCAACTAACGGCAATAATCTGATTACCTAATTGTTTAAGTCTAAGTTTTTCTCTTTTATATTCAAGTTGATTAGCATCAGGTATTTGTTCTAATCTGCGAAAGTTTCTAATCAAATTTCTTAAAATAATTTCGTTACCTTCTAAAATTGGGACATTAATAATTTTCCCAATTATTCCAGTTTCGCCAATAATTTTGGCAGCATCAGAGTCAAAACCTAAACCAGATACATTAATTCGTGTTTGAGGAGCAAAAACTGCATTACTCAAATTAATTTGTTCTAAAATAATTGCGTCTTGTAGATCGATGTAATTTTGAAAAAACGTATCTCGAAAATCTACCATTCCTTCAAAAATACTATTAATCATTAAGAGAGGTTCTTGAAATTTACTTTTAATAAAAATAACTCTTTGTTTAAAATTGCTCTTGCTCAAATTAACTAATTTAGCAAATGTACTATTATTAAAATCTAATAACTCCCCAAAACTTGCCGATTGAAAATCAAGCTTATTTTGAAAATAACTATTATTAAAGTTTGCCTGAGCTAAAAATTGTCCACCTACAAATTTTACCTTACTACCAAAATTACTATAACTAAAATTTGCTTCCTTCTGAAAACGAGTATTACTAAAATCTATTTCGCGAACGAAAATACTATGATGCCAATTAGATTCTTGTCCAAATCTTGCTTCTGAAGCAATGATTTTTTGTAAACAAAAACTATTAGTAAAATCCACTTGATCGGTAAATTCAGTTTGTTCAAATTTTAATCCACCTCTAATTACATTAACTGTCGGAATTTGTTCTCCTGGTTGAAGAGATAGTTGACTATATTCTTTGATAGTTTCTTGTTCCAAAGGATTTAATAAAGATGATAAAGCTCCTTCAGCTAAACGAGTTGAAATACCTAAATCTTTAGCCTCAAATTTTCCTTTAATAAACGATTGACTAAAATCTAAAACAATGGGTTTGTTGCTACGAATTAATTTAGTTTGGAGTTGTTGATAAAATTGTTGACTAAATTCGAGATTTTTATCATTTAAATCGATCAGGAAATTAGTCAAATCAATTGTATTAATTCCTTCTTTTTGAATTGGCTCTTCAATTCGAGTTTGTAGTGTTTCTAAAGTTAATAAGGTTTTAGTTTCAGCCCAAGCAAAATTTTGAAAAAAATTCCCCAATCCTATAATTTGCCACCAGCAAAATATTACTAATAAAAATTTGATGATCGACACTTTTAAACCACAGTAAATAAATTCAAAACAAAAAACATAGAAGCAGTTGTGCAAAAAATCTGCAATGGCTTTTTAAATCCTTATCCTAAGCGAGCCTTATTTTCTTAAGAAATAGACTTGATTAAGTTCTGTTAAAATACTTTACAGTCTCAGGTTTACTCTATAACCACTATCTACACTCAAATCAACAAAATTTTAGCTGCAATCGAGATTGTACGGTAAACCGCACTAACCACATAGTTGCCATCTCCTACTGTATTTAGCTAAATTAGCACTCGGAAGGTGAGAGTGCTAAATTTAAAAAAGCTCTCTATCTCAAGCTTAGATCAATGTATCTGGAGGATTAGTTTATGGCAGCTATTTCAATTAATGTTTCAACTGTTAAACCTTTAGGCGATCGCGTATTTATTAAAGTCAGTGCTTCTGAAGAGAAAACTGCTGGTGGGTTATATCTTCCTGACACTGCTAAAGAAAAACCTCAAGTAGGTGAAGTAGTTGCTGTTGGTCCTGGCAAACGCAACGATGATGGCGGTAATACTCCTTTAGAAGTCAAAGTAGGCGATAAAGTTCTCTACTCCAAATATGCTGGAACTGATATCAAACTTGGTGGTGAAGATTACGTTCTCTTATCCGAAAAAGATATTTTAGCAGCCGTTGCTTAATAGTCAGAGTTAGTGATAACTCACAAACATCTCATCAACATTTAACTTATTTTCAAGCTCACAATATTAGTTTCAAGGAAGAAGAGATAAACCTATGGCTAAATCAATTATCTACAACGACGAAGCACGCCGTGCCTTAGAACGAGGAATTGATATTCTAGCAGAATCCGTTGCTGTTACTCTTGGTCCCAAAGGACGTAACGTAGTATTAGAAAAGAAATTTGGCGCACCCCAAATCGTTAACGATGGGGTAACAATCGCCAAAGAAATCGAATTAGAAGATCATATTGAAAATACAGGAGTATCCTTAATTCGTCAAGCTGCTTCCAAAACTAATGATGTTGCAGGTGACGGTACTACCACTGCTACAGTTCTAGCTCACGCGATTGTTAAAGAAGGTTTACGCAACGTTGCTGCTGGTGCTAATCCCATCGCTCTCAAACGAGGAATTGATAAAGCCACTGAATATTTAGTCGACAAAATTGCTCAACACGCTAAGCAAATTGAAGACTCCAAAGCGATCGCGCAAGTTGCTGCTATCTCTGCTGGTAACGATGAAGAAGTAGGTAGCATGATCGCTGAAGCGATGGATAAAGTAGGTAAAGAAGGCGTTATCTCCCTTGAAGAAGGTAAGTCCATGACTACCGAATTAGAAATTACTGAAGGGATGCGCTTTGACAAAGGTTACACCTCTCCTTACTTTGTCACCGATACCGAACGTATGGAAGCAGTTCTGGATGATCCTTTCATCTTGATCACTGATAAAAAAATCACTTTAGTACAAGACTTAGTTCCAGTTTTAGAACAAGTAGCTCGTCAAGGCAAACCCTTGATGATCATCGCTGAAGACATCGAAAAAGAAGCTTTAGCTACTTTAGTTGTCAACCGTCTCCGTGGCGTACTTAATGTAGCAGCAGTAAAAGCTCCTGGTTTTGGCGATCGCCGTAAGCAAATGCTAGAAGATATCGCTGTTCTAACTGGTGGTCAATTAATCTCTGAAGATGCGGGCTTAAAATTAGAAAATACCAAAGTAGATATGCTTGGTAAAGCTCGTCGTATCACCATTACTAAAGACAACACCACTATTGTTGCTGAAGGTAACGAACAAGCTGTTAAAGCTCGTTGCGAACAAATTCGCCGTCAAATCGACGAAACTGAATCTTCCTACGACAAAGAAAAACTTCAAGAACGTCTAGCTAAACTAGCTGGTGGTGTAGCTGTGGTTAAAGTAGGTGCTGCTACTGAAACCGAAATGAAAGACCGCAAACTTCGTTTAGAAGACGCGATCAATGCGACCAAAGCAGCCGTAGAAGAAGGTATTGTTCCTGGTGGTGGTACTACTTTAGCTCACCTCGCTCCTGAACTCGAAACTTGGGCTAATAGCAACCTTTCTAACGAAGCTTTAACTGGTGCTTTAATTGTTGCTCGTGCTTTGACTGCACCTCTGAAAAGAATTGCTGAAAACGCTGGTCAAAACGGCGCGGTAATTGCTGAAAGAGTTAAAGAAAAAGACTTCAACGTTGGCTTCAATGCTGCTAACAACGAATTTGTTGATATGTTTGAAGCAGGTATTGTTGACCCAGCTAAGGTAACTCGTTCCGCTCTTCAAAACGCAGCTTCTATTGCAGGTATGGTCTTAACTACTGAATGTATAGTAGTTGATAAACCTGAAAAAGACAAAGCTCCTGCTGCACCAGGTGGCGGTGACTTCGACTACTAATTTTGATTCTCTAACTCTAAATTAGTAATTTAACTTTAGGCTGCTTTCTACTTGAAGGCAGCTATTTTTTTGTCAGGTGATGGGGCAGAATATCAAGTTGTTAAATTTGGTTGTCTTGAATAAATTTACCAACTAAAACCATCTTTAATTAAAGTGGTATCAATTAAATTTTTAAGAGCATCTGCCATTAATTTTTGTTCGCTGGTTCGAGGATGATCGGGCGTAACTTGTTCTGTAATTAAGGAATAAATTTTATTGTCTTGTTGTTCGTTTTTGTATTCGGTTACTGCCTCATTTAAATAATTATCCCAGGCGCGGTCGTGATACATATTAGGAAACATACAAATAAAATAAGCATTGGGGTATTTACTACGAAGATTAGCCACAAAATTTTTGTAACGCTCTTTCCATTCTGTACTGCTTAGGTCGGAGTTGAGATTGATACTTGAAGAATCATTTTGTCCCAAAGCAACTATAACTAAATTAGGAATATATTGATTAAAATCCCAACTCGGTGCATCTTTTAGGGGTTTGGTTTTATCATAAATGGCTTCCATTCCCACACCATCATGCCAAAAACCATAACCATCCACTAAAGCTATTCCTGCTTGAGCAATTAAACTCAATTGAGCTTGATAATCTCTGGCTAACATTGACCCAAAGGAAAGATAACTATTGGATAGATGATTTGTATCACCTGTTGGATCTGGTGCGCCTGTTTGCTCATATTCTACTGCTGAACCTGCCGAAATTGAATCACCATAAACTTCAATTTTGCGATTACTTGGTTGTGCTGGTGAAAGTAAATTTTTATCGCTATCAATTAAAATGCCATGAAAAGAAAATTCACCTGTTATATAATCATTTCTTTTAACAATTAAAGCTTGATGATTTTTATCTTCTAATCCTTCAGCTATGTCATAAATTTGTGGTTCATTACCACTATTTAAATGGATAACAATCGGTTCAGGATTATCATCTAAATAAACACCAATATAATTACTTCCTCCCCAGTTATCATCTGCTAATTTAAGTTTTAAACTGGTACCTTCAAAATTAAACAGACAAGCTGTAGCAGGAAAACCAAAAATTGGAGCTTGAGGATTTTGCCGATTTACTCTACCAATGTATTGAAAATTGCTATTGTCTGCTGCTATTTCTTGAAAACTTTGGGAGTTAAGAGAGCGATCGCTACAAGCAATAAATATAGCTAAACTAAATAAGAAAATAAATAAAATTTTTTTGAGTTTCATGATCAATTATTTGTTAAAAACCAAAGTAGGATGAAATATAGTAAATACCTTGGTTTTTGTTAATAGTTGATTGTTTTAACTTGCCAATAATCAACAAACATTTTTGTCAATCACTATATTAAAGCGATCTCCCTAAAATCAATAACATCAATTTAGTTAATAATTTAATTTCAAGGCATTTACAGGTACTTCATCCCAAGACTTTACCGTCCTAAGACGAGCAATCCAACCTTGTTGTTTCTGTTGTTCGGTTAAATTTTTTTGCCAAGTTTCGTGACAGTCTTTAGCTGCTGCTTCGTCACAACAAGCAATACAAGAGTAGATAATACCACCAGGATCGAGTTGTTCGTTTACCCAAATAGTCATAATATTTTTAACTCTAAGATTAATTATCCTTGGTAATTACTTATATCAAATAACCAAGGAAGAATGAGCAGAAGTATATTAATTATTTAGTTTCCATTGCTGCTACTGATTTTGGTACGGCAGCAGTTAAAATTTCATGTCCAGTTTCAGTGACTAAAAGATCGTCTTCAATGCGAATACCGATACCGCGCCAATTTTCTGGTACTTCTGGTTGTCCTTCAGCAGGTTGAATGTTTGGGGAAATATAAATTCCTGGTTCAACAGTTAAAATATGTCCTGGTTGCAAAATTTGCCAAGTTTCTTCATTGTGTTTATAGACACCGACATCATGCACATCTAAACCTAACCAATGTCCTGTACGGTGCATATAGAAAGGTTTATATTTTTCTTCTTGAATAATTTCTTCCAAGTCTCCTTTCAATAAACCTAAATCAATTAATCCTTGAACCAAAACACAAACAGCGATGTCGTGAAACTCATTATAAGGTTTTCCTGGCTGAACTTCTTCGATCGCGTTTAATTGTGCTTCTAAAACAAGTTCGTAAAGAGCTTTTTGTTCTGGAGTAAACTTTCCACCTACAGGAAAAGTACGAGTGATGTCGCCATTGTAATAGCCATAAGAACAACCAGCATCAATTAACAATAATTCGTTATCCTGCATCTGCCTATTATTTTCGATGTAATGAAGAATGCAAGCATTAGCACCAGAAGCCACAATGGAAGGATAAGCAATTCCCATCGCACCTTCTAAACGAAAAGTATGTTCGATTTCTGCTTGGACTTGATATTCATAAACTCCTGGTTGAGCAAATTCTCTAGCACGGTTGTGTGCTTTGGCAGAGATTTCGGCTGCTTTACGCATCAAGGCAATTTCCGCAGGACTTTTAACTAATCGCATTGGATAAGTAATGGGACGAGTATCTTCAATCGCGATCGGAACTTTTCCCCTTCTTTGGTATTGACTCATTAATCTTTGCCAATGGGAAAGAATGACATTATTAAAGTGCCGATCCTTGCCCAAATGATAGAAAATGCGATCGGCATTAATAAGATACTGAGGTAATTTCTCATCTAATTCGGCAATCGAATAGGCTTCGTCTGCACCATAGATTTCTTTTGCTCCTTCCACACCACAACGATAACCAGTCCAAGTTTCTTTTTCTGGGTCTTTTGGTTGAACAAATAAAATAAAGCGATGTTCTTCGTGATGGGGTGCTAATACCGCTACGGCTTCGGGTTCATTAAATCCTGTTAAATAATAAAAATCACTATTCTGACGAAACACATATTCAACGTCATTGTGCATTGTTGCCATTGGTGCAGAGTGAAAAATAGCCGTCCCATTACCAATTTTTGCCATCAACTGTTCTCGGCGTAAACGATATTCGTTTAGTTCAATCCCCATTAGCTCTTAATTTGCTCATTTTACAAACTACTATTTATTTATTATGCAAGTTTTCTTTGGTTTGTTTTGTTTCTCAAAGATTATTTAGTATGATTGGTTCGGTATAACTTAATCTACATCAACCTCGGATAGTGCCGTGTCAATGGTTAATTGTTAATTGTTAACTGATAACTGGTAACTGTAAAAGTCGATCAGTTTAACTAAAGGAAAAACATCATGAAAACCTTTTCAATTGAAAAAACTCTGTTGATTGAAGTACCACCAAAGGTAATATTTGAGGCATTAACAAATTCAGAAAAAATTGTTCAATATTATCCCCTCACAGAAGTTGTATCTGATTAGAAAGTTGGTAGTGAGATTATCGGGAAAGGAAGCAATAATAACCAAGATTTTATCGATTATGGCACAATTGATGTTTTAATTCCTAATCAAAAATTTCAATATACCTACTGGAGTGATAATCATGGGACAGGAAGAATCCCCGAAAATTATCTGACTATTTGCTATACTCTTTCTCCAAGTAATGAAGGAACTATTTTAAAACTCGAACATCACAACATTAAATCAGAAAAAATGTACTCTGAAATGGTAAATATTTGGGATTTTTTATTGTTGAGTTTAAAAGATTTTGTTGAAAAAAATTACTCGAAATAATTTTCACTAAAAAATAGGCAAAATTTCAATTGGTTCTGAAGCACTCGCTTGTCAATTTATTAAATTTTGACTAGAAGCTTTTTGTCAATCCTGGTAATTGTACTTAGTCAATAAGGCTTGGGTGAATTGATTACTTGTTTGTTAGCCCGAAAAGCTGATGATTTATTAATTACAGCGACAAGCAATCACTTCTGTTTTGTAAAAGCACAATTTTTAATTATAGCAAATTTGGTTGAAATTCAAACAAAAATGGTCACACACTATTTTTAGAGTACCATATTTCGGGGTTTTAGCCTCCTGTTCTCAATAAGCCAACAGCAAAATTTAATCTTTGCTTAAGATAAATTTTAAATTTTCAATCAAAAACAGATTACTTAAAAGATATCCTTATAAATGTAGAAATTTTTAGTAGTAAACGCCAAAATAATCATTTACAGGTTACTTTTCTGGTAGGTACAACCAGAAGTACAAGTTTCTCTAATTTCTACTGCATAAAGTCCAGGTAACCCTGCTGTTTCCAACTTCTCAAAAATCCACCTAGCAACCATCTCACTAGTAGGACTTTCTAGACTCAAAGTTTCATTGAGATAGTAATGGTCTAAAAAATTATCCAACAATGGTTGAAGATACTTTTTAATATCACCATAGTCGATAACCATTCCTTGTTTTGAGCCATTAGTAATCAAGCGATCGCCTTTAACATAAACTCGTCCTACCCAACTATGTCCATGTAACCGACGACATTTTCCGTCATGATGAGGTAGCTGATGGGCAGCCTCAAAATAAAATTCTTTGTAAATTAACCACTCTTCCACGTTAGTTATTAAAGTTTCTGATTAAGATTGCTCGTTTTATCTTCAACAGAAATGAATCTTTTTACAAGTTATGGAGCTATTTTTTTAAGACTTTTAGCCCATGAGATAGAATTTCTCCAACTCCATACAGTACATCCTTTTAAGATTGAGCGATCGAGAAACAACAGTTACTCAACAATTAAAAACTAGCGATCAACATAATTTGAATTTATACTTCTAATACTGCCAATAGTCTGTTATAATTCTAAATCGTGACCTTGGAGAGGTGGCTGAGCGGTTGAAGGCGGCTCCCTGCTAAGGAGTTATGGGGTTGATAACCCCATCGAGGGTTCGAATCCCTCCCTCTCCGTTGCTTATGCTTCGCTTATAGTCGGGCTTTTCACCATTGATGAGACTTATCAACCACAACTATCCGTTCCGTCCAATAACCCTCACTTTATCTCTACCCAAAAACTCAAATCAAGCACTTCCTAAAAACTTAATAAATATGTCTAACCTGTAAACATATAGTGAGAAGTACCATTACTGAGAACACAAACAGGTCATTTTGTCAAAACAGGTAAGCAGAGTATCAGGGGAGAAGTCAATCTCAAAAGCCATTATCAAATAATTTGGTTGTTATCGACATCAAAAACTCCTAAACAAGTAGCAGAAATAACAGGTTATACTCTGGGAACAAAGTTTCTTGTGAGATTGCGATCGCTTGAACGACTAAATCTAAATTATTGGGATTTTAACTATAATTATTGGTGCGCTCACTGTCCGCTACGCACTTCAGATATGCCAAGATCTCATTAATAGACAATAAATCTAGATCGAGTCGAGCTAAAAGCTTTTTGTTTTACTTTCGTAATCATTTTATAATTGGCAGTGCCGAGATTAACCTAATAGCGATCAACAAACAATTGAATTTTAACTATTTGCCTGTTGTTGTTGTCCATAAAGTTGCCGACCCGAATTGAGTTGGGAAGAAATTTGGTCACGGCTATCAATGAAAGTGTACTGTTCGTTAAAGTTACCAATAGGACGTTCTCCAATAATGTAGTGGCGTACTAGCATATCTGGAGCATTGATAACAATGCGATCGGATGTACGTACTGTCGCCTGGGGAGCATTGGGATTTTCTTCTTTAAGTTGAGAAATTACCCAAAGCTCGTTGTTTACTGCATATACATCTTGAATTTCTAGATTGTAACCACTAGAAGGAACCTCAGCTTCAACCGTTATAGTACGCTGTTGACGTTCTGCACCGGGGACATTGACATCGATGTAAGGAACCTCGACTGTTTCCTCTTCCTGTACGACAACAACTTTAGGGACTGTAACCCTGCGCTCTGCTACTCCAACATCCACATCAGGACCTTGAATATCGTATTCGGGTAATCTCCCAGGTTCTACATTTACATCTGGTAAGCGACCTGCTTGTTCTTGTTCTACTTGACACGCTGTCAGAGGAAAAAGCAACAAAATTAACGATAAAGGCAAAATTTTTGGTAAATTTAAATGTTTTGATTTCATAATCTATATTTTCCAAATAACAACAAAATATTGAGATCGATAACCTGAAAAGTCTCAAACATAACAACATTATTACAGTTGTGTTTTGATTAAATCGATCTGTTTATCTATAACAGTTTTATATTTACTAATTTTTTTTAGTTTGGCATCGCTCTTGAGTTATAAAAAAAATTAAGTTTTTTGTTTATTTCTAGCGAAATGAATAGTTGTAGACAATGAAAACAAAATTTATTTTTAAAAATATCTATTTGCTCTATGCAGATATACTTAACAAATAAATAATTTTTGAGGAAAAATTTAATTAAAATTTAAAAGGTGTCTAAATTTTGCTTTTCTAGACTTGAGTAGAACAAATAAATTCTATCTATTGGTTGATTTTTAATAGATTTTAAATCTTATATCTTATCGATTGAAAAGATATTAACCAGAGATAGATTTAAAAATTATTTTTTATTCATAAATTAATCAATATTTTCTTAAAAAATAAAAAACGATTTGCTCCAAGAATTTTTATCAATCTGATGAATTACCAAGAATCAATTGCAGCAGCATGGGCAAAAATTGAAGGATTAATTGATGGTTTCATTGTCCTGGTTCCGAATCTTGTTTTAGCTGCGATCGTTTTCGTCGTGTTTTTTTTCACCGCCAGATGGTTAAAGATACTTGTTAAGCGTCTTACCCGCAGGCATCGACAAGCGAGAAATTTGGGAATGGTGCTAGGACGTTTAGCACAAGGAACCGTTATCCTCATTGGGTTATTTGTCGCTTTGTCAATCATTATTCCTACCTTTAGAGCAGGAGATTTAATACAACTGCTCGGTATTAGTGGTGTTGCTATTGGTTTTGCTTTCCGTGACATATTACAGAATTTTCTGGCTGGAATTTTGATTCTTTTAACCGAACCTTTTCGGATTGACGATCAGATTGTTTTTAAAGATTATGAAGGCACGGTCGAAAATATTGAAACTCGCGCAACAACAATTAGAACCTACGATGGTCGCAGAATTGTAATTCCTAATTCAGAATTGTTCACTAATTCGGTGACGGTTAATACCGCTTTTGAGTCTCGCCGAATGGAATACGATGTTGGAATTGGCTACGGCGACGATCTCGATCGCGCTAAACAGTTAATTCTCGAAGCAGTGGACAGTGTAGAGACAACACTTAAAGAGCCTCCTCCCGATGTACTAGTAGTCGATCTGGCTGAAAGTACTGTCAATATCCGTGCTAGATGGTGGATTAAACCACCGCGACGAGCAGACGATCTCGAAGCACGAGATCGAGTTTTGGCTGCCATCAAGAATAATTTGACAGCTAACGGAATCGATCTACCCTTTCCCACCCAACAAATTTTATTCCACGATCAAACCGAAGCAACAGATGGCGATCGCTCTCGTCAAAGAGAAGGTTGGCCTGCTGGCAACCAAGAAGTCCCCCAACCCCGCAATATTAGCAGTTCTCTTCAACAATTTGCACAAATGCGTTCATCAAAAAACGGTAAGAGTGGCAGCACAAAGCAGACGAACTTAAACGATCGCGATGAACGATAATGAAAAATGTCAAACTCGGTAAACTTTGGTACTCGCTCCACTCTAGTTATTGGTTTTTGCCAACCATCTTTGCAATAATTGCGATCGCGCTTGCCTTTACGATGTTGTGGCTCGATCGCCAGGGGTATTACGGGCCATTGGAAAAATGGGGTTGGATCTATACTGGCGGAGCCAATGGAGCGAGGGAAGTGCTTTCATCTGTATCGAGTTCTACCATTGGTATTGCTGCTACCGCCTTTTCCATTACTATTGTGGCTCTTCAGTTAGCAGCATCTAATTTTGGGCCCAGGCTGCTGCGTAATTTTATGCAGGATACGGGTAATCAGATTGTTTTGGGAACATTTATCAGTACGTTCATTTATTCATTGCTAGTACTGCGGACTATCCGTGGAGATGGAGATGGTTACGATCGATTTGTCCCGCAACTTTCGGTTACAGTAGGTTTGCTACTCGCGATCGCCTCAATTGGGGTGTTAATCTATTTTATTCATCATGCTTCTACTATCATTCAAGTGTCCCACGTTATTTGGGAAACTTGTGCCGATCTAGACCATGCTATTGCTCGCCTTTTTCCAGAAAAAATTGGACAAGGTGCATCCACTCAAAATCAACCAGGAGAAGAAATTCCCGTCGATTTCGACTTAAATACTTATGGGATCAGAGCGCAGAGTAATGGTTATTTACAAGCGATCGATGATGAAGAATTGATGAAGCTTGCTTGTCAGCATAATTTATTATTGCGCCTTAACTATCGTCCTGGTCAGTTTATCGTCAAAGGCTGCGAGTTGATCTTGGTCTATCCTAGAGAAAGTATTAATCGCAAGCTAAACCAACGGCTTAAAAATACTGTGATTTTGGGAAAGGAGCGAACCGAGCAACAAGATGTAGAATTTCCTATTGAGCAGTTAGTTGAAATCGCCCTACGCGCTATCTCTCCCGGTATTAACGATCCCTTTACTGCTATTCGTTGTATCGACCGCCTCGGTGCAGGTTTGTCTCACCTTGCTCAAAGAGATTTTCCTTCTCCCTATCGTTACGATAACCATAAAAAGCTTCGTGTAATTGCCGAACGAGTAACGTTTACAGGGTTAGTCGATACTGCCTTTAACCAGATTCGACAGTATGGCAAAAGTGATGTTGCTGTAATGATTCGTTTGTTAGAGGCGATCGCAATGATTGCTCGTTTCACCTCAACCCAAAAAGAACGTGTGGTGTTATTGCGTCATGCCGAGATGATTAAACGCAGTAGCCAGCAAGCCATATCCGAAGAATTAGACAGACAAGATATTGAGGAGCGTTATTTGACGATTAAAAAAGAGTTGTTAGCCAAATGAATTCAACCATCTTGTTTTTTTCTATACTCAAGAGCGCTCTCGCAAAAAATAGGAGAAATCGCAGAATATTCAAACACTATTCAACTAACTGAAAATGAATAATACTTCACCGAAAAAAGTTTGGAGCAGAATCAATATTCTAGCGTTAGTTCGCTTTTTGCTAGTTCTTGCTTGTGGTTGGGGAATTTTACAAGTTTTAGCCTATTTTGAAAATATAATAACTATTTTTTCTTTTGCTGCAATTATCGCTTTTTTACTAACTGATGTTACGCAAAAGCTATAATACTCGAATGGACAAAAAGCTTTTGGAACTATACAGCGATTATATTATCAGCTCGTTTGGACAGATAACAGCGACAGGATTATCAAGAGTATTAGAAGGAAGTATCAGTCACGATAAAATAACTCGTTTCCTGTCGGCTAAAGACTTAGAGTCACGAGAGCTGTGGAAGTTAGTGAAACCAGTGGTCAGGGAGTATGAACAAGAAGATGGTGTGTTGATTGTGGATGACACCATAGAGAAAAAACCTCATACCCAAGAGAATGAGTTAGTGTGCTGGCATCATGACCATCAAGAAAACCGTTCTGTCAAGGGAATTAACATCATCAACTATGTTTATAGTGTCGAAGACATAAGCCTACCAATTGGGTTTGATGTCGTCAAAAAGTCCATAAAATTTTGTGAGGTAAAAACAAAGAAGGAAAAACGAAAAGCAACAGCAACAAAAAATGAATTAACACGAAATCAATTAAAAATTTGCTCCCAGAATCAACTCAAATACAGGTATGTGCTAGCTGATAGTTGGTTTTCCTCGAAGGAAAATATGGCTTTTATCTGTCAGGATTTAGATAAGCACTTGATCATGGCTCTCAAAAGCAATCGTACCGTAGCCTTGAGTGAAGAAAACAAAAAACAGGGTTGTTTTACCAGAATTGATGAACTCAACTGGTCAGAACAGATCTCAGTCAGAGGATGGCTTAAAGGACTGGACTTTCCTGTTCTCATCTATCGTCAAGTCTTTAAAAACCAAGATGGCAGTACTGGTATTTTGTATTTGGCTTGTAGTGATTTAAACTGTAATGTCCCTCAAATAGAAGCAATCTACCAAAAACGGTGGAACGTGGAAGTCTTTCATAAAACGCTCAAGTCTAATACTGGTTTAGCTAAGTCCCCAACTAAATGTCTTCGTACTCAAGGAAACCATATCTTTATGTCTATCTATGCTGCATTTCAATTAGAGTGTCTGAAATTGAAACACAAGATGAACCATTTTGCTTTGCGCAGTACTATTTATGTCAAAGCTTTGCAACAAGCTATGTGTGAATTACATTTACTCAAGAGTGCGTAACATCAGTTACTAAGTTATCCTGTACGTTTTCTCAATCGATTTGTGCCTTATGGTATTGCAGCCAGCATAGTTTTCTTATTCAGCTTGTTAATAATTGCTATTTTTACAGTAACACTTGGTTTAAAAATCCTATCTCAAGGACAACAATTAATTGATAATATTATTAATTCTTTAAATTCTTTATCTCCTCTGTTTACTCAAATAGAAACATTTTTACGTGAGCGAAATCTTCAAGTTGATTTAAGTTTAGTTAGGGAAACAATTAGAGAACAAATTCTTACAGGGATTGGCTATATAATTAATAATTTACAAGGTTTTGTGACTAATTTAATAACCTTAATAATATTTGATAACTTGTATTGTGTTACAGCAAATCCAAGATAATTTAATTTCACCGCGAATTATGGAAAATACAGTTCACATTAGCCCAGTTATAGTGTTTTTATCACTGTTAATTGGAGCTAGAGTAGCAGGCTTGTTGGGTATTTTTCTTGCTGTTCCAATTGCTGGAGTAATTGTTAGTTGGTTAGAAATCGATGAAATCAAAGCAGAATAATTAAGAGCGATCGCGGTTGCGTCGAGATCGCGTTAAAAAAATTAATTCAACTAAATTTTATTCAAGCTATTGCTTTCTTTGGCGAGTGTGTCCAATTCTCAAATTAAAAATCATAATTAAGATTTTCCTTTCTTAAGAATAGACAGTAAGCATTGAACCTAGTCACCGTGATAATCAAGACAGTTTTATTGCTTTTGAACAGAATGATCGTACCAATCTCAATCTAGGTAAAAATTTTAGTTACAATCTGTGTCAACTTAATTTGTCTTGTGAGGGGAAAACAGCAAAATGAATATCTATCGCTGCAAGTCTTTGGTTGGATTTACCTTAACTTTAACCATTCTGAGTTCTTTAACTACTGCTTGTCAAAATACTAATTCTGGGGGAGAAACTGGAGGCACTACGGGTCAAACTAGTGGTAAAGGATTAAAACTAGGAACTTTAGTTCCAGTCACAGGTGACTTATCTTCAGTTGGAAAAAATATGCCAGTCGCAGCACAATTAGCTGTCGATACTATTAATGCTTGTGGTGGAGTCAATGAAGCCTCAGTCAGTTTGATTACTGAAGACGATCAAACCGATCCTAGCGTGGGTAGTACTGCGATGACTAAATTAGCAGAAGTAGATCGAGTAGCTGGAGTAGTAGGTTCGTTTGCTAGTAGTGTTTCTAGTGCAGCAGTCGATGTAGCTGTCAGAAATCAAGTAATGTTAGTCTCGCCTGGTAGTACTAGTCCTGTTTTTACTGAGAGGGCAAAAAATGGAGAATTTAACGGTTATTGGGCGCGGACAGCACCTCCTGACAATTATCAAGCTCAAGCTTTAGCAGTTTTAGCTAATAAACAAGGATTTAAAAATGTAGCTACAGTTGTAATCAATAATGACTATGGGGTTGGATTTGAAAGGGAATTTGTACAAGCTTTTGAAAAATCTGGAGGCAAAATAACTGATGCCAGCAAACCAGTTCGTTACGATCCTAAAGCAGCCACTTTAGATAGTGAAGCCAAAGCAGCTTTTGGTAGTAAACCTGATGCGGTTGCAGCGGTTTTATATGCAGAGACTGGTAGTGTGCTACTCAAATCTGCATTTGAACAGGGTTTAAGTGACGGAGTAACAGTTTTACTGACAGACGGTGTTTATTCGGAAGATTTTGTGCGCCAAGTTGGTAAAACAGGAGATGGAAAATCGATTATTGCAGGGGCTTTAGGAACAGTACCAGGGGCAGATGGAAAAGCTTTGGCTGATTTTACTACTGTTTGGAAAGAAAAAACAGGACAAGCAATAACTGCCTATGTCCCTCATACTTGGGATGCAACTGTATTAATGATGTTAGCTGCGGAAGCTGCTGATGCGAATACAGGAGAAGGCATTAAAAGTAAAATTCTTGAGGTAGCTAATGCACCTGGTACCGAAGTTACCGATCCTTGTCAGGCTATGGATTTAGTCCGTCAAGGTGAGGATATTAATTATCAAGGGGCAAGTGGTAATGTTGATATTGATGCCAATGGTGATGTGGTAGGCAGTTATGATGTCTGGAAAGTTAATGATGACGGAAGTTTAGAAGTAATTGACAAAGTTAATCCTGCTGCTGAATAATTCTTACTAATCAAAAGCGATCTCGGCAGTGCCGAGATCGCTCTTTTGGTAGTCAAGCGATTTACCTGGCAAGCTATTGTTAATAAAGAGGATTAGGTAAAAATATTTTATGGTCTTAATTACAGGCACAACTAAACTGCTCGGAATTATCGGGGATCCAGTTGAACATTCTTTATCACCCGTGATGCACAATGCTGCTATCAAACAAATGGGCATTGATTATGTTTATATTCCTTTTCCAGTTAAACCAAATAATTTGGCAACTGCGATCGCAGGATTTGCAGCCGTGGATCTAGTTGGTTTTAGTGTCACTATTCCTCACAAGCAAGCGATTATACCTTTATTGAGTAAAGTTACTCCTGAAGCGGAAATGATCGGTGCAGTTAATACGGTTTGGCGTACTGACAGTGGTTGGCAAGGAACAAACACCGATGTAATCGGATTTGTCGCCCCGCTCAAGAATTTAGGCAGAGATTGGCGAAAAGTAACACCTGTAATTTTGGGTAATGGTGGTGCAGCTAGAGCAGTAGTTGTAGGACTAATTCAACTGGGCTGTCAAGAAATCCACGTAGTAGGAAGAAATAAAGATAAATTGGCTCAGTTTTATCAAAGTTGGCAAAATAATCGCGAAATTATTACCAAATTAAAAATTCACTATTGGGAAGGATTGAACGCATTACTACCAGCAGCAGAATTATTAATTAATACAACTCCGATTGGAATGTATCCTCACGTTAAACAATCTCCTCTCGATGCCGAATTATTCAAAAAATTGTCATCAGGCGCGATCGCTTATGATTTAATTTATACTCCTAATCCTACCCAATTTCTACAATTGGCAAAAGGAAAAGGTGCAGTAATCATTGATGGTTTAGAAATGTTGGTACAACAGGGTGTAGCAGCGTTAGAAATTTGGTTACAGCAACCTGTTCCCGTTGATGTCATGCGTCAATCTCTACAACAACGTGAGTTCGATGAAAATTTTTAAACCCAAGAGAAAGCTGAGACCTATGCTAAAAGTAGTGTTTTCAGGTCTTAGCTATGGAATTAAAATCTCGTCTCGATCTTACCGAAATTTTTTGTGATGTAGATGATTTCTACAACAGTTTTGAAAAACACTGTCATGACCTACCTCAATTAACTGCGAGCACTGGCGAAAAAATATCTAGTTGTCGTATGAGTTTGAGTGAAGTGATGACGATTGTGATTGCCTTTCATGGTAGTGGTTATCGAACATTCAAGGAATTCTATACTCTACAAGTGAGACCTCACTGGAAAAAAGCTTTTCCCTCTCTGGTTAGCTACAATCGTTTTGTCGAGCTAATGCCTTGGTCGATGATGCTTTTATGTTGCTTCTTACAGACTAGAAAAGGAGAAGTTACAGGAATTAGCTTCATCGATTCGACTCCGATAGAGGTATGTTGTCCCAGTCGCAGTCGCTCACATCGAGTCTTTGAAGGGCTAGTAGGATGGGGCAAAAATTCTGTGGGTTGGCATTATGGCTTTAAGCTACACCTAATTATTAATGATCAAGGAGAACTACTAGCTTTTAAGTTGACTCCTGGGAATACTGATGACCGTAAACCAGTTCCCGATCTGACTCAAGACATCATTGGCAAGCTCTTTGGCGATCGCGGCTATATTTCTCAAGAACTGTTTGAAAAGCTTGATGAACAAGGACTACAACTGATTACTCGGCACAAAAAGAACATGAAACAGAAGTTGGTCAAACTGATGGACAAAATTTTGTTACGCAAACGCTCCTTGATTGAAACCGTTAACGATCAACTTAAGAATATCTCTCAAATCGAACATTCTCGACATCGAAGTGTTTGGAACTTCATGGTGAATCTCTTTGGAGGGTTGATTGCATACACTTATCTACCCCAAAAACCTTCCCTTGATTTAGAACCCAAAGGATTGCCAGCTCTACCTCCTGCCCTTTTTTGATTTCGTCGAACTCACGTTATAATCAACAAAACGACTGGTAACCATCGCGGATAACCACTCTCTCACATAACGTTCTTGCAAACCTGCTGCTTCGGCAATTTGTTGGCTAGTTGAAGGCGGTAATTGTGCCATCGTGTCAAATAAACCCGTCCGATGACCTATAGAAATCATCAAAGAGATTGCACCACTGTTGAGGATATTCAGCAAACCTTCAGCAAAGGCTTCTGCTTTAATGGAATTGAATTCTGTAAGAGTTGTCATTTTCTCCGATTTTCGCTTATCAATCTACTTTATTTAAGTTAAAAAGCGATCGGGAAAAACTAGGGATGATAGAAGTTAGTTACCAGTTATTAATTCTAAAAATAAAGAATTTGTTCTCTCGATCTTCTCGATTTACGATTTATATGTATACGTATCGATCAAATAATCAATCATGGTTGTAGAAGAACCAATCTCAATAGATTTTTCTCAAGATCGAGCCAAAGTACTAGGAGCACTTAAACAAGCTTTACTTCAATTACCTCAGCTTTCTAGTTACGATACTGACTGGGATGGGATTTACTGCGCCTATGACAATTATGCAAATCCTGGAAAAAGTCGAGAAGTCATTAGTCCTCAGTATAATCTTCTTATTTTTACTGAAAATCCCAAACCTATTTATGCGATTCGTCAATTAGACGGAACCATTAAAAAAGAAGCAGTTAAACCAGGAGATGTGGTAATTATTCCCTCGGAGGTTACCCACCAAGCAGAGTGGTTCAATCCAGGTGGCTTTATTATCTTGGGTTTTGACTCAAAGGTTTTTAATTCTACTCTTTTTGAGACAATAGATCCAGACCGAGTTGAAATTCCACCTAATTTTGCTCAACCAGATCCCCTAATTTATCAACTGGGATTAAAACTTAAAACAGAATTAGAATCTGGTGGTTTGGGTAGCCGTCTTTATGCAGAGGCGATCGCAAATTTACTTTCAGTGCATCTATTACAAAATTACTCGATTCAAACACCCCAGATCAAAAACTATAGCGATGGTTTACCCAAATATAAACTCAAGCAAGTTTGCGAATACATTGATGCTAATTTAGATCGATCTTTAGGATTAAACGAGCTAGCGCAATTAGTACAAATGAGTCCTAGTTATTTCTCTCGTTTATTTAAACAATCTACAGGTTATGCACCTCATCAGTATTTAATTCGCTGTCGAGTCAAACGTGCTAGAGAATTATTACTTCACAAAAAATTTACTATTGCTGAAGTATCTTATCAAGTTGGTTTTGCTAATCAAGGACATCTTAATTATCACTTTAAAAGAATTACAGGAACAACTCCTAAAGCAATGCAGAAGCAAATGTCTAAAAATTCAGTAATATCTCATTTTTTCTAACAAAACATTATGCCAATAGGGTTAAATCTTCTATTAAAAACTTGTAAAAAATAGCATGAATTTATAAGACAAAAAGTTCTTTCTTTCCGATACTAAAAATATTATTGAATTAGGAAAGTAATTATGAACTTAACTACAATAGCTAATCCTTTGCCAAGCATCAATAATTCTTCTAAAACTATCTTACCTGGTGCGCCCTGGCTAATTGCTCATAAAACGATGTTGGGTATCAATAAGCCTTACAAAATTACTTTTCAGGGTAAAGATTATGTACTCTGGCAAAATCAGCAGCAAGAAATATTTGCTTTAAATAATATTTGTCCTCATATGCAAGCACCTTTATCCGATGGGTGGGTGTGTCGGGAAAGGAATACTATTACCTGTCCTTTTCACGGCTTAGAATTTGATGGCAAAGGCAGAGTTTATCGGGAAGAAAATTTAAATTATCAAGCAATTACTCAACCACTAGAATTAATTGTCCAAGACGAATTAATTTGGACTTATGGCGGTATAAAACCTCGCTTACCTATTCCCGATCTAATCCCTAGAATTACAGAAGGATTTATTTTTTTAGGTGCTACAGGGGAAAAAAGTATTCAGGCAGATTTTTTAAAATGTCTTAAAATTAATTATGATTTTAATCATGCTTTAGCTACTCATCGAGAACCTTTTAAATTTAGAAAAATAGAAATCAAAGATTATCAAGAAAATAACTACTATACTAAACTAAACCAAGAAATTACTAGAGCAGACAATACTCTTAAAGAAATCATCACAAATCCAGCCTTTCTAACTACTCCGAAAACTCTCTTCAATCAATTTGAATATTCTTTTCCTTCTACGACGAGCATCATCACTAATACTGATTTTGGTCAGCTTGTACAATTATTTATTCTCTATCCTGAAACAGAAAACTGCACTAAAACTTTTATTTTGCTTTACGCCAAACCCAAAAATATATTCAATAAATTTTTATTATTGTTGTTGAAACAATACTTTCTTAACTCTTTCAACTTAATATTTGAACAAGATACTAATATGCTAGAAACACTTTATCCAACACAAAAACCAAAAATTCGCTTACCCAGAGAAGAAATTATGTTTCACGCGGAGAAATTATATCAGCAATGGGAATTATAATGGTTACAGTTTAAGTTTAATTAACTCTCTAGTTACTTTTGAAATATAGTATCAGTTTCAATTTTTTCCATATTTTTGCCCAAAGATTTTCGACCCACAGCATAATTAAATCTAACCATTCTAAAAGTCTTTCGAGGGGATGTTTAACATAACCAACAGTAGTAGCCTCAGTTTCTAACCATTCTGGTGCAGTTTCTATTTGTTGATTTTGAGAAGTGGCAACATTTACAATCATCTCTCCTGACTCATTGCTATTATCAAATGAAGCAATAGACTGATTTTTGTTATTAATAATTTGCTTTGATTTTTTATGCTTAACTTTCAAAGCTTGAGATGATTTTTGTAGTTTAAAATTCAGTAAAATTTGAGCCTGAGATGATTGTTTAAATGTATTTGCTTGAGCAGAAGCTGCTGGTAATTTTTCTAAATTTGGATTACTACTTGATGTTAGTGATTGAGTATTTGGAGAGAAATTTTCGTTTTCTATTTCTTTACTTGCTAAATTACTCTGAGCATCAGTTGCTGTTTCTAAACTACTAAAAAGATCATCCCAGGATAACCAAGGGTCTTCTACAGAAGAAGACTTACTTAATAAATTATTAGACGGTTGAGATAAAGTAAGATTTTTATGAGTTGAAAGCTCAGGATGAGAAGATTGATTAAGATAATTTCTTGTTTGATTTTTATAAAAAAAATAATCAATTGCTGCTCGAATTAAAACATCAATTTGAAAAGGATCCTCTGATTCAAGAAGTTCTTGATTGGGCTGCTCATTTTGAACAGATTTCTTAATTTTATTAGAACCAAACTTAGCTAGCAAATTCTGTTGTAAATCATGAACAACATGAGATGTTATTGTTACAGGTTTATTTTCTAAATTAGCAATAGCAGAGTCTACAGAATTTAATAATTTGTTCAAAAGTAAATCTTCTTCTGAAATAAGGTTCGCTTGAGGCAAAGGATTATGAGTAAGCTGAGATTCACCAAAAAGATTAGTACTAACTGCAATAGGACTAGTTTGTACCCAATCAATTACATTCCAAAACCAACGAGCTGGGGGTACTAAATTAGGATTATCCTGAGAAAAGTCAGGTAAAAATGATAACAATTTCTGAGTATTATTTTGAAAAAATTGCCGTTGGTTAGATTGCCTTGAACCAAATTTTTGAACAATATAATTTGTAATTTGCTCTTGTTGTTGAAGATTGAGAATATCTAAAATTTGATTATTATTATCTACTAAAACTAAGTTATGAGAGTCTAGTAAACTTGCTACTCCCTGAATCGCGATCTCGCCGTTGGCAAGGCACGTAGCGGTCTCAGCTTCGCTGAGGCACTTCGTCATCGCTTTAGCTGGACTTTTTTGATAACTCAGTTTAGCTTTAAAAATTTCAATAGTAGCTGTAATCTTCTTTAGAAAATTATTATCTCCATCAGAGATAGATTGTGACTCCGAACGAAGCAAGCTAATCTCTTGCGAATCAGACTTTACCTGACTAACTAAAAATTCTCCTTGTCTTTTCCCGATCAATAAAGGTTCAACTGCTTTTAAAATCTGTTCAATTGGCTGATCCGTTGATTGACTAGATAAAGCCTCAGAGTCTAACTCACCAGAAGTAAGATATTTACTTGGTTGTGGCTTTTGCTCTAATTGTTGTCTTGTCGAACGTCCAGCTTGTACCATCAAATAAACTGGATAAAGTAAAATTTGTACGCCAAATTCCGTTGCTATTTTTAGCTGTCTTACTGTTTTACCAATTTCACTACCAAAACGGATTGATTGACGATTGAGAAAATTAAATAAGCGACTTTTATAACGCTCTGCGGAGGAAGAAGACATGGATAAAACCATTGAACCAATTATTTAATATTATCCATACATGACCAATATATTGGGGATAAATAGTTTGTAAATTGTAAATAAATAAAAACCTCAAGGAGCAATTATCAAATCTTTTAACAAAAATTTAACCGAAATGAACAAACTCAGCCTAGGAGCGCGCTTATTTTTGTCCCATTTAATCGTAATGATTGTGGGTTTAGCTAGCTTCGTTCTCATTGCTAAAGTTTCTTCGCCCAGAATGTTTATCTTACGTCTCGAACAACTAGAAAAAAGAGGAATCTTCACTGTCCATTCCGCTCGTACTTATTTAGTAGAAAACTTTCATAATGCTTGGAATCGTGGTGCTTTTTGGTCATTAATTGTTGGGGGTTCTACTGCTGGAGGATTAAGCTATTTAGCCTCCAAACGAATTATGCGCCCCCTCAAACAAATGAAAGAGATTACCTACAACTTTGCAGCAGGTAACCTCGATCAAAGAATGCCAGAAAGTGAGATACCTGAATTAAATCAGCTTGGGGTTAGTTTCAATTCGATGGCTAGCAGCATTGAAGATGTAGAAAAACGCCGACGGGAACTAATTAGCGATTTGACTCATGAATTACGTACCCCTCTCACAGTAGTAAGGGGTTATCTAGAAGAATTAGCCGATGGCAGAGTTGAACCTTCACCAGAAATCTATTCACGATTAGTTAGAGAAACAAGGAGATTAGAGCGATTAATCCACGATTTACAAGAACTTTCTAAAGCAGAGGCTGGTTATTTATCAATTCATGCTAAAAAAGTTAATTTACGACCTTTATTAGTATCTTTAGTAGATCGATTTGCCGATCAACTTTTAGAAGAAGGACCAGTTTTAAAATTGGATTGTCCAGCCGAATTACCACTTGTTTTAACCGATCTTGACCGAACCGAGCAAATTTTGGTGAATTTACTTGGTAATGCGATTAGATATACTGAACAAGGATCGATAACAGTCAAGGTTTGGAAAGATAATCGTCAACTATGGATTGCAGTGATCGACACAGGAGTTGGTATTGCTCAAGAAGATTTACCCTTTGTTTTTGAACGGTTTTGGCGTGCCGATCGCTCTCGCGCTAGTTATTCTGGTGGCACAGGTATAGGACTCGCTATTACTCGTCGTTTAGTAGAATTACAAGGAGGCAAAATTGAAGTAGAAAGTGAAGTGGGAAAAGGAAGTACTTTTCGTTTTTGTCTTCCCATTTCTTAGTAACTTTAAAATAGAATTCTTCTTCTCACTAATCGAACAATTCAACCAATTCTATCGATAGTAAAAATTAAAATCTTTCAACGTCGTGATTTTTAATTGGAAAGATAGCCAAACATGACGAATAATTTTACTTGATTTATCGATAATTTTCTGAGCAAGATTCTTCTGAGGATATTCAAGAGTTTTTTGAAGTTCCAAATAAACCTTGGTTTTTTCTAAATCTTCTTCTTTGGTTTTGCTCTTTTGAAGAACAATTTTATCTTTAAAAAAGGCAATTTCTCTCATTGGGTCTTTGTGAATTACTAAACCAGATTTAGCTGCTGCTATGCCAATCGAGTGACCTTCACCACGATAAAACCCATGCAGTTCAAAATAAGGAGCAATTTTATCCCAAATCTTGAGAAATTCTAATTCTTTACCTGAGTCTCTAGTTACGACAAAAAGACATTCATGGACGAAACTAATCTGAGACAAATCTAGTTGTAATTTTTTGGTCATTTGCTCAAGTAAGCGAATTTCAAATTGATTTTTATTATGTTTATAGATATTTGTCCAAACAGTATGAGAAGTTATCCCTGGCTGCCATTCTAAAGATTGAGGAATTGGTTCGAGAATACGCATATCAGCATCAATAAAAATACAAACATCAAATTCGGATAAACCTTTGGCAAGCACAAATCTTTTATCGTGATAAAAACCGATACTTTGTTGTTGATGTTTAAAAGCTAAGACATTTTTATAAGCATCAAAATCTTGGGGTCGATCTGTTAAAACCACTAAAGGAGTAGTAGGAGAATATTTTGCTAAATCTTTGGCTAATTCTCTCGTTAAAGAACGATAATTTTTTCCTAAAGCCAAAGTTCCAAAACAAACTTTTTGTTGATGTTTGTTCATATTTATAAAAGTTAGGTTATTAATTAAAACAAATCTTTAATTAGAGTCGATTTTAACTCAAAAAAATGAGTTTGGCTATTTGAACCAAAGAGAATCTAAACGTATTTTATTTAATTAGTAAATAAAAGCTTTTTTCCAAATTAACTAAATAATTAAAACATTAAAATAACAAGCTTAACTCGATCTGATATCAAACCTGTTCAATAAAATAAACAAAAAATTGATTATTTTAACTACTTCTCAATTTTCTGTACAGACGAACGATAAAACTAATCAAAGCGGATTTCATCTAATTAAACATGAATACTAGTAAGGTTTAGCTATCTCTGCAATTAGGAATCCACTACCAATCGATTCCACTCTCCAGGGAAATTATTCATTTTTTCTGAGCAATTAGTCTCAAATCCTTTTAAGATAATTTAGTTTCTTAAGCTTTGTTGGAGGGATGAATTCATGGAAAGGTTGCCAGAAAATTTACAGCATTTAAAAGATCGAGTTGCACTGATTACAGGTGCATCGCGAGGAATTGGCAAAGCAACTGCTTTAGCTTTAGCTACTGAAGGAGCAAAAGTCGTCGTGAACTATGCTAGTTCTAGTAATGCTGCTGATGAAGTAGTAAAAGAGATTACTGAAACTGGAGGTGAAGCGATCGCTCTGCAAGCTGATGTTTCTCAAGTAGAACAAGTAGATAATCTTATTAAGCAAACTTTAGATAAGTTTGGACGCATTGATATTTTGGTGAACAATGCAGGTATTACCAGAGATACTCTTCTGTTGCGGATGAAACCTGAAGAATGGCAAGCGGTAATCGATCTCAATCTAACTGGGGTTTTTCTTTGTACTCGTGCTGTCAGTAAAATTATGCTGAAACAAAAGGCAGGTAGAATTATCAATATTACTTCTGTAGCAGGACAAATGGGTAATCCTGGTCAAGCTAATTATAGTGCAGCTAAAGCAGGAGTGATTGGTTTTACCAAAACTGTTGCCAAAGAGTTAGCCACTCGTGGAGTTACAGTTAATGCTGTTGCACCAGGGTTTATTGAAACTGATATGACCAACGCTCTCAAATCCGATGATATTATTAAATTTATTCCCCTTGGTCGTTATGGAAAACCAGCAGAAATTGCAGGGATGATTCGTTTCTTAGCAGCCGATCCTGCTGCTGCTTATATTACGGGACAAGTTTTTAATGTGGATGGTGGGATGGTAATGGCTTAAGCACCCATTATTTTGTAGGGTTTGGCAATGCCAAATCCTGATTTATTAAAATTGACGACGAGCAAAACTTACCGTTCTAATAACCATCCCAGCAGAGATAAGTGTAGAGAATTCGTCTAGTCTTTTTTGTTGACCTAATCTAGCAGGATGCTCGTAGACTTCGCTTAAACTAAGAGTAACTACAATTGCGATCGCAGCGGTTGCACTTAAGTTACGTACAAAGCAAGTGTCTTTTTTAAGAGTTAATATTTCTTGCCACAGTTGATTTAACATTGTTTGTTTCCTTCTCTTCCTACCTCTAAACTTAAATACGATTTAAAAATTGCTCGGATGCAATGATTAGATAAATAAGAGAGAAATGTTTTCATGAACAAACTATTAATTACGGGAGCAAGTGGTTTTTTAGGTTGGAATATTTATCAACTGGCAAAAAATCAATGGCAAGTTTATGGTACTTGTTATAGCCATTATAATTTATATTCTCAAGAGAACATCGTCAAAATCGATCTCACTAATTTGACTGCTCTCAAAAACTTATTTAAAACAATCGATCCTAGTGCAGTTATTCATACCGCAGCAGCTTCTAAACCAAATTTTTGTCAAACTAATCCGATTGAATCTTATGAAATTAACGTTACTGCTTCAATGAACTTGGCGCATCTATGTGCTGAATATCAAATTCCTTGTATTTTTACTTCTACAGATTTAGTTTTTGATGGTAAAAATCCACCTTATTCAGAAAGCGATCCTGTTTCTCCTATTTCTTATTATGGAGAACAAAAAGTAGCAGCCGAACAAAAAATGCTCGAAATTTATCCTGCTACGGCAGTTTGTCGAATGCCTTTGATGTTTGGGATGCCTTCTCCTACAGCCAATAGTTTTATTCAAGGTTTGATTGACAATCTCCAAGCTGGCAAGGAATTAAATTTATTTACCGATGAATTTCGTACTCCTGTAAGCGGTACTAGGGCTGCACAAGGATTATTGCTTGCGCTAGAGCAAAAAGTTTCAGGATTGTTGCATCTGGGAGGAAAAGAAAGAATCTCGCGTTACGAATTTGGTTGGTTACTTGCCCAAACAATGGGATTTTCGACTGATTTAATTAAACCTTGTCGCCAAAAAGATGTGGTGATGGCTGCACCGCGATCGCCTGATACTTCTCTAAATAGTAGTAAAGCTTTTGCCCTTGGTTATCAACCAGCTTCCCTTAAAGAGCAATTATCCTATTTCTCAAGCTCAAACTAATATGAAATACTTTAATGTTTGCTACGGTTAGGAATTATTTTTTAGCTGTTAGCTGTTAGCTATTGGCTAAACTTGTAAACCAAACCAAACTATTTGTAGCATCTTTTTTCTATTTCATATAAATAAAAAGACTACGCCGTACTAAGCCTCTACCATCCCTAACTTTCTAACTCTTGCGGGGATAAATAATCCGCCAGCCCATAATCAACGCTAAGATAACAGAAGGTAAACTGACGATTATTAAACTTAAGGATACTGTAGGGGTAAGCGATAATTGAGAACCACCATATTTAATTAAAACTGAGAGCAGGGTAGATGCGATCGCGATTTTAACAATAAAATTTACTGGATTATTCATAAAATAAAAATTTACTTTACTTTTTGTCGGATATAGTTTATCAACTGATTGACTTGTTTTTTCAATTGTTCCATTTCTAGCTCCATTTTCTTGACCTGAGCTTTGAGCGATTCAATTTCGGCAGCCATAGACACAGTATCGGCATTGGTGACCCCTGTTGCTGTCTGATCTGATGAATCGACATATTGAGGCTGTTTTTTCGCCTTCATCATCGCCTCTCGAATGGCATCGACAAGCTGTTTTTGATCGAAAGGCTTTTCTACAAAGGCAAAATATTCAAAAGGTTCAGGAAGTTTGTCTGTGACTTCTTCTTTGCGTCCAGACATTAAAACTAGAGGAATATTTCTTAAATGTTGTTGTTTTTGGATTTCTTGGTAAACTTCCCACCCACTCATTTTTGGTAACAGGAAATCTAACATAATTAGGTTGGGATTTTCTGAACGAATTAAGTTATATCCCTCTAAACCATCTTTGGCTTCAATGACTTCAAAGTTACCCACAGGTAACATATCTTTGACACGCATTCTAATAACTTTACTGTCATCAATTACCAAAATTTTGTGAGTAGGCACGATTCACTCCTTGCACAGGAAATTTACTAGACTTAATCTATATAAATATTTTTATATTGTTAGAGTTCCCTTATCCCAGCTCAAAATAACAACTGAGAGTCAAATTCTCAGACATGATTTGGGATTGAATATTTTTGTTAGGTTGAGATAATCGATGGATCGCATTCAAGACATTCATGGGATTAAACCAGAGTTACCTAAAGACAAAATTACCTTACCAAAATGGCTGAAACGCCCAATTGGTAAAGCAAGTGATATTTCTACTGTACAACGAATCATCAAACAAAGAAGTATTCATACTATTTGTGAAGAAGGAAGATGTCCTAATCGAGGGGAATGTTATGCCAATAAAACAGCAACTTTTTTGTTGATGGGTCCAACTTGTACTCGCGCTTGTGCTTTTTGTCAGGTAGATAAGGGTCACTCACCGATGAGTTTAGACCCAGAAGAACCAGTTAAAGTAGCTGAAGCTGTAAGTTTGCTTGGCTTACGTTATGTTGTTCTTACTTCGGTTGCTAGAGATGACTTGCCTGATGGTGGTGCAAGTTGGTTTGTTAAAGTTATGAACGCTATCCGAGAAAACAATCCTGAAACTCAGATTGAAGTTTTAACTCCTGATTTTTGGAGTGGTAAAGAAGCGATCGCTAGTCAACAGGAAAGAATTGCTACAGTCGTAGCAGCTAAACCAGCTTGTTATAACCACAATCTCGAAACAGTTCAACGCTTACAAGCACCAGTGAGAAGAGGAGCTAAATATGACCGCTCTCTTGATGTGTTACGTCTAGTTAAAGAATGCGATCGCACTATACCAACTAAATCAGGTTTAATGTTGGGACTGGGGGAAACAGAAGCAGAAATTATTGAAACCATGCAAGATTTACGTTCCGTTGGATGCGATCGCTTGACGATTGGTCAGTATATGCGTCCTTCTTTAGAACATTTACCGATACAAAAATATTGGACTCCAGCCGAATTTGAGCATTTGGGCGAAATTGCTCGTTCTCTTGGCTTTTCTCACGTGCGTTCTGCCCCTTTGGTAAGAAGTTCTTATCATGCAGGAGAAGAAGACAATCAACAGTGACCAGTTACCAATTACTAATTAGTAATTATGAGGGATGAATAATCAACTCCGCCGAAGGCGCGCTGCGCGACCAACCATCAACTATCAACCATTAACAGTGATCAGTTACCAATGTTAATTGTTCATCACTCATTGTCTCCTTGTCTCCCCATCTCCCTTTTTCTCAATCAGCAAACTAGGTGTTGATCAGCTTACTATGGCAAAATTTTATTCTCAGTTAACTGAAGAACTACAGGCTTTTATTGCAGCCCAAAAAATCTTTTTCACTGCGACTGCACCCACCACAGGAAGAATTAATTTGTCGCCTAAAGGTATTGATACTTTTCGTTGCCTTGATGCTACAACAGTAGCTTACTTAGATTTGACTGGCAGTGGTAATGAAACTGCTGCCCATTTACAGGAAAATGGACGCATTACAATTATGTTTTGCAGTTTTGAGCAACAACCCTTGATTTTGCGTCTTTACGGTACGGGAAAGACAATTAAACCTAGAGATAGGCAATGGCAAGAATTATCTTCTATCTTTCCTCGCTTACCTGGAGAACGTCAAATTGTAATGCTCAACATTGACTCAATCCAAACTTCCTGTGGTTACGGTGTTCCTCTGTATGAATTTAAACAAGAAAGACAAACTGTGATTAACTGGGCAAAACACAAAGGAAAAGAAGGAATCAAGCAATATTGGCAAGAAAAAAATCAACAAAGTATTGACGGATTACCAACTAATTTGCTTACTGAAATAGAGGTTAATAAATAGTGGTTGTACGATTTGGTAGAGATATTTGCGGTAATCTTGAAACGGCAGAGTCAAGAGAATGGTTGGTTACGAATGGCATTGGTGGTTTTGCTGCTGGTACGATCGCAGGAATGTTAACCAGACGCTATCATGGTTTATTGATCGCAGCACTTAAACCTCCTTTAGGTAGGACTTTATTGGTTAGCAAGTTAGAAGAAACGGCAAATTATCAAGGACAATCTTATTATTTATCTACTAATCGTTGGACTGATGGTAGTATCGATCCTCAAGGTTATTTACATCTGGAAAGTTTTCGTTTGGAAGGAACTATTCCTGTTTGGCAATATGCTTGTGCTGATACTTTATTAGAAAAAAGAATCTGGATGCAGCAGGGACAAAATACTACTTATATTCAATATCATTTGCTGCGTGGTACTCAACTCTTAAAACTTAATCTCAAAGCGTTAATTAATTGCCGAGATTTTCATGGCATTACTCAAACAGACGATAAACAGATTAGCATCCGTAAGATTGAAAGAGGAGTCTGCGTTAACATCCAGAGTTTACCTTTATATTTATTTGCTACTGAAGGCAATATTTCTATTGAAGACAATTGGTATTATGGTTTCGATCTAGCAGTAGAGAGATATCGCGGTTTAAGCGATTACGAAAATCATTTTCATGCTGCTACTTTTAATGTTGTTTTAGAACCTAATCAATCAATCACGCTCGTAGCTTCCACTGAAGCACATCCCAATTTGAATGATCAAACCGCTTTGGTAAATCGTCGTAATTACGAAGAAAACTTATTAACAGAATTTCCTCATCCCACTGCACCCGATTGGATTAAACAGTTAGTTTTAGCTGCCGACCAATTTATTGTCTCTCGTACTTTACCCAATGAACCCGATGGGAAAACCATCATTGCGGGATATCCCTGGTTTGGAGATTGGGGTAGGGATACAATGATTAGTTTATCAGGATTAACTCTAGCTACAGGTCGTTTTGAGATTGCTCGTCCGATTTTACGTACCTTGGCTTATTATGTAGATCGGGGAATGTTACCTAATGTGTTTCCCGATCGAGGCGAAACTCCTCACTACAATACAGTAGATGCTACTCTGTGGTATTTTGAAGCGATTCGTGCTTATTATGAAGTAACGAAAGATGATGAGTTATTAAAAGAACTATTTCCCAAATTAGCAGAGATTATTGACTGGCATAAACAAGGGACTCGCTACAATATTGCGATCGATGCTGAAGATGGTTTACTTTATGCAGGAGAAGAGGGAGTTCAACTTACGTGGATGGATGCCAAAGTTAACAATTGGGTAGTAACTCCTCGGATTGGTAAGCCTATTGAAGTAAATGCTCTCTGGTACAACGCTTTAACGATAATCCAGCAATTTGCCCAATATTTAGGTAAACCTGACCGAGAATACGCCCAAATGACAGAACAAACTGCGAAGGGTTTTCAACGTTTTTGGCATGATTCTCAAGGTTGTTGCTATGATGTTTTGGACTCTCCTCAAGGAAATGATGCTTCTGTACGTCCTAATCAAATTTTTGCCGTGTCTTTACCCACAAATACTCAGATTTTATCTCTTTTGACCAAAGAACAACAAAAAGCCGTAGTTGATACTTGCGCTAGATTATTGCTTACTTCTCACGGATTGCGATCGCTTTCCACCGCTCATCCTGATTATCAAGGACATTATGGTGGCGGAGTAGTACAGCGAGATGGGAGTTATCATCAAGGTACGGTTTGGGGATGGCTGATCGGTGCATTTGTCCAAGCACATTTAAAAGTTTATCAAAATCCTGTTGTTGCTCGCACTTTTTTACAACCAATGGCAACTCATTTACAAGCAGCTTGTGTTGGTAATCTTAGTGAAATTTTTGATGGCGATCCGCCTTTTACTCCTAGAGGTGCATTTGCCCAAGCTTGGACAGTAGCAGAAGTATTAAGAGCCTGGGTTTTACTCAATCAAGATTAAATTCTTTTCTTCAAATTATCAAACCTAAAAAAACTCTAAGTCTTGCTAATTCAATATTTTTAGAGGAATCAAACCTCCAGTATATATGCTAAAAATCTTTTTTTAATTGTTGCAAAATTTCCTGTTCATAAAGAGAAAATATATTCGACCAGTCATATTGTGATTCGACTAAATCACGTCCATTTTGACGTAATTTGTCACGTAAAGAGCGATCACAATTAAGTTGTAAAACTGCTTCAGCAAATTCATGAGGACGGTCTCGAATCAACAAATGTTGACCATCAATTACTTCTAAACCTTCACAACCCAAACTGGTCGAAACCACAGGTAAACCCATCGCCAGAGCCTGAAGAATTTTGAGCCGAGTACCACTGCCCAAACGTAAAGGCACGACGGCAATGCGACAATCTCGAGCAACTTCACTCATGTCTGTAGGATTAGCAATGACTTCAATGTTTGAATTGGCTCGAGCTAAATTCTCAATAATTGACGGTGGTTCTCGACCAGCAATACACAAAGAAAGGGCTGGATTAGTTGACTGAATTTGGGAAAAAATCTGTTCCACAAAATAAATCACAGCATCAATATTAGGAACATAGCTCATAGTTCCCATAAATAAGATTTTACTAGCCTGACTATTATCTACCAGCACAATAGTTTTCGTATCAATCCCATTTTTGACCACCAGCGTTTTCCCACTCCGACAGCGACGGTCTAGTTCTTGTTGCTCATCTTGACTAACCACACTTCTGAGGGCAAACTTACACCAAGTTTGATTTTCGTATTCAGCTAACAGTTGAGCTTCTCTTTGAGCATTGAGAAACGGTTTAGCAGCGTCAACCTCTTGAGCTAGCTCAGTAATGATTGCTTGATTATTTAGCTCTGCACAGCGTTGTAATAATTTTGATTCAATATTATGTTCATTGAGAATAGTAAAATGTTCGGCAAATAAAGGATAGTAAACCGTCGAAACAATAAAGTCAAACAAGACTAGCTCAAAATCAATTTGACTTAATTGTTCTAGTGTTTTCCACATATTCCACGTTTTTAAAAAATAAAGTTGTTGATGTCGTTCTGCTTGGTAAGCTGACATCGGAAAACCAATCTTAACCATAAAAGCACGCTCACAATAGCAAGCCAGTTGTTCTTCAATTACATAGTCTTCTTCAGTAAAAATTAGAGCCACTACCGTCAGATGATGACGACTCCCAAAATATTTAATCTGCTCAAACATTCGTATGGCTGCACCTCCTTTTTGAGGTGGATAAGGAGGAAAAGGAAAAATCATTAATATTTTTAAGGGTTTGGCTGAGGAAGGATGGTGAGGCATTTCTTCGGAAGCTTGAAGCATTTGCTGACAATAATCAGTCAGTTTTTGCCATCGATGTTGTAACTGTAAGGCTTGTCCTAAATTTTGTTGAAATTGCTCAACCTCTGGTTGTAATCTTATCGCCTGGCGATAAATGGCGATCGCTTCTGCTAAATCGTATCTCTCTTGAAGTGCCTCAGCTAAAGCGTTCTGATACTCGGCATTGTCTGGCACTAATTCTGTGGCTTGGCGCAAACAAATAATTGCACCTTCAAGTTCTTTTTGTGTGATTAATTTCTGACCTAGTTGAAAGTAGGTTTGTCCGTAAAGAGTGATTTCTGATTGTTCTGGTTGATATGCCAATAGTTGTTGAACTTGAGCGATTTTCGATTCGTAATGTTTGAGTAATGGCAATACTTTGAGATGAGCGAGTGCTTGTTGCCATTCTGGTAAATTGCTTAGGGCATAGACATCAAATTCACAGGCATATATTTTGGCGCAATTTTCAAACGTATTGAGCCAACGAGCGATTATTTCTACCCAAGAATAAGGGGCGCATTGTTGAGATTTCTCTAAATATTGAGCCATTTGGCTGGGCAAACCACCTTGATAACATAGCCATGCCAACCAAGAAAAATGATAAAAACGCGCTTGATTTTCTAGCTTTCGTATTGATTTTGGTAAATCACTTCTTGAAAAGAAGTAATCTTGCATTTCTTCAGAATTTTTGGCTTGTTTTAGAGTAGATTTCCACGTAACGCTATTTTGGTGTCTTCGATATTTAATGGTTATTTTTGGTAGCCATGTACCTTGACAGCCTTGTATTACCATCCTTAAAGTAACTTCTACGTCTTCGCTAGAAAAGAAACGAGTATTGAAACCACCAACCCGATCAAACCATTCTCGGCGAAACATCATGGCACTGGGTAGTACTGGTTTGTGTAGTAGCCATACTTCAGGGGTTAAATCGGGAATTTCATGCCAAGGTTCTACGTCCATGACCGCGTCACCATTTTCTTTGATGACACGAAAACCACTATTAACTATACCGATCTTTGGTTGTTGCTCAAAAATTGCTACTTGTTCTTGTAGTTTATGCGGTAAAAACAGGTCATCTGCATCTAAAAAAGCAATTAATTCTCCTCTAGCTAAATCTAATCCTCTATTTCTGGCTTCAGAAACTCCCTGATTAGTTTGATAGAAGTAACGAATCTTGTTTAAGTAGGGTTTGATGATTGCTTGAGTATTGTCTGTAGAACCATCATCAATCACAATAATTTCATAGTTTTTATATGTCTGATTGATTACGCTTTCAATTGCTTGAGATATATATTTAGCACAATTAAAACTTGGTATAATTACACTTACTTTTGGCTGTTCAATTCTTACGCCTTTTTCAATTAACATTCTTCAAATAATACTTTTATTCTATATTGCAAAATTTCCTGCTCATAAAGAGAAAAGATATGAGACCAATCCTATTGCGATTCGACTAAATCACGTCCATTTTGACGCAATTTGTCACATAAAGAGCGATCACAACTTTTGCCATCGATGTTGTAACTGTAAGGCTTGTCCTAAATTTTGTTGAAATTGCTCAACCTCTGGTTGTAATCTTATCGCCTGGCGATAAATGGCGATCGCTTCTGCTAAATCGTATCTCTCTTGAAGTGCCTCAGCTAAAGCGTTCTGATACTCGGCATTGTCTGGCACTAATTCTGTGGCTTGGCGCAAACAAATAATTGCACCTTCAAGTTCTTTTTGTGTGATTAATTTCTGACCTAGTTGAAAGTAGGTTTGTCCGTAAAGAGTGATTTCTGATTGTTCTGGTTGATATGCCAATAGTTGTTGAACTTGAGCGATTTTCGATTCGTAATGTTTGAGTAATGGCAATACTTTGAGATGAGCGAGTGCTTGTTGCCATTCTGGTAAATTGCTTAGGGCATAGACATCAAATTCACAGGCATATATTTTGGCGCAATTTTCAAACGTATTGAGCCAACGAGCGATTATTTCTACCCAAGAATAAGGGGCGCATTGTTGAGATTTCTCTAAATATTGAGCCATTTGGCTGGGCAAACCACCTTGATAACATAGCCATGCCAACCAAGAAAAATGATAAAAACGCGCTTGATTTTCTAGCTTTCGCATTGATTTTGGTAAATCACTTCTTGAAAAGAAGTAATCTTGCATTTCTTCTGCTTTTGCAATATGTTTTAAAAGACTGGAGCGTTCAAAAGAAGTAGCACTGTGAGCGGAGCGACGATAGCAAGCAGTTATACTAGGTAACCAAGTAGATTGACAACCTTGAATAACCATTCGCAGAGTAAGTTCCATATCTTCACATGGAAAAAAGCGTTGCTTAAAACCACCAAATCGATCAAACCATTCTCGGCGAAACATCATGGCACTGGGTAGTACTGGTTTGTGTAGTAGCCATACTTCAGGGGTTAAATCGGGAATTTCATGCCAACGTTCTACGTCCATGACCGCATCACCATTTTCTTTGATGACACGAAAACCACTATTAACTATACCGATCTTTGGTTGTTGCTCAAAAATTGCTACTTGTTCTTGTAGTTTATGCGGTAAAAACAGGTCATCTGCATCTAAAAAAGCAATTAATTCTCCTCTGGCTAAATCTAATCCTTTATTTCTGGCTTCAGCAGCCCCCTGATTAGTTTGATAGAAGTAACGAATCTTGTTTAAGTAGGGTTTGATGATTGCTTGAGTATTGTCTGTAGAACCATCATCAATCACAATAATTTCATAGTTTTTATATGTCTGATTGATTACGCTTTCAATTGCTTGAGATATATATTTAGCACAATTAAAACTTGGTATAATTACACTTACTTTTGGCTGTTCAATTCTTACGCCTTTTTCAAAAAAATGTTGCATTTTAAGATTGGGAATTAATGATTGGCAGAGATGGGTTGGTTGTTTAAAACAGTTTCCTATTTTAGCAAACACAATGCAAATATATTTTAATAATAATTGTTTATTGATGTGTTATTAAAAACGCAGCACAATAAACTAGTAATATTTATTTATCTGGTAAATATTGAGATAAACTTTTATCTTCGATACCTTGAACAAATTCTTTGTAGTTGATTATTTTTTCTTCAATATTTGCTCTAGTATCTTGCTTTTTTAGAATTTTGATGTAATTTTCACTAGGTAATTGATATTCTTTCGGAAATTCAATCCCAATATTTTTCAGAAAATTATCTAAATATTTTAATTTATCTAGATTGGTTTTATGAGCATGAATATCTTCATAATTAATTACAAAATATCCTTGTTTATCTATATTATGATAACTCTCAAAAAACTCATACCATTGTTCGGCTCGATTTACCCATTTTTCAAATTTTTCCACCGATAATGATATTTGAATTTGAGAAGTGTCAAAATTATTCCATCTATTAGTTTTAAGAGCAATTTCATGAGATATATATGCAGCTAATAAATCTCTTTTTACTAAAATTTTTTTTATGTTTTTATTCTTGATAATTGCTGATTCTATCATCTTTTTATCTAGATGATCTGGAAACAATTTAAAACTAATATGTCTTTCTGGATTAAAGTAAACTAAAATATCTATTAATTCAGAGGGGTTGTTACGTATCCACTGAATTAAGTTAGTATCTTCAGCATTTAAGAAATTAAAACAATATTTTTGATTTATATATTTTATTATTCCTTCTGTATTGCTTTTGTAGCCTGCGTGAAATTGCTGGGGATGAAAAATTTCATAATAAGAAGTAATTAAAGGATGATGATACATTAAAGAGCATAAAAAGTTTGTCCCAGTTCTAGGTATGGCAATCCAAGCTAAGATTTGAAACTGAGGTTTATCTAAAATCATAATCAAACAAACATTTTTGACAGAAAAGCGCAACGCACATAATACTTAATTATTTTTTCTGTTTGAAAAGATCGTCAACACTTTGAGATACCCAGTCTGGTTGTTGAGGTTCGATCTCAATCGCCTTTTGATAGGCAACTAAGGCTTGCTCTAACTGTCCTTTCTGATGCAAAATATAACCAATACAACGATATACCCAGTCTGGTTGTTGAGGTTCGATCTCAATCGCCTTTTGATAGGCAACTAAGGCTTCATCTAATCTATTTTGTTTGTGCAGAGTATCGCCCAAAGTATGATAAAGCCAGGCTGGTTGCTGAGGTTCGATCTCAATTGCCTTTTGATACGCGACTAACGCTTCATTTAATTTGTTTTGTTGTTTAAGAATATTCCCAAGAGTATAGTATACCCAATCAGGTTGCAGTGGTTCTAACTTAATTGCCTGGCGATAACTAGCAACTGCTCCAGTTAAATCTCCCTGTTGTTTCTGATAATTCGCTAACTGAACATAAATTGTTGAATTGTAAGGTTCTATGTTTAAAGCTTGTTGATAAGCAGCGATCGCTTTTGAAGCTTTTTGTTGAAGGCTAAAATTATTACCCAAACTAATATAATGATTAGCATTTATTTCACTTTGTTTTTCTATGGCTATACTTTGGTGTAAAAAAAATTGTTCGTATAACTGATCTAGATTAAAAGGATTTTTTACGTTTACATATCCTTTAGCAACTAATAAATCGTTACACGCAATTCCTTCTACACTAATTGCTAAAATTTTATATTTTTCAAAAGGAAATACTTCTAATACTGACAATTCACTACCTTCTATATCCATTGCCAAATAATGAATTACTTGGGGAGCATTATATTTTTTAAGTAATTCGTATAAACTAATAGATTCTTTTTGAGTCTCTTGTCCTTTAGAAATAATTTCTTGAGAGTTACTTTTGTATTTAATTAGATGAGATTTGATCCCACTTAACATAGGATTAATTTGACTACTCTCTCCTTGAATATAAGTTACTATTCCACTGCGATCTGATAGACATTTATTTTCACAAATACTATTAGGACGATTTTTAATTAATTCTTGGAAATAGTTATCATTAGGTTCAATACAAATTCCTGTCCATTGAAAATATTTTTCTAAAACGTAACAACTACTAGCTTCGATTCCATTACAAGCACCAGCTTCAATAAAATATTTACTATATTCATTGGGAAAAATATGTTCAACAATCCAGCGATCATTATTTGTTAATGTATTTTTATATTGCATCTATAAATATAATTTGTTTATTTTATTTTTGCTTATCTAAAACTTGTTTTAGATGTTTAACATATTTAATTTCTTGAGGGTCAAGAACAATCGCATTTTGATAACAATTGATTGCTGCTTTTAAATTTCCTAGCTTCTCTAAAATCATTCCCAGTTCAAAATATGCTTCTGGATAATTACTATTAATTTGTAGTCCAATCTGATAAAAACCGACTGCTATTGATAATTTTTTTTGTTTACTATAAGCTTGCGCCAATAAAAAATATAATTCTGGATTGTCGGGTTGCAACTCTATGGCTTTGTAAAAAGGATTAAGATAAGTAGGCTCGAGTTCGATTGCTCGACGATAACATTCTAAAGCTTCTTTTAAGATTAATTTAGCTTCAGGATCAAACGGATTAACTTGCGTCACTAAAACATTACCTAAGCGTTCATAACCATAAACATTAGGTTCGAGACTTAGACAATGACGATAAGCTGCAATAGCTTCATCCCATTGAGATTGATTGGCTAAAGCATCTCCTAAATGAAAATAAGACCATGCAAAAGTAGGATTTAACTTGATTGCCTGTTTTAAGATAGGAACTGCTGCTTGATATTTTCCTAATTCGCATAAAGCCATTCCTAAATGATGATATGACCAAGAGTGATCCAAATTAAGAGCGATCGCTTGTCTAAAAGCAGTTGCTGCGGTTTCCCATTGTCCTTGTTTAATTGCTATTTCCCCAAGTTTGTAATAATTGTCTGAACAATCAGGTTCTTTTTGGATAATTTGCTGGTAAACTTGAATAACTTCTGACCAATTTTCGGTATGCAATAGAGCCTGAGCTAGATTGCGATAGTTGGTAATAGATTCAGGGTTTAATTGTAAACATTGACGATAAGCTGCGATCGCTTCTTGATAATTCTCTTGTTGCAATAAAGCTGTTCCTAAATAGGATAAAGCTTCCCAATTATCTGGTTCTAGAGCGATCGCCTTTTGACAAAATTGTACAGCGGTTTTCCCTTTTTGAAGCTCGAGGAAAATATGCGCCAGTTTGAGATATATGTCAACGCAGTTAGGATTAAGCTTTAAAATACGATTGTACCAAGTGACTGCATCTTGGAATTGCTGTTGCTGGACATAAATATTAGCCAAGTTATCATATGCTTGCCAATAATCAGGCTTCAGTTTAATTACTTGACAATAACAGTAAATAGCTTCTCGCCATTGTTCTCGTTTTGCCAATATTGCTGCTAAATTCAGATAGGCTAGGAAATAATCAGGCTGTAGTGAAATGGCACGACGGTAACAAGTAATAGCTCGATCTTCTTGACCGTGTTTCAAAAGAATTGTACCTAAATTACAATGTTCTTCTGGTGTAGCTTTACCTGGTTCTAACTCTAGTGATTTTTCCCAACATTGCAGCATCAATTCAGATTTGCCAAGCTGTTGATATACTCTAGCTAAATTGCGATAAGCTACAGCAAAATCGGGTTGAATTGCGATCGCTTTTTGATAATAATTAATTGCGGAACACCATTCTTGCTCTTGTGAGGACAAACTTCCTAAATTGAGATAAACTTCAGCAAAATCAGGCTTAATGATTAAGGCTTTAGCATAATACCCCATTGCTTCTGTCGACTTCCCCATTTTTCGAAGGATATCAGCCCAAATTTTGTAACCATCTGCCCTGGAGCAATTAAACTTTAAAGATTCTTGACAAGCTGTGATTGCCTCAGTCCATCTTTCCTGTTTAATAAAAGAGTGTGCTTGCTGTAAATATATTTGTCCTATCTCTGAATCGTTATTATCTATAGATAGTTGCAGTTTTTGCGATGATAAAATGATTTGCTCTGTTTCCTGCATTCGCGATCGCTTTTTCTGTTCGGATATATTTCAAGTCAATAATTTGACAACCATAAAGACTAACTACCGCAATTTTATAAAAAATTATCTTCCATCGTCAGGACAATTCTTAGAACCAATTATACTTCGTTGATTATTTTGAATGGTAGGATAAGCAGTTAAAAGCACATCCCCATTCTCTTTGACAATCATGCCTCTTGCTGGATAGATTAATCCCTGATCTGTCATAATTGGCGCATATTCCTCTTTTAAAACTTTTTCCTCAGATTCTACAGTTTCTACTGGCAAGGATTGACCATTGATTAAAATATTATCTGAGTTAAAAGGTTCAGTTGGTTGAGGAGGTATGCCACCTTTACCTGTGATGACCAAGGTGTTTTCTGTTTCAGCAGAAACATTTCTTCCTGTTTTGATAAAATCACAAGAGCCTGCTACTACTGTGTCTGATTCAACTATACTCTTCGGAGTGTCGGGCGTTTCTTGAAAGGGATCGACATCGGGAGTATTAATCGTAATATTACCATCTAAACCGAATTCGGAACTTGCATCTATATCATTAGTACCATTATTAGGAATTGCTTGACTTTCTTTTATATTAAAAATTGAATTCGCACTAATATTAATATTTCCTCCGTTTCCTCTTTCAGCATTGGCAATAATGTCATTACCGTTACCGTTGCTAGGAAAAGCGATAATAAACCTAGTATCAATATTGAGGTTGCCACCGTCAGCATCATTAAATGCTTGTGCTGTAATTGTGCTGTTATTACGTAAAATAATGCTATCGTCCACATTTAATGATATTGAACCACCTTGTCCAGATGGAGTGAAAGCAAAAATTGAGCCGTTATTGTCTAAAGTAAGATCTTGAGCTTCAATTCGTATTAAACCACCACTACCTTGACCCTGACTAGATACAGATATTTGCGCTTCCCCATTAGCGATATCTATCGAAGCATTAGGACTGATGATATTAATATTACCGCCATTTCCCGTTGCTCCTAGCCTAGTGCTAGCTAAAAGTCCAGTTACAGTTTCTAACTCTACATCTTGTTCCTGAAAATCTATAAATTCTGGAGGTAACATAACAGGATTACTACCATCAATACTAATGCCGTCTGCAATAGTTAAATTTATGTCTCCAGCATTGCCACTACTGTTCGAGGTATTAGTAACTATTTTCCCTCCAGACATCAGCTCTAAAGTATTGGCGTTGATATTTATATCACCACCAGTAAACTCAGTAGTTTTGAAGGTATCAATTATTGATGCGTCAATAATCGCTCCTTCTGATAAATCTATATGATTGGCATCGATCACAATTGCTCCAGCCTCACCACTAGCATTCTGTCTCACATTAGTGGCGAGTAAAGCAAAATTACTTAAAGATAGTAAATCGGTTACGATCTTAATATCTCCAGCATCACCCTCACTAGTCGTTCCTGCACCGATTGAAGATCTTCTTGTTACAATCAGTGCATCATCGGTGGTAATATTGATTTCCCCAGCATTTCCCACTCCCTTCGTATCACTAAAAATGCCTGAAGCACTGGTTACTTCACTAGCAGAATTTTTGATTTCAAGAAGGGGCGTGTTAATCGTAACATTACCCCCATTGCCGTTTGCACCTTCATCTACTTGAGCTAGCAAAGAACTGTTATCAAAAGTAATAGAATCAGTAGCATTAATACTGACATTACCTGCATTCCCTACTCCACGAGTATTGGAGAAAATTAAACTTCTATTTTCAGATGTACCTTCAATAGTTTCAACAGTTAAAATACCAGTATTGATAATAATATCCCCTGCATCTCCGTTGCCGTTAGCTCTTACTAAACTCCGTAAAGAACTACCGCTATTGATAGCAATGGTATCTTTTGCATTAATGATGACATTCCCAGAATTACCTTGCCCAAAAGTTTGACTACCGATTAACGAACTCTGATTGAGGGTTAAGGATGAGGTTTCGATTTGAATATTACCAGCATTACCCTGCCCGTTATTAACGACCTCATTAAGAATGAAACTATTTTGCTCTAGAGTGATGTTATCAGAGGCATTAATTCTAATATCGCCAGCTTGAGAATCTGAAGAGCCAGCATTTTCACCTATTCCAGCAACCAAAAAACTGTCAGACAATTTAACATTGTTAGCATTAATGGTAATTGCTCCTCCATCATCAGAGATGACATTGATACCGACATTACCATCGAGAAACACATCTGCTAAAGCAATCTTGTTAGTAAAATTAAGTCTAAAATTATCATCTAAGTTGATCACTCCATTCTTGGATACTGCTCCCAATTCAACATTTGCTCCTGGTGCAAAGATTCTGGCACTATTAGTTAAATTAAGATTACCACCCAATAAAGTCAAATTTTGACCCGATTTTACTGTCAAATTAGAAGTTCTAATTTCTATGTCTCCAGGATTATCGCGGAAGTTTAAGCCAATCGGAGCATTTACTGTTAATATAGGTTGGTTTTCTAAGTTTGTGGCACTAAATTCCCTACCATTAGGAAACAAAATACTATTGGCGGTACTTCCATAAAACGAACCACCAATATTTAATCTTGCACCTTCACCAAAAACAATTCCGGCTGGATTGATTAAGAACAAATTAGCACTACCATTAGCACGAATCAAACCATTAACTAAGGAAATATTTCCGCCTGTAACGCGATTAAGAATATTGACTACATCGGGTGCATTGTTAAAAAAAGCTTCACTCCCAATCGGTACAGAAAAATCTTTGAAACTATGAAATAGATTCCCTCCTCTGGTAGATCCACCATTTATTTGAAAACCTGTTGGTGTTGAATTAACCTCTGTTGGGCTAGGAAGCGTACCATCAGAAGAAATTGGTTGTGCTTGGACAAAATTTGTAACAAATAAAGAACAAAATGAAATTGTACTAGTCTGCCAAAATAAAGAAAATAATGTTTTAATCATTGAGCTTTTTTTCTGATTAATTTATTAGCACTTGTGCAGCCAGACTTACAGCCTAAATAAATTCAATATCATTTATATCTATATTAAGTCCTGAGTTTAATTGCAAAATGTCTTTATTATTCAGCGAGATTATTCCTGTAGTTGAGTCGTAATTTATATTTTTCTGATCTCCAACTCCCTCGATAATAATAGTATCTTCGTCAACTTGAAAATCGGTAATCACGTTGACTGTTTCTAGTAGCTCTTCGGAAAAAACAAATTCAAAAGTGTCTTTGCCCGTACCACCTGTAAGGATATTGCCACCATCTTTTACGATTAGGCGATCATTACCCTTATCACCAGACAAAGTATCTTTACCAATATCACCCTGAAGAATATCATCACCTTGACCGCCAAAAATTTTATCATTACCTTGACCGCCGAAAATGGTATCGTTTCCAAGGTTGCCATACAGTAGGTCATTGTCTTTGTCGCCAAAGATTTGATCGTTACCTACATTGCCGTCAATAGAGTCTTTGCCTTGACCGCCAAAAATTTTATCATTACCTTGACCGCCAAAAATGGTATCGTTTCCATTGTTGCCATACAATAGGTCATTGTCTTTGTCGCCAAAAATTTGATCGTTACCTACATTGCCGTCAATAGAGTCTTTGCCTTGACCGCCAAAAATTTTATCATTACCTTGACCGCCAAAAATGGTATCGTTTCCATTGTTGCCATACAATAGGTCATTGTCTTTGTCGCCAAAAATTTGATCGTTACCTTGACCGCCAAAAATTTTATCATTACCAGCTAGCCCTGATAAAATATCTCCTAAATTACGACCCGTAATTGAATCTGAAGCTTCAGTACCTTGTAATCTATTGACTTGATTTTCAAAACCTACAATATCTAATCCATTGTTAGGCAGAGGAGAAGAACTTTCTGGTGTAGTAGTATTAATAATACTTGACATTACCAATGTGCAATAGTTTATTGAAATTAAATAAATTACTAAGATAATATCATAGTAATCGTTTCTTCATTTCTCTTATTTTTTTGAATCATCTCTCCTTCTACTCAAATTGACTCTTCTAAATTATACAGATTTAATAGTTTACGAATCATTTCCGATTGCTATATTGCTCAGAAATTCATGAATGCGTGTTATAAATTATCAAAAATAATTGCAACTAGTTAAATATATTAGCAGTTGAATTGCCTACTTTATTAAAGTTTTTACTTACCTGTTTATTTAGAAATATACCTTGGTCAAAAAATAAAAATAGGTTGTTTCTACAATTTTTAATTTAAAACCTCAACTATGATTTTTTAGTAGTAGTATGAGGAAGTTTTTAATCAAAGTAAACTCTGGTGAAACAAAAACAACTGAATTGGTGGCAAGGATTAGGGATAATAGCAATAATTTGGTTAGCAGGAGCAATATGCGATCGCATTTGGTTTGCTTTGGATCATTCTGTACCTGCTTGGGATCAAGCTGATTATCTCAATGGTGCATTAAATTATTGGCATGCCCTGAAAAATCCTCAATGGTTTGATGCTGATTGGTGGAGAAGTTTTTGGTTATTGTCTAATAAAATTCCTCCTCTCCACTATATTTTGACTGTTCCGTTTCTTAATGTTTTTGGGAAAAGTGAAGATGCAGCAGCTTTAATTATGCTGTTTTATAGTGCGATTTTATTGCTTTCTGTTTATGGGTTGGGAGTAATTTTATTTGATGTTGCGGTAGGATTATGGGCAGCAAGATTGTGTCAATTATTACCAGGATTATATTATTATCGTCTCGAATTTTTATTAGATTATCCTCTTGCTACTATTGTTACTTTAAGTTTTTATTTATTAACTCTTTGGAATATTTATAGCCAAGAAAAAGTTAATCAAATCAAAAGTTGGTTATTTGCTTTATTGTTTGGAATTTCATTTGGTTTATCTATTTTACTTAAACAAACTGCACTGTTTTTTTTATTCTTTCCTCTGGTTTGGATATTTATTGCTTGTCTCAAAAACAGACAATGGTTAAAACTAGGTCAATTTTTAATTGCGATCGCTACAGGCATTTTGATTTGTTTTCCTTGGTATCGAACTAATTGGTTATTAATTTTGACTTCTGGAAAAAGAGCGACTTTAGATTCTGCGATTGCAGAAGGAGATCCAGCTTTAAATACTATTAGTGCCTGGACGTATTACGGTAAAATTTTGCCTTATTTACTTTCTTGGCATTTATTATTGATTCCAATTGTTGGCTTGATTTTATATAAAATCTTTAAACGTAAACGACAACCAATTACTAAAAGTAACTTATTAACTTCAGTTTCTCTCATTTCTAATTTTAAATGGAGATGGTTAACTGTTTTTCTGTTAGGTGGTTATCTACTTGCTTCTCTTAATATTAATAAAGATGCTCGTTATATTTTACCTTTATTACCAGTTTTATCTCTTGTTTTAGCAGTCGGTTTATTATCTTATCGGGGAGGCTGGCAACTTTATTTACGTTGGACAATAATTATTTTAGCTAGCTTATTATTTTTAGCAAATATTTTTCCTTTAGGTGGAAAATTTATTACTACCAAACTAAGTCCAAATGTTCAACATTATCCTTATCTCGGACAACCCTATCCTCATCAAGAAGTTGTTCAAGAAATTATTAAAACATCTCCTTATCTGCGTTCAACTTTAGGTGTTTTACCTTCTACACCAGAAATAAATCAACACAACTTTTCTTTTTATGGAGGACAACAAAACTTTCAAGTAGTTGGTCGTCAAGTAGGAATAAGAGATAATGAAATAGAACAAGATGCGCGATCGCTTGATTGGTTTATTACTAAAACTGGCGATCAAGGTTCAGTCCCAGAATCTCAAGCAACCATTACTAAACTAATAGAAACAGAGTCAGATTTTCAACTGCAAAAAGCTTGGAAACTTCCCGATCAAAGTAAGCTCAAACTTTATCATCGCAGACAACCGTTAGTTACAGTTACGACTAGCCAAAGCAATCAAAATCAAATTCAATTAAATAAAATTATTGTTCCAGAAGTAGCACCTCCAGGTAAACCAATTTCTGTTACTTATCAATGGTCTGGAAATTGGCAAGAATTACAACAAGGAATAGTATTATTAACCTGGACACTTAATCAAAATAATGAGTTTCAAAATTTATTTTGGTTACATGATCATGGTATTGGAATGGGCGCATTAGATAATAGTAATTTAAGCAATCAATCATCAAATCAGACTTATCAAGTGATTGAAAATACAGCAATGCTTCCTCCTCCAAATTTAGACTTAGGAAAGTATCAATTAAAGGCAACTTATTTCAACCGTCAAACAGGAGAAACCTATCCTATTTCTGTCCCTGCATTTAATCTTACTCTCGATTCAAAAGCACAAGTAACCTCTGCATCAGAATTAGATTTAGTAACTCAATTACGAACTATTGCCCCAAATATGGCTAATGGTATATCAGGATTAGAACCTATTTTTGCTCAAACTGCTCGCATTAATCAATATGATGCCAAACAAGATTATCTTAAACAAGCAGAAATAGCTTTATCTTATCGTTTACAACACAATAAAATAGACCAACAAATACAACAAGATTGGTTATACACAGTAGCTTTATCAAGAGTACTACAACAAAATGTAGAGGGTGCAATTAATAGTTTTCAGCAAGCTATTCAATTAAATTCTAACAACCCTCATAATTATGCTTATTTAGCTTTTGTCTATCTCTATGATTGGCAACCAAAATTAGCCCAAAAAACTCTAGAAAAAGCATTAAAAATTAACCCCAATATTCCCGAACTTAAAACTCTTAGTGGAGTAGCTGCATTAATGCAAGGAAATTTATTCAAAGCTTGGCATTTACTTCAACCAATAATCAACAATTAAAATTATCAAAAAAAACCACCTACCGATAACTTCATCTGCGTTCATCTGTGGACATATTTTATTAACTATCAACTCATGCAACAACAACTAACCAAAAAAGAATTACGTAAAAAAATTTTAGACCAAAGAAAATCCCTGACAAAATCAGAATGGCAAACTAAAAGCGATCGCATTTGTCATCAACTACAATCTTTTTTATTATTTAATCAAGCTGAAACTATTCTTGCCTATTTTAGTATTCGTCAAGAACCCGATCTCAGTTCTTTATTTACTATTAATAAAAAATGGGGTTTTTCTCGCTGTGTTAATCAATTGTTAGTTTGGCATTCATGGCAGTTAGGAGAACAATTACAACAAGGACTTTATAACATTCAAGAACCCTTAATTAATGCACCTTGGATTCAACCTCAAGAAGTAGATTTAATTCTAGTTCCTACTGTTGCTTGCGACAGGCAAAAATATCGCCTCGGTTATGGCGGTGGTTTTTATGACCGAATGTTAAGTGATGAGCAATGGCAAAATAAAACTACGATTGGAATTGTCTTTGATTTTGCTTATTTAGCTCAATTACCTATCGATTCTTGGGATATCAAACTTGATTATGTTTGTACAGAAACAGCTATTTATTGAGCAAATATACTCAAGCTCATAATAAATAAATCTTGCTTTCATTTAAGCTTTGTTACAAAAATAAAAATTAATCTTTAAAAATAAAGCTGATTTTGCTAATTTAATCAAATTATTAAAATATAAATTTAGTATTCAGATTCTTTATTAAAACTTGTACAAATTAACTAATATCTTAACTATGAAACATTTTCATGACGACTGGATTCAAGAATGGTGCGATCAAAACGGTTGGACAGATTTATTTAGAGAACGTTGTAATCATTATTGGGCATTTCCACCAGGGGCAGTGATGCCAGAACCAATTCCCAATAAGGTATTAAGATTAATTAAGGCTGAAAAAGGACTAAGTTCAGACGAACAAATTTGGTTAACCACCGCAGTCGTAATTAGTGCGATCGCTTTAATTTCAACTTATTTATTCATGTCTCCGATGCCCATTGTCTTAGCTTTTGCCTTTGATGCAATTACTGTTGGTCAATTAGAAGTAGAAGGAATTTAAACCACAATCAACAGTCAACAGTCTATCGATGAATTGATAAATGATGACCAATCACTGATAATGATTCATTGATAACTGGCAAATCAGAACTGTTAACTAATGAAGCTAGCTGCTAATAGTCGTTTACAATTCACCACCGATCTCAATATTTGTCGTGTTTTAAATGGAATGTGGCAAATGTCTGGCTATCATGGACGAATTAATCCACCCCAAGCAATTCAAAGTATGTTTCAGTATCTCGATGCTGGTTATACTACTTGGGATTTAGCCGATCATTATGGGCCGGCAGAAGATTTTATTGGTGAATTTCGTCGTCAATTAAAGGATACTCGCGGACAAGAAGCTTTATCTAATCTTCAGGCTTTTACCAAATGGGTACCTAAACCAACTCCCATGACGAAACAGTTGGTAGCAGATAATATTAATATTTCTCTCAAAAGAATGGATGTCGAGAGTTTAGACTTGCTACAGTTTCATTGGTGGCAATATCGCGATGAAAGTTATTTGGATGCGCTGCAATATTTAGCTGAATTACAACAAGAAGGCAAAATTAAACATCTAGCTTTAACTAATTTTGATACAAAACATTTAAAAATTATCACTGAAGCTGGGATTAAAATAGTTTCTAATCAAGTTCAATTTTCAGTCGTAGATCGCCGTCCTCAAGTCGAAATGATTGAATTTTGTCGGCAACATAAGATTCAACTACTTGCTTACGGAACGTTATGCGGAGGTTTGGTTAGCGAAAAGTATTTAGGTCCCAGAGAACCGCAAATTTTCCAACTTAATACGGCAAGTCTGAAGAAATATAAAAATATTATTAATGCCTGGGGAAGTTGGAATTTATTTCAAGAATTATTAACTAATCTGAAAAAAATTGCCGATAAACATCAAGTTAGTATTGCTAATGTTGCTGTGCGTTATATTTTAGAACAACCTACTGTAGCAGGAACTATTGTTGGGGCAAGACTAAGTATTTCTGAACATCTGGAAGATAATGCTAAGGTATTTGATTTCAATCTTGATCGCGAAGATTATCAAAAGATCGATGCAGTCTCTCAGAAAGCAAGAAATTTACATCAATTAATTGGTGATTGTGGTGATGAATATCGCAGATAAATAAATTTTAAACTTTATCTATTCATTGCTATCAACCAAAAGCAGCCATCACTGATTTTCACAACTTAAACAGGAATACTATAGATGATTAGGTTCGGTAATAATCCAGAAAATACAGCCCAAGATACATGGAGAGGACAATTAGATGCCTTTGTGCAAACTAACCAACAAAAACTAGCTGCTTTGGCGTGGGGATTACAGCAAGAATGGAACGATTCGGATCGGACTTTAGGAATCGATCTTAAACCCACTCCTCATTTTGTGGCTTGTTCGAGATCGGCAATCGAACAATTAAATCAAAATACTAATGGACATCTTCAAGAAATTTTGGGATTAATTGATGGTTACAAACCAGAAGAAGAAGTTTTAATAATTGTGATTGGTGATGGACAAATCAAATTGATTCATTTTCAACCTCAACCATCTCCACCTGTTTGTTTTGCTAATTCATCAGAAAATCTTGATACTTTAATCGAAGATTTATCAGCAGCTTTAGCGCAAAAAGTATCTCTAACTTAAATAGGTAGAATAATCATACTTTAGCTCATGGCAAACATAGCGCGATCGCGTCCTTGCGCTTTAGCTTCGTATAGTGCTTTGTCGGCAAAAGCAATTAACAATTCTGGTGAACCTTCTGGAGTAGGAGTCATCGTAAAAACGCCCAAGCTCATCGTTACATATTCACAGACTGTTGATTTATGATGAGCAATTTTGAGACTTTTGACTTTAGAGCGAATTTTGTTAGCGATTTCTAGTGCTTTTTCCCCATCAGTATTAGGTAAAATTATGGCAAACTCTTCTCCACCGTAACGAGCAACCAAATTATGATCATCTTCCATAGCTGCTTCGATTGCCAAAGCTACTTGCTGTAAACAATGATCTCCAATTGGATGACCATAAGTATCGTTATAGAATTTGAAATAATCAACATCACACAAAATCAGAGACAAAGGAGAATTTTCTTTTCTCAAAATTTGCCATTGTTGTAATAAATATTCATCAAAACGACGACGATTAGCTAGTTGAGTTAAACTATCTAAAATTGTTAGTCTTTCTAATTCTTGATTAGCTTGATGGAGAGCAGCTTCAATTTTCTGGCGATCGCTAATTTCTTTATGTAACTGTAGTTCAACCAAATCTGCGTGTTCGGTAGCTGTTTCCAGCATAATTTCTAAGTCAGCTTTTTCCTGTTTTAATTCTTCTAGTTCTTGTCGTAAATATTCTATTTGCAAATGCATTTGCTCTTTGGCAATTTGTTCTTCTAAACTATTAGTAGAATTGTTAGAGTTATTCAAATTTACAGTAGCTAATTCACTAATAATTAAAGCTTCAATAGCTTTGCTATCTAAAGGTTTAGAAAAAAAGTATCCTTGACCATATTCACATTTGAGAACTTTAAGTTGAGCTAGCTGATTAACCGTTTCAATTCCTTCTGAAATTACATCCATGCCTAAATTACGAGCTAAATTAACAATTGCTCGAATAATTCCTAGTTTTTCACTACTTGCTTCCATCGAATTAACAAAGGAACGGTCAATCTTTAAAGTAGTAAAAGGAAACATATGTAAATAACTTAATGAAGAGTAACCCGTTCCAAAATCATCCAAAGAAAACTCAATTCCTAAGTTTTTTAGCTCTCTAAGTATGGCAATAGTAGCTTGAGAATCTTCAATTAAACAACTCTCTGTAATTTCTAGCTTTAGGTTATTAGGAGTAATGCCAGTTTCTTCTAAAATTCTTTTTACTTGTCCAACAAAATTATTGGGTGCCAACTGTTTTCCTGAGATATTCACGCTCATCTTCCAATCAGCAAGTTCGGGAAACTTTAATTGCCAAGTACGCATTTGCAGACACGCTTCTTTGAGTACCCATAAACCAAGAAAAATAATCAATCCCATTTCTTCGGCTAAAGGAATAAATTCTTGCGGAGCAACTAAACCACGTACTGGATGCCGCCAACGGACTAAAGCTTCAAAGCCATTAATTCTTTTAGTAGTTAGAGAAACAATTGGTTGATAATGTAGCTCAAATTCTTGACGAGCAAGTGCTAAACGCAAATCATTTTTTAATTGCAATAGACTTATGGCATGAACATGCATCGTCCGATTAAAAATCTGGTAATAACTATGAGCATTTTTTTTCACATGAGTTATAGCTAATTCTGCATCTCTGAGAATTTCTTCTGGCTCTGTATAATCTTCAGTATTTAAGGCAATACCAATGCTAGTATCAACAAATATTTCATAACCATTCAGTGTAAAAGGAATCAAAAGTTCGTGATAGATTCTTTCGGCAATATCAATAGCATCATTGAAATTTTGAAGATCTTCTAATAAAATAACAAACTCATCACTACCTAAACGAGCAATTAGATCTTCTTCTCGCAGACAAGCCTTCAATTTTTGAGAGATTGCGATTAACAATTCATCTCCTAATTTTCTGCCCAAACTACTATTAATTGTCTTAAAACGATTTATATCTATAACTAAAACAGCAAAAACGTAGTCTTTTTGTTCTTTAGCTAAATTAATTGCTTGTTGAATATATTTAAATAATAAATTATGATTGGGTAACCCTGTTAAGTCATCATAAAAAGCACTATCTAGTAATTTATTTGATGTTTTTTTAAATAAACGTTCGGCTGCTTTGTTAAAAAATAAACAGTTTTCATATTGATCTAATATAATTACAGCATCATCAATAGTTTTTAGTTTGGAAATCAATCCTGAATTAATTTCAGACTGTTTAATATGATTTTGATACATGAATTTAGCCTAAAATTTGTAAAAAAAAATATCAATAAATTATGGCTAGCTAATTTTAGAAATGTTTTTTGTTTTTGCAATAGATGGTTTGATTTTTAGTATTTTAAAAAATAAAAAATAAAATTAAATCTAATTTATCCTCTTACTATAGTTGATTATTTTCTGCTTACAAAATCCATTTTAAAATAAGTTGCACCAAGTATTTTATATATCTAAACTGACAAAAAACTATACTTGATAACCACTGGAAAACCACTGATTATTAGGAAAAATACTATAAAGTTATCAATAACTTTTTAGCAGTATAAAAGTAACTTATTTAAAGCTAATCTAAAGCAAGCTGATTGAAGATCTAAATAAATGTCAATTTTCCTACAGCCTCTGTCTGCAAAACAAGTTGAGAAAAATACGGAGTTTACACCTAATTAATCTATTTCTACATTGTCTAACAGTCTCGACTTGAGATATTTTACTAAGCGCGATCGCAGATGCGCCTCGGCTCGGCCGAGATCGCGCCTAGTCTAGTCACAACTGAATAAATTACTATTCCATAATTTCCAGGAAAAGTTTTCTTGAGAAGATTGGGTAATGCCACAAAATTGATTGCTTGGTGATATCGTAATTGATATTCAAAACCTCAATTAAATTTTCGATCATCAATGACTTTTTATCATCAGGATGAGCAGTTAAATCAACTAGGTAATCAAATTCTCGATTTGATTTGGCAAGGGTTTCCCGAACTTAGCCAAACTCAGATTGCATTAACCTGGATTGTTTACGATCCGCCAGTAATTGTGAATACTGGTGGTGCTTTGTCTCCTGAAGAATTTTGGCAATATCCTCTCCGTGGCTTTGGTTATCGTGCTAGGGAAAGAATTTATCCTGCTAGTTTGGTCAAATTATTTTATTTGGTAGCAATTGAAGAATGGCTTAATAATGGCATGATTGCTAGTTCGCCAGAGACGGAAAGAGCAATTCAAGATATGATTGTCCTTTCTAGTAATGATGCTACTAGTTTAATTGTAGATTTACTGACTGGGACAACTAGCGGTCCAGAATTATCTGCGGGACCTTTCGCTACTTGGAAACATCAACGCAATATTGTTAATCGCTATTTTTCCTCTCTTGGTTGGCAAGAGTTAGAAAATATTAATGTCAATCAAAAAACCTGGGGTGATGATGCTTATGGTCGAGAAAGGGCGTTTTTAGGGGAATTACGAGAAAATCGCAATATGTTAACTAGTGACGCGATCGCCAGATTGCTGCATAGTATTGTTGGTGGGGTAGCAGTTTCTAGTCAGCGATCGCAAAAAATGATGTCTCTGCTTAAACGCAGCCTCAATCCAGATGAATTTGTCATTAGTGATGGAGAAAACCAAATAACTGGCTTTTTGGGGGAAATTTTACCAAATAATTCCCAATTATGGTCAAAAGCAGGTTGGACTAGTCAAGTTCGCCATGATGCTGCTTATATTGAAATTCCCGAATTGCAACCTTATTTGTTGATTGTGTTAACCGAGAGCCAAAATAAAGCGATTTTACCGTTTATCTCTCAAGCTGTAATTGAAGCTATGAAACAAATATCAGTTTAGTTGTCTGCTTAATTCAAGGTTGGCGATAATTTTACTAGGAATTAGTGATCGATTAAATTAAGAGCATTGCAGTAGCACTATAGTGAAGCAGTGTCATTTTGAGTTTAATTGTCCTTCACTAATTGAGATGCGATGCTTTGTTTAACTCTTCCTGGTGAATCGATGTTTGTCTATCGTAGTGTTCAGTTTGAGCGACAACTTAGTAGATATCACAGCTTGTCATTACAAGTTGACCGTCTTTGCCAAGAAATAGAGCAAATGAGCCTTAATGACGCACAAACTAGATTTGAGCGGATTTATCCCTATCTCAAACGCAAAGAAGGTAATTTTCGCTTGATTGCACGGATTTATTCTTTAGAAACTGAAAGAGTGTTGGCGTGGCTAACTGTGTTTTCACGAGGTTCTAGGGAATATGACTTTTTTTTACGGGAAAGAGAAAATTATGCTGATGGTTCTTTGGAAGGGGGATTAGAACAATCAATTAGACAATGGCTGAAGGCAGAAAAAGCAAAAGCAAAACCGATTACAACTACTTCTCCTCATCTACCTGAAAATTTACTAACTTGGTTTAAACCTCCCCGATGGGATTTGGATACCGATAGCAGTGTGATCTACGAAAGTGAAATTTGGTTTGAGCGATTTAGTCAAAAGGAAATCTTTGCTCACAGTTCAATTTATTATCAAATTATTGCCAAAATTGTTGATAATTTTGCCACAATTGGCGAAGCAACCCCATGGCAACATCTAAAAATTTATGGTCAAGAGGATAAATATGTTTTATTTAGTCTTTTAACATTTATTGATTACCTGCCACAACAAATTGTTTTTTTAATTGCACCTTTTAATCATCATCCTTCTGAGCGAGAATTAGCTGAAATTGTAGATGCTTTAAACGTTAGAGGTAATGGAGGAAACTGGTGGGAAAATACCAACAATTTTTCGCTGGAAATTTTAACTAATATTGCTAAACGTACTTATCCTAGTTACTTGCTAGCTGTGCAAGAAATGTGGTTAGCTATTCAACAAGGTAATGGAGTTAATTTAGCTCTTTCTGCGGAAGAAAAAGCTATTCTTCATTCTGTTTCAACTACTAAAACTTTACCCTTATTTTTAAATGGTAGAGCGGGAAGCGGTAAGTCTACCATGTTATTTTATTTATTTGCTGACTACTGCGATCGCCATATTAAAGAATGTTATAAACACAAACGAAACCTTTATGAAAAACCCCATCCTTTATTTCTTACTTATAATCGTGGCGTTGCAGAATTAGCTAGAAGTAAAGTTTTTTCTTTATTAGAGTCTAACTATCGTTTTTTAGCAGCCCGTAACGAGTTAAAACAAATCCCTAATATCAGTCCTTTTTTTCAAACTTTTAGATCTTTTTTACTTAACTTATTGCCAACTGAAACAAGAATTTTATTTCGGGAAGACAATTATATTTCTTTTCATCGATTTCGCCAATTGTGTCGTCGTAGTTGGCGTAGTTATACTCCAGAAAAGTGCTGGTTAGCTATTCGTACTTTTATTAAAGGTTATTATTTAGACGAACGCGATCAATATTTTACTGATGAAGATTATCAAGAAATTCCTAAGAAAGAAAAAAGCCTTTCTGTAGCAGAATTTCAACAAATTTATCGTTATGTTTGGCGATGGTATCAAAACTATACTAAAGAAAATCAACTGTGGGACGATCAAGATTTAATTCGTCAAGTTTTACAACTTAAATGTTATCGTCCTGAATATACAGCTATTTTTTGTGATGAAGCTCAAGATTTTACTCGATTAGAATTAAAACTAATCATGGGAATTTCGGTTTTTTCTTGTTACGATTTAGAACAAGAACAGTTTATTGATAGTTTTCCTTTCGCTTTTGCTGGCGATCCGCTTCAAACTCTTAATCCTACTGGCTTTCGTTGGGAAAGTTTACAAGCAGCTTTTTACAATGAAATTCTCTCTATTTTAACGCCAACTAAAAAACTTCCTCTTGATAAACATTTTACTGAATTAAAATGTAATTATCGTTCTGTAGCTTCGATTGTTGGGTTAAGTAATTTAATTCAATTGTGGCGTAAATTTCTATTTAATTATAGTGAGATTAAACCCCAACAAGCAAGAAAATTTAGTCAATTTGTTCCCCAGAAATTTATTATCGATCAAAATATTTCAATTGCAGCTATTCAACCTTTATTAAAAGACACTTTAATTTTGATTCCTTGGGATGAAGGTGGGGAAAAAGATTTTGTTTTACAAGATGAGATTTTAAGTAAATTATTAACAGAAGAAAATCAAGAAGAAATCCCTTGGAATATTTTAAGTACTACTTCTGCTAAAGGTTTAGAATTTAAACAAGTTATTCTCTACAAATTTGGTGAATGTTGTCCGCGAGGACTTTGGCAACTTAAAACCGAACCAAAAGAAGAAGAAAAATATTTTTTAAATAAACTATATGTTGCAGTGTCACGCGCCACCGAACGTTTATTTATTATTGATTCTCCAAGAGGTGAAGAAAAACTCTGGCAATATGCAAGCGATCGCAATTTTTTGGCAGAATTTTTAAACTTAATTGATCGTTCAAAAACAAAACTTGAGTGGCAACAACAAATTCAATTAGTTGAGGTAGGAACTAATCCGCAAATTATTGCTACGGATGATTTAGAATCTTTAGCTCAAACTTTTAAACAAGATGGTTTAAATACTGAAAATCCTGAGTCTTTAAAACGTGCTTATCAAGCTTATCAACAACTTGGTAATCATTATCAAGCGACACTTTGTTTGGCATGGTCATTAAAATTTAATAGCAGTTTTATTCAAGCAGGACAACATTTTTTAGCTTTAAAAGATTTATTTGAAGCTTGTGATTGTTTTTGGCTGGGAATGGCTTGGCAACAATTATTACAATTATTATCTTCTCAAGAAAATCAAGATAAAAATTTATCCAAATATCAAGCTTTAATTCCTCTAATTGATTTTTTAGCTGTGGATAATATTTTAGTTAAAACTAATTCTAAAGTAATTAAATTAGCCACTTTTTTAAATTTTACCGAGTTTTTAGCAAGCGAACTGCAACAACCTAAGCTGCCAGATTATTTTTATACAACTCAAGGGCAAATTGCTTTCAACAAATACCAAACTATAATTCATATTTTACTCGAACAAAATTATCCTTTTTCTTTACCGCAATGGCAACAAATAGGAACGGTTTTAGCTAGTCATGGTGAGTTTAGTAATCAGGAAACCAAGAAATATGCAGCAGAATGTTTTTATCGAGGAAAAAATTATGCTTTAGCCATAAAATTTTGGGAAAAAATTTTTAATAACTGCCCAGATAAATCTTATGAAACTAAATATTATTTCGCTAAAGCTAAAGTTGTCGGACTTCCTCAAGGAATTGAATATTTAGCCAAAGCTCAGGCACATAAAATAATTATTTATCTATGGATTAAATCAGGAAAACCTCAAGAAGAATTATGGTTAAAACATCTTGCTCCTGCCTTAGAAACTCTTCAATATTGGAATCAAGCTTTAATAGTTTATTGCTGGCTAGATAATGTTAAAAAAGTTCAGGCTTGCTGGAAATTAATTAGTAAAGATACTCAATCGATAACCTTATTTAAAAAACTACTGAAATATTATATTTCTCATCAATATTGGCAAGAAGCGATCGCAACTATTACAACCGATTTAAATCCAGAAATTGCTCAAACTCCTTTAAAATATTATTTTGTTTATCTTTTATCTAAATCTCAATTAATCCCAAACCAACTAAATAAAAACCAACAAAAACTATATCTTGATTTTATTCAACAAAACATTATCAATAATTCTCATTGGCAAAAATATCTTTTAAGCGAACAAATCAGAATAACTTTAGAAAAAATTGGTTATTTATCTTCAAGCTGAAAATTTTTAAAGAGGAAACCTCAGAGTCCCCCAATGTCAAAAGCTAGTCCTTCCAAAGGGCAAAAGTTATTTTCATGATTGATTTATGATTACTATATAGAACCCATTTGGTATCTTTTTTATTGAAAATAGACTATTCAGAAAGCGCGAACATTAAGCAACTTAACTTCAAAATAGGTGTTTCAGAAATATTGATTGATATAATGGCTATACCGAGAAAGATTAAAGCTTGTGGTTATAGTCAGAGATCTCAAATGGTTTGTATAGCATTACGACAAAACATTAAAACATTTACCCTTTCCCTTTTACCTGTCGAGCAATAAAAATCATAGTCTAGCTATTTCTGTATTTAAAGATACATTTTTAAACTTTTGAACAAAAAAATCCAATTAAATTTATATTTTCGTAAGATTTGCTACAAAATTAACCTGCCACTTTTTCAATGAAGCGTTATACTATCTTTCGGTTAGTGAACAGAAAACCAAATTAAAACAAAACTAGGCTTAATTAGTTAACTAATTGAGCTTAAATTCAAGCTGTAGTTACTGTTGTAAAAACCTAATCAAAATCACATCAAACCTTATCCGAATCTTCAATTAAACTTTATTGAGATTCAGTAAGATTGCTAATGTCATTGTTTTTTATGTCAGACAGAATCATAGCTAAGGAAGTCTATTTGAATCATTATTTTAATGCTTAAACTGCATTATCAAAATCCAGGAACTTTACTTATTTGTTATTAATCAAATTAGAGGGCATGAATTAAGAAAAACCAACGTAATAAATAAATGAGGGTAGCTACATCAGAGCGACCCTACCAACTGAGTAAATTAGAGTTCGTTAATCATGAATGTAAGAGATTATACAGCAAAAAATATTTTTTTCAGCGGTTGGATTAACAATAATCAACAAAGCAACAAAAGATTATCTAAAATTGATCTATTTTTCCCCGTACGCCAATGGTTAAACGCTTTTGAAATTGGCGATCGCATTTTGGCTCATCGTCTTTGTCAATTGATTCCAACTCAATGTCCTTTTGAAAGAAAGATTAAATTATTTGGACGAACTATTATGTGTATTCCTCCTTTGTGTAAACTAAATCCTCTGTATGAAGAGGTAGTAGCTTTACGTTTTCGAGCGATTTGTTATTTAGCCGATCAATGTGGTGAAGATGTTAGCTGTTACTGCTAAGATACGTATTTACTAGATCGTATTCTTCGGCAACAGTAAAATCCTCATGGCAATTATCGCGCTTAAAGCCTGGTACTTAGAGCAGTATGAACCAATTAAAGAGGTAATTAAAAAACCTCACCATCTACGTTTGAGTAGAAATAGTTTATTAAAATCAGGCTTGCGAGTAGACTTTTTAGATGATCGCGCTACAGTAGAAGCATCGGAGTGGTTTGCGCGCTACCTAGAAGGAGAAAGCATTGAATTTTATATTGAAGGGAGTGGCAATTATTTAATTGCCAATATTGATTTAGTTTCTCAAGAGATTTATTTTGCCAAACAAGAAACTTTATTAGGACTAGAACCAGTTATTTATCTTAGTCCGCAACGAGAATATCCTCAAGCCAATGAAGCTCTACAAAATGCTTTAGAATCAACTATAGAACAAATCAACACGCGATCGCGCTACACTTTGACTTTAGAAGTTGCTCCCCGTGCCAATGATGCTCCTGTGCGTCTCAGTAGTAGTCAATTAAGAAAGATTCGGAAGAGTTTGTTATTTATTGCCGATGGTACTCCGATCGCAAGTGTAGGCAGTCAAGATTCTGCTCAACTGTTGCTTAATTCTAATGTATGTGTTGAGATCGGTTATGCTTTAGAAACCAAAGATCCAGGACAAATTTTATTGACTCAGCAACAACGTCCTGATTTAGATGGTCAATTACCTTTCGATTTTTCTCAATATAAACAATTGAGTTATAAAAATGCTTCCGAGTTGAATAAAAGCTTACCTAAATTAATTACAGCTTTACTACAAAGATTTAGTTTGTAGATTTAAATTGATCTAAAAAGAGACATTCTCTAAGTTGCTTAAAGTAAATTTAATAGTATTTTTATTCCAAATTAACTATTATTGCTTCCCCAAACCAATAATTTTCCATCTCGTCAAGGGTTTTAATTTGTAATCCATAGTAAGGATTCCCAATCATAAATAATTTTTTTTGAGGCTCAATAGCTAGTAATGCCACTGCATGAGAAAATCTTACCCCTTGATTATTTCTATTTTTTTCTTTGACATGAAGCAAAGCTGGTTTGCCTAAATTAATTAAATTTTGGATAGTTAAATTATGTTGATATTCTGGATTCATTCCCAACTTTTTCATTGCTCGAATCTCGGCTAAAGTTTTAGTACCAGAAATAGTTGTTTGGGTAAGCTTCACTGCTTCTTTTTCAGTTAGTTGAGAAGATATTTTTGTATAACGAGCTAAAGTTGCGATCGCGGAAGGAGCGCAAGTATATTCGGTAGTTTGAATTACGACATTATCGATGATTAATGATTTACCCAGGAAGCGATCAACTGGTTGTAAAAAATATAATAGTACACTTAAAGCAAAAGTAATTGCGCCTACTGCTACTAATAATTGACGAATTTGTTGGCGAGAGGGTTTTCCATTTAATTCTAGACAAACCAAAAAACCCAAACAAAAAAATCCTGTTAAAAAAATAATTTTATCATAATATGCCCCAAGATACAACAAAAAGTTGACAGGAAATAATTTAGGTAAAAGTGTAATTAAATTAAATTTATCAATAATAATTAAACTAATTAGTAACAAAGCGATCGCAATCAAGCATACTACCAAAATTTTTTGATATTTTTTGAGAGCGTTATCTGAATTAATTCCCAGACTTGCTAATTTTTTTCCAAGTAAACCACCGCTAATCACAGCAATTCCACAAAATAACAACAAAACAAACATAAATTTTTTTAATCAAGTCAAAAAGGTTGTCTGGCAAACTAAATCTAGTTTGGAGGATAATAACAAGTAATTTTCACAAAAATAATCAAATCTAATTTATAAATTTTATTCTTTAGTATAGATTGCCAACTTTAGTATGCCCAATCAACTTAGTTATTTGCTGTGATTTAAATAATCGAGAATACCAATTTCTTCAAAGAGTCAATCTTGAAAGTATAGTTAAAAGTCAGATCTGACGATTATGCTCTACACAGTCAGCTAAAAATATAATTATACTTTTGTCATTTGATTTTTTAGCAAATAATCGCTTTTCAAAAACGCTTAATTTAAACTTTTTATCAAAAATTAAATATAGACAAAGTTTTAGGAAAAATCTAACTAAAGCTATATTAAATTGCTCTTTGTTTTAGCTATAAATATAAAAAGTATTGAAACTAAATAGTTTGTAGTAAAAAATAATTTTATTATATGGGAATAAGAAATATTAGTGTAAAAGTTGGATTAGTATTGTTAACAGCCATAGCTCTTCCTTTAACTAGTTCTGCTTATTTTACCAACGCAAAAGCTCAAGAAAATGGGTCAATTGATTCTGCCAAAGAAGTGGAAAATGTCTCTGATAATGTCGATCAATTACTCGGTCAAACCGTCACAATTAGAGGCTCAATTGATAAAGTGATGTCAGAAGAAGCTTTTATTCTTGAAAATCAACCATTTCCTCAAGATGTAGTTGATAAAGATCGAGTTTTAGTTATTAACACTTCCGATTCATCTATTCCAGGTTTACCAGAAGAAGATGATAAATTACAAGTCAGAGGCACAGTAGGGAAGTTTGTTTTAGCTGATGTAGAACAAAAATATGGTTTAGATTTAAATGATGAATTATATGTAGATTACGAAAATAAACCAGTTATATTTGCTAATTATGTTGCCTTATCTCCTGAGCCAAGAGAAATTACTGGAGAACCCGATTATTATTATAATAAGTCGGTTGCTGTTAAAGGAGAAGTATCAAAAGTTTTAGGAACTAATACTTTTACTATTGGTCAAGGCGAAGTAATTGAAAGTGTCGATAAAGTAGTAGGTGAAGATAATTTATTAGTTCTTAATCAAAGTGGTCAACCAATTCCTGCTGAGGACAAAGACATTATTGTAACAGGTGTTGTCAGACCTTTTATTCTCAAGGAAATAGAACGCGATTATCAACTAACTGAAGATTTAGAAGTAAGACAAAAACTAGAGGCAGAATATTCAGAAAAACCAGTTTTAATTATCAATCGTATTTATTCTTCAGAAGAGTAAACATTGTCTAATTAGTAACAATTTATTTGAAAATTATTAATAGAGTTGTGGTTATCACAGCTCTATTGCTGTTTTTATTTCAATAAAATACATTTTTTTTGAGGAAATTAGTATAAATTCTTAAGTATAGCAATTCTAAATATATAAAGAAAAAAACTATATTACAATTACTTGTTCATTATTAATAGTTGATTGTTATTAAACTACTCGAAGAGATGTTTAGCCACCGACTAACTATCAACAAAAAACATTTAATATAGGTTATTTTAATTTAAATATGAGTAAGGCGTATGAAAATTTTCAGCCTAATGGAATACATCTCAATATTTAATAACAAACAGAGAAATAGCGTCGGTTAATTCTTCATAAACATTCGTTAGGGAGAATTGATTAATTCTCTTTACAAAATAGAAAAATTTTTTTCACAAATCGAATAGGTCTGGTATAACTTCCGACCAACTAAGTCGAGATAGAGTCAACAATCATTATTAATTGTTTTTCTAATCAAACCAAACAAAGTAAGCTATTTAATTCGATAGACTAATTAATCTATTAAAAGATAGAAGAAAGTCTAGCCAAGCTTCACTTATACTCATGGATGTAAACAAGATTAATAATCACATTTCTATTAAAAAAGAGGAAAAAACATGGGTATTATCGCTTGGTTAGTATTAGGTTTAATTGCAGGTGCTTTAGCTAAATTAATTTATCCAGGACATCAAGGTGGCGGTATTTTCGCTACGATTGGCTTAGGAATTTTAGGTGCTTTAATAGGCGGTTATCTAGGTCAAGTATTATTAGGAAGTTCTGGGGCAGCAGCAGCTTCAGCAGGAGCTTTAACTATTCCTAGTATCATTTTTGCAGTTTTAGGAGCTATGCTTTTAATCTTTATTTGGGGTTTAATTACTCGTCGCGCTGCTTAATTAAGCTAGGAATTAGTTTGAGCAAAAATAATTAAATTATTCATTGATATTTATTAAAAAATAGGAGAAAATATGGGTATTATCGCTTGGATAGTATTAGGTTTAATTGCAGGTGCTATTGCTAAATTAATTTATCCCGGTTCTCAAGGTGGTGGTATTTTCGCTACGATTGGCTTAGGAATATTGGGTGCATTAGTAGGCGGTTATCTAGGTCAAGTATTATTAGGAAGCTCAGGAGCAGCAGCAGCTTCAGTAGGAGCTTTAACTATTCCTAGTATCATTTTTGCTGTTCTTGGTTCATTGTTATTAATCTTTATTTGGGGTCTAATTACTCGTCGTGCAGTTTAATTAATGTGGTAATTATTTGACAAATAAAGAGTATTTTGGTGACCAGTAATTGAGAAAAAGTAACTGCATACGCGCCTGCGGAGCAGTTTCCATTCTTAACTCTGTTGAATAACCAAAATCACAATTTTACTTAAATCCTCTAGCGTTCTTTTTCTTTTTAGTTTTATATTTAGATTTTTGCACTTGTGCTACTGCTTCTTCAAATAGAGTTTGTAAATGCAAGGGAACGCTCGCTATTTCAGGTAACTGAGGTTTTGAAGATTTATCGTATTCTAAGAGTGTGGTTTCTAAATCTGTTTCTAGTTTGAAATTAGGACGTTGGAGGAAAATTTGTAACAAGTTTTCTAACTGAGTGGGAAATTCTTCTTTTAATTGTTGCCAAATATAAAAATTAATTTGAGGCTCTTCTAGATATTTACGAACTATTAATTGAAAGTTTGGTTGTTCTTGAAAATTCTCGCTTTGAAGTAATTCAACAAATTTAGTGTAGCTAGGGAGAAACATTTGTCCCCAACGTGGATGAGAAAACACTGTCACTTGTCCAGCTTGTTTAATTTCTGGTGGTAACTCTACTTTAGGAGTGACCATAGAAAGTTTTTCTTTACTTTTTAATACTTTGGCAACTGTTTCCGCATCTGCACCCAATTCGGTTGCTGCCTCGGTAATTTCTGCTTCATTTGCACCGGTAGAAGCCATAATCGATTGAAAAGACTGAGAGTCATCAATTCCTGCTGCTGCTAGACGTTTTTTGCTCATTTGCTGTTGCAGTTCGCTAATTTTTTGATTAAGCTCTCGTCCAGGTAAGGTAATGCGATCGCTTTTGAAAAAATCAACAAATTCTTGATGATATTCCGCTACTGAGTCCCAAGCTTGTTCTAATAACTCTGGTGCATCACCATAAAGAAAGTCAGGATAATTACTTTTAAACTCTCCAATGGCGACAGCTAATTTAGGCTTACTCAATCTACCTTTGGTAATAAAATCGCTAAAAAAGAACCATTCCTGTTCGTTAATCGGTGCAATTCGCGTTAAGATGATTTCTCCAGGTTGCCATCTGTTCATCTCTTTAGTAGGCAATTGAGAGTGAGTGTAGACGCAATATTTTTTGGCAGTAAGCCAGTTCATTAAATCAAAGCAATTTGCTTGAATTTGTTGAATTTCAAATAAGCCTGTAAAATTTTTTTGCCAATTTTGTAGTAAATTGCGATCGCTCTCTGATAAATCAGTTTGAGCTAAAAACATGGTTAAAGGAGTTTGAGTACCGACTTTTCCTTCTGTAATAAAAGTATCGATAGTTAAATTCTGCTGTTTGATTCCGTAGTTACTTTTTTTACTTTGTTCAGCAGCATAAGTTTCTAGGGCAACCGCAAGTTCTCCTTCAGCATCATAAACAAAATCTACTAACTTTTGTTTAAGAGCGATCGCTTTTTCTATAGCTTGAGTCATATACTAAGTTGTTTGAGTCTCATCGCCCCATTATAGTCAAAACAACTTAGTCAAACATCTAATCGATGGTAGATTTTATTCTTGCTCTAGAAGTCGAGTTAATCTTTGTCTCATATTTTCAATCTGCTGCTTATCTTTTGGTACAGCAAGCACACGCAGATCTACTTCGGCAATATTATCGAGTCTGGTAGTTTTTTCCCAAACCTTGCTTTCGAGTTCCGATTCATGTTCGTAACGAAATGTTACTGTTTCATGATTGACCTCAAGAATTTCCACATTTTTAATCCAACCATTGCTGCTTTTGACATAAAGCCAAACATTTGGCTTACCCATGAGTTCTTTAAGTTTGTTTTCCATAGAAACTTCGGCTTGAAGTAGAGACAACCAGAAAGCTTATTTTTAGTTATCTATCTTAAGATAGATTTCCATGTTTTAACATTAATTGGCTCATTTGTAAATTAAGGGTAAACCAAGTCGATCTACTGTAATGAATTTAACTGTTAGTTTCTTTCTTTCCTACAACTAATTTATTTCTTTATATAGACGAAATAATCAGCACAACTAAAGACAATCAAAGTATTAGCTATTAGTGATTTAACTATACTTAATTTGATTAAAAGGTCACAATTTAAATGGAAGTAATACCTAGAAAAAGAGGAGTAGGACTCTTTAGCGATCGCAGACAAGTAGAATTAGCAGTTTCAAAGCTAAAAAATTCAGGTTTCCCAATGGAACAAGTTGCGATCGTGGTTCGCAACGCTCAAGGAGAACAAGAGATTCACGGAATTGATGTACAAGATTATCGCGGTAATCATACCCAAGAAGGTGCAGTAACAGGTATTTTAACTGGGGGAGCAATTGGTAGTATTACTGGCTTATTAATCGGCTTAGGTGTGTTAGCAATTCCTGGGATTGGACCAATTTTACTAGCTGGAACAGAAGCAACCGCACTTGTAACAGCTTTAGCAGGAGGAACAATTGGCGGAGTTACTGGTGGTTTAGTTGGAGCTTTAATTGGTTTAGGAATTCCTGAAACAAGAGTAAAAATTTATCGAGACGGAATTCTTAGGGGAGATTATTTAATTATTATTGATGGTACAGAGTCCCAATTAATTGAGGCTCAACATATTCTTGAGCGTTATGACATTGATGAATGGAATATTTATGACGGGGTTCATCAATCTAAACTCGATCCCGAGCCACAATTGAATTCAAATTCAACTATTGCTGAATCTTCTAAACACTTACCAGAAATCAATGCTCGACCAATCAAACCAATAGAAAATCATCAAATAATTGAATCAACATTACTTAAAAATAATCTGGATTACGAACCCAAAACTATTAGTGACTCCCAAATAAAAAACCAAGAAATTATTGAATCAAAACCTCTTAAAAATAGTCTTGATGAGCAATCAAAAACCATTAGTGAACCTCAACTACAAATAGATAATCCAACCTTCACTATAATTGACGAAAACAGGGAGCAAACTAGTCCAAAACTTACAAAAAATCGGATTTATCCTCCAAGTCAAGTTATTAACAACAAACCTAAAGTAATTATTGTCGATCTACGAGATTAATCAAGTAAATATTTTTTAAAATAAATATTTTGCTTTAAATATAGCGTTTGATATCTTATTGCGTTCAAATACTCTCTATAGCTAGATATAGATAAATGCGCGGTTTATATATTTCATAAGTTAGATGAAAACAATTGTTTTTTTTAATAACGTAGAAATAACAAAAAAAATATTAAAGGAGAAATTCTTGTATGGTTTTAGCTAAAATTGCCGATGTCTATCCTGATTATAAAGACGATATTTTTGGTGGTGACGATATTAAAAAATTCTCTGTTTATAGCTCTAATAACGAGAAAATCGGTTCTGTCCACGATATCTTAGTCGATGAAACAGGTCGTTTCCGTTATTTTGTAATTGATACAGGTTTTTGGATTTTTGGCAAAAAAGTACTCTTACCAGTCGGTCGCGCCAATGTAGATTATGCTCAAGAACGCATCTATGCAATCGGGTTAACAGAAGATCAGGCCAATCAATTGCCCGAATACGATGAAAACATGACTGTTGACTATAATTACGAAGAACGGGTAAGAAATACCTATCGTACTGGAGTTGAATCTTCTAGCATGGCTGCTGCTACTGCTGGAACATCTGTTGCTGCAACAGCTACCAACTATGACCGCAACTCTTACCGTTATGATAACGAACCAACATTTTATCAATTAAGCGATCGCGATCATGGTAATCTTCGTAATTATCAAGAGCGTTTAATGTCTCATCGTAATAATTTCCATACCACTTCAGGAAGAGGTTTGTATAAAATCAGAGATATTTATCCAGACTATCGCAACATTTTTGATAACGACAACTTACTAGATTATTCCTTCTATAGCGATACTGACGAAAAAGTTGGTTCGGTTAAAGATATTTTAGTTGATTCAGAAGGTAATTTCCGTTATTTCGTAGTAGATACTGGCGTTTGGATTTTTGGTAAAAAAATTATTATTCCTGTTGGTCGTGTTCGGATCGACCGCGCTCGACAACGTCTTTATGGAGTAGGTTTAACTAAAGAACAAGCAGAAAATCTACCCGAATACGACGATAGCATGACAGTTGACTACGACTATGAAGAAAGAGTCAGAAACATCTATCGTACTGCACCTCGGACTACTACTACTGCTAGTACAACCACTACTTACGACCGTGATACCTACGGATACGACAAAGAACCTGCGTTGTACAATATGAGTGAGCGCGATCATCAAAATCTCAAACTCTATGAAGAGCGTTTAGTTGCTAATAAAGAACGTTTTCGTACTGGTTCAGTGACAGTAGGTAAACGAGTTGAAACTAAAACCGCAGAAGTTTCTGTTCCTATAGAAAAAGAACGGGTTGTCATTGAGCGTCATAGTCCTACTGAAAATGTAGCGGTTACCCCTGGTGAAGCTTCTTTCCAAGAAGGTGAAGTTGCTCGAATCGAGGTTTATGAAGAATCTGCTGATATTGAAAAACAAGCTTTCGTTCGCGAAGAAGTATCAATCCGCAAAGAAGTAGAACAAGATACTGTTACTGCTAATGAAACAGTTCGTCGTGAAGAATTAGAGCTAGATGCGGATGGTAATCCTATCATTGAACGGAGATAATAATTACCGCCGAAAAAACTCTAAGTATCCAATTAGTTAAATCTTTCTAAGATTGGCTCATTAACAATAACATAACTAAAGTAAACTTACGCATCAGCCAAATATTTGATTGCGTAAGTTTTACTCTAAAAAGTTTAACAATACAGATAATCTTATGAACATGAACTATATTAATAGACAAGCTCAACAAGCAGAGTTAAGTTTATTATTAACCCAATTAAATCAACAATTGATTTCATATCAGGTAGTTGATTGTTACGGTAAAATTTTTGCTACGATTAAAGATTTTTACTATGATAGTCAAAAAAGAATTAATCTATTAATTAATTTATTAACAGCCAAGTCGGAATCAGAATTAAGAAAAATAAATTTTGAATTAATTCAAGAAGTTAATGTACCTCATAAACAAATAGTAGTTAATTTAAATTCAAAACAAGTTGAACAACTACCTCTTTATCAGCCTGTACCTCAATCTCAACAATTACAAAAGACAGCAATAAATCATCACGAATATGAATTTGAACGCACAATTCCTTTATTAGAAGAAAGAATAATTGTCAATCGTCGTCAAAACAAAGCTGGTGAAATTGTTGTTCGTAAGCAGATTGAAACGCGGATCGTAGAAGTTCCCTTACGTCGAGAAATTTTAATTATTGAACAAGTCGAACCAGAAAATAAATTACTCGCGACAATTGATTTAGAAAAAGAAACAATTAATCAATCAAACTATAATCACACAGGAGTAAACGCAACTGAATATTTAGTTAAAGGCGAGTTTGAATCTCTAGAAGTAGCCAATCAAATTCTGCACAAGATTAGTCAATTACCTTCTAGCGATCAGCCCGAAGGGCTGGCACTGCGTGATCGCCGAAAAGTCAGAATCGAAATAGTCGTCGAGAGTCCACAGCAACAAGCACTCTATCAACAAGTATTGTCTAATTATCCAACTATTTGAACGGATTAACCTTAGATAGCGAGTAAACTGAAAATTAATCAAATAATTACTCGCCATAATGGCAACTATCGAACTTGTTTGAATTTGTCTAAACCAACAAAAAATTGTTCTGTAAACAAGCTCAACACAGTTCGATTTTCATTAATTTTGATATTTGCACTAATAGACATACCTGATTGTAGGGGAATATTTTTACCTTTAATGGTGAAATCTTGCCTTTCTAGTTCAATTTTGGCAGGAAAGCGGAAATAATCGTAGGTTTGATCCGGTTCTAAGGCATCCGAGCCGATGGAACTAACGGTGCCTTTGACATCTCCGAATTCACTAAAAGGAAAAGTATCAATTCTAACATCCGTAACCATTCCTTTCTGAACAAAACCAATATCATTAGTAGTAATAAACACTTCTCCAATAAGCTGGTCGTCAGGTACTATTTTTAAAATTGGCTCTGCATTTTGTCCTGCTGGTGGCACGTAACCAGGATAAGCCTTGAGATCGAAAACTGTACCCCCTACAGGAGCATACAAGGCTTGATATTTTAGAGTTTGTTCAGTACCACTAATTTGACTATTTAGTTCAGAAATACGTTTGTCATTTTCAACAATGCTTTTATTCAACTGAGTGTCAATTTCAGCAATCCGCTGATTATTTGCTGCCATTTTGTCCCTAATTTCTCGTTCCGACAAAGAAGTAGTGTTGAGTAATTGCTCTCTAGCTTGAGTGATGTCGAGACGTAATCTTTGTTCTTCTTCTTGTAATCTTTCGATATCTGCCAGAGCAGTTTGAATTTCTTGTTCTTGACGATTGCGTTCAATTGTCCCAGTAGCTCTTTGTTCGATTAGAGATTTATAACGATCATTCACTTTTTGTCGCTGGGTTTCGACCTGAAATTGGGATAAAGCACCTTCTTTAGATAACGGTTCAACAGATTGAAGAATTTTTCGTTCAATTTTTAAACTTTCCTCTGCTTGAGAGATCGCATCTTGATTGCGCTGTTTAATTTCGGCTAGAACTTGTCTAGCTGTAGCTAATTTGGCACGAGCATCAGTAAGTTGTACCTGATTTTGATTGAGTTGTTTTTCTAGTTGTTCTGCTTCTAATCTAGCTGCTGCGGTACGAGATTGAAGCTCGGTTTGTGCTGCATTAAAACGAGCTAATTGTTCTGCCGATAGATTGTCACTACCTGCACCAAGCTGAGAAAGAAATAGTTGATTTTCTGCGAGTAATTCTCCTCGATTGCGCGCCAAAAAAGCAATTTCTCGCGGAATATTCAAAGATGCGATCGTATTTTCAACGGTGTTTCCTGTTACCTCCCCATTCATCAAAGCCCGATAGAATTTATTTTCTTGTAACAAAGACTGACGAATATTTTTTTCTGATTCTAGTTGGGCTTGAGAAGTAGTTTCATCTAAAGTAAGTAATAGATCGCCTTTTTTAACCTTTTGTCCCTCTTCAACTTCAACTTCTTCAACTACACCATTAGTAGGAACTTGTATTTCCTGTACTTTCCCAATTGGTTTAAGTTGTCCTCGAGCAGGTACGACTTGCTCAATTTTAGCCACAGATGCCCAAATTACAGCAAAGGTCGTTACGCCAATGATAGACCAAATAATAGCTCGCGACCAGCGAGGAGATTGACGTAGCACAACCGTTTCCTCGAATTTACGGTCAGCCAAACCCGAACTATTTTTAATGGCTAAAGCTGAAGGAGAACGATTTTCTCGAGGCAGAGTAGCCACCAGTTTACCATTGCCATTTACTGCTGATTGAGACTTTACCTCTGATGCAGCAGCAGAAGCTGAATCCGAAAAGCTTTTTGGTGTTAATGGTAAGATTTTCTGAAAAGCTCCAGGGCCAATTTGAGCATAACCACGGTATACCGATCTAATTGCTTCTGTAAGTTCTTTGGCAGGAGTTCCTTTAAGTAAATAACCCATTGCTCCCGCACCTAAAGAACGAGCTACATATTCCTGATTATCATAAGTACTCAACACCAAAACTTTAATATGAGGAAACTGTTCGCAGATTACTTGAGTAGCACCCATACCATCAAGTCCTGGCATTTCCATGTCCATTAAGACGATATTAGGTTGGAGACTTTCTACTTGTTTAATGGCATCTTCTCCATCCTCTGCTGTTCCTACTACGTCCAAGTCTTCTTCTGTATTAATTAGGGCTTTGAGTCCCTCTCTAATCATTTTTTGATCGTCTACAATCAGGATACGAATCCTGTCTATTTGATGGCTGTCTTGAGTCTGATTGCCAGATGAATTCATCTTTAGTTATTGGTAATTGTCTAAAATAAGGAGTTCTGAGAATTATTAAGGACATTAATTTTTGCCCCATCAAGTGGTTCAAACCTTGATGTACCGATGACTGTATTACACAGAACTCGACTATCAACTTATGCGATCCTTTATAACTAATATTTTATTGATTAGACATCAGTAATATATTGAGATTTAATTGCCAACTTGAGCCACAATTGTGCGATGACGAGGGCTATTAGGAACAATCTTCGGCGCATTAAAACCTTCATTAACTAGAGTTTGAGAAATATCTAAACTAAAATATTGATCCAAATAAGGTTCAGTACTTTTCAGTAAAGTAAGCACATAGGGAGGCATTTTTTTATACACTTCTGCTTGAGGATTCATATCCATGATGGTCAGATATCCTCCTGGGCGAAGTAGACGACGAGCTTCGGCGATAATTGCTTGGGCTGCTGTTTGGGGAAGTTCGTGGAACAATAAACAAGCGGAAACTAAATCAAAGGAAGCCTCAGTTAAACCAGTCGCTTCCGCAGCAGCGTGTAACCATTTAATCTCTTTATTTTGCTGTTTTTGGCAACGATACTGAGCAACAGCCAAAAAATAGGGTGATAAATCAACTCCAGTTAATTGAGCTTGAGGGTAAATCTCTTGAAGAGCCATCGTACTCATTCCTACGCTGCAACCAATGTCGAGAATATCTTGAGGTTGAATTGAGAGTTGCTTTTGAATGACTTGATGATAGCTTTGGCGTAATTGAGTATCTCCTTTGGCACTCTTATCTGACCAAATTGTCGAATGAACTGCATAAGCTGCTGACTCGACTTCCCAAGCTGCTTCCCAACTCAGATTGCCTTGTTCATAAGCATGGAAAGAACGCAAATAATAATCAGGATATTGTAATTGAGGATTAGTTATAGCAGCGATTTCAGCATCCCAGTTACGCCGACTCAATTGACGGACGTTTTCTCGCCATGGTACACCAAGAGCTTCGGCTCTATCGATCATCATTTTTCTAGCTCGATATTTGGCAAAATTTGCCAAAGGTTTAATCGCTAAGATTCCATTAACTAAGCGTGAAGCTAAACCTAATTGGTTTGTGGTTGAAGTAGCAGTCATGAAATTAATAAATGTTAAGTTATTTGAAATTGAAAATTGTTACTATCTCAAAGGTTTTATATCATGTCGGCTGTAGCAGAAAAATCAAAGTCTGTTAATTGTGTCTAATTGAGTTGTATTTCTTTACGTTTGTTAATTTTGAGCGAGTTTTGGTGTTACTGAAGGGATGAAACAGTTTATTTTGTTATTGACAGTCTTTTAATCTTTGTCGCACTTTGTGTCCGAGTATATCGCTAGATAATATTATTAATATTAACAAGAAAGTTTTTCGCCATTTTAATTAAAGAAATATTAGCCCAATTAACCGCTATATCTTAATCTTATAATTTTGAATGATAGTTTAAGTTTTGCTTTAAATTAAATAATTATAAATTTATCATTTTAAATTTAATTAAATAATTCAAGATAAGCTTAGAAATAATGCAACAAAATTGTATCAAATTAGCTAAGATTCTATAAATATCCCCTCATTTACTAAAAAGATTGCAATAATATTAATCGCGACTAGATTATTTATTGGATTGAGTCGAAGGTACTCCGCCTTTCAACAGCAAAGCTTGCTGTGACTGGCTTTACCCAGTTAATCTCAATCTGGAGAAGTGGAAGTGCGCCAGTAAAGAGCATAAACCGCAGTTTGATGATCCTGAGGTAAATATCTTTATTGGCGTTTTATTTTGAGTATATTTTTAACATGATATAAGCTTTGAAAAACTTTTTTTATTAATCACAAAAACACTCAGGACACATCTCGTAAACGAGAATCCCGATACGCAAGGGGAGGACGCGATGTCGCCAACTGCGGGCCACATTACAGCCGTCCGTGCTGTGGCGTGAAATAAATTCACGTCGATGGCAAGGCATTGCCCCTACTCATAATTCCTCTGTGGCAAACATTCTTTAATTTTGTATTAGAAACTCCATCGCTTTCTCAAAAATTCAAAAATTTATTTTGATTATCAATTAACCTACATTTCAGAATTGTCTGGTCATTGTTTCTCAAAAATTCAAGTTATTTATTAGTTGCTTTGTGATTAAAATAAACCTCCATTACCTGACGTACCATTGGTCCTGCGATTGAACCACCGCCACCGCCAGAATGTTCGGCAAATGCTACCACTACAATTTCGGGTTGATCAAAAGGTGCATAAGCACCAAACCAAGCATGAGATTTACCAGGAGGAGCTTCGGCTGTACCGCTTTTTCCAGCAGCAGAGGGTATTTCTGGAACATTTAATCTTGTACCTGTACCACTAGTGACCACACCTCTTAAACCATTGCGAAGAGTTGAAAGAGTACTAGGTTTCAGGTTTAAATTGACTCTTTCTGCTTGTTTAGTCTGATTGTCTGTTTCTAATAGATGGGGTTTAACTCGATAGCCATTATTAGCGATCGCAGAAAACATTACTGCTACTTGTACAGGTGTAGCAAGGGTAAAACCTTGACCGATAGACATATTAACTGTATCGCCTACTGTCCAACCCCAGTCATTAAAGTTGAGACGTTTCCAAGCATCATCAGCAATCAAACCTGAAGTTTCGCCTTGAAGTTCTATTCCTGTTTTTTGACCATAACCATAGTTTCTCGCCCATTTAATGAGGGTTTCTCCGCCTACTCCACGGCCAATTTGAGCGTGAAAAGTATTACTACTCCAACTTAACGCACCAACATAACCCATCGGCCCAAAACCAGCATGATTCCATTCTCGAAAATAAGTTCCGCCTATATTAATACCGCCATAAGTACCTAAAACCGTATGAGGAGGGAATTTACCCGATTCCATACCTGCGGTGTCGGTAACAACTTTAAAAGTAGAAGCAGGGGGAAAACCACGTAAAGCCATATTTAAAAAAGGATTTCCTTGTGACTGTAATTGTTGCCAAATCTCAGGAGTAATTCGAGTCGAAAACACATTAGGATCGAAACTAGGGTAACTAGCGATCGCAAGAACTGCCCCATTGTTGGGATTAAGGGCGATGATGGCACCTTTTTGTTGTCCCAAAGCTGCTTCGGCTGCTTTTTGTAGTTCTAGATCAATAGTTAAAGTCAAATCCTTACCCGATTTAGGCGGTTTTTCACCCAAAAATCGCAAAACTTTACCACTGCCATCTACTTCTAGCTTTAAACCTCCCCATGCTCCTCTTAACTTTGATTCAAAAGACTCTTCTACCCCCATTTTGCCAATTACATCACCAAGACGATAACCATCTTTTTTCTTGGCGTTGAGTTCTTCTTGATTAATTTCTCCTGTATAACCAAGAACATGGGCTGCTGTTTTCCCATTAGGATAGTATCTAACGCGATCGATATCTACTTCTACCCATTTGAGTTGGGGGCGATATTCTTCAATTGCTGTAATTTGGGTAGGAGTTAGACTACGAGCGATGGGAATAAGGCTAGGATAATTAAAACCTGCTTGTTCAACTTTTTGCTGAATCTCTTCTGGGGGTACATTCAGAATTTGGGCTAAAATTTGCTTGATTTGGTTCCAATTAGCTTGTTTTTGAGCTTTAGGCCAGACATAAGCAGCATGAGACAAACGAGTAGTTGCTAAAACTTTACCTTTGCGATCAAAAATATTAGCTCTAACTGGTGGTTTCGGAACGAGACGAATTCGATTATCTTCTGCTTTGGCTTTATTAATATCTCCTTGTTCTAATTGCAAATAAGCTAAACGCCAGACGATTCCTCCAAACAAAAACGCTGTGATCGAGATAGTAATCACAATAGATTGAAATTGTCGCCCAACAGTACGCACATTTTCTTGACGTTTAGTTTTAAATAAAGAACTAAGAGTGGTCATAAAAATAAGAATTCACAAATAAAGAAAAAATAGGGTTACTGTATTCAGATCACTTACAACTCTATAATTCCCATTATTGGGTTAAATGCTGACAGAGTCGATCAACTCTATATTTAGATTTACGAAAAATATGCACGCGATCCTAATTTAGCTGGCTAACAAATTTTTTCCAGTAAAGTAATTTTGCTTAATAAGCCAACTGCATCTCCAAAAGTCACGATATCCAATTTTACTGAAGATTTTTTTAAGCTGCTTCAAAATGATTCAAGCTAATCTTATGAATAGTAAGGAAAAAGAAGTAATTTTCAAAGCTTTATTGGGCATCTCTCACGACAGTTAGCTTTGCTCAAAAAAAGGTGCGTCATTAACGCACCCAACCAATTCGATAGTCAAACCTCAAAGTATGATAATCTTCACTGATTTTTTACTTTCATAATGTCCATCAGTTACTTTTCTACAAAAAACTTGGACTAACAGATTATCTGAAAAGTACAAGTATGTCATGCTGAATAGAGTCCTTCACTTCGTTCGACGGTAAACTCCACGAAATGAAGCATCTCGTTAACTGGGATCAAGCGATAATTTCTAATTTTGGTTCCCGTTCTCGAAAGATTAGTTCGTCGCTTGTAATATTTTTGACATCAATAATGTTTGTGTGCCTTTACTGCTAAAGTTCAGTTGTCATCGATAACTTTAAATTATTAATTATTTCGATATAAAAATTATTTTTTTTGGTATCGTGTACATCTTAAGCTATCGTGGAAATTTTAATCGTTACTATTTACCTTAAATTATGGACATTGCTCTAGCCCTTGGGGTTTTAGTTTTGGCTTTAATCGCCTTTATTTTTGAATGGCTTCCTGTTGATATCACTGCGTTAGCCGTTGCGATTGTCTTAATTCTATTAGGTTTAGTTACACCAGAAGAAGGAATTGAAGGTTTTGGAAATTCAGCAACAATTACTGTCTTAGCAATGTTTATTCTTAGTGCAGGAGTTACTCGTACTGGTGTAGTACAAATAGCCAGAGATTGGTTAATTAAATACGGTGGAAAAGATATTACTCAACAAATCTTAGTTATGGGTGCAATTGTCGGTCCCATTACTGCTTTTATTAATAACACTGCTGTAGTTGCTATATTTCTTCCTATTATCGAAGACTGGTGTAAAAAAAAGAATATTTCTCCTTCTAAATTGTTGATGCCTTTGTCTTTTGTGACAATTTTAGGAGGAATGCTCACTTTAATTGGTACTTCTACTAATATTTTGGCTAGTGGAGTATCCAAAAAATTAGGTTATGGAGAATTTGGACTATTTCAATTTACAGTTTTAGGAATAATTACTTTTTTTATTGGTCTTCTTTATTTAGCTTTTATTGCTCCCAAAATAATACCAAATCGTAAACAAACTAGTGGCGATTTAGTTAGTGATGAATACGGGTTAAAAGATTATGTTACAGAAGTAATTATTTCGCCTGGTTCTACTTTAATCGGACAAACATTACGACAAAGTGAAATTCAACGTAAATTTGATGTAGATATTTTGGAATTAATCCGCGACGGTAGTCAATTTCCTCAACCCATTGCTGATAAAGTTTTAAATGCTGGAGATATTTTACTTGTTCGTGGTAGTAGCGCAGAATTACTCAAAATAAAAGACCAAAAAGGCTTAGAAATTTTTCCTGATGTCAAATTCAATAAAGAAGATTTAGAAACAGAATTAAGCGAGGGAGAACTCGGCATTGCAGAAGTTTTAATTCTTTCTAACTCGCGTTTAATTGGTTCTACTCTCAAAGATTTACGCTTTAGACAAAGATATAATGCTACCGTTCTCGCTATTCGTCGTGGAGAAGAATTAATTAGAGATCGGTTAGGAAAAGTTCCCCTACGTTTTGGTGATTTATTGTTAGTTCAAGGAGCTAAAGAAAGTTTTCTTGGTTTACAGACTACTAGAGAATTACTAGTAATGGAACAGAAAGAATTAGACAATTTAAGAACTGATAAAGCTTGGATTGCTTTAGCTATTTGTTTAGCTGTAATTATTGTTGCTGCTTTTAATCTACTACCAATTTTAGTTACAGCTTTGGTTGGTGTAATTTTAATGGTAATTACTGGTTGTCTTAAACCAGGGGAGATTTACGGCTCGGTGCGTTGGGATGTTATTTTTCTCTTAGCTGGATTAATTCCTCTAGGTACAGCGATGGATAATTCTGGTGCAACCAAATGGTTAGCAGATGTTTTACTTTCTTTAGGTGGCAATTTATCAGGATATTGGATTTTATTATTCTTTTTTGTTGCTACTTCTTTACTTACAGAGATTCTTTCCAATAATGCTTCAGTTGTCTTAATGATTCCCATCGCTGTTGAAGTTGCAAAATCGTTAAGTTTAAATCCTTATGCTTTTATGTTTGCAGTAACTTTTGCTGCTTCTAATAGTTTTATGACTCCTATTGGTTATCAAACTAATACCATGGTTTATGGTCCTGGTGGCTATAAATTTACTGATTTCTTCCGTGTTGGTGGACCACTTAATTTATTAATGGCAATTGTTACACCAATTTTAATTGTTTGGTTATACGGCTTAAAACCTTAAAAACTTGTGTAGAAGTTGCGGGATTTTAATTCCCGCAAAAATCAAAACTACATTCTTTAGAGTGAAGTTTTGATTAGCAACCAAACAGCTAATCCTAATCCAAGAAAGTTCGGTAACCAACTAGCTAAAAAAGGTGATAAAACCCCAACTAATCCTAAAGCATTAACTAAAAAGCTAAATAAATAATAAATAAAAACAATTAATGCAGTAAATCCAAAACTTTTTGCTCTACCAATATTTTGACTACTAGCACCTAAAATAGAACCGATCGCAGCAAAAACTAAACAAATAAATGGAAAAGCAAATTTTTGTTGAATTCTAACTTGAAATAACCTAATATTTTTATCATCGCCTGTCAGTTTGATTAAATTTAAATATTGGTTAGCTTGTTGAATATTCATTTCTTCGGGATTGCGTTCTTGACTGACTAAAGCAAATAAATTTCTAGATAAAGGTAATTTTAAATAATCAAACTGCTTACTAAAGTTATCAGAACTATTTTCTGTAAAATAATTAATTGAGCCATTGACTAAATTCCAAACTTTTTGAGTTTTATCCCAACTAGCTGATTGAGAAACAATAATTTGACTTAATCTATTTTTCGTCCAACTAATAATAGTAAGATTATTTAAATTTTTACCATCAAAGCTTTTAGCATAATATAATCTTTTTAAAGATTTTTGATTTCGAGCATTAAGAGTTTCATATTCTGGATAATAAATATCTTTTCTTTGCAGGGAAAAAGAAGTTTCAGGTATAAATGGTTCTTGAATAACGGTAGCTTGATAATTAGCAGCAGGAACAACAATCTCATTAAAAACAAAAGTTATTCCTGTAACAATTAAACTTAAAATTAAAGCAGGAAAAACCAGACGATAAATACTAATCCCAACACTCCGACAAGCAATTAACTCACTATCATGACTGAGGCGACCATAAGTAACTAAAGTAGTTAGTAACATTGATATTGGTAAAGCATAAGCAATAAACTCTGGTAATTTTAAACAAAATACTTTAATCGCAATATTAATCGGTAAGTTGTATTCCGTAATTTTATAAGCTAAATCAGAAATTGTACTCAGAGCAACTCCCAACGAAGAAAATAAACCAACACTAAAAAGAAAAAAATAACTTAATTCATTAATAAGATAGAAGTCTATTAAAGATAATCTAAAATTTAATAAACGGTAAATATATAAGTTTTTTTTGTTCATCTGAATTGAACTTACTTATTTTCATACCATTTTTATCATAAACAAAGCATTAAACTGAATTAACGAACGGTCGATATTTTAACGGTTAAACTTCAGTGAAGTGATTAATAGAGTTTAAAATATTCTGTATTCCTCACGGGTTTCTCAAATAGTTGTAGTAGGTATGAGTTGAGTTGCAAACAAGGAATTGATGATGCAAACCTCTGACCGAGAACTACAATTGCAAAACTTATCGGAACAAGCTTTCGATTCTGCTCACGATATTTTACGTGCAGAAAGCCAACCTCTTAGTCCCATTTTTGCGCCCAAAACAATTGCTGTCATCGGTGCTACCGACAGAGCTGGTAGTGTGGGACGTACTCTCATGTGGAATTTGATGAGTAATCCTTTTGGCGGAACAATTTTTCCTGTCAATCCCAAACGCAGTAATATTTTGGGTATTAAAGCTTATCCTACTATCCAGGCTGTACCTGAACCAATCGAACTAGCAATTATCGTTACTCCTGCTCCTACTGTACCAAGGATTATCAGTGAATGTGTTGATGCTGGAGTCAAAGGAGCAATTATTATCTCGGCTGGGTTTAAAGAGATTGGCGAACAAGGTAGAGAGTTAGAACGACAAATTTGGGAACGAGCGCGAGGCAAAATGCGAATCATTGGTCCAAATTGTCTAGGGGTGATGGTGCCTCGTAATGGTTTAAATGCTACTTTTGCTAGTGCGATCGCTCGTCCTGGGAACGTGGGTTTTATCAGTCAAAGTGGTGCTTTGTGTACGGCTGTTTTGGATTGGAGTTTTCCCGAAAATGTTGGTTTTAGTGCTTTTATTTCCATCGGTTCGATGTTGGATGTCAGTTGGGGCGATCTAATTTACTATCTCGGCGACGATCCTCATACCCAATGTATTGTCATTTATATGGAATCGGTGGGTGATGCTCGTTCTTTCCTTTCAGCAGCGCGGGAAGTTGCCTTAACCAAACCAATTATTGTGATTCGTGCAGGCAAAACCGAAGCAGCAGCTAAAGCCTCAGCTTCTCATACAGGAGCATTAGCTGGCAGTGATGAAGTATTAGATGCAGCTTTCCGTCGTTGTGGAGTTTTACGAGTTAACCGCATTTCAGAATTATTTAATATGGCAGAAGTCCTAGCTAAACAAAATCGTCGTCCTCAAGGTCCTCGATTGAGTATTATTACTAATGCTGGTGGGCCTGGTGTACTTGCTGCCGATGCTTTAATTACTACAGGGGGTGAGTTAGCAACCCTTGCGGAAGAAACTATTACTCACCTCAACCAATTTTTACCTCCCCATTGGAGTCACAACAATCCGATTGATATTTTGGGAGATGCTGATTCAGAAAGATATACTAAGGCGTTAGAAGTTGCAGTTCAAGATCCTAATAGTGATGGCTTATTAGTAATTCTGACACCTCAGGCGATGACCGATCCTACTCAAACTGCCGAACAATTAAAATTTTGTGTACAGAAAGCTAATAAACCAATTTTGGCTAGTTGGATGGGTGGTGCAGAGGTAACCGCAGGAGAAATGATTCTCAATCGAGCCAGTATTCCTACTTATCGTTATCCTGATTCGGCTGCTCGTTTATTTAATTTGATGTGGCAGTATAGTTATAACTTAAAGGGTATTTACGAAACACCAACTCTACCATCCAAACTAGAAGAAGAAGCGAATAGTTTAGTAGTAGAAAACATTATTGCTAATGCTCATCGAGAAAAACGCACGCTTTTAACTGAATCAGAATCCAAACAAATTTTATCTGCTTACCAAATTCCTATTGTCGAAACAGCGATCGCAACTAGTGAAGCAGAAGCAGTTCAACAAGCTACAGCAATAGGCTATCCAGTTGTTCTCAAACTTTGGTCACAAACTATCACTCATAAAACTGATGTTGGTGGTGTTCAGTTAAATCTGACTGACGAAGAAGCGGTGCGCTGGGCTTATCGTACCATTGAAACCAATGTAAGGGAAAAAGTTGGGACAGAACATTTCCAAGGTGTAACCGTTCAACCAATGATTCAACGCGATGGTGGCTATGAACTAATTATCGGTAGTAGTCTAGATCCGCAATTTGGCCCTGTGTTACTCTTTGGTTCAGGTGGACAGTTAGTTGAAATTTTCAAAGATAGAGCGATCGCTCTTCCTCCACTCAATACTACTTTGGCGCGGAGGATGATGGAACATACGAAGATTTATAAAGCATTACAAGGAGTAAGAGGAAGGAAATCAGTTAATTTAGAAGCACTAGAAGAATTATTAGTCAGATTTAGTCAATTAGTCGTTGAACAACCTTGGATTAAGGAAATTGATATTAATCCTTTATTTGCTTCGGCAGATAGGTTAATCGTACTGGATGCTCGAGTAATTTTGCATTCTAGTGAAGTTAAGACCGAAGAAATGCCTAAATTGGCTATTCTGCCTTATCCCCATCAATATATCTCTCCCTGGACGCTCAGGGATGGCACTAACGTGACTATTCGTCCCATTCGTCCTGAAGACGAACCTTTAATCGTTCAATTTCATCAAACTCTTTCGGAACAAAGCGTTTATTTTCGCTATTTCCATTTAATGAAACTTAGTCGTCGAGTTGCTCATGAGCGTTTAACTCGGATTTGTTTTATTGATTATGACCGAGAAATGGCATTAGTCGTAGACTATCAAAATCCAGAAACAGGAAAACAGGAAATCCTTGGAGTTGGACGTTTGAGTAAATTACACGGTGTCAATGAAGCTGAATTTGCCATGTTAGTCAGCGATCCTTTTCAACGGCAAGGACTTGGTACAGAGTTACTGCAAAGACTAATTCAAATTGGACGAGATGAAAAACTTGACCGCATTACTGCCGAAATTATTCCAGAAAATCGAGCCATGCAGCGAGTATGTGAAAAGGTTGGTTTTCGTCTCCAGCCTACTATGGATGTAGTCAAAGCAGAAATTGATTTGCAATCTAGTTCCGATCATTAACTGTTATTTTGCCCCCTCAATCCTTAACTTTGGGGCAAGGGGGCAATATTTAATACCATTTCTCAAAAGTAATGAGAAACTTGGTAGAGGACAAGGTAATAGGTAATATAAGGAGTTGTTAATAATTGGAAATTGTAACCAAGAGATTTCTTCTACGAGATTTTATTGAAGAAAATGAGTCTGCGTTTTTTGCCTATCATGCCGATCCTCGCTATGCTCAATTTTGTGCGCCAGAAGAATTAACATCTAGCTATACACACCAACTTTTGAGCCTATTTTATCAATGGGCAATTGAACATCCTCATCGCAACTATCAACTTGCAGTCGCTAGTCGTCGCACTTGGAAGTTAATCGGTTGTTGTGGTTTACGCCGTGAGAATCATAATTCTACTATGGCAGAAATAGGGATTGAATTAGCTCCTCAGTTTTGGAGTCGTTACGCCTATGCAATAGAAATTGGTCATGCTTTAATTGAGTTTGGTTTTAAAGAGCTTGGTTTACAAGAGATTCGAGGTGTCACCGTCAGCGCAAATATGCGTATAGCACGCTTGGCACACCGTTATGGATTTATCCGACTTGGTGAACGTTCTAGTCCAGATTGGATGGTAGCGCGGGGATGGAGTCAAACCGAATGGCAACTGACAAAAGAATCGTGGGAAAAAATAGCCTCTAAAGACAACAAATTCCCACAAATTACTTAACTTTTAACTATTGATCCAAAATCTGCTAAAACTCTAGCGTGATTTCGTAACAATCCTAATAAATTAAGTCGATTACGCTTAATCTTTTCGTCTTCAGCCATTACTAAAACACTAGTTTCACCATCAAAAAAGTTGCTGACAGTGGGAGCAATTTTAGCTAATCCATCAACTAATAATTGATAATTTCTATCCGCTTGGGCAGATTGAGTTTGGGGCAATAATTGAACTAAAGAATCATAAAAAGCTTGTTCTGAAACTGACTCAAACAAATCTGGATTAACTAATTCTTTTGGAGCTAATTCTTGAGTATTTAAATCACCTTTAACTGCTAAACGAGTCGAACGATTAACGGTTTCGTAAATCGCATCTAACTTACCATTATTTCTAATCTCTTGTAAAAATAAAGCGCGATCACGTACATCTAATAAATCTTCTAAAGCTCTTTCAGTATATTCTGAATCGTTTTCTCCTAAAACTGCATTAACTAAATCGTAATCAATGTTTTTTTCGTCTTGTAATAAGGTACGAATACGTTGAATAAAAAATTCTTGCAATGCAGTAGCGGGAGATTCTCTTTCGGGATGGGTTGCTAAGAAATCTGTTGCACCCTGTTGAATTAATTCATTTAAATTAATTCCTAGATCAACCGACCAAGTAATATTAATAATGGCATTAGCAGCCCGACGTAAAGCAAAGGGATCGGAAGAACCGGAAGGAATCATCCCTAAGCCAAAAATATTGACTAAAGTATCTAATCGGTCTGCAATTCCTACTACTTGCCCGTTTAAAGTTTCGGGCATAATATCATCGGCAGTCCGAGGTAAATAATGTTCAAAAATACCTTTGGCGACAATTGGAGATTCACCACTAACTAACGCATATTTTTCGCCCATTACTCCCTGTAATTCGGGAAATTCATAGACCATTTGCGTAACTAAATCTGCTTTACAAAGTAAGGCTGTACTTTCAATTTCGCTGCGTTGTTGTTCGTCTAAATTTAATTGTTCTGCAATCGTATTTGCTACTTCGATAATGCGGTCAACTTTATCCCGCATTGTGCCTAATTCTTCTTGAAACGTCACCGTTTCTAATTGAGGCAAATAAGTTTCTAAATGTTCGTCACAATCTGCTTTATAAAAAAATTGCGCGTCGGCAAGTCTAGCTCGAATTACCCTAGCATTTCCTTCAGCAATAATTTCTTTTTTAGTAGGGTCGCCGTTAGAAATAGTAATAAAATTAGGTAATAAACTATTGTGGTTATCTCCTGATTTTGTGACAGGAAAATAACGCTGGTGAGTCACCATTACCGTAGTAATTACTTCAGTCGGTAGACTGAGAAACTCCGACTCAAATTGACCAATAACCGCCGTAGGATATTCAACTAAATTAACGACTTCTGCCAGCAAATCTGGATGAATTTCAGCAATCCCACCTAATTCTTGGGCTGCTGCTTTGATTCCTTCAGTTATTTTTAGTTTTCTTACTTCTGGATCTGCCTCTACATAAGCTGCGCGTAATGAATCTAAATAAGCTGAAGCATTTTTTATTGTCACAGATTCAGGATGTAAAATCCGATGTCCAGCCGAAATGCGATCGCTTTTGATCGTTTCTGAACCATTAACTAATTCTAAGGGTAAAATTTCCTCATCAAATAAAGCAACTAACCACCGAATCGGACGAGGGAAGCGTAAATCGCCATCACCCCAACGCATAAAGCGTTTACCTTCTAAACCTGTAATCCATTGAGGCGACAATTCTTGTAAAATCTCGGTGGCAACTCTGCCCTGAATTTTCTTCTGGACAAAAACAAATTCCCCTTTATCCGTATCCCTAACTTCTAAATCTTTTACTGCTACTCCCTGTTTACGGGCAAAACCCTCCGCTGCTTTGGTAGGTTGACCATCTTTAAAAGCTGCGCTGGCAGGAGGACCTTTAATTTCCTCTTCCCTGTCTGCTTGTCGGGCAGGAATACCTTTAATTAAAACGGCTAAACGTCTAGGTGTCCCGTAAATCTCTACCGCTTCAGGAGTTAAAAATTCTGTTTGTAAACTTTGAGAAATCTTGGTTTGCCATTGTGCGATCGCACTAGCCACAAAATCGGCTGGTAATTCCTCAACTCCAACTTCTAATAAAAAATTAGGCATAATATTTCAGTTATCAGTAATCAGTTATCAGTTACCACTAGGGGCGGGGCGTATAAACTCTGGAGGTTTCCTCCAGAGACAGCCCCTTGCAATTCGCGAATTGCCCGTACAGTTATCAATTATCTGGCAGCTAGCTAGTGTTTATGAATAATGGCTAGACACCAAACACTGTTAACTGTCGACTGTTGACTGTTAAATCCCCCCGTGTCCCAATGCTAAACCAGTAACCAACATTCCCAAAACCAGAAACGGTTGTGCACTGGCTTGATATTTCACATCGTTATTTAACGGATCGCGGAGGAAATACATATCCTGAAAAGTAATTTGAGGAATTACGAGCAATAACAGGATGGTGGCGTACAGATTTTGATGAATACTAATTAAATAACCAGCAATTCCTGCTTGAAACAGGTCAATCATAATTACGCAAATCCAAGCAGCAGTAGTAACCCCAAACATGACAGGTAGAGATTTTAAACCCAAAGTGCGATCGCCTTCGACACTTTTGAAGTCGTTAACTACGGCAATTCCTAAACCAGCAAAACTGTAGATTAAGGTCAGAATTACAATAGTCCAATTCAGTTCGCCAAATAAAGCATGACCAGCCCACCAAGGTAAAGCGATATAACTTGAACCAAGGGCATAGTTTCCTAACCAGCCATTCTTCTTCAGTTTAAGTGGTGGAGCGGAATAAATATAGGCTAAAAATCCTCCTCCCACAGTCAGACAAAGCATGATCGGAAAATCATGTCCAGCCCAGACATCCAGTCCATAAGATAAACCCAAACCAGCAAATAATAAAACTAAAATTTGCGTTATTACTTGAGGAACAGAAATCGCCCCTGAAGGAATGGGACGATAGGGTTCGTTAATGGCATCAATTTCGCGGTCATAGAAATCGTTGATGGTTTGAGTATAACCAGCCATCAAAGGCCCTGAAAGCAACATACAAGCAGCAGCTTTCAAGAAATCTTCAACCGACCAAACATAGCCTCCAGAAGAAGCTGCACCACAGACTACTCCCCAAATTAAGGGAATCCAGGTAATCGGTTTCATTAGCTGGAGTCGGATTTTCCAAATATTCTTTTCGCCAGAAGCTGCGCCTTTCATCCCCAATAACTGGCGAGCTTTGGAACTTTGTTCTGGTTGAATTTGGTTAGTTTGACTGGAAGTTGAGGAGTCAGACATGATTACTTGCGATTTAATAGTTTTGTTTTATCCGATAGTTAGTTCTAAATAGCCGTTTTGAAATTTTGCGCCCGTTACTGAACGACCACTCCAAGCTGGAGGTAAAGTAACATTGCGTCTTTGGTCACCTGCTTCGATGGTAACTTCTGGGCCGTATTGAGTGAGTTTGACTTGTTTTTTGTCCAAACCAGGTAAAAACACCCTAATTTTGCGCTCATTCATCTCAATGGTAGTGGGTTTAGGAGCGTCTGCACCCTTGCGGAAGTTCGGTAAAGCATCAATCAAAGGTTGCCAATCACCTGAATTAATTGAAGGAACAGCCGTAATGCCTAAAGGATTGAACTCTGTAGAGAGAGAATCAGTTACCTCTCCTTGATTGAGTATTACTCCACCCACAGTTAACCCGATTTGCTGCGCACTACCCCAATAATATTTAGCAGTTGCGATCGCAACTTGGTCGGGAGTCGTCACTAAATAAGAGATTAATCTTTGGGGATCGGCTAACGCTTGTTTGCCTTTGCTTAATAACTGGGTGGCTTGATTGGTTTGTTCGGGGGCAAAACTGTCTGCTGTCCACGAAACATTCAAGACTGCACTAGTAACAGGTTGAACGAAAGGAGATAATGCTTTAACAATATCTGATTCTTGGAATACCCCGCGAAAACGACGAATGTACCAATCGAGAATCTCTGGAGTTCCCCACATTCTCAAACTATTTAAATCTCCCGAACCATCATAGACAATCACATCATATTTTTGCGATTGGTCGTATTGGCGAATAGCATTCAAGGCTAAAGCTTGATCCATGCCAGGGAGAATTCCCAATTCTTGACCATAAACGTTTTTTAAAATTGGCGATCGCAGATACTGAGCTTCTAATTGTTTAACCTCTTCCCAGCTTTTTTCTAACATTACAGTAGTATGCAGTTGGACTGCGGAAAGATTAGCTGCGATTTCTTGAGGTTCAGCCTCGGGAGTGATGCCTAAAACTAAACTAAAAGCGGGGCTGGGGTCTTGTCCTACTAAAAGAACTCTTTCCCCAAGACTAGCAAGTTTTTTGGCAGTTGCGATCGCAATTGTTGTACGTCCGATACCACCCTTGCCCAAGAAAGTAATGATTAGGGACATTGTTATTTCCTCTTGCTTGTCACCGCTTACTATTTATTGTTATTCTACTGGTTTAATTTCGTCTTCAAAAAACCAAGTAGCACTCTTGTCATCAAATTCGACAATTACGCCAACACCACTGCCATCAGTCATTTTAAAATTTTTGATGACTCCGGTTTTGCCTAATTTACTTACTACATTGGGAGATAAGCGGTCTCTAAGACGATATACTTTTACTTTTTGCCCGATTTCCATCCTGCTTTTTTCCGAAATAACTTGAGCCATATCACAGTTTAAAGCAAAATCTGTCCTTGCTGAAACCTTTCTGCTAAACACCAGAAAAAAGCAAACAAATCAAATACGTTTAAGGTAGATTGACAAAATTAATTCTGGCGAGCAAATTTTTTTTTCTTTCAATTTCTTATTTATTTAGTTACAATACGCCCTCAATAATTGTCGCAAATTTATTTACTATGGTTACTTTTGCTAGTACAACAATTAACTCTTCTCAATGGCGGTGGTATTGGGAATTATTTTATGTTTTGGTCAGGCGTAACCTGAAAAGAAGGTATCGCGGTTCTTTGATTGGTATTTATTGGTCATTGCTGAACCCTTTGATTATGACTGCTTTATATACCTTAATTCTCGGTTCAGCTTTCAAGACTTATTATGATAATTCAGTTTTAAACTATGTCTTAGCAGCTTTTACGGGCTTGGTGGTAATCAATTTTTTCTCTTCTTCTACTCTTCAAGCCTTAGTAAGTGTAGTCGATAATGGTGCGATCGCCAATAAGATTCGTTTGCCTTTGTTTATTTTTCCTGCTGCTAGTATCGGGGCAAATCTTTTTCAATTAATGATGGGAGTTTTTCCTTTACTTGCGGTCGTAACTGCTATTTCGTCTCGCAATCTTATTAATATCATTGCTTTAATTTTCCCGATCATTGGCTTAGTATTAGTTTGCTTGGGAATGGGATTAGCTATGAGCGCGCTTTATGTTTTTTTTCGAGATCTACCTTATTTTTATGAACTGTTTACTTTTTTATTGTGGATTAGTTCTCCTGTCTTTTATCCTCCAGATATTGTCCCTGAAAAAGTTCGTAATATTCTTGCCTTTAATCCCTTATTACCAATTATTGAAAGTATTCGACAAATTTCTTTATCAGGAGATTTACCTGCCCTCGATTTAATTGTTCATGCTGTAATTAGTGGCTTAATTATTCTAACCTTGGGTTGGATTGCTTTTCGATTTTGGCAAAATCAATTTATGGATTTACTCTAATTGGAATGATGAAAGAAGTTATTAGATTAGATAATGTTTCGTTGTGGCGAAGAACTCAAGAGGAATTTTCTTACGATTTAAAAAAAACTATTCTTTCTTTTTTAGAAGGTAAATATCGTAAACCAGCAACTAAATTAGTTTTAGACCAAATTGATTTAGTTATAGAAACTGGGGAAAAAATTGGAATTATTGGACTTAATGGCTCTGGTAAATCTACCTTATTAAAATTAATTTGCGGTATTTTACAACCTACAACTGGAACAGTAAAAGTTAAAGGAAATATTGCTCCACTAATTGAATTAGGAGCGGGATTTGATAGTGAACTTTCCGTCTTGGATAATATTATTCTTTATGGGGTAATGTTGGGTTTTTCTCGTCAAGAAATGCAAACTAGAGCTAAATCTATTTTGGAATTTGCCGAACTACAAGAATACGCTTTTGTCCCAGTTAAAGGTTTATCTTCAGGAATGACTGCTAGATTGGGATTTGCGATCGCAACTGATGTTCAACCAGATATTTTGATTTTAGATGAAGTGTTATCCGTTGGTGATGAAAGTTTTAAAAACAAATGCCAAAAGCGAATGGATAATTTTTGGCAAGAACATATAACTATTTTAGTTGTATCTCATACGATGGAATTAATTGAAAAATCTTGCCACAGAGTAATCTGGATGGAAAAAGGCAAAGTTAAGTTAATTGGTCAGTCTAAAGAAGTTATTGCTGCTTATTTAAATAGCATAACTAACTAAGTTTATCTATTTAATTCAATTATTATTTTTTTCTTATGAATTTTCAAAATATTCGAGTTTTAGTTGATGGTTATAATCTAGAATTACAACAGGGTACTGGTATTAAAACCTACGGAATTAGTTTAATTAAAGCTTTAAATTTGCTTCAAGCGGAAATCGATATTCTTTACAGTGGTGCTAAACAGACTAAAAAACAAGATTCTCCTGTCACAGAGGTATTATTTTTTGATCCTAATTTTCAAAAATTAGGTAAATTGAGTCAAGCTTTATCAGTTAGTAAAATTTTGAGTAAAGCTTCTTTTACTCCTCAAAGATTAAAGTTCAATGACATAGTAATTCGTAATCCTAAAGATATTCTTAATAGTCAATTTTTTAATTTTTTGGGTGTTTTAAATTTGCCTTTATGTTATCAATTATCTAATTACTTTTTTCAAAAATTTAACTTAGAATTAATTATAAAACCAGACTACCCATGGCAAATTTTTCATGCAACCTATCCTCTGCCAATTAAAGTTAAAGGTGCTAAAAAAATTACTACGATTCACGATTTAATTCCTTTGCGTTTGCCTTATGCAACTTTAGATGACAAAGATTTTTTTTATCGCTTGATTAAATACTCAATTAAAACTTCAGATTTAATAATTACAGTTTCCGAATATAGTAAAAAGGATTTAGTCGAGATTTTTAACTGCCCTGCTGAAAAAGTTGCTGTTACTTATTCACCTGTAGCTTTACCTCAACAAGAAGTTTCCAGCGATAAACTTTCAGTTTATTTGAGAAAATATAACTTAAATTATCAAAAATATATTCTTTTTGTTGGTGCGATTGAGCCTAAAAAAAACTTAGGTTGTTTAATTGATGCTTATGCCATGCTTAATCCAGATATTCCCTTAGTAATTGTGGGAAAAAAAGCCTGGTTATGGGAACAAGATTTAGCCAAAATAGATTTTATCGTTAAGAAAAAGTCTAAGTCCAAAACTGAGTTAGAAAAAGTTCTTGTTTTAGACTATGTACCTACCAATGATTTGCCCTATTTATTTCAAGGTGCTTATTGTTTTGTTTTTCCTTCTCTGTATGAAGGATTTGGTTTACCTGTCTTAGAGGCAATGAGCTTTGGTTGCCCCGTAATTACTTCTAAAGTAGCTTCTTTACCTGAAGTTTGTGGCGATGCTGCCTTATATATCGATCCTTATAACGCTGAAGATTTAAGCGACAAACTACAACAGATATTAACAGATCCTAACTTACGCGATCGCTTGAGTTTAGCAGGAAGAAAAAGAGCCGAATTTTTTAGTATGGATAATTATCAACATCAACTCATGGCTGCTTATAATCAAGTGTTAAATCCTTAAGGAGGAGAATTAGGTCAATTAAGTCAAAAAAGTACAATTTTATTAATTAAATTTGTTCAGCGCAACTTCAATTATCAATTATAAAGAAAATAACAATATTTTTATCTCAAATCATTTTTAACAAAAACAATTATTTACTATATTAGAGTAATAATCTCATACTCAAATGAAAGCTTTTCTCAAAAAAATAGCTCAATTAATTAATATTAGTAACGACACAAATCACGATCATGAGCCACAAATAAATTCTGTACCTACTGAACATCAAATTAATCCTATTCCTGCCATATATTTAGGTCACAATCTGGCATTAACCAGAACTATTTATGGTCATAAACTTTTTGTTGATACTAGAGATATAAGCTTAACTCCCCATCTTTTACTTGATGGTTATTGGGAGTCTTGGATTAGTAAATTTTTTCTCAATTTAGTTAAGCCAGGTATGCGAGTAGTTGAAGTCGGAAGTAATATCGGCTACTATTCTTTATTGGCAGCTAGTCAAGTGGGTACAAGTGGTTTTATCTATAGTTTTGAAGCCAATCCTCAAATATATAATTTACTCAAAAAAAATTTAGAAATTAACGGATTTTTACCAATATCCAACTGTATTAACAAAGCAGTTACAGATCGAGCAGGAACAGTTAAATTTAAAATACTTAAAGAATATTTAGGTGGTTCTTCTGTTTGTCGTTCGGAACAACAAGAATTAGTAGGACAAGAAGCAGAAATTATTGAAATAGAATCAATATCCTTAGATCTTGAATTAGGTAATAATGCTCAAGTTGACATTTTAAAAATAGATGCGGAAGGAGCAGAACCTTTGATTATTAAAGGAGCAATTAATCTATTAAAAAATAATCAAAATATAAAAGTGATGCTAGAATTTCATATCGATCACTTTGAAAATAAAGAGCGAGCGTATGAATATTTAGAGTTGATGAGACATTTAGGATTTAAAATTAATTTAATTACAGAAGATTCTTTAATAAATCCTGTAAACGACCAAGAACTTATTAATTACCCTAAAAATCATGAATTATTTTTATTTCGTTAAATATACTTAAACAAGTAAATTATTTAAATAAAATCGATCAACTTAAAAACATTTCTCAAATTGAGCATTCTCGTCATCGCTCGCCTGTTAATTTTGGCATTAATATTCTGTGTGGTTAATTGCCTATTGTCCTGCCGAAGGCACGCGTTCCCGAAGGGTGACGAAGTCTAGCGGCCAAGCTAAAAAGCCCTCACTCCATTTGGATTGGGCTTTGCCTCAATCCGCTTAACCCGAACTCACGTTAAATACTTAATTATTGAGTGTTAAATTTACTGATTTTGAAGTCGAACAATAACTCTGTTATAAACTTTTATTGATTCAAAAACATTTAGTATGAATACTGGAAACTTTGAGATGGCAGAAAAAAATTTGGCAATAATTGCCGGAACCGCAGTTGGTTGATTTTAACTAAGTTAGGCTATGTTGAGGAATAGCGATCGCTTTTGATCGGGTTTGAGAATGTTTCGAGATTTTAATTTAAGATAAGCTTGCAAACAAATACTTAATTTTGCTCATAGTCTCTTGATTTGATTAAGGGTAAATACGTAAGTAAATACTTTGACTATCAAATTAGCGATCAACAACAGTGAATACTTCAACTCAGCAACAGTTTTGGGGAACAATCGTTCTGATTGCTACTTTCACTACAGGATGTAGCCATTCTAATCCTGAAGCACAAGCTTTACTAGCCCATAGCTTTGTAATATCAATACCAATATTTTCAAGGTTGCATATTGTCTGGGAGTTAATAATCCCTCTTTTATGACTATGGGGAAAAATATTGAATTAGCAAGCAACAGAGAACGAATACTCTAAAAATTGACTTTGAGGAAAAGGAGAACCACGAAAGCGATTCATAATGTTGATTAACTTAGAAAAACCAAGTTGAAGATGTTGATTAGGAAATACGGATAGCCAAGGTTGAATAAGAGAGAAAAAGATTAATGGTTGAATAATTAAGCGCAAGTTATTTAAAGAACTTTTCCAACCAGCACCAGAATCCCACGCCTGATGATTAGAGAAAGGAAAAGAAGAAACTGATTTAAGAGTAGAGACTTGAGAATTGGCATCGGGAACAATCGTCTCTAATTGAAAATAATTAGCTTGAAGACTTACTAAAAAATAAGTACTCATAATTAATTCCCACCAGCGTTCTATACCGTGATAATCTGTAACTCGAAAATCTGCCCAACCAAGTTCATTTTTGACTTGTTTAAACGCATATTCAATCCAGTTTCTCAAACTATATTCTGAAGCAATTGTGGTGGCAATTTTGCCTTTTTTATTCGTCATAATAAACCAAGTATCTTTTGGTTCAGGGTTTTTGTCGTCTTGTTTACTTATTTGATAGAAACGAATATGTTTTCTTGTGCCAAAAATAATTTCTCTAATGTATCTAGTTTCGCTCTTCTTTCGAGATAATTTTTGTTGATAAGCTTGCCATCGATTATATTTTTTTTTCTCATCGCCGAACATCCAAACCTTATGGTTAGAGCGAATTGCCACAATATACTCCAGATTCAATTGCTCCAAAACTGTAATTACATCTCCACTTTCTCCATACAAACTATCAGCTAATATTAACTTGATGTTAAAGTTCCATTTTTGTAATTCCTTGATTATTTCTACAGCTAGTTGTGGTTTGGTTTTATATGTATCTTCTGCTTTGAGGCATTTGTTCGGCTTAAATATTTTAAAAAGTAAAGGGTATGTTATTCCCTCTACTACTGCATAAGCATTAACCGACACAATTCCATTTTTTGTCTTTCCTAAATTACCAATATACTGTCTGGCTACATAATCAGTTGTTTTTCCTTTCTTGACATCTCCTGTTTCATCAATACAAAGAGTTATTTTTCTTTCTCCAATCAATAATTTAGTCAACCATAATCTAATTTCTCGTATTTTTTCTACATTCCAATGAGCTTCAGATAGAAAATAATTTAATCCTTGACTATCTTTTAATCCTACCGCTCTTGCTATCTTTGGTAGCGACTTTCTAGGTATTTCTGATAGCATTCCTAAATGTATTAATTTGAATGCTTCATAATTTCTCACATCAGAGAATAGCTCTTGGTAGGCTTGACAATAGTGATCGATAAAACTCACTGTTGATGATGCTTCTCTTCGTGGTGTCACCATTTTTCATTGGGTTTTTATTTTCAATTATTTTATCACCCTATAGTCATAAAAGAGGGATTAATTACATTCTAGTTACCCAAATTCAAACCCAACTTCAAAAATTCCTACAATTAAGGGCGTGCTTGCCAACGCCCCACTGAAACAAGATTTTATTAGTAAGAAACGAATTAGATTAGACTGAGGATTCTTGTTGTTGATAAAGATAACAATAACGACCTTTTAATGCCATTAATTCTTCATGAGTGCCTTGTTCTACTACAGAACCAGAATCCATCATCACTATAATGTCAGCATTTTTAATTGTTCCAAGACGGTGAGTAATGAAAAAGACGCTACGTCCTTGAAAAGACTCTTTTAAATTACGCGATACTTCTTGCTCAGTAGAATAATCCAAGGCACTAGTAGCCTCATCTAAAACCAAGATTGCTGGCTGTTGCAAAACTGTACGAGCGATCGCAATACGCTGTCTTTGTCCACCTGATAGTGATGAGCCTCTTTCCCCTACTCTAGTATTGTAACCATTGGGTAAGCTCATAATAAATTCATGAGCAGCAGCAATTTGAGCAGCAGCAATGATTTCTTCGGTAGTAGCATCAGGATTAGTTAAAGCAATATTTTCCTGAATCGAACCTTCAAACAAGAGCGTATCTTGAGGTACGACACCAATTTGACGGCGCAGAGAGTAGAGTTCTACTTTGTGAATATCATAGCCATCGATCAAAATCCTACCCATTTCTGGTTCATAGAGACGAGAGAGTAATTTGGTTAAGGTACTTTTACCTGCACCACTCTCTCCCACAATAGCAATAAATTTACCAGCAGGAAATTCTAAACTAACGTTATTTAGTTGTAAAGGACCATTGGGTTTAAAACGGAAAGAAACATTATCGTAGCGGACTTTTCCTTTGATTGCAGGCATAGGAATATTGGTTCGGTCTTGTTCTGCTTCATCAGGATGATCGACGATATCGGCTAATCTTTCTAAAGATAAAGCTGTTTCTTGGAAGTTTTGCCATAGCTGTGCCAATCGCATAATCGGTGAAGTTACATAACCTGCAATAATCCGAAAGGCAATTAACTGACCTAAAGTAAGCTTTTGCTCTAGGACTAAATAAGCTCCTACCCCAATAATCAAGACACGAGAGAGATTGTTTAAAAAACTACTAGCAGAACTAGCTAAGGTAGAAGTAATAACAGTTTTAAAACCAGTCGAGATATAACGAGCATAACGTTCTTGCCATTGCCAACGAGAACGCAACTCGATATTTTGTGCTTTAACAGTCTGGATACCTGTTAAAACTTCAACTAAATAGGATTGTGTTTCTGCATTACGTTCAGCTTTAGCTCGTAATTGTTGTCTAATGGTAGGCGAGAAGATTAAAGTTAAAATAACGAAAATTGGGATAATTGCCAAGGTAACAAAAGTCAACAATGGGCTGTAGAGAAACATGACGGCAACGTAGAGTACGGAGAAAACCGAATCTAGCACCACTGTTAAAGCTGTACCTGTTAAAAACTGACGAATTCTTTCTAACTCATTAATTCTGGTGGAGATTTCCCCAACTGGTCTTTTTTCAAAATATCGTAACGGTAATCTTAGTAAGTGGTCGATAATTTCTGACCCCAAACTCATATCAATACGATTGGTAGTATCAACAAATAAATAAGTCCGTAGTGTAGTGAGTACGGCTTCAAAAATATTGAGAACAATTAGGAAGAAAATTAAGTATTTAAGTGTTTCTACAGTATTTTGACTAATTACCTTATCAATAATGATCTGGATCATCAAAGGGTTAGCCAAAGCAAATAGTTGAATAAAGAAAGAAGCTACAAAAACTTCAATCAAAATTCGCTTATATTTGGTTAAAGCTGGCAAAAACCAATTTAAACCAAACCGTTCTTGGGGAGTTTCTTTAGTTTTTTGCAGTAATAAAACTTCACCACGCTCGCCCCAGGTTTCAAAAAATTCTGTTGGTTTGCGTCGTAATAATCCTAGTTCTGGAACGGCAATGACTAACTCTTTGTCGCTAATTTCATAGACAACTGCCAAACTATCGTCCCAACGAATTAAACAAGGACCTTGCAAACGAGTAAAGGAAGTAGCAGGAATGGTAACTAATTGGGCATTTAAACCCATTAATTCGACAATTGCCCCAGATAAAGGCAGAGATAAACCACCCGTACGCTGAATTTGTTCTCCTAAAACACGGCGAATTACTTCCTTGCGAAAAGGCATCTTAAAATACCGACTGAGCATCTGAAAGCAAGCCACACCAACCTCTAAAGTTGTTTTACCACTATAGAAAGGATAGTTTTTTGCCGCCGTAGTGCGATCGCTTGGGCTAGTATAGTAGTCTGTAACCTCAGAGTCTTCTAATAATTCTGCTTCTGCGTAAGGAATTTCTTCTTTACTTGGCTCATCAAAGCCAGATTCTTCATCTCCGACATTAGTTTCTGAAGCTTTGACAAATAATAAGCCTGTTGATTGAGATTGCTGATTATTCAACCACTGATCTTGAGGAATTCCTAATAAACGGGCTGGTTTGGTTCCCGTAACTTTGATAGTTTGTCGGTCTTTGGTAAATTCTAGACGCTTACCGACAGGAAAATCTTCAATGACACCACTACTAACCAACCAAATTAAGTTAGGGTCTGCTAAGGGAGCAGTAATTTCACTGTTGAGAGAATGTTCTCCAGGAGGAATCTCATAAATTTGAGTTGCTGGCGCAATTTCTTGAGCCAAGGATTTTAAATCTAAATCCCCTTGGGCTTGTTGTTCTAGTTGATTACCTAATAATTCAAATACTTCTACTAAAGCAGATTTATTCCGAAATTCTTGCTTAAGTTGAGGATATTGTTCTAAAATTTCTAAAAAATCTTGATTACTCAAAGTTAAGCAGACAACTTCCGTCGATGCCATTGCTGTTTCACAAGGAATGCCTCTTGCTAAATTCACCCAGCCAAGCATTTGCCCAGGCTTAAGCAACTCCAAAGTCGTCGGCATTTTAGTGCGAGGATCGTAACCAAGCAAACGAGCTTGTCCTTCAGAAATAATTGATACCTGCCCTTGCATTTTTTCTCGCATGATCATGACTTGACCCATACGATAGCGTAGCGGTTTTAACTTATTAGCTAAAGATGCGATCGCTGCTGGAGGAAGCTGATTAAACTGAGGAACAAGCGATAAAAACTGTTCGATAATCGTGGTGGTATAGCTCATAGTTGCGAAAGCCTAACTGATAGCTGTACTGGGCGTGTAATTAGGGAAAGATACTTTTTGTTTCATTTCTTCGTTTAACCATTCACGAAACATTTCGTCCAACATTCTTTGTCTCATCGGTTGATCGAGTTTGGCAGAGATATAGTTTTCTAGGCGAATGATGACTAACCACTCTCCCACACGAGTAGGAGGAATGACTTGACCGGGTTTAGAAGTTGAAAGAATGCGAGCAATTTGAGGATGAGGAGCATTGATTTCTACTGGCCCAATTAACCCACCAGTTTGAGCTTCCGAACCCAGAGAATATTCCATTGCTAATTCACTAAAGGTATTTTCTCCTTCAGTAATCCTAAAGTATAATTCTTGAGCAACTTCTGCCTTATCAGTCCGAATTAATGAATAAACTACTCGATCTAATTGAGATTTTCGTTTAATAAAATAAGATTCGACTGTATTGCACCAAGTTTCTTGTTTAAATTTTTCTATTTTTAATCTTCTCTCAATCAGTTGATCAAGTTGCTCTGGTGTCATGTTTTGCTGTTTTAACCAAGCTTGCAGTTGCTCTTCTGTCAGTAATTGATTTTGTTGACAAAATTGATTATGGGCTAAAGTTTTTTCTTGTTCAGAATATTCAATTTTAGCTATAGCCCGATCAATAATAATTTCTTGTGCTAGCTTGGGCAACATTTGATACTGCTTCATTAGGGGAATTAAATCCTCAGCAGTAAAGGAACGATCCCCTATTTCTAGAACTACGCGCATATTCAATTTAAGCTACTATTATAAATAAGCAAAATTATTTAGTTAAATGCCGATAATTATAGCTTTGGATAAATTCGGCATAGAGCCGAAATTGTCAGTGATTTCGATTTTGCTATTCAAACTTAACCTAATTTATAGAGAATGACATCTTCAATTCTCTTCACTTCAACTTTTGTTTAAGAATTGGGTTTGGTGAGTAAAATTACTGCATAAGCACAAATAGCAGTTTCTTGTCCTACTGCATCTAACTTTTCATTAGTAGTTGCTTTGATGCCAATTTGTTCTGGAACAAGATTGAGTGTCAGAGCTAGGCGATCACGCATCGCTTTGAGATAAGGTTTTAATTTGGGACGTTCAGCGACAATGACTGAATCAAGATTATTAATCTGCCAACCCTGAGCTTGAATTAATTCGTGAACTTGTTCTAATAAGACTAAACTGTTAGCTCCTGCCCATTTTGGGTCTGTGGGAGGAAAATAATGACCAATATCTCCTAAACTTAATGCGCCTAGCATCGCATCCATAATGGCATGAGTCAGAACATCAGCATCACTATGTCCTAGTAATCCTAGATGGTGGGGAATTTCAATACCACCTAAAATTAATCGTCGATCTGGTACTAAGCGATGAAGATCGTAACCATTACCAATCCGAATGTTCATCATAATTAATTAGGTAAAAATAATTTAGCTGTTCTGAATTTTATTATGATTTTCTAGGTTAACTTTTTGTTGATTTAAAAATTGGGCAATAGTTTGATTGAATTCTTGAGGATTAACCAAAAATACCCAATGATTTCCAGCAATGGTTTTAATTTCTAAATTAGAGAGATAATTTTGGTATGGTTGAAGCTGCCAAGCAGTGCGATTTAATCCTTGTTCGGGTGTAATCAATAAAGTAGGAATAGTTAAGGTTTTACTTAATCCCGCTACTTCCATCACATCAGTAAAAATTTGATTGCGTGCTGCCACAGTAAATTTGCTACCCCAGCTACCATTACTTTTTTGTTCTATAGAACCCATTTGACATCTTCCAAGTATGGACTTAAAGTTCTCGAAAGTATCAAAATTCATTGACCATGAAGTATTCCAGTAGCCTTAGCGATGAAGAATGGGAAATTCTAGAACCCCTGTTAGTTAAGATATTGCCGACTAAGAAGCAAACCCGACCTGCCAATTGGACAAGGCGAGAAATCCTTGACGGAATACTCTATCAACTCAAAAATGGTTGTAATTGGGCAGACTTGCCCAAAGATTTACCTCCCTACTCAACTGTCTATTGGCACTACAAGCAGTGGCGAAAGGTAGGGGTGTTTGAAAAGCTCATGAATGCCTTACATGAACAAGTACGTCAGCAGGTTAAAAAAAACCTAAGTGGACAACATTAATAATCATTGACTCTCAAGCCGTGAAAAATACCTGTAATGCCAGTGTCGCTTCCAAAGGCTTTTGTTTTTACAAAGCCACGAATGGGATTAAAAGACATCTGGCAATTGATACACTGGGATTTCCTTTCTTTACCCACTGCACACCAGCAAATGTCTCGGATGATGCAGGATTGATTGAGATGCTGACGCTAAATATTGACTATTTCCAGTCAAAACCCGTTAACCTTCCGAAGCTCACTATTTTGCTAGACCACGGATATCATCCCGAACATTTGACTGAGCAATTGGAGCAAGTTTATCCCGAGATCATGACGAAAATCAAGTTTGAACTGTCCACCAAACCCTCGAAACAAGAGAAGGCAGCGCAAGGGAAATCTGGATTTGTTCCTGCTGTTGCTCGCTGGGTGATTGAACGCTCAAACGCTTGGATGGAGCGTTGTAAAAGTTTGGTTAAAAACTTTGAGCGCGAGATACGCGGAGGTTTCCTCCGCTTGTAGAATCGCGCTGTTGAGCGAACTTTATCTCATGCGACTGCCAAGATCGATCTCTGCTTCGTCAGATTAATGCTTAAGCGGCTTTCAGTCTCTTCGTGAGATCTCAAATGGGTTCTATACTTGCCTGAAAAACTTGTTGCTGTAGCGGACTCCAACCACGATATTGTTTTAATTTTTTTACTATTTGTTCGGCTGCTTGATAAGAAGGAAAAGGTCCCATCCCTTTGAGAAAAGGAAGAACTCGATACAATAACGGGAAAGTCAATTTAAACCAACTGGGCAATCTATTAATAAAAAAAGGATCGACCAAAATCAAACTCCGAAATCTCTGCGGTGATTTAGTTGCCCAAATTGCTGCCAGTTTACCTCCCCAAGAATGACCGAGAATATGAGCATCTTGCCAACCCAGATGATCCATTAAGGCTTCTAAATCGGCAATCATTGCTTCAGAACTATAACTCGTTAGAGGTTTGCTACTATCTCCATGACCTCTTAGATCGGGAGCAATAATCTGATAATCAGTAGCTAAATTGTCTCCCAAACTCGACCAAACTAAAGCATGATCTGCTAAACCATGGAGTAGTAATAAAGGTTCTTTGCCTTGATTCCATTCTAGATAGGAGATTTTAATCTCTTTCAAAGCAAGAGTCTGACGTAGAGACATAAGTTAAATCTAAATTAAATCAATTAAAAATATTTTTAAAGCTTTTAATAGGTAGAGCGATCGCTCTGCGCCTTGTCGTAGTCAAGATCGCGTTAATTAATAATTAAACTTATTTAAATTATTTTAATTAGGCAATCACTAGTGATTGCCCTCAACTAGTAAATTTAGGCTTCTGGGGTAGTCGTTCTGCCAAGCGTAGGAGTTAAATAAGCAACCAATACACCTAAAAGAAAACCCATCATATTGCGAAATAAAGGCAACCAGTCAGCGGTACGAGTAACAACCGGTCCAATGCCAAAGGCAATAAACAAAATTCCCCACAGAGGAGACATAATTAATGCCCATTGCCAAGCAAATAACTGTCCTTCCTTACGAGGTATTGCTGCTAGTCCTAAAATCACTCCACCTAAAATAGAACTAACTAAAGTTAAAATCCATTGTTCTTTTGGCAACCCAGGAACAACATTACAACCGCCTTGTGTCAAACAACCTTGTACGGTTTCTAAGGCATCAACGATCGCATTATTTTCGCCATGTTCTCTGACAAAATACATATTGCCAAAGCGAGCTTGCAGTTCGATCCAGAAAGTACGGGGTAATAACTCATAAACAGCATCGCCAATACTAAAAGCTAATAAATTACCACCTCTACCATCTGCGACTAACAAAATACTTTTATCATCTAAACCCCAATAATTTTTGACGGCACGCCCTGGCGAACGGTCATATTGAGTTAAAACTCGCATTTTCCAACCAGTTTCTGCCTCAAAACTGGCTAAATCTTCAACTAAAGATTCTTCTTGTCGTGTAGGTAGGTAATTAGCTAAATCGACTACAGGGGTTTCAATATCTGGTAATAATTCTGGGTTATTAACTGCCCAAGCAGCGGGAGCGATTAACCAAGTTGAAAAAATTAAGAGGCAACTACCAAGAATAACCAAAAATTTCTGTGACAAACTTTTGTGCATAATTTGTTTGTTTATAAACTCCTTCATAAACAATTAGTTTTAACTAATACTATTATTTCTTAACACTTGTTTACTTAATTTTAATAATTTGGAGTCAAAAAGGTACTTTTCTGTTACACAGATTAAGTTTTGTCGGCAGATTTCGAGTTAATGGTAGACTGTCGCAGTGAAGCCACAGAATAACGGCGAGGATTTTTCCAAGCTTGCCAAGCAGCTTTAACCCCAGTAACTAGACGGTGAGTATTGGTAGTTACTTGTTGAACTTGTTGTTTGGTATTATTAAATCCCCGATCTACTTGTTTAACTACGGCTGAAGCAGTTTCTACTCCTCGATCTAGTTCATCAGTTAACTGATTAATTTCCAATCCTGTGAGGCGAATAACTTCTAAAGTTGGCGGAAATTCTCGGTTAAGAGTATCAAAAAGCTTTTCTGCACTACGAGCAGCACGAGCTAATTCTTGGAGAGCGGGTAAAGCAGCTATTAAAACAGCAGTGAGACTGACTGCCACTAAAAAAAGAGATAGTCCAAGCCAAAATAAAGGTTCAGTCATCGCTTGCGCGTGGTAATTTAAATTTAAGGATTTTTCTCAGTCGAAGGGACTCCACCTTGCCACGACGAAGCCTGCTTCGACTTCGTCAGAGAAGAGTTTAATTCTTGAGCAATTTCGGTGTTATTCTGAGTTGGTGTAATGTTTGACTGACTTGCTTCCAATCCTACTGCGATCGCGTCTTTTAACCGAATTAGGGTTTCATCCCAACTTTTTAAAGCTGATTCCGACAAACGATCCGCTTGTAATAGTAAGCTAGAGGATAAATCTTCTGCTAAATCTGGTAAAGCATCAGCCGATTTTTTTAAAACTTTTCTGGTTTCTTTGCCTGTCCGAGGTGCAATTAACAATCCTACAATCGTTCCAATTGCACTACCGACAATCATTCCACTGACAAAAACGCCTGCTCGATTTTGCTTTGACATTCTTTGACCTTCTACTGTTGGGTTGATTGATATTTATCCTTAGCTTATCAGTCTGACATCGATCCCTGCATAGTTTTGCCAAAATGTTTTTCTAATCAGTTTATTAATCTTTAAAATCCTTTGAGAAAATCTGGTATTATCATATTCAAGATTAGCCCTCCCACGAATTTCAAATTTAGTCAAGCTCTAACACAATCGAGATTGATGGTTAGTTTAGTTGAGGCTTATCATCTAGTCTGAAATTGGGAATTGAGGAAAAGAAGATTTGATTGACATTGCTCGGAAATTAGCAACCATCTAAGCAAAAAACGTTTTGAAGAAGATGGTCAAAAATAAATTTATGCCAAGAAGATTCAGTTTTGTTCTGCTCAAATAAATCGTTACAAATTAATTCTAAAGATAACCAAAATACGCCAAACTAAATTCAACACTAGCAATAATCGTGGTTAGAAGCATCAATTTTTATTTATGTCAGCTTTAAGGATGAAGCATAGTTTAGTAATAATTACAATTGCAATATGAGCTTTGATTTGTTCACATGACGCTCGTACAAGTTTGGGGTTCTTTAGCCATTTTTATCATTTGTCCTCTGTTAGGAGGATTACCCCTAATCGATTGGCTTACTTACGCTTTAACCGGTCGTCAATTAACAAAATTGGGAACGGGAAATGTGTCAGTATCAGCAGCCTTTTATCACGGTGGCACTTTAGCAGGGATACTGGCGGTTTTATCCGAGGCAGCGAAAGGAATTGTGGCGATTTTATTAGCAAGGATGTTTTTTCCCGTTAATTCAGTTTGGGAAATAATTGCCTTAATTGCTTTAGTGATGGGACGTTATTGGTTAAGTAAAGGAGCAGGAACTACTAATGTAGTGTGGGGAATAGTTGTTCATGATGCGATCGCAGCAGGATTAATTTTCTTTATTTCTGGAGTCAGTTTTACAATTAATCGTAATCGTTCAACGGCTAAATATAGTGTCTTAGTTCTGTTAACTCTTATTATTGCTCTGCGTCATCCAGAACAACCAGAATATGGCATCATCACTTTGGCTTTGTCTACTTTACTCGCCTGGATTTATCAACAAATACCTGACGATCTCGATTTATCTGTAACCAAAGCAACTAGTAATTCACAAACCATGTTCCGTTTCTTTCGCGGTAATAAAAATCTTAAATCTTTAGATGTTCAACTCGATGCTACTCAAGTGGGACAGAAAGCTGCTAATTTAGCTTTTCTCAAAAAACTTGGTTATCCTGTTCCTGATGGTTGGGTACTCTTTCCTGGAGACGACCCTAATCAGATTGTTAAATATTTAGAGCCATCAGTTCAACAACCTTTAGTAGTTCGTTCTTCAGCAATTGGAGAAGATACTCAAAGCGATTCAGCAGCAGGGCAATATCTGAGTATTCTTAATATTACCAATCAGGAGATGCTCAAAACTGCTATCCTTGATTGTCAAGTATCTTATCTGGAGTCGACTGCTAGAGAGTATCGTCGCAGTCGTCAGCAGCATGAGCAATCGCTAGCGGTGTTAATTCAAAAACAGATCGAAGGTATTTATTCAGGAGTTGCTTTTAGTCGCGATCCTGTTGATAGTGTCAATGAGGGAATTGCGATCGAAGTTTTACCAGGAGATGCAACTCAAGTAGTTTCGGGTAAGGTGACTCCTTATAGATATCGCGTGATCATGCCAGACTTATCTTTATCGGTAATCGATAAAGATAGAAATCATCGTTCAATTAAGATTATTCACGAAAATTCAACTAGTTCCACAGAGCAAACTATTCCCACAGAAATTTTGGAATCGGTAGCTTTACTAGCTCAAGAAATGGAAGAATTGTTTCAAGGTATTCCTCAAGACTTAGAATGGACTTATGATGGCGAAAAAATTTGGTTGTTACAAGTACGTCCGATCACTACTCTACAACCGATTTGGACTAGAAAAATTGCTTCAGAAGTAATTCCAGGGGTAATTCGTCCTCTCACTTGGTCGATCAATCAACCTCTTACTTGTGGTGTCTGGGGAAAATTATTTACCTTAGTTTTAGGTCAAAAATCAGTTCGAGGTCTAGACTTCAATCAAACGGCTACCCTGCATTTTTCTCAAGCTTACTTTAATGCTACTTTGTTGGGGACAATTTTTCGTCGCATGGGTTTACCACCCGAAAGCTTAGAATTTTTGACCAGAGGGGAATCCTTTACCAAACCACCAATTCAATCTACTCTCAAAAACCTCCCTGGATTATGGCGATTACTACAAAGAGAATTAAACTTAGCTAAAGATTTTCAACGCGATCGCCAAAAAATCTTTTTTCCTACTCTCAGAGAGTTAGAAACAACTCCAGCTAAAAATTTATCCGATCATGCCATTCTAGAACGTATCGAAAAGATTTTAGCAGCCCTTGACCAAGCTACTTACTATACTATTCTTGCTCCTCTAAGTTTGGCACTCAGACAAGCAACTTTCCAAATTCCAGAAACTAATTTGAATCATAGTCAAACACCAGAATTAGAGTCAATGCGAACTTTAGCTTGTTTAGCTTCCGATACTCGGAAATTATTAGCTGCTGAAAAAATCACTTTAAATTCTTGTGCTTCTCTCTTTGTTCAAATTGCCGAAAATCCTGAAGGCGAAAGCATTTTAACTAGATTTGAGCAATGGTTAGAAAAATATGGTTACTTGAGTGAAGTTGCTACTGATATTGCTGTACCTCGTTGGCGAGAAAATCCTCGTCCAATCCGAGAAATTTTTACTCAATTTTTCTTCGATTCAGAAAAAAGAAAACAAGCTGAATCTTTTCGTCACACAACCTCCAAATCTTGGTTAACCAAGTCAGTCCAACAAAGATTAAATCTCAAAAATTGCTCTAGTGAAATTTACAATAAGTTACTTGCTCACCTACGGTGGAGTTTTTTAGCTTTAGAAGAAAACTGGCTCAAAGAAGGTAAACTTTCAAACCCAGAAACAATCTTTTTTCTGAAATTTAATGAAATTAATTCCATTATTAGAGAACCATCCGTAGATGATGGTCAACAATTGTCTAAATTGATTGAGCAAAGACAACAAAAATGGCAACAAGAGCGAGAATTAAAACAGATACCTTATTTAGTGTACGGCTATCCAGATTACACAGTTTTAAACAATTTTTCGCTTTCTGCTTTTGAGCGACCAAGGTTTAAAGGAATTGGTGGTAGCGGGGGAGAAATCGAAGGATACATCAAGGTTTTATCTAGTCTGAATGCCAATATCGACGTAGATAAAGAAACAATTCTGGTAGTACCGTATACTGATGCTGGTTGGTCACCAGTGCTTGCTCGCGTAGGGGGTTTAATTGCTGAAGTTGGCGGTCGTCTTTCCCACGGTGCGATTATTGCTCGTGAATATAACATTCCCGCAGTGATGGATATTCCTCATGCTACTCAACTGTTACAAACCGGTCAGCGAGTTAAAATCAATGGTTATACAGGAATCGTTGAGATTATAAATTAAATCAATTTACATGCTTATTACTCTTATTATTAGTGTCGTTATAGTTATTTCTGGTTCGGCAATTTGTTCGGCTTCAGAAGCTGCAATTTTGTCTGTTCCTTTAATTAGAGTTCGGCAACTAGCTCAATCAAAAAAACCTGCCACCTTAGCTCTTCTCGGAATTCGTAATAAAATTAATCGTCCAATTGGTACGATTGTTATTCTAAACAACATTTTTAATATTGTTGGCAGTATTTTAATTGGTTCCTTAGCAGCAGATGTTTTAGGTGATGCCTGGTTAGGTTTATTTTCTGGCATTTTAACGTTTTTAATTATTATTTTTGGAGAAATTATTCCAAAAACTGTAGGCGAACGTTATTCTACAAATATTTCTTTATTTATTGCTATTCCTGTTAGATTCCTCACAATTTTATTTACTCCTTTAGTTTGGTTAGTTGAGCGTATTACAGCACCTTTTACTAAAGGAAGAGTTCTTCCTACTACTAATGAAGCAGAAATTAAATTTTTAACGAGAATCGGTTATCAAGAAGGAGTAATTGAAGACGACGAAGCAGAAATGATTCAAAGGGTTTTTCAGTTAAATGATTTAACAGCAGCAGATTTGATGACCCCGAGAATTATTATTACTTATTTAAAAGGTGGTCTAACTTTAACTGAATGTAAACAAGACATTATTCAATCTCAACACACTCGTATTTTAGTCATTGAAAATTCGATTGATAATGTCATTGGTTTAGTTTTAAAAGATGAATTACTTACCGCCATGATTGAAGGAAACAAAGAACAGTTGATTGCCAGTTTGTCCCGTCAAGTTCGCTTTGTTCCAGAAACAATTAGAGCCGATAAGTTACTCAAAGTTTTCCAAGAAACCCGAGAACATTTAGCAGTTGTTTTAGATGAATATGGCGGTGTGGCTGGTGTGGTTACACTAGAAGATGTTTTAGAAGTATTAACTGGTGAAATTGTCGATGAAACAGACCGCAACGTCGATTTACAAGAAATTGCTCGCCAAAAAAGAAAGCGTTTGTTGTACTCAAAGGGAATAGTAAACGAAAACTCAGAAATTTAATTAAATTCAAACTTGTATAAAAAGTAAACCGTTTTTCTTGCTCGTAGAACTTCTATCTAGCGAATGATTTAGCCAAGAGATGAAATCAAGTAAAAATTAGAATACTGAATCTTATAGAAATTGTATTCAATGAAACTAAATTATTTAATCAAAGGGCTTTCAACCGCAAGACGCTGGATAGCTACAACTTTATTTTGTTTTTTAGCGATCGCTTTAGTTTGGCAAGGTGCATTTTTCTCAAACCAAGTAGCAATGGCTAATCCTATTACCAATTTGATTGCCACCAAAGATGCAGGTGATGTGGTTCAAGACAAAGCTAGTGAAGATGCTGGACGAGCCAAGAATTTTGTCCGAGATACGGCTGATCAGGTTAAGCAAACTGCTAAAACTAATGCAGCTAAAGTAGACCAAGCAACGGATAATGGTAGCTTTATTGAACGCAAAGCCAAAAAAGATGCAGCTCGAATTGAACAAAGAGCAAATGAAGACGCAGCTAGAACTCAAAAAGCAGTAGACGAAAGCAAAAATATTGTTGAACGTACTGTTGATAGCATTAAGAATGTTTTTAGCAATTAGTCTTAAATCTAGTTCTGGTTTGTTATTTTTCTAAGGCTTTTTGAAATCCCCCAATTATGGGGGATTTTAACTAGTTTTTTTATTGATTAAATATTATTTATATCAAACTGCTCCAATATTTAAAATCTGCAATTTAATTCTTTTTTAATTATTAAAAACTATTATTGGTTTTAATAATTCCTGTAGTTAAAAGCCAAACTTATCCTTGAAAACAATACGCCATCAACTACAGGAGCAATGATTTTAAACCATGCCAAATAACACTACAAATGTAAATAGACAAACTCCAACTATTAACAAAGCAATGATTGTTCCATAGGGAGCATGATTAGTTCGGTCTAGATAGGTATTAACTTTTTGATCTTTTTCTTCAGGATGCCAAATCATGCTTCTCATAATTATTACCTCAGTTATTGATAACGAATCTTGACCACGGTCTGTGCCGTCCTCGTCGTCTTAGATTAGAGCGAAGTAATCTGCGACTAACTTAAATTTTAATAATTAGTTCAATCATTTCTGAGAAATATTGATGAAATAGCAATATTATTAATTTTGTGTATTAGAAATTAATTCGCTCTTAATTAAGGTACAAAAAAATATACAATTAATCTAAAAATTAAGTGACGCTCATTATAAATTATATTTTAAATATTTTCGCTCATTGACTATCCGAAATAATTCTTTAGAGTAATTAAAAATCTGAATTAATTCGGTTAATCAAGTTTTTTTACCACAGTTTTTTTGGTAAAAATAAATTATATCTACAAAAAAGCCTTAAAATTTGCCAAAAAAACCAAAAAAATCTATCTTTCTTCCAATGTCATTAAACCTTGATTGTGCAATTAATTGAATTAAGCTTAAACTTTATGCAACTGGATAGCTTGAGAACGAGCCTCGCATCAAAATGGAGAAAAAGCTAATTTAACTAGAAAATTAATCAAGCTGCTCGGTAGTCCTTGAAAAATCAAAGTTTAAAGTAATACAAACAACAGCAATTTTAATTTTGCTAAGACACTATTAAAGGCATTGAGGAGAAATAACAGATGGAAATAGGTGTTCCCAAAGAAACTAAAGACCAAGAATTTCGCGTTGGCTTGACTCCAAGTAGCGTAGGAGTACTAATTCAAAACAATCATGTTGTTTTTGTTGAAACCGGTGCTGGTGTTGGTGCTGGTTTTAGCGATCGCGATTATGTAGCAGTAGGAGCAAAAATTGTTGATAATGCTGCAATGGCTTGGGAGCGAGAATTAGTAGTTAAAGTAAAAGAACCCCTTAAAAGTGAATATGAATATATCCAAGCTGGACAATTATTGTTTACTTATCTTCATTTAGCAGCAGATCGAGCTTTGACTGAATGTTTAGTTAAATCTGGAGTAACCGCGATCGCTTATGAAACAGTAGAATTTGATGATGGCAGATTACCGTTACTCACTCCCATGAGTATTATTGCAGGACGTTTATCAGTACAATTTGGTGCTAGATATTTAGAAAAGCAACAGGGAGGAAGAGGAGTATTATTAGGTGGTATTCCCGGAGTACGTCCTGGGAGAGTAGTTATTCTTGGTGGTGGAGTAGTCGGAACAGAAGCAGCTAAAATTGCGGTAGGCATGGGAGCGCGAGTTCAAATTATTGATATTAATGTCGAGCGTCTGGCTTATTTAGAAACTCTGTTTGGTTCTCGCGTAGAATTACTTTATAGTAGTCCTGCCCAAATTGAAGCAGTTGTTGCTGAAGCAGATTTATTAATTGGTGCGGTATTGGTAGTAGGTAAAAAAGCACCTATTTTAGTTAATCGTAATTTAGTCAAACAAATGCATCCAGGTTCGGTAATTGTTGATGTTGCAGTAGACCAAGGTGGTTGTGTCGAAACTTTACGCCCTACCTCTCATACTAATCCTATTTATATTGAAGAAGAAGTGGTTCATTTTGGCGTTCCCAATATGCCTGGTGCTGTACCTTGGACTTCTACACAAGCATTAAATAATAGTACTTTGCCCTATGTATTGAAGTTAGCTAATTTTGGCTTAAATGCTTTGAGTAAAGATACTGCTTTAGCTAAAGGGTTGAATGTCAAAAATTATCAAATTATTCATCCTGCTGTCCAAGAAGTTTTTCCCGATTTAGCATAGTAGGGGCGAATGGCTATTCGCCCTTACCAGGATTTCTTCGTTTTTATCTACGCCTTGATAAATTCATAAACATTCATGTATTGCGCCCCTGGATTATTCCACGAGAAATCGTATTCCATTCCTTGCTGGGTCAGTTGTTCAAATTCTTTGGGATATTGATACCACAAACTAATTGCCCGTTCCATTGCCGATTCTAAAGCAGGAGTATCGGTTTGATAAAACACATAACCATTGCGTTTTTCTGGAGCATGATCAGGATCGTAATCGCGGTCAAATACAGTGCTGACTAATCCCCCTACTCCCCTGACAATTGGAACAGTACCATATTTCATACCAATAATTTGAGTGAGTCCGCAGGGTTCATAATTACTAGGCACGATGATCATATCAGACCCTGCATAAATCAGGTGAGCTAATTCTTCGTTAAAACCAAGTTCGAGATGAACATCGGGATGATCGTTTAAAAAGCCTTTTTCATGCCAGAACCAGTCATTGATTGCTTTTTCCGTTGCCGAACCCAGTAAAACAAATTGCGCTCCATGATGAATCGCATAATAAATAGCATGATGAACCAAATGTACGCCTTTTTGTTGATCGAGACGACCGATATAGGCAATAAGTGGTTTATCTACATCTTGAAGTAATAATCTTTCGCGTAGAGCTTTTTTATTCTTAGCTTTATTCTCTAACTGATCGATATTGTAGTGGTGAGGAATATATTTATCGATTTCAGGATTCCAAACATCATAATCGACACCGTTGAGGATACCGCTAAATTTGCTTTGATGAAGTTCTAAAGTGTGTCCTAAACCATAACCTTCTTCACCGTAGTGAGCTTCCCAAGCGTGGTGAGGAGAAACAGTATTAACATAATTAGAATAAACAATCCCGCCTTTCATGAAATTAATCGCAAAAGGATTAAAATTGTCTCTCAAGCGATCGTAGTCATAATAATAGGATTCTTGATTTAAACCTGTTGCTAGTAAAACCTCATTCCCTGCAAACCCTTGGTGTTTAAAGTTATGAATCGTATAACATACCCGTTGGTTACTCATGCCATGATATTGGTAGATTTCATAAAGCATGACGGGAACTAAACCAGTTTGCCAGTCGTGACAATGAATAATATCGGGACGTTTATTACTTACTAATAAAAACTCTAAAGCAGCCTTGCTAAAGAAAGCAAAACGGAGGTTATCGTCTGAGCTACCATAATAATGACCCCGATTAAAGAAATTATCCTGCGAATTGGGTTTAATAAAGAAACATAATCGTCCGTGTACCCACCCACAATACACTGAACAGTTAATTGCACCATCATACCAAGGTACCCAAAGATCGCGGTAGGCATCGTGGAGACCCCAAATATGGTCGTAGCGCATACAATCGTACATGGGCAGAATAATTTCAACGCAATTACCCCGAACTTCTAGTTCTCTGCTGAGTCCATAGACTACGTCACCTAAACCACCAGCTTTGATCACAGGAGCGCATTCAGAGGCAATCTGCACGATGTACATAATTTAGATCCTCGCTTAATAAAACTTTATTTTATATATTTTCTTTAAAATACTAGCGTAGCTTGTGAAATATCTGAGTATTCAAACCTAATTGTTTAGTTCAAAATAGATTAATTTTTATAAACTCTTCCTTTCCAATTACCACCTTTGCCTTGCCAAAATTGAATTGCTGAATCAATGGTCATCAAAGTATAAAGTAGAGCGATCGCGGGTAAGCTCAATGCCCACCATAATGAGATTTGATAAAGTTTGATAGTTGGTAAGTAGGCAATCAACATTAAGAGCCAAGTCAATAAACCAATCATAGCTAAAAGCCAATTTGTTGTTACTATGCCAGTAATCAAACTCACTGGAGCAATTAAATAAACTAAACTCATTCCGATAATTGTTCCGATTAGTAAAGTAGGGGAATAGTTTAATTGAGTATAAGCAGTTCGAGCTACCATTGACCAAATTGTTTCTAAGCGGTCATAGGGACGTAAACTATGGGTAGAGTCGCTTAATCCTAGCCAGATCGATTTATCTTGAAAGTTGCTCTGTTTAATAACTTTAGCTAGCGAACAATCATCAATTAAGGCTTGTTTAATTACGTCAATACCACCAATTTGATCGAGAGCTTGACTGTTAATTAAAATACATCCTCCTGCTGCTGCTGCAATCTGCTTACGAGGATCATTAACCCAAGCAAAAGGATAGAGTTTTTGAAAGAAAAAGACAAAAGCAGGAATTAATAGTTTTTCCCAAAAACTTTGACAGCGGAGTAAAACCATTAAAGAAACGAGATTTTTTTGTTCTAGTTCGGCTTTAATTACTAGCTGTTGTAAATTATTTTTACTATGTTCAATATCCGCATCAGTTAGTAAAAAGTATTTTGGGGTGGGAGTTTGTTGTTGAGCATAATTAATTCCTTGTTGAATTGCCCATAATTTGCCTGTCCATCCCACTGGTAAAGCTTGACTCTGAATGACTTTTAATTTGTTTGTAACAGATAATTCTTGAGCGATCACTTCGTGCCTCGCCGAAAGCGAGATCGCTATAGCTACTTCAGCCGTTTCATCTGTACTGCCATCATCAATTAAAACAATCGAATAATCTCCTGGATAATCTTGTAACAAAAGCGATCGCAATGTTTGGGGTAATAACTCTGCTTCGTTTCTGGCAGGAATAATAATTGCGATGGGAGGGTAAGATTCAAGCTTAATGGCTTGGGTTTCTAAACGTTCTTCTGTTCGCCAAAATTTACCCCAAAAACCTAATAAATAAAGCCAGATTCCTAAAGAAATTAAAGAGATTGTCAGTAAAATCATTTTAATTAATTGCTCTCAACTGTAGCAATTTTAATTAAATAGAACCAAACTTACTCACTTTAATAACTCTTCTACGACTCTACTTAAACCAACAGAATTAGAAGCTTTAATTAAAATGCGATCGCCTGATTGCATTTCTGCTTGCAACTGACTAATTAAATCCTGATGATTATCAAAACATTCGTAACGAATTCCTTTGGCAGCAGTAGCAATTGCTTCTGTTTCTGGTTCATCAACTAAGACAAATAATCGATCTATAGCTAATTCCTGAACTTTCTCTCCTACCTGGTGATGTAGCTGGGCTGAATATTCTCCTAATTCTTTCATCGTTCCTAAAACTGCTAAATGTCTTGTGCCTGGAGTTTCTTTCAGCATTTGCAAAGATGCAATCATCGACTCAAAACCAGCATTGTAGGTTTCATCAAGAATAACGATATTATCTTTAATTTCATAACGACGTGCGCGCCCTTTCGGTAACTCTAACGTTAATCCTGCCGTTAAAAGATCGAGATCGACATCTAAAAGTTTAGCAACTGCGATCGCAGCTAAATAATTACTAGCATGATGAATTCCTGCAAAGGGTAAAGGAAAGTCTCGCCCTTCTACTTTAAGAATATTATCCTCTACCAATTCACCTTGCAAATCTCCCCCTGTCAAACCATAAGTCAGAGTTTCTCCTTGCCATACCTTAGCAGCCGTTTGCAGCAGTAAGGGATTATCGTGATTTAAAATTCCTATGCTCGTATGGGACATTTGAGCAAGTAGTTCACATTTGGCTCTAGCGATCGCTTCTTGAGAACCTAATCTACCAATATGTGCTGTCCCTACATTTGTAATTACGCCAATTGTTGGACGAGTAATATTAGTTAATAAGGCTATTTCGCCAGTAGCCCGCATTGCCATTTCAATTACTGCATAATCATGCTCGCTGCGTAATTCTAAAAGAGTTTTAGGCACACCAATTTCATTATTATAGTTAGCTTCAGTTTTTAAAACCTTTCCTTGAGTATTTAAAACCGCAGCAATTAACTCTTTAGTAGTAGTTTTTCCTACCGAACCTGTAATTCCAATCACGGGAAGATCAAAACAATTGCGCCACCAATTTGCAATCTGTTGATAAGCAACTAAGGTATCGGGAACAATCAATTGAGGTATGTCTGTAGCTAAAGATAATTCTCGAGACAAAATTAAAGCGATCGCACCTTTTTCAACGGCAACGGAAGCAAAGTTATGTCCATCAAAATTTTCTCCCGATAAAGCGACAAATATTTCTCCTGGATTAAGATTTCTCGTATCTGTAGTTATTCCTATAGTAGCTTGATTTAACTTATCCGTAGCTAGTTTGATGTGATCTAGGTCGAGAATTTTACTGAGTTCGTGTAGAGATATCATAATTTTTATACCATTAACTACTGATTTCAAGCTAAAGCTTAGTAAAAAAATAATAAACCTAAATTAATTTATAAGTATTTCGCCAAAATTTTTAGCATAATTATTGATTGTTATTCAGTAAATACTCTCAAATTAACTTTCACTTCTCTTAATAAAAAAAATAAATTTTTCTCTATTTTTTGGTTTTATTATAAAGAATAAATAAAAACAATATTAGTCATTAAGTTTTCCCAAAAAGATCAAAGGGAGGGCTAAAAACTGTGGGAAATTCTCAAACTAATTCTTATTTATCAAATACTGAAAAAGAACAACAAATTATATATAATCATTTTCTTCAAGCTACTCAAACAGATTCACCTGAAAGAGTAATTGAAAAATTTCGTTATTTATTTATTAAAGCCATAGGTTACGACGATAATAATGTTCGTTTAGCATTAGAAAAAATCGTTAATTCCAAAACGGCTAATGACGAGTTTACCTTTGTTTTAAATCGTTGCTGTCATATTATTATTAATCGCTGGCAGATGCAAAGCGATCTCAAAAAGAATATACCCGAATTAATTGCTCAGTTTGAGCAAGCTTTACCTCCTGGTGGAGCTAATTCTCGTACTTCTCGAAAACTCAGACAATTAATCAAAGACTTTCAAACTCACGAACATTATCTTAAGTTACAACGTTTAGCTAAAGTTATTGGCGAAACTCAAGAAAACAATTTTAGTAAATCTCAATCTATAGGTAACCTCATTCAACGTTATCCATATCTACATCAACATTGTTTACTCAGTGAAGACAGTAGTTACGAATTTAAACAAACCGTTAACAAAATTCAAAAAAATATTCAAAGAAGTTACGAATTTAATCTTTCTCAATATGTCACTTATCGAGTCAGATTAGTACAGAAAGCTCAGTCTAATCACAATTCTCAGATCAATAAAATCTGTGCCACCCAAATTCAACCTGTCCAAAATCCTACTTTATTAAGCGATCGAGAATTAGTTACTGCTTTACGCCAGTATGTAGGTAAAGTAGAAAAAGGTTATAGTTATCGCGATTTGTCTCAAAATTTTCTGACTTGCCAAGGTCAAACTAGCTCTTACAAAGCTTTTAAAAATGATTTATACGAATATTTAGTGTTTGGAATAGAAGGCAAATACGCCAAACACCAATTTAATCATAGACTTTCTCATTATTTACAAAACATTTTTCCTGATTGTGATTCTCAAAAATTCAACGAATTTTTGATGATTCGTACTTGCTCTCAATTACTAAAATTATTAATAGTCGATAGCAAACAAAATCCTAGCCACTATCTATTTGTTGATTTAATTACTAATTTAGGAGAAACCAAAGTAGTGGGATTATTGCTAAAAATAGTCTTGTTGTGTCAAAAAATCAAACCCTATTTAGAGCAAAGATTTTCAATTCTCTTTAGTCATTATGAATCCTTTACCAAAGAAGGTGTTCCTTGGTTAATCAAATCTTTAGAAAATCTTCAAATCGCTTTTAGCATCCACTTTGGCAAAGCAGATTTATCTTTAGTCAAAATTATCTGAGGCTAAAATAGAACGAAAGTTATTATATTTTCGTTCTGTGAGTGGTTAAATCTAACTTAAATTTTACCTGGCAAGAGCTTAATCAAGAAAAAGGGATACTTTACGAATACTTTCGTCACTATCTCAGTAATCAATCTCCTACAGAAGTATTGGATGAATTTCGTTGTCTATTTATAGAAGGAAGAAGTAAACAACCCAATGCCAGAGAAGCACTCGAAAAAATTGTGTTTTCTCAGCAAGGACAAGAAAAATTTGATTATATTATTAATCATTGCTGCCATATTATTATTAATGCTTGGTCAAATCAACCAGAATTTCAAGAATTTATTCCTCGTTTAATTGATATTTTTAATTCAGTAAATCCTCAAATTAACTATTATGACCGCCGAAAGAAACGGCTTTTACAATTAGTTTGTGATTTTAAAAGCACAGAACAATATTTAAAATTAACTAGATTAGTAGAGTTACTAAATTCTAGCCAAACAATAGATTTGCAAAATTATAAAAATGTTGGTGATTTAGCTAAACGTTATTTTTATTTATATAAACATTTATTATTAGGAGATGAGCAGAGTCAAGCAGAAAAAAAATTGATTAGAGAAATTCAAAAAAATAATCAAAAATATTTTGAGTTTCAACTATCTCAACATATTATTTATCGCGCAAGATTAGTACAAATTGCCCGCGCTCGTCAAATTTCTCAGGGGGCGGGGAAAATAATTAGGAGAGTTAATAACCCAACTTTGCTATCAGAAAAAGATCTCAAAATAGCGATCAAGCAATATATGGGTAAAGTTAATCAAGAAGGAACAATTTGGCAATCAGCACAAAAGTTTTTAACCGAAAACAAATTTCGTCGTTCTTACAAAGAATATCATCGTGATTTATATCACTATCTAATTGATTCAGTCTCGTCTAAACAAGAAGATTATCAATTTGCAAATAAACTCAAACAAATTTTTAAACAAATTAAATCTCCTAGTAATTCTCCAGAATTGACAGATGTAGCAATGCTCTCTACTTGTAGACAGTTATTGAGATATTTAGTAGCAGCAACTTATAAAGAACCAGAGCATTATCAATTCATTGAGTTAATTAAATATTTGGGAACTGTTCAAACTATCACTCTGCTCATTAAAATAATTTTAATTTGCCCTCAAGCCAAACCCGATCTAGAAAAAAGATTTGCTATTTTATTTACTCATTATCAATCTTATAAACTTACAGAAGTTCCTTGGTTAGTCAAGTCTTTAGAGCATCTTTTAATTGTTTTTAGTATTTATTTTGGAAAAATCGATTTATCGATCGCGAAAATTATCTAATTTCTACTTTAAAAAAATTTGATTAAATAACCATCTGCATTAGCATCTAAACTCGGTGAGAGCGATCGCTTCAACTTGGGCTGTTAATAAAATACCAGTTTTCATCATTGGTGCAGAATTTGCGATTAAAAATTTTTATTTTGCTCTCGAAAGCTTAAAGGTAGATTTTTGAACCGTCAAGTACTTTAATCAGCTCCAATTAGTGTTACATAAGTCAGAATAGTTTTATATAGGTTATAAAAAATTAACTAAAGATCATGTTTTCGTTTCAGAATCGATATTTTTGGTTGTATCTACTCATAATGATTTATGGTTTAATATGGTCTACACCTGCTTGGTCACGCTCCCATAACACCAACTACGATCGCTATAGTCTAAAATTAGCTAAACAATTAGAAATTAGCAGTCAAAATAATTACTCAAATGGCTTAAGTTATACTCAAAAAAATCAATTAATTGATTTATTGCGTGGTAGTAGTCGTAATAGCTATCTTTTAAATCCTTCTCTGCGGATCGAAATTGCCAATCAAATTAATTCTCTACCGCCTGGAATTCAGAAACGTTTAGCTAGAGGAAAAGGTTTACCACCAGGAATTACGAAAAAAGTTAATTTACCAAATGAGATTAATGACTACCTCAATCTTTCTCAAAATATTAAAATTATTGTTTTAGGTTCGTCTGTAGTTGTCTTTGATTCTTTCAGTAATGTTATTTTAGACGTGCTTCAATATATTTTTTAGAAAATTTCTTTCAGTTTTTTCTTTAAGTTTTTGACTATAAAATACAAAAAATAATGCTCAAAATAGATAGTTTGATTGCAGTTAAATTCAGCTAAGAGCTAAAAAACGCTCCGAAACGTAGCCAGCATTTAAGTATTTCAAATTATTTTTGTCTTGGTAACCTTGGTAATTGGGAACTAATTGGCCCTAAAATTTGGTTTAATTCTCGTAACTGTTCTGGTGTTCCCATACAAATCAAAGCATCTCTTTCTAAAATTAAAGTATCCCCTGTCGGACCAGCAATTAAATTTCCATCAAAGCGACGAATAGCTAATACTAAAGCTCCAGATTGGGAGCGTAATCTAGCATCTTTCAAACTTTTGCCCACATAAGGACAAATTTGAGCATCAATCAAAAATTCTTCCAGATAATAAGAACGATTTGCCCCTGTAATAATCCCATCAACAAAATCCATTACCTGGGGACGTAAAGCAGCAGCAGCGAGTCTTCTGCCTCCAGTAATATAGGGAGATACTACCGCATCTGCACCAGCGCGTTGTAACTTCTGCACTGCCTCTTCTGTACTAGCTCTAGCGATCGCTCTCAAATAAGGATTAAGAGTTTTGGCTGATAAGATTGTATAAAGATTTTCTGCATCGGAAGACAAAGCAGCTACCAAACAAACAGCTTGCTCAATTCTTGCTCTAGATAAAGACTCATCTAGAGTAGCGTCACCTTGTACGACAATATACCCTAATCCCTGCGCTAATTCTACCTGTTCAATCCGAGAATCAATCACTACAAACATAATTCCTTCAGCAGCAAACTCACGGGCAATTTGCGACCCCATTCTGCCAAATCCGCAGACAATATAATGTTGTTCTAAAGTCTCGATCAAGCGTCTCTCCTGTCTTAGTCTAATTCCTTCTTGAAAATACCCTTGAATTAAGGCTTCGGTAAAACGATTTACTATATAACCAATAGTAATTAAACCCATTAAAATTAAACAAATGGTAAAAATTCGTGACCGCGGTTCTAAGGGATGAATTTCACCAAAACCTACTGTAGAAAGCGTGATAATGGTCATATAAGCTGAATCTAGCCAAGACCATTCTTCAACTAACCAATACCAACAAGAACCAATGACTACTGTTGCAGCCAAAACTACCGCACCAGCGACTAACTCTTTGCGCAAGCGTCCATATTTTTGCTCGAAGGAAAAGTTACGCATATAAATTATCTTGGCAAGCTGAATTTAGTATTCTGTCAAACTTTTTTGTAGTCACAAAAAATGGCTAAATAAGTTATTTAAACTAAACTAATAAATTTGGTTGAAATTTAAAACTCTGAGCCAAGTAATCGGTTGTTGCCAAGGTGTCTTGCTAAGAGCGAGACCAATATTAATATTTTTCATTACTATTAACTTTGATCTAGGAGTAATTTGTGAGTCAATCAACTGTATTAGAGCATTCTTTTCTGTCCTCTTTCGAGCCAAACATTTTTGATAACAGCGTGATGAACACCTACGGGCGTTTTCCTATTGCGATTGAAAAAGGAGAAGGTTGTCGTCTTTGGGATACAGAAGGCAAAGAATATCTCGATTTTGTGGCAGGAATAGCTACTTGTACTTTAGGTCATGCTCATCCTGCGTTAATCGAAACAGTCACGCAACAAATAAAAAAACTTCATCACGTCTCTAATCTTTATTACATACCAGAACAAGGACAATTAGCTCAATGGTTGGTTAATCATTCTTGTGCTGATAAAGTCTTCTTTTGTAATTCTGGGGCAGAAGCTAACGAAGCTGCAATTAAATTAGTCCGAAAATATGCTCATACTGTTTTGGACTTTCTCGAACAGCCTGTTATTTTAACTGCTAAATCTAGTTTTCACGGACGAACTTTAGCTACAGTCACGGCGACAGGACAACCTAAATATCAAAAAGATTTTGAACCCTTAGTTGATGGTTTTGCCTACGTTCCTTATAACGATATTACCGCTATTGAAAATGCGATCGCGGATATTGATGAGGGAAATCGTCGGGTTGCTGCAATTATGCTAGAACCTCTTCAAGGAGAAGGTGGAGTTCGTCCTGGAGAGTTAGAATATTTTCTCCGTCTGCGGAAAATTTGTGATGAAAATAATATCCTTTTAGTTTTTGATGAAGTGCAAGTTGGCGTTGGACGTAGTGGTAAATTATGGGGTTATGAAAACCTAGGCGTAGAACCAGATATTTTTACCAGTGCGAAAGGTTTGGCTGGTGGAATTCCCATTGGTGCAATGTTGTGTAAGGATTTTTGTGCTGTTTTTGAACCTGGCAACCACGCTAGCACCTTTGGAGGGAATCCCTTTGCTTGTGCAGCAGCGTTGAGCGTCTTACAAACTATTGAAAAAGATAATATTTTACAAAATGTTCAAGCCAGAGGCGAGCAATTACGAGTTAGACTAAGAGCGATCGCTAATCAATATCCTCATTTATTTACTGAAGTCAGAGGTTGGGGTTTAATTAATGGGATTGAAATACAGCCAGATCTTGAACTAACTTCGCTAGAAATAGTTAAAGCAGCGATGCAAGCGGGCTTATTACTTGCTCCTGCTGGTTCTAAAGTTCTTCGTTTTGTTCCTCCTTTAATTGTCTCTGAGGCGGAAATTGACGAGGCTGCTGAAATTCTACAACGAATAATTGCTGGGATGAATTAGGTTAAATCTTTGGAGGACAATTTTTAAACTGCAACATCATCACTTTACCTTAGTGTTCTGATTAGTGAAAATGTTTTCAGTACGAGGTGAGAAGTAATTACGGGTAAGCTTTTGGGGTCGAAACAAGGAAAGACTCCCAGAAGCTACGTCAACACTTTTAGACTTGAGTTAGTTGTAAAGTTTAGTCAAAAAATTGTAACGATATATCAACAATTCTAAAGCAGCTACACAAACTATGGATTGTTAGCAAGAAGCTGGACTATAACTAGCCAGTGGAAAAAAGCCGTGGTGTTGAGAAACCTTGAATAACAACATAGACAAGGCAGTCATTTGTGCTGGCTGCTGGTTAATTGGCATGGGAGCCGTCTTCGTTCCTCAGGACGAAGTTTCTCCTAATAATAATTCTATTTTAAAACAAGTTCAGCAAGAAACCTCAATTAATTTTCCTGCTCTTCAATACAAAAAACCTAAAATCTTACCTCAAAGATCTTTTATCCCGGAACCCCAACCCAATTTAGAACCGAATTTACCACAACCTCCTCTTCCTGAATCAGTCAAACCAACTCAGCCTGCTTCAATCCCAGTCATGAGTAAAACAGTTGCTTTGGTAAAAGAATTTGAAGGTTTTCGTTCTCAGGCTTATTGGGATACGGACGGAACTCCTGTAATTGGGTATGGTCTGTCAAAAATCGGCGGAAAATCAGTTAATATAGGCGATCGCATTGAACAAACCGAAGCCAATCATGCCTTAGAAAAACAGTTGCAAATAATTCAAATCCAAATCGAGCAAGCAGTTACCGTAAAATTAAATGCTCATCAATTAGGTGCATTGGCTTCTCTAGCTTTTAATGTTGGTTTTGACGGCATCAAAAATAGCACTTTATTGAGAAAGGTTAATGCTAGCGATTATGTTGGTGCAGCTAATGAATTTTTACGTTGGAATAAAGCTAATGTCGGCGGGAGATTGGTCACTTTAGCTGGATTAAGTAGAAGGAGAGAAGCAGAAAGACAATTATTTCTTACTCCAGTTGATTAAAAACAGTATGCCAAATTAAATCTTAAAGGCTAAACATCACTTTGCCATTGCTGACTGCTAATAGGTTTAGTTTGAGTGGTCCTGCTGTATAGGTAGTTTCAGTAACAACGGCTCTAATTTCGTCGATTGATTCCTTTGAGTTAACAATTTTTTCGACAAAATTAATTAAGGTGCTAATTTGACCATCTCCTATCTGAATTTCTCCTAAAATGCCAGCTCGTCCAGCACGAAATTTAGAGGCAGCTAGTAACCAATCTATTTGTTCCTGAATTTCAGTTGTATTAGTTGGATTATTATCAATCGAAACAGTCGCAATTTCTTCGCCTGGCGAAAAAACTTCTTTATTAACAGCAAGATCTGCAAATACCCTGATTTCTTTTTCGCCTTGAACATAATTACCGGCTGAAAGAATTCGGAGGACATAATCTTGACCATCTTGAATTTGTTTAGCCAATTGTTGTACTTGAGCTTTAGTAATTTTAACTACTCGATCTGCTTGATTATTTTCTTCAAATAAAGTGGCTTTAATAGCATAGCGATTTGCTTGTCTCAGTACACTATCAATTGCTGAGATCGCAGCATTGGGATCGACAATTCTAACGGTGGCCGAAGCTAAAACCTGACCTTTAACAATCGCAATTCTTTTTTCTCGAAGTTCTTGATAAGTTTGATAATATTGTTCGAGAATAGCTACTTCTTTTTCGAGATATTTAATTTGAGTTTCTAATTGATTTAATTGTTCTTTTCTAAGTTTGAGATTGAAATCTTTATCCGCGATCGCATGGTCTAAAGATGAAATTTTTCGATCTTGCTCCGTTATTTGTTGCTGTAAAACTTCTTGTTGTCTTTCTAATTGATTGAGACGAGTTTCTCTATCGAGCAAAGCACGGTCTTGTTCAACAATTTTTGTTTCTTTTTCAGTTAATTTTTGTTGTAATTGTTGACTTTCTTGTTTGAGCGTCGCTAATTGCTGTAATTGTTTTTGACGTTCTTGCAAAAGATTGTTTAATTCAGTTTTCAGTTGATTAGATTGTTGAGAAATAGTTTTTAATTGAGTTTGTGCTTGCTGATAATTACGGTTAGTTTGATTTAATTGTTGTTGAGCTTGGTCTTGCTGAGTAACTACATGAGATAATTCACTTTTGACTTGCTCTTTTTCTTCGGTAACCGCAGCTAATTCCTGTTGAACAGTTCTCAATTCTTTGAGAATATCATCAAGCTGAAATATTCCTTTACGGAGAGATTCGCTTAAAGTAAATAAAATGCTTAAAGTAGAAGCAGAAATAATTGTACCCGTCAAAACTGTGACGATCATTGCAGTTTGACGAGGACGAAGTTTAAATAATCTTAAACGGGCTTTGCCAACTTTAGTTCCTAAACGGTCTCCTAAGGCTGCAATCAAACCTCCCAGCAATAGAATAGCTGCGATCAGAATATAAGCACTGGTCATTACAAAGATGAATTATAAGTAATGAATGCTGAACCTACTTCCCCAATTATGTTAGGCAAGTTTTGCTTCGGGAATAATTGCTTACCCAAATAAAAATTAAACATCCAAATAATTAATAACTTTTCATCACACTATTGGGCATTCCAATTTAATCAAGTTTTAAGTAAATTGTTGGCTGAGAGCGACGGGATTATGGACGGTTATTTTCTTTTTATGGATCGAAATCATGTTTTCTTGACGTAAATCGCCTAATAAACGAGTCACCGTTACTCGAGTTGAACCAATCGCTTCCGCGATCGCTTGATGGGAAAGTTTGAGATCGATTCTGATCCCTTCATTAGTAGGTACGCCAAAATCACGACAGAGAATGAGTAAAAAACTGACTAACCGAGAACCCATATCTCGATGAGCTAAGGTTTCAATCATCATTTCTGTCTGTAAAATCCGTGAAGACAAGCCTCGTAACATCAACATCGATAGCTCGGGATTTTCTTTGAGAGCTTGTTCTACTTGTTGAATCGGAGCAGAAAGCAATTCTACTGAAGTAAAGGCAACTGCATGATAAAAGCGATCGCTACGTTGACCTGTGATCAGAGACAAAACACCAAAGACAGTATTTTCTCTTAATAAAGCAACAGTAATTTCTTCTCCTGCTTCATAGACACGAGAGAGTTTAACTGCACCCTTAACTAAAAAATATACTCTTTCTGCGGGATCGCCAGGAAAGAAGATGGTTTTACCGCGCTCAAAAGTCTCCACGACTGGTGGAAATGAGCTACGACCAATTTTCCGAAATACAGATGCTAGCGGTTGATTTTGGGTCAGGGATAGTTCCATGGAACTTAACTTAGCAGGAAAAACTAATAATGGTTTAATATTAAACTTTCAACAGTAAAGTACCAATAATTAATCTTGGCAAGTTTGAGATTTGGGATTTCAATCAACTTGTGCGTACTCAAAATAAATAATTAAACAATATACCAAAGTCTCTCATTCTAGGTGATTGCCAAAGCTACCTGAATATTCAAAGATGATCTGTGTAACTAATTACTCATAAAATCTATGTTAGTTCAATTAAGGCTGCTGCTGAAATAATTTATTAAAGATTATGCTTGATTTAACTGGAAAAAATGCTCTTGTTACTGGTATTGCTAACAATCGCTCCATTGCTTGGGGTATAGCTCAACAATTACATCAGGCTGGTGCTAATTTAGGTGTTACTTATCTTCCCGATCCCAAAGGTCGTTTTGAAAAAAAAGTCAGCGAGCTAGTCGCACCACTTAATCCAACAATTTTTTTACCTTGTGATGTCCAAGATGATGCTCAAATGGACGCTACTTTTGCCACTATTGCCGAAAAATGGGGCAAACTAGATATACTGATTCATTGTTTAGCTTTTGCTGATAAAGAAGATTTATCGGGCAATTTCAGCGACACATCGAGAGAAGGTTTTACAAAAGCTTTAGAAATTAGTGCTTATTCGCTGACAAGTTTAAGTAAGAGAGCTAAATCTTTGATGAGTGAAGGGGGCAGTATTGTTACTCTTTCTTATTTAGGAGGAGTCAAAGTTATTCCTAACTATAATGTCATGGGCGTTGCTAAAGCAGCATTAGAAATGAGCGTTCGCTATCTAGCAGCAGAATTAGGGCCAGAAAATATTCGTGTTAATGGCATCTCTGCCGGACCAATTCGTACTTTAGCTTCTTCTGCCGTTGGTGGTATTCTAGATATGATCCATCATGTAGAACAAGTTGCCCCTTTGAGAAGAACTGTTACTCAACTAGAAGTTGGCAATACCGCAGCCTTTTTAGGTAGTGATTTGGCAAGTGGGATCACGGGACAAGTGATTTATGTCGATTCTGGCTACGAAATAATGGGAATGTAGCTTAAGATGAGATTAGGAAGAGGCGTTTTCTTCTTCCTATTTTTTTCTGTTGCAGTATCTGTTAAAATCGGTAAAGCGATCGCATAAGTGAGTTTATTTTTTTTGGTTTGGTGTAAGTTTTCGCAAAAACTTGGCTCCGTTAAATCAAGCTAGTGAAGTATTTCGATGTGTTGTCTCCAGCCAATTGCTCAAAATACTCTTCAAATTAATCATTGACACTTGACTGGATACGGATAAAATTAGATAACGTTACAAATCTTTACCTCATGCCAATAGTATTGTAAACTACCCAAGGAAAGATATATGTGTGGATAAAGGAGCAAAAACAACAATGCAGTCGGCTCAGACGCTGCGGACAGTACCCAAAGAGTTGCTTAAACCTCATGGTGGTATTAATATCAATGTTTTAATGTTTACAGCAGCCCTGATGCTGATTTCCTTATCGGTTATTGGTTATTTCTGGTTGGGAGTTCCAGGCTGGTGCTGTTTTTCGGCTAATGTCCTTGCTTTACATTTATCTGGGACAGTTATCCATGACGCTTCTCATAATAGCGCGCATAGTAATCGAGTTTTGAATGCGATTTTGGGACATGGTAGTGCTTTGATGTTAGGTTTTGCTTTTCCAGTATTTACGAGGGTACACCTACAACATCATGCTCATGTCAACGATCCAGAAAACGACCCCGATCATTTTGTCTCCACAGGGGGACCATTATGGCTAATTGCTGCTCGTTTTTTTTATCACGAAATATTTTTCTTTAAGCGTCGTTTATGGAAAAATTATGAGTTACTAGAATGGTTTTTGAGTAGACTGTTTCTAGCTGTTATAGTTATTGTAAGTATTCGATCTGGTTTTATCGGTTATATAACTAATTTTTGGTTTGTTCCTGCTTTAGTGGTAGGAATTACTTTAGGGCTGTTTTTTGACTATTTACCGCATCGACCTTTTCAAGAACGCGATCGCTGGAAAAATGCCAGAGTTTACCCTAGTCCTATTTTAAATTTGTTAATTTTAGGACAAAATTATCATTTAGTCCATCATCTTTGGCCTTCTATTCCGTGGTATAAATATCAAGCTGCTTATTATGCTACTAAACCTTTGTTAGACGCTAAGGGATGCGATCAATCTTTGGGTTTATTTGAAGGTAAAAATTTCTGGGTTTTTCTGTATGACATTTTTTTGGGAATTCGTTTTCATTCTCATAAAAAGAAATCAGTAATTAATGAATAAGTAGTAATTTTACTTACTGTTCATGAATTAAGCTTGCTTAAATTCTGAGACTAAGTAAAATTGAGTCACAGCAAAATAACATCATCGATCTTGAATGAGCGATCGCTATAAATTTCAATTTCGTCTTTATCGACGTTCTTTCCTTAAACCCTTGCAAACAAGTCACGGTGTGTGGCAAGTGCGCGAGGGAATTATTATTTCTCTAGTAGATGAGAATGGTAAGATTAGTTGGGGAGAAATTGCCCCTTTACCATGGTTTGGTTCAGAAACTCTCGAGCAAGCGTTAGAATTTTGTCAGCAGTTAGGTTCAATTATTACAACAACCACTATTAATTCAATTCCCGATCATTTATCTGCTTGTCAGTTTGGGTTTGAGTCAGCTTTAGAAGTATTCCAAAATCAAGAATTTATCCCAATTGTTAATCAATTAAACCAAGTCAAGTCTTTAAACTATTGTTATCTGTTACCAGCAGGAGAAACAGCTTTAAACTTATCGGAAACAATTTGGCAACAACAATCTCATCACATAGAATCACTTTCAGCAAAGTCTCCTCTCACTTTTAAATGGAAAATTGGAGTTCAACCTTATCTAGAAGAAGTCGAAATTTTTCAACAATTGCTTCAGTCTTTACCCCCAACAACAAAATTAAGATTAGATGCTAACGGAGGATTAAATTTAGAAGAGACAAAAAATTGGCTGGAAATAAGCGATCTCAGTAAGCAAGTAGAATTTATTGAACAGCCTTTAGCACCTGAACATTTTTCAGAAATGCTAACTATCAGCAGTCAATATCAAACACCTCTAGCTTTAGATGAATCTGTTGCTCAATTAGAGCAACTACAATGGTGTCATCAACAAGGATGGCAAGGAATTTTCGTCATTAAGCCAGCAATATGTGGTTTTCCTAGTCTTTTACGTCAGTTTTGTCATAATTTCTCAATCGATGCTGTTTTTTCTTCCGTGTTTGAAACCGAGATTGGCAGAAAAGCAGTACTAAAATTAGCTCAGGAATTAAATTTTAGAGATCGCGCTGTTGGTTTTGGTGTTGATAACTGGCTATATTAATTGGTAGCTCTACTTAATTAAACGCTAAGTGAATTGGGTTCGATCTGTTGGTTTTTTTCTAATAATTTTGGTTTAGTATAAAGATTTTCTAATAATACGGCTGCACCAGCTACCCAGGGTGGAACAATTAATGCGCCCAAAATACCTAAGACCTGCGCCCCACCTAAAACAGCCAGCAATTGATAAAGAGGATGAACTCTCACTGACGAACCTACCAACAGGGGATCGAGTACATAAGTTTCCACATTTTGAATTACTACAAATAGTAAGAAAACCCATAGAAACGTCCAGCCTCCTTGAGCGATCGCAGCGATTAAAGCAGGGACAGCACCCAAAATTGGGCCAAAAAAAGGAATAAGGTTGGTAAAACCAGCAATTACTCCTAAACCCAGGGCAAACTCTGATAAGCCTAAAATTCCTAAACCCAAACTAATTGCTATGCCCAAAATAGCAGAAACTACAATTCTACCTTGAAGATAACCTCCCATTCGTGTGGCAACTGGTTCGACTTGAGCGGATAATCGTTCATCCCAAGGATAGGGAAATAGATTGGTTATACCTTTTAATAAAGCATTTGAACCTGACAGCATATAACCAGAAAAGAGCAAAGCCAACAAAACGCCTAAAACACTGCCAATAATTCCTCTTGTAACACCATAGGAACGAATTAGTAATTGTTGACTAGAACTAATTGCCCAACTAGTTAAGGCTTGGGGATCGAATAATTGATTGATTAAATCGGGGGCATTTGCTTCATTCACGCCAAAACGTAAAGCCAATCTTTCCAATAGCGATCGCAGAACTTCTAGATCAGATGGTAATCTGCTAATAAAATTTTCAATTTGTTGGGCAACTGTGGGACCAATAATTAAACCAATTCCTGTTAAAGTCGCAATTAAGCCAAGATAAACCAAAATCACGGCTAACCAGCGAGGAATCTTGAGTTTTTCGGCTGTTTTAATGACTGGTGCTAAAGTAGCAGCAATGACGATGGCAATCATCAACACGACAATTAGATTTTTTAGCTGCCACAACAACACTAACAGCGAACCACCAGCAGCTAGTAACAGGATATTTGACAGAGAAAGAGTTAAACGTTGATTAGACATGAATTCAGTTATCAGTGATCAGTAGAGACGTGTCTTGGTGAGCGTTCCTTTGCGCCCGCAGGTGGCGCAGGGTATCACCGCAACATCTTACGTCTGTACAGTTATCTGTTGATTGACGAAATACCTCGCGCTGTAAGATATTGCTAGACAATGCACGAGGTTGTTCATTATTTATTTTTGATTGCCATCAAACATTAACTGTTAATGATCGGCAATTAAAACTGATTCTTCAGTGGTGGGAAAGTTGAGCTCAAAATGATCTAGCTTTAAAGGTTTCTTTGCCAACGCAGCTTGAACAAATCCTAAAAATAAAGGATGGGGAGTGCTAGGGCGAGAACGGAATTCTGGATGAAACTGAGTTGCAATAAAAAAGGGATGATCTTTAAGTTCGATAATTTCCACTAGGCGACCATCAGGAGATGTTCCACTAATATCGTATCCCGTTTCTAAGAAGAGATTGCGGAACGCATTATTAAATTCATATCTATGACGATGACGTTCGTAAACTACTTCTTGTTGATAAAGAGAAAAGGCTAAAGTATCAGTTTTGAGACGACAGGGATATAAACCCAATCGCATTGTTCCACCTAAATCTACGACATCTTGTTGTTCGGGTAGAAGGTTAATCACTGGATTGGGAGTTTCTGGTTCAAATTCTGAACTATTAGCTTGTTCGAGATTGGCTACGTTACGCGCCCATTCAATTACGGAACATTGCATCCCTAAACATAATCCGAAGAAGGGTATTTTATTTTCTCTAGCATAAGCGATCGCTTCAACTTTTCCATCTACACCCCGATGTCCAAATCCTCCTGGTACAACGACACCACTGACATCTTGTAGATATTTGTCTGCCCCATTAGCTTCGATATCTTCAGCATTAATCCAACGTAAATTAAGTTCACTTTCTGTAGCGATCGCGGCATGACCTAAAGCTTCTACTACTGAAAGATAAGCATCACTGAGTTGAATATATTTACCGACAATTGCAATATCGATCTTAGTCTGCGGAGAATTCATCCGTTCAACTAATTTACTCCAACCTGTTAGATTTGGTTGTCTTTGTTCTAATTGCAGTAATTCTAGGGTTACTTTGGCTAATCCTTCCTGTTCTAAAATAAGAGGTACTTCATAAATACTACTAGCATCGCGAGAAGTGATGACTGCTTCGACAGGTACATCACAAAATTCAGAGATTTTATCTTTTAATCCTGGTTTCAAGGGGCGATCGCTACGGCAAACCAAAACATCAGGTTGAATGCCAATTGAACGCAATTCTTTAACTGAGTGTTGAGTTGGTTTAGTTTTCATTTCCCCAGCAGCAGGAATCCAAGGAAGGAGAGTAACGTGCATATAAACTACGTTGTTTCTGCCCACATCCTTACGAAACTGACGAATCGCTTCTAGGAAAGGTAAAGACTCGATATCCCCAACTGTACCGCCAATTTCGGTAATAACAACATCAGAATTGGTGTTTTTAGCTACGCGATGAATTCTTTCTTTAATTTCATTGGTAATATGAGGAATTACTTGAACTGTTCCCCCTTGATAGTCTCCTCTTCTTTCTTTGTTAATTACTGCCTGATAAATTGAACCTGTAGTAACGCTGTTGAGTCGCGACATGGCAGTATCGGTAAAACGTTCGTAGTGTCCTAAATCTAAATCTGTTTCGGCACCATCATCCGTAACAAATACTTCTCCGTGTTGAAAAGGACTCATTGTGCCTGGATCGACATTAATATAAGGGTCGAGTTTGAGAATTGATACCGAGTAATCTCTAGACTTGAGTAATCTACCTAAACTAGCTGCTACTATACCTTTACCAATACTAGAAACCACACCACCAGTAATAAATACAAATTTAGTCATTGTTATTCCCCGAAGTCCTCCGCTTCATATCATATCGATTCTTCAAACTGAATATTGATTTTTGTAAGGTAGTTTTTTGCGGACAAACGAAACTTGGCGTAGAGCGATCGCTTTAACCAAATCTTTAGCTGAGGAATTATATAACTGATGTTACGCAAAAGCTATAATACTCGAATGGACAAAAAGCTTTTGGAACTATACAGCGATTATATTATCAGCTCGTTTGGACAGATAACAGCGACAGGATTATCAAGAGTATTAGAAGGAAGTATCAGTCACGATAAAATAACTCGTTTCCTGTCGGCTAAAGACTTAGAGTCACGAGAGCTGTGGAAGTTAGTGAAACCAGTGGTCAGGGAGTATGAACAAGAAGATGGTGTGTTGATTGTGGATGACACCATAGAGAAAAAACCTCATACCCAAGAGAATGAGTTAGTGTGCTGGCATCATGACCATCAAGAAAACCGTTCTGTCAAGGGAATTAACATCATCAACTATGTTTATAGTGTCGAAGACATAAGCCTACCAATTGGGTTTGATGTCGTCAAAAAGTCCATAAAATTTTGTGAGGTAAAAACAAAGAAGGAAAAACGAAAAGCAACAGCAACAAAAAATGAATTAACACGAAATCAATTAAAAATTTGCTCCCAGAATCAACTCAAATACAGGTATGTGCTAGCTGATAGTTGGTTTTCCTCGAAGGAAAATATGGCTTTTATCTGTCAGGATTTAGATAAGCACTTGATCATGGCTCTCAAAAGCAATCGTACCGTAGCCTTGAGTGAAGAAAACAAAAAACAGGGTTGTTTTACCAGAATTGATGAACTCAACTGGTCAGAACAGATCTCAGTCAGAGGATGGCTTAAAGGACTGGACTTTCCTGTTCTCATCTATCGTCAAGTCTTTAAAAACCAAGATGGCAGTACTGGTATTTTGTATTTGGCTTGTAGTGATTTAAACTGTAATGTCCCTCAAATAGAAGCAATCTACCAAAAACGGTGGAACGTGGAAGTCTTTCATAAAACGCTCAAGTCTAATACTGGTTTAGCTAAGTCCCCAACTAAATGTCTTCGTACTCAAGGAAACCATATCTTTATGTCTATCTATGCTGCATTTCAATTAGAGTGTCTGAAATTGAAACACAAGATGAACCATTTTGCTTTGCGCAGTACTATTTATGTCAAAGCTTTGCAACAAGCTATGTGTGAATTACATTTACTCAAGAGTGCGTAACATCAGTTATATAACTGTTAACTATAATTTCGGGCAGCGAGTAAATAACGAAAAATATATTCGACTATTTCTAGATGATTTTGCGTCATTTCTGGCGATCGCCCCCACACAGTTACCCCATGATTGCGAATGAGTAAAGCAGGAATATCAGGAAGTTCTCCCCTAAAGCGAGCGCATATTGCTTGGGCAATCCGAGGTACTTCTAAATAATTTTCAAACAAAGGCATCTTGACTTGGGGATTTTCTTCCCAAACTCCTAATCCTTTAATCATTTCTAAAGGAGGCAAGGAAATTGCTTCGTGATTACTAAAATTAGAAACTAGGTTAGCTTCAACCGAATGAACATGATAACAAGCTTGCGCTTCAGGAAAAAGATTGTAAATAACTTGGTGAATACTGGTTTCTGCTGAAGGGCGATTATCAGGATGAGTTAATTCAATTACTTCCCCTGTTAGGTTAACTCGGACAAAATCTTGTTCAATTAATTTACCTTTAGATTTTCCACTAGCAGTAATCCAAAAACTCTCATCGTCATGGCGAATCGACAAATTACCTGCTGTACCTACCATCCAACCCTGTTGATAAAATTGACGGGCAGCAGAAATTAAAATCCCAAGGCAATCCCTATTCATTAATTAATCTTGATAATTTACATTACTTCTATTATTGATTGAGTCGGCATCGCCCTGCTGAAGTTTTAACTTGTTCTCGCTGGGCTACAATTGTAGCTAAATCTGGTCTACCTGTAAGTTTTAATCTCCAGTTTGCCCAAATTCCATAGAGCCAATCTGCTACAGAACCAATAACAGGCAACTTAGTAATAGCATAAAGCCAACCCATCCCTAAGGCTTCATAAACCCGTCGAAAAACTTCCACATTTTTAATTACTGTACCATTGGGTAAAACTGCATGAATTCTTCCCATTGCGGTTTCATAATCAATTCCGCCGTTTTCTGCTGGAGTATAATCGCGATCAGCGATATCTACGAAAGCAACTATTCCTCTACCTGCATCGCGCTGCTGCAAAAAATTAACTTCCCGCAGACACAAAGGACACTCACCATCATACAAAAGTTTAATTTTCCAAGTCGCTTTCGATTCTAGTTGTGCCTCAAACTGAGTTGAAGATAACGTCATGGACTATCTTTACATTTCTTAAAAGTGTTCTATTGATTATTGTAAGTTCTCAGGAATATTTGTGGCTAACCTCGTCAATGAGATCGAGTTGTGATCATCACTTAAACTAAATTTTTTCCGTATCCCTCAGTCTTCTAGTCAATCATCACCTTTAACTGTTGAAGCGAACTTGATCTAAAATCATTCAGTTTTTTTGAAGGTAATAAACTTTCCCAATAATCCTGCGGTTTGATATTGTCGATTACCCAGATTAGTAGTGTAGAGACTTAACAAAATAAAATTTTTTCTTTGGGTATGATTATCAATAATTTGTTTAACGCTTTCTTTGCCCAAATTTAATCCTAAACCCAATCCTGATTGGCAAAGTTGGCTCAAGTTGCGATTGGTGAAATCAAACAATTTTTGTAGTTGAGAATTATTACAAAAATCTTGAGGAAATTCTCGAATTAGTTGTTCAGAATCATATTGAAGATATTGTTCTTGATTCGGATTAGTAAAAGCCATAATTCCTATACTTAAAATTAAGGCGATCGCTCCAAGAGTTTTATTCATTATTGTTGGTTAAGCTCGACAAAGAAGCACAAACTGCGTACAACAGTTAACAAACTCGAACTTACTATATTCAGGTAGTTCTTGCAAAACTTCCATCAAACTATCAACAAAACTAGTATTGTTAAAATATTTTTTGGCAAGCACGGTAAGGTAAGCAAACATTTGATTGACTTGCTCTTGTTGCCATGATGGTAATTGATTATTGTCGCGAGGATCTATAGTAAGTAAAACGTTAATTTTTTCTAACGATTCTGTACCAGGAAGATGAGATTTTTGCAAAATTTTTATTAGTTCTTGTTTAAAACTTTCTTGATGTCGATTTCCCATTAAATCTTCAATATCATCAAGCAAAATTTGAATAATTAATAAAGTAGCTTGAGTAACAGATAAATTTTGAAAAAAAGAAGTAGATATCGAAGTTACTTTTTCTTTCTTTTCTGCTGATGACAAGATTGGGGTTTGGCTCTTACTCAAGCCTGATTCTTTTATTGCTGATGTTGATAAAATTTCGCTCCAAACACTAAAAATTTCTTTTTCATCAACTAAGATACATTGCTTTTGATGTTTATTTAGATAATTTTTGCAAAATTCTAAGGCATTACCTTTTAAAGAAAGTTTAAATGAAATACTGAGCTTTTCATAGGTTTTATCTTGATAGATAAAGGTTAATATACGATTATTTGATTCAGAAACAAAAGTTTCATGGATTTTAAGATTTTGACGTTGAAGAATTACTATTCCTTGATTCATAATTAATTTTTACTTTTGACACCATTAGCTTTACATCATTAATCAATAACATCATAACCAATGATTTCTAGATTTAAGACCAGTTAGTTTTACTGAAAAAAAGCCATAAAGTTATCGTAAACGCTTACGAGAACGATTAGATAAGTTATATTCTATAGCAGCACCGATCGCAAAAAGAACACCGCTAACTGTCCAAAAACACTCAATTATTCCACCACTTGCATAACTATCACGAGTAACAATATAGGCATATCTAAAATCTGCTAATGAATGGGCAAGAATAGCACAACCAATTGCCATCCAAGTCTGGGAAAATTTCCCTCCCCAAAAAGTTATAACTATAGTTGCTGCTAAAACTAAAATAACTACATCTCCAGCAACATAAAATAAATTTATTGGTCCCACAATTGGTGCTAAAAGTTTTTCTGTGGCAATTACCCATCTAGGTGCTGTTTCTACAACTTGTTCAACTATAGCCGTTGAAATTTCTGCCTCAACAGTTTTGGAAGGAAAAGAAGTCCACCAACCTAAACCAATTGCGATCGCAGCTACTAAAATAATTGTTCCCCATTGCCAAGTGATGAGCCTTACTTTCCGAAACATGACAGCTAAAATCATGCCTCCGATTAAAAACATATAAAAATTAACAAAAAATAAATCGGCTAACGTAATGTTAGGAGATCGTTCTAATATTACTTCCCAATAGAGAAAAATTAGATCGCCTAGGAAAAAAGATAAAGTTCCTATTCCTAAACATAACCAAATCATTCTATCACTGATAATTTTAGGATAAAAAAAGTTGCGTAAACAAAAATAACCTGCACCTAAAAAGGCTAAAAGTTCACAAATGTATGAAGTAATTACATACCAATTTGGTGCGCTTTCACCGAATAAAAAAGCGAGCAAAAATCTTAATCCAACTATAGCAATTCCTGAAGAAATAACTATCCTTAAGCTGAGATTAGATAAAATATTTTTATTCATAAAATTTAATTAGTTAGTGAAGACTACTCTGTTTTACTCTGAATTAAAAGCTACAACAAGAGAGAATTAATTATAGATTTGTTGAATCTTGTTAAATAAAATAACAACTATGAAAATTGCTTTTGAAAAAAGATAGATAAGTTTATCCAATTAAACAGAAGCGCAGTCTTCCCTTGAGAGAAACACAAAGTAGTTACAGCGAGCAGATACTTGCTCAAAGATGGATTGAGTAGTTTGATTTCCACAAAAGGATTATTAAATTAACATCGCATCAATATTCTGATAATTTTAGTATTTCGCACGGCTTTAGAATTGTAACCACCACAAAGGAATTAAGCCTAAACAACTAAACAACAACAAAAAATAGCAACTTTGTCTGCCGATTTTGCGATCGCCGAAAATTAGGGCATATAATCCTTTAACTGCATTATTACTAGCAGCAGCAATTAAAATTGAAATACTAGCAACAGAGAGAGGTATTGATTGTCCTGCTGACTGAGTTAAACCGAGAATAAAAGGGTCTACATCAGTAATTCCCATAATTGCTGCCAGAGTGTAGACACCACTTTTTCCCAAATACTCAATGGTATAGTGAGTAATGATGGCAATCAGTACAAATAAAAAGGCAAAGCCAAACGCAGCTTTTAATTCCAAAGGATTTTCTGTAGGAGATGTTGGTTTAATTTCATGAGAATTTACTGGAGAATTGCCTCTTAATGAGATTAAGAAGCCTACTGTAATTCCTGCGATCGCTAAGACCAGAAAAGAGATCATTAGTCGATTTGCTAAATTAAGATTAAAGATTCTTACCAATAAGGCTAAACGAAAATACATCATTCCCGCAGCCATCATAATCGCGCCTACATAACTAGAGGAATTTTGAGGTTCAAGACGAGATTTTTTGGCTAATGCTACCGTTGTAACTGTGGAAGAATAAGCACCACCTAATAAAGCAACTATCGTAATGCCTCCTTTACCCTTAATTACTCTTTGCAATAAAAAACTACTGTAGGAAATAGTGCTAACTGCAACTACTACTAACCAAGTTTTGAAAGGATTAATTTGAAAGATACTGAAATTTTGATTGGGAAGAATTGGTAAAACAACGATAGTTAAAAACAAAAATTGAGTAAAAGTTAAAATATCTGTTTCAGAAAAACGACGGGCTAAACCTTCGAGAAAAGCCTTTAATTCTAATAAAATTAAACTGGAAATTGCTAAAGTAGAAGCTACCCAAAAATGCTCGTGATAAACTAACGCACCAATTAAATAAGTAGTTAAACCTGCAATTTCTGAAGTAAAGCCGACTCGCTGAGAAGAGCTAATTTTATACCAGTATGAAATCATCATAAAACCACCAATCACGGCAAAACCAATCGCTACGGGGACAACTTGATTTTTTGACAAAAACGCCATACTGTAGCCAACCAATCCAATTAAGGGATAGGTGCGTACTCCCCCAAAGGCATAACCTTTATAGATTTTGTGTTCTTCTCTTTCTAAACCAATTAAAAATGAAAGAAATAAAACAATAAATAATTTCAGAGCTTCTGAAGGAATCAAACTAAAAAATTGAGAAGACATAGACAATGAGCAAAATTTTGCTTAGCTTATTTAAATAATACTTTTGTTCTAATGATTAGCTCAATGTCAACTTTCTGGAGGGATGAAAATGCGAGTATCAATTGCTAGAGTTACTAAATTTATTTTACTATTGCAGTCCACAACCAATGAATTACAAACACCGTCAAAGCAGCAAATCCAATTACAATAATTGCTAAAACCAAAATTAATCCAACCAAAAAAATGCGATCGCTAATTCGATGTGGACTACTTAGATGCAAATGACGTTCTAAAAGAGCAATATTTTTGACATTGGCTTTCCAACCAATATCAAAGAAATCGCCCACAACTGGTACAGAACCAACTACAGAATCGAGTAAAATATTTCCTACCATTTGCCATAAAACTGCTTTAGGTAATCCCATCCGCGCTGCCTCAACAACAATATAAGCACCTAAAGCACCTGTTACCGTATCGCCACCACCAGGCAAGAGTCCTAAAATAGGATCGAGTCCAATTCGATATTTCGTTCCTGGAATAGGGATGGCGTTATCAAGCAAGTGACTAAGACGACGAAGATTATGAAGTTTAGTTGCAGAGGGTAAAGGTTCTGGCATAAATGCAAAAAATATCAAGCCTATTCTAGTTAAATTATTGTTTCACCATTGCAATTAAACATTCAACTATCTTTGGATAGCTTTGCTTTTTTACGACTAAATCAACTCATCCTATCTTTAAACTAAAAACTAATACAAAAAGATGAGAAACTATCAAAGTCTTTGAGACTATTTGCTGAAATATGGAACTTTTATCTTTACTTAAGCTTCAATAAAGTTGAGAATTAGTTTTTAAGATAACTGCATAGAGCCGAATTCTGATCCCTACTATTAGGACAGTGATGGCAAGTTTGAAGTGTGAGGTAGGTAAAATGTTGTGGTACGAAGGCAAAAAAGTAACTCTTGATCTTGTTGTTGGATTAACTATTAGTGTGATCGCTTTGGGGACAATAGATAATGCTCGAACTCAAAACGTAGCTAATGACAATCATTCGTTACAAACTGTCAACGAACAACTTGTTTCACTTCGCAACAAATAATTTAAACTGCAATCATTATATTTTTGACAAAAATTGAGCGGGAAAGTTATACCTTATTCCCACTTAACCATTAAAAGGCAAAAGGCAAAAGGCAAAAAATAGAAGACTTAATTTTGTTTTTTGTTCTTTATTAACTGATAACTGGTGTAGAGAGGTAATATGTTACGTCTCTACTGATAACTGCAAACCGTCGTTATAAACTAAAAGCAATCACTAATTATTGTTGCTTTTGGATGGATTTACCGATAGTTTATCATCCCGATTATGTTGCTCCTTTGCCAGTGGGACATCGTTTTCCGATGGCCAAATTTAAACTTTTACAGGAATTATTAATCAAAGAGCGAATAATTAACCCAAAACAAATTTATTTACCTCAATTACCATCATTAGATTTAATTCAATTAGTTCATACTTCCGATTATGTTCAAGCATATTGTCAAGGGACTCTCGAACCAAAAGCTCAACGCCGTATTGGTTTACCTTGGAGTCAAGCATTAGCTAATCGAACTTGTATTGCCGTAGCAGGAACAATTCTCACCGCTAAATTAGCCTTGCAATTTGGTTGTGCTTGTAATACGGCAGGAGGAACTCATCACGCTTTTCCTAGCTATGGTTCGGGATTTTGTATTTTTAACGATCTAGCTATAGCAGCTAAAGTCTTATTACAAGAAAGTTTGGTTCAAAAAATTTTGATTGTAGATTTAGATGTTCATCAAGGAGATGGTACCGCCTCAATTTTCCAAAATGATGAGCGGGTGTTTACCTTTTCGATGCATTGTGAAGCTAATTTTCCTGGTAGAAAACAAATAAGCGATCGCGATATTCCGCTTCCTGTAGGTTTAGATGATGACGGCTACTTGCAAATTTTGGCGCAAAACTTACCAGATTTACTTTCTCAAGTCAAACCAGATTTAGTATTGTATGATGCAGGGGTAGACATTCATGTTAGCGATCGCTTGGGTAAATTAGCTCTCAGTGATTGGGGGATTTATCGGCGAGAAATGATCGTGCTCAGTACCTGTTTAGCTGCTGGTTATCCTATTGCTAGCGTGATCGGTGGCGGTTACGCCGAAGATTTATCCGCCCTAGTTTACCGTCATTCGCTTTTACATCGTGCTGCTCAAACTGTTTATGTTCAATATTAATTTTTTAACTTAAACTAAAGTTGCGGATTGTGGATCGTGCAATTTAGAAAATTTGCTATTTAATAAAGATTCTAGTTGTTTTCTAGTCGATAAAGTTGAAGTAAAATCAGGCATTTCTTGCCAGCAAGAACGGCAAAACCAATACATACTATCATGACGGATATGTTTTAACATTCGATGAGAACAGCAAGGACAAATGGTGAAAATAATCATTGTTTTTAAACCAAAATATTTTAAAAGAGAGCTAACAAAAAAGTGAAGTTTAAAGTTAAATTATTAAATTGGATGTCAATTGTTTTTAATTATTATTTGGCAGATGAAATATCCTTAACTTCGACTATCTATAAACTAATCCTCAAACTTGAGGAAGCTGTGAAGAAAGAAGAAGATTATTTTAAGAAATGTCAAGCAAAAGCTTGGCTGAACTCTCAGAATTTACCAACCCAAAAAACCTGAGATTTGGCTGGCTAAAGTGAGAGTATCAAAAGGCTTAACGATCACGCCTTTAACTCCTGCTTCATAAAATGCTTTTCGATCAGAGATTTGAGCTTTAGCGGTGAGAAAAATTACTGGAATATGTTTTAATTTGGGATTGGTTTGAATTTTTGCTAGAGTGCTTAAACCGTCCATTTCTGGCATCATTACATCAAGTAAAATGGCATCAGGTATTTGAGACTCAGCTAAAGCAATTCCTTCTCGCCCGGAAGCAGCCGTAATTACTTCCCAATCTGCTTCTAACTCTAAACTCAATTGAGTTAAGACTTGAATGTCTGGCTCATCGTCAATCAGAAGAATTTGTTTAGTAGGCATTTTGCTAATGAATCAATTGAGGCTCAAAATTTAGAAGGATCAAAGCCAAATTATAGATTAACAATTTTTGATTCGCTCGCGAGCAAGAATTCAAGAGCGATTCCGTAGTCTTGGCGAGACTGCAATCGAATCCCATTTTCCAACCAATATTAATAGTTTCTAGAGAATTGCTTAATTTTTATTCTATCTAGACGACTACACTTAACAATAAACAATTGAGTATGAGTATTACAATCGCAACAAGAATATGGGACAGACAAAACGTATTGGCATTCTTACAAGTGGTGGGGATTGTGCAGGTTTGAATGCCGTAATTCGGGCAGTAACTCGTTGTGCTGTTAACGTTTATGATTGGGAAGTTTTCGGGATTTGTAAAGCAACGCTTGGTTTGATGAGTCGTCCTCCTCAAGTTATGCAGCTACAGGTTAATCAAGTAGATTCAATTTTAACGATGGGAGGAACTATTTTAGGTACTACTAATAAAGGTAATCCCTTTGCTTATCCCATGCCGAATGGTGAAATCATAGATCGTTCTGAAGAAATTATTGAAGGCTATCATCTGCTTGGGTTGGATGCTTTGATTGGGGTTGGCGGTGATGGTAGTTTAGCTATTCTACGCAAGTTAGCCCAACAAGGGGGCATGAATTTTGTTGGTATTCCCAAAACTATTGATAACGATGTCGATCTCACTGAACGTTCGATTGGTTTTGATACGGCAGTAAATATTGCTACTGAAGCGATCGATCGCTTGCAATTTACCGCAGCTAGTCATAGTCGGGTGATGATTGTCGAAGTCATGGGTAGAGATGCTGGACATATCGCGCTGAATGCAGGTATTGCTGGAGGCGCACATGTGATTATGATTCCTGAAATTCCCTATCGCTTAGAAAATATCTGCAACTATATCAAAAAAAGACAGGAACAAGGACAAGATTATTCCATTGTGGTAGTTTCTGAAGCAGTTTGTACTGAATCTGGCGAAACGATCGCTCGTATGCAACAATTTGGACAATGCCTTCTTGGTGGGATTGGGCAGTATATTGCCGACCGTATTAGTAAGGAAAGTGGTGCAGAAACTAGAGTAACAGTTTTAGGACACACTCAACGAGGTGGTATCTCTTCACCTTTGGATCGGATTTTAGCTTCTGCGTTTGGTGTGGCAGCAGTAGAATTAATTGCCCAGGAAAAATATGATTACATGGTAACTTGGCAAAATCGACAGGTGATCAGTGTTCCAATTTTGGATGCGATCGCTAAATATCGGGCAGTCGATCCCCAAGATACATTAGTTAAAACAGCGAGAGGATTGGGTATTTGTTTAGGAGATTAATTATCAGTTACCCGTAGGGCAATTTGCAAATCGCCCCTACAGTTATCAATTTTTCCCTATCCTGTACAATAATATGTCGGCTGTTGAAATTGAAATAATTAATTCATGGAAGAAATAACCCTACCAACCTCTGAAGTTACCTCCCTCAAAGACGGAAATAGTTCTATATCTCAGGAAGAAATTGTAGCTGCCCTGAAAACGCCAGTAGATTTCAATTTTCAATTACCCGATCCTGAAGATGAACAAATCCAAGAATTTGAATTTCAACAGCAAGTAGACAGTATTTGGGAAGTATGCGATCGCTTCGATCTACAAACGGATATTTGGCGCGGTCGCATTTTACGCACTGTTAGGGATCGAGAGAAAAAGGGCGGTGATGGTAGAGGTTCGGGTTTTCTTAATTGGTTAAAAAATCGCGAAATTACCAAATCTCAAGCTTATGCTTTGATTCAACTAGCAAATAGTGCGGATACCTTACTCGCAGAAGGTCAACTCGATCCTAATAGTATTAATAATTTTAGTAAACGAGCTTTTATCGAAACTGCTAAAGCTGAACCAGAAGTACAACAATTGGTGAGTGAAGCTGCCCAAAGAGGCGATCGCATTACTAGAAGAGAAGTCAAACAACTTGCTGATGAATGGACAGCGATGAGTTCAGATTTACTACCAGAAGAAGTTAAAGATAAAGCAGCCGAAGGTGCATTACCGCCTCGTCATTTAGCACCTTTAGTTAAGGAGTTGGAAAAGTTACCTGATTCTCATCTGGAAGAAATTAAGAAAGAAATTGCTGCTAGTCCTGATATCGATACTGTTAAGTTAATGACTACGGAGGCACGGAATTTAGCTAAATATCTCGATGCAGCAGCCCAGGTACAAACCCTCAGAGATGCCACTATTGACATGGAAATGGCATTAGAAGAGGCTTTAAGGATTGATTGTTTGAATACCGCAGCCGATTTGGTTAAACAAGCAACAACCTTAGAACAAACTGTTGCTAGACTCTATACTACCTGGAAAAAGTTAGGTAGTGTGGCCGATCGTTTATATGTAGAAACAGGGGCTTCTAATCCTCATTTGCGATCGCTTTTAACTTGTTTAGAAACTCTCACCAATGAAACGATTGAAGTTCATCTAGATGAAGATGGCGATCGCTTAGTACGTCTGAAAATTCTGGAGGAAACCTCATCTGGACTTGGTTCAGAGGCTTAGAAAACCGATCTAATTTTACTCTCCTAAATAAGCTTCTAAAACCTCAGGATTGGTTTGAATCTCTTCTGGTGTACCATCGGCTAAATTAGTTCCTTCTGCCAATACCCAAACATGGTTACACAAAGACATAATCACATCCATGTTGTGTTCGATAATTAAAAAAGTGATTCCTTGACGATTCCAATCGAGAATATGTTTGCAGATTTGATTAATTAAAGTAGGGTTGACTCCTGCTGCTGGTTCATCAAGTAAAATGAGTTTGGGATTAGTCATGAGTGTCCGCGCCATTTCTAAGAGTTTACGTTGTCCTCCAGATAATGCGCCAGCATAATCATAAGCTTTTTCAACTAAACCAACTGATTCGAGAATTTCTAGAGCTTTTTGCTTATTTTCCCGTTCTTCTTTTCTGACTTGCGGTTGTTTTAACCAGACTTGAAAAAAATTTTCGCCGATTTGTTTGGGAGTAGCGAGTAACATATTTTCTAGTACAGTAAGTTTAGAGAGTACTCTTGCTACTTGAAAAGTACGGATAAATCCTCGTTGGGCAATTTCGTGAGGTTGTAAATGATCGATAGGCTGATGATCGAAAATAACTTGACCGCGATCGGGACGAATAAAGTTGGATAATAAATTAAATAAAGTAGTTTTACCTGCACCATTAGGACCGATTAAACCTGTGATACTTCCTTGATTAACTTTGATTTGGGCATTACATACTGCTTTAATGCCACCGAAATTTTTGTTAAGTCCAGTTGCTGATAATAAGTACTCTGATTGTAACTGTTGTGTCATTTTATTTTAATCGTTCAGGCTTGAATTAGTAATTTTAAATAATTTAAATTTAATTTATAGCGTTTTTTCTAGGTCTATGATAGTAGTTTAAAGTTCAAAAAGTAAAAATTTTCTGTATCCCTAATTAACAATTAAGTATCAGACCAGAATCAATAAATCATCTGTATTCATCTGCTTTTATCCGTGGACAAACAATCAACTTCACCGAAGGTGCGCGTAGCGACCAACAATCAACAAAAATCAGAATACTAGACTATACTCGACAACTGCAAAAAGTTTTATTTACTATTAGCAAAAAAAAGAGCAGCTAAAACAATTAAAAACAATAAAGCTAGAGGTACTAATAAATTGATTGGTTCAATCATCAAAACTTTTTGAAAGATTTATGGTTTTATTAACTAAATAATAGAGGAAATTAAATGAGCTTTCCCGATCTAGTAACTTTTTTAAAAGAAAGAACTACTTTAGCTGTTTTATCAGATGATATTCTGGAAAATTTTGTTCCTAAACTGAAAGACCAAACAATTCCCAAACAAGAAACATTTATTGAAGAAGATACAACCCCAGCAGGATTATACATCTTGCGCTCGGGACATTTAGAAAGTTTTAGTAAAACTCAAAATAAAACTATTAGTTTGTTACCAGGTACAGTCCTCAATTTATACGCTTTACTATTAAATCGTAGTACTCAATACACTGTTAAGACTCTCAATGACAGTCAATTTTGGTTTATCCCTACAGAAGAATTCCAGGAATTAATTAATAATTATCCCGAAATTACTAAAGCTTTTTCTCAACAATTAGCAGAAGAAATTGACAAATTATCATCTCAATTAAACTTTGAACAAGAACGACAACTAATTTTAAGACCATATTTAGTCAATAAAGCCAAACGAGGAGTAATTGGCAAAAGTCGTTATGCAATTCGATTGCGATCGCAACTGAAACAAGCTGCTTCTACTAGAGATTCAGTAATAATTTTTGGTGAACCTGGATTAGAAAAAGATAATTTAGCAGCCTTAATTCATTTTGGTTCTAATGCTCGTCGCGAACCTATTATTAAAGTAGATTGTTCAAAATTGCAAGCTAGTGGTGCAGAATTATTTGGCAGAGTTGGAGGTAAACCAGGATTAATTGAAGCTTTAAGAGAAGGAACTTTAATTTTTAATAATATTCAACAAATTCCTAAAGAATTATTGCCGAGTATTATTGAGTTAATTAAAACCAATAAATATACTTTAGTTAATCGACCAGGAGAAAAGACTACTGAAGAAAAACTTTGTTTAGCTCGGATTATTATTATTTCAGAAAAAAATATTCCAGCTTTAAATTCTGTTGTCAAAAATTTAATTAAAGTTCCACCTTTAAGAGTAAGAAAAGAAGATATTGTTGAACAAGTAAACTATTATATTAATCTGATTAGTCGTAATAAATGTCTGACTAAACCTAAAACTACTCCTGAAGCTTTAAGAAAGTTACAAACCTATGACTTTCCTAATAATTTACGAGAATTAGAAAGCATAGTTGAACGAGCTTTAATTCAATTACAAGGTTGTACAGATATTACCGAAGAAATTGTTTGGCAATCTCAAAGTAAGAAAAAACAATATCGTCTCAACCTTTTAAATAAATATTCTGCTTTACGTCATTTTCTGCGGAGTGATTGGTATCCCGATCGCCTTAATTATGGTTTTACTTTTGGTTTTTTCGCTTTCATTGTTTTAGTTTTATTTATTGCACCACAAAATCGCCAAGCAAATTTTGCTCTTAATATGTTTTGGGCTTGGTGGTGGCCTTTAGTTTTAATTAGTTTTCCTTTTGTTGGCAGATTATGGTGTGCGGTTTGTCCTTTTATGATCTATGGAGAAATAACTCAAAAATTATCTTTATGGCTGTTTCCCAGACAACTTAAAAAATGGCCTAGGCATTCAGCAGAACAATGGGGTGGTTGGTTTTTATTCGGTTTATTTGCATTAATTCTTTTATGGGAAGAATTGTGGAATTTAGAAAATACTGCCTATCTTTCTGCTTGCTTATTATTATTAATTACTGCGGGCGCAATGATCTTCTCGTCAATTTTTGAACGCAGATTTTGGTGTCGATACTTATGTCCTATTGGCGGAATGAATGGCATGTTTGCTAAACTTTCTATGACCGAATTAAGAGCGCAACAGGGAATTTGTTCGGCAGAATGTACTACTTATCAATGTTATAAAGGTGGCCCCGAAAAAGGCGAAGGAATGGAATCCGATGGTTGTCCTTTATATTCCCATCCTGCTCAATTAGAAGACAATCGAGATTGTGTTTTATGTATGACTTGTCTCAAAGCTTGTCCCCATCGTTCGGTAGAATTTAATTTACGTCCACCAGGAATAGAATTATGGACTACTCATATAGCTCACAGTTATGAAGTTGCTTTATTATTTTTACTTTTAAATGTAGTATTTTTACATCGTTTACCAGAAATAGAACAGTATTTGGACTGGAATTTGCATTTAGAAAGTTTTACCAATCATGCACTAATTTCTGTTGCTGTACTGAGTTTACCAGTGCTTTTACCACTACTTGCCCATGGTTTAATTCGTTTAGTAACTAAAGCCAAAGGTAAAATCAAATCTCTACAATTTGTCCAACTAGCTTACGGTTATTTACCATTAGTTTTAGCAGGAAATTTAGCCCATTATTTACGTTTAGGTTTGAGTGAAGGAGGTAGAATTTTGCCCGTTGCTTTTGCTACCTTTGGTTTAAATGGTATTAGTTTGCCTGTCCTAGTCGCTCACCCTGCGGTAATTGCTTTTTTACAAGGAGTAAGTTTAATTTTTGGTGTATTATTCTCAATTCTTTTGACTCAAAAAATTGCCCGTCAACCGTTAAAACTACTATTACCACAACATCTAGTTACCATAACTTTAGCGATCGCAATGTGGCAAATCATTGTCGGCACCTAATCCATTAGTTTAATACCTCGGTGGTCCATGAGAAATCATCCAAGGTCTTCCTTGATTAGCACTTTGATATCTGGGTTTAGCTGGTTCTGGTTTTCCTTGAACTAAACGAGGTTCCGAACTAGAACGTCCCATAGCAGCAAGACTACCAGAATTTAAATTAACATTGGGTGGTGAAAAAATCCGTTGAGCAATCTCATGACAATCAGGACAAGGCATTGGTTGTTCCCGTTGCGCGATCGCACAAAAAGCTTCAAATTCACCACAAGTAGAACAGCGAAATTCGTATAAAGGCATGGTTCAGTTATTCCGTAGGGGCTGTGCTGCCTTCGTCAGTGTTAAGCAAGCGCGAACAGCCCTTATTTAATTTATGTTGGCAAAATATTTTGATCAAAAATTCCTGTAGGTAAGGCAAGAGTACAACAAGCGTTGGGAATATCGACAATACCGCTAATTCGTCCTTCTACAGGCGCACAACTCAAAAGCAAATATGCCTGTTCTCCCGTATAACCAAACTTCTTCAAATATTCAATTGCATTTAAACAAGCGCGACGATAGGCAACATGAGCATCAAGATAGTATTGTTCTCCTGTAAACTCATCTACTGAAATACCTTCAAACACTAAATATTCCGAATAACGGGGTTCAACCGGACCAGGTTTAAAAATCGGGTTGATCAAACCATATTTTTCAACACCACCTTTGATAATATCAACATGAAGGTCAATGTATCCCGACATTTCGATCGCGCCACAGAAAGAGATCTCTCCATCTCCTTGAGAAAAGTGAATATCTCCCATCGAGAGTTTAGCCCCCTCTACATAGACAGGAAAGTAAATCCGCGAACCTTTAGAAAGGTTTTTAATATCACAGTTACCACCGTGTTCTCTTGGTGGCACAGTCCGTGCAGCTTCGGCAGCAACGCGATCAAATTCTGCACCTTTAAGAGTTCCTAACACGGCTTGTTCGGGATTAGGCAAGGCAGCGAGAGGCGGAATTGCAGGTTTCCACGGAGGTCCTCCTTTTTTGACTAATTCCGCTTCGCGTTTATTCCATTTAGCTAAAAGTTCTGCTGAAGGCGCACAACCAATTAACCCAGGATGGGTAATTCCCGCAAATCTGACTCCAGGAATATGACGAGAACTAGTGTAAATACCTTGAAGATCCCAACAAGCTTTAGCTGCATTAGGAAAATGATCCGTTAAGAAACCACCACCGTTATTGCGGTCAAAAATACCTGTAAATCCCCATTCATCACCTGGTAATGCCCCAATATCCAAAAGATCGACAACTAAAATATCTCCTGGTTCGGCACCGTTAACATAAATCGGACCACTAAGAACGTGAACTACCCGTAAATCAACATCTCTAATATCATCAGGACTATCATCATTTTTAATCTGTCCGTCTGTCCAGTCTTTGCATTCAATCCGAAAAACATCCCCCGGATTAACAGAAACTACCGCAGGTATGTCGGGATGCCAACGATTATGACCAGGAAGATCCTGTTCCGACATCGGTTTAGTTAGATCTATTTTAAAAAGGGTTTCAGGCATTGTTTGTCTTGAGTTGAAGATTTGGTAAGAATTCTTTTGGCAGTTATTAATGCTTTCAGTTCAGCCAAAATGCAATCGACAAGATACGGCTCAACTAAATAATTAGTTAAGTCAAAGTATAGTTTAATAAACAGAGGCTAGAGTTTGTTTTAATGAAAAATAGTTAATTTTTTGCTTAAAAAGCTGATTCTTTTAGGAATAATGCCTGATATAGCCCTGAATAAAAGTAAAAAGTGATACAAATTAATTTAATTTTTATCTAACTAAAATGATTATCATTGTTAATTACTAAGAGTTAATGGTTGATAAATTTTGAACTTTACCCTCTTGGAGTAATTTACAAAAGCAATAATGATAGAAAGCGTTTATCTAACAGGAGAGCAAAAGCCATGAGTAAGTGGAAAGTTGTCATGATTGTTTTGATTGGCATACTAATTTTGGCTGCCTGTGACGCAGAAAATAATATTAGCTCTAATCCTAATGATTCATCTTCTCAGACCAATGTTTTAACACGCATTACAGAAAATGAAGAAGGCGTATCCGTGACCTCTAATATCATTGAAATTAGCCAGGGACAGATAATTTATATTCCTGTTTACTCTCATGCTTACCACGGCAATGGACAAAAATATCTTTTAGCCATAACATTGAGTATTCAGAATACGAGCTTGAGTCATCCGATTGTAATTCGCTCTGTTCGCTATTACAACTCAGGGGGAAAACTTGTCAAAGAATATACGCAAGGAAATCTTAAACTTGCCCCACTGGCAAGTACAGAATTTTTTATTCCCGAACAAGATGAGACTGGAGGTTCAGGAGCAAACTTTATTGTTGAGTGGATCGCAGATCAACAAGTTACAGAGCCTGTGATCGAAGCATTAATGATTGCGACGCGATCGCAACAAGGCATCTCATTTGTTACTTCTGGTCGTGTTATTCAAGAACTACAACCTGCACAATAGACTTATCTTGGTTAAGTTAAAAATTAAAAGTCAAAAGCTTGCACGCTCGCAAAGCGAATGTGTCAAAAGTTAAACCTCGACTAAGCTCCAACCTCTAGCAGATTTCATTTTGCCTTTGATTACAGGATAGAGATATTGAACTCTGATTCCATATTTTTTACCTAAATTTTCTGCTGTACAATGCTCAGAAATATTTCTTTTTTCGTTTTTCCAACTATAAATATCATGATATTTATATTCATCAATCTTATGAGCAGATGGACTAACCTTCATAATTTCTGGAACATATTCTACGGAATCGTCCATAAGAATAACTTGGGCAACTAATTTGGCGATTTCTGGATTTTTAGCAGCCAAATTAAGTCTTTTTGCTCCATCTTTAACAGTAATTTTTTTCATTCCAAATTTGCTTTTTGCACCGTTGGAAATTAAGACTATCGGAGCGGTAACTCCAAACTGAAGCATATTTTCAGCGAGTTCAGGATTGCTATAGTCCGTAGTTGTAACTAAAAGAGCTAATTCACCTAATGTAGCTTGATAGGTTATCTTTTTCATGGTTTCTTTACCTGTGTGATTAATGGGATAGGAAGTGCAATTTTTTTCTTTAGTTTTAGTTAATCACTTTGATAGAGGAAATTAATTAAGTGTTAACTCGTCTATTCTATTCATCTCGGCAAATTTACTCATCCGTGAATCCACTAAATTGAAGAATTCAGACTGGTACTGTGTAGTGAGGCTTCGTTTAGTGTATCCCCGTATAAAATTAGAATGTAGAGATAAAAGCGATCGCTAAAGATGAGCGAACCCCTCGCGAATTAAACTTAAATTCAGAAATTTTATCATAGTTAATAATAAGGTGGACATCTCAGAAAATTTATATGAAATATGAAAGCAGAGTTGACAGCAATCATTGAGACAGCAACAGAAGGTGGATACTGGGCTATTTGTCCAGAAATTCCTGGTGCAAATGGTCAAGGTGAAACTATCGAGGAAGCTAAAGAAAGTTTAAAAAGTGCCATTCAACTAATTTTTGAAGATCGTTTGGCAGATATTAGAAGAGGGCTACCGAAAGAAGCAATTGAGGAAACCATCTCAATTCCATGAAACGTAAAGAATTAAAAAATAAAAAAATCTAAATTATCTTCTGTGTTTTTTACCGATTAACAATCTGAGATTTATTCTAAAGATTTAAAGTAATTATAGTAAATTGCTTAGTACAGGACAAAAAACAGATAAAAAGGTTGAAAGTATTGCAGAAAAAGGGTTTTATGAAAAGTAACCACACTTAATCCATAAACCCCTATGAATCAGGTTAACTTACTTCGACAAACTCTGAAACCGCTTTTAGGATGGCATGGCGCACGACTAAGTTTCTTGGCATTGTTTATCATTGCCTTACTGAGAGTTAAAACAGTAAATTTGGTAGAGCTAGCTACAGTATTTCGCAATCATGCGAAGACGGACTCTAATTTCAAGCGATTACAACGCTTTTTTCGGGATTTTGACTTAGATTATTCGGTAATTGCTCAAGTAATAGTTAGAATGATGGATATTCCGCAACCGTGGGTTTTGAGTACAGACCGAACGGAGTGGTCTTTTGGAAAAACTCGCTTCAATATTCTCATGCTAGGAATAGTACACAACGGCGTTGCATACCCTTTAGTTTGGGAAATGCTCGACAAGAAAGGTAATTCCAACGGTAATGACAGAATGGATTTAGTAGATCGTTTCTATCAAATCTTCCCTGATGCTCAGATAGCTTATCTGACTGGAGATCGAGAGTTTGTTGGAAAACAATGGTTGACTTACCTTTTAATCGAACCAATTATTTCTTTTCGATTCAGAATCCGAAAAAGTGATCGCATTTGTGATGGCAAAAAAGCTCTTAGAGCTTCGATTATCTTTGCTAACCTCAAGCCAGGTCAAACGCAGATTTTATCTGGTCGCCGATGGGTCTGGGGGCGTTCTGTTTATGTTTCTGCTTTACGTCTGGAAGATGGAGAATTACTCATTGTTGTTTCTCCTGACTCCTCTCAAACAGCCATTTCTGACTACGCCAAGCGATGGGGAATCGAAACCTTATTTGGGATGTTCAAGACTAGGGGATTTTGCCTTGAATCTACTCACTTTACCGATTTGGAGAGATTGAGCAAGCTTTTAGCTTTAATGTCTCTAACTTTATGTTGGGCAATTAAAATAGGTGATTGGTTACATCAACATCAACCAATCAAAATTAAAAAGCATGGCAGATTAACTAAAAGCATTTTTCGTCACGGTCTAGATTATTTACGTTCGATTGTTACCGATTTAGATTTAAAACATGATGATTTTTGCCACTCTCTACAATTTTTGTCCTGTACTTAGATAGTTCCCTTGAAATTCTGCCAAAGTCACAGCGATCGCCTTAAGATTAAGTCGAATATTTTCCTGAACTATAATTGACTGTATTATTTTTTTTGTTAAATAAATAACACTTTTAAATGAACATTTAGTATTTTTTGAAGCTGCATTAAATTAAAAAATAAAATTTATCAAACATTTTTGACTAATTTAGTCAATTGCTGTCAATAAAGTATCAAATAATACGTAAAATAACAAAAAAATTAAAATCTATAACTAACGATAGAAAACAATTTTATAAACTTTTATTAACTTAAAGATGTAAGTAACAAATTATTAACTTTAGTTTTGGGAAAAATAGGAATTATGGAAAATCAAGAGCCAAACAACTATTATGCCGAGCAAGCACAACGCAAATACGGTGAATTTGCAACTAAGTTTCAATTTGGTTCTAATCCTAGTGCCGAAATTTGGAACGGTAGATTAGCCATGATTGGTTTTTTAATCGCGTTGATTATTGAATTGAACACAGGACAAAGCTTTATTCACTGGCTTGGTTTTTAATTGTTTGATGAATTTATCCTTTTTGTAGTGCAAATCTAATATTTACTAAGAGTTAATCTAAGTCAATTATCAAATTTGGCTTGGATTATTTTTTTTCTCGTACTGTAAAAATCGTTTAATTAAATTATATATAGTGTTTTAATAGTTATTAAGCCAACAAAAGATATTTCTTAATTGATACTATTGTTTTTTATCTTTTGTTTTGTTTTAGTTAGATTATAGTTTTTTATTTTAACGGCTAAAAAATTTAAGCTGTAACTTGTTAATTGATGGATTAAGAATATTTTTATTCTCAGTAAAACCAAGAAGAATAATTTGAATACAATTAAATAATTGAATTACGCATCTACCGTTTTATATATTTTTGTTTAAATATTTTTTTGTAGTTGTTCACTTAAACTTTTAAAATTTTTGTAGAGTAAAAATAAGTAATTATTAAATTAATTTTGTTTTAAAATATATTAATCTTATTCAATAATGCTATTCTGGCATTGCTTTAGAACAATCTAAAGCTATTACCAAATTAACTCAATCGCAATTAATCAACCTTAGCTATTGAAAAAACTATGACCAAATCTTCTCAATCTGTTCGCTTGCTCATAGTTGAAGACTATCCTGATAATCGTGAATTATTAATGATTATGCTGCAAGCTATTGGTTATCAACCAGATTGGGTGAGTAATGGTCAAGAAGCGATCGCTCTTTTAGAACAAAAAGAGTACGATGTTATTTTAATGGATTGTCAAATGCCAGAAATGGACGGTTATGAAGCTACTCGCATAATTCGTCAACGAGAAAGTTCTCAACGCCACACTATCATTATCGGCTTAACTGCCCATGTCATGAAGGGCGATCGCGAAAAATGTTTAGAGGTGGGGATGGATGACTATCTGAGTAAACCAATCGACTTAGACAAATTAATCAAAATCTTAGATGATTGGTTGCAAACTATACCAGAATGAAACAATACTACCAATAGTTTAATTTTAGCTAACAGGTAAGATATACAAAAGCTCCCAACTGTAGTAAACCTTTAAGTATTTTATATTGATTAAGTCATTTTAATCGATTGCTCTGCCATCTCCATCAAAATCTCATGAGTACTTTGAGCTTGAATACCTTCACCAGGTTGTCTTTGAATATAACTGCCATCAGGCTGTAATTCCCAAGCTTGACGAGAATCAGCCAACATAATTCCCAGAATTTCTTGTAAATCCTGAACAATTTCAGGCTCTTCAATCGGCGTTACCGCTTCGACTCGACGACTAAGATTGCGAGTCATCCAATCAGCACTACCAATATATACTTCTTCTTGTCCACCATTGTGGAAATAGAAAATCCGAGAATGCTCTAAAAAACGACCAATAATACTAATAATCCGAATATTTTCGCTAAGTTTTTCAACTCCAGGACGCAGACAACAAATACCTCTAATAATTAGATCTATTTGAACTCCTGCTTGAGAAGCTTGGTAGAGAGCTTTAATCACTGGCGGATCTACCAAAGCATTCATTTTAGCGACAATTCTACCCGTACCACCCTTTTGACAATGTTCTATTTCGCGGTGGATCATAGCAATCATGCGATCGCGTAAATTAACTGGGGCAACTAATAATTTACGATAGGATTTTTGGCGAGAGTAACCAGTGAGAAAATTAAACAAATCAGTTAAATCTGCCCCTAAATCATCTCTACAGCTTAATAAACCCAAATCTGTGTAAATTCTGGCTGTTTTAGGATTATAGTTACCCGTACCAATATGAACATAACGACGTATTTTGTTTTGTTCTTGGCGGACAACTAAAACTACTTTGGTATGGGTTTTTAAGCCAACTAAACCGTAAACCACATGAACCCCAGCATTTTCTAATTTTTTCGCCCAGAGGATATTATTCTCTTCATCAAAACGGGCTTTTAATTCCACCAATACAGCTACTTGTTTACCATTTTCCGCGGCAGCAATCAAAGCTTTAACAATTGGGGAATCTCCCGAAGTACGATACAGAGTCATTTTAATTGCCAAGACATTGGGGTCGTGGGCTGCTTGGGTAATAAAACGTTGTACTGTACCACTAAAAGAGTGATAAGGATGATGTACTAATAAATCACTTTCTCGAATCAAACTAAAAAAATCTTCACCAGCTTCATTGTTATTCAGATAATCTAATTCTTGTAATCGGTGTAATCGAGGCGGTAAAACCGAATTCCAAGGCGTATCTTTCAATTCTGGTAAGGGTAAGGACATCAAAGACATCAAATCTCCAAGTCCCAATAAACCCTCTACATCATAAATATCCTGTTCACTTAAATCCAATTCTTCGATAATAGTTGAACGAACATTTTCTGGAGTTGAAGCTTGCAGTTCTACTCTTACCGCTGAACCACCAATACGACGCTTATGTAATTCTTGTTCAATTGCCAGTAACAAATCATCAGCTTCGTCTTCTTCTACCGCAATATCTGCATTGCGAGTCACTCGAAAGGCATAACATTCCTGAATGTTCATCCCAGGAAAAAGATATTCTAAATTGTGAGTAATAATCTGTTCCAAAGGAACACCAGTCCAATGAGAAGGCTTGCCTTTTTGTCGCTGTCGCAATTCTTCTGGTAAAGCCACAAATCGAGGTAATACTTTAGGAACTTTAATTCTGGCAAATAATTCTTCTTTCGTTTCAGGGTCTTTAACTACTACTGCCAAATTAAGACTAAGGTTAGAAATATAGGGAAAGGGATGAGAAGGATCGACCGCTAGTGGAGTTAGAACTGGAAAAATATTTTCTTCAAATAAGCGATTAAGATAAGTTCTTTGTTCTTGGTTGAGATCGAGATAATCAAGGAAATAAATACCCTGTTTGCCCAACTCTTGTTTTAAAACCTTTTCAAAATGTTGATGCTGTTGCTGAACTAAAGGTTTCAAGCGATCGCTCAAATCTTGCAATTGTTGACTTGGTGTGCGACCATCTGGTGTTAGTTTCCTTACTCCTGCTTCTACTTGCTGTTTTAAAGCTGCTACTCTGACCATAAAAAACTCATCCAGGTTAGAGCTAAAAATCGCCATAAACTTGAGTCTTTCTAATAAAGGCGTTCTAGAATCGATAGCTTCATGCAAGACTCGACGATTGAATTCTACCCAACTCAGTTCGCGATTGAAATAATATTTAGGGTCATTAAGATCGATGGCTTTGGTCGTATCTTTAGTAGTAGTCATGACTGTTTTGGCAAGTCTCTAGCAGTATGAGGTAAAAATTGGGTTTCTAGACAAATAGTAGCTAGTTTTTTTGAGCGTCAGCATCATGCTAGAGTAGCAAAGCAATCCTAAGAAAGGGTTAAGGAAGGTAAAATCAATACATAAATAGTAGAGCATGAAACAGATCGAGGTTCAATTTTGCTTCTACTTCAACTAGTTAGATTTAGCTAAAGTGAGCAAAAATTTCGCTTTCTTTATTGCTCTACTAGATTGCAAAAAACTAAATTTCAAAAAATAAAAGCATCTTCTGTAAGACTATTAACACTTACCTTTTCTACAGTCGCTAAAGTTGTATTCTCAAATTTAATTACGGCATTGCCAGATACTGAAGTAATATCAAGCTCGTCATAACTGATGCCACCTGTTAAGACCAACACATCTTGTCCAGCTTTAAAATCTTTAATACTTTCTCCAGTCTGATTGGTACTCAAAATAAATTGGTCAGCACCTTCACCACCAGTTAGAATATCGCTATTGTCTCCACCTTTAAGGATATCATCTCCTTTTCCTCCTTGAAGGTTGTCATTCCCTTTTCCTCCTGTGAGAGTATCGTTGCCATTATTTCCTTGAAGCAAATCGTTTCCGTCTCCACCAGTAAGAAAATCATTCCCGTTTCCGCCTACAAGAGTATCATTTCCTTTCAACCCTGTAAGATAATCATCTTGATTAGTTCCTTTGAGATTGTCTGAATTATTTGTACCTTTGATTCCATTGAAAACTGTCATCGAAAGGTCATAATTACCTCCGTCGTGGCCGTAGATAGGGTACTCTAGTTTTCCAGTTACAGGGTCGTAACCGGTGTCGATCTTAGTACTTACACCCACATAATACTCGCCATTAGAAGGAGCGGTAAATTCAAGATAAGAATCTTTCCCTAAAGTTTCATCGATAGCAGCATTATTGTCACTTGATGCTACTCCCTTACCATCAGCATTGTAGATTCGTAGCTGAGAATCTAGTTTTGATGCTTTTGGATCGACATCAACATCGATAATAGCTACTTGTCCCTTATTCAGTTGAATTTTAATTAAGTCAACATCGTTTTGATCTTGTATCACCCCACTTTCTTCAAAGATTTTTTCTCCATTAGGACTAATTCCACTATCACTAGCATCGGCAATTTTATTGTTAGGTTCACCTATCGCCATTTATTTTTCTCCAAATCGGTAAAATAAACATAGAGAAATGATTCCTTGGCTTTATTTTTACTGGCAGGAATTATCTCTACTGTCTGTAGAAAGAGCAAAAAGTTACAAGTTTAGTCAAGCTTAAGTTTTGATAACTTCTAACTGCGTCAATTGCTCTTATCTAAACTAAATAAATTATTTGCTTAGTTTTTACTGTAAGAAAAAGTGAGATATTTTGATTTAGTATGTTTTTAGAGAATAAATTAAGCGATTTTGTAAATATTTATGAGCAAAAAGTAAATTTGGCATAAAATTCAAGATTTAAACCTAGTTAATATTTAGAAAGCCTCAAACTTTCCAAATTTTTATTTAACTAAATATATAAATGAACTTTGAAGAAGCCCTAAAAATTTTACAATCCTCTTTTGAACCGAAAGGTCTTAACGATCTTCAAGAGATGGTATTTTTGTATGCTTGGCAGGGAAAAACCTATGAAGAAATTGCTGTAATTCTGGATTATGATACAGATTATATTCGGCAGATCGGTTCTCTTTTATGGCGATCGCTTTCTCAAGCCTTAAAAGAAAAAGTTACCAAAAAAAATTTGCATTCTGTCTTAAAACGATACCAAGAAATCAGAGATAAACAGAAAGAACTAGAGCTTTTTCTTAAATTGGAGCGAGATTCAAAACCAGAAATCGCTATTGACTCAGGTAACCCATATACTATATCGATCTATTTTCCAATCTCAAATACTTATACCAACGCTAAACAGCAATTAGTTAACAACAATAGTGTTGCTGTAGCTAAACGAAAAGAAGATTTACCTATTTTACCAGCAGATGAATTATTTTCATTTTTAGAAAAACTAGATGAAATGTATGCCAACAGCCTCCACAATACTAGTGATCTAAAATTAAAAACTATCACTTTGATGCTGTCTTTGAGCTTCGTATAATAATAAAGCACTCGTAATCGCCACGTTTAAAGATTCAACTTGATTATTCAACGGAATTTTGACTTTTAAATCGGCTAACTCAATCAATTCCTCGGATAATCCCGCCCCTTCATTACCAAGTAAAATCATCGTAGGACGATGAAAATCTATTTCCCAATATGTCATTGTTGCTTGAGGTAAAGTCGCAATTATTTGAATACCCTGTTGTTTCAATTGCTTGATTTCCTCCGCCAGATTTTGACTTACTACCATCGGTAACTTAAACCATTCTCCTACCGATGCTCTTAATACTTTAGGATTATCAAAATCAACACTATCCTGACTCAACCAAATACCATCTACATTGGTTGCCACTGCCGTACGAATAATTGTCCCCAAGTTACCAGGATCTTGTAGCCTTTCCAATACTAACCCCAAACTGATTTTTTCTTGAGTTAGTCTTTGTGGTACTTTTCTGACTGCTGTTGCTACTATGCCATCAGGATTAATTGTAGTTGCGATCGCATCTAAAACTTCTGGAGAAACTAATTCTGTTCTTAGTGCTTGTTGGGAAATTTTCTGCCATAATTGCTGATGACTTTGTTGCCATTTAGGAGTACAACAAACTGTAACAAGCTCGTAATTTACCTGACAAGCTGCTGTAAGTAAATTAGTTCCTTCTAGTAGTAATAAATTTTGCTTTTGTCTTTCCCTACTACGATGAAGTTTACGAAGTTGCTTGATGAGGGGATTTTTTATACTGGTAAGCATGCCTTACCACCAACCCTTGACGAATCATAGAAAACAAGGTGATACTTAGGTGCAAATGCGGAACCCGGGACTTGAACCCGGAAGTTCTAAACGAACACTAGAACCTGAATCTAGCGCGTCTACCAATTCCGCCAGTTCCGCAAAATATCTACACACAAATTACTATTATCTTTTAGCAAACAAATTATGTCAAGAAAGCAATTAACATTACATTCTCAATCATTCAATTAGTTTAGTTAATTTCAGGTAAAATCTAAACCAAATTTTTTTTATTTCTCGACTACTTAATTGTTTAATTTTTTCTCATTCAGTTTGGAGGATAAAGCCATTAACCTATCTCTAAAATTAACACAAACTCCACTTGTCTCAGCAGACGACCAACCCAAATTAAAAATTGTTGGTAAAGCATCTCTGCACGGAGAAGTAAAAATTAGTGGAGCAAAAAACTCGGCTCTAGTATTAATGGCAGGGTCATTACTTTGCGAGGGAGATTCTCAACTTCATAATGTACCCGATCTAGTAGATATCAAGCGAATGAGCGAACTTCTCAAGGCTTTAGGTGCAAAAATTGTTAAAAAAGACAATATCTTTGAGATTAATGCTACTGCGATCGATCCCACTAAAGCTCCTTATGATATCGTATCCCAATTAAGGGCAAGTTTTTTTATTATTGGTCCTTTACTTAGTCGATTTGGTGTGGTTCGTATTCCTCTACCAGGAGGTTGTGCCATTGGAGCTAGACCGGTAGACCTCCATGTTCGAGGTTTACAAGCAATGGGGGCTAATGTTCGCATTGAATCGGGAATTGTTCATGCCAATGTAGTTGGGAGAAATAAAAGACTTCAAGGAGCTAATATTTTTCTTGACTATCCTAGTGTTGGTGCTACCGAAACCATTATGATGGCAGCAACTCTAGCAGAAGGAGAGACCAAAATCGAAAACGCTGCGCAAGAACCAGAAGTCGTTGATTTAGCTAACTTTTGTTGCCAAATGGGTGCCAAAATTAGTGGTGCAGGAACTAATACAATTATTATTTCTGGAGTTAAAAGCTTACATCCTGTAAAATATAGTGTCATTCCCGATCGCATCGAGGCAGGAACATTCTTAGTTGCAGGAGCAATTACTCATTCAGAAATTTCTTTGTTTCCAGTAATTTCTGAACATTTAGCTCCAGTTATTGCCAAATTACAAAATATAGGTTGTCAAGTTATTGCTGAAGAAACAGAACGTTTGCGAATTATTCCTGGAGAATTAAAAGCAACAGATATTGAAACCTTACCTTATCCAGGATTTCCTACCGATATGCAGGCACAATTTATGGCTTTACTTAGTATTAGTGAAGGCAATAGTGTCGTTAGCGAAACTGTTTTTGAAAATCGCTTGCGTCATGTTGCTGAGTTAAGGCGAATGGGTGCAGATATTCGAGTTAAAAGCAACCATGCTTTAATCCGTGGTATACCTTTTCTTTCTGGTGCGCCAGTCATGGCAAGTGATTTACGCGCTTCTGCTGCTTTGGTTTTAGCAGGTTTAGCAGCCGAAGGAACAACTATTGTATCTGGGCTACATCATCTCGACCGAGGTTATGACAACATAGAAGGAAAATTACGACAACTAGGAGCTAAACTCGAACGAATTAATCCTACTTGAGATTAGGTTAGTTAGCTTCATCCTAAAAAAAACATTCAACTGAAGATATGCTGAGAAATTGGGGAACTCAGGAGCATGGAAAAAGGCAAAAATTCCTTGTTCCCAGTTCCCCGTCACTTTTATGCGATAATTCTTAATAGATATTTTAATATTTGTTTCAAATAGATAACTCTAGATATTGGGGTTTTTATCAAACCCAGTCTTTTATATGAGCAATCCAGGTCAAGAAAAAACTTTAGCCGAGCAAGCTCCAGCAAGTTATGAATGTCGTTCTTGCGGTTATATCTACGAGCCTGCTAAGGGAGATAATCAAACTAATATTTCTCCAGGTACTTTGTTTACAGATTTACCCGATACTTGGCGTTGTCCAGTATGTAAAGCGCGTAAAACTCAATTTGTCAACATTGGTGCTAAAGGAGCTCCGTCTGGATTTGCAGAAAATCTCAACTACGGTTTTGGCGTAAATCGCCTAACCCCAGGTCAAAAAAATCTATTAATTTTTGGAGCTTTAGCTCTAGGATTTTTATTTTTTATGAGCTTATACGCTCTTAATTAACTAAGTAAATGTAAGCTTACTCACTTTCTTAGTCTCTTAAAAAGAAGATTTGAGCAGTCTGCTTTTTTTCGACCAGATTTAGAAAGATAGAGTTATTTATGTTTACTATTTTGATTTTGATTAAATAAACAAACGAGAGCTTATCTTAATCGCTTCTCTTCACGAGTTATGGGATGTTTATGACTTTATTTCTGAGAAGACTGAAACAATTCGCAATATTAATAACTATTTCTATACTTTGTCTTAGCTGTAGTGACCTTAATTCTGTAAGCTACAATCCTTGGCAAATTAAAACTTTACCTACAGAAGCTATTTTGGCCGATATTGCTTTTACTGACGATTCAAACCACGGTTGGTTGGTCGGAACTCAAGCTTCTCTGTTTGAAACCAACGACGGTGGCAATACTTGGCAACAAAAAGTTTTAAATTTAGAAGACGAAAAAGTCTCCTTTTCCGCAATTAGTTTTGCTGGACAAGAAGGATGGATTGTTGGCAAGCCTTCTATTTTATTACATACTGAGGATGGTGGTACAACCTGGTCTCGGATTCCTCTCAGTGCTAAATTACCTGGAGCTCCCGATGGAATTGTGGCATTAGGAACTGCTTCAGCAGAAATGGTCACTGATTTAGGAGCAATTTACAAAACTACTGATGGTGGTAAAACCTGGAAAGCTTTAGTTGAAGGAGCGGTAGGGGTAGCACGTCATATTAATCGCTCTGCCGATGGTAAATATGTAGCTGTTTCTGCCAGAGGAAACTTTTATTCTACTTGGGAACCAGGTCAAACTGAATGGACTCCTCATCAACGTACCTCTTCCCGTCGTCTCCAAAACATGGGCTTTAATTCCGATGATAGTTTGTGGCTCTTAGCTCGTGGCGGACAAATGCAATTTAGCGAACCTGAAGATTTTGAAGCTTGGCAAGAACCAATCTATCCTGAATTTGCTACCAGTTGGGGATTATTAGATCTCGCTTCTCGTAGTCCTGAAGAGATTTGGGTAGCTGGAGGAAGTGGTAACTTACTCTGTAGTTTTGATGGTGGAAAAACTTGGCAAAAAGATCGAGAAGTAGAAGAAGTTCCTTCAAATTTCTATAAAGTAGTCTTCTTGTCTCCTGAACAAGGATTTGTCCTTGGAGAAAGAGGTGTCTTACTCAAATACGAACCAACTACCTAAAGTAGTTTAAAATCTAACTTCAATAGTTAAGAAACTAATCGGTTTCTAATAATGTAAACTATCTTGTAAAACTTTAATTGAGGAGAAGTCAAATTAATGGCAGGTACAACTGGAGAACGTCCGTTTTCAGATATTATTACTAGCATTCGTTATTGGGTAATTCATAGTATTACTATCCCAATGTTGTTCATTGCAGGATGGTTGTTTGTTAGTACTGGGCTTGCTTATGATGTTTTTGGTACTCCCCGTCCTAACGAATACTTTACTCAAGACCGTTTAGAATTACCCATTATTAACGATCGCTATAAAGCTAGCGAACAAATTAAGGAATTTAACCAATAGATTGTTGAGAAAAAAATTAGTAAAAAACTATGACTAGTAATAATCCTAACCAACCAGTTTCTTACCCGATTTTCACCGTTAGATGGTTAGCAGTTCATACTTTAGCTGTTCCCACCGTTTTCTTTTTAGGTGCGATCGCAGCAATGCAATTTATTCAAAGATAGGAGAATCAATGGACAGAAATACTAATCCCAATCGACAACCAGTTGAACTTAATCGCACTTCTCTTTATTTAGGATTATTGCTGATTGCTGTTCTTGGTCTTTTGTTCTCCAGTTATTTCTTTAATTAATTGGATTTAATGATTTAATTATTTAACAGCAATTAGGAGGAAAAAATTATGTTTGCAGAAGGAAGAATTCCTTTGTGGATTGTAGCAACCGTGGCAGGTTTAGGTGTAATTGCCGTAGTTGGTATCTTTTTCTATGGTGCTTATGCTGGTGTAGGTTCAGCAATGTAAATCTTGCTTAGAAACTACTTTTGAATGATTATTTTGGTAAAAAACCGCTGGTTAAAACTTTGGTTGGACAAAGCAAGGTTTCCTCGCCGTCCCCCAAAGTTAAATTGGCGGTATTTTTTTGGTTGATTAGTCAGATTTTTATTCAAGAGGACTAACTCTAGCTCGATATAATAATTTATCTCTTTGTTTATAACCAACATAGCGAACTTTAACCATTTCTCCTGGTTGAGCAGAACCTTTCATTAATTCATGCCAGATTGGATCGTAAGGTAATTCTTCTCCAACAGAGGCGATCGCTTCAACTCCCCATTGTTCTAATAAATGCTCAACTGGCTTAACTAATGGTAATAATTTTTCTGCTAATAGTTGAGGATTTTTGTGTACTGCTACTGCTGCGGTTGGCCATTGTAATAGCCAAGATTCTAAAACTTGGATGCTTTCCTGCTGAAATTCTTGATAAAGAAGCTCTTGCTGCTGTTTTAGCTGTTGTTGTAATTTTTGGTATTCTTGTTGTAAGTTGACTAAATCTTGTTCCGATTGAGTTACAACATCAATGGAATTAGATTGCTCAACAAAAGTTTTAATTAATTTATCGAGCGGTAGTTGTAAAGTTGCAGCAATTTTTAAAAGCGTTTCTAGCTGCATTTTGGTGATTAAACCATATTGAAGTCTGGTTAACTGCCAAATAGAAACCCCAGAAAGACGGCTTAGTTCTTCTACATCAACAATATTTGCTTGAGTCATTAAATGTTGAAGTAACTCATGATTTTTTTGATATAAAGATTCACTCATGGTAATCTTCAATTGATTTATAGTTCGATAATTAGTTTTTGATGATTGGTTAGGCTAAATGTCTTTGTAAAACCGAACGAGGCGCTTGACGAACTCGACATTTAATTGTTTCTTTGCCTAGACGTTGATGAGCCTCAAAACGATGACAACCAGAAAAACCGTAATATTTTCCTTCTACTTCTAAAACATCAATCGGTTCTTTTAAACCAACTAGGGCAATTGATTCCATTAATTGTTCTACTTTATTGGAATCAGTCTGTCTTGGTAGAGGTCGATTGATTTGCTTTAATGGAATATTTTCGATCTTAACCATTTTTGCCTATTTGATAATTGTCCAAAAATCATACTCATTATGAGTTTGATTATACAGTCAAGACCGAAAATAAAACAATTTTTTCAGTAAATATCCAAAAAGAACTTTAATAGAGTCTTCTTTCAATTCATTGTTTAATCAAATTGTCAATAATTTTTCCTATGTTAAGATTGTGGTTATTTTACAATCGACTTGAGGCAAAACTTAACAATGGAGCAATGGCAACAATGAATAGCGATCAAACTCCATCTATAGTTTCAATTGAAGAGTTTGTAGCCTCAAAACAGATTCGATTATTCCAAGGCTTAAAACAAAATGGCTATAGTGGTCAGCTTATTGTTAGAGATGAGCAACAACAAGAATGGATATTTTATCTTTATTGGGGCAGAATTGTTTACGTCACAGGAGGAATACATCCTGTTAGAAGATGGCGCAGACATCTAGCAGTTAATTTTCCTAATTTAGCTCATCAATTGTCTGAAGAATTAAAGTATTTTGAAGAATCAAAAACCAAAGAAATTGAAATTACCTGGGATTATAATCTACTAGAATTTTGGGTGGAAACAGGTAAAGCTAATCGGGAAAATGCTCTAAAAATGATTCGCTCAATCGCTACTGAAGTATTTTTTGATATTACTCAAGCAAGTGACATAACTTATTATTTGAATCCATGCGAACAAGCTCTATCTAACCAAATTGGTATGATTGATTCTGAGCAACAAATTATTGAAGCTTGGAAAAATTGGCAAGTTTGGCAAGGAGCTAATTTGGGAGAACGGTCTCCTAATCTTGCTCCAATTATTATAAACTTAGAAAAGTTACAAGAAAATACTTCACTAAAAACTTTTCAAGTACTAACTCGACTTATAGATGGAAAACATTCTCTAAGAGATATTGCTATCCAAAAACAAACTGATGTTTTGTTGATGACTCGTTCAATTGCTCCTTATCTTCAGTTAAAATTGCTAGATTTAATCTCAATATCAGATTTAACTATTCCTCTTGCTATCCCTACAGCAAAGATTGCTACCAAAGATCAATTGTTGCAGAATTCATCATCAAACATAACTTTTCAAAACAATCAAAATATTTCAATTGCCTTAGTCGGTCACAATCAGGTTGTGTCTCAGCTTATGGAAGAAATTGTTACTACAGCAGGCTATAGTTTTATCTGCGAACATAGTCCGATGAGCGCGATCGCACTTTTTTTAGAGCGTAAACCCAACTTGATTTTTATCGATTGGAACATTCCAGAAATCAATGGCTACGAATTGTGCGCTCAATTGCGTCAATTATCTTGTTTTCAAAATGTACCCATTATTGTTTTTTGTGAGAATGTTAATTTAATGGATCGAGTTAAAGCTAAAATGGTAGGCTGCTCAGAGCTATATAATCAAGTGCTCGAAGCTAAATCAATTATCGATCTGATTAAAAAACATCTTACTCTAGCAACAGCTATGAATTTTATGAGCTAGAGTTATCTTTTACCCAACTACTGTCATTTTTAAGCTAAGTAAAAAAATTTTTGCTTATTTGTAATATTGAATGCTACTTTAATAATTTTTAGGCAAGAGAAAAATTGTATTTATCAAAGCAGTGATGTTATTTATCTCCAATTTTGGGGAACTATTATTGATGTCACCGTCCAATAGACTCTATTTAGTTATTTGGGGATAGTGATAACTGCAATTTTGTCAATTAGTTTAATTACTTATATTGTTAACTATTAATGTCTTTAAAATCCAATTAACTTTTTTATTAAAGATTAAATATTCTATGGTCATCAAGACCTGTTGAGGATAACTCACCTATGAATCAATTTTCTCACCAAGCTATTAATAATAAAACAGATTCAGTTAATTTTTATCCTATAGATTCGCTAGCAGAATTATCAAATCAACAAGCTAATGGCTATTTAAAAATAATGAATGATAATTCCATTTATTGGATTTATCTTCATCAAGGAAAAGTAGCTTATGCTACTAATTCTATCGACCCATTTGAAAGACTAGAACGTCACTTACGTCGTTTAAGTCATGAAACAACTGCTCTAAAAAATGAAGTACGTTCTTCTTTACAGTTATTCTTTGAAACAGAAATTGAAAACTCTGCTGAATTACCCTCAGATTATCAAGCAATCTGCTGGTTAATCGAGCAAAAATATCTGTCTGAAGAGCATGCAAATATTTTAATTGATAGATTAGTTAAAGAAGTTTTTGATTCTTGTATTTTATTACCAAATAGTTGCCAAAGAAATTTTAATAAAAATAATAAATTTACCCCTATTATTTGTTCATTTGAATTATCGACTTTAATTGAAGATACATCAAAAAAGCTAAAGATTTGGCAAAGTTTTACTCCTCATGTTTCTTCTTTATATCAACGTCCTTACTTTTTTAGTAAACCAGATGCTACGTTAGAACAGCAAAAAATTGGTAAAATTCTCCGAGGATTTAATTTTCGTCAATTATCAGCCATGCTGAACCAAGATGAATTGATGTTGGTTAAAAAATTCTATCCTTTAATTGCTAATAAAACTATTATTTTAAGAGAGCCACAACCACCTTTTGATCAAATACCAAAATTTTCTAAAGAGAATTTGGCAATTGTTAGCAGATCTTTATCTCAACAAAATATTAATGATCTAGATGACATTAACATACCTGATTTACCTAATAATGCACTTTCGCAAAAACAATGGAAAATAGTTTGTATTGATGATAGTCCGACTATTCTCAATGAGATTACAAGATTTTTGGAGAGAGACGACTTTTGTGTTTTCCCAATTACAGAGCCTTTAAAAGCTTTAATGAAAATTATTAGAATTCAACCAGACTTAATTTTATTAGATGTAGGAATGCCCAATATTGATGGTTATAAGTTATGCTCTTTGATTAGAAAATATTCAGCCTTTAAAGACACACCAATTGTAATGGTTACTGGCAATAAAGGGCTAATAGATCGAGCTAAAGCTAGAATGGCAGGAGCGACTGATTATATGACTAAGCCTTTTACTCAATCAGACTTGCTTAATATGGTTTTTAGGTATTTAACTTAAAAAAATTCAATTTTATTCTAATAGTTTTTGTGGAGTTTATAGAAAAAATGAGTACTGTTTTAGTTGTTGATGATACCCCTTCTACTAGAGAATTGATTTGTGGATATTTACGTAAAGCTGGCTACCAAGTCATTGAAGCTAATAATGGTAAAGAAGCTATGGAAAAAGCTTTATCACACAATCCTGATTTAGTTATTACTGATGTAGTTATGCCTGAAATGAATGGCTTTGAGCTTTGTCGTAGTCTTAAAAAAAATCCTACTACCCAAAATTTACGTATTGTAGTTTGTACATCTAAAAATCAAGATATTGATCGTTTGTGGGGGATGAAACAAGGAGCAGATATTTATTTAACTAAACCTTTTACTGAAGCAGAAATTATGGACGCTATTCAATCAATAAACCTTTAATTAATTACATTATCTAGGCAAGATTAGCGTTAAAAATAATTAACGCATTTATTCATGATTTTTATTTGCTATTGTCGATCAAAACGTAAAATTTAGTTTTCAATAAATTATTTTCACTATTATTTGAAATCTTAGTAAAAATAGTCAAAAAATTAGCAATTATCGAGTTATTTTCTCTTAATTTATGACTCAGAATAATTCTCAGCAAAGTCAAATTGAACCAAAACAAAGCAATATTGCTAAAAATATTGATTTATTTAAACTTGTAATTAAATCTTTTACTCAATCTGAAAGTAATCTTAGTTTTTATTTACTTAAAACAGTAATTACTGTAGCTTTATTTCCCTTAATAATTGTTAGTGGTATTGCTTATCAAATTATTCATCAATCTGCTGAAGAGAGGATTAATCAGCAGTTAATAGAACATTCATTGGTAACTAGTCAAATGACTGATGAAGTATTAACTGACGCATTGGCTCGTCTCAACACGATCGCACAAAATCCTTATGTAATTAATTCAGTGCGTACGGCAAGTGAACAAGCAAATCGAGACAAACTACCTCAACTTCCAATTAAACAAGTAGAAGAACGTTTTGCTGCTACCAAATTAATACAAAATAATCAAATTTTTAATGAGTACTTAAAAACCACAGCAAAAAATAGTGAATTTGCTGAAATTTTTATTACAGAAAAAAATGGTTTTAATGTTGCTTACAGTGAACTGACTTCTGATTTTGTCCAACGGGATGAAAGTTGGTGGCAATTAGCTAATTCTCAAAATAAATTTATCGGTGAATCTAGCTTTGATGAATCTGCTAATAGTTTTAGTTTTCCTTTAGTTCATAGTATTCGCGATCCAAAATCAGGAGAGTTTTTAGGAGTAATTAGATCAATTTTACCTTTTCAAGCTTTTAGTCAAATAGGAACATATTTAAAATATATTGGGCTTAATAATACCGAGCAAATCCAAATTATAGATACTAGTACCCAAAAAGTAATTAAAACCTTTGCTCAAAATGAGACAGCAAAGCAGCAACGCTCAGAATTAGTTGGTGGGGAAGAAATTGCCACAATTGCAAATGTATTAAAAGATGGGACTAGAAAAAATTTAGGTAGTGCAGAAATTATTCAACAATTACCAAATCTTAATAAGTTACAAGAATTATCTATTAAAGAATTTAGCAAAGAAAAAGAAGTAAAATTTTTCACTCTTTCTTTCATTTATCAAAATAGAGATTATCGAATGATCTCTATTCCTAATACTAATTTGGTTGGAATTGTTTCAATCGATTATAGAGAAATAGAAAGTGCTGGTAATGAAATAATTGGGGTTTTTCTTTTAATTGCTGTGCTTTTGTTGTTAGGTACCACTGTAGTTATTATTCTGCTTGCCCGTCAAATTGCTTCTCCACTTAAAGATTTAGTTGATAAAGCCGAGCAAGTAGCAGCAGGAGACTTAAATGTTATTGCTGAGCCTCAAGGCACAACTGAAACGAGAACTCTAGCATTCAGTTTTAACAACTTGGTTACTCAAGTAAAACAGCTACTCTTACAACAAAATGAATCCCTTCAAGAACTAGAACAAGCTCGCCAACAAGCAGAATTATTTGCTCGTCAACAGCAGGAAAAAAATGAAAGTTTACAACAAGAACTCATGGAATTGTTGGGAGACGTAGACGGTGCAGCTAGCGGTGATTTAACTGTTCGTTCTCGGATCAATGAAGGAGAAATAGGCATCGTTGCAGACTTTTTTAATGCCATTATTGAAAGTTTACGAGAAGTTGTAAGTCAAGTTAAACAAGCTGCGACACAAGTAAATACTTCCATTGGTATGGATCAAGGTGCAATTGGGCGACTTGCTGAAGAAGCTCTGCAACAAACAGACAAAATTGGTAAAACCTTAATGTCAGTCGAACAAATGACTCGTTCGATTCAACAAGTAGCAGAAAATGCTCAAACAGCAGCACAAGTTACTCAACTTGCTGCAACTAAGGCAGAAACAGGCGGAGCAAGTATGGAACGCACTGTTAGTAGTATTTTACAGCTACGCCAAACCATTGATGAAACGGCTGAAAAAGTTAAAAGTTTAGGGGATGCTTCTCAACAGATTTCACGAGTTATTTCTTTAATCAATCAAATTGCGATGCAAACAAACCTTCTCGCGATTAATGCCAGTATTGAGGCAGCTAGAGCAGGAGCAGAAGGAAAAGGTTTTGCCGTAGTTGCTGAAGAAGTTGGAGAATTAGCTACTCAGTCTGCCCAAGCAACCAAAGAGGTAGAAAAAATTCTCGCCAAAATTCAAAAAGAAACTGCGCAAGTAGTTGAAGCGATGGCAATTGGTACTACTCAGGTAGTTGAAGGTACTCGTTTAGCAGAAGATACTAAACAAAGTTTAGAACAGATTGTTCAAATATCTCGACAAATTGACGAATTAGTTCAATCGATTTCTAGTGCTACTGTTTCTCAAGCTGAAACTTCGCAAACTGTCGCCCAATTAATGGAACAGGTGGCTCGGGTATCAGAAAATACTTCTACCGCCTCTCGACAAGTTTCTTCTTCTCTAGAAAATACAGTAGCGATCGCTAGACAATTACAAGCGTCTGTAAATACATTCAAGACTGGAAACGACGAATGAAGTTCTAGTTGCTAGAGAGTGAAGTGGATCTTAGCTTAATTAACGACAGGGGAGATATGTCAGACGATAAAGAACTTCAAGTACGACTTCAATTTCTCGAAGAAGCACAAGAATATTTAGACACCATGGAGTCGGGATTATTAGGATTAGCTACCGGAAAGGTTAATTCCCAGACAATGGATGGAGTTTTACGAGCAGCCCATTCCATTAAAGGTGGTGCAGCCATGATGGGCTTCCAACAGTTGAGCCATTTAGCACATCGCCTCGAAGATTTTTTTAAAATACTTAAAGTCGGTAAACCAGAAGTAATAGATAGTCAGTTAGAAAGCTTATTATTATCTAGTGTCGATTTTCTCCGTCAAATAATTGCGCTGAATCGCAAACAGCAGAACCCTGACGAACAGTGGTTAGAACAAAATGTTAATCCAATTTTTGAACAGTTACACGAACGGTTAGGCGATCCTCAACCAGAAGATGCTGCTGCTCTACTTTCTGCCGAAATGGGAGAAGATATGAGTATTCTCATCTTCGAGACAGCAGTAGAAGAACTTTTACAAAAACTCGAAAACAGTCTTCAATCTCCAGTTACAACTAACTTGTTAGAAGAATTGCTCTTAGCTGCGCAAGAACTTCAAGGTTTAGGAGAAATGCTCGATTTGCCAGCTTTTGGTGAATTGTGTGAATCAGTTATCGAGCAGATTGAAGCTAATCCAGAACAGTTATTAGAAATTGCACAAATTGCTCTCCAAGAGTGGCGGCGATCGCAAGCGTTGGTTTTAATTGGTCAAGTAGAAGTTTTACCTAATCAGCTAGAACTCAATGAATTAAATAATTGTGAATTTCCTGCTGTAGATACGGATAGTTTGAGCTTAAGCGAGTCGGAATTTTTTGGCGAGGATTTGCCTAATTCTACTTTTATTTATTCTTTATTAGATACAAATCATTTAGAACAAGAGGCATTAGATTTATTTTCTTCTTTGGATGATTTAGCTCCCGAAGAACCTATGGTCGAATTTCCTCCAGAGACTATTTCTCAGTCTCGTTCTCAATTTATTTCTCGACCTTCAGAAAAATTAATTACAGTTCAAAATAATTTTTTTGCCTCATCATCTCAGCCAGAAATTCAACCACAAGAAAATGTCAGTGACCAAACTATTCGGGTTTCGGTTAAACAACTAGAACAACTAAGCGATTTGTTTGGGGAAGTTATTATCGAAAGAAATGGTTTAGATCTAAGACTCAAAAGTTTACGTAATCTAGTCCTGTTACTAACCCAAAGAATTAAAAACCTCGAACAATCGAACTTTAAATTAAGAATTGCCTACGATAAAGTTGCTACCGAAGCGGTGATGACTCAGATCGTCAAAAATTCTGCTACTGACTTTTTTGCCCCTAATATTCTCAACACTAATTTAATCAATTCTGCAACTATTACGGTCAATACTCTTCAACAACAAGACTTTGATAGCCTCGAAATGGATAGCTACAGTGATATCCATCTTTTATCTCAGGAAGTGATGGAAACTGTAGTCCAAATTCAAGAGGTAACTAAAGACCTCGAAATCAGTTTAGAAGAAACGGAAAAGAACACCCGCGATCTCAACCGTACTACTAGACAAATGCAAGGCGCAATCAATCAAGTTAGAATGCGACCTATTTCTGACTTGCTAGGACGCTTTCCTCGCGCTTTACGCGATATGGAAATGCAATATGGCAAAAAGGTAGAACTAAAAATACGTGGTGGTTCTACTTTGATTGATCGCTCGATCTTAGAAACTCTTAACGATCCTCTGTTACACTTATTTCGCAATGCTTTCGATCATGGTATTGAAGAACCAACTCAACGTCGCGCTAACAATAAATCCGAACGAGGGGTAATTACTATTAGTGCTAGTCATCGAGGTAATCAAACGGTGATTACTATTAGTGATGATGGTCAAGGAATCGATCTCGAAAAAATTAAAACCAAAGCCATTTCCATCGGAGTTAGTGCCGAAGATCTTGCTAGAGCCAAAGAAGAGGATTTACTAGAGCTTATTTTTGAACCTGGATTTAGCACTGCCGAGCAAGTAACAGATCTTTCTGGTCGAGGAGTAGGGATGGATGTAGTCCGAACCAATCTCGAACAGATTAATGGCAAAATCAATGTCAATACTAGTTTTGGCGTTGGTACGACCTTTACTATTACTGTACCATTTACCCTCTCGGTAGTTCGGGTTTTATTGGTTGAGAGTAACGGCATGTTGTTGGCTTTACCTACCAACGTGGTCGAAGAAATGATTGTACTCCAACCCGAAATGGTACTGCAAGCTGCTGGACAGGAAGTGCTTAACTGGGAAGGATTTATTGTGCGTTTAATTCGTTTACATCAATGGCTTAATCTGTCCTCTTCTGGTTACTCAGCTAATAACGAGGTTGATGATCTTCCTGCTATTGATGAACCGACAATTTTAATGATTGCTCAAGGTAACGATTTAGTAGGTATTTTGGTTGACCGTTATTGGCAAGAACAAGAAGTTACCATTCGTCAGGTAGAAGGAAATATTCCTCTACCGCGAGGTTTTACTGGTTGTACCATTTTAGGAAATGGTCGAGTTGTGCCTCTAGTTGACGCGATCGCTTTAGTTAGCTGGATTGATAACGACCGCCATATTCAAGGAAAGTCTTTATTATCGTCTCATTCTTCAGCTCATTCGGCTGGTAATTTTCCAGAAGAAATACCTTCAACTACAACCGCTCAGAAAAAGACAATTATGGTAGTTGATGACTCAATTAATGTTCGTCGCTTCTTGGCAATGACTCTAGAAAAAGCTAATTATCGGGTCGAACAAGCCAAAGACGGACAAGACGCACTAGAAAAACTTAAAGCAGGAGTAAGAGTAGATGGAGTTATTTCTGATATTGAAATGCCTCGTCTTGATGGTTTTGGCTTCTTGAGCCGAATTAAATCCGAGGCTAATCACAAACATATTCCTATTATCATGTTGACTTCTCGAAGCGGAGACAAACATCGAAAATTGGCAATGAGTTTAGGTGCTAAATCCTATTTTAGTAAACCATTTAAAGAACAAGAATTACTCAAAACTATAGAAGAAGTTACGCGTATTTAATCTGTTTAATCAACGATCAACAACGATGCAAACTTTTAACTTAACCGAGTCATTATCAGAGTCCACTCAACAGCCTTATTTGTGTCTCCAATTAACACGAGATATTACCGCAGTTTTGCCTATGAAAAATGCTCAAGAGGTACTGATGGTGTCTACTCGCAGGATTACAGCTATACCGAATATGCCTGATTGCGTTGTTGGTTTGCTTAATCAACGTAGCCGAGTTTTTTGGGTAGTGGATTTACCACAAATGCTCGAAATGCCAGCAATTGATCGAAATCTACAACAATATCACATGGCGATTATCCAGGCAGCTAATGTATCTCTAGGATTAATTGTCAAAGATATTAAAGGAGTAATGCGTTTAACAATCGAAGAAATTCAATCTCCGATTGGCAATGTCTCTCCTGGTTTAATTCCTTATCTTCAAGGTTGTTCTTTACAGCAAAACGAAATTTTATTAGTACTTGATGCCGAAGCTATTGTAAATTCGCCTATTTTACAAAATAATCTGTGAGGTCTTTATGGGTATAGAAATTAATAAACTAAAATTAAAACAAAAAGTCATTCTTATTGCGATCGCTTTAGGGACAATTCCTACTATAGTAATGATGACGGCAGGAATTTCCGTAGTTAATAATTTACAAAGAGAAGAGATAGAAACCAACATTCTCGATGCTAGCGAAGATTTAAAACAAGAAATGGCATTATTTCTCAACGAAAGATTGGGGGATGTTCAATCTATGGCAACTTTATTGATTTTGACCGATCCTCAGTTGCGTCAAGAAATTAGTACAGCACAAAAAGTTACGTCTCTAAATAATTTTATAGATGCTTACAAAATTTATGACAGTATCGCTGTTTTTGATAATCAGGGTCAGTTAGTTGCTCAAACTTCAGGTAAAGTTCAAGATAATCACTTTAATCAAAATTATATTCAAGCTGCGCTGAAAACTAACTCCGCTACTTCTAGTCAACCTAGTTTTTCGCCCATTAACAAACAATTGAATATGTATTTTATTGGCATGATTAAAGATAAAGTCACAGGTAAAACAATTGGTTTTGTGCAGTCTCGAATGCCTTTAAAATATTTGGAAGAAGCTGTTGCTACTAACAACGATAGTGATGACCTTCAATATTATCTTACTAATTCACAAGGAGAGGTTTTTTTAAGTTCGGCAAGCGGTGACCAACAACCAATCAAGTCGTTGACTTCAATAAGCACAATTTTTCCAAGTTTAGATTTAAAAAATACAGTAAAAGAAAGCAAACTTGATGTCATTACCAATGTTGTTAATAATCAACAGCAATTACTAGCTCGTACTAAGATTGATGAATTAACAGGACAAGTTGCTGGATTAAATAATCTCAATTGGAATATTCTCATTGCTACAGATGTTTCCTTAGCTTTTACCTCTCAGCAAAAATTACTCCAAATTCTTCTAATTGGTTCTTTAATTACTGTAGGATTAACTGCCACCATCGCCACCTTATTAAGCGATCGCCTAATAAACCCCCTATGGCAAGCCAATCAAACCCTTGTCAAAATTGGTCAAGGAAAATTAGATGAACGTATTGAGGTTCAAGGAGAAGACGAACTAGCTCAGTTGGGTCAAAATATTAACCAGATGGCAGAGCAACTTCAGCAATTAATTCAACAACAGCAACAACTTGCTCAAGCACAAATGGAAACTCAAAGTTCTCTAGCTAAAACAGAGCGAGAACAAAATCAAGCTCTTCAACAAGAACTATTACAATTTATCAATGATATTGAAGGTGTATCTGACGGCAACTTAACTGTTCGAGCGAATATTACGGAAGGTGTAATCGGAATTGCTGCTGACTTTTTCAACTCAATTATTGAAAGTTTGCGCGATATCGTTACTCGGGTACAAAAAGCTACTAATAACGTTAATACATCTGTAAGTATTAATGAAGATGCCATCCGTCAAGTAGCAGAAGAAACAATTCAACAAACTAATCAAATTAATGAAACTCTCAATTCAGTAGCAGAAATGACTCGCTCGATTCAAGTAGTAGCCGATAGCGCACAAAAGGCTGCTGAAGTTTCCCGTGGTGCCTCTACTTCTGCTACCATCGGCGGAGAAGCCATTGAACAAACAGTACAAAGTATTTTACAACTAAGAGAAACTGTCGCAGCTACAGCAAAGAAAGTAAAAAGATTAGGAGAATCTTCTCAAGAAATTTCTAAAGTAGTTTCTTTAATTAACCAAATTGCGATGCAAACCAACTTACTTGCTATCAACGCTTCAATTGAAGCTTCTCGCGCAGGAGAAGAAGGAAGAGGTTTTGCAGTAGTAGCAGAAGAAGTAGGGGAATTAGCGGCAAAATCGGCTGAGGCTACTAAAGAAATTGAAGAAATTGTGGAAAGCATTCAAGAAGAAACCGCAGAAGTAGTAGCAGCGATGGAAATTGGCACTGCACAGGTAGTTGAAGGAACACGCTTAGTAGAAAATACCAAACAAAGTCTTGACCAAATTGTCCAAGTTTCCCGTCAAATTGACGAATTACTTCAATCAATTTCTAGTGCTACGGTTTCTCAAGTACAAACTTCCCAAACAGTTACTCAACTAATGGAAAAGATTGCTGAGATTTCTCAACGTACTTCTAATGCTTCTAATAATGTCTCTTATTCTTTAGAAGAAACTGTCAAAATTGCTCAAGAATTACAAGCATCTGTTGGTACTTTTAAAGTTTAATAATTAGGTTTTAATTGAATTAACCATGGCTATTTTTTCTACTTTACGCTCTCGACGTTTTGCTAACAAACAACAAGAAACTACCCAACAAATGATTACTTTTCGTTTGCGTCGAGAATGGTTTGCTTTACCAATTTTGACTATTCATAAAGTAGTTTTTTTGGGTGAAATTTATGGCGATCCTCACCGAACAGGTATTAGTATTACCAAGTATGAAGGTAGAGAAATTTTAGTAATTGATGTCGGTAAAAGAATTTTTAATAATGCCCCAGAGGTAAAACTTGTTTCCGAACAAACTGATTCAGAATTGCCTTTATCCGTTTTGGAACAAAGAAGATATTTAATTATTTTGTATAGTGAAGAACAAAATTTAATTGGATTACCTATTGATTCTCAGCCAATTATGCGTTATGCCACTCAATCCGCTTTTAAAGTTTTGCCAGAAAATTATTTAGTTCAAGGTAATATTCAATGCGTTAGTTCTCAAATTATCGATCTACCAGATCATCCTCCTATTTTTCTGCTTGAAACTTTCCTCCTCAGTCAACCACAAGCAATTAATTGGAGATAATTAATAATTATTTGATTTTTTACTTGTTAAAATTAAATTTATGATTCGGACATTAATTTTTAAAAATTAATTTTGCTCTAAAAAAAAATATCTAATTAGTTATTTAAATTTATTCATTTAACAAATTGTTAATTTGCGGAAAGTTTTCGGGAACTCTAAAAATAAAGGAGCAAAATTTCCCGTGATTGTTTATCGGAAAGGAAACTAGTAATGACGACAGCCAAAAATGGAATTAGTCATACTCGTATTCAGATTCAACAATTTACTCTAGCTAAACAAACCGAGTTATTTGAATCGTTAAAACGAGCTAAATTTAGCGGTCAACTATTAATTAGTGATTCTCAAAATACAACTTGGATTTTTTACTTTTATCTTGGTCGTATTATGTATGCTGCTGGGGGTAAACATCCCATTAGAAGATGGAGAAGGCATTTATTTGCTTATTGTCCTGAAAGGCTGAACCATTTACCTGAAATTCAAGCAGAACTCAATAGTTTGTCTTTAGAAGAAAGTAGAATTGTTTGGGAATATAAGCTTTTATCTTTGTGGGTCGATCAAAATAAAGTTACTCGCGAACAAGCTGATAGTGTAATTAAAGCTACCGTGATTGAAATTTTATTTGATATCAATCAAGCATTAAAGATATCTGCTGAAATTATTAAAGACAATCTTCTATCGACGCGATTAACCTTAATTGATGCAGAACAAGTAATTGCTGAAGCTTATAACCTTTGGGAAGCTTGGCAAAATGCCAAAGTTGCTGATCGCTCTCCCAATTTAGCACCGATCATTCGCCAACCAGAAGCTTTACAACAAAAAACTTCTACTCAAGTTTATCAAAATTTGATTCAATTACTAGACGGACAGCAAACTTTACGCGATTTAAGTATTCGCATGAAGCGAAATCTCGTCACTGTGACTAGCTCTTTGTTGCCTTATGTGCAATTAGGATTAGTACAATTGATTTCGGTTGATGATATTCCACCACCAGTTTCCATACCTGTAGCCCAAAAAATAGCTAATTTAGCTACTCCCCATCGCATCTTAGTTGCTTGCATCGACGATAGCGCTAGTATTTGCCAAACTATGGAAAAAGTAATTACTGAAGCGGGTTATCAGTTTCTAGCAGAAATGGATGGATTGAGAGCGATCGCGGTACTTTTGAGTCGTAAACCCGATGTAATTTTTTTAGATTTGATTATGCCTAATACTAATGGCTATGAAATCTGTGCTCAATTACGTAAATTGTCTTATTTCAAAACTACTCCAATTATCATTCTGACTGGTAATGACGGAATTATTGACCGAGTAAGGGCTAAGATGGTTGGTTCTACTGACTTTCTCAATAAACCAGTAGATAAAGATTTAGTTTTGGGAGTGATTGATAAGTATCTCAAGCAAAAAGTCTAGCTCAAACGTTACTTTAAATCACTTTCAGGGAACTATAAATAATATCTGTTCGCTAATTAATTGCTGATTGAGGTGCTTCTAATGGGACACGCCCTAATCGTTGATGATTCTGCTACTGAACGAGCCATTCTCACCAGTTGTCTTGAACAAATGGGTATTTCCGTTTTAATCGCTACTAGTGGAGAAGAAGCCTTGGAAAAAATCCAACAAGCTCTTCCAGATCTGATTGTTTTAGACATTGTTTTACCTGGGCGTAGTGGTTTTGAAATTTGTCGAGAACTTAAAGGAGAAGCAAATACAAGTAAAATTCCGATTATTTTATGTTCCACTAAAGGAACTGAAATGGATAAATTTTGGGGCAAAAAACAGGGTGCAGATGCCTATATTCCTAAACCAGTGGATCAAGAAGAGTTGGTACGCACGGTTAGAGAATTGATTAAAAGTTAAAATCAAGAATTAAGGCAAAAAGTGTTGTGTCAGATTTTATTAGTAATCAAAATTTATTATTTTCCGATCTAGAGGCGATGCCTCATCAAAACCAACAGCAACAATTTTTGAAATTCGATCTTGAACCTGACACCAAAATTATGCTCCCTATCGAGCAAATTACTGAAGTTCTCAAAATTGATCTTAGTCAAATTATTCCCATTCCTGAAATGCCTGCTTGGGTTATGGGAGTTCATAATTGGCGGGGTGAAATTCTGTGGATGCTTGATTTAGGAAATTTAATCGGGTTGAATGCTTGGTACGAACAAGCAAATACCACTCCTAATTGTACCGTGATCGTGTTATCGACCAAAACAACTGAGCAAATTAAGGAGCAACAAAGCGAGAAAACTAGCTTGGGATTAATTGTTACTAGAGTAGAAGATATTGAATGGTGTAATCCCGATCTGATTCAATCTCCTCCTGGTGCTGCTATTACTGCGGAAATAGCACCATTTTTGCGGGGTTATTGGCTCAAAGAAGATGGCGAAATGGTACTAGCTCTCGATGGCATTGCGATTTTAGCTGCTATGCTTAAAATTTAATTTTTTTATTATTACTAACTCTTATTTTCTATAGTTTTTTCTAACTTAAATTATTTAGACTAATCGCTTATTTTATTACCGTTTTGATTATGACTAAAATTCCTCCTCGATTTACTAATGAGGTAGACTCGCTTTTTACTAACTCAAGCAATTACCCCAACTATAGCCAAGTAAAAAAAAATTATAATTCTGCTTGGCTAAAGCAATTTTATAATCTTTCAATCAGTCGAAAAACTAGTATAATTCCTTGGTTAAGTTTTGCAGCTTTGGCTTTAGTTTTGGGGACTGGTACAATCATTCTTCGTCAGAGTTTGCAAGCTCAATTATTTCAACAAGTTCAATCAGGAACACAAGCAATTGAAAAATTAGTTTCTGGAGATCTTGTTAATGAAAAATCTCAAATTCTTGAAGATGTAGTCAGTGCTTTTAACGAGCAAACTAACTATATTGCAATCTATTTACGTCAACCAACAGGAAAATTTGTTGTAGCTAATTCTCTTGCCAAAACTAATCAAGATTTAATTGCTACTTCGTTACTAGAGCAGGCAAGTAAACAACCGAAACAAATTATTACTCAAATAGAAAAAGTCAACAATAAAAAATATGCTCTGGCAGCAAAAGCTATTACTAATTCTAAGGATGAAATAGTAGGGTTAATTGTTTATGGTAGTTCAACAGATACAATTAATAATATTCTTTGGGGGAGTATTTTAATTGTATTAATTTTAACTCTAGGAATAATGGTATTAATATTATTATTTACCAGAATTTTGGATCGAGCGATCGCGATTCCGCTCAAACAGTTACAGCAAGTTACTCAAGATTTTTCTGAAGGTAATATTAAAGCTAGAGCTACCGTTGGAACTACTGATGAAATTGGTTTATTGGCTAGTACTTTCAATATCCTAGCTGATTCAATCGAAACTAACGAAGAGAAACTAAGAGAAGATGCTAAAAGATCTCGCATCCTTAAAGAAATAGCTTTTCGCATCGGTCAAGTTTTTCAATTAGAAGAAATTTTTCAAATCGCAGTTGCCGATAGTCAAGTAGCATTAGCAGCAGATCGAGTTGTTTATTATCAATTTGATGATGGTTGGCAAGGGAAAGTTGTCGCTGAAGCAGTGGTGGCAGGATATCCCGCAATTCAAGGCACAGAAATTAACGATCCTTGTTTTGCCGAACAATCTGCCGAACAATATCAAAATGGTCGCATTCAAACTATCGCTAATATTTATCAAGCTGATTTGAGCGATTGTTATCTGCAAATGTTAGCACCTTTTGCGGTTCAGGCTGTGGTAACTGTTCCAGTTGTGAGTTCCAAGAAATTGATTGGTTTGTTGATTGCTCATCAATGTGCCGAACCTAGAGTGTGGCAAGAGCAAGATATTGATTTGTTATTGCAAGTTGCTAGTCAAATTAGTAATGCTTTTGAGCAGATCAATTTACTTCAGCAACAACAAATTGCCCAAGAGCGAGAAAGAAAAGCAAAAGAAGAACTACAACAAAGAGCTTTAGAACTATTAATGGAAGTAGATCCCGTTAGTAGAGGAGATTTGACGATCCGCGCTCAAGTCAAAGAAGACGAAATTGGTACGATCGCAGACTCCTATAATGCTACGATTGAAAGCCTACGGAAATTAGTAACTAAAGTTAAAACTGCTGCTCAACAAGTTGCTACTACTACTAGTACTAAGGAAGTATTTATTCAAGAGTTATCCGCTGGTGCATCTGCCCAAACCAAAGAAATTAATGCTGCCCTAAAGCGGATTAAAACCATGACAGCATCGATCCAAGCGGTAGCAGCTAATGCTGAAGCTGCTGAAGCTGCCGTGAAACAGGCGACTGCTACAGTTGAAACGGGAGATCAGATTATGAACCGAACTGTTGATGGATTTATGGCAATTCGGGAAACAGTAGCTGAAACTGCCAAAAAAGTAAAACGTTTAGGCGAATCTTCCCAAAAAATATCAAAAGTAGTCAACTTAATTGGAAATTTTGCTGATCAAACTAATTTACTAGCTCTCAATGCTTCAATTGAAGCTGCTCATGCAGGAGAAGAAGGAAGAGGTTTTGCTGTAGTAGCTGAAGAGGTGCGATCGCTCGCTCGTCAATCGGCAGAAGCAACGGCAGAAATCGCAACTTTAGTAGCAGCAATTCAAGCAGAAACTAATGAAGTAGTTGCAGCGATGGAAGCAGGGACAGAACAAGTAGTTACAGGGACTAAATTAATTGATGAGACTCGAATGTCTCTCAATCAAATTACTACCGTTAGTAATCAAATTAATCAATTAGTTAATGCGATCGCTCAAGCTACTATCGAGCAATCAAAAGACTCTGAAGTAGTGAGTCAAACAATGTCACAGGTAGCAAATGTTTCGGAACAAACCGAGATTGAAGCAATTCAAGTATCAAACTTATTTAAAGAATTACTGACTGTAGCTCAGGAGTTACAAGAAAGTGTCAGTAAATTCAAAGTTGGTTAGTACTGCTTTGCAAATGTGTAGAAACACAAAATTTTGTGTCTGTAAAAAGCTCTAGTTATTGATATTTCCAGTTTAATTGTCAAAATTTTTTGAAATGGGTACATCTTTTCCATGACTCAGACTCCTGTACAACTTGAAAATTCTCATCAAAGTTTTTTGTCTGCTAATGACTTTTCTGATTTTCAAGGTAATCAAGTTACTCCAGTAAAATCTGTTGACCAGAATCGCATTAGTTTACAAAATAAATTATTATTCATTATTTTGCCTACGGTATTAGGAAGTTTAGCTTTGTCTAGCATAATTAATTATCGCTATATTCAAGCTAGAACAGAAGCAAAAGTTAAATTGCAACTTGAAAATGAATTAGTTTTTGTTGAAGAAACAACTAATCAACTGCTTCAAGAAAAAATTGAGATAGATAAAACAATTGAATTGATTAGTAAGAGTTTATCTAAAACTCAAACTGATTTAAAATCTCACAGTCTTCAAATTATCTCACCACAAAAAAAAGTTGCCTTACAAACTATTACTAGCCAGGGAAACAAAGAAAATCAAGAAATTCTTGGGGGAGCAGAAGTAATTGCAGTAGCGAAATTAATTCAACAAAAATCAATCAATGCTGAATCGATTGAAAATCAATTAAAACAAAAAAATGTTTATCAAAAAATCAATGTCCAGAACTCAAATTTAATTGTCTCTTTTGTTTATCAAAATCGTTTTTATACTTTAGCACCCATTGCTAACACTGATTTGGTAGCAGTTACTTCTCTTGATTTGCCAGAGTTAAAAAAAACTGACTACGAATTAATATCAAGTCTGCTTTTTAACAATTTATTATTAGGAGCAGGCGTAACTATGATTTTTTTACTTACTGCTCGTCAAATTTTTAGACCTTTAATCAGTTTAGTTAAAACTAGTGATCAAATAGGTGCAGGTAATCTTAATTTATTATTTCAAAAAAAAGGTACTTTAGAGACAGAAAGCTTAACGCAGAATTTTAACTATTTAATTATTAAGCTCAAAGAATTATTGCAGCAACAACAAACTGAAGTTCAACAAGCAAAAATTATTAAAGAAATTATTATTAAAATTCATCAGCAAATAGATTATCAAAATTTTAGAGAAACGATTGTTCAACAGATTCATCTAGCCCTTAAAACGGACAGAGTAGTTTATTGCCAAGTCAATAATTTACAACAGGGAGAAATTGTTGCCGAATCAATAACTGATAAATATGTTTCGATTTTAGGAAGTCTGCTCAAAGCTGATGATTATATACCACCAAATCGGCTTGGTATGGTTCAAAATATAGAACAAATTGAAACAGCCTTATTATCAAAATCTCAGCAGCAACAATTACAATCATGGCAAGTACAAGCAATGTTAGTTGCACCAGTATTAGTTAATCAACAATTAGATGGATTCTTGATGATTCAAAGTTGTGCCACTCCCCGTCTTTGGCAACCACAAGAAATCGATTTTGTTGAGCAAATAGCTTATCAATTAAGTTTTGCTGCAACTCGTGAGTCTCTTTTACTACAACAGCAAAATGCTGAATTAAAACAAAATCAAGCTCAAGAAAAATTAAAACAAGAAGTATTAAATTTAATCCAAAAAATTCAAAGTTTGTACTCAGGAGATTTAACTCTAAGAGCTAATCTTACTAGTGATGAGATTGGCAAAATTGCTGAAGCTTACAACATGAGTATTGAAAATTTACAACAACTGATTGCTAATTTTAAAAATACAGTTGCCTATGTAAATGAAAATGCTATAGAAAATCAACAAATAATTCAAAACTTGACCACAGAAACAGTACAAAACGCAGAAAAAATCAATCAAACCCAAAAAGAAATTCAATTGCTTAATGAAGCCAATTATCTGGTTACGACTCATGCTTCTCAAGCCGAAGTAATTGTTAAACAAGCTAATCTAAAAATATCAACAGGAAATGTTGCGATCGCTCGTACAGTAGAAGAAATTAATTTCATTCAAGAAACCGTAGATGTCGCTTCCGAAAAAATCAAACTGTTAGGAGAATCTTCGCAAGAAATTTCTCAAGCAGTTAATCTAATTGCTCGTTTTGCTGCTCAAACTCATTTACTTGCTCTGAAAGCTTCGATTGAAGCAGCTAGAGCAGGAGAACAAGGGAGAGGTTTTGCTGTCATCGCGGATGAAGTTAGAACTCTTGCTACTCAGTCAGCAGGAGCGAGTGCAGAAATTGAAAATTTAGTAGCCAAAATTCAACAAGAAACTCAAGCAGTAGTTGAAGTTATGGCAAAAGGTACTAATCAAGTTAAAACAGGAGCAGAATTAGTTCAACAAACTCGTCAAAGTCTCAGTCAAGTAACTAATGCGACTAGTGAAATTCAACAGTTAGTTGGCGCGATCGCTCTTGCTTCTCATCAACAGATCATCAATTCTGAGTCAGTTATTCAAAACATAGCCGATGTAGCTATGACTGCTACCCAAAATACTCAATCAGCAACTCAATTATCAGCTTCTCTCTCTCAATTGTGTGGAGTCACGGAAGAATTCAAACAACATCTTGACAAATTTAAAACCTAGTTGAGTTTTTGTCTTATCGATGGGAAATCTTAAGTTAACTATTTAGAAACTTTACCTCAGCAGCAAACCATGTCTCTTAATCCTGATATCCGCGATCAAGCTTATCAGTTTTTTATCGAAGAAGCTCAAGAACTGTTGCAGGTAATAGAAACAGGTTTACTTAATCTTCGTGAAGATCATAGTACGCCTAGGGTTCACGAGTTAATGCGTGCTGCTCATTCAATTAAAGGAGGGGCAGCTAGTGTAGAATTAGATGCGATTAAAACCTTAGCTCATCATTTGGAAGATTTTTTTAAAGCTCTTTATAGTGAAAAAGTTAACTTCGATCCTGAATTAGAAAATTTACTCCTACAGGCATACGATTGCTTGAAAAATCCTTTAGTTGAACAAATGGAAATGGGCAGTTTTAAAGCAGAAGTTGCCTTAGTTACTGCCGAACCAATCTTTGCTCAGTTAGAAACTCTGTTAGGAGATGCTTTACAAGAATCTGATAATTATATTCCCAGTGCTACTGATTTAGGAGTTGATATTGTTGCTTCTATCTTTGAAGTAGATGTAGCTCAATCTCTTACTCATCTCTACGAAGTTTTAACTAATCCTGACAAATATAATGTGATTGATGAGCTTAATGCACAACTCGATCTACTCAACGGATTTGCCGAACTCTTTAATTTATCTGGTTTTGCCGAAATTCTTCAAGCTGCTACTACTGCACTCAATCTATATCCAGAACTAAAACTAGACATTCTGCAACTAATGATCGCTGATTGTCAACAAGCAAGAGAACAAGTGTTAGCAGGCGATCGCAAAAGAGGTGGAGAACCATCTCCTACTTTATTAGTACTTACGGAAAGTAACGTTCATAATAATTTTGTTAGTGAGGATTCATTTCAATCAGTAATTACCTCACAGAACGAATTATCTACCACTAATGATTTTTCTTTTGAAAATTTATTTGACGAAATTGTAGATCAACCTAATCTTTTGGGAGAAACGATTAGCCAAAAATTGACTGATAATTTTTCTGTTAATCAAGAGGTGATTTTAGATAATGCCATTGATAGTCATGATTCTTTGCTAGATGATGTTTTTGGCACGGTTGAACTACAAGCAGAGACAGATTTAGAATTTACTCAAAATCTTGAGACTAATCCTTCTTTAGATGATGTTTTCAGTGCGGTTGATTTAACTAACAACGAGCAAGAACAACCACAATCTTCTCAACTCAATGAACTTCCTCCACAAAATCTAGAAGCAGCAATTGAATCAATTGAACAAATTTTTGAGCATTTACCTTCTTTAGAAGAAGATACTATTTCCCTTTTACCTACAACTAATCAAAATAAATCTCTTAAAGTTCAATCACAACAAGTTCAAGTCAGTACAAATCAACCTGTTGTTCCTACCAATTTAACTGTCAGAGTTGGGTTAGATCGTTTAGAACGAATGAATAATCTGATTGGTGAATTAGTAATTAATCGGAATAGTTTATCTTTGCAAAACGAGCAGCTACAAGATAACTTACAAGTATTAGTTCGTAAATTTTTCCGTTTTCAAGACACTACAATCAAATTAAGAGGTTTATCTGATCGCCTGTTAGTTGAGTCAGAACGTTACAATTTAGCTCATCCTCAAATTAATTCTCGGCAAGTCGGAGAATCGGCAGATTTTGATTCTTTAGAAATGGATAGTTATGGTCATCTGCACTCTTTGCTACAAGGCATTTTAGAAGAAATGTTGCAGTTAGAAGAAAGTGTCGAAGACATTACTTTGTTTGCCAGACAATCGAATCAAACCATCGAACAACAGCGTCAAATGCTGGCACAGATGCGTGATGAGTTGATGTGGGCAAGAATGTTGCCACTAGAGCAAATTTTGCAACGTTTTCCGCGAACCTTACGGGATTTATCCAATCAATATGGAAAACCAGTTAATCTCAGTATGACTGGTACAGGAGTTTTAGTTGATAAAGCAGTTTTAGAAAAACTATACGATCCTCTCTTGCATTTATTACGAAATGCTTTCGATCACGGCATTGAATCTCCAGAAATTCGCCAACAGCAAGGTAAATCTGGACAAGGACAAATTGAAATTCATGCCTATTATCAAGGTAACCAAACTGTTATCGAAGTAAAAGATGATGGTCAAGGGTTAAATTTAGCCAAAATTGCCAAGAAAGCAGTCAAACAAGGATTATTATCATCCGAAGAAGCTGCGATCGCTAGAAAACAAGAATTATTCAATTTAATCTTTGAATCGGGTTTTTCAACAGCAGATCGAGTTAGCGAAATTTCTGGCAGAGGGGTAGGGATGAATGTCGTTCGTTCTCAGATCCTGGCACTCAAAGGAACCATCGAGGTTAATTCTGCACCAGGTAAAGGAACAACTTTTACCTTGAGATTGCCTCTAACTTTAACTATTGCTAAATTGCTAGTTGTGTCTCTGGGTTCAACAGCTTTTGCCTTGCCTTCCGATAATATTGAGGAAATTATTATCCCTACTGAGGAACAAATAAAAGTTTCAAGTCGCAAAAGATTTTTCTTATTGAAGCAGCAATTAGTCCCAATTTATAGTCTTAAGGAATTACTTCACTACAATTGTATACTTCCTCCAGTTAACTTAAGAAGCAAAGCTTTTGAAACGGTTGCTGCACCAAAAGATTGGGGATTACCTCTGTTGCTTTTGCGTCAAGGACAACAACTATTTGCTTTAGAAATTGAGTCTTTAATTACCGAACAAGAATTAGTTATTAAACCTTTTGGGAAAGTATTGACACCTCCTAGTTATATTTATGGTTGTACGATCATGGGAGATGGTACTTTGATTCCTGTGATCAATGGCAATGTTTTAATTGATCAAATTCAAGGCAACGATACAACTAGAACTACTAATCCTTTATTCAGCAATATTTCTGTTGCGTCAGAGGAATTAACAGAAACCACAGCAGAATTAGATCATTCAATACTTTCAACAGAATCAACTAATATTCTTCCAGCTAAAAGTAAGAACGTTCAATCACCGACTATTATGATTGTTGACGACTCTACTGCTTTAAGGCGAACCATGGCTTTAAGTCTGGAAAAAAGTGGTTATCGTGTAGTTCAAGCTAAAGACGGCAGAGAGGCTTTAGAACAATATCGCAAAAATTCTGCGATCGCTTTGATCGTTTGTGATATTGAAATGCCTAATATGAATGGCTTTGAATTTTTAGGAGTGCGTCGTCGTGATTCTGAATTAAGCAATATTCCCATTGTGATGCTGACTTCTCGTAGTGGGGTCAAACATCGAAGTTTGGCAATGCAATTAGGAGCTAATGCCTATTTTACCAAGCCTTATATCGAACAAGAATTTCTCGTCGAACTCAAAAAAATCTTAAACCCTTCTGTACAGAAACCTATTGCTATTCCCAAAACTCTACCAACTCAAACCATTTTAGTCATTGATGATTCTTCAGCTTTAAGAAAAACCATGGCATTAAGTTTAGAAAAGAAGGGTTATCGAGTTTTACAAGCTAGAGATGGACAAGAAGGTTTAGAACAACTAAAACAAAATCCTCAAGTCAACTTAGTTATTTGTGATGTTGAAATGCCTAATATGAACGGTTTTGAGTTTTTAACCTCTCGTCGTCAAGAAGTAAATTTAGCAAAAATTCCTGTAGCAATGCTTACTTCACGCACCAACGAAAAACATCGTAATTTAGCTCAACAATTAGGAGCAATAGCTTATTTTACTAAACCCTATGTCGAAGAAGAGTTCTTCCCAGCCATTCTTAATCTGATTCGTAATTAAATTTTGGTTAATATGTTAGCAAAAGCGATCGCAACTGATAATTTAACAACTACTTCTGCTGGTACTCTCAAATTATTGGTGTTTGAGATGGGAAAGTTAACCCTCGCTTTACCTGTAGAACAAGTTAAAAAAGTAATTAGGTATCAACCGACTTACGGTAGTGGATTAAGTCACGTTAGTATTAGTCATTTAGGTGATCGAGAAATCACAATTGTCGATTTACACCAGAAACTATTTAAAACTAGTCAGCTAAATGAGTCTGAATCTAAAGGCTATTTTATTATCACGAAGGCATTCAGTGGTAAGGGAATTGCAGGTGAACCTTTAGGGATAATTGTAATGAAAACTCCAATTTTGTTAGAAGTAAGTCTTGCTCAAATTCGGGTTTTACCAAACTCTTATCGTCATGCTGATACTTTAGAAATTGCTAGTCATGTGGCAATTGTTCCTCAAGAATCTGAAGCAAATCTTACTATTTTTATCCTTGATATAGATCGTTTAGTTTAGTAGAAACTATTCCACAGGTAGCAGCATTTTGTTAAATTGTCATAGGCAAGTCTATTAAAGATTAATTATAAATTTAACTACATTTAAGGTAAGCCTATGGCATCGATACGGGAATACCATCAACAATTGGTCAGTAAAGAACGTTCTGCTGTAGAAATTGCAACAGAATATATGCAACGCATTGAAACCTTAGAACCAAAAGTGCGAGCTTTTTTGTCTGTTACTGCCGATTTAGCCTTGGAGAAAGCTAAACAAGTAGATGCCAAAATTGCAGCAGGGGAAGAAATTGGTTTGCTAGAAGGCATTCCAACCGCAATCAAAGATAATATGTGTACCAAAGGGATTAAAACAACCTGTGGTTCGCAGATTTTAGCTAATTTTGTGCCTCCTTATGAGTCTACTGTGACCCAAAAATTGCAACAAGCCGGTGTTGTGGTAGTTGGAAAAACTAATCTCGATGAATTTGCAATGGGTAGTTCAACAGAAAACTCAGGTTTTCAAGTTACTGCTAATCCTTGGGATCTAGAACGAGTTCCTGGTGGCTCTTCTGGTGGTTCGGCAGCAGCAGTAGCAGCAGCAGAATGTGTAGTTGCTTTGGGTTCGGATACAGGGGGGTCGATTCGTCAACCAGCTTCTCTCTGTGGCGTGGTAGGATTAAAACCAACTTATGGTTTGGTTTCTCGGTTTGGTTTGGTTGCTTACGCTTCTTCATTGGATCAGATTGGTCCTTTTGCTCGTACTGTTGAAGATGCAGCAATTTTATTAGGTGCGATCGCAGGATACGATCCTTCTGATTCTACTAGTATCAAGGTAGAAATTCCTGACTATACTCAATTTTTACAACCCACTCTCAAAAAGGGTTTAAAGGTAGGAATCATCACCGAAACTTTTGGTGAAGGTTTAGATGCCACTGTAGCAGAAACTGTCAGAAATGCGATCGCTCAATTAGAAGAACTTGGTGCAGAAATTAAAGAAATTTCTTGTCCTCGATTCCGTTACGGTTTACCTGCTTATTATATTATTGCTCCTTCAGAAGCATCGGCTAATCTAGCTCGTTATGATGCAGTTAAATATGGTTTGCGTCAAGAAGCAGATAATTTGGTAGGGATGTATTCTACTACTCGTGCGACTGGTTTTGGTACAGAAGTCAAACGCAGAATCATGCTTGGGACTTATGCTCTTTCTGCTGGTTATTATGATGCTTATTATCTCAAGGCGCAAAAAGTTCGTACTTTGATTAAGCAAGATTTTGAACAGGCATTTGAAGAAGTAGATGTCTTGGTGTGTCCGACTTCACCAACTACTGCGTTTAAAGCAGGAGAAAAAACCGCCGATCCTCTGAGTATGTATTTATCTGATTTGATGACCATTCCTGTTAACCTAGCTGGACTGCCTGGAATGAGTGTTCCTTGTGGTTTTGATGATCGAGGTTTGCCAATTGGGATGCAGTTGATTGGTAATGTATTACGTGAAGATATTTTATTTCACGTTGCTCATGCTTACGAACAAGCTACCGAATGGCACCAACAACAACCAAAAATACTCAGCTAATTAATTGAATTTCTTTCAGGGGAAGCAGACTTGATCTGAGTAATTTTTCCCCTGATTTTTGGTGGTCTAAATTTCGTCGGGAATAACCCATTGGGGTGGTGCAGTAAGTTTTTTCATCCTAGCAATCTCTGCAATTTCGAGCATTTGATCTAAGGAAGTTTCTTCAATAAATTTAGAAGCTTCTTCGCGATATTCTTGATTAGGACAGCGATCGCCTAAAATACAACCATTAAGACAATCTACTGCACAGTTAACATTAGTTTCCATTGTCTCGATTTTGTTTGATCTACTTGACAGATATTTAATCTGTAGGCATTGTAATATGTTTTCTTTTTTTTAGTTTTAAACAAAAAAAACCTATACTTTGGCAAGTATAGGCAAAAAAATCAAATTTAGAGAAGGAGCATTAAGTTATTTCAGAGCAAAAATTGAAGATTTAGATAATAATTTGGCTTGGTTAAATCTAATCGACTTTTTCTTTCTATATTTAATTAAATCTGGAATTCCATTCTTTGTATATTAGTAGAAATAGTTATTGAATTTTAAACAAATCAATAATTTTATCGTTGCTAAATATTTTTAGACCCTGCAATCATAAATAGCCTTAACTACAACTAAATTTTATTTATGTCAAACAATATTTTTATATTTGTGCGAGTTCAAGCTCAGTAATTACTAGGAATTTAGCTAAATAGCTATAAAATAGACTTTACCGAAAAATTAATAATCTGCTTGTAAAGTTTCTTTTCTACCTCAGAAGTAGACAGATGTTTCCTGTTTGGCAAAAGATAGGCTAGTGGTAAATTAATTGATTATTTGTTTTAAAAATAAATGAATGCGATCCAGAAGCGATCGCATTGAATCTCAATTATCTTTAACAATCAGGCAAGCGCTTAATCTGCCAGTCTTGTGAAATACTGTAATTACTAAGGAAATTTTATCGATCTGTAATGATATATATCCGAGAAGCTTCCGATTCCGACCTCAACACAGTGTTGTTAGTCGAACGTTCGGCATTTGGTCGAGATGATGAGGCAGAATTAGTAAAAAACCTTGTAGCCGATCCTAGTGCCAAACCTATCTTATCTCTACTAGCCTTTAAAGACGATCGCCCTGTAGGACATATTTTATTTACCACAGCACATTTAATCAATAGTAGTAGTCAAGCATCGATCGCGATTTTAGCTCCTTTAGCAGTAGTTTCCGATGCTCAGAAGCAAGGCATTGGGGGGAAGTTGATCGAAAGAGGTTTACAACTTTTGGCGCAGTCAGAAGTAGATTTAGCATTCGTACTCGGATATCCAGAATACTATCGACGACATGGCTTTAAATTAGCGTTACCTCTGGGATTGGAATTATCTATTTAGAGTTAGAGTTATGAGCTATTTGCTGCGGGGATTGAGAGCTTTACTTATAGCGAGAGCGCCTGTCCTCAACTTCAAATGCGACCTGCAAAGCAGATCCCTTTGGGATCGCACGATCAAAAACTATCATTGACAATTAGTTTGCTACTATATCAAGTAAAAGCCAGATCGAATCTATGACTCTAGCAATTGCCCTCGAACCTGCACCTATAGAAACCGATACTCACGGTGTTGTACAAGTTGCTAAAACTCGCGTCACCCTAGACACTGTAGTAACTGCTTTTCTTGAGGGATGCACGCCAGAGGAAATAAAAGAGCAGTATCCATCTCTACAACTAGCAGATATCTACTTGGTTATTGGTTACTACCTCAGACATCAGGATGAAGTTCATAACTATCTTACAGAACGTCAACGTCAGTCAGATTTGATTCGGCAAGAAACCGAACAACGTTTTAATCCAGTGGGAATACGCGATCGCCTACTTGCCAGACAAAACCGTTTTAAGTAATCAAAAATGGCTCAATTCTTGGCTGCGGAAGGTTACTCGTAAAGCGCTCGCTAATTTAAGCCGTTAGCTGTAAAACGATGCCAGTTCTCAATCGTAAATGCGATCGCGATATTAATCAATATTACTGTTTCGCTACCACAGCGCAGAATTATTCTTCAGTCAAGTCAGCAGAAATTTAAAATAGTCAATTTTAAATATTATCTTTTAATTTTTGAATTGCGATCGCTATACACCTTAGCTACACCAAGAGAGGTTCGCTTGACACTGATGGTAAAAATCAGCGATATAAAAGTTACCCTTGGTTTATAGTTTAAATTTAATAAAGCTAATCTTATTAATAATTGTAGGTTGCTTGGCTAACTTCGTTGATAACGCATTCCTGGTAACTGAGTAATTAATCCCATCAACTCCAATTGAGACAAAGAAGCTAAAACTGTACCAGTAGCTAAACCTGTTTGTTCAACTAACAAATCAAAAGAGATAGCTTCATGAGTCATCAAATTAATAATTTGAGCTAATTCTGGTTCTAATTGGGGTAAAGATAACTGTTTCGACTGAAGATGATTAGATGTAATTGTGGGTTGAGTTTTAGTTTGATTCAGTTTTAAATCGAATTTGGGTATAGTTCCGAGCATTTCTAATAAATGATCTTCACTTAAAATAACGTTTGCACCCCGATTTAATAAACCTAAACAACCGAGAGACTGTTCGTTGTCTAAAGAACCAGGTAAAACATAAACATCACGACCAAAATCATTAGCAAAATTAGCAGTAATTAAAGCACCAGATTTAATCGGAGCTTCCATAATAATAACTGCACGACACAAACCAGCAATAATACGGTTACGAGCAGGAAAATTTCCGCGATCTGGTTTAGTTTTGGCGGAATATTCGCTAATAATTAACCCCTGCTTTTGAATATGTTGATAAAGCTGCTGATTGCTAGCAGGATAAACCAGATCTACCCCTGTACCCAACACAGCAACGGTTCTTCCTCCTGCTTCTAAACAAGCTCGATGGGCTTCGGTATCAATGCCAGCAGCCATTCCTGAAATGATGGTAAAACCATGTTTAACTAAAGTTGTACTAATTTTTCGCGTCCATCGCTTACCGTATTCAGTAGGATAACGAGTGCCGACAACACCAATACAAGCGGTAAGTCCTTGATTTTCTTCTGGTTGAATTTGACCTCGATAATACAAAATTGAGGGTGGGCTAGGAATTTCTAATAATAAACGTGGATATTCTGAATCGGCTGGTGTCCAAAAATGAGAGTTATAAAGAGTATGCTCGGCTAATAATTTTTGAGGATCGATTTGGAGTCTAGATTTGCTAATTGTAGCGATTAATTTGTTGCCAAAACCTTCAATTTCAGCAAAATTAGTAATTGGTGCTGCCCAAGCTTGTTGTAGACTACCAAAGTGCTGTTTTACTCTTTGTAGCAAAATTGGCCCAACACCAGTAATTTGCGACCAAGCTAACCAATAGGCGCGTTCTTCGTTTAACAAGTTTTATCCTTAATTATTAATTGAGCAGCTTGATTAAACTTGAGTAATTTAAATTAATCATTCCTAATATCGCTCAATATTTTAAAGATGTGTGTGAAATTATTTTAAATTTATTTAGATTTTTTTAGTAGCAATAATGATTAGTTGTTGCGTAAAAACTTGGCAATTTTTTGAGCAGCTAATTGTAAAATTTCAGGTTTTTTAACTAAAGCAAAACGGACATATCCTTCCCCCGATTTCCCAAAACCTGCTCCTGGAGAAACTGCAACTCCTGTTTCTGCTACTAATTTAGTACAAAAATCTATGGAATTATTTTGCCAAGGTTCGGGTAATTTTGCCCAGACATACATGGTGGCTGATGGAGTAGAAACTTCCCAACCAATTTGTTTTAAAGCATCGATAAAACAATCTCTACGCTGTTGAAAAATATTGACACTTTTTTGGACTGAACTTTGCGATCCTGATAACGCTGCGATCGCACCATTTAAAATGCCTTGATATTGATTAAAATCGACTACGGCTTTGATCTGTCTTAAAGCTTTAATTAATTGGGCATTGCCAATAGCGTAACCAATCCGAAATCCTCCCATATTGTAAGATTTGGATAAAGTAAAAAATTCAATGGAAACTTCTTTTTTGGGATCGGCTTGTAAGACAGAAGGCGGTTTTTCTCCTACAAAAACTAAATCTACATAAGGAAAATCGTGTACTAACACTAAATCATGTTGCAGACAGAAAGCTACTGCTTCTTGAAAGAAATCTAGAGTCGCTGTGGCTGTGGTGGGGTTGTGGGGATAACTTAATACCATCATTTTGGTTTGAGCCAAAATAGTCTCGGGAACATCAGCAAAAATTGGCAAAAATTTATTTTCTGCCAGTAACGGCATGGTATAAATTTGCCCACCTGCTAAATAAACTCCTCCAGCATGAGAAGGATAGCCAGGATCGAGCAACAAAGCAAAATCACCTGGATTGAGGATAGCTAAAGGCAAATGAGCAGTTCCTTCTTGAGAGCCAATTAGGGGTAATACTTCTGTTTCTGGATCGATCTCTACAGAAAATCTTTCTGTGTACCACTGGGCTGCTGCTTGACGAAAAGCTTTTGTCCCATGAAACAATAAATAACCATGGGTATCGCAATTGCTTAAAGATTCGGCGATAGTATTTAAAATGTGATCCGAGGTGGGTAAATCGGAAGAACCCAACGATAAGTCAATAATTTCTTTCCCCGATGCTTTGGCTTGAGCTTTAGCTCTGTCCATATCAGCAAAGACATTGGTTGAAAGAGCTTGTAAACGTGTGGCAAATTGCATTGTAGCGATCGCTTAAAAAAGTATCTGATAGCTTTTTTAGTCTAATATAAATTTAAATTATTAATCACGAGTCTGCCCTATTTTTAGGGAAAAATTAATCAAATATTAATACTTTTGCCTTACCGAAAAGCTTTTTGATTAATCCTCTTCATCAGTGTCAATCATAGCTGGATCAATCAGAGTAATATCAAAAGGATCGTCTGGTGGAATAGTGGGAAAAACATCATACTGGCGATGTTGATAGATTGCGGATACTTGAGGCCCAAAAATTACCTTATCACCATCTTTCAAATCATGAAACAAAACTTTGCGACCGTTAACTAACAAACCGTTAACGCTTACTTTGCCAGTCGAGTCTCCGTCAATAATACGATAATAATCATTGCCATCATCTCGAACCCGCTTAATTAAAGTTGCATGATGACGAGAGACAAATTGAGAATTAATCCGAATATCACATTGTTGCCCTCTTCCTAGAGAATAAGCTTCATCTGTGAGAATAATCTCTTTTTGTCCTTTACCATCAATGATAATCAAAACATGGTCTTCACGGTGTTTTACCGGTTTTGCATTCATTAGCAAGTTACAAATGCCAAATCCTTATCTTAAAAGTGGTTTACTGTTTTTATTTAATCTCTTATATATTCTTATATATAAACTTACTGAATCAATTATGCTACTCCTTGTCTAATTTTGGCATATAAATTTACTAACAATTGTTAGCATAACCAGATCAGGAGTTTTAACGGACACGAGAAACCCTTAAAAGTAATGAATTACTGACTACCAATAAAGAACTAGATGCCATTGCGATCGCAGCAACTACTGGACTAAGCATTAAACCAAAACTAGGTAACAACAGTCCCGCAGCCACAGGGATAGCAAAAACATTATAAGCCAAAGCCCAGATTAGGTTTTGCTTAATTTTGTTAACTGTCGCACGACTAAGAGCGATCGCTTCAACTAGATCGGCAAGATTTCCTGACATTAAAACTAGATCAGCAGCTTGTAGAGCGACATCTGTACTACCCTGGAGAGTAATTCCTAAATCTGCTTGAGCTAAAGCTGGTGCATCATTAATACCATCCCCTACCATCGCGATGATTTGATTGGGCTTTTCTGATTGAAGGGATTTGATTACGGCTGCTTTTTCATTCGGTTTGACTTGGGCAATTACTCGCTCGATTCCTAATTGAGTAGCAATAGTTTGGGCAATTTCATGGCGATCGCCAGTGAGCATAATTATTTCTAGTCCCAATTGATGGAGAGCGGTGATAGTTTGTTGAGCATCAGGACGTAAACTATCTTGTAAAGCCAATAATCCCAGTAATTGAGCTTCTTTAGCTAAATAAACTACAGTTTTTCCCTGAGTAACTAACTTTTCAACTGCGGTAGCTACTTGATGACTAATTTCAATGCCATTTTTACTTAACCAATCCTCATTACCTAAATAAACCCTAGTTCCTTCTACTATCGCGGAGATTCCTAAACCAGGTTGATTGATAATTTCGGTTGGTTTTAATAAATATAATTCTTGTTGTTGAGCAAAGGTAAGGATTGCTGTCGCCAGAGGATGATTACTCGCACTTTCTACCGTAGCAGCCAATTGCAAAAGAGATTCAGAACTCAAATCTCCAAAAGTAAGACAATCAGTAACTTGCAAACAACCTTGAGTTAAAGTACCAGTTTTATCAAAAACGATGGTATTTAACTGGTGAACCTTTTCTAAAACATCTCCCCCCTTAATCAAGATACCTCGTTCAGCACCCAAACTAGTACCGACCAAAATCGCCGTAGGAGTAGCCAAACCCAAAGCACAGGGACAAGCAATCACCAAAACTGCGATCGCTAGTTTTAAACTTAATAATAAAGGCGAAGTAGTCATTACCATGTGATGTGCCAAGGTATGACTAGTCGTAACTAAAACCTCTGGGTAAAGTTGAGTCCCAATTAAATACCAAAACAGAAAAGTCAAACTAGCGACTGTGATTACTCCATAGGCAAAATATCCTGCTACCGTATCTGCCAATTTTTGTACGGGTGCTTTACGAGTCTGAGCTTGTTCTACTAATTTAATAATTTGGGCTAAAGTAGTCGCTTTACCAGTACGGGTTACTTGCAGCGTAATTACATCTGTTTGGTTAATTGTGCCTCCATAAACTGGTTCTCCTGGTTGTTTAACTACAGGAAAAGCCTCCCCTGTTAACATCGATTCATCTACAGTAGTTGCACCTGCGATTACTTTGCCATCAACGGGTATTTTCTCTCCAGGTAATACTTTTAACCACTCTCCTAACTTAACTTGCTCGACGGGAATTTCAATGCCTATAGTGTCTGAATCTTGTTTGCCAATTAAACGAGCGATTCGGGGTTGTAAAGCAATTAAACTTTCTAGCGCACTTGAAGCACGATGTTTTGCTCTCGCTTCTAAAGTTCGCCCTAAAAAAATAAAACCCAGTAACATGACTGGTTCATCAAAAAAACATTCCCAACCCAACTGAGGCAAAAACAAAGCAATGCAACTGGCTCCATAAGCACTTACCGTCCCCAATCCAACTAAAGTATTCATATTAGGCATCTTGTGCCACAAACTTCGCCCACCATCGATCAACAAAGAACGCCCAGGGATTAATAAAGCTAAAGTTGCTAAACCAAAATGAAACCAAATATTACTAAGTAATGGGATGATAGGTAATCCCAGATGATGAAAATGACCAATTGTAGAGAAAAATAACAGGGTTGCTGCGGTAATTAACTGCCAAAATTGTTGCTGTTGTTGTTGTTTTCTTTTAAAAGCTGTTTTTTCAACAACTTCTGTAATACTTTCTGCTTGAGATCTTAATTGGGTTGGAAATCCCGTCTGAGTTAATTGTTGAGCAAGTTGTTCTGGTTTAATCGTTTCTGCTTCATATTCAACTACTGCCACTTCCGTAATAAGGTTAACGCAGGCAGAGACTACTCCTTGATGTTGTTGTAACTGGCGTTCTACTGCTTTTACACAACCAGCACACTTCATGCCGTTTACATCAAAAGCGATCGTTTTTAAGGGAATTTGAACTTGATTTTCTTCTTGTCGAACAGAAACTTTAACCATAGATGATTTGGTCAGTAGTTATTAGTTAAGATTTATCTGGAAAGCACTGACGTGCTAGAAGCTACATTATTGATACTAGCGTTAGACCAAGGTCAAAAAACCAAGGAGAAAAATTTAAATTTTGTTAACAAAATATATTGCAAAATATTGAGAGTCGTACAGAGCGTAGAGAAAAATCAACCAGTTTATGATAGCTTTGATCGCAGTAGTTCTATCACGAGAAGGAGTACAATCTTGAAACCCCAGGCTAATGAGAATAACCAGCTTTTATTCCGCGAAGACATTAGCGAGTATGTTGCTCAACTACAACTTCACATGGCACTGCAAGCACGCAATCTCATCCCGCCTCTAACTGAAGTATGCGACAGCAGACAACAGCTACTTCAAGAAACTCAAGCTCAAATTGAAAAGCTTGTATCTCGTCAAAGAATTTAAACTAATTTTATTAATTTATTACTAGTAATTGTCCTCAACTTTCTTCAAACTGAGAGGACAACCAAAGCAGATTTTATATTTTTTCTGATGATTAGTAACTATCCAATATGCTACTGAAAAACAGTTGTCATAATGATAGTGCTTGTTTATTTTTGATTTAACCAAGAATTTTTCAAAGCAAAAAAAATTTTTTAATGCGATCGCATTAGCATTTTAATATTTTAAATTACTAATAAAACTTAAGTAGTTCTAAATTATATCTTTGTGAGAGATCTGCTCTTCGAGAATCTCAAACCCTTGTTATTGTAAAAGTGCGTAAGACCTAACCAAAACAATTGAAAATGAATTCAAAATTATCTCAACCAGATCCAGTTAAATTAGAAATATTTAATAACCTGTTTCGATCTATAGCCGAACAAATGGGAACAACACTACAAAATACTAGTTATTCTGTCAATATTAAAGAACGTTTAGACTTTTCTTGTGCTATTTTTGATAGCCAAGGACAATTAGTAGCTAATGCACCACATATTCCCGTTCATTTAGGTTCGATGAGTGAAAGCGTTCGCAGTCTGATTGAATCAGGAAATAATTTGCAACCAGGTGATGTTTTTGTACAAAACAATCCTTATAACGGTGGAACTCATTTACCAGATATTACCGTAATTACTCCTGTTTTTTCTCCATCTCTCCTTTTCTCCTCCTCTCCGTTTCCCCTCTTCTACGTCGCTTCACGGGGACATCATGCCGATATTGGTGGAACTACTCCGGGTTCGATGCCTCCTGATAGTAAAAATATTAACGAAGAAGGAATTTTAATTGATAATTTTCAAATAGTACAAGAAGGAAAATTTCAAGAACAAGAATTACTAGATTTACTCACTAATAATCAATATCCTGTTCGTAATCCTGTCCAAAATATTGCAGATTTACAAGCACAAATTGCGGCCAATGAAAAGGGTGTTCAAGAATTACATAAAATGATCGAACATTATGGCTTAGAAACAGTTCAAGCTTATATGCAATTTGTTCAGGATAATGCCGAAGAATCGGTAAGAAAAGTAATTAATGTTCTTCATGATGGTAGTTTTACTCTTAATTTAGATAACGGTAGTCAGATCAACGTTACTATTACTATTAATCGAGAAAAACGTAGTGCAACTATAGATTTTACGGGAACATCACCCCAACTTGAAAATAATTTTAATGCGCCTTCAGCCGTCTGCAAAGCAGCAGTATTATACGTTTTTCGTACTTTAGTTCAAGATAATATTCCTCTTAATGCTGGTTGTCTTAAACCATTAAAAATAATTATTCCTGAAGGTTGTATGTTAAATCCTCGTTATCCAGCAGCAGTAGTAGCAGGAAATGTAGAAACTTCGCAAAATATTACTGACTGTTTGTATGGTGCTTTAGGAGTAATGGCAGCTTCACAAGGTACAATGAATAACTTTACTTTTGGCAATGAAAAATATCAGTATTACGAAACAATTTGTGGTGGTTCTGGTGCAGGAAAAAACTTTAATGGTACAGATGCAGTTCACACACACATGACTAATTCTCGTCTAACAGATCCAGAAGTATTAGAGTTGCGTTTTCCTGTTGTTTTAGAAAGCTTTAGTATTCGTCCTGAAAGTGGCGGAAAAGGTCAATATTGTGGTGGTGATGGTGTGGTTAGAAAAATTCGTTTTCTCGAACCGATGAGTGCAGCAATTTTGTCTAGTCGTCGAGTAATTCCTTCTTTTGGTTTAGCCGGTGGAGAAGCAGGAAAAGTAGGAAAAAATTATGTGGAACGTCAAGATGGAACTATTGAAGAATTAGCCAGTACTGCTACAGTAAAAATGCAACCAGGAGACACTTTTGTGATTGAAACTCCTGGAGGAGGAGGTTGTTTCAGTTATCGGTGAGCAGTAGGGGGCAAGGCAGTGCCTTGCCCGTACACCAGTTACCAATAGTTTATAGGTGATTTAGCGTTTTTTAATTTTATGAGGTACAGTTTTCTTGTTGTCTAGCATTATCTATTTTGTTTAATAAAAGTCCATTGACGATAACTTCTTGGTGCTGTTTTTAAAGCTTTTTTTAAATCAGCATTACTATCAAATTTAATTTGTGAAAGGTGAGAAGCTTCAACTTTGACAGTGAATTTATCTTGATTAAAAGGCCAAGGATTTACAGTTACTAAACCGTTATTAAATTGCATCACATTGTATTGTTTTTTATTAGGACCGATATCAATTTCTAAAGCTCTTTCATTTTCAGGTAATTGATTTTGACAAAGAATTAAAGATAAGCGATCGCACCATTGCATAAAACGATAAGCGGATTCAGCTTGTTCTTTTTTTACTGCTAATTCTTTACGCCATGTTGTTTGTAAATCTTCTTGTTCTTTAATAAATTTTTTAACTTCTGAAGAATCGTTTTGACTATTAATAAAACATAAATGCATGGAGGTTAGAAGTGCTACCCAACGTCCTCGATAAAGAGAATCTTCGATATGTTGGCGCAGTTTTTCCACTGGTGTTTGTCGCTCTAGGGTAAAGTCCATCGGCGCACCTGCGGGTGTGAGTAGATCTTCTTGCCATTCCTTTTCAAGATCGTCATGGTGAGAAATAGCTGCAATGGTGTCGATGATCCCAGGGACAGCATCTTCTAGATGCCAAGCTCCAGCTATTTGAGCAGCTAGCAAAGCATGAGCGCGATGATAAATAATTTCCCAACCATCAGATTGTAAGTTGACAATCATTAATGTCTTAATCTCCTGTAATTAAAATAAGATTTCTTTGTACGTATTCAATCACTAAAGGTGTAGTGCGATGCGCGATCGCTGTAATTAGTTTTTGATCGGATTCAGTCCAGATGCGAGGTTGAGAAAAAACACAGGGTTGCAAAATTCCCCAAAGCTTACCGTTACAACACAAATGAGCATGAATTAAAGCTCGATGTCCAAAATTTTTTCGCTCAAATTCTCGATTTACTATTTCAGGTGCAGCAGTTTCAATATCTTCTATAAAAATAGTTGGTTGACAATGTAAAGCAGCAGCAAACATGGGATCTTCTTTTTCTAAATCAGAAGATTCCTGTTGCCACTGCTTATTGGTAACATTGGGAATACTGGCATCACGGCAGTAACAATAAGCTGCCTTACCCAAACGAGTATCAGGATCGCGAACATAAAGAAAAGAGCGATCGCAGTTTAATAGCTCCACCGTAGTAACCATTAAAGCTGCCAAAGTTGAGTCTAAATCTTTTTGTTCTTCAAAAATATTGTTTAAGGTTGTAGGTAAGGTTAAATTATTCATGACTTAGGCGGTTTAAAAAGTTTGCTAGACAAGAGAAAAAAATTTAGATTGTTGAGCAAAGGTATTAAGCCTCGTCCAGAATGAGTAAAGAATTTTTAAGGTTCAAAGTGCAAAATTGTTTGGATTTTGTTCCTTAAAAAACTAAATAGAAAATACTCAAGGTTTTAATAAAACGATGGAATATAGTGAATTTATTTCAGTTTTTTCCACCTTCAAAGTAGACGAAGTTTAATCTCAAATTTGAGTTTTTGTGGTTGCCAAAGTAAATTTATCTGTAGCAAACATTTTCAGGCTTAATTTAATTTCCGTCAGGAAAATCTTCAATTCTGGCATCAGCTACCAAAATCATTTTGCCAGGCTGTACCTCAAGCTTATTTAAGTTTAGAGATATTTCTTTGAGATCGAAATTCCGTAAATCTAAAATCTCGCTAACACTATCAAGTAAAGCTGAAGTTAGTTCCGAAGCATAGTTTTGCTCGTCAGGATATTGTACTTCTTCCAAAGCCACACTATAACCCTCAGCACTAACACGAGGTACGGCACTAAAAGCAATTTTTTCAGTAGTTTCAGTTTCTGCGACCGCCAGATCTGCTTCTAAGCTGACTTTTCCAGCTTCGGGAAGATCGAATTTAACCCGCTCTATATTAGCTGTTAACGGGCGGTTTTCACGGTTTATTGGCAAATTTTGCAGCTTTTGTTTGACATATTCCGAATTAAAAGCTCGTTCGATATCTGCTTCATTTAAGACTATTTGAGCCTTAGCATCTGTCGGATGAGTTAATTCAATATTGCCAAAAGCAGCTTTAACCGAATTAATTCCGATTTCATTAGTTTGAATCTTCAATTCTTCGGCTCGCAAATCTTTTTCCATAACTAATCCTTGTCCTTCAATCTCAACTGATTGAAGTTTTCCTTGCATTAAATCGAGAGGATTAGTACGAATATCTACATCCAAGTTTTCGACTTCATCAAGTTGACTAGATAAGCCAATTTCTGCTGCTTTACTAATTGCTTGTTCGCCAAGATCTGGTTGATTCACTAGCTAAACTTCCTTTGCTCCAGTTAAAAATTCAAGCTAATATTATTAAATTTTAAAAAGCCTCAATTAGAAATCATTCAAAAGTCATAATAAAAAAGCTATAAAAAACGATAAATATAGCAATTATCACAGTTGTGAGGTACATTAAAGCCAAAATAGTTAAACATTTTGAATGCAACCTTACTCTATTGACTTTAGACAAAAAATAATTGAGATTTATGAACAAGAAAATATCTCAATTAGAAAACTGGCACAACGTTTTCAAGTAGCGAAAAGCTTCATCCAAAAGCTGCTAAAACAATATCGAGAAACAGGAGAGCTTAATCCACAAAAACCAGGAGGAAGTCCCCCAAGGAAACTCCAGTCAGAACAACTAATCACTTTAATTGAAATAATTGAAAGTAATAACGATGCTACATTAGAAGAGTTGTGCGAGCTACTTGAAAAAAAGATAAAAGTAAGAGTGAGCCGAGCCACAATGGGAAGAATAACTACTCAATTAAACTATAGCGTAAAAAAAAACTCTACACGCAGCAGAAAAAGAAAGCGCTCGCGTCCAAAAAAAGAGAGTTGAATTTTGGCAAAAAATACGAGAGCTACCCACGGAGAACTTGATTTTCATTGATGAATCAGGAGTTAATTTAGCAATGGTTAGAATGTATGCCAGAGCAATCATCGGTCAAAGAGCAAGGGGAACAAAACCACAAAAAAGAGGGAGAAATATTTCATTACTCACTGCTTGATCATTAAAAGAAGTGGTTGTATTTAATAATGTTTATGGTGCAGTTGATGCAGTAACATTTGAAGCATTTATTGCTAATCAATTAGTCCCAAAGCTCTGGAAAAATGCTTGTGTGGTAATGGACAATGCCAAAATTCATTTGGGAGAAACTATTAGAGAATTAATTGAACAAGCAGGGGCTAAATTAATTTATTTATCCCCTTATTCTCCAGAATTTTCACCTATCGAAAATTTTTGGTCTAAAGTCAAAGCTTGTTTAAGAAAAGTTAAACCAAGAAACTATCAAGACTTAATTAATGCGATAACTGATTCAATGCTGAAAGTCACAAAAGACGATATTCGGAATTGGTTTACTCACTGTTGCTATTGTACCTCATAAGTATGAGAATTGCTATAAATGCAGAAAAAATAAATTCTTTAATGAGATATATCAAAGGCTTAACAAAAGATACATCAAAACTAAATGAATTATATTCTTATGTTTTTGAAACTAGAATTAACAGTGAAATTGTTATAAAATTCCTGGATGATTATGCTTAAAAGATAGACAAAATGACGGTAGTAGTATTAGACAATGCTCCGATTCACAGAAGTAAAGCTTTTCAGAAAAACATAGTGGAATGGTCACAAAAAAAAATTAAAGATATTCTGGTTACCCACTTATTCTCCACAGCTAAATTTAATTGAAACTCTTTGACGGTTTATGAAATAAGAGTGGATAGAATCTCAAGCTTACAACAGCTGGAACAATCTAGTTGAGTATGTAGAAAATATTTTCAAGAATTTTGGAACAAAATATACAATTAATTTTGCATAGGTACTTAATTCAAATTAGACGTACTATTTAAACAAAATTACGATTAATTATAAATTGCGTAGTGGTTTCTGCATGGTATAGCTTTGTAAGCTTTGTCTGTACAAATAAAACCTGGCTTATATGGAAAAATTTTGACATCAATTTTTTGTTGATACGAACGATTAATATAGTGCTGTTTCAGTGCATCCCAAAACTCATAGATGGTAGCTAATGATTCAACTCTTACTCCCGATAAACGATGACACTGACCATAGAAAAGAGGTTTCAGAATATCCACTGCAAGTCCTGTTAACCAAATATAAGAGCGAGTCCCTGTATGTATATAGATATTTCCCCATTCATAAATTCTTTTAACGATGTCAAATCTAGGATCGACAATCACTTTTTGCTTATTAACGAAGCATCGATAAACTTCCAGAAAATCACTCATGTTACCTGGGGTTTGCCCAACTATATACCCAGAAATTCCCATACTCCATTTCAACCGAAGCTCTATCATGACCCGAATTAAAGCAGGAGTAACTTCACTCTGATCCGAATAGTCGTCAAATTCTACTTCACCAAAAATAATTTGTTCGCACGTGTCATAGTAAAGACTAAAGTCAGGATTATTAGTTAGAAATAAATTAAATAATTCATTCTGTCCAATACTAATTTGATAGTGATTAATAAGGCGCAAGCTATCTGTTATATATTTTAAAATTAATCCTCTCAATTTTCTGGAAGCTGATTTCTCGATAGTCCTATTTGGCAATCTATTTAGAATGCTTTGGAAAAGAAGATTGAATGCAGAACAATTTCCCCTATAGTATGAAAGATTTGCTAGTTTCCTTTCATAATCTGATGGGGTGGTATAGTAAATTGCTTCGGCTACTTGAATTGGATTGGATAGAAATGGTTTAGAGAAATTTAGTACGTGAGTGCATAAAGTCTTGTATAGGTTCAGATATTGATAGCATTCATGACGTAAACAATTTAATCTTCTATAATAGACAATTTGCTTAATACAGCTATATTTTTTTGAGATTTCATCCTTGACCCAATCAATAGTCATACTTGGCTTTTTAGTTGAGTAGAATAGGCTACCAGTTTAACTGTTTTTGTTTGTTCCAACATTCTAAAAGTCGCGATCGCCCATTAATTTCAAACCAAATTTAAAGCTTTAACTGACTTTTGAGTCAGATCGCTGATACAAACTCGATTGATGATATTGGCAATATAAGTATTGACGGTTTCTAGTTCGATTTGCAAAGATGATGCAACAGCATCATAATCGGTGCCAATGGCAATTAATTCCAAAACTGTTAATTCTACTTCGGTTAAAATTGCTTCGTGCTGAAGCTGTTTGACTTTTCCTAAAAATGGTAATATCAGAATTACACATAGTCAAAATTAAGTCTAAAAACTCAATTTTGACCTGTAATTTTTCTATTATTTAATCTTAAGCACTAATTAAATCGCTTTAGAAAAACTTTTAGTTTGTTGTTTTTCGAGATATGTATCGAAAACCGAAGCAATATTTCTAATTAATAATCTTCCCATGGGTGTCACTTCAATTCCATCGGAAAATATTTTAATCAAGCCATCAGCTTCTAAAGCTTTAAGTTCGGAAATTTCTGAACCAAAGTAGCGATCAAAATCGAGATCGAAACCGAGATGATATTTGGCTTCTAAATCTTCTTGAGAAAGACGAAATTGACACATCAATTCCATAATTACCGTGCGACGCAGAATGTCATCGCGACTGAGACTAACATCATCCTAGATGAAGTTTTTGTGCCTATCTTAGAGCTAGTTGCAGTCGCTAAAAACTGTAAATTTACTCAGTAGCAATTAACTCAACAGAACCATGACCTGGAGCGCGTTCTGTAGCACCTGGAATATCTTGCCGAGTAATTAAATCGAAGACATGCTCGCCAATAGCTGCCTTAACTTCTGGTTCTAAAGAATGCATGACATCGCGATTTAGAGCAAAAGCATCGTTAGCTTCAGCAACAATTTTTTCAATTAACTCATTATCAACTGGTAAAGAATTCAACGCATCCCGATACTTTCCTTTAAACTCGCGTCTTGCCTCTACCGAAGGAAAAGCATCAAATTGATGGAAATTAGTGCCTTGATCTATTGGTAAACTCAGGGCAGAACGGACAATATTTTTCAACGCTTGTCCACCAGAAAGATCTCCCATATAGCGCACATAGGAATGAGCAACTAATAATGCAGGTTTACTATTAGATATTTCTTTAATGCGTTCAACATAGACCTTACCTGCTTCTGAAGGGACAATTTCTGCTTGCCAATTATCCCCATAATAAAAAGCTAAATCTTTTTCTAAATTCTCTGTGCGATTGAGTTCGGGAAAATAAAGTAAACCGACTACGGGATGATCCTGGTGACGGGACAATTCCGCTTCTAAGGTGCTGTAAACAAAATAGAGGTTGGCAAGTAATTTACGGAAGGGTTCTCTTTCCACAATTCCTTTAAGAAAACATTTCATGTAGGCAGTATTTTCTGCCATAGTATGAGAATGTTTGGTTCCTTCCCGGAGTTGACTAGCTAGATCGCTACACATAATCTCTTCGCCGTATCGATGCTTAGTATTTCTGTTATATAACTATATATCAATACAGCTAAGCAGAATTTTGACGTTGTAAAACTTAACGTTCAGAATTAATTGACTGGATTGTTTTTGATTGGCTTCTTCTTCGTCTCTTTGCTGTTTGAGTTGTCGTAAAGTTTCTTGACTACAACCAAAGATCAATCCTAGACTTGAGCCGATCGCCAGATACTTACGATCTAAACCACGATAAATCTCAGCCGTATAGAACCCATTTGACATCTTCCAAGTATGGACTTAAAGTTCTCGAAAGTATCAAAATTCATTGACCATGAAGTATTCCAGTAGCCTTAGCGATGAAGAATGGGAAATTCTAGAACCCCTGTTAGTTAAGATATTGCCGACTAAGAAGCAAACCCGACCTGCCAATTGGACAAGGCGAGAAATCCTTGACGGAATACTCTATCAACTCAAAAATGGTTGTAATTGGGCAGACTTGCCCAAAGATTTACCTCCCTACTCAACTGTCTATTGGCACTACAAGCAGTGGCGAAAGGTAGGGGTGTTTGAAAAGCTCATGAATGCCTTACATGAACAAGTACGTCAGCAGGTTAAAAAAAACCTAAGTGGACAACATTAATAATCATTGACTCTCAAGCCGTGAAAAATACCTGTAATGCCAGTGTCGCTTCCAAAGGCTTTTGTTTTTACAAAGCCACGAATGGGATTAAAAGACATCTGGCAATTGATACACTGGGATTTCCTTTCTTTACCCACTGCACACCAGCAAATGTCTCGGATGATGCAGGATTGATTGAGATGCTGACGCTAAATATTGACTATTTCCAGTCAAAACCCGTTAACCTTCCGAAGCTCACTATTTTGCTAGACCACGGATATCATCCCGAACATTTGACTGAGCAATTGGAGCAAGTTTATCCCGAGATCATGACGAAAATCAAGTTTGAACTGTCCACCAAACCCTCGAAACAAGAGAAGGCAGCGCAAGGGAAATCTGGATTTGTTCCTGCTGTTGCTCGCTGGGTGATTGAACGCTCAAACGCTTGGATGGAGCGTTGTAAAAGTTTGGTTAAAAACTTTGAGCGCGAGATACGCGGAGGTTTCCTCCGCTTGTAGAATCGCGCTGTTGAGCGAACTTTATCTCATGCGACTGCCAAGATCGATCTCTGCTTCGTCAGATTAATGCTTAAGCGGCTTTCAGTCTCTTCGTGAGATCTCAAATGGGTTCTATAAGGACTTGGCTCACGGGGTGACAATCGAGTGGAATGCAATGATGCAGAGTCGGAAGAGTAAGAAGATGGTAAAAAAGGGGGTTGAAGTTATTAACAATACTCCCTAATCAAACAATGTTGCCAGAATTTTATCACAAATGTATTTCGCAATTATCCCTCTTTTATGACTATAGGGTGATAAAATAATTGAAAATAAAAACCCAATGAAAAATGGTGACACCACGAAGAGAAGCATCATCAACAGTGAGTTTTATCGATCACTATTGTCAAGCCTACCAAGAGCTATTCTCTGATGTGAGAAATTATGAAGCATTCAAATTAATACATTTAGGAATGCTATCAGAAATACCTAGAAAGTCGCTACCAAAGATAGCAAGAGCGGTAGGATTAAAAGATAGTCAAGGATTAAATTATTTTCTATCTGAAGCTCATTGGAATGTAGAAAAAATACGAGAAATTAGATTATGGTTGACTAAATTATTGATTGGAGAAAGAAAAATAACTCTTTGTATTGATGAAACAGGAGATGTCAAGAAAGGAAAAACAACTGATTATGTAGCCAGACAGTATATTGGTAATTTAGGAAAGACAAAAAATGGAATTGTGTCGGTTAATGCTTATGCAGTAGTAGAGGGAATAACATACCCTTTACTTTTTAAAATATTTAAGCCGAACAAATGCCTCAAAGCAGAAGATACATATAAAACCAAACCACAACTAGCTGTAGAAATAATCAAGGAATTACAAAAATGGAACTTTAACATCAAGTTAATATTAGCTGATAGTTTGTATGGAGAAAGTGGAGATGTAATTACAGTTTTGGAGCAATTGAATCTGGAGTATATTGTGGCAATTCGCTCTAACCATAAGGTTTGGATGTTCGGCGATGAGAAAAAAAAATATAATCGATGGCAAGCTTATCAACAAAAATTATCTCGAAAGAAGAGCGAAACTAGATACATTAGAGAAATTATTTTTGGCACAAGAAAACATATTCGTTTCTATCAAATAAGTAAACAAGACGACAAAAACCCTGAACCAAAAGATACTTGGTTTATTATGACGAATAAAAAAGGCAAAATTGCCACCACAATTGCTTCAGAATATAGTTTGAGAAACTGGATTGAATATGCGTTTAAACAAGTCAAAAATGAACTTGGTTGGGCAGATTTTCGAGTTACAGATTATCACGGTATAGAACGCTGGTGGGAATTAATTATGAGTACTTATTTTTTAGTAAGTCTTCAAGCTAATTATTTTCAATTAGAGACGATTGTTCCCGATGCCAATTCTCAAGTCTCTACTCTTAAATCAGTTTCTTCTTTTCCTTTCTCTAATCATCAGGCGTGGGATTCTGGTGCTGGTTGGAAAAGTTCTTTAAATAACTTGCGCTTAATTATTCAACCATTAATCTTTTTCTCTCTTATTCAACCTTGGCTATCCGTATTTCCTAATCAACATCTTCAACTTGGTTTTTCTAAGTTAATCAACATTATGAATCGCTTTCGTGGTTCTCCTTTTCCTCAAAGTCAATTTTTAGAGTATTCGTTCTCTGTTGCTTGCTAATTCAATATTTTTCCCCATAGTCATAAAAGAGGGATAATGCCAAAAAATTTTAATGGAAATAAAGCTGGTACACCATTTGTCATACTGAGCGAAGCAAAGTGAAGAATGACAGATTAAAGCGTAACTTAGTATGACTTACTTCTCTATTTCTTCTCAATTTATTTGCTAATTTTGAGCGCGGACTTGTTTGGCATACCGTTTAAATATCTAAGTAATCAATAAGATAAAATTTATTAACAAGTTTTCACAAAAATTGATAGACCCAGGAGACTCTTAATGCTACGACTCGAACACATCAGTAAGATATATTCTACAGGAGAAGTTCTCAAAGATGTCACTTGGGAAGTTAAACCAGGAGAAAGAGTAGGTTTGGTTGGGGTAAATGGCGCAGGAAAATCTACTCAACTAAAAATTATTACTGGAGAGGTTGAACCAACTGCGGGTGAAGTGATCCGCCCTGCTAGCTTGAGAATAGCTTATCTGACTCAGGAGTTTGAAGTTGAACCTACTCGTACAGTCAAAGAAGAATTTTGGACAGTGTTTACTGAGGCAAATGAGGTACAACATGCTTTAAATCAATTACACCATGAAATGGAAACTGCCGAGCCAGAAGAATTAAATAAATTAATTCATAAATTAGATAAGCTACAGCGCAAATTTGAAGCTTTAGATGCCTATACTTTAGAATCACAAATTGAAAAAATTCTTCCAGAAATGGGATTTAATAGCGAAGATGGAGAAAGGCTTGTAAGTTCTTTTAGTGGTGGCTGGCAAATGCGGATCAGCTTAGGAAAAATTTTACTACAAGAACCTGATGTATTATTACTAGACGAGCCGACTAACCATTTAGATTTGGAAACAATTGAATGGCTAGAAAATTATCTCCAAGGTATCAATACTCCAATGGTAATTGTATCCCATGATAGAGAATTTTTGGATCGTCTTTGTACCAAAATTGTCGAAACTGAACGAGGAATTTCTACAACTTACCTTGGTAACTATTCAGCTTATTTACAACAGAAATTAGAATTAAAAGAAGCTCAAGCTGCAACTTACGAAAGACAACAAAAAGAAATTGCTAAACAACAAGAATTCATTGAGCGTTTTCGTGCTAGTGCCACCCGTAGTACCCAAGCTAAAAGTAGAGAAAAGCAATTAGAAAAAATAGATTTAGTTGCTGCACCAATTTCCGATTTAAAAACTCTTAAATTCCGTTTTCCTGCTTCTCCTCGTAGCGGTAGAGAAGTAGTAATTATCGAAGACTTAACTCATAGTTACAATGATAATATTTTATTTTTAGGTGCAGAATTAACGATTGAAAGAGGCGATCACATTGCAATTTTAGGCCCTAATGGTGCTGGTAAATCTACCTTACTACGCATGATAATGGGCATGGAACAACCAGAAGAAGGAACAATTTCTTTGGGGAAACATAACGTCATTCCTGGTTATTTTGAACAAAATCAAGCCGAAGCTTTAGACTTAGAAAAAACTGTCATGGATACAATTCATGATGAAGTTCCTGACTGGAAAAATGAAGAAGTTCGTACTTTACTTGGTAAATTTTTATTTAGTGGTGATACAGTTTTTAAACAAGTAAAGACTTTGAGTGGAGGAGAAAAAGCTCGTTTAGCTTTAGCAAAAATGCTCCTTCAACCTGCTAATTTATTAATCTTGGATGAGCCTACTAATCATCTTGATATTCCTGCTAAAGAAATGCTAGAAGAAGCATTACAAAATTATGACGGGACGGCAATTATTGTTTCTCATGACCGCTATTTTATTTCTCAAGTAGCTAATAAAATTGTAGAAATTCGAGAAGGCGAATTATTGGTTTATTCAGGAGACTATCATTATTATTTAAATAAAATTGCCGAAGAAAAAGAAAAAGAAAGACAAAGAATCGAAGCTGAAAAGAAAGCTGCGAAACAAGCAGAAAAAAGAGCCAAGCAAGCCGAGAAAGAAAAACAAAAGAAAAATAAATCTAAAGCAACAGCAAGGTAAATCAAAAGTCAAAAATTAAAAGTCAAAAGCAAGAAATAACAGTACTTCAAAAAATTAATTTTTTGTTCATGTATCTAGCTATTTTTGAGAATTGGTATATTTTGACTTTTATTTAACCAACAGTTTTTTATACTGTGGCTAATTTAAGTAATAAATTATGGAATTAGAAAAACAATTACAAACCTTAATTAAAGATGCTGCTGAATTTGGTATTGCTCCGATAGTATTACAACATGCAGTTGCACCAGTTTTAAAATTATTGGCTCAACAATTAACTAATTTAGAGTATTTTGTTTTACAAAATTTATCCCAAGATTGGGTAGTAATAACGATTAATAATCCTCAGCAAAATAATCAAGAAAAACGAGTAATTTATGCTTTTACTACTGTTAAAGACGCTGCAACTTTTCAAGGTAGCAACGATCCTGATATTTTAGCTGTTCCGATACCCGTAACTCATCTTTTATTTGAGTTATTTTCTGTTCAACAAATAGATAGTATGATTTTTTTTGATACTCCTGGTAATTTAAATCAAGGAGTAGAAATTCAACGTGATCGCCTTGAGGCTTTGATTTTTCAACAACTTCAACAACTTCAACAAATCCCACCCGATCTTGCTTAACTATAATTTAATGACTTTTAAGAGACTGATTTTTTAAAAATTAATGAAAAAAAATATTTTTTACTGTAAAGAAGTGCAAAAAAAATAACTGGTCTAATTAATATTTATATCAAATTTAAATTGAGCGGTTTGCGCTTGAGTAAATCTAACTATAATGAAATTCAATCTTCAATAGTCGACTCAAATAAGCTTAACCACTTACTCAGTCTATGCTCAAAGCTCATTCACATAGCGATCGCTTTTATGACAAAGGTACTTATCCTTGTCCAGTATGTCGTCACGGGGAAATTTCTTCCATGTTGTTAATGGAAACGTTTGCTTGTAACTTTTGCCAGCATATTTTTACCACTAATTTTGATAAGCAGCTATTAAAAATGGCAGATAGTCAGCTTCCTTTGAGTTGGTATTGGAATGGTAAAAATTGGAAAGGAATTCAACGGGAAGGTACAGAATTAGGTTGGGGTTATCTAGTTGCAGGCATAATTTTTGTTTTATTTCCGACAGGAATTATTGGTATAGGTGCGTATTTATTTCCACCTTTACCAGATAGTCCTCTTTCTTGGTTGCCTTTAGTTTGGCTAATTTTAACGTTTTTTTCTCACCTATTCTGTTTGGTTTGGTTAGTTATTGAATATTATCAATTTCCAATTTTTCTTTATGTCAGAGCAATTAAAAGAAGATTATTTGCTAGTGATTAAAGATGTAAACTAGGGACGTAACAGTTACGTCTCTTAAGCTTTTTTATTGCTTTCAAAAGGTAATTTACCTAATGAAAAATTGCTGTAATGATTATTGAGAAAATTGAACAAAAAAAATTGGTCAGGTGAGAACTAAATCCTTCAATTAACTCCAACCTACCAATCCTAAAATAATTGAAAGAATGTTAGCTGCGAGCTATAGGAAGAACTCTTCCTTCAACTCTTTCGCGATAAGGCTCAACTGCTTCGCTATAATCAATAGGTAAGACTGCGACTACGTTTTCATGAGGACGGGGGATAATTACCCAAGATTCTAAAGCAGCACCTTCAGTTTTCTTTACTGCTTCGATTCCAGCAGCCATCGAAGTTTTAACTTCCGAAACATCACCACGAATGTTCACGGTAAAGCGCGCACTACCAACTCTAATGTAGCCTACCAGAGTAACTCGACCAGCTTTAACCATCGCATCTGCTGCTGCTAAAACACCTGGGAAACCTTTTGTTTCGATCGATCCAACTGCCTGTTGCGCTGGCATAAAATATCTCCTTTATTAGTTATGAATAAATTAAATCAAGAGTAACATTTACAGTTATCAGGTATCAGTTAACAGTTATCAGACAATCTTATGCTTAAGAATAGAGTTGCTAATTAACTTTTGACTTACTACTGTTGAATAACTTTGAATATTATCGGTTACGAACCTTAATTTTAACTGTTCTTGGGTTTTTTGAATATAGTTGTGATTAGGAGCGAAACTCTTGAACTTTGTCCGTATAATCGAGGGGCAAGACAGCAACAACGTTATCTGGTGGGTTAGGTACTGTATAATGACTCATAACTTGACCCCCAAAAGTTTCTTCTGCTGCTTTTAATCCTGCTGCCATTGCTGGTCCAACTTCAGAAATTCCACCTCGAATAACAACGATAAAATTACCTTTTTCTGCCTTATCAAAATATACCAAAGTAACGCGACCACCTTTAACCATCGCATCTGCTGCTGCTAAGATCGAAGGAAAACCCAAAGTTTCGATCACGCCCACTGCTTCTTGTTGGGACATAGTTTTGCTCCTAAAATTTTGGTAGAAAAAGAATAATAATAATTCATTATGCTCAATGGTGAATTATAAATTTAAACTTCCCAAATTACTATATTTTGATCGAACTTGGTTCGGTATCGGCTGCAATAATGCGATCGCATCCTGATTTAGGTTTTGCCCATTGATAGCGATATTCGGAAGGATCTCCCCAACATAAACCCAAATAAACTTCGGTAAGCGAAGCATCAATTTCTGCCCATTCTGCTTGTCTTACTATTTTGTTGGCATATTCAGGACTAATTTGCTGATGAATACTGTTGTAATTGTTAGCAGAAGCTTCTTGATGATTGATTTGTTCATTTTTCGCTAAATTTAAGTGATTATTTCTTCCTGGTGTATTAGCTAGCCAAAAATTCATTCCTACTGTAACTTCATCCCAAAAAGCGAGAATTGATTCTTTGGCACACATCAAAATTTCTTTATCTCCTTCTACGGGAATGAGTTGATTGTAGATTTCAGGATAGTTAATTTTTTTGCCCTTAAAAGTACAATTACGCCAGATAATTCCCGAAACTTGATGTTGTTGCTGATATTCGTGGACTTGTCGCCGAAAATCTTGATAAGCAAAGACTTTACTCACTCGATCCATATTGAGAAATTTAGCTACAACTGGATTATTAATTCTCTCTTCCGATGACAAGACAATGCGTTCACCTTTCCAGTTGGCTTTTAATTCGCGATCAAGTATTTCGATTAATTCTTGGGTTGTGTATGTCATCAATCCAGCGCGATCGAGTTTTTTTGTCTATCACTTATCTGAATTGTAGCTCTACTAATGATTTGAGAATTTTAATTTAGTCTATATTCTTTAAGATGCTTGAGTGAACCAGTAATTTATTTAAAAATTCTGTTTGTTTCTCGATTTGATTTAAGTTCTCCACGACGCATTCTTAACTGGATATCTTCTAATAATTTGCGATTAACAGCTAATAAATCTGCTATCAAGCCAAAAATCCATAATTGCACCCCAATTAAGATTAAAATCGCTGCCAGAATTAAACTAGGAACGCGAGACTTAGTAGGATCGTTACCCACAATTCCCCAAAATAAGATTAACCAGCGAAGACATAAAAGAAAACCTAAACTAAAGGGTACACTCCCCAACATCATAAAGAATTGAAGAGGACGATAAGTCATAAAAATACGAACTATCGTAATAATCGATCGCTGAACGTAAGCAGGGATACTTTTGACTAATCTTGATGGACGCAAATAACTATTCGTTCTAATCGAAACATAGGTAATCGCAATACCTTTTTGTCCTGCTTGAATAATAGTTTCTAAAGTATAGGTATATTCATTAAAGACATTTAATCTTAAAGCTGCTTCACGACTAATAGCACGAAAACCACTAGGCGCGTCGGGAATATCGGTTTTACTTGCTAGACGAACCACCCAACTACCAAATTGTTGTAAGAATTTTTTGAGAGGAGAAAAATCTTTAATTTCTGTAATTGGTCTTGCACCAATCACTATTTCTGCCCGACCATCTAAAATAGGTTGGATTAGTTTGGGAATATCTTCAGCACAATATTGATTATCCGCATCGGTATTCACAATCAGATCTGCCCCTGCTTGTAAACAAGCTTCCAACCCTGCCATAAAGACTTTTGCCAAACCTTGATTGTGTTGAAAATCAACAATATGATCGACACCACAAGCTTGGGCGACTTCGATAGTGCGATCGCGACTACCATCATTAATAATTAACCACTCTACTTTATCTATACCAGGTAAGTGACGAGGTAACTGAGAAAGAGTTAATCCCAAAGTTGCTTCTTCGTTATAACAAGGAATTTGAATAATTAGTTTGGTCATCTGTGTTGAAGATTAGATTCTCAGATTCAACATTCATAAATTAGATGTCCCTTAGCTTATCCTATGGCTTGTAATTTAAGAGCTTTATGGAAGGATTATTTAAGCGATCGCCCTTAAAAACCCATATCTTAGGATATACCTCATAGAGCGTGAGAAATGCCATAAATTTTACGCTGTCTGGAGTTTACTTGGTTGAGGAATCACTTTTCCTTCAGCTTTCCAAGCTTCTAAATACATTTCAATTACCTCTTCTCCATTAGCTATTGCTTCCTGACGAGTTTTGCCGTGAGTACAAGGCATCATAACGCGATCGCTAAATTCAGGGATAGTAACTAAAAATAGCTGGTCTTCATCAGACCACTGAATAATCATGCTGTATTGATTCATTAGTTTTATTTTTCTCTCAATTTATCTAATTCTGCTAATAATTTTACTAACTGTTTTTCCAGATACATTGGTACGTCATCACCATTTTTACCAGGAACAGTCAAAGTTTTATTTAATAATGGATGTCGCCAGCGTTCGTGACTACCTTTACCTCTTTTTGGTAGATAAACAAAGCCTTCGTTTGATAACTGCGCTTTGAATTCTCTAATTTTTCTCGGCATAGATTGGTTAAAAATCGTAAATTCCAGGCGATTTCTTGGGATAAAATTAATTATGCTCCTCGCTTAATCGTCCAAAAAGGAAAGTTCTGACTGGGATTAATCGTAACGCCCGTAATACCATTTTGAGCAAAGGCATAATCTTTCGTTTGCCACAAAGGAATATAAGGTACGTCTTGGGCAAGAAGTTCTTGTAATTGAACGAAAATTGCTTGACGAGTTTCAGGATTTTGTTCTTTTCTAGATTGATTGATTAATTCGTTGGCGCGATCGCTATAATAAAAAGAACCTCGACTTTGTGCTGCACCTGTCTCACAACCTTTGGCTACTGTACCTCTACTACAACTCATAAATGGCTGCAAATAATTATCGGGATCGAGAAAGTCTGGATACCAATCCGCTAAAGCAGATTGATAAACTCCTTTACTGATATTGCCAAAAAAGGAAGCAGATTCGACACTTTGGGGGACAAATTCCAGCATTCCTCCTAATTCTTGTTCGACAAAAGCTTTCAAAGTTTCCGCCACAATACTGCGAGTAATTGAACCAGAAGGATACCAAATTTCGATAGTCGCGGGATTTTGAACTGAATAACCAGCTTTAGTTAACAATTCTTTGGCTTTAGCGACATTTGCATCGCCGTAGGCATCTTTAAAGGTAGGTGCATAACTATCAAAGGCGGTTGCCACTAAACTATAAACAGGTTCACCTTGATTTTGTAAAACTCTTTGATTAATTAAACCACGATCTATTACTGATGCGATCGCACTACGAACTTCTGGTTTATTTAAAGGTTCTTGGTTTAAATTCAAGACTAAATAGTTTACTACCGTTCCTGAACCAGCGATCGCTTTTCCTTGATTTTTCGCGGTATTATCAAGTAGATTTTGAATCTGATTGGGTTCTAGAGATTGATAAGCCACATCTATCGCCCCAGTACGGAAACTATTGAATAAATTAGCCGAATTTCCTGCATAAATCTGCATATTTATGCCTTGGTTGGCTGGTTTTTCACCCCAATAGTTTTCGTTGACATCCAAACTAATCGAATCGCTATTAAACTGAGCTAATTTATATTTACCCGTACTAATCAATTGATTGGGTAAAAATTCCCCTGCACCAATCTTGTAAGCTTGAGGAGAAACAGCACAAGCACCAGGAAAGGCAAGCAGAGAAGGAAACGCTGCAAAAGGTTGTTTTAGTTTAATTGTTAGTTCGTATTGTCCTGTAGCTGCGACACTTTCAACTACATCTGTTAATAAGAAAGCAGGTTTCCCACCATTAGCTATAAAACGATTGAGGGAAAATTCCATTGCTTTAGCATTAAAAGGAGTACCATCTTGAAATTTGACTCCTTGACGCAGAGGAATAGTATAAGTCAAACCATCTTCACTCACTTTGGGCATTTCTGTAGCTAGCAATGGTTTAATCTCAGTAGTGCCTAATTCATAACTATAAAGACTTTCGCCAACATTATAAATAATATTTAATCCTGCTAATTCGTAGCTGTCGGCAGGATCGAGAGTACGGGGTTTAAGAGTTGTACCTATCGAAATCCGATTATTATCAGGAGTATTATTAGTTTGGTTTGGTGTTTGAGTTGATTGATTATTACAACCTACTGCTAAGGTGAAGCAAAGTAAAAATAAACCGAAGTATTTAGCTAGTTGTCGTCTAGAAAAAGAAAACCTATTACCGATCATTGTCGCTGGTAAGACTAAATTGATTGATCTCGCACAATCAAGGGTAATCGATTTATGGGTTTTTGTCGTGAACGCAACTTTAAACTTAATTTTACTTTTAGGTTTTTTAAGTCCGAGCGATAGCTACAGTAGGTTTCAATATTGTATCGTAATCGAACAACAACACAATAATCTCTTGACTTCGTTTCGATTATTTAATTTATTTCGGATATTGCGATTATTTGCTATAATCCAATTAAACTAATTATCTATCCAGATAAGTTGGAAAATAGCTAACTTAATTTTTTGCTGAAAAACAACAGCAAAAGGTACTTAAATTTAAGCTCATGTCTAAGCAACTAAGTTCTTACAGTACTTTAAAACCAAAAAAGAATGAAACTTCAGCGATTAAACAGTTAGAAAAGCTTTTAACTGCTGAAAAATCTTTACCAAAACTCATTAGTAGCACTGGAGAAGAAATCATTTTACCTGAGTCTGTCTACAACGCTTTGTATCAAGTTGTCGAAGCAATGGCATCTGGAAATTCGATTACGATTTCCCCTTTGGATAAAGAAATGACAACTCAAGAGGCAGCAGATTTTTTAAATGTATCTCGTCCTTATCTAATTAAATTATTAGAACAAGAAGAAATTCCTCACACCAAAGTAGGAACACACAGACGTATTAATTATCGAGATGTTTTGGTATATAAACAAACAAGAGATCGTAAACGCAGTAAAAGTTTGCGTGAATTTACTGCTTTCTTACAAGAAGAAGGATTTTATGATGAAGACATTAACTGTGTCGATGAATAAATATCTTGTGTGAAACCTGTAGTAGTGTTAGATGCCTGCGTTCTTTTTCCCATGCCTCTATGCGATACTTTATTACGTATTGCGGAGGCTGAACTGTATCGTCCTCATGTTTCTCAAGAGATTTTAGATGAAGTCACTCACAATCTTGTAAAAAAAGGAAGGATAACTGTAGAAAAAACAGCAAAGTATCAAAAACAGATTAAACAAACTTTTCCAGAAGCCATAGTTGAAGATTATCAAAAATTAATTCCATTAATGACAAACGATCCTAAAGATCGTCATGTTTTAGCTGTAGCGGTAAAAGTTAAAGCCGATATTATTGTTACTTTTAACTTGAAAGATTTTCCTGCCGAATCGCTTCAATTATTTGATATTAAAGCACAACATCCAGATGATTTTTTAATCGATCTTTGTTCTGATTTTGGAAGAGATACTCTTGCAGAAATTATTGCCAAACAAGCAGCGTCTTTGACTAAACCCCCTATGACTGTCAAAGATAACTAAATCGTCTAAGTTGCCAAGCTCCCCATTTTTCAAATTTTATTTTATCGGAAAAATATGGAGTTCGTATTTCTAGTATTGCCAAAAAAACTATTCAATTATTAGGTAAATCTTATCCGAATCACGAAAAAGTTTATCAGGGAAAACACTACTGTTTACGAGCTAAAAATAAAACCTTGTCAATTACACACAAGGCTAGAGAAGAGATATTTAAAGAAACTGAGAATAAGATTGTTATAGCAAATTTTACAATAGAGGATTTAGAAAAATTTGAAAATTTTGAAGATAAGCTAAACAAAGAATTTCCTCAACCGTGAAATAAAACCGAGGAATGTTACAACAGTATTAAACGCTCTTAGTTTAATTTGCCTGATGACGTTCGTCTTACCTTCCGAACAGAACCAATCAAAAATCACTATTTGGCAATGTTTTAGGCTTCGTTTTCTCAAATCTTCCTATTTATTGCAGTTAATTTTGACTATCTGTAATTTGGGGATTTGCTTTAGTGTTCCCCTTGCCTCAGTTTCTAAAACTTCAGCAGCAGAAAAAATTTATCTCGATTACGGGGTGCTACAGTTTTCCCTTCCCTTAAAATCTTTGGAAACTTATGCCAAAAAAGGTATTATCGATGCTAATTTTGCTAATTATGCTAGTTTCTTCTCTTCAGAACAATTAGAACAACTTAGAAAAGCCTTAGTCAGTAAAGCAGACGTTACTCCTTTAGCCGTCACACAATTTCTCTATTCTCCTCAAGGCGAAAGAATTTTAGCTAAAGTAGCTCAAGTAATTCAAACTAAAGCAGGTCAATCTGGCTTTTATGCCCTTCGTTCAGCTTTAATTATGGCAACAGCCGATGAAGAAGGTTTAACTCCTTTAAATATTCTTAAGCAATTTCCTACTTATGGAATTCGCCTTAATTCTGAACGAGGCTTTCAAATTATTGAAAATTTAAGTGAAATTGTTCAAGAAACCGAAAAAGCGATCGCGCAAGTCCAACAACAAGCTCTTCAAGAAACTGCTACTAATAATTCTCTTGCCAATGTTCCCTTGCCAAATTTTAGTCAACCAGGTAGTTATTCTTATCGCAAACAACTTCTAACTCTAGAAGACCGTTCTCGCGATCGCCGTTTTCCCGTTGATTTGTATCTTCCCAACAATTCTGGTCGTTTACCATTAATCATTATTTCTCACGGTTTAGGTGGTGATCGCACTACTTTTGCTTATTTAGCGATTCATCTTGCTTCTTATGGTTTTGCCGTCGCAGTTCCCGAACATCCTGGTAGTAATGCTGGTCAAATTCAGGCTTTATTTAACGGTTTTGCCAATAAAGTTACCCTGCCTGAAGAATTAATTGACCGTCCTTTAGATATTAAATTTTTACTAGATTATTTAGAACGTAATTATGGACAACAATTACAAGTAAGAAGGGTAGGAATTATTGGTCAATCTTTTGGTGCTTACACAGCTTTAGCCTTAGCAGGTGCTAAATTGAACCTTGCAAGTTTAAACCAAGCTTGTCAAGACATTGATAATTCTCTTAATCTCTCTCTTTTGCTTCAATGCATTGCTTTAGAATTACCCAATCAAAAATATAATTTACGAGATGAACGGATTGTTTCTGCGATCGCAATTAATCCTATGACTAGTGCTGTGTTTGGACAAGAGGGAATTAGTGAAATTAAGATACCGATTATGCTGATCGCTAGTAGCGCAGATCCTGTTACTCCTGCCTTATCAGAACAAATTGAACCTTTTACTTGGTTAACAACTCCTGAAAAATATTTAGCCTTACTTGAAGGGGCTACTCATTTTTCTACTTTACAAGAATCTTCTGGTAGTATTCCTTTGCCTTCTCAAGCAATTGGACCCGATCCTCAAATTGCTCAAAACTACGTTCAACAACTGAGTTTAATCTTTTTTGAAAGCTATGTTTTGCAACACTCAAATTATCAAGCTTATCTCAATGCTAGCTATGCAGCCAAAATTAGCCGTAGTATGTTGCCTTTAAGCCTAGTGCGATCGCTCAATTTACAATTCAATCCTCAGTAAAAAATTAAAAGTCAAAACTGTGATTAGAGAGGCTCTCTAACCGAAAGCCTCTCTCGCGGTCAAAATTCACTAGGTTTTTGGGACTCAATTTTACAGCGATTTTTAGCTTGATAAAACACAGCTAATTAATTGTGTTCTTCTGACTTCTGTACAGACGTAACGTATTACGTCTCTACCACTTCTGACTTCTAATCTTAAAAGTATTAGATTTTATAAGACTCCAGCATTTCCAAGTCCTAAAATTATCCCAGCACCCAAGATATGACCGAAACTTGTAGTCGCCAACAATTCGGGAAACCCAAATTTTTCCCATAACTCAGGTTTAGGGACGGGTAAATCTGGTCCTTGACCTGAATTTTGGATCGCATAACGACCGATAGCTACAGCAAAAAGATTACATAAAATCATGATTAAAGCTACCGATGGATTCCACTCAACGGTTGAAGGAGTAGTATGAGCAGCCAAAACCAAAGTAGAGATCATTAGATATTTGAACTCCCGTCTTGATAAACTATGATTGATCAATTTACAGGAATTATAAAAATCTGTTTCAAGAAAATATACTTTCTTCTTAATAATTTACAGTAATTAAAAGTTTTACTAAGAATAAACCCACTCTAATTAATTGAATTAAGAATGCGAGTTAAAATATGCGGAATCACTAACCCAGATCAAGGAAATGCGATCGCTCAGTTGGGTGCAACAGAATTAGGTTTTATCTGTGTCCCAGCATCTCCTCGTTACCTAGAAGTTTCAGCCATCAGAAATATTGTTCAACAATTACCTAAACAAATCAATACCATTGGAGTATTTGCTAATCTCGATCTAAAAACAATTGTGGAAACTGTTTCTGAAACGGGTTTAACTGGAGTACAATTACACGGTAACGAATCACCAGAATTTTGTCAGCAGTTACAAACTTTACTGTCACCACAAGTAGAATTGATTAAAGCTTTGCGAATTAAAACTACTGCATCCTTAGCTAAAGTTCTCGATTATGCTGAAGCTGTTGATACCTTGTTATTAGATGCTTACGATCCCCGATTACTAGGAGGCACAGGACATACTTTAAACTGGAAAGAATTAACTCAATGGACTTCTCCCTTACCTTGGTTATTAGCAGGAGGATTAACACCAGACAATATTTTAGTTGCTTTGGGTCAACTTCAACCCCATGGGATTGATTTGTCTAGTGGAGTAGAATTATCTCCAGGCAACAAAGATTTAAACAAAGTAGCTCAATTATTCCGTCAATTAGATTTGATCAACGCTAAATCGAATAATTTTCTTTAGCCAATAGTTAAGCAATGATTATCTCTAGATTTGAATCTTTGTACTAAGATCTTAAATATTTAAAAACTCAATTAAAGTTTAGTAGGGCGCATGGCTGACTTTAGCCAAAAATATCGAGGCAGATTTTGTTAATCTTAGACACAATAATATAAGTTGAGATTGCTTAGTTTATATATTTAACATTTTATCTAAAGGCAGCTAAAAGCAAGTTAGGAGAGCAGTAATGGTTAATTTTGGGCTGAATTCAGCCAGTATCTTAGGAATATTTTTAGCAGTAGCAGGAGCATCATTATATTTTTTACGTTCTGTTCGTCCAGAACTATCAAGAGATCATGATATTTTCTTTGCTGCGGTAGGTTTACTCTGCGGTTTTATTTTACTGTTTCAAGGATGGCGGTTAGACCCAATTCTTCAATTTGGTCAGTTTCTCCTGACAGGTTCGGCAATTTTCTTTGCGGTAGAAAGTATTCGCTTGCGTGGTGTAGCGACAGAACAAGCTAGACGCAATACTCCAATTGTTGATCGCGAACGTCCTGTGAGTCGTACTAGAGTATATACAGAGGCAGAATTAGACCAAATCGAACCAGACCAATACGACGCTACTCCCAATTATGATAGTCCTAGATTACGTGGATACGAAGAACCTGCACCTCGTTCTTCCCGTAGATCCTCTAACGTACCTAGAGAAGATTATCCCAGTAGACCAAATCGTTCTCGTCCAGAAAGAGATAGATATTCTGCTCAAACTAATAATCGTCCTCCTCGTCGTAGCAATACCCAAGCTCGTAATGATTATTATCAAGATAAGGACACGTCGGGTGAATTTGGTTCACCTGCCCGTGATGTGCGTAGAGAAGTAAAAGGAAATCGTTCTGACGATTGGGGACAAGAAGAAGGTTGGAATGAAACACCATTATCAAATCGTTCTCGTCCTGCTGCTAGAGATAATTGTATTGATGAAACTCCCCGCCAACCAAAACCACGAAAACTAGATCCAAGCAATTTGGGACGCAGTTATGTCGATGACAACGACAGTTTTTCTAATGATTATGTCGATTATCAACCATTAGATGCTGCTGAAACTGATTCAGATAATAGTTGGAATCGCGATGAACAGGAAGATAGAAATTATAATCCTTCTCGGATCAATGATGAAGACATAGACCGTCGCATTAATTACGACTATTAAATAGTAAAATTTGTGATTGTTTAGAGCGATCGCTATAAGTTCACCAATCAAAGCTAAAGCGAGAGGTTCGCTTGTACAAGAGCGATCGCTTTAGTTTTGATCTTCTAAATTTTATAAATTTTGATTATTTTATAGTGATTTTTAGTTGAATAAAAAACAACTAATTAACTTTTTTCTTTTACCTTCTGTCTTCTGTTTTCTGTCTCATATCAAGATGTAGTCTACCCAATCGAAAACTGCTGTAAGTGATTGTAAAAAATAAAGCAATAGATATTAATATTCAAGCAAAACCTTTTATCAAATGGGTTGGTGGAAAAACCCAACTACTGTCAGAAATAACAGCCAGAATTCCTCAAAATTTCTCCCGATACTTTGAACCGTTTATTGGTGGCGGAGCATTATTTTTTTATTTACAACCCGAAAAGTCTGTTCTCATCGATATTAATGAGGAACTGACCAATACTTATCAAGTTGTTAGGGATAAAGTTGAAGAACTAATTACTGATTTAAAACAACACATTCACCAACAAGACTATTACTATCAAATTAGAAATATTGACCGAAGCGAAGAATATAAATTATGGTCTGATGTTCAAAGAGCAAGCCGACTAATCTACCTCAACAAAACCTGTTTTAATGGATTGTATCGTGTCAACTCTAAAGGTCAATTCAATACTCCAATGGGGTCTTACAAAAACCCCAAAATTATTGATGAGATTAATTTAAGAGCTTGTAGCAAAGTACTTCAAAAAGCACAGATTATCAATAGTTCATTTCTTGAGGTTGAGGAAAAAATTACCCTGGACGATTTTGTCTATTTCGATCCTCCCTATGTTCCCTTAAACGCCACATCTAACTTTACAGGATACAGTCAGGATGGATTTGATCTATCTATGCAGTTAAACTTACGTAATCTTTGCGATCGCCTTAATGCTAAAGGCGTTAGATTTATGGTTTCTAACTCTAATGCTCCTCTGATTCTTGACCTGTATTCTAATTACAAAATTGAGTTTGTCTATGCAAGCAGAGCAATTAATTCTAAGGGTGACAAGCGAGGCAAAATTCCTGAAGTGATAATTACAAACTATTAAAGGGAACAATAGGATAGTGTAATTGAATTCTTATTGTTTTTTTTTACTGAATAGTATATGACCCAATCTTCAACGCAGGGAGGCACAGCCAATCGACAAGGGAAAATTTTAGAAAAAACTATTATCCCTACATTTGAGGCAAGAGGTTTTGATGTAATTCAGTATAGTGATTGGAGTAAAAAGAAAGATAAGTATGGAACAGAGCTACTTTTAAAGCATGTTCCTTATACAACTATTTACGGACATCAAGGATATACCGAGTTTTTAGCTCGCTCTGAACGCTACAGCCTTAATCATCGAATTGAATGTAAGTGGCAGCAATCAAGTGGTTCAGTTGACGAGAAATTTCCTTACTTGTATCTCAACTGTATTGAAGCAATGCCCGAACAAAACATTATTATTATTACTGGTGGAGGTGGGATGAAGGAAGGAGTAATTCGTTGGTTGAAAAGAGTGGTGTTAGAGCGACGTTATCTTCCCGATGGGGTTGAGGAAAAGAATATTAATATTTTTTCTCTAGAAGAATTTATTCTTTGGGCAAATAAAATTCTTCAATAAAAATTAAGCCTTCATAGGATGGTCAAAAATTCAAGAGCAAAAAAACGTTTCAGATTAAAGGATTTGCCCATTTGATTAAAACTATTATTATCTAATTAATCTGAGAGGATAAGTTGCTACTTTGAGAATCAGTTGATGATTCTTGAGTTGTTTCTACTGAGATAGGCTCTTTGCGATAAACTGGTAAATCAAACCAAAAAGTTGTCCCTTCCCCTACAGCACTTTTCAAATAAATTTTACTTTGGTGTTTGTCAATAATATTTTTAACAATAGATAAACCTAATCCCGTTCCTTCTAAAGTATGAACTCGATTTTCAACGCGGAAGAAGCGGTCAAAGATAGCTTCTTGATCTTCTGGTGCAATACCAATACCAGTATCGGCAACTTCTACCCTAATTTGAGATGGTTGCTGATGAGACTTAACTTCGTAGGCGCGAATAGTTACTTTACCACCAGAATTTGTAAATTTCAAAGCGTTGCCAACTAAATTAGTGATAACCTGTAACAACAAATCGTAGTGTCCCAAAACAGGTAGTAAATTTGGTTCAAGAGCTTGAGCTAACTCAATTCCTTTATCTTTGGCATTAAGCTGATAAGTTCTTAAAGTTTGTTCGATTAATTGAGTGAGATCTACGGCACAGAAATTATAAACCCGCGAAGATTCTAGACGAGACAAATCTAAAACATCATTAACTAAACGAGTTAAACGGTCTGTTTCATGATTAGCTGTTTCTAAAAACTCTTTACGTTGGTCTTCAGTTAAATCTTCTCCGTATTCCGAGAGAGTTTCAATAAAAGATTTGATATTAAATAAAGGCGTTCTTAATTCGTGGGAAACATTACTAATAAATTGACTTTTGGCTTCATTTAATTCGGCTTCTCTTGTAATATCTTGTACTGTCATGGCAATACCTTTGACATTTTCTCGTTCTCGATCCAGAACTTGAGTTAAGAGTATGCGTACAGTGCGTCTTTTTGGTTGATGCAAAACAATCCGAAATTCATCTCCATTGCTTAAATGATCTTCATGATGAACAGCTACAAATTGTGTCTCTTCTTGGGTTAAGGTTTCTTCCTGAGATTCTGATTCGGATTTGGTTTGGCTAGCGACAATTTGATAAAGAGGTTTAGTCAGTTTAATAGTTAATTCGGTTGGTAAATGATGTAGAACATTTTCGCCAATAACGTTCTTACCTTCCCAGTCAAAAATACGTCTAGCAGTAGGATTGACTAAAATTATGATCATATTAGTATCAATTAAAACTGCACCATCAGCAATAGTTGATACTAAAGTTTCTAATTTGGCTTTTTCGGCAGTTAGTTCTTCAATATTTTGTTCTTCATATTTTTCTAACCGTTCTGCCATTTCATTAAAACTGGCAATTAATTCACCTAACTCTCCGCCCAAAGGTAAATCAATTCTTTGTTTAAAATTTTTAGCTGCGATATTTTTTACCCCAACTAATAATTCTTTGATTGGTTTAGTAATAGTCAGGGCATTAAAAACTGCTCCTAAAATTACCATTGCCCAAATCGAAATAAACACCGCAATCGTTACATCTCTGGTTAAATTAGAAGAAGCAACTACGGTAGGATTAGGATTAATTCCGATTGCTAAAACTCCTAAATATTGTCCTTGATGACGTAGCGGTACAAAAACATCAGTAACTTCACCATTAGGCGTAATATGCTGGCGAATAAAAGGAAGCTCGCTATTTTGAACGTAATTTTCGGGTAATTTAATCCGACGCTCAATGGTTAGAGAATTACTACCTTCAGCTTGAGAAAAGGGAATACCAAAAAAAATCTTGCCTTCTTGATCCGCATAAAGAATATAGCGGACACTAGCCGTACTGCGGAAAAAACGCCCAGAAAAACGGGCTAAACTGGGAAAGTCATTTTCTGCCACCATTGGTGCTGCATTAGTGGCGAGCAATAATCCTAAATCGCTACCAAAGCGAGTATCGTTAAGGCGTGCGTCTTGTTGGATGGTGTTGACTGCCCAAAAAGTTAAACCACTCATTAATAGCGAAACTACTAGAGTAGCAGCAGCCATCAGTTTGGTTTGGAGGGTAAATTCCGACCACCAAAGGGCAATTATTTGTCTGAGCTTAGTAAGTAGGTTAAGCAAAACAATTTAAGCTGAAGATTAGCAAGATTAAGGTGTTGCAATTATAGTTTATCAATTAGTTAGACAACTTCAAGAGTGAAACAAACGATGACCGATATCGCGACGATAATAGATATCTTCAAACTTAATTAAATCGATCGCTTGATAGGCAAGAGCGATCGCCTCTTCAAAATTATTACCTAGAGCCGTTACTCCTAAAACTCTACCACCATCGGTAATAACTTGGTCGCCATCGAGTTTTGTCCCAGCATGGAAAACAATGGCGTTTTGAGCTTCTGCTGATTCGATTTCAGTAATGGTTTTTCCTTTTTTATAGGCATCGGGATAACCTTCAGAGGCAGCTACGACACAAACAGCTTTGGCTGATTTCCATTTAATCGGTGGTTGTTCGCTTAATTTTTGTTGGGCGCAAGCTAGGAGTAATTCTTCTAAAGGAGTGTCTAATAAAGGTAAAACGGCTTGAGTTTCAGGATCCCCAAAACGGCAGTTAAATTCTAAAATTTTGGGTTCTCCCGCAGGCGTAATCATCAAACCTGCGTATAATACACCCCGATAATCAATCCCCCGTTTGTTTAAGGTAGCGATGGTAGGTTGCAAAATTTCTTGTTCGATTTTGGTCATTAATTCAGGTGTAACTAAAGGTGCTGGTGCATACGCTCCCATTCCTCCAGTATTTTTGCCTGTGTCTCCTTCACCAATGCGTTTATGATCTTGAGCAGGTGCTAGGGGACAAATGGTAATGCCATCGGTTAAAGCGAGTACAGAAACCTCTTCTCCAGTGAGAAACTCTTCGACTACTAGTTTAGAAAAGCCTTCTGCAAACAACTCTTTGACGGCAGTAAGTGCTTCTTCTACCGTAGTTGCAACAATTACACCCTTACCTGCTGCTAAACCATCGGCTTTGACTACAATTGGCGCACCTTGTTGGATGATATAATCTTGAGCAGATTGCGCATCAGTAAAAGTTTCAGATTTAGCCGTCGGAATACCTGCTTCAATCATCAAATTCTTTGCCCAAGACTTACTAGCTTCGATTTGCGCCCCAGTTCGACTCGGCCCAAAAACCCCAATGTTTTCTTGTTGAAGATAATCAGTAATACCTAAAGATAAAGGAAGTTCTGGCCCAACCACCACCAAATCTATTTGATTTTCTTTAACTGCGTGGGCAATTCCTGCAAAATCATCAACTGCGATCGCCATATTTTGGCAATTGGGAGTAGTTGCCGTACCACCATTACCAGGAGTACAAAAAACCTGTTCAACTTGAGGAGAGCGTAACAACGTCCAAGCGATCGCATGTTCTCTACCACCATTCCCAACTACTAAAACTTTCACCCTTGCTTCTCCTGTTACCTAACATCTTTGATTAGAGGGCATTTCTCAAATTAGATTAGAGAGTTTGTAAACCCCTTGCAAGTAGCTCATTATCTCACAAGCTTTGTTGATTCGAGAGGAAAAATTTGAAGAGATGACATCTAAGACAAGAGCAAGACTTTGAAGTCACTAATAAGTCTTACTATCATTTTGCTTATTTTTATAAATAAAAAAATTATCTAAAAGCGATCGCTTTAAATTTGCTAAAAACCGCTATAGTTTTCAGCTTCTTACCCACTAGACAAGTGAACTGGTAGTAGTGACAAGGTGACAATTATTAAAAAAGTCAAGCTTGAGAATGTTTCTAGCAATGCCACCTGCTGAATTTTAGCGGTACAATACCAATTTTTTTGCCACCAAATCAGCATAAACTTGGTTAAGGCTACTCCAAATGCCGACGCTGTAATTAGTGATAGCCATCCAATCAACCAAAGTCCTAGAGCGATCGCTTACGCGATCGCTCCTGCTACTCCACCATAAAGGATTGTCCACAGTAACAATCGAGGTTGCCAATGTTTACGCTGCTTAATGTGCCAAACGAATGGATGTTCTGCTTGAAAGGCACAAAAACTACAGATTAGAGCTAGAGTTGTCATCCAAGTCCACTGCTGAGCAGCAGCAGCCCCTGTGAGGAATGAGACTAGAAGCATCACATAAACCCCATGTTCTGGCGAAACTGTAGGATGATGAACCTATCCCACTAATAATATTCTGTTAATCCAGATGTGAATGGTAGCTAGAGATAAAAAGGCATCGAAATTAGCTTTGATACGCTCCCATCGAACAACAAGACGACGATACTTGCGTTGATACCAAGCAAAACAACGCTCTTGTTGAAATCGCGGTGTATCATTTTTAATTGGTCTTCCACGATGTTTTTTGGATTTATAGACTCGTTTGGGAAATTGGGGTCTAATACCTCTTTTTCTTAATTGCGATCGCTTTTCGCAGCTATCATAACCTTTATCAGCAGCTAACACAGAAAATCTTTGTCTGGGACGACCTGGTTTCCCTGTTTGAATTTTGATGCTATCTAATAAAGGCAATACCTGCTCCCTTTCGCTACCATTAGCTGTTGTGGTTCGACTTGCTAATGGCATCCCATTTCCTTCTGTGATGGTATGAATTAAAATTCCTTTTCCCTTGTAGCCATAAGCGACTTCTTCACCGCCACCTTTTCCAGGGGGAAAAAGAGCCATCAATAGCCCCGTAATTCCAATTAATCATGCCTTGATTTTGCGCTATGCCCAAAATTCGACTTTGAAGTTGCTCCATTGTTCCATCTTCTTGCCACCTTTTCAACCAACGATGTGCTGAACTTTTTGATGCCCACTGTTTTCCTGTCGGTAAATCACACCATCGACATCCAGTAATTAAAATATATAGCAAGCTGTTTAACACATAACGAAACGGAACAGGAGGCATTCCTCTCGATCTCCTTTGAGACGTTGGCAAAATATCTTCAAACAATTTCCACTCCAAATCATTTAGCCCTTCAAAACGTCCTGCCACTTTAGTCTCCATATCATCAAGAGTAAAGTATCATATTTGAGCAATAGTGGGATAGGTTCATAAAACTGTCTAGACTTCGGTGAATGAGAATGAGTTGCGATCTCGAAGCGATCCGCTATAGAACCCATTTGACATCTTCCAAGTATGGACTTAAAGTTCTCGAAAGTATCAAAATTCATTGACCATGAAGTATTCCAGTAGCCTTAGCGATGAAGAATGGGAAATTCTAGAACCCCTGTTAGTTAAGATATTGCCGACTAAGAAGCAAACCCGACCTGCCAATTGGACAAGGCGAGAAATCCTTGACGGAATACTCTATCAACTCAAAAATGGTTGTAATTGGGCAGACTTGCCCAAAGATTTACCTCCCTACTCAACTGTCTATTGGCACTACAAGCAGTGGCGAAAGGTAGGGGTGTTTGAAAAGCTCATGAATGCCTTACATGAACAAGTACGTCAGCAGGTTAAAAAAAACCTAAGTGGACAACATTAATAATCATTGACTCTCAAGCCGTGAAAAATACCTGTAATGCCAGTGTCGCTTCCAAAGGCTTTTGTTTTTACAAAGCCACGAATGGGATTAAAAGACATCTGGCAATTGATACACTGGGATTTCCTTTCTTTACCCACTGCACACCAGCAAATGTCTCGGATGATGCAGGATTGATTGAGATGCTGACGCTAAATATTGACTATTTCCAGTCAAAACCCGTTAACCTTCCGAAGCTCACTATTTTGCTAGACCACGGATATCATCCCGAACATTTGACTGAGCAATTGGAGCAAGTTTATCCCGAGATCATGACGAAAATCAAGTTTGAACTGTCCACCAAACCCTCGAAACAAGAGAAGGCAGCGCAAGGGAAATCTGGATTTGTTCCTGCTGTTGCTCGCTGGGTGATTGAACGCTCAAACGCTTGGATGGAGCGTTGTAAAAGTTTGGTTAAAAACTTTGAGCGCGAGATACGCGGAGGTTTCCTCCGCTTGTAGAATCGCGCTGTTGAGCGAACTTTATCTCATGCGACTGCCAAGATCGATCTCTGCTTCGTCAGATTAATGCTTAAGCGGCTTTCAGTCTCTTCGTGAGATCTCAAATGGGTTCTATACGGTGCGTTGTCATTAGCTAACCTTTCCTTTTGGATAAATTTAAATTTGCCTTGTAATTCTAAGTTTCTAATCTAATTCAGCCTGATTGATAATTTTTAAGCTTATTTATTGTTCCGCTTTCAGTTCATCAATTTCTAATAAATTAATTATTACGCCAGCAATGGGAATTGCGATAAAAATACCAACCAAACCTGCTACTTTTGCACCTATTAATAAAGCAAAAAACATAATTACTGGATTGATATCAAGCGAACCTTGCATAATTCTAGGCATCAGTAAATTTTCTTCTACTTGTTGAAGCAGAATACAACTTACTAAAACAACAAAACTCAACCAAATTCCTTGAGGTAAAACAATTAAAGCTACAATACTGATCCCCAAAGTTGCACCAATTCCGGGAATAAGATCGAAAACTCCGCCAATTGCTGCCAGAGCTAAAGGATAAGGAATTTGAAAAAAAACAAAGACAACAAAAACAGATCCTCCAAAAAAAACCGATAAAATTAATCTGCCCCAAAAGAAACCTAAAAAGTTACGTTTAACTGCAACTGTTAATTTATTGCGAAAATGAGCAGGAAAAATTTTGAGCAGAAAATTCCAAAGTTTTGCTCCATCTAACAACATGAAAAAAGCAACAACAGCAATTAAAATTAAATCGACTAAATTAGTTAGTATTCCTGGTAAGGTAGCGAGACTAATTCCAATTCCTGATAAAGCATAATCGCGTAGTTGTGATTGAATCAGCTCTAAATCTACTGGAATATTTAACCTTGCAAAAAAATTGTTGAACTGATCTCCTAGAAAAAATAAATAATCCAATAATTCAGGTAGTTGTGCGATTATTTGTTGTCCTTGAGATAAGATGGTAAATCCTAAAGTGAATGTGACTACAATAAAACTAAGAAGACTGACTAAAAAAACTAAACAAACCGCTACACCATGAGATAAAAATTTTTGCAGCCATTGTACGGGATAATTCAGTAAAAATGCCAAAATTGCTGCAAATATAAAAATAATTAAAATCGTTTCAAAATAAGCCATAATTTGCGCTATAGCCCAACCAAGAGCAATCAGGAGTAAATAGCGAATTAGTTTGGAATTAGTTAGTTGATTTGCCATTGTAAATTTATGGATCTGAGATTAATTAAAATATTTAATTTTAAAATAGAAAATATTTTTAGAACGACTAGCTAAAGTAAGAAAAATTATGCTTAAATCAACTCGAACAATCTCAAAGATAAAATATTTTTTTTGCTTAAATTTATTGTTAAAAAAACTTAAATATTTGTAAAGCAAGCAAAAATTAAACTATGTTTATTCTTTGTCATTTTTTCATCACATTTATTTTGTAAACTATTTTGAATAACAAAAAAACTTTGATAGTAATTATTCATTTTATAAATACACTATTAAATTGTTTTTACCAGCAAGATGAAAACGGAGATAAATCGGATGATAGCCAAAGAAAATATCGAATCTCTTCAATGGCACGATCGCTCTGTGCAACACCTTACCGAGCAATTAGCAACCGATCTTACTACTGGTTTAACTTCAACAGAAGTCAACCAGCGAAGAGAACAGTTTGGTACTAACGAACTTAAAAGCAAACCACTGAAAAATCCGATTATCCGTTTTTTGGAGCAATTTAATCAACCTTTACTCTATATTCTGCTGGCTGCTGGTACAGTTAAAGCTTTTTTAGGACAATGGGTTAATGCCTGGGTAATTTGGGGTGTAACTTTAATTAATGCCATTATTGGTTTTGTTCAAGAAGCCAAAGCCGAAAGTGCGATCGCTGCCTTAGCATCTGCGGTTCAAACCGAAGCTAGTGTGCGCCGTAACAATCAGAAAGTGAGAGTTTCTTCGACAGAGTTAGTCCCAGGAGATTTAGTTTTACTTACTTCTGGGGATAAAGTACCAGCCGATTTACGTTTGATTGAGGTCAAAAATTTACAGATTAATGAATCGGCATTAACAGGAGAATCTGTTGCCGTCGAAAAAACTACCCATTTAATTGAATCCGATACTCCTTTAGCAGAACGCAGTAATATGGCTTATGCTGGTAGTTTTGTTACTTCTGGACAAGGAAGAGGTATTGTAGTCGCGATCGCTGAAGCTACAGAAACAGGGCGAATTTCGCAACTAATGGAGAGGCAAACCAACCTCAGCACTCCTTTAACTCGGAAATTTGACAAATTCAGTCGGACTTTACTCTACATCATTTTAGGGGTAGCAGCACTTACTTTTGCGATCGGTTTGGGGTATGGCAACAGTTGGAGTACGATGTTTGAAGCGACAGTTGCCTTAGCCGTTAGTGCGATTCCTGAAGGTTTACCTGCTGTAGTTACCGTCACTTTAGCTATTGGGGTTTCTCGGATGGCGCGTCGTCATGCCATTATTCGTAAATTACCCGCCGTCGAAACTTTAGGTAGTGCGACAGTTATTTGTTCGGATAAAACTGGCACACTAACTGAAAACCAGATGACGGTACAAGCTATTTACGCAGGGTATCAAAACTATTCGGTAACTGGTACGGGATATGCACCAGAAGGAAAAATTGTTGTAGCAGAAACTGAAAAATCAGAAAGTATTTCAGTTGAAAAAAATTCTACTGCTTCTGGTTTGAATAACAAACATCTCAAATCGGAAATCGCTCTGCTCGAATGTCTCAAAGCTGGTTTGTTATGTAATGACTCTCATTTAGAAGTCAAACAAGGGGAATGGGTTGTAGTTGGAGATCCTACCGAAGGAGCATTAATTGCTGCTGCTAATAAAGTGGGATTTACTCAAGCTGATTTAGAAGAGGCAATGCCTAGAGTCGATGTCATTCCCTTCGAGTCTGAGTATCAATATATGGCAACTTTACATGAGAAAGAGCTTCCAGGAGAAATATCTCCTACTCTGGCTGAAGTGGGTAATCACCAAGACTCTTCCCTGAAAACAATTTATGTCAAAGGTTCTGTAGAAGCAATTCTGTCTCGCTGTCAGCAGATGTTAAGCACTGAAGGCAATTTCGAGCCTCTGCAACCAGGACGCATCCATGCAGAAGTAGAACAAATGGCACAACAAGGATTAAGAGTATTGGCTCTAGCCAAAAAATCCGTCTCAGCTAGCTACAAATCCCTTCATCATAACAATATTGATACCGAACTGGTTTTTGTGGGTTTACAAGGAATGATCGATCCACCAAGACAAGAAGCAATTAGAGCCGTGCGAGCCTGTCAATCAGCAGGAATACAAGTCAAGATGATTACAGGAGATCATGCCGTGACTGCTAGAGCGATCGCTTCAAGTATGGGATTGCAGCGACAAGGAGAAGTTTTAGCCTTTACGGGACAAGAACTTGCTCAAATGAACGAGCGAGAACTAGCCAATGCCGTAGAAGATGGGGTTGTCTTTGCTCGTGTTGCTCCCGAACAAAAGCTACGTTTGGTTGAAGCTCTCCAGTCTAAAGGGGAAGTAGTTGCCATGACAGGAGATGGTGTTAATGATGCACCCGCTCTCAAACAAGCAGATCTGGGCATTGCTATGGGTAAGGCAGGGACAGAAGTAGCCAAAGAAGCTGCGGATATGATTCTGACTGACGATAACTTTGCCTCTCTAGAAGCAGCAGTAGAAGAAGGACGTACAGTTTATCGCAATTTACTTAAAGCGATCGCCTTTATTCTCCCAGTTAATGGTGGTGAATCAATGACTATTGTAATCAGTGTTTTGTTAGGGAGAACTTTACCAATTTTATCTTTACAAGTTCTTTGGCTTAATATGATTAATTCGATTGCCATGACTGTCCCCTTAGCCTTTGAACCTAAGTCGCCACGAATCATGACAAAATCTCCACGCAAACCTAATGAACCTCTACTCAATCGTAAATTATTAATACGTATTGTCGCGATTTCTCTGTTTAACTGGCTCTTAATTTTTGGCGTATTTGAATGGATCGAAAATACCACAGGCAATCTCAATTTAGCTCGAACCATGGCAATTCAAGCTTTAGTCGCAGGCAGAATTTTTTATCTGTTAAGCATTAGTCAGTTAGGACTTGCTCTATTTCACAGAATTAAAGGTCAAGCTGAAAAAGTCACCGATGCTCCTGCGATTGTGATTGGTATCATTGGTACGATCATTTTACAGATCATCTTCAGTCAATGGAGTTTGATGAATACCTTATTCTCCACAGCACCCTTAAACTTGAATCAATGGTTAATTTGTTTTTTGGTTGGTTTACCAATGATTTTGGTAGCTACATTGGTTAATCGTTTCGATCCTCAATCATAATCATGGAATTTTGAGCAGAAGTTACATCAATCAGAACTAATTAAAAATGAATAATAAGATAGTTCTTTAGTGATCGCTTGTAAGTTTTATCTTATTAGTGAATGCGATCGCTTTCAGTTTTGTTATTGTACAGTAAGAACTTGGAGTTTCGGAATATTTTGAAAATCCTTGGCATTATTAGTAACTAAAGGTAGATTGTGTCGTAGTGCTGTAGCAGCTATCCAAGCATCTTGTGGCGATATTATTTTCCCTATTGCTTGTCTTTGCGCCCTTAAATTACCCCAGATACGACATACCTCAATATCTACAGGAATAATGAGATAATTAGTCAAAGATTTTTCTAAACTAGCAATTCTTTGAGTTCCCCAATTACGAACCGCAGCCCATTGAAATAACTCAGCAACAGTCATAAATGAAAGTGCTAATTGATTGCCGTGTAATAGAGGAGCATAATCGTTAGAGCGACTGTCACCCTTGAGTAGAAATGAAACTACATCTGTATCGAGAAGAAGAATACTCATTCAGTTGCAGTGTTATTAATCTGTCTTTGTTCTTTGAGAAATGCTAAAAAATCCTCAATCGAATCCTCTTCCCAATATTCTCCTGCAAGGATTTTAATATCTTCAACAATCGGTGGTTGTTGAGCGTCGATTAAACTTTCTATAGATTCTCCTTGCCAAAAAAGTCGATCTTGAGTTGCTAGGGATTCATTATTGGCAGATTTATTTTCTGTTGTTGGAGTTGTCTGTAAAATAATTACTTCTACATCACCAGGATTAAGATTAGTTGGTTCGGTGATGATTAATTTACCAGAGCGATCGATTTTACCTTTAAGTTTGTAAGCTTGCATTATTAGTAAAAATATTTCTGATAGTCTAATTTTAAGCGATCGCTTTTTCTATTCTTCCCAATTTTGTTTTGCTCTATTATATATTTCATCAATAGATTGATCTTGATAAAGCTGCTGAGAAATTTTTACATAATCAGTAGCATCACCATGAATTAAACTTAAAAATCTCCAAGTAGCAGCCGAACCTAAATATTTTTGTAAAGCTTCTATTCCTTTTATAGTTATTTCTATATCATTCATAGTTAATTTTTCATTCATTAGCTTATCTCTCTTCTTATGTAATCTATTGGATTCATTATTTCTGTTCCTAAATTGAGTTTTATTCCTTGCTTAATCAAATTATCATCACAAGTTAAAAAGAAATCTGCTTTGATATATTCAGCAGCAGCGACATGAATAGCATCTTTAGAAGAAAGTTTAACTTGTTGTTGAAAAGATTTAGCTAATTCAACTATTGCTAATTTTGGAGGCACCTTAACTTGACAAATATTAGCCATGTTCAAAACGGCGTATTTTCTCTGAGGAAAAGGACAAAGCAAAGTTTCGTCTTGGTACATAAAAGACCAAACTAAATTTACTTCCTTGGTTTCGGCTTTAGTGAAAATTTCTTGACAAGCTAAAGCCTCCATTTTGATTCTAGTCTGTTCTAGATCGTCAAAACCTCTTTGAAAACAGTTGTAATCAAGATAAAGTAAGTCAGTCATTAAGCACTAAAATACTTGGATACAGGATGATAAGTAACAAAAGCAGTAGTGGATTGTTCTGGATATAACTGTTCGCTTTCATCCATATACATACCGATCCTTTCAGTGTCTAGTATCTCCAATTGCTTGTATTGATCTGCAATATTCGGACAAGCAGGATAACCAAAACTATACCTAGAACCGCGATGTTTTTGTTGCAAAACTTCTTTAACATTATCGGGTTCTTCATCGCCAAAACCTAACTCGCGCCGTATCTTAGCATGAGTCCATTCTGCTAAGGCTTCTGCGGTTTGTACTGCCATGCCGTGATAGTAGAGGTAATTGGTATAATCGTTAGCTTCAAAGAGTTTTTTGGCGTATTCTGTAGCTATTTCCCCTACTGTTACCGCTTGCATCGGGAAAACGTCCATTTTTACGCTTCCCACAGGTGCAAAGAAGTCAGCAATACAAAGACGACGACCAGATTTTTGACGGGGAAAGTCCCATTTTACTAGTTCTATTTTAGAATCATTCGGGTTGTATATGTGCAAAGAATTTTCTTCCGCCAGACAGGGGAAGTAACCATAGATTACCGTAGGATGCAATAATTTTTCAGCAATAATTTTCTGTTTCCATTCATCGAGAATAGGATAAACTTTCTCTGCTAAAAACTGATCGTATTCTTTTCTAGATTGTTCTCTTGGTTTGCGGAATTGCCATTGTCCAGCAATCAATGCTTGCAAATCTAAATACCAAAATACCTCTTCTAAATCAATTTCTTCGGGAGTAATAATTTTTGTTCCCCAAAAAGGAGGAGTCGGACGAAATATATTTACATCTACAGCTTCAGAACGTCTAGTATCAATAACAACTGGTTCTGATTGTTTGGTTTCATCATCAACAAAGATAGTATCAGGATTTGCATCACCAAAAACTTTGCCATTTCCCCCATCTTCCGTAGGGGCGCGCCGTTCGCCCTTACCATTGTCGGATTCATCCAAAAATCCTTTAAGATCGTCCCAATTACCAGCAGCTTTCGCTGGCATTAGTTTATCCATAAAATGCAAATCTGCAAAAGCATCTTTTCCGTAGATAACTTTACCTTTATAGGTATTTTGACAATCTTGATGGACAAATTTGGGAGTTAAGGCAGCACCCCCCAAAATAACGGGAACGGTAATACCTTTTTCATTAAAAGTTTCTAAATTATCTTTCATAAAGGCAGTAGATTTTACTAGCAAACCACTCATGGCGATGCAGTCTGCTTTATATTCTTCATAAGCTTGAATGATATTTTCTACTGGTTGTTTGATACCTAAATTAATTACCTTATAACCATTATTAGAAAGGATGATATCGACTAAATTTTTACCGATGTCGTGAACGTCGCCTTTAACCGTAGCAATAATAAATGTTCCTTTACCTTTATCGTCAGCTTCTTCCTTATCCATAAATGGTTCTAGATAAGCTACCGCAGCTTTCATAGTTTGCGCTGACTGCAAGACAAAGGGTAACTGCATTTGTCCCGAACCAAATAATTCCCCGACGACTTTCATGCCATCTAAGAGGAAAGTATTGATAATTTCTAGAGGTGGATGATTTTGTAATGCTTCGTTTAAAGCATCTTCTAAACCAAGTCTTTCCCCGTCGATAATATGTTGTTTTAATCTTTCATCAATGGGAAGATTCTTATCAACTGCTTCTGATTTTTTCGCTTTCTTTCCTGCAAATAAAGTTGTTAGTTCGCCAAGAGGATCGTAAGTACAAATATCACCATCAAATTTGCGTCTGTCGTAGATTAAATCTAAACAAACTTGTTGATGTGATTCATCTATTTTAGAAAGAGGTAAAATTTTATTCGCGCTAACAATGGCTGCATCCAAACCCACTGCCATACATTCGTGTAAAAAAACAGAATTTAAAACCTGTCGCGCAGCAGGATTTAAACCAAAGGAAACATTAGAAACCCCTAATAAAATATGACAATCTGGTAACTCTTCTCTAATTCTTTTAATCGCCTCAACTGTTGCTTTACCATTTTCCCTATCTTCTTCAATACCAGTAGAAACGGGTAACGCTAAAGGATCGAAAAAGATTTCGTGGGGAGGAATACCAGACTCTATAGCTGCATTATAAGCTCTTTGGGCAATTTCAAATTTTTTGTCCGCAGTTCTTCCCATCCCATCTTCATCGATAGTACCGATAACCACACCCGCGCCGTATTTTTTGGCTAAATCTAAGACTTGGAAAAATCTTTCTTCCCCATCCTCATAGTTAGTGGAGTTGAGGATACATTTACCGCCAGCTACTTTTAAACCTGCCTCCATTTTCGTCCATTCCGTGGAGTCAAGCATTAAAGGAAGAGTGACATTATTCACCAGACGGGATGCTAGTTCGTGCATATCCCGTTCTCCGTCTCTGCCAACATAATCGACGTTAACATCAAGGATGTGTGCGCCTTCTTTTACCTGCGCCTTCGCCATAGAAATGAGACTATCCCAGTCTTCTACATTAAGGAGTTCTCGGCATTTTTTAGAACCACTGGCGTTTAATTTTTCCCCGACAATCAGGAAAGAATTGTCTTGAATATAGGGTTGAGTACTATATATAGAAGCTGCGGAAGGTTCGTAATGAGGATGACGTTCCTTGGGTTTTAAATCTTTCGTCATCTCTGCCAACGCCTGGATATGTTCGTAACGAGTACCGCAACAACCACCAACTATTTGCACCCCCAAATCTTCCACGAAGTGCATCAAAGACATCCGCAGTTCCATCGGGGTAAGCTTGTAGTGTGCTTGTCCGCCAACATTTTCTGGTAAACCTGCATTGGGTACACAGGAAACAATAAAAGGGGAATGTTCCGCAAGATACTTTATATGATCCTTCATCAAGTCGGGTCCCGTAGCGCAGTTTAGACCTAAAATATCGATGGGATATCTTTCTAAAATAGCCAAAGCTGCATCAATTTCCGTCCCGACTAACATTGTCCCCATTTGTTCCATCGTTACAGAAACCATCAGGGGAAGTCGCGCACCCTTTTTTGCAAATACTTCTTCGATAGCATTCAAGGCTGCTTTAATCTGCAACACATCCTGACAGGTTTCTACCAGTAACAAGTCAACGCCACCATCATACAAGACTTCTGCTTGCACCACATAAGCATCGCGAAGCGTATCAAAATCGATATGTCCTAAAGTTGGTAACTTAGTACCAGGACCCATCGAACCAGCTACAAAACGAGGTTTTTCAGGTGTAGAGTATTCTGTAGCGAGTCTTTTAGCTAATTCGGCTGCGGTTTTGTTGAGATAGTAAGCTTGATCCGCTAAATCATACTCGGCTAAAACTATCGAGGTTCCCCCAAAAGTATCCGTTTCAATGACATCCGCACCAGCTTCCAAGAAACCTCGGTGTACCTTCTCCACCGCCTCTGGTTTAGTGTGTACCAGATATTCATTACATCCTTCATATTCCGCACCACCAAAATCTTCGGCAGTGAGGTTTTGGGTTTGCAGGTTTGTACCCATCGCACCATCAAATACTAACACGGGGCGATCGCTACTGTTAAGACGGTTGAGAAAGTTACTGTTCATGGTTCGCGACTGCGGATCAACAGGTGAATTTATATTAAGTCTTATTATATGGGCAGGTTTCGGGAAAAGGGTAGTTTATCTCTAGATTGCTTTGAAACCCAAGCGATAAATCTATCTGCGTTCATCTGTGGATGTTTTTTTTTACGCAAAGAAGGTTAATTCTGATTAGGTAGATGGGAAGACTAAGACAATCAGATTAACTTACAACTAAGATTATGATAGAAAGTATTATAGTGCTCGCTTCAATAGCAGTATTATGTTTTCTGCTTTATATTTTGTCAAAAGAAATTCAAAAACAACAAAAATTAGCAAAATCAAACAAATTAAAATTTGAAAGAAAAGAAAACATTGTTGCAAAGCCAATTAATAGTTTAAATTTATCACCCTTAAAAAAAAGACTTCTATCGATGTTGGCAGGAGATCAAAATGCAGCGTTGAGGCTAATTAATGCTGTTCGTGAAAAACATCCAGGAAAAGATGAATTATGGTACTGGGAAAAAGTGATCAGTGATTTAGAAAGAGACAGACATTATTAATTTAGAAGATGAAGAGGTTTGATTTAAAACGCGATCGCATTTAATAAAATGAGGAATCAAACCAATTTTCTAACTGTAAATTAGGAATATTAATAAAATGACGAGTGTTATTAGTAACTACAATATCTTGTCGAGAACGAGCAACAGCAGCAATTAAAGCATCTAATTCTCCTGTTGGTTTACCAATTTTTATAAGTTCAGATTGTATTTTGCCAAATTCAATAGCTGCTGTGTCATCAAAACTAATTTTTAGTAAAGCATCAGTAAATTGAGTTAAAGTATTGAGGTTTTCTGTAACTCTACTAGAACAGTAAACACCTTTATAAAGTTCTGCTAAAACCAAACTAGAAATATAACAATCGTGATATTTTACTTGAAAGTGCTGAATAACTTTGGGATTGTTTTTCAGAATAGCAATACAAATATTTGTATCTAATAAATACATATCAACTTACTCAAAATCTTCAAAGTTGATATCTCGTCCCTGATATTTATGACGTTCTTCATCTATCTCATTAAAGATTACATCTATCTCTGAATTATCTTTCCAACTACCAATAACTTTTTGGAGTTGTTGCCATTGACTATCTCGATTAATTAAAGAAGATTCGGTAATTTCTATAGTAACTTCTGTTCCTTCAGCAATAGATATATTTTCCAATAGCTCAATACTGTTATCCCGTATAATTCCTTTAACTTTCATTTTATTGAACTAAGTATTATTCAATAGTTTATCTCTATATTTTGTACTTGCTTACTTTGTACCCATCGCGCCATCAAATACTAACACGGCGCGATTTGGGCTGTTAAGACGGTTGAGTACTGTTCATGGTTCGCGACTGCGGATCAACAGGTGAATTTATGTTAAGTCTTATTATATGGGTAGGTTTCGGGAAAAGGGTAGTTTATCTCTAGATAGCTTTGAAACTAACCAATAAATCTATCTGTGTTTATCTGTTGATATTTTTTCTCACGCAAAGAAGGTTAATTCTGATTAGGTAGATGGGAAGACTAAGACAATCAGATTAACTGATAACTAAATATGTTAGAAAATATTATTATGATCGCGTCAATAGCAGTTTTATGTTTTCTGCTTTATATTTTGCTAAAAGAAATTAAACAACAAAAAAGAGTTAAAGCAAAATATAAACTCGATCATAGTTTAAGTAAACAACTTGTAACCATGTTAGGTGGTGACAAAAAAGCTGCTCTAAGACTATTAAAAAATGTTCGTAAAAATTACCCTGGTAAAAGCTATAAATGGTATCAGGAAAAAGTAATTAGAGATTTGGAAAGAGACAGACGTTATTAATTAATAATTGATGATAGCTCTAAAATAAAAAGATTTTTTTTAAACCGCGATCACGTGAATAAATAATCCTTTTGTTATTACTAGTAATAAAGCAATAAAGTTAGGCTACAAATGGGCAATTTAGTATAATAATTAAAGCATTTTCACTTTTTGTAGAGAAAAAAAATGAATGTTTTAGAAAAATTTCAGACAATTCAGCAACAAGGGCAAACCACTACAGAAGAAGCTTTGCAACTCTTTGATGAATTGGAGACGGTAGATTTAGATTTTATGATCGGTAGATGGAAAGGTTCTGGTTTTCACACTAATCACCCTATGGATGGTTTACTGGAAACTGCTAACTGGTATGGCAAAGAATTTATCAATCCAGAGCAAGTTCATCCTTTGCTATTTTTAGATAGCAATAATAAAATTTTTAAGGTCGATCCTAATCCAATTTTAATGAATTTGGCACTTCGCTTTCCAATTCCTAAAAATGAAGCAATGAAATCTGTCTTGACTTTTATGAATCCAATGATGAAAACGGAGGAAAGTAAAGCAAGGATTAGGATGATGGAACATCGTCAGAAAATCAGCGCAACTATGATTTATGATTATTTGCCAATTAATGACATTTTTAGAAAGGTGGATGAAAGTACAGTCTTGGGTTTAATGGATTTTAAAGAAATGCAGCAACCATTCTTTTTTGTATTAAACAGAGATAGCTTATAAAACTTCTGCGTTAGACATCTCCACCAAACAACTGCTATGGAATCTAGACAGCAAAACTATTTGAGAGATGATTGACTATGTAGGAATGTACGAACATGAGACTCAAGTACAAGGAATTGAGGTTAATACGATCAAAATTCTGATGAGTAATGTAGCTTTAGCGATCGCTGCTAATCTTGATGATCTTAAGTATGAGCTACAATTCTCTTATTATTGGCTGAAATTCAATTAATTTAAAGATGTCTTTTAATCGACGTAATTTTCTCTTCGTTTTAGGTGCAACCACTGGTGCTGCTATGCTTGGTACTTTCCCAAAATTAGCGATCGCGCAATCTTCCGATGCAGCTAGTGACAAACCTTTTCAACTGCCTCCTCTTCCTTATGCTTACGATGCCCTCGAACCTTATATCGATGCAGAAACGATGAGGTTTCACCATGACAAGCATCATGCTGCCTATACAAAAAAACTCAACCAAGCAGTTAATCAATATCCAGAATTAGCTAGTCAATCTGCCGAAGACATTCTACGAAATATGGATAGTGTTCCCGAAGCAATTTTAAAAACCGTTCGTAATAACGGTGGCGGATACGTCAACCATGCAATGTTTTGGGAGATAATGAGTCCTAATGGTGGAGGAAATCCCACAGGAGCGATCGCAACAGCAATTACTAAAGCTTTTGGTAGCTTTGATGCTTTTAAAGAACAATTTAATGAGGCTGGCAGCAAGCAATTTGGTAGTGGTTGGGCTTGGTTAGTTTTGGATTCTAATAACCAATTAAAAGTAATGAGTACTGCCAATCAAGATAGTCCTTTGATGGAGGGAATGTATCCAATTATGGGTAACGATGTTTGGGAACACGCTTATTATCTCAAATATCGCAACAAACGAGATGAATATCTTACTCAATGGTGGAATGTAGTTAACTGGGAAAAAGTCAATCAACGTTACGAACAAGCGATCGCTTAATTGTCAGTTTGAAATTACAATAATTAATTTTTACTTGAGCGTCGTGATCAGCTTCGCTGGCGCATCCGCGATCGCAATTGGGCAGAATTACATCTTTGTCAAGAATGGACTAGATCTAAATCTTGAACCATCAGCTACACGCGATCGCTACACAACTCTTCTTTGCTATTGTGTTTCACCATAACCAGAAAAATTTTAATACTGACCTCTAAACATCGATCAAGTCTATTATTTCTTTGGAAATTTATATTATTTGTCAAGTAAGTTCTTCAACGATTCAATTGACAACCCCATTTCCTGACTAGTTTGCTTCAATGCTGCCTGAAAAGCACTAATATCCGTGCTGTAACCACATAACTGCGCTGCTTTTTTAATTCCAGAAGAAGCATTCGCTCTAGCACAGTCAATTAACTCCGCACCAGTGAGGGGTTCTTCTCCAGAGAGCAGTTTCTTTTTAGATTCACCCCAAAAAGCACTGAGAATACAAATTTGCTCGTCTTCCTTGTGTTTCACCGACCAGCGATAAATAGCAGATTGAGGATCGACTCCCACCTCAATTAATTTAGCCCCCATATAATATTGCATTTGGCTAAGAGTTTTCTGTTTTAGTTCTAACGGCTGATTTTTTTTGATTGTGCGGTCAAGGTGAGCTTGAGTAGGCTTAGGCATTTTTAATTTAAAACGTTTTTCTTTCTATTGATACTTTACAATGGTTATTCAAAACTGTGACATCTTGAAATTTGGATGAAAAAGATCAGAGCAATAGTTTCAGGACAAGTGCAGGGTGTAGGATTTAGGATGTCTACTCGCTCTCAAGCCAGACAAATAGGAATTGATGGATTTGTCAGAAATTTGACCAACGGCGATGTAGAAATTATTGCTAAAGGAGAAGCTGAAAAAGTAGATCGGCTTTTGGAGTGGGCTAAGTCTGGTCCTCCATCAGCGGTAGTTAACAAGCTGGAAGTAGAAGTTTTGGTTGATAATGGTGAGGAATTGAAGGGTTTTGAAATTCGTAGGTAAAAATTAATTTAGTTTGATTTGAAATAGAAAAAATAATGTAACACATTTTTTGTAGGTGCAAATGGTCATTCGCCCTGACAAAGTTTTATCTGTAGCAAACATTTAGGTATTTTATCTTAGTTTTAAACAACCAAAATTCGGGTTAATGTAAGTCAAAATCAATTTAATTAAGTCAAGATAAATTTATTTGCTCAGATTTTATGATTAATTCTTCTTCCTGCTCAACATAACCCGTGCCACCACAAAAAGAACAAGTTTCTTCTCGTTGAATTTCACCCGAACAATCTCTAATCTCAATGTATCCAAGTCCTTCACAGTGATGACAAGAGTTTTGATTGGTCATGATTTCTCTCTTCAGAAATTATTGATCGATTACAATTACTGATTTTGCCAAACAGCGATTGTCTGTTCTAAACCTTCTTCATAACTACCATTCTTTCTGTGGTAGTAGTACAAAATTTTTGTTTAAGTACCGCTAGTTAGATAATATATCACCATAACTAAGGTGAGCTCGCCCAGGCGCGAGGTGCAACGAGCGATCGCATGGAACATTTATCTATTCTTGAACAAGCTGCTAATTCATTTTTAACCAACTCAAATTTACCTGATTCTGCTGCTGTAGTTGAGGCATTATTACAAGCAGAAAATCAAGCAAGACAAAGAAAAAGTTCTGCTTCGTTTGAACAATTAATTGGTACTTGGCAATTATGTTTTATTACTGGTACGAAAAAAACTAGACAAAAGGCTGGTATTGTTTTGGGTGCTGGCAAATATATTCCCAAATTTATTAAGATTACCTTGACTTATTTTTTATCTCAAGAACAAGGTCGAGTTAATAATTGTGTTGAAGTTGGTGGTTTAAATTTCTCTCTAACAGGCCCAACAAAATTTTTGACCAAAAAAAATCTTTTAGCCTTTGATTTTACTCAAATGATTGTCAAATTATTTAATTTCAAAATTTATCAAGGTTATATCAGATCGGGTAAATCAAAAGAAGAAAACTTTGATCAAGAAAAAATTAATCAACAAGCTTTCTTTGCCTATTTTTTTATCCAAGATCGTCTAATTGCTGCTAGAGGCAGAGGTGGCGGTTTAGCTTTATGGACTAGGATTGATTAAGATAATTTAATTCAAAAAAATATCTATTACTTGGTAATCATGTCTAATTTTAATTATCCTTTGAGTAAACAAACCGAAGCAAGCGATCGCTTTTTTAATATAGAAATAAAAGACCCTTATCGTTGGTTAGAAAATCCTGATAGTGAGGAAACTAAAGCTTGGGTGGAGGCTCAAAATGAAGTTACTTTTGGTTATTTATCTCAACTAGAAATTAGAGAAAAACTGAAAGATAGAATTACTCAATTATGGAATTATGAAAAATTTGGCATTCCTTTTAAAGAAGGTGAACGTTATTTTTATTTCAAAAATGATGGCTTGCAAAATCAAAGTGTTTTATATACTTTAGAATCTTTATATGGAGAACCAAAAGTATTATTAGATCCAAATAAATTATCATCAGATGGAACAGTTGCTTTATCAAGTTTAGCAATTAGTGATGATGGCAATTTAATGGCTTATGGTTTATCAACTGCTGGTTCGGATTGGATTGAATATAAAGTAAGAGATGTGGAAACAGGAGAAGATTTAGCCGATCATCTCAAGTGGATTAAATTTTCTGGTGCATCTTGGACAAAAGATAATCAAGGCTTTTTTTATAGTCGCTATGATGAACCTAATAACAAAACCAAATTAGAAGAAGTTAATTATTATCAAAAACTCTATTATCATCGCTTAGGAACAAAACAATCTGAAGACATTTTAATTTATCATCGTCCCGACCAAAAAGAATGGGGTTTTAGTGGTGGGGTTACTGAAGATGGACGTTATTTAGTTATTAGTGTTTGGCGTGGTACCGATCCAAAAAATTTGATTTTCTACAAAGATTTACAAGAAGCTAATTCAGAAATCATTGAATTAATTAATGAATTTGAAGCTAATTATGATTTGATCGATCATGATGGTTCAATCTTTTGGTTTAGAACTGATTTAGATGCACCAAAAGGAAAAATTATTGCGATTGATATTAATACTCCTGATAAAAATAATTGGCAAGAAATTATTCCCGAAGCGGAAGAAACTCTAGGAGGAATTGCTACTCTTAACAATCAATTTGTTGCTGACTATCTCAAAGATGCGCGATCGCAGGTTAAAATTTTTACTCTAGATGGTACTTTTATTCGTGAAGTAGACTTACCTGGTATTGGTTCTGCTGGTGGTTTTGATGGCAAAAGAACCGATACTGAAACCTTTTATAATTTTACTAGCTTTACTACTCCTGCCACTATTTATCGATACGATTTAGTAACAGGAAAAAGTACGATTTTTCGTCAGCCAACCGTAGATTTTAATCCCGATGATTATGTCACCAAACAAGTCTTTTATCCTAGTAAAGATGGGACAAACATTCCCATGTTTATTACCCACAAAAAAGACTTACAATTCGATGGAAATAATCCCACTTGTCTCTATGGTTACGGTGGCTTTAGTGTCTCTCTTACCCCTAGTTTCTCGATTGCTAACTTAGTCTGGATGGAATTAGGAGGAATTTATGCCGTACCTAACCTACGAGGTGGTGGTGAATACGGCGAAGAATGGCATCAAGCAGGCATGAAAAACAAAAAACAAAATGTCTTTGATGACTTTATTGCAGCAGCAGAATGGCTAATTACTAATAAATATACCTCCTCTAGCAAACTCGCGATCGCGGGTGGTAGTAATGGTGGTTTATTAGTCGGTGCTTGTATGACTCAACGCCCAGACTTATTTGCAGCAGTCTTACCCGCAGTAGGTGTCATGGATATGTTGCGTTTCCATAAATTTACCATTGGTTGGGCATGGTGTTCTGAATATGGTAGCCCCGAAAACGAGTCAGAATTTAAGACACTATATTCCTATTCTCCATTACATAATCTCAAATCTGGAACAAAATATCCAGCAACTCTGATTACTACTGCCGATCATGATGACAGAGTTGTCCCAGCCCACAGTTTCAAATTTGCAGCAGCTTTACAAGCAGCCCACGCAGGAAATAATCCCGTGTTGATTCGCATTGAAACTAAAGCTGGACATGGTGCAGGTAAACCTACAGCCAAGATTATTGAAGAAATTGCCGATCAATGGGCTTTTTTAGTTGATAATCTGAACATAGAAACGTAACCTGTATATCGTAGAGACGTAATCTATGGTAGAGACGTAATATGTTACGTCTCTACAAGTAAATCAACCATAAAATTAAATGCAGCTTTTGAGGTACGGTAATTTGGGTAAGGAAAACACCCATCATTATTGCTTGACAGACGCTTAATCTTAGCTACTTAAGTAAGTTGGTGGCTTGAAAACCAAGTCTTAGCAAGGCTTTGAAAATTTAAAGCTCGATCTCAACAAATTTCTTAGCACTCTCCCTGCAAGAGTGCTAAATTTGCATAAGGAAACCCGATCAAATTTCAAGACAAAATTCTATGGCAAAAATTATCTCGTTTAAGGAAGAGTCAAGAAGATCGTTAGAAAAGGGTGTCAACTCCCTAGCTAATGCAGTTAAAATTACTCTTGGTCCCAAAGGGCGCAATGTTTTATTAGAAAAGAAATTTGGCGCACCCCAAATCGTTAACGATGGAATTACCGTTGCCAAAGAAATCGAATTAGAAGATCCATTAGAAAATACTGGTGCTAGATTAATTCAAGAAGTTGCTTCTAAAACTAAAGATATTGCTGGAGATGGTACAACTACCGCGACAGTTATCGCTCAAGCATTAATCAAAGAAGGTTTAAAAAATGTTACCGCAGGGGCTAATCCCGTAGCCTTAAAAAAAGGTTTAGAAAAAACTACCGCTTATTTAGTTAAAGAAATTGTAGCTGTAGCCAAACCAGTAACAGGAGATGCGATCGCACAAGTAGCTACCGTTTCGGCTGGTAATGACGAAGAAATTGGGGCAATGATCGCTGAGGCGATGGATAAAGTCACCAAAGATGGTGTTATTACCGTTGAAGAATCAAAATCTTTAGCTACTGAATTAGATGTAGTTGAAGGGATGCAACTCGATCGCGGTTATATTTCTCCTTATTTTATTACCGATCAAGAAAGACAACAGGTTAATTTTGATAATGCCTTAATCTTGATCACTGATAAAAAAATTAGTGCGATCGCAGATTTAGTTCCTGTCTTAGAAAAAGTTGCTCGTTCAGGTCAACCTTTATTAATTATTGCAGAAGATTTAGAAGGCGAAGCTTTAGCTACTTTAGTGGTTAATAAAGCTCGTGGTGTTTTAAACGTAGCTGCAATCAAAGCTCCTTCTTTTGGCGATCGCCGAAAACAAATGCTTCAAGACATCGCCATCCTGACTGGCGGACAAATGATTTCTGAAGAAATCGGCTTAAACTTAGAGATGGTTTCTCTGGAGATGCTAGGTAAAGCTGAAAAAATTACCATTGACAAAGAAAATACGACAATTGTTTCTGGTGGTGGCAAAACCGAAGAAATTCAAAAACGAGTTGCGCAACTACGCAAACAATTAGAAGAAACTGATTCCGAATACGACGCAGAAAAATTACAAGAACGGATCGCTAAACTCGCTGGTGGTGTTGCCGTCATTAAAGTTGGTGCAGCTACCGAAACCGAACTCAAAGACCGCAAACTTCGGATTGAAGACGCACTTAACGCTACTAAAGCTGCTGTAGAGGAAGGAATTGTTCCTGGTGGTGGTACAACTTTAATTCACTTAGCTAATAAAGTTGCTGATTTCAAAAATCAATTAAGCAACGACGAAGAAAAAGTTGCTGCTGATATTTTTGCTAAAGCGTTGGAAGCTCCTTTACGTCAGCTAGCTGATAATGCTGGAGTAGAAGGAACAGTTATTGTTGAACGAGTTAAAAATACCGAATTTAACGTTGGTTACAATGCTTTAACTGGTCAATTGGAAGATTTAATTGCTGCTGGTATTATAGACCCAGCTAAAGTAGTACGTTCTGCGGTACAAAATGCAGCCTCTATTGCTGGTATGGTTTTAACTACAGAAGCATTAGTAGTAGAAAAACCAGAACCTCAAGCTCCCGCAATGCCTGGTGGTATGGATGGCATGGGCGGAATGGGCGGAATGGGTGGCATGGGTGGCATGGGTGGCATGGGCATGATGTAATGCTCGGTTGAACCTATCATCCTCAACCCTAATTACAGCAGTTTTCATGTTTAGTAGACTACATTAAAAACAAATAAGCTGTTAGCTCTTAGCTTCTGAATTTTTGAGAGGCTGTATTCTATTAAATTGAAAAGCGCAGTAATTGTTAAACAGTCTGTTGATTTTAGCAGGCTGTTATTTTTTTATTCAAATCAAACCTAAATGTTGTTATAATCCCTCTTTTATGACTATGGGGAAAAATATTGAATTAGCAAGCAACAGAGAACGAATACTCTAAAAATTGACTTTGAGGAAAAGGAGAACCACGAAAGCGATTCATAATGTTGATTAACTTAGAAAAACCAAGTTGAAGATGTTGATTAGGAAATACGGATAGCCAAGGTTGAATAAGAGAGAAAAAGATTAATGGTTGAATAATTAAGCGCAAGTTATTTAAAGAACTTTTCCAACCAGCACCAGAATCCCACGCCTGATGATTAGAGAAAGGAAAAGAAGAAACTGATTTAAGAGTAGAGACTTGAGAATTGGCATCGGGAACAATCGTCTCTAATTGAAAATAATTAGCTTGAAGACTTACTAAAAAATAAGTACTCATAATTAATTCCCACCAGCGTTCTATACCGTGATAATCTGTAACTCGAAAATCTGCCCAACCAAGTTCATTTTTGACTTGTTTAAACGCATATTCAATCCAGTTTCTCAAACTATATTCTGAAGCAATTGTGGTGGCAATTTTGCCTTTTTTATTCGTCATAATAAACCAAGTATCTTTTGGTTCAGGGTTTTTGTCGTCTTGTTTACTTATTTGATAGAAACGAATATGTTTTCTTGTGCCAAAAATAATTTCTCTAATGTATCTAGTTTCGCTCTTCTTTCGAGATAATTTTTGTTGATAAGCTTGCCATCGATTATATTTTTTTTTCTCATCGCCGAACATCCAAACCTTATGGTTAGAGCGAATTGCCACAATATACTCCAGATTCAATTGCTCCAAAACTGTAATTACATCTCCACTTTCTCCATACAAACTATCAGCTAATATTAACTTGATGTTAAAGTTCCATTTTTGTAATTCCTTGATTATTTCTACAGCTAGTTGTGGTTTGGTTTTATATGTATCTTCTGCTTTGAGGCATTTGTTCGGCTTAAATATTTTAAAAAGTAAAGGGTATGTTATTCCCTCTACTACTGCATAAGCATTAACCGACACAATTCCATTTTTTGTCTTTCCTAAATTACCAATATACTGTCTGGCTACATAATCAGTTGTTTTTCCTTTCTTGACATCTCCTGTTTCATCAATACAAAGAGTTATTTTTCTTTCTCCAATCAATAATTTAGTCAACCATAATCTAATTTCTCGTATTTTTTCTACATTCCAATGAGCTTCAGATAGAAAATAATTTAATCCTTGACTATCTTTTAATCCTACCGCTCTTGCTATCTTTGGTAGCGACTTTCTAGGTATTTCTGATAGCATTCCTAAATGTATTAATTTGAATGCTTCATAATTTCTCACATCAGAGAATAGCTCTTGGTAGGCTTGACAATAGTGATCGATAAAACTCACTGTTGATGATGCTTCTCTTCGTGGTGTCACCATTTTTCATTGGGTTTTTATTTTCAATTATTTTATCACCCTATAGTCATAAAAGAGGGCTAAAACCTATTTAGATAAAACTATGCTTGAGGGTTCTTCACGCGCAGCAGAAGACTTAAAGGCAAGAAATCCTAATAGCTTATATCTGGTAGTTATGGAGTGGATCAAACTGACTAGTGATGTAAATTTACGTAAATACAAGGTTGACCAGATTTATGTATTACGTCAGCAGAAAAATACTGACAGAGAGTTTAGATACGAAGAAACGTATGTTAAAAATTCAATTAATCCAGTTGTTGTACAACATCTCTTCAAAAAGGTGAGAAACCATTTAACAATGGATTGGGCTGGTGGAATCGAATCTGGTATACAACGCGGATGGTTAATTGACGAATAAATTGTGCTTGCATCCGACCATAACAAATAAACTTCTGGTTATCTCCTCAGATAGCTTTGAAAAACTGATATAGAGAGTGTTTTGAAGTGGTTGAATCATCATTATAAATTGTAATCAACCAAGCTAAATACTTGAGACAAGAATGATTGCCTTGCCTCAAGCAGAAATAATCTTACTTAATGAACAACATTTCTTGGTAAGTTGGCAATGGCCAGCAACTATCTGCAACCTCACCTTCAAGCGCATCAACATATTCGCGAATTTGATCCATCAAAGGACGAATCGTTTTCGCACAATACAACATCTTTTCTTCTGTAGTTGAGAAATCATGCTTGTTTATGGCTGCACTCAACTGATTAGTCATTGCCATCATAGAATTAGTGAGATCTGCAACTTTTGTAGCACTTTCCTTGTCAAAATTGATTCCCAACTCAGTCAAACTAGCAATAGTGGATGATAGCTTTGATAAATACTCTACTGCTGCTGGATAAATTAGGGTTTTTGCCATGCTGACAACAAGCTTGGCTTCCACCTCAATTGAAAGAATGTATTGCTCTGCGTAAACTTCAAAGCGACTTTCAAGCTCAACAGGAGTCAGAACTCCAGTCTTTTTGAACAAGTCTTCAATATATTCTTCTTTGAGAGTCGGTAAAGCATCGGCAGTAGTTGGTAAGTTGGCTAAACCCCGCTCTTCAACTGCCATTTTGTGCCATTCTTCAGAATAGCCATTGCCACCAAATATAACTGCGCCATGTTTTTCCATTACTTCTTTAAGAATGGTAATAATCGCAGTATTGAGTTCCACTCCTTTAGATAATTCGTTTTCTAGACGATTGCCCATCCAATCTAGGGAATCTGCCAACATTGTATTTAGTACAATCAACGGCCCAGATACAGATTGGCTCGATCCGACGGCTCGGAATTCAAATCGGTTACCAGTAAAAGCAAAAGGCGATGTTCGGTTTCTGTCACCTGCATCTTTAGTTAGACGAGGCAAAACATCAACACCCAAGTCTAGAATACCTTTCTGTTTTGATTCTTTTACTGTTCCATTTTTAATCTGCTCAAAAACCTCTTCTAATTGTGTTCCCAGATAAACGGACATAATAGCGGGAGGTGCTTCATTGGCTCCAAGTCTATGATCGTTGCTAGCTGTAGCAATAGCTGCACGCATTAGTGAGCCGTATTTGTGAACACCTCGAATTACTGCACCACAGAAGACTAAGAACTGAGCATTATCATGGGGTGAATCTCCTGGGTCAAGCAAGTTTCCTTGAGTGGCGTTGCCAACAGACCAGTTGACGTGTTTTCCAGAACCGTTAATTCCAGCAAAGGGTTTTTCATGTAGTAAGCAGGTAAACCCATGTTTTTTGGCGGTATGTCGCAGAACAGTCATCAGAAGCTGCTGGTGGTCGCTCGCTACGTTGGCAGCTTCAAAAAAGGGCGCAATTTCAAATTGACCAGGAGCTACTTCATTATGTCTGGTTTTGGCTGGAATACCTAGTTTGTAGAGAGTTTCTTCCACATCCTGCATGAAGATTTGCACCCGCTCTGGAATTGCACCAAAGTAATGGTCATCAAATTCTTGACCTTTAGCGGGAGGTTTGCCAAAAAGTGTTCTTCCTGCCAATAGTAAATCGGGGCGTTGGCTGGCAAAATTAGCGTCTACTAAAAAATATTCTTGTTCAGCACCACAACTAGAGTTTACAGGAGCAATATTAGTGTGACCTAAAAGCTTTAAAACTTTACGGGCAGACTTGTCCATAGCGGTAATAGACCGTAAGAGTGGCACTTTTTTATCCAGTGCTTCACCAGTCCACGAGACAAAAACAGTAGGGATACACAAGGTTGAACCATTGTCAGTTTCCATGATGTAGGCAGGACTAGTCACATCCCAACCCGTATATCCCCGCGCTTCAAAGGTATCGCGAATACCGCCATTAGGAAACGAAGAACCGTCTGGCTCTCCTTGCACTAGCACTTTACCAGAAAATTCTGAAATAACGTTGCCGTCTCCTTGTACCGAGATAAAACCATCGTGTTTTTCTGCGGTCAAGTTGGTCATTGGATAAAACACGTGAGCGTAGTAGAGTGCTCCTTTTGAGATCGCCCAGTCTCTCATCGCAGTTGCAACGGCATCCGCAATGGAGGGATCGAGTTTTTCACCAGTGACAATTGTATTTTTGATAGATTTAAAGACGGCTTTGGGGAGACATGCCTGCATTTTAGTAAGGTTAAAGACGTTCTCTGCCCATATTTTTTCTAGTTTTTCTGGAGGTTTGGACTTCATCAGTTCTCGATTGGTGATCTGATGAATTGCTTGGACACGGGCTTCATTTCCACTCATAGTTTTTCTTGGGTTTTGACTGTTTGATGGTATTTAAAGCAGATCATTTGAAATAGATAGCCAAAATACCAAAAGTTAATGATTCAGGTTCAAGATTGAATATGTGGCTCAAAAAAATCACAATCACTAAAATTGCTATTGCTTTTAGAACTCAGAGGTTTCAATCTATGTAATTTTTGACTTGTTAGACATTAAACTTTGAGCTTGCGAATCAATAACGCCTAAACAAGGTAAGTGATTCAGGGCTTGAACTTGATTAAGCTCATTCTTCTCATGAATAACAAACCTTTGTTGTACTAGAAACTACAGAATGTGTTTATTGGATGGGAAATTACATAAAATCAAAAGCTTGGGTAAGAGCAAATCGTGATTTGCTTCTATTCGCTCTATAGTATATGTCACATTCTAAATGTTGATTAGGGATAACCTTCAGTTTGACCGCTAAATAAACATGATTATTGTTAGTTTTTTTTGACAAGGGAAAATTAGACCAATTATTAAAAGTAGCTGGAAAAATGACAAATTATTAATTATTAAAATTAATTTCTTAAAACCTTATTATGAATAAGTTTTTACTTTTTACTTTTAAGAAATTATCTCAGTTGCTACTCTCCAAACAAATAACGAACTTGAGTAACACCTTGCCGTAACTTTTGTTGTCTTTTTAACCAAGACCAACGAATTGCAGTGCGGATCAGAGGGGCAAAACGACTAGCTAACCATCTTAGCAAAGCACTTTGACGTAATTTCTCTGCTTGGGCGATTTCTTCCTGTTGTAGTTGTTGAATGCGGATAATTTCGGGTTCCCGTTCGGCTTGAATAAGTGGTAAAGTGCGATCTTGACGCAGCCAAGGCACCGAGCGATCGCTCTCGTTGTAGTTGACGGGTTTAGATAACAAAGGAATTAAATAATTAGCAGCTACAATCACATCGCGCAATGCCATATTAATACCTTGGGCGCGAATTGGTGAGAGGGGATGGACTGCATCACCTAATAATAGTAATCCTGGTAAATGCCATTGAGGACAACGACCGACAACTACTGATAGTAAAATTGGTTGAGTAATAGTGTGGCTATAGGTTTGCAAATGTTGGGCTAACCAAGGAGGAGAGTTGGCAATTAGCATCTGAGTCCAATCGATTTCTTTCCAGTTGATTGAGTCGTCAGCGTGTAAACCCCAACCTAATTGAAGTTCATTTTCGGAACTGCGAAACAAACCAAAGCCATTGCGACCCTTAAGAATTGAGTAAAAGATATTTTCTGATTCCAGCAGAGAACCAGCAGCTAGTTTAAACCACAAAATATCAATGTTGTTGGAGAGTTTTTCTAATGACAAACCTGCTTTTTGCCTAACGACGGAATTACGTCCATCACAGCCAATGACTAAATCGGCAATAATTTCTTGTCCTTCTCCCAATTTAACACCAATAACTCTTCCTTCTTGCTGAATTAAATCACGAACAGGTTTACCTGGTAAAAATTCAAACTCTTGATAATTATTTGCCTTTTGAATCAATGCTTCCAATAAATAGGGTTGGGAAACTAAAGTACAAGGTTGCCCATTAGCTTCAATCGGTTCATCCACCCGAAAAAGCGATCGCTCTTCTAAGACAAATTCCCAAGCCTCAAGAGCTTTATGGGGAATCTGAGCGATTAATTCTGACAGTCCCATTTGTTTTAAAGCATCTAAACCACTAGGCATTAACGCCTCACCTCGAAATACCCTCCGAAAATCTCGCGAAGCTTCAATTAGTTTGACTGGAATACCATGTTGAACCAATAAAAGTGCTAATGTCGCCCCAGTTGGACCAGCTCCAACAATTACAATTTGAGTCATAGCTGAATAAATAAATTTTCAATTAGTAACCAGCAAACCAAGCAAGAAGGCAAAATGCTTAGGCATATATTTAAAAATAGTAACTAACGTTCAATTACTATTGAGCCAAAAATATTTAACTAATAACTATATTGAATGGGGGTGGCATTGCACCCCCAAATAAAACTATTTAAATATATTCCACAACATCTTCAGTCGAGTAGCGAACTTTTGGGAGATTGGCATATTTATCATCTTCGGCTCGATATCCAGCAGGACAAACTACTACGGTGGCGTATCCTTGGGCAGGGAGTCCTAGAATTTCATCGTATTTAGCGGGAGAAATTCCTTCCATCGGACAAGTATCAACTCCTAACATAGCTGCACAAGTCATAAACTGTCCCAAGGCGATGTAAGTTTGCCGAGTAGACCATTCGTTAAGATTAAGAGGATAAGGTGGCTGTTTTAGGAATCCTTTAACTACGTTACCAAAACCCTCAAGATTCTCTACTGGAGTATTGCGAACTTCTGCCATCCTTTCAATATAGCGATCAACTTCTTGAGCATCAACGTCTTGTTTGATAGCTAAGACAACTAAATGAGAAGCATCTACAACTTGTGTTTGTCCCCAAGAATGTTCGACTAATTGCTGACGAATTTCAGGGTTGCGAACTACAAAAAATTTCCAAGGTTGTAAACCAAAAGAAGAAGGAGCAAGGACTAAGCTTTGTTCCAATACTTGCCAAGTTGATTCGGAAATCTTTTTAGTAGGGTCAAACTTTTTGGTTGCGTAACGCCAATAGAGTTGTTGCAGAATTAGATCTGGGCTTACAGTTCTGTCAATCATGCCTCAAGTTATTAAACTGTTTTCAGTTTAAAGATAGACAAAAAATTGATGTTGCTGCACAGACTAGAGGATTTGAGAAAATTGATAGAACAATCTGAGCCAAGCAACTTTAAAAATTTTCTTTAATTCGTCTGAGTTTAACGATGGTCTGCATCATAATTGCTGTGAGCTAAACTCTAATCAAGCAGACGTGTTAGATAATCTTGACCTCGATATCTCTTTAGATAAAGCCACTTATCAAACCAAAATACAAGATTTAATGCGCCAGTTACATAGTTTACAAACTCAATGCTGGCGACAAAAATTACCTGTAGTAGTTGTTTTAGAAGGATGGGCAGCAGCAGGAAAAGGAGGATTAGTCAAAAAAATTACTAATTACATGGATCCTCGCGGTTTTGCAGTTTATCCAATTTTGCAGCCCTCTTTAGAAGAACAAAAATACCCCATTTTATGGCGATTTTGGCAAAAATTACCACCTAAAGGCAAGATTTCCTTTTTTTATCACAGTTGGTACACTCACGTTTTAGAAGATCGATTATTTGAGCGGTTAGGTTCAGAGGCTGTCCCAGGAATGATGCGGGATATCGATGCTTTTGAACGACAATTAGTTGATGATGGACTTGCGATCGCTAAATTTTGGCTTCATCTCAGTCGTAAAGAATTAAAATCTCGTCTCAAAAAATATGCTGCCGATCAACTAGATGCTTGGCGAGTTCGTCCTGAAGATTGGCAACAAGCTAAAAATTATCATCACTATAGGGAATTAGCTGAAGAAATGCTGATTTACACCAGCACTGGTGCTGCACCTTGGACTTTAGTGGAAGGTAATTGTCAGCGTTGGGCTCAAGTAAAAGTATTATCTCAGTTGGTGGCAACTATTTCGGCTGTTTTATCTCGACAAGCAACTAATCAAGTAATCATTCCTAATGCTCCCCCTCAAAGTGAATTGTTACCAACTGAACCAGATTTTCTTGCCCAAGTAGATTTAAATCTCCGTTTAGAAAGGGACGAATACAAACAACAACTGCGTCAAATTCAAGTCAAACTGCGTCAATTACAACTGCAAATTTATCAACACCAAATCCCCGTCTTGATTTTGTTTGAAGGTTGGGATGCTGCGGGTAAAGGAGGTGCAATTAAAAGACTCACCGATATTTTAGACCCCCGTAGTTACAAAGTATCTACCTTTGCTGCACCAACTAAAGAAGAACATCAGTATCATTATCTTTGGCGTTTTTGGCGACAACTACCCCAACGAGGCACAATTGGTATTTTTGACCGCAGTTGGTACGGTCGAGTTTTAGTAGAAAGAATTGAAAGTTTTTGTAGCGATCGCGAATGGCAACGAGCATACCAAGAAATTAATGAATTTGAAGCAATGGTGACTGGTGCTGGTTATGTTTTAGTCAAATTCTGGTTACATCTGAGTCCTGAAGAACAACTCCAACGTTTTGAACAAAGAAAAAACGATCCCTTTAAACATTACAAATTAACTCAAGAAGATTGGCGCAATCGGGAAAAATGGTCATTGTATGAAGTGGCAATTAATCAAGCGATCGCTCGTACCAGTACTCCTGCTGCACCTTGGACAGTTATTGCTGGAAACGATAAATATTATGCCAGACTCAGTGTAATCAAAACCGTAGTAGCTGCGATTGAACGACAACTAAAAAGATTCAAGTAATGTTACAACGGATCGTTTGAGTAGCAATCTTGAGCAAGATATTATGAGTAGACTTGTAGAAACGGTAATCGTTAGCTTACAAGAGTTATTGAGTGAGGCGATCAAAGCCTTACCAGGATTACTGACAGGGATAGTTATTTTAGGTTTAACTTGTTATGCTGCTCAATTTGTCAAAAAAATAGCTGATCGTGCAGGAAAAAAAGCTCTTCGTAGTCTTTCTCTCCAAATTTTACTGACTAAAACGGCTCAAGTAGGAGTCTGGACTTTGGGAATTTTACTTGCTTGTGTAGTTGCTTTTCCTGGTTTAGCATTAGGAGACATCATTGCTACTTTAGGAATTGGAACAGTAGCGATTGGGTTTGCTTTTCAAGATATAGCTAAAAATTTTCTGGCAGGAATTATTCTTCTAGTTGAAGAGCCTTTTCGGATGGGAGACGAAGTTGTCATTGATCATTATCAAGGTAGAGTAGAACACATTAGTATTCGCACCACTGAAATTCGTACCTATGAAGGAGAAAAAATCCTCTTACCTAATGCGACTGTTTTTACTAATGCAGTAAGGGTGAAAACAGCTTATTCCTCAAGAAGAACCGATTTAGCGGTAGGAGTTGATTACAATACCTCTTTAGCTGAAGCATCTGAAATTTTAGTGAAAGCGATCGCATCTGTCTCTGGAGTTTTATCAGAACCTTTACCAGAAGTAGATTTAGTTGAATTTGGTGACAGTTCAATTAATTTAGTTGTACGTTACTGGACTTTACCCCAACAAAAACAAGCCCGTCAAGTCAAAACTAAAGCAATTTTAGCAATAAAAACCGCTTTTGACACTGCTCAAATTAATATTCCTTATCCAATCAGAACTTTGTATTTTTACAATCAAGAGCGATATCAGGATTATTTACCAATTAAATAGCTCGACTTTTTTGGGCAAATCTCAGGTTTTTTTATGTTAATACCAATTCTCAACAGCATGATTCTATATACTGAGCGGGGCGTACAAGCTGTCGAGGAAACCTGAGCATATCTCATGCTCAATCATTTACTAGAGACATAATTAATTCTGTCTTAATAGAATTAAAATCCAAAACTTTTATTATTCTTCCCTTCTGCCTTCTGCCTTCTGCCTTTTGAATCAAAGTATAAGTATTCAACCCAACTCGAGATAAACTAGTTTATCTTCCCTATTTATTCTCGATTTTAAAAGAAACTTACTAAATAAAGACGTTAGAACTACTATCAAGAAGAAAAAATAATTTAGCCGATACTTAGTTTTACTGCACTTTTCGATTTGTACGAACACAAATTACCAAGCGGATAGCTTATTCATGAAAACTGCTGTAATTAAGATTCGAGCAAGAAAAAAAATTTCTAATAAAAAAATAAAGGATTCTATCGTAGGGGAAATACTCCAAGTATAACTATTAATAAGTTCGGCAATCCGTCTTAAGCCAATATTCCATTGTAACTGTTTTTGCTTCATTATGAAAATAGCACCTGATAAGTTACAGCTTAAAATCACCCAAGCCGAAACTGTAATTTAAATGTAGACATAATCTTGTTTCAAAAAACAATTTGAACTTTCTATTGATAACTAACGTCTAAAAGATTAGTTGAATAAAGAGGAAATTTATTACTAACGTGATTTCGTTGAAACTGATTCACTAATTGTCATTAACAATCTCAATCATCTTTATTCAAACTTAATTAACAGGACTTTTAATTTATTTTAAGGAGTCATAACGGTACCAATGCCCACAGCTAAACTCAATCAAAAAAATGATAAAGCCAACTACTCAGCAGATTTAGTCAGAACTTATCTGCACGAGATTGGTAGAGTACCGTTGTTAACCCACGAACAAGAAATTGTTTATGGGAAACAAGTGCAAAAAATGATGACCCTGTTAACTAAAAAAGAAAAATTAGAGCGCAAGCTAGGAAAAGAGCTGAGTCTGACGGAGTGGGCAAACCAAGTCAATCTGAGTGAAGCAGAACTGGACAGGGCAATAAAACAAGGACAACGGGCAAAAAGAAAAATGATCGAGGCGAATTTGCGCTTAGTAGTCGCGATCGCGAAAAAATATCAAAAGCGCAATATGGAATTTCTCGATTTGATCCAAGAAGGTAGTTTGGGTTTAGAACGAGGAGTAGAAAAATACGATCCTACCAAGGGTTATAAGTTTTCTACCTACGCTTATTGGTGGATTCGGCAAGCGATCACTAGAGCGATCGCACAACAAGCTCGAACCATTCGTTTACCCATTCACATTACCGAGAAGCTGAATAAAATCAAAAAAACTCAACGGGAACTTTCACAAAAGCTAGGACGTAGTGCTACTCCTGCGGAAATCGCCCAAGAGTTAGAACTAGATACTGCTCAAATTCGCGAGTATTTAAGTGTTGCTCGTCAACCCATTTCTCTTGATGTGAGAGTTGGCGATAATCAGGATACAGAATTATCTGAACTCCTCGAAGACGAAGGAACTTCTCCTGATACTTTTGCCACTCAAGAATTATTACGGCAAGATCTGTTACATCTGATGGCAGATTTAACCCCTCAACAACGAGAAGTTATTGCTCTACGTTTTGGTTTAGAAGATGGGAAGGAACTATCTCTTGCCAAAATTGGTCAGAGAATGAATCTTAGCCGGGAGAGGGTACGCCAGCTAGAACATCAAGCACTAGCTCAACTCAGAAGAAGAAGAGTCAACGTCCGCGATTATATCGCCAGTTAGCTGTTTCTAAGCCAATTGTACTTACTGATTGACACATATTTTAGACAAGAAGTAGATACAAATCGGTTAAAAATTAAAAAAATCAACACGAACCCCTGCTAAATGTCCTAGTATTTTAGCGGGGGTTCGTGTCACAATAAGCCTCATATTTAATTAATATTGTCTAGAAAAGTGTCGGCTAGACTAAAGATTATTTAAAAAGTGGTGTAGGAGTCGATAATGACACTATTAAATGAAACCTGGAATGGAAAAAATAATACAAATATATCTTTGACTAGTAATAGTAGATTAAATGGTCTTGGTTCTGTTCCGAATACAGAAGTGATTGAAGGCTGGTTAATTGATAAAATTGCGGAAATGTTGGCTCTAGAACCCAATCAAATCGATGTTCAACAAGATTTTAGTGAATATGGTTTGGATTCAGTAGAAGCGATCAATCTTTCAGGTGAGTTGGAGAATTACTTAGGCTGTCGCCTCTCCCCAACTCTATTGTGGGATTATCCTAATATTGAAACTCTTGCTCAGTATTTAGCCGACACTACTACTGGCAGTAAATCTAATTCAGCTAATTTCAGTAACACGACTGAGGAAGTTCAAACAGGTAATGGGCGGAATAGTTTTCATTCTCTTTCCCAACAAGAACCAGAAGAGCAATTAAATATTCCTCCAGAATATTATCGCTTTGAATCTTTTCCCGAATACCAAAAACTACAATTACAAATTCAACAAGTTGAGGCGTTAGGAAATGGCAATCCTTTCTTTATTCCTCAAGAACAAGTAGTCAATGATAAAACCATTATTGATGGTCGAGAATTAATTAATTTTGCTACTTATAATTATATCGGGATGTGTGGCGATCGCAGCGTCTCTCAAGCAGCCCAAGATGCCATTGAACGCTACGGTACTTCTGCCTGTGCTAGTCGTCTCATTGCTGGAGAAAAGCCTATTCATCGTCAATTAGAACAAGCGATCGCAGACTTTATTGGTACTGAATCTAGTATTGTTTTTGTAGGTGGTCATGCTACCAATGTAACTACCATCGGTCATTTATTTGGCAGCAACGATCTGATTGTGTATGATGCCTTGAGCCACAATAGTATTCTTCAAGGTTGTTTTCTGTCGGGAGCAAGTTTAGTTGCCTTTCCTCATAATGACTTTGTAGCTTTAGAAGAAATTTTGCGCGATCGCCGAGAGCGTTATCAACGGGTCTTAATTGCGATCGAAGGTGTTTATAGTACCGATGGTGATATTGCTAATCTACCTAAATTTATTGAGTTGAAAAAACGCTATAAAACTTTCTTAATGGTAGATGAAGCCCATTCGATTGGCACTATCGGTAAAACTGGACGTGGAATCGGAGAATACTTTAATGTCAATCCCCACGATGTCGATCTTTGGATGGGTACATTAAGCAAATCTTTTGCTAGCTGTGGCGGTTATATTGCTGGTTCTCACGCCTTGGTGGAATATCTGAAATATACTGCTCCTGGGTTTGTTTTTAGTGTGGGAATGTCACCTCCCAATGCGGCAGCTACTTTAGCAGCAATTAATGTCTTAAAAGCTGAACCCGAAAGAGTAGCAATTCTACAGGCTAGAGCCAAGTTATTTCTCGATTTAGCTAAAGAACGGGGATTAAACACAGGAATGAGCCAGAACTCTCCTGTTATTCCGATTATTGTGGGAAATTCTTTGAAATCAATCCAACTTTCTCAAAATTTGTTTAAACGGGGCATTAATGTTCCTTTTATGATTTATCCTTCTGTACCTCAAAATGAGGCGCGTTTGCGGTTTTTTGTCACTTGCAATCATACTGAAGCACAAATTCAGTTGACGGTAGATACTCTAGCAGAAGAGATAGCAAAACTTTAAATCTGATGGGTGGGCATTGCCCACCTTTTCAGTTACCAGTTATTAGTTACCAATTACAAAAGCGATGAAAAGCGCGATCGCTTGAAAATTTACTTTGCAAGTCTCTTGCTTTAAATGAGAAGATTTCTAATCATATCAAGAAGCTCTTTGAAATTTACAAAATCATCAGGGGTTGCTCTCTGATCACAAATCCATTGACAAAAATCATTTTTTTGAAATGTTGAGATAATTTTTTTCTCTCCATAATCAGTAAACTCTGTTTTTTCTCGGTAAAATTTATCTTCAAAAAGATTTTCATGGAAAAGATTTTCAATACCTTTTTTTACTTTGTTATTTTGAGAATTTTGCTTAATTGTCCTCTCATATAAATAGCCAAAATCTTGTTCTTGTTTTTTAGTATCACAATCATACAGCAAAATAATTTTATGTTTTAAAAATGAAGGATTAGCTATCAAAAATTGTCTGGTTTTCTCTAACGAGTCTTTGCCAGTAAACAATGGCTTTCCTTTCTCTTGATTTATTCCAATCCATTCGATATCTACTTTATCGATTAAATCTTGATAACTTAATAATTTGCAGGCTTTTTTTAGATAAATAGGATCGGTTTCTCCTTCTGTCAATACCTTTGGTTTATTTGACGATATAATTTGTTCTTCAACAGAATTATTAAATGCCTTCGTATTTTCAAAGTATTGGAAAGCATTTTTAAATTCAGAAAATGCCTCTACGGTTATTTTGTTTCCGCTGGGCATATCAATTAAATCAAATCCATTTTCTCCAAGAGTTTGTTCTAAACCGAGTAGGAATAGAGGTGCGTGAGATGTTGCAATAAATTGAACATTAGGGAATTTAACAATTAACGTGGGCAAAACACGATATTGTAAGTCAGTATGTAAATGAGCATCAACTTCATCAATAATAGCTATGCCCTTTACATCATGACTAGAGGATATTGGATTTCCTGTCAGGTCGTAGTCTCTGATTAAGGATAAAAACAAGGTAGTAATCAAAGATTCTCCAGACGATAATAAAAATATATTGGGAATTACTTTAATAGTTTCTGTGCCTTCAAAAATTATTACACCTACACTTCTTTGATATTTTCGATTTATAAAAACTTGGGCGTTTTGATTATTATTTGGACAAAATATAATTTTTATAATTTTATTAATTAGATTTAGTATCCTGTTGTTGGTTCCATCAGTAAAAATATATAGCAATTCTCATACTTATGAGGTACAGTAGCAACAGTGAGTAAACCAATTCCGAATATCGTCTTTTGTGACTTTCAGCATTGAATCAGTTATCGCATTAATTAAGTCTTGATAGTTTCTTGGTTTAACTTTTCTTAAACAAGCTTTGACTTTAGACCAAAAATTTTCGATAGGTGAAAATTCTGGAGAATAAGGGGATAAATAAATTAATTTAGCCCCTGCTTGTTCAATTAATTCTCTAATAGTTTCTCCCAAATGAATTTTGGCATTGTCCATTACCACACAAGCATTTTTCCAGAGCTTTGGGACTAATTGATTAGCAATAAATGCTTCAAATGTTACTGCATCAACTGCACCATAAACATTATTAGATACAACCACTTCTTTTAATGATCAAGCAGTGAGTAATGAAATATTTCTCCCTCTTTTTTGTGGTTTTGTTCCCCTTGCTCTTTGACCGATGATTGCTCTGGCATACATTCTAACCATTGCTAAATTAACTCCTGATTCATCAATGAAAATCAAGTTCTCCGTGGGTAGCTCTCGTATTTTTTGCCAAAATTCAACTCTCTTTTTTTGGACGCGAGCGCTTTCTTTTTCTGCTGCGTGTAGAGTTTTTTTTTACGCTATAGTTTAATTGAGTAGTTATTCTTCCCATTGTGGCTCGGCTCACTCTTACTTTTATCTTTTTTTCAAGTAGCTCGCACAACTCTTCTAATGTAGCATCGTTATTACTTTCAATTATTTCAATTAAAGTGATTAGTTGTTCTGACTGGAGTTTCCTTGGGGGACTTCCTCCTGGTTTTTGTGGATTAAGCTCTCCTGTTTCTCGATATTGTTTTAGCAGCTTTTGGATGAAGCTTTTCGTTACTTGAAAACGTTGTGCCAGTTTTCTAATTGAGATATTTTCTTGTTCATAAATCTCAATTATTTTTTGTCTAAAGTCAATAGAGTAAGGTTGCATTCAAAATGTTTAACTATTTTGGCTTTAATGTACCTCACAACTGTGATAATTGCTATATGCTGTTTGCAAAGTCTGTTTTCCATTTATATTTTCAATTACATTAATTTCTCTTCTTTCAAATATTTGACTGTCAAAAGCAATATCATAAATCCAGTTAGTTAGTGAACGCAATATGTTAGTACATAATATATTTCGCTCGCTAATACCTTGTATTTGCTTAAAAAAAACTACTGATGATTGATGGTTTAAATTTTCTAAATTTAACCAAGCTGGGTCTTCGTATCTATTTGCTGGAAAATACAAAAGAGAATTTTTATCGATAAATTGCTTTAGATTTTGGAGTTGAATGCTATTGTTTTGATAACTAAAATACAATAGATCATTACTATCGTCTTGAATATTATTCCATTTTTGATCGGCTATTGTGTATTTGAATTTTTCCTCAAATTCTTTTTTAGTAGTATTTAAGACCCATTCTTCATGTTCAATGTCATCTCCTAGCCGGATAAAAGCACGATAATATTGCTTTTCATGTTGGATATATCTAGGAGTTCTAATTTTAAAGACTTTTCCTTTTTCGACTTCAGTATTTTCGTAAAAAAGTTGTTTAGTAGTAATCAGAAAGTTTACAAGATAAGAAAGAAAAATTGTTTTACCACTGCCGTTTTTACCTATTAAAATAACTGGCTTAGGCTGAGTTTCATTGAAAGGAAAATCTAAATGCAAATCGGAAATTGAGGCAATATTTTCTAAACGTATTTGTCGAAAGTACATTTTCCAATAAATAGGCGTAGCCGATTGAAACATAAAAGCAGAAAAAAATAAAACCTTCTTATTTTATTTCTAATTTCACAAATCTGCTCTTCTGCGTGGCATTTTTTCCGCAAAGCTTTATCAGTATAGTAATACTAGAAACATATTCTCTAATTGCTGCTGAATCCAACACCAAGACAGCATTTGCGATCGCGTGGTTATTTATATAACATCATCAAGGAAGCATAGCGGAACGTTTTTTGGTATTCCACCAACGGGTAAAAGTGTTTTGATGTCAGTCATCCGAATCGATCACATTCAAGATGCTAAGATTACTGAACATTGGTCTGTTTATGATGCAGTAGGTCTAATGCAGCAACTCCAAAATTGAATTATTAACAATCTACTCGTGCAAAACAAAATGTTGTCACAGATGCAACTTCTAATCCAGTAATTCAAAATCTCGATCACATTGCATTGATAAAGAATTCAGTGTCAAATGACGTTTGCACTATTTTCTGAACTATCTCATAGCTAGGGTTTGCTTGCGATTTGGTGGAGGAAAGATGCGATCAATCTCCTCAATATTTTCTTCTGTTAAATTAATATCTAAAGCTGCACGGTTTTCCCTAACGTGGTTGGGATTGGTAGCTTTGGGAATAGAGATAATATTATCTTGTTTTAATAACCAATTCAGAGCGATTTGAGTTGGGGTAGCATGATGTTGTTTGGCAATCGCTCTTAACTTAGGATGGTTGATAAAAGCCTTTTGTTCTACGGGAGAATAAGCCATGATGGGAATATGAAGATCTTTGCACCAAGGTAATAAATCCCATTCAATACCGCGACGCATTAAGTTATAGAGAACTTGATTAGTAGCGATGGCTTTTCCTCCAGGTAGAGATAATGCCTCTTCCATATCATCGACATCGAAGTTACTTACACCGTAATCTAAAATTTTTCCTGCTTGTTTGAGATGTTGTAATGCTTCTAAAGTTTCCGATAGCGGAATCGATCCGCGCCAGTGGAGTAAGTATAAATCTAAATAATCTGTTTTCAGTCTGGATAAAGAGCGATCGCAAGCATTAATTACACCTTGATAACTGGCATTATAAGGATAAAATTTACTAACTAAAAATACCCGATCCCGACGACCTGAAATTGCTTCTGCAACTACCTTTTCTGCACCACCTTCACCATACATTTCAGCAGTATCGATCAGAGTCATACCTAAATCTATTCCCAAACGCAAAGCATCTATCTCCGCCTGTTTCTGACTGGCTGTTTCCCCCATGCGCCATGTTCCCTGTCCGAGTATAGGTATTTTTCTTCCCGATGGTAGCTGTAGTGTTTTCATTATTGAGTTGAGAACATTAAGTTGAGAACGTCACTTATTTTGATTATGACGAGATTTTTGAAGAGGTGCATTTAGAGCGATCGCTACTTCTGATTCAGTATTCCTTTAGCAACCATTTCTTCAGCTAGCAATTGAGGAGAAACAACTAAGACATTCTCTACTCGTTTGCCAAAAAGAAAACCAAAATCTTTTTTATCTCCAGTAAGTAAATGGGTACACTTTTGCGCGATCGCACCTCCTAAAATGGGGATATCTTTTGCTTTAAGTTCTACTGGTAAATTAAGCAATAGCTGATTACTGACGGTAATATTTTCTAAAAGCAATTGTAATCCTTGAAGCGAGCCAAACTTTTTTAGTTCTATATTTTTCCTTGCTTCTTCTACGGCGTAGGAATTAGTAACACAATTTCCATGCTTTCTAATTACTGCTAGCAGTTTGGCAATTCGACTTTCTGCAACAGAACCACTAAAAAGAATATTGGCATCGAGAAAAACTTTCACTAAAGTTCAAACTCCTCAAGTTCATCTTCGTTTTGCTGCTGAAACTCCTCCATTCGTTTATCAGAGTATATTTCTACTGAAAACGTTACCCCAGGTCGCAATAAAAGCCCTTCGTCGCTTTCTTCGATAATTACCTGTCCTCCTGCTTCAAGACCATATTTTTTTCTCAAGTCTTTTGGAAGAGTAATAGTACCCCGTTCATTAATTGAGATAATTCTTTCCATATTTTCAGTATTTCAGTATTATTGAAATTTTAGCAAAATCATCAAGGGGTTTTTGATTGATGGTTAATGATAGCGATCGCTTTAATCACTTCTTATCTAGAAAAGAGTTTAATTTAATTTCTAAATAATCCGCGATCGCTTTAGCAATACCAGGTTTGGAAATCATTTTCTGGGGCTTTCCTTGATTAGTAACTAAATAAGCAATCTGTTCGCCGTTGATGCCTTTTTCTTCGCCACGATTAGCTATTACAACTTGATAACCTTGCTCTAATCTTTCATAGGCAATACTCATTAATTGTTCGTGACTGATATTTTCTTGATACTTAAAAGTCACCATTTCAAGATGAGGAAATTTTGCTCTTACTTCGGCAATTACTTTGGCAGTAGGAACAAGATTAATAGTTTTTAATACACCACTAGGAATTTTGCCAGGAAAAACTGTTTCTGGTTGATAATCAGCTACCGCTGCGGAAAAAATACCAAAACGATAAGGTTCACTGGCTAATTCGGCTATAACTTGTTCCCGATATTCGGTATATGTACTAATAATTTGCTGAGGAAGATAAGCAGGAGGTAAAAAACTAGTTTTTCCGTGAATTAACTTAACATTTGCTCCTCGAAGATATAATTCTTTGGCGATTTCTATTCCCAGTTGACCAGTAAAACGATTAGTCAGAAAACGAACATTATCAATAGGAACAGGTGTAGCTCCGCCTGTAACCAAAATTCTAACTCTTTGAAGAGATGAATTACTAACCGCTCGACACACGGCACTAACTATTTCCTCTTCAGCAGGAAGATTGTTCTTTCCATAATCAATCCGAGGTGGTATGATTTTGACTCCCATTGCTTGTAGCTGCTGAAGCGAATCAGTCAAAATTGAATTATGAAGACTACCATGCATAGTTGGAGTAATCAAAATTTGAGTTTTTCCCCTCTCCATTCTGCCAATTGCTGAACCCAAAGTCGAACTAATTACCCCATCAGCAATACCGTAGCGCATTTTATTAATCGTATTGTAGGTAGCTGGAGCAACTAAATAGGCAGCAAAAGGATCAGCATCGCTCAAATGTTCGGCAGCAGCAGTTAATTTGGTAACAACTTGATTAGTAGTACTCCACTCCAAAGTATCAATGGTAGTATATCTAAGAGCTTCAGGAGAAGCAAAAGCAACGACATCAGCACCCTGACGACGTAAAGCACGGGCAACGAAGGGTGCTTTCATGGTAGCAATGCTACCAGTAACTAATAATGCAATTCTTTTTCCTTGGAGATGAGTTCCTTCTAAGGCTACTTCTCTGTCGGCTAAATCCGATTCTGGTGGCGGACTAAAATCCCAATTTGTCATTAATTTTTAATTAATTTATCAAAACACAGTTTAAGAGCGACCTGGAAACTATAGCGATCGCTCTACAATAATAACTAAGCAGCCTTACTGGGTTGACGATAAGAAATTGATTGAGCTAATTGATTACTGATTTGTTCGCGGACAATTTCACGATATTCGGCAAAGTGTTCTAAATAAGCACAGACAATGAGGTAAAAAGGCAGCAAACGGATATTATGCAGCATAATTTTGATTAAGTTACGCCAAAATATCCAGCGCGTCTGACGCAGAATTCCCTGTCGCCAAAATAGAGTTAAAATTGCCGACACAGCTTTGGAATCTAAACGACGTTTACCCGAATGTTTAGGAATCCCTAACTTCATAAAATAGCGATAAACACGGTCAAGATAGCGTTCTGGATCGTAAAGTTGCCAAAAACCATTAATATACTCTTGGGCAATTTCTTCCATTGGGCGAGTAGGAATAAAATTCATCAAAGTAGTTTGATTAATATTTGCCCCTCGATCGATTAATCTGCCTTCTTTTTCTAACCGATGCCAAAGCGCAGTATGAGGTAAAGCTTGTAACATACTAAACATTGCTATTGGAATCGCCGTCTGTTCGACAAAACGGACAATGCGATCGCCTGCTCCTGCTTTTTCGCCATCAAAACCAATGATAAAACCTGCCATTACTTGCAATCCTGCCCTAGTAATTTTATCTACTGATTCACTGAGAGGATCGCGGGTATTTTGAAATTTTTGAGTCAAAGCTAAACTACTTTCATCGGGTGTTTCAATTCCGAGAAAGACTTTTTTAAAGCTGCAATCAACCATCAATTCCATTAATTCGGGATCTTGTGCCAGATCGACTGAAGCTTCTGTATCAAAACTGAAAGGATAGTCTTTAGCTTGCATCCATACTTTTAATTCTTTTAATAGCAATTTGACGTTGCGTTTATTGCCAATGAAGTTATCATCGACCATAAATACACCACCGCGCCAACCCAGATTGTAGAGATGTTCTAATTCGCTGATTAATTGTTGTGGGGTTTTGGTTCGAGGTTTGCGTCCGTAGAGAACAATAATGTCACAAAATTCACACTGAAAAGGACAGCCACGGGAAAATTGAACTGACATACTGTCGTAAGCATCAATTTCTAGTAAATCGTAGCGAGGTATGGGCGTTTTGGTAACGTCGGCTTTTTCAGGAGTTCTAAAGATGCCTTTGGTTTCCCCTCGTTCGATTGCTTTGACAAACATCGGCAGGGTAATTTCCCCTTCATCTAGGACTAAATAATCTGTTCCTACTGCTTCTACTTCTTCGGGTGATGTGGTAGCATAAGGACCTCCTACAGCTACTGGTTTTCCTCTTTTTTTAGCTTCTTTGATTTGAGTTAATAAATCTTCTTTTTGAACAATCATGCCAGAAATAATGATTAGTTCTGCCCAATCCCATTCTGAATCGCTTACTGAACGAATATTGCGGTCTACCAGTTTGAGTTCCCATTCTTGAGGCAAAATTGCTGCTACGGTAATTAATCCTAGGGGTGGTAGTAATACTTTACGGTCTACTAAACGTAGGGTTTTTTCAAAAGACCAAAAACTTTTAGGAAATAACGGATAAATCAATAAAACTCTCATAAATAATTAAGTCTATGATGTTAATAAGTAGATTAAGGTCATTTCAGCTTAATTTTTTGTCAACAGCTTATAACTTAAGAAAATATTTGTTTTTGAGTCACTTAAAATGCGCGTTGTTTTAATTGGTAACTGGACAGACGTACCAGGTTACGTCTCTACTAGTAACTGTTTTATGTATATCTAATCAATTTCAGAATTGCTATAACTAAATTAATTTACAATTATAAATTTTTATTTTTTTTGTAAATCTTGCTCTTTAAAGTTTGATTGATTTTTAGTAAATTAACAACAATATTTTTATTTGTGTAATCAATAAATATATTGTATGGACTTTAAAAATAAAAGTTTGATAATACGAGCAGAAACTCACTTAGACTATGAAAGCATATCAATAGTTAATAATTTAGCCTTTGGACAAGAAACCGAAGCTCAATTAATAGATAAAATTCGTAACAGCGAAAATTATATTCCAGAACTATCTTTAGTAGCCGAACTAGAGCATCAAATTATTGGCTATATAATGTTTAGTTGGATCGATTTAGTCGCAGAAAAAACGATTAAAGTTTTGGCTCTAGCACCCCTTGCTGTTTCACCAAAATATCAAAATCAAGGAGTAGGTAGCACACTAGTAAACGAAGGGTTATCAATTGCAGATAACTATAACATACCCTTAGTGATTGTGTTAGGACATCCTAACTTTTATGCGAAATTTGGATTTGAACCATCTGTAAAATATAACATTGCGTCTCCTTTTGATGTTCCAAAAGAAGTATTTATGGTAAAACTTCTCAAAAGTTATCAACAAGATACTTGTGCTAAAGTAGTTTATCCTTTAGCTTTTAATGATTTATAAATTAAAACAAGAATTTATACATTTTTGTCTATGACTTTAATAGGTTTAAATCTAATGCTAACTAAGAGTTATTAGTTAAACAGTCACAAGTTTTAGTCATTTTGTTAAGTTTTCTTTACAAAAAATAGTTAATAGAGCGAATAATAATTATCAAAAAAAGATGCTCAACCTAAGTATAATTAAGCATCTTAAGTAAAACTTATCGTCTTAACAAGAAATTCAAACTCTGATAATTGTTTAGTTATGGGGATTTTCTTGTAATACTAAATATACAGGTAAAGTTTTTACCGAGAAAATCAAAAGTAGTGAAGCTAAAAATCATTTTGATAGGAGATTTTTTATGGAAATTAATGATTTAACTCTATGGACAATCATTTTATTTAATGCAGGATTTTGTTTGCTTTTACCTAGAATCGTAACCTTAAATTGGTCAAAAATTCTGACCATAAAACCAAATTCAGCAAGCAACTAATTGAATGAGCGGATTTTATCTTTACAATAAATCTTTAGTAAAGACATCAAACTGCTCTTAATTATTTTCTGATGCAGTCTGCCCGATTTTAGGTTCTGTACCTGCCATTAAACGTTGAATATTACTTGTGTGACGAAGAATAACATAAACCCCAGCGATCGCGGAGAAGACTAGATAGGGTATTGGTTGATGAAGTAAAATCATCATTAGATTAACTGCGATCGCGCCTGTAATCGAACTCAAAGACACAATCCGAGAAATTGCTAACATCACTCCAAAAGCAGCTAAAGTGCCTAAAGCTACTAGAGGATTCATTACTAATAACACGCCCAAAGCAGTAGCAACGGATTTACCGCCAGTAAATTGCAGCCAAATCGATTTACTATGACCGATTAAAGCAGCCAAAGCAGATACAGTAATTAACCAAGATTGCTCGCTTGGGGGTAAAATCTCAACAGAAGCATAGGAATAAAATAATTTAACTAATAAAATTGCGATTGCACCTTTGAGTAGATCGATGGTTAAAACAGCGATCGCTGCTCCTTTGCCAACACTTCTAAGCACGTTGGTTGCACCAGTAGATCCAGAACCATATTCACGGATATCAATTCCCTTGAGATAACGTCCAGCTAAATAACCCGTAGGAATTGAACCTAATAAATAAGCAACAATTACAAATAATCCAGCCACAACGATAGAAATCACCATAATTTTTGTATTAGTTAGCAATTACCAAAAATAAATTATCAGATATTCAGTTACTGAATATATATTGCATTTTGTATTTTTTACTCAATTAGCTCTTAAAAATAGCCAATTGTGACGGAATCTTTGTTAGCCTAAAGAATATAACTTGATATTTTTAGATTTAGATTTTCACGAAAAGTGCCAGAAGACTATACTTTTGCTCCTATTGGTTGGCATGAGTTACTCTTGCGTTTAGGCATCGCCTTACTTGTCGGTGCAATTATTGGTTTAGAAAGAGAAGCCAAGAGTAAACCTGCTGGACTAAGAACTAATATGTTAGTTTGTTTTGGCTCGGCTTTATTAGTTCTCGTCCCGATTGAAATTGGTGCAGCCCAAAAAAATTTAGATATTTTAGGTCGAGCTATTTCTGGCGTGATTACTGGTGTTGGCTTTATTGGGGGAGGAACAATTTTACGAGAATCTAAAGTAAAAGGTTTGACTTCTGCTGCTGCGATTTGGGTGTCTTCTGCGCTTGGGATTACAATTGGTTGTGGTTTATGGTTATTAGGATTAGGGGCAGCTTTAGTAACTTTCGTAATTCTGTTTGTTTTTTCTAAATGGGAAGATTATCTTTAAAGATGGCAAAATAGTCTTAATTTTGTTGGGTTTTACGCTTGATAATCCACCAACTAGTCATAATGATGAGTGCCACAATCATAATCGTAGAAATTGGCCCAAGAAACCTTTTCACTTGCTCGTAATTTTCCCCTAATAAATATCCTGCATAGGTTAATAAACTCACCCAAACAGCAGTCCCAACAGTTGAATAAACTAGAAAAGTCCAGAAAGACATTCTATTAATTCCAGCAGGCACAGAAATATAAGTACGTATTCCTGGGACAATTCGACCCAAACCCGTTGCTAAATTACCTCGACGATCAAACCATTGCTTGGCTTGGAGAACATCTTCACCAGAAACAGTTAACCACTGACCGTATTTATCAGCCAGAAATTGAATTCGCCTCAAGCCTAAACGTTTACCTAAATAATACCAAGGTAACGCGCCTAAAATTGAACCAACTATTCCTGCACCAACTACATGAGCAAAGTCTAGTTTACCTTGGGTGACGACAAACCCTGCTAGAGGCATAATTAGCTCAGAAGGAATAGGTGGAAAAACGTTTTCTAGAAACATCAAAAATCCAATCCCAAAATAGCCAAGAGAGTTAATTGTATTTACAATCCATTCAAGCATGAGTTTTTTTTTAATTAGTCGTAGAGACGAACTGCCGTTATAATTTTTAGCTAGATTGACCAGAAAATTGCTGTTTTCTTCTCCTGCCTCTAATTTGTTTAACTATTTGACCGATTACTAGGGGAACTAAACTTACAGCGAAGATGATTCCCCATCCTTCTAAACCAGGGTTAACCGTTTGCAAAACATTAGATAGCCCTGGTAAATAAACAGCCGATAATAATAAACCCGTACAGATTAACAATGCTCCCCAAATATAATGGTTGGTCGTTACTTCATTTTTAATCAAACCAGAACCAGTATCACGCATATTAAACACGTGCCATAATCTGCCAAAAGCTAAGGTCATAAAAGAAATAGTAATTGCTTGTTTTTCTTCTATCCCTAAATAAACCAATACATAAGCAAACACAGCCAAGACGGGAATAGCAATTAAAAATCCATAAAGGGCGATCGCTCTCCAATGACTTTTAGTTAAGATGGATTCTTTAGAATCACGGGGAGGATGTTGCATTAAGGTAGGGTTACCCGCACCAAGCCCTAAAGCGAGAGCAGGAAAGACATCGTTAACGGCATTAAGAAAGAGAATTTGTAAGGGTAATAAAGGTAAGGGGGCATCGGTGAACGAAGCAGCAGCTACCACAATGATTTCTCCTACGTTGCCAGATAGTAAATAAAGAGTAAATTTACGAATATTGTTAAAAATCGCTCTTCCCTGTTCAACAGCTGCAATAATTGAGCTAAAAGCATCATCTTGCAATACCATATCGGCTGCTTCGCGAGCTACCTGCGTACCTCGTTTTCCCATCGCTACACCAATATCAGCTTTTTTGAGGGCAGGAGCATCATTAACACCGTCTCCTGTCATGGCTACTACTGAACCCGCTTCCTGATGCAGCGCAATTAGATTAAGTTTTTGTTCGGGACTGACACGGGCAAAAATAGGTACTTGTCGCAGACGTTCGTGTTCTTGTGGTGATAGTTCGTCAGGACTTTTTAAAGCTTTGCCAGGGACAGCTTCCACTTCTTGTTCAGTAGTCAAACCTACTGCTAATCCAATGTTTCTTGCTGTGACTGGTTGGTCACCCGTAACCATAATGGCGCGAATTCCTGCTTGGTGGCAAGCTTTGAGAGCCTTTTTAACATCCTGTCGTGGTGGATCTAACAATCCCACTACGCCGAGTAGAGTTAATTCTTCGTATGGTTTAATCTCACTACTATCAACAGTTTTTTGAGCTAGAGCTAAAATTCTTAAACCATCTTGAGCCAAGCGATCGCATTTTTGTTGCCAAGCTTCATAGCCTTGGCGATTCATTGCTTTAGCACCTTCGGCAGTTAAGTAATGAGAACAAGCTGGTAAAACTGATTCGGGCGCACCTTTAACCGCAACTCGATATTTCCCATCGGTTTCGTGGTAGGTTGCCATCATTTTGGTTTCCGAATCAAAAGCTTCTTCTTTGACTTCTGGTTGTTGCTGAAGAATCTCTTGATGGTTAATTCCCGCTTTAGCCCCTGCGACTAACAAAGCAACTTCCATCGGATCGCCAATTACTTTATGGTCGTCGTTATCTTGTTCGTAGGGTAAAGCAGCATTGTTACATAACACCCCAACTTCTAACAGTGCTTTCAGGGTTTCTTGGGAATCAGGTTCAATTCTATGACTATCTAGATTAAATTCCCCCTTGGCTTCCAATCCCTCTCCCGTCACTTCAATCCTGCCCTGATCCACAGCAATTTCCGCCACTGTCATGCGATTCTCGGTTAAAGTACCTGTTTTATCTGTACAAATAACACTAGTTGCACCCAATGTTTCTACCGCCGAAAGACGATTAATTAAAGCATTTCGTTTTGCCATGCGCCACATTCCCCGTGCCAAGGCAACCGTCGCTACAATTGGTAATCCTTCTGGTACAGCAGCCACCGACAGTGCGATCGCTGTTTCGACCATGAGATATAAATCTCTACCACCAAGAGTTCCCACCACAACTATGACAGTTGCGATTACTAAAGTAATCCAAATTAACCTGCGTCCTAGACTATCGAGTCGTTTTTCTAAAGGCGTAACTTCTTCTTCTGCTTCGGCAGTAAGGGAAGAAATATGACCTAATTCTGTCTCCATCCCGATTGCCACAACAACCCCTTCCCCCGAACCTCTAGTAATTGCCGTGCCTTTGTACAACATATTAGTACGCTCGGCAAGAGGTAATTCTCGTTCTAATGGCTCTGTAGTTTTACTGACAGGAACCGATTCTCCTGTTAAAGGGGATTCATCAATTTGCAGTTTAGAGGCTTTAATTACTCGTAAATCAGCAGCAATCAAATCTCCACTATCTAAAATGACAATATCTCCAGGAACAAGTTCTTCAGCATTGATCTCTTGTATTCTCCTAGCTCGCCTTACTTTAGTTTTCGTCTCGCTAAGTTGGTGCAGAGACTCCATCGAACGAACTGCTTTAATTTCAGTAAAAAAACCAATTGTGGCATTCAACAAAATAGCAATAATCACAGCTATCCCTTCAACCCATTCCTGAAAGACAAAAGAAAGAATTGCTGCTACTGCCAAAAGACCAATAATCGGACTTTTAAACTGAGTAATTAAAATTTGCCAAGCACTACGCTGCTTAAACTCTTGAAGTTGATTAGCACCGTATTTTTGTCTTCTTCGTTTGACTGTAGCACTGTCTAATCCTTGCTCTAAGTCAACTGAAAAACTTTGCAGAACTTCCTCTACTGAACAAGAACTAGCTGTCTCTCGATCGATTGGGGTGGTTTTGGTGGACATAAGTTTGGGCAATCTTACAGATATTATTGAAGAACTAAATCATTCCCATACCCATACCCGTATAAGGATGGGTTGTTGGTGCATAGTAAGTATTCCAGTCGCTCATCAAACGATTCTGCAAAATAGTTGCTGCACCCTTTACTTCGCTTTCAGTTCCCTCTAACATCACTACGTAGTTACCTTGGGAAAGCATTTCTTTGTAGTATTGAGCTTGATCTTCAGGTAAACCCCAACCAACTAAAGCTCCAATAATGCCACCACCTGCTGCACCAACACCACTACCCAATAAAGTATTGGCTAAGACAATGCCTACTTCCGCTGCTGCACCCAGTCCAGGAATTGCGATTACACCTAAACCTCCCAGCAACCCCAAAAAACTACCGATTAAAGTACCACCTGTAGCTCCTGCGATTGCACCTTCTTGAGCTTGTTGCTCTGGGGAATGTACTTCTTTTCCACCCATAGGCTCTTGAGAATCAGCATTTTGAGCAATCACAGAAATTTTATCCATGTTAAAACCTGAATCTCTCAGTTCTCGAAGAGCAGCTTCAGCGTGTTCACGAGTCGGAAAAGTACCGATGGCGTGTTGATATTGTTCACTAGCCATATTGTTTTCTCTTGAATTATTTCCGTCTCAATTTTGCGCTTCAAATTATCAACAAGTCATCTTCCTGGAGAGATAAAAACTAATACCTAAAAGAATTATAAGCAGGATTTTTTCAATTAACTATTTGGACTTTTGTTTAAAGCGATCGCTCTTATTTGACCAAAAGTCTACACAATCGATTGATTCGGTTGTCGAAACTCTAGATGGATGTAAGGCACATTTGAGATAGGGATTATGAGAAAAAAACCGACAATTTTTACAAGTAGTTTGCTCGTCTGTGTCAAACAATGAACGGTCTTTAAGTTTGGTCAAACTGATTTTGCGATAGAAGCCTAGTATTGCTGCTAATAACACTAAACCTCCAGGAATTACAATTAATGCTGCTGGTGGCACAGCAAAGTTTTCAGTTGTGTTTCTATCGATCTCACTAGGTTTGGTAATAATTGCTTCTTGCTTTGTTTGAGAATTAGGAATATTTAAAAATTGATAATTCATGACTCCCACGGTTTAACTATTAAAAAAAATATATATGAAAATAAAATTGATTTATCAAAAATAATAATTATTGAAAAGTATGTTATTTAATTCCTTTTTATAATAATCTAATAAATATTTTTTTATTAATGATTGCTCGTTAAATTAATTACGATAAATATCAAATTCAATTATTTCTTTTGTTTTGACAATTCTCAGATTATTGTTTTTTAAACAATGATGCCAAAAAATCTTTTATTAAAAATATTGACAGTTGTTCTAAATGTTTAATTTAGAATTCAATTTCTTGCTATTATTATTATTTTAAACAAAAATGTCGAACAGCCAACTAACCCCGACAAAAAAGTTATTTTTTCTTAATTTATCATATAAATATTCAAAACTAAAACATTTTTCTCTATAACAAAAGTATTAAATTATTTCCAGTTTAAATCTGACTAAAGATATATTTTTTTTAAGGATTTTTTTTATATTGACAATAATTAATTCCCGTTTCGACCAAATAGAAAATCAAAATTTCATCACATTAAAACTAGATTCTCAATCATCAAATTTTTTAAAAAGTAACTAGAGGTATTGCCAAAATGCAAATTAATAAACGTCGTCTTACATCTGAAGATATTCTTGGTCAAAAATTAGATTATCCTGCCTCTCAAAGAGAGATAACACCCCAACCCGATAGCGATCTTTCTGACTATAGTCCAGCGAATAAATTGCTAGGCAAAGTTGCAATTATTCCTGGTGGAGACTCGGGAATTGAACAAATAGTAGCGATCGCTTTGCGCCTCGCCCTTGGTGAGACCGCGACACAAGGAGCGGACTTCTCGCTTATGCTATGGAAGGTGCAGAAGTTGCTATTTTTGATAACAAAAATAAGAAATGCTAGTTGATTATGCTACTTCAAAAGGTGCGGTACATACCTTTACTAAATCTCTCGCTTTAAATTTAGGCGATCGCGGTATTTGAGTCAATTGTGTAGTTTCTGATCCTGTTTGGACTCCTAATATTCCTGCTACCATGCCAATAGAAAAAGTCGATAATTACGATACCGACGGCATTATTAAACGAGCAGCCCAACCAGAAGAACTTGCACCAGCTTACATTTTCTTAGCTTCTTCAGACAATAGGTTTGTAACTGGTGCATTATATGACGTTACTGGCGGACAACTAGCTGCTTAAGAGGCTCGCAATTGTCTAATTTTTTGATTCAATTCCTCTGCCGAACTGAGTAATTGAGTTTGCGCGATCGCAGTTTGTTCTCCTGAGGCTAACCATTTCAGATTAACCGTTTGATTTTCTGCCTCTGCGTCTCCAATTACTAGACAAGCTACTGCACCACTGCGGTCTGCTCGTTTAAACTGTTTCCCAAAGGCACTGCCACTTAGATCTAATTCCACCGTAAAATTAAGGCTACGTAGTTTTTGACTTAAAACCAAAGCCTGTGCTTCTGCTTTTTTTCCCCTAGAAATTAAATAAAAATCGGGTTGATGAATAGGTGTTTGTTGTAACTGTTTAAGCAGCAAGACCAACCGTTCCATCCCAATTGCCCAACCCACAGCAGGAGTATCAGGCCCTCCCAATTCGGCAACTAAACCATCGTAACGACCCCCACCACAAACAGTTGCTTGCGCCCCTAAATCGTCTGATTTGATTTCAAAAGCAGTGTGAGTATAGTAGTCCAAACCTCTAACGAGACAGTGATTAATTTGATATTCAATCCCCAAATCAGTTAGTAACTGTTGAACGGTATCAAAGTGTTTTTTAGATTCATCTCCCAAATGTTCGATAATTTTAGGAGCATCTTGGGCGATTTTTTGAGTTTTCTCGTCTTTACTATCTAATATTCGTAACGGGTTACGAGTTAAACGGTCTTGAGAATCTTGGTCTAACTCTTGCTGGTAAGGAGTCAAATAATTAACCAACGCTTCTCGATAGTTTTGACGATCCTCACCATTACCTACTGAATTGAGATCGAGCTTTAAATTTTTTAAACCCAAACTTTGTAGTAAATCAGTAGCTAAAGCAATTACTTCCACATCAGCACGAGGAGAATTACTGCCTAATAACTCCAACCCAATCTGATGAAACTGCCTCTGACGACCAGCTTGAGGACGTTCATACCGAAACATAGCCCCAGTGTACCAAAGACGTTGTACCCCACCCTGAGCATAAAGATTATGCTCAATAAAAGAGCGTACTACTCCTGCTGTACCTTCGGGACGAAGCGTAATCGATTTATCACCACCTCTACTGGTAAAAGTGTACATCTCTTTCCCCACTACATCTGTCGCTTCACCAATTCCTCTTTCAAATAAATCAGTTTGCTCAAAAATAGGAGTCCGAATTTCTTGATAAACCGCCTTGGCGAGAATTGCTCTAGCTTTATCTTCAATTAACTGCCAATAACCGACTTCTTCAGGCAGTATATCTTTTGTTCCTCTTAGTGCTTGAATTGCTCCCATTTTTTTCAGTTATCAGTAATTAGAGACGTAGCATGCTACGTCTGTACAGTTATCAGTATCTCAAGAACTACGGATTTTAATCAGATGAAATTTAATTCAATTGATGTCCAGTCAGTTTGACAAATATATCTTCCAAATTAGAATCCCGAACCATGACACCCGTTTTATCGGGTAAAGAATCAAGATATTGATTTGCCTCAGCTACCGTCGCGAAAAATTGATAATCAATGCGGTCGCCTTGTTGTTTAACCACAATAGCTTTACCATAATGAGAACGAAACTGCTCTAATGTACCCAGTTCAATCAGTTTACCCGCATCCATAATTCCAATGCGATCGCATAAAAACTCTACTTCTTCCATGTAGTGAGTAGTCAATAAAATTGTCATACCCCGCTGATTCAAATCTTGAATGATTTCCCAGAGACGACGACGGGTTTGGGGGTCTAATCCTACTGTTGGCTCATCCAAAAACAAAATGCTTGGTTGATGAAGTAACGCTCTAGCAATTTGTAAACGGCGTTTCATTCCGCCAGAAAGAGTTTTGACTAAAGCATCCTTTTTATTTTCTAAAGCAACATATTCTAACCAACGATTAATTCTTTGTTGTCTTTCAGGATTGGGGATATGATGCATTCGTCCATGAAATTCTAAATTTTCCCAAACCGAAAGCTCTCCATCTACACTAAGTTGTTGTAAAACAACACCAATACTTCGCTTGACTAAAGTAGAATGATGCGTTATATCATAACCAGCTATTTGAATTTTACCCTTACTAGGTTTGGAGAGAGTAATTAACATTTTAATCGTAGTAGATTTTCCCGCTCCATTTGGTCCGAGTAGACCAAATATTTCTCCTTGTTTAATTGAAAAAGAAAGATTATCAACTACAGGTACTTGATTATAAATTTTATAAACATTTTCTAAAGCAACAGCCGTCATCGATCTGCTCAATTTTGATATTTTAAAGTTAAATTACAACAAGACAATGTTATGATTTTGCCAACCAAATTTATTTGAATCAAACTACTAATAATTAATGCAAATTAATCGCTTAATCAAGTGAGCCAAAAATCAACTTATCTAAATCATCTTCTAATTGTTCAATTTCTGTTAAAGTTTGCCAGCCAGCTTGCCAGAGAGAACAATCTTTTAATTGTTGAGCATTAATCCAAAAACGTGTTTGAGGATCGCAAGAAGCTACCATTTCAGCAAAAATCCATTTACCTCGATTTTGTCGATTGATAACTTGAAAATGCCTCCAACCCCAAGTTTTTTGTTTTGCTGTCCACTTAGAACCAAGTAAATAAGGGAACTTTTGTTTCTGTTTTTTCGACATTTTAACTTCTAGCAATAATAATGATAATCTAGTCGCAATAATGTATTTTACAAATTGTGATCTTTTTATGAAGATAAACTCTGTTGTTCAAAAATTATTTACCAATCAAGTGTATCAATTATCGTCACTAACAGTAGCTTTATTAGTTGCTGCTCAATTAACTCCAGTAATTGCTCAACCAACACCTACGCAATCTCCGAGTAATACTACAGAAGCAACAGATAATACTCCTATTCCAGGAGCAATAACTAATCCTTCTTCTGGAGCAAACAATAATATTAATGGTATCAACACAGAAACTGATTACACTCTTGGACCTGGAGATCAAATTAAATTAGATATCTTTCAAGTAGCAGAGTATAGCGGTGAGTATCCTGTTTTAGTAGATGGGACTATCAGCATACCTTTAGTAGGTAAAGTTAATGTTAATGGTTTAACTCTTAAAGAAACTTCCGATCTAGTTTCCGAAAAATACAAATTGTATTTAAAACGTCCTGTGGTTACTGTTGGTTTAATCTCTCCTCGTCCGATGAATATTACTATTGCTGGAGAAGTAAACGACCCGGGTTCTTATAAAGTAAACTTCAGTCAAACTAAAGAATTTCCTACTGCTGTCTCTATGGTCAGGCAAGCTGGAGGAATTACTACCCTGGCTGATATCCGTAATGTTCAAGTGAGAAGAAAGGTTAGAGGTGCAGAACAGGTATTTTCTGTTAATGCCTGGAAACTTTTTGAGGAAGGCAGATTAGACGATTTGCGTTTAAGGGATGGAGATACCCTGTTTATCCCTACTGTTAAAGAGGTTAATCTACAAGAAATAGAAAGATTAGCCAGTGCTGGTGCAACCTTTGGTGTAGAAAATGAAATTCAAGTTGCTATAATCGGAGAAATTTATCGTCCTGGTAGATATACTGTTCAACCGCGCTCGACCCAGAAAACTAATCTAAATCAAGCCGAGCAAACTCAAAGCGAGCAGACAGGCGGAAATTTGCCGCCAAGACTTAGTGATGCTTTAGCTTTAGCAGGAGGGATTAAGCCATTAGCTAACGTCAAAAAAGTAGAAGTAGAAAGACAAACTTGGGATGGACAAAAGAAAACAGTAACTGTTGATTTATGGAATTTACTTCAACAAGGAGATCAAAAACAAGATTTAATCTTACAAGAAGGTGATAGCATTAAAATCCCGCAAGCAGAGCAGTTATCTCCCGAAGATTCAGAGACTCTAGCATCAGCTACCTTTTCTCCTGATGTGATTAAAGTTAATGTCGTGGGAGAAGTTGGTACTCCTGGACCGGTAGAAGTTCCTCCTAATACTCCTTTAAACCAAGCGATCTTAGCAGCAGGTGGCTTTGATGCTCAACGCGCTAAAACAGGCAATGTAGAATTAGTTAGACTCAACCCCAACGGTACAGTTACCAAACGTCAAATTCAAGTTGATTTTGCCAGTGGCATTAATGATGAAAATAATCCTACTTTGAGAAATAATGATGTAGTTGTAGTTAGTCGTTCAGGATTAGCTTCAGTAAGTGATACTACTGGTTCAATCTTTAATCCAATTGGGGGAGCTTTAGGTGTTGTAAGATTGCTTTTTGGGTTATAAATACTTTTTTCGTAATTATGCTGCTCTTACTCTGACATAATTATTAGGGCAGCATTACATCAAGTTCCATATCATGAAAGATTCCGTGTTGTGAGGAATATTAATAATGCAAAATGCGGGCTCCGATCGCTCTGTTTATCTCAATAAAATCAATGGTAATGGCAATGGCAACGGTAATTATCTATATACTATGCCTCCTGTCATCGATCATACTGCGATTGAAGAAGATGAAGACAGTATCGATCTGCGTCAACTTTTAAACGTAGTCAAACATCGTTTACGTCTAATTACTGCTGTAGTAGTTGGCGTTACGACACTTACAGCTCTTTGGACATTTACCCAAGAACCTAAGTATCGTGGTAGTTTTCAAGTCTTAGTCGAACCAGTTACTAATGAAAAAACAGGAGAAAATTCTTTAGAAAATCCTTTGACTATTTTGGGGGGAGAATGGCAAGGCTTAGATTACGATACCCAAATTGAGGTCTTGCGTAGTCCCAATGTCATGAATCCGATTATTAATACTTTAGAAAAGAAATATCCTGAAATTACTTACGATGAATTAATTAGGGAAAATAAATCTCCCCTAAAAATTGAGCGAATTGACGAAACTAAAATCCTAGAAATATCTTATACTGACCCCGATCCTCAAAAAATTCAATTCGTTCTTAATAATTTATCTCAAGCTTATTTAACTTATTCATTAGAAGAAAGAAGAGTAGAAGTTAAACAAGGAATTGAATTTGTTGAACAACAATTACCTGGAGTTCGAGCTAGAGTAGATGAGCTACAAGAAAAACTGCAAAACTTTCGCCAAAAATACAATCTTCTCGATCCCGACCAACAAGCAAGTCTCTTATCCACAAATTTAGTTAATTTTGAAGAAAAATTTTTTGAAGTTAAAACTCAACTTAATGAAACCAGGTCTTTATATGCTAACCTACAGCGACAAATAGGCTTAGAACCTAATCAAGCGATCGCAGGTAGTTATTTAAGTGAATCTCCTCGTTATCAAAATTTACTGAACGAATTACAACAAGTAGAAGTAGAATTAGCCAAAGAATCGGCTCGTTTTCAACCTGCCAACCCTGTAGTTCAAGCTCTTCAAGATAAACGACAGGAATTACTTCCTCTATTGCAACAAGAAGCAATGAGGGTTTTAGGAGATAAGTTTTCTCAAGAAATACAAGATTCTTCTTCAATGGCTTCTCCTAGTACTCTTCGTTTAGAACTCAATAAGCAGTTGATTAATACTGCCAATCAAATTGAAACTTTAAAACTGCGTGAACAAGCATTACAACAAGCGATCGCACAATTAAATGGCTTAACTAAACAAATGCCTGTAATTGCTCGTCAATATACAGATATACAACGTCAACTAATTGTTGCGACAGAAAGTTTAAACCGTTTTCTAGCAGCAGAAGAAAAACTTCAACTCCAGGCTGCTCAACAAGCTTTACCCTGGCAATTAATCGCTAACCCTTTACTAGAAGAGGATCCTGTATCTCCAAATCCTCCTCGCAATCTAGCACTAGGTTTAATTGGCGGAATTTGTCTAGGATTAGGTGCTGCTTTACTTGCCGAGCGTCTAGATCCTGTTTTCCACGATACAGAAGAATTAAAAGATTCTGTTAAGTTACCACTTCTAGGTTCTATTCCTTTACAAAAAGAGTTAAAACCTCTTGAATTATTGACAGAATCAGAAACTAAACCAGTCGGCTTACCTCAGCTACAAATTGGCAATAATACCCTCAATTTAACGCCTAAAACCGAAGAAAAAGCAACTTCAGGAGGCAAACGTAATTGGTATAATGCTTCGCCGTTTTTAGAAGCATTTCGTTCTCTCAGTACCAATATTAAGCTACTAGGTTCTGATAGTCCGATTAATTCAATTGTCATTAGTTCTTCAATTCCTTCTGAAGGTAAATCGACGATTTCTTCTCATCTTGCTCAAGCAGCAGCAGCAATGGGACAAAAAGTTTTATTAATTGATGCTGATTTACGTCGTCCTCAAGTTCATCGTTGGATGGGACTTAACAACACAGAAGGGTTAAGTAATGTCTTAGCAACTGGTTTGGATGTAAACGCAGCTATTCAAAAAGTTCCCCATTGGGATAATTTATCGGTTCTTACTGCTGGAGATATTCCTCCAGATCCAACTCGCTTGCTTTCTTCTAAACGAATGCAAGATTTGATGGAAGAATTACAACATGAAGGTCAATATGATTTTATTATTTACGATACTCCTCCCATCCTAGGATTTGCTGATGGAAGAATTTTGGCTGGTCGTACTAATGGAGTAGTATTAGTCATCAGGATGAATAAAACTGACCGCTCGTTACTGAAACAAAACATTGATAATTTAAAAATGTCTAATTTCCCAGTTTTGGGTATCATAGCCAATCAGGTTAATCGTAGTTCTAATGGCTCTTCTTATTACTATAATCACTATTACGCGGAGCGAGACGACTCTAAAAGTTAGAAGTTATGTGATTGGTGGAGAAAGACAGGAGGAAAAGACAAGTTAGAAGCAAGTAAGTTTATTTAGACCGATTAACAGACCTGATCTAAAACTCTGTCTTAACTAAATGCGAAATCAATCAAACAACTTGCTTACCAGAACATGAACAACAAAGTTGGTGAGTTTGTCTTTTCTAAAAAATGTGCAATTGATCTACGTATAAGTTTACTATTAATTGTAAAAATATATTGCAATTTTTGCTTGATGGCAAATAGATCAGTAAAGTCGTGGATACAACAATTATTTCTTCTACTTTCCTACTAACCCTATTAATGACAGTAGGATTATTTTTCTTTATTCGAGCTTCGGTTAAAGACCGTACTAAAAAAATTCAATTTTTATCAACTGAATCAGAGGAAATTTTATGGCAAAAATTACAACAATATTTTAAAACAAGAGCTTATCGAGTAATTGATTGGGATAAAGAAAAAAAACAAGTCACCTTAGAAGGTTTTGTTCAGCCTAGTTGGTTTTTAGCAATTTTTTTAACAATTCTAGCTGCGATAGGTTTATCTTGTTTGGCGTTAGTACTCTTCTGGGTTTATCCCGCTGTAGGTAATTTAGTCTGGGGATTAATTATTCTAGCTCCTCTGGCAGGTATTTTTTATTGGCGAAAAGCCGGAAGATTAGAACAGGTTTCCCTATCAATCCAGACAGATTTAAAGTTACAACCAAACCAATCAAATCTTTTAACTGTAACCGCTCATCGAGATGAATTACTGCAACTGCAACAGAATTTATCTTTGCAATTAGTTGAGTAATCGACCTTTATGCGAAAAATAGAGACGCTTTAAATATTAACAACGTCTCTATTAGTTTTATTAAAAAAAACCAGAGAATTGAGACTAACTCTCAACGACTACTGGTAACTGCAACAGTTTTTTTCTTATCTTGTTCTTTAATTTCTAAAGATTGCAAACTAGGGAAAAGAAAATGATTTTCTTCAACGTATTGCGCACCAAATAAACCTTTTTCCGCCCAAAAGTATCGATCTGTGGTATGCTCGTTTCTTCTGACTACTAATAAAGCTGGAGGAGCAATCCCCAAAGAAGCAATATATTTACGAGCTGCTGTTACTGGTTTATCATTGCCACTTTCAATATTATAATGAGGGACTAGCTCTAGAATTTTGCGTCCTTCCTGACGACGGCGGCTTTTACGTTTACGTTTCCTTGCCAACCCAGCACCTCCTATTTTTACCCTAAAACCTGTATTTATAGTTACAAAACCCGAGCAAATTGTATCGTGATAAGCAAAAAAAATCAACTAGCTAAATCCTTCGATTAACCAAAGGCAATCGTTGTCATATTCCAAGGTAATTTAATCTTTTGACATACTAATGAACCCCAAAAAAAGATATAAAAATTAATAAAGTTTAGTTGAATTTCGCTCACATTATTTTTCAACTCCAAATTTGTTGTTCAATGTCTTATTCGTTTATCTCTGCTAGTGCCGATTTTACTACTCTCTGTCAAGCTCAACTAGAATTACTGAGTCGAGGAGTGGGAGTGGTTTGGAGTGCGGTGTATTTAACTGAAGAGCTAGTAGAAAATAAACAAGGAAGATTAGTTCCTTTAGCAATTTATCCTCGAAATTTGCTCGAGGGAGGGGAAGAATTACCAAATATTAGTTTCAATAAAAATTTAGAACAATTAACAACTCAAGTTCAATTATCTTCCTTTCCTTTGTTGGAAGGAACAATTGTTGAAAACCGCCTTGCTCATTCTGAAATAGAACAAAATTCTCAGGTTAACAAACAGTTAATTTTGCCTTTAATTTATGACACTAGAGTGATGGGTGTATTAGTTAGCCAAAAAGATGAAGATTGGCAACCAAAAGAATTAGAACAAATTGAAAAAATAGCTCAAACTTTAGCAATTGCTCGTTTTTTAGATCACCGTTATCAATGGTATCAAAAACAATTAGCTACACAAGAAACTTTACGCCAAATTGAGCAAGATAGATTGGATGATTTATTGCATCAATTACGCAATCCACTGACTGCTTTAAAAACTTTTAGTAAACTATTAATTAAAAGGTTATTACCAGAAGACCGCAATCAATCTGTTGCCAAGAGTATTTTACGAGAAAGCGATCGATTACAGGAATTATTACAACAATTTGAAACAGAAACTGAAGCAGAAGCCGAAGCAAATAACCAATTAACTTTAAGTACCACTTCGGTACGTTTATCAACGGATATTCCTAAATCTAAGAATTTTTTACTACCTGGAAATGTTTCAGAATTAAAAGCAGTATCAGTATTAGATGTATTAGAAACCTTATTAATTTCCTTGAGAGAAATTGCAGCCGAAAAAAATCTAGAATTAATCACTGATTTACCTCAGTATTTACCAATGGTAATGGCTAATGCTCAAGCTTTAAGGGAAGTTTTCAATAATTTAATCGATAATGCTATAAAATATACTCCACCTGGTGGAAAAGTTAAAATTTCTTCAATCGAGAAATTAGACCAAGCACAACAAAATTGGTTAGGAATTACTATTAGTGATAGTGGTTATGGTATTCCTTGTGAAGAGCGAAACAAAATTTTTGAACGTCATTATCGTGGTATTCAAACTCAAAGTGATATTCCTGGAAGCGGTTTAGGGTTAGCAATTGCCAAAGATTTAATAGAAAAAATGAGAGGACAAATTGAAATAATTAGTCCTAATAATATCGAAAAAAATACTAGTTTACCTGGAACAACAATGATTGTCTGGTTAGTTGTCGCTTTGGAAAACTAGTATTAATAATTTAGTCAAACTTTGATTAAGGTTTTGGTAAATATTTTTAGGCTATTATTTTTAAGTCAAATAAAGAAGTTTAAAGACAAACAAAATTTAGCAACTATCCTTTTACACCACTACCAATATCAGTTGGAATAATATATCTTTGAACTAAAAGAAATAACAATAAAATTGGTGCGATCGAAATAACTGAACCAGCAGCAATCAGTCGCCAGTCCAGAGAAAAAGTCCCTGCAAGATTAGCCACGCCAATAGGCAAAGTATAATATTCAGGGCGGTCAAGAACAACTAAAGGCCAAAGAAAATCACTCCAAGAACCAATAAAGACAAAGATAGCTAACGTAACTAAAGCAGGACGAATGGCAGGAAGCATAATATGCCACCAAATACCTAATTCTGAACAACCATCAATTCTAGCTGCTTCTTCTAATTCTTTTGGCACGCCTTGAAATGCTTGTCGTAATAAAAAAATACCAAAAGCAGAAGCTAAATTAGGAAAAATCACCCCAAGATAAGTATTTCTTAATCCCAGATTAACAACCAGAATATAAAGCGGAATCATCACAATCTGAAAAGGAATCATAATCGTAGCAACTACCAACGCAAAGATTAATTTTCTACCCTGAAAATTGAGTCGGGCTAAAGGATAAGCTGCTAGAGAACAAAATAATAAATTTAATCCTACTGTTAATCCAGCTACGATCGCACTATTGATAAGATAAGTACCAAAAGGATAAGTCTGCCAAACTGACAGAAAATTCTGTAAAGTTGGTTGCCGAGGCAATAATTGAGGTGGGAAACTAAAGATATCTTCTGTTGGAGATTTGAAAGAAGTCCCAACTAACCATAATAAAGGAAATAACATGATTACAGCGATCGCAATTAAACCGATATAGGTCGCTAAAGATTTGCTGATAGTTTGACGAAGTCGAAGTCGGTTCTGTAATTTTACAGCAGAGTACTTTTGACCCGATAGATTTTCTGTCATTACTCATCCTTTGTCTTTAATTGAAATATTGAAATCATTGTCAATTTTGACAACTAAATTTACTGTTAGCTATATCCTATCGATTAGAAAAACATTCTATTAAAAACATGAAAAATTGGAAATTAAAACAAAAATTTACAATCTTCTTATTAGCAATTTTGCTAATTGGACTGACTTTAGTTGGTGGCGCGTTAGCGACTGTTCTTAAACACGCTACAGAAAACGAAATTGCTTCTCAAGCTTTTATTCTGATGGAAACCATGAACTCGGTTAGAGAATATACTAATGTTCAGGTTAAACCAGAATTAGTCGACCGAATTGATGAAGAATTTCTCCCGGAAACTATTCCTGCTTATTCTGCTAGAGAAGTTTTTGAAACTTTAAGACAAAAAAATCCAAATTACCGCGATTTTTTTTATAAAGAAGCTACCATTAATCCATCCAATTTAAGAGATAAAGCCGATAGTTTTGAAAAAGAATTAGTAGCAAAATTTATTGCCAATAACAATACCAAAGAACTAACAGGATTTCGCTCTGCTCCCAGTGGTAGATTATTTTATATTGCTCGTCCGATTCAAATAACCCAAGCCAGTTGTCTAGAATGTCACAGTACTCCTGAAGCTGCACCTTCTAGTGTGATAGAAAGGTACGGTTCAGTCAACGGCATGGGTTGGAAACTTAATGAGATAGTTGGAACTCAAACAATTTCTGTACCTGCCAAAACAGTATTCGACCGCGCTCGTCAATCATTTATCTTGATTATGGCAATTATCTCTTTAGTTTTTATTGCAGTTATTCTACTAGTAAATTATTTGCTAAATCGTAATGTAATTCGTCCTTTAAATAGAATGGCAAGAGTAGCTGAAGAAGTAAGTACAGGCTATATGGATGCAGAATTTGAACAAACTTCTAATGACGAAATTGGCAATTTAGCAGAAGCTTTTAAACGGATGAAATTAAGTTTAGCAATGGCAATGAACCGACTGAGCCAAGTCAATAAATATAAAAGAGAGCAATAGCTATCTTAAGATAACAAACGTCGTTTAAACTGAATTGCTTTTTGAGCATCTGGTATTTGTTCTGCTAGTGCATCAATCAAAGCTTCAGGAGATCTGGGCGCATATTGGATTAAAATTTCTTCTACTATCAAAGATGCCATTGGACCAATACAATAAGCTAACTCATGCTGACATCGCTTAATAAATTTGGGATCGAGCGAAGCTATGGGAGTGTAATTAGCCGTAGATGGACTAATGGATGCCCCCTTAGGATTATGAGGTTGATTTGATAATCTCCTTGGCTCAGATTGAGTAGAATTAACAATCATCGTCTCTTCCAATGGTTGAGTAGAAGAATTTGATGATGACCAATCATTAACTAACTTAGTTTCTTCAACCGAGCGTAGTGGTTGAACTTGGGAAGAAGGAGAGGAAGCAGGGGGAGTATTGTTATCTACCAATTGTGTTTCATCTATTGAATGGAAAGAAGCCGATGAATGATGGGAGACAGGAGGTGAAGTAGAACTAACAATAACAGTGTCCTCCTCATCTTGAGGTGAAATTGGTTGAGGATTTATTTGTGAGGGAGAATAAGTCGGAAATGTTAGAGGTTGACCATGAGTAATTTGTTGCAGGTTCAACAAGACTTCTTGTACAGACTGATAACGTTGTACCGGTCTATCGGCAGTCATCTTATCAAGAATTTTGCCAAATGCCGAACTAACAGTAACATAATTACGCCATTGCCATTCCAAAGAATATTGGTCTAGCAACATAGTCGGTTCTCTTCCTGTTAACAAAACAATTGCTGTTACTCCTAACGAATAAAGATCGCTACTAGGAGAACAACGACCCATACTAATCTGTTCTCTGGGAGCATAACCAATTTTGCCCACAAAAGACATTTTGCCCACGTAAGATTGATGATCGGTACTAGCATGCTCATCTAATAAAGCAATATTAGTTAATTTCCCTACACCAAAATCAATCAGGACTGGTAGTTCTTCACCATCAGGTTTCATGATATTGTCAGGAGAAATATCGCGATGAATAATACCACGTTGGTGAATATATTCCAAAACGGGTAGTAAATTCATCAGCCATTGAATGACCTCTGGTTCAGAAAAGTTGGTACCCTGTTGTCGTCTTTGTTTAAGTAAAGCAGAATAAGTCTTGCCGTTAACATACTCTTGGACTAAAAAAAGTCGTCCATGTCCTTCAAAACAAGCTAAAAACTTGGGAATTTGAGGATGAACAATTTGATGTAAGATTTTAGCTTCGCGTTTAAAGAGTTCCCTTGATTTTTCTAGGTCGTATTGTCCAGAACCAAAAGGAGCAAATTCTTTTAAAACACAAGGTTCGTTAAAACGATGAGTATCAAAGGCGAGATAAGTACGCCCTAATCCTCCTTGTCCTAAAATTTTTTGAATTAGATAACGATTGTCAATAATTGTGCCAAAAGGTATCTCCTCTTTACCTGCTATTGAGTTAGACATTATTTTAAAGCTCCCGACTCGTATTGCTGCTGCTATTTTTTCTTAACCCTCTACAGCTAATTTAACTTAACTACTAAGGTATTTTTTTGAAATTTCACTAAGATCAAAAGTGAATTTATGATTAAAAATGTAATTTACTTAACAATTAATAGCTGGTGTGAGATTATTTTATGCAATAGTGGCTCTGTAGATAGGAAATTAAAAAAAATCAATCAGAAGTCAACAAAGAACCTTTTAGCTGTCATAATTGCAGAAATTCTCATTGTCAGAATCATCCCTAACCCCGAAGCCAATGACTGGTAGTTTTGCTAGACAAACTGTTGTTAATACCGACCCATTTATTGAATTAAGCAATGGAGAACAATCTCCCATCCGCTTTTATCTTAAAAAAGAGATTAATTCAATTGGGAGAGATCCTCAATGGTCGGATTTAAAAATACCAGAAACTGGTTGGACAGTTCTTTCCCGAAAACAAGCTGTGATCCAACGAGAAGGTAATGACTTTCGGATTTATGATGGCGATCGCACTAATCCCAGTCGCAATGGTATTTTTATTAACCAAACTCGCATTAATGTTACTCAGGGATATTTACTCAAAAATGGGGCTCAACTGCAAATAGGTCAAGATCCTCGTTACCAGATTAACTTGACTTACTATAATCCTAGCGGTAGCCAAATGACGATGCCGAATAAACGTCGTTTGAGCTTAAAAGATTTAAAAGAGTGGCCTGTAGAGTTAGGGAGAGCTCCTCGTCCCAACTATTATTCTTCGATGCAATTAGATGCTCCGACCGTTTCCCGTCTACACGTGACTATTTATCCTGATAGCAAGGGAGGTCATATTCTCCACGATCATAGTACTAACGGTACTTTTATCAATGGTAAGCGATTAGATAAACGTAGTTTACTTCATCGTGGCGATACAATTCAGATTGGTCCTTTTAACCTACTTTATACAGGGGATGCTCTTGAGTTAAACAACGCTACTCATCAAATTCGTCTCGATGCTCACGAATTAGTACGCAAGGTTAAAGATAAAAAAGGTCAAGAAAAAATTATCCTCAATAAGGTTTCTTTGGTGCTTGAACCTGGACAATTAATTGCTTTAGTTGGGGGAAGTGGTGCGGGAAAATCTACTTTAATGAAATCTTTATTAGGTATTGCTCCGACTAATTCTGGCAAAGTTTATTTGAATGGGGACGATCTCAGGCAAAATTGGGCGATTTATCGTTCTCAAATTGGTTATGTACCTCAAGACGATATTATCCATCAGGAGTTAACTGTAGAAGAAGTTTTGACTTATGCTTGTCGACTTCGTCTTCCTCCCGATATTGATATTGAAAAAATCGTTAGCAAAACTTTAGAACAGATTAAATTGTCTCATGTTCGTCATACGCTAGTACACAGACTTAGTGGCGGACAAAGAAAAAGAGTCAGTATTGGCGTAGAATTACTGGCAGATCCGAAATTATTTTTCCTTGATGAACCTACCTCTGGTCTCGATCCTGGGCTAGACAAGGAAATGATGACTTTATTGAGGGAATTAGCCGATCAAGGTCGAACAGTAGTTCTAGTCACCCATGCTACTGGTAATATTGAAGCTTGCGATCGCTTAACTTTTATGGGTTTAGGTGGTAAGTTATGCTATTTTGGGCCACCTCAAGAAGCTCTAGATTTTTTTGAAATGCCTTCAGAAGATTTTAAATATTTTGCAGATATTTATATCAAATTAAATGAAGGCAAAAATGAGGCAGAAATTAGTAAAGTAGTAGACCGATGGGCGCACAAATATCTACGTTCTCCTCAATATTATGCTTATATCGCCACTTCTTTAACTGAAGGGAAAGACGAACAACAGAGTACAGATGCGTCGGTAAGAACGGGCATTTCTCCTTTAAAACAGTTATGGCTACTGTGTCAACGCTATTGGAAATTAGTCAATCGCGATCGCGTTAGTTTAATTCTAGCTTTGATTTCTGGTCCGATTACGATTGGATTAACGGCATTATCTCTTCACAATGAAGAGCCTCTAACCAAATTAGCAACTCCTAGTATTACCCAAGCTCCTTTAGCCCTAAAATTACTATTTATCTTTAGCTGTATTGCTATTTGGATCGGACTATCAAATTCAATTCGAGAAATTGTCAAAGAAACGGCGGTTTATTTTCGCGAACGGCTGTTAAATTTAGGTTTACTGCCTTATATTAGTTCTAAATTATTAGTACGTAGTGCGATCGCCGTACTGCAAACGCTACTGATTACTGTTGCTGTCTTAATTGGGTTCGATCCACCTGAGTCAGTGTTAATTCCCTGGTCAATTGGTTTTGCCATTACCACTCTTTTAACTTTAATTGCTAGTTCTGCTCTCAGTTTAATGTTATCAGCCTATGTCTCTACAGAAAATGAAGGGAATGGCATTCTGCCTCTAGTAATGATCCCCCAAATTATTTTCTCTGGAGTATTGTTTGATTTAGAAGGTTGGTCGCAAAAGGTTTCCTGGTTGATGTTAAGTCGTTGGTCGATTGGAGCTTATGGCGCACTTGCAGATGTCAACGCTATGGCACCAGAAAACAATGCCCTAGCTGACATTTTTCAAACCTCCGAGGTTTACCAAGCTACCTGGAACAATTTGGCTTTAAATTGGGGAATTTTAGGAGTTCACACCTTTGCCTATTTATTGATCGCTCTAATTTTACAAAAACGTAAAGATATTTTTTAATCAGTTTAAGTGCCAGTATTGTAAATTGGCTTGGAAACTAAAGATAATTTTTTAACTTGCTCACTTTGAGGCAAATGATGTCGTTGTTGATGCCAAGCCCAAGCATGAGCAATCATTGTTTCCAATTCAGAATATTGAGGTTGCCAACCCAATAAAGACCGAGCTTTATCACTACTACCAACTAAAACTGGTGGATCTCCAGGACGGCGATCGCATTCAACCACCTTAATCATTTTACTAGTAACTTGTCGAGCAACTTTGATTACTTCTTTGACAGAAAAACCATTACCATTACCCAAATTAAATACTTCGCTGCTTTCTTGCTTGAAAAGATATTCCAATCCTAAAACATGAGCGTCAGCAAGATCGCTAACATGAATATAATCGCGAATACAAGAACCATCAGGAGTAGGATAGTCAGTCCCAAAAACAGAAATTGATTCTCTCACACCCAAAGCGGTAAGTAGTACTAAAGGAATCAAATGAGTTTCAGGATGATGGTCTTCACCTAATAAACCCTTGGGATGCGCTCCAGCAGCATTAAAATAGCGAAAAATAACTGATTTTAAACCATAAGCTACTTCAAAATCTGCCAGCATTTTTTCTACAACCAATTTACTAGTACCATAGGGATTAATAGGTAGCTGGGGATGATCTTCAGGAATTGGTACTACGCTAGGAACACCGTAAGTTGCACAAGTAGAAGAAAAAACGATTTTTTTGACCGAAGCAAGAGTCATTGCTCGCAGTAGATTAAGAGTTCCAGTAACATTGTTCCAATAATATTTAGCTGGATTGACCACTGATTCGCCTACATAAGCAAAAGCAGCGAAATGCATCACTGCATCAATCTGATAACTATTAAAAATATCAGCTAATAGATTGCTATCGTTAAGATCGCCAACAATTAATTTTGCCTGCAAACGCTTTTCTACAAAATCTCGATGACCTGTAACAAGACTATCTAAAACAATGACACTGTAACCAGCTTGTTGTAAAGATTCAACTGCGTGAGAGCCAATGTAACCAGCTCCTCCAGTTACCAAGATAGTAGGTTTAGTTGTAAACACAAGTTTTACTCCCGATATATGACTAACTTATTTTTAGATAAAAATTCATATCTAAATGATTATACCTAAGTCAATCAATTTAGTTATCCAAACAACCAGTAATTTTACTGAAATATTATCTTTTAGATAATTTTAAAAGGATAAAATTTGTATAAAAAAAAACTGCCTTTTAGGCAGTACAAATAATGATTAATAACTAAATATTTAGCTGGCAAGGAAATCTTTTAGGCGAGTCAATGAAAATATCACTGTTTACTTAAGAATTTTGAATTGCACCCAAATCAATAGAGCCATTCCTTAAATTACCAAAATAATCTTCTCCGATGCCAAAATCAGCATCTCCTTTACCAAGAAAAGGAGAATTATTTTGGAGTCCAAATCCTGAAATATTATCTAAATTAGGATTGATCAACACAGGATTATTGGTAACCACATCATTCGCACCACTTGCTGCACCTGGATTTCCACCAACCCAGCCATTATTTGACCAATTAATTCCCGATGAACCTTCAAAAGAAAGTAATGGTTCTCCAGATTCTTGAACGAAAATATTATTAGCAAAGGTAGTGTTTTGATGACCAGCATCCGACGTAATAAACAGCAGGCTATCATCTGCATGATAAAAAGTGTTATTGGCAATCAGTGAATCTTTTAACCCACCCCCGTTGTCGTAATTGCCGTAGAAAAATCCGTAGGCATTATCAACAATAATGTTATTAACTAATTTGAATCCTCTTCCTGGATTAGAGAGATTAAAGTAGAAATCATATTTTTCATTGGCAACTTGAATTCCTGAAGCTGCTCTGCCAACAACATGAAAACGGGTATCGTCAGTATTGTAAATCAGATTTTTTTCAGCTACTACATCCGAAGTATTATCTAGATAAAGATTAACGCTGAGATTATCAGATATTTGATTGTTAGCAATGTAACTTCCTTTAGTAAGAACACTAATTATGCCTTCGCCGTAGTTTTTGCGAACGATATTATTCACAAAAGTGCTATTACTTGCACCCATCGTAACCAATGCACCTGGATGTCCAGCAGGAGCATCATATTGACTAACTAAATCATTATATTCAACTAAGTTGCCATCAAAAACTATATCGGTACTGGTTGTCATATCCTGATAACCAAACCAGGCACCAGCATATTGGTTATGATGCAGATGATTATTGATCAGTCTAATATGTGATGCTCCCCAACCATTAATACCATTGTGCTTGGCATTTTTGATTTCTAAGTTTTTGAGGTCAAGATATTTTCCGCCAATACCGATCAAATCTTTACGATCTGGTAAATAAGAACCATCGATAATTGCTTTTTCTCCAGGAGCAGACATGATGGTAATCCGAGCTTCTTCAGTTCCTTGGGCTGCAATCCACTGAGACTGGGTATATTTGTATTCTCCTCCTCTTAAATAAATTACGTCTCCCGGCTTTGCGACACTAGAAACTTTGTCTAAGCTAAAAAAGGGATTTTCTAATGATCCATTATTAGAATCATTACCATAGGGAGCAAGATAATAGGTAGCCCCTTCTAAAGTTGGTGGATTTTCGATGGGTTTGGGTGGATTGTCTATAGGTTTGGGTAGATTATCTATAGGTTCTGAAGGCTTCGCTGGCTCATCAGGTGAGACATATTCAAAATCGATGTAATTAATATTAAATCCAGAGCCAACCGCATCTAACCGAAATTGGTGACTACCTTCAGTTAAGTAGATTTCTTTTCCTGCTACATCTTGCCAAGATTGCCATCCACCAGTATCTTGAAAGTTAACTTCATCAATACTTTTACCATCAAGAGAAAATCTAATCCCGTGGTCATTATTGTAGTCAGAAGCAATCCGAGTTACTAATTTATAAACACCACTTTCAGGAACTTCTAAATCGTAGGTTAACCATTCTCCTGAATCAATCCAACCGACATTATAACCACCACCAGTATCGGTAGTTTTTTCAATATCAACATCATCTTGACGATATGCTTGACCAATATTTCCTGAAGTTAAATCAGAATAAGTTTGATAATCTTCCGCTTCTATTCTAATATTTTTATTTTTTTCAATTTCGCTTGAAGTAACGGGAATTAGTTCAAGATAGTTGATATTAAATAAGGAACTGTACATATCTAACCGCAGTTTATGATTACCAGCAGTTAAGTTAATTTTTTGTCCTTGCACATTTTGCCATGATTGCCATCCCCCAGTACTGTTGAAATTGAGACGGTCTAATTCTTCTCCATCAACAGAAATACCAAAACTGTGACTGTTATTCGTTTCCGAAGCAACACGAGCAACTATTTCATAAGTTCCATCAACGGGAACTTCTAAATCGTAGGTTAGCCATTCTCCCGAGTCGATCCAACCAACATTGTATCCACCACTTAGATCGGTAGTTTTTTCAATATCTACACCATCTTGACGATAGACTTGACCATAATTAATATTAGATGAATCATAATAAGTAACACCTTGATTACCAGATAAATAATCTTCGGCTTCAATGCGAATAGATTGATTTAATTGAGTAGATTTATTCATTGGTTGAAACAATAATAATAACGACAGAATCAAACCAAGAAAAAAATATAAAGAAATAGATAAACTTTGTTTTTTCTTCCAGACCATATCAAACTCAATTAGATACCTTAAACTCTAGCTATTTTGTTTTTTCTAAGACTTTTGTGATCTTTGATTGTTAATTTTAGACTATTTAGTAAATATAGTAGACTTAGAGTTGGTAATTGGTATGAGGTTGAGTTTAAATTGAGATATGATTTATGAAGAAAAATTAGTCGTGTCAAAAATTATTGTAAGTAGCGGTTACCAATTAAATATTAATTAATAAAACAGCTACATTTTGATGTTGAATAGTTTAATTATTTTTACTGACCGCCAAATTAATTGAAATTTTCTTGAAATCAAATTGTAGCCAATTTAAGCTGATTATACTCAAGTAATTGGTCTTTACATTTTCATAACATTGCTACTGAGGATAACTTATCTATTTCTTTATAAATTCTTGATTTACAATTCTATTTTGTAAAATTTTGATAAATATAAATGTGATGACATACCAAAAATACTAGTGATTATTATCACAATCAATTTTTTTTAATTTGAACTACCCATTATGAAATTAAACTAATTAAAAATTAGCTCAATTTAATAGCTAATCTACCAAGCTTACTAAAATCAATTTAGATTAAAGTTAATTTATCTAATTGTTGTTAAGCTAAAATTTTTTTCAATTATAGATTGGTAAGACTGAGGAGATATTTTTGCTTTAGCCGAGATCATGATAGCTATTTGTTCTGGTCGAATTTGTTGAATAAATTTTTCTAGCTGTAATTCTGATAAAAAGACTGGATCCCAGTAATCATGACTAATAAGTTGACAATCGTAATAATGTTCTGATTTTTCTTTCAAAATCCGCTCTACAAAAATCCCATATAAAGTATATTCAGAACAGTGCCAAGAATTAGCTAAAATTTCTAGCCAGCTTTTGCCCCATCTTTGTTCGAGATAATTACATAGTTGAATTACGTGAGATTTTTTCCAAGTCACAATTTGACCAATGTAATCAGGAATTTGATTGTCTACATCTGGAAGAGCAAGTAAATGACTAGCTACCTTGTGCCATTTATATTGGATTTTTTTCTGTACTTTATTACCGACGGTTTCGCGAAACAGCCTTACTTGATTATTTTTAATAAAATTATTTAAATTAAAAGGACGTACAAAAACTACGTCTGAGTCTACGAATATAGAGATTTCTTCTGGAATTTGTTGCGCTACAGCTATTTTAATTATTTGTTGAATCAACCAGCCCCTAATTGGAAGAGTTTTGAAGCTGAACCATAAGTTTTTGTGAGTGGGTAATCGTTTAATCCACCATGGTAAAATTGATTCTTTAGTAATTATTTGTCGATTTGCTCTTTCTAATTGGCGGAATAATAATAAATCCTTTTGATCGACAATAATATAATGATTGACGCTAGGGCTGAGGAATTTATCAATACTGTGACACAAGAGTTGGCATCTTTGAAAATCAGGAGCATAACTAGGCGTTATGATACCAAAATTATTTATCTTTAATTTTGATGTAGTCAAAATTGTTTCTTGAATATAGTTCAAAGTTAACCTCTTTACTTCTCTAATATATAATTAGCGATGTTCCTCTAACTAAAAATACTTAGAAATAAGTTTGTTTGAAAGCTGATTATCTTTGGTATAGGATAAATTCAGCCCTCGCTGCATTGCCCAATGTAAAAGAAGTTTGAAGCAAGCAATTTTTTCCGAAAGTGGTAAAGGCAATTGCACAATTGAATTGAAATATTTTTGAAATTTGATATAAACAGTCAAAAAGTCTGGAGTTTGTGCTTCTGGATCGAACCATTTTAGCCGAGAAGCATCATCCAATAATTTAGTAGTAAAAGCTTCAGGGTGATGACGGCGTAAAAATAGGTATTCCTCAACATAACCAACATCTCCTTGAAGGATCATTTCTGCGGTAAAGTTGCGATCAGCACCAACATAACCACCATATAAATTGGTATTTTTAATTAGTTGAGTACGCATTACCCCAAAAACTTCATTGAAGTAGTTTGTCCAGAGTATATTCCAAAATCTTGTTCGGGGAAAAACACCATTAAGACGTGGTTCACAGTCATAGGTTTTTAGTTGCGTGCCATTTTGGTCTATTTCAATGGATAAACTATGAGCGATCGCAAGGTCAGGATTTTGATCTAGTAATGCAATACACTTTTCTAAATAGTCTGGTTTGAGAACATCATCATGGGCAGCCCATTTAAAATATGGTGCATCTCCTGGCTGAAATAAGAAATTGTGATTAGAAGAAGCACCAATATTTTTAGGATGTCTGTAATAAGTAATACGACGGTCTTGTTGAGCGTATTTTTGACAAATTACTGGAGTGGTATCAGTTGAAGCATTATCACCAATTAATAGTTTAAAATCAGTGAAAGTTTGACTCAAAATAGATTCAATTGCTTGGCTAAGATATTTTTCACCGTTATAAACGGCTAAAGCAATAACTAAACGAGGATTAGACATAGTTCAAGTAAGGTTAAAACATAAGTTAGATAATTGAAATTAATGAAATAATCTGAAGCAAGACAATAAAGTTTTAAGCTTCCACTCACTTACAGCACAAAATTTTTAGAGTTTTTGCTGCCCTAGTTCTTTTTAATTAGGATTAAGTATAATCACTAAGTTAAAATTTTAAAGAAAAATAAGAAAAAAATTAGATAAAAGTTTAATACCATCTTTTTAAGCGGTTAATCTCGAACACAAAGGTAAATTCTATTTAATTTACCTTATTATCGAGTAATAGGCTTATCCTGTATATAAAGTTATGAATAAAATTTTGGTTCAATTTTAAAAAAACTATAAAGCCTTGTCTTTGACGATTATTTATTCCTAATTCAAAAACAGACAAGATTAAGTAAATTTGACTAACTCTGTTTTTTTGAGAGCAAAACTTACTGCGCTTTTCAATTGGTAAAAACACGAATTAGAAAGCTAAAAGCTAATTTCAATTCTTATGAATTAAATAAGAAATTTAGTAAAGTTATTATTTTGACATTTAAGTTTTGCTGATCATTGTGCTAATTTAACTAAATTACCTGAACTGTTAGTACGGTATATCCATTGTTGTTCCCCATCAGTAACAACTACTTGCCATCCAGGTGTAAGAACTTGAGTACAAAACTGGTCTGGTTCAGACAAACCTAAACAACCATCTGACCAAGTACGTTTCTCAGCTTCAGCGATCCTAAAACTAGTTCCATCTTTACCAGTTCGTTTACTAAGATCTTCAAAGACAGCATTTTGAATTTCAGGCGGTAAAGTAGTTTGCTTGGAAATGGTTTCTTGAATGGGCTGTTGTTTCTGTAAACTAGGTGCAGGAACTAAACTAGTGAAAGGATTAGCTTCGGCAACTATCCAATTATGATTAGAAATACTATTCCTTTGAGGAGAGGTGATTATGATTAGGATGGATAAGATTTTGGCTAAGAACAAAAATTTACTCATGATTAATTAAACTAAGGTAGATTTTTTTGACAAGAATTATCTCCTTTGAGATCGTTTAAACAGCCACCATCTTGATTGAGAAGTATGATTTGATTTATTGTAGGAAATTGGCTGAGAGTTTTTTGAATTGAAGTTGTCAAGCGCGCATCATCTCCGACTCCTCCTGTTAGTACAGTCTGACAAAACTGCAATATTGCTACACCTTGAGTGAGAGAAAGTTTAAAATTCTCGCCACAATTAGATTGTCCGATTAACTTAATTGGAGCGATTAAACCAACTTGTTTTTCCAATTTGGTTGGACCTTTAATTAACTGTTCAATAGCAAAACGAGCTACACCTAAACTATTTGTTATTCTTAAAACTGCTTGGGTATCAGTAAAACTCTGACTAAGCTTAGGTGCAATCGGAAAAAATATTTTAACCTGATGCTGTTTTTGGTCTTGATTGATGCTTGTGGAAATAATTGGTTTAGCAATAAAGTTCCGATTATTCAAGCTCGCAGTAGTTAATCCAAGTAGCCAATAAATAGCCAATAAATAATTCATTGCTTCAAAAGAGCGGTCAACTTCACTGGCGCGTGCGCCAAAACCATACCTTAATTTGATTAAACTCAACTCTTCACAAAAGATTGACTATACTGCTATGGTAGTTCCATTCGAGTTACTTACCTCTAGCATTGGTAAAAACTTACGAATTAGTCCAATAGTGACCGCGGGAAGTTCTAGTTGAGGAGTTAAACCAACATCATCCAACTGATAAAATACCCGAATTGCTTGAGGATTCATCTCAGCTAAACGACGACCGACTTCTGGCCCTGTAAATTCAGATTTTTGTCCCCAGATTAAAGCAGTTGGAATAGTGAGTTGAGTAATATATTTACTTAAATCGAAACAAAGATCGCCACGAACAAAGGAAAGGGCTGCATATTCTCCATTTTGTTGTTGGGCAGATTGTAAATAGGCTTCTACTATTTCAGGATAAATTCGTTCTGGACGGGCAAACTGACGTTGTTCTAAAAAGCTGCGAATGCCAAAACTGTTAGATACTCCAGTACTATACAGGAATCTATCGATTAAAGGTGTAGCAGCAAGCTTAGTAAAAAAGTTGTTCTGATAATCTTTCCCAAATTCTGATAATCCTGCTGCGGTAGTCAGAATGAAGGATTTAAATAATTCGGGACGAGCGATCGCAGCACGAATAGTAAAGGCAGCAGTCAAAGAGGACGCAATTACTGTGGTTGGTTCATCACAAGTCTTTTCCATAAACTCGATAATAGTTTTAACATAATCATCAACCCGATAATTACGTTCTGGATGTTCGGATCTACCCCAACCAATCATGTCTGGTGCCAGGATACGATAATCAGCAGCAAAAGCTGGATATACTTTTGACCATTCATAAGCAGAAGAACCGCCACCGAAACCGTGTAAAAACACTAAAGTTTTTTGCTGAAAATTTTTTGTCTCATGCCAGGGATTACTGTCATTGCTATAGTAAATCATCATCCCGAGGCTGGTTGAGATTGAGTTTTGATTAAAGCCAACTGGTATAAACATTACTGTTTTTCCTATATTATTTTGGTGTTTGCGGATGCTAATTGCCTATACTAAATAAGAATTTTTTGATGAGAGTAGAAAGTTCAATTAGCAATTGCTTACTTATGATCTAAACTAAGTTGCAATAAGCAAACATCCTACTAATAGCGGAGAAAACATATCGTTGAATTTTTCAGTTGATCAATATATGTGATATGAGTCCGATTCCTCCTCCTGCTATAACTAACCAGGCTGAATTGATAGTGAAACGAATAAGCGCGATCGCACTTATGATTGACAAAATAATTGTTAACCAATCTACCAATGCCGTTTGTCCCAGTGTGTAGGCGACTCCTACCATTAATCCTAAAGAAGCTGCATTCACACCATCTAGAAATCCACTTACCCAAGCAGATTGACGTAATTTAGCAACCCAGGGGTTAACTACCCAAACTAGCACAAAAGCAGGCAAGAAAATGCCAATCGTACCAGCGATCGCTCCTGCATTTCCTGCTAACAAATAGCCAATAAATGTTGCGGTGGTAAAAACAGGGCCAGGTGTAAATTGTCCAATCGCGACAGCATCTAAAAGCTGCTGTGATGTAAGCCACTGGTTACGCTCGACCAAATCTCGTTGCAGAAATGCCAACAATACATAACCACTACCGTAGAGAATAGAGCCAATTTTGAGAAAGAATAGAAATATATTTACCCCATTAAGTGAAGCAACAGTTGTCACTCCTCCTACCTGTGCCAAGATGTTTGAAAATGGAAGCAAAAATGCTCCGTTGTGGATTCCTTGGTTATGCACATTTTTCACTAACATGACAACAAGTCCCAGCAACAACAGTAGTAAAACTTCGTTCAATTGAGCAAAGTAAGCTGCGATCGCAATAATTACAGCGATTGTGGTGGGAAGATCTTTGGCTGCTTTTTTGCCTAATTTCCAAAGTGCCTGAAGTACTACCGCAATAATGATCGGTTTAATTCCATATAGCAACCATTGGAGTTGGGGAACTGTTTGGTAGCGGTCATAAAGTACTGCTAAAATCCAAACTATCAGCATCGCAGGCAGAATAAAGCAACTTCCCGCAATCAACAAACCACGCCATCCACCACGTTCATAACCAATATGAATTGCCAATTCGGTTGAGTTGGGACCTGGAAGTAGGTTAGTAACCCCAATCAAGTCTAATAGCTTCTCCCTACTCATCCATTGACGACGTTGTATGATCTCATCATCCATCATGGCAATGTGAGCAGCAGGACCTCCAAAAGCGGTCGCTCCTAGTCGAAAAAAAACTATTGCCAATTCTTTTAATCGATGCTTTTGTTGTTTGCCAGTTAGAGCATAATAGGAAACTTTCTGTTGCTCTTTCTGGATATCTTCAGCTTCCTGACTCACTTGATTTTTCCTGCTAAATGTTGATAAAGTTAATATTATCGAATTTCGATAACGAAAATCTATATAATAAAACTAACCTGTGTTACCGTCAATATTTAGCAGATACGGTAGGCAATCAGTACAGTATGACGAGGTAGATTATGAGTGAGATCAAAAAAGTTAGCGATGACTTTTCAGCAGGCGGACAGCCGACTCCAGAAAACTTAAGACAGCTTGCTGATGAGGGTTATAAATCAGTAATTAATCTGAGATTGCTTGATGAAACAGGATCATTACCAGACGAACAACAACAAGCTGAAGCAGCAGGACTTCAATATGTTAATGTTCCACTGAAATCAACAGAAGCTAACTATAACTTGACTGAACAAATTCTTTCGGAACTAGAGGAACTACCTACTCCGATCTATTTTCATTGTGGTGCAGGCGGACGAGCCAGTGCCTTAGCTCTGATTACTTTTGCAACTCAACAAAAGCTTAACCGTGAAGAAATTTTAGCAAAAGCCAAGGAACTTGATATCAACCCAAATCAACCTTATCTCAAACAATTTTTAGAGAGCCTCTAACCAGAACATAATTTCATACCAAGAGCGAAAAAGGAATGCAATATTTAATCCTTGGAGGACGTATGTCATAAATTACGTGGATACATATTTATACTCATTTCAATTTAGATTGAGACAATTTCTTCTTGCTATAAAAGGCTTTCAGCCGAAAAAATGTTTCATTCTTACTTGAAACAACTATATCTGTCACAAATATTTTTTGATTTGGTATCATTACTCTTCAAACAATTCACCAAATAATTCTTTTACCTTTTCTTTGGCATCTTCTAAGGTCATTTTGCCCAAATCGGTAGCTCGGTAAAATTTTCGGTTCTGCCGTCCAGAACGCTCTTCCAAAGAAAATAAATATCCCTTGCGTTCGAGATCGTGTAACATCGGGTAAAGCGTCCCAGCACTAATTTTATAACCATGACGTGCAAGTTCTTCAATAATACCCAGCCCAAAGATTGGCTTCTCAACAGCATGATGTAAAATATGAAGCCTAATTAAGCTTGAGTAGAACTCTCGTCCATCCATTAAGCAAGACTTATGCAATACTAAGAGTTTTATTTTTATATTTTAAGTAATTTAGCTGCTATAGAACTAAATTCTTTGAATTTCTCTTGATCTAGTTTTCTTTTTTTACTACAGGTCGGATGATAAACTACAATTGTTTTTTAGCTTGACCAAAACAAGTTTGATTGATTTTGGTTGAATTTTGATAATGTCTGCTACTCCAATTTCACACGCACATCTCAAACCAGAGGTATGTCCTCTACATCAACGTTCTTTCTCTTTAGACCATCAAACTTTGACTCAGTTACTAACTGAACGAGAAAATATTCTCATCATTCAAGACCTCGATGGCGTTTGTATGGGTTTAGTCCAAGATCCTCTCACCAGAGTCATCGACAAGAACTATTTAGAAGCGACTCAATCTTTTGCAGGTCGCTTTTTTGTTTTAACCAATGGAGAACATATTGGCAAACGGGGAGTTAATTTAATCGTTGAAAAAGCTTTTGGTAATTTTGATTTAATCAAAGAAAAAGGTTTCTATTTACCAGGTTTAGCTGGTGGTGGTGTGCAATGGCAAGATTGTTATGGCAATGTTTCCCATCCAGGAGTAAGTAACGCAGAATTAGTTTTTTTAGCTGAAGTTCCTCGACAAATTGAAGCTTACTTAAAACAAATATTGCCTCATCAACCCTATAATTTAGCAACAAGCCAAATTGACCAATTAATTGAAGCTACAGTATTAGATAATCCTGTCTCACCAACAGTTAATATCAATACTTTTTATGAAGTGCTGCGCGAACAAGAAGGAAGTTATCGTCAACTGCAACAAGCAATACAGAGTTTGATGAAAAAATTGTTGCAAAAAGCTCAACAACAAGGTCTAGAAAACTCGTTTTTTGTTCATTATGCTCCTAATTTGGGTAGAGATGCTCAAGGAGAAGAAAGAATTGAGTTAGCACAAGGACAAAATTCGGGAACAACAGATTTTCAATTTATGTTGCGTGGTGCAATTAAAGAAGTTGGGGTATTAGTCATTCTCAATCATTATTATTATGGTCAGACGGGAACCTATCCTTTGGGAAAAGATTTTAATGCCAGACAAGCACCCAGATCTCAGCAAACATTACTTAATTTAATTCAAGATAATTTTGATCCTGAAATTATGCCTACTATGGTTGGAGTAGGTGATACCGTTACGAGTAAAGCTGAAGAAAACAACGGTCAACTTCAATTTTGTCGGGGTGGTAGCGATCGCGGTTTTTTAGAATTAATTCAAGCTATTGGTCGAGAATTTCAGACTGAAAATGTGACTGTTTACGTTGATAGTAGTCATGGAGAGGTCAAAAATCGCAAACCACTTAAGTTGGAAAGTTGGATTAAACATGATTATGGCGTACCTCAAACAGAGTGGCGCGTAATTGAAGGTCCTGGAGATCATCGAGATACGGAAGATCCACTGAGATTAAATGTGGTTTTTCCAGGCGGTTATCAGCAATATATTGATTTCTTCCAAACCGCAGCTAGTCAAAGAGTTAGTTAATAACCCCGATCACAATTTTATTACTTCTGGGAAATCTTTAATTACAGCTATGTAGAGATTGAATAACCAGAAGTGAATCACTTAATCAAAAAAATCCAGCTTATATCTACTTTTATTTACAATACCAGTTATGAAGATGCTTGCGATCGCATTCAAGACTGGGCATCAAAAAATATGTCTTGTTATATTGTGGCTGCAAATGTCCATGTAGTGATGACAGCTTATTGGCAGCAAACTTACAAACATATTTTAAATAATGCAGCATTAGTTACTCCTGATGGAATGCCCCTAGTGTGGGCAATGCGTTTGTTGGGAGTCAAAAAACAAACTAGAGTATATGGCCCTGACTTAATGTTAGCCTGGTGCGATCGCGCTGCTCAATTTGAGATTCCGATTTATTTATATGGTAATAAAAAAACTACTCTTAAAAAGCTTGAATATAATCTGAAACAGAAGTTTCCTCATTTAATCATTGCTGGTACTCATTCTCCTCCTTTTCGTACTTTAACGGCAGCAGAAGAAGCAGAAGATATTGCTAGAATTCACGCCTCTGGTGCAAAAGTTGTCTTGATTAGCTTAGGTTGTCCAAAACAAGAAGAATGGATGGCAAGACAGCAAGGCAAATTACAAGCTGTAATGATTGGAGTTGGTGCAGCTTTTAGTTTCCATAGTGGCGAAATTTCCCAAGCACCACGTTGGGTGATGAAAATGGGATTTGAATGGTTGTATCGTTTGATTAAAGAACCAACTAGACTTTGGCGTAGATATCTAATTAATAATCCTTTATTCGTAATTTTATTTACTATTCAGCTTGCTCAAGTTTGGCTTAGTTTTACTTTACTTCAAAGAAAACAAAAACCAGATTTCCAAACTCAAAATTCAAAATTAATCTAATAAAAATTATGTACTTATAGCCAATTAATAGTTTTTTTAATCGAAATTACCAGAAACTATTTGAGACTAAATTATTTTTACATACAATATTTAAAGAGTGAGGCAAAAGGTAAGATAACAGACTCAGAAGTATTTAAGCCTAATTAAAACCTCTAACGAAAAGTATGGTTTGGTAATCGGATTTCCTATGATAAGTTTTTTTGATCAAGCCTTGCGTTTATCTTAAGGATAAATTTTGTCTAATAATACTATTGTTAAATTTAATCTTCAATAATACCAATTATCAAAAGTAGCTAGATGAATGAGCCACTTATTAATGATTAAAATTAATTTATGCAAAGCTTATTTTGTATTGTTTTTGATTTTTGACTTAAAATTAAGTCTCTTATTACTTTCGAGAAATGGTATAAAATAATTAGCTCTACTTTATTTTTTTTAGAATAAAAATATTTATTTAAATTAAATGGGATTGTTATTTAATGAATAGAGTAGGTTAATTAGCTTTAAATAACTATGTCCAAATCTAAAGTATTTATTACTCGTCAGCTTCCCAAGATTGACTTAGAAGCATTACATCAAATTGCCGAAATAGAAACTTGGACAGAAAGACAACCACCACCTTATTCACTATTACTAGATAAAGTTAAAAAAATCGATGGTTTACTATGTTTATTAACTGATTCTATCGATCGAGAACTAATCGAAACAGGCAAATCTTTGAAAGTAATTAGTCAAATGGCAGTTGGTTACGACAATATTGATATTGCTACTGCTACTGCTAAAAATATTCCTGTTGGTAATACTCCTGGTGTTCTTACTAATGCAACTGCCGATCTTACTTGGGCTTTATTAATGGCAATATCCAGAAGAATTGTAGAGGCAGAAAAGTTTGTCAAAGCTGGTGAATGGAAAACTTGGGAACCTACTTTGTTACTAGGAGCAGATTTACAAGGAGCTACTTTAGGTATTATTGGTTTAGGTAGAATTGGTCAAGCTGTTGCTCGTCGTGCCAAAGGATTTGAAATGAAAATTCTTTACTATAGCCGACAGCGCAAGGACAAAGAATTAGAAGCATCAATCGGTGTAGAATACGCAGAATTAGATACTTTGTTATCAGAGTCAGACTTTATTTCTTTACACACTTCCCTATCACCAGAAACCAAACACCTAATTAGCGATCGCGAATTGCAATTAATGAAATCTTCCGCGATTCTAATTAATACAGCTAGAGGTGCGATCATAAATCAACAAGCTTTATATCAAGCTTTAATAACTAATCAAATTGCTGGTGCAGCTTTGGATGTTACCGATCCTGAACCCATTCTAATGGATAGTCCTCTTTTAAAACTAAATAATATTATTATTACTCCTCATATTGGCAGTGCTAGCTATCAAACTAGAGCAAAAATGGCACAGATGGCGGTAGATAATTTAATTGCTGGATTACAAGGTAAAAGATTACCTCATTGCGTTAATCAAAAAGTATATCAGAAATAAAAAAAATGAATCTTCGTAAATTGGCTGGAATGCTTATGCTAATTTCTGGCGTGACGCATTTAATGCAGCTTTTGGTATATTCTCTTGAGGCTCATGTTTTGGGTGCAGCAGCTTTTGGAATTGTTTATTTAATTATCGGTTTTTTACTGTTGCGTTCTAGACGTTTAGCACTCTGGTTAGGAGCAATTTTACCTACAATTGGTGGTATTTTGGGCGTGTATCGCTTTTTATTTCTTCACCCTAATTCTTTTACTATTTTTCATGTTGCGATTGATTTGATAGTAGTTCCTATTTGTATCAATAATCTCAGGAAAAAACGAAAATAAAAATTAGGTGTTGCCCATCAGCAAGTATGAAGCCGAGAGTAATTTTGTTCTAGCTCTTAGCTATAGGCTGTAGCTATTAGTTTCAAATGAATTTAAAAAAAGTAGACTGATACGATAATTTAGTATTTTTCATACCCACCATGAGGCAATGCCAAACATTAATAGCAAAACGCGATCGCTTTTATTAGTTGAAATTAGCAAGGGTGGGCAATGCCCACCTTAATTAAACTAAAATGTTTGACTAGATTCTTGCCAAAAGTCTTTTAGTTGAAATAAATCTTTGGTATTAATTTGAAGACTATCTGTAGGAAATTGTCTAATTGCATCAATAATTGTCCAACCTTCTGGTTGAGCAGCAGCTTCTACTAAAGCGGAACGTAGAGCGTAAAAACCATTGCGTTCGGAATGAGTTTGTACGACTTGACCTAATTCTTTTAATAATTTTTCTCCTTTAGGAGTATGAGTAAAGTTCGATAGTTTAACGTGATTAGAATTAAATCTTTTTTGTAGCCAATCCCGTAATTGAACTAATGTATCTTCATCTAAAAACTTAGTATATAAACGTAACTCTTGCGTAATTTCTCCTGTATTAGCATAAGTTTCTAAAGCATCAACCGAAAGAGAACAATTGAAGGGCCCATAAACTAATTTGATTGTATCAGCACTGTATCCTGGTTTAGCATAAGTAATTTCGGCTAATAAACTCATACAGCAAACAATTACGAACAGGAAACTATGAGTCAAAAAGGATGCGCTTGTCGATTTAAATAGCTTCGACTGCGTCAATTTTGATTGACATATTTGAGTATTCATTTTTTGTTTAGAGATGTGTGTGAGTGAGTAAGGTTGCTCTTTTAAATAAGAGAAAACTAAGCAAGAAATAGACAAAAAAAATAAGTAGATTTTTTTAGAAAAATATTTAATTTTTGCCTAAATACTTAAACAATATATAACTTAGTTTGTAGTTGTTTAACATCAAGATTGTGTAAAGTTTAATGACTTAATAACTTAAATCTCCTTGAAATCAGGGATATAGCCAATCACTAAAATAAAGTAATAATAAAGAGATGATTTAATACTTGACAAAATATAAAAACAAGTATATTAAAATTTTTAATAATTAAGATTGAATCAAAAGCGATCTCAGCTATGCTTTGGCTGGTGCGCTCGCGACCGAAGAGACTGAACCTCTCGCGAACACCATAAATTAATCAGCTTAAATATTAATTGACTACTTTGTAATTTGCATTATTTTATTTGGTAAATATTTTGTGGTTCAATTTTTTTTCTACCAAGAATATAAGGCATTAATTTAACAATATTTCTAGCATCATCAATCCCTCGATGATGAATACCTTCTAATTCAATTTTAGCTAGTTGCAAAGCTTGTTTCATCCCGTAGTTACTCTTTAGTTCTTGAGAAGTAGAAAAAAGTTTTTTAAGATTAATATGCTCGCTAGCGATTGGATAAGCTACTTGATGAAATTGACAATCTTGTTCAAATTGTTTGCGATCATAATCTCCCCAAGAACCAAAAACAAAATTAGAATATATATATAACCATTCTTTAAATAAAGCGACCGCTTGCGAATAAGAAGGTGCATAATTTATTTGTTCTTGAGTAATGGTAGTTAGCTCTTGACAAAAATTAGTTAAAATTGGATGACGACTCGGCTTGATAAAAGTTTGAAACTCACTAATAATTTTAAGCTCTTTTGCCTCAACTATTACCGCTCCAATTTCAATAATTTCCATTTCATGCCGAGGTATACTTTTACGGTTACAACATGTCGCTTCAAGATCGACAATCAAAAAGTATTGATAATTGTTTAAGTTAATCATTAAAAGTTTTAATTTTTTAATTTTCAAATATAAAACTACATTAAAATAGGAAAAATAACAGCAAATTAGATTCGCTAAAAATCAAGATGTATTTAGTAAAATTAAGCTTACTCAAATTTTAATTTGAGCAACTTAAACACTTCAAAAGTGATCAATAATTAAACGAGCAGAGCAAATAATTTATTCAAATCTTGAGCTAATAAGACATAAAAATTGTTAGTTTGACTAGGAAAAAAAGTTGAAGAACCGACTTGAATGACTACTTCTTCTACTCTGCCAATCAAATTACACCATCTTCAAACTAAATCAAAAATTAAAGCTAGTACGAATATGTCCTACCCATTGGGTAGCATTGTCGCTGTCATTTTCAGGATTAATTACTGCCCAAAAGCCTGGAGTAATTGCAATATAATCGTTAATTTGGAAACGGTAAAATGTTTCGATGTGATAAGCGTTATCTGGTTCATCCTGAACATCACTATCTGTTACTACAGGCGGTATTCCTACTACAACTCCACCTAAATTTCCCTCACCTCCTAAATCGGGAAAAGTTAAGCCAACTGCCCCATACCAGATATCTGCACTATCATTGTCACTGACAAATTGAGTGGTTGCTATTTCTGTACCATCAACAAAATTACTTAATCCCGATCCGTGCGCCCGAGCTTTAACATAACCACCCCAACCATGAACTTGCAACTTTGGTGTAATTTGATAGAAGCCTTGTAAAGTATAGAAGTCTCCAGAAGTAGCAATATTTTCACCAAAGGGCTGAATTGCCAAAAAACTTCCGGTATCACTCATGAGGTTAGTTTTTCCTTGAGGATAGTAAGAATGAGAATAAGCAAAACCAATGGCTGCATTTTCACCCTTCCATGCTAATTGAGCAAGAGCATGATAAGTCCCATTAAATAAACCATTTCCTTCTTCTGGGTTGTTGGCATCACCAGCTACATATCCAACAGACAATTCAACATTATCGATAATTTGCCAGTTAATTCCTGCACCACCACCACCTCTGCGATAGACTGGGTTATATTCTCCAAATTTGGAAGGAACGCCTAAACCATCATCAGCAATACCCGGTGGTGTAAGAGTATCTACCAAATCGGTATAACCAATTCCTACAGGTCCTCCTCTAAGAGCTAAGTTTTCAGTAAGGGGAGTAAAGTACCACAAGTGAGGAATTTGTACTTGATTATCAGAATTATCGTCATAGTTGAGCCTGACCATATTAGTTCCCGTTAGGGGAGCGATCGCATCAAAATTGCCTACCTGTAGCCGAGTTCTCAATGTATCTCGTCCTGTAAAACTACTTTCGAGATTAAGGCGAATTCTATACGCCAAACGGGTTTGTGTATCATCATTATCACCATCTATGGCATCGCCAAAAGTGTCATCAACTGACCAAATTACCTGACCTAGCAATTTAGTTGTGGTAGAAAACTGATAATCTTCAAGGAAAGCAGTTCGATCTTCAATATTATCAACTCGTCCTCTTAAGGTTGCTAGTTCTGTTTGAAAATCTTGTGTTAGTCGTTTGATTGCATCAAGATCTTCCCGTGCCACTGTCTCCGAAGATGCAATTAAACGCTCGATCTGATTCAAACAAGCATTCAAACCTGCTGCAAATTCATAACGGCTAATTGCCTGGTTACCGCGATAGGTTTGATTTGGATAACCGACAATACATCCGTAGCGTTCTACTAAAGTTTGTAAAGCTTGATAAGCCCAATCAGTTGGCTGAACATCTCTTAATTGAGAAACCGATGTTACCTGAGAGATTGAAGCATTCGATTCAAGTAAATAATCTTGGTAATTTTGTTCGACCAATCGATTGCCTTCTGGTGCTGCTAGAGCAGGCGTAATTTCTCCAAAAATACAACCGGAACAAGCAATAAGAATAATAATTGGATATTCTTGAAAAATTAGAGAATTTAATTTTATTTGTGACAGCATTTTAATTAATTCTCCTCACTAATAATCTAATTTATTGGAAATTGAACTACAAACAGAATATTTTTTTTTCAAAGTTCATTAAAATAGTTGTTGATGATAAATTTCTATTTTTTGATGTTTCGATTAAATTTATACAATAATTGAAAATGGTATTTAGTTGAAATAATTTTAATTTTTTTTTAATAACGCAAGGATCATCTAAGGCAAATAAAAAGTAAATACAAATAGATTTTTAAGCAAAATACATCTATCTTAAGATATATAAAATTTTATATGAAGATTTGCTTCGATTAAAAACTAAACGAATTGTATTGTTTTATTCTCTAATTAAGTCATGGTTAAAAGTGACTCAATCAGAAAATTTAATTAATAGCTTACCAATAAATTATAACCAGCAAATTTGACTGATCTTCAATTTATTTAATTGAAGCAGTTTTCTTTGCATTTACATTTTTCTTTTAATCCTAAAAAAAAAATACAATTATGGCTTATCATCCCCAAACTAATATAAATCGACCAAATACATCTTTTGTAATTCTCATTAGTGCAGCAGCAGCTTTAGGCGGTTTTTTATTTGGATTTGACACTGCTGTTATTAATGGCGCAGTTATTGCTTTGCGCAATTACTTTAATGCAAGTAGTGTAGCGATGGGTTTAGCAGTATCTTTGGCACTAATAGGCTCTGCGATCGGTGCATTTTTCGCAGGGCAAATTGCCGATCGCTACGGTCGTTTAAAGATTATGCTGATTGCTTCTATCTTGTTTACCATCAGTGCGATTGGTTCAGGAATTCCTTTCAACATTGAGTGGTTTATCTTTTGGCGGGTATTAGGTGGAATAGGAGTTGGGGCTGCTAGCGTAATTGCTCCTGCCTATATTGCTGAAGTATCTCCCGCCAAGTATAGAGGACGCTTAGGGTCGCTGCAACAGTTGGCAATTGTAGTCGGGATTTTTATTGCTCTACTGAGTAACTATTTAATTGCTTTGGTAGCTCGTTCAGCAGACAATCCTTTTTTATTTGGGTTAGAAGCTTGGCGTTGGATGTTTTGGACAGAAATTCCGCCTGCGATTCTCTATGGAGTTTCTGCCTTAGTCATTCCTGAATCGCCTCGGTACTTAGTAGCTCAAGGTAAAGAACAAGAAGCAGCTCGTATTTTAGCTAAAGTTGAAGGCGGAGATGTAGATACAAGGGTTGGAGAAATTCGCGCTACGGTATTACGGGAACGCAAACCTCAACTATCAGATTTGTTAACCAGAGGAGGCGGACTTTTACCCATTGTCTGGCTAGGAATGGGACTTTCTGTATTGCAACAGTTCGTTGGTATTAATGTCATCTTTTATTACAGCAGCGTTCTCTGGAGAGCAGTTGGATTTACCGAACAAGATGCCCTTTGGGTCACAGTTATTACAGGTTTAATTAATATTTTGACCACCTTTATCGCGATCGCGACAGTTGATAAATTTGGTCGCAAACCTCTTCTCTTGCTAGGCTCAATTGGCATGACTATTACGTTGGGAACAATGTCGGGAATTTTTGCTTCTGCACCCATTGTTAATGGACAGCCAAATTTAACTGGTTCAGGAGGTCTAATTGCACTTATCGCTGCTAACTTATATGTAGTTTGTTTCGGATTCTCCTGGGGCCCATTAGTTTGGGTACTTTTAGGAGAAATGTTTAATAACAAGATTCGTGGGGCTGCTTTAGCTGTAGCAGCATCAATTCAATGGATTGCTAATTTTATAGTTTCGACAACCTTCCCACCACTTTTGGATACAGTTGGTTTAGGGTTCGCTTACGGTTTGTACGCGACTGCTGCTGCCATCTCAATCTTTTTCGTGATTTTCTTAGTTAAAGAAACTAAAGGCAAAACCCTCGAACAAATGTAGCCCGATTGTATTACTCACAGAATCAGTACAATGACACTAATCCAAACCAGAGACGTAAAATGTTTACGTCTCTAAAAATTTATCAAGGAATTTGATTAATTTGGGCTTCAACTTCCAGACTAATACTTCCCCTCTCCACATTCATTTCTTTAATACGAAACTTTGTCCTCTCATAGTTTAAATAAGATGAGTTAATTAATTTCCTAAGTGTCTCCATAAAAACAACCAAAATTTCTAAAGAAATTGCCTCTCCTTCTTCAAAATAAAAATTTTCCATCAAAACAGGATGATCGTGAGTACGGGGATGTATTACACCTGTGCAGCGGACTTGTTGAGTTTTATTTTTTTCCAACACTTGTAGATTGCTACTAAAAACCACTTTACCTTCACCAGGTAAGCGTAACTCCATCGGTGGTAGAAATTTAAGTAGAACGATTTCACCATTGACATCCAACTCTAAAGGAAGAAGCTTACTAAGAAGATAGTCAGAATTCAAATTTTGATTTAGATCTGCTTCTGTCATCACCAATCTTGCCCTAGAATTAACGGGTTGGTTCAGTTCAATTTTGCCGAAAAGAACACTCAAAAGATTGATAGCAAAGCGGTCTAGATCGAGTTCTATTTCTTGTACATGAAGATCTTGCTGCGTTACTAATCCTTTACCTGCAATTGAAATTGAATCTACTTCTCCCTGAACCATTTTAAGTGGACCGGTACGGATATCTACGTCTATTTCTTGCGCTTTTTCTACTTGTTCAGATAATAGGTTTTCCGCTACCTTTGAGATTGCTTGTTCGTCTAGTCTTCGTTCATCTGACATCGTTTTTTAATTCTGTTGAAACACCTGTTTTAGGCATATCAAAAAAATTTTGAAAATGTTTCATCCTAAAGTTGGACTAATTGGAAATAGATTTAGACAGAGTTAAACACTTGTTGTCAAAAAAAAGCCAGAGGTTCGCTTCGCTGGCGCGTACGAGTAAAGTTAACAGCGTTTCAAAGTAAATTTGATTGAATACTTACAATTAAATTTAAGAAGAGTTAGAGAAACAAAAGCAAAAAACTCTTGTATTAGTAGGATGTTAAAGCTAAAAAATCTTTTGGTTAACTTATTAATCGTTGTTTTAATTGTCTTAGCAAGTGATTTAATGTTCATTACCCAAGCAAAAGCTTTGACGCAGGATTTTCAATGGACTGGTTCGACAGGATATTCAGCCAAAGCCACGTTTACTTATGATCAAACAACAGCCACGAAAATTATTTCCGAAAAAGGTACGGGTAGAACTAATCAGTTAAAGTCTCTGGTAGTTACCTTTTATAATCCTACTGGAGAAACTATTCACCAATACGAAAATGTAGTTAATGGCAAAACTCAAGGAAATTATTTTGAATTTCACTTCGATACAGCAACTCAAAAACTGTTTGGAAATATCGATCTAGGTGGGGAACTGTCTGGAGAATTGTTTTTGAAGGGGACAGTCAACCAACAATTATCCTTAATTGAAATTAAACCATCTGGCGAAGAACATCTGATTGATAGCGATGCTATTGCTAGTTTCGCTGCGGAGAAAAATTAGATACAGTCATATTCTGGTTTTTGTTAATGGTTGATTGTTCATTGCTTATTGATAACTAGTGTAGAGACGTATCGCCGACACGCCTCTACTGGTAACTGAAAATCCTCCTGCATAAAAAAATTATCCTCAACGTAACTAGAGAGTGAAGACAATAAACAACAAACAACAAAAAATTAAACTTTAGAGGTCTAGAACAATGAAAAAAGCTGCTTTAATTATCTCCACTCTCGCTTTAACTCTTTCTCCTGTCGCTGCCTTCGCCCAACAAGCACAAAGTAATGTTCAAGCTGGTTCTAATGCTGCTGTAACTCAAGGATATGGTAACTACACTAACCAAGCTGTTTCTAACGACTTAACTCAAACTCAGTTAGATGTAGATGGTTATGGTATCGATCCTCAAATCCAACAATCCGTACAAGCTGGTCAAAACCAAAGTGCTACTTTCGGAACTGGTAACGTAACTAATCAAGGTGTTTACAATAGTGCTGACCAATTACAATCTGATTTTGATTATCTTCCCTACTAACAACTAAATCTAGCTTTCCTTCAAGATGAACCCAGGGGCTAAATGCCCCTTTTTTGCTATTAATTTTTTCAACCTAAAAACTCGTGCATATATTGATTAACTAATTCTGGTCTTTCTTGTTGAACCCAATGACTACAGTTAGGAATATATTTAATTTGGAAGTCACTGACATATTCTTCAGTTCCGTAAGAAAGTTCTTTTCCCAACGCTGTATCGTTTTCACCCCAAATCATTAGGGTTGGGAGATCAAGCATTTTCCACTGCTGTTGGTTATTAGTGAGAAAACTATTATCAAAAATGTTGCGATAGTAATTTAACATCGCTGTTAATGCGCCTCGTTTTGCAGCAGCATCTTTGTAAGCTTCTAAATCTTCTTGACTAAAAGCTGATTTATCAACTGCCATATTGGTAAAGGCAGAACTAATCAGTTCGTAATCGTTAGACTGGATAATTAATTCTGGAAGTAATGGTAATTGAAACAAGAAAATATATGAACTTTTGAGAAGTTGTTGAGGCGATCGCAATCCTTGAGCAAATTTAGCAGGATGGGGTAGATTGAGAATAATTAATTTATCTACCATTTCTGGATGATCATAAGCAAACGACCAAGCGATCGCGCCTCCCCAATCATGACCGACTAAAATGCAACTTTCATAACCCAATTTTCTAATTACGCCTTCTATATCTTTCGTTAATTCGCTCATTTTATAGGCTTCTATGTCTTTGGGTTTGTCGCTTTTGTTATAGCCTCTTAGATCGAGTGCAACTACTTTATAGTCTCGCGAGAATTCAGAAATTTGATGTCGCCACGAATACCAAAATTCAGGAAAGCCATGTAGCATCAGCATTAATTTACCTTCTCCCTGGGTAACGTAATGAAGATTAATACCATTGGTGTGAACGTAGCCTTCTTGCCAATCTTGTTTAAGTAAGGACATAAATTTTTTCTCCTATAATATTGGATTAGGAATTACTAAAAAAAGTTACTAAAATCGAAAGAGCGATCGGTTTTTACTAAAGCAGGTTTTATTTAAGTGTAGAAAATCTCTGGCAACGCTAATGATCGCAGCGTAAATCGTTACACTGATAACTGAAGGATTGATAATTGATAACTGATTAAGTGAATCTATTCCAAGAAGAACGTTTATTATTTACTCCTGCTTCTCCTGAAGCTAATGCTATCCCAATTATTTTTGCTTTTCCTAATCAATACACCGTTGGGATTACTAGTTTAGGTTATCAAATTGTTTGGGCTACATTGGCGATGCGTTCTGATGTCCAGGTCAGCCGTTTATTTACCGATTTACAGGAATCTTTACCCAAATCACCAGAATTATTAGGATTTTCTTTTTCTTGGGAACTAGATTACGTCAATATTTTTAATCTCTTAGAATCTCTAGACATTCCTCTACGTAGTAACCAACGTCAGGATCATCATCCTTTAGTTTTTGGTGGTGGTTCAGTTTTTACGGCTAACCCTGAACCTTTTGCGGATTTTTTTGATGTCATTTTGTTAGGAGATGGAGAGAATTTACTCGATAATTTTATTGCTGCGTATCAGGAAGTTAGAACAGCTAAACGAGAAGTTAAATTGCGTCATTTAGCCCAAATTCCTGGGGTTTACGTCCCTAGCTTGTATCAAGTAACCTATGATAGTCCCGATGGAACTATTAAATCTATTGAACCAATTGAAAATTGTATTCCTGCCGTAGTTACCAAACAAACCTATCGAGGCGATATCCTTTCCGCCTCTACTGTAGTAACCCCAAAAGCTGCTTGGGAAAATATTTTTATGGTGGAAGTAGTCAGAAGTTGTCCAGAAATGTGTCGTTTTTGTTTGGCAAGTTATTTGACTTTACCATTCCGCACGGCTTCTTTAGAAGGTTCTCTCATCCCAGCGATTGAACGAGGATTACAAGTAACTAACCGATTGGGTTTACTAGGGGCTTCGGTTACTCAACATCCAGAATTTGAAACCCTACTAGATTATTTATCCCAACCCAAATATGACGAAGTTCGCCTCAGTCTTGCTTCAGTACGAACCAATACAGTTACAGAAAAATTAGCCCAAACTCTAGCGAAAAGAGATACTCGTTCGATTACTATTGCCGTAGAAAGTGGTTCGGAAAGACTACGAAAAATTATCAATAAAAAACTCAGCAACGAAGAAATTATTCAAGCTGCCCAAAATGCCCAAGCAGGAGGTTTAAAAGCAATTAAATTTTATGGGATGGCTGGTGTACCAGGAGAAGAAATTGAAGATATCGAAGCAACTGTGGCAATGATGCAAGCTGTTAAGAAAGCTGCCCCGTGCTTACGATTAACTCTTGGTTGTAGCACTTTTGTTCCTAAATCTCATACTCCGTTTCAATGGTTTGGAGTCAATCCGGAAGCTAAAAAAAGATTGAAATTTTTAGAGAAAAAATTGGGTACTTTAGGAATTGATTTTCGTCCTGAAAGTTATAATTGGTCAGTAATTCAAGCCTTGATTTCTAGAGGCGATCGCCGTTTAGCCAAATTATTAGAATTAACTAGAGAATATGGTGATTCTGTCGGTAGTTATAAACGAGCTTTTAAACAACTTAAAGGTCAAATTCCGAGTTTAGATTATTACGTTCATCATAATTGGCAAAGCAATCAAATTTTACCTTGGCATCATCTTCAAGGTGCTTTACCTCAAACTACTCTTGTCAAACATCTTGAAGAGGCAATGAATTATTTTCCTCAATCTTCTCTAGCTTAAAGATACTCTTTTAAAGAATCTAATCTTGTTCGATCTTTTTCAAACTAATCAAACTAAAAAGTAATTCAAGATTCAATTAACTCCCATTATTGAAAAGTTTCTTTTAGGATTGAAGTAAATAAGATCAAGAAATTTAAAAAAGCTGGAAATATGAAACGGATCGTCTTGATTGCTGGATTTGAATCATTTAACGCCAACTTGTACCGTCAAGCTGCCCAAATCTCTACATCTCGTTGTAATGAATTAGAAATTCAGGTATTTAGCGATCGCGATATTACCAGTTTTCCTGATAAAATAGAAACTGCCCTACAATCTGCTGATGTTTTCTTTGCTAGTCTGATTTTTGATTACGACCAAGTAATGTGGTTACGGCAGCGAGTCGAACAGATTCCAATTCGGTTAGTTTTTGAGTCAGCTTTAGAGTTAATGAGTCTGACACGGTTGGGTAAGTTTGCCATTGGCGACAAACCGAAAGGAATGCCGAAACCTGTCCAATTTATTCTAAGTAAGTTTAGTAATAGCAGAGAAGAAGACAAACTTGCAGGTTATCTTAGTTTTTTAAAAACGGGTCCCAAATTACTTAAATATATTCCTGCTAAAAAAGTCCAAGATTTACGCAATTGGTTAATTATTTATGGTTATTGGAATGCAGGTGGCACAGAAAATGTTGCTGCTATGTTTTGGACAATAACTGAGAAATATTTAGGTTTAAAAGTAGGTGAAATTCCTTCAGTAATTGAAACCCCAAATATGGGTTTATTGCATCCCGATTACCAGGGTTATTTTACCTCACCTAAAGATTATCTAGATTGGTATCAAAACCACGTAGAGACAAGATATATCGCGTCTCTACAACCCGTCATTGCTATTTTGTTATATCGCAAGCACGTTATTACCAAACAACCCTATATTCCTCAATTAATTCGTTATTTTGAAGCAGAAAAATTAATCCCTTTACCTATATTTATTAACGGCGTGGAAGGTCATGTTGCTGTTAGAGATTGGTTGACTACTAATTATGAACAATTACAGCGAGAAAAAGGAAATAAAGAAATACTTTCTTTATCAGAAAATGCCGTAAAAATTGATGCCATAGTTTCTACAATTGGGTTTCCTTTAGTTGGTGGTCCGGCTGGTTCAATGGAAGCAGGAAGACAAGTAGAAGTTGCGAAAAGAATTCTTGCTGCTAAAAATGTTCCGTATATTGTTGCTGCACCTTTATTAATTCAAGATATTCATTCTTGGACAAGAAAAGGAATAGGCGGTTTACAAAGTGTAGTTTTATATTCTTTACCAGAATTAGATGGTGCGATCGATACTGTACCTTTGGGTGGTTTAGTAGGAGAAGATATTTATCTGATTCCAGAACGAGTAAAACGTTTAACAGGAAGAATTAAAAACTGGATTAAACTAAAACAAACCGAACCAAAAGATCGTAAAATTGCTATTATTTTATATGGCTTTCCTCCTGGTTATGGTGCAACAGGAACTGCTGCCTTATTAAATGTTCCGAAAAGTTTGCTTAACTTTCTTTTGGCTTTAAAAGAACAAGGTTATGATGTAGGAAAGTTACCAGAAGATGGCGAAGAAATTATTAATCAAGTCAAGCAAGCAGATACAACCGATTTACATTTATCGTTAGAAAATTTTACTGGTAATGGAATTAAAACTGATGGCAAAGGACAAGTAGCTGTAAATGTTCGTACTTTAGAAAAATGGCTTGGTTATTTATTAACAACTAGAGTAGAAAAACAATGGAAATCTTTAACAGATACAGGCATTAAAACCTATGGTGATGATTTTCATATTGGTGGCATTCAATTAGGAAATATTTGGATTGGAGTTCAACCACCTTTAGGAGTTTCTGGTGATCCGATGAGGTTAATGTTTGAAAAAGATCTAACTCCCCATCCTCAGTATGCTGCTTTTTATAAATGGTTACAAAATGATTTTCAAGCAAATGCTGTTGTCCATTTTGGAATGCACGGAACTGTGGAATGGTTACCTGGTTCACCATTAGGAAATACTGGTTATTCTTGGTCAGATATTTTACTCGGAAATCTTCCTAATCTTTATATTTATGCTGCTAATAATCCTTCTGAATCTCTCTTGGCAAAAAGAAGAGGTTATGGAGTTTTAATTTCTCACAATGTACCACCCTATGGAAGGGCTGGTTTATATAAAGAATTGATTTCCTTACGGGATTTAATTGCTGAATATCGAGAAGATACTGAGAAAAATTATGTTCTGAAAGATATTATTTGTCAGAAAATTGTTGATACTGGTTTAGATGCGGATTGCAAATTTGAGGAAGGAGAAAAGTTAGGTATTGCTTTTAATGTCGAGAATGCCAAGTTATTTAGTAAGAAAGTAATTAATGAGTATTTTGTAAAAGTATATGAGTATTTGCAAGTAGTCGAACAAAGATTATTTTCTTCAGGGTTACACGTATTAGGAAACGCACCTAATGATGAAGAATTAAAATCTTATTTAGAAGCTTATTTTGGGGATGATTTATCGGTAGATTTAATTGATTTAATAATCGCCCACAAAGACCCAGAAGCACAAAGAATTGTAGAGACGCAACATGTTGCGTCTAATCGATTAGAAGAAGCGCAAAAAATTAGAGATTTATTAGAACAAAATAGGGATGAATTAACTAATCTTTTACGAGGATTAAATGGTGAATATATTCCTCCTGCGCCTGGGGGAGATTTGTTAAGAGATGGTTCGGGAGTATTACCTACTGGTAGAAACATTCATGCTTTAGATCCCTATCGAATGCCTTCACCTGCTGCTTATGAAAGAGGAAAAGAAATTGCTAAAAAAATTATTGCCCAACATTTAGAAGAAAAGGGAACTTATCCTGAAACTGTCGCAGTAATGTTATGGGGTTTGGATGCGATTAAAACCAAAGGTGAATCTTTAGGAATTTTATTAGAATTAATTGGGGCTGAACCTGTTAAAGAAGGTACGGGAAGAATTGTCCGTTATGAATTAAAATCTTTGGCAGAATTAGGACATCCTCGGATTGATGTTTTGGCTAATCTTTCAGGTATTTTCCGAGATACTTTTGTCAATATTATTGAGTTATTAGACGATTTATTTCAACGGGCAGCAGAAGCCGATGAATCACCAGAAAATAATTTTATTCGTAAACATTATTTAGAGTTAAAATCCCAAGGAATTGACAATGCTTCAGCACGATTATTTTCTAATCCTGCTGGTGATTTTGGTTCCTTAGTAAATGACCAAGTTGTTGATGGAAATTGGGAATCTGGAGACGAACTTGCTAATACTTGGAAAAATCGTAATGTGTTTAGTTATGGACGCAAAGATAAAGGACAAGCGCGTCCAGAAATTTTAAATCAATTATTACAAACTAGCGAAAGAATTGTACAAGAAATTGATTCAGTTGAATATGGTTTAACTGATATTCAAGAATATTATGGCAATACAGGAGGATTAAAATTAGCTGCGGAAAAACAAAGTGGTAAGCAAGTCGAAGCTTCCTTTGTAGAAAGCTTTTCTAAAGATACTAATCCCCGTAAGTTAAAAGATTTATTGCGCTTAGAATACCGTACTAAATTACTCAACCCCAAATGGGCAGAAGCAATGTCCAGTCAAGGTTCTGGTGGTGCTTACGAAATTTCTCAACGAATGACTGCTTTAATCGGTTGGGGTGGTACAGCTAATTTTAGAGATGATTGGGTTTACGATCAAGCAGCCGATACTTACGCTTTAGATGCAGAGATGGCTGCTAAGTTGAGAGAAGCTAACCCCGAAGCGTTTCGTAATATTGTCGGTAGAATGATTGAGGCACACGGGCGCGGTTTTTGGGATGCGGATGAAGAGAAGTTGCAGAAGTTACGGGAGTTATACAACTTAACAGAAGATGAATTGGAAGGAGTTACAGTATAAAAAATTAGTTTTTACATCTGCTGGATGCCTAAAAAAATTAGAGAGTTAAAAAATATTTTACGGAAGGCAGGTTTTAAAGAAACTAGTGGCAAAGGAAGCCATACAAAATGGTCACATCCGTTATTATCGGGAAAAATAATTTTATCTGGTAAAGATGGAAGTGATGCTAAACCATACCAAGAAAAAGACGTAGAAAAAGCTTTAAAGAGATTAAGAGAAATAAATTGATATGAATCCAAATTATTCCATTATTATTCAATGGTCAGATGAAGATAACTGCTTTGTAGCTAGCCTTCCAGAATGGGGCGAATTTTGTCATACTCACGGTGATACTTATGCAGAAGCACTTAAAAATGCTGAAGAAGTATTAGAGTTATTAATTGAATCTGCTTTAGAAGAAGGCGAAACGTTACCAGAAGTCAAAAAGTTTGTAGTCTCTTAGTCAATTAATTTACATCAAATGTAAATCATTAAATAATATGAGACTCTATCGCTTCAAACAAATGGACGTGGTTTTTGGGATGCGGATAAAGAGGAGTTGCAGAATATTTTTAGTAAAAAAAAGCTGCGATCGCAACATACAAACAAAGCCACAGAATTGATAAATGCGATCACGACTAAATGAAAATAAAATATCAAATAAGCGATCGCATTTAAATAAAATTTTTTTCAAGTAACTAATCTAGTTTAAACATCTTGTATCAGGTGACATAGACAAGGTAAGCTCCGTTCAAGAATAAAAAAAGGACTTAGAAACTCAGTGTCAATCACCGAACATAAAATACAAGTAGGGAAACTGGAATGGTTTTATCGACTAGCCGAAGCTAAGAGTGATAACCCTCCTGTGCTGTTGCTACACGGCTTACCAGCCCATAGTTATACTTGGCGCAAAATCATGCCCGAATTAGCACAAACAGGATATACTGCGATCGCGCCTGATTGGATTGGTTGTGGTTTTTCGGCTAAACCTGATAAACGAGATTTTGCTTATACTCCTGATGCTTTTATTGATGCCTTGGCAGACTTTATTGCTGCTCTAGAATTAACCTCTTTTCATCTGGTTGTGCAAGGATTTTTAGGTTCAGTCGGCTTACAATACGCTTTACGCAATCCTGAACAAATCGAGCGATTAATTATTTTAAATACTCCTATTGCCACTACTGCCAAATTACCTTGGAAGATGAAACAGTGGGGTTTTCCTTTTGTGGGAGATATGGCAACTCAAGATCCACTTTTAGTTGACCGCACTTTGGAAGGAGGAAGTGGTTTTGTCATCTCTGACAAAGATTTAGACGTACTACGTAAACCTTTTTTACAAACTTCATCAGTAGGAAGGGCGTTAGTTGCCATTATTAATCGAATGGCATTAGAAAAAAGTATGAATGAAATAGCAACGGGTTTGAGTACATGGGAAAAGCCTGCTTGTTTGATTTGGGGAATGCTCGATCCTTGGCTATCGGCGGAGGATGCAGAAAATTTAGCTGCTAATTCTTCCATAGAACTTCTCAAACTAGCAGAAGCCAAACATTATCCTCAAGAACATTGGTCATCCGAAATTGCAGAAAAAATCAGCTACTTTTTTCGCCGTGAAGTTTTCTAAATCGACGAATTATTGAGACAATCAAAATTGTGATAGTAAAGCTAGTTTATTTGAGTTATGAGAATTTTTCGCTCGATTTTGCCTTTGATTTTAGTACTGGTAACTACTTTTTTAGTCAGTTGCGGTAGTCCTACCGTATCTGCACCACCGACTTATACGTCTGCCAAACTACAACAAATCAAAACCTATCGTATTCCTGTAGATGTGGCACAGCAAAGAATGGCTGAATTAGGTAAATATATTCAAGCAAAAGATTGGGTAGATACTGGAAGCTTTATTCACGGACCTTTAGGACTAATCAGAAGAGATATGACTTATTTAGCTAACTCCCTTTTACCTGAAGATAAGGAAAAAGCAACTGAATTTGCTAAAGAAGTTTTTGATGGACTTGAAGAGCTTGATGCTGCTGCTAAAGACAAAAGCTATACCGTAGCAATTCAAAAATACGGTCAAGTTGTTCGTAATCTTAATTCTTATTTAGAACTTCTTCCTAAATCAGAAGCTAGTTAATCAAGCAGAGAAGCTAATTAGGAGGATAAACGCAGGTTGATCGATCACTCAACAGTCATAGGCAAAAGAAGAAATATTGATTTCTGTTCCCTGAAACCTAAGAACTGGTAACTGATCACTGATCACTGTTTATCTCTCCTTTTCTCCCTTTCTTAATTTCTATCGTTTATGACTAAAGTTGCCATTATCGGATGTGGAGTAATCGGAGCAGCGATCGCTTACGAGTTAAGTCGCATTCCTCAATTAAATATTACTCTGATTGATCAAAACTATCCTGCTTCTGGTTCGACTGGTGCAGCGTTGGGTGTGTTAATGGGTGCAATTAGTCATAAAACTAAAGGTAGAGCTTGGCAACTGCGTCGCGATAGTATTCAACGTTATGAAACCTTAATTCCTGAATTAGAAAATCTTACAGGCAAAAAGATTCCTTTTAATCGGCAGGGTATTGTTAAACTGCTATTTGCTGAGGAGAATCTCGAAAAATGGCACAAATTAGCAGAAACGAGGCATAATCAAGGTTGGGAATTGAAAATTTGGGATCGAACTCAATTACAACAACAATGTCCTCAGATCGAAGATGACGGAATTATCGCTGCGGTTTATTCTCCTCAAGACCGACAACTCAATCCCACTATTTTGACAGAAACCCTCGTTGCTGCTGCTCTTATTAATGTTAATGGTGTTGACTGTAAATTTGGAGAACAAGTAACTACAATCATTCCGCCCGATCAAAATCAAACTGAGAGTTATCAAATCGAAACCACCAAGACAACTCTTGCTGTAGATTGGGTAGTTATTGCTGCTGGTTTGGGTTCTACACCTTTAACTGCTGCACTACAACAATCCTTAACCCTGCGTCCAGTTTTAGGACAAGCTTTAAAATTCAAATTTGACTCTGACTTAGGTAAAAGTGATTTTCAACCTGTAGTTACAGGAGACGACAAACATATTGTTCCTTTAGGGAACGGTGAATATTGGTTCGGTGCGACTGTCGAATTTCCTCAAAATGGCTCAGAAGTAACTGCACAACCAGAATTACTCGCTCAACTCTACCAAGATGCGATCGCTTTTTGTCCAGCTTTAGCAGCAGGAAAAATAATTCAAACTTGGATGGGCAAACGCCCTCGTCCCGAAGGACAAGCAGCCCCCGTAATCGAACAACTTCCCAATTACCCCAGGGTTTTACTCGCCACAGGACATTATCGCAATGGTGTTTTGCTTGCCCCCGCTACCGCTCAAGCTATTGCTGCCATGATCGCACCAAATGTAAAACATAATATAAGCTAGATCGAGAGCAATTTACAATTTATCAGATTGAACTATGGCTGGTCATAGTAAATGGGCAAATATTAAGCGACAAAAAGCAAGAGTAGACGCGAAAAAAGGTAAAACCTTTACTCAGTTATCCCGTGCCATCATCGTAGCTGCACGGAATGGTATCCCCGATCCCGCAGGTAATTTTCAACTACGGACTGCAATCGAAAAAGCTAAAGCAGCAGGAATTCCTAACGAGAATATTGAAAGAGCGATCGCAAAAGGTGCAGGAACTTATCAGGATGATTCGATCCTTGAAGAAATTCGTTATGAGGGTTATGGCTCTGGTGGAGTAGCAATTTTAATTGAGGCGTTGACAGACAACCGTAACCGCACTGCTGCGGATTTAAGAGCAGCTTTTAGTAAAAATGGCGGAAATTTGGGCGAAACTGGTTGTGTTAGTTGGATGTTTACTCAAAAAGGTGTGGTGATTTTAGAAGGCACAATTAATGAGGAAAAATTGTTAGAGGTTTCACTGGAAGCAGATGCAGATAGCTATGAAATGGTAGAGGATCAAGAAAATCCTGGTGCAGAAATATTGACGGAAATAACTAATTTAGAAAATCTCAATCAAACTCTCCAAGCTGAAGGTTTCCCTGTTAAAGAAGTAGAATTGCGTTGGTTACCAAGTAATACGATTGAAGTAAATGATGAAGAACAAGCTCGTTTTTTACTCAAATTAATTGATGCTTTGGAATCCCTTGATGATGTCCAAAACGTCACAGCTAATTTTGAAATGGCTGAAGAATTAATGACTGCTAGTTTAGTTTAAATTTTCTATTATTTACTTAACTAAAATTCATAATACTGGCTAGATAAGAATAATGCTTGATAGATGAAAGGTTATCTGTTAGGTGTCAGTGTCTCAACAATTTCTTATTGATGCCTGCATAATGTAAGCAAGTCTAAAAGCCTTCACTGGAACTTACAATGATTCGATTAACCACACCTGAAGACACTGATGCAATACTTGCTTTGGCAGAAGCAACTGGACTTTTTGAGGCAAACCAAATTGAAGAGCTATCCCAAATGCTCGACCAGCACTTCAATAGCGCAATAGATAGCCCAGGTATATGGCTTACTGACTATGACAGTAAACCAGTAGGTATTGCCTACGTTGCGCCGGAACGAATGACCCATGGGACATGGAATCTATATCTGATCGCGATTCATCCCGATCATCAAAAGCAAGGGCGTGGAGTTGCGTTGTTGCGATACATTGAGCAGATGCTGACTAAACGTGGTGAGCGAGTGCTTCTGGTGGAAACTTCTGGAACAGATGACTTTGAATACGTCCGAAAGTTTTATCGCGATAGCGGCTACCAAGAGGAAGCTAGAATTCGAGATTTCTATATTGATGGGGTAGATAAAGTGGTCTTTCGCAAGTCATTAATAGGTGTTGCTGCATAACAGTCTCGCTAGTCACGTGCCGTTGTTTCCTTTAGGTAAAAACTGCCCTTAAATCCTGCTGCACCAAAATATACGAAAGCTATTTTTGAGATGGAAGATATTTACAGATTATTCTTGTTTAGGTTTGGGTTAGAGCGATCGCAACTAAACATATTTGGTTACATTCCTGGATTTAGAGGCGCACATTCTCAAGTAGAAACTTTAGACGAGTTACAGGAAAATCTCCGAGAAGTAATTGAATCGCTGTTAGAAGATGAAAATCTAACCTTTGAAACAGAGTTAGATTGACTTGTCAATCTAATGTTTAGCCTTCGTAATCAGTATCGATTTCTACATCAAGGGTGTCTTCATCAACTCGTACATAGAGAATGTTAGGACGACAACATACTTGACAGTCTTCTATATATGATTGTTGTGTTCCTGCACTGATATCGACAAAAGTACAATTGGGTTCGCCACAAAAAGCACAGAAAAAATCAGCCGTAGTTTGCATCAGAGATCGAGTATTAAAACGTTTAATTATCCAAAGTATGTTTTAGGCAAAAAGCGATCGCTCTTCACTCCAATAACCAACCAAATAAATCTCCTACAGTCAATCCAAAAGCTTTAGCAAAATCGGGTACAGGTAAAACATCTGTTGCTACTTCAAAAAACGCGGGTTGTTGCGATCGCCAATAAACTAAGACAGACTTTTCTTGAGGATCGATTAACCATCCTAATTGTGTACCATTGTCTAAACAATGAAGAATATTTTTTGTCACTCTAGTTTGGCTTTGTTCGGGAGATAAAATTTCAATTGTCCAGTCTGGTGCAGCTTGAAACGAATCTGCTATTTCACCAGTATCATCACGAGGGATCCTGTCCCAAGTAAATACGGTTACATCAGGTACAGTAGAACGTCCACCAAAAGTACATCTTAGTTCAGAAAATGCACGAGCGGTTTTCTGAGGCTTAAGAGCAACATTGATTCCACTCGATAGTTCAGTCTGAATTGTGCTGTGTTTTCCTTTTGGCATTGGTTTTTGAATAATTTTCCCATCAATATATTCACTAGCGGGTTTAGTTTCTGGTAATGCTAAAAATTCCTTTAGAGTAATAGATTTAGAGGTCGTTGTAACCATAGCGTCATTTGTCATTGAATGTCATAGCTACCTAGATTGTATTTTATCTTTTAAAGCGATCGCTTGACACTCAAAAAGATTGCCAATTAAATTCAAGTAGTAAGGGAAAAGTGCTATTGACTTTTATAATTTGTCTGAGGTTATCTATATAGGTCATCCCAAAATGCAAATCGAACTATATAACCCCAGCTACCTTGATGCCATTATCCGTCTTTCGCTTCGGGCTTGGACTCCTGTATTTGATTCAATTCAGAACGCAATGGATGCGGATGTTTATCAGGCATTTTATCCTGATGATTGGCGTGTAAGCCAGCAAAAAGCTGTCGAAGATGTCTGCGCTGCTGAAGACACAAATGTCTGGGTTGCTACCGATGCAGGTTTTACTGTTGGTTTTATAGCCGTGAAAATACACTCAGAGGATAGCATGGGTGAAATTTACATGGTTGCTGTCGATCCAGATTTTCAAGGTCAGGGTATTGGCACTGCTATGATAGAATTCACTCTTAGTTGGATGAAAGAAGTTGGGATGTCTGTTGCTATGGTTGAGACTGGAGGCGATCCTGGTCATTCCCCAGCACGTCACACCTATGAAAAAGCAGGTTTTCGATTATTTCCAGTTGCCAGATACTTCAAAAAGTTATAAATAACAGCATTAAGGTATGCTTGGTTGGATATAAGTGTATTGTGAGACAAACAGTAACAAGTAATAGTTAACCAATAACAAAGAACACAAATTACAAAAGACCTAAATCCTGTAAACACAGTCTCGTAACTTCTAGCCTTGCTGCTGGATCAGTTTTTGAATTCAGATCGATATTGGTAGCAAAGAAATAAACTTGATCGTTTTGTTCTAAATATCCCACATACCAACCTAGATTAGGTGTTACAGAAGTCGCCCATCCTGTTTTTGCCCGAAGAATATAATCAGGTGTTTGTTCGGCAATCATAATGTCTTTAACCAAATCAATAGTTGTCTGGGAAAAAGGCAAGTCATTTTGGTAAAGACGACGAAGAAAAGCAATTTGCTCTTTGGGAGTAATTCGTAATTCTCCACCTAACCAAAACTTATCAATATCTTCTTCTGCACCAATGTTTTGATTGCCGTATTGAATTTGATTAACAAAATCTTGCATCCTTTGATGCCCAATTTTACGCGCCAGCACTTGATAAAACCAAACTGCCGAATACTTATAAGCAAGACGAATATTTAAATCTTGATTCCATTCTTTCAGAGGAGAACCGTTCAAACCTCTTTCAATGCCATCCCATGTCAAAACGGCAACATCATCTTTAATTGCGCCAGTTTCTAAAGCGATTAGAGAATTAGGAATTTTATAGGTTGAAGCAGGAAGAAATGCAGTATTGTTACGACTGGGATTGTGTTGATAAAAGCGATCGCTATGAAGGTCATAAATGATAATCGAGCCATTTAAGCCTAAATCATCGAAATGACGCTGAAAATCAATTTTTTGCTCTATTTGAGGCTTGCTTTGTAAGGGCGCGTCCCCTGAATCAAATTCAGGGGCTTGTTTTGCCCGCGAATAAACCTGAGGGTTTTCAAATACCCAACTTCCAACTACAGCCAAAATCAACACCAATAACAGACTCAGCAGTTTTTTCATTAACCAAAACCATCAAAAATTACGTCACGCGATCGCTTAAAGAAAGAAACTTTCAAACCTATTAATATTTATTTACTCAAATCAACGAGATGAACCATTTATTAGTAATCCTGCTGCTAGAAAACCTAAAATGTTAGGCAACCAAGCTGCTAAAAAAGGAGATAAGACTCCCCAAACACCCATTGAACTAATAATAAAAGAAAGTAAATAATAAGCAAAAATTAAACCAACACAAATACCAAAACTCGTTGCTTTACTAGTAGTTTGAGGTCTAGTACCGATCGCAGCACCAATTAAAGCAAAAACCAAACAAACAAACGGAAAAGCAATTTTTTCTTGAATTCTAACTTCTAATTTACGAACCTTTTTATCATCGCCTCTTAATTTAACGAGTTTTAAATATTCTTGGGCTTGCAAAATATTCATTTGTCCGTAATCTCTACCTTCTTTCGTAATATCTAAAGGAGTACGAGGTAAAGCTAATTGTTGATGTTGAAAACGAACAATATTTCGATAGGAACCATCTTTGGCAATCAAATAAATTGTGCCATTAAAAAAATCCCAGGTATTTTCAGAAATGTTCCAAGTAGCAGATTGAGCCGTAACAATTTGATTAACTCCTACTTGTGTGCGATCGACAATACTTAAACCTTTCATTTGTTGTCCATCAAACTCTTCGGCATAAAACAAACGAGTTAATACAGTTTCTTTAGTGCCGTCTGCAAGTTCTACTTTTTTATATTCTGGATAAATAATATTTCTTTCTTTAAAAGAAGGTTCAATTTTATCTAATGCTTTTTCTAAAGTTAATTCAGCTTGATAATTGGCAGCAGGAGAAACAAAATTATGAACAACAAAAGTAATTAAAACAACGAAGAAACTAAAAATTACAACAGGGACAAGTAAGCGATAAATATTAACGCCAATACTACGTAAAGCAATCAATTCACTATCACTAGAAAGTCGACTATAAGCCATCAAAGCTGCCAATAACATCGACATCGGAAAAGCTAAGACTACAAATTCAGGAAGTTTGAGCAATAAAACTTGAATAGCAATACTTAAAAGTAATCCCGATTCTGTAACCTTTCGTACCAAATCGAATAAAGTACCGATCGATAATGCTAAAGATGTAAACATCCCCATTCCAAACAGAAAGGGTAAGAATAATTCCTTAGCAATATATAAATCCATCACAGATAAACCGAGATGAGACTTAGCTAAAAATTTGAATTTACCGATGTTCATAAAGCTTAAAAATTACAGCTAGCGCGAAAGATTGATGATTGCTAAATCTGAAAATTGTCGCCTAGATAATATTGTCTCACTAAGGAATTAGCGTAAAGTTCTTCTGCTGTACCAGAAGCTAAAATTTGACCATCTCGCATAATATAAGCACGATTAGTAATAGCTAAAGTTTCTCTTACATTGTGATCCGTGATTAAAATTCCCATCTGGCGATCGCTTAAACTAGCAATAATACTTTGAATTTCAGCAACGGCAATGGGATCTACTCCTGCAAAAGGTTCATCAAGCAATAAAAATTTTGGACCATTCATTCCTGCTGCTAAAGCTCTTGCTAATTCGGTTCGTCTTCTTTCTCCACCAGATACTTGAGAACCCATAACTCGGTCGACTTGTTCGAGACGGAATTCCTGAAGTAATTGTTGCAAACGAATTGGTTGAGCAGGACGAGGGACACCAGTTTGTTCTAAAACTAATTGAATATTATCTTTAACGCTCAGATTACGAAAAATACTCGCTTGTTGAGTTAAATAGCCAATTCCTAAGCGCGCTCTTTGATGAAGCGGTAAAGCAGTAATTTCTTGATCCTCTAACCAAACTTTACCTTCATTGGGTTTAATTAAACCTGTAGCAATATAAAAAGTTGTAGTTTTTCCTGCTCCATTGGGTCCGAGTAAACCTACAATTTCTCCTGGTAAAACTCTAAGATTAACTCGGTTAACTACCACTCTTTTGCCATAGTTTTTGTGAATGTTTTCAAGGATCAGAGTCATACTAATTAATTCATAATCGAAAATTATTGATTAGTTACTATTTTCAGTGGCAGAATTTGGCTCGGAAACTAAATAAGTAGATTCTACTTGTTGATTATTTTTTGGAGCAGCAATAAACTTGCCTTCATCAATCAAATAAGTCATAGTTTCAGCTCGCATACTATTCCCCTGCTGAATTACATAAACATTACCACTCAAAACTAAACGACGCTCTCGACTATAATATTGAGCTTGGGTTGAAGTTGCTTGAATTTGTCTAGCTGGGTAGTTAATTTGAACATTCCCTCTAGCTGTAAATATTCCTGTTTCCGAATTAGCCTCTTGCACATCAGAACGAATGGTAATACCTCCGCCTTGAGTTGGAGTTTGAGCTTGCAAATTTCTGGTAGGAGTAGCAACAATGATCGTACTCGCGAGTGCGAATGCGCTAGCGTAGCTAACTGCGACCAAAGCAAGTGAACCCCTCGCAATTAATAAAAATTGCGATAATCTTGAACGTAAAAATAGCAACGACATACTCATAATTTATAAAAAAAATAATCTATATTTGCTTGTTACTTTTTTAGTAGTAATTCAAGCGTTTAGACGCACATATTTTATGGTATGTTTCCCATCTAGTGTAGAGCAACAGGGAAAATCATTAATTTTAACTAGGATTAATTGTAATAATCATCGGTAGTTTGTAATTAGAATTAGTTTGATTTAGCTGTTGGGTAAATTCCTGGATTTGTTCTGGTTCAATTTGTTGTAGTTGTTGGAGAAGTTGACTGCTTTCCTCAATCAGACTAGTTACATCAATCTCTTCATAAATAGGTTGATAATTACTTAATCTTTTAACTCCTTCTCCTAGGAGAATAACTGCACCACGCCAATTCTGATTACCCAAATGGTAGCAAGCAACAGCAATCTGTAAAATACCTTGATAAAAATTTTTGTCAGGCTCAACAGCTTCCAGCCAAAGAGCCTCTAACGTATCATGACAAGCATAAAACTGTTGTTGATTAAATTGTTCTATTGCTTGCCAAAATTCTTGCCATACCATAATTTTTTAAGCATTCATGCTGTCGCGAACTTCTTTAATTAGTTCAAGATCGATAGCTTGTTGATCTCCAGCAAATTCATTATCATCGGTAATAAACAACATACAATGACATTCTTTGCGTTCGCGCATTGGTACACAGGGACAATTCCAAAAAGTATTTTTTACTTCAGCCTTTTTATCTTCATAATGACGACAAGGACACAATGGTGCGCCTAATTCTTCTTTGTGTCTGGCTAAACCTTCAATGACTACCGCAGTTACAGAAAGATCGGAACAAAAATAAGTATCAGTCCGTTTAGCATACTGCTCGGCAAAATTCTTCATTGATTCGAGGGTTTTATCCTGATCTGTAGCTGTACTCATAGTTATTTAATCTTGTTGTAGATAAACAAATTTTTGTGAGTTATCTTGTTTATTCTAAGACAAATTGGCTATCGGGAGAGGAACTAAGGCAAACTGCCTATTACCGCACTTTATAGTACATAAACAGAATTAATTATGCATTTTGGTTACAGATTGGAGATAAAATTTTTCTCTTGCTCCCTTGCTCTTTTTCTATGCTCAAAAGTCTACTTAGTTTATTCCTTCAGTCTTCTTGTTGCTTATGCCAACGTCACTCAGCAATGAGTCTCTGTCAATTTTGTCAAAAACAAGTTCAAAACTTTCAATTATCAAATTCTAGTTCTAAGTGGTCAGGCAATTTGCCTTACTTTGCGTGGGGTAAATACGAAGGACAATTAAAACAAACCTTAAGCAAACTTAAATATGACCGTCAAGCTGAATTAGGTATTCTCTTGGGACAATGGTTAGGGCAAGCTTGGTTAGATTCTAGTATCGCTAAAAATACCTCAAAATTAATTGTTATACCAATTCCTTTGCATCCAGATAAACAAAAAATTAGAGGTTTTAACCAAGCCGAATTAATTGCCAAGGGATTTTGTCAACAAACAGGCGATCGCTTGTCAAGTAATGCCTTAATTAGAATTAAAGATACTCCAGCGTTATTTGGTTTAACTCCATATCAAAGAAAACAAAACCTTCAAGATGCTTTTGCCCTAGGAAAAACTTGGCAACTACAACCACCTCAACTTCCTGTATTATTTATAGATGATATTTATACCACGGGAACAACTGTTCAACAAGCAGCTACAGTTTTACGAAAACACAACATTAAAGTCTATGGAGTGGCGGTAATTGCTACTCCAAAATTCACTTCTTAGTATGTAGAGAAAGACTTGAAAACGATAGGATTGAAATAAGAGCAAGGTTAGCTTAATAATTATTCTTATGACTAGTACTACTCAATCTATTTATACTGATAGCCAAATTGTTGCTTGGTTACGAGGTTTGTATACCATCGCTTGGTCCGATGGACATTACGCTCCTGAAGAAGAAGAGTTAATTGCTCAGTTAACTAAAGAATTAGCCAATCTTAACAATGTTGAGCGGTTAGAGCCAATCAAACCTGAGGAATTAGCTACTGCTTTAGGCAAAGATCCCGAAACGGCTGAAAACTTTTTAAGAACGGCTGTTTTGGTAGCTGTGGCTGATGGAGTTTATTCTACTCCTGAATACGAATTATTACAGCAGTTTAGCCGAGCTTTAGATTTAGAAATAGAAGCTCTTAAATCCTTAGAAAATACTCTTTATCGTCCAGAAGAAACTAATGCTGAAAGGATTTCTAAACAAACTCAACCGCGTTTAGACGTTTTACATCCAGTCAAAGATTGGCTTGATGGAATGGAAGTTCAGGATCCCCGTTTAGCTCGATTTGTCTGTAAAGTAATTCCTCCTCAATGTCCTTTTGAGCGAGATATTAACTTATTTGGGCGTAAAATTGCTCATATTCCCCCCTTATGTAAACTTAATCCTCTTTACGAGCAGTTAGTAAGCTTGCGTTTCCGTTCTTTATCCTATCTAGCTGACGATTGTGGTGAAGATATTTCCGAATACATTTAGCAGTGACCAGTTATAAAGTAGCAGGTAGCAAGTTACCAATCAAAAATCAACTATTAACAATTAACTACCAACAATATTTCAATGCAATTTATTGATTTAGCAGAAATAGAAGTAATCGCAGGAAAAGGTGGCGATGGAATTGTTGCCTTTAGAAGAGAAAAATATGTTCCTGCTGGAGGTCCTGCTGGTGGTAATGGTGGGAAAGGCGGGTCAATAATTTTATTAGCAGCAGAAAACTTACAAACTCTGCTTGATTTTCGCTATGCTCGTCAATTTAAAGCCGAGGATGGCAAAAGAGGTGGTCCCAACAACCGTACTGGAGCGCAGGGAAGCGATCGCATTATTGAAGTGCCTTGCGGTACGATGATTTATGATGCTGATACAGAAGAGTTATTGGGTGATTTAGTTAATGCTGGCGATACTCTTTGTGTGGCAGAAGGAGGCAAGGGAGGTTTAGGAAATAAATATTTTCTTAGCAATAGAAATCGTGCTCCAGAACACGCTTTACCAGGATTACCAGGCGAAGAACGGCGTTTACGTTTGGAATTGAAATTAATTGCTGAAGTGGGGATTATTGGTTTACCTAATGCAGGTAAGTCTACCTTAATTTCTGCTTTATCTTCTGCACGTCCTAAAATTGCTGACTATCCCTTTACTACTTTGATTCCTAACTTAGGAGTAGTCAAAAAGCCTACAGGAGACGGGACGGTTTTTGCTGATATTCCTGGCTTAATTGCAGGTGCTTCTGAAGGTATTGGTTTGGGTCATGATTTTTTACGTCATATCGAAAGAACTCGTTTACTACTACACTTGATTGATGCCACTGCCGAAGAGCCTATCAGTAACTATCAAACTATCCAAGCAGAATTAATTGCCTATGGTAGAGGATTAGCCCAACGACCTCAAATAATTGCTTTTAATAAAATCGATGCTGTAGAACCAGAAATTTTAGCAAGCGCGATCGCAGAAATGAAAGAACTCACTTCAGACCCTATTTTTGCTATTTCTGCTGCAACTCGTTCAGGATTAGATAACTTGCTACAAACAGTTTGGTCTACTTTAGAAACAACCGAGTCTTCTCTGGAAATGTCACCGAATTGACATTAATTTTTTTTTAAGATTTCTCTCCTAACTTAAATTAAAATTAAGCTTTTAATTATATTTTTAGCTTAAATTTTCTCGAACTTGGGTAAATTAATATACATCATTCAGAGAGCCTTTATTTAATTCTGATTAAATGCTTTTTACTACTCATTTTACTCGGCAAAATCTTCTCTTCCACTCAAGCAGTTTGACAGAGAGAAGATTATAATGGGTGTTTGTAATTTATTAGTCACAAATTAGCTAAAAGACTGGTAAACAATCAGGTAGAAGGAGAAATTTGTGGTAGTAAGTGGTTGTTCCTGGCAAAAACTTGGTTTCAAGCTAGCCCTTTTCCGAGTCATCAATGCCAAAAATCCGATCGCTCTTTTGTCTGTTCTCCTGTCAGGGAGTATAGTACTGACCCCAACCTTAGCAACAGCAGAAGTTTTGGGAGTAGTAAAAAGCCAAGAAAACACCAGACAGTGGGCAGCAATTACCAACCGCTTACAACAAGTAGGGGTAAATTATTGTACAGTTGATACAGCTAATTGGCAAAGAGAATTAGATCTAGGTAATATCCGTGTTTTACTCTTACCCAATGTAGAAAATTTAACAGGTTCTCAAGCCATAGCTTTAGAACAGTGGATGAATCGAGGTGGTAAAGTAATTGTGACTGGGCCAACAGGAAACCTTTCACAACCACAAGTACGTTCCCAATTGCGATCGCTTTTTGGAGCTTACTGGGGATTTTCTCTCTCTTCACGTTCAACCCTAGAATTATCTACTAATACGCCTTCAGAATGGTATGATCGACCGCAACTTTCTCATACCTTTGTTGGTGGTGCAGTAATTCCCGCCAATGTTAACAGTCAAACCGCAGCCGTTTGGCTTGCTAATGGTACTCCTGCTGCTGCAGTCATTACGAACAATTCCACCTTCTTAGGTTGGCGTTGGGGAGTAGATACGGTTGCCCCTGCTGCGATGGATACTGCTTGGTTACAGGCATCACTGAATCGTTACGGCATCAGTACCTACGGACAATTTAATCCTGAAGGCAATCAAGCACCCAGTGCTTGTCGTCCTAATAGCCTAACCAATAACGAATCAAGACCTTTTCTACCTGGTTGGCAAATCCAGCCTCCTACTCTACAGCAATCAAACTTAAATCTTGTTCCTCAACCTTTAGCGATCGCACCTGAGCAAGCAGAAACAATGACCCAAGAATTAGAGGGTTTAATTAATCGTTTTGCCAGTACGCTGCTCACTGCTGATGCTAACGCTAGTAATATTGGAGATTCTACTGAAAAAGTTATCGAACAAGTACTTAGTCAACAAACCAAAGGAAATACTTATCAATCTCCTAATCAACAGTTTGTTTCTGCAAACAGTATTGCCTCAACATTTAGTCAACAAAGCAAAGAAAATACTTATCAATCTTCTAATCAGCAGGTCATTTCCTTAAATAGTAAAGCTCATCAAGCTCTCAAAGAAGCCAAATCAAACCTAAAAAAGTTTTATAGTCTACTAGAACAAAGAGACTATCTTCAAGCTAAACGAGAATGGCAAGATACACGGCGTAGTCTTTGGGATAACTATCCCACCGACCGACAAGTAGCACAATCAGAAATTCGAGCAATCTGGCTTGACCGTGGCACAATTGTCAAAGCTAGATCTGAGTCAGATTTAGCAAAAATCTTTGACCGTTTGGCAACAGCAGGAATCAATACAGTTTTTTTTGAAACAATTAACGCGGGATATACAATCTATCCCAGTCGAGTTGCTCCTCAACAAAATCCTTTAGTCAGAGGATGGGATCCTCTCGAAGCAGCCGTCAAACTTGCCCATGAACGTAATATGGAATTGCACGCTTGGGTATGGGCTTTTGCTGGTGGTAACCAACGACACAACATTATCCTTAATTTACCTCAAGATTATCTGGGACCAATACTATCTAGATATCCTGACTGGTCAAACCCAGATCGAGAAGGAAACAAATTTCACTACAATTCAGGCAAAGCTTTTCTCGATCCAGCTAATCCTGGCGTTAGAAGATATCTTTCTCTATTGCTAGAAGAAATTGCTACTCGCTATCAAGTAGACGGAATTCAGCTTGATTACATTCGTTATCCTTTTCAAAGTCATACTGGTAGCAAAAGCTATGGTTATGGAATTGCTGCCAGACAACAATTTCAACAATTAACGGGCGTAGACCCCATTAAACTACAATTAAGCGATCCTCTTTGGTCACAATGGACTGGATTTCGGATCAAACAAATTGATAGTTTTGTAGAGACTGTTTCTCAAGATTTAAAACAAAAACGTCCTGATTTAATTCTATCTACTGCCGTATTTCCGATGCCTCGGCAACAGCGTTTAGATCAAATACAACAGCATTGGGAAGAATGGATTAGACAAGGATGGATTGATTTGCTAGTCCCAATGACCTATGCTATGGATACCTCAGAGTTAGAAAAATTAGCGAGTCCACTTTGGGAGGCCTCTAGTAAAGGTTCTGCTCTACTTTTACCAGGAATTAGACTGCTTAATCTTCCTGATGTTGTAGCAGTCGATCAAATGCAACTATTAAGAGGTATGCCTACAGAAGGTTACGCTTTGTTTGCAGCCGAAAATTTTAATTCTAATTTAGAACAGATTTTTAGTCGAACTCAGGGACGTTCAACCAATCAAGGAAAAGAACCTTTACCTCATCGTCAGCCTTTCCAAGCTACTTTATCTCGCTACCAAAATTTGCAAAAAGAATGGAATTTTGTTCTTAGTAACAATCAATTAGTTTTAGATGAAATCAGGTTAAAACAATGGGCAAAACAAGCAGATAATTTAGCTTTAAATTTACAGAAATTAGCTGATGAACCTTCTCAAAAACATTTTCTCTCAGCCCAATTAGCCCTTAATTCTTTCCGTCGCGATTTTCCCAAGTGGATGGAAGCAGATCAAACTATTAGTACTTATCAAGTAGAAGTCTGGCAAAATCGTTTAGATACTCTGAACCGTCTTCTCAGCTATGGAGAAAGAAGAGTCTTAAATCAAACTCCAAAAATAACTATTAATTAATTAAGTTACCTTACACCAATCATTGGCGATGGAAAACAGATCCACAGTTTTGTTCAGCAGAAACCCGATAAGATATATAAAAAGTAGCAGCAATTATTTGTGAATTTCTTGTTGAGGGAACGCTTAGTTTATGGCAAAAATCGAAACTAGAACCGAACCCATGGTTCTTAACATGGGACCTCATCATCCCTCAATGCATGGCGTATTGCGTTTAATCATGACTCTAGATGGAGAAGATGTGATCGATTGCGAACCTGTAATCGGTTATCTTCATCGGGGCATGGAAAAAATTGCAGAAAATCGCACCACCGTCATGTATGTACCCTACGTTAGTCGTTGGGATTATGCAGAAGGGATGTTTAATGAAGCAATTACAGTTAATGCTCCAGAAAAGCTTGCCGGTATCGAAGTACCAAAACGCGCTCAATATATTCGCGTCATTATGTTGGAGTTAAACCGTATTGCCAATCACCTATTATGGCTAGGACCATTTATGGCTGACATTGGCGCACAAACTCCATTTTTCTATATTTTCCGAGAACGGGAAATGATTTATGACCTCTGGGAAGCTGCTTCAGGTTACCGCATGGTAAATAATAACTATTTTCGTGTTGGCGGTGTTGCTGTAGATTTACCTTATGGTTGGGTAGATAAGTGTGAAGATTTTTGCGACTACTTCGATCCCAAAGTAGACGAATATGAAAAATTAATTACGAATAATCCTATTTTCCGTCGTCGTGTTGAAGGTGTAGGTACAGTTACTCGTGAAGAAGCAATTAACTGGGGACTTTCTGGTCCAATGTTGAGAGCATCTGGAGTCAAGTGGGATTTGCGCAAAGTTGACCATTACGAATGCTACGATGATTTCGATTGGGAAGTTCATTGGGAAACTGCTGGGGATTGCTTTGCCCGTTATCTAGTTCGCATTCGCGAAATGCGAGAATCTGTCAAAATCATTCGTCAAGCACTTAAAGGATTACCAGGCGGTCCTTATGAGAATCTTGAAGCGAAAAGAATAGCAGAAGGGCGTAAATCTAAGTGGAATGATTTTGAATACCAATATATAGCCAAAAAAGTTGCACCCACTTTTAAAATGCCAACAGGTGAACATTATGTCCGTCTCGAAAGTGGCAAAGGAGAACTAGGTATTTTTATTGTTGGCAATGACAATATTTTTCCTTGGCGTTGGAAAATTCGAGCCGCCGATTTTAATAATTTGCAAATTTTGCCTCATCTACTCAAGGGCGTAAAAGTTGCTGATATCATGCCAATTTTAGGAAGTATTGACATTATTATGGGTTCAGTTGATCGCTGATGCTTTCAATAGTTTTAATCATTTAATTTGAGGTGGGATAAAACCCGCCTTTTTATTTGGCATAACAGCATTACGACAAAACATTAAAATATTTACCTTTTCCGTTTTACCTGTCGAGCATTAAATGTCCTGACCTAAAAACTTACTGCTATAGTACTGCTGCGCCAAAATCAAAAACCTAGTCTGAAAGTAAGTTAAGAGAAGCAAATCTCTCAAAAATTTTTTAGCTCAAAATTGTCATCAACACTTAAATTTGTCCTGGGTAGCTGCATAGGAAATTAAACCTAAACGTATCTAAGGTTGTGAGACAACAAAGTAAATAATTACTATTTTAACTATAGAGGTCTAGAAATTATGAAAACATCTACTTTTGGTATCTTAGCTACTGTTGCTTTAACTTTCTCTCCTTTAACTGCTTTTGCTCAAGAAACACAGGTTATTCAACAAAAAGCGTCTAATTCTGCGATCGCAGTTGGTAGCGGAAATAGCATCCGTCAAGATGTTAATCAAAACTCGGTTCAAAATCAATTTGATTTTGATGGTTATGCCAATTCTCCTGCTAGTCAAATTTCTATTCAAGGAGCTTCTAACTCAGCAGCAGCAATTGGTCAAAACAACAATATTACTCAAGGTGTCAACCAAAACTCTGTGCAAAATAGTGGAGATGATTATTCTCAATATTTTAAATACTAATTGCCATTATATATAAAATATTAATCCTTAACTAATAATCTGTATTGCTCAGAATAGTTAAGGATTTTTAAATGTTAATTAAAGTAATTTTGTTAATAAATACATTGGGGTTGAAATTTAATTTCAACACTACTTTTGGTTGACCCGATTTAAACTTTTTAGGTGTAAATATTTTTTTACTAGCAATAACACTAATCAACTACTTCCAATTATTTCTCGTCAGTTAAATTGGAGGATGAAACTGAAGCTTTAGGAATTTTAACAGCAGGTTTATTTACTGCTACAGCTACCATTATTGAATCTGAATTTTGTTTCTCTACAGTGTTTGCTATCTTAAACCCAACAGAATTTTCTCCAGCAGAAAAACTAGATAAAAATGCTACAAATAATGCAGCTACTGCACTTCCTCCCCAATACAAAACTCGCCGTTTTCGTTGAGAACTATCTATTGCTTGAAAGACATTAACTGACAAATCTGCGGTAACTTGTTGATTATTTGGGATAGGAATACTCTCAAATTTGCACTGGAGTTGACGTAGTTTAGTATAAATTTGTTTGATTTTGGGGTCGTTATCCAACCAATATTGTACCTGTTGACGTTCTTGGGGTGTTACTTCGCCATCCAGATAGGCACTTAATAATTCAAAACAATCTGGTGTAGTATTATCACTTTCCCAATCACTCAAATAAAATTTGTGACTCGACTCAAAATCGTCAAATTTAGATGTCATTATTACATCACCACTGGATTGAACTTAAGTATTGAGTTAAAAAGCAGGGAAAAAATTTTGTACTGCCAAAGCAACTGTATTTGTGCCAGAAAATTTTTTGTCCTATTACCAACATACTACCCATCAAGATAATTTTGCAATACCGATTGTAGTTTTAATCTCGCTCTGGCAATTCGAGACTTTACTGTACCCAAAGAAACTCCTGTAATTTCTGCAATTTCTTCGTAGGCCATGCCTTCAATTTCTCGAAGTACGATAGTAGTACGAAAGGCTTCTGGTAAATCTGCGATCGCTCTACGAAGTTGCTCGTAAAATTCTCTTCTTGTCAAATCGTCGTCGGGACTGGGATAATCTGAGGGCAATTCCCAATTAATTTCTCCATCGGAAATCGACAGAGGAGCATCTAAGGATACTGGTTCAGCCATCCGTTTCCGTTTACGCAATTCGTCATAAAACAAATTGGTCGCAATTCGACTGAGCCAGCCCCTGAATTTAACTGGTTCTTGTAAACGATTAATATTACGGTAAACACGAATCCATACTTCTTGAGCTAAATCAGCTCGTTCTTGCCAATCAGGAGCAAGATGATAGAGTAATCGGTCAACGTGAGATTGGTATCGGCGCAATAGTTCAGCAAACGCAGCCCGGTCTGGCTGAGAGCCTTCCTGACAGCGCACAATAAGATCATAGTTAGAGAGTTTTTCCGGAGACACAAGGTTTTTAGGATCGGTCACCTCGACTCTTGACCATGATACAGGAAGAGATTGACTCATGTACTTATCTACAAAAATCTAGATAGGGTTTCTTGGTTGCTAGACCAAATTTTTTTTAAAAAGTTCCTTGCTGCCTAACTAGAAATTTGCTTTTTGTTCGTAATCAGGAGCATAATCTTTCAACATACTACTTAATTGGCTAGCAATATCGGAATTGTTACTTTTGGCAAGAGCTTGTCTTTCGGGGAAGAAAGTAGGACGGTCTAGATAACGAGAAATGGCATCATTAACTTGTTGATTGATCAAATCTTGTAATTCTTCTCTGGCACGTTGCCGTTGATAATTAGCACCTTCTTCTGTGGTAGCGTAAAGAGGAGGTAACCGATTAAGAGCATAGGCAGCAATATCACCCACATCTAGAGACTCTTCACTAGTTTGTTCAATTTCAGCAACACGGGTAATAGCTTGGCTGAGGACTAATTCTTCCATCACATTGATAAATTGTTTACGAGGAACAGCAACAACTTCTCCTGTCAGTAAAGCCCCCATTAACTTATCCAAAGCCATATACTCTTCAACCGACAGTTCGGCAGCAGTATCGCAGATCCTGCCAACTTCTGCTTCCATACTGGGAGTTAAATAGCCGTCCTGAAGAGCTTGTTGTACTATTGCTTGAATCCCCATAGTTCCCTAAATTGTTTCAGTTTAATTTCAAAATAATGCTTCTGACTATCTTAATCTTTCCCTAGAAAATGGCAAATGGTGTCATAAAATTACTGCTTTTGCTTAAAAGTTTATTTAATCTAAACAAACTTAACTAGTTTCAGCCAAATTGCCATTTTTTCTAGTTGATTTCACCGAATCGCCATGGAACTGGATCGACTGAGACTCCGTGAACATACAGACCCCAATGTAAATGCGGCCCAGTAGATGCTCCCGTCGTGCCAACTGTTCCAATCGGTTGTCCTGCTTTAACTACATCTCCTGGTTGGACATAAATGTCTTTAAGGTGGAGAAAAATACTAACCACACTCTGACCATGATCGATACCAATCGTATTACCATGAACTTGAAAACCCTCCGCTTCCTTGCCAACTAAGCCAATTACACCAGCAGCAGGGGCAACCACTAATGAACCTGTTGCTCCCGCATAATCTACCCCTCGGTGATAATAATCTTGAGCAAACACACCATTGTAATAACGACGCACCCCAAACTCCGTAGAAATTCTACCTGCATTGGGTTTAATAAAAGCACCTTGCCAATATTTCTGGGGTGTAACTAAAGCTTTAAACTGAGCAACTTGGTCTAATTCGGTTTGGGTAGCTTCTCGGTCAGCTTTTCCTGTTAAAGTGATTCTTTGCACAGAAAAACTGCGATTTTTGAGCCAAACTGCTAAATTTTTAGTTTCTCCGTCACCTTGAACTTGAATGGTTAACTTGCCAGCTTGGTTGAGAGGAGAAGTAGGCAGTAAAGCCCGATAGCGATCGCCCAAAGGAAAAACAGGATATTCTTGTTGCTCGACCACAACTTTGGGTTGAGAACTAGAGTCAGTGGTTTTGACAATCACAGAAATTGTATCGCCTAATTCAGGTTGATCGGGAGTGATTTGAACTTCTAAAGCTTTTAAGGGGGCAGCGATGGTCAGCAATAAAAGGGTACTAATCCAAGTTAGACTAGGTTTGAAACTAGATAACATAGCGACCTGTGTTGTTGACAATGAAAACAGTCAATAGTGTATTCCACTTAAATAACAATCTCAGTAATTGTTGAGAATTATAATTTTTTAGTCAAGGAAAGGAGACAGTTTTTTGTAGGATGTTCAATAGGGAGCTAAAAACAAGCAAACTTGGTTTCCCTTGGAGCAAAGCTTGCTCGCACTTCTCTAATCCATGTTCCCATTCCTAACTATTTCAAATCAATCTATTAATTTTAATGGCGAATTTTATGTATATGTAATTGTTGGGTTTGAGGACTAGGATTGCTGATGCAAAATTGGTTCGTATCTCAAGAAGAAATTATAGATGAGCATATCTAAGTCTGTGGTAGTTCAGCTACTGAAACAGTTTCCCAGTTGGCGACCACAAATGTACTTTAAATCTTCTCTGACTGCTTTATCGCACGCGATGGAAGATCGAGTTTTGGCAAGTTCAGACTCTCCTTTAATTATTGCTTCTTTTCAAAAAGAACGTTTTTATCGTCAAGAAGCCCATCGTTATCGACGTATTGCCAACAAAACTAACCAAGTTTACGTTTTAGCTGCACCAGAAGCTGAATTTAAGCATAGTTCTCATGTTTATGAAACAATTGCTTTTGAACCTACTGATAGTTTGGCGCAAGAATGGCATTTGGTTGTGGTTGGAGAAGATTACGCTAGCTGTTTGATTTGTCGCGAAAAAACTAACTCTATCAGTGATAAACAAACGAGTTCGGCAATGGATAATAGTCGTCGTTTTGAAGGAATCTGGACTTTTGACCGCCAAATCAGTCTTAAAGCTGCCGATCTTCTTTTGCAGCGAATTTTAAAATATCGACCAGAATTAGGTCAAAAAATCGAGGAAGGACGCAAACTTTACTGGGCTACCAATACAACTTTGAAACAAACGGCAAAACTTTCACCAAAAGAATTAAAAAAACTAGAAAATAATAATCCCGATCCTTTTGTACAAAGATTAGTAAGTTATTTACAAGCGGGTCATTATAAACTACTAAAAGCTAATAAATCGCTGGCGATTAAACAACAAAAAGAACAGTTATTAAATTCAGTAACTGATGCGATTAGACGCTCTTTAGATACGGAAGAAATTTTACAAGTTGCTGTACAAAAATTGGGAGAAGGTTTAAAAGTTTGTCGTTGTATTGTATATCGCTGTAGTGAAAAAGATAGCGCAGCAATTATTAATCATGAATTTATTAGCTCAGGCATAAAATCAGTTAAAGGACAAATTTGGCAGTTAAAAGATAATCCTTTATTTGAAGAAGTAGTTGAATTAAGAGATAGTTTACGAATTGATAATACTCGTCTGGATCCTAGAATTAATCAACAAGCTTGGCAACAAGGTACAGGAGAATATTTAACTAAGTTAGTGCAAAGTTGTTCCATTTCTTCTTGGTTGTTAGTTCCAGTTTTGTATCAAGACCGATTATTAGGCATGATGGAATTGCATCACTGTGATGAAGTTCCGATTGTTTGGAAAGAAGACGATGTTGCCCTAGTAGACGCGATCGCAACTCAAGTAGGAGTGGCTTTAATTCAAGCAGAATCCTATGCTAATTTAGAAGATCTCAACGAACAATTAGAAGCTTTAGATCGTACTCGTTCTAATTTAGTGGCAATTACAGGACATGAACTACGTACGCCTCTATCAACTATTCAAGTCTGTTTAGAAAGTTTAGCTAGCGAACCCGATATGTCTCCTGAATTACGTCAGGTGATGCTTAATACAGCTTTAACTGATGCCGAAAGAATGCGTAATCTAATTCAAGATTTCCTGACGTTATCTCGTCTGGAAAGTGGCAGAGTCGAGTGGAATAGCGAACCTTTATCAATTAATGAATGTATCGAACTGGCAATTAGCAATGTGCGATCGCGCCTTAGTCAAGCAAAACTTCCCCAAATCGTAAATCTGACTCCTGCTGAATTACCTTTGGTACAAGCAGATGGAGAATGGCTAGTAGAAGTATTGGCAAAATTACTTGATAATGCCTGCAAATTTACTAATATTGAGGGAAATATTACGATCGCAGTTAAACCTAAACTTGGTAACAAATTAGAAGTCACGATCACCGATACAGGTAGGGGTATTGAACCTAATCGCCTAGAAACAGTTTTTGAGCGATTTTATCAAGAAGAAGGAGCTTTAAGACGTAGCGCAGGAGGAACAGGTCTAGGATTAGCTATTTGTCGACAAATTGTCAAAAATTGGGGTGGAAAAATTTGGGCGGAATCAGAAGGAAGGGATCAAGGTAGCCAGTTTCATTTTACTATTCCTGTTTTTAGTGAGGTTTTGGGCAATAATCAAGCTGTTACTTCTGAGTTAAACCAACCGACCAAAAAAACCAAATCGCAAAAAAAACATAACACTCAACGAAAAAACTAACAAACTGTTACAGTTCTTGACAGAGCTATGAGAAGGATACAAACTCAGTGATAGCATTCCCTACATATCTGATTAAATATCTGTGAGAGAAATTTTCTTATGGCAGAACAACTTACTGGAAAAGCACCCCAATTTGGTGGCAGCACCGGCGGTTTACTCACTAAAGCAGAAGTAGAGGAAAAATACGCCATTACCTGGACTAGTCCTAAAGAACAGGTATTTGAAATGCCTACTGGTGGTGCAGCAATTATGAATGAAGGAGACAATATCCTTTATTTAGCTCGTAAAGAGCAATGTATCGCTATGGGAGCGCAACTGCGGACTAAATTTAAACCCAGAATTGAAAATTATAAAATTTACCGCATTTATCCTAATGGGGAAATTCAATACCTCCATCCTGCTGATGGTGTTTTTCCTGAAAAAGTTAATGAAGGTCGTGAATACAACGGCAAAATTGACAGAAAAATTGGTGATAATCCTAATCCATCAACCATAAAATTCTCTGGTAAAGCTACTTACGAAGTTTAATTTTATTTTTATGGGGATTAATTACTAGAGACTGGAAGATGATAAGATTTGTTATTGCTTCATCCCTAGTCCCTAATTTTTAGTCCCCAAATTGTCGCCATGATTTTCCCCGATTTTACTCAGTTTTCTGCCCTTGCCGAGCAAGGCAATTTTGTACCTGTTTATCAAGAGTTAGTCGCGGATTTGGAAACCCCTGTATCGGCATGGTATAAAGTTTGTGCTGGTCAACCCTACAGTTTTTTATTAGAGTCAGTTGAAGGTGGAGAAACCCTTGGACGTTATAGTTTTCTTGGTTGCGATCCCGTTTGGGTACTAGAAGCTAGAGGAGAAGTAACCACTCAAGCTTATCGAGATGGCTCAGTTAATCATTTTAGTGGTAATCCGTTTGAAATTTTGGCTCAATGTCTCGAACCAATTAAGCCCGTAAAATTGCCTCAATTACCACCAGGAATTGGGGGATTATTCGGAGTTTGGGGTTATGAATTAATTCGTTGGATTGAACCAAGAGTACCAGTCTATGAGCCAACCTCGGAAGACTTACCTGATGGTGTTTGGATGCAGGTTGATAATCTAATTATCTTCGATCAGGTCAAACGTAAAATATGGGCGATCGCTTATGCCGATCTCAGAGAGCCAAATACTGATTTACAACAAGCTTATCAAGAGGCGTGCGATCGCGCTGCTAAGTTGGTCTTAAAATTACAATTACCGCTACCAGTAGAAGCTAAATCTTTAGAGTGGAAAGCAACGGATCAATATACAGAAAAACCACCATTAACTTATTCGAGTAATACCTCTGAAGAATTATTTTGTCAGAATGTTTTAAAAGCAAAAGAATATATTCGGGCAGGGGATATTTTTCAAGTAGTTTTATCGCAGCGATTATCAACTACTTACACTGGTCATCCTTTTAATTTGTATCGTTCGCTACGAGTAGTCAATCCCTCGCCTTATATGGCTTATTATCAGTTTGGGGATTGGCAACTGATTGGTTCCTCTCCAGAAGTAATGGTCAAAGCCGAACGTTCGGAGAATGACAAAATTAAAGCAACTCTTAGACCGATTGCAGGCACAAGAAAAAGAGGAATTAACCAAGCTCAAGACCGAGCTTTGGCAGAAGATTTATTACAAGACCCCAAAGAAATTGCCGAACACGTAATGCTAGTAGACCTAGGACGTAACGATCTTGGTCGTGTCTGTATCAAAGGTAGCGTTACAGTAGACGAATTGATGGTGATTGAACGCTATTCCCATGTGATGCACATTGTCAGTAATGTAATTGGAGAGTTAGAAGCAGATAAAACTGCTTGGGATTTACTTAAAGCTTGTTTTCCTGCCGGTACAGTCAGTGGCGCGCCCAAAATTCGGGCAATGGAGATTATTAACGAATTAGAACCAGAACGCCGTGGTCCTTATTCAGGAGTTTATGGCTACTATGATTTTGAAGGACAACTAAATAGCGCGATTACAATCAGAACGATGGTAGTTCGTCCCCAATCAAACAACCGTCATTTAGTATCTGTGCAAGCAGGGGCTGGTTTGGTAGCTGATTCTGTTCCCGAACAGGAATATCAAGAGACTCTGAATAAAGCTAGGGGACTTTTAGAAGCAATTCGTAGTCTTAACTAAAATTTCAAACCTAAATTATTTCATCAAATGGGAAGGTAAAACGATTTGAGAAACTAAAGGTCTTAAGTCATCAACTGAAACTGTGCCAAAAGTCATAATTGTCGGAATTTCTACAGTAAAATCTATCAGAGTTCCACTGCGACCATATTTACATTGACCACCATCAATAATTAAAGAAACTTTGTCCCCAAAAAAACGTTGGGCTAAGTTGCCATCAGTAACTTTAGTGTCTGCAAAAGAAGCAGCAAGTCCTACTAGAGGAAAAGGTAATTCGTTAACCAAATCGTAAATAAAGCGATCAGGACAAGCTATAAATACGCTTTTGTAGCCATCAGTAATAATTTCAGATACAGAAGGTTTGGCTGGCATAATCATCGTTACAGGGTAAGGAAAATGGCTCATCATTTCCTCTGCTGCCCGATTAACCATTACTACTTGGTCGGCTTTTTCTCTACGGGTAAATATAGTTAAAGGTTGAGGAGATGCAGGAGGTTTAATCTTTCTCAGTTTGGTTAAAGCTTGATGATTATTACCATTGACAACTAAGGCATAAACTGTATCTGTAGGTAGAATTAAGACCTCTCCTGCTTGTAAGCGGTTTTTGATTTCAGGTACTAACTTCCAATTTTTCTGAACAATTTGTTGTAACATTAGTTTTTTTTATGAATTTTGAGAGTTAACCGTATAAGCTTATACAGTAATCAAATCTTAAATGCTAATTTTACGACCGTACTTCTATCAAAGGATAGAGTTACTCTCAAACTACGGTGTGAAACCAATAACTTGATTAGTCATCTCAATATTTTTTATAAAAAAAAGTTATACTTAATAATTAAGATGAAATTCTATTACCAAAGCATACTTTTGGTCAAAGGTTTTAATTAGTGATCGCTGGTGAACATAAGTCTAAAACCAAGACTGAAGAAAACGGTACAACTCGCTCTCAATTCCGTTACGGCAAATTCTCTAGAGTAATCTCTCTACCAACACGAATTCAAAACACCAACCTTACCGCAGACTACAAAGACGGTATTCTCAACCTGACTCTACCCAAGTCTGAAGAAGAAAGAAATAAAGTAGTCAGAGTAAATTTCAGCGAAGCTACTGCATAGATTTATCCAAGGATAAACGAATCAATAGCCATTGTCTTGGTGCGCGTTCCCTTGCGGGTCACCATTCGGCGCACCTTCAGTGGTAAAAATTCCGCGGGTTCCGACCGCTTACACCGACGCGGGAGATCTTCGCAAGCGCCTACGCACCGCTAGATTAATGAAATTCCCAGTTGCGAATAATCGTGACTGAGTTTTTTTCTTATAAAGCGATCGCTAAAGCTAAAACTTTCTCGAAATTCAAATAACTTCTTTTGGCACAAGTACAATTTAGAAATTTATGTTCCCACTCTTATAAATTTTGAAAGCGAGCAAACCCACTAACACTAGTCCTCCGAGCATTCGACGGAAGTAGTTAACCCCTTCAAAAAGTTCCAGCCATGCCCAAGTGAACAAAGCACCAAATGCTACTAAATCCAATCCTGTTTGGAGTTTGCCACTTGTAAGTAGAGGTTGAAGTAAAGTCGCTGTTAATCCAACTATGATAGGGAGATTGGGCTTCTGCACCAGAACAATCTTGCCTTCGCTGTCTCGAAACATGCGATCAAATAACGTTGTTTGCGTCGCATTAATCTCTGGCTCGTGGTTTAATTGGGATGACATCTATTCTACCTACATACTGATCGAAATAAATGCTAACAATGTCGTAATTTTTATAAATCTTTCTAAAGTCTTAACACTAGATGGTTCAAAATCCTCAAAAACTCTACAAAAGAGAGAGTTTATTAGTAGGACAAGTATCTTTAGTAGGGTTAATAGCCAAGAGTTTCCATTTAATTAGTTTCTCTACAAAAGAGAGATATATTTTAGAATACTTTAATTTACTACAATTTTTTAGTTGTATTAACTAATTAGATGAAACATTCAAAGAAACTAAAAAGACTAAGAAAGCAAGTTAAATATCTCAATGAAGAATTGATAGATTTAGAGGACGAGGACTATCGTAAATTGTATGATTCTTACCCAAAGAAAACTAATAAATTAATTTATGAACTAGAAGTTCTTAAAGCAACTAATATCTTACTCAATAAAAAACTTCCTGAAGATTAAATCTATAGTTCGAGCCTCGTAACGCAAAACTATGTTTTAATAGTCAGATTTCGTATAATAAGCCATATAAAAAAAATAAAAAGCTCTAGAACAATTGGAAAATTTAAGAGCTTTTTTTTTAGAGCAATAAAGTTTTTTCTATTGAACTAACAATTTAAAGTAAATGTTCAAAATGAGGATGGTTTTGCAACGATTTAACTACTTCTTTAATTTCTTGAGTACGATCTTTATGAACGATTAAAGTTACATTGCCATCTCGTACCACAACCACATCTTCTAACCCAATCGTCACAATTACTTCTTCGCGATCGCTAGAGTATAAGATTGTTCCTTTGGTATCTTTGCCAAGATGGGTAGCCATTTCAACGTTGTCTTCTTCTCCTTTAAGGAGTCGTTCTACCCCATTCCAGTCGCCAAGATCATCCCAACCAAAATTAGCAGGTAGGACATAAGCCAGTTGGGTTTTTTCCATCAAAGCATAATCAATACTCTTTTTCTCTAATTGAGAATAGGCTGCTTTTCCTTGTTGAATTAAAGGTTGAATAATTTCAGGAGCATGAACAGTTAATTCATCTAAAACAACTTTGGCTCGAAAAATAAATATCCCACTATTCCAACTAAAGTTCCCAGTTTCAATAAAAGATTGAGCAGTAGATTGGTCAGGTTTTTCAGTAAAACGATTGACTTTGTAGGCAGTTAAAGAATCAAAATTTCCTGTTGTTTCTCCTTGCTCAATATAACCATAACCAGTGGAAGGATAATCAGGTTTAATACCAAGAGTAACGATCGCGTCTTGTTGTTGGGCTAGTTGAGTGGCAGCTTGTAAGGTTTCAAGATAAGCTCGACAGTCGCCAATCCAATGATCGGCAGGAAAGAATCCTAAAATTGCATCTTTACTGCGAGTTTTTGATACTTCTAAGGTTGCCCAAGCCACAGCAGCAGCAGTATCCTTACCTTCTGGCTCAACTAATAAATTAGTTTCTGGCAGTTCTGGTAATTGTTCTTTTACCCCTTCAGCAATCAAAGCCGAAGTAATTACCCAGAGATTTTCCCATCCTCCTGCCAAATCTAACAAGCGATCGGCAGTTGCTTGCAGAAGACTTCTACCACTACCATCTAAACACAAAAATTGTTTGGGCTTTTTTCTGCGACTGAGTGGCCAAAAACGCTCTCCTTTCCCGCCAGCCAGAATGATTGGTACTAACTTTGTCTCCATTCCCATTTGTCCTCTGGTATCAATCTTTCCTATCTTCGCTTCTAATTATCTGTTTGACTACGATTAATTAAAAATCATTGACAAATCAAAAGTGAATGATTGTAATGTAAGTGAATTTTAACTAAAACACAATAAGATTAAAAATTTACTCTCAATTTTTTGTTTTTTTTAGTAAAAAATTTGGCTAATTCAAAACACTTAAAAAATTTATCATCAATGATACTGTTTAAACTTATAACCAACTGTACCATTAACCAAAATATAACCTGATTGAGTAAATAGGATTGCATTGATAAATAAGTACTTTAATGCTAAAACACTTAAAATATTCTTTTCATCAAAAAAATCAGATTAACTTGAATTTTAAGAAAAATCAAAAACTATCTTCATTTCGTAAGGGTTTATCTTGGGGTATTATTGTCAGTTTGGCTACCATTATTTCTGGAATAATTGGGGCAAGTTTAACCTCAATTACCCCAATAAATCAAGCAATCATAGCAATCCTCGAGCAAACAAAAACTCCTAATTTATCATCAAAACAATCTGGTGCCAAGCTTGCTCCTAATTCTCTCGCTCAACCAGTTAATATTCTTTTTATTGGCATCGAACCTGTAAAAACTGTTTCTGATAATTACGCTCCTACTTTTACAGGAAAAAGCAAAACAATTCTACTGTTAGAATTTAAACCTCAGCAAAAATCTCTTCAAGTTATTACTATTCCTGGTGATAGTCAGGTAGAAATTCCTGGCATTGGAACAACTAATATTATTAATGCTAATCGTTATGGTGGAGCTAAGTTTTTAACTCAAGTAGTTAGAGACAATTTTGCAGATTTAGGAGTTTCACCTAACCAGCCTTTAACTATTGATGGTTATTTAAGAGTTTCTGATCTGGCTTTACAACAATTAAATGACTGGTTTAGTACAGAAAAAGATTTCGCTCAAGCTATTTTGAATAAGAAACGCCAGGCTCCTGAGTTAAACTCGGGAGTATCGTTAAATCAATTAGAGCAACAAACACAAAGTCATCAAGACACTATATCAAATTGGCAAACACAAAAGATTTTTTTGCAACAATTGCATCAATATTGGTATTCTCCTGAATTAGCAGACAGTATCCCTGAGATTATTGATAGTCTTAAGCCATACATAGATACTAATTTGACTACACCAGAAATACTAGCGTTAGCTAATTTTATTCATCAATTAGAGCCAGAACGAATTAAGATAACCATAGTGCCTCAATATATCAAACATCAGCCTAAAATAACTGATCAACCAGTAAAAATACTGGGCAATCACAATTTAGCTCAGATTAGTTCTGCCCAAGCTCACCATAGATTAAAAAATCTCCCGATCGCAGTACAAAATACTACCGATAACCCAGAATTAGCTAGTCGTCTGCTTGATTTTCTCAAACAACGAAATTTTCGCAATGTTTATCTGATCGATCATCTGCCAATTGATTTAAATCAAACCGAAATTATTGTTGAACGAGGAAATATCGCCTTAGCAGATTATCTGAAAAAAAGCTTGGGTTTAGGTAGATTAGAGTTATCTCCTACTAGCGATTCTAATTTTGAATTGACAATTCGTATTGGAGAAGATGCCCAATATCTTAATTTAGAAGATGGTTTTATTCGCTATTGATTCAAATAAAATATTTGTTAAACTCCTCCGCAGTTTATTAGCTTTAGTAGTTATTTTTGCTTTAGCAATTTTGTGGGTGTTATTAGATGCACATCCAGCCTTAGCACAAGAAAGTGCGGTTAACTATACTTATAGTGAGATTCGCAATCAAGACTTTTCTCATAAAAATCTAGCTGGTGCAGTTTTTGCTGCTGCTGATGCTAGAGGCGCAAATTTTGAAGCTTCAGATCTGAGTAATTCAATCTTAACTAAAGCAGTTTTTTCTAACGCTAATCTAGTAGAAATAAACTTGACTAAATCCTTAATGGATCGAGTGGCTTTAGATAATTCTAATCTTACTAATGCTATTATTCGTGAGGCAGTAGCTACCAGTACTAATTTTGATGGTGCTACTATTACTGGGGCTGATTTTTCCGATTCAATTCTCGATCGCTATCAAGTTTATCTACTTTGTAAAAGGGCAGAAGGTGTCAATCCTACCACAGGAGTTGCTACCAGAGACAGTTTGGGTTGTCGATAATTCGATAAGTTAATGGTTGATGGTTGATTGCTACTTGCTACTTGCTACTTATTAACTGGTAACTGGTAACTGTAAATTAGCCATCTAAAGCTAAACGATTTTCTGCTGCCTGAACTAATTCTGTAGCAACGCGATCGCAATAAGGACGAATTAACCACCACATTACTGGTGACAACCATCCTTTAAGGGTAATTGAATAAGAAATATAACTACCACAAAGAGTAGATTCTACTTGATAACTAATTCTTTGTTCTAATCCCGCGATCGCAATTACCCTCATACTGAGTAATTCTAATGGACGTACATTTTCCACAAACATTCGGATCGGAATAGGAGTCAAGCGAGTGACTACTTGATAAATTAAACCAGGTTTAGCAATTAACCCTCTTGGAACATTAGTACTAGCAAAAAGAGGATGCCAAGAAACGTCAGCCAAATCGATTAGTTTTTGCCAGAGAATTTCGACAGGTGCATCACTGACAGCACGATAGGTTTTGAATACTAAAAATTTGCAGGAGAGTTTTCCTCTGTTAGCAAAGAGTTTGAAGGAAAAACAAAAAATCATGGCTCTCTCCTCTTAATCTTGAAATGCTTAGGCACATATTTTAGGCGATTAAAATTAAACTGGGATCAGTCTTAGGTATATTAAGATATTTTGCATTTCTACCCTCTAAATACCTTTACTCTGGTTCAGTATTAGTTTGAGCATATACAATTTTTCGATACTTTTAAACGTAGCAAATTGAGCAATAAAGCAATGACAGCTATCAAAACAGACATAACTAATACTTCTATACCTCCTGCTGACTCTAAAGAAAGAGTGAGTCAGTTTATGAAACAACTACAAGATGAAATTTGTCATGGTTTAGAACAAGCGGATGGTGAAGGCAAATTTAGAGAAGATAGTTGGGAAAGAGAAGAAGGCGGTGGTGGGCGATCGCGAGTTATGCAAGCAGGGGCAGTTTTAGAACAAGGTGGTGTTAATTTTTCTGAAGTTTGGGGTCATCAATTACCACCTTCTATTCTCAAACAGCGTCCAGAAGCCGAGGGGCATGGTTTTTATGCCACAGGAACATCAATGGTACTTCATCCCCGCAATCCTTACATTCCCACAGTCCATCTTAATTATCGCTATTTTGAAGCTGGTTCTGTGTGGTGGTTTGGTGGTGGTGCCGATTTAACTCCGTACTACCCTTTTGCGGAAGATGCAGCCCATTTTCACAAGACATTTAAAGCTGCTTGCGATCGCCATAATTCGGAATATTACCCTGTTTTTAAACGCTGGTGTGATGAATATTTTTATCTCAAACACCGTCAAGAAACTAGAGGCGTAGGTGGTATCTTTTTCGACTATCAAGATGGACAAGGAGAATTGTATCGAGGACCCCATCCAGAGGGAGAAGCAGCCCATTATAGTAGAGAACTAGAAGCAATTAAACCTCGTAATTGGGAAGAAATATTTAGTTTTGTGCAAGACTGTGGTAGAGCTTTTGTACCTGCTTATGTACCAATTTTAGAACAAAGAAAAGACACTGAATACAGCGATCGTGAACGCAATTTTCAACTCTATCGTCGCGGTAGATATGTCGAGTTTAATTTAGTATATGACCGAGGAACGATATTCGGTTTACAAACTAACGGACGCACCGAATCAATTTTGATGTCTTTACCTCCTCTAGTTCGTTGGGAATATAATTATCATCCCGAACCCAATACTCCTGAAGCAGAACTATATAATACTTTTCTCAAGCCTCAAGATTGGGCGAATTGGCAACCAGTTTAATCAACAAAATATAAATTTTTTGATGGGTTCAGTCTTTTACTGAATCTATTTTTTTTATTTTTGAGATTGATATTTTAGATATATATATTATTAAAATTGCCATCCTAAAAATTTAGTTGTTAGACAAATTCACACTATCATTGCTCTGTCTATTTTTGGATGTTATTTAATTCTCATTCCTAAATTATAATTTGACGATTAAATATATCTATTCTTGGTTAAATAAAATACATCTATACAAAGTTTATAATTTATGATTCATTAACAATTAACAAAAAAGATAAACCCTATTTTATTAGATAAAAGTCGAAGCACGGCGGGGCGTACAAGAACGCGAGGCAACCTCGCGTCACAGCCCCTTGCGAAAAAGTTTCGCCATGTTTAATCGACTAATTAATAATTGCTATCTTACGTTAGCTAAATTGCAAGTTCTTGATGATAATTAATAATTTCCTGAGGAGGAATTGCTCCTTTTTCTGTAATAATTGCCTTGATTAAGCTAGCGGGGGTAACATCAAAGGCGGGATTATAAAACTCTACTCCTGAGGCACAAATTTCTGTATTACCGATTTGATAAATTTCGGCAGGATGTCTTTCTTCAATAGGAATTTGATTGCCATCAGTAATACTAAAATCAACTGTAGAAAACGGTGCTGCGACGAAAAAGGGGATGTTATGCGCTTGAGCTACAATTGCTAAAGAATAAGTACCAATTTTATTAGCAGTATCTCCATTAGCAGCAATTCGATCTGCTCCAACAATGACTGCATCAATCATACCCTGCTTCATACAATGAGCAGCCATACTATCAGTAATTACTGTAACAGGAATCCCCTCTTGAACGCATTCCCAAGCAGTTAATTTTGCCCCTTGTAAACGGGGACGAGTTTCATCAGCATATACTCTTGCTAAACGATTTTCTCGCCAGGCAGAACGAATTACTCCTAAAGCTGTACCATATCCAGCAGTAGCTAAAGAACCAGTATTACAATGGGTAAGAATTGTTAGTTGGGTTGGTTTATTTGGCAGTACAGTTAAACCGTTATCACCGATCGCTTGACAAGTTGCTAAATCTTCTATTTGTATCGCTTGAGCAGTTTCTAGCAACTCTGCTTTAATTTGTTTGACATTACCAACCGATTCATAAGCGATTTTGAGCATCCGCGAGATTGCCCAAAAAAGATTGACTGCTGTAGGACGAGTTTGACGTAATAATTGAGCAATTTTTTCTAGTTCTTTGAGAAAAACTTCATTATTATTTGTTTTGATCTCTTTTGCTCCTAAATACATTCCGTAAGCAGCAGCTACACCAATTGCAGGCGCACCTCTAACGATCATTGTTCTAATTGCCTGCGCCATGTCTTCACAACGGCTGATTTCTACTACACTATATTCTCCTGGCAAGCGAGTTTGATCGATGAGGAATACTTTATTGTTTTGCCAGATTACGGGATAAATATGATTGACGGAAGAAGATGTCATAAAATAACTGATTGAAGAGAAAACTATTGATGATCTTTGTAGAATTTATCCTAATACTATTTTTGTGTGATTGCGCCTAATGCTTTTACGGATAGTTATTTTAACTGGGTAATCTAATAGTTTAGCTTTTCGTTGTCATCAAAGAAAAACTACCATTAAAATCTAGTTTTTCTCATAATTCTCTGAAACTATTACTCTCAAAATTCAAGATAACAATGAAAAATTAACCATCAATAAATATAGAGTTCTAAGTAAGATCGAACTATCCAAGAATATTTTGTAAGTAGTTCCCCAAGCCTTTGTAAAATGCTTTTGGAAGAGTGAATTATGATTATGTATGCAGTTAGTCGATTCAAGCCTAATCAAATTCAAAATTTTGTAACTACGGTCTTGACAATGCTAGAACAAACTCTTTACAACACTAAGTTGTCTAGTCCCAAAAACTGTGTAACATAAGTTCACATTTTATAACTTTATGTTAGTTCCAAAATTAAGTTAGATTGGAACAGAATCTTTTTGGGATCGCAAAAGTGCCTTATTCATCGGTACGTCCAAGCCATAATCGACAGGCAGAGGAATCGTCTATGTTTTTAGACCCCAATCTAATTAAAGCAGCTAGGAGAATCTATCGCACTTATTGCAATTTGCACTCCAAAGTGAATAGAAAACCATTTGGAGTGGCAATAGATAGAGATACTCATAGAGGTCAATTAATTTTTCGAGATAAGCCTATTTTATTACCAGGAGAATGTTTTATTCATATTAATCAAATAGAAGCAGAAATATATTAGGCAATTTTCAGGCAAATTGTAAATTTTAAGTTGTAAGTGGGCATTGTTAACGTAGCACTTACAATTTAAATTTTTACGACTATGGTAGAAACGTTAGTCAACGTAATTGCCAGTATTTTTGTCTTGATGTTTGGTGCTGCGATCGGTAGCTTTTTAAACGTAGTAGTTTATCGCTTACCAGCAGGTATTTCATTAATTTATCCTCCCTCTCGTTGTCCTAAATGTTTTCACAAATTAGGTAAAACTGAGAATGTACCAGTATTGGGATGGTTGTGGTTAAAAGGTCGTTGTCGTTGGTGTAAAACTTCTATTTCCAGTCGTTATCCTTTAATAGAAGCAGCTACAGGAATTATTTTTCTCTTAGTTTTTTGGCGATTTGGTTATAGTGTTTATACTATTGGTTACTGGACTTTTCTTAGTTGGTTATTAGCTTTATCTTTAATTGATTTTGATACCATGACTTTACCTAGTTCTTTAACTAAATCAGGTTTAGTTTTAGGATTAGTATTTCAAATAATTATTGGCTCATTTGTCACCAAAGAAACAGGAATTGTTAATCAATTAATGTTTGGTATTGGTGGTGCAGTATTAGGTATTTGGTTATTGGAAATAATCCGAATTGTCGGCTCAATTGTTTTTCAACAAGAAGCCATGGGTGATGCTGATGGTAAATTAATGGCAACTATTGGAGCTTGGTTAGGATGGAAATATGTTTTTTTATCTAGTTTTTTAGCTTGTGGAGTTGGTGCTTTAGTAGGAATTGCTGCAATGGGATTGGGTTTACTCAATCAAAAACAAGCAATGCCTTTTGGCCCTTTTTTAGCTTTAGGCGGTGCATTAACCTTGTTTTGGGGTGATTGGTTTTTATCTTTTTATTTAAGCTTTTTTTAACTAAAATTGATCAAGTTCTACTATGTGCATTTTTGTAAAAAAGATAACCAAATTAAGACAATCGACCTAAGTCTATGCTAAAAAAGTTGGTTTGGATAACTAACTAATCTGCCAAGAAATTGAACTAATTATTCTAAAATTTAAAAGTATAATGAGCTATAAACCAACAAAACAATGGCTTAAATCCTTTGTTACTCTATCTTTAAGTTTATTTATTTCTGAATCATTCTCTGTTCCTCTTTTGGCAACCTCATCACCAAATCCAGACCAAACAGTAGAATGTGATCTTTTAGTCGTTGGAGGAGGATTAGCAGGGGCAGCAGCTAGTTATGAAGGTTTACTAGCAGGAAAAACTGTTTGTTTGACAGAGATTACTGATTGGTTGGGAGGACAAATTTCTTCTCAGGGGACATCTGCTTTAGATGAAAGAGATACTCAACGCGGACAACTATTTTTTCCTCGTGGTTATTTGGAATTAAGAAACAGAATCGAAGAATTTTATGGTGAACTAAATCCAGGAGATTGTTGGGTTAGTCAATCTTGTTTTCTTCCCAACGATGCCCACAATATCCTTTCGCAACAACTTCAAGACGCAGCCAAACGAGGAAATGGGACATTAAAATGGTTTCCTTCTACGGTAATTAAAGATTTAGATATTAATACTGTCAATGGTGGGCAACAAATCACTAGCGCAGTTGCCATTCAACATCAACCAGCACCCAATACACCACCGCTCAATACCAAACCTCTTTCCCAAACAATTGAAGACGCATATACTTATGAAGATTCAGAGCGTTTTGAAAAAAATATTATTCGTTTTGTGCCAAAGCCTTCTTCAACTGGTTATCCTGCTGATTGGTACGTTATAGAAGCCACTGAAACCGGAGAAATTATTGGTTTAGCAGATGTTCCCTATCGTTTGGGAATAGATCCTATTTCCGCCCATGAACCTTCTGCTTCTAGTTTTACAAACGATCCTTACTGTACTCAAGGATTTACCTATACCTTTGCGATGGAGGCAACCGAAGAACCCCAAGTTCATAGAATGCCTCCTTCCTATCTTCAGCATCATCAATATTACAGTTACGAATTAGAACGACTGGCAAGTTTTGATTTGGTATTTACCTACAGAAGAATTTGGAGTCCAAAAAAGGGACAATCAGACAAATTTGGTGGCATTTCTTTCACAAAACCAACTCCTGGCGATATTTCGATGCAAAACTGGACTTGGGGCAATGATTATCGTCCAGGAACAGCCGAAGATAATTTAGTTTATACCCGTGAACAACTCCAAGCGACAGGACAACTAGAACCAGATGGTTGGATGGGCGGTTTACGAACAGAAACCTTACGCAAAGGAGAGGATCACGCCCTCGGTTATTTTTATTGGTTGGTAGAAGGAACAACTGATTCTCAATTAGGAGATGGGATGAAAAAACCTCATCCTAATAATCGTTTACTAACTGGATTAGATTCACCAATGGGTACAGTTCATGGTTTATCTAAATATCCTTATATGAGGGAAGGCAGAAGAATAATTGGTAGAGTTTATCCTGGTTATTCTCAAGGGTTTACAATTTCTGAAATTGATATTTCACGAATTGATTATCGGGATGAATATTACCGCAATACTTTATCTCCAACAACTTATCGCAGTTTGTGGCGATTAATTGATGGTTTAGAAGCTGTTTTTAATCGAAATGCTGATATTGATTCTTTGCAACGCCGAACTCGTTCAACAATTTATCCCGATTCTGTAGGTATTGGTCATTACGCGATTGATTTTCATCCCTGTATGAGTGAATCTCCTGCTGAAAAACCAGGTAATACAGAAAGAGAAGGAGAAAGAAGAGGTGCGGGACTAGCTTATCCTTTTCAAATTCCGTTTAGGTCGATGATTCCTCAAAAAATCGATAATTTGATTGTTGCTGGTAAAAGTATTGCAACCAGTCACATTGCAGCAGCAGCTTATCGAGTACATTCCTTTGAATGGTCTTCTGGTGTAGCAGCAGGAATGACAGCAGCTTTTGCTTTAGACCAGGGAATTCTACCTTATCAAATGGTAGACGAGATTTATTTAAAAGAAAAAGAATTACAAGCACTTCAGAAAAAACTTAATGAAAGTGGTAATCCAACTGCGTTTCCGAATACTTCTATTTTTAACCAATCTTGGGATGATTGGCGTTAGATAAGCTGTTAATCATTTAATTTAATGGTTAAGAATGAGTGGGAGACTTGAAGACACGGGGACACGGAGAAATAGTTTGCCTATCATTAATTAATTGACACAAGAAATTTTTGTAAGTAAAAGCGATCGCGTTTGGTAATTTCCTATTATACTTAGAACAAAAGACTAAGCTTGATCGTAAGATTGTTTCGGTAAAAAACAAAATCATTAACAAGATTTAAAAGCAATCCATGATAACTTACGATTGGATAGTAATTGGTGCAGGAATAACTGGTTCGGCACTTGCTTACGAACTTAGTCAAAAAAAATTTAAAGTTCTTCTGCTTGAAAAAGATGTAGTTCCTAATAATGCTACTGTATACAGTTATGGTGGTTTGGCTTATTGGTCAGGAACAAATCAATTAACTCGTCAACTTTGTCAAGAAGGAATTGAGTTACATCGCAATTTATCCGAAGAATTAGAAGCAGATACAGAATTTAGAGAATTGAACTTAGTTTTGACTATTGATCAGGAAGATAATCCTACCCAAATAGTGCAAAACTACTCTCAGTTTGCCATTACTCCTGAACTTTTAGATGTTCAAGCAGCTTGTGAACTTGAACCATTATTAAATCCCAAAGCGATCGCGGGCGGATTAAAATTACCTCATGGTCATATTCATCCCCAGAAAACTGCCCAAGCTTATCAACAGGCTTTTCTTCGTCTAGGAGGCACAATTGTCTACGAACCTGCCATTGAATTACTTGGTAGTCAAAATTTAATTCAAGGAGTAGTTACACCTCAAAATATTTATCACGCTGCTAATACTGTAGTTTGTGCAGGCGGTTTAACTCGCTCACTATTTAAACAATCTGGAATTGCAGTCAAAAATTATTTTACTCATGCCCAATTGATTACAACTCCCCCTGTAGATATTAAATTGCGTTCTATCGTCATGCCTGCAAAACAACAAAGATTTGCCTTAGAAGCAACTGCTAGTGAAATAGAACAACAATCTCTTTGGGATCGAGTAGACGACCAATCTATACAATCTATTTTAGATACAGGTGCAGTTCAGTTTCTGGATGGTAGTTTATGTATCGGTCAGATTAGCGCGATTATAACTAATCCAGATGTTAAGTTTGACAAGAGTTTGGCAGAAGCAAAAATTCGCCAACAAGTTGCTCATATTTTACCTTTCGTCGAAAAAGTTCCAGGAAATTGTCATCATTGTTTAGTAGCTTTTACCACTAATTCAATTGCGGTGATTGGCAAGATTAAAAATTGGTCAGGAATTTATACTTTTAGTGGTTTTACTAGTCCTTTAGGGTTTGTTCCTCCTTTAGCTAGGCGTTTTGCTAATTGGGCAACAGGAAAAGAAGATCGAATTATTGTTCAGTTAAATGTTGATTGTCAATAAACTAAAGATGAATTATTGGCTAATGAAATCCGAACCTGATGTCTACAGCATCAAAGATTTAGCCCAGGAAAAACAAACAATTTGGGATGGAGTTCGTAACTATCAAGCTCGGAATTTTTTAAGACAAATGCAACCCGAAGACTTGGCTTTTTTTTACCATTCCAATACTAAAAATCCTGGAATAGTCGGCTTGATGAAAATAGTTCAAAATAATCTTGCCGATCCTACTCAATTCGATCCTAATAGTAAATATTACGACCCTAAATCTACTTCAGAGTCTCCTCGTTGGCAAACAGTCGTAGTTGAATTTGTACAAATTTTTCCTGAAATTATTACTTTGAGTAAATTAAGACAAGAATTTACTGATGAGCAATTATTAGTCATTAAAAAAGGTAATCGATTATCGATAATGCCAATAGAAACAAAAATTGCTCAAAACATTTTGACCTTTTAAATAGATTAATTAAAGCGGTATATTTAAGATTTTTATTTCAATTTTGTGCTGGTTTTAAACATCTTTTTAATGTATAATCAATAGCCAATAATCACAAGTATTTTTCTCATTTTAAATTATTAAGCCTAAATATATACTTCAAAACATTTTTTTAACTAAAAAAAATCATTAATTATTGTCCGATAATTAAGAAAGTTTTTAATTTTTTCAAACTAACTTTTGGAGCAAATCAAGTTGATTTGTTTATTGTTTTATGCCAATTAAAGCTAAATTTTTTTTAATTATTTTATTGCTTATCGGTATATTTTTTAGATTTAGTAATTTAGATCATAAGGTTTATGGTTTTGATGAATCTTATACTCTGCTTAGAACTACAGGCTACACAGAACAAGAAATAGAGCAAACAATTTTAAATGATCGACGACTAGACACAATCAGTGATTTAAAAAAGTTTCACAATATCACTAACCATAAATCTGTAATTGATATATTTAAAAGTCTTGCCAAGGAAGAGCCTCATTTCCCTCCTTTATATTTTCTTTCACTACGATATTGGGTTAATTGTTTTGGTAATTCTGTTACTAGTATTCGAAGTTTTTCGGCGTTACTTAGTGTGCTTACTTTGCCAAGTATTTACTGGTTAAGTATGGAGTTATTTAGCTCTTCATGGATTAGTTGGCTAGCTACAGGATTATTAGCTGTTTCACCATTTCATGTTTTGTATGCTCAAGAAGCTAGACCATATAGTCTTTGGATTTTATTGATTATACTTGCTAGTGCTTCCCTAATTCGAGCTCTTCGAATATACAATCGTGTTAATTGGGCAATTTATACTTTATTAAATATTTTAAGTTTATATACTTATCTTTATGGGCTTTTAACAATATTTGCACATACTTTATATATTTTGCTTTATAAAAAATTTAGTTCTAAAAAAATTATAAAGTTTTATATATTATCATCAATTTCAAGCTTATTAATTTTCTCAATTTGGCCAATTTTTGTTCTTTTAAATCGGCCTTCCTCAAAACATGTTGAAGGTTTTTTTAACAACTCAGCTACTCGTTTTCATTTATTAAATCGTTGGGCAACTAACTTTACAAGAATCTTTGTAGATTTTGGTGGATATAAAAATGAATTAAATGAACTTTTGCTTGTATTACCTTTTATTATTTTAATAATACTTTTAATTGGGTTTGCAATTTACTTTGTATATCGTTATGCGCCTAGAAAAGTTTGGCTTTTTATTGGAAGTTTAATTGGTGTACAGGTTGTCTTTTTAATGCTGCCTGACTTGATTTTGGGACGCTGGCGTTTTTCTGGGGAAACTCGATATCTCATTCCTTCTTATTTAGCTGTTGAGTTGGCAGTAGCCTTTTTGCTAAGTCAGAAACTAATTAACAAATCACCTCGATCTATAATTCCTAAAATATGGAAATGTGTCACTGTATTCCTTATTTCAATGGGAATTTATTCATGTATTGTAATTAATGAAGCTGATACATGGTGGAATAAGGCTGTTGGTCAAACTTATCTTGAAGTAGCAGATTTAGTTAATCAATCTAATAATCCTCTTATTATAAGTGATGCTCCATTTCCGAATGGAGTCATTGTGTTGGCTGATTTAGTTAATCCACAAACACAATTTCTACTGATAAAAACCGAGCAGAAATTTTTAACTTTACCAGAAAAATTTAATGAGATTTTTTTGTATAATCCTTCTCAAAGTTTGATTACAACTCTTAAACAGCAGGATAATATTAAGCTTCAGGCTTTGACAACGAGCCAAGAAAATATTCTTTTTAAATTGCAATCAAATCGATAATTAACAATCAACTATTAAAATTGAACTAGGATGTGTAAGCTGTTGTTTTTTTTATTTAAAATTCTTATGGAGCAAGCATATAGTTTTAAAAGCTTAAAATCAGCGTTGAAACTAAATAATAATTTCTATCCTCAACATAGATGTATAATTTTTGAGATTTGGCTTAACTTTATTTAGTAAGTAGGGGTCAATTTCACTAAACTTATTTTGCTGAAATTAATCCCACTAATTTGAGCCAAACTGAGAAAAGCTCCACTAAGGCTCGCCCCAATAGATCTAGCCTTACTGGGGCTTCCTTACTGAGGGTCTTTTTTCGTTTATTTTTGATTAAATTATCACTCAGTTGAAAAGCAAAGCAATCTGATTAAATAATATTTTTACAAATTGTCTAGGTTTTGGGTTGAGGTAGTAACCAAGCCAAGCCAGCAGCGATCGCTTCTGCTAAAATACTAATTAAACGAAAACAAGCCACCGCAGCTAAAATAATTCCCTGAGAAATGGGAGAATGAGCTAATATAGCGATCGCAGTGGCTTCAAATACACCCATCCCTCCAGGCGCACCAGGAACAATTAATCCTAATAACCAAGCAAAACTAAAAGCACTCATTAAGCTGGGTATTTGCTGGGGTGTAAAAGAATACAAAGCCAAAACAGTCAACATAAAACCTACTCCTCTCAATAAAACAAATCCAATTTCTCCTAGTAAAGGAATGAGAGGATAAGTATTAAGATTAACTTGATTGCCTTCGGTCAATTGTTTTTTACTACGACTTAAACGTTGCAAAATTGGCTGGAGAATTCGTGGATGAATACCAATCAAGACAGCAATTAAAGCCAGAATTTGCAAACTCCACACTCGAACACTAAAATTGGTGTCAACCCAACCCATTAAACTGCTAACTAAACCGATGAGTAAAGCTGCCGTTGCCATTAATAATGGTTCTAGCAAAACACTTAAAGTAGCTTCAGCTAAAGAACCCCCCGCCTTAGATACGGCTGAAATACGTCCATAAAAATGCCAGATATTACCAGGTAAATATTTAGCAATATTAGTAATTAAATAAATTTTAATGCCCCACAATTTACCAAACGATTGGCGAAAAGCTGTTAAAATCCAAGTCCAAACATAACCAGACCAAATATGTGCTACCAAAGTAATTATTAAAGCAGCTACCAGTAGCCACCATCCTTGAGAACTTACTCTAATGGTTGTGACTTCTGCAAAACGATCTTTAAAAGTTTTGAGGAGAAAAAACAAACTTCCACCCAAAATAAACCAACGTAAGTAGGGTTTGAGTGGGGCAATAATTTGTTTCATAGAATGATCAACTTAGTTTAGCTTCGGGCAAAATTAACATGGCATCACCAAAAGAATAAAAACGATATTGTTTGGCGATCGCTTCATCATACAAAGCTAGTAAACGTTCTCTACCTATCAAAGCACTAACTAACATCAACAAACTAGAGTAAGGTAGATGAAAATTAGTAATTAAGCCATCGACAACTTGCCAACGATACCCAGGATAAATAAACAGATCAGTTTTACCCCGAAACGGCTTTAATGATTGATTTTGAGCAGCTTTAGCAGCCCCTTCTAAAGCTCGAACCACAGTTGTCCCTACAGCAATAATTCGTCCTCCTCTAGCTTTAGTAGCGTTGATTTGGTCAACCGTGAGTAATGGTAATTCTATCCATTCTTGATGCATCACATGATCGGTAATATTTTCCACCTCTACAGGGCGAAATGTTCCTACTCCCACATGAAGGGTTAAATAAGCTTGAGCGATGCCCTTTGCTTGTAATTTTTGCAATAATTCTTCAGTAAAATGCAATCCTGCTGTTGGTGCGGCGATCGCTCCTGGTTGTTGAGCAAAGATAGTTTGATATTGCGAGGAGAGGAATGGCAAACTTGAAGATTCTGATTGGGAAGATTCAGAATTAATATAGGGAGGCAAAGGAACTTGCCCAAACTCCTCTAACATCTGCCAAAAAGATGTTCCTTCAGGACAAAAAAATTGTAAGATTCGTCCTCCTGTGGCTTCATCTCGCTCGATTACTTGAGCCTTAAATCCAGATTTATTGGTTATACTATTGTCAACTGAATCAAAATAAATTTCTGTTCCCAATTTAAAACGCTTTCCTGGCTTCACCAAAGCTAACCAGCAATTATCTTTTTTCTCTTCTAACAATAAAATTTCTACAGGTGCGCCTGTAGCCTTATGTCCGTATAAGCGAGCGGGAATTACCCGAGTATTGTTGAGAACTAACAAATCACCTGGTAGTAACCAATCAATTAGATCCGAAAAACGCCTGTGCAATTCAGTAGTAGGTGAATTCACTACCAATAAACGGGAACTATCCCTTGGCACGGCTGGAGTTTGAGCAATTAATTCTGAAGGTAGTTCGTAGCCATAGCTAGAAAGCAATTGATCTGGATTCATACTGTAAGTAGTAGTTCAATTTGATGATAAAAAATGGGTGATTTCCCCTATACTACGCTAAGAAAATCGGGTGCTTTTCCCCTAGGCGAAGGGTTTCATTTTTTGTGACACTAGATTAAGTAAGGCTTCACTAAATTGTTTATGGATTACCTCTACTTTCTAGCCAATGCCAGTCTGACTTTACGGACAATAAATTATCTTCGGATGATGAAACACGCCCGCAATGCTTCAATTACGGTTATTCATCAGATTGATGGCTGGATCGTCAAAGTTAGATTTCCTCAATCTCTTACTCCTGAGCTTCATGGTGATTTTAAAGCATTTATGAGTGAATTAGGTATTACCTATGACCCAGAGATGCGGTTACAAATGGTATTTTGGAGTCTGGAAACAGGACAGTCTCCCGTAGAAGTTATGCGTCGCTATCAAGTAGCAGTTGTAGCTCATGGAATGCCCGATATTAAAGAAATAGAAGCTTTTCGTCAGCAATTTACACGAGGATTAGGTTATTGTCCAGAAACCTTAGCTTGAATGATTGCTAAGTCAACTAAAAATTAAATTTATCATGTCTGCTGTTACCATCAATCTAGCAGGCATTGCATTAGTTTTTAGATGGAAATTATCTTGGACAAAAGTTCAATCGGATTGGTTTAGTGTCATAAGCTTGAGATAATTTTTAAAACACGCTGAAAATCATTTAATTCCCCGACGATCCGCCTAATTGGTTCTGGCCAAACTCTCACCAAAGTAGGAGTGGCAGAAACATGATACTTTTCGGCTTGTTCTGGATATTTAGATATATCGATTACTTTGAGAGTATAGGGACAAGTTAAACCTTGTTCCAAAATTTGATGGATGCTAGCTAAGGTTTTTTCTGTAGTGAAATTATCGTTAGATATAAACAACTGTAAAATACAACCATCTGCTTTTTGATAATTATTTTGGAGATTAATCGGCAAAGCTAAATTTTGTTTGTCAGAATTAAGTGGTTTAACTTGAGTCTGTTGAAAAATTTGAGAATCTAAGCGAATCACTAAATCATGATCTTGCCAAAGCTGAGGAAATTGGTCGCGATAAGTTTCTAAGATCAAAGAATTGCAATATTCTTCTTGCCATGGTGCAATTTGCCAAACTGTATCTTCTGTTTCAAATAAAACTTTCAATAGAGGTTGATAACATTGTACGGCAGGATAAATTTCTGCAATAGTTTCTATCGCTTGAGTACGAGGATTAAGCCATCGTTCCACAGTAGCAGTATATCCAGGAATTAAAAAATGGGGAGGTTCGGTTAGACTCAAAATTTCTTGCAATCCCATACATAAATGGACATGCCATTGCGATTGCTTATTAGAGTCAATTCCATAAATTAAATCTCCCCCTGGTGTAAATAGGGCAATGCCTTTAAAAAATTTTGGTAAATTAGTTCGAGCAGCAATCAAGGTCAGTAATAGGTAATAAGTAAACAAGTACCTATGTTTAATTGGTTATTTTTTATCCTATTACCAATTGTTAGTTATTTAAAATCTACCTCTAAGCATCATTGCCATTTCATTAGGTGTAGGCGATCGCTCTAAGGCAGTTTCTTCGGTAATTCTGCCTTCTTCGTATAACCTAAACAACGATTGATTAGTAGTTACCATCCCATCAAATTCTCCATCTTGCATCAGAGCATGAATTTCGTCGTATTTGCTTTGCTTAATGTAATCTTTGACGGTTTCTGTATTGATTAAAATATCGTGATAAGCTGCCCTTTTACCATCTGTAGTCCGACATAACCCTTGAGAAATTATTGCCACTAAAGATTCGGAAATAGCAACTCGCATAGCATCTTGTTCTTCTGCGCTATACAGAGTTAAAATCCGCTCAATAGTTTTAATCGCACTATTAGTATGGAGAGTTCCCATTACTAAGTGACCAGTTTGAGCAGCTTTGAGAGCAGTGTTAACAGTTTCTCTGTCTCGCATTTCTCCTACTAAAATTAGATCTGGATCTTCCCGTAAGGCAGCTTTCAGGGCATTATCAAACTTGAGAGTGTTAATCCCAACTTCTCTCTGCTTAATCAGTGATTTTTGACTTTTATGAACAAATTCAATGGGGTCTTCAATGGTAATAATATGTTTAGCGTGTTCTTTATTAACATAATCTACCATTGCTGCCATAGTAGTAGATTTACCTGATCCCGTCGGTCCTGTAACCAAGATTAAACCTTTATGAGCGTCCGAAACACTGCGAAATACAGGAGGTAATCCTAAATCGTCAATGGTTAAAATTTTGAGAGGAATTAAACGCATTACCATTGCGGGACCTCTGAGTGTATCAAAAATATTGATCCGCACCCGAGCAAAATCATATTGTGTTGCGCCGTCAAATTCTAGCTCTCTTTTAAATCGTTGGACTTCTTCCTCAGTTAAAACTTCGTATAACCAACTCATAAAAGTGTTGTAGTCGCTTTTAGGATATTCGGTTAAAGCCATTTCACCGCGATCGCGCATTCTAGGAATCTCTTCGACTCCTAAGTGAATGTCAGAATAGCCCAACTCAAACGCATGTTCAACTAAAAACTTTAAAGAAGGTTGTCCAGAAGACCGTTTTGGTCGTAGAGGTGCTTCTTGAGCCAAGGTTTTTGATGTATTAACAGTAGTTTGTTCTGTTGGTTGAGTTCCATCAGGGTTAGATTGTGGTTGATTAGAATTGCCATTATTACGACGAGCAAATTGAGGTGGCGGAGGTGGCGGTGGTAAAGGTTTTCCTATTGGTTGTGTCATTTTAAAATCCTAATTAATATTTTTGCCATTAGAACGTTATTGTTGTATCGATATTGTTCCCCAAAAGCAAAATTTTTCTTACAAAATCAGTTCTTAGTGATTGTGGTTTAGCCCTAAAAAATTTTCTCTAAATTAGATATTTATCAATCTTTAGGAATAATTACTTAGTGGAATTAACCAAGGAGGTGTGAAATACTGAATTTTGCATAATTAATGAGTTTTTATACTTAAAGTTTCGATGTGTGTGAACAGAATTTATTAATCAAACTTTGTGAGTTTTTTGTATTGTCTTTTAAAAGATCGCAGTCTAAAACCTTAGGGATCGACATTTATATAGGGATAATTAAGATTTATCCTTAATCAACAATGTTAAATTTTATTTAAAAAAGTTCCACATTTTCTCAGCTTTTATATACTTAATTTTAACGAGGCTGTTCGGGTTGATAACCGAAACTTAATCTTCTTTTGTTGTTGTTGTCGTTAATATCCTGGTAATAAAATGCAATTAGTACAAAAAAATCAGTGGCATAATCACGCTTATTTAGCAGTTGTTAAAAGTTTTTTACTTTGGAGTTTTACTTTGACAGTTTGCCTGCTAGTAGTAGGTTTTCCTGTAGGAGTTCTTATTGTTACAATCGGCACTCTTTTAACAATTATTTTACAAACAGTTTTACCTGCTACTGCTGTTTTATTAGTAACAGGAAGTATATTTGCAATTAACGTTTTAATAGTAGCGATCGCAGCAGCAGTTCTTACTGCAAAAGGAATTCATCCTGAACAAGTAAGTTGGTTAAATTGGTTACATGGAGAAGCAACATCAAATAACAATCCTGTTTATGCTTCTTGTCCTTTAACCTGTGCTTTGACTTCTCTATCTGATTAGATTAGGTAATGTTAAGTCAGAAAATTTATGAATTTAAACTTTAGACCCATTCTGACAATTTGAAGTTTTTTTCAATTTCATCAAATTTAATTTATAGATAATTAGTCCATCAAACCCAGTACTTAATGGGTTTTTTTCGTGCCATATTTTCCAAAGAATTGCTACCATTCTTCAAAACATAGAGTAAAATGACGAAGTCGAAGCAAGCAAGTTAACGTTTGCGATGAGAGGAAAGATTTTCTTACTTCCTTACGAAGGAAATTTTGGGTGTTAGTGATGTTTATCCCGAAATAAGTTTAGAAAATCTTCTCTTACCGCGAGAGAATTGAGAATTGTTTCGCCTTTTTAGCTCAAAATTCAAACGGTACATTTATTGTAATGACTGTCTCAACCTTCTCACTTTGTGTGACTTTAGGAACTCGTCCAGAAGCAATCAAACTAGCTCCAGTTATTCAACAACTTCGTAATTTACCTCAAGTTAAAACTCATTTGATTTTGACAGGACAACATCAAGAGATGGTAGAACAAGTCATGCAACTATTTGAGTTGGAAGCAGAGCAAAACTTAAATATTATGAAACCCAAGCAAACTTTAACGGAAATTACAATCAATAGTTTGCAAGGATTAGAACAAATTTTTATAAAAATTAAACCTCAATTAGTTCTAGTACAAGGAGATACAACTACAGCCTTTGCAGCAGCTTTAGCAGCATTTTATCAAAAAATTCCTGTGGGTCATGTTGAAGCTGGTTTACGCACTAATGATTTGTTTAATCCTTATCCAGAAGAAGCAAATCGTCGTTTAATTTCACAATTAACTCAACTGCATTTTGCACCTACCCAATTAGCAGTTAAATATTTACATAATTCTGGAGTTACTGGAAAAATTTATCATACAGGTAATACAGTTATTGATGCTTTATTAACGGTGGCAAAAAAACAACCAGAATGTAATATTCCTGGTCTAAATTGGGATAAATATCGAGTCCTTTTAACCACCGTACATCGTCGAGAAAATTGGGGAGAACCTCTTCAAGATATTGTGGAGGGGTTTCGTTTAATTTTAGAAAACTTTTCTGACGTAGCTTTATTATTACCTTTACATCGCAATCCGATAGTTAGAGAACCAATTCAAGCTCTCTTAGGTAATCATCCGCGGGTATTTTTAACTGAACCGCTCGATTATGCTCAATTAGTAGGTGCTATTTCTAGATGTTATTTGTTATTGACTGATTCAGGAGGCTTACAAGAAGAAGCACCTAGTTTAGGTAAACCAGTATTGGTTTTAAGAGAAACTACGGAACGACCAGAGGCTATTGAAGCAGGAACAGCTAAATTAATTGGCACAAATTTTCAAGAGATTTTTAGGTCAGCTAGTGAATTATTAACTAATAAAATTGTTTATCAAAATATGGCTACAGCAATTAATCCTTTTGGTGATGGTACAGCAGCAAAAAAAATTGTCAAAATTATTAATAATTTTTTATTAAAAACTGAAAATGTAGAGTAAATTTATTATTTTTTTTATAGAAAAGTTTATTTAAAAGATTCCTTAAAATTAAAAAATATTAAAATAAAAAATTAAAAATCAGCCTTAATTAGACTGATTCTCTGTCTTGAAAACATTTTTAATCCAAAAGAAAGAATTAAATAAAATAATAATTTAAATTTAATCTAGCTTTACGAATTTTTGCTAAAAGTTGCTCAACTGTTTCTAGCTTTTGTTCAATTTGTTCTGCTAAGGGAGAATCTTGGTTGTAAGTTTTCTGATGAAATTGAAGCTTAGCTAAAGTCAATTTAACTGTATTTAATTCTTTTTCGATCTTGGTTAATAAAATGATTAGTCGGGCAACTTTAACAGTTTTTTCTTCGGCAATTATTTCTTGTTGAAGAGAGTTTAAGTAATTATTAATATTTTCCATAAAGTTTGATGATTTAATTAGTTGATTGTTTAATAATTGGGAAATTGTTTAAATTTATTAATCTCAGTATATAAGTGAAAATCTCTAAATACTGTAAAGTTTATGTAATTGTTACTAGAGATTATGTAAATAATATGTGAATTATCTGAGTAGATTTACGATTGAGGTTTTGTGTAGAACTAATGACTTAAGATTACTAAGCAATAATTGATAATTATCAACTTCCGTGATTTTTACAGTAAATTTTTACTTATTGATTTTATTTAAAATAAAAAGAATAATTTATATGAAATCGGATTTTTAGATAATAATTACTTTAAGTTAGAGCGATCGCTTTAAAAACATCAGCTTAAAACTGTTATAAATAGGCTTGAATTAGATCGCATAAACGTTCATAATTGATAACCGTGTCCAGACAATCTACTTGCTTACTCATTGCAGCTAGCGGTACAGGAGGACATTTATTTCCTGCCTTAGCTGTAGCGGAACAATTATCTGATTATCAAATCGAATGGTTAGGAGTTGCTAATCGTCTAGAAAAAACTTTAGTTCCTGACTGCTATACTCTACACACTATCGATATTGAAGGATTTCAACAAGGGTTTGGCTTGAAGACTCTTCCTATCATTGCTCGTTTTGTGATGGCAGTCTTTCAAGTACGACAACTAATTAAAAAGTACCAAATTGATGCAGTATTTACGACAGGAGGTTATATTGCTGCTCCTGCCATCTTGGCTGCTCGTTTACAAAATATTCCAGCGATTCTTCACGAATCCAATTATATTCCTGGAAAAGTGACTCGTTGGTTGAGCCGTTGGTGTGATGTTGTGGCTTTGGGTTTTGAAGGAACTGCTCGGTATTTACCCAACATTAAAACTGTTTATGTGAGTACCCCTGTACGCTCTCAGTTTTTTAACAGTCAACATTTAGATTTAGCTATTCCTCCTCACGTACCTTTAATTGTGGTTGTAGGAGGTTCTCAAGGTGCAGTAGCAGTCAATCAATTAGTCAGACAAGCTGCTGCTGCTTGGTTGGAGTTGGGAACCTATATCGTTCATCTTACGGGAGAAAAGGATCCTGATGTGCAAAGTTTTCAACATCCTCATTATCTTAGTTTGCCTTTTTATGAAAACATGGCAGGACTATTACAAAGAGCGAATTTAGTCATTAGTCGTGCTGGCGCAGGAACTTTAACTGAATTAGCGGTTACTAGTACGCCAGCAATTTTAATTCCCTATCCTTATGCAGCCGAAGATCATCAGACTTATAACGCTCAAGTCTTTGCTAATGCTGGTGCAGGATTAGTTTTGCCTCAATCGGAATTAACCGCTCAAGTTTTGCAAGAAACTGTCTTAGAATTATTGCGTTCTCCTTCTCAATTAGATGCAATGGCAACCAAAGCTAATAATTTAGCCATGATTGATAGTGCTGAACGTTTGGCTAATTTGGTAGACAACTTGCTCAGGAAATCAATTAAGTAGAAGAGAGTTAAAAGAACTATCAACCTTTAGAGTTTTGTTCGTCAATTGCTACGGCAATTTGATAAATTTCTTGGCGAGATTGAGTAGTTAAACTAGCTAAATGACGACTAGCCTGAGACTTACTCATCCCTTGTTGCAACAATTGTGCCAACTGATTTTTTAATTCGGTTTCTGATAAAGTGACGTTCGTTGCTACTGATTTACCTGCAACTACAAGGGTATATTCTCCTCTCGGTTGACGGACTTCAGTATATAAAGCGATCGCATCTGCAATTGTGCCTCGCCAAAATTCTTCATAAAGTTTAGTTAGTTCTCTCGCTAGTACTATTTGTCTCTCTGAACCTAAGACCTGTCCTAAATCTTTTAAAGTTTGTAACAGACGATGGGGTGCTTCATAAAAAATCATCGTTCGACTTTCAATTTTAATTTCATCAAGGCGAGTTGTTCTGTCTTTATTTTTGTAGGGTAAAAAACCTTCAAACACAAATCTTGCTGTAGCTAAACCAGAACCAGTCAAAGCAGTAATTGCTGCGGTAACACCAGGAATTGGAACTACCTCAATGCCTAATTCAACCGCAGCTTGAACCAATTGATAACCAGGATCGGAAATACTAGGCATTCCGGCATCACTAACTATAGCAATGGTTTTTCCTTCCTGTAATCGAGCTAACAATTCTGGAATACGAGTAACTTGATTATGTTCGTGATAACTAATCTGAGGTGTATTAATCTGCAAATGCTGTAATAATTTTCCTGTATGACGAGTATCTTCCGCAGCAATCAAATCTACTTCTTGTAAAATACGAATTGCCCTTAAAGTAATATCTTCTACATTACCAATCGGTGTTCCTACTAAATAAAGTTTTCCTAACCTCAAATTGTCACTCATCTTAAATCTAGGATAATATTCGGAAGTCTTATAGTCATCTACTGTGTTAAGACAGAGTAGAGAAAATTGATTTTGAATGTTCCTCTTAATATTTTTGCTTAATATTATTAATTTTTAAATTCAATAATGAGAGAAAAAAGCGAGTTTTTAGAGAAATTATTTTTGCTTGGGGAGCAGCAATTTACTGGAATTATTGCTTTAGATGCTCACAACAAAAAGCATTGGCAAATTTATTATGTTTTGGGAAAACTAGTTTGGGTTCAAAGCAACTTCCATATTTATCGTTCTTGGCGCAGAAATTTCTTGCAATATTGCCCTGAAGTATCGATAGAAAAGATACCTTTTAGCAAAATTGCTTTATTATCTCAACAATATTACTTGATTACTCACCTTCACGAATATCAGTTAATTAAACGAGAGCGAATCAAAGCTTTAATTGAACAACAAACTAGGGAGCTTTTGTTCGATCTAGTTCAACAGGAATATAAACAATCTCTTCAGTATACTTGTGAACCGAAATCTTCCCATGCTCTACTGAAAGAAGGATTTATTATGTCTATTGCTCCTAATCATCTAGAACACACTTTAACGCAAGTTCAGCAACATTGGTTCCAATGGTCAGGAAAAGGTCTTGCTTCTTGTTCTCCCAATCTAGGTCCTTGTCTCAAAAACGATGGAGACTTAAGCCAAGCCGTTCCAGATATTATTTACCGCAATATGGCAAGATTATTAAATGGGCAAAATAGCTTGCGAGATTTGGCTTTGATCGTAAATCAAAATGTTTTTGATGTAACGTGCGCTTTAATGCCCTATTTTTTCAAAGGTTATTTACGATTATTAGAAATTCCCGATCTATCAGAGTTAGATCTTAGTCAAGTTTCTTCTCGATTTCAAAATGCTGATTTATCTTATTCTTCTTCATCATGAAGTTTCAAGGGCTATTTGTTGGTTTAACTACTTTAGATTTAATTTATTTAGTTGCTAATTTACCCCAAAGTAATCAAAAAATTGTTGCTTTAGAACAAACTATTGCCTCTGGCGGTCCCGCTACGAATGCTGCCATAACTTTTAGTTGTTTAGGTAACCAAGCTAAATTAATGAGCATTGTGGGTAAACATCCCCTTTGCCAGCTTATTTATCAAGATTTAAAGAATTATTCTGTAGAAATTAACGATTTAGCTCCATCTATATTATCTTCTCCTCCTGTTTCTTCAATTTTTGTGCCACAGTCAACAGGAGAGAGAGCAGTCGTCTCGATTAATGCTACTAAGATACAAGCCAGAGTCGAACAATTACCAGAAAATACTCTACAGGAAATCGATGTGGTTTTAATTGATGGGCATCAAATCATCATAAGTGAAATAATTGCCAAACAAGCCAAACTACAAAATATTCCCATTGTGATTGATGGCGGTAGTTGGAAACCAGGTTTAGAAAAAATTTTACCTTATGCTGATTATGTAATTTGTTCGGCTGATTTTTATCCTCCCAATTGTCGCGGTCGCAAAAGCAGAGAGCGAATCTCTCGCGCTGATGTTTTTACTTACTTAAAAGCACTACATATTCCTCATATTGCTATTACAAATGGTGCAGAACCAATTCAATATTTTAATAAAGAAGATAGCGGAGAAATACCTATTAAGCAAGTAAAAGTTTTAGATACTTTAGGAGCAGGAGATATTTTTCACGGTGCTTTTTGTCACTATATTCTTCAACAAGAATTTTTGTCTGCTTTAACTAATGCAGCCACTATAGCTTCTAATTCTTGTCAGTTTTTTGGTACTCGCCAATTCAAACAATTTATTCCTTAAAAATACTTAATTTACTAGTAAGTAATTATTGAAGCCTTTAATAAGAGTTTGTGCTAAAAATACGGAAGCCTAGCAATTATAAGATAAATTAAAATTAATTTAAATAAACGTAAAAATATTTATAAATTAATGATTGCTGCTTTTTTAAATCAGCTTAAAACGCAAGAGTTTACAGGTATTGTTAAAGTAGGAACTAAAACTTTTAACCGTCGTAATCAATGGAAAATTTATTTTTATTTTGGTCAAATAACCTGGGCAGATGGTGGTTGTCATCCTCAGCGTTCTTTGCGTAGGCAAATTAAAAAATATTGTCCTCAAATCGATCTTAATGCCATCAATGTTAATACTTTAGATTCAGTAGAATATCAAGAATATTTTTTACTAACAATTTTACTGGAACGACAAATAGTTGAATTAGAACAAATTAGTGAATTAATTATTAGTAAAGTCCAAGAAGTTATTTTTGAGATTTTACAACAAGCAAATGTAGAGCCTTTGTATTTTGATGTTCAATCTTTATCAGTTTCCAATTTAAATAAAAATAGTTTTCCGATGTCGATTACTTCAATCGAAGTTGAAACTGTAATTCAACCTACGACAGCATTATGGTTAGAGTGGTTACGACAAGGATTAGGAGATTGTTTTCCTAATAGTGCGCCGATTATTAAAAATCCTCACCAATTATCCCAAGCAGTTCCTCAAGTTGTTTATCAAAATTTTATTCGTCTTCTTAATGGCACCAATACTCTTAGAGATATAGCCATAAAAATGGATAAAGATTTACTTAAAGTAGCTTCTTCTTTAGCACTTTATCAAAAGAAAGATTTAATATACTTTATTGAAGTTTCAGACCTAACTCTACCGAAATCAAAAAGCGATTCTTCTTCCAGCTTTTTTCAGGCTAAAAAAATTTTATCTAGGAATCAACCACTAATTGTTTGTATTGATGATAGTCCACAAGTTTGTCAGATTATGGAGCAGATTATTACTCAATCAAACTATCGTTTTCTAGGAATTAAAAAGGCTTTAGAAGTAATTCCTACCTTAATTGACGCTAATCCTAGTCTGATTTTTTTAGATATTGGGATGCCAATTTTAAATGGTTATGAAGTTTGTACTCAAATTAAAAAAGTTTCTAAGTTACAAGATGTGCCAGTAATTATGTTAACTGGAAGTGATGGAGTTTTAGATCGAGTGAAATCGAAAGTGGTAGGAAGTGTTAATTTTATTAATAAACCAATCGATTCCGAGCAAATTTTAAAAACTATTTATAAATTTACTAAAGAAAAAAATCTTCAAGTAAGCTTAAGTATTAATTGAAATTATTCTAATTTTTATCATTAACTAACAGTCTTATAAGAACGTATCTATAAAAAAGAGAAAAAAAAAGAGCGGTGAAAAATATTGAGAGTTCAATAGGGTTGGCACTACAGAAAGATAATTTTCCTTCAACCTGAATTAAGTTTTAAATAATTTTGATAATTCAAAAACATTTTGGGGAACTCTAGTAATAAATAAATTTTGTATTTTGGTTGCGGAGTAAATCACGATGAATAAAGTTTTGGTAGTCGATGACAGTTTGACTGACAGAAAAGTTGTTAGCACTTATCTCGAACAAGCTGGCTTAAAAGTATTAGATGTTAGTAGCGCAGAAGAAGCTATGGAACAACTAAATACTTATCAACCTAATTTGATTGTTCTTGATGTCGTCATGGGAGGAAAAAGTGGTTTTGAAATGTGTCGTAGTTTAAAAGCCGAGCAAAGTACCAAACCAATTCCAATTATTCTTTGTTCTTCTAAGTCCACTGAAGCGGACAAAATGTGGGGAGATGTTGTCGGTGCAGATGCTTATTTAACTAAACCCGTTAATCGCGATGAACTTATTAACAAAGTCAAGCAACTGATTACCCGTTAGAACTAAAACAATTATGTTAAGTCTGTCTCAATCTAATTCTTTATCTTTGAATTTAGGTATCAAGACAAATAATTCATCTAATCGCCAACAACTCCGCAAATTTTTACAATTTCAACTTGGCAAAGAAATTAAGTTTGCTACTGCTGAATCAAAAGTAGATCGAGCTTTACTAGAAGCAGAGTTAGTTACTGAAATTATTACTATTTCTCCCTCCGAAATTTTACCTGTTCCCCAAATGCTTCATTGTATTTGGGGGATTTATAGTTGGCGCAGTGAAATGCTGTGGATTGTAGATTTGGAAAATCTTTTGGGTTATCCTTCTTCTTCTTTTTCCGAAGCAGCAGCCATGGAGGCAGAAAGTTTGATGGTGATGATAGTGCAGTTTGAAGGACAAGCATTAGGTTTAGTTGTCTCTGCCGTCGATAATATTGTGCAGTTAGATTTAGAAGAATTTAAATCCCCTTCTCCAGAGTTGTTTTCTAATGATGTGCTGCCATTTTTAAGCAGTTATTTTACGAGCAGCCAAAATGAAATTATTATGCTCCTCGATACGGCGGAAATATTTCATTTTTTCAATTTATGAATTATGAGAATTCTTTTTTGAAGATTGTTCTGAGGATCAGGATTTTTTCTTGAGCGCAAATTTAAGACATGAGATATTTACTAAGACAAAGCAAGAATTATGAATACAGCCAATACTAACGCTAATAGTAATCCAGCAAATTTCACTTCTCAACAAGATGCTCTTGAGAAAATTAAGAATAATGTTTTAAAACAAACTAGAGAACGTCTTCGCCAAGTTATTCAAACTATTCGCCAAGCTTCAGATGAGCGCGAAAATCTTTTAATTAATACGGTAACTGCGATTCGTGAAGAGTTAGCAGCTAGTCGAGTACTGATTTATCAATTTGAGGATGACAAAAACGGTAAAGTCATTATGGAGTCAGGAGTGACTGATTGGACTCCGATGCAGAATGAAACTTTACCCTGTCTTTGTTTTGGGGTTTCTAGTGCAATAGATTATCAAGAAAAAGAAATTGTTGCTATTTCCCAAGTCAAACAGACTAGACTGACTGCCTATCAGCAACAGTTATTAGAAAAGTTTCAAGTTCAAGCGTCTCTGGCTTTGCCTATTTGTCTTACTCATCAAAAAGTTTGGGGATTGTTAATAATTCATCAATGTAATCAAGCTCGGAAATGGCAAGAAGAAGAAATTAACTTGCTTTGCCAATGGACAAATGAATTAACGATCGCACTACAACCACTAGAATTACGTTGGGAATTACAACAACAATTAGAGCGGGAAAAAGCTACGGCTAAAGTCATTGAAAAGATCCAACAGTCTCAAGATTTATCAGATATTTTTCGCACCGCTACCCAAGAAGTAAAAAAACTACTTAAATGCGATCGCGTTATCGTTTATCAATTTAATTCCGATTGGACTGGTTTAGTAGTTGCCGAATCAGTAGGTAGTGGTTGGGTTTCTCTGTTAGTCGAGCAAAATAACGATCAAGTGCTTAGTGGCGATCGCATTCAATTAGATCGTTGTCTGCTCAGAGATTGGTCGAAGGAAACCAAAGGAGATATTGTTGAACCAGATAGTTTTCTCAAGCAAACCCAGGGAGGAAGATATACTCGCGGACAAAAATTCACCGCAGTAGATAACATATATACCAAAGACTTTCCTGATTGTTACATTCAATCTCTTGAAAAATATCAAGCCAAAGCTTATTTAATCGTACCGATTTTTCAAAAAAACAAACTTTGGGGTTTACTCGGAGCTTATCAAAACGACGCTACGCAAGTCTGGCAAGAGTCAGAAATTAATTTGATGTTGCAAATAGCTACTCCTTTAGCTGTGGCAATCCAAAGAGCAGAATTTATCAGCGATCTTGAAGCGAAAACTCAACAAGATCAAGCCGTTAATCAAATTGTGGATCGCATCCGTCACTCTCTTAAACTCACGGATATTTTCCGCAATGCCACTCAAGAAGTAAAGAAAATCCTCAAGAGCGATCGCGTTATCGTGTATCGTTTTAATCCTGACTGGAGTGGGGAAGTAGTAGCTGAATCATTGAATTCTCAATGGGTTTCTGTAATGGAGATTCAAGAAACTGATGAAACTCTCTACAGTACCGAAATGAGTGCCGATGATCGCTGTACCCTGAAATATTTAGAATCGGGTTCGGCTCTCGATAGCGATACTTATTTTATGGAAACCCAAGGAGGTAAGTATACTAAAGGCAAGAAATTCCAAGTAGTTAATGATGTTTATCAAGCGGGATTTTCTGCTTGTTATTTACAATCCTTAGAAAAATATCAGGCAAAAGCTTATATTATTGTGCCTTTGTTTCAAGAAGGACAACTTTGGGGTTTACTCGCTACTTATCAAAATGATGCTCCTCGGACTTGGAAAAAATCTGAAGTAGATTTAATGCTCAAAATTGCACCACAATTGAGCATCGCCTTGCAACAAACACAAAAATCAGAACAATTAGCCAAAACTGTTGTCAGACAAAAAACGATCGCCAGAATGGTAGATCGGATGCAACAAGCACCGACAGTAGAAGAAGTGGTTGATATTGCGACCAAAGAAACTCGTAAACTTTTAGGAGTTGAATTAACCACCATCTATCGTTTTAACTCCGACTGGAGTGGGAAAATTATTGCTGAAGTAACCGCAAATGCCGATGTCAAATCGCTCAAAGCTGCGATCGCTAATGATGCTTATCTGCAAAAAAATCAGGGTGGTAGATATCGACGTAATGAGTATCGTGTCGTCAATAATATCTATCAAACTGGTTTAGAAGAATGTCGAATCGAGATCTTAGAACAGTTAGGAATTAAAGCCTATATTGCCATGCCGATTTTTGTCGATCAGCAACTATGGGGAATTATTAACGTTTATCAATCTCTGACTCGGATGTGGGACGAAGAAGAAATTGATACCCTCAAACAAATCAGCACTCAAACAGGACTAGCAATTCAACAAACCGAATACGTTAATGAATTGCAAACCCAAACCCAACAAGAAAAAACCATCTCAACCATAGTAGACCGTATTCGCGGTTCTCTCAAACTCAAAGAAATTTTCCGTAACGCGACTCAAGAAGTCCGCAAATTACTCAAATGCGATCGCGTTGTGGTATATCGTTTTAATCTTGATTGGAGTGGCGAAGTTTTAGCTGAATCGGTTGGCTCCCAATGGGTTTCAGTCATGGAAATCCAAGAAACTGACGAGACTCTCTACAGTATCGAAATGAGTGCCGATGACCGTTGTACCTTAAAGTATTTAGAAGCAGGTTCGGCTCTTGATAGTGATACCTATTTTATCGATACCCAAGGCGGAGATTATGCCAAAGGCAAAAAATTCCAAGTAGTTAATGATGTTTCTACTGCGGGATTTTCTTCTTGCTATCTGCAATCGTTAGAAAAATATCAAGCTAAAGCTTATATCATTGTTCCCATCTTCCAAGACAATAAACTTTGGGGTTTATTTGCTGTCTATCAAAATTCTGGTGCGCGTAACTGGAAAGCTTCAGAAGTCACTTTAATGCTCAAAATTGCCCCCCAATTAAGTATCGCAATTCAACAAGCAGAAAAATCGGAAAAATTAGAAAAAACTGCTAAAAGAGAGCGAGGACTTACTAAACTGCTCGAAAAAATTCAAGAAGTTCAAACTCAAGCTAAAATTTTCCAAATTACTACTCAGGAAGCTCGCCAGCTACTCAATTTAGACCGCGTTACTATTTATCGTTTTAATACTGATGGCAGTGGGGAATTTGTCGGCGAGTCTTTACTCGGTAATTGGTTGAGTTGTCTTGATAATCCTTCATCTCTAAAAAATATCTATACTTATTTACAAGAAAATGAAGGAATCATGTATCAAAATAATCAATCTCTGGCAGTCAATGATATTGCTAAAGCTGGTTATGATGCTTACTATCTAGATTTACTTCAGCAGTTAGATGCTAAAGCATACATGATTGCACCCATTTTTGTCGAACAAAAACTTTGGGGTTTATTAGGAGCTTATCAAAATACGACTACTCGTCAATGGGAAGAAGATGAAATAAATGCTCTCAAACAAGTAGGTTTACAAATAGGTGTTGCTCTACAAAAAATTGATTATTTAGAACAAGTCAAAATTCAATCGGACAATCTTGCCAAAACTTTAGCACGGGAAAAAGCAGCTAAAGAGCGATTACAACAACAAGCCATCGAAATGCTCCGAACTGTTCGACCAGCTTTCGGTGGTGACTTAACTGTTAGAGCAATAGTTACTGAAGATGAAATCGGTACAATTGCTGGAGCTTACAACACTACTCTTGATTCTCTCAAAGATATCGTCATCCAAGTTCAAAAAGCTGTAGAACAAGTAGTTTATACAACTAGTGATAGTAGCGTTGCTGTTGAAGGTTTATCTAAACAATCCCAACAACAATTACAAGAGTTACAACAAGCCTTGGAACGAATTCAAGCCATGATCGAAGCTTCTACTATTACCACTCAAAATGCACAAAAAGTAGAAGTTGCCATTGAGCAAGCCAATCAAACCGTTCAATCAGGCGATCGCGCTATGAATAACACGGTTGAAAGTATTCTGGGTATTCGCCAAACAGTAGCCGACGCTGGTAAACGAGTTAAACGTCTCAGTGAGTCTTCACAAAAGATCTCGAAAGTCGTTAGTTTAATTAGTTCTTTTGCGACTCAAACTAATCTTTTAGCTCTTAATGCTGCTTTAGAAGCGACTCGTGCTGGAGAATATGGCAAGGGATTTGCAGTAGTAGCCGATGAAGTCCGCAATCTTTCCTTGCAATCATCGGAAGCGACTACCGAAATTGAAAAGCTGGTGAGAGAAATTCAGGAAGAAACTCAAGAAGTTGCTGCTGCTATGGATGCAGGAGTTCAACAGGTTGCTGAAGGAACGAGTCTCGTCAATGAAACTCGCAATAGTTTAAATGCTATTGTGGTAGCCACCGCCGAAATTCGTGAATTAGTTCAGGGAATTACCTCAGCAGCCAATGTTCAAACTCAACAAGCAGAATCTGTTACTAAAGTAATGGGACAAGTAGCAGAAATTGCTAGCGGTACTTCTAATGATTCTCGAAAAATTTCTAGTTCTTTCCATGAACTACAGCAACTAGCTCAAAATCTTCAAGCCAGAGTTGCTCAATTCAAAGTTAACTAATTTCGCCGTTCTGAATTTTGAAATGGACAATCTCCTATCTGTTTCAAAGTTCAGATTTTTTTCTTAATTCATCAGCAATTTACTAAGAAAAGATGATTACTGACCCTAATATTCGCGATCAAGCTTATCTGTATTTCCTTGAAGAAGCTCCTGCATTACTTGAAACTATCGAAGAGGAAATCTTTGCTCTTAATAGTGACTCCCTGGATGCCAAAACCAGACCTCTAAGAGTAAATACCTTAATGCGAGCAACTCATACTCTCAAGGGAGGTGCAGCAAATGTAGGGTTAGAAACCATCAAAAACGTAGCTCATTCGATGGAGGATGTCTTTAAAGCTCTTTATAATCCCGATTTAATCATTGATGCTGAAATTAAAAAATTATTATACGAAAGCTATGAGTGTCTTTGCATTCCTTTGACCGCAGAATTTAGTAAAACTTCAATTGATCGTACTGAAATTTTAGACCGTACGGCTACAGTTTTCGCCCAATTACAAGAAAAATTTGGTGATTATTTAATCGATCAAGATGCTTTTCCGACTTCAGCAGAATTAGGTTTAGATGTAGTTGAATCTTTCTTTCAAGCAGTCATTCCCGAACGAATTCAAGAATTATCAATCGCTTTGGCAACTGCCAATCCCCAACACATTGCTGAAGCCTTGCAGTCACAGGCAGAAATTTTTCTAGGTTTAGCTGAATCTCTAGAATTACCAGGTTTTGGTGAAATAGCTAAAACAATTTTGGCTGCTATACAACAGTATCCTGAGCGAGCTGAAGAAATTGCCCAAAGCGCGATCGCTAATCTTCGACAAGCTCAACAACAAGTTTTAAATGGCGATCGCGCTAGAGGTGGAGAACCTTCCGAAGCTCTTTTACAACTACTCGATCCTTCTGTCTCAGAAGAACTAGAAACAATTGGCCCAAACGATTCTAATCAAGTACTGACAAATTCTGAACTAGAAGAACTTTGGCTGACACCATCACAAGAGATAGACAACTGTGAGCAAGATGAGCCATTTATTGATGTAGATGTTGCAGAAGCAGATGATAGTTGGGGAGAGTCTATAGATTATTCTGAAACCGATCCAGAATTGTTAACTACTCAAGTTACTACTCCTTCATCAGAATTAATAACTGAGCCATCGTCTTTGGAGGAAGATAATTCTAGTGAATTATTGAGTGAAATTTGGGGTGAAGAAATAGTTTCAGAACCTCAATCTATCAATGATAATCTGAGCCAAACTGATGAGATTAATCAGCAGGAAACACAACCACAAATTGGTGAAGAAATTATTGCTCCTCAATCTCAACAACCAGAATTGGAACAATCTCTAGTTGAAGAAATTGTTAATAACCAAGAGGAAAAATTTATTGCTCAAGTTACGGTAGAATCCCATCTCAATCAATCAGAAACAATTGAAGTAGATTCTAAATCAAATTTATCTTTAGCAAATCAACCTACTACGATAGCTAAAATTGGCAATACAAATAAACAATCTTTTAGTAGTAAAACTTTAAATAATCAAACTGTTAGGGTCAATTTAGAATCATTAGAAAAATTAAACGATCTGATTGGAGAGCTCTTAATCAATCAAAATCAAAATGTTTCCAAAGACGAAGAAATTTATCATGCCATTCAAAATTTAATTGAACAAATTAATCATAACGAACAAATAATTAATCAATTAATCGCTCTTGCTGATGAAATTTCTCTATCAGAACAACAACAAAAAATCTTACAAGAATTACCAGAAAAATTAACTCAAATTACTAATCAATCCAATCTTTTGATTAAATCTTCTCAAAAAGTTGAGCGCGACAAACAATTAAATCAATTACTCCAACAGGCAACAGATAGTAATTCTCAGTTAGCTCGCATCGCCGATCACCTCAAAAACTTTAACAAACAATCGAGAACTAATGTTCAAAAACAACAACGAATGTTGTTAAACATGAGGGATGAATTAATCGAAACCAGAATGTCTCCTTTGGGTAGAATTTTCAATCGTTTTCCTCGTTTAATTGAACAGTTATCAACTTCTTACGATAAACAAGTAGACTTAAAAATTAGCGGGAGTCACGTCCTAGTTGATAAAGCAGTCGAAGAAAAACTCTACGATCCTTTGTTACATATCATTCGTAACGCCTTCGATCATGGCATTGAATCTCCCGCAACACGTTCTCAGAATGGTAAATCACCCAAAGGTACTATCGAACTTAGAGGATATTATCAAGGTAATCAAACTATTATTGAAGTTAAAGATGATGGACAAGGATTAAACCTTGAAAAAATCAAACAACGTGGGATTGAAAGAAAGTTAATTACTCCACAACAAGCAAATAGTTCTGTTCCTAGTCAACTTTTAGAACTACTATTTGAGCCAGGATTTTCAACTGCGGATCGAGTCAGCGATCTTTCTGGTAGAGGTGTCGGATTAGATGTAGTTCGTTCTCAAATAGAAGCGATTAACGGTGCGATCGCGATTGAATCTACTCCCAATCTCGGTACAATTTTTGCTTTACAAATACCATTAACTTTAACCATCGCCAAGCTAATGTTAACCCAAGCCAATGGGATGACTTATGCCCTTTTAATAGATTCAATTGAAAGAATTGTTATCCCCACTTCTAATCAAGTCAAAATCTTTGAAGGACAGAAAGTTTTACACTGGGAACACGATCATAACAATGAAATTATTCCCGTACGTAAGTTAGCCAGTTTGATGGAATACTGCCGAACTACTCCATCAGTAGCTGATTCATCCCCAGAGAATGAACACAAACCCATCTTACTACTTCATCGTCAAGGAGGCTTGCTTGGTTTAGAAGTAGATCGAGTTTTAGGAGAGCAAGAATTAGTCATTCGTCCTTTGGGTAGTGCGATCGCGCCTCCTCGTTATGTCTATGGTTGTAGCATTTTAAAAGACAGTAATTTAACTTTAGTTATTGATGGTGCAGCTTTACACAGAGAATTTGAATATCGTAGTTTGTCCCTCAATCAACGCTCTTTTTTAGGGACTCACACTCAACCAGCTTTACCTCCTGAATCTGAACCATTCCAACCACTTTTAGAAAGTACACTAGGAGATTCCTTAAGCAATAGCGCGAATACTGTCTCTCAAACTTTACTAGTGGTAGATGATTCTTCTAGTTTGAGGCAAACTATTGCTATGTCTCTGCAAAAAATTAGTAATCAAGTCATTCAAGCCGAAAATGGACTGAAAGCTTTAGAAAAGTTACATCAATCCGGAGAGATTGGTTTAGTAGTCTGCGATTTAGAAATGCCTTTCATGAATGGTTTTCAGTTTTTAAAAGCCATTCGTCAAAATAATAATTTCAGTAATACTCCTGTGATTATTCTTACTTCTAGGGACAGCGAGAAACATCGTAAATTGGCTTTAGAATTGGGTGCTGCTGCTTATTTAATCAAACCTTATCGAGAAGAAGAATTGCTTAATACTATTGTTGAAATTTTGAAGGCTCGAAATCTGAAAACTAAAGCTCTAATCTAGCTCTCAAATAGCGATAGTTTAATCGTTAAATCAGCGTAGCTCTTGTGTAATATCAGGTTCGGTTGAACAGTTCAATATTGAGGCTTAGGGAATTAGGGATTGAGGGAATTGGGGAACAACCTTAATTTCAAGTAATTAAAAGTAGGGTCAACTTATGAATTAACTCTACTCTTAAACACTAGCAGCTATCCTAAAACCAAAAGCATCAGATTTACTATTAGGAGCAGCACTCAAACGATGAGAGGAGCGGCAACAACCAGGAAGATGAAGCCAAGAGCCACCTCGTAAGATACGATTATTTTTTTCTTGATTGTCAGTCCAAGGAGTACCATCAATAGGAGCATTATCATAGCTAGCGTGCCAGCTATCAAAACACCATTCAGCTAAATTACCGTGCATATCGTATAAACCAAAGCTATTAGCCGAAAAACTACCTACTTCAGTAGTTTCATGGCGGTACTTGCCTTGAAGCTCAATTTTATAGCTATACTCGCCATTATAATTAGCCAAATCGGTAATAATAGTAGTACCAAAATGAAAAGGCGTATTAGTTTTGCCACGACAAGCATATTCCCATTCCGATTCTGTCGGTAAACGAATTTCTCTACTAATTAAATTCGACAATTTTTGGCAAAATTCTAAACAATCATACCAAGATACTTTTTCCACAGGTTTATTAGGATGAATAAATCGAGCAGGATTTTGGTTCATCACTGCTTGCCATTGAGCCTGAGTCACTAAATATTTACCTAACAAAAAAGGACGGATATTTACCCAATGTTGAGGACTTTCATCATTACCTCTTTCTGGTTCATTTTCTGGAGAACCCATCAAAAATCTACCGCCAGGAATTCCCACTAAATCCATAGTTATCTCTTTAGATAAGTTAATAGAAATATATTTAGCTTTGCCTCGAAAATGACGAGTTTGCAGTTTAGGTTTTTTGGCAACAACTATAGATTGATCTAAAGCGATCGTAACGAAATTAAATTCAAAAATCTTTAAATCTAACTGATTTATAGAGATAGGAGTGGGTTGGGTTTTGGCAATTGAAGCTTGATGATGAGCACGATGAGAAGATGCAGAAGCTACCTGACGTATTCCTGGTAATGGTGCTTGACGATGAAGTGCGTGTAAAACTTCTTCGACTGATTGAAAACGCCTTTTCGTTGCACCTTCAACTAATTTATCTAAGACACGGCTTAGTTCATAGCTAATCTCGTTGTCTCTTAAATATTCACGCCAAATCCATTCTCCTTCAGCCACATCAAATAATTCTGTTGGTTCGACATTAGTAAGTAAATGAAGACAAGTTGCTCCTAAACTATATAAATCACTAGCAAATTTTGGTTTACCTACAGCTTGTTCTGGAGCAATATATGCTGCTGAACCAATTATTGTTCCTGTCATAGATAAATCCGCAGCTTCTGCATCTTTAGCTGCACCAAAATCCACTAAAATTAATTTGCCATCTCTTTTACGACGAATAATATTTTCTGGTTTAATGTCACGATGAATGACATTATTAGCATGAACAAATTTTAATACTGTTAATAAATCTTCTAATAATTCTTGAATTTGTTGTTCGTTAAAAACTCCTTTCCGCTTTAATTCTTTGGCAAGATCATCACCATCAATAAATTCTTGAATTAAATACTGACGAGCTTCTTGATTAAAATAAGCAAATAATTCGGGAATTTGTTCGTGTTTGCCTAATTCATCAAGACGCATTGCTTCTCTTTCAAAAAGTTCTGCTGCTTTTTTTAAGCTTTTTTCCCCTTTAACATCAGGAAGAAATTGTTTAATGACACAACGAGGTTTAGAGGGTTTAAACTCATCAATAGCTAAAAAAGTTCTACCAAAACCACCTTTACCTAAAATTTTTACAGCACGATAACGATCAACTAGTAGTAATTTTGCTCCACATTGTTCACAAATTTGTGTAGATTGCGGATTAAGATGCAAACAATTTGGATTTAGGCATTGACTCATTGTGCTAATCGATCGCTTCTTGATATCCGACTTTTATAACAACAATCAACTACAAACGACAAGATAGCAAAATAGTTTGCTGTGAAAATTTTTAAGTTTTATGAAAAATCGCTCAACATTTCAGTAATTCTAACTAATTTAAATAGTTTTTTTTGAGCCAATCTTTTTGAGATTTAATTAGCAAGAGTTAAGTTTTTATAAATTTAATTAAATAAGTTTTAATTAATAATCAAATATTAACAAAAATACCCAAGTTGAAATTTAATTGAACAAGTTTAAAAATTAAGCCATTGAGCTACAGTTATTGGTAAAGGCAACAAAATAATTATTAATAAACCTAGGGCTAATAATCCTAAAAAATCACGACCATTATTTAAATCAGTAACATCATTTAAGGCTGGTTGATCGAGTAAAGGAATTAACCATAAAATAATTGCCCAAATCCAAAAATAATTATTAGCTAAAGCAAATAAAAGAGCTAAAATCCGAGTTATCTGACCGATCGCAACGGCGGTTTTTTGCCCAAATACAGCATGGACAATATGTCCACCATCTAGTTGTCCAACGGGCATTAAATTTAAAGCAGCTATTAACAAGCCAATATAACCAGCTATTGCTACTGGATGGAGAGCAATTCCCATTCCTGATTCTAATTGATTGCCAAGGGCTATTTTACTGAGGATAGCGAAGAAGAAAGAAAAATGCGGATCTAAAGCCTCAAAATTAAAAACATTGCTTTCAGAAAGAGCAACTACTTTTGATTGGGACAGTCCCCACAGTAAAGTTGGTATAGTAACTATCAAACCAGCAATCGGTCCTGCGATCGCAATATCAAATAAAGCTTGGCGATTAGGAATTGGATCTCTGCGCTGTACAAAAGCACCGAGCGTCCCAAGAAAGAATGGAAAAGGAATAAAATACGGTAAAGTTGCGCGAATTCGATAATAGGAAGCAGCGAAATAATGACCTAATTCATGAATTCCCAAAATAGCGATTAAAGTCAAACTATAGGGTAATCCTTGCCAAAACAAATTAGGATTATTCTCAAATTGTTCTGGTGAAATACCATTTAATTCTACGCCGACAATCGTAGTCGTTAATAAAGTAATTAATAACAAACCCAAAGCCAAATCTGGTCTAGTTACCGAAAAGCGATCGCTCTCTGGTGAGCTTGGACTAGCTTGAGGATTAGGCACAAGAGCAAAAAAAGGTTGACCGCGAAAACTTTCTTGGAAAATTAGAAAAAAGCGATCGCCAAAAACCTGTTCGATATTGAGTTTAATTTTCTCATAGGCTTCTTCAGGAATGGTCTTTAATTTACCCCGACACAAAATTGCTTGGGGACGATAATCAATATGCTGAAGATAATAAACATTCCAAGGAAAACAGTTACGTAGAGCAGCTTCTTCGACTTGATTAATGGGTCGAACGGGTGATATTTTTTGAGGAGGCTCAGATGTGGTTGAATTTAGCTCAGAATCCAAATTTTCTTTAGTAATCTCTTCTTTGGGTTTGCCTCTTTGAATCAGCCAGCCATACAAAATTGGACAAGCAACAAAAGGAACAACCACTAAAATGATAGGAATAGGTTGATTCTCTCCAGCCAAATAAGTCCAAGCAGTCCAAATAAAGGCAGGAAACATCATAACCAGCCAACATAACCAGACTGGTGTTGTAGTAATATTTTTTACATTCCGTCGAACGAGAAAGTAAGTGATTAAACTCAGTACAATTAAAATTACAATTAACCAAAGTTTCATTTCAGTTATCCGAACTGCTGCTGGAGGCTATAGCGTTTAAGATCTCAAATCGAGGTAAGGTTTTACCAATTTTTAATACAGATTCCTAAGTACCCCACAATTTTAGAATGCCCGAAAATACTAGAGAAATTACTTTGTCTACTACAACCACTGTTAAAACTCCCCGCTCTGTTTTGCCAGGAGTATTTTCTTTTTCCCCTAATCGGGATACTTTAGGAGCTACTGCCTATTTTATTGTAGATAAAACTGGCAATATTCTCTTGGATTGTCCCACTTGGAACGAAATGAATCAAGAGTTTATTTTGGCTCATGGTGGAGTTAACTGGCTGGTAATCTCTCACCGAGGAGGGATTGGCAAAGGAGTTGCTCAAATCCAACAGGCATTAAATTGTGAAGTAATTATTCAAGAACAAGAAGCTTATTTATTGCCAGAAAGTAAAATTCAGTCTTTTGCCAAAAATCTTAATTTAAGTCCTAGTTTTGAGTTAATTTGGACTCCCGGTCATTCTCCTGGTTCAGCTTGTCTCTATTGGCAAGAAAATAACGGAGTCTTATTTTCTGGAAGACACTTATTACCAGATGGGACTGGTACAATTTTGCCTTTACGGACAGCCAAAACCTTTCACTGGTGGAGACAATTACAAAGTATCCAGAAATTACGCGATCGCTTTTCTTCAGATAATCTTAATTATATTTGTCCTGGTGCCAATACTGGATTTTTGCGAGGAAAAGGTTTTGTAGATAATGGTTATCAGCGTTTAACTGAATTGGATTTAGCAGCTTTAAAATCTGTAGAAACTTGGGATAACACTTAATTAAATTAATTATTTGCGAGCAATCATATTCTTGTTTAGGATCAGCCTAAATTCTTAAGATAGTTAAACAACTATCTATTTTTCTTGCCTCACTCGTCTATGTCATCAACTAATCTAGAAAATCCCAATACGGAAACAGACCGAGAAGCTTATTTAGATGAACTTCCTGATGAAGTAGAAATGTCTCTCTTCGATCATCTTGAAGAGTTACGGATACGAATTTTTTACGCTCTCATTGCAGTAGCAGTAGGCGCAATTGGCTGTTTTATTTTTGTTAAACCGATTGTTCAACTTTTAGAAATCCCCGCTCAAGGTGTCAAATTTCTGCAATTAGCTCCAGGAGAATTCTTTTTTGTCTCAATTAAAGTTGCTGGCTATACTGGCATCCTCGTCTCAAGTCCTTTTATTCTTTATCAGATTATTCAATTTGTTTTACCCGGTTTAACTCGTCGCGAACGTCGTCTACTTGCTCCTGTGGTTTTTGGTTCGAGCATCCTATTTTTTGCGGGATTAGGTTTTGCTTATATTGCTTTAATTCCTGCGGCACTGAACTTTTTCATCAATTATGGCGGGGATGTGGTCGAACAGGCTTGGTCAATTGACCGCTATTTTGAATTTGTTTTGTTATTGATGTTTAGTACGGGTTTAGCCTTCCAAATTCCTATTATTCAACTAATTTTAGGATTTTTAGGCATCGTTTCTGCCAATCAAATGCTGGCTGGCTGGCGTGCAGTTGTTTTAGGTGCAGTGGTGATGGGAGCAGTTTTAACTCCTTCAACAGATCCACTTACACAATCTCTTCTAGCTGGTGCAGTTTTAGGACTTTATTTTAGTGGGATTGGTTTGGTTAAATTAATTGGAAAATAACAGCAAAAGCATGATTAATCAGCTAAAATCACTCCAAATTCGAGAACATTGCTTTAATTGGGGAGAAAAAACTTATTTAATGGGAATTCTTAATGTTACTCCCGATAGTTTTAGTGATGGAGGAAAATTTAATAATTTAGAATCTGCCCTTGATCAAGCACAACAAATGATCGCACAAGGCGCAGATCTGATCGATATTGGCGGTCAATCTACCCGTCCAGGTGCAGAAGAAATTTCTTTAGAAGAAGAATTAAACCGAGTTATTCCCGTCATTAAACAACTGCGTCACACTACTGCTATTCCTATTTCCATTGATACTACCAGAGCAATCGTAGCTCAAGCAGCTATTAAAGCAGGTGCAGATCTCGTTAATGATATTTCTGGCGGGACTTTTGACCAAGAAATGTTTTCTACTGTAGCTCAGTTAAATGTACCAATTATTCTGATGCATCTGCGGGGAACTCCTAAAACCATGCAAAAGTTGACCGATTATCAAGATTTACTGAGAGAAATATCTGGGTTTCTTAACAATCAAATCGATAAAGCGATCGCAGCAGGAATAACTCGTACTCAAATAATGATCGATCCTGGGATTGGTTTTGCCAAAACTTACGAGCAAAATATCAAAATTTTACAAAACTTATCGCAATTTCAAGCTTTAAATTTACCAATTTTAGTTGGGGTTTCTCGTAAAAGTTTTATTGGTCATATTCTTAACCAAAAAAATCCCCAAGGCAGAGTATGGGGAACTGCTGCTGCTTGTTGTGCTGCAATTGCTCAAAAAGCAGATATTTTGCGTGTTCACGATGTGGCTGAAATGTACGATGTTTGTCGAGTTGCCGATCAAATTTGGCGGACTTAAATCTTTAAAAATTTAGTTGCTAAAAATTAAATTTAATTGAGGTATCCCTTAAATAACAAAAACTGTTTTATCTTAAAAAGAAAATCAATTGATCTAGATTTAATTATCTAAAGATTTAACAACAAAGTCGGGATTTAAACAAAATTCAAGCTAGAACAATGAATCAGCGTTGCATGATCCCCGTTATTAAAACTCCCAAAGACTATCGAGCTTATCGTATTAGTCCTGAGGATACCAATCGCCTAGCAATTATTTTTGATTCGACAAGTGCAGGCGATTCTTTGACAGTTTGTGTAGAAATCTTCGATCCTGGCGGAAAAACACCTGCCCATCGGCATAATTTTGCAGTAGAAATGTTTTTTATCCTAAAAGGTCAAGGAATTGCGGTTTGTGATGGCAAAGAAGTGCCTTTGAATCCTGGTGATAGTATTTTAATGCCCAAAACAGGAATTCACTTTATTAAAAACACAGGGGCAGAGAGATTATATGCTCTTTGTATGATGGTACCAAACGAAGATTTTTCTGAACTAATTCTGAGTGGTATTGCCACGGAATTAGATGAACAAGATTTGCAAGTTATTACTCGGATAGACTCTCTAATTCCTTGTTGAAAATTTGGCAAATTAAAAAATCTAATTGAGACTTGAGATTAAATCATTCTTAAAAATAACAAACTTTGCTGTCTAGGTAAAAGATACTAGGGATGTTATTAAAAGTTGAAAAAGAAAATCAAACATAAAAATTTTTTTTCCATCTAGCTAACTATCCTCAAATAGCCTCCAGACTGTACAAAACGGCAACTAACCCTACTGCAAAAATTAATTGATTAACGCTCAAAAAACCTAAAAAAACAAAAATCAAACGAAAGATACTCGAACTAAACCCAGTCTCGATGCTATCATCTATGTGCGTAGCAATTAATATATAGGGCAGTTAATGATGGTTCAAGCACCTGTAGCTCCGGTGGTGCTAGCGATCCTAGATGGTTGGGGTTATCGCGAGTCCAAGGAGGCAAACGCCATTGCCACGGCTCAAACGCCAATATTCAGCAGTCTCCAGGCAGCTTATCCAAGTACATTAATTCGTACTTCGGGTAAAGATGTAGGTTTGCCAGATGGTCAAATGGGCAATTCTGAAGTCGGACACCTTAATCTAGGAGCAGGAAGAATTGTTCCTCAAGAGTTAGTAAGGATCTCAGATGCAGTAGAAGATGGCTCACTGTTTAGCAATTCAGTATTAGTCGAAATCTGTGAACAGGTTCGTTCTCGGGGGGGTAAATTACACCTAATCGGTTTATGCTCGGAAGGAGGCGTACATTCCCATCTCGATCACTTATTAGGACTATTAGATTTAGCCAAATTAAACGCGATCGCAGATGTTTGTGTTCATGCAATCACTGATGGTCGAGACACTAATACTAACGAAGGAATCAAAGTCATTGGTACAATTCAAGCCTATCTTGATAAACTTGGGATTGGAAAGATTGTCACGGTTAGTGGTCGTTACTTTGCCATGGATCGCGATCGCCGTTGGGATAGAGTCAAAAAAGCCTATGACATAATGACTCAAGATGATGGGATAGACAACCGTTCAGCTATAGAAGTATTAAAAAGTTTTTATACTCAAGACATTACAGATGAATTTATTCCTCCCACTAGAATTGCTCCAGGAGCAGTAGAATCGGGAGATGGAATAATTTTTTATAATTTCCGTCCAGATCGAGCTAGACAGCTAACCTATGCCTTTGTACAGCCAGATTTTAAAGGCTTTGAACGGGAATTGATTCAACCTCTCAGTTTTGCAACTTTTACTCAGTACGACCCAAATTTATCAGTAGAAGTTGCCTTTAAACCTCAAAACCTCACCAATATTTTGGGTGAAGTTATTGCTAATCATGGGTTAAAACAGTTTCGCACCGCAGAAACTGAAAAATATCCTCATGTAACCTATTTCTTCAACGGAGGTTTAGAAATACCCTTTGAAGGTGAAGACAGAGAATTAATTCAAAGTCCAATGGTGTCTACATACGATCAAGCACCAGCTATGTCGGCAGAATTAGTCACTGATGCTGTTTGTCAGGCAATTGACAAAGGAATTTATTCCCTAATTATTGTTAACTATGCCAATCCTGATATGGTCGGACATACAGGGAATCTAAATGCAGCAGTTCAAGCGGTCGAAACTGTAGACCGATGTTTGGGTAGAGTATTTGAAAGCACGATCAAAGTAGGTGGTACCATCCTGATTACTGCCGATCATGGTAATGCCGAGTATATGAGAGACGAACAAGGTAATCCTTGGACTGCTCATACTACTAATCCCGTACCATTCATTTTGATCGAAGGAGAAAAACGCAAAATTCCAGGACACGGAGCAGAAGTACCGTTAAGAACAGACGGAAAATTAGCAGATGTTGCACCGACAATCTTAGAAATTTTGCAGTTACCTCAACCAAAAGAAATGAGTGGTCGCTCTTTGATTGAATCAGCAGAATATCAAGTCAAGCAAAATCGTACTCCAGTACGTATTTCTTTGTAACAACTTAAGCTAACTATTGTTGAGGATTAGGGATAAGCTTAGACGAACTTAGCTGTTAGCTAATACTATCCTTTTTTCCTCAGTTTTGTCATCAAATTAGAGCCTGACAGCTTACAATAACTAACAGTTAATTTATTAAGAGTAAAATTTAAAATTTTATTATGCAAGTAGATCGATTAGTTGAAATTATTTGGTTAGTTTCCGCAAGTTTATTAGTAGTACTTGTATTACTTCACTCTCCGAAAGGAGATGGTTTGGGAGGAATTGGTGGACAAGCACAATTGTTTACTAGTACTAAAAGTGCCGAAAAAACTTTAAACCGTATTACTTGGGCATTAAGTATTACTTTTATTGCCTTAACTATAGTTTTAAGTGCTGGTTGGTTAAGTTAATTAATGAGAAAAATTGCAGTTTAATTTCTCGTTTAAAATTATACATTCAAGAATTAAAGATTGTTTTTGATAAATTACTGACGCTATTTAATTAGCGTCTTTTTTATTTTTTATCTTGTTAAATTGATAAGTAGCTCCACCAGTGCGCGATCGCTATAAATCTAATTAGGACTTACTGAATAATTCATAGCTTCTTATTGATAAAGGGTTTGAGGATTTTTTGACTGAAAAAAGTGCAAGGTTTTTTAATAAATCAGAGGAATTTTCTGGCACAAAACATGATAAATACTCAAATCACCGTGTTGACAACAGCTAATAGCTAATAGCTTAAAGAGCGTTATCTTCTCGAATCTCAGTTTTTCAGCAAACCCTAATTAAATATTAAGATAAGATTGCGTTTTGCTTGGGTAAAAATTATAAAGGTTGATGTTGTCACTTAAACAGACGACTAATGAGTCAACAATGCTTATTGATTAAGTTAATTGTCGCGAGAGGTTCGCTTACTTTGTTAGCGATCGCAACTAGTTTAACAATTATTATTGCTGCACAATTAAATTTAGCAGCAATCTTTGCGCCAGAATCTCAATATTTAGCTCAGAATCAATTACCACCATTAAAGGCTCATCCCTTACCTTCTGCTTTAGTGAGTTGGTCAGATCGAGATCATCAGGGAGATTATTTTGAACAGATTAAAACTACACCTTTAGGATATTTAATTTGGTCAGAATTTCCCATCAAAGTCTATCTACAAAAACCTCTTAATCATCAGAATTCTACTGCCGAGCGAGTTCGTTTTGCTCAATGGGTAGAAGCTATTAGAAAAGCTGTTGCTGAATGGAGTATTTATCTTCCTTTGTTGGAAGTAGAAAATCCTCAACAGGCAGATATTCTTATTAAGCGATCGCAGCCAAGCAGAGAATTTAAATTAAATCGAGCTACAGGACAATATGAGATTCCTCGTGCTAGTACTGCCCAAACTAACTACGAATTTTATCTAAAACCAGGAAATCCAGCTATTTTAGCTCATCGCATGAAAATTGAAATTAGTCCTGACTTAAGTAAATTATCTACTTTAGCAGCAACTCGTCATGAATTAGGTCATGCTTTGGGAATTTGGGGACATAGTAACCAAGAAACCGACGCACTATATTTCTCTCAAGTCAAAAACCCTCCTCGTATTTCTGTTCGAGATCTCAACACCTTAAAAAAAATCTATCAACAACCAACAAAATTAGGGTGGTCAATCATTTTAGATTTGCAATCTTAACTAATTAATTTTTGTTTAAACCACAAGTAAATAACTAGATAAAAAGTAGTAAAACTATATTACTCAATATCAAAAAATCTAAGATTTTTACCAATAACCAATGATTATTGACTAACGACTATTAAGCTATGTAGCAAGAAGTATTATATATTCAATGTTAGAAATTACAATAAAGGTAAAGCCATAAAGGATCGACTGGTATGTTAGTCATTCTTACAGAAGAACAAATTTTATCTCCTCAAAAAGTGTGTCCAACTTGTTTAATGGCTGACCAAAGTGGCTCACCTCGCTGGCATCACGGGAAACTATTCTGCGGTCATGCTGTTAATAAATCAGAAGAACGACAAGCTACAATTTATGAATGTCAAATGGGATTTCGGATTGCCAATATTCAGTAAATTTGAGGTAATTAAAAGCAAAAATATGGGCTAGATGTGGGCGTACATAGATAAAACTATGAGCTAAAGTTTTTTGGTTTGTGATTTTTTACTTTCGGATCACTGCACTAGGTTGGTCTAGACTGCGTTATCTTAAATCTGAGTAAAATATTTTAATCTTTCACAATTAAGAGGAGATGACGCAATGGTTTGGCGTGGCTCGACTGATTTTAAAGACCGTATTTTTGCTGCTTTAGTTTATTTACTGCCATTGTATTATGTTTTGCCCTTTGGAAGTTCGCTATTTGCTCAGTTCCCCTTATTAGAATTTATTAAAATTCCTTTGATTCCTGTAGGAATAATCTACAATAGTATTCCTTTTGCTGGTTTAATTATCTTTTTTGTTTTATTTTTAGCAGTAGTCAGAAACGAAAGAATCAGCCATTTCATTCGCTTCAATACCATGCAAGCGATTTTAATAGATATTATCTTGTTTTTATTTGGTTTTTTAATCCAAATTTTAGGACAAGCATTAGGAGCAGGTTTTTTGCTCGAAACCTTGTCTAATGTGCTTTTTCTAGGAACTTTGGTTGCTTGTTTGTATGCAATTGTTCAATCCTGTTTAGGCAAATATGCAGAAATTCCGACAATTTCTGATGCGGTTTACTCTCAAGTACCCTGAATCAATTGCAATTAAATCATAATTAAACCGAAGCTACTACATAATTTTCCAAACTACCGATTCCTTCAATTTCTACTCTAACGCGATCGCCAATAACAAGTGTACCAATTCCTTCTGGTGTACCAGTTAGAATCAAATCTCCAGGTAACAAAGTCATGACTTGTGAAATATAAGTAATGAGCAATTCTGGAGCAAAAACCATTTCATCAATGGTGGCAGATTGACGAGGCGTAGGAAGATCGTTGACAAAAGTTTGTAGTTTCGCTCCTGCACTTAATTCTCTGACAATCCAAGGACCTAAAGGGCAAAAAGTATCAAATCCTTTAGCTCTAGTCCATTGACCATCTTTTTGCTGCAAATCTCTAGCTGTCACATCATTAGCAATTGTATAACCCCAAATTACTTTACTAACTTGCTCTGGTTTAAGATTACGACAACGTTCACCAATTACAATTGCCAACTCTCCTTCATAGTCGACTCGCTGCGATTGGGGAGGATAATAAATTGGTTGACTATCAGCCACAATTGTAGTAGGTGGTTTAAGAAACAACAGAGGCTCTTGAGGTAAAAGTGTACCCATTTCCTCAGCGTGTTTAGCATAATTTTTGCCTACTGCGACAATTTTGGAAGGAGCGCAAGGAGCAAGTATTTGATAACTGTCTGGATCTAATTCAATTTCTGTAGGTTGTCCTCCTAACCAAGGTGGTGCATCAAACACAGCCACACTGCGGTTAAGCTTTAATAAACCATAGTAAATTTGCTCTTGAATAGTCTTAACTCGAACGTAGCGTTGTGCCATAACAAAAAAATTTTGTGCGATCAAATTATCATGAGACATTGAAGACATTGTCTGAGGACAATCCCGAACAATAATACTGGTAAAGGAGAATTTTACCGTGAGATTAACATGACTAGGACTAGCGGTTAGGTATAAAGTAATAGTAAGATCATAAATCCTTGCTTCTTTAATTTATTGCTAAAGATCAAAGAACTTGTTTTTTTGAGTCTAGTCGTACATTTAAAGAAGCCATATTGTCCATAAGGAGATTACAGATTGTATGAGTAGAAATTATGAATTGATGTATATTCTGCGTCCTGATTTATTAGAAGATCAAGTAGAAGCAGCAATTAACAAATATCGTAATTTTTTGAGCGAACAAGGTGCAGAAAATATTCAAATTCAAAATCGAGGTAAAAGAAGATTAGCTTATCCGATCAAAAAACACCTAGACGGTATTTATGTTCAAATGAACTATCAAGCTGATGGAACACAAGTTGCTCCCTTAGAAAGAGCGATGCGTTTGGGTGAAGAAGTAATTCGCTATTTAACGATTAAGTTAAAAGATGAACCTGTTGTGGTTTCATCTGAAACGAAAGTTGAAACAGAAGTTGAAACAGAAGTTGAAACGGAAACAGTTACCACCGAAGCAGAACCTTAACTGAAGACCTCAGGCAATCGAGTCAAACTCCACTTTTATGTAATTAATTTAATAGCATAAAAACTTAAAATTGTCCCCTAAATTGCAAAACTTGTAATGAGTCACCAACTTTTACAACTCCTGTAGTTTGGGGGGTCATGTTTTCACCAAACATAACTCCTTGTTCGGCAAATTGACGAAAAGTTCCTAAACTTCTTAGAGGTTCTCTTGTCTCATCTCTGGTGCCAGTTTTTTGATCGGTTGTAGTGATGATACAACGGCTACAAGGTTTAACTACAGTAAAAATTACTTTACCAATTTGAATTGATTTCCATTTGTCTTCAATAAACGGTTCGGTTGTTTCTACAACAATGTTAGGTCGAAATCGCTCCATTGGGATTGTTTGACTTGGTTGTTGATACATCTCATGAATGCGAGCATTTAATTCTTGTAAAGAAGCTGTGGCTGTGAGGAGAAAAGGATAGCCATCAGCAAAACTAACACTTTCATCGCTTTTAACAGCGTATTTTTGATTAATTGGGCGACTATGTTGAGGAGACTGTCGAACTAAACGACATTGTTTAGTACTTTCTAACTGTAATACTTGATGAAACCATTGAGCTAATCGATCGCCTTGATCGATCGCGGTAGTGCGATCGCTCCAAATTTCAACTTCTATTTCTTTGCCTGTTAAAGTAGGCGTAAAATTTAGAGGTTCAACACTATTATCTTGTGTTTTTAAAGCAATAGCATCATTGACAAATTCTACTTGCACTTTGGCTAATAGAGGATATTGTCTTTGAGTGAGAAACTTTCCTTGTTGATTAACGATCATCATTTCTCGATCCCAAGCAAAACCTTTGGGAGTTACTTGAGCTTGTTGAAGTTTAATTCCCTGACAAGATTTAATTGGATAAATAAACAGTTCGGAGACAATCATAGATTTTGGGATAAATTAACAAAAAGTCAAGGAGATCAAAAACTATCAATTTGCTAGTTATTGATAATTTTTTTTTCAGCAATAATCTTTCCTCTTTTGTTTTTTAGAGTAAAATTTTCCATTCGTCCACTTCTTAATCATGAATTAAACAAGAGAATAAGTACCAATTATGCCCTGATTTTCAAGAATACGAGCAACTCTAAGAATTAATAATTCTTGGTAAGGACTCCCAAGAATTTGTACTCCTAAAGGTAATTTCCCAGGACGAAGTACAGGAACAGAAAGTACTGGTAATCCTATGAACGAAAAAGGTTGAGTAAAACGACCTAAGTTAGGACGCACTAACATTTCTTCTCCGCTAATTATCATTTTTTCTTGACCCAATTTAGGAGCAACACAAGGAGTAGTCGGAGCAAGGATCAGATCGACTTGTTGAAAAATCTGTTGTAGTTGATTGCGATACCAACGGCGAAATCTTTGCGCTTGAATATACCACGAGGAAGGAATCAGCGCACCAGCTAAAAAGCGGTCTCTTGTAGCGGGATCGAAGTCTGCGGGACGCGATTTAAGGTTATGGAGATGTAAATTTGCTCCTTCGGAAGCAGTGATTAAATAGGCTGCTGCTTTAGCGCGATCGCTTTCAGGAATCGTAATTGTCTGTTGAACATTTAATGCTTGAGCAACGGTAGCTACTACTTGAAGAGCTTCTAGTTCTGCTCCTTGTTGAAAGTAGCCTCCTGCGATCGCAATTCGTAAATCTTTTATTTCTCCTTCTAATTGAGATAAACAAGGTTGGATTGGTTTATAGGTGCAAACAGGATCTTTAGGATCCGCACCTTGTAAAACCTCAAATACGGCAGCTACATCTCGAACAGAGCGAGCAAAACAGCCAATATGATCTAAACTACTCGCAAATAAAAATGCACCTGCACGAGAAAGACGACCATAAGTAGGTTTAAAACCATAAACACCACATAAAGCTGCGGGAACGCGAATTGAACCATTCGTATCTGAACCTAAAGTTAAGGGGACTAGTCCTGCTGCTACTGCTGCTGCTGAACCTCCAGAAGAACCACCAGCAATTCGACTGGGATCGTGGGGATTTCGGGTTGCACCATAATGACTATTTTCGGTTACAAATCCATAGGCATACTCATCCATGTTTAATGTGCCGACTAAAATAGCTCCTGCTTGTTTTAAAAGCGCGATCGCAGTAGCATCTTCTTGAGCGGGTAAATTATCTTGGTTAATTTTTGAACCAGCTAACGTAGTCATGCCTTGAACATCAAACAGGTTTTTAACTGCAAAAGGAACGCCTGCTAAAATCCCTGGATGTTTACCATCAGCTATTGCTTGATCGATTGTTTCAGCAGAAGTAACTGCTCTTTCACTAGTTACCGCAGTAAAGCAATTTAAATTAGGGTTGCGTTGCTCAATCTGTTCGATAGTTTGACTGACAATTGTTTTAGCAGTAGTTTTTCCTTGATATATAGCTTCAGCAATAGTAAGAGCATCTTGAATTTGGTTCATGGTTCAAAAGTAGCAGCAGATTCAAGTTCTGGTGGTAGTTCAAATTCGGTTACTAACGATGCGATCGCAGCAATTCGCTCAAAATTATCCTGTACTCCAGGTAAGTATTCTGGTGTTAGTTTTAAACCGAGCAATTCGGCTGTTTGTTGAATATATTCCCGATAGTCTGAAGTTGAATTAAGCATGAACTACCTTTTTTAGTAAATCTCTGTTTAAGATAGGTATGATTTGCAAATATTGCTTAATCATCATGAAAAATTATCTACTAAAATTTATTCGTCTGACTACTCTGGTTTCCGTACCAGCAAGCTTATTTACTATTACTCTTAATTTTCCTGCTACTGCTGCTAGTTTTGGTGCTTGTGCTAGCAGTTTAATCGATAGTGGGATCACAGGAGATCAAGCTGCTACCGCTTGTGCTGCTGCACTAGAACCCAAAGAGTTATCTGCTTGTGTAGAAAAAATTAAAAATAATACTGCGATCGCTGGAGAGGAGGCTCTTCAAGCTTGTTATCGCGTTCGTAGACCAGCAGAATTGGCTAGCTGTGTTACGAGCATTAACGAACAAGTTGGTGGTGAAGGTAAGTTGATGGCATTAAATAATTGTCGTAGCAGTCTTTTACCAAAACGTTATGCTGATTGTGTTACTGGGTTAACAGGCAGCATTCCCAATCTCTCTGGAGTAAAAGCGATGGAAAGCTGTATTAGTGCCGAAACTTTTCCTCCAGTATTGTTTCCTGGTCAATCAAATTAATTCAACCATTAATTTACTCAATTGATATTTGGGCTTGCCTCCTTGATTGAGGAGGTAATTTTTTATTGAAAATCTAGCTAGTTTTTGAATTTGTACTCCCATAATTTGGCGATATTTTTGTTCTGGTTGTTACTTGGCTTTTTATCCAGATAATTATGCAATTTTGCCTTATGCTTTACAAAAGTTCACTCTTAAACAGGACAAAATTTTGTCCATCAGGAATAATTCTTTAGTTAACTAAGGGACGGGGCGTATGAACCCTCGAAGTAAATTCCAGGGACAGCCCCTCCAATTCATGAATTGCCCCACTAGGCATATAAATTAGCTACATATTCGCCATAACCGTTATAAATAGTAGTTTCTTTAATTTCCCACGATAAACCAGGGCCAGTACTAATAAACTTTTCAGTAGCTTGTGACCAACGGGGATGAGGAACATTCGGATTAACATTTGCCTCAAAACCATATTCTCTCGGATCTATCGTGTTCCAGTAAGTCGCTGGTTGACTATCAAGAAATTCAATTTTGACAATTGATTTTGCTCCTTTAAAACCATATTTCCAAGGAACTACCATCCGCAGAGGCGCACCATGTTGTTTAGGTAAATCGTGACCATAAATACCCAAAGCAAAAAAGGCTAATTCATTTGCCATTTCCTCAATTCTTAAACCTTCTGTATAAGGCCAAGGTAAAGTCCCAAAATGAAAAGCTGGACCCGTAGTAATTTCGGGGTCGTAAAATGAAGTAAAACGGACAAATTTAGCTTGAGAAGTAGGTTCAACCGCTTCAATCAACTTTTTCATCGGAAAACCAACCCAAGGTAAAACCATTGCCCAAGCTTCTACACAGCGAAAACGATAAATCCTTTCTTCCAGGGGAAAAGTTTTTTTGAGGTCATCAATATCATAGGTACAAGGATTTTTAACTAATCCTGTGACTTCTACTTGCCAATTTTCTGTGGGAAGTTTTTGAGCATCCAGCCAAATGGCTTTAGTGCCACCGTACTCGTAAAAATTATTATATTGTCCTGCTACTTTTTCTTCTGTAACGGGTCGATTGACTTGGGCAAAAGCTGAATTGGTTTGAAATGAATTTATTTTGGGTAAATTGAGACTGGTTTCCAAAGCAGTCAGGTTAGAAGATTTAACGTTCGTAGAATTAGATTGCTGACAACCAGCTAAAGGCAGAATACTAGCCGAAATACTAGTAGTAATTAAAGTTTTCAGAAAACGACGACGATTGTAATAAAGACGTTCTGGAGTGACTTGACTTTCAGAAAGTTGCCAGGGTTTAGGTATACGAATTAGAGTCATTAGTTAAATTAGGACAGAGATAAAAAGGATTAGTACTAACCGCTATTTTTAATTGAGAAGAGTCTTACAACTGAGGATTAGTTTGAGTATCATACTTAGACATTTTAAGTGCTTTTTTCCATCTATAATCTTATTTCGCACTTTTCCCCAAATTTTTGCTCGAAATCTACTTAATCAAACTAACTTGTATTACTTCCTAACTCGACATTGACACTTAATTAATTGAATTGCTCGGTAAAAATATTGAAAGCCACAACCTTTTTTCCAAATCAATTATAGTGTTCTCTTCATACTGAATTTAAATAAACTGTTGTTTTTTCGTGTTTTTCTTCTCAATAAAATTACCGAAAATAGCGTAAAAATACGGAAGTAATACGTAATTAATTACAGTTACTTTTAAAAGATAAAAATATTTAAACTACTGATTCTTAAAAAGAAAAATGAAAAAAACTTTGGTGTAATTTAGTTAGTTATTCTCTTTTAACTGTTGCTTGTCTAAATCCAATCTCTTCGGTTTCATCTGCAAATAGTAATGGTTTAACTAACTTTTGTAACAGCTATTGGTCTGGTTCTTCTAATAGTGGTACTAAAGGATTATGGTTACGTTCAAGTGTAGGAACAGGTGTATCTGGCAGAGCAGCCCAAATAGCAGCAAGTATCCAAGATTCTACTACCAATGGCAGTATCATACCTAAACTTACAGCTAGTCAGCAGTCGAGTTATGCCACCAATAATTTACTAACTCCAGGGCTAAATTTTCCCCCGTTACCCTCTCAGGGAGCAACACCTCCAACAACGGGAACCTCTGGTGTTTACAGTCTCTCCTCAATCGGTACTAATCTGAGTTTACCTCGACAAGGTGACAGTGCAGTAAATGGTGTAATCACTTATCGTGTTGGTACTTCTAATGGTTATTCTATTAATTTAAGTAATCAATCAGCTCTCACTGCTGGAACTGGTAATGAGACTATTGTTCTTTATCTAGATGGCAATATCAACGTCAGTGGTGGGGCAAGGATTGTTATTACGCCAGGAAGCAAGCTAATTGTTTATGCTCATGGTCAAGTAAATTTAGCTGGAAATTCTGATGCTAATGCAGTTCATAACAGTAGTAGTTCAGACAATGCCGAAATTTATGTTTACTCTAACAATAAGGTTAGTTTGGTTGGTGGTTCGGGAATGAAAACTTTTATTCACGCACCCTATTCACTGGTAGAAATGAGTGGAAACGCCAAATTTTCTGGCACTGTTTGGGCTAATGAATGGAAAGGTGAGGGTACTGTTTACATCGCTCAGGGAGATACCAACTTAACCAAGACTAAAGTTGGCTCTGCTCTGGCTCTTTATTGCCCTGTTGATTAGATTTTAAGAGCAATTAGTTGATAAGTTGGTAATTTTGATTATCTATCAACTAATTGTCATTATCAATCACACTGAGTTGATTTTTTTTCTACTTACTTGAGTTAAACAATGACTATTGCTTCTCTTCAAACCCTTGAAAGTCTGATTAACATCTCAGCTAACGGCGATAATTTCTACGCTCTTATTTCAACCCTACAAAGTCTTTATGCTTTTTTGCGCGATAATTCTTCACCCAGATGTGAAAGTGATTATTTGAGACTGATGGCTCATTTACTGGAAAACTACCTAGATACACCAAAGAAATTGTTCTTACGCCAGCATTTAAGCGAAATGATTGCTCGTCAAACCCAAGACGGCAGCTCACTACTTTAAGCAGAGATTGGTAAAAGCAGAGATACTTGATCTACTCAAACACCACCGTAACCTAACAGGCAAATGGCTAGTCATAACTAGCGTTGATTATGACCAACAAAAATTTAAGGTCAAACAAGTTTAAGTAACAAACTATCTTAATGGTTTTTATTAAAACTCATAGCAAACATAACTTGAGAAATATTTTTATAGCTATTGATAAACTAAATAGAGTATGGATTTAAAGGATCAAAAGCCATTTATACACCTCCTTTAGCTCGTTTAATAGAACAATTGCAGTTATTACCTGGAGTTGGACCAAAAACTGCTCAAAGATTAGCATTACATCTGATTAAGCGTTCAGAAAAAGAAGTACAAGCCTTAGCACAAGCTTTAATTGATGCGAAAAAACAAGTAGGCTTGTGTAAAGTCTGTTTTCATTTGTCGGCAGAACCCGTTTGTTCAATCTGTAGCAATCAAAATCGCGATCGCGATACTATTTGTGTAGTAGCTGATTCTCGTGATGTGATCGCTTTGGAAAAAACCAGAGAATATAAAGGTCAGTATCATGTTTTGGGTGGCGTAATTTCGCCAATGGATGGAATTGGCCCAGAACAGTTACACATTGAAGCTTTAGTGAGAAGAGTGACTAAAAATCAAGTCAAAGAGCTAATTTTAGCAATTAATCCCAGTGTTGAAGGGGAAACCACAACTCTCTATCTGGGTGGATTATTAAAACCGTTTACTAAAGTGACTCGAATTGCTTTTGGTTTACCTATGGGTGGCGACTTGGAATATGCTGATGAAGTTACTCTTGCTAGGGCATTAGAAGGTAGAAGAGAGTTAGATTTTTAAGAGTGAAACACTGGTAAACAAAATTGGGATTATTGATAGCACTAAGCAAATAAGTTAAAACATTTTTTCCCTGTTCTCTTTGAATCAATATCTTATTCTGCTTGCTAAACATTTAGTGCTATTAACTAGTTAATTAAACCATTTAATTAAAGACAGGTGAGTAGTCTGTGAGTTGGATACCTTAAGTGGTGGTGCTGGGGGAGACACCTTTGTTTTAGGTGACAGTCTTGGTGCTTTCTATTCAGGTTCTGGTTATGCTACTATTACTGACTTTTCCTTTAGCCAAGGGGATAAAATTCAAGTCTTTGGTAGTGCTAGTGACTATACCCTTGCTAATTCTGGTAACGGTATTAACACATCAACTACGAAGGCGATTTGATTGGTTATGTCCAAAATACCGATGATGTTGTTCTCTCAGAAGATTTTATCTTTGTCTAGATTTGATTAAATTTTATCTGTTATTGCAGAAAATTATTGCAATAACAATTTATCTTTAAGGGTGGGCTATTGTCCACCTTGTTTAGATTTAAACAATATCAAACCTGGAAATAATGATTGCATCATTTCTACGAGCCTTTCTCTGTAGTCGAGTATTACTATGGTGTCATCAAAAGCTCAAAATAAAGATTAGTTACACCCTAACTCTAGTAGCTTCGAGATTATATCCGCCTAGTTTGAAATCACGAAACATTTCTTTGATGCTCATTCGTTGAGAATAAGAATCACTAGCAGCAGATCAACTAGGCAAATTAGTCATACGTTTTCAACCAAGAAAGATTATGGATGCGGAGTTTCTCCTGTTTTAAGAGACTACTTCATTCAATTTGTCTTCTCACTTGCTTTTCAACCTTCCCCGTGGCTCCCGCAGAGTTAAACCTTAATAATTTAAAGCTCGATTTACACAATTGAAACAGAGATTTAGATTAACTAAACAGTCAAGCGATGCATAATTCAGTTAAAATCACATAGAAATATTGTTTATCCGTAAAAAAAAGTTATGGTAGCAGCCGTTACTCAGACTAAATATGAAGTAAAAGATCTTGCTCTTGCACCACAAGGTAAGCAAAGAATCGAATGGGCAGCAAGAGAAATGCCTGTAATTAAACAAATTAGAGAGCGTTTTGCCCAAGAAAAACCTTTAGAAGGAATTCGTTTAGTTGCTTGTTGTCACGTTACTACAGAAACAGCTAATCTAGCGATTACCCTTCAAGCTGGTGGTGCAGATGCACTATTGATTGCGAGTAACCCCCTTTCAACTCAAGATGATGTGGCTGCTTGCCTAGTTGCAGAATATGGTATTCCTGTCTATGCGATTAAAGGAGAAGATAACGAAACTTATCATCGTCATGTTCAAATCGCTTTAGATCACAAACCTAATATCATTATTGATGATGGTAGTGATGTAGTTGCTACTTTAATTCAAGAAAGACAGCATCAACTGAGTGATATTATTGGTACTACGGAAGAAACTACTACTGGTATTGTTCGTTTACAAGCAATGTTCAAAGATGGGGTACTTACCTTCCCTGCCATGAACGTTAACGATGCCGAAACCAAACATTTCTTTGACAACCGTTATGGTACTGGTCAATCTACCTTAGATGGTATTATTCGTGCTACTAATGTTTTATTAGCTGGTAAAACCATAGTTGTAGCTGGTTACGGTTGGTGTGGTAAAGGTGTGGCAATGCGTGCCAGAGGCTTAGGTTCAAGCGTTATTGTCACCGAAATCAATCCTGTGAGAGCGATTGAAGCAGCAATGGATGGTTTCCGTGTTATGCCCATGAGTGAAGCTGCCTCCCAAGGAGATTTATTTGTTACTGTGACTGGTAACAAGCACGTCATTCGTCCCGAACATTTTGAAGCAATGAAAGATGGGGCAATGGTATGTAATTCTGGTCACTTTGATATCGAAATTGACCTCAAATCTTTAGGTGCCAAAGCTACTGAAGTTAAAGAAGTTCGCAACTTTACCCAACAATATCAAATGCCCAATGGCAAATCAATTGTAGTTTTGGGAGAAGGAAGACTAGTTAACCTAGCTGCTGCGGAAGGACACCCCAGTGCAGTAATGGATATGAGTTTTGCTAACCAAGCTTTAGCTTGTGAATATTTAGTTAAACATAAAGGTAGTTTACAACCTGGTTTACATTCTATTCCCACTGAAGTTGACCAAGAAATTGCTGCCTTGAAACTAGCAGCGATGGGAATTAAGATTGATACTCTTACTGCTGAACAAATTGAGTACATTAACTCTTGGACAGTAGGAACTTAATTACCAAAAGCAAGTTGGACAACAAACAATACAATTGATTAAAAAGTGAGCCAGTCCAAGGTACTACATCTTCAAAAGATAGAGTATCTTGGACTCAAAAATTGTTTACTTATAAATCTTTATAATTAACCAGCAAGTCAGTCTTATGCATTTAGATTTGCCAGAACTTATTAAATCGTTGGGCTATTTTGGTGTTTGGGGGATTGTTTTTGCCGAATCTGGATTACTTATTGGATTTTTCTTGCCTGGTGACAGCTTGCTATTTACTGCTGGTTTTTTAGCTTCTCAAAATTTTCTAAATATTTGGGTTCTCATTTTTGGAGCTTTTGTCTGTGCTGTATTAGGAGATAATATAGGCTATGCTACAGGCTACAGATTTGGTCGTCGTTTATTTCAAAAAGAGGATTCCTGGTTATTTCATAAAGGGCATTTAGTTAAAACCCAAAATTTTTATGAGAAACATGGCAATAAAACTATTGTTTTAGCTCGTTTTCTCCCTATTGTCCGCACATTTGCCCCAATTGTGGCTGGGATTGGGTCGATGCGATACAAAAATTTTATGTCTTACAATCTCTTTGGGGGATTTTTTTGGACATTTGGCATTACTTTAATGGGTTATTTTTTGGGCAGAGTTATACCCGATGTTGATAAATATTTACTACCTATAGTTTTAGTGATCATTATTGTTTCTATTCTTCCCTCTATTGTTCATGTAATTCAAGAAAGTAGGGCAAATAAAAATTAAGTGTGATTTAATAGTTAGGCAGAAAATCTTTGAAGCTATCAATTGAGAAAATATTTTGATTGGATAGCTTTATGTTGTTTCGCTATTCTAATTTTTTACTTTGCTGTCTTTAAATTTTTTTAAATTAAATATTACTGAATAAATGAAATAATGGCTAAACTTTCTCTAGAATTAAATCGCTATTTTTTTGAAGAAGAACGACAATCAGATGTAACTCTAGCTGAACTTCTGGATTTGGCTGGAGAACGAATATTTGGATTTTTGCTGGTAATTTTATCATTTCCTTCTGCTTTACCAATCCCTGCCCCTGGTTACTCCATTCCATTTGGAATTTTGATGTTTATCTTAGCCCTTCAGCTTATTAGCGGTCGTCAACGTCCTTGGCTACCAGCAAAAATGATGAAAAGTTCGATGAAACTTGAAACAGTCCAAGGAGTACTTCAAAAAGGAATTCCTTGGTTACAGAAAATTGAAGCTTTAAGTAAACCTCGTCTTAGTTATATTTGTACTGGTCTTACTGGTAGAATTATTATGGGAATTGCGATCGCTTTAATGTCAATTTCGATGATGATCCCGATTCCAGGCACGAATACTCTACCAGCAATGGGAATTTGGGTAACTGGTTTTGGTTTGATGGAAGACGATGGCGTAATTTGCTTGGCTGGTTTGTTACTCTCTGCTGTCGCTGGCACTTTATCAACCTCGATTATTATTGCTGTAATTTGGGGTGGTTCTAGTCTTTTAGATGTAATTAAAGCTTGGTTAGCTAGCTAGTAGCAAAAGGTAAAATTCGTGGAGATGCAAAATGTTGCGTCTCTACAAGAGAAAACTAGTTAAAATTTTTAGACAAAGAGCAGAAAAATCATTCAATAAACAGCTAAAGACACAAAAAAAGAAAATTAGCTATTAAATTATTAATTATTGATCATTATTTTAAGTATAAATACTAGCTTAAATATCAACGAATCTCTAAACAGTAACTCATGACCAAAAGTGAAGGAGATATTGTGAAGAGTTAAGAATTGCATGATAATCTTTACATCCAATCATTAGACTAGTCAAATGTTTTTAAATGCTCAATAGCAGTTCTTAAAATTAGTAGAATATTTTAATTTAGTCTGTAGAATAAGCAACATTAGCAAGAGAAAATTTGGTATTTTGTCTGGATTGACTGCTTGAGTTTAACTGTATTTGCTGTTATTTGTTATTAGTAGTGTTGAATTTTACAGACTTATTTATCATTTAAATTTTCCTATTTGTGGCAAAAGGCTAATAACTATTTAAATATTCTATTAAAGCAAGAATTGCCTCAAAACAAGACTATCTACGATAGTAGAGGCTAATTATGACAGCAATCAATTTGGATACCAAATCAAAAGATTTAATTAAATTAGATCAAGAACCAATTCATATTATTAATCAAATTCAGTCTTATGGAGTGCTTTTTGTTCTTTCCGAACCTGATTTAGAAATTATCCAAGTTAGTCAGAATATTGCTACTATTTTCAATCGAGATGCTCACGAAGTTTTGGGACAAAAACTTGAAGAAATTTTAGATTCTTTTCAGGTAGAACAACTAAAAACTAATTTATCTGCAGAGAATTTTGATTTTATAAATCCTACTAAAGTTTGGGCAAGAACTAATGCAGATGATTTTGTCGTTTTTGATGCAGTTTTTCATCGCAATAGCGATAATTTCTTAATTTTAGAATTAGAACCAGCCCTTGCTCAAGAAAATATTCCTTTCTTGAGTTTTTATCACTTAGCTAGAGCTTCAATTTTCCAATTAGAAAAAACTACTAATCTCCACGATTTTTGTCAAATCATTGTTAGAGAAGTTCGCAACGTGACCGGTTTTGACCGTGTCATGTTGTATAAATTTGATGAAGACGATCATGGTAGCGTGATTGCTGAAGAAAAACGGAGCGATCTAGAGCCTTATTTAGGTTTGCACTATCCAGAATCAGATATCCCCCGTCCCGCCAGAAAATTGTTTAGTTCTAATTGGATTCGCCTAATTCCTGATGCTCATGCTCAACCAGTTGAAATGGTTCCAGCAATTAATCCTTTTAGCGATCGCCCGTTGGATTTAACTCATTCAATTCTCCGCAGTGCTTTTCCTTGTCATTTGGAATATTTACATAACATGGGAGTAGGAGCTTCTTTAACTATATCCCTGATCAAAGACCAAAAACTATGGGGTCTAATTGCTTGTCATCATCAAACTCCTAAATATGTTCCTTACGAATTAAGGAAAGCTTGCGAATTTTTAGGTAGAGTAATCTTTTCAGAAATTTCTACCAAAGAAGAAACGGAAGACTATGACTATCGGATGAAACTCGCTTATATTCATTCAAAACTGATGGATTATGTAGCTGAATCTGAGAATTTCGTCGATGGTTTGGTTAAAGGCGATCCCAATTTACTCGATCTTACCAACGCCCAGGGTGCAGCTATTTGTGAAAGCGGTAACTGGACGCTAATTGGCAAAACACCTTCTGAAGAAGACCTCAATTATCTAGTACAATGGCTCAGAAATAATATTCAAGAAGAGATATTTTATACTGATTCTCTGGCTCGTCTTTACGCTGATGCAGATAAATATAAAGATGTTGCTAGTGGTTTACTGGCGATTCCTATTTCTCAACGCAACTATGTTTTATGGTTTCGACCAGAAGTAATTCAGACAGTTAATTGGGGAGGCGATCCCAATCAAGCTTACGAAACTAAACACACGGATGGCAAAGTCAAACTTTCGCCACGGAAATCCTTTGAATTGTGGAAGCAAACTGTTCGTCTCAAATCTTTACCCTGGAAATCAGTAGAAATTACCGCTGCTTTAGAATTGAGAAAAGCGATCGTCAATATCATTCTTCGTCAGGCAGATGAATTAGCACAACTCGCCAAAGATTTAGAACGTTCTAACGCAGAATTAAAACGTTTTGCTTATGTTGCTTCCCACGATCTCCAAGAACCATTAAATCATGTTTCTAATTACGTTCAACTCCTAGAGATGCGCTACGGCGAAAATTTGGACGAGAATGCTAAAGAATTTATTGGTTTTGCTGTTGAAGGGGTAAGCCTAATGCAAACTTTGATTGATGATGTTTTAGCTTACTCCAAAGTTGACTTACAAGGAATTGAATTTACCTTAACTGATGTTAATCTCGCTTTAGAACAAGCTCTTACCAACTTACAAAGGAGAATTAATCAAAATAATGCGGTAATTACTCGCGAACCTCTGCCTACTGTCATGGCTGATGGGATGCAGTTAATGCAATTATTTCAAAACCTGATTGGTAACGCTATCAAATTCCGTAGTCAAGAAGCTCCCAGAATTCATATTGGTGCAGAAAGACTAGAAGATGCTTGGCTATTCTCAGTTACCGATAATGGAATTGGCATCGATCCCCAATTTTATGAACGCATTTTTGTAATTTTCCAAAGGCTTCATACCAGAGATGAATACCCAGGTACTGGTATGGGTTTAGCCATTTGTAAAAAAATCGTGGAATGTCATCGCGGAAACATCTGGGTAGAATCAGAATTAGGTAAAGGATCGACATTTTACTTTACCATTCCTGTAGGAGGACGCGAGCGTGACCGTAGAAGTGGACGAAAACTGTAAAATTATCTTTTTAGTTGAAGATAATCGGGGCGATATTCGTTTAATCGAAGAAGCCCTCAAAAATAGTTCCGTACCACATCAAATCATAGCCGTTAGGGATGGGGTGGAAGCAATGGCATATCTACGCCAAGAAGGCGAATATGCTGAAGCTGTTCGTCCCGACCTAATTTTACTCGATCTCAACCTGCCCAAAAAAGATGGTCGAGAAGTTTTAGCTGAGATCAAAGCCGATCCCAAATTAAAGCGAATTCCTGTAGTGGTTTTAACTACTTCTAGAAATGAGGATGATGTAACTCAAAGTTATGATTTACACGTTAACTGCTATATTACTAAATCGCGCAATTTAAAAGAACTTTTCAAAATTGTTAAAGGAATTGAAGAATTTTGGTTGACTACGGTGACTCTACCTTCTGAGTAAAAAATAATTAACATAGAATAGATAGTAAAAGCGTTTTAGAATCCAGGAGTAATAGCAAGAGTTTAAACCTATGCCTGGAAGTGCAGTCACAATTTTGTTGGTAGAGGACGATCTAGCAGAAGCAAGACTGCTTCATGAAGTTCTCAAAAGTTTCGGTCTCAACCAGTTTAATCTAGTTCATGTCAAACGATTAGGAGAAGCTCTTCAACAATTAGAGCAAACTTCTTTTGATGTCATTTTACTTGACTTAACTTTGCCAGATAGTGAAGGATTGGCTTCTTTAAAATCTATTATTAATCATGCTCCTAATTTACCAGTAGTAGTTTTGACCAATACTAATGACGATCAACTAGCGATCGCCGCAGTAAGGCAGGGAGCGCAAGATTATTTAGTCAAACGTAATATTAATGTTGAAGGATTAGTTCGTTCTTTACAATATGCGATCGAACGCAAACGAGTTGCCGAAATTTTAAGGGAAGAAAATGAAGTTTTAGAGCATCAGATTCGAGAACAAACTGCTCAATTAATTAAGGCTCAAAAAATCAATCAATTTAAATCCGATTTTGTGGCAATGTTTTCCCATGATTTTCGTAACCCTTTAACTACGATTATTGCTTCTGCCGGTTTATTACAACAAAACAAATATGAATTACCTGAAGAAAAAAAACTGATGCTTTTGCAACACATTCTTTCGGCAGGTAAAAACTTAGCTCAACTTTTAGAAGAAGCATTATTTATTGGTAAATCAGATTCAGAACAATTACCCTATCAACCCAAAAGTTTAAATTTAGAATTATTTTGCCGTCATCTTATTGAAAAATTACAGCTTCATTTAGACCGACAACATCAAATTATTTTTACAATTGAAGGCAATTTTGAAAATACAATTTGGGATGAAAATTTATTACAACATATTTTGGGGAATTTATTAACTAATGCTTTAAAATATTCTTCTAACAATAGTATTGTTAAATTTGACGTAATTAATCAGGGAACAACTGCACTATTTAGAATTGAAGACAAAGGAATAGGAATTCCTGACGATGAATTAGAACATTTGTGTACGTCTTTTTATCGTGGTAGTAATGTTCGTCGAATACCTGGAACAGGTTTAGGTTTAGCAATTGTTAAGCGATGTGTAGAAGTTCAACAAGGCACTATTGAGTTTCAAAGTCAGGAAGGAATCGGTACTGTGGTTACTGTAACTTTGCCGTTGAGCGAGAATAACTGATAAATGTTATCATGCAACTTCAGCTTCTAGTAAGCTACATCAAAATTAGACTAGAGCGATACGATAAAAATCACAACTTAAATTAAAATAGTAACGAGCTTGATCTCGAATCAACTGATACAATATTTTTTTATCAATCTCTTCAACAGTACCAGGATCGACAGCAAGTTAATTACACCAGAGTCTAAATTCATGACAAGTATTACTATCGAACAACCACAGTTAGATTTAGTTGCCATTAATCGACAATTAGCTAACGCAGACGCAACAGAATTGATTAAATGGGCAAACCATACTTTTAGCGATCGCTTGGTAATGAGTACAAGTTTCGGTATTCAAGCAGCAGTAATGTTGCATCTTGTCACTCAAGTTATCCCTGATATTCCTGTTATTTGGGTAGATACGGGTTATTTGCCTGCTGAAACTTACAAATTTGCTGAAGAATTAACTACCCGATTAAATCTCAATCTCAAAGTATATCAATCTTCTATTAGCCCTGCTCGCATGGAAGCATTATATGGGAAACTTTGGGAACAAAATGAGATTGAAGCTTTCAATCGTTATGATTATCTGCGTAAAATAGAACCAATGCAACGAGCTTTAACAGAATTAAATGCAGCAGCTTGGTTAGCTGGATTACGTAGAGATCAAACCAAACATCGTCAAAACTTAGATCCCATCAGTCAACAGGAAAATCGCTACAAAATTTATCCGATTCTCGATTGGCATTCTCGCGATGTTTATCAGTATCTAACCACTCACGATTTACCTTATCATCCCTATTTTGACCTAGGTTATGTAACGGTGGGTGATTGGCATTCTAGTCGTCCTTTAACTACTGATGATTCTCACGAACGTGATACTCGTTTTCGTGGACTTAAACAAGAATGTGGTTTACATCTACCTCAAACTCCTGGAGAGTCAGAAAGTCTTGATTCCAGTAATCTCTAATAATTTTTAAGTAATTGAGTTGTAAGAATCACGAGTCTCAAGGTCTAAATGGGTATTTTTTGGTGGTTTTTACCTTTTCTCCTAGTTTAATTCGAGTTCAAGAGAAGGCATTAGTCTCTGTAAGTTTTTTAAAGATTTACTCTGCCATATAATTTCTTTTGAGCCAATTACATTCATTTGAATATTTCTTTTTTTACGTACTTCAATTACAAATTTTGAAAGCATACTAATTCCCGAACTATTAAGAAATTTTAAATCTTTTAGATCGAGGGTAAGTTTTGCTGGTTCTTTTTCAACTACATCATAGAGTAGCTGTAAAATAGGAGAGTATTCGTCCATCCCATTAAGCCTGAGAGATCCTTGACAAAAAACAGCGGTAGTTAAGGGATCATAAATTATGCTATAGTCTTCTGTTTTAATTTCCATTTAATTTTTTTTTAGTTAATATTAATAGTTTAAAAAATTATTTAGTCTTAAATATTTCTAAAATAAATGTAAACTACATTGCTAATTGCACCATTGTTGTTACCGTAGTTTCTTCAGACTTACCAACAAAATTATTAAATCTCCAGCCCAACTTTGCTCCATAATCATTGACCATTGTTAAAAATCCTAAGCCTGAGCCTGCTTCTTTTTCCTGTGTATGATTATCTTCTAGCTTACGAAGATATAGCTCATAAGGATCGAAAGCCAGTAATTCTTTAATATATTTTTGAAACTTAACAACTGCGTTGGTATGAACACTATTAGTAATTTGAAAAATAATTTTATGATCGATTAAATGAATTTGGATACTAATAGGTGCTGACGATAATTGATTAGTATATTTCATCGCATTTTCTAACAACTCATTGGCAATATAACTAATAGCATCCTTAGCTTCTGCTTGTTTTATTAAATAATCAGACTCTTGCTCCTCCTTACAAGTCAAAAAACTACTGAGATAATCTGCTAAAAAATCAGCCGATAAACCATTATTACGCCATCTTTGTTGAAGCGATACAGAACTAGGAGAAAAACTTACGATTAAATATTCTTGACTAGAAGGTAAATTTTCTAAAAAATCTCCAAATATTTGAGCCATATTAATACAATTCATAAAAACTGATTTCTTGAATAGAAATTAAATTAGCAAGCTACTTTTGTTTGAGTACAACCAAAGTAATGTCGTCATAAACTTTTTGCTCGCCTATATACAAACGTAAATCTTCAATAACAAGTTGTTTAATTGTGTTAGCAGACTGGTACCAGTTTTGTTTAACTACATTACATAATCTTTCTAAACCATATTGCACCCCCAATTTATTTTCAGCTTCAGTTACACCATCGGTGTACAGAATAACAACATCTTCAGCGTTTAACTTTATTTGAGTTGAAACAATAAAATCAGCGATTGTTTCTTCTAATCCAATTGGAAAACCTAAATCGATTGTGTCGATTCGCTCAATCTCACCACCAGCACGGACGATAATAATTTCTTCATGTTGTCCGCTCAAATTTAACTGTCCTGCTTGATAATCTATTAAACAAAAAGTCAAATTCTTGTCAGAATTCATGCGTTGGACATTTTTATAGATTGTGCGATTGAGTGTTTCTAAAAACTTAGTGGGGTCTGTTTCATTATTTTCCATCAACGTTCTGACAGCAGTTTGTACCATAATGCTAAGGACACCGCTTTCAAGTCCATGTCCAGTCACATCACCGATCGCAATTTTGACTCTTTCATTGTCATGCAAAACGTCATAGTAATCTCCGCCAACTTCTTCAGCAGGTTCCATAAAACCAGCAATATCTAAATCATCAAGCTGACTTAATTCTTGCTCTTTGGGCAAGATCATTTGTTGTAAGCGTCGGGTAATTTCTATTTCAGCACTGAGACGGACATTTTCTGCTTGCAAACGTTTATTTAAATTTGTAATTTCTTGATTAGCTTGTGCTAATTGCTTTAAATAAAAAGCTTCTTGATCTCGCAGTCTTTTTTTCTCCAAACAAGCACCAACACGGGCTTTTAATAAGACTGAATTAAAAGGTTTGGTTAAATAATCTTCAGCCCCCATCTCAATACATTTGACTACACTATCAATTTGATCGAGGGCTGAGATCATAATTACAGGAATATGTCGCCATTGACTCTCACGCAGAGATTTTAAAACTTGATAACCATCCATCTCTGGCATGATAATGTCTAGAAGAATTAGATCGTATTCTCCTGTCTGAATCATTTGTAAGACTTGCTGTCCGTTAATTGCAGTCCCTACTTGATAACCTTGTGCTTTGATTTGGCGCGAAAGTAAATCTCGATTAGTTGGGTTATCATCTACCACCAAAATTTTGCCTTCAGAGTTGCTAGTTAATGAAGTTACTAATTTTAAATTAGAATTGGCAGTAGGTTTTGATTGAGGTTTTTGTTCTAATAAACTTAGATGATAAGTTTGGTTGATTAATAATTGTTGTTCAGAAAAATTAGGAAGCTCTTCCAGGATTTTGAGAAAATTTTCGGCAGCAGTATAAATTTTAGTTAGATCTGGTAAAAACTCACTATCTGCTTGTTTCAAAAGTTGTCCACTGCAATTGATCACTGTTTGAGCAGGTGTTTCTAATTCAAGAGTAAGAGTTTGACTTAGAACAGAGAGATTAACATTAAATTGGTCTTCTTCTGATTGAGGAGAGTTAAGAAGAGTATTGACCAACCCCAACAGTTTTACTCCGCTTTCTCGAATAACTTGTAACTCAGCACTTAAAACGATTGTATCTTCTGTCTCCAATTCTTCAAGTAGCATTTCACTATAACCAATGATGGCATTAATCGGCGTACGGAGTTCGTGACGCAGATGAGCAAGTAAAGATAATGGAGGACAGCTATCAGTAGTCATTATGGGGGATGATTAAATTTTTGCCAGAAGATTGGCAATTTTTTCTAGTAAACGGGGTAATTCGATGGGCTTAGTATCGTAATCGTCACAGCCAGCTTCAAGGGCTTTTTCGCGATCGCCAGACATGGCATGGGCAGTAAGAGCAATTACAGGAATGTTTTTGGTTTCGGGATTAGCTTTTAATTGTCTGGTTGCTTCCCATCCATCCATAATAGGTAAACTCATGTCCATTAAAACCAGGTTAGGATTTTCTAAAACTGTCATCGCAACACCCGCTGCACCGTCGACAGCAATCACAACTTCGTATCCTCGACGTTCTAATCTTCGAGAGAGCATATCTCGATTCATTTCATTGTCTTCAACTAGCAGTATTTTCACCATAGTTTGAGCCTGATCGAAATATATTGTCGCTAGAGAGTAGCTAGAATTTGCTTGCTACTTTGTCGAGAAATTGCCTCTGATAGAAGATTATGCAATTCTGTTAATAAAACTTCGCTGGTGTAACTACCTTTTTGAAAAATTCTGTTCACATGACCTTGTAATTTTTGTCGTTCTAATTGAGTCAAATCTTTAGCCGTTAACACTACTACAGGAAGAGAACGTAATTGTTCTTGCTGACGAAGTTCGTGAATTAACTCAAAACCATCCATTTCTGGCATCATTAAATCAGAAATAATGAAAGCTGGAGGCGCAAGAGCGATCGCTTCTAGAGCTTTACGCCCGTTTTCTACCGCTATGACTTCCCAGCCTTCATTGGAAAGTTGACGAGTCAAAATTATTCTCGTGTCTTCATCATCTTCAACAATCAAAACTGAATTGGCAGAGTAATTCAAGCTATATTTTTGCATCACTGAAATTAACTGTTGCCGATTAATTGGTTTGAGCAGATAGTCAGCAGCACCCAAAGCATAGCCTAGGTTTTGATTATCGACAATACTCATCATAATTACGGGGATATGGGCTGATTCTGGGTCGGCTTTAAGTGCAGCGAGAACAGTCCAACCATCCATTCCAGGCATCATGACATCCAGAGTAATTGCTTGTGGTTGAAGTTGTTTAGCTAAACGCAACCCTTCTTGTCCACTAGTAGCAGTTACCACTTTAAATCCCTGTTTAGAAAGAAAACGGTTGATTAAATCGTGGATAGTAGGGTCATCATCAATTACTAAAATAGTATTTTGACCTGCCGAATGAATATCAAGTTGTTTGCTACTGCGATCGCTCCCGCTTTGTTCTGATTTAATTGATTTTTTTACTTCTACAGGTAGGCGAATCGTAAAAGTAGAGCCTTTGCCAAATTGACTTTCTACAAAAATATCACCACCCATCATCTGACAAAACCGTTTAGTAATTGCCAGTCCTAAACCAGTTCCTCCATATTTACGAGTGGTAGAAGCATCTGCTTGAGTAAAAGCTTGAAATAATCTACCTAATTGTTCTGGAGTCATGCCAATACCCATATCAGTAACTTGGAAACTCATCCAATCTTGCCCTGCATTGACATATTGCTCAACTTTAAGCGTAATAGTCCCATTCTCGGTAAATTTACTTGCATTACTCAAAAGATTAAATAAACTCTGCCTAATTTTAGTTAAATCTGTATACATCGTACCCAGATTGTCAGGTAAATCTATCTTTAAATGATTGGCATTTTTTTCAACTAAAGGATGAATAGTTGCAACAACATCTTTAATTAAATTACAAACATTAAACTGTTCTGGATAAAGTTCCATCCTACCTGCTTCAATTTTAGACAAGTCAAGAATGTCATTAATCAAACTTAAAAGGTGTTTAGCAGCACCATGAATTTTATGAAGATCGGGAAGAAAATCTTCTTGACCCAGATCGGCTGCCTCTTCCATTAACATCTCACTGTAACCAATAATGGCATTCATTGGCGTACGTAATTCATGACTCATATTAGCTAGAAAAGTACTTTTAGACTGATTGGCTTTTTCTGCTTCGGTACGAGCCTTTTCTGCTTCTGTAATGGTTCTTGCTAGTTCGGCAGTCCGTTCTTGAACCCGAATTTCTAATTCTTCTTTTTGTTGTACTAATCTAACTTGAGTTTGTCGAAGCTGTTGAAGAGTTTTTAGTAATTTAGTTGTGCGTTCTTCAACTCGTTGTTCTAATTCTTGATTAAGCTTAATTAAAGAATTTTCTGCTGTTTGTCGCTGTGAAATCTCATTTTTGAGAATTTTATTTTGCTCCTCCATCGTTCTACTCAAGTTACGTAGCTGCAATTGAACTCTAACCCTAGCTATTACTTCTTCTTGCTGAAAAGGTTTAGTAATATAATCAACAGCACCTAGAGTAAAACCTTGGACTTTGTGTTGCGTGTCTGATAAAGCAGTCATGAAAATAATCGGAATATCCGCAGTAGCGGAATTTTCTTTAATTCTTCGACAAGTTTCAAAACCGTCAATTCCAGGCATCATAATATCTAATAAAATTAGCTCTGGTCGATGATATTCAATTTGTTCAATTGCAGTTTCTCCATCGATTGCCACGGCAACTTGGAAACCTGCTCTTATCAAAGTCTCTGAAAGTACTTCTAAATTGTTAGGATTATCATCGACTATTAAAATACTTTGAGCAAGGAAATTGACTGTCATTATTGCCTCGATTATTTATAAGAATTTGAATAAAAATGGGAAATAGGGAATGAGAAACCGAGAATAAGTTTATTTTTTTAGTTTTTTAATTAGAGCCGTAATCATACGACTTTCTTGTTTTAATAATGAGGTGATAGATTCTAAATTTTTTAAATCACATAATCCTACTCTTTGAGAGATTATTTAATGTGTTTCTAATTCATTAATTTAACCTTGGGCTATATTAAGAAATCGGAGATATTCGGCTGTGTAACGCCTCCCATATCCTTCGGCTATATTAGCGGGAATAGATACTGCTGACTTTCTGATTTGTTGAACTATTCCATATGATTTTTCTTGAGGAAAATACCTGGTTAATAAATAACATTTTTCTGCTATTTATATATCTTTTGTCAGATTCTTAAATCTTTAAAATTATTGATATTATTTATATTTTCTTGTTTCCTATTCCCCATTTACTATTCCCTTTTTTTGTTTTATTTTCATGAATACTGCTCAATAAATGTTCTTAATTGTTTTAATTGAAATTTTTCTGCAAATTTACGTATCTGTAACACAAAAGGAGTAAATTTTTCGTCGCTTTTTTCAATACGTTCAATCTCAGTAAGAATATGATTAATTAAACCTTTACGACTAAGATCGAGCAGTAAAGCTAAATCCTCAGCAGAAGGTGGCACAATATCAGCCGTATTCAAACTGACGGTACTTGTTTGCTCAGATGTTTCAATTAATTTAGTCTTTTCGTAAATCCACTCTAGTTCTAGATGCTTTTGTAACGAAGCCAATAAATTTTCAGTTTGAATAGGTTTAGGTAAAAAGTCATTGGCACCAGCATTTAAACTTTTTTGCCTGTCACTTTCAAAGACACTAGCAGAAGACACAATAACTACTACATTTTGTCCTTGGGGAGAAGAGCGTATTTGGAAAAGCATTTCGTACCCATCCAGAATTGGCATAGATATATCAGTAATGATTAAATCCGGTTGGTACTGAGCAAATTTATTTAAACCATCCTGACCATTTTCCGCTTCTAGAACCTCAAAACCAAGTGGTTCAAGTAAATTTATAACTACAGAACGATTTTCCCAGCGATCGTCTACTATCAAAATTTTCCGTTTTTGATGAAGTGTACAAGCTGAAAATTCGATGTCGGAAATTTCCTCTGACACACAATCTGCCTGGGAAGAAGTTAGCTCGCGAAAAGAAGTCTTAGTTTTAAAACCGACAATAATACCTTCGGAGACTAATTTAGCAGATTTGCTCCAACTGGTAGTTTCTGGTAAGTCAACCTCAAAACAAAAGGTACTACCTTTTCCTAATTCACTTTCGACTTGAATAGTGCTGCCCATCATAGCAACAATTTGTTGAGTAATAGCTAATCCCAATCCCGTACCTTCAGATTGTTTTTCTACACTTCCTACCTGTTCAAAAGGCAAAAAGATTTTACTTAAATGTTCTGGGCTGATACCAATTCCACTATCTTCTATTTGAAAGCGAAGATTATAAAGAGATTGGTTTTCCTCATTACTTTCAACTTTCTGAGACTGAACTAAAAAAGTTACTGTGCCTTCGTCAGTAAATTTGATTGCATTGCTCAGTAAATTAATTAGAACTTGACGTAATCGTTTATCATCAGTCTGAACACCAACAGGTAATTGACCTTCTTCTTGATAAACAAAAGCAATACCTTTTTGGTCGGCTTTAATACGACAAATTTCGACCACTCCCTGAATAAAAGAGGGAAAATGAAACTCTGCCAAATGTAGTTCCATTTTGCGAGCTTCAATCTTGGAGAGATCCAGAACATCATTGATTAAAGTTAGAAGATGAGAACCACACTGACTAATAATATCAACTCCTTTTTTCTCTTTTTCGGACAGAGTCCTTGATTGTCGCAGAACTTGGGCATAGCCTAAAATACCATTAAGAGGAGTTCTCAGTTCGTGACTCATATTGGCTAAGAATTCACTTTTAGCTTGATTAGCTGTATCTGCTGCTAATTTTGCTTGTTGTAATTCGGCAGTTCTTTCTTCTACTCTTAGTTCTAATTCTTCAAAAGAGGCTTTTAGCTGAGCAGTCATGCGATTAAAAGAATGTTCTAAAACTTCTATCTCGTCAGCACCGACTAATTGCAATTTTTCATTTTCATTATCTGTCTGTGCTAACTTTTGACATTCTTTTAATATTGGTTGCAAACGAGAGTTAAGCCTGCGAACAAATAAAAATACTACAAAAGCTAAAATAGCACCTGCCCCTAACGCACCTCCTAATGTAATAGCAAGTACAGGGAGCAAGACAACTGATTGAGGAACTGCTGCCAACATCAGCCAATTTGTTCCTTCAATATGTTGATAAGCCCAATATTTACCCTCTAACGCAAAGAGTCCAGACTCACTTTTTCCAATTTTTTCCCATACAGTTTTTAGTTCCGGAATATCTTTATAGGTTGCCAAATTCTTAGCTTTTTGTGGATCTGGAGGGTATGCAAGTACATTACCTTCTTGACTCAAAATACTGAAATATCCATTTCGCCAACTTTTAGGTGCTTTAAGCTCCTCAGTTAAAGCAGTGACACTAGTATCTAATCCAATCACACTAATTAGTTGATTTTGTTTGTTATAGACTGGTCCTGTAAGGGTAGTTATAGTAATTCCATACCAATTAAATGGCTCTAACCAAATAGGTTTTCCTGCTTTTACTGGTAATTGATAATATTTAAGCTGAGAATAATCTTCAAGGGCAAAAACATCTACATAACGAATATTATTGTGAGGAAATGGTAAGGGTTCACCAACTTGATCCTGAGTTTTTTGATCAACAAAAAAATAAGGCCAATATAATTTGCGTTCTTTGGTCAATTGATAAGGAGCTTGGCCAAAACCAACACCCATTGTTAAGGGTGAACGAGATTTAAAAAAATGAAAAGCTAATTGTTGATAAGCCTCTAAACTCTCTATTTCTAAACTATTTGTAGTTTGAAGTATAGCCGTCAAATCCATCATAGATTGTTCGACTCTAGCAAACTGAGCTTCAATTGATTTAGCTTGTGTCCCAAGATTACCTTGAATTTCTTCTTTGGCTCGACTTTCCAAGATTTGATAAAAAAAGTATGACATTCCACTTAGTCCTACTAAAGCACTAGTTAGGACATAGAAAAAAAGCTTTGAACCTATAGATTTGTTTATTATCGTTTTCATAATCTATCAAGAAAATTCTCTTTCTGTTGATTAACCTTGTTGCTCTTATCTATAGTTCCCAAACAACAAAAAAAAATCAAATGTAATTATTTAAAGGAAAAATTTTCACTTTCTTTTTATCTATTCAATAAATTTATATAATTATTCAGTTTTTTAAGATTTAACATTTGATTGACTACTTAAGCTTGTTTAGCAATCACAGATATATTAGTTAAGTAAATATCTTCATCGTGACAATTAGTTGTGTTATGTTTACGCTCATTCTTGTTTACAAAAGCTTTGGAGGTAGTTTTTTCAATTGCTAATTTCATTTCTTGAGCGTATCCAAAAGTAGTTGATAAAAAACCACTACTTATAAAGTATGAAAAATAAGTTTTTAAAAGATTAGTATCAGCAAATGGACAAACAATAGAAGTATTATTAAGTGCAGTGAGAGTGTTATAGCTGTCAAAAGCTCTTGCTGTTGAAAGGAAGATTTCTAGATAAGTCATCTGATTGTCAGACTTTTCCGTAAAAAGCGATCGCATTGGCATAAGGGCATTATCTGTATCGCTACTTAAATTGATTAGTTTAGCTTGCCAATCTTCATGAGGAAGTAGTTGAATGTTGTAACCCAAATCTGTGATTTGCTTAATTAGTTTTTTCCAAGGCAAAGGCTTAGGATTAACAATATGAAAAGCTTGACCCAGAGATTTTGGCTGTCTCGACAAGTGAACAATTGCTTTGCTAGCGTAATCTATTGGAATGAGATTAACCCAGAGATTTAAATCGGGGGCAGACTCTAGCTGAATAATTCCTTTAATAATTCTGCACATCAAATCATTGATATGGGATGCACCAGTTTGACTATGACCACTCAACATTCCAGGTCTGTAAATACAAGTGGGTATTCCTCTAGAACGAGCAGCAATAATAAGTTGTTCTGCAACCCATTTAGATTGACTATAGCCGTCTTTTATATCTTGCCCAGAATCAAGCTGTTCATATTCTTTAACTACTTTCTGACCAAAATTAGTCAGAGGTTTAAGTACATCGATTGTAGAAATGTAATGAACAGGAGTAACTTTGCCTAGACTAGCTAATCGTAAAACTTCTTGAGTTCCCAGTACATTAATGGATTTTAGGTAAGCATAGGAATAGACTAAATTGACAAACGCACCAGCATGATAAATTAGATCGAGTTTACTAGCCAATGTTTGAAATTGTTCTTCAGTTAATCCTAAAAGAGGTTGCGATAAATCTCCAATAACAGGGATAATTCTCGAAGCTAGATCATGATAATGATTCCAAAGTAAATAACGTTCTAGATTAGCTTGGATTTTTTGTCTTCCTTCCTCAAAATTTGAGGCACGCACTAAACAGTAAATATTAGCTGAAGTTTCTTTAAGAAGTTCATCTAGTAAGAAAGCACCAAGGAAACCAGTTGCCCCAGTCAAAAAGATATGTTCTGGTTCACAAGTAGATTCAGTAAAAGGTATTTCGGGTTGAATTGTTGAGTCTAACGTAGTTTCAGCTTGCCAATCAATCTCATCTTTTTGTTGAATGGGAAAAGCAGAACCAGAATTGTGAACAAAATTTATTCCTTCGATTAGTCCAATAATAGTTGGATCTTTTAGCAAATAAAAAATAGGTAAGGCAACATCAATTACTTCTTCTGCTTGAGCCAGCATTTGAGTAGCTAAAAGAGAATGTCCTCCCAGTTCAAAAAAGTTGTCTTGAACGCCAATTTGGTCAATTTCTAAAATCTCAGACCAAATTTCAGCAAGCTGTTCTTCTAAAGGAGTTGAGGGAGCAATATAGTCTTCATTCAAAACTGGTCGTTCTTTTTTGGGTTCTGGTAAGGCGCGACGGTCAATTTTTCCATTAGGTGTTAAGGGTAAACTTTCCATCACTACAAATGCAGAAGGAATCATATACTTAGGTAACTTATCCTTCAAAAATGCTCGGAGTTTTGGAATTAAAGTATTTTTTTTCCGAACAGGATTATTTGCGTAAGCATCCCAAGGTTTTAACTCTAATGGTTGTTCTGGTAGAGCTAAAATATTTTGTTGAGCTTGTGATTGAGGTTGCAAGATTACATCGTATTTTCCAACTGCGTATGATTCTGTCCAAGTAATATAAACTTGATAAGGAAACTTTTCCGACAAACTCCAAAATTGTTCGGGATGAATTCCCGTTGATTGAGACAATTCGTGGATGCGGTGTTTTAGTTTTTCTACGGTTTCTGGTTTGTTATTACTAACCAGTATTTCTATTCCTTTGACCTCAGTAATAATTCTTGCATCAAGGATATTGGTAATTCTGAGAGTTTCTAGCTTATTTTCTTGTAGCAATTGATAAATTTTGGGAATTGATAGCTGTTGTTGTTCCCAATCAAAACATAAAGGTTCACTAATTGTTTCTATTTTAGTTTCAACGTGCAATATTACATCAGAACGAAATCTAATTAATTCGTTTTGAGTATGACCACGCTTCAGTAAAGTTTCAACCTGACTAATTTGAGGAAGATAATGTTTTAAAACATGGAAAAAGTCAGGATGAATAACAAGTTCTTTATCTTGAGCGATTCTTGTCTGGATACGTTGTTTGAGTTGGTCACAAGGAAGAAAATCAGGAACTTGAGCAAGTTGAACTCCGGTATGAAAAGCTTCTAGGAGGGGTAAGCTACGAACGTCACCGATAAAAATTCGACCTCCTGGTTTGACCAATTTAACAACCTTTTCTAAAACTTGAACTAAATAATTGATGTTTGGGAAGTACTGAATAACCGAGTTAATAATAATAGTATCAAAAGATTTTGGTTCAAATTCTTCTAGATCATGGGCTGGTTTAGCTATTACATCAACATGATCGAGATTTTCTTTGCTTAATCTTTGCTCAATATGATTAATAGCTTCGGCGGATAAATCTATACCAGAATAATGGGTGCAGTGAGGTGCAAGACGAAATAACAGTAGCCCCATACCACAACCAATTTCTAATACTGTTTGAGGATGCAAAGAGAGAATTCTCTCAATAGTACAATCAACCCATTCATGAACTTCTTCGCCTGACATGAGCGAACCTGTAAAACTATCATTCCAACCAGTGAAATCAAATGTAGGATCGCAACTATCGGAAGACTGACTGTAAGTGTCATTCCATACTTTTATCCATTGTTCAATATCAAATTCAGTTGTTAATGTAGATAATTGTGTATCGTTGTTTTCAGCTTTCGGCACAATGTAAGCAACTAAGCTTTTGCTTTCAGACACATCTTCTTTGGCAATTACTACAGTTTCTCGAACCGCTGGATGTTGACTAAGAACTTCTTCAATTTCTCCCAATTCAATACGATAACCACGAACTTTGACTTGATTATCAATTCGTCCTAAAAATTCAATAGTACCATCTGGTAAATATCGACCTAAATCCCCAGTTCGATATAGACGTTTACTTGGTTGTTGACTAAAAGAGTCTTCAACAAATCTTTCGCTGTTTAATTCTGGACGATTAAGATAACCTCGCGCAACCCCATCACCACCTATATATATTTCTCCTGGTAAATCCTTAGAGACTGCTTTTAAAGGATCATTTTTTCGACGTGCTGGATATTCTAGTAAGTAAATTTGTGTGTTAGCGATAGGATAACCTAATGAAATAGGACTTGTTCCCCACTCCACTTTATGAATCATAGACCAAACAGTAGTTTCAGTTGGTCCATACATATGCCATAAAGACTCACCCTTTTCTAGTAATTGATTGGCTAATGTTCTTGTCAATGCTTCCCCACCACAAAGCATTTTTAGCTTTTTATTACCTTGCCATCCTGCTGAAAGAATTAGTCTCCAAGTAGCTGGTGTAGCTTGTACGAATGTTACATCTGGTTGAGATAAAGCCTGTGCAAGTTCCTTTGGTTCTGATGAAACTTCTGTCCTAATTAACTTAATTCGCGCACCTACTATCAAAGGTAAATACCAATCTGGAACCGACAAATCAAAAGAAAATGTTGTAATTGCTAAAAGTGTATCTTTTTCATTAATTCCAGGCTCTTGTTGCATTGAAAGCAATAGATTAACAACAGAACCATGTTGAATTTGGACACCTTTTGGTTTGCCAGTTGAGCCTGAAGTATAGATAATATAAGCTAAATTATTTGAATATACTTTACTGTTGCAATTTTCCTGACTTTGATGAGCAATTTTTTCCCAGTCTTTATCTATACAAATAACTTGAGCAGAATGTTGCGGTAGTTGCTCTAGTAAATTTTGTTGAGTTAAAAGTACTGGTAGTTCAGAATCTTCTAACATAAAAGCTATACGATCGCTTGGATAAGCAGGATCGAGAGGGACATAAGCACCACCAGCTTTGAGAATGGCTAGAAGTCCAATGATCATCTCAAGCGATCGCTCTAGACAAATACCAACTAAAGTTTCTGGTTTAACACCTAAATCTTTCAGATAATGTGCTAATTGATTAGCTTTTTCGTTGAGTTCTCGGTAAGATAGTCGTTGATTTTCAAAGATAACTGCTGTAGCATCAGGAGTTTTTGCAACTTGAGCTTCTACTAACTGATGAATGCACATATCTTTAACTACTTCAAACATTAATTTTTCCTAGAATTATTTATTGAAATCAAACAGGAGAAAAAAAATTTTTAATAGGACTCGTTAAGAGTCAATAAATAAAAATAATAATTATTCAAGTGATTGATTAAAAAACATTTCTAATTAATCGAACCTTGATTAATTATCAATTTTCAACGTTTATTATTTCAATAAATGTGATCAATTAAGGTGGTTTGGAGTGAGTTATCTCATGTACAAATTAATGCTTTTATGCTAAATGGCAACTATCTTTTATGAGCTTAAAAAAAGCTTAATTTAGTTGAAGCGAATTTTTGCTGAAATACTGATATTGAGAATTATTTTAATAAAAAATTAATAAAGCGTCAATATTAATTTCTAATGATTGATTGAAGAAAAGTTAGATTTAAAGAGTCTCGGCCGTTCCAAAATAGTAATTTCTTTTAATTAGTAAGTTATAATTTTCCTGAAATTTACTGAATAAAATCTAAAAATTATCATTAAATTAGTTAAAATATAATAAATTTACTTATATGAAAGCTTAAAATTTGTTGGACTTAATTTTATTTTTATAAAAAAATGCTTCAGTCAAATTCAGTTCAAAGTTTTACATTATTGACTCCAAGTCAGTGTAAATTTTTGAACTGCTTTGATCAGACTAAGATTAAAAAACGAAAATAGGTTTATTTAAAGCTTCGCTGTTAGACCGCCATCAACAACAAGATTATGTCCTGTAATATAAGAAGCTTCTTCAGAAGCAAGAAACAAAACTGTATGAGCGATTTCTGCTGGAGTACCTTGACGTGCTAGAGGAATAACTTCTCCTAAGGAAGATTCATCTAATGGGGTTAATTCATAAATAGGATCGTTGAAAGGAGTATCGATCCAACCAGGACAAACGCTATTGACTCGAATCCCATATTTGGCATACTCAACAGCTAATTGTCTAGTCAAATTCACCAATCCTCCTTTAGCTGTGTCATAAGCCATCAAATCTGGCTCACCCATCAATCCAGACACAGAAGAAGTAATAATTATGGTACTATTTTGATTTTGCTGTAATTGAGGAATACCATATTTAACGCAGAGATAAGTTCCAGTAAGATTGACGGCAAGAGTTTTGTACCAATGTTCATCGGATGGGGTGTCAGCAGAACCTATCATTAAGACACCAGCATTACAATGCAAAATATTTAGATAACCGTAGATATCAATGGTTTTCTCAAACAGTGCTTGTACTTGCCCTGCATTAGAAATATCTGTAGGAATTGCGATCGCGTCTCCACCAGCTTCACGGATGCTAGCTGCGGTTTGTTCGGCTTCTGTTGCTCGAATATCAGCAATAACAACTTTAGCTCCTTCTTGAGTAAATAGTTTTGCTGTGGCTGCGCCTATTCCTGAAGCTGCACCTGTAATTACTGCTACTTTATTTTCTAATCTTTTCATGAAGAAGTTTTCCTTATAAGTAATTGCACAAAAGACAAACAGGGAATGGGGAAAAGAGAACAGGAAACAACAGATGTTTCTTCGTAGAGACGGTGGTTTAATCGCCTTTACAAAATTTGAATATCACTAGAACGTAAAAGTAGAACGAAGTGTACCGATTACGAGATCGTCATTGTCTTGATTATGATTCGGTGCTGTAATCCAAATGACTCCAGGAGTAATCGCAATATTATCTGTAAGTTGATATTGATAGAAAGCTTCTACGTGTAGAGAAGTATCTCGATCTGTATTATCAAGTCCTACTAATTGAACACTAGAATCAGTTACTTTGGGTTCCATGCCAACCACAACACCGCCCAAATTACCTTGTTTACCAAGATCGGGGAAAGCTAGAGTAACAGCCCAGTTCCAAATATCAAGATTACCACGGTCAATGGTACCGTTGAGAGTTGAAAGAGTAAGAGTATTGGTATAACCACCCCAACCGCTAAGAATAAAGCGATCGCTGAGTTGCCAAGAAGCCTGTACACCATAGGAATTACTAACAGTAGGTACTGCTTCCCCAAATTCTGTTTCGGTAAAAGTACGGAAATTAGCTAAATTGCTACCTGCAAAAGTATCGCTAGCATTATAAGCATGAACATAGGTTAAACCTAACTTGAAACTATCACTAGGCTTGAACACTACTTGTCCTAAAGCCGAATAGGGCCCATTTAACAAACCGCTTCCTTCTAACGGATCGCTAGCTGCACCAGCTAAATAACCTAAACTAACTTCAAAGTTATCTCCTAAATTAGTTCTAGTACCGATACCTGCACCAGCAACTTGATTATAAATCGGGTTACGATTGCCAAAGTAAGAGATTGCTCCGCTACCGCTATCGTTGTAACTATCTAGAGGATTGATCGTATCAGCAAAATCATATGCAAAACCACCCAAACCCTCAACTACAACTTGGGTGCGATCGCCAAGAGGAAAATAATAGGATGCAGTAATTAATCTAAAATCGTTGTCGACATCTTCGCTAAAACCGATTTGTCCTTCAAAAGTATTAGTAACATCGCTAAAGAAAGGAAAATTACCAGTTGAGAAGAAAGTCAGTAGTAAATCTTCACCTGTAAAGCTAGTATTAAATGCTAACCGAGCGCGATCTCCTAAGACGGGAATGCGATCTACTTCATTACCATTGGCATCATCACCAGTAAAGATACTCGCTAAACTAAAAATTACTTCTCCAGATAATTTAGTAGTGGTCGAAAACTGATGATCTTCTAAAAAAGCGGTACGTTGTTCTAATTGATCTACTCTACCGTTGAGAGTGGTTAATTCGCTTTGAAATTCTTCTGTAAGTCTTTGCAGCTTATCCAAATCTTCTCGTGTTACCGCTTCGGAAGCAGCAATTAATCTTTCCATTTGGTTTAAACAAGCATTTAAACCAGCAGCAAATTCATAACGAGAAAGAGCGCGATCGCCACGAAAAGTTTGATTAGGATAACCAACAATACAACCATAGCGTTCTACTAAAGAGCGTAACGCTTCATAAGCCCAATCGCTAGGAGAAACATCTCTTAATTGAGAGACGTTACTTACCTGTGAGACGGATTGATTTTGATTGTAGCGATCTATTTGTTGGAGTACATTTTCATGAGTGGTTACCGATTTGGTTATCTGAGATTGATTCTTATTTTGAATTTCAATGGCACTAGCATTTCCTCCTTGGAATAGAAGTAAAACTGTTCCCAAAAAGAGAATGGTAGTTGATTGTAATTGCCATCGTTTCTGATTTTTGACATTCTGAACTGTAACAAACTGGTTGATTTTCATTTCACTCCTCAATCTAGCTAATCAAAAGCTAGTCAAACCCAGTTGTATAGTTCCCACTCAATCAGTAGAAGTAACAGTTTTTAGTTACAAAATCTAAAGTTTGTTTTTATTTCAACAATTTTGTCAGTATTAGTTTGGGTATGTATTTTAAAACAATGACAGAGATTATCCGTAATCCTGTTTAAGATTTTGCTGAAGAAGAATAAAATGTTAAGTGATTTTCTTCGGGATTAAGGCTTTGATAAATAAACTCTTGACAACGATTTTGTTCATTGGCAACTAATACTTTTGCTTGATGTCCGTCTCGCATCACTTCTTCGCGATCGCGTTCTTCATAAGCAATAATAATTAGAATATCTCCTGGTTGACATAATAAAGCTGCGCCACCATTTGGGCAAATTTCCCCTGTATCGGCTTTACCAGGGATGGCATAAGTAGACCAACGTTTGCCATTATTGAGATTAATTACATCAACTTCTTCTAAAGGTAAAATGCCTACTTTGTCCATCAAATCTTGGTCAATAGTAATACTTCCAACATAATTGACATTTGCTTCGGTTACCCTCACACGATGAAGTTTAGCGTGCATTAATCTGATTGTTGCCATTGATTCTCTCGATACTGCTGTTTTTATGATAAACCTCAGTTAACATTACGTAGTAATAATTAACACAGTTTCAGTATACTTATTTCAATTAGTCGATTTCTGTTAACCGAGGCTATTAGAATCGATGCCCCTCAACATAATTTTTTTTTGGTAAGTATAAATCAAATTTAGCAATTGTCCAATTAATTTTGATTTATTTTCTCTGACTTAATAAACGATGACGGTTATTTAAAGGTGTTTGATAATTGGGATTAACTCGTAAGGCTTGATTATAAGATTCTAAGGCTTGATTAGTTTGTTTTAACCCTTCAAAAGCAGCACCACGATTGTTCCATGCTTGTTCATATTTTGGATTAATAATAAGAGCTTGATGATAAGCTGCGATCGCTTGTTGATATTGTTTTAAAGTCAGAAAAAGATTGCCTTGATTGTACCAGGCTAAATAGTAATCAGGTTTAATTTTTACTACTTTTTGATAAGCAATAATTGCTGCTTGATAACGTTTAAGTCGAGTAAGTAAATTACCTTGACTATACCAGGCTAAATAGTAATCAGGTTCAATGATTAAAGCTTGTTGATAAGACGCGATTGCTTGTTCATATTTACCTATTTTTTCGAGAGTTTTACCGCGATCATACCAAGCTAAATAGTCTTCTGGTTTAATTTTAATTACCTGTTCGTAAGCTGTTAATGCTAATTTAAATTTACCTAATTTTTTCAACGCACTTGCCTGATTATACCAACTAATATAATCATCAGGATTCAATTTTAATGCTCGTTCATAAGCCAAAGCTGCTGATTGATATTTTTTAAGGTAACTAAAAGAAATTCCGCGACGTAACCAAGCTGAAGCTAAATTTGGTTCAATTAATAAAGCGCGATCAAAACATAAAATTGATTCGCGATACTTCTTGAATTGTTGGAGATTAATACCTCGATTAATCCAAAGTTGGTAGTTATTAACTTTAATTGGCTCATCATCTAATTCACAAGTGTTTCTTTCTGTTAATTTATTAACATTATCAACAACACTATGTATCTGATTAAAAGCTAACCAAGAGGATTGTTTTGTTGAAGCTAAAGTATTAAATTCAGTTGCTAATAGTTGACTGGGAAAAATTAAGCTATAACCAAATAACCAAACCGAAGCGAACCAGAGTCTATTTTTCATACAATTATCTCCCAAGTTAGGTTGGCTAATTGTTTTGTTTATAGCTTTTGAAATTTGATTTAATCGTGATTTGAATCAGTTGCTTTAACTAAAAAAAACAATCTAATTTAAGTAAATCATTTAAAAATAGTACAACAATAATCTGTAGTTCATTTGACAGATAAATAACTGTTTAAAATCAACAACCAAAACTTTAGCTAACTATCAAATTAGGCAACAAATTGCCTAAATAAAATAAAATTTCTCTGCTTGGCAATTGACTAACTGGTGCAGGAATCATTTCTCCCCGAAAATCAAGTAACTGAACCACAACTAAATAAGCGATCGCAATTAAGATAGAAATTGCCCCAGTGATAATGGCAACAATTTTTCCTCTGTCCATAAAATTACCTTTAGTTTTTTTGTAATATCTTAATTATTTTATAACCTATTTTCACCTAGTTCATTCATTTATTATTAAATAATTATCTAAATAAAGACCGATCTTTTATCATTAACAAGTAAAAAAAAATTATGCGGGTTGTCATTCAGCGAGTTAAATCATCTTCCGTAATTGTGGATGGAGAAATAGTTGGCAAAATTGGCAAAGGATTAAATCTACTAGTAGGAATTGCCCCTAGCGATACGGACGCAGAACTAGATTGGATGGCACGTAAATGTTTAGAGTTAAGGTTATTCCCAGGAAATTCTAATAGTAGCAAGTGGGAAAAATCTGTAGTAGATATTGATGGCGAACTATTAGTAATTAGTCAGTTTACTCTTTATGGAGATTGTCGCAAAGGTCGTCGTCCTTCTTTTAGTAATTCTGCATCACCTGATTTAGCAGAAAAATTATACGAACAATTTATTAACAAATTAAAACAAAGTGGTTTAAACGTAGCCACTGGAAAATTTGGTGCAATGATGCAAGTTAGGATTGAAAATGACGGCCCTGTTACTTTATGGTTAGAAAGAGAAAATAGTAATTAAAATTTATTATTATCTATTAGGAAAACTAAATTTTCTTTTAAAAAAAGCGATCGCATTTATTCTCAAGATTTAATTATGTTGAGTTAAGCAACATGCAACTGCTTATTTAGAATTAAACATTCCCCAAATTACCTTTTTTCTGTTTACCCTGTCTTAAATTTACAGATTAATTATCCCTAAACAAAAAAATAAGGTAGACAACAATTGTCCACCTGCTAACTTATAAATTAATTAGATTGTCTGACATTGCAATTAATCTTTGTCTTCAATCACCTTATCGATGATGCCGTATTCTTTTGCTTCCTCAGCAGACATAAAATAATCGCGGTCAGTATCTTTCTCAATCTTGGCAAGAGGCTGTCCTGTATTATCTGCCATCATTTGATTAAGTTGGTCGCGGATGCGTAAGATTTCTTTAGCTTCAATTTCGATATCTGTAGCTTGTCGACGACCTTGAATACCACCAAGCGGTTGGTGGATCATAATTCGAGAATGAGGTAAAGCTAGACGTTTTCCTTTAGTTCCTCCTGCTAGTAAAAATGCTCCCATTGAAGCAGCTAAACCAACACAGATGGTCACGACATCCGACTTAATATGTTTCATGGTGTCGTAAATTGCCAAACCTGCTGTAACTGAGCCACCAGGAGAGTTAATGTAGAGATAAATTGGTTTACCAGGATCGTCTGAATCAAGATAAAGCATGATGGCAACAATTTGATTAGCGATACCATCATTAATACCTCGTCCCAGAAAAATAATCCGTTCGCGGTAAAGACGGTCATAAATACTAATCCAGTCGCTATAAGGCTGACCGGGCATTTGATAGGGAACTTTAGGAATACCAATGGGCATGAGATTTTTTCTACCTTCTAAAAGTTAACAAAATTTAAGTGAGTGCAGAAACAGGAGTAGGTAATTGTTTAGAGCTTTCTAAAACCTTATCAATAATGCCGTAATTCTTAGCTTCTTCAGGAGTCATATAGAACATACGGTCGGTATCTTTGCTAACTTTTTCGACTGTTTGACCGGTATTTTTAGCAAACAATTCCATCATCATGTGCTTATTGTGTAGCACTTCTTTAGCGCGAATTTGAATGTCTGTAGCCTGACCTTGAGCGCCTTGACGAGCTTGATGAAGAATAATAGTAGCGTGAGGTAAACTAGCACGACAACCTTTTGTTCCTGAAGCAAGAATCATCGCAGCAGTTCCCATTGCCTGACCAATACAAATAGTATGTACTGGAGGTTTAATGTAATTCATCGTATCGCAAATCGCAAAGGCTTCAGTTTCAAAACCAATCGATTCGCCACCATACCAAGACGTACCCGTAGAGTTAATATACATATAAATGGGTTTGTCAGGGTCATCAAATTGGAGGAAAAGTAACTGAGCAATAATTAATTCAGTCACATCAATCCCAATTTGGTCTTTGTATTCGTCAGGAGATACTAAAGGCAATCCCAAATAAATAATCCGTTCTTTAAGCAATAGAGAAGGTAGATCTGGGGGTGGAGTTCGATAATACGCATCTCCTCGATAGGGAGCTTGAACTGCTTGAATTGGTGAATTCATAGTATTTTTTAGTTATTGGTCTCTAGTTATTATTGTCACTTACTCTATTAACTAGAGAAAAGTAACCAATAAACTTTAATTATGCGCTTAAACAGGGTTAGTAATGTTGATTTTAACGCATCCTACTTAAGTAAGTTAGTAGATTGTAATTAACCAATTAAACTAAATAATTATCTATCTTATGTTTATTTTCTAATTATTGTTGAGATGTTATGGCGAGAAAGATTGCTTTAATTGCCCACGATCGCAAAAAGGATGATATTGTTGCTTTTGTTAGTCGTCATGCTCCTGTGTTAGCTCGTTACCATCTGATTGCTACAGGCACAACTGGAGAAAGAATTCAAAACGCGACTAATTTAACTATAGAACGAATGGAATCAGGTCCGATTGGAGGAGATACGCAAATTGCTGCTCAAATCGTGGCTGGCGAAGTAGTAGGTGTGATTTTTCTAATCGATCCTCTTTATGCTCAACCGCATGAACCCGATATTCAAGCTTTGTTGAGGGTTTGTAATGTTCATAATGTCGCACTCGCAACTAATTTGGCTACCGCAGAAGCGTTTGTTGACAGTTTAGCTAATAGTGTCGTTGCTCATCTTATTTATAATCCTGTTTCTGGTCAAGGAGATGGTCAACAAGAGTTAGATTTGATTAAAGAGTTGCTCGAACCTCATTTACATTTAGAAGTTCATTTAACTACCCCAGATATTAGTGCAGAAGAATTAGCCCAAACAGCGCTCGCAGATCGTCCCGATTTGATTATTGCTTCTGGTGGTGATGGGACAGTTTCTGCTGTAGCAGGTGCAGTAATTGGCACAGATATACCTTTGGGAGTTATTCCCCGAGGTACAGCTAATGCTTTTTCGATGGCTTTAGGAATTACTCAACAACTCAATCAAATTAGAAGAGCGTGTGAAATAATCTTAGCAGGACATATAAGAACTATTGATGCTGCTTTTTGTAATGATTTACCGCTAATTTTATTGGCTGGTGTGGGTTACGAAGCAGAAATTATCGAAAAAGCTGACCGAGAGGCTAAAAATCGTTGGGGTTCTCTAGCTTATATTATGGCAGGTTGGCAACAGTTGAATGAACATGTGTTATTTGATGCAGAAATAGAGCTTGAAGGCGAAATCAGACAGTTTCAGGCAGGGGCAATTACCGTTGCTAATGTAGCACCACCTACTTCAGTTTTAGCTCAAGGTATTGGGGAAGTCGTTGTTGATGATGGTTTATTAGATGTCACTATTACTACCGCAGCTACTAAATTACAAGCAGTAACGACAATGTTGGGAATGCTTGGAGGTGCTTTAATTAAGACTAATACAGAATTAGAAAATGTAGTTCATCTGAAAGCCAAAAAACTTAGAATTGCAGCCGAGCCTCCGCAAAAAGTTGTATTAGATGGAGAAATTATTGGTACTACTCCTTTAGAAATTAAATGTATTCCTCAAGGATTAAAAGTATTTGTTCCTAAACCAATTTAAAGATCTAGCTAAGGCGATCGCGTCTTTGAGTAATTCTGTCATTTCTACTGTAATTTTATTCTTCTGCTTATTTGAGAAGTAAATAATATAATTTTCCTGTACCATTAAGTAACCCAGCGCGATCGCCTGCCTCTTGACCACTTCCCAAAAAGATATCTACTCTTCCTGCACCTTTAATCGCACTACCCGTATCTTGATCTAAGACATAGCGATTGACATTCTGAATGGTTAATGAACCGTTTTGGTTAGGATAGGGAATAGGCGCAACGATCAAGCCTAAAGCACCAGGAGGCATAATTGATTTGTCCGTAGCAATAGAGCGATCGCCAGTGACAGGTACATTTAAACTTCCTGTTGGTGGTTGACCATTAGTTTCTCGAAAAAAGATAAAACGATTATTTCTAGGAATATATTTATCTAAAGCTTCAGGATGAGTCTGAAAATAATTAATTAATTTAGGTAGGGTTAATTCTTCTAAGGTAAAAATACCTTCTTTAACTAATTCACCACCAAGACTCTTATAAGGATAATCGGTACTACCATCGTAGCCTACCGTGAGCGTCCTACCATCGGTAAGTTCTAATCTAGCCGAACCCTGCACCTGAACTAAAAAAGCTTCCATGCGATCGCGTAACCAAACTATTTCTGAACCAGCTAAAATACTTTTATTGCCCAACAGACCATCTTTTCCTTCTAATTGCAAACGACTAGGATGAGGTTGTGACCAATTAGCAAAGTTAGCAGGCTTGCGATAGAGAGGATAGCGATATTCTACCGTAGGAACAGCACTAGCTTGATAAACTGGCTCAAAGTAACCTGTAAAAGCTACTGTACCTTGATTATCATTACCAACAGATTGATAAAAATCAAATTCTGCTGTCACTGTTTGTTGTAATTCGTATGGTGATTTAGCAGTCAGTAGCAGTTGGCGAAAACGAGTTAAAGAACGACGAACCCGATCTAAACTAAACCCAGCAATAGAATAATTTTGGTAAGCTTTAACGGCTGCTGGAGTATTAAGATAAGAAAGACTATGGTCAATTGCTTGAAGAAGTGCTTGTAAATCTCCTGGTTGTTCTACCCTACCCCATAATTGCTCATCTATTCCCAAAGAAGAATGATTAATTTCTATTTTTTGTAAGGGTGCTGCTGTAGCAACTAAACTATCGGCAATTAGAACAGAAAGCCCGATAGTTAAAGTCAGGGCTGCAAGTAATTTTCTCATTTACCAGTCGATTTTTATCTTTTACTCAAGCCTTGAGTCTCTTTTTTGATGGTTTTTGTTTCCAGATCATTAATTAAAATAACGTGAGTTCGATGAAAATTTTTAAACCCAAGAGAAAGCTGAGACCTATGCTAAAAGTAGTGTTTTCAGGTCTTAGCTATGGAATTAAAATCTCGTCTCGATCTTACCGAAATTTTTTGTGATGTAGATGATTTCTACAACAGTTTTGAAAAACACTGTCATGACCTACCTCAATTAACTGCGAGCACTGGCGAAAAAATATCTAGTTGTCGTATGAGTTTAAGTGAAGTGATGACGATTGTGATTGCCTTTCATGGTAGTGGTTATCGAACATTCAAGGAATTCTATACTCTACAAGTGAGACCTCACTGGAAAAAAGCTTTTCCCTCTCTGGTTAGCTACAATCGTTTTGTCGAGCTAATGCCTTGGTCGATGATGCTTTTATGTTACTTCTTACAGACTAGAAAAGGAGAAGTTACAGGAATTAGCTTCATCGATTCGACTCCGATAGAGGTATGTTGTCCCAGTCGCAGTCGCTCACATCGAGTCTTTGAAGGGCTAGTAGGATGGGGCAAAAATTCTGTGGGTTGGCATTATGGCTTTAAGCTACACCTAATTATTAATGATCAAGGAGAACTACTAGCTTTTAAGTTGACTCCTAGGAATACTGATGACCGTAAACCAGTTCCCGATCTGACTCAAGACATCATTGGCAAGCTCTTTGGCGATCGCGGCTATATTTCTCAAGAACTGTTTGAAAAGCTTGATGAACAAGGACTACAACTGATTACTCGGCACAAAAAGAACATGAAACAGAAGTTGGTCAAACTGATGGACAAAATTTTGTTACGCAAACGCTCCTTGATTGAAACCGTTAACGATCAACTTAAGAATATCTCTCAAATCGAACATTCTCGACATCGAAGTGTTTGGAACTTCATGGTGAATCTCTTTGGAGGGTTGATTGCATACACTTATCTACCCCAAAAACCTTCCCTTGATTTAGAACCCAAAGGATTGCCAGCTCTACCTCCTGCCCTTTTTTGATTTCGTCGAACTCACGTTAAAAAAATTAATTCAACTAAAACAGGCAAAATCAAGGAGCGGAAATAGTTATCTTCTCCGCTTCTTGAAAGCCTTTATGCTACTTCATGTCCAGTTGCAACGATGATTTGTTTAATTGATTCTTCTGAAGCTTGAGTATTGACAGTCACCTTTTTGGTAGCAAGATCGATATTAACTTCTGCTTCTGGTTCATGAGTTAGAATCGCTTTATTAACTGTATCGACACAGCCTTCACAAACCATACTGGGTACTTTGAGTTCCATCGTCATAATGATAATTTTTCAAGTAATTAAAGTCTATTTTTATCCTAAATCTAGTTATTAATTCTGAATTCAAATTTTTGCTACCATTTCAACACCGCAGCATCAACGCCTTGTTCGCGACGAATTTTGCCATCTTTTTCAAACCAGGCAACAATTTGAGTATGAGTTAACTCATCTAGACTAACCCCAGTTTGTTCTGCAATAGTTTGTAGCAGTCTAAAAGAAGAAATAGTGAGACGAGTTAAAAACTTTTCCGATGAAGATAGTAAAGCTTTGTCTACCTCGGCTGACTCTTCTGGCGATAGAAAGGCGATTGGAGAGGGTTGCGCTTCATTCATAACTAATACTAGGTCTGTTTAATTAATAGTATTAATTAATAGTAATAAATTTCGTTCCTTCAATTCTTTCTTTTCTTTCTGCCTGAGCGCAATCAAAGTTTAAATATTGAAGCCAACTTCAAATCAATTGTGGTCTGGTTGTCAAAAAGGTTAATTGATAGTATTAGACAATAAAAATTTGAGAGGCATACAAGATTACACAGTTTTCTTGCCACACAGCCTCTCAAAAATTATGATAATTAATTGTTATGACTCGCAATTTTAACATTGAGGTATTGAAAATCGATTACATTGCAGTTACAAACGATTTAGTTAATTAGACTGCTCAGAGAATTGACGATGTTTTTTAAGCATGCGACCAAGAGCGTAAGGATTAATACTGACGGGTAACTCTAGAGTATCAGGAAATCTCACTGCAACCAGATCGTGATAAAGACTCATCTCATTAAAGGATGGGACATGACGAATACGTTGGGTGAAAATTACTCGCTCTAAACCATACAACTTAAAATCAGGTTTTGCTTCGATTAAGTCCCAAAGTTGTTGATGATTATGAGCAGCTTCAAAAATCATAAATTGTAGATTGGGTTGGTCTAGCAACCAAGGCATTAAATAAGGTTCTGCACCTTCAACATCTATTTTGACTCCAAAAGGAGCAGAATCAATTAATGGTGGAATATGGTTAGCAATATTCTTGACAGGGACTGAAATCGAATCCCAGGTAGTCTGATCGCAATAATCGATTAAGGTAGCCATACCAGAATGATCTTGAGGTTTTGCTAATTGCATTTCCCCCTCACGATCCATTAACGCAACTCTGTGTAGATGAACATTAGTCAATCCGGTCTTTTTGATCGCTTCTTCGACATACTGGCAAATATGAGGTTGAGGTTCAAAGAGATGAACTTGACCTGAAGAACCTACACGATCTGTAGCCAATAAACCAATTGAGGAATAGTTAGCACCGATATCTAAAAATCGATAGCCTGGAAATAATAATCCTTGTGTTACGGCGTGAACTTTAGGGTCGTTGGTTCCAAACAGATATAAAACTCGACCGTGATAATCATTCGGTTCAACTTTGATACTCATCCCATTGAGCATCTTAGCAGTCAGTAGACCATTACAATTGGAAAACTGTTGGTCTACAATCGGGTTAAAAGATAATTTCGTCAGACCGCTTGAAATAGATAGATGATGCATTAGCCGACTATAAAGTTGCATCAGCATGGGAGGTTGACCTAGATTTAATTCCATCTTGTCAAAGTTCTGGCTTGATTGAACAATACAAAAATTATATCAATTTAGACTGTATTGCCTGTTTCATAAATTACTTGACAACAAAGATTCAATTTTTTCTAATAATTCTTGTGGTTGAATTGGTTTACCGAGATAACCAGTTGCACCTAAATCCATGGCTTGTTGCCGATGGCGATCGCCCGTGCGAGAAGTTGCCATAACTACGGGTATTCCTTCCCAAACTGGATGGGAACGGATATTTTGAAGTACCTCAAAGCCATTAACTCTAGGCATTTCGATGTCTGATAAAACTAAATCGATTCTGGTTTGATGTTGATTTAGTACATCTATTGCTTCTTGTCCATCTCGACAAACAATTACTTGATAGCCAACGGCTGATAAGATTTTTTCTAACATCCGTCTGGTTGCTACCGAATCTTCTGCGACTAAAATTGTCTTGGTTTGACTGGTGAGAGTTGTTGAGCGAGTAGAAATAGGAACAGTTGCTGAAACAGATTTGATTTCTAAACCTTGAGGCAAGATAACAGGAATAACTTCTCCTGTACCTAGAATCGTACAACCAGCTAAATACGAAGGGATAGGAATAGTATCATCAAAAGGTTTAACAATTAATTGATCTTCTCCGAGTAAACTATCTACTAAGATGGCTAATTCTCCCAAAGCAGTTTCTAAAACAATGGCAACTTTAGGCTGCACTGAGACTAATGGCGATCTCGGACAAGGGAGTAAACTGGCTAATGAAACAACTGAAACTGTTTTTTGATGCCAATTGATCGTTGTTTGTTGTGTATTAGTCCAATCAAGTTCGGAATAAAGTAGCGTTTCTTTGACACTGTTACTAGGAATGGCAATAATCCGATTTTGTACCTGTGTTAGCAACAATGACATTAAACTCAGGTTGAGAGGTAATTTGATCGTAAAAGTAGTGCCTTGACCCCATTGAGTGTGAACTTGGAGATTTCCTCTTAATTTACGGATTTGGGTACGGACAATATCTAAACCCATCCCTCGTCCAGATAAATCGGTTACTTGAGATGCAGTAGAAAAATCGGGTTGAAAGATCCAGTTAATAATTTCTTCTGAACTAAATTGATTAAATTCTTGGTCTGAAAGACAGATTCCTTTTTCTTTCGCTCGTTGATAGACTTTTTCTAAATTAATCCCTTGACCATCATCTTGAATTTTAATAATTAACTGATTGTGATCGACTTTGGCTTCTAAAGCAATTTTGGCTGTTTTTGATTTATGATTTTGTTGACGTTCTTGGGGCGATTCAATTCCATGATCGAAAGCGTTATTAAGTAAATGAGTCAGAGGTGTTTGTAGCTGTTCTAATAATACTTGGTCAACTAAAGTATCTTGTCCTTGAATTTCCAGGTGAACTGATTTTTGATAACGTCGATTTAGAGTTTGAATTTGAGGGATAAATCTCTGTGCCAAGATCCGAAAAGGAACTAGACGAGATTCTGTAACTCTGGTATAGAGAGTGGCGAGATTTTTTTCAACTTGTTCTAAATCTTCTGTAACTTCCTGATTAACTAGTTCTAAGTCAGTACGAGTTTCTTGAATTTGTAGCATCAATTCTTGGAAAGTTTGTAGACTACCATGAAGTTCGGTATAGCGGTCTAATTCTAAAGAATCGAATTCAAGCTCATTAGCAGCACTAGAAGTAGAAGTCCCACCAGCAATAGATTCAATTGCCAGTTGATTGTAAAGATTTTGAATTTGTTCGCGGAGTGGTTCAAATTGACGAGTCAGAGATCGCAAACGTTGATTGGCTTGTTTGAGTTGTGTTTGTTGTAATGATAATCTCCCTTGAATTACAATTAATTCTTCAACGTTATTAGTAACTCCTTCAAGATTTTGTAGGGGAATTCTAATTTGAGCAAGAGCAGTTTTTTCGACTTGGGGAGTAAGAGTTTCGGTGGTTGCTTCTGCTTGTTGGGTAGCAACTTGAGGATTGAGATATTGCTCTCGTTTAGTTCTTAATTGTTTAATTACTTCTTGAGCAAAAGATAAAATTTCTTGAGCTTCTAAGTCTACAATTGCCGTAGTTAAAGATGTAACGGTTTCGACTAACCAAGCTAAATTGAGAGTTTCTCCTAAAAAAATGCATTCATCAACAAAATTTTCTAAACACTGCTGAATTAAGATTTCTGGTGCATCTTCAGGTAATTCTTCAACAGTAGTTAGGATATTTTCTAAATCTTCAGTTAAAGCGTTAATAACTAAAGTATTTGGCACGGAAGTTGCTACAGCTACTTCACTCTCTGATTCAAGTGTAATCAGACTATCTGTCTCGATAACTCTGCTTTCTTGCTCTTGGAGATAGCAGTCTCTTTGATTTCGTAAAAGAGAGATAATTTCTTTAGTAAACAGTAAAGATTCTAAAGTCGGTGATTCAGCAAGGACAGAGGGTAAAGGTGCAACAGTTTCGACTAACCAAGATAAGTTGAGAGTTTCGCCTAAAAAAGTGCATTCATCAACAAAATTTGCCAAACACTGCTGAATTACAATTTCTGGTGCATCTTCAGGTAGTTCTTCAACATTAATAAAACAAGCTTCTAAGTCTTGAGTTAAAGCTTTATCAATAAAAGTACTATTATCCTGTTGTTTTGGTGTAGTTTCGTTAGCAGAAACCGAAAATTTTCCTAGAGCCTCCAGAGCAGCAATAAGATTACTATCAGCAAGAACATCATCAACTGTCCGCGCTTGAGTCAACACAAAAGCTATTTCATTAATCGCACTTTCAACTAACCTCCAAGCAGAGTCAATTTCTTCGATCTGATTTTGTTGAATGCCTTGCAAAACATCTTCTAATTTATGTGCCAATTCTTGCAGGCTAGGTAAAGCTGCTAACCCTGCACCACCTTTGAGAGAATGAGCAGCCCGCAAAATAGAAGTAAAATCAGGAGAGCCGTAACGATTTTCAAATCCTTCGGTTAAAGCTTGCAGATATTCAGGCGCATCTTCATCGAGAAAACATTGACGGGCTTCTTGGGTAATAGCTGCAAGAATAGCTGGATCTAGCTGGGAACTCATAGTTAAGATAAATTTTAAATTAAATTAAACTTGTTAAATTACTTTTGGTGCAGAGGGGCAAAAGGTGCAGCAGGAGAATTTATGAACGGAACAATAATGCTAACTTTCTCCTTTTTGCCCCATCTCCTCTTCGTCCTAGGCAACTAAGACTGCAAGCGGAACTGAGCTACTGAAGACTGGAGAGTTTCAGCTTCTTTGACAAGATTGCGGAGAGATTCTACTACTTCTTGGGCTTCGAGTGAGGTACTTTTAGCAATAGTTGCAACCCCTGCCATTTTTTCGTTTATTAGTTGCGATGTACTGGTCTGAGCTTGGGTATTAGTTGAAATCGATTGAAGATATTGGTCAATTTGTTCGCTAGTACTTGCTAAGACTTGAAGAGTTTGTTTAGTCTTGCGGACTAATTCTGTCCCTGTGACTACTTCGGTTGTACCTACTTCCATCGCCTGAAGTACTTCAGCAGTTTCTTGTTGAATATTACCTACTAACTGTTGAATGTCTTTGGTCGCTTCTGTCACTCGGTCAGCTAGACGACGGACTTCATCCGCTACAATTCGGAAACCTTCACCATGTTCCCCTGCACGAGCAGCCTCAATTGAAGCATTAAACGCTAACAGGTTGGTTTTTTCGGAAATACCTGAAATAATTTCGACGATTTGAGAAATTTCTTGGGACGATTCGGCTAATTGCTTTACTTTTTTAGCTGTATTAGCTACCGTATTCCGTATTTTTTCAATACTTTCTACGGTTTTATCCATGGTTGTATCACCTTTGTGAGCTTTGTTTAAGGCCATTCTTGCTACCTTAGCTGCTTCTTGAGCCGAACTTGCCACGTCTTGAATAGAGTTATTAATATTAGCAATATTTTCTAACGCCTGATTGATTTCTTCTGCTTGATTAACAGCAGCCCAAGATAATTGATTTACCGAAGTTTCTCCTGCCTGAGATAATTCGTTAACTTCATTTGATACTGATTGTACTTGTAATACCAGCCCTCTTAATTTACGAATTGTGGCGTTAAAAGCGTCGGCGATTGAGCCTACTGCACCTTCTGTCAGTTTAGCCTCAATAGTTAAGTCCCCTTTCTGCGCGCCTTCTATATCTAGGAGAAGGTTGATTACTTCTTGTTGTAAGCGTTCTTTTTCTTGCTTTTGTTTCTTGGCTTCAATTTCTTGTTTATTCAAGAAGCTTTCAAGCTGTTGAGCCATGGTGTTAATATTTGAACCCAGTTCAGCCAATTCATCAGTTCCTTGAGTTTCCAGACGAGTATCTAATTTTCCTTCACCCAGTTTTTGAACAGCAGTAGTAAATTTGAGGATAGGAAGAGTACCTTGATAGGCAAGCCAGGTAGAAATCGCTGCTACTAGTAAAACTGTCATACCCGTTCCAATCGTCAAGGCTAGAAGTAATTGTTTTTGAGGCGCAAAAGCGACTGCTTCATCAATTCCAACTACAGAACTCCAATTTAAATCTGGTAATCCCTCTAGGGAAGGAAAAGGAGTATAAGAAACCAATTGCTTCGCATTATCAACTTGGTCGGTAGTAAAAATAGTACCTGTTTGTTTGGAATTAACTAGAGTATCAATTCCAGGAAAATCTTCTACTAGCTTGCGTCCTACCTGCTCTTTTTCAGAGGCAATAAAGAAATTCCCGTTAGCATCAACTAAATGATATTCTTCCTGATTAGCACCAAAATTTTTAATTACTTCTTCTACGTTCTGAATTGGCATTCTTGAACGCACTACGCCAATCATTTGCTTGCTTTCTTTATCGATAATTGGTGAAGCAATGTGAATCACCATCTCTTCGGAAGAATCAGAAATTTCTGGTTGACTAATATATATTTTTTTAGTTTTAATTACTTCTTGAAAATATTTTCGCTCTTTGCTATTACCTATTTTTGGTCCTTTGGATTGTACTAGGACATCGCCATTAAGGTCGAAAGAAGCAATACTGTCATAAGTAGGATAACTAGCTAAATAGTTATTAACAATTGATTCTTTTTCTGCCTGGCTGGTAGAATTTCTGATGATTGGATTAATTAAGTAACCTTGCTTGGCAATAATCTGAATATCTGTATGTCGCTCTTTCATAAAACGATTAAGTTTATCAGCTATTGCTATAGCACTGGCTTGTTCGGTTTGAGTAATTTGTTGGTTGAGAGATTGCCAGCCTAAGTAATAAGCAATGGCTCCAATTCCAATTACAGGAACGGTACTAATAGTCAAAGCAAATAAAGTAACTTTCCATCTTAAGGAAATTTTATTCCAGAAAAAATCATCCTTAGAAGTTTCTGATTGAACTGCTTCTTCGGTAGTAGCTTCGGTTTTAGATTGGGTAAGATTAGCTAAAGCTTTTTGGGCAACTGCACCATAAGTACCATTCCCATCAAGTTCTAATACTTCTTGATATATTGCGATCGCTTTATCTGTTTCTCCTGCTTTTTCTAAATTATTTGCTTCAAGAATTTTGCCAACTAAATTACTATAATCATCTGCGATAGATTGATTTTGCTGTTGCTCAGACATTGCTCTTCCTCTTTAATAGTAAAAGTTTAATTAGGCTGTAAGAAGTTCTGATTTTTGATAAAATACTTTGAATAATTGTTCGATATCTAATAAATAAAATAAAACGTCATTTGCTTCAAATTGGCTACTGAATGAATTGCTAAATTGAGATTTTGTTTGAGTAGATAATACTGACAAATTTTCTGTTTGCATTGAAACTACTCCTTCCAATCTTTTTACAGTCAAAGCTACTTTTTTAGTAATTCCTTCAACTTTATGGTTTAAAACTACTGCGGTCATTTTTTCTATAGAATTAACCTGAAAAGAATCTATTTGTAAAAATTTTTCCGTATCTAAAACCCAAAGTAAATTTCCTCGGTAATTAGTTACACCATACCAAAACTGAGCAATTCCAGGAATAGTAGCCATTTCTGTTTGTTCAAGCTTAATTACAGTTTCGACATCTGTTAATGGCAAAGCTACTTTCCAAGATGTTGAGAGGCTAACGCTGAAATAATTTTGAATCATTAAACTTCTGCTGAAATTTTATAAGCAGCAGGACGCATCTTAAATAATGAATTAAAACCAATCAAGTTTAAGATTAACGTCCTACTAAAATTGCAATCTTAATGAGCGTATTGTGTTACTTTTTCAATTAATTCTTGAGGAACATATGGTTTAGTAATATATTCATTTCCTCCTTGACGTAAAGCCCAAAAACGGTCAAAATCTTCAGACTTAGAACTACAAAATAAAATGGGAGTTTGAGCTAAATTTTCTTGAGAACGAATTTTTCGACACAAATCCAAACCACTTTCTCCAGGCATAATAATATCGAGCAAGATTAAATTAGGAGGCTCATTATTTTCTAACCAGTTCCAGCCATCCTCGGCATTTTTGGTAACAACTACATTAAATCCTGCATGAGATAATAAAGCTGAAATCATTTGTCTTTCAGACTGAGTATCTTCTACTACTAATATCGTTTTCATCAAAATTTTTTCCTGAAATTAACTTTACTTTTTCTCAAATATATAATTCCCTAAACTTGCATTAAAATAACAATAAATAACTCGATTAAACCGAAGTCACTGGTAATGACAGTTCTTGAACTAGTGCTATTAATTGATCTGGTTGGAAAGGTTTAGTCAAATAATTTGTTGCACCAACGAATTTCGCTCTCATGCGATCGATAATCCCATCTCTTCCTGTTAACATAATGATAGGAATATCCTCAAACTTCTGAGAACGGCGTAACATACTGCACAAATCATAGCCATTAATATCTGGCATATTAATATCCATTAAAATCAAGACAGGTTGTTGACGAGATAAACCTCTAAGAGCATTAGCAGATTCCGTAATTCCAATCACTTCATAACCTACCGACTCAAGAATCATTTTTACTTGTTTTTGTACGGTATTACTATCATCAATACAAGCAATTAGGGGACGCTGAGAAATAGTAACCTCTAATGGTTTTTGTTGATTTATTTGATGTTCAATTTTTACATTATTTAACTGAGAAGCATTATTGGTATTGGGAGCGAAAAATTGTTCTTTTTCTACTGTTTTAGTTGCTATCTCTTGCCAGGGTAAAATTTCGATTAGTTTCTCTTTAATGAATGGTTGTAAAAGTTGAATTAAATGTAATGGTTCTATTTTAAGTTTGACAGATAATTGGTAAAGAGAATTTTTCTGTAGTAACAAATCAACAATTGTAGATAACTTTACAATTTTAATCAAATAATTTTGTTCACTATTTTCGGCATTTTTTTTCCAAATTTTATAAAAATTAAACGTATTTTTGCCATTTAAATAGAGCCGATTAAAGGGTGAATCACAATAATCAAATACCTCTTGCCATCCTAAAATAACTTGTTTGGCTTTGGTTGCTAAATCTAACCAAGAAAAATTAGTAATAGCCTCACTAATTAATTGATTATTGATAACTTCAACTTCTGCTTGTTTAAAACTTAAAACTTGAACTAAAGCTTCTTGACTACAGTTTAGTAATAATTGTTTTAATTCTGATTGAGGTAAATTATGTTCAACAAAATAATTGCATAATTGTTGATATTCTAAATCTTTACTGGTTAATTCTGGAGGATTTAAGTTGGGTTGAAATTGCTGCCATAAATAACTTAATCTTTCCGATTGTCCAGTTGTACTTGTAGCATATTGTAATTCTCCGTTATCTAAATAAAGCTGCCAGTTAATCGAACGGTCTTTGGGTTGAGAAACTACTAGACAACCAGACCATTGTCTTTCAGAAGCTTTTTTTAAGATCTGAAAAGTATTCGCAAGATTAGAAGTCATGGATGCTTATCAAAATTACTGATTCGATATTTAGAAGATTTAACTTCCAAATATATAATTCCCAAAAACCCGATCAAATTACCTTAAACAAAAAAGTTTTATGACTGTACTGATAGCTGGCGATCGCTCTGGAGTGGGAAAAACAACAATTACTTTGGCTATACTTGCCTATTTATCCGAACAAGGCAAAAAAATTCAAGCTTTTAAAGTCGGACCTGACTATATAGATCCCATGTTTCATCAAGCAGTTACAGATAAACCTTCGCGCAATCTCGATCCGATTTTAACTTCAGAAACCTATGTTCAATCTTGTTTTACTCGTCACTGCCAGGATGCAGATTATGTCGTAGTTGAAGGAGTGATGGGTTTATTTGATGGTATTACCTTTAGAGAAGTTCCCAGGAAAATCTCCACCGAGGGGAGATTGGTTCTTAATGATTATGGTAGTACTGCACATATCGCCAGATTGTTAGACTTACCTATACTATTAGTGTTAGATTGTTCGCGTTTATCAACTTCGATCGCAGCAATAGTTCATGGTTATCGCACTCTCGATCCGAAACTTAAAATAGCGGGAGTAATTTTAAATCGAGTTGCAAGCGATCGCCATTTAGAATTATTAGAACAAGCTTTAACGGCAATTGCCATGCCAATTTTAGGAGTTTTGAGGAGACAAGACCAAATTACTATTCCTGACCGACATTTAGGTTTAATTCCCACTGAAGAACTTCAACAATTCAAGATAATTTGTCAGAAATTAGTCGACCTTGCTAAAAACAGCTTTAAATGGAAATACTTATTACCGTTACTCTCCCCCTCTCCCTGTCTCCCCGTCTCCTCCTCTCCCCCTTCCCTCTATCCTGAAATCAGAATTGCCGTAGCACGCGATCGCGCTTTTAACTTCTATTACCAAGACAATTTCGATATTTTGACTCAATTTGGTGCAGAGTTAGTTTTTTGGAGTCCTCTAGAAGATGAACAATTACCAAAAGATATTCAAGGTTTTTATTTTGGTGGTGGTTTTCCTGAAATTTTTGCCGAACAATTAGCAGCTAATCAATTCATTCTTACTCAAGTCTATCAAGCAATTAAATCTGGTCTGCCTACCTATGCCGAATGTGGTGGTTTGATGTATTTGTGTCAGCAATTGATTGATTTTGCAGGAAAATCTTGGCAAATGGTCGGGATAATTCCTTCTAATACACTGATGAGCGCTCGCCTTACTCTAGGATATCGTCAAGCCACAGCCAAACAAAATAGTTTTTTGATCGCTAAAAACCAAACTATTCGAGGACATGAATTTCATCGTTCTCAAATTACTTCCTCTTCTCTTGAACCCCTTTGGCAAATTCAAGGCTATCATTCTCAACCTCAAATAATAATGGAAGGCTGGAACATCTTTCAACTTCACGCTTCCTATCTTCATCTCCATTTCGGTGAAAATCAATTTCTGGCACAAAATTTTATTCAGTGTTGCTCAAATCAAAAGAATTAGCTAGGATAAACATCAGTAAGTCATTCATCAACAAATACCGCTTAGGGACAAAAGGAGGTGATGCCCATGATCGATAGTAGTAGTAAGATAATGGGTCTCCTAGTTGAAGATAGCCGGCTGTGTGCCGGGGCTGTTCTCTAGCAGTCGCTTAAATCCTCTACGGAGGTTAATTTATAGCAATGCTGCTGGAGTTCCTTCCGGCAGTCTGGTTTCAACTAGAAGATCCTAGCTAGACCGCTCTCACAATTAGGCACTAAAGGTAATTCAGTTTCTCGCTGGTTACTTTAAAGAGTCTTCGGTGGGGGCGGATAGTTTTTTAGGGGTTATTTAGTAAAATAGCTTTTCATAGTTAACCTTTTTCAAAAAAGCTGTGATTTGTTCCAGGCTAAAACCAGAAAAATTATTGGCATACAACTACGCTACATATATTTTTTGTATCTTAAAATATAGATAAATAGAACGTTATGTGGTAAAGAAAACAACGCTCTATTTAAATATCGACACGAGGTGTGAGAAATAAATGATAAAACTAGGCGTGTGGTCTTGGTTGGTTAATCCAGCCTATCTTGCTGTTGCTATTTTAGTCCCATCTACTGCCAATGCAACAGAAATTCCTTCAGATCAAATTACTAAAGAAAATCAAGTATTAAATCAGTTAGAAATCTATTCTCAAGAAAGTCAAAGAGACTCTCTTAAACAAGTTACCAACGTCAATCAGTTGCGAGATGTTTCTCCTACAGATTGGGCTTATGAAGCACTACGTAGCTTAGTAGATCGATATGGTTGTATTGCTGGATATCCCAATCAAACCTTTAGAGGCAATCAACCCTTATCTCGTTACGAATTTGCTGCTGGTTTAAATAGCTGTTTAAATCAAATCGAACGTTTAATTGCTTCATCTGAATCTGTGATGAGAGAAGATCTCGAAACTCTCTCCAGATTAACCGAAGAATTCCAAAGTGAACTAGCTACTTTAGGCGGAAGAGTAGACGATTTAGAAAGCCGTACTGCTTTCTTAGAAGATCATCAATTTTCTACTACTACTAAATTATCAGGAGAAGTAATTTTTGCTGTCACTGACTCCTTTGGGGACAACGATGACAATCAAACAGTTTTAGGCGATCGCTTCCGTTTAACTTTTGATACTAGCTTTACTGGAAAAGACAAATTAGTCACTCGTTTAGCTGGAGGTAATTTAGATAATTTATTTGGTCCTACTAGTACTCAAACCTTTAACCTCAACAACGACGAAGATAATTCTAATAACGTCAGTGTTGATTGGTTAGCCTATTACTTTCCAATTGAATTAGGCGAAAAAACTCAATTAGATGTTTATACTGCTGCTTTTGGTGGTATTCACAGCGATTACGTTCCTACCCTCAACCCTTACTTTGAAGACTACGATGGTGGTAATGGTGCCTTATCTACCTTTGCTTCCGAAAGTCCAATTTATCGCATCGGTGCAGGTGCAGGTGCTGGCGTAAGTTTCAAATTTGGTTTGTTAGATAATATTGTTGGCCCTAGTACCTTAACTGTAGGCTACTTAGCTGGAGAAGCAGCAGATCCTTCAGAAGGGGCGGGTTTATTTAACGGAGATTTTGGTGCTTTAGCCCAACTTAATATTGCTCTAACTGATTCTATTAACCTAGGTGCTACTTACGTCAGAGGTTATAACGATGGTACGCCCACCTTTGGCAATATTGTCGGTACTACCTTGGCTAATTTAGATGGAGTTCAAAAAACTACCAATACCTTTGGCGCAGAAGCTACTTGGAAAGTTTCCGATAGAATTAACTTGAGTAGTTACTTTGCTTATCAAGATGTCAACGTTAAGGAAGCTGATATCGATGATGGGGAAGTCTGGACTTGGGGTGCTGGTATTGCTCTACCTGATTTTGGTAAAGAAGGCAACGTTTTGGGAATCTTTGCTGGTACACCACCTTATTTAGGTGATGCTGCAAGTAATAAAACTCCAATCCATGTAGAAGCTTTCTATAAATATCAAGTCAACGATAATATCTCCATTACTCCTGGTGTGATTTGGCTACAAAATGCCGACCAAGGAATTAACGATGAAGATGATAGATTTATTGGTACCTTGAGAACTACTTTTACTTTCTAAATTTAATTTCGGGTAACTAAATCATAACCTCGCCTCGCCTCAAAGGGTGAGGTTTTTTTGATTAGAAACGAGCAAATAGGAAACAGGAAGTTATCGCCGTCAACATTGCGATCAAGATAAAGTGAAATTAAAGTTATTGAGATCTGGTTGTGGAACAATCTTTACTTCAACAAGGAAAAGAAAAAGCTCGTCAACAAGACTATCAAGGTGCGATCGCAGATTTTGATGAAGTGATTCGACTTAATCCCTATTTAGCAGAGGCTTATTTTCGTCGAGGATTGGCTTATGATTGTCTAGCTAATTTCCATCAGGCGGTTTTTGATTATACTGAGGCTATTTCACGGGGTTATCGACTGGCGGATGTTTACTATGCTCGTGCTTTAGTTCGTTTTCAGTTACAGAATTTTATAGGAGCAAAAGAAGACGTTGAAGCTGCAATTTTAGCTAATCGTAAGTATGCTTCTGCTTATTTCCTTAAAGGCAAGATTGAGCAGAAAATGGCAATGAAAGAATTAGCAATTACTAGTTTTAAACAAGCTGCTAATTTATATTTGGAAGCCAAAGATACTAATAATTGTCGAATTTGTTTGGATAAAATTAAGCAATTACAATCTTCTGCCATCGAAGTTGCTTCACCTCAATCTTCATCTTCTAGTGTTTTACCTTCTCAAGAAGAAATGTTTACTCAGATTTTGCAAAAAGCAGAAGGAAATCCGATGAATGCGATTGAAGATTTAAATTGGGTGATTAAAGCAGATGCTCAAGATGCTAGAGCTTATTGTTGTCGAGGCATTATCAAAAGTAAAATTGGTGACCGCCAAGGAGCGATCGCCGATCTTAATCAAGCTTTACAAATCGATCCTCAACAACTAATTGCCTGTCGTCATCGTGGACAACTACGGTATCAATTAGGAGATATTGTTGGTGCGTTAGCTGATTTTGAGCAAGCTTTAACTATCAATCCCCAAGATGAAGTCAGTTATATCGGACGAGGTAATGTCCGCAGTGCCATGGGTAATTATGAAGGTGCGATTGAAGATTTTGCTCAAGCGATCGCAATTAACCCAGATAATCCTCACGTCTATGTCAGTCGCGCTCAAGCTTATGCTCATCAAGAAGAAATAGCCAAAGCGATCGCTGATTGGCAAACCGCAGCTAGTAAATTTGTCTTGAAAGCAGATTGGCAAAATTATCAAAAGACATTGGCTAGTTTGCAAAAATTCAACTCAGCTAGTTCTCAACCTCAGCGAGCAAATTCGCGCAATTTTGCTTTTTTAGAAACTTTTGCACCAGAATTACTGAATTTAGCGACTTTAGCCGAACAATACTATCTCAGCGATCCAGTTACTTGTGTAATTACCATCAAACAATTTGGAGAATTACTCGCTCAATCTGTAGTTAATAAAGTTCAACTGTATTCTCTGGCTAGTGAGTCTCAATCAGAATTGCTTAGTCGTCTTGTCTATTCAGGTGTTCTCTCTCAAAACATCTACCATCTTTTTAACGAAATCGAACGCATGGGACAACAAGCAACCTATCATCATCTTGGAGATCGCTTCAGTGCTTTAAAACAACTCCAAGCTGCCCGCGAAATAAGTGTTTGGTTTTATCGTAATTTTGGTGGTGATCCGCATTTTCAACCAGAACCTTTTATTCCTCCAGATCGTTTCTGATGAGCTAAAAATTAGGATTTTTTATTGGTTAAAGTGACACATCAGGTAATAATGAGAACAGGTTGATTAATAAAGATCTTAGACATGGTACAGACGGACGAAAAATTAGTAGAGCAGGAACAAACACCTGTATTTAACGAAGTCGAAACCCGCTCTGTTGTCTCACGACGGAGTACCTTCGACCTAAACAGTTATCTGAAACAGCAAAAAATCTTGGTTGAACAAGCTTTAGATAGCTCTCTCCCTATTAATCAGCCAGCAAAGATTTATGAAGCAATGCGCTATTCTCTTCTGGCGGGCGGTAAGCGGTTGCGTCCCATTCTTTGTTTAGCTACTTGCGAACTGACAGGCGGTAGCAATGAGATGGCGATTCCTACCGCTTGTGCTTTAGAGATGATTCACACCATGTCTTTGATTCATGATGATTTACCTGCTATGGATAATGACGATTATCGTCGGGGTAAATTGACTAATCATAAAGTTTACGGCGAAGATATTGCAATTCTCGCTGGAGATGGACTACTTGCTTATGCTTTTGAATACGTAGCTACTCAAACTAAAAACGTACCAGCAGAACGCATTGTTAAGGTAATCGCTCGTTTGGGTAGAACTGTAGGTGCAGAAGGTTTAGTCGGTGGTCAAGTTTTAGACTTAGAATCTGAAGGCAAAAGCGATATTTCCGCCGAGACACTTACCTTTATTCACACTCATAAAACTGGTGCTTTGTTAGAAGCTTCGGTTGTATCTGGGGCAATTCTGTCAGGAGCGTCAGAAGAAGATTTAGCAAGATTATCCAAGTATGCTCAAAATATCGGGCTAGCCTTTCAAATTATCGATGATATCCTCGATATTACAGCTACGGATGAACAATTAGGCAAAACTGCTGGTAAAGATTTACAAGCGCAAAAAGCAACCTATCCTAGTTTATGGGGAATCGAAAAATCTCAACATCAAGCTGAAAAATTAATTAATGAAGCTATCACCCAATTAGACCCTTACGGAAACAAAGCTGAACCTTTAGAAGCGATCGCACGATTTATTGTTACCCGCAACCATTAAAATTACTATTGATTAAGATTACTACTGATGTTGTTGAGGCAATAAGAAATAAATCATGCAGGAAGTGACTGACATTTTTCATAATCAGATTCTTTTGGTTGCTATCCTGGCTTGTTTTACGGCTCAAGGATTTAAACTGATTATTGAATTAATTAGAAATCGTAAAGTTAATTTCCGTTATTTGGTAACGACAGGAGGAATGCCAAGCGCGCATTCTGCTTTGGTTGGGGCTTTGGCAACCAGCATTGGCAAAACTATGGGATGGTCTTCTCCAGAATTTGCGATCGCTTGTCTGTTTGCGGTGATTGTGATGTATGATGCAGCAGGAGTTCGCCAAGCAGCAGGGAAACAAGCGAAACTTCTTAATCAAATTGTGGATGAAATTTTTCAAGAAGGTCACAATGTCAATGAAGAACGGTTAAAAGAACTGCTCGGACATACACCTTTTCAAGTTTTAGTAGGTTTAATTTTAGGAATTAGTATTTCTATACTATCTTTTCGAGGAATGTGATCAAGTTTGAGGATTTTTAAAACTGCTAAGAATTGATGATTGATTCAAATTGAGCTAAATTTTACAAGCAACTTGGCAGGCAGAAAGATAAGAAACTTGAAGATTATCACCACAATTATTGATTATTTTTTCTCTCAATCCTTGAAATAAATTATTTTTAATTTGGGGTTCTAAATTTAAATAAGGTGACATCGTATTTAGAAGAGTTAAATAATCATCAATGCTGTAATTAGCTTCGCAAGGAAACTGTTGGGTTACTAATTCGCCAAATTTGCCTGAATTAAGGACATGATCGGCAAATATATTTAAATATTTTTGATTTTTTTTTCCATCATATTTAAACAATGATGGTGCATATTGTTGATAAACTTTTGCTAATAACTGAGAAATTTTCTTAGAAGGTTCAGGATTCATATTCCATAACAAAATTAAATAACCATTTCGGATCAGGGTTTTATTTGCCTTATCGTAGCTAATTTCTGGAGGAAGCCAATGCCAAGAATTAGCTGCTAAAACTGCATCGAATTTGTCAGGTATGAGTTCCCATTCTTCAATGGAAGTGTTGATAATTTCTACCTGGGGATAATTGCGACAATTATGTTTTGCTAGGTGAAAAAAATCTGGATTAGGTTCAAGACATACCATGGAAAAACCTAGTTTAGCAAAGGCTACAGTTGCATTACCAGGGCCACAGCCTATTTCTAAAATTTTAGTTGTTTCAGGATTGAGATGGGCTAATTTTATGGCACTAGTGATTATTTCCTGACTATAACGAGGTCTAGCTTGATTGTAAGCTTCTGCTACTGATGAATACCAATTCTTTCTTTGTTTAAGGTTTTCTTTGGTAAATTCTAAAAACCAGGGATTTAGATGATTTTCAGTCATTGATTGTTTTTGCAGTATAGTTATTCGCTGTTTCAATTACAATTTTTGCGATTAGACAGGGAATAGGGAATAGGGAAAAATATTTCTAGTTTAAGATAGCTTTTTGTTTCCCTGCTTTACAATCCTTATCCTCTACTTAGATAATAGTCAGGCTGCAATAATTAATCTAATCGTAAATCAGTCATGTCTGCTTCAGTTTCAGAGTCAAATTTTGAATGGTTATCACGGGGAACAAGTGAAATTTTTCCTAATCAACCCAATTCTGAGGATGCGGATGAAAATTTGATTCAACGCATTCTGAAAAGCGATCGCCCTTTACGGATTAAACTAGGAATAGATCCGACGGGTACAGATATTCATCTTGGTCATAGTATCCCATTTCGCAAGTTACGGGCATTTCAAGATGCGGGTCATACCGCAGTAGTAATTATTGGGGATTTTACCGCTCAAATTGGCGATCCGACAGGAAAATCTGAGGTTCGTCGTCAGCTTACTACCGAAGAAGTCAAACAAAATGCCCAAACTTATTTAGAACAACTCCGTCCGATTTTAGATTTTGATACGCCTGGTAGATTGGAAATTCGCTACAACTCAGAATGGTTGGGTAAGTTAAATCTGGCTCAAATTCAGGAATTACTAGCTACCATGACTGTAGGACAAATGTTGGCTAAAGAAGGTTTTGCCGAACGTTACAGCCAAGAAAAACCGATTTTCCTGCACGAATTCCTCTATCCTTTAATGCAGGGTTATGACTCGGTAGCGATAGAAGCAGATGTAGAGTTAGGAGGAACTGATCAAAAGTTTAATATTGCAGTAGGGCGAGATTTACAGAGACATTTTGGGAAAAGAACTCAATTTGGTTTATTATTGCCGATTTTGTTGGGAACTGATGGAACGCAAAAGATGTCTAAGTCTCTTAATAATTATGTAGGATTAAGAGAAGATGCGCTTTCGATGTATTCTAAGTTAGAAAAAACGCCTGATAATCTTTTAAAAGATTACTTTGAATTACTCACTAATTTAGATTTAAATCAATTACCAGACAATCCTAGAGAATGCCAAAAGCTGTTAGCAATTGAAGTAGTATCTCAATTTCATGGCAAGGAAGCAGCTAAAGATGCCCAAAAAACGGCAGAACAAATTGTTTTACAAGGTAATACTGCAACAGGCGACAGCGTACCAGAATATTCTCTCTCTCAAGTAGAATTTCCTGCCAAATTATTTTATATTTTGGGTGCCAGTGGTTTGTGTCAGAGTAGTGGTGAAGGGAGAAGGCAAATTCAAGGTGGTGCGGTTCGCTTAGAAGGAGATCGCATTTCGGATGTTAATCTGACTTTCAATTCTGCTGAAGAATTAACAGGGAAAGTTTTACAAGTAGGCAAGAAAAAATTTATTCGCTTAATTGATTAAATTGAGGCAGAAGGCAGAAGGTATTGGTGTTGATTGAAATTTATTGTTACGTGTAGATCTAATGACTAACAACAAAATTATTGTTCCTTTAGATGTTTCTAATTTAGCAGACGCGATCGCTATTGTGGAAAAACTACCCCAGGTTAGCTTTTGGAAAGTTGGGTTAGAACTATTTGTCGCAACGGGTAGTGATATCTTAAAGTTTTTAAAAGATCAACAAAAACAAATTTTCCTCGATCTCAAATTCCATGATATTCCCAATACAGTAGCAGGTGCTTGTCGTTCGGCAAGTCAATATGAAGTAGATTTATTAACTCTCCATGCCACTGCTGGCAAAAAAGCTTTACAAGCTGCTGTTGAAGCAATTAGTACGGCAGAAAAACCACCGAAATTATTGGCGATTACAGTCTTAACTAGTCTTAGTTCCAGAGAATTGGCTTTTGAGCTTAAAATACCTTTAGAATTACCAGAATACGCCTTAAAAATGGCAATTTTAGCCCAAGAATCAGGAATAGACGGTGCAGTATGTTCTCCTCAAGAAGTTTCCCAATTACGGGAAGTTTGTGGCAAGGATTTTTTGTTAGTATGCCCTGGAGTACGTCCCAATTGGGCGAAAGCAGGAGATCAAAGTCGGGTAATGACTCCTTCAGAAGCAATTAAAGCTGGTGCAGATTATTTAGTCATTGGTCGTCCAATTACCGCTGCTGAGAACCCAGTGGAAGCTTGGGAGAAAATTTGCGCTGAAATAAAATAAGGGGATAAAAAATTAAAAGTCTAAAGTAGAGACATAAGATGTTAGATCAGGTTCGTTTCAACGATTAAATGTTATGGATGACGGGGAGAGGAGGAGTTATCATCCAAACTTAATATTCCGTCTGTACAAAAATTAATATGTTAATTAATTTTTTTAATGCTAAATAATCGATGTTTGGCTATATTTACCCTTGTTTTTGCACTATTAATTCCGAATAAATTGGTAAATAGTCAGTCAACAATCAATACCAATAATAGTTGTCCTGCTGACATTAAAACTCTAACTTCTTTATTATTAAGAGATTTACCCAATTATGCTAATCGGGTTATTCAAACTACTCAAAATTTAAATCAAGCAGCAGGAATTGAAACTTATATTATTACGGCAGGAAAAGCAGAATATGAACCACTAAATTTACCTCAGCTTCAATACGATCCGATTACTTCAGACTCACCAGAACAAGTCTTTTTTACTGTTTTAGAAAGACAATATTCAAACAATCAAAGATTAGAAAGACAAACATTTCACTGGTTGTTTTTAACTCCTAGTGATGAGGGTTGGTATATGGTAACCATGTATTCCCGTTTTGGTAGTTCTGGGCAAAACAATCTTCCCACACCACCCCAAGAAAGTAGTAATGGTATCATTGGGCAAGCGGTAAATAGGTGGTTACGCGATTGTCGTGGAGGTTCAATTTCTTAGTTAATAAAAAATTGCAATCTTTTGTTTTATGTTGAAAAAATTATTAAATAAACCTACTATTTAACATCAACAAAAAGACCCGAAAATAATACTTTTGGCCTAAGTACAGGACAAAAATTTTAGGGAGAAAAGAAACTCGTTTTGTTTCAAGTCTAAATCAGTAACAATAGAGCGTAAATGATCAAGACCATAACGGAAAATGCTCTTTGCTAGTCTTCCATGTTTTTTTATTTTAATTGGGTAATTTTGGTGCAACCACTCTCCTGTTTTGACAGCCCAACACAGAGCTAAAGCCATCAAAGCCAACAATTTACTCAATCGTTCAGAATTATTGAAGTGAGTCGATTCTAGACAAAACCCTCTGGTCTTAAACATTCCAAACAAGGTTTCAATACCCCATCGCTGTCCATAGTCAGAAATTGCTGTGTTACAAAAGTCGGGAGTAATCACAATTAGTAACTCACCATTATCCAGACGCAAAGCAGAAACATAAACCTTACGTCCCCAAACCAGTTTTTTTCCCGATAAAACTTGAGTCTGTCCAGGTTGGAGATGAGCAAAGATAATTGATGCTCTGAGTTCTTTTCGTCCCTCATTAATGCGATCGCTTGCTCTAATTCTCAATCTAAATCGAATTGTTGGTTCAATCAAAAGATACGAGAGCCAAGGCTTGCCAATAAATTCGCGGTCGCCAGTAAGATAAGCTACCTTCACATCGGGGAATATAGAGCAAAAACGCTCAAGTAAGTCCATTCTTTCGTCGCTATTAGAATTTCCTTTCTTCTCAAGCATTTCCCAAACTAGAGGGTATGCAACGCCATTATGTACCACTCCCAAGAGGAGAACATTGAATCGTTTCTCTCCGAAAGACCATTCAGTACGATCTATACTCAGAACCCAAGGTTGAGGTATGTTCATCAATATAACGATTGCTTTGGCAAGAACGACATAATCTAAATCGAAATTACGGAAGAACCGTTGTAGCCTTTTATAATTGGATTCTGTTTTCGCGTTACTCCTGAAACCAGTTGCCAGCTCTGCTAGGTTAATTGTCTTTACTCTTAGTAATGCTATGAGAAACAAAGCTAGAAAATTTAGCCTTGCGCCATGCCACCCTAAAAGCGGTTTCAAGGTTCGTCGTAGTAAGATAATCTGATTCATAGGGTTTGGTTTGAGTGTGGTTACTTTTAATCAAACCCTTTTCTTGTCTTCTTTTGCAAGCTTCTGTTTAATTTTTTGTCCCGTACAGAGTGATTAACCTTATTAACATCTTTAGGTTCATCGAGGAGTTCAAAAATCTTAAAAGCCCAGTATTCATAAAATTCATCACGAGAATAGAAAGGTTCTACCTTACTAGAATTTATATTTAGATTTATTTTGAATAGTTCTTTTGAAGCCTCAAAGAGAATTTCATAAGCAATATCTTCACTTTGAGCCATAATAATTTGATCGTCAGAATATCTGAGATAGCAAGCACCATACTTGTCACACTCAGCCTTCATAAAAGCATCATAGTTCTGCAAATAAAAATTAGCTAAAATGCGAGAGCAATCACCAACTTCATCTTGAGGTATTCCTACAGATTTTAGTGAATATCTCTCAAATCTTCTATTCCAATTTCTAAGAAAGTGGAATAGTAAATCAATAGTAAAAGCATCTTTTGAAGTAGTAGCTAATCTAATTTTATTTTCTAGAATATTAAGATTAATAGTGTCATAAAAATTGGCAATGTCAAATTTTAGGAAAAAAGAGTAAGTTAGTTTTTGGCTGTAGAGATAAGCGCGTTTTTGAAACTCTTTCCAATTTTCTGACCATTTAAATTGATTGTAACTATTTGGTGGAATAGGAGATAGAGGAGTCAATTCTTCTAATTCTTCTTCTTCTCTTTGCCTTATAGGATTTCCTAAGCTCCATCCTCCAAATGTTCCATCAACTCGGTTAATTGCGATTGCTTGTTCCAACTGTTTGATACAGAAATAATAAGTACAATTTTCCCGTGAATCAAAAACTGGTACTATTCGTGATACGCAATTGTGCTTGTCAAAAACTACATACTCACGAGGTAGCCCTGGATAATAGTGTTTATTGATAATGTCATTATGTAACTTTTCAAGCGTTTCTAGTTTCTTAGGCTTCTTACCTGATGGATGTGGAACTAAAGTTTCATTGCAGATTTTATTCCAAAATTTACCAGCAAAAAGTTCAAGAAATTCAGTCTTATTAATCATGTAACTTCGATAAATCAAACTCTTGCTTGCAGTCCAACAATAAAAATAAAAGGTTTTGATTATTAAGCTATCAACAATATCAATATAGCCTCTATTTTTTGAAAATTTAATTTTATATATCTTTTTTCTGTTACGTAAGGAAATTTGATGAATTTTCGTTATTTCATCCTGCTAAAAATTAAGTTTTTTACCTCCCTAACAAAATAGAGATAGTATCTAAAGTTGCAATCAAAGTTCCTATTTAGCCATTACAATGGCATCATTTATGTTGTTTGATTTCATCTATGGGATTGACTCGCGCCGATCTTAAATCTCAACTTTTACAAAAAATTCTAACTACATCAGCTTTAGATTTACCGATCCTAACTGAAGACCAGTTAAAGCGATCAATTCAGGAAATTTTGCAACAAAAACCAGACGTTTCTGAAGTGTGGGTATTTGGTTATGGTTCTTTGATTTGGAATCCTTGTCTGCAATACGAAAATCGCTGTGTTGGTAAAATTTATGGCTGGCATCGACATTTTTGTTTATGGACACCGATAGGACGTGGTACACCAGAAAATCCTGGGTTAGTTTTAGGTTTAGAACGGGGTGGTAGCTGTCAAGGAGTTGCTTATTCCATCGCTGCTGAACATCTTGAACAAGAATTATTGTTATTATGGCGACGAGAAATGGTGGCAGATTCTTATATCCCTCGTTGGGTAAAAGTATTTTTCGGACAACAAGTAATTAATGCGATCGCTTTTACAATTAATCCTAACACTCCAATCTATGCTAAAAATTTATCTACAGAAATAATTGTTGAGTGTCTTGCTACTGCTAAGGGACAATTGGGTTCTGCTTCTGAATATCTTCACCAAACTATTGAGGGTTTACGTGCTGCTGAGATTAAGGATAAGCATTTATTTCATCTTCACAGGGAAGTAGCTCTCAAACAATTATCTTAATGATCTTCAAAAGCTGATGATTACAATATCAGCAACTTCAAATCTGAGGCGGATCCAAAAAAGCTAGTTAAACTGATTGTTTACGATTAGGTAAAATCCACCAAAGAATTGGGGAGAGAATTAAACAAGCTAGAGAAATTACCAAGATGATTGACAATGCTTGACTAAGTTCGACTGTCATAAATCTTTCCTCCTGCGATTAAACTTCCTATTGAAGAGATTTTTACTCTATCTCTATCGTAGCTGGATTGAGCTACAATGTATTTTTTGTTACAGAAAAAATTAATATCTTCATAGTCAACAACATCGATATTTTGAGAATAGTTGTTTAGACAAAAGATTAATGAACTATTATTTAGGAATTGATTTTGGTACTTCTGGTGCTAGAGGAATTGTTATTGATCGAGAAAAAATTATTCTGCTAACAGTACAGTATTCTTTTGAGTCAAAAAAAAATTTAGCCTTGAGTTGGCAAACAGCCTTATATTCATTAATTGAACAAATTCCTCTTCCCATCCGTCAATCAATTAAAGCGATCGCAATTAATGGAACTTCCGCTACAGTATTATTATGCGATGCTCATGGTTATCCTGTCGACGAACCAATTTTATACAATGATGGACGAGGAGTTACAGTTTTAGAAACAATCAAAAAGCTTACTAACGACAATCAAATTGCGGTAAGTGCTACTTCAAGTCTGGCAAAATTAATCTGGTGGTCTAAACAAACTGTCTTTACTGAAGCTAAATATTTTTTACATCAAGCTGATTGGTTAGCTTTTTTAATACACGGAAGATTAGGAATTAGCGATTATCATAACGCTTTAAAATTAGGTTACGATGTCGAACGACTGTGCTATCCCGATTGGCTACAAAATTTGCCTTTTAGTAATTTATTACCCCAAATATTAGCTCCTGGAACAATAATTGACTCCGTTACTCCAAATATTTGCGATCGCTTTAGTTTATCTCCTGATTGTTTAGTTTGTACAGGTACAACCGATAGTATTGCTGCTTTTCTAGCTAGTGGTGCCAGTCAACCAGGAGAAGCCGTAACTTCTCTTGGTTCTACTTTAGTTTTAAAATTACTTAGTACAACTAAAATCGATGATGCTTCATCAGGAATTTATAGCCATCGACTAGGAAACTTATGGTTAACTGGCGGTGCTTCCAATACAGGAGGTGCTGTGTTAAGACACTTCTTTAGCGATGAAGAACTAATTAATCTTTCTGAACAAATCGATCCCCAACAACCAAGCCTTTTAGAATATTATCCTTTATTGAGCAAAGGCGATCGCTTTCCGATTAACGATCCAAATCTAGAACCCAAACTAGAACCTCGTCCTAGCAATCCAGTAGATTTTTTACATGGATTATTAGAAAGTATGGCAAGAATAGAAGCTCTTGGCTATCAAAAATTACAACAATTAGGTGCAGACAAATTAACTCAAGTATATACGGCAGGAGGAGGCGCAAAAAATTCAACTTGGAGTACAATTCGTCAACGCTACTTACAAGTACCAGTAACTTCAGCCATCAATACAGAAGCTGCTTATGGTACGGCATTACTCACACTTAATCATTAAGCTAGATTATCAGAAAAGCGATCGCTTTATGCCAATATTCCACTCAATATTGCTGTTCAAAGTCAATTAATATTTGCTTAATTTCTTCTGCGGAAATATTTTCACGTTCTGATTTTGAATAAATAGTTAATAATATTTATGACAAAGTAATTATTGTTCCTATCCCGATCAATATAAGCACATAATTTTTTTTACTGAATAAATAAAATATAAATTCAATTTCTTGACTTAATTCCAATCATCTGATTCTAATTTCTTCTCTAGTTGATTAATAGCTAACTTAATTATTTGTTGAATAGCTGCTTCTGATTCCTGATCTAAAGCAGTTTGTAATAGTTCTAAAACAGAAGGATCTCCTATTTTCATCAAAGCTAAAGCTGCTGCTTTGCGACTTTCCCCTTCCTGGTGCTGCAATAATTCAAGTAAATCGGGAATTGCTGATTGCTCGGCTAAATTACCTAACGCTGATGCTGCTTCACTTCTGACATTACTAGCAGAATCTCGTAAAGAATTGATTAATAAATTTAAAGCCCGTTCTTCTCGTTGTTCTTCTGCTACTTTTGCGATCGCGCCTACTACCGCAGCACGTACTGCTGCTGAATCAGAATTAAATGCTTGATACAATTGTTCTCTGGCTTTAGTACCAATAAAAGCTAATGCCCAAGCTGCATGACCTTTAATCGTTTCAGTACTTTCTGGTGACGCTAAAATATCAATCAATGGTGGTATTGATGCTTCCCCTGTTTGAGCTAATGCACCAACTGCCGAACCTCTGACCACCACATCATCATCTTTTAAAACCGCATCAATTAGGGTAGGAATAGCCGTAGGATCTGCAATTAAATTTAAGGTTTTAGCTGCTGCTCGACGTACTACAGGATTGGGATGATGAGCTAATGCCTCTTGTAAGAAAGGAGTAGCTGGTTTACCAACTACACCCAAAGCTTCCGCAAAACCAAGTCTAACCAAACCTCGTGGATCTCCCATACATTCAACCATTTGTTTAATGAGTTGATGATCGTTAATATCAAAAGTCTTGAGGTCTAATTGTTGATTGACTTTTTTCAGCAGAGCATCAGTTTCTATTTCAGATAATTGAGTTACGGGATTACTCATCAGACCTACACCAATCTAAACAAGCTAGATTGTAAAATGAAATGATTTCATTTCCTACTTTCTCTGTCGCAACTTCATGTTTCTTATGCCTGTTGCTTAAACATCTCTTTTAAAACTAAAGCAGGATCGATATAATTCCCGTTGTATTTTAAAGCCCAATGTAAATGAGGGCCTGTAGTACGTCCAGTCATACCCACACGCCCAATTCTTGAGCCTACAGGTACTTCCTGACCTTGCCAAATCTGTAATCCACCATTGCGGTCAATTAAATAACTTCCTTTCGCTCCCGTTTCCACATGACCTTCCAAATGACAGTAAGCGTGTTGCCAAGGTCCTGATTGCACGATTACAGAAGTACCACAAGCGGTGTGGTCGGATACTTGAATTATTTTACCAGTCCACCAGTTTCTGACATAACTACCGATAGGAGCAGCCATATCTAAACCATTGTGAAACTGTCGTTGACCATCAACAGGAGAAAGTCGATAACCGAAAGCAGAAGTATAAGATTGAAAGTTTTCTACTGGAAAAGAACCGTATCGCCAGGCAGTCTCAGCAACTTCAATAGGTTCTGAGGGTAGGTTTGGAGGGTTAGTTGCTTGGGTTGGCTGTTGATTTAGGTTACCTAATCCCAAACAAATTAATAAAGCAAATAAAGCCAGTAAGATCGAGCGATACCACTTAAACTTTAAGAAATCGGTCATTAGTGTTGCCAAGTAGAGTTAGTTGAAAGTTTTCTCAATAACAATCAACTGGTAATAGTCATACTAAATTCATTCAGAGTAATGTAAAGATTTAGGGAATACAACTGCCCTTCTAGTAATTTGTTCGTAAAAATTAGCAGATACTTAAATTAATATAAACATTAGTCAATAATCTCTCCTAATATACAATCTAATTATCCGATCGGCAAGGAAAGAAATAGGTAATAACACCAAGAGAAATTATGTCTATGGTGAAGAGTTTTGTTAAAATTCTTGAATAATTACTTAATTACCCAATAATTTGGTAGCAATACCAGCAAATTATGCTTAATGAAATCTTGCCCTTTGATTTTCAGATCGATACAGCAGCGATCGCTGCTGCTTGTCTGTGGTCATTGGCTCTTTATCTCAGTTTTGCTTCTATCAAAGATTGGATTACTGACCAATTAACACGATGGTTTAATTTTGCCGAACGTTTTTTGTATACTTCTGTAGAAGAATTTGAAGCTACTCGTACTGCTAGAGAATCCCAAAATGCTTTCTACGCTTCGGTATTTAGTATTTTTCCTTTTCTGGTGGCAGGATTTTTCTGTAATTGGGGATTAGAATTTAGTCTAGGATTAAGTTGGTCGTTTAGCTTGGGTATTATGGCTTGTATAGGTTGCGGTGTCTATATCTTAGGACATAGAGATGGTCAAGCTTAAGTATTTAAATTAATTAATGAGGTTTTTGAAACAATGCAAGTTAGTCAGCGTCCTGTTATCGATGAGCAATCAGAAGTTTTATTTCCTTCCCGTACCGCTTCAGTGAAACGGACAACTAAAGAAACTGATGTCGCAGTGAAGTTAAATTTAGATGGTCAAGGAAAATGTCAGGTTGATACAGGAGTACCTTTTCTGGATCATATGTTGCATCAAATTGCTTCTCACGGTCTAATCGATTTAGAAATCAAAGCTACAGGCGACATTGAAATTGATGACCACCATACTAATGAAGATGTAGGTATTACTTTAGGTCAAGCTTTGACTCAAGCTTTAAGCGATCGCAAGGGAATCGTTCGTTTTGGTCATTTTATCGCTCCTTTGGATGAAGCTTTGATTCAGGTGGCGTTAGATTTTTCTGGTCGACCTCATCTCAGTTATGGTTTAACTATCCCCACCGAAAGAGTAGGTACTTATGATACTCAACTAGTGAGAGAATTCTTTGTTGCTATAGTTAATCATGGACAAATGACTCTTCATCTTCGTCAACTAGACGGAATCAATTCTCATCACATTATTGAGGCTGCTTTTAAAGCTTTTGCTCGTTCTTTGAGGATGGCCGTAGAAATAGACCCTAGGCGTGCAGGTGCTATTCCTAGCTCGAAAGGAGTTTTATAAAACCGCAGAAAAAGTAGAAAAAAAGCGTTACGATCTTTTTAAAGAAAAATAAACTTTTGTAAAGAACTTTGACTGCAAATCTTAAACCCCAAAATCTCTTACCTAGAGCTACTAAATGGCATTCTCTCCAACCTATTTGGCAGGGAGGAGAAGAAATGGTCAAACAAGGACTGCCTCACAGTCAACTAGCCCCTACTTGGCAGATTTTATTATTGGGAGATGGTTCTCCAACTCGTCACCTAAAACTACTAACTGGAGAACCAACTGAAGTTGATGTGATTGATATGTCCTTAATTGAGACTGATGACGATGGCGCACCTGAAGGCATTATTGCAATATCAGAACCTCGACTACGAAGACAGGTTTGGTTACGTACTGCCTCTGGTCAAAGATTAGCTTATGCAGCTTCTTGGTGGGATGCAAATCATGTTGATGAGTATTTACAAAATCGCTCTCTACCAATTTGGGAAAGTCTTTCTCGTTTACATACTGAGTTGTATCGGGATGTCCAAGGAATATATTACGGTCACTGTCGAGCGTTAGAACTGGCTTTTGGAGAAAAAGGACCTTTTTGGGGTCGTCATTACTTATTTTGGCATGATCGTAAACCTTTAACTTTAATTTATGAAGTATTTTCTCCTTATTTAGCTAAATATCTAGGAGAAACACATTAACAAAATTTAGTTTGGCTCTTGACCACAGGACATTTGATTTGATTGATAACTAGGACAACAGACTTAATTGCTTAATTTGAGCTTCTTTGAGCATAAAAGTGTTGACTAATAAACAATCAATCATTTCACGAATGTATTTTTCAGTTCTGAGACGCAATTCTAAAGAATTATAGGGCAGTTTATTTTGGGTTAATTGTTGAACTTTAGTAATTGTATAAAGAAGCAACCGATAGTAAATTTGTGGTTGTTTGAAATAAAAGTAATATCCAGAAAAATAAATACTTTCTAAAGTATTATCTAATTCTTCTCTGGCGACTTTAATAATCAAAGCTAAATTGGGTTGATTCATTTATCCCTCGATGCTTAGATAAAATTTGGTGGTTGGAGCAGTAAAAATTCTTCTTTCATTAAATTAAATAATTTATTTTGGCTTTCTGTTAGTTCGGGATGAGCGTTTGAACATAACTGTTTAACTACGTAAGGACAACCCAATAATTGAGTACCATTGTAAAATTGAAAATCTTGACCAATGATAAATCCTTGCTTTTCAAGAATAATTTTGGTCATTTGTTGTGCTATTTCAACTAAATCAATTTCGGGTAATAAATAATCACGATTTTGTAAAATCCATCGACAACTTTGTTCATCTGTTAGTGATATTTGTTCGATAGCAGATTTAAAAATACTTTCAATATCAAGCGGGCTAGCTAAATAAACTAAAAAATTTTTTAAGTGTACGATTAACGCTTGGTTTTGAGATTTTAAAATATGAACAGACAAATCAATATATAATTGATAGTCATCTTTGTAGCTAGGATTCAATTTAAAAAAAGGATAATCACTAATAACAGCCATGGCTGCTTTCTTAAATTACTGATACTTTATAAATTACAGAGAAATTGTGAGAATTTTGTGTTTTTTATCCCCTTTCACTGTAAAAGCTTAATATTTATCCCTGGCAGTAGATGAAGCAAAAAGAAATAAAGTAATCTACTTTACTTCAAGCTACTCGACTAAAATAAGTATGATTTTTAGTTTCAATAAATTTTATTGTGTTACTCCAAAATCACTATGAATATTTTTATATTCTTGATATGTAATTCCTAATAAACCTGCCAGAGTACCAAGACCACGATAAATGTATAGTAAAGAGTTAACGCGAGCATGTTGTCCTTGAATCAGAGCAGGAATAAATTTAAGTAATCCGATCGCAATTAAGGCAATTCCTTTAACTCCTCTGATCGACTGTACCATAAAAGAAGGATACAATTCTTTTTCTACAATACTTTGGGTTCCCCAGGTGCGATAACCACGTTGTAGAATCCATTCAGAAGTAGTACGAGAAGAAGGAATCCAATCATAAACTATTGCTTCATCTGCCCAAACAATTTTAGCTCCTGTTTGATGAAGTCTCATAAACAAATGAGAATCTTCTCCGCCACTAATTGCAAAACGGTCATCAAAAACTGGATTAAGTTGTTGTAAGATTTTGGCACGAACTAGGACATTGTTAGTAAAAGCTACGTGTCTTTGCTCTCCAGTTTGGAATCTAGGCCAATTAAAGAATTTTCCTTTAACTACCCATTCAGGTACGTCCTCTGCTTGGAAATAGGGTAACACTGGACCAGTTACTACATCAGCATCATATTGTTGTTGAGTTAACAATAGTTTTTCCAACCATAGAGGTTCAGGTACTTCGTCATCATCAATCATGACAATATAATCAGAGTTTTTTGAAGTTAAGGCGATCGATTTATTTCGAGCATAAGTGATTCCACGCTTAATTTCTATACCTGTTATTAAACGCCAGCGAAATTGAGGTTTAATTTCTTGAGCAATTTTTTCTGCTATTCCAGCGTTATCATTATCAATTACAATTACTTCAAGATAGAGATTTTCAAGCTTTTCAAAAGCTAATTGATTCAAACCTTCAAGTAACCGCTTTAAACCTTCAGGACGTTTGTAAGTAATTATACAAATAGCTACCAGCATATTTTTGTGAAAATTGTCGTAATTATTTATAAAGAAGAAATGAAGACACAACTCAAGGATTGTATTAATCTTAGGAGATTGATAAAGTAATGTTGCAAACAGCGAATAAGTTAGTATTTATGATACAGGTATTAAATATAGCTTTATTTATTGGCATTATATTTTTTTTAATAATTCCTTCTGTTGTTTTATTAATCGAGTGCATTGCTTCTTTATTTGCTCGAAAAGATCGCTTCAAAAAAACAAATTTAGCTCATCCCAGAACAGTAGTTTTGGTTCCTGCCCATAATGAAGCTGAACAGATCGAATCTGTTCTCCAAAAAGTTTTAGCCCAATTAAATACGCAAGATCGATTAGTTGTCATTGCGGATAATTGTCACGATGAGACAGCAGCTTTAGCCAGAAGTACTGGAGCTAAAGTAATAGAGCGGTTCAATCAAGAACAACGTGGCAAAGGATATGCCTTAGACTACGGTCTTAAATTTATTGAAAACGATCCTCCTGAAGTTGTGGTCATCCTTGATGCTGATTGTCAAATTGAACCAGGCACAATTGCTAGTATTACCCGTTTGGCTCACGATTCAGGAAGACCAGTACAAGCAACTTATTTAATGGATCAACCAGATCATCCTAGCCTGAAAGATAGAATTTCTATGTTTTCTCTGACAGTGAAAAATCTGGTTCGTCTCAAAGGTTTAAATCGTTTGGGATGGCATTCTTTGTTAACTGGGTCAGGAATGGCTTTCCCTTGGTCAGTAATTAGTAAAGTTTCTTTAGCTGGTAGTAAAACCACTGATGATATGCAGTTAACTGTCGATTTGGTAATCGCTGGAGATAGTCCAATTTTTTGTCAAGAAGCCTTAGTGACAGGAAGACTGATGAAAAATAAACACGCTCAAAGTCAAAGAATGCGCTGGGAACATGGTCATATCGAAATGATTTTAGTCGAAGTACCTCGATTGCTCAAAGAATTTATCAAACAAAGACGTATTGAGCTATTAGTTTTGGCTTTAGATATATTTGTACCACCTTTATCTTTATTGGTAATGATGGGGTTAATAGCTACAATGATTTGTTATCTAGCTGTGACAATCGGTGCTTCACTTTTACCTGCTGCGATCGCATCAATTGCTGGTTGTTTTATTGTAGTTGGGGTTTTACTCGCTTGGTGGCAATATGGTCGGAACAATTTGTCTTTATTAAGTTTGATCGCTATTCCTTTTTATGTGTTGAGTAAAATTCCTATTTATCTAAAGTTTGTGGTTCAACCTCAAAGTCGATGGTTACGGACTGAAAGAGATGGATAATGGAACTTTTGTCTAAGGCTTCAAGAGTCTGTTTTTAAATCAATTTGTGCTTGACCGATTTAAGAAACACTCGGTCAGCTATTATCCCCAGACTCTCGAAATTAAATATTTGAGCTTAATTTATTTACTTAAAATTAACTTTTTTAATCAATTTTACTGAGAAAAAATTATGAGTTTAGCTGTCATTAAATTTTCTTCTGAAGATTGCGGTATTTGTCATAAAATGTCGTTTTACGATCAAAAAGTAGCAACCGAATTAAATCTAGATTTTATTGATGTGAAAATGCAAGATACTACTACTTATCGGAAGTATCGCAATATTTTATTGGCTCAATATCCTAAAAAAGAAGGTATGGGATGGCCTACTTATATTATTTGTGATTCGCCTGAAGGAGATTTCAAAATTTTGGGTGAAGTCAAAGGTGGTCATCCTAAAGGAGAATTTCGTAATCTTTTACAAGAAATAATTAAGCAAGTAAATTAATTATTCTTTTGCTTAATTATTTTTAAATAAATAAAAGTCAAAAGCCTTGTCCTGAATAATGAGTATTGGGTTTGACTTAAGGGCAGGCTTTTTGAAGAAATTAAAGGTCAAAAGTTATTAAAACGGATCTTTTTATTAAGTTCGTACACAACTGTAAACACTGAACTATTCGCTTTTGATGATGCACACACGCCTAAGTAAAGCTTAAATCGCAACGATCTCAGCTTTGTCTAGTTATTGTCGTGAAAACATTTAAAAACAATCGAGTTATTTTAATTTTTAATAAACATCTAGCTAAAATTGCTGATAACTCAACAGTAAAAATACCTAAAATATTTCAGCAGTTTCAGAAATTTAAGCAATTATACTGAAGAAATTTAATTTTATCCTTTGCAACATAAGTGTGAAGAGAAACGATATTGAACAATGATTAATACACAGCTATCTTGGCTTATTCCTTTATTAGGAAGTCTTTATTTACTAAGTATCCATCTGATGCTGTTATTGGGACAAAATACTGAATTTAAACAAATTTTTCCTGAATTACTTGAAAAATTGACTCGTGATTAACCCTTAACAAAAAGTTTAAAACTATTTTCAAGAGTTTTTAGCAATTAAAAATTTAGTCAGCGGTACACCGCCGTTCAACTGCTGTGCCTGCTGCCATCGGTGTTTCTCGGTCAATTACTACAATTTCTTAAACAATCAAAGCGATCGCATATATACGCGATCGCTTTGAGCTTCTAGATTACTTTATTAGAAAGTATTTGTACTAATAATCAACCCTCAATTTATCTTCTTCTTCTACCAAAACTAGCAGTTGGTCTACGACTACTCCGACCACTACCAAAACTACTTGAAGGTTTAGACTGTCTATACTTAGATTGACCAGAGGAACGGAGGTCACTTGAACCAAAACCAGAACCAGTAGCACGACTATTACTAGGATTAGGTCTGGTGATGGTATTTCTAGTTTTACTGGTATAAGTATTTCTAAGCGAACCTGTAGTCCTTAAAGTTTGACGGTTTTTAACTACTGCTGGAGGGGTATTGTAGCGTTCTTGATAGCGATTAATAGCTTGATTATAGCTACTACCATAACCACCAAAACCAGTTAAATATCCTCCTGGTTGATATACAGGTGGTACATAATATTGGGGTCTAAATAATAAACTACCTAATGCTTGTCCTGCTAAAGCACCAGCAAAAGGAGTCCAAAAATTAGATTCTCTTCTGACGATAACCGTTTGTTGTTGACCAGTGTTAGGATCGGTTCTAGTTTCAGTGACGTTATGAACATATTCAATTTTGAAGTCTTCAGTTAAATACATAACTGATTGATTATTTTCTACCTGAAGATAAGTTTTTTCCCCATTCTTAATCGCTTCATCACTTAAACGTGCCATCTGTAGGTTAGCAGTTTGGAAGACTGGAGGTGTCCCTGGTGGGGTATTTAGTAACATTAAACTATATTGCCCATCAACATCGTTATAAGTAGCCTGTTGTACGGGATACTTACCATCAGCAATGGAAGTCGGGGCAGAAGAAACGTTATTATTAAAACTTGGTTGGTTAGATTGAACAGTTGAAGAACTACCACAAGCAACTGTAGTCCAACTTAAAGTTAGACACATCAATAAAATTAAAACTTTGCGCCACATAAAGCTAAATAGATTACTTATGTTATTAACTGCTATGATTGTAAAACTTTCCAGACAATTAAGATTTACGGTAATTACACCTGCAAAATGAGCTACAGATGAGCATCTTTGGCTGAAATGATTTATAGAAATCCTAAATTATACCGTTTATTAAAATTTAAAATATTTAGCCCAATTTAGTTTGCATTTGCTCAATTAATCTAGCTAACTCCATTTGAATTTCTTTTAAACCTACTTGTTCGATATTATTTCTATGTTGAGAAAGTTCGACTAAATTACTATATTTTTGATTAATATTACTAATTTCAGTACTTACTTCTAAAAGCTTGCGGGCGACTTTTTGCATTCCATCTAGACTATGTTCAAAAGCTTGGGTAGATTTTTGTAATACTAAAGAAGATTGAGAAAATTGATTTTGTGCGATCGCAAGATTATTGGTTGCAGAAGATAGTTTTTCAGGAAATCTACTTTGGTCTAAAATATTGGCAGCTTGCTCGAAAGTACTAGCACTATTTTCGATTCTAGAAAAAGCATTAACTACTGCTTGTTCGATAGTATTTCCCAGTTGATGAAGCATCCTACCAAAATCTTGATTAAATCTTTCCATTGCTTCAACTAAAGGAGGCATTGGTTGAAGTTGAGGTAAATAAATATTATCTAAATAATCTTCTAAAGAATGAATTAAGTTTGTTTTAACTAAACTCGTATTCCAACTAAGATTAATTACAGTTAACAAAGAACTAAAAGCAACCGCAATTAAACTAGTAAGAAAAGCAATTCCCATCCCTTGTAAAGGTTGATTTAATTCTGCTACCAAACTTCTCATATCTGCTAGATCGACTTGAGTAATAGTTTGACTGAGATTAGATAAATTAATAGTAATTCCTAAAAATGTTCCGAGTAACCCAAAAGCTAAGAGTAAATTTGGTAAAACACGGGTAAAATTATCTGTTTTTTCACAATTGAGTGTCAATCCTAAACAATTAAACTGTTCTTGGCTATATACACCTTCAATAATAGCTGTAGTATTAATTTGTTCTCGGTCTAAATTAATTTCCTGACATCTTTTTTCTAGCTTGTTAATAATTTTAGGCTCTAACTCCAATTGAAATCCAGCTAATAATTTTCTACTACTTTTAGTTAATCTTCCTAAATGTTGATAAAGACAATAGCGTACAATAATTGCTGTGATCGCTGGTAAAATAACTAACACAACTGATAGAAAAACTAAATAAGGAGGAAGTAGAGCGATCGCGCTAAATATTTGTTGCATAATCTTAATATATATTGGGTTATTTTCAGGAAATTTTACCAAACAAGCCTGTCTATCAACTCTTCAGTTTAACGATTTTGACAGTTGGCAACCATCATTTTGATAGATTTTAAGATTTTAACCAGATTTGATAAATTTATTTTTTAAAATTATGACAACTTCAATTTATACTTATTCTATTCCTCAAATTCCTAATGTTAGTTTAGTCGCCTTTTATCACAATAAGCCATCTCAATTAACTAATTTAATTAACACAGTTATTAATTGTCTTAATAAATTTTTGAATAATAAATCCCATTTTACTAATTACCAAATTGAACAAATACACGGAACGATTATTGGTTGTGAAGGGCTATCAACTCAATTAGGAATTATTAATAAATGGTTTTACGAATATAGACAAGAAATTCGTTACTTAAATTTATCTGCTTGGCTTAATTATCTTCAAAATCAAGTAAGATTTCCAATAGTAATTCGCTTTGGTGGTTATCAATCAGAGGTTGATTATCACTTTTTAAGTCGCAACCAACATCCTTCAATTCGCACTTTCCAAGTTCAATCCTTGGAAGAAGAAAAATTTATTCCTGTATTAATTGGTTGGTCTTTTGTCGAACCTAAAATTACTCTCGAAATAGACAATATTCGTCGTCAAGCCCAACAGTTTAATTTATTACATAAATACCATCAAATACCAGATAGTATTGATAATGATTTTTACTTCCGACTAGGAACAATTACAGGTAAACTATCAATTGAAGAAATTGCTTTAGTAGAACAAGAAATTAGAGAGATTTTGCAATCTCAACCTCCTGTTTATGTCTCGATCAATCAAAATGATTTAGCTTTTGTTAGATATCAAGATTTAGCTCTGCCTCTAGAAACTACAGAAATATTACCTTTAACAGAAGCGACGGAGGCAAAACTTCAACAACTTTACCCAAACTCTGCCACAGCTAAATAAAGGATCGGCTACTAAAGCGACAAATAAAGAGATAAACAATACTTTCTAATTACCAAACGATTGATTAAAGCAGTTAGCCAATTAAAACCAAGCAATAATTAACGCTAATTCGATTTCGATCTAATAGCGATCGCCTGAAATTAATCTTCCCTTGGGTTGAAAAAATCAGATAAATTAATAATGACTACCAGATTTACGATGTTGAATTGCCGTAATGCCATGATTCTCTAATACTTCACCGCGATCAATTACAGCATAAATTAAAGTGCAATCTCCTGATTCCATTCGACTTTGAACGGTACATTCTAAATAAGCTAAAGCCTCTTCGAGGATTAAACAACCGTTGCTAGCAGTTTTAGTAGTTAAATTGTCAAAAGAATTACTACTTTGATAGGAAAAGTTTCTTCTGACATTTTTGCCTTCATTGAGAATATTCAGCACAAACTTATCGCCTGGATTTCTAATTAAATCGGCATTTTGTTCTTTGGCAACCGCAATCATTAAACCAGGAGGATTAAAAGTTGCTTGAGATACCCAAGAAGTTAGCACACCGCTATGTTGGTTATTATGAAAGGTGGTTAAGACACAGAGAGAACCAACAATTCTGCCGACTGCTTGTTCAGTGCGATCGATTTGAGTTTCTGTAACAGCTTGTTTAGGAGTGCGTAATTTTTTAGTTTTTTTCAGTTTTTGGGTAAATTCTCTTCCTGCTGCTTCGCATTCTTCTAAAATAGTAGCGGTGGGACTAAAACGGACACGAATTGGTTCAAAACCTAAACTATAGTGAGCATCTCTTAGTTTATTTTCTAACACATCGATCGCTTCACCACTCCAACCATAAGAACCAAACACCCCTGCTAATTTAGTTTTGGCTGCGTTAGCAAGGATAATTCCTAAAGCAGTTTGAATTTGAGTTGGTGCATGACCTCCTAAAGTAGGCGAACCAATGATAAAACCATCACAAGTTTGAATTGCTTGGGTAATTTCTTCAGTAGAAGCGAGTTCACAGTTAATTGATTCTACCGCTACTCCAGATTGTACCAATCCCTGTGCGATCGCATTAGCCATAGTTGCAGTATTACCATAAGCAGAGGCATACAGAAGAACCACTTTTAATTCTTGGGCTTTTTGCTGCTGACACCACTGACGATAATCATAGCTAAAGCGACTGAGGCTGTATTTAATTAATGAACCGTGAGCAGGAGCATATATTTTATTAGGAAAAGTCGTAAATTTGTCTAAAGCAGTTTCTAATTGTTTGGTTTGGGAAGCATGAAGACAATCAAAATAGAAACGACGGTCTTGGTCTAGTTGTTTCCAGTTATCATCAAAAATGGATTCGTCGCACAAATGTGAGCCAAAGAATTTATCAGTGTAGAGGATTTTACTTTGAGGATCGTAAGTACACAAGCCATCTACCCAGCGAGGAGTAGGAACACTAATAAATTGTAGTTGATGTTCTTGTCCTAAGTCTAAAGTATCACCATCTCTAACTACTTGAATGCGAGCTTGCCATTCGGGAAAAGTCAAGGTTGCTTTGAGGGCATTAACTGCTGGTTTAGAACAGATTATTTTCGCCTGGGGTGCTTTTCCTGCTAATACTTGTACCGTTGCCAAGCGGTTGGGATTGACGTGCTGTAGGATGATGTAATCTAATTTTTGCCAGTCGAGATGATTTTCTAAGGTTTCTAAATAAATTTGAGTAAAAGATTGTCCTGGTGGATCGATTAAAGCAATTTTATCGGCTTGAATAAGATAAGAATTTGAGGTTGTGCCTTTTTGACGAGAATATTCCACTTCAAATTTTAATCTCTCCCAAGTACGCGATCGCAATACTTGAGTATTTGTGCTAATTGTTGCTACTTGAACGTCTCTTTTTTTAGTTGATGTTGGTTTAATAGTTGCTTGTACCATGATTGTTAGTTGTTAATAGTTGATTGTTAATTGTTTGTCCACAGATGAACACAGATCAACGCAGATGATTTATCGATGTGAGTTGTTTGTTAGTTGGTTTGTGATGGAAGAATTACCGTTTAATGCTTGTTTTTTGTATCTTTGAGATACTTTTTGCTCTGGATCGATGCCTTCAAAGGTAGGCGGTAGCCAAACTCTGACTACTAACAAGATTGCTAACACTAATAAAAAAGAACAAGTTGCTAATACCTGACTCCAAGGTGTTTCTAAAATTCCTTTGACAATAATTTCTCTTAAAACTGAAACAATAGAAACCTCTACGGCGACTCCAATAGATACTCGATGTTCTTGTAAGTAAATGATTAATAAACGAAATAATTCAACTAAAATCAGCAAAAACAGAATATCTGCGGTAACGTCAGTAAAATTTAAAGGCGGTAGCAGAGAAATAAACATCTCTCGCAACTGAATCGCCATAAAGCTAAATAAACCAATACAAAGAGAGACAATAATCAAGTCTTGGATAAATTCCAAAGCTCTAACTACTCCACTGCTATTGAGTAGTTTGTACCAGGGAGTTGATGAGTTATCAATAAGTTTCTGCATTAGAAAAAGAGGAAAGAGGGATCGCGGATAAAAACAAATTAAGTCAATTGATTAGTTTCTAATTTGCTGATTAAGCAAAGCTAAAAGTTAATAACTAACAGCTAATAGCTAATTAATAATGATTACCTACTTTGCGATGATGAACGGCAGTCAGGGCATCTAGTTTGGCGACTCTGCCAGCTTGCACGGTACTATAAACAATCCAGTGATCGCTACATTCCATTCTGTTAATCACTTCGCATTCAAGATACGCTAAAGATTCAGCAATGATCGGTGAACCATTATTAGCCGGTACGGTTTTGATGCCTTCAAAGCGATCGCCACCAGGAGGAAAACGTTTGAGGAAATGTTTAATTAAGCCCTGATAATTACCTTCTTCTAAAACATTCAACACGAAACGATCGCCGATGTGTAAGAATGATTCAATTGCCCGATCTTTGGCAACAGCGATCGCAATTCCCAAGGGAGATAAACTAGCTTGAGTTACCCAAGAAGCAACCATTGCACTGGAAATCTCACCTTTTTTGGCAGTGATGATATATAAACCGTTGCTGATTCTGCCCAAAGCTTTTTCTAAGCTGTTATCAATAGCTTTAATTTGTTTGACAGTGCGATCGCGGGTTAACCATTGTCCTAAATCTGTACCAGCTTCATCGCAGACTTGATTAATAATTTGATTAAAAGATTCTTTGACTAAAATGGGCGGAAAAGCTTCGATTAAACCAATTTCTTGAAACTTATTGCGTAAAGGATAAATGGGTTCGTCTTCTCCTCCACCAGATTCAAATAGTGCGATCGCTTGTTTACTATGGGCTGCTGCTAGGATAGTACTGAGAATAGCATGGACTTCTTTGTCTGATTGGGGAGGCATCCCGATGACTAAACCTGCTGCTTGCGAGACTAATTCTCTTACTTCTTGAGGTTCGGTGTCGTTCCAATCGACTAATTCTACTGCTACTCCTGTTTTTGTAATCCCGTGTGCGATCGCTCTGGCGAGATAATCGCTATAACCATAGTCTTCGGAATAAAACAGCGCGACTAGAGTTTCAGTTTTGGTTTGTGCCTGACTCCATTGCTGATAGCGATCAACTAATTCGGCACGATGGTATTGTAGTAAAGGGCCATGTCCTGTCGCGATCGTTCCTAATTCTAATTTACCCATCCGTTTGATCGCAGCTAAAACCGAACGGGCATTGGGTTTCATTAGACAGTCATAGTAATATTCAAAGTCTGCCTCGATTAGTTCCAAATCCTCATCATAAGTAGGTTCATCGCAATAATGCATCCCAAAGGCATCGCAAGTATATAAAACCTGAGTTTTGTAATCGTAGGTAAAAATCGTATCGGGCCAGTGTAAATTAGGAGCAGAAACAAATTCTAATAGATGCCCGTTACCCAAATCCAAGAGATCGCCATTTTTAACAATCTGATGTTTAAAAGGCTGATGCACCATGTTTTCTAAAAACTGAATTGCTACCTTCGCACCGACTACCGTAACTTGAGGTGCTAATGCCAAAACATCCTTAACCAAACCACTATGATCGGGTTCGGTATGACTGATAATTAGATAATCAAGTTGAGATGGATCGATTAAACCTGAAAGTAATTCAAGATAAAGTTGACGAAACTTTTGATGAGAAGTATCAACTAAAGCTAATTTTTCCCCTTGAATGATAAAAGAATTGTAGGTTGTACCATTTTGTAAGCCAAATTCAATATCAAAGCGATCGCGATCCCAATCTAGACAACGAATTGCAGTAGTTTCCGGCGCAATCTCGACAGTTTGTAGAGTCAGTCTACCAGTAGATTTAGCTGTTTGATGAATATCTGTGAGTGCAACCATGATTAACTCCTTAGAAAGTACTTTAAATTTCTTAAGGTTTCTTCTTTTATAGTTACGTGCAACTCACGGCTTTGTAAAATGCTTATTTTTTACTACATTGATTAGTTGTGCTTATTAGTCATAGATTTAAGTGAATAAAAATCAATCAAACTATATACCAAAACCAATCAAAATTGATATGAATCCATGTTGATTAATTCTATTTAAACTAAAATCTCTTAACTTCTAGAAAGACGCTGCACTGCTTGACCACCTAACAGACGATCTGCTTCGATTAATAAATTAGGAATAGTCTCTGCATGAGGACTATTTTTTAAACAAGGTTGCAAATTAAATTCTTTGACGCGATCGGCTTTTGCACCAGGAAACCAATGTCCACCATTACCCAAGAGGTTATATCGCATCTTGGCATATTCCATCATGTCATAGGCTATGGCTAAATTTCTCAACCATAAGATTACGGGAATATTAATCTTACCTGGTGTTTCTTCATAGCTAGGTAAACCCACATTCCAAGTACGTACCCATTCCAATCCCAAAGTTTCTACCGCAGCTTGTTCAAGCCGTTCTACAATCGGTGGTAAGATTGTTTCTGCTTGGTCTAACAAAGATAGTACTTTGAGATGTTCTTCAAAATCTGATGGTCTAGCAGCCCCTAAACTAAGAGTATGAACTTGAGGATGAGATAAACAGAATAAATCGTTAAATACCATCGGACTTAGAGGTTGACAGAGTTGTACTAATTTCGGAGGCGGATCGTAGAGTTTACCACCTTTATCAGAAGGACTGATAATAAATACCCCCATATCTTGACGTTGCGCTGCTTCGATAGCTTTCCAATTATTTTGATTGATATAGTACCAGTGAAGATTTACATAATCAAATTGTCCTGTTTCAATAGTTTTGATGATAATTTCTGTCGAACCGTGAGTAGAGAAACCAATAAATTTTACTTTGCCTTCTGCTTGCAGTTTTCTCGCTTCATCTAAACATCCTCCTGGGCGAAGACTCTGTTGAAACGTTTCTTCGTCATTGATACCATGAAGTCCTAGTAAATCAACATATTCTAATTGCAAAAATTTGAGAGATTGATGAAATTGTCGACGAAATTCTTTTGGATCTGCTTTGGGAGATATTTTAGTTTGAACTATTAATTTTTCACGCGGTAATTTGGGAAGAATTCTACCTAGTTGCATTTCCGAACTACCATAACCTCTAGCAGTTTCGATATGATTAATTCCAACATCAAAGGAACGACTAATAGTTGCTTCAAGGTTGCGTTGGTTATCTCCAGGTATTTGCCATTGAGGTAAATCTTGCCATTTGTATTGATATCTCATGCCTCCACAGGAAAATACAGGCATTTGTAATTCTGTTCGTCCAAACCGTCGATACTGCATCTTTGAAATCAATAAAAAAAATTAATTTTAGGCAATGTTTTTAGTTTAATTGATTTTTATTTAAAAATAAGAGTATCAAGCAATTTTTATCAAACAAATGCTTAATTAAGAATAGAAAAATTTTAAAGAATTAAATTATGTACAAAATATAAAAACATAACACTTTATAATTTATCGTAGAAATTAAACAATGATTTAAAGCAATTGGTTTAGATTTTTTTCTGGCTATTAAAAAATAATATTACTTAGTTTAAATTGCTTTTTTTTGTTCAATAAAAATACTGTTAATGATTAAACATTGTTTTTTTTTTATAATTTGATAAATTATTTATTTTTAATTGTTAATTATAATTATGTTAAATAAATAAAAAAATATTCATAAAATAATCTCATTAATTATCTCTAGAAAGTAAAAACTATTTTTTCTAAATTAAATGTGATTTTGATTGTAACAAAAGCAACCTAGATACACTGAATTTCATTTTATTGACAATCACTATAAATCTACTTATCATTTCTATTTAAATTATTTATAACAAAATTATTATCTACTGAGTTTATTACTAGTTAAACAGTTTATAAATTTAGTTATCTGCTCAATCATTGCTTGTTATCACTATTCTCTTGATTTAAATATTGTCAAGAAATCTCGACAAAAATATCTAGCAACGATTTAAAAAATCTGTAAATATCGCTACAATCAAAAAAGATTTTTAGCCATCCAAATAAAGATAAAGACCTTAGCAACAATTTTTAAACAAGAGGATTCAGCTACAATGGATTGCAGCCACATTCAATTTTCTGTAGACAAATCAAGAGTAGACTATCAACAACTTATAAATTTATTTACGATGGCTGCTTTTTGGGCGCGAGAAAGGAGTATAGAGGATTTAGAAATTGCGATCGCAAATAGCGATCCTGTTGTTACAATTTGGGATCAAAGCAAGTTAATTGGTTTTTCGAGAGCTACTTCTGATGGCATCTATCGGGCAGGAATTTGGGATGTAGTTGTTCATCCAGATTATCGTGGTATGGGTTTGGGGCGCAAGTTAGTCGAAACTGTCATCTCCCATCCGAAAGTTAATAAAGTAGAAAGAGTTTATTTAACTACTACTCATCAACAAAGTTTTTACGAACGCATTGGTTTTAAACGTAACGATACTACGACAATGGTACTGTACAATACTAATCCAATGGATTCGATCGCTTTACTCGAACACCAAACTCAAGAAATAACAGTGAGTTAAACTAGGGAAAAAGGATTCAACCAACGCAAAATCTCTTGGTTTAGGCGGGATAAATCACGAGAAAATCCTTGCTTAAACCATTGCCCAAAGGCATCAAAGGGAGTAAAAATATCTCCAGCTTGCCAGTTAATTTCTTGGGAAAGAGGAGTTAAATGATTGCCTGGCAGAGTTAAAGTAGCAATCATCTCAGGAAAGCGTTGTTGTAAAACAGGTTCTAAGGTAATAGTTTGATCGATGGTGTCGTTATTAAATCTGATCAGAAGATTACGACGAATATTGTAGTTACTGGCAATTAACTCACTTGTTTCGGTAGGAGAAGGGCTAAATTCGACATTTAAAGCAGGATTAACATTCAAACTCAGAGTCAGAGTATTATTAAATTGCTCTAAAAAAGGAATAGCACGACTGGCAGGATAATTATTGAAAGAAATCAGAATATTACCAGCCCTTTCGACTTCATACAAACTCCCAATTAGTAGATGTAGTTTACAACCCATACTATGTCCGATGCCGTAAATAGGAAGATAACCTTTTTTGAGCAGATTATTCCTTTGTAAACGGTCTAAAATTGTCTCAAAACGGTTGAGAACATCTCTTGCGATCGCAAGATGATCTAAAGTATTTAGAAAGGGAGTAGCGATAATAGCAAATCCCGCTTGTCCTAATTGTTGCAGAAGAGAACGATAGGTTACTTGGGGGGCAGTAGCTACAAACGCACCCCCTAAAAAATGAACAATCCCAATTGGTTTAATGGTAGGTATATAAACCCAACTCCCAGAAATTTCTTGCCACTCCATTTTTCAGTTATCAGTTATCAGTAGGGGGCAAGGCAGTACCTTGCCCGTACAGTTATCAGTGTAAAACGTTTAATAGACTTCTTGCATAAGTCGCCAAAACCTTGGCTGAATTGAAGCAGGAGGCAAAAGGTCTAAGGCAAAAGGTCTAATAAGAATGAGATTGATTTGAACATTTTGGTAACACTATAATTATTCTTCACCTTTTTACCTCTGCACTTTTGTCGTAATTAATTTAAATTAATCCTCAAATAAACTGGTTAAAATCCGTTGATGTTACGAAAAGATTTTATTCAGATGTTTTTTGCTATCGAATCTATACAATAAAGACTAAGAAAAACAAGCCTCAAAGTTTTACCTTAAATTATTTATTTTTGTTTCTCCAAGTAGCTATGTTTACTCAGATTGGAGAAATCAAATCAATTTGGCTCAAATTTATAGGATTCACAACATGAAAAACGAGCAACCGCAATTAGATTTAACTGCGTTTCCTTTGATTATTCAAACCTTGCTGCCTGAACTTATAACTGCATTAATTTTGGTATTAGTAAGAACAAATACGATTGGGTTAACAAACAACTGTCTAATATTTTTGGCGATCGCATTTATAATTAGGTTAGTTTGGAATAGTGCGATTTTAATTCATGGTTTAGGACACACAATCGCGATCGCAATTATTGATTCTAAAACCTCTGCTTTGAGTCTTAGTAATATTCTTGAACATAGAAGTATTAGAGACTTTTTGAAATCTCTGCTTCCTTTTCAACCTATCTTTATTCCTTGGCTAAATCAAACAACTTCTCTATGGTTGGAATCAGGAAAGATTACTCCTTGGCGGATTAGGCTTAAAGCAATGGGTGGGATTGCTTTGAATTCTTTAGTGGTTGGGGTTGTTTGGGATTATTTCTTCAAAAATCAGATTAATTTGAGTTTTATAAATTTATTTTTAATTCAAGCTTTTATTCACGCCAATTTGATCGTTATTATTACCTCTATTTCCGATTGGGAAGCTTTTGTAACAGGAGTAGCTGAGTGTTTCTATTGCGGTAATTTTGGTTTTTTGGGGCAAAGAAATCCTAATGATAGTCAGCTTTTACCCGAAAGAGTAGTAAAAATGTTTTATCAAATGGGGCATGAAACGGAAATTCGAGGCGAACAAGCTGGAGGAGGATTAGTTATTGCTCGAAACCCAGAGAATCAAGTTGTTTTTGTTGGCAAAAAAGTAGTTAACAAGAAAAGAGAAAATTTAACTCAATCGATGGAAACAGTCTTTGCACCAGTCAGACAAAAGGCAATAGCTCAAGGTATCAAGCCTTTAGAATCATCGACAATGGGAGTGTGGCACTATCGTTTTGCTACTAGTAGTCCTCCCGCAATTATCGAAACTCATTGGCATGAATGGATGAGTGCTAGAACTGTTAAGGTTTGGCAATTAATAGAGAGAAAATGGGTTTTTCAGCCAAAAAACGTTAATCATCGCATTACTCACAACGGGGATTTTGATGCTTGGATTTTGTTTGGAAAAACAGTAGAAAATCAGGAGTTAGGTTGGTGGCTAGAACGAGTTTTGCAGACTCCCAATCGTACCAAAGGAGATTCTCCCAAAATTGCGGGCATGATGGATTTATTAATTACCCAAGGAATGTGGGATGCTTCAGTTCGACTAGCTTATCAATTTGTAATTGCCGAATCGATTGAGTCAGCTTTTGGAGACAAACAACCTGCTGCTAAAGCACCTAATACCGCTCCTTCTCCTCAAACCATAGCTAACTGGGCAAATTTCTTTGAGCAAATTTTCTTTGTTCATAAAAATCTTTTTGTTGACTCTGATGCGCTTTCCAACCCCAAGAATCTTAGTCTACTTGAAAATGATATCTTACTGGCACTGAATCAAGACAATGCTATCAGCAATTGGTCGGAGGAAAGCAAAATCGCCTTTGTCAGAACTGCCATTCAAGCATTTTTTTACAATGATTTATATCGTGCCACCAGAACTTTTATGTCCAGGGCAAAAGGTAGTTTTGGTTTAGTCACCGTTTCTACTCTAGAACCAGAACGATTAGTTTTAAGTGCCAAAGGACAACCAATTTCAGTTGGGTTTAATTGGCAAGAAAAATATTTAGTCTATGCTTCCGAACCTGCTGCGGTTGATGCGGTTTTATTAGGTAAATCTCACTGCGATCGCTTAGACTTAGATCAAACGACAGGAGAAGTTGCTTTAGTTACTGCTAATAGTATTGTCGTTTACTCCATGAACCAAGGGCGAGAGTTAATTTCTTCAGAACTTGACTCGCGCTGGAACTCGATGGAAGATCATCCCTATCGACAATATTTGCAAACCCCTCAATTTGACACCAAAGATCCCGTTGCTAGTGATATTGAGGCAATTCCCCAGGTACTGAAAGAAATAGAAACCACCTGGCAAAATCCTGCTTCTCTTAATCGTCAAAGTGCAGATTATTTGGTTCATCTCTTGAGTGAAAAAGCCCAACGCTTTGAGCAAAAACGACGAAAGATGTTTCAAGCTGGGTTAATTAGTCAGGTTAGGCAAATGCCAGCCGTAGATTTATTAATTACTGGAGTAGAAAATAGTTTGTGGTTGGGAGAAAAATTTGCTGAAGATTTAAAAATTATTTTTCCCTACTTAAACGTCAAAGCTATTTCTGCCAATCAAGTTTTACAGGATTTAAATCAGGACTATAGTAGTTTACATCTAGGCAAAAATTCTTTAGTCCTAGCCATTACTCAATCTGGTCAAACCTTTCCTACAGTACAAGCTATTAATGCCTTTGATCGCTTATGCAGTGAAGGGATTATTGGGGAACTATTTATTTTAACGGGTGAATTAGGTAGTTTCCTAGACTCAATAGAAGGAAATGATGGAGTTACGGCAGTCTCACAATCAAGACTAACCTATACTGCTAATCGTCAGAGGATTTTTATCAATTGTAGCGGACGCAGAACCGCTGAAACAGCAACTGTAACTGTGGTTGCAGCCGAGCAAACTTTAACTGAGTTGTGGTTGTATCTAGCTAAAAGACTGAGACATAATTTTCCTGATTTCCATGCCTTTGGCATGACTTTAACAGAAGAAAGTCTGGAGATTCTAGAAAAAATGAAACAGGACTTTCTTGACAAAAATGTAATGCAAATTACTGGAACTACTGGTACAGGAGAAACGATTAAATCTTCAATCAAACAAACTTTAATTAAAAATGGTCGTCACTGGGCAAATCATATTACCGAAATGCCTCTAGCTTGGGCAATTCATGCCTTGTACATTTTAATCACTGTAGGCTGGGCAATTCCTTTTGGTTACACCATTCCCCTTGCCAAAACCTTATTAAGGCTAGTTATCTTAGCAGCTAATTTACCCCCAGATTGGTTTCTACTCAAGCTAATTACACCTGTGGTGACTCTGGCAGATATTGGCATTTATATCTTTGGTGCTTGGTTATGGACGTTGGGACTTCGTTATTTCCAAGGTAGACAACTATTAGCTAGGATTGGCAAAAGAACTTTAGTTATCGGTGATGTATTTTGGGTAAATCAATTATTAAAATCCTATGTCAGTAAATTGTTTGCCCTTAGCTATGGAATTGCCTCTTTAGAAGTACACGGCGCAGATCCAAAAGATCACTTGCTACACGATTTTGCCCACCGAGTAGTCCGAGGTACTTTGATCTTTTTAGGCATACCTGATGGCAGAAGAGGAGAAAAACAACAACAGGATGAAAACGCTGTAACTCTAGCTGGTAAACAAGCTAGTGGAGTCAGACACATGAATGTAGGCCCTGAAATTATGGCAATTGGACATAATCCCAAAATCAGTCAACAAGGTTTTCAGCACGCAATTATTTTGCCGAGTAACGATGATTCTTTATACTTAAAAAATCAAGATGATCCAGAACAACAAGCTGCGATCGCTCTATTGCGAGAATCTTGTTTTGGAGCTTTAGAAAGATTAATAGCAAGTTATGTCTTGTTCTGGGCATTAGCTAAAAAAGTAGCTTCTCTTCCTCTACTCAAATATCAATATTGGAAATCTCAAAGCCGAACCAAAATTATGACTACGGCTGCACCAATCCCAGGAGTAGACCCGAAAAAATATAATCAGGGCGTTAATTTAACCCAAAAAACTCAAAAGTCCCAGAATACACCCAAAAAACAGCCAAATATCAAATCTTAGAACTCAAGTTAGTTAATAAGTAGGGGCGAACCGCAATTCGCCCTGACTCAAGAACGAGTATAACGATGCTTGACTCCAGCAGGAAAATAATTAGGCTCACAAAAAGGGAGAAGCGCAACTTGTGGTAATTGAGATTGTGGAGGTACATAGTTAGCAAACTCACTATTGAGACGAAGTAACTGAGTATAGACCGCAAAAGCGATCGCATTTTCCATGTTTTCGTTGGCTTTAATATTGGGAGCTAGTTCGACTATGATTGAAAGATAGCGGTTTTGATCTTCATTTTCTTTAACTTCCATCACAAATTTCCCAGTCACCCAATCTCTAATTCCTGGTTGTTCTAAGCCTACGTGAATATTCTCAGGATAAATATTGGCACCGTAATAGGAAATCGTAAAAGCAGAACGACCAAAAATATACACAAAAGGTAAAGAATAATTTCCTCGTTCGGATTGGGATTGTAATTTTGCTACAGGATCGAACCCTTGTTGTCGCAGAAATTGCAACATTTCTTGGTAGCTAATAATTCCCCCTGTATCGGAAATATGATAGCGAATTAAAGGGATACCATTATTTCCAGAAAAAAGTAAAGTATCGTTGTGGGTTTCAAAATATCTACTTGTCGGATCGAATTGGACTAAAGTAGGCAGACGAGATTCTCCAAACAGAGTTTTAGCCTCAGTAGGGTTTTGAGCAAAAAAACGACGAATACAAATGCTCAAAGGTGTTTCGTTACCTAATACTCCTGCGTCTGCTGTTCCATATAAAGAAGCAAAATCAAAACAAGGATTAGTTGAACCTATTCTTTCGGCAATTAAACTACGCCACTCTTCGCTAAATACTTCCCCAGCCATCACTAGTTTCAAAGAGTATTCATGCCATTTAATTCCTTCAGCAATGCCACTATCGATTATATCTTTCAGAAAAGGAGGATAACCTAATAAAACAACCTGATCGAACAGCGGTGATAATTTTTTAATTACCCGAAAAATTTCAGTTTTATTATTACCTGGGGTAACCACCGTAATGGGATAACCTTTAGCTGCCAGATGACGACAGCAATTAGTAGTGTACATTCCCCCTACCCAAGTCCCAAGACTAAAACAAACAACAGCTAAAGTGCTGCGAGTATCAGCTTGGAAACTATCATGAAAAATTTGTTCAAACCTGGTAGTAATTTGAAATTCATCACTCAAAAAACGAGGCCAAAAAGTTGATTCTCCCGTCGAACCAGAAGAAACAGCAATGGTATCACATTGTTCTAATAATCCTTGGCGACATAGTTCTGAGAGAGGATATTTTTTAATGTAGTTCTCTTTAGTTACCAAAGGCAGATTTTGAAAATCAGCTAAGGTTTGAATTGATTGAGGCTCGATTTGATGTTCTTGGAGGAAGGCTTGATAAGCAGGTACAGTATTCGCTACTTCGTGAAATAACTCTAAAATTTTATTGCCAGCATCGCTTTGAAGAGATTGTTGAATTTGCTCTTCTAAAGGAGTGTTGAGAAAGGTTTGCCAAGCGTATTGCGATCGCTTTTTTTGAGATTCTGAAATCATAATGAAACTCTTATAAAAGATATTTTTTAGTTGTGGGACTTTTCAACATCTATTGTGCTGCTAATATCTTTATCAAGGGAAATTTTTTTAGATTGATTTATATATAGCGATTTTTTATCTTCGTTTGGAAAGCTAAAAGCTTATAGCTAATAGCTTTTGTAGAGATATCTTATCGAATCTAAATTTTTTAGCACGCTCTAACTTAGAATAACTATACCCGCTTGTTGCATATAACTTAATAACCAATTAGCAGCAGTAGCACGACGGGTTTGTCTTGGTCCAAATTCTCCAATTTTATAACCTTGAAAACCTAACTTTTCTTTCAATAATTGTTTATTTTCTTTGGGAATTGAACGAGTTAGCTTAACTGTCGGGGGGCGATTGGCGATAAAATCTGGTGGTTCGGGATATTCTTCTCTCCAATCATTAGCTACATTATTTGCATCCCAAGTTTGAGTAGTTGAATTGTAACAATAACCGAGATAATGCCAAACTAATTGATTAACAGTAGCATCATCAAGCTCTTCTTTAAGAATTGCCCAGATTGTATCTGTATTTAACGGTGGTAGATTGCACATAATCAATTGCTTTTAGGCAACTAAAGATAACTATGATATATATTTCTAATTAATTTGAATTTAGTTGAATCAGACAAGTTCGCAACTAACTAATGCTTCTAAAAAACTTAGAGGCATTATTCTCAGCAATTTTAGCCAAGAAATAAAAAAAATAAAAATAAATTTTGCGCTCCGAGAATTTTTTTTGGGCAATCTAAGATAGAGAAGATTATTTTCTCCGTATTTTGATGTCCATCTGTTAAATAGAGGAAGATGAAAGTTTTTAAAACAACCACATCTCCAGAAAAGCAAATTACTCAAGCATCCCATCGGTTTAAAGGATTACCTCTACGTTTAATTTTAGTTTTACCGTTTGTAACGCAGATTGTCGGTGCAGTAGGATTGGTAGGTTATCTTTCCTTCAAAAATGGACAACAAGCAGTTAACGATCTAGGAGATCGTTTAACCGACAAAAGCATTAATTTAGTTTCCGAACGACTGGATAATTATCTAGCAACTCCACAAAAACTCAATCAAACTAATCTTGATGCGATCGCTCTTGGCTTGTTGGACTTAGAAGATTTTAAAACGTCAGGACATTACTTTTGGAAACAATTACAAGCGTATCCAGATATCACTTTCATTTCTTATGTACTGAACACAGGAGAATATGCTGGTGCAGGAAGATTTTTAGATGGACAGGGAGTGACTATAGACGAACTTTCCCCCGCTACTAAGTGGAAATCCTACACTTATGCTACAGATAGTAAAGGCGATCGCACTAAAGTAATCGCAGTATACGATAACTACAAGCCTTTGGAAGAACCAGCCCACCAAGAAACAGTTAAAGCAGGTAAAACAATCTGGGGTTCTGTATACAATTGGGATGATGCGCCTGAATTTATTTCAGTTGGGATCAATAGTCCTATCTATGACGAAAAACACCAGTTAGTTGGCAGTCTTGGCATCGATATACTGTTATCTAGTATTAGCGAGTTCTTACAACAATTAGAAATTAGCCCCACTGCCAAAACTTTTATTATCGAACGCGATGGGTTATTAATTGGTAGCTCTAGTACTGAAAAACCTTTTACCTTAGTTAATGGTATAGCTACCAGACTAAATGCTATAAATAGCTCTGATGAGCAAATTCAAACTACAGCTAAATATTTACAACAAAAATTTGGTAACTTTCAAGCAATTAAAGACGAACAAAAACTGAGTTTTGAATTACAAGGCGATCGTCAGTTTGTTCGAGTTACTCCCTGGCGAGATCAATACGGTTTGGATTGGTTAGTAGTCACTACTATTCCTGAATCAGACTTTATGGCGCAGATTGATGCCAACACTCAGACAACTATTATCCTCTGTTTTTTGGCATTAATAATAGCTATTGGTTTAGGATTAATTACCTCTCGTTGGATTATTCAACCGATCCTGCGACTAGGTAAAGCATCGGTTGCGATCGCTCAAGGAGATTTAAACCAACAAGTCGAAGTTAGAGGCATCATTGAATTAGGGGTTTTATCCGACTCTTTTAATGAAATGGCGCAACAACTCCAAGCCTCTTTTAATAATTTAGCTCGCAAAAATCAAGAAGTTATCCAAGTCAATCAAGAGTTAGACCGAGCAAATCAAGAGCTAGCTCAAGCTAACGATAAACTGGAAATCAGAGTAGAACAAAGAACCGCCGAACTACAACAAGCTAAAAATGTAGCAGAACTTGCCAATCGTGCTAAAAGCGAATTTTTAGCTAATATGAGTCACGAACTTCGCACACCTCTCAATGCGATCCTCGGTTTTACACAACTGATGAATCGTGAAACATCTCTGACTAAAAAACAACAAGAGAATCTCGGTATTATCAATCGTAGTGGCGAACACTTACTTTCTTTAATCAATGATGTTCTAGATTTAGCCAAAATCGAGTCGGGACAAATGACTCTCTATCCTACCGATTTTGATTTATATACTCTTTTAAATCTAATCGAAGAAATGTTAGCCCTTAAAGCTGAATCTAAAGGTTTACAGCTTATTTTTGAACGTAGCAAAGATTTGCCTCGATATATCAAAACCGACGACAAAAAACTCCGTCAAGTTTTAATTAATTTATTAGGAAATGCGATCAAGTTTACTGACGAAGGTAGTGTAACCTTAAGAGTGTCATCAGTCATTAGTCATTCGTTACTAGAAAGAAACCACACAGAACAAAAAACAAATGACAAAGAACAAATGACAATTCACTTTGAAGTCGAAGATACTGGTGCAGGTATTGCTCCTGAAGAAATTGACAATTTATTTGAAGCTTTCGTACAGACAGAAACAGGTAAACAATTGCAACAAGGAACAGGTTTGGGTTTACCAATTAGTAAAAAGTTTGTCGAATTGATGGGCGGGGAGATTAGTGTTAGTTCCCAAGTAGGTAAAGGAACTATCTTTAAATTTAATATTCAAGTTTTGCTTAGTGAAGCCAACAGAATTGAAAATAAAAAACAAACTCGAAGGGTAATTGCTCTCGAACCGAATCAACCAGAATATCGTATTTTGATCGTAGACGATCGCTGGGAAAATCGCCGACTGCTGGTTAAGTTATTACAACCAATCGGGTTTCAAGTTCAAGAAGCAGCTAACGGACAAGAAGCTGTGGAAAATTGGGAAAGTTGGCAACCCCATCTGATTTGGATGGATATGAGAATGCCAATTATGAATGGTTATGAAGCTACTCAACAAATTAAATCTCATCTTAAAGGACAAGCTACGGCAATTATTGCTCTAACCGCCAGTACTCTTGAAGAAGAAAAAGCAGTTGTTATCTCTGCTGGTTGTGATGATTTTGTCCGCAAACCTTTTCGGGAAGAGGTAATTTTTGAAAAGATGGCTCAATATTTGGGAGTTAAATATATCTATGAAAATCTTGACTCTGAAAAAGATTCCGAATTAGAAGCTCTTGATAAATTAACCGCCGAAGCTTTAGCAATTATGTCTGATGAATGGTTAGAGGAACTTGTTGAAGCTGCTGCCTTAATTAATAATCAATTAATTGCTCAATTATTAGCAGAAATACCCCAACAACATCAAAATTTAGCTAAAGCTATTCAAAAACAAGTAGATGATTTTGATTTCGACCGCATTATGAATCTCGCTCAAGAAGCTGTCAATTTATGAATAATAGTGAGTTAAATTCTTGTTTTGGCAATATTTTAATAGTTGATGATATTCCTGATAATTTAAGAGTTTTGTCTACATCTTTAAGCGAGCGGGGTTATCAAGTTCGTTGTGCTAAAAATGGTGCAATGGCATTAATTACAGCTAAAAAAAACCCACCTGATTTAATTCTGCTAGATATCAAAATGCCAGATTTGGATGGCTATGAAGTTTGTGAGAAATTAAAAGCAGATCAATTAACCCACGAAATTCCGATTATTTTCTTGAGTGCTTTTGATGGTGTGGTGGACAAAGTAAAAGCTTTTGCTGTTGGTGGTGTCGATTATATTACTAAACCTTTTCAAATTGAAGAAGTTCTAGCTCGCATTCAGCATCAATTAGCTTTACAAGCAGCTAAAGCAGAAATTTCTCTCTTAAATACCCAATTAGAACAAAAAGTTCAACAAAGAACTACACAATTAGAACAAGTTATTAATAAACTAAATCAAGAAATTGCTCAACACAAACAAACACAACAACTATTGTTAGCTCAGGCTTTACATGACGCTCTAACTGGTTTACCTAATCGTACTTTGTTTATGGAGCATCTGCAAAAAGCTCTACAACGGAGTTACAGAAATCAAGATTATTTGTTTGCCGTCTTGTTTATTGACCTCGATCGCTTCAAAATTATTAATGATAGTTGGGGACACGCAGTAGGCGATCAACTTTTAATTGCGATCGCAGGAATTTTAAAACAATGCTCTCGTGAGGTAGATACGGTTGCTCGATTGAGTGGAGATGAGTTTACTATTCTCCTAGAAGATTTACAGGATTTTCAAGATGCGGTCGCGATCGCCGAAAGAGTATTAGATCAACTTACTTCTCCGATTCATTTACAAGAGCGTAAAGTTTTTTCTGGTGCTAGCATTGGCATTGTTTTAGGTTCGACACATTATCAAAATGGGATCGAGTTATTACGGGATGCCGATATTGCAATGTATCGAGCTAAAGCTCTAGGAAAAGGGCGTTATGCTGTCTTCGATCAAGAAATGTATGCTCAAACAATTCATCTCTCCCAATTAGAGACAGATTTGCGGTTGGCTATCGAACGTCAAGAATTTTTACTTAATTATCAACCAATTGTCTCTTTAAAAACCCTTCAAATCAAAGGTTTTGAAGTATTGTTACGCTGGCAACATCCCCAAACTGGTTTAATTGCTCCTGGTGATTTTATTGCGATCGCTGAAGATACAGGTTTAATTGTACCGATTGGTGAATGGGTGTTATACGAAGCTTGTCGACAGTTACATACTTGGCAAAGCAAATTTCCTCATGCTTCGTCTCTGCATCTAAGTGTCAATCTTTCCAGTAGACAAATTCAACAATTTGATTTTGTCGAAAAACTAGCCCAAATTTTAACTGAGACTGGCTTAAATGGGGAAAATCTGCGCTTAGAACTTACTGAAACCATGTTAATGGATCGCGGAGAAAAAACCATCGAACTTCTTACCCAAATCAAACAGCAAAACATTCAACTAAGTATTGATGATTTTGGTACAGGTTACTCATCCCTTAGTTATTTACATCGCTTTCCCATTGACACTCTTAAAATCGATCGCTCTTTTGTTAGTCTGATCAATGCGGAAGGAGAGAATTGCGAAATCGTCAAAACAATTATTACTCTAGCTCATTCTCTAGGCATGAAAGCGATCGCAGAAGGGGTAGAAATGCCTCATCAAGTAACTCATCTGAGTAGATTAGGTTGTGAAGCAGCGCAAGGATATTTCTTTTCTAAACCTCTCAATTTACAGTTAGCTGAATCAATTATTGCCACCAATCCCCAATGGTAAGCTGTTAAGTAGTTAAGTGAATTTATTGGTTGACGGAGATTGGGAAAGAATTTATATAGTATTTTGACTTTTGACTTTTGACTTTTAATTTACAATGCAGCCTAAATCTTGGCAGGTAGGAATTGTTTTATCGATTGGTGTTGTTGCAGTTTCTACCGCAGCAATTTTGATTCGCCTGACAATGGCAGCAGCAGCAACTAATAGTGTTGGTTTTAGTCTTTTTATTGCTGCATCTCGTTTAATTATCTCTGCGGTAATCTTAATTCCTACTTGGCATAGCTTTAAAAATTATCAAGTTACCAATAAAGCCTTAATTTTCGCGATCGCTGCTGGAATTTGTTTGGCTTTACATTTTGCGACTTGGATTACTTCGTTAGCTTTTACTTCCATCGCTGCTTCTACTGCTTTAGTAACCACTAATCCAATTTGGGTAGCTATCTTATCGCAAGTTTGGTTAAAAGAAAAACTGAGTAAATACACTATCATTGCAATCTTAATTGCCTTAACAGGAGGTATAATTATCGCCCTGGCTGATTATGACTCTACCGAACTTACTAATCCTATTTTGGGAGATATTTTAGCTCTAATTGGGGCTTGGATGGCTAGTTTATATTTATTATTTGGTTTACAAGCACAAAGACAAGGCTTAAATATCAGTAATTATATTGCCGTCTCTTATTCCACCGCAGCTTTAATTTTATTTCCTTTACCGCTACTCTTCGGAGTTAACTATTTTGATTATCCGAGTAAAGTTTATTTTTATATCTTATTAATGGCAATTATTGCCCAATTAATTGGTCATACTACCTTTAACTGGGCAATCACATGGATTTCTCCTACTTTTGTCACTTTAAGTATTTTATTTGAACCAATTGGCTCTAGTTTGTTAGGATATTTCCTCTTTGCTGAAACACCTGCCAATTTAGTCATTGTCGGAGGATTAGTACTTTTATTAGGAGTTGCTTTAGCAATTATTAGTAAATAGTGTTTTTTAAAACACTTAACAAAATATAGGAAATATCAAGATTTATTCTGACAATCTTCTGGCAAACTAACCTGTAACTAGAACTGTGAGGGAATAAGCTAATGGGAATTGTGATTAGCACAGTAAATATGAAAGGCGGAGTAGGTAAAACTACTCTGACTGTAAATCTTGCAACTTGTTTAGCCAAAAATCATGGCAAGCGAGTTTTAGTATTAGATTTAGATTCGCAAATTAGTGCAACTTTAAGTCTAATTTCTCCCCATGATTTTGCCAAAATGCGGAAAAAAAGACGCACTTTAAGTTATTTAATCGATCAGGTAATTAGTCCTAATCCTTGGAGTAAACTTGAAATTCAAGACCTTATTTATGGCAATATTTGTAACATTGAAGGTTTGGAATTATTACCAGGAGATATTGAGCTTTATGATGAGTATCTAGTCTCGGAAATGTTACATAAAAAAGCTTTGGAAGAGGATGAACAAGAGTTTGAAAAAATATGGGATAATTTTGAGAGAATTTTGATTAAACAAATCGTTGATCAAGTGATTGATGATTACGATTTTATTATTATGGACTGCGCCCCTGGGTATAATTTACTAACTCGTAGCGGTATTGCTGCTAGTAATTATTACTTACTTCCCGCTCGTCCTGAACCTCTTTCTTTGGTGGGTATTCAACTATTAGAAAGAAGAATTGCGAAACTAAAAGAAAGTCATCAAAATATCGAACCACTAAATATCAATTTGCTAGGGATTGTTTTTGTTCTCTCGGCAGGAGGATTAATGGGTAGATATTACAAACAAGTAATGAAAAGAGTTAAAGATGACTATTATCCTTCTCAATTATTTTCTAACTCTATTCCTATGGATGTTAATGTTGCTAAAGCTGTAGATTTATTCACACCCGCAGTAATAGCTATGCCTAATTCTGTTGGTTCTAAAGCTTTTGTCAAATTAACCGAAGAATTGATCGAAAAAGTTAAAGTTGGTAACACAGAATTAATGGCTGTACATTAAAGTAGTGAAACATCTTTATTGGCTCTCACAAATCAATCCGTCAGAGCAATCTTTAGTAGGAGAAAAAGTATTTATTTTGAGTCAGCTTTTACAGCATGGCTATCCTATTTTGCCTGGTTATGTGATTGGTACGCCAATATTAAAAGAGTTTCTGGAAAATTTTAATGACGCTCAATCACTGATTGCTAATTTACCTAATTCTTCTTTACATTTAAATGTAGATAATTATTTGGTGCTTCAGTCAGTTGCGCAAAAAAGTCGTCAAATTATTCTAGAAACTCCTTTTCCTGATCGATGGCAAGCAGAAATTTTTGCAGCAGCAACCAAATTAAATACCCAAACTTTGATTGTTCGCCCCTCTTTAGTAGTATCTCATCATTACCAACGGATGATGACAGGCTTATGGCGATCGCATTGTTGTTGGTGTCAACCAGAAGCTTTAACTCAGACAATCAAAAAAGTTTGGGCAGATTTATTTGGAGCAAAAAGTTTGTTTTATTGGCAAAAACTGGGAATTGACCTAGAAAAACTTAATTTAGCTGTTTTAATTCAACCTTTATATAATGCCAAAGCTTCAGGTATTGTCGAATTAAAGTCGGATCGGTTATTTATTTCGGCTACTTCTGGTTTGGGACATAGTCTTCTGCGAGGAGAAATACAACCAGATTATTATGAAATAGATCGTCAAACTTCAGCCATTATTAATGGCAAGTTAGGCAGTAAAACTCTGGCTTATCGTCTCCCAGATACCAAAGAAGCAGCAGGAGAAAATTGTTTAGAAGTTTATCTGACTAGCGAAACAGAACAAGAACAATTTGCTTTAGATGACGATGCTTTAACTCGTTTAATTGAATTAATTAAAGATTTAGCCCAAAAGAGAAGGCATATTAATTATTTAGAATGGACTTTACTTCAAAATACTACTGATAAATATTATTTTACTCAATTAAATTATTTTTCCACTTCTTCTTGGCAAAGTACTAATCAACCCTTACTAACAGGAGTAGCTGCTGCTTCAGGAATAGTTAAAGCAACTGTTCAGGTTAATCCCAATTCTTTACTGTCTGCTGAACAAATCAAGCCAGGTAGTATTGTTGTTCTCAAAGAGCTTGCGCCTCATCAAATTGCTTTATTACAACAAATTGGTGGCATTGTTACCGAACAAGGCGGTATTACCAGTCATGGAGCGATTTTAGCTAGAGAATTAGGTATTCCTGCCATTGTAGGGGTTGCCCAGGCTACTCAACTCTTGCAAACAGGAGACAAAATTTTACTGAACGGTAATACTGGCAAGATTTATAGATTATCACCAGAGGAAAAAATGATGATGAATAGTTGGGATCGAGAGGAGACAAAAACTCAAATTAAATCAAAATGGCAGAATAGCGATCGCTATAGTTCAAACGAGAGTTTAGTACTGAATGCTTATCCAATCGCTACTCAACTGATGGTTAATCTAAGTCAAGCTAATTTGGTTGATAGTGCTGCTAATTTACCTGTTGATGGAGTTGGTTTAATTCGTGCTGAGTTGATGCTGGCAGATTTAATTACCTCGGATGATTTTCTAGATCCAGCCTTATCTTCAAATTTATTAGGCGAGATTATCAATCGTTTAAGTCAGTTTGTGGCTAAATTTGCTCCTAGACCAGTATTTTATCGTTCCTTGGATTATTGTTTTGGGGCAGAAAAAACAAGGAGTAATCCGATTGTAGGTAAAAGAGGAACCTACAGTTATCTTTCTGATTCGAGCTTGTTTAAATTAGAATTGTCTGCTTTAGCACAATTGTATTTGGAAGGCTATACTAACTGCCATCTAATTTTACCTTTTGTGCGTAGTGTTGCCGAAGTTCGTTATTGCCGTCGTCTGATCGAGGAAGTTGGTTTGACTAGACAACCAGATTTTCAACTGTGGATGATGGCAGAAATCCCTTCAGTGATTTTTTTGATTGAAGAATACGTACAAGCAGGAATACAAGGAATCGCAATTGGTACTAATGATCTAACCCAACTCCTGTTAGGGATAGACCGAGAACAACCAGAGTTTGCTACTAGTGGATTAACTGCCAATCACCCTGCCGTGTCAAAAGCGATCGCACAAATTATTAAAGCTGCACAACTAGCTGGTATTCCTTGTTCAATTTGTGGTCAAGCTCCCGTCCAATATCCCCACCTAATCGACCAGTTGATTCGATGGGGTATCACGACTATTTCTGTTGAACCAGAAGCGGTGATTTCTACTTATAATGCGATCGCTCGTGCCGAACATCGTTTATGTTTAGAGGTGGCTCGTCAATCTTTACCAACTACTATTTAAAATTTGATGTTAATCGAGATCAAATGAAAGTCGCATAATGGTTGCTATGACTCATCAATGACAGACGTGTTCCCCGTTTTAAAATTTTTCTGCTTAAAAAATTTAGTCACAATTGAACAAAAATAATTTAACTCTTGATTTCCTAAATTCCCTCTTTGCTTGAGTTTGGCTCGATATCAATTTGAGTAAATCCAGGCACTATAAAACTTTTGACATAGAAAACCCTATAACTTTCGTTAGAGGGATTAATCGCTTTTTATAGATAGTCTAAATCTAGGTTCGGAAAAGCCAAGCGGTTGAAAATCAATCTAAGACTTTGAGCCGATTTTGTTTCTGAGTAGTCTTGATGACTAGTTAATGAAACGCCGAAACTGAAAAAAATTATTGAAAATGAACGAATAAAGGCTTATTATGCTCAATTTAATTCCTAAAGCAATTGGTAGCGTCAGTTCTCTATTAAAAAGAGTCCAAGTAAAAAGTTTTCTTGCTACTGTCTTTGTAGGATTAATTTTACTGACAAGTGGTTTTAATGGTGCAAGCAGCAACCAAGCTGCGAATAATATTAGTAGTAAGGTATTTGAATCTAATTCTGAAAGACCTACTACAACAAGAGAATGGTATCAAAAAGCTCGCGAAACTGAAGACGCTCCAGGTGAAAGACTTTCAGAGATTGGCAAAGAGTCAGCACAAGCTATAAAAGAATTTGGTAAATTGTATCCAGATACTGCTGAAAGAACTGCTCCCGACGCTTTAAAAGATAGCTAAAAGACAACAAAAATCCAAAAACATCAAGGGACAATTAATTGTCCCTAATTTTTTGCTCTAAAAATTATCTTAAAAAAAAAGAATGCTACAGATAGTGTGATTTTATTTAAACATTTAGGCTAATAGCCAATAGCTAAGAGCTAAAAGCTAAAAAACGAGTCTAATTACAGGAAATATTTAAGTTTTTAAGATTACAAAGGTAAAATTTCTTTTTGATTTACCATACTATTTTGTTTTTCTTGATTTGGTTTAATTTCTATCCTCATTTGGCTGAGTTTTTCATATAGTTTTTGATTGTTTTTAATTGACCACCAATCATAAAGAAAAATTTCTACTGGTCGCCACATAGCTACCCAGCCAATAATTACTAATCCTTCTTGAAAAATATGAGTTAGTGGTCCACTTGCTAGCCAATTTACCAATTCTGTAGTACTAATACAAGCAAATAAAAACACGAGTCCAACTATTAAAGAAGTGCGACCTTGCCGTAGAATTGTCCGCAATTCTTTTTCAGAATTTTGTTTTCTGTAATCAAAGTAATGATGGATGGCTTCAGGTAAAATTTGTTTGGCTTCGTCTTGTTTTTCTGGAGGAAGATAAAAAATTAGCTTGAGTGGTGTATTGATTGAAAATTCTCTTAGCGACTGAACAATATAATTTTCAACCTCATCATCTAAATCTTTTTCGATAAAAGGAGAAGGGTCAAAAGAATTGAATAGTTGGCTAATACTACTCAGCTTCACCTCTACTAAATAAGTCTTACCTTCATTTTTGTAATAAGAGCTTAGTTTGTTCATGAAAGTTTGATTCAGTGACCAGTAGAGACGTAACTTGTGACATCTCTACAGTTATCAGTTAACTATTATCAACAAAAATCAAAGTATTAACTTTACTTTCTAGCTATGAAAATGCTGCATAATTGAAGCTTTTAAAGAATTCCTTGACCATTTTGATTAAATTCTGCCACGGTTTGATTAGATAATTCGTGATTAGTCATTGCTTGGAGAATTGCTAAAGGGATAGTAAGATGATGCGCACCTGCTTGTAGTGTTGCTGCTGCTTCTTCGGGAGATTTGAGACTAGCAGCCAAAATTTCTGTTTTGCTACCTGCTAGGATAGCTGCCATATCTCGCACTAAAGCTAAACCATCTCCTAAAAGTCGAGTAGCACGGTTAACATAAGCGATCGCATATTTTGCTCCTGCTGCTGCTGCTACTGCTGCTTGTGCTGGACTATAGATTGCTGTGACAGAACAATTAATTTCTTTTGATAAATAAGCAGTTACTTGAAATCCTAATTCAGTTGCAGGAATTTTTAAAACAGTTTTTTTTCCAATTATTTCTCTTGCTTTTTTTCCTTCTGCTACCATACTTTTAAAATCCGTAGCACAAAGTTGATAATATAATTCCCCAGGGCTAATTTTTGCTAGTTTGGTTAAAGTTTCGCTTGGAGATAAATCACTTTTTGCTAGTAAAGTTGGATTGGTTGTAATACCTTTAATCCATCCCATTTTTACTGCTATTTCTGCTTCTTGAATAATCGCTGAATCTAAATAAATCATTGTGGTATTTATTGGATTAAAGTTAACTCAAATTATTAAATTTGTAAATGGCTAAAAAAGAAATTAACCACAAGCATAAATAAAAATAAGCAACTTTAATTTTAAAAGAATTAGGTCGCTTTTTCCAAATAATTATATTAATAACAAAAGCAATTGGAGACAATAAGAAGATTAGCAAGTCAATAATCAATAAATAATGATTATTTAAAAATAGATTCATTTAAATAATATTTGTATAAAAAAAATTACAATTGGCTGGTAGATAGTGTACGGGCAAGGCAGTGCCTTGATCCCTAATTAAATCCTACGGGAGGCCAAGTACTAACCACAAAAATAATTACTGCTAAAGCTGCTAATAAAGCTTCAATTACATTACCAATAATCGAGCCAATTACAATACCTAAACTTACCTTAAAAGCTTGTTGAAATCTTGCGTTAGATTCTAAATCACTACGATAAAGAAACTCACCAATAAATGCTCCCAAAATTGCGCCAAAGAGAAGACCAATTAAGGGCCCTCCAAAAGGTAAAGCTGGTAAAAAACCTAAAAAACCTAATACCATTCCCGCGATCGCGCCATATTGACCCCATTTACTCGCACCAACTTGTTTAGCCCCTAAATAAAGAGCTAAATATTCAATTCCTGCACTGAGAATTAAAACAATAAATATTAAAATTAGAGGCAATCCCACACCAGTAAATTTTGTGGCTACGCTCCAAATTAAAATACCAATTAAAATTAGACTACTACCAGGAAGACCGGGAATAATTGCACCAATTACTCCCAAAATCATCAAACCAAGTACCAGCCAATAAATTAAAGTAATATCCATATTAATTTACCCTTTATTTTTTCAAACAAATTAATCACTCAAAAAGATAACTGTACAGACGTAACATGTTACGTCTCTATTGGTAACTGTTAAAGCCGAGAACCAACAATTTGAGCAAATTTTTGTTGACCCTCTTCTAATTCGGCAGGAATACCATTAGGAAAATTTTCTTGAATGATTGCCTCAAGTCGTTCTGTTCGATTACCTGGATTAGGATGAGTACTGAAAAATTCTGGTGGTTGTTGTCCGTTTTTAGAAGAGGCGAGAATTTGCATTAATTCTACAATGCCTTGAGGGTTATAACCTGCTTCTGTCATAAAACGAAAACCCAAGCGATCGCTTTCTAACTCGTCTTCTCGCCCATATTTTAAATTAACCATTTGATTAACAGCTTGAGCTAAAATAGCAGTCTGTCTAGCACCTTCAGGAGTATCGCTAGCAGCAATACCAACTGCATTTACTAAAGCAGCCCCTAATTGTTGTTTAGCAAGATGTTCTGCCCCGTGTCTCGCTACTACATGAGCAATTTCGTGTCCCAACACTCCTGCTAACTGTGCCTCCGAATTTAATCGACTCAACAAAGCAACCGTAATAAATACCTGTCCTCCAGGTAAGGCAAAAGCGTTAATCGTTTGAGTATCTCTTAACAAATGAAATTCAAAGGGATAAGGAGATTGATTGACTGATGATTGTTCGACTATGCGATTGCCTACTTCGTCTACATAAGCTTGCAGAGTTTGATCAGGATACAAACCATTGTATTTTGCAGCCATCTCTTGACGAGACTGTAATCCAATTACTACTTCTTGACGAGGAGAAAGTTGAAGTCTCTGTTTTTCCCCTGTAATAGGATTTTCTGTTACATTAACAAAATAATTAAACAAGGCAAAAATTGAAAATAATAAACCAATACTGAGACGAACTAATAGACTACTCACTGATTACTTGCTCCAATTAGACTGTGAAAGGATAGTATCATGACAAAAAATTACCTTTTTTAGCCTTTTAAATAATTTCATTAAGTCGCCGAGAATGATGTAGTATGCTAGGGATGTAGAGATTTTTAAACTAACAGCTAAAAACTGCTAACTGTATATTAATAAATAGGTTTAGAATTAACCCCTTTTTCTCTTGTATGAATAGTATCTTTGTCTTTCGTTGGTATTCTTTACTTTTAGGCGCTGCTTTGCTTGTAATGAAGCTCACAGCTTTACCAGTGAATGCACAAGTTAAACTTTATAATCCCATTAATCTCGCTTCACAGAAAGAAATTGCCGATACTTTAACGGAACAAGATATTCCTACTGGAGAAGGAGGTTTTGCTAGAGATTATACTGTTAATCTTAAAGCAGGAGATCAAGTGGCGATTGACTTAATTTCTGAAGATTTTGATACGATGGTGATGTTGATCGCATCTGATGGTTCTACTGTGGCCGAAAACGATGATGGCCCTGATGGGTCGACTAATTCTTTGTTGTTTTCGCGCATTAATGAAGACGGTCAATATATCGTTCGTGTCCGTGCTTTTGGTGAAACTAGTGGTGGAAAATTTAATTTGAAACTAACTCGTTTAAGAGCAGAAAAAACGGAACAAGCTCAATAATTTTAGTTCTAATAATTTGAGATATTTTGTAGAGTAATCTCGAACAGAAAGTTTTGTGGTCGCAACAGCGAATTTTTTAATTAAAATTAGCAATAAATATCTTTTGCGTCGACCTCAATATTCAGTGGGCGATCAATAAATTTGCCCACCTGTTTAATTTTGTTTAAATGGAAATTACTCTGGATTAGACTTTAAGCGATAATCACGATCTATCCAACAAAGAGGAAGATTTTCACCAGAGGGAAAGACTAAATCTTCTTTAGCAAAAGATTCTTCTGGTTGTTCGTTTTGACCATCTTGTAATTTTCCTTTAACGCTCTCATGAGTTGGACTAAATAAATCATCTAGTTCTAAAACTTTGAGCAGACTACCAGATTGTTTCTCTTTTAAAAACATGAATAAATCCTTAATGAGGTTAATACTGTTAATTAGCTGACTCGGTGACTATGGCGAGGTTTGGCTTAACTAACTTCCTCATAGTATTGTCAGGTTGAGCTAATTTTCATCCCACGAAAGATTTATAATTGTCTAGCGTTAAGTAGCTCCACTTAATTAAACATCAAACGTATAAGAATGTTCTAACTATAATGCGTAATGCTATACATCCCATCGCGACTTAGGTACTTCTGTAATTGCATCTCTACCCTCCCGCAACAAATGCCAAAAAGCTTGCGGATTCTTTGCGTCAGGAAAACGACAGCCAATACCAACGATCGCGATCGCATCTTGTGTCATAATAGGTAACAATCTGACTTGTACTTGCTTTTGCTCAGAATAAATATACTAGCTACAACTTTTAATCGAGGTACAAGCGATTGTCAACAGATTTAACTTTTATAAAAGAAGCCTCAGCATTAAAGAACCAAGTCCACCAATAAATTTACCAAAATTAGAAGTTCCTTGATTTTTTTTGGCGTTTTCTGCTTCTAATGTTTGAATTAACTCCATTTTATGGAGAAAATCTTGACTTGTCTGATAGCCAAGTTTATTATCTTGTTTTTGAAATAAATTAGCAGCTATTTCAGTCTTTTCTTTGGCTTTAACTTGATTATCAAAACCATACTCAATCAATCCTATCCCCAAATAAGCGGGCGCGAATTCGGGATTGATATTGATTGCCCGATTATAGTGTTCTACCGCAGCACGATAATTTCCTCTTTCTGTCTCTCTTACCGCCCAACGATAAAATAGTTCTGGTGTTCCTGCGGTTTCCGAAATTCCTTTTGCCCCTTCGATATGGGCAGTAGTCAAATCGACATCAGTAAGATTAGTATTGGTTAAATAAGTATTCCTTAAATCTGTTCCTGCTAAATTAGCCCCTGTCAAATTAGCCCCTGTCAAATTAGCACCATATAAAGAAGCTCCTGTTAAATTAGCACCGCTTAAATCAATTCCAGCAAGATTAGCCTGACTGAGATTAGCGTTGACTAAATTAGCACCGCTTAAATTTCCTCCTGATAAATCAGCCATGACTAAACCAGAATTGGTTAAATCACATTGAGAACAATTTTTAGTAGCTAATAATTGATTAAGCTCGGATAAATTTTCTGCTTGAGTGGAAATACTGAAAGAAATAATGCTGAGAGTAGTCGCGGTGAATAGAAGATTTTTCATAATCTTTACTATAGCTTTGGCAAAGATTCCGCTATTTTAGCCTCTTGTTTTAAAATCGCCAGGTAAACTTGTATTTAACAATCTCATTTAATTAATAAAATCATATTTGTACTTGGTAAACATAATTGATAAAATTAGTTTTTAATTAAAGACAATCCACAGTTTAAAAATTAATTTACCAAAGCAATTAGTTAAATTTTTTACGCCAATCCAAAATAACCAAGTAATTTCTTTTTATTCCCAATAATTCTTCTAAAAATAACAATTAAATCTATTTAATTAATAAAAATTAACTTTTATTGACATCAATCAAATTCAGAACATACTGGTAATAAAAATCAGTAAAAAAAACCGTGCAGTGTGATATTAAATATAAACCAGCATTTGCTGCTATCTTCCTTACCCTCGAACCAGGAGAAAGCATTACTGCCGAAGCAGGAGCAATGGTAAGTATGGACAGCAGAATAACCTTAAAAACAGAATTTTCTGGTAGTTTTATTCCTGCTTTAATGAAGAAATTTTTTGGTCGAGAATCTTTATTTGTTAATGTTTTTAGTAACCAAACTAGACAACCTTTAAACTTAGTTTTAACTCAATCTGCGATAGGAGATATTGAAGTAATAGAACTAAAAGGTCAAGAAATTTGTTTTCAACCATCCGCATATATCGCCCATACTCCAGGGGTAAAAATCGGCGTTCGTTGGGCAGGTTTTGCTAGTTGGTTTGCAGGAGAAGGATTATTTAAATTGAAGTTAGCAGGAAAAGGACGTGTCTTTTTTGGCGCATACGGTGGAATTACCAAAAAAACTATTTCTGGAGATTTTATTGTCGATAATAGTCATTTAGTCGCCTACGAACCAGGAATTAAAATGAATATTCGACTTTCTGGTGGTTTGATTGGTTCGATAACTTCGGGAGAGGGGTTAGTTAACCGCTTATCAGGCTATGGAGATATTTATCTCCAATCTCGCAGTATCAATGGATTAGCTGGCTTTTTAACTCCCAAAATCCTGAAATTTAAGTCTAATGGACAAAGACTATCTCAAACAATCAATTTTAGTTGAGGGATTTCTGAACCATGAAAGTTGAACTTTTACATCAACCTGATAGTGCAGTAGCCCGTGTCATTCTTAATCATGGAGAAGAATTAATTGCCCAAGCAGGGGCGATGATTGCTATGAGTGACTCCATTCAAACTAGTACCACTCTACGACAAGGAAAAGGAGGCGGTATTTTAGGTGGTTTGAAACGAATGGTTGCAGGTGAATCTTTATTTTTAAGTGTGTTTCGTTCTTTTAGAGATGATAATGAAGTGTGGTTAGCCCCAAAATTGATTGGGGATTTATTAGTTTATGAAATGACGGGACAAGATTTAGTTGTGCAAGCAACTTCTTATCTAGCTTGTAGTTCCCAAGTAAATATTGATTTAGGTTTTCAGGGATTAAAATCAGTTTTTTCTGGCGAATCAATTTTCTGGCTGACTATTTCTGGTTATGGGATGGCGTTGCTTACTTCTTTTGGCGGTATCTATGAAATAGAAGTTGATGGAGATTATATTGTTGATACGGGACACATTGTCGCTTTTGAAAAAAGTCTCGATTTCAATATTACAAAAGCTGGTTCGAGTTGGATAGATGCTTTTTTAGGGGGAGAAGGATTAGTTTGCTGGTTTCATGGCAAAGGAAAAGTTTACTGTCAAACTCATAACCCAGGTGCGTTTGGTTCTTTGGTTGGTGCTTTACTTCCACCACGTTAATCAGTTACCAATTATCAGTTTTTTACTTTTTACTTTTTACTTCTGCCTTTACCTCCCAATAACTAGCTAATTAAATATTTATCAGTATTGAGTTATGAACAATGAAATTGCGTACCAAATTGAACATTCTCCTGCTTATGCTTCGCTGATTGTCAATTTGCAAGCCAATCAAACTATTTTAGTAGAAGCTTCAGCAATGGCTGCAATGGATTCCTCTCTCAAAATGAAGTCAAAAGTTAAGGGAGGATTAATGAAAGGCATTGGCAGAATGTTGGGAGGAGAATCTCTATTTATTAATGAATTTACTGCCCAAGGAAAAGGAGGAGAATTATATATTTCTCCTGGTGTTCCTGGCGATATTCAACATTACTATATTAATAATCAATGTAATTTGATGGTTCAATCTGCTGGCTTTGTGGCTTGTAGCAATACTATAGAAATAGATAGTAAGTTTCAGGGATTTAAAGGTTTTTTTAGTGGTGAATCTTTATTTTTATTAAAAGCAACAGGACAAGGAGATTTTTGGTTTAGTTCTTATGGTGGGATTATTGAAATTCCTGTAGCAGGCAATTATATAGTAGATACCAGTTATATTGTTGCTTTTGAAGATACTTTAAACTACAACGTTGAATTAATTGCTGGTCTTTCTTTTAATAATTTAAAAACAGGAATTTTAGGAGGAGAAGGTTTAGTTTGTCGATTTAGTGGACAAGGACGTTTATGGATTCAATCTCGCAATCTTTATCCTTTACTAAACTTTTTAAATGCTTTTCGTCCCACTAAAAGTAGTGATTAAAATTTTTTGAAGAGATGAGATTAAACAACTTCTTTGATATTTGTAGATGATCTTTTTATGCGATCGCTCTAACTATTTTTAACCATTTAAATTTAACCATTGTCTAATTTCCCCCGCCAGCCAAACAGCCTCATCCTGACTCAAAGCACCACCAAGATTATAAGTATGATTGATTGTCCGAATCCCAACTTGAAAAATTGAACCAGTACGCTGAATAAAAATATCGATAATTTCGGAATTAAAATAAGTTTGCTTACCGTATTTTTTGCCTAAAAAAGTTCTATGTAATTCTAAATTATCTTCTTCAAAATAAATATCAGTTTTAGTACCACATAAAAGAGCAGCATAAACGCCTACAAAACTCCAAATAAATAATCCTATTGTTGGCGTAAAAGCACTCAGGATAAAACTAAAAGAAAATAATAAATAATAAACAAATAATCCTCCACAACCAGCATTAAAAACCTCATTAAATCTGGCTAATCCTCCTGCGGGAATTTGAATTTTTAATTGACGTTCATTTTTTTCCAATTGAATCCGACTCGTATATGGTTGAAATAACTTACTGAAAGATTTGGGCTTTTTAGTAGTAGAAATAAATCTACCAGATAATAAAGCTTCTAAAGCTACTTCTGCGTTAGCAAACCGTTTTTCTACAGCTAATTCTGTGATTTTTTCTAACCAATTAATTAAATCTGGCTGAAGATTAACGCGATCGCGAAATTGAATCTGAGAATCTTGATGAGGTAAATCCGCAGGTGAGATTCCAGTAAGTAAATGAATTAAAGTTGCTCCCAAAGCATATAAATCAGAAGCAGCAACAGCACGTCCCCAAAACTGTTCTAATGGTGCATAACCACTTGTTCCCACCACTGTAAAAGTTACTCCTGTAACTGCTGCTTGGGCTTGTACCGCACCAAAATCAATTAAATAAATATGTTCATCTTCTCCCAAAATTAAATTACTGGGTTTGAGATCGCGATGAAGCACAGGAGGACTCAATTGATGGAGATAGATTAATATTTTTAAGGTTTCTTCCGCAATTTTTCTAATTTTTGCTTCACTAAAACGTTGACCCTGTTCTAATAATTCTTGCAAAGAAAAACCTGGGATATAATCCTGTACCAGTGCAAACCAAGGCACTCCTTCACCAATTTGTTTATCTAAATCAAAATAAGCTCGATATTTGGGAATACGAAGATGATCTAATGTTTGTAATACTTGTGCTTCACGCTCAAATAATTTTAGTTCTTCCCAATGCATTTGGGGACTGAAAGCTAATAATTTAATTGTTACTTTTTCGTTAGTGTTTAAATCATTTGCCAGCCAAGTTTGATGTCCTGCTGCGGTACGTCCTAACTGTTTTTGGAGTTGATATTTTTCTTGTAATATTTGTTGGTTAGTAAACACGGTTTTGAGAATGTGAGAGATACGACAAAAATTGTATTTATATCTTCTGTCTTAACATTTATTGCTGTTCTCCAAAAAAATAGAGTGAGCAATACTCACCCTAAAACTCTTGGTATTTAATTGGCTAATTTAATCAGTATGACCAGTTTGTAAAGACATTTCACTGGCTTTAGTCCATTCAGTATGGAAAAATTCTCCTCTAGGTTTATCTGTCCGTTCGTAGGTATGCGCGCCAAAATAATCTCTTTGGGCTTGAGTTAAATTTTGTGGTAGACTAGCCCGTCGATAGCTATCAAAATAGTCTAAAGAAGAAGTAAAAGCAGGTACGGGAATACCAAGACGGCTGGCTACCGCTAACACTTCTCGCCAAGCTTCTTGACGATCTAGAATAGTTTGTTTAAATTCGGGTGCTAGTAGCAAATTAGGTAAGGAAGGATTTTCGTTAAAGGCTGTTTTGATTTTGTCTAAAAAACCAGCCCGAATAATACAACCACCTTTCCAAATTCGAGCAATTTCTGCCAAATCAAGATTATAGTTATATTCTGCTGAGGCTTTGGCTAGTAATGCCATCCCTTGAGCATAGGAACACATTTTCGAGCAGTAGAGAGCATCCCGAACTTTATTGATAAAAGCTGGTATATCACCTTCATATTTACCCGTTGGTCCAGTTAAAAGTTTAGCAGCAGCAACCCTTTCCGCTTTATAGGAAGACATGACTCTGGCATTAACCGCAGCATACATAGTTGGGATTGGTACGCCTAGTTCTAAAGAACTTACAATTGTCCATCTTCCCGTACCTTTTTGTCCTGCCGAATCGAAAATTAAATCTACTAAGGGTAAATCAGTTTGAGGATCGATAAAAGTGAAAATATCGGCAGTAATTTCAATTAAAAAGGAATTTAACTCATCAGTGGTGTTCCATTCTGCAAATACTTGGTGAAGTTGTAGATGATCTAATCCCAAGGCATTTTTGAGAATATCATAGGCTTCAGCAATTAATTGCATATCACCGTATTCAATACCGTTGTGAACCATTTTGACATAGTGACCTGCACCACGAGGCCCGATGTAGGTAACGCAAGGACCATCATTGACTTGAGCAGCAATTTTCGTAAGGATTGGTTCTAGTTCCCTATAAGCTGCTTCTGTCCCACCAGGCATTAAACTAGGGCCATTGAGTGCGCCTTCTTCACCGCCACTCACTCCCATACCAACAAAACCGAGTCCAGTCGCTTCTAGTTCATTGGTGCGTCTTTCTGTATCTTCATATAGAGAGTTACCGCCATCAATAATCATATCTCCTTCATCAAGGAGAGGTTTAAGTTGTTCGATAACTGCATCCACGGGTTTTCCCGCCTTAACCATTACTAAAATCTTGCGAGGACGTTCTAAAGCTTGAACAAATTCTTCAAGAGAATAGGCAGCTTTAACGTCTTTGTCTTTGGCTCTTACTGCCATAAATTCTTCAGTTTTAGCTGCTGTACGGTTGAATACAGCAATAGGAAAGCCTCTACTTTCCACATTAAGAGCTAGGTTTTCTCCCATTACGGCTAAACCGATTACGCCGAAAGTTCTTGGTGTCATAAGTAACGAGCTTGTTTGGAGGGTCTTATTATTTTCAGGCTAGCTCGTCTTTCTAAATTTTTGCCGTAAAAAAGGTATTAAATTTCTGAGAGTTTCCTAGGAAAGGTATGATTAATTACGGTTTTTTATTCTTCTTGTATTTTCAGTTGCATACTGAAAGCGATCGCTAGTAAGGCTAGTAAAAAAGATACGGTAGAACCGATCGAGCCTATATTGACAGTTATTTGTTCTGGTTGGGGAAAGACAAAGTTAAAACAACTAATTCCTCCTGCAAAACCACCAAAGTATAAGCCTGTTGCTAATCCAGAGTAGTTTGGAGGAACTACACTCAACGCAAAAGGTACAGGACTATTTAAAACTAAACTCAAAGCCAAAATTAACATAATTAAGATTAGACCAAAAATTATTTGATTGGAAATTAAAATCAATAGTTGTAAACAAAAGATGGTAGTGGCTAAACCAATCAATATTCCTAATGTATTACCTAGTTTTGTGCCTAATTTACCCATCGGAATAGCACTTAAACCTAAACTAACAAAAAAGATGGTCATGGTAATTTTGCGGTAATTTTCTCCGATGATTAAACCAAAAATATTATTAAGAGTCGGAGTTAAAAATCTTAGTCCCCAAGCAATACCAAGTCCAGTCATAAATACTAAAGCCAAAATAGGTAAAGAAGCAGATTCAGTTTGATTAGTGTTAGTGCTAGATGGCTCAGGAGGATGAAACCAGCGAATTAATGCTACAGCAGCAAGTAAAGTAACTGAACCAATTGTAAAAGCAAAAGCTGGTCCTAATTTGAGAATTAATCCGTGAACATCAAATTTAAACGCACCAATTATTGCTGCTACTAAGGTTAAAATACTAGCAGCTTGGGGAAGTTGTTCAGTGGGGGCGCAATTGCGGAGTAAAGCCATAGCTGGAGAACGAAACATTGACATTGTAGTTGCCCAAGCGATCGCCATAAATGGTAACAGCCAACGCCAGATTTGATTTGGTTCTCCTAAAATTACTAGGGCTGGTATAGCTATAAAAAAAGCCGAAGCAAGAATTGCTCCCAAAGAAATAATTGGTACTCTAGTACCGAAACGTTGCTTTTGTTGATCGGACAAAGCTCCAAAAACAGGTTCTACTAATGCTTCTATAGCGTGTTCGATAATTAAAATAGTAATACTTAAGACTTGGCTAAAACCAAACTTAACTAATAACGCGGGAAAATAAAGATCGTAGATCACCCAAGTTAAAGTAACTGCTGCTTGGATTGAAGCGATCGCCCAAACTTTTGACCAAAGAATATTATTTTTAGTCATTTTATAAAATCGTATCTATATGAAAATTATTTATCAGAAATTTTTGGGCAAAATGGATAATTTAACTAATAAATCGGTTATGTAACTCAATTTTTATCTTTTGAATTTTAATTTTTAATTTTTGATTTAACTCAACTAGAGTTTGAAAAACTTATACAAGAAGTTCCATGTATTGGTATGATGGCAAACTAATTGAGCAAGATACGCTACAGATCAGTATTAATGATCCTGGATTATTGTATGGAGCAACAGTTTTCACTACTATGCGAGTGTATGAGCAATCTTTAGCTCATCCTTTGACTCATTGGCAAGCTCATTGCGATCGCATCAACCAAAGTATTCAAGCTTTTAAGTGGCAACAACCTGATTGGCAAAAATTAAAACAGGGCGCAAAATTATTATTAACCCATTATCCTATTCTCAGAATAGCAGTATTACCTGATGGTAGAGAATTAATTGCAGGGCGTAATTTACCTGCCGATTTACCAGCAAGACAACAACAAGGAATTTCTGCTTGGGTAGCTGAGGATAATTTATTTCACCGCACTTTAACTGCATACAAAACGGGAAATTACTTAGGTTCGTATCTAGCTTTACAAAAAGCTCATCAATTAGGTGCTAAGGAAGCCATTTTAGTAGATAGTAATGGCAATTGGCTAGAAACCAGTACTGGTAACTTATGGGGCTGGCGCGATCGCTGTTGGTACACTCCTGCCTTATCAGTAGGTATTTTACCAGGAATTATTAGAGGGCAACTTTTAACTTGGTTGCGTAGTCAAAATATACCCGTCGAAGAAAATATTTGGAATCCTCAATTTGTTAGTAGTTTAGAGTTTATTGCCTATACTAATTGTGTAGTTGAAATAGTAGCGATTACCAAAGTTATTAATTTTAAAGCTAATTTCAATCAAAGCATTTATATCAAGCACATTAGAGATTTCAATAATTATTTTTTCAAAAATACTATATTTAGCACTTGAATTAATAATGAACTAGAGAGATTTTCTTTTTTCAAACAAATAAAGCGATCAATTGTAGGGACAATTCATGAATTGTCTCTATTTTCTTATCCGTAATCATAACAAATTTCAATTAAATACCATGTTGCTCAATAAAACCGTCAAACCCTGTAGGGGCAATTCGCGAATTGCCCCTACATTATGGATAAATTCAACAAACAATACATAATTTATTAATCGACATAACAGATTGATCCATATCACAACAATATATCGATTCTGATCGATTGTTTTTTGTTGAAAACTCAACCTATATTGTAAAGCTTAATTAAAATTTCAATTTAATAATCAGTATTTACACTAATTGCATAAAAAAAGTGTTTATTAGGCTAGAAATTTATCAAATTTGGCTCAATTACGATTTTCTTTATCTTAGCTTTATTAAAAAAAATCAGTGTTTTTATTAGTTTACTTTCACAGAAGATAATTGTTACTTTTGAAGTACTAAAGCAAGTAAATAAGCATTTAGATTTAATTTCCACAAAAACACAATACAAAAACTATTAAAAATTAAAAAGGATTCAGCAGGAAAAATGTTCAATCTTATTAAATTAAAAAAAATTACAGCAATTAGTGTGCTAGGTATCTTAATGGCGGGTACCTGGATAGTTGAACCAGCTACATCAAAAACCAAAAAAGATCCTTGCTTAAAAAATAATAACGGTATTGGCAACAATTACGAATTATCTTTAGTTTTGCCTACTAAATCTACCAATCTCAATGATAGTAAAAACGAAATACTTGATATCCGAATCGACCCAGGTAATTCCGGTCAAGTGGCTAAGTTAAGAACTTATTTGGAAGGTAGAAATTTTAATGCAACTCAAATTACTTTTGTGATGAGTCAATTGCTGGATTTAGAAATCAAAACCACTAATAGTAATGGCAGTAAGAAGAAATGCGTTAGTGGTAGCACAACAGATAAAGATTTCACCACAATTACTTTAACTGGTAAAATTCGAGACTTCAAAGGTTATAGAGCAGGTAATGCTGGCAATTTAGTTAGTGGCGGTCATCCAGATTTTGAACGTAAAGCAGGTACCGACAAGAATCCTCAAGGTCAGACATTTAATTATGGTTCTGACAATAATATCGTTACCAATACTTTAGGTAGCGATTACAAACCAGTTTATGCTGGTGGCAGCTATTCTACTACAAACAAAGAAAATTTCGATCAATGGTATCGAGATGTATCTAGTGTTAATCAGAGTATGACTTACTCTATTGAATTAACAGATCCTGATGGAGATGGAATTTATACTTATGACGATCAGACATTTTTCCCAGTAGATAATCAGCTTTTTGGAAACGAAGGACGTTCTCAAAACTATCATTTTACCTACGAACTACATACTCAATTTACTTATCAAGGCGGAGAAAAATTTACTTTTATCGGTGATGATGATGTCTGGGTCTATATCAATGGTAAAAAAGTTGTAGATCTTGGTGGAGTTCACAGCGCACAAACAGGTTCAGTTAATGTTGATGCAGTTGCTAGTTCTTTAGGATTACAAAAAGGTAAAACTTACGATTTAAACTTTTTCTTTGCCGAAAGACACACAACTGAATCTCATTTTCGCATTGATACTTCTTTAGCATTACAAACAGATACAAGTAAACTTAATACCCCTACCAATACTGATAGTGATAATGATGGCATTCCCGATTCTGTAGAAGGAACAGCAGATACTGATAAAGATGGTACTCCTGACTATCTAGATACCGATAGTGATGGCGATGGAGTTCTCGATTCTGTAGAAATAGGCTCAGATTATAAGAATCCAGTTGATACTGATAAAGATGGCACTCCTGATTACAAGGATACTGACAGTGACGGCGATACTCTTTCCGATTCTGTAGAAGGGACAGCCGATACCGATAAAGATGGTACTCCTGATTACAAAGATACTGAAAGTGATAATGATGGTATTAGTGACGTTAATGAAAAAATTGGAGATGTTAACGGTGACGGTACACCCGATACTTCAAACGGTCAAGCTAATGATGATGTCGATAATGACGGAGTAAAAAATTGGAAAGACACCGATAGTGATAACGATGGTTTACTCGATGGTAATGGTAATGGCAAAGACGGTGCTAATACCTATAAACTAAACTATGCTGACTAAGTTGATCTTTAACCAAATCTAGACCAAACCTTCTATCACAAAAGCGATTCCATTAAAATGGGTCGCTTTTTTCTTATTTAGCTATTAAGGTAGACAAAGAGCGATCTTGGCTGCGACGAGGCGTGTAGCGATCGCGCTCAATAATAGCTATTATGAATCTAGTTTTAAAGCGATCGCCTTGGGCATAGCTTCGATGTCCGCTTTTTGATTCTTTTCGATAGCTTATACTAAGTTTGGCTTCTTTAGTAATCAAGATATTATACTTTAATTAAAGATGCTATCGGTATCAAGCAACGAAAATACCATAGTTTTTCCCTTTAATCTGCTCCCTGTAGTATCTATCAACCAAATCCATAACCCTGAAAAAATAAATGAAACCTAGTAGGTATCCTTTTGCCCAAGAATTGATTACTGATACCCAAGGTAATATCCGCAAAGTTGTTATTAACTTTGAAGACTATCAGCACTTATTAGAAGTCTTAGAAGATGAAGCACTTTATCAAGCCATGAAAACCACAACCAACGAAATATCAATGAATCGAGATGAAGCCTTAAAAGCACTCGAAGAAGAATGAAAATTGAATATCTCCCCAGCTTTATCAAAGACCTAAAAAAACTCAAAAAAATACCTATCTATCCAGAAATTAAAACTCTAGTGTTTGAGATTATCCCCGTCTGCCAAAGTCTTACAGAAATTCCCAATCTAACAAAATTAAAGGACACAAAGACGCTTATCGGATTAGGGTTGGTGATTATCGTATCGGTATTTTTATTCAAAATAAAACAATAACTTTTTCACGCCTACTTCATCGCAAAGATGTTTATCGTTATACCAATTCTCAAAAGTAACTGGAGACTTAGTTGAGTTAAATTTTTGATATATCCTTATTTCAGGCTTGTTATCTATCTAGCGACTTTTAAGAAACGATATTATTTCCCCTAAAAGAAAAAAGGGAAAAAAAATTTATCTGTAGGATTTCATCAAGATTATTGATTGTGAGTAGACTTAGACCTAATGCAATTTTTGTAACTGCCGATACGTCTTTGGAAGGACAAGAGCATATTTTACTAAAGACACTTTAATCCTAAACAAATCAAGAGAAGAATTGAGTTAAAAAGTTAATTTAGTTTTAAAGCGATCGCGTTTGCTGGAATTATTTAGCTTGATTAATGCGATATTGTAGAGACGTAAACTGTTATGTCTCTACTGGTAACTGATAATTGATAACTGGTAACTGATTACAACGCTCCTGCTGCGGTGCGGTCTAAAATCCCACCACTCAAATGAGTAGTAAGATTAATCGCTTGTAACACTGGTTTATCTTCTAAACCTTTGGGGTAATCAATTACACTTACTGCACCATTGCCCTGTTTAATATTCCAGAAATTATCTGGTTTTAATCCAAGCAGATAGCAAAGAATAACTTTATTAATCGCATCGTGTGCTACTACAATTCCAGTTTGAGGAGAATCAGAATTGGCGTAGGTGGCAACAATTTCTTCCCAAGCTGCCACTGCACGATCCCAAACCTGTTGTAAATTTTCTCCTTCTGGCATTTGCACTGTTTCTGGTGCTTTTTGCCACTGAGATAACAGTCCGGGAAAATCTGCTTCGATTTCTGATTCCAGTTTTCCTTCCCACAAACCATGACAAATTTCTTGTAGTAGAGAATTAGTTGTCAGTTTCACGTCTGGATGATGTTTTAAGATAATTTCTGCCGTTTCTTTGGGACGTAACATTGGACTGGTAACAGCAAAATCAATCTCGACATCTTTGAGAAACTCACCAGCTTTTCTACCTTGTTCCTTACCATTATCATTAAGAGGAATATCGCGAATCCCTTGAAACCTAGATTCACGATTCCATTGAGTTTCACCGTGACGAATGAGTAGTAAACGAGGACCAAAATGGGGATTACGAGTTGAGGGGAGTGGAATACCTAAGTGAGAAGTTTGATTAAGAGATTCTAACTGAACTGGTTCACCATAGCCACCAGTAAAGTTTAAAATATTAATGCAACAGTTAGATTGTTGAATTGAGTGATATCTTTCGGGTGCAATACCAATCGCACTCATGATTAAACAGCGATTAATGCCGTTATGAGCGACGATTAAAACAGTTTTGCCTTGGTATTGAGGTAGAATGTCTTGCCAAAATTGTTTTGCTTGCTGATAAAGAGAAAGGACAGGATAATGTTCTTTTCCGCCTGCCAATATCATTTTGAATTGGTGAGGATGTTGTTTCCAGGTACGATAATCTTCGGCGTGTTGTTCGGCTACATCTTGTTTTTGAAGTTTTTCCCACAGAGGTAAATCAATTTCTAATAATTGTTCTGTAGGTTGTACAGGAGAAGGATTATCTAAATAATCATGAATAACGTCTGCGGTTTTTTTAGCTCTTTGTAGAGGACTACAATAAAAAGCATCAATCTGAACACCACTAAGGGTTTTCCCTACAATTTGAGCATCTTCAATGCCTTTTTGGGTTAAAACTGACTCATCGCAACGACCTTGAATAATTTTTTGAGCATTATAGCTGCTTTGTCCGTGGCGAACAACAATCACGCGAGTAGCCAATTTTCTAATCCTCCTAGTATGTTAAGTATGAATTGTTTTAAAGGATATTTGGGAAATATTTTAGACTAAGTTTATTTGTGCCTTAGCTATTTTAGCCAGAATTGGCACAGAAGAGAATAAGGAGAAGAGGAGAGAAGGAGAGGAGAAACCTAAGTATTATTGTTAATAAATTTATGTTTTCATCCTTGCATCTTTTCATCCTTACACCTCTAAATCTATCCCCTCTAACCTATCTGTAGTACCTGAAATCTGGAAAAATGGGATAATGCCAGTTGAATACATCAAAGTCCCTGGAGGATAGATGACTATCAAGCGATTGATTTTAGTTTTTTTGACAATTTTGGCTTTGGCTAGAGTAATACTTTCCTTAGGTGATAGTTTATCTCAGCCTCAGATTCAAAGTCGTTTAGAACTATACCAAACCAATTTAGTACTTCATGTCTCAGAATTTAAAACAGAGTTGCTTGATGAATCTATTCCTTCTAATCCTAATTTAACTAAAACGATTGAGTCTTTAATTGGTGAAGAGCCTTATTCGGCAGCACAAAAACAATATCAGAAAGCTAAAGAAGAAGTCCAAATAAGTCTGAAGAATTTTCAAGAGCAATTAGCAGAATTATTGGTTAAAGAAACTAACCCAAATCAAGATAACTCTCCAGTTCCGCTAAAGAGTCAAACAACGGATAGTCTTGCACTGAGAAAACAACAATTACAACAAGAAATTGCCAAAATTGAGAATTTTATTAATGAATTAGATTTAAAATTAGGAATTTTGCAAGCTGTTCAAAATGAACAGAAACAGGCTTTATTAACTTGGGATGATCTAATTGCTAGGGAAGACAATCAAATTTCGGAAACAGCAAAAGTTTTAAGAAATCTGTGGGATCAATATACCCAAGTTTTACCTGATGCTGAGAAAATTATTAATAGTAATTTAGATAGTTGGTTTCGTTATAAAGCTTTAGAAAGACTTTATCAAATTGAAGATTTTCAACAAGAATTTAATCAATTACAACAGCAAGAACAACAACAGGCAAGTCAAGCAGTTTTCAAGTTAGCTTTAATTAGTGGTATTCCTGTTTTAGGCGGAATTAGCGGAATTATTTTATTAATCTTTTTATTAATTCAGCTTGCTTTAAAACAAGAAAAATCTATTTTAGCAACCAATAGTAAAACTGGTTGGGAAACTCCTTGGAATTGGGAAATAGCTTGGCAAGTTTTAATTGTGGGCTTTTTCTTTATTGGTCAATTTGTATTACCAATTCTTTTAGGTCTTTCAGGAATAAGCCCTGCCAATAGTTCTTTAAGATTTAAAGCTTTATATGTTTTTGTAACCTACGTTTTAATGGCTATTAGTGGAATTGGTGTTTTATATTTGTCAATTAAATCTTTTTTACCTTTAACCAAAGATTGGTTTAAATTTAAGTTTTTTAGTAATTGGTTTATTTGGGGATTTGGTGGTTATTTGATTGCTTTACCTGCAGTCTTATTAGTCTCTTTAATTAACCAACAAATTTGGCACGGACAAGGAGGAAGTAATCCTTTACTATTTCTGGCTTTACAAGCGCAAGATCGAGTTGCTTTAGCGATATTTTTTATTACCGCTTCTATTGCTGCACCTTTATTTGAAGAACTAATGTTTCGAGGTTTCCTATTACCTTCTTTAACTCGTTATGTACCAGTTTGGGGAGCAATTATCATCAGTGGTTTTATTTTTGCTGTTGCCCATCTCAGTTTATCTGAAGTTTTACCTTTAGCAACTCTTGGTATAATCTTAGGCATAGTTTATACGCGATCGCGAAATTTGTTAGCCCCAATTTTTCTTCATAGTCTTTGGAATAGTGGAACTTTATTAAGTCTATTTGTATTAGGAAATGGGATTTAGATCAGTTACCAGTGTATAATATACAATTTTTAAAATTTTCTACATAGAAGATTTTATGGCTTAAATTCCAATTATTAAAATTAAAAAGGTGGGTTTTTCCCACCTCAATCAAAGATTATTAATTAAGTAATCACCGTTGGGGTTTCCCGTTCAGTAAACTGGCGAATTTGAGCAATTTCTTCGGCTATATTGATTAAGTCTTTAAGTGCTGCTTGAGTTTCAATATCATGTTTACTGGCATCTGGTTCGTAACTTTCTAAATACACCCTTAAAGTTGCACCTTTAGTTCCTGTTCCAGAAAGACGAAAAACAATCCGAGAACCATCAGTAAAACCAATGCGAATACCTTGATTTTTGCTGACACTACTATCAACGGGATCGGTATAACTAAAATCATCGGCGTATTTTACTTGGTAAGTACCGAATTGTTTACCTTGAAGTTCATCAAAGGAATTACGTAATCTAGTCATCAATTCATTGGCACGTTGAGAATCGACTTCTTCATAGTCGTGACGAGAATAAAAATTGCGTCCGTAGGTTTTCCAGTGGTCGCGTACAATTTCTTCTACAGATTCACCTCGTACTGCTAAAATATTAAGCCAGAATAAAACTGCCCACAATCCATCTTTTTCACGAACATGATTTGAACCAGTTCCAAAACTTTCTTCTCCACAAAGAGTAGCTTTTCCTGCGTCTAATAAATTACCAAAGAATTTCCAACCAGTAGGCGTTTCATAACATTCTATGCCTAGTTTTGCTGCAACGCGATCTACTGCTTCACTAGTAGGCATCGATCGCGCTACTCCTGCGATACCATTTTTATAACAAGGTACTAGATGGGCATTGGCGGTTAAAACTGCCAGACTGTCACTAGGAGTAACGAAAAATTTGCGTCCTAAAATCATATTGCGATCGCCATCACCATCGGAAGCTGCCCCAAAATCGGGTGCATTATCGCCATAGAGAACTTCTACTAAATCATGGGCATAAACTAAATTAGGATCGGGATGTCCACCACCAAAATCTTCTAGAGGAACACCATTTTGGACAGTCCCTTCTGGTGCACCCAAGCGTTTTTCAAAGATGTTAACTGCATAGGGGCCTGTTACAGCATGAAGAGAGTCCATACAGATCCGAAAACCACTTTGTAATAACTCACAAATCTTGGCAAAATCAAATAAAGACTCCATCAAACGGGCGTAAGGTTCGACAGGATCGATGACTTCTACTGTCATGTCTCCCAGACGCAAAACAGCTAATTTATCTAAATTAATATCAGTTACGTCGAGTATTTTATAACTGTTAATACCTATTGAGCGGTCGTAAATTGCTTCAGTAACTTTTTCTGGCGCAGGACCCCCATTAGTAATATTGTATTTAATACCAAAATCACCATTAGGACCACCAGGGTTGTGACTGGCAGAAAGAATAATGCCCCCAAATGCCTGATATTGACGAATTACCGCCGAAGCAGCAGGAGTAGAAAGAATTCCACCCCGACCAACTAACATCCTTCCTACGCCGTTAGCTGCTGCCATTTTGAGAATAATTTGGATTGCTTGACGGTTGTAGTAGCGACCATCACCTCCTAAGACTAAAGTTTGACCCTGATAACCTTCTAAAGCATCAAAAATTGATTGAACAAAATTTTCTAGATAATGAGGTTGTTGAAAAACTGTAACTGATTTACGCAGTCCTGATGTACCTGGTTTTTGATCGGGAAAGGGAGTAGTCGATACAGTACGGATGTTCATGAATAATAAAGACAAATTTGTGACTACAAGTTCCTTTTCTTTACTCCAACACCTCTTAATATTTTTTAGAAATTGAGGAGTATTGAATTTAGGAATTAAAAAAGTTTTAATAAATTGATTGTACAGAAAAACGTTACTGTTCCCATCAATAATTTGTCAGATTTGCTGAAGGTGATTGATGGTTTTCAGTATATTAGAATACGGAATACTTTAAATTTAGTAAATTTTGAACTTAGCTCTCGATCACACAGTAGCTTGTTTTTGACGAGATCACTAATAACATTTTTAATTATTGAAGATGAACTTATTAAAATAAATAGATTAAATTATCATTATTTTTGTCTTAATTATAAACAAAGAAATAATTAATAATTTACTTATTTGGGTAAACAAAATTGATAGATTTTTTACAACCACTAAGATATTTATTGCTAGCCATTACTTATTTAGGATTGGCGTTAGGTAACCTGCCAGGTTTACGAATGAATAGATCTACTATTGCACTGGTAGGTTCAGCTTTATTGATGTTATTACAAGTAATTGATTTAGAAACTGCTTGGCAAGCGATCGATGCTAATACTATTTTATTTTTAATGAGCATGATGATCGTTAATGCTTATTTGGCTTATTCGGGTTTTTTTAATCTGGCTTTAGTTTATTTGACTCACTTTGCTCGCAGTCCTTTTGGTTTATTAATCGTTTTAACGTTTAGTAGTGGAATTCTTTCCGCCTTTTTTCTCAACGATACGATCGCTTTAGTTTTTACTCCGCTAGTTTTAGATTTAACTAAAGGTTTTCAACTTAATCCTATTCCTTATTTATTAGCTCTTGCTGCTGCAACTAATCTAGGTTCAGTCGCTACAATTAGTGGTAATCCTCAAAATATGTTAATTGGTTCTTTTGCTGAAATTAGCTATTTAGATTTTGCCAGATTTCTTACTCCAATTGCTTTAATTAGTTTAATAATTCAAATTGGTTTAATTTGCCTATTTTATCCAGAAGTTAGGTCACATCAAACCTTAAAGCCAATTAAATCTATTCGCCCCAAGATATTACCAGGTCTATTAAAAAAAACGGTTTTAATTACAGTTGGTTTATTACTGGCTTTTGCTTGTGGATTTCCTTTAGGAGAATCTGCCTTAGTCGCAGCAGCGTTATTATTAATTACTCGGAGAATTAAAGCCGAAAGAATTTTAAAACAGGTCGATTGGAATTTATTAGTATTATTTTCTGGTTTATTTGTTCTCACCAAAGCAGTTCAAAACCTCGATCTCTTAGCAATTTTTAATCCTTTTACTACTACTAATTGGGGACTTTTAGGAACAGTAGCTTTGCTTTCTAATTTAATTTCTAATGTTCCTGCTGTATTACTAATGCAGCCTCTTTTAGAACATTTTGATACTCATGCTTGGTTACTTTTAGCTGCTGGTTCTACCTTAGCAGGAAATCTTACTTTATTTGGTTCAGTAGCTAATTTGATTGTGGCAGAAGCAGCCAATCAACTAGGTTATAAATTAACTTTTAGTGAGCATCTTCGTTTAGGTATTCCTCTCACCATTATCACTTTAATAATTAGCTATGTTTATCTAGAAATTTTTTTAATCTAACTAGATGACATTATCTCTTTTTGTTTTTGATGGCTGGGCTAAAAGTATTGATAATATAGAAGACAAAAGACACAAAAACTTATTACCTATTACCTATTATTTTTTCTTGGTAACTGGTAACTGAAATTACCCCAATTGACTTAATTTTGATTGAGAAATAATTTGTTTTAGTTTTTCTTTAAGAGCAATAGTTCGTTGATAAGCTATGAGATCTTTTTGTTCTTGATAACGTTGTAAAGCTAGATTTAAATCTTTAAATGCAGCCTGTTCTAACCCTAATTGATGATACAACCAACTTCGATTGACATAAACTTGAGTTTGAGCAGAATTAAGTTGTAAAACTTGAGTAAAATCCTCAATCGCTGCCCAATAATTCCCTTGTTGATGATGACAACAAGCACGATTAAAATAAGCCCACTCATTTAGAGGATCGAGGTGAATTGCTTCATTAAAATCTGCGTTTGCTTTGTCATAATTAGCTAACATTAGATAAGCTAAACCGCGATCGCTTGTAATCGCAATTCGATCTGCATTAGTAATTAAATTAGGAGATATCAAAGCTGTATTATAATCAGTCACGGCTTGTTGATAATCTTGCAGAGCAAAATAAGCTAATCCTCGATTATAATAAGCTCGATAATTTTGTCCATTGCGGTTGATTATCTGTTGATATTGAGCAATTGCTGAATAATAATCGTTTAATTGATAATAAACTAAGCCCAAATTGAGCAAAGCTTCTAAATTCTCAGGATTTCTTTGGATAGCGATCGCACAATCAGATTTAGCAGCATGATAATTATCTAGCTGAAGATGCACTAAACAACGATTGCTATAAGCAGCTTTAACTAAATTTTTGTCTAAATTAATCACCTTAGTAAAATTGTCAAGAGCTTCTTGATATTTTTGTTGACGTACATTTTCTAAACCAAAATTAAATAATTCTGAAGCATTATGACGCTCAATATAATCAGATGCAGCCAAACTTGGTTGTTGACCTAAAAAGGCTATAAATAATCCCAAAAGCAATAATATACGACAAAAGTAAGCCATAGCAGAAAACCCAAGTTGATTTCACACTCTATTGCTGACAAATTTTTGGCAAGAGTTCAACAGACAGATTGTCAAACTTGTAAATTTAATTTCTCACTACGATTGATATTCTTAGCTAACCTCTACTAAACAAGTCACCAACAAGAAACTTAGTTTAGCTAAGGGTTTCGTCGATTAGTTATCGCCAAATTCAATCCTAATTAACTCAACCTCAAAACTAATAACTGATGACTACTCACTCCTACTTATTAATTTTTTTTTAAGCTTAACTGTCTTTAAAAAGAGAGAATTTGCAGATTTAATAAAGATAAAGCCCCTCTTCAGAGAAAGCGAGATAAATAAATAAGAGCAGATTTAGTTCCACTTGCATAAAGAGATAAAAGTTTTAAGGAGTTAGACTCATGGCAAAAGTCAAAGTGGCTATTAATGGTTTTGGTCGCATTGGAAGATTAGTCTTCCGTGCTGGAATAAACAATCCTGAAATTGAATTTTGTTGTATTAATGACTTAGTACCGCCAGCAAATATAGCCTATCTCCTCAAATACGATTCGACTCATGGACGTTTTGCTGGTACTGTTGAAAGTCAGTCCGATGGAATTGTCGTCAATGGTAAATTTATTCCCTGTGTTTCAATTAGAAATCCCGAAGAACTACCTTGGAGTAAGTATGGAGTTGAATATGTAGTCGAGTCTACAGGTTTATTTACTACCTCCGACACAGCTTCCAAACACCTAACCGCAGGTGCTAAAAGAGTAGTAATTTCTGCTCCCACTAAAGACCCTGAAAGAGTCAAAACCTTATTGGTAGGAGTAAATCATCAAACCTTCGATCCGAGTAAAGATACGATTGTTTCTAATGCTAGTTGTACTACTAACTGTCTAGCTCCTATTGCCAAAGTAATTAATGATAACTTTGGTTTAGCAGAAGGTTTAATGACTACAGTTCACGCCATGACAGCTACTCAACCTACCGTTGATGGCCCTAGTAAAAAAGATTTTCGAGGAGGACGTAGTGCAGCCCAAAATATTATCCCTGCTTCGACTGGTGCAGCTAAAGCAGTTACCCTAGTCTTACCAGAACTCAAAGGAAAATTAACAGGAATGGCATTCCGCGTACCAACACCAGACGTTTCTGCTGTTGACCTAACCTTCCGAACTGAAAAAGCTACTAGTTATCAAGAAATTTGTGCTGCCATGAAACAAGCAGCCGAAGGAGAAATGAAAGGAATTTTAGGTTATACCGAAGATCCTGTAGTTTCGACCGATTTTACCAGCGATCCCCATTCAAGTATCTTTGATGCCGATGCAGGAATTGAATTAAATTCTAATTTCTTCAAAGTTGTCGCTTGGTATGACAATGAATGGGGTTACTCCTGTCGCATGATCGATTTAATGTTAGCGATGGCACAAAAAGAAGCTGAAATGATGGTAATAGCTTAGTTGCTGCAATTGTCAGTAGGACAAGACACTGTTTTGCCCCTACTGGATAACTGATAACTGGTAACTAAAAAAGTGGTATGTTATCGGATTGCGTAGATTATTAAAAAAATATTAAGGAGAACTGATGCTCAACAAATCAGAAGCCATCATTGAGGCGATCGCAGCAAGAGAAATTTTAGATTCTCGTGGTCGTCCTACTGTAGAGGCAGAGGTGCGTTTAGTTAGTGGAGCAACTGGACTAGCTCAAGTTCCTAGTGGCGCATCAACAGGTTCCTTTGAAGCCCATGAATTGAGAGATGAAGATGCTCATCGCTATGGTGGTAAAGGTGTACTAACAGCAGTCAGGAATATTAAGGAAAAAATTACCCCTGAATTAATCGATTTAGATGCTTTCGATCAAGCCACAATCGATCATAAAATGATTGACCGCGATGGTTCACCGAATAAGAAATATTTGGGAGCAAACGCAATTTTAGCGGTTTCTTTAGCAACGGCAAAAGCAGCAGCCGAAGAATTACAAATTCCTCTCTATCGTTATTTAGGTGGGCCTCTGGCGAATGTTCTCCCCGTACCAATGATGAATGTAATTAATGGTGGAGCGCACGCAGATAATAATGTCGATTTTCAAGAATTCATGATTATGCCTGTTGGGGCAAATTCTTTTAAAGAAGCTTTGCGTTGGGGTGCAGAAGTATTTGCTTCTCTCAGTAAGGTATTGAAAGAAAAAAACTTACTTTCTGGAGTGGGAGATGAAGGTGGTTACGCGCCTAATTTGGGTTCTAATCAAGAAGCCTTAGAACTTTTAATGACAGCGATTGAAAAAGCAGGCTATCAACCAGGCTCACAAATTGCTTTAGCGATGGATGTAGCTGCTAGTGAATTCTATCAAGATGGTCAATACGTTTACGATGGTGCTGCTCATGCTCCAGAGGAATTTATTGATTATTTGGCGCAGTTAGTTAATCAATATCCAATTATTTCCATTGAAGACGGACTTCACGAAGATGATTGGAGTAATTGGAAAACTCTCACTGACAAATTAGGTTCTCGAATTCAGTTAGTAGGAGATGACTTGTTTGTAACCAATCCTACTCGCCTTCAAAAAGGGATTGACGCAGGAGTAGGTAATGCAATTTTAATTAAACTCAATCAAATCGGTACTCTTACCGAAACTCTAGAGACAATCGATCTAGCGACTCGTGCTAGTTATCGTTCGGTGATCTCTCATCGCTCAGGTGAGACTGAAGATACTACCATTGCAGATTTAGCCGTTGCAACTCGTGCTGGACAGATCAAAACAGGTTCTTTATGTCGTAGTGAACGAGTTGCTAAATATAATCGTTTATTACGGATTGAAGAAGAATTAGGCGATCGCGCTATTTATGCTGGCAAAATTGGTTTAAGTCCTAAATGTTAAGTTAAAATAGGGAATTTCTAAAGTCTGAAGTCTGAAGAAAAAACTTGAGACTTTACACTTTAGACTTTAAACTTATTAGAGACTGACGAGGCGTGGGGGAATTATTTTAATCCTCAATCAAACCTTGACACGTCAGTAGATATCTATCCAACTGTAAAAGCATTGAATGATTTTGACAAGCACAATTAAACCTGTTGATCAAGTAAATTCAAAATCAACACTGATAATTTTTGATTTTTGACGCATTCGCTTGGACTCAGGGCATGCTTTTGTACAGACGCGACGGAACTTACAAGGGGAGAGGGCGATCGCAAAATTGAATTCCGCGATTTCCAACCTCTATACTGAATTGAATTCAGTCCCCAGCCATTTAAATTTCGTGTTTCGACTACTATCAACTTGACCTAGGAACAACCGGCACGTGCCGTCTCCCGAGTTGAACTGGCGAAGTACTTGCCACTCAACCAAGAAAGTGAAAGTCAATGACTGATGCAAAAATCTATTGTTGCGCTCTTGAGCAGCAAGTTTAAACAATAATTAGAGAGCAATATGGAAATGAATCTCTTTAACAATAAAGATGGTCACTCTGTGGAAAAAACCATCTCAATTCCAGAGTCTACCAATCTTAGCGTGGAAACTAACATCAAGATTGAAGACGATCGCACGGGGATGAGTGTAGAAACTCTCAAACGAGCTTTTTCTGATAACTTATTTTATCTGTTGGGTAAAGATGAATCCAACGCTACACTAAGAGATTATTATGAAGCCTTAGCTTATACTGTCAGAGATAGACTGTTGCATCGCTTTGTTAAAACAGGAAGAACTTACTACGAAGAAAACGTCAAAGTTGTTTCCTATCTCTCAGCAGAATTTTTGATGGGTCGTCACCTAGAAAATAACTTAGTTAATCTAGGTATATATGAAAAAATGCAACAGGTAGTTTCAGAATCTGGTCTAAATTTAGAAGAATTAATTGAACAAGAACCAGATCCAGGTTTAGGAAATGGTGGCTTAGGAAGATTAGCAGCCTGTTTTCTCGATTCTTTAGCTAGTCTGGAAATGCCTGCCATAGGTTATGGAATTCGCTATGAATTTGGTATCTTTCACCAAGCTTTACGAGATGGTTGGCAAGCAGAAATTCCTGATAATTGGTTACTTTATCAAAATCCTTGGGAAATTATCCGTCCCGAAGACACCGTCGAAGTGAAATTAGGCGGACACACTGAAGGCTATCATGACGATAAGGGTCACTACCGAGTTTACTGGATTCCCGATCGCATTATCCGAGCGATCCCCTACGATACTCCTGTACCTGGATACCAAACTAATACGGTTAATTCTCTCCGTCTTTGGAAAGCAGAAGCCAGTGAATCGTTCAACTTTGAAGCTTTTAACGCTGGTAACTATGACTCAGCCGTAGCTGAAAAAATTAGTTCCGAAACAATTTCCAAAGTACTTTATCCCAATGACAATACTCCCCAAGGGAGAGAATTAAGACTAGCACAACAATACTTCTTTGTCGCTGCTTCCCTCCATGATTTGGTTCGGATTCATCTTCATTTACATCCAAATTTATCTAATTTCCACGAACGAGCAGCAATTCAACTCAATGATACCCATCCTGCGATCGCAGTAGCTGAATTGATGCGCTTGTTTCTTGATGAACATGGTATTGATTGGGATCAAGCTTGGGATATCACCCAAAAAACTCTGGCTTATACCAACCACACTTTGATGCCAGAAGCCTTAGAAAGATGGTCTGTGAAGCTGTTTGAAAAACTCTTACCCCGACATTTGGAAATTATCTACGAAATTAATCATCGTTTCCTAGAAGATGTTCGTACTTGGTTTCCTGAAGATGAAAACTTACTAAGCGCACTCTCCATTATTGAAGAAGGAGACGAAAAACAGGTCAGAATGGCAAACTTAGCCTGTGTAGGCGCGCACGCTATTAATGGTGTAGCAGCACTTCATACCGAACTACTCAAAAAAGATACCCTCAAAACTTTTGCTAGACTTTGGCCAGAAAAATTTATTAACAAAACTAATGGGGTTACTCCTCGTCGCTGGATTCTTTTAAGTAATCCGAAATTATCGGAATTAGTAACAGAAAAAATCGGTGATGGCTGGCTGAAAAACTTAAACCAGATGCGAAAAATTGAACAATTTCTTGACGATCCCGAATTTTGTCGGCGTTGGCGCGCAATTAAACGAGCAAATAAAGCAAATCTGGCTGCATATATCAAGAAAACCAGAAATATTGAAGTTAATGTTGATTCGATTTTTGATGTTCAAGTCAAACGTATTCATGAATACAAACGTCAGCATTTAGCTGTCCTTGAAATCATTACCCTCTACAATCGCATTAAAATCAATCCTAATATTCAGATTGTTCCTCGTACCTTCATCTTTGGTGGTAAAGCAGCCCCTGGTTACTTTATGGCAAAATTGATTATTAAATTGATTAATTCTGTCGCCGAAGTAGTCAATCGCGATCCTGATGTACGTGGTCGTCTTAAAATTGTCTTCTTGCCTAATTTCAACGTTTCTTTAGGACAAAGAATCTATCCTGCTGCTGACTTATCCGAACAAATTTCTACTGCTGGAAAAGAAGCTTCCGGTACAGGCAATATGAAATTTGCTATGAATGGAGCATTAACAATTGGTACTCTGGACGGCGCAAATATTGAAATTCGTGAAGAAGCAGGGGAAGAAAACTTCTTCTTATTTGGTTTAACTGCTGAAGAAGTATACGAAATGAAAGCTCAAGGTTATGAACCAATGGATTATTACCAAAACAATCGCGAACTAAGAGCTGTAATAAATCGTATTTCTAGAGGAGATTTTAGTCACGGAGATACTAAACTGTTTAAACCAATCATCGATGCTCTTTTGTATCATGACCCCTATATGTTGTTGGCAGACTATCAAGCTTATGTAGATTGTCAAGACCGAGTTAGCAAAGCTTATCAAGATCAAGATAAGTGGACGCGGATGTCGATTTTAAACTCTGCCAGAATGGGTAAATTTTCTTCAGACCGGACTATTCAAGAATATTGTGATGAAATTTGGGGATTACAACCAGTTTCCATCGATCTTGAAGCTTACAGTCAACCAAAATCTGCTATTCACGCTGTTTCTTAAATAAAATAATCAGAAACAATCAATATTTTATTTTAGGGATGTTGTGAGTAATATCCCTATTTTTTTTGATTGAGTAGTATAGCAACCGAATCTGTGTGTCCTAATTGAAAAGCGTACTGCTATATCAAGCTAAAATGCGAGACCGCTTGAGTCAATTATTTTTTTTTACTTTTATCTAGCTTCACAATAATTATTAATGCCAGAACTTAATTTTTTTTCCCATTCTCCAGCTAATTTAACATCTGCTTGAGCAGCTTGAACAGCTTCCAAATTTTTACTTTCTCTTGCTTTAACTATACTGTAAGTTGCTTCCGAATTAGTCCGATAAACTTTCACTAAATCCGATAAATAACTCAGAAGTTGAGGGTCTTTAATCGGCAAAGCTTCCATTTTTTCGGCTGCTTGTGTCATTATTTCAGCAGCATTTAACCAACTTTTTATTTCATTATTTTCTACTGATTTATTAGCAGTAATTTTTTTTGTTTCACTAGCTACACTATTGGCAAGAGTAATTATTTGTTTGCATTGAACGTACTTATTTTCTTCACAACTACTTAAAAGAAAGTTAATACCAAAAATAAATCCAATTAATAAATAATTATTGTCAGAAATATTTGTCAATTTCATATTCTCTAAATATCTTAATTACAGATATTTAAAAATGAATAACAATCAAGTTAAAAATTAAAAAATTACTTGATGATTATCTTTGCTAAATTTTAACTACCCGTTTATTTTTTAAGAGTTTTCTTAATTATTATTTATCGATGCCGTTGTTGATGCCATTGCCATGCATCTTTAATAATACGTTGTAAATCTGGATATTGAGGATTCCAACCCAGGATACGCCTCGCTTTATCACTACTTCCCACCAAAATTGGTGCATCTCCAGCACGTCTTTCTGCTTCTACCGCTGGAATATCAAGTCCTGTAATTTGCTTGGCAGTTTCAATGACTTCCTTAACAGAAAAACCATTACCATTACCCAAATTAAATACTTCGCTTTCTCCTCCTTCTAGTAAATATTTCAGTCCCAAAACATGAGCATCCGCTAAATCACTAACGTGAATATAATCTCTTACGGCTGTGCCATCAGGTGTATCATAATCTGTGCCAAAAATATAAAGATTTTCCCTTTTTCCTAAAGCAGTTAACAAAGCTAAGGGAATCAAGTGGGTTTCAGGTTGATGATCTTCACCTAAACAACCACTTGGATCTGCTCCTGAAGCATTAAAATAGCGAAAAGCTACGGACTTCAGACCATCAGCCTCATCAAAATCCGCTAAGATGCGCTCTACCATATCCTTACTTGCAGCATAGGGACTTAAAGGATTGTGGGGATGTTGTTCTGTCATCGGAATTTCTTGAGGCATCCCGTATACTGCACAAGTAGAAGAAAAAACAAACTTATTGACTCCTGCTGCAATCATTGCCTCTAGTAGATTGAGAGTACTAGAAACATTATTACGATAATAGTCACCTGGTTGTTTGACTGATTCTCCTACCGCAATATAAGCTGCAAAGTGCATCACGGCAGCAATGTTATGAGTAGCAAAAAGTCGATCTAATAAATTGCGATCGCTTGTATCGCCTACAATCAACTCAACTTTAACTACATCGTCAATTAATTCTCGATGTCCGTAAGACAAATTGTCTAGGACAACTACGTCATAACCAGCTTGTTTAAGAGCTAAAGCTGCGTGAGAACCGATATAACCTGCACCGCCCGTTACTAAAATAGTAGGTTGATAAGGTGACACCTAAACTCCTTTAACTATTGCTTGAAGTTAACCAATAAATAATAAATCGATTTAGTCAGTCTTAGTATAAACGGCTAAGGACATAATCGGTAAGGTCTTTCAAGGCTTGAGTAGAAGGAGAGGGAGTCAGACAAGTTATACTTTGCAGAGCCATCTGAGCATGATAAGTAGCTAATTGTCTAGTTCGCTCAATACTTTCACTTTCCCTAATGATAGTTAAGGCTTTTTCTAAATCTCCTTCTTCACTAAATTCTCGCTCAATTAAAGTTTCTAAATAAGGTTTTTCTTCAAGTGCGTATAAAACTGGAGCAGTTAAATTACCACTGGCTAAATCAGAACCAGCTGGTTTACCTAAAACTTCTGTTGAACCAGTAAAATCCAAAATATCATCTACGATTTGAAAGGCTAATCCCAAATAACGACCATAATTATACAAAGAATCAGCTACTTCAGGAGCAACTTCGCTTAACAAACCAGCAGCTTTGGCACTATTGGCAATTAAAGAAGCAGTTTTATAATAACTTTTTTCTAAGTATTGTTCTATTGATAAATCGCTATTATATCTACTTAATCCCTGTAAAATCTCTCCTTCGGCAAAATCTCTAATGACCTCTGAGAGGAGTTTGACAACTTCTAGATTATCTAGATTGGCTAAATACCAAGAAGATTGAGCAAACAAAAAGTCTCCAGCTAAAACTGCAATTCGATTGTCAAATAAACTATTAACCGTAGGAACATTACGACGCAAATCGGCTTCATCGACTACATCATCATGAACCAAACTTGCTGTATGAATCATCTCCGTAATTTCTGCTAGGCGACGATGACGAGGAGTAATTTCTCGTTCTAACATGGTTGCCCGTGAAACTAACAAGACTACCGCTGGTCTAACTCGCTTGCCTCCAGCAGAAAATAAATGTTCTGCTGCTGCACCCAAAATCGGATGACGCGCACCAATTAGTTTTTTTAGGTTATCTGTCAAGATACAAAGATCTGGATCAACAGGAGTAAATAAAGAAGTTGTTGATATCATTGCTGAGCCAAATTTGGCAATATAGTTAAGAAAGTTTACATAATCCTGTACTTATTTTAAGATAACCTCAGCTAAGAGCAAACTTTTGTTTTCTTTTTTGCTTTAAATGTAGATTGGAAAATATTGTTATAACTATACTTGATCGGTTTAATATTTTTAATTCTTGTGTTATCTTGAATTATAGAAGTTTTAAGAAAATAGTAATAGTAAGGTAACTATACGTAAGTAATTCTGAGTACCTGATAGAAGCAGCAAGTAAAATTCAAAAATTATTACTCGCTAGCATGTGGTTGATCAGACTATTTTCGTTAGTGGTTCTCTTGGCTAATTTTTTGCCAGCAGAATTATCACTGTGAAGTTACCAGACTGGTTTACTCCTAGACTTAAAAGTCTAAAGCGAATTAAAAAATCAACAACGGGTGTGAGAAAGAAGTAGTAATTACGTTGAGTTAATTACTAAGTGTAGGCATTGGTAACCGAAATTATAGCTAAAGTTACTGATGTTCAATCATTTCAATCATTGTGTGCCTATTTTTAATTGCCTGAAATTGTTAACCATCTAGCTTCAACCAGTTGTCTTCCCCCATGAATTACGGAGAACTCCCTGTACTAATTACCTGCCTTGCTGCAATCTATCTTATGAGTGTTTATGGCTTGCTCAAACTAGCCGAATTATTACTCAAAAGCGATCGCTCTTCTCCTGAAGAAGTGGGAAAAGCTAATAATTAACGTAAGTTATTAATTGTTTGATGAGATTAATCTCATTCTATTGGTTTAAGAGTCATCGATGATAGAGATGACTCTTTTAAATAAACTTTGTCTACTTGAGGATAATAACCTAACCACTGTCGAGACAAATTAGCAAATTGTTTGGGAGAGCCACTAACGCAAAAACGGGTAGGTAAAGGCAACTGATTATTTTTTAATCCCATCAAAGCTAGTTCTTTTTCCGCAGCAATTACAATATGTTCTGCTGGATCGACTATTTTAATTGTGCTAGGAATAATAGACCGAATAATTCCATCTAAATGTCGATAATGAGTACAGCCGTATACTAAAGTATCAATTTGTTTATGTAACAAAGGTTGTAAATATCTTTGGGCTACTTGTCTTGTATAAGAAGAATAAATACGGTTTTGTTCAATTAGAGGCACAAATTCTGGACATCCTACTTGCCATACCTGTGCTGTTTGGTCGATTTCTTGAATGGCTTGACGATAAGCGTTACTAGCAGCAGTTGCCAGAGTAGCAATGACACCAATATTTTTTCCCTGTTGAACGGAGGCCCTGGCTCCAGGTAAAATTAAACCTAAGATGGGTATATTGTATTCTTCTCTTACTATTTCTAGCGCAAGAGCAGAACTGGTGTTACAAGCCATAATAATCATTTTTACGCCTTGAGTTGACATCCAATCGAGAATGTCTCGGACAAATTGTAAAATTTCTTCTGGTGAGCGATTACCGTAAGGAAGTCTAGCTGTATCTGCAAAATAAAGAATTGATTCTTGTGGCATTTGTCGATAAATTTCTCTTAAAACTGTAAGACCACCGACACCACTATCGAACAAACCAATACGTAGACTTGAAGATTCTAACATTGATTGTAATTAAAAAAGATATTAAGTTGATGAGTGAAAATTGAAGGAAAGTATATAACATTCATTAACTACAGTAAATCTACTTATAGTTTGTTTTGTTTAAGATACTCGATAATGCCTCTAGCGATCGCTTGCGCCATTTGACTACGATGATTGGGGTCACGAAGACGAGGAGCATCTATTGCGCCAGTAACAAAACCGACTTCTACTAAAACCGCAGGCATAGCAGAATGTCTTAACACATAGAATCTAGCTCTCCGAATCCCGCGATCGCTAATATTAACACTATTTAAAATACTCCAATGAATTACTTCTGCTAAACGACGACCACTTTCATAGTAGTAAGTTTCTAATCCATTAACATCGGGACGACTAAGGTTGATCGCATTAGCATGAATACTAACAAATAAATCTGCTTTGATTTTATTGGCGTAATCTGTTCTACCTTGAAGACTAATAAAATAATCGCTATCTCTAGTGAGTTTAACTTCTACCCCTTGTTCTTTAAGAATTTCAGCAACTTCTAGAGAAATAGGTAAAACGATATGTTTTTCCTGTAAACTACCAATTCCAATTGTGCCTGGGTCTTGTCCTCCATGTCCAGCATCAATAACTACTAGTGGTTTATCGTAAGCAATTGGTGCACTAGGTAAAGGACGAGCTTGAAGTGTGGGAGTTAGAGCTGGTTGTGCTTGAGGTACATCTATAGTAATAGTTTGCTCAGGAGGAAATAGAGGAGCATCCTTTGGTGGCGGTGGAGCTAAACCTCTTTGAATAGGTAAGGCTACTAAATTATTTTCTGGTTGATTAATTTCTCCTAAACGAATTCCTAATTTAGTAGTAACGAGAATTACAACACCAGAACTTTCTTGGCGAACAACTAGCTCAGATACAGGACTATCAGCTTGTAATTGAGGCCCATCAAAAGGTTCTGCTAAGAAAGCATTATCAATCCTAATCTCATAAATGCCATTGCTGGTTTGTTGAGTTGTAGCTGTGACATTTTGATTAGCATTAATTAAAAGTTGACTATCTCCATCAGTAAGGTCTACGGCGTTAATGATTGTTTTACCCACAGATAATGCAGTGGGAATTCTTTCACTACTACCAATAGCAGAAGAAACTCCGCCTCTAGGTACTAGAATTAAGCCTCTAATTCGACTAAAAGTAGCTAGCCAATCTGAACTATCTTCGCCCACTTTCAGACTAATTCTCGCTTGAGGGGGAGAAGTTGAAGTTTGAGTGAATTCTATCGAGCTTACTCCGTATTGATTAACTGCTACTGCTTGAGAAGCCAAATCTTGCGGTAAGATAATACCTTCTAAGTCAAAATTAATCGCATCGCGATCGCGACTTTTTTGAATATCATAGTTTCTATTACCATCAATCCCAATAAAAAATCCATTGCGCGTCGCTGTTACATAAGAAGAATCAGCAACAGAAGTAACGTGGTTAACAGTAGCTGAAGGAGTATCGGCTACAGGGGTAACTTGCCTGATAGTAGTTGAAGAGGTATCAGATACAGGAGTAATTCGCCTGGTAGAAGTTGGAATAGTATTTGACGTGATAGAAGGAATATCAATTGACTGCCCTTGACTCGATAAACGACTAACCCTAGATAGAGGTTCAATTCTCGGACTAGGAAAATCTACTGTCCATTGTGTGGCAGACAATCCCCGAAATTTAACTTCTTGAGGATCGATAGTATATCCAGGAGCTAATTCTATTACAATACGAGTAGTATCTTGATCAAATTGTCCTACGCGGAGGCTTCTGATGGTACCACTATATTGTTCTTTAACAGTTTGACTTCCTAGTGCAGTTTGAGGAAGATCAATAACTAAACGACTAGGATTAGCAAGTAACTGTGCTTTTGGTTGTATAGCTTCATCAGTAATAAATACTAAATGATTTTCGTCTGCTTGAAATTCCCAAGACAATAATTTTCCCGCTTTTGCGGGGGAACAAAAGAGGAAAATACTTAAACAACTCAGTGCTAGCCAGTGAAATCTCACAATGTTTGCTCCTCACAGAAAGTATGCAACCGACTCTAAATGGTTTTAATTTTGACCCCGTAGAACTCTATCATATCCGCTCTCTAATCCCGATCAACAGGGACGTAAATATAAAGTTTTAAGTTTCAAGATTATCAAAGAAATATAAAAGTAATCACTTAGGCGAATCACAAGAGGAGGTTGATAAATTTCTTATGAACTTCGCCTAATTATGGTGTCATTCTATAATTTTGTCTACCTTTTTGAGCGGTTAAAATGTTGTCTCAGTTTAAAGTAGATGGAATTGATATTTTAGGCAAATGGAGGACTAAGTAATTGTTTCAGGTTTGGTTTCTATTTCTTTAAACACCAACCTCAGTAAAGGAGGTGCAATAAAAGTAGTTAAAATAACCATCATAATGATAGCTGCTTCCGTAGATTCTGAAAGAGCTCCACTAGCAGAGCCTACACCAGCAAATACAAGTCCTACTTCACCTCGAGGAATCATTCCCACACCAATAGATAGTTTATTTAGATCGTTTTGACCAAAAAGAGTAAATCCAGTAATTACTTTACCCAGAATAGCAACCAAAATTAAAAATGTGGCAATAATTAATCCTTCTCGATTACTCGGAATCGCTGGATTAAGTACACTGAGGTCGGTTTTAGCTCCAACACAGACAAAGAAGACTGGTACAAGGATATCGGCTACGGGAATTACTTGTTCTTCTAGCTCTTTACGTTTTTCTGTTTCTGCTAAAACTAAACCAGCAGCAAAAGCACCTAAAATAGCTTCTAATTGAATAGCTGTGGCGATATAAGACAAGGTAAAAGCAAAAATAAGAGCAGTCAATAAAACTTGACCGCGAGTTTTCATTTCATTTACCAAGCCGACAAAGTAAGGGCTTAAGAAACGACCGATTAGAATAGCACCAATTAAGAAAGCACCTGCACTAATTATTAGGTATATAATATTGACTATTTGAACTTCTCCAGTTTTGACTAGACTGGCTACTACGGCTAGAACGATAATACCTAAAACATCATCAAGTACGGCAGCACCAATAATAATTTGTCCTTCTTTAGAACTGAGTTGTCCAAGTTCAGCTAATACTTTGGCAGTAATACCAATACTAGTAGCAGTTAAGGCTGCTCCTGCAAAAATAGCGGGGATTACAGGAACGTTAAAAAGATAAACTAAACCAGCCGTACCCGTGGCAAAAGGAGCAACTACTCCTACTACTGCGACTATAGCAGCTTGAGGCCCGACCCGAATTAACTCTTTAAGGTCTGATTCTAAACCAATTTCAAATAAAAGAATAATTACCCCTAATTCGGCTAACAAAGAAATAACTTCACTTTGAGCAGCAAATACTGATTCTGTAGCTTCAGGGGTTAAACCAGCCGTGTTTTGTAAAAAGGTAATAATTAAAGAGCTTTCAGCCGTAGAACCACTTTCAGGAAATACTAATAAATGAAAAGCCGATACTCCAACTAAGACACCACCTACTAATTCACCTAAAACGGGCGGAAGATTGATCCGAGCGCAAATTTCACCGCCCAATTTACTAGCAAAATAAACTATAACTAAACTAAGTAATACTCCTGCTAGGACTAAAGTACTATTTGAGGTTTCTGATTCTTTGGCTGTCGCTAATAGAGGAGTAAACCAAGATAGTGAGGAAAAAGAATTTAAATTCATCCAAGAAAAAAGATTGGTCATGTTGTGGGCATAGAGATCGCTTTATCTAATGTATAAGCTTATCGGTTGATAGTGATTAATCTGGTATTAGTTTTATCTAGTTTTTGGTGAAGGATTTAAACTTATATACTACAAACAAACAAAGGTTTGACTATGCCAAACCTTATCTCTGCAAGCTTTTTAATATATATTTAAGCCGTTATAAAAGTTTTACCACTTCTTATATGGTAAAAATTTACCACACATAATAACTTGAACGCGATCGCCTTTGGGATCTTCGACTTTTTCGACTTCAAGGGTAAAGTCAATTGCACTCATAATGCCATCGCCAAATTTTTCGTGAATTACTGCTTTGAGTGGCATTCCATAAACTTGCATAATTTCATAGAAACGATAAATTAAAGGGTCAGTGGGAATAGTGGGTTCAAGAGAACCTTTGAGGGGAGGTACGGTTAAAGGTTCAGCCATTGATGCTGGTAAATCTAAAGCAGTGACAATTTTAGTAGCTTCTTCAATGTCAGCACTAGCTTGACGGTAGATTACTGAAGCAATCCATGTTTCATCCCTACCGACAATTTTTTCTAAATCTTCAAAGGTGATCCCTTTAGCTTTTTTGGCTGCTAAAAGTTTTTCTGTGATTTCTGCGGTTGCCATAATTAAGTTCTCCTTAATAAGCTAAATTACACTGTTAAATTAAATTTTTTTAATTTGGTTAATCTAAGGCTGACGTTCCCAACGAAGCTTTCGTTCAGATTCTTTAATCGGCACATCATTAATACTGGCTTCTCGTCTTCTCATCAAACCATTTTCGGCAAATTCCCATTGTTCATTGCCATAGGCGCAATACCAGAATCCAGAATCATCATGCCATTCGTACTCAAAACGCACAGAAATACGATTATCGGTAAAACTCCACAATTCTTTTTTGAGACGATAATCTAATTCTTTAGCCCACTTGCGTTGAAGGAAAGCCTTAATTGCTTCTCTACCGCTGAAAAATTCAGCACGGTTGCGCCACTGAGAATCTTCGGTATAAGCTAGAGCAACTCGCTCTGGATCTCTAGTATTCCAAGCATCTTCAGCAGCTTGTACTTTTGCTTTAGCAGTTTCTAAAGTAAATGGTGGCAGAGGTGGCTTACTTTCCATAGGAACTATTGCAAAATTTTTATGTATGTTACCAGCCACACTCAAAATTTGACATTGGATTATTTTTCGCAAAAATAGGATTTTTTTTCGCTAGTTGCAATTTAAAACTTAGGAAACTTTTAAAGGAATTTGCACTGTAACGGTAGTTCCTACTCCCACTTCACTATCAATTGTGAGCTTTCCCTGTAGTAGTTCAACAAATCGCTTAACGATATTTAAACCCAAACCAGTTCCAGGGATATTACTAACATTTTTCCCTCGCTGAAAAGGTTCAAAAATATGTTTGAGATCTTGAGGTGGAATTCCTAAACCGCGATCGCTTATAGTAAAAATTATTTCGTTATTTTGACAGGCTAACTTAAATGCGATCGCACTATCATTCGGAGAATATTTAATTGAATTAGAAATAATATTAGTCAAAATTGCATGAAGTAAGTTTGGGTCTGTCTCAGCAATAATTTTAAGTCTATCGCTCGCAAATTCAATGGTCTTATTCGTAAGAGAAGTTTGAAATTCTTCAATTAAATTTTGACAGAATTCAACTAAATTTATAACTACAGGTTTAATGATAATTTTTTCTGTATCAATTTTGCCAATTACTAACAACTCATCAATCATTTGAGTCATCCGATTGACATTAACTTCCATACCTGATAAATAATCAAATTTTTCTTCTAACGAAAGTTTAGAGTCATACCTTTTTAAAAAAGAGATTGAAAAAGCAATATTATTTAAAGGATTGCGAAATTCATGACAAACCATCGAGACAAAACGCGATCTTAATTCACTTAATTCTTTCAATTGTTCGTTAGCTTGAGATAGTTCGGCAGTTCTTTCTTGTACTTTTAATTCCAACTCTTCATTAGCTCGTTGTAAAATAGTTTCACTCCATTTACGTTGAGTAATATCGCGAAAAGTAACAACTGCCCCAACTAATTTACCCTGTTCGTCATGGATCGGGGTGCTAATATATTCTACTGGAAAGTTACTGCCATCTTTACGCCAAAATACTTCATCTTCAACTCGATGTACAATTCCATCCTTAAAAGCTGCATAAATCGGACATTGTTCCCGAGGATAAGAAGTATTATCTGCATGAGAATGATGTAAAACAGTATGCATTGATTTACCAATTAAGTCTTTAATGTCCCAACCAATCATTTTGGCAGCAGCGGGATTAACAAAAGTGGTATTTCCTTGTGAGTCTAAACCATAAACTCCTTCACCAATGGAATTAAGAATAAGTTGATGTTGACGACGTAGATTAGCTAATTCTACATTTGTTTGTTTAGCAATTTTTGGTTGAAGCAAACGAAAATAAATTTGCCATAAATCATAAACATTAATTAATCCTATTTTAAAATTGGACTTAACTACAACAGGTTCATAAACATCAAATAAACTTCGTTTATTGATACGGTTAATGGCTTCATCAATAGAATAATCTTGGTCAATTAATAAATAATCTTGCGCTTGTAACCACCATTCTTTACAAGTACTAAATGATTTTTTTTTGACTTGTTGCCATTTTTGAGTTTGAGATTTCCACTGCCACCAACGTTGACGAGAAATCATTCCCATGATTTGATTTTCATTAATAATTAAAATACCAATAGCAACAGAATTTTGTTCAAAATAATTAGCTAAATCTTGATATGTATTTTTTGATGAAAATATATTTGTTTTAATCTGAACTTCTGTCAAAATTTGACTAATCGAAATTTTATTGAAAATGTCAATTTGAATTTTTTTCATGCTCACGAAGTTTAGATACGCTCAAAAATTATCTTAGTTTATCTATTACAATTAATTTAAAATTTTAGTATTTCAAATATTTACTGCGCTTTTCAATTTGTCAGAATGCGAATTACAAAGCTAACAGCTAATAATTTATTTAGAATATCCTTCCAAGATAAAAATTGCTGTTAATTTCATTTTAATTAAACTGTCTCAACTGTCTCACTTGATTTATTGTATATTTTGTTACTGCTAAGACATAAATTAAATTGTTAAGTAAAAAGAACAGTATTGTAGTTTTTACTTAATGAAATACGCCTAAAACCTTATTAAATATTAATTATTCAGCCTTAATACTTAATTAAAATAAATCTGATTAATTTGAAAAACCCTAAACAAATTAAAAATATTTTTTTACTTCTGATTGATTATTAAAGATTTAATTTTAAAATGAAAACAATTCTTGTCATTGAGGATGAGACACAAACTCGTAAAATTTTGCTTAATTGTCTACGATTTGAAGGCTTTCATGCACTTGAAGCCGATAATGGCATAACAGGAATAAAATTAGCCCAAACTCATCAGCCAGATTTAATTATTTGCGATATTATGATGGCCGAAATGGATGGCTATCAAGTAATTTCTGCATTACGCCAACAATCTTCTACTGCTACTATTCCTTTGATATTTTTAACGGCAAAAGTATCTCTTTTTGAGCTTCGGTTAGGGATGGAGTTGGGTGCGGATGATTATCTAACGAAACCTTGTACTGTGGAACAATTTTTAGCTGCAATTACAGCAAGATTAAAACGACAAGAACAATTAAAAGAAGTATATAGTAATAATTCTAAAATTTTGTCTACTTCAACTACTATTTTTCCTAATTGTCCCAGATTAAATGTAGTTTTTAATTTTATTGAACATTATTATTTTCAATCAATTAGACTCCAAGATGTTGCTCAAGCAGTTGGATATTCTCCTGCTTATTTAACTAATTTAATGCAGGAGCTAACTGGACGAACAGTTAAACAATGGATTATTGAACGCAGAATGTTTCACGCTCGTGAACTTTTACTGAATACTGAACAATCAATAACTCAAATTGCTGAGGCTACCGGCTATCTAGATACAGGTTATTTTATTCGTAAATTTCGTCAACTTCACGGAATTTCTCCGCAAGTGTGGCGCAAAAATTCACATGCCTATTTAGATAATTAAAGTGTTTTGATTAGCTATCTAAATCAATTTTTTTATAAATTAACTTTTGTAAAGAAAAGTATGGTAATATTAAGTAGATAGAAATCATAAAAAACTCGCGATCGCAAGATAATTGCTTAGACCGCGAGCTAATCTTTAACAAGATATTTTGTTCGACTAATTATGTCAACACATTGGTTGAACAAGCTAGACGGGGTGTACAAGGGTCTGAACCAAGTTCAAACTAAACTATACCCCCCTGGAAACTCAAGCATCTCCCAATTTCAAACTGCAACACAACAGCGAGTTTTAACTTTTCCTATGGGTGGAAGAGTAAATCAGGATGAGCATAGTTAAATACAATCAACCAGACTGCTGTTTCCGCTAGCCACAACATGAGAATGACCGGAGCCAAAGAAAAGAATTTTTGCAAACCTTCCATGAAATATTCTCCAAAAAACTTTACTAAGCAAAACTAAATTAGCGAGGGGAGACGGGAACTTCAGAGTCTTTGACAGTTAACTTGCCAGTCGTCCATTCACCAAAAGCAGCTAAAGGCCAAGCAGCAGAAGCAATCATACTTTTGACAGCTAAAGGCACATCAAGTATGACTTCTTTCATTTCGGGATCTTTGTCATTACGGATCGCAATTAAATAAGAGCGACCAGCCCAACCAATACAGCCGGTGATATAAAGGAAGAGAACACTAGGAATAAAGAAATCTCCAATGTGTGACCAACGACCATCAACAATTAGATGAGGATAGCCTTCTGGACCACAAAGAGCCTCTGCATAGACTGCAGCACGTCTTTGACCAGAGAGAGGATCGGAGGTAGTGTTAAGAAAATTCTTTGACTTTTGCTGATAAGCAGGGTTATCAGCACAGCGAGTCAAACCGGCAACCCCGTCTGCTGAAGCAGAAGGAGCAAAATTAAACCACAAGGTAGCTACTAAAATTAAAGCAAACAATCGTCGCATGGATTTGTTTCCTTTTATTACATAATACAAAGGTGTTTATACAAAAGCGTCAAGATATCATTGATACTCAGAAGTAATCTTACTCTGACCCATGAGTCGAGTAAAGCTTCCGTGAAGCAAGATAGTCTTTTACAACAACTTATCAAAGGATGGGGACAATTTTAGCAATCGAAACAAGTTGTGACGAAACATCGGTCGCAATTGTAAAGAATCGTCAAGTTTTAAGTAACATTGTGGCTTCTCAAATTCAGCTACATCGCACTTATGGCGGTGTTGTACCAGAATTAGCCTCGCGTCAACATTTGGAAACAATAAACCCCTGTATAACAGAAGCTCTAGCTGAGGCAGGAAAAAATTGGCAAGAAATTGATGCGATCGCAGCTACTTGCGCGCCTGGTTTAGTAGGGGCATTATTGGTGGGAGTAACCGCAGCGAAAACATTGGCGATGTTGTATCAAAAACCTTTTTTAGGAATACATCATCTTGAAGGACATATCTATGCTTCTTATCTGAGTGAACCTGAGCTACAACCACCTTTTTTATGTTTGTTAGTTTCTGGTGGTCATACGAGTATAATTTACGTCAAGGATTGTGGTTTATATCAAATGTTGGGATCGACTAGAGATGATGCTGCTGGCGAAGCTTTTGATAAGGTAGCAAGATTACTCAAGTTGGGTTATCCAGGTGGTCCAGTTATTGATAAACTAGCTCAACAAGGGAATCCTCAAGCATTTAAATTGCCAGAAGGTAAAATTTCTTTACCAGAAGGTGGGTATCATCCTTATGATTCTAGTTTTAGTGGTTTAAAAACGGCAGTGTTAAGGTTAGTTCAAAAACTCGAACTAGAAGGTGATTTACCAGTGGTAGATTTGGCTGCTAGTTTTCAAGATACAGTAGCTAAAGTTTTAACCAAAAGAACAATTAAATGCGCTCTTGATTATGGTTTAAATAAAATTGCGATCGGTGGTGGTGTTGCAGCCAATAGTGGTTTAAGAAAACATCTTTTAGCTGAGGCTCAAAAACACAATTTACAGGCTTATTTTCCTCCTCTTAAATTATGTACAGATAATGCAGCAATGATTGGTTGTGCAGCTTCTGAGCATTTTGCTCGCGGACATACTTCTGATTTGAATTTAGGAGTGCAATCTCGTCTAGAAATTACAGAAGTAATGAAATTGTATGGCAAATCTAATTAAATTAGAGAAAATAGAAATAGATTGCTTTTGTCAGTAGTTAAAAGTTAATTTTAGGCTCAATTTTTTTTGGTATATAGCTAGGAACAAAAATTGAAATCAGTGTTTTTCTGACCTTGTAATTATCGACAATCGAGATTGATAGGAGTAGATAACTTGCAACAGGAAGATCGAGTTTTTTTAACAGAAGAAGAGGAAGAAGAAAAAGAAGATTTATTTGACTATGCTTATGAAAAACCTGGTAGTTTACCAGGTACTTTAAGTATAGAAGAAGATGCTCAACCACCCGAAATTGTATTAATTGATTATAACGCTAAGTATGCTACTAGAATTAATAATCTTACTCCTGAAGAATGTGCTAGTTACTTAGATACCGAATCAGTTTCTTGGGTTGATGTTTGTGGATTAGGTAGTGAAGATATTCTGAAGCGATTGGGCAAAGTTTTTAAACTTCATCCCTTAGTTTTAGAAGATGTAGTTAATGTTCCTCAAAGACCAAAAGTTGAAGATTATCAAGACCAATTAGTTATCATTACTCAAATGGCAGTACCTAAACCAAAAGGAGAAGGTTTTTGGTTAGAACAAGTTAGTTTGATTGTAGGTAAATATTATTTATTAACTGTACAAGAAGAACCAGAGAGAGATTGTTTTCATCCAGTTCGGAGGAGAATTAGACTCAAACAAGGCAACATTAGAAGTAAAGGTTCTGATTATTTGGCTTATTCTTTATGGGATGCAATTATTGATGGGTTTTTTCCTATTTTAGAAAGCTACGGTGAAAAAATTGAAAATTTAGAAGATGAAGTATTATTTAATCCTAGCAGTCAAACTTTGGGTAAAATCTATCAAGTTAAACGGGAATTATTAGCTTTACGAAGGGCGATTTGGCCACAAAGAACAGCAATTAATATTTTAATTAGAGATGGTAGTTCTTTAATTACTGATGATGTTCTAGTTTATTTACGCGATTGTTACGATCATATTATTCAAATTATTGATGTAATTGAAACTTATAGAGAATTAGCTTCCAGTTTAACCGATGTTTATCTTTCTGCTGTTAGTAATAAAATGAATGAAGTGATGAAATTACTAACGGTTATTTCTACTATTTTTATCCCTTTAACTTTTATTGTTGGTGTTTATGGCATGAATTTCAATACAGAAATTTCTCCTTGGAATATGCCAGAGTTAGATTGGTATTGGGGTTATCCTTTGTGTTGGCTTATTATGATTGCGATCGCAAGTGGATTAATTTATTTCTTTTGGCGTAAGGGGTGGTTTAATAATAATTCTTTTTATAAAGAGGATTGAGTCTTGGGGGAAACAAGCTAATAGTTGATTAATTGTTTTTTTAATAACTAATTAAGAAATTAATTTTAAATTTTATTTTTGCTGCAAAAATTTACTTATTTTTTGCCTAATTTCAAAAGTACCCAAAACAATTACCGCTATTAAGAAAGGAAATAAAAAATAAATTCCTCGATAAGCGAGTAAAGAACCCAAAACATCTGGAGTAGAAATTGATTCTGGCAATAAATATAAAATTACAGTTTCAAATATTCCTAACCCTCCAGGTACATGACTGATAATTGCTGCAGTAATTGCTAGTAAATAAATGCCGAAAAAAGCTAAATACGATAATGAGTTGTGACTTGGCATAATCACATAAAGCACCGCTGTTGCTAATGCCCAGTCTAAAGCCGATATCAAGATTTGTGCTAAAGAAATGGGAAGCGAAGGAAAACTCAGAATTTGTTTATGAAAATTTAAAGTTTTTTTATGCCAACAGAAATAAAGATAAACTCCTACTACTACTAGAAAAAATATGCCTAAAGGTCGTACAGTTAAAAAATGAAAGTGGAGGAATCTAGGCACAGGAAGTGGTTCAAAAATAAAAGTTATTCCACTTACGGCAAATAGCCCTAGCCAAAAACTTAAATTAGCAAATCCAATTACTTGAGCAATTTTTTTAGTTGGTACTTGCCAACAAGAATAATAACGATAACGAATTCCTCCTCCAATAAATAAAGCAAATCCTGTTGTATTACTAATGGCGTAGCTTAAAAAAGCAGTCAGCATGATTTTAACAACGGACAAAGAATAGTTAAGATGGCAAAAAGCGATAACTTCATAAAAAGTAATTACTAAATAGCTAATAATAGTTAAACTTACGGCTATTAATAAGTTTTTTCTGCTAATTGTTAATAAACTTTTAAGAATTTCTTGAGGTGGATGATGTTGTAATTCTTGATGTAAAATCCACCAAGAAAGCACCAGCAAAATCACACTAAAACTAACTAAAATAAACTTGTACCAACGATTGTGTTTCATGCTATTAATCTTGGCTGCAACACTAATACTTAATTTCAGTCTTGCTTGTTAATAATTATTGCCCTTATCGCTAATCGCTTAGATTGAGCTTAAAGTTTGAGCATTTCATCAGTTTATCAGTTGTTACCGTGTCTGGCTTATTACTATAAGTAACTATGCAGAATTGATTACACTTTGTGGCATTAGTCAAGGAAATGGGAAAAGGATTTCCTTTAACCCTCAACCTTGCTTTGAATTTTCAACAATTATTTTTTGATTAGGAAAAATATTCAACCAATGATTCGACTCTTTAACAAATCAAACTTCTGGTTAAATTGGGGTTTAGTGTTTCCCCTAATTATTCTTAATTTAGCTTTATTAATTTTTTGTTTTTATTATTTACAACCAGCTTTAACAATTATAATTACTGCTGCTTTACTTGCTTTTTTATTAAATTATCCAGTTCGAATTGTAAATTCAATTATTCCTCGACGTAGCTATGCAGTAGCAATTGTATTTATTTTAGCTATAACAATTTTTGTGACTTTAGCAATCACTTTATTTCCTTTAATAATTCAACAACTAGAAGAATTCACTAAACGTCTTCCTGCTTGGATTGATTCTGGTAGTATTCAATTACAGCTTTTTCAAGAATGGGCAATTGCTAAAAATCTGCCAATTAATGTTAGTACAGTTGCCAATCGATTAGAAGAACATTTAGCTAATGAACTGCAATTATTACCTAATCAATTTCTTAATTTTGCCCTAGAAGCATTTGACAGTACAATTGAAATTTTAATTGTCGTTGTTTTAACTTTTTATCTGCTATTATATGGCGATCGCTTTTGGAATGATTTATTTCAAGGACTACCTCTAGAAATAAGTCAAGTAATTAAACTTGCCTTGCACCAAAGTTTTCGTAATTATTTTCTCGGACAATTCGCGATCGCAGTTTTGATGGGATTGACTTTAACTACTACTTTTTTACTGCTCAAAGTTCCCTTTGGATTATTATTTGGTTTAAGTATAGGAGTTTTAGTTTTAATTCCTTTTGGAGATATTTTAGGAATTATTAGTGTCAGTGTTTTAATTGCTTTAAAAAGTGTTTGGCTAGGAGGAGAAGTTTTAATTATAGCTGCAATTATCGATCAAGGAATAGATAATATTCTCGCTCCTAGAATTTTTGGTACTTTAGTTGGTTTAAATCCAGTTTGGATTATTATTTCCCTACTTTTAGGAGCAAAAATTGGTGGACTATTAGGATTAGTTATTGCAGTACCAATCGCAGGAACAATTAATCTTAGTTTTGATTACTTTAAAAAACAATCAATAGATTTGAATCATGGATTAAATTACTTGAAAAAATAATGTTCAGATTTTTTGCTCTCAATTAAATTGAGCCTTTCAACAGAAGGAATCCAACTAACAGCTTTAATAAGCACCTTTACGAGCTAATACAACAGCTATAGTTTGTAGAATTAGATAAAGATCGTATAAACAAGACCATTGTTGCTGATATTTTAAATCCATGCTGACAATTTGCTCAAAGTCAGTGATACGAGAACGTCCTCTTACTTGCCATTCTCCAGTAATTCCAGGTTTAACTTGAAGACGTTGGCAATGAGATGCTTGATATTGAGTAACTTCATCAGGAGTAGGAGGACGAGTTCCAACTAAACTCATTTCTCCTTTAAGTACATTCCAAAATTGAGGAAATTCATCTAAACTAGTCCGACGTAACCAACGACCTACACGGGTAATACGAGGATCGTTTTCATTTTTAAAAATATGCCCTTTAGCCTGATTAAAAACTAAATGTTTTTGTTGCTCGGCATTAACAATCATCGAGCGAAATTTCCAAATCCGAAACGGTTGACCATATAAACCACAACGAATTTGACTATAAAAAACAGGACCAGAATCTTCTAATTTAATCGCGATCGCAATAGGAATAGCAATAAGAATAGTAAAGATTAAACCTAACAAAGCTCCGATAATATCAAGCAATCTTTTAGTTTTACTAATTACAGAAGGATGAATTTGTAAATTTTTATTTGATGTTTGATTTTTATACCAAATAATTGCTGAATTATCCCAAAAATTCATACTTGTTGATTTGATTAAAGTAATTAATTAAATAATCTTGTTTAATCAGTAATTTTACGCATGATTGGGCAACAAATGGTCTATTGCTAGAGTTAGTTCATTAAAACTTTAAAATCAAGTGCTTGTTTTTAAAGTTTTTGTATCTTAAATATTAAAAATATTATTCAACGCTTTTGAATTGTTGCGATTCTGATCGTTAACATTTTAATTTAATCTAATTTATTTTTATCTAGAGCTATTTTCAATGAGCCACTGTCGCTACGAGATCAATACCAAGGCAATTCAATCAAGGCAGGTTATAGTTGAAATACCTCTAACTAGGTTTTTTTTCTTTATTTTCAAGACATAAAACATCTGTGATTGTTAGATTTGTATCCTGACAGAATTCTGCTGCTTATGGAAAACCAATACAAATACATCGAAGATCAACCAAAATACCTAGAACATCATGCCGAACTTGGAGAACTAATTGAATCAGTACCTTTTTTCGCTGGGTTACCAGAAGATAGTCTCCAAAAAATCAGCACTCATTTTGTTACTCTCAGTCATCCTCCCAATCAAATCATACTGTTAGAAAACGACTGGGGCGGGTCAGTTTATTTTATTTTGGAAGGTTGGGTCAAAATTCGGACTTATAATTTAGATGGCAAAGAAGTAACTCTTAATATTATTGGTCAGGGTGAAATCTTTGGCGAAATGGCAGCATTAGATAAAATGCCCCGTTCGACAGATGCTATTACCCTCACACCGACAATTATTGGTAGAATTCCCTCTCAAAAATTTGTAGATTTAATCACTACTGAACCTTTAGCAGGAGTCCGTTTAGCTCAATTGATGGCCAAACGCTTGCGTCAAGTTAACCGAAGACTACAATTACGGGAAGCCAACAGTACTTCAAGAGTAGCAGATGCAATTTTATTCCTCGTCGAAGGCCAAGGAAAAATAGGAGAAACAGGAACAGCAATTCCTAATTTACCTCATCGAGAAATTAGTAGTCTGAGTGGATTAGCCAGAGAAACTGTAACCCGAGTCCTCACCAAATTAGAAAAAAGAGGAATCATTAAAAGAGATGCAGATTTATTAACAATTCCCGATTTACCAGCCTTAGAGAATATGATTCTTTAGATAATTTAGACTAAATCCATATTATTAAGTATGATAGTCATCGGCTTATGTCTAATGAAAACCAAGAAAACCAATTACCTGCATCTACTTCAGATTCTTGGATAGAAGATACTAATTGGGTTGATGGTGATGAGCAAGAGAACGTCTTAGGACAATCATCAGTCGTAAGTCATCAATTAAAAAAACCAATCAAAAATACGACTAACACCGTGATTGTAGTTGAAACAGCTTTTTTAGCTAGTACCGCTAGTTTAATCTGGCTAATCAACTATTATTTTCCTCTTGGTCCTTTATTAAAAATCTTCTTTCCCATCCCTATTGCTTTGATCTGTTTGCGTCGAGGACTCCGCGCTTCGTGGATGGCTGCTTTAGTATCTGGACTGCTTTTATCAGTATTGATGGGTCCTACTCGCAGTATTGTCTTTCTCATGCCTTATGGTTTGATGGGAGTACAATTGGGAGTTTGTTGGCTGAGAAGAGCAAGTTGGTCGATTTCGATTTTGATTGGCTCTTTGATCGGTACTTTTGGTTTATTTTTCCGTTTTTGGCTGTTTTCAGTTTTATTAGGTGAAGATCTTTGGATTTATGTTATTACTCAGATTACTGAATTAACCGATTGGATTTTTCTCAAGCTTGGTTTGCTCGCACAACCAAGTTTTGTGATGATTCAAATTTTAGCGATCGCAATGATCTTAATCAATAATTTAGTTTATTTGTTCGCTGTTCATCTAGTAGCTTTGATTCTTTTAGACCGTCTCGGTAATCCTATTTCGCGTCCTCCTCAATGGGTACAAGTTATTTTGGATTACGAAGATTAATAATCAATGATATATCTTTACACTCAATTACAGCAGGGACAAAGGTGGCTTAGAAGATATCAAGGAAAAACTCCTACTTTTGCTTGTATTTTAGGATTTACCGCCACTGGCTTGATTCCTGACATTTCTGCTGCGGGAATCACTCCTCAAGCCAGAGAATATACAGCGATCGCAGATGCTGAGTTTTTATCCTTAGGAGTACAACCAAAGCCTCGTCAATCTCTTCCTCTGCTCACGGCTGGTAGTTCACCCGTATTTATTTCTCGGGCTGTAATTGAATCTTTTGATTTACCTTACTTTTTATTTAATGCTGGCTTGCTTCATCCTTTAACTGTAGACCATATTGACCTCGAAGGAAAAGCTGCCAATTGTCTTACTTCTGGTAAAGCCATGGGGATTGAAACAGTAAAGCATTTATTTCAAAAGGGTTTAGAGTGGGGCAAAAAATTAGCCCAACAAACCGATTATTTAATTATTGGTGAATGTGTAGTTGGAGGAACTACTACGGCACTTGCCATACTAACTGGTTTAGGAATAGATGCGGTTGGTAAGGTAAATAGTAGTCATGTTCATTGCAATCATGCTCAAAAATGGTCAATTGTAGAGGCAGGACTAAAACAGGGAGGATTTTTACCTTCCACTCAAAATCTCATCATTAATCCCTTAAACTTAGTAGCTGCGGTGGGAGATCCCATGCAAGTTGTAGCTGCTGGAATGACTATTGCTGCTAGTCAGATTACTGGTGTCATGTTAGCTGGTGGTACTCAAATGCTAGCAGTATATGCTCTAGCAAAAGCAATTAGCCATTATTTTGACTTAGAAATCACACTAGAACAAATTGTAGTTGGTACAACTCGTTGGGTAGTAGAAGATTCAACAGGAGATACAGTAGGGTTAGCTCGAATAATTGATGGAGTCCCACTCTTAGCGACTGGGTTAAATTTTACTACTTCCCGTTATCCCAGTTTTCGCCTTTATGAACAAGGATACGTAAAAGAAGGGGTTGGTGCAGGAGGTTGTGCTATTTCTGCTCACCTCAAACAAGGTTGGACTCCAACTCAATTACTAACCGCCATAGAAACTCTATTTACCAGTTATCAAAATTTAGGATTGAATTCTGTAAGTTAGCAATTGTTCTTCTAAAGCAGCGATACGGTTATAGGCTGCGGTTAGCTGTGCTGTTAGTCGACGAATTTGAATATCTGGCGATAATTCCTGTTCTTTAGTAGCAGTAGTACTAGTTTGGCTGCGATCATCATCCATTAAAATATCTTTGTGAGCCAAATTATAATCTCCTGCTTCATAATAAGAACGAGTAGATTTATTCCCTAGTTGAGAAACAGCAGACAAAGAATAAGCAATTGGTTCAGAAGGTTTTTGTTTAGCTGCCATTAATGCGTTGACTTGAGAACTAATTCGTTCGACCATTTGGTGAAGTTGGTCAATTTTTTGATTAAGTTCTGTGATTTGTAATTGTAGAGTGTCCATAAATTTATGAAGTTGATTGACTGATCTTTTCTCATGCTAAAAGCAACCTCAAAGAAATGTGTAACTATTCCCGATTCATTTAATATTTGTTTGCTTAACTTTAGTTGCAAAAATATCCTCTTTCTTGGCAGTAATTAGTTTAAATAATCTAAATTGAAAAATTAATTTGGGTAGATGAATTCAGCTATTGTGAGATAAGCTCCAATAAAAGCCAAAAAATGTCCAATTATCCTTATTTTTTTAATATATTTTCTATAAAATAAAATTATGCTCGACCGTCGTTCTTTCTTGATTAGTGCAGCAACTTTAACTCTAGGGCAATTAGTTTCTGGTTGTACTCAGAATGCTGGAGACTTAAAAGTATTGTTACTACAAGGTTCAATTCCACCTCAACTAACCAACGATTTTCGTAAAAATATAAATTTAGAAAAAAAAATTAATTTTCAACCAGAAGTACAAATCAAAAAAATTTATAATTGGTTAGAAAATTGGCAAAATCAAGGTAAAAACACTCAAAACTTATTTAGTTGGTTTGCTAAAGAAAATGACTTAAGCAAAACCCCATCTTTGGTTACGTTAGGAGACTCTTGGTTAGCAAAAGCAATTCAAGAAAAATTAATTCAACCTCTGGATTCAACTCAGTTATCTGCTTGGAAAAGTTTAGATTCAAGATGGCAAAATTTAGTTAAACGCGATCGCAGTGGACAATTAGCCGAAAATGGTGAGGTGTGGGGTGCGCCTTATCGTTGGGGTAATACGATCATTGTTTATCGTCGGGATAAGTTTCAAAATCTGGATTGGCAACCAAAAGATTGGAAAGATTTGTGGCATGAAGATTTACGCGATCGCATTTCGATTGTCGATCAACCTAGAGAGGTGATTGGTTTAACTTTAAAAAAACTTGGTTATTCTTACAACACTACTGACTTAACCACAATTCCTAATTTGTCATCGGAATTAGCATCATTGCATCAACAGATTAAATTTTATAGTTCTGATCATTATCTTGAACCTTTAATTATTGGTGATACTTGGTTGGCTGTTGGTTGGTCTACGGATATTTTACCTTTAAGTAAACGTTACTCTAATCTCGGTTTTGTTGTGCCACAATCGGGTACATCTCTATGGGCAGATTTATGGGTACAACCACGATTACCTGAGAGTAATTTGGGGGAATTATCTCAATGGATCAGTTTTTGTTGGCAACCCTTAGCAGCCAATCAAATTTCTTTATTTACTAATGCAATCTCACCAATTACCAATACTATGAAGCCTACAGAATTACCCCAAGATTTACAAAAAAATTCTTTCTTGCAAGCTTCTCTGAAAAGTTTTGCTCGTAGTGAATTTCTTGCTCCTCTATCTTCGGAAACAAATCAACAATATCAAGAACTTTGGCAAAAAATTCGTCAAGCTTAATTATTTAACAATTAATTGGGTGAAGAGGACAAGATGTCACAGAAAAATGAAACAGGAATTTTATTATTATCTTTATTAATTACGATTGGTTTAATTGGAGGTGGATGGTGGTGGTTTCAAAAAAATAAACCTTTCCAATTTAATTCTGCTAACAATCAATCTCGCTCTAACAATACTCCAAGCAGTTCAAGTGATAATTTATTAAGTCAGGGCAATCAGGTTTTAATTACTCAAAACGCTACGCCAGAAAAACAAGCGGCAACAGAAGCGATCGCAAATAATAATTATGCCGAAGCAATATCTCAGTTAGAAGCATCTCTCAAAAAACAGCGTAACGATCCAGAAGCCTTAATTTATCTCAATAATGCTCGGATTGGTACTCAAAAAGCTTATACTATTGCTGCTGCTGTCCCGATTGATGCCGAAACCAATGCTGCTCAAGAAATTCTTAGGGGAATTGCTCAAGCCCAAACTGAAATTAATAATCGGGGTGGTATTAATGGCGTACTTCTCAGAGTAATTATTGCTAGCGATCGCAATAATGTAGATACGGCTCAACAATTAGCTCAAACTTTGGCACAAAATTCCGAAATTTTAGGAGTTATCGGTCATTTTTCCAGTGATACAACTGCTTCAGCTAGTCAAGTTTATCAAAAGGCTGGTTTAGTGATGATTTCGCCTACTAGCACCTCTGTAGACCTTTCTGGCGTAGGTAATTATATTTTTCGGACTGTACCAAGCGATCGTTTTGCAGGTAATGCTTTAGCTCAATATTTACTTCAACAACTCAAGCTACAAAAAGCTGCGGTTTTTTATAATTCTGCGAGCAGTTATAGTAACTCGCTCAAAAATATTTTTACTACCGATGTTTTTGCTCAAGGCGGAGATGTAGTTGCTGAATTTGATTTAGGCAATAGTAGTTTTAATGCTGCTAATGCTATTCGACAAGCACAACAACAAGGAGCGCAAACCCTAGTCTTATTAGCTAATTCTGCCACTCTAGATCCAGCATTGTTAGTAATTCAGGTTAACAATCGTCAATTGCCTCTACTGGGAGGTGACAGCCTTTACAAACCTCAAACTCTTCAAATTGCAGGGGATGAAGCAGTTGATCTTGTCTTAGCTGTACCTTGGCATATTTTAGCTAATCCCAATTCTTCCTTTCCTCAAGCAGCCACTCGCTTGTGGGGTGGAGAAGTAAACTGGCGTACTGCTTTAGCTTATGATGCTACCCAATCCTTAATCACTGGACTTGAGCGCAATCCTACTCGTCAGGGACTCCAACAAGCTTTATCCGCAGCAGATTTTGTGGCTGATGGTGCTTCAGGAAAAATCCGTTTTCTGCCTTCAGGCGATCGCAATCAAGCCGTTCAATTAGTTAAAGTTATTAAGGGAAACCGCTCTGGTTTTGGTTATGATTTCGTTCCCTTACGCTAAATTTTTAAAAGCTTGCCAGGTCAAAATATCCTGTAATAAAGATTGATATCCTTGCACATTTGGATGAAGTCCATCATCACCTAATTGGGTTTTGAGCCAATGTTCACCTCTAGCTAACCACAGATCAAAAATATCTAAATAAGGAATATTTTTTTGTTGACAGGCTTGTAAAGTAGCTTCTTTGTAATGGTATTGATCGCTACGATTGTAATACAAACAATCAAAAAAGGGCATTTTGGTTTCATCTACTGGTGTCATCCCAATAAACATTACAGGGCAAAGACTTTGGGCTTCATCAAGTAAATGGTTAATTTGTTGCTTAAATTCAAAAAAATCCGTAAATAAGCGACCATTTTGTTTACCCAAGCGGGGTGAGTCATTAGTACCAACAGATAATAAAATTAAATCTGGCGTACGATTACGCAACTCTCCGCGACAGCGAAACTCTTGCTCTAAACGTTGAGTTACTTGAAGGGCGCGATCGCCTCTAACTCCTAGATTATATAAAACATGACCCGAACTTTTAGGAGACATCCATTGACGACGCAACCTTTCTACCCAACCCCCACCAACAAAATCGCCATAACCGTAAATCAGACTATCTCCTAAAGCAATAATTTTTAAAGGATGTTGATTTTTAAATGACAAACTAGAGTTCAGAGAGTTACTTACAGAAGTCAAATGATTAGAATAAACAGCCTGCATAGATAGAGTTAAGATTTATCTAAAATTTAATGTTGATAAAATTGACATTTTTAAACATTAATAACAATATTAATGGCAAATTAGTAGCCAATCATAACTGATGGACATCAAAATGTACCATCGATCTAACATCAATATGTTCAAACGTTGATACGACAATGATTCAACCATCGTAATCCTAGAACTGCTAAACTAGGAGTGATGTAGCAAAAGCTACGCTCAACATATTTGCGTCAATCGTTTGGAGATAAAAAATATCAATGCAAAGACGAAGCTCGTTTGACTCTTCTCAAATCATGTATCGTGCTGATGAATTAATGAATGCAGCTTCTAATCGTTATAAAATTACGGTTCAAGTAGCTAATCGTGCCAAACGTCGTCGCTATGAAGAAATGGATAGTTTAGAAGATCCAATGATGAAACCAGCTATTCGCGCCATCATTGAAATGTCTGATGAACTCACTCAACCAGAGATTATTGGCGATTAATCGAAAGAATCTAAAAATTTTATTATAATAACTCTCCATAGCTTTGATACTAGTGCGATTGTTAAAGCTAGGGAGTTTTAAAGCAATTGCTTGCTTAAGTCTGATGGGTGCTATGAAAATCCAAAACTTATTAATTGCGGTTAGTTTGGGAATGTTATTTCCCATCATCGAAGTAGATTTTTTAGCTAATCACAGCATAAATTCAGTTTCCGCTCAAAATCTTCGTCCAGAAATGGCAGCAGCAGAAGTTTATCAAAAACTACAGCAATTTCCGCAAGCAAATCAATACCAAAGAAAAGAAACAGGAAAAATCGCTCTAGATAATACTTTAGTCAGTCGCATCATTCGTTATCATCAATACGTTAAAAGTCGTCCCGTTAATTATCGACTTGATTGGCAATTGACTATGGCTGATTATTTTGGAATTAACGAACCCATTTCAGATTCTCGTTATCCAGGTAGTCAAACTTTAACAGTCAATCCACTCCAGAGCGATCGCAAAATTATTCAAGATTTAACTCGCACTCAAAGAAGCAAATTAATCGATACCTTGGTTAGTATTTACAATCCTCAAACTTCTTCTACTAGCAATTCAAACTCTTCACAACCATCAGTTCCCTCAAACTCCAACTCTCAACCAAAACTTCCTCAACCAGGAGATGCACAATTACTCTTACCCTAGAAAAATAGTAATTCTCAGTGAATTTAAATCTCAAAGATTACCAATCCAAATACTGATAACTGATAACTGAATTAATGGCACGTTTACTTAAAACTGGTAAAGGTTGGCGGATTGGGTGGAATCCCGAAGCAGAAACATATCCAGGATTAGTAGGAAGTGATGATTGGGCAATTGAACTTACTGAAGCCGAATTAAACGATTTTTGTCGTCTTTTACTTCAGTTAGTTGAAACTATGAATCAAATGAAAGCAGAATTGATGGATGAAGAAAAAATTAGTTGTGAAGCAGAAAGCGATTTACTCTGGTTAGAAGTAGATGGTTATCCTCATGCTTATTCTTTACGTTTGATTCTCAATTACAATCGGCGTTGTGAAGGCAACTGGAAGGAAGGAGTAGCTCCAGAATTAGCCGAAGTTGCCAGCCGATTAAAAGTATTTTAAAAATTTACTTGCTTAATATGGGTAATAAGGTGTATTATGATAATCCGTGAGCTTCGGGGCGTAGCGCAGCTTGGTAGCGCACCACTTTGGGGTAGTGGGGGTCGTGGGTTCAAATCCCGCCGCTCCGATTAAGAGAGAGCAAGGGTTTCGGCGATTTCTTGAAAGGGAATTAATTGAATTATTTCTATAATATCCCCAACTAATCCCCACTTGAAACAGTTTACGAAACCTTTATCTACTCAAGACATTAAGCTACAGTTTTTATAGGTAAGGTCATTACATTCTGCCATCTTCTAGCGTTCTTAATGCTACTAATAGTTTCTCTCGAAACATTAAACTGAGAACTGATCGCTTTATAGTTAAGAGCTAATTTAATTTTCTTTCATTAGATAAATATTCGATTTTTTCGCCTACAAAATCCTCAAATAATTGCCGATGACTTTTAAGAGAAAATTCATCATCTCTTGTCTCGTATTCTTTTACCCAATCGAGTAACATGGTTAAATTTTTATTCTGAGCTTCTGGAGAAGGATATTTATGAGGTTCCCAGGAACGAGCGAGACAGTTTTGCACACAAATATCAATCCCAGGATTAAGAAAAATCAACTTGGTACAGTGACGAATAGCTTCTTTTAACAAACTCGAATAGCAACCTTCAATTACCCAATTCTCATGAGTTTTAATAAACTCAAATAAATCTTTTAAACTATTTTCAAGTTTTCTCCTAACAGTAGGATTCTCTACCTCCCAAGCTAAAGTATCTAGATCGAGATGTGCTAATTCGTATTTCTGCCTCAAAGCTATTGCCATTGTAGATTTTCCTGAACCGGAATTTCCCATAATGACTATCTTGTTGATTGTGAACATTGTTTCTCACCTGAGTAAAGTTCTTAAAAATACTTGAGAGCAAGAAAAATTGATTAAACTAATTATAAGAATTGAATCGATTGCGATTTAACGCTTAGAGAATTTGGTGTTTTGCCCAATTATCTAAAGAAAAGTTATTTTTGGAAAACAATTTTCATGACTCAATCTCAAAGCGATCGCTCTTCTCAATTAATTAAAGATCAGTCTGAGAAAGCATTAAAAGATATCTATTTTATTAGTGGTTTAGGTGCCGATAAACGTGTTTTCCAACGACTGGAGTTTAAAGGATATCAGCCAGTTCACATTGATTGGTTAGACCCAAAACCTAATGAAGCCCTTGCTGATTATGCTCAACGTCTAACAAATCAAATTAAATCCGATCATCCCATCATTATCGGATTATCGTTTGGTGGCATAGTTGCAGTGGAAATTGCTAAACAAATTCAAGTAGATCATCTAATTCTAATTTCTAGTACTAAAAATAGAGCAGAAATCCCTTTCTATTTCAAAATTTTACGTTGGTTTCCTATTCATCGTATTTTTCCTTATCAAACCTTTCTTTTTATAGGATATTCGTTGGTTAAATGGTTTTTTGGTTTAGAAAACAAAGAAGAATGTCAGTTACTCAGAGCAATTTTATTTGATACTGATGCACACTTTATTAAGTGGGCAATTCATCGAGTAGTTATTTGGAACAATCAAACTATTCCCGATCATCTCTATCATATTCATGGCATGAGCGATCGCATTTTTCCCATTCGTTTTGTTAAACCAGATTGTGCGATTGAAAAAGCAGGGCATCTAATGGTTTTGAACCGAGCCTTTCAAATTTCAAAACTGATCGAAAAAGTTATTAACTAATCAATCATCAACTTCAGCAAAAGCTCTAGGCGCGATCGCTACAGTCCTTTCTTGACTGGCTTGAGTTGAATCTTGTCATCAAAACCTAAGATTTTTTTAAGAATATTGACCTTTTCATTTTTCATAAAAGTGTTAGTATAGTTTTTGAGAATAAAGATAAGAGATAGAATTTGTATTCAGTATTGATAGGTTTTTCCCATAGAGTATTGATAAGCTTCTCTCCTAGATCTTCGCTCTCTACACAACTTATGATTAAGGAGACAATTAATCTATGTCAATTTATGTAGGCAATTTAGACTACGCGGTTACTCAAGCTGACCTTAGCGATGTTTTTGCCGAGTACGGCAGCGTTAAGCGCGTTCATCTCCCTACCGACCGTGATACAGGGAGAGTAAGAGGCTTCGCCTTTGTAGAAATGGGAACAGAGGCAGAAGAAGATAAAGCCATTGATGCTCTTAATGGGGCTGAATGGATGGATCGTGAGTTAAAAGTTAATAAAGCTAAACCTCGCGAAGATCGAAATTCGTTTGGTGGTGGTGGTCGCAAAAATTACCGCTTCTAAGCTTTTAGTTTAAGTTAAATAAAGCTTCTGGGAATCAAACGGATTAATTCCACTGGCACTTCCCAGAAGTTTTTTGTTGTATCAATGAGGAATCATAATGTCTCGACGTCGTAATGCTAAAAAAGAAAAAGCGGAAAGAAACAAAGTTAATGCTCGAAAGTTCCGCAAAGCATCTTCTTCTAATTACTCGCGAAGGAATAATAGATACTCTAATAGCGAACAAAAATCTTCAGAAAATGAAGAAAACAAATCTTCTTCTGTCTGAACCTACTTTTAGTATCTAGCTCTACTTAGTGCTTGCTGAATAAGTTATAGCTTTTTATTTATAAGGAGTTTGAGAATTGAGGACGGCAAAAAGTGCAAGGTTTTTGAATCAATAAAAGGGGTATGCTTGTAAAAAATATTATTAATACTCCAATTTGCACAAAAGCCAATAGCTAAAAGCTTTTTCAGCAATATATCCTCCTCTCTCAGTTTTTCAGCAAGCCTTACTTCAACGCTCAAGGTATGATAATTAGTATTTCTACTTCACGATAGATATCTAAAATCGTAATTCTACTTATCATACTTAGTAGAGTGAAACCAACTCGCTCTAAATTGTCTTTGGTTTATTGATTGATCTGGCTGGTTTGACCAAAATAACAGCTAAACCAATAGCTGAACATTTGGCGTTGCTAATTTAAGGTATGAATCGAATATCATCATGCTAAATTTGGCAAGTTCTGATCGACTCTTTACTTTGTTGAAGAGTATTTATGAAACAACCAAAGTATCTAGCAAGGTTCTGATAAAACTATCGCTGGCAATATCTAGGATGGGTTTTATCACCAAAAAACTTCGACTTGTTTTTGGAAAAGTTGTTTTAACTTTCAATTTCAAAAGCCAACTCTTTGTTTAACAGTTTAGTTGCTTTAGTTCTTTCGCTTGCCTTCAGGACTATGATTAGCATGAAAAGTTCGTCCTGTTCAACCACTGTGTTGACAATTCACACTGTTTAAATTTAGCAACGCCAAATATCTTTTCAACAAAAACCATTGCAATTTAAAGGTTTATACAGGAAACAATTATGGATTTTGGAATTAAAGGTAAAGTCGCAGTAATTACTGGTGGAGATTCAGGTATAGGTAAGACAACGGCTAAATTACTTGCAGCAGAAGGAGTAAAAATTGCTTTACTTGATAAAACTATTGAACCTCTCAAAGAAACTGTAGAGGAAATCAACAAAATTGGTGAAGCTTTTCCCGTTTCAGCAGATTTAAGAAATTTAGAAGAAGTTGAAGCAGCTAAACAACAAATTATTGAGCGATTTAGTACAGTTCATATTTTAGTTAATTGTGCAGGTATTACTGGTTCGACTAAAGAATTTTTAGAATTAACCGATCAAGATTGGTACGAAACTATTGATATAGATTTTATGGCTGCGGTAAGAGTGTGCCGTGCTTTTATTCCAGTAATGCAAAAAGAAGGTTGGGGACGAATAGTTTTAATTGGTTCCGAGGATGCTGTTCAACCTTATCCTGATGAAATGCCTTATTGTGCAGCTAAGGCAGCGATTTTAAATCTTGCTAAAAATTTATCTAAAGTGTACGCTAAAGACGGTATTTTAGTTAACTCTGTTTCTCCAGCTTTTATCGCTACACCGATGACAGACAAAATGATGGAAAAAAGAGCAGAAAAACAAGGTGTCAGTTTTGATCGAGCAATTGAAAGTTTTCTGGAAGAAAAGCGTCCTCATTTAGAATTAAAACGCCGTGGAAAAGCACAAGAAGTAGCAGCAGTAATTGCATTTCTGTGTTCCCAACATTCTAGTTTTGTTGTAGGTGCTAATTATCGAGTTGATGGCGGTTCAGTTGCTACCGTATGTAATTAGTAAGTTTAATTCCAGTAAAGATAATTCATGAATTATTTCTACAAATCAAATGTAATTTTTATAGTTTTTTGCTCATCTTAATATGAGCAATACCTGCCTCTTGAAAAGTTTTACTAACCTGCTCAAAGCCTAATTGTAAATATAAATCTTTAATATATTCTTGAGCATGAATTATTACTGCTTGATAATGGTCATTACTAATTATTTTTAAAGCTTTTTCCATTAATTTTTTACCAATACCTTGACCTCTAGCTTCTGGTAAAACAGCCAATCTTTCTATTTTAACTGTTTGCTCGTCTATGTTTCTGATGCGGGTTGTACCTACTGGTTGCTGATTCAAATAAGCTAAAAGATGTTGAGCTTTTTCATCTAAGCCATCAAATTCTAATTCTTCTTTAACCCCTTGTTCTTGTTGGAAAACTTTAGTTCTAATTTTATTAATTTCTGAAAATTTGTTCTGATAATCAACAACTTCTATTTGTAGAATTTTCATTATTTTAAACTGATAAACTTCTAATTGCCGTAACTGAATTACCAAATATTTGTAACCAAAATCTTGTGAATAAAAAGTTTGATTAACCAATCGCAGTTACAATTTTCTTGGCAACTTATCTAGTTTGATATGCAACTTAACAGTCAGACAAACCCAATTTACGATCGCTTGTTTGATACTATTAGTGAATTAGTTTTACATCACTCTCCTAGTGGAGTTGAAGCCCAAATCGATCGCTTACTACTAGATCGTTTTGCTACACTCGGGGTAGGATCTTGGCAAGACAGGGCAGGAAATATTATTGCCAAAATTCCTGGAAACAACTCATCAAGAGCAATTGCCATTACGGGGCATAAAGATGAAATTGGGGCAATTGTCAAATCTATTGATTATCGTGGCTGTTTACAAGTAAGAAAATTAGGCGGCTCTTTTCCTTGGGTATATGGAGAAGGTGTCGTAGATATTTTGGGTGACAAGGAAATAATTAGTGGGATACTTTCCTTCGGATCGCGTCATGTTTCCCATGAGTCTCCGCAAAAAGCCCAACAAGAAAATGCGCCTTTAAATTGGGAAGATGCTTGGGTAGAAACCAAATTAACTTTAGAAGAGTTAGAAGCTGCTGGAATACGCCCAGGTAGTCGAGTGGTAGTAGGCAAACATCGTAAACAGCCAATTCGCCTCAAAGATTATATTGGTAGCTACACGCTTGATAACAAAGCTTCGGTAGCAATTTTACTGGAACTTGCCGAACAAATCAAAGAGCCAGCCGTTGATATTTATTTAGTAGCTTCTGCTAAAGAAGAAGTCGGGGCAATTGGCGCATTATACTTTACTCAAAATCAAGCTTTGGATGCTTTGATTGCTTTAGAAATTTGCCCTCTTGCTACGGAATATCCCATTGAAGCAGGAGAAATTCCAGTCTTACTTTCTCAAGATGGTTATGGCATTTATGATGAAAATTTAAACTCTGAATTGGTAAAAGCAGCCAATCAAGCGAAGATTCCCTTACAATTTGCTGCAATCAGTGGTTTTGGTAGCGATGCTTCCATTGCCATGAAATTTGGTCATGTAGCAAGGGCTGCCTGTCTCGGCTTTCCTACAGAAAATACTCACGGCTATGAAATTGCTCATTTAGGTGCGATCGCAAACTGTATTAATGTACTTCAAACTTACTGTCATAGTTTAGAAAATTTTGTTTAAACCATTTCCATTTCTTTGCTTAATTCACGAAAAGGAGATACATATAAAGGACAAGCTTGCCAACGCCCTTCAACTGCTACGCCCAGTTTTTGACAATTGCCTGATTTTCTGCCCAGCAATTGATAATTACGACAATAAACACAAATACGTTGCTCGGAATTATTAAGTTTCATTGCCTGTTTTTTCCAGTTTTAATTAAATTGTTTTTGAAGTTTGAGATCTACTTTCTAGAAGCTCGATCCCTGAAAAAATAAATATTAAATCTATTTAAAAAATATTATGAGTAGGTAGGAAGTTAAATCTACCTAAAGATACAGTTTTCACTTATGTCCATGAAGTTGAAGGAAAACCTAAATTTTTAAATAAATAACCCGACGAGTCCAAATATGTAAAAAACTTATTTTTATTATTCATTTGTTTTTTAGACTTGATCCCTTAAGTTAATTTGATTTGGCAAAGCAGTTCTTAAATAGGCTTTTTTCAACTGAAATAATCTAATTATTTATAGGTTTAACGACGAAAAAATTTATCAAAAAAAGCTACTCAAATAAGTAACAAAAAAAATGATTGTTACTTAAATGTAGAAATTGATCGGATAAAATCAAGCAGAAAAATAATTTTGTTTTCCAAAAAAATAAATTAGATTATTTTTAATAATTACAATAAAATTAAATCTATCCAAAGATATAAAAAACTTGTAGCGAAAGCAGGATGGGTAAAGAAATATTAATTTCTTAAACTAAAAAAAACTATTTCGTTTAACTAGAAAATAACCGTAAGGATTTCAAAAGATTACAATAACTGGAGGCATCCTAAAACAAAAATGCTTAGAACTATTTAAAAACTTAAATGTTTGCACTTACTCAAAAAACTGCCCGTCAAAGAGAAATTGTTGAGGTTGTCTTCCGCAATGGTTGGGGCTATATGCGAGGTTTACTCACTGGTGGCAAACCCGATGAACCTCGGTTACCTTCTCCCACAGTTCTCAAAAAAGTTTTAATTGAATTAGGTCCTGTTTATGTCAAACTAGGTCAACTGCTTTCTACTCGTCCCGATTTATTGCCAGGAAGATACGTCGAAGCACTGACAGATTTACAAGCAAGAGTTCCTCCTGTAGCTTGGAATCAAATTGAAAACTTAATTCAACAGGAACTAGGAAAACCAATTGATACCGTTTTTGCTAGTATCGAGCCACAAGCGATCGCAGCAGGTTCGATTGGTCAGGTTCATTATGCTACCCTTGTTAATGGTCAACCAGTAGCCCTTAAGGTTCAACGTCCTGGAATCGATGTTGTGGTTGCTCAAGATGTTGCTTTGATTAGAAATTTAGCAGAGTTAGTGTCTTTAACTGAGGTTGGCAAAGATTTTGATATTGTTGCTTTGGCAGACGAATTTATTATTGCCATCAAAGCAGAATTAGATTTTACTTTAGAAGCTCAGTATACAGACCAATTACGTCGCAATCTTAGTGCTAGTCGCTGGTTCGATCCTCAACAACTGAGTATTCCGCAAGTTTATTGGGATATCACCACCCCTAAGCTATTGACCCTTGAGTGGTTAGAAGGCAAACCAATTTTAGAAGCACAACTACCAGCAATAAGCGAAGATAAAGACCAAGATACGCAACGTCGAGAGATTACCACTCTATTATTTCGGTCTTTTTTCCAACAAATTTATATCGATGGTTTCTTTCATGCCGATCCTCATCCAGGCAATATTTTTTACCTTAATGATGGCAGAGTTGCTTTACTTGATTGTGGAATGGTAGGGCGATTAGATCCTCGTACTCAGCAGATTTTAACCGAGATGTTGCTGGCAGTAATAGATCTTGATGCTAAAAGATGCAGTCAGCTAACTTTAGAATTAGCCGAATCAAATAAACCAGTTATTTTAGAACGCCTGACCAATGATTATGAGCGGATGTTACGCAAATACTTCAATCTCAGCCTAGCGCAGATTAACTTTAGCGAAGTGTTTTATGAGATTTTGCAAGTATCTCGTGACAATCGCATTCGTTTACCCAGCAATCTGGGTTTGTATGCCAAAACCCTTGCCAATTTGGAAGGAGTTGCCAGAGGTTTCGATCCACAGATTAATCTACTCGATCAAATTAAACCCTTAATGGCGGATTTGTTTCGTCGTCAACTGTTGGGTGATAGTCCTCTTGAAACTTTACTACGAACTGCGATCGATCTCAAAAGTCTATCTTTGCGATCGCCTCGTCAAGTAGAATGGTTACTAGACCGAGTAGCTTCAGAAACTCTGAAGTGGAATATTAGTATTCGCGAGTTAGATTCTTTAAGCCATACTTTAGATGATTCAGCTAACCGACTTTCTTTTAGTATTTTGGTAGGTTCTTTGATTATGGGAGCAGCGATTATTTCTGCTAATGCTTCTACTAATCAATTATCGATTCTCAGTGATATTTTGTTTGCTGCTGCTAGTTTTTTAGGTATTTGGCTGATTATTAGTATTTTGCGATCGGGAAGATTAAAGTAGTTAAATTAATTTGTAATTGCAACTAAGATCAACCTCTACTCAAACTTAAGTGGTAAACCATCCTGAAATACCAGCAATTCCCCCGATTGAATTGGTGTCCAAACTTCGTTGTCGGTAAGAGGAGTAGTCGCAATCACAGCAACGCGATCGCTTGGGGTGGTTAACTCCTGAAAGTCTACTGTTATATCTTCATCAATCAAATGAGCAGCAGCAAAGGGTGCTTGACGGACAATATAGCTAAGTTTGGTCGAACAATAAGCAAACAAATGTTCTCCATCTGACAATAAATAATTAAAAATTCCCTTGCTTGACAGTTGTTGAGTAATCTCTTGGAGAATTAGATCCAACTTTTCTAAAGGTGGTTTACTTTCAGGAAAGTTTTGACGTAAAGTATTCAAAATTAAACAAAAAGCTCGTTCGCTGTCAGTATTGCCTACAGGACGATAAAATTCTTCACTCTCAGGCGGAAAATTTAATAAATCTCCATTGTGGGCAAATACCCAATAACGCCCCCACAATTCTCTTTGAAACGGGTGACAATTTTCTAGAGCAACTTTTCCTACAGTCGCTTTGCGAATATGAGCAATGACATTGGTAGAGTGAATGGGATAGCGACGCACCAACTCTGCGATGGGAGAGTTAGCAGAAGGCTGAACATCCAAAAACATTCGGCAACCTAAACCTTCAAAGAAGGCAATGCCCCAGCCATCACGATGTTCATCTGTATTTCCGCCTCGCGCACAAAACCCCTCGAAGGAAAAACAAATGTCCGTTGGCACATTGCAATTCATTCCCAACAGTTGACACATGAGAATTGAATTATAAAACATCTAAACTACACTTACAAATCGTAGCATTAAATATTGATAGGACAAATCCCGACCACTTTGATTTATCGTTGTGAAGCGAAAAACAATTAATCACCAAATTGCAACAAACACGAGAAAATTTGGATTGAACTAGATCTAAGCAAGACGATTCATAATACGATTAGCAAGCTGTTTAGCTACAACAGGTTTATCGACAAAGTCGTCTGCACCACTGGCAAAAACTTGATTGCGAATAGCTACGTTGTTATGAACACTCAGAAACATTACTGGTAATTTGCGCCAATAAGGATGAGTTCGCAGCACCTTACACAGTTCAATTCCGCTCAAGTGAGGCATTTCAATATCTAACACCAGCAGATTAGGGTTGACTGCTTGGAGGACATCCCAAAATTGCCGAGGATCGTGCAAGGTAGTGAGTTTGAATCCCCAAGGATGTAAGAGAGATGGTAAAACTTCTAATAATTCTAAATCGTCATCTACGATCATAACTTTTTTGCCTTGAGAAGAACGCTGAAAAACTTCCTGGCAAAAACTGATTATTTCTGAGTGGGTTAGAGGTTGTTTAAGATAGAAATATCCTCCATGTCTAGCAACTTTGAGCCTGTCTTCAAAGCGATCACGATCTGCTAAAACAATCGTTGGAATAGATGGTTCGAGTAGACTAAATTCCGCAATTAAGGAAAAATTATCCCATTGAAAGGGAAGCTCGGATTCTGATTCGCTCAAGGTGAGTTTCAGCAAAACAGCATCGGGAAGTTGTTCTAGTGATTGTTCTTCGAGCCACATTCTAGTTGATTCAGGATTGGTTAAGACTAAGGTTTTAATACCTTTGCTGTTGGCATAGTCAATTAATTGTTCGCTAGATTTAGGGTCAGGATCGATGATTAAGAGAAAAGGAGAATGTTCTCTCAGTTGACAAGCGATTTTGGGAAGAGTATTCTCTTCTGTAGCTAATTCTTGGCGTAAAACTTGAATAATAGCTTCCAATTGCCAGATTTTTTCTTGATTAATTTGTTCAGTTAATACTTGTTCTAATTCTCTAGCTAATTGAGAAGCTTCATCAAAACCAAAGAGTCCCAGATTGCCAGCTAAACTGTGAGCTGTTAACAAAGCAGTTTGGCGATCGCGTTCGCTAAAATTGCCTTGTTGCCAAGTTACAACCATTGTCTCTAAAGTTTCTAATTGTTGATGACTTTTGGAGCGATATTTTTCCCAAGCTACACTTAAAGCGTTTAAATGTCGCGATCGCTTGTTTTCTGGAGTTTCCAGTTCGACATTCAACTCTTCCTGGGGTAAAGATTTGAGGGAATAACCCCTACCAGGAACGGTTTCGATCAAATCTTCAGGTAAACCAGCTAGTTTTAATTTTTGTCGTAAATATCTTAGATGAGAACGAACAGTTGCTTCGGCTGGATATTCTGCCGATGACCATAAACTTTCAATAATTTCTTCAATGCTTAAAACTTCTTGACTATGACGCAAAAATAACTCTAATAAGCTGTATTCTTTAGCAGTCAGGGATATAGTTTCTCCTTGATAGGTCACTTCAGCGTTACAGGGATTGAGTTGTAATTCTCCCCAACTCAAGACAGGTAAAAAGTCACAGTTGAGACGACGCAATAAAGCACGGATCCGAGCCGTTAATTCGTCGATATCAAAAGGCTTACAAATATAATCATCTGCTCCCGCATCAAGTCCTTTGATCTTATTTTGACTCCCGTGACGAGCGGTAAGTAACAAAATCGGCATTTCATAGCCATTAGCGCGAAAACGCTGACATAAACTAATCCCATCGAGCTTAGGCAAAGACCAATCGAGGATAATTAAATCGTAGTTATAGGTTGAACCATATAGCCAACCTTGTTCTCCATCAGTAACTGCATCTACGGCATAGTTTTGTTCTGCTAGACTTCTTGAAAGGACATCTATTAAAGTTTGATCATCATCAACTAATAAAATTCTCATCCGTAACTAGAATCAACCTCCCGTAACTAACTTAAATTTTCCATCGCAAAATAGAAGCAATTCGACTAGCAAGAGTCATCGAATTAAAAGGCTTAGTAATTACCCCTGCTACTCCCAACCCTTGTAATTGATTTTTGTCCGCAGCTTGGATTTTAGCTGTGAGAAAAATCACTGGAATCGACTGAGTTTTAGGATTCGCTTGTAACTGAGAAAAGGTAGAAATACCATCCAACTCAGGCATCATGACATCAAGCAAAATAGCATCGGGTTTTTGAGTTTGGGCGACACTAATTCCTTCTAAACCAGAAGAAGCAATCAATACTTGCCAACCAACTTCGATCTCAATTCCCACTTGCACCACTTCTTGAATAGTTTCTTCATCATCAATTAGTAAGATACATTTATCGTTAATGATTATCACCCCCTTTTTGGATTAATGCAGGCAGAGTGAAATAAAAAGTACTGCCATCGCCTAAACAACTTTCTGCCCAAATTTTTCCGCCGTGTTCTTCAATAATGTGACGGCAAATAGCTAGTCCTAAACCAGTTCCACCTTTTTTACGAGAATCGGAAGAGTCTACTTGTTGAAAACGTTCAAAGATATTTTCTAGTTGATTGGCAGGAATTCCTTGTCCTTGATCTTTCACCTCAAAAGTAACGAAGGGAATCTCAATTTTTTGTCCTTGAGGTTCTAGTTTTGCCGATAACCAAACTGTACTATTAGAGGGAGAAAATTTAATGGCATTGCTTAATAGATTGGTAAGAGTTTGGACGATATAATCTCGGTCGGCCCAAACCACAAAAGCTACCGACTCAGCAAATAGCTTCACTCCGTGTTCTTGTGCCATTGTTTGCATCGTTTGGGCTGCTTCAATCATCAATTCGGTGGCTTTGCAGGCTTTTTTCTTCATTTTGATTTTGCCTGACTGAATACTTTGTAAGTCGAGGACGTTATTGACTAATCGCACTAACCGCTCAGTTTGTTCGTCGGCAATTCTCAACATTCGTTGTCCTTTATGAGAAAGATTGCCTAGTTTTCCTGTGGCAAGAATTTTGAGGGAACTATGAATCGAAGTCAGAGGAGTCCGAAGTTCATGACTAACTACCGAAATAAACTCATCTTTCATCCGTTCAATTGCTTTGCGATCGCTAATATCACTACTGAGAGCAAAAAATCCTTGGACTCGATTTTGTTCTTGTTGGTTGAGGTGAGGGATATAGGTGACATTGAGGGAATGAACGCAGCCATCTTGAAAGGTGCTATCCTTTTCATAAGTAACCATTTGTCCTGATAGGGCTGTCTCGATATACTGACGAATCGTTTGATATTCTTCTTCACCGTGAACTTCTTGAAGATGGCAGCCATAAATCTTGATAGGAGAGAGTCCGAACCAAGTTTGATAAGCTTCGTTATTAAAACGATAACATTGTTGTTTATCTACATAAGCAATTAACACGGGCAAACCATTGGCAATCAACCGTAACTGTTCTTCGCTGCGTCTTAAGGCTGCTTCTGCTTCGAGGCGATCATTTATTTCTTGTTGAAGGTTACTATTAACTTCCCGTAATTTAGCCGTCCGTTCCGTAACTAATTCTTCTAAGTTTTCTAATAACTCTGCTTGAGACAAAGCAATCCCAATTTGATCTGCCAACTGTTGCATCAATTCTAATTCAAAATCTGTCCAAGTTCTGGTGGTTTGACATTGATGAGCAATTAACAAACCCCAAAGAGGGTCGTTTTGTGATTTAAAGTTTTGCAGAATCGGTACTACCAATTTGGCTTGAACTTTCCATTCCTCCATAAAGTCGATCAAACATTCAGCCAAACCCATCTCAGGATCGTGAACATCCGCGATCGCTTGTACTCTCCCGGCTGCGTACAGTTCTTGATAATCTTTGGGAAACACTTCTTCAGGAAATTCAATTCCTAAAATAGGCGCGTATTCAGGCAAGACGGCTTCACTAATTGGTTTCCCTGTGCCATTAGCCAACACTTGATAAATTAAAACTCGGTCTGCTTTCAGAATTCTTTGGACTTCATTAACCGCAGTTTGAAGAATTTCTTTGAGTTGTAGCGATTGGCGAATTTTGAGGGTAACTTCGGAAAATAGCTTTACTCGTTGATGTTGTCGTTGCAATTCTTCTTCTGCTCGCTTGAGATTGGTCACATCTCGAAACACCAATAAGTTGTAATTGGGTAATAACTCTTCAACTCGGCTATATTCTACCGTTTTAATCATCCCATTGGGATGGCGAAATTGAACTTCTTCCAAAGGGCAAGCAGAACAAGCTTGGTTTGATTTTGGGTGAGCTTTTCCTTGGTTGAGGAATAGTCCTTTTGATACAAAATTGGTAGACGCGCTTCGTTTACTTTTTTGCTCTAAAGGAGAGGCAAATAAGCTAACAATTGATTTGCCAATCAATTCTTCTCTCCTTAAACCAAATAGTTCGCAAGCCGAAGAATTTACTTCTACTAAGCGATTTTGGTGATCGATAATCGTAATTGCTTCAAAGGAGCGTTCAAATATAGCTTGGAGGAATAATTTCTCTCCTTGAAATTTTCCTATTCGCTCCATGACTAAAATATGTTTCTTAAAATTCTTAATTAAATTTTACTAAATTTTTTTACTAAAATTAAGCTTTCTTAAATCTATTTTTTAACCCAAATTAACCTGTATTACTCTTAATTTAAATTGTTGATGGTAAATAGTGAATTGGTAACTGATTACTACGGAGTATCAAACAGCATTGTCGTCATATATCGCTCCGTCCATGCTTTCCCTAACGACTTTTCTAAGACTCGTCGAGTTTTGTCGTTCTGTTGCTGTTTAGCACAATAGTAATGGTGTCCTGCCAAAATTTCTTCTTGCTGAGCGAGAGAAGATACAGAAGCAGTAGTAATTGCAATTTGACAGTGAAGAGTTATAAAGTGATTAACTTGTTTAAGAAACAAAGCTTCTTCTTGACTATTAGTCGGACGAACAAACAAACAAAATTCTGAAAAGATATCTCCCCAGGCAGGTAATTCGCGAGGTTGGTCAAATTGAACTGGAGGAAGATTGGCTAAAACCTGTTGATAATTTTGAGGTAAAGCACCCTGACTATTTGCAGGAGATAAATCTACGATCGCAGCCCCAATCTGACCTTGACTACCTACTAAGTCTACTCCAAAAATAGGTAGAGGATAATTAGTACGAGGAAACATGACACAATGGAGAATGTCTAAGCGATCGCCAACTCGGGCTAACTCCAAATGTAACTTGCGAAATTGGGAAGTTTGATAACAGCGATTTTCAATAATTAATTTTTCCCCTTCTAAATTTCCTTCAACATAACCAAGGTCTTCTGGTATGTCATAAGGAGATAAAGTAAGGTACTTTTGCCAATGTTCTTCAATAGAATTGGCTAATTGATGAATTAAATAGTGCTGGCGTTCTCTGAGGGAGGATTGAATAGTAGCAACCATCGGCACTTCTCATTTCAATATGGTTAGGATGTCATTTGCCCTTGGTACTTAATCACAAATACCCAAGGACAAATGACTGATTAATCATTCATCAGCATCATTATTTGCTGGCGCACCAAGAGGACGAATATTGACAATCGTGCCTCCCATCCGAGTAATTCGCAGCATTTCTTCATTCATGCGATGGTAAGGAACTTGAATAAAAACACTGCCACTGGTGCGAAAAGAATAATTATTACGAGCGGTTTCGTCGTTTTGTTTTAATCCAGTTACCTCATAAACAAAAATACGGTTGTCTGAAGGTGAACTAGATGATCTACCATTGAGTACAGATTGACCCAACATCTTGTGAATATCTCCTTTAAATTAAAGTTAAAAAAGTAGAGGCTACCAGGTCAGTTACTTTTGATCTTGACAGATAACTGCCAACTTATGCCAAGGTAACACTCGCTACTTTACCGCCCATTTTGTTGATTTTTTGCAGGGTTGTTGATAGCTCTTCGTAAGGAACTAACAAAGCTCTACTAACACGGCGTACTTTGGGATATCTTGGCAAATTCATTGCCGAAATTTCGATCCGATAGATACGACCCTCTTTGTTGGAGTTTCTAAAGGTACGCTCAGGAGTAAGTCCTTGACGAGAAGGACGATATGCCCAACCTCCACTACCGCCTGAAGGCGCAACTACCGCAGAAGCACTATTAAGAGCTAATTCTCTTGCTAAACGAGAAGTAGTACCTGCTATTTGAGAGCGATCGCTATTGGCGTAACCTCGATACAGTTGGAACATACGAGTAAAGCCAACAGTTTTTTGTGCTGTTTGAGTGTTAAAACCGCGATAGTAGGGAACGATATTATCCCCAAAATTTTCTGCGTACTCTTCAGAGTCAATATAGGAGTCAATATCTGCTTCAAAGCCCTTTTCTTGATACAAATCAAGATGGTAAATGACCTCAGATTCGTCATAGGGAGCGCGACCAAGTAAATGTTTGAGGTTTAACTCGATTACTCTGGTTTGGAAATTGTTGTAGAAAAATTTTGTTCTGTATAGCTCTGATTTGGCTACAGCGCGAACAAAGTCACGTACTGTAATTGAGCCATTGCAAAGTAAAGATTCTGTTGCCTTCAGACGCTCAGAAGCCATAATATAATCGTTACCAAGCACTTGGCGATAAACTGCTTGGATCACGGCTTGGGCATCTGCTTGAGTCCAATTAGGACGTAATTCTAAGGGTTTACTGTCGTTAAAAGCAGAAACTCCTAGACGAGATGCTGCTGTAGTAATTGCCACTCGTTCTTCTCCTGTAGCTCTAGATTTTTAAAAGTTGTTTGAGTCTAAGCATTAGTAATGCTAAGAACCTGACAGCCACTTTTATTTAATTTTTGTAAAGTTGCAGAAAGTCTGTCATAAGGAACAACGTATTCGTTGATACTGCGTCGCAATTGAGGTGCGCGTCCTCTAGCCCCTTGAGATACTCGTAAACGATAGGTTTTTCCTTGTTCATCGGCAGTCGTACCAGCAAGTGCTAAACCGATCTGAGCATTACGAATCGGAGTTGCCACGTTGCGAGCCAATTCGTAAGTTAAACGAGGACTACCACTATTAGCTTGGGCGCGATCGCTGTTGGCATAACCTTGATAAAGTTGGAAAAGTCTGGTAAAACCGACAGTTTTTTGTCCTTTTTGGGTGTTAAAACCGCAATAATAAGGAACAACGTTATCCCCAAAGTTTTGGGTGTATTCTTCAGAATCAATGTAAGAATCGATATCTGCCTCAAAACCTTCATTTTGATAGCGATCAAGATGCTCAATGATCTCAGATTCATCGTAAGGAGCGCGACCGAGTAAGTGTTTGAAGTTTAACTCAATCGAACGAGGATGATAATTGTTGTAGAAAAATTTAGTTTTGTATAATTCTGATTTGGCTATTGCTCTGACAAATTCTCTTACTGTAATTGAGCCATTGCATAAGAGAGACTCCGCACTAGTCAGACGTTCACACGCCATCAGATGCTCGTTGCCGAGAACTTGTCGGTATGCTGCTCTAATCGCAACTTTGGCATCTTCGTTGCTCCAGTTGGGGCGCAATTCAACAGGTTTAGTTTCATTAAAAGCTGAAACTCCTAAACGAGATGCTGCTGTAGTAATTGCCATTAGCGATCCTCCTAAAATTTTGCTAAATTTTTTTCTAAAAAATTGCTCGAAATTACAGGCAATTCTCAAACAAAAACTCTTGCTTAATCATTACCTGCTATTTCGAGCGACTAAAGCAACTCTAGCTTAGAGCGTTAATTGCATAATCGATGTAGGAGTTAGCTTCAGAAGCAGCATCACCGCTTAAACCGTGGTTAGCTTTGATGTACTTGAGAGCTTCAACATACCAGCTAGGAGATAAGTCGAAAGTGCTGTTGATTTCAGCAACACCTGCAATTAAGTACTCATCCATAGGACCAGTACCGCCAGCAATTAAGCAGTAAGTAACCATGCGGAGATAGTAGCCGATATCACGCGCACACTTAGCTTTACCTTCGGGGGTAGAAGCATAGTTGCTACCTTGCATTTGAGTAGTGTAAGGGAATTTGTTGTAGACAGCTTGAGCTGCACCGTTAACTAAGCCTTGAGCGTTAGAAGATAAAGCTCTAGCTGCTTCTAAACCACTTTTAGCTTGACGTAAACGTCCAAAAGCGATTTGTAATTCGGTGCTGCTTAAGAAACGACCTTGAGAATCTGCTGCTGCTACTGCTTCGGTTAATGGAGTTTTCATGATTGTAATTATCTTCCTATCTTTTGCTAAGTTTTCAAGAAATGTTGTTTGAAATTTCCAAACGAGCTTATATCAGTGGTCTGGGCTTAACCTACTGCTGCTGCTGCTTGATCGAAGTAGCCAGCAATTTCAGACATTAAGGAACTGCAATCACCTTGAGTGATATTATTACGGTCGTTAGCAATAGCGATCGCTGCTTCTTTCATTTTTTGTACGCCAGCAGCTACGGAACCACCAGGAACTCCTAAAGCTACATAAGTTTCACGTAAACCATTGAGGCAACGGTCGTTAAGTACAGAAGCGTCACCAGTGAAGGTAGCGTAAGTTACATAGCGTAAGATGATTTCCATATCGCGTAAGCAAGCTGCCATACGGCGGTTAGTATAAGCATTACCACCGGGAGCAATTAACTGAGGTTGTTCAGCAAATAGTGCGCGAGCAGCATTAGCTACGATAGCCGAAGCACTACCAGTAATGCGGTTAACAGCATCAATCCGCTTTAAACCATCTGCAACTACTTTGTCGAGAGCATCTAGTTGAGATGAGGAAACATAATCGCCACGAGCATCGGCTTGAGATACAACCCTAGTATATGCATCCAACATTGAAAGTTTCTCCTGAATTTTGATTTGTATCCAATAAAATTTAGAAAAGCTGAATCCCTAACTTTCAGAGCTATCTTGAAAAGAGTTAATCAGCAGAACTCAATGCTTTAGTTTCTCAGTTAACTCAACAATGAAAGTAATGGTAATTCTTGAATTAGGAACTCAGCTAAGTCCTGAAGCAATTTCAAGACCTTGCGAGGCGTACAAAATCTGGAGTTTGTTCCAGAGGCAGCCCCATGACTTTTGGACTAATCATCATTCAATCAGGAACTTTGTGCAATTTTAGTGCAATTAGATGAGTAAATTTTAAACAGTTATGTTTTTTTGTAACAGAAGCTTAATAATTTCTGAAATTTTTCCCCAATAATTTGGTTTGGTTTTTTGAATAAAAATTAATAATTAAATATTTAGGGCATTAAAAAAAATAAATCAATTATTTTTGTTCGGATAACGGCTTTTCTATTTGATTAACTTGATTACGCTGTTGTTTGGTGATATTTTTTGGATTTAATAAATATTCGGTGACTCCCCAGCCAAAAAATAAACCCAAAATAATCAGACTCATTGCCAGCTTGTTGGAAGTAAAATCACAAATTTTTACTGCATAGTCGCGCCACCGAGAGTGTTGCCTATCATTGAATTTAGGTGGATTTGATTGAGTAGAAATTTGATGAACTTGGTTGAGCTTTAATAATTCTTCAGCAAAATCAGATGGCATATTATCATAAATTCTTTCTTGAAGAGCTTCAATAATTTCTCGCAAGGCAATTAAATTAGCAATTTTTTCTTCTAAAACGCTCCAATGAGCCATTGAATGATCGAAACTCGTAAGTAAAGTTTCCATTCTCCAGTAAATTTGTTGATATTGAGACGAAAAAGCTTTATCTTTAAAATGCTCTTGTTGATTGCGATCCCAAGAAATAAACTCCTCGCTACCTTTTTTTAGAGCGATCGCTCTTATAGATTTAGGTTGAATAAACCTTTGATGAGCTTCTAGCTGTTCAAGTTGTTTTTGAAGCACTTCTAATTCTACAGGAACACATTCTAAATCTGATTGAAGAATTTCTAGTTGCTCTAAAATTAACAACCAGTGTCTGATAATGATTGTTAAAGTATTAAGATTTTGTTGTAAAATTTCATTTTGAGTTTGATTCATCAATTTTGAGTTGGATTAAATATTTTCGCTTTAGTCGAAAAAGATACTTCTATCTTTTAAAGTAGTTTTTTACTATTTAAAATACGATCTATCTCAGGTATGAAACCTAAGCTAATTTTCGCTTTTAATGCCAAACTGCTAGACCAAATTTTTTCAGAAGTTTCAACTAGTTTTTTGGTCAATTAATTAAAATAAGCCGATCTAAACCCAAAAATAGGATAATTTATTTGATCTAGCTTTTTGAAAATTTACTCTCAACTTTAACTTGATGGTCAATCAAAAAAACAATAGCCCTAAGAATAATTTCCTAGAGCTATATAAATTATTTAGTCGTAATTAACTAAAAATTAGTTGAGGTTGAGCTTAAATAAGTCCTTGCCCTTTTTCCTGTTTTTGATTGCCTGGTTTATTAATTTCTTCAAGCTCTTCAACACGTTCTTCTTTAAGTGCTTCTTCTTTTTCTCTCAAATCACCAGGTTCTTCGACGTACATTTCTGGCTCAACAGCATAGTTGTTAGCCAAACCTTCTCGATCTACAGTATATCCACCAGTAGTATCTAAGTCTCCTTCTTCTTTTTTATCAGGAAGTTCTTTAAAATTTTCTTTCTCTCTTTCTACACGGGCTGCGGTTTCGGCTGGGGTAATGATGCGATCGTAGTTATCGGGATGTTCTGTTGATTTTGTCATGAGTTGTTAATCCAATTTTAAATACAAAAATAAAGTTTTTGGGCAATAAGATAAGTTATGATTATTTATCAATATCAGGAACAATATCTGGACGTTCTTTATCTTCCCAACCTGGAGGACGTTTAGAGTTATACCAAGCAATAGAACCAATTGTGGCTGCTGCTACAAAACCTACAACTAAACTAACAGTAGCTGCAACAGGAAAGTGAGGTTGTTGTGTAACCACTTCTAAAAGTAAATTCATACAATTAATGACCTAAAAGTAATTAACGTTCGATTGATTGTTATCTTAGCTATTAGGAAATAAAATTAGCATCTAACTCTTTATATATTATTAATCTGCCTTAAGATGGATTCTTTTAAAGTGAATTAATTTTAAGATGTAGCGGTGTCTAATGCTACTTATATATTTAAAGAGATAAGTAAGTCTGCTGTATCTAAATAGTTATTTTTATTATTATAGTTATTTTATGGGTTAAATATTTAAAATATAAATTCATTATAATTATTAAACGATTATTGCTAATTATGACTAAACTAAAAGTAGATAGTAGCCAGAAAAATGCTAAAGTTATTGACCAGCAAAAACTACTTATAACTTTTATGTTTTCACAGTTACACTATTACCTTACAACTTAAAATATTAAGTTTTTAACTTTAAGATAATAGTCTAAAAAACAAGGAAAAAAATGATAGAAAATTTACCTACTCGCGGACAACTAGAGCGTCAGATTTCCCAAAAAATCCAAGCTTTTTATCGTAGTCGTTTAGGACATCAACCTTCAAAAGTTAGTTGCCAACTTTTCGATCAAAAATTAGCGATTATTATTGAAGAATCTATTACTCAAGCAGAACAAATTTTAGTTCAAGAGGGCAAAAAAGAATTAGCTGAAGAAGTTCATTCTCATCTAGACGATGCTATTCAACCAGAACTAAAACAATTAGTAGAAGAAATTATTCAAGTAAAAATTATCGATCTACTCAGCGACGCAACTTTACAAACTGGTAGAACTGGTATGATTGCAGTCCTCGACCAAACTCCTCAAGTACGTAATCCTGATAGTATTCCTAAAGTTAAGAGTTAATTGCAGTTCTTTTGGATAGAGTCTGCTTTGGTGGCGTATTCGCAATGAACCATCAATAAATTTAAAAGTAAATGAAAGGTTTGAGATATCATTTTTCCAAAAATTATTTCTTTCTTGGTGAGATTAAAACTATCCAAATAATTTTTTAAAATGAGCAACTTATTAATTAACAAAAAGGGATTGAAGGACGTTTTATCAGCAAAAATTGGCAATATTTATAAAAATCAACTTAGACAGCAGCTTGATAGTGTATCTTTTTATTTGTTTGAGCGCACTTTAATTTTAATTATTGAAGGGACGGTTACAGCCCCAGAAAAAATGCTGAATAATAACGAAAAACTTTGTTTAGCTAAAAAAGTTAGAAAGGTAATCGATAGTATCATCAAACCGCAAATTCAGGCAATTATCGAAGAAGTAATGAAGGTTAAAGTGATTGATTTTCTGTGTGATACAACTATCGAATTTGATTTTACAAGTGCGATCGTGATTTTTGAACGACAAAAATAACCAGAAAGTTTAACTTAATTATACTAAATTAATAGAAATAACGAGCTAAAATAACTTCTAATTCTTCAATTAAAAATGGTTTAATTAGGTAATCATCGCAACCAGCTTGTTGAACTTGCATTTTGTAATCAGTTTTAGCTAAACCTGTGATGGCAATAATAGGAATATGAGCAGTTTGAGCATCTTGTTTAATTTGCTCGATTAAATCGAATCCATTTATTTCTGGTAAGACAATATCTAATAAAATTAAATCTGGTACAAGCTGTTTAACTAATAATAAAAATTCTTGACTACTTCGAGTAGTTACGCAATTGTATTCCAATGCCACAAGAATATAGCTGAGAAATAATAAGTTATCTTGGTCATCATCTATTGCTAAAATCAACGGTTTACGTTCGCCACAGTTAGGAGTGAACCCATCGCTTTGTGTCTCGATGTTGTCGAGATCCTCAAACTCTTGCTTTTGCTTTGCCATGTTCTTCTGTTTTTTGAATAACAAAAAAGGCATTCCTTAAGTGGCAAAGAAGCACTTTGATGGATTGGCTTATAAACTAATTAGCAATACTAAGTTGAGTAAAATTTTCTTTGCTACCTCAGGAAAGAAAGTTCAAGTTAGTGAAGACAATATTTATTTATATTAAAAAAATTATTCTTGAATCTCAAGCATTCTTCAAACCTTTAATAATATAAATTATTTCCCTAATTAGCTCATTATTTATTTTCAACTTTCCTTCGCATCTATCTGTAGTCGTGCCAACAATTAATTATTCTGTTTTTTATTTCTGTCTTTTTATAGTTATTTTTAGCCTAAACCTTTAACTACTCTATTAAATGAAATGTCAAGATTTAAAAACTTGGAGAACAATAAATTATGGTATCTAGCAATGTTGATGCAAAAGTACAATCTGCATTGAGTGCTTATCAAAGATTAAGCACTGATGAAAAATTAGCTTTTCTATGGTACGTTTATACTAAAATGGGTGATTCAGTTACTCCCGCTGCCCCAGGCGCAGCAGCAGATCAAATTGCAGAAGGCTTATTTAATCAAGTCAAAGAATTATCCCATGAAGAACAATTAAATGTACAGCGTCAAATTATTGAAAAACAAGATTGTTTAATTTGTCGCGAATACGGTTCACTTAGTGAAAATACTAAATTACTATTTTGGTATTATCTGGCTCAAGGAATGGAAGAAGGTATTATTATTCCAATGCCAGAAGATTATGAACCCAGTAGTAGTGTTCAACAATTGTTATCTGACATTGAAGGTAGCGATTTTGAACAGCAAATTACTTTCTTAAGAGAAGCAGTGATTGATGCTGGTCAAGAACCTAAATCAGGTGCAGGAATTTAATAATTTAGAGTAGTGTGGGCTTTGCCCACTTAAACTAACCCTTGGCTTATTTTACCAAACCAGCTCGTAAAGCACGGACTGCTGCCTGAGTTCGGTCATCAGCACAAAGCTTGTTGAGAATATGACAAACGTGGGTTTTAACTGTCCCAACCGTAATATACAATTTTTCAGCAATTTCAGCATTGCTACAACCTGCCACAATCAATTCTAATACTTCTAATTCTCGATCGGTCAAAGGATAAGTTTCTAGTAATTGTTGATATTCTTCCTCAACAGCATCAATTGATTGAGAATGAGATGCTTCTTCACTTTGGGTGGCGGTTTTGCCCGAAGCCAGGCTAACAGGTTTGGTAGTCTTAGCTTGTTTCAGTACAATTCTAGCGATCGCAGGATCGATCCAGGAATTCCCTTCATAAGTAGTGCGAATTGCTTGAACAAGATTGTCCATGCTGACATCTTTCAGGCTATAAGAATCTGCGCCAGCAGCAAAAGCAGCCATTACCGAATCTTCACTGTCATGCATGGTTAAAATCAAAATTTTAGTTTTGAAACCGTCTGTTTCGGCTTGGTATTGTTTTAACTGTTGGGTTATTTCAATGCCGTCTATATCGGGTAAGCCAATATCTACTAAGGCTACATCAGGTTGATAGGTTTTAATTTTTTCTAATCCTGTCGTCCCATTAGCAGCATTATCAACAATTTCTATATCTGAATATTGTTTGAGAGCAGCACACAAACCAATTCGGCTAAGATCGTGGTCTTCAATTAAAACAACGCTAATTTTACTCATTACTATAGATTGATTACAAATTAAATACAGCTAAATTACTAATTCTTATAGAATATCTACTAATTAAACCTTAACTTCATCTTACCGAGGCAAGATATCTGGTGAGATAATTACTCTATATTTAATGATGACTTATTCTTAATCTCCTAAAAATCTATCTGGAGATAGATGAAAAGAAAATTACTTATTTATTATAATATTGCGTTTATGCTTCAATATCTTCTTTTAAACTAATTCTAGTTAAAATTTACTACATTATTGTAGAAGATAGATTCTTTCTTTCACTAAACTAATGCTGCTAAACCTAACTGAGCTTCTCTTGGCTAATTCTTCTTTTATGCCCCACGGGATGTGCTATTTGTGGAAGCCGGGGCTAGTAGGGCTGCATCTGCTTAGTAACGCGGTAATTGCGTTGTCTTACTTTTCAATCCCTTTTACGTTAGTTTATATTCTGCGTAAACGACCAGATATCCCATTTAATGGGATTTTTTTGTTATTTGCTGCTTTTATCGTTTCTTGTGGTATCGGTCACGCCTTTGATATTTGGACATTATGGCATCCTAATTATTGGTTAGCAGGCAACATTAAGGCAATGACGGCATCAGTTTCTTTATTAACTGCGATCGCTCTAATTAAAGTAATTCCGCAAATTATTGCTTTACCATCTCCTCAACAAATGCAAGAACAAATTAGAGAGCGCGAACAAGCAGAAATAGAATTAATTAAAGAAAGACACTTTCTTCAAACACTACTCAATAACCTCTCTGACGGGATTGTTGCCTGCGACCAAAATGGTGTACTGACCTTATTTAATCAAGCAACACAAGAAATTCACGGCTTACCCCAACAGTTTATTCATAGTGAAAATTGGGCGCAATATTACGATCTCTATTTACCTGATGGTCAGACAATGATGTCTCCAGAAGAAATTCCTTTGTTTCGGGCATTACATGGAGAAGCTGTCAGAAATGTAGAAATGATGATTATTCCCAAACAAGGTGAACCTCGTCTGTTGCTAGCTAATGGAGATCCGATTATTGCTTCCGACGGAGAAAAGCTTGGTGCAGTAGTAGCAATGCGCGATATTACTGAACGCAAACTAATTGAGGAAGCTTTACACGAAAGTGAAGCACGTTTTTCAGAAGCTTTTAGCAATGCTGCGATTGGAATAGCAATTGTTTCCTTAGAAGGACAATGGTTAGAAATTAATCCTGCTTTATGTCAGATGCTTAATTATTCAGAAGCAGAGTTATTAGCAACTAATTATCAATCAATTACCTATCCTGAAGATTTAGACCGAGATTTATTATATGTAGAGCAATTAATTTCAGGAGAAATTAGCTCCTGTCAAATCGAAAAAAGATATCTCAGCAAACAAGGTGAGATTGTTTGGGTGCATCTTAGTGTTTCCGTCGTTAAAAATGAGAAAAATCAGCCTTTATATTTTGTTGCTTTAATTAAAAATATTACTCATCGCAAGGAAGCAGAACAAGCTCTACGAGAAAGTGAAAGACGTTTTCGGGCTATTTTTAATTCTATGTTTCAGTTTATCGGTTTACTCAAACCCGATGGAACTGTCTTAGAAGTCAATCAAACTGCTCTTGATTTTGGTGGATTTAAATTAGAAGAAATAGTAAATCGTCCTTTTTGGGAAATTAGTTGGTGGCGGATCGATAATAAAACTCAGTATCAACTTCAACAGGCAATTACACAAGCTGCATCAGGAGAGTTTGTTCGTTATGAAGTAGATATTCTTGGGGCAAACGAGCGAATTGCCACGATTGATTTTTCGATTAAACCAGTTCGCGATGAAACTGGGCAAATTAGCTTATTAATTCCAGAAGGCAGAGATATTACAGCTAGTAAAAAAATTCAAGAAGAATTAAGAAAAAACGAACAACGCTGGCAACTAGCAATTCAAAGTACAGGAGATGGAATCTGGGACTGGAATGTCCAAACTAATGAAGTTTACTACTCGCCTCGTTGGAAAGAAATGCGTGGTTATCAAAATGATGAAATTAGAGGTAATTTAGAGCAATGGGCAGAACTAGTTTATCCTGATGATTATGAGCTAGTTATGAAAGCAGTAGAGCAACATTTTAACAAACGGATTCCTTTTAAACTCGAATATCGCACTTTACATCGTGATGGTTCTTATCGTTGGATTTTGACTCAAGGACAGGCAGTCTGGGACAAAATTGGTCAAGTAATACGGATGGTTGGTGCAGAAACCGATATTACTGAGCGTAAACAAGCCCAAACTGAACTTGCCCAACTTAACGAACAATTAGAAGAACGAGTTAGACAACGCACTTCACAACTAGAACAAGTTAATAAAATTTTGTTAGCAACGACTAGCCAACTTGAAAAACGCAATCAAGAACTAGACCAATTTGCCTATGTGGCTTCCCACGATCTTAAAGCACCGTTGAGAGCGATCGCAAATTTATCCGAGTGGCTCGAAGAAGACTTAGAAGACAAACTCGACGACGACACCAGACACAATTTAAACTTATTGCGGGGTAGAGTTCATCGACTCGAAAATTTGATTAATGGTTTACTCGCTTATTCTCGCGTTGGTCGAGTCAGTTCGGAATTTCAGTTAGTATCTGTTGAGCGACTTTTGAACGACATTATTGATTCTTTGGCAGTACCTCCCGAATTTACCATTGAAATTATTGGTGAAATGCCTACTTTACGAACCCAATTATTGCCTTTGCAGCAAACTTTGAGCAATTTAATTGACAATGCCATTACTCATCATCCGCGTCAAGATGGGAAAGTTTCTATCTCTGTAGTTGAGCAAGAAAACTTTTATGAATTTACTATTACAGATGATGGGAAAGGTATCGATCCCAAATATCATGATAAAATCTTCACGATTTTTCAAACTTTGGAGGCAAGAGACAACAAAGAAAGCACGGGTATTGGACTATCGATTGTTAAAAAAGCTGTAGAAAATCAAGGAGGAGCGATCGCGCTTAAATCTCAACTAGGACAAGGAAGTAGCTTTCGGTTTACTTGGAAAAAAAATTAATTTAGTAATCAGGTGAGCGGCAAGATTCAAACATTAGAACGTTGGACTAAAACTTTATTAAAAATCAAGTAACAAGGATTGAAAATCAAAGTTGTTAATAATAAATTAACTTAATCAAAGCTTGATTTAACTCTCTATCTTTTAGCTGAGGCAAAGAATTTTAAAAATATTTAATATAATATTGCTCTTGTTAATTTTGTTGATAAGTGTTGGGTAATCTTTAATTAAAGCAACTTCCTTAATAACTCTTTCAATTTGGCTTTCTTAGACAAAAGAGAAAAAAAGAGTTAATCTAGGAAGTCGAGTTAAAAATATTACTAACATCACAATTAAATCAACAATATATTCAAGATATTTAGGAGAATAATGGAGGATAAAATTATTAATATTTTGCTCATTGAAGATGATCAAGTTGATGTCATGAATGTCCGAAGAGCGTTTAAAAAAAACCATATTGCCAACCCTCTTTACGTAGCACAAAATGGCTTAGAAGCCTTAGACATGTTGCGTTCTCATGACAATCAACCCCCTGTAGTTCCTAAAACACGACGGTTGATTTTGCTGGATCTTAATATGCCTAAAATGAATGGATTAGAGTTTCTTCATAAACTTCGAGAAGATCCTGAATTAAAACCAACCCCAGTAATTGTGATGACTACCTCTGACGAAGACAAAGATAGAATTGAAGCCTATAACTTGAATGTAGCAGGTTATATTGTTAAACCAGTTACTTTTGGTAATTTTGCTGAAGTAATGAGTACTTTAAACAAGTACTGGACTTTGTGTGAGATGCCTTAATTTGGTCAGCAACCAGCCAGAACAATAAATAATAACCAATGACTTATGATAATTTAAAAATTTTATTAGTAGATGATGATGAAGTAGATCGTATTGCAGTTAAACGCGCCCTTAATAAAACTCGTTTAAAAGTTGAACTTACTGAAGCTGATGCTAGCAAGTCAGCAATAGCTAATTTGGTAGAGCAATCTTTTGAAATTATTTTACTTGATTATCGGTTGCCTGACTGTACTGGCTTAGAATTAATTAGTCAAATTAAACAATTAAAAATAGATACCCCTTTCATTGTCTTAACAGGGCAAGGTGACGAAGAAATTGCCGTAGAAATTATGAAAGCGGGAGCGTCGGACTATCTTGCTAAAAGCAAAATTGAACCGACAAATCTTGCCAAATCTATTAAAAATGCTATTCGTCTTTATCAAGCAGAAAAAGCAGTTGCGATCGCGAATCGTCAACTACGTTTAACTAATGAATTATTATTACAAAAGAATCAAGAATTAGAACAAAAACAGCAACAAATTCAGTTAAAAAATCTCGAATTACAAGAAGCTTATAACCTTAAATCTCAGTTTTTAGCAACTATGTCCCATGAATTGCGAACTCCGATGAATGCAATTATGGGTTTTTCTCAATTATTATTACGTCAGTATCCCGATCCTTTAAGTAAAACACAGCAAGATATAGTAGAACGAATTTTTAACAATAGTCAAAATCTGCTGAATATGATCAATGAAATGCTCGATTTTTCTAAAATTGAAGCAGGTAAATTAGAACTTTCTTTTCAGGAATTCGATCTGGTTCAGCTAGTTACCCTGACAGTAGAAGAATTACGTTCTTTAGCAATTCAACAAAAAATTGATTTAAAAACAGACATTAATTTAAATAATCAGACAGTCTACCAAGATAAAAACAGTATCAAGCGAATTTTAATTAATTTAATTTCTAATGCGATTAAATTTACCGAACATGGAGAAGTACGAGTTACCATGACAAAAATCGACTCGGATAAATTAGCGATCGCTGTTGAAGATACTGGGATAGGCATTGCACCAGAAAATCTCCAAACTATTTTTCAAGCTTTTCGACAAATCGATCAAACTTTTACTCGTAAATATTCGGGAACAGGTTTAGGCTTGGCAATTACTGACTCTTTAGTCAAAATGATTGGAGGAACAATTTCAGTTAAAAGTCAATTGGGAAAAGGCTCAATCTTTGAAGTTGAAATCCCTCGTAAGGCTAATGTTTAAATATATCTTTTTGTATAAGATGAAGAGTATTTAACAAAAATCTAAAGTTAATCTTTGTAAATTAATGTCTGACCGGCCGAATGTCAAAGGTAGCTATATCTTAGCTGTAGATGATATTCCTGATAATCTTTTTTTGATTCAACTAGCTTTGGAACAAGAAGGACATCAAGTTGTTCTAGTTAATGATGGTGCTACAGCTTTAAGACAAATTCAAAAATCTCCGCCTGCTCTAATTTTGCTCGATGTCATGATGCCCGGTATGGATGGTTATGAAGTAACTCGCAGGGTTCGTCAAGAGCTTAATTTGTCTTATATTCCCATTATCTTAATTACCGCACGAGAAGAATCTAGTTTAGTAGAAGGTTTGGATGCAGGGGCAGATGAGTTTATTCGTAAACCAGTTCAAATTGACGAATTGCAAGCTCGGGTTCGTTCGATGTTGCGTCTGAAACAAACTATCGATCAACGGGAAAATTTTGTCTCCTGTTTAACTCATGACTTGCGTACTCCTCTTGTCGCAGCTAATCGAATGTTAGCTTTGATGCAGCAAGAAGCTTTTGGTGAAGTTACAGAAGCAATGAAGGAAGCAATTACTCACATTGTCAGTAGTAATCAAAATCTGCTTCAGATGTTAAATACTTTACTGGAAGCTCATCATTATGAAGTTGGTGGCAAAATTCTCAGTTTTATTCCCTGTGACATTCAATCATTAATTAAAGAAGTTGTAATTGAACTTCAACCTTTAGCAGAAGAAAAAAATCTAGTCATTAAACAAGATTTAACTCCAGAAGTTGACAAAATTTATGGCGATCGCATCGAATTGCGAAGACTCATAGCTAACTTAATCGGTAATGCAATTAAATATACTGATTCTGGTTATATCAAAATTAATTTGTACCAAAAAGACCAACAAATTATTATTGAAATAGAAGATACAGGTATTGGTATTACTCCTGAAAATTTACCTAATATTTTTGAAAGATATCATCAAGGTAATCATCGGCGTTCTGGGAAGGGATTAGGGCTTTATCTTTGTCGCCAAATTGTTTCTACTCATCAAGGTAAAATTTTCGTTCAATCTGAATTAGACAAAGGAACTACTTTTACGGTTTGTTTACCTCTATCTATTTAATCTTTACAAAATTTAATTAACTATAACTAAAGAAGGATTTATTGAGGAGTTCTTTTTGATAAATATTGAAAGGCAAGTAGCTTTTAACAGGTTGTCTGAGAAGTCTAAAATAATACATTTACGCCCTCTAAATCCACGCCAGTTCCTACAACGGAGAGAACGGACTGGCTCCCCAAATTTGGGGGTTAGGGGGGCAAAAATAAGTACTAAAGTAGCCGACAAAACTTTTCAGACATTCTCTAAATTAGCAATCTATTTTAAAAACTATATTTAATTTAAATTCAATGAAAGGATTAACAGGAAAAAATGTTTTGATCACTGGTGCAACTTCTGGGATTGGGCAAGCGATCGCAGTTCGTTTTGTTTTAGAAGGTGCTAATGTAGCTCTTAATTATCGCAATGATCCTGATAAACTTGATGAGACTAAAGAGTTAATCGAACAGAATTGTTCTCAAGTTACAGGTTGTGGTGGTCAAGCAATTCCAGTAGAAGGAGATGTTTCTGAACCAGAAGATGTTGTCAGAATGTGTCAAGAAGTCATTGAAAAATTAGGTAGTTTAGATATTTTAATTAATAATGCTGGGTTTCAAAAAGCTAGTCCTTCTCATCAAATTGAATTAGCTGATTTTGACCAAGTAATTGCTGTTAATCTACGAGGTGCTTATCTTTGTGCTACAGAAGCAATCAAACATTTTTTAGCAACCAAACGAGCCGGTATTATTATTAATGTTTCTTCTGTTCATGAAATTATTCCTCGTCCGCAATATCTCAGCTATTCAATTAGTAAAGGTGGTATGGCAAACATGACCAAAACTCTAGCACTAGAATATGCCCCACAAGGAATTAGAATAAATGCGATCGCTCCTGGAGCAACGGCTACACCAATTAATGACTGGCAAGATGACCCCGAACAGAAACAAGAAATAGAAAGACATATTCCGATGGGTAGAGTTGGTACATCAGAAGAAATGGCTGCTATTACTGCATTTTTGGCTTCTGATGAGGCTGCTTATATCACAGGTCAAACTTTGTTTGTTGATGGTGGTTTAACTCTTTATGCCGATTTTTTACAACCGTGGTCGGCAGGAGAATAAGACTATTTACTAATAACTTAATATATCCGATGAACGATGGTTCTTCGAGATAAAATTTCTATTATTTTAATGCGAGCAAATAATTATATTTATTACCTATTTTTGAGAGCAAATCTAAGATAGTTAACCTTTTATTTATAGGTAATTATTTCTTGAAATTATCCTAAAGGAGGTGAAAAATCGCTCGCTAGTATTATGGCGAATATATTAAGTAAAAAAGGCTTATCTAAAATACTTATCTGGGTAACGGCTGAAATTATTTTAAACCTGATTGGATTAGACGACTTAGCGGATTATAGTGAATTTATTTTTGAGCATAAATTAGTAATAGCACAAATAATTATAGCACCTACTCTACCTAAAATTCCTAATCAGCAATTACCCCTCTCAGTTCTAAATTATTCTATTTGAACAATCTTTCTTACTTAAATAGTAAAAGTACGAGTTTAACACTATTTTTATAGTTTAAAATAATTTACTCGTCTGCTTTCATTTCAGCATACAAAACTTAATCTTTTTTTGTTTCTGTTCTTTTCGGGATCGCTAAATTTGATTATAGATTATATCTTCAGGTCGATTTAAATAATTAATAATTTTGAGAAAATTTTATTTATATCAAAAATGCTCGATAAATTTGTTAATTAATTTACTCACCTAGCCTCAGTAATCCCATGACTCAAATTTTTTTCCCCGAAGGTTTAGAACTCAAAAATAAACAACTCTGTTGTTATTTTAATCATACCAATAAAATTGTTATCGCCCGTCTTCATGGTATTGCCAAAAGAGATTGTGAAAGAGTAATTTTCCCTCAAGAGCGTTTTTTGTTTGAAGCACCTATTGATAGTGAACTTGAAATAGTTCAATTTTATTCAACTAATATTTTTAAAGATATTATTCCTTGCTCTGAACTAATTGTTAGAGAAAAAAATCTTACAAATGTTACTTATTAATTAATCTTGGTTTAATTATGTCAAATAACATCGAAATTTATCTCAAACAAATTGGACGCATTCCTCTTCTCAATGCCACTCAGGAAATTGATTTAGCTAATCAAGTACAATTGATGTTGCCTTTACTAGAAAAAAAACAACTTACTCTAGAGGAACAAGAAATTGTTAGACAAGGACAATGGGCTAAACAACAAATGACTCAAGCAAATTTGCGTTTAGTAGTCTCCATTGCCAAAAAATATCAAAATCGTGGTTTATCTTTACTCGATCTCATTCAAGAAGGTAGTTTAGGCTTAATTCGAGCTATTGAAAAATTCGATCCTGATAAAGGATATAAATTCTCAACTTATGCTTATTGGTGGATTCGTCAAGCAGTAACTCGTGCGATCGCTAATCAATCGAGAGCAATTCGTTTACCAATTCATATTATTCAAGACCTTAACAAAATTAAAAAAGCCACTCGTCAATTATCTCAAGAATTTGGTAGACAGCCTACTGAACGAGAAATAGCGAGAGAAATGAAAATAAGTTTAAAAAAACTCAGAATTATTAAAGCAGCAGCCCAAAAAACTAAATTAAAAAGCCTTAATGTCAAAATTGATGAAAATCAAACCGAGCTAGCTCAGATTTTAGCAACCGATTCTCCTTCTCCTACCGAAATTGTGACTGAAACTGAAAGAAGTAATCAGATTGCCACCCTACTAGAAACTCTTTCTCCTAAACAACAAAATGTCATCTCTTTGCGTTATGGACTTGATGATGGTATTCCCAAAACCTATGAAGAAATAGGCACCCGTTGTGGTATCAGTCGTGAACGAGTTAGGCAAATTATTCATAGAGCAATGAAACTGCTTAAAAAACGTGCTATTCAGCTTGAAGTATCCTTTGGATAATCTAAAGATTAATTCAATCTAATTTTCTGTTCTGTTACACTTAAGTGAGAAGTATCTCCGTTTAATTCCAGATGCCAATGGTGACAAGCGCGAACTAGCTTGACTAAACAACACAAAGAAGTATTGACAACAGGATCACCTTTGACCAATCCTCTGGTAACATTTAATACTGAGACACTATGACCAACTAAAAGGATATTTTCAGTATATTTACTGACTAGCTTTTGTGCGATCGCCATAGTTCTAGTTTTGACTTCTATTTCACTTTCGGGATAGCGAGGAAAAATCTGAGATTGATAAGTCCAATCAATACGGGGATAATGACTCTCCAAATATTCTCTTGGATGAATTTGAGGTAATTCACTCATCCAATCTGGGTTATGCCATTCACTTAATCCAGCTTCTAATTTAATCGGTAAATCTAGTATTTCTGCAACCTCGTTAGCTGTTTGAATTGTGCGTAAAAAAGGGGATGAAAAAATGTGAGTAATTTGCTCTCCTTTAAGTCTACTCCCTAATTGTCTAGCTTGAATGAAACCATCTTCAGATAGAGGCGGATCGTAACGTCTAATAGCATGATTAAACCATTGGGGGTTAACAAAATCAAACCGATTACCATGTCTGGCAAGCCAAACTGTTTGTCTCATAAGCAACATAACATTTAAATTCCGTTACTTAGTGTCGGTTATTTAACCTAAGTTGTCTACTGAGCAAACTAGAGCTTAGATTGGCACGAGCAAAACTCATAATTGTCTTATTGTAATTTTGTGTATTACAAAAGAAAGCAATAATTAAATTATTGATTAAATTACCGTTTTCAAGGAATTTTGTCGTCTAAGATGCACTTTCAGTACCTTTCTCTCGGTAAGCTAATCATGAAGAATATAAAATTTAACCTCCAATGTATTATAGTTTGCTTTTCTAAGAAAAGTTACAATATTTAACAAAATCGTGTATTCTAGTAATAGAAAGCTAATCACTTAAGTAGCCAATCAAGAGCGATCGCATTTCTGAATCATTAAAACTAACCACAGTAAAAGTATAAATTGATCGCCTTTTTGGATCGTCAAATCTGAAAAAGCAACCTAAGTTAACCAATAAGCTAACGTTTTTTTAATATAAGTTCACACATTTTTAATAATAACTCCATCGTTAAGCTGACGGTCAGATCTTTCCGTCAGGGTGGTTTTTTCAACCCTAATTATCACCTAGCCAACTCAAACCATGAAATCAGCGACCAAATCCAACGATCTTGTCAGAAGTTATCTCAAAGAGATAGGAAGAGTACCTTTGTTGACTCATGAAGAAGAAATTCTTTACGCCAAAAGAGTACAACAGCAAATTAAGGTAGAAAAAATCAAAGAATCTCTCCAAGATAAATTAGGAGAAGAACCAACTGAATCTCAATGGGCTGATGCTGCGGAAATTACGGTAGAAGAATTACGCAATATCATTAAAGCAGGAGAAGCAGCCAAACGCAAAATGGTAGAAGCAAATCTCCGTTTAGTAGTTTCTGTTGCTAAAAAATACCTCAAACGCAATCTTGATTTACTTGATTTGATTCAAGAAGGCACTATTGGTATGCAAAGAGGAGTAGAAAAATTTGACCCTACCAAAGGTTATCGTTTCTCTACCTATGCTTATTGGTGGATTCGTCAGGCTATTACCAGAGCAATCGCAGAAAAAGGCAGAACGATCCGCTTACCCATTCATATTACTGAAAAACTCAATAAAATCAAAAAAGCTCAACGACAATTAGCACAACAAAAAGGTAGAACAGCTACCATTTCCGAATTAGCAGAAGAACTAGAACTAACACCCAAGCAAGTCAGAGAATATTTAGAAAAATCTCGTCAACCAATTTCTTTAGATGTTCGCGTTGGCGATAACAACGATACCGAACTTGGAGATATGCTAGAAGATACTGGTGCTTCACCAGAAGACTATGCTACCTACTCCTCTCTACGCAAAGATCTAGACCAATTGATGACTGATTTAACTCCCCAACAACGGGAAGTCATCTCTCTGCGATTTGGGTTATCAGACGGCAAGCCTCTTACTCTAGCTAAAATTGGCGATTGTCTCAATATTAGCCGTGAAAGAGTACGTCAAATTGAAAGAGAAGCTCTTGCCAAATTACGCAAACAAAAAACTAATATTCGCGAATATCTTGCTAGTTGAACTCAAACATAAATAGGTCGGGGAATTAGATCGGTTTGGTTCGGTTCTACCGACCATAATTAAGTTATACAATTGTTACATTATATAGTGAAGATTGCTGAATCAATGTAACAACCCATAACACCAAAACCACGATAAGGAGGTATTCGGTGAACCAAGAAAATCGCGCTAAAAACATCTTCGGTAGTGAAACTGAAAGTAATGGACTCTGGCAATACGTTCAGTCTTTGAGTCCAGACACGATTGCACAACTTTCTAAACCTGAATCTCATGAAGTTTTTCAGGTAATGGAACGCAATATTATTGGTTTGTTAGGCAATCTTCCTTCAGAACAATTTGAGGTGTCGATTAGCACTAGTAGAGAAGATTTAGGTAGGTTATTAGCGTCTGCGATGATGAGTGGGTATTTTCTTCGTAATGCCGAGCAACGCATGACCTTTGAAAAGTCGCTTCAACAGTTAGAAGGAAGTTTTTACGAAGACGAATAGTTTTCCAGTTTTCTACAAATACTTTTATAATATGGTCAAGTAATTAGGTTAAAACGCTTATTTTTAACTTAATTGTTCAAATAATAAGTTTTTAACCGTTTTAAACGGTCAAGTTTTTTGTGTCTTTAAATAGCTGATTAGCTTGATTGACAAAATTTGGTTTGAGGTAAATTAAAGCAACCATTATTCATGACCCAAATAGTCTCTAATGTACCTCATAAAAAAATTGGGGTGGCAGTCATTCGTAATCAACAAGGAAAAATATTAATCGATCGCAGACGCTCCCAAGGGGACATGGCTGGTTTGTGGGAATTTCCAGGAGGGAAAGTTGAACCAGCAGAAACGATTCAAGAGTGCATTAAAAGGGAAATTAAAGAAGAATTAGGCATAGAAATTGCAGTAGGCGATCGCTTGATTACGATTACCCATTGTTACCCCAAGTTTGATGTGACTTTATTTGTGCATGATTGCGAGCATCTTAGTGGTGAACCTCAACCAATTGAATGTGAAGAAATTCATTGGGTAAGCGTAACCGAAATGGCAAAATATCCTTTTCCTGAAGCTAATCATCAAATTATTGCAATGCTGCAACAGATTAATTACGCACAATAACGGCTCAATCTTCAATCTATTCTAAATTTCAATAGCGATCTCAGCGAAGCTGAGGCACTTCGTGATCGCTTTAACTAAGCTAAATTAATTGTTGAATTAAATCAGCATTCAATTGTTCTACATTATTTAAAACTGTAGTTGCGCCAGCGGTAATTAATTTGTTGGTATATTCGCTTTGTTGTGAAGTAGCTTGAACATGGGGAGGCAACACTCCAACGCCCAACCAAAGGCGTTCTGGTTGAATTTGTTGCGCCTGAGTAACGGTGTACATATCTGCCACCGTATCCCCTACATAGATCACGGGAGTTAAACTTGAATGATTATCTTCTAATTGAGCGATCGCTTTAAATAAACCAGTAGGATCGGGTTTACTAGGTGCATCTTCCATTGCTACTAAAATAGTTTCTGTTAACCCAAGACGGGTTTTCAAGACGTATTCTGCTGAACCTCTGGTTGCCCCGCTAAAAAATCCCCAACCAATTTTCTTGGCGTTTAATTGCTGGAGATATTCAATTGATAACAACAGTGGTTCAGTCGTGATGTAACCATCCCATTGTTGGGGGTTTAAACCCCGATATTTGCCCTGAAAAAAAGTAACTAACTCATCATAGTCTAAAGCTATTTGTTGTCGTTGTTGCCCCTGAGATTGATAGTAACGATCAACTAACTCCTTTGACGCTTCCCAATCATTATTCCAAACTCCTTCACTTTTGAGTTGGTCAATCTCAATCATTGTCGGTCGATACTTACCCTGGGTAAAATGCTCTACCGTATCTGCGATCGCTCTACGATAAGAATTACCCACATCTCTAATTACTCCGTCAATATCAAATACTACAAGTGTGGTGAAGTTTTCAGTTTGCATGGCACCAGATACGATATAATATATTAGGTTTATTGTGACAATTTAATTGAATCAAGTCGGAGGCTTAATTGGAGTCAAGATTTACTTTAAAAGTTCTATGGTTAGATAAAGACGTAGCTATTGCAGTGGATCAAGTAGTAGGCAAGGGAACCAGCCCCCTAACCGCTTATTTCTTTTGGCCGCGCAATGATGCTTGGCAGCAGCTACAAGACGAACTAGAAGCAAAGCATTGGATTGCAGAAAATGAAAGAATTGAAGTCCTCAACAAAGCTACAGAGGTAATCAATTTTTGGCAAGAACATGGTAAAACTACTACCATGTTGCAAGCTCAAGATAAGTTTCCTGACGTAGTTTTTAGTGGTACTAACTAATATTATTTTTAAATTTTTACTAATGATTTTAGGGCAGAAGTTCAATAACTCTGCCCTCGTTTATTATTTAGATTGATACGACGCCACCTGCTGCTTGAAAACGCGCTCTTGCTCGTTTTAAGGCTTGAGTTGCTTGAAATTTTTCTTGGCGATCGCTACCTTTATCGGCTGTTTGAAAACGACTTTGAGCTTGGTCAAATTCTGCTTTAGCGGTTGCTTTGTTAATTGTTTCGCCCATTTCTGCGCCATTAACTAAAACTTTCACTTCGTTGTTTTCCACTTCAGCAAAACCACCCATTAAAGCGATCGCTTTCCATTCTTTGCCTGGACGAATTCTCATGACACCGATATCAAGCGCACTTAATAACGGAGCATGACCAGATAGAATACCTAACTGTCCAGTTGTACTTGGTAAAACTATTTCTTCGACCTTGTCATTCCAAACAGTTTTATCTGGAGTAATGACTTTTAAAGTTAATGCCATCTTATTTCAGTTATCAATTATCAATTATTTCGTAGGAGTGAGTGACCAATCGCCCGTACAAAGTTATCAGTTATCAATTATCAGTAGGGGCAATCGCTACGCTTCACTTTCGGTGGCATGAATTGCCCCTACACCAGTTACCAGCAGAGCGAACGACGAGTAAGCGCGACGTTATCAGCTAATAATTATATAATCACTGGTCACTGTTAACTGTTATCTAGCCTTTTTTGAGTTTTTCAGCTTTACCTTTGGCTTCTTCAATATCACCAACCAGATAGAAAGCTTGTTCTGGTAAATCATCTAATTCACCATTGAGAATCATCTGGAAGCCTTTGATAGTTTGTTCTAAAGAAACATATTTACCAGGAGAACCAGTAAATACTTCAGCTACAAAGAAAGGTTGAGACAAGAAACGCTCAATTTTACGAGCGCGGTCAACAATGAGACGATCTTCTTCAGATAGTTCGTCTAAACCTAAGATGGCGATAATATCTTGCAGTTCTTTATAACGCTGTAAAGTAGATTGAACTGCTCGAGCAGTATTATAATGCTCTTCTCCAACAATCCCAGGCTGCAACATGGTACTAGTGGAATCTAAGGGGTCTACCGCAGGATAAATCCCTTTAGAAGCTAAACCACGGGATAATACTGTAGTTCCATCTAAGTGAGCAAAAGTAGTTGCTGGTGCAGGATCAGTTAAGTCATCCGCAGGAACGTAAACAGCTTGAATTGAAGTAATCGAACCTTCTTTAGTAGAAGTAATCCGCTCTTGTAAATCACCTACATCAGTACCCAAAGTAGGCTGATATCCTACTGCTGAAGGCATCCTACCGAGCAGCGCAGATACTTCCGAACCAGCTTGAACGAAACGGAAAATATTATCAATAAACAACAATACGTCTTGTTTATTAACATCACGGAAATATTCCGCCATAGTCAAAGCAGATAAACCTACCCGCATTCTTGCTCCGGGTGGTTCATTCATTTGACCGTATACTAAAGCGATTTTAGATTCTTCAGGATTATCAGGGTTGATTACCTTAGATTCAATCATTTCGTTGTAAAGGTCATTACCTTCACGAGTACGTTCGCCCACACCGCCAAACACGGATACACCACCGTGTTGAATGGCAATGTTGTTGATCAACTCCATCATAATTACGGTTTTGCCTACTCCAGCACCACCAAATAAACCAATTTTGCCGCCTTGACGGTAAGGAGTAAGCAAGTCAATAACCTTAATCCCCGTTTCAAATACTTTGGGTTTGGTTTCTAGATCAGTAATTTTAGGAGCGGGACGGTGGATAGGAGAAGTTTCGCTAGTATTGACAGGACCTTTATTATCTACAGGTTCGCCCAAAACGTTAAAAATTCTACCTAAAGTTGCTTTACCGACGGGAACGCTAATTGGTGCGCCAGTGTCAACAATATCCATACCTCGTACCAAGCCATCGGTACTGCTCATGGCAACCGCGCGGACTTGGTTGTCGCCTAGAAGTTGTTGAACTTCGCAAGTAACAGCTACATCCTGACCGGCTGCATTTTTACCTTCAACTCTTAAGGCATTATAAATACGGGGCATTTTGCCGGTGGAAAACACTGCATCGATTACAGGTCCGATAATTTGAGTAATTTTACCAATGTTTGTTTTATCTGTTGTGGCTACCATGCTCTATGTCTATTTGGTGGTTAGCTATAATATAAGGCAGGGGAAATCTTAATTTAGTCTAAAATTTGCCATCTTATAGATTATCACTTTATTGAACCCTCTGGATATTGTTTCTTGAGTACTCTGCTTTAAGTTTTAGTCAAGCAAAATCGGCAAATTGAGCTAAATGCTAGGGTTCTACAGGTTTAATGACTAAATTATCAATTAATTGACTAATCTGGTCTTTGAATTGAGCCGGTGCAAGGGATAATGCTCGTTCTAACCAAGTTTTAGCTTGGGGATTTTCTCCTTGTTTGGTGAGGAGCAGACCTTTTGCCAAAACTGGACGAAAATCTTCTGGGTTAGCAGCAATAACTTCTTCGTAGAGTTGGTTCGCATCGCTATAGCGTTCAGTTTGACTATAAACTTCGCCTAATAGTAATTTGACTGAAGCGATATCAATCTTGTTTTCGGACGCTGTTTGATTCGGTTGCGCCTGTTGCAAGGTATTTTGGAGAAGTGCGATCGCTCTTTGAGGTAAATTTTGAAATAGATAAAGAGAAATAATTCCGCTTAGAGCTTGAATATTACCTACATCCTGTTTCAGAATTTGATTATAGGCTGCTGCTGCTCCTTCAAAGTCTTTGGTTTGTTGTTTGGCTTGAGCTAGTAAAATGGAATATTCTGGTTGTTTGGGATTGAGTTGAGCTAATTTTTCGAGAAAAACAATCGCTCCTTGGAGGTCTTGTTGTTGAATTTTAATGTTTAATAAACCTTTAAGGGCAGTTTGATTGTTAGGTTCTCGCTCTAGTACTTTTTGATAGCCTTTAGCTTCTGCTTCTAGTTGAATTTGTTGATCTTGAGTGATTCGGGGACTATTTTGACCAATTAATTGATTTTCTTGTAGGATGCTACTTACTAAAGGTAATCCTGAAAAGCCAAGTAATGCTAAAAGCATGGCAATTAGAACGATATAAACCCAGCGATCGCGTTTTGCTTGCATGATTCCACCAAGGAATTGATTATAATAGGCTGACGGGGTACATTAGCCTCGGACGAAATATCTTCGACTATCTAAGTTAACTTAACTTGTGTTGCTAGATAATTCGGCTAATCCTAAGATCATTTATGCTGAACATGGGAGCCTCAATTTATTCCAATAAATTAAGGCTTAATAGTTTATTTATAATTTTGTGAGTTATTGTAACTTGCAGCAGGATCGATTATCCTGTCTCTTTTACACCTTGTAAGTCTCCGCCTCCAGGTACGACATATGAATCTGGCTAAAAATCGGTCTTCCGAATTATCCTCTTCCCCCAATAAAAAGATTGTTAAATCTCCAGCTATGTCTACTCAGCCAAAAAAAATTATCAAAAGTAATTCGGAAAAACCAGAATCTACTATGGCTGAGCAAGAACGCAAACAGCCTATACCCCCTCCTTCTCATCCTCGTCAATATCGAGCTATTGGTTTAATTAGAGCTAGATATGAAGTGACAGGAGAGCAACTTACTCAAGGACAGTTAATCACACCCGAAGGGACAAAAATTGAAGCTGTTCTGTTAGGAAGGGTTATTAGTTTAATCAAAAAACATCTCGATTTGACTAAAGAACATCTTTGGGTAGTCTATCCTCGTACTAAAGCACAAGATGATAGTTTGCACGTGCAAATTGTTGGTGTTTGGGAACCAGAAACCCTCAGCCAAACTCCCAATGAGCCTGTTCCGACTAGTGATGAAGTTGAAGATGGTTATTTTTCAATTCGCGGTGAGGTAATCTTTTTCTCTCAGGAAAAAGAAGTAATTGTCATTAAAATCAAGCAATTTCCTCGTAAAGAGGGAGATAAAGTTAAATTTTTTAAACTTAAACTCCAAGGAACTCTCAATCGACCTTTACGCCATTTTTGGGATTTGAAGGTAGGTTTGCAAGGAGAAGCTTTAGTAATTAAAGAAGCAACGGATTTAGGTGCAATTCAACAAAAAAATCCTAGGTTTAAACAAGGCGGTGGAAAAAGACCAACTGGAAAACCCTATCGAGGCAGTAGACCAACTTCTAATCCCAGTTCTAGTTCTGGTTCGGGTTATAGTTCTCGTCCAGCTCCTCCTATTAAAAAACCAACTAAATAACTAATTACCATCCATCGCCCTTATTCTAAAGTTAGAGGAGAGTCTCTTTGGTCTTGAGGTACAAATGACTGCTCTTGAGGAATAGGGGCAACAGGCTCACTCAGGGTAAACTGACCATTCATTATTAAGTCTTTGAGTTCTTTGGCTATTTGTCGAGAAAGAAAAATACTAGCTAAAGGCGCAACTCTAATTGATTTCCCTTCAATTTTGATCCGACCGCTTTTAAGTTGTTCGTAGGTAACTAGACCGAAAGTAGGGCGAACTCGACGAGGAATAGAAAAATCGATAATCGGTGCTACAATGTCTTGATCTTGGACTGCACAGAAACGAATTACTTCTTCTCGCAACACAGGTAAAGGAACGCCTACTCCTAGCATGAGCGACGCTCCGTAATTGTTAAAATAACAACCTCTAACCCAACGAGGATTCATTTGTTTAGCATCACCAATCAGGGAAATAGTAGCAGCAGGCCCAATCGGTGTACGGTTAGGTAGTCTTTTTTGTAAAGGAAAATGTTGAGTACCTTCCCAAGCTACATAACCAATTCCGCCTCCTAGCCAAACTTTACTGCCAATACCGATTAATTGAAGGTCGGGGTCGTTCATCAAAGGAGAAATAGCACCAGGATTAGAGTATACAGCATTACCTAATCTCGGTTGCAAAGAACCAAGATAGGTAAATAATTCGCGATCGCCACCATTAACACCGACGATAAAATTTTGATAAAGATTGCGGGGATTAAATAAATAAAATTGATTGATGGTGTCTTTGGTAATGGTAGTTTCAAAGGAAGCTCTTGGATAGCAGTCGGTTTTTTGTCCAATTGCTTTAAGATGAACTGATTTACCTGCGATCAAATCTTCAATAACGTGACCACCACCTTTTTCTAAATTGGTTTCTCCTTCAGCCATTGCTGTGGCACCTAAGTATAAATCCACCGCACCAAAACCAGCATAGGCAGGGATCCCATCGAGCCAACACTGACGAATTTTAATCGGCGGATCGGTATGTCCCAAGTTAATTACTGCACCAGAAGATTCCATTGGCTCAAACGTACCAGTACAGATTACATCTACTTGTTGAAAAGCTTTACTAATACCGATTTCATTGACTTTAGCTTTTAGTTCTTCTACTGTCCAAGCTACAACTTGACGCTGGTGAATCTTGTCATTGATTTCTGCGATCGTCCGCATCATTAGATTAAAAGTCAGTTATGTTTCTGCTTTAGTAAATTTTAATTTGGTTCTGCTTCACTGGGATAGTTTTCCTTGGAAGTAATTGGTTCTGGAGTTGCTAAAGGTTCTTCTGAATTATCATGCCAGCGATCAAGAACATCTTTAATTAAAACTTCCTGAATCCAAACTTGACCAACTACTGTCAAGGGTAGAGCTAAAAACAAACCTAAAAAACCGAAAAAAGTCGCAAAAAATACTTGAGCTAGCAAAGTAACAGCAGGTAGTAACGAAACTTGCTGTGCCATTACGATAGGAGTGAGAAGATTGCTTTCAACTTGTTGAATTCCAATATAGAGAATTAAAACTGCCAAGGATTTCCAAGGAGCTTCAATTAAAGCGATCGCCATAGGGAAAAGTACGCTCAAAGTGGGACCAACATTAGGAATAAAAGTTAAAAATCCTGCTAGCATTGCTTGAGCCAAAGCTAAAGGAATACCTAAAATCAATAATCCAACTAAACTTAAAATTGTGATCACGCAGACATTAAATAAAATCCCTACTAACCAGCCTTGCAAGGCTTGATCACATAGTTTTAAAATTTCATCAACTCTGCGTCGATAGAAAGAAGGAAATAAACGAATAAAACCCTGGCGATAGGGAATCGGATCGACAAGTAGCATTAAAGTTAAGGCGAGTAGCAGCAGCATACTCAACAAAGCTCCTAAAGAGCTATAAAAAACACTAATTCCTCCACCGAGTAATTGATTAAGTAATGGTTGTAATTGTCGAGTTAATTCTTTAGTATCGGGTAAAGAGTTAATTAGTTCTGGATCGAGGCGACTTAGCAAAATATCTAGCCAAGTATTTAATTTTTCAATTCCTTGAGGTACAAGTAATGCTAATTGTTGAAATTGAGTAGCAAAAGAAGGTAAAACTACCGAGAAAAACCCAATCAAAGTGGTGAGCAAAAGGAACATAGATAAGGCAATGGCAACACCTCGTCTCATGCCTAGTTTTTGAAAAAGTTTAACTAGAATGTTTAAAGAATTAGCAATTACAACCGCAGTAAATAATAACAATAACAGTTGTCTAATTTGCCACAGAACGTACAATGAAAGCAAAAAAACTATAAAGCCAATCCAAGTACCGAAACTCACAGCAACCAATTCTTATGAAGGATTCATTTAGATTAACTTTCTTCTAAGAATTTTGGTATCTTTAACCTAAGCTCTAAATTTTTTTAGTTCCTTACACTTAAAATTAAGAACTTGGTATTAGATTAATTTAATTGACTTTGTTCCAAGTATTTATTGCTAATGTTTTAATAATATTCAGCGCGGTAACTTTAAATAGCGATCGCTCTGTTTCTTGATGCTCGGATTGTAGTAATAAAAATTCTCTTGCTTAAAAAATGTTGGCGCGATCGGGTACAAGGTTGTGTAAAATGCTCCTCATTATCTGCCTCAAGATCTTGTCTGGCTTATTTGAATAGACAATTCCAAACTTCTATTTAACATAGAAAAAGACACTAGTAACTATAGCGATCGCGCATCAACCAGAATCAACATCTGTAAAACTTTTGCTTTTACTGCAAACTTAATCAAGCCAATCAGAAATTAGCACAACAAGCTTGATGACCTAAACTTTTAGGTTAATTATTCGTTTTACTTATAGTTAAATTTAATCTTCATGATCCTCAAAAGGATCGCTTAACTCTGCTGAAGGTGGGCCAAAAGCAGTATAAATAGAAAAACCAGTAATGATCACTAGGATTGCACCAATACTGATGCTAAGAACTATTGCGGGTTCCATAAGCTAGATAAATTATGATAACTCTTCCTTTATAATATTACAGAAGATTACAAAAATTATCTAAGACATACTACTGGTGAACTATGGCACAACGTACTCGTTTGGGAGATATTCTCAAACCTTTAAACTCAGAATATGGTAAAGTTGCTCCCGGTTGGGGTACAACTCCTTTAATGGGAGTTTTTATGCTCTTATTTTTCGTTTTTCTTTTAATTATTTTGCAACTTTATAACTCTTCATTATTATTAGAAGGAATAGATGTAGATTGGACAAGTTTAGGTAGATAATTCCAATTAAACTAATCCATGAACAAACAAGTAATCCCCGTAATTCGGGGTTTTTTTTCGAGGCGAGGACTCTGTCGGTCTACGGCAGAGCAAGGCGTACAAGCAAAGGGTCGTCGCCTGGAGTCTCCCTAGACGTTTATGAACCCCGACTCAGAGGCAACCTCCAAGGACACCCTTTTGCCTGGTTGCATTTCCTCATCATAAAAATTGAAGCGTACAAGAGGCAATTATTATGAATATTTTTGGCATTGGTTTACCAGAAATGGCTTTAATTTTAGTGGTAGCTTTGTTAGTTTTTGGCCCAAAAAAATTACCAGAAATTGGTCGCAGTCTCGGTAAAGCAATTCGTGGCTTTCAGGATGCCTCCAAAGAATTTGAAAATGAATTTAAGCGAGAAGCTCAACAAATAGAAGATTCCGTTAAAATGAGTGCCAAACTAGAGGGTAGTAACAAAACGGAAATACCGGTAGAACGCGAAGCTGACAAATCTTCTAGTGAATCTGAATAAAATAAATTTCTAAAAAAGTATTGGTTTAAATTACTAAAATAATTTTTTGATTTCTTTGATTCTTTTGCTTAAAAATTACAGACAAAAGTGCAATTTTACATTGAACTTAGTTTAATTTGAGTAACAATACAACTACGACCTCGGCTCTGCTAAATAATAAAGCGATCGCCGAGTTTTTAACATTTTTAAATTAATCACCATATTTAAACTCTGAGGTTTTAGAAGCTAAAATTTTTTGAGTAAAGTCTCAAAGCAATCATCCTAAAACAAACTAAGTTTAGTGAAACAATTAACTATTAACTGGGTCACTTATGCCCCTACTTCAAATTTATAGCCAACTCCTCTTACTGTTTGAATAAAACAAGGTTCAGAAAGATCTAGTTCGATTTTTTTACGAATTTGACCAATATGAACATCAACAACTCTTTGATCTCCGACATATTCATAATCCCAGACATTCTGAATTAGTTCTTCTCTTCGCCAGACTCGACCAGGACGACTAGCTAAAAAGTGAAGTAAATCAAACTCTAAGGCCGTTAAGAGAATTAAATTATCATTGATTTTTACTTCTCGGCGGACAGGATCGATCGAAAGATTGTTGTAAACTATGGGTTGTTTCTCTGAAGTCGTGACCGTACGCTGACGTTTGAGAATTGCTTTAACTCGATATTCCAACTCTTGTAAATCAAAAGGTTTAGTTAAATAATCATCTGCACCTTTGAGAAAACCTTCTTTTTTATCCGACGCATCAGCACGACTAGTCAGCATCAGAATAAAAACATCTGTTCTTCCCTGCATATCTTCACAGAGATTGTAGCCCAAGGCATCAGGTAAGTTAACATCCAAAATAACTAAATCTGGATTAAACTGCTCAAACATTTTCAAGGCTGATTGTCCATCATCAGCAGATTCAACCTGATAGTTTTTCTGAGTAAGAAAACGTATTATTAAGTTACGGATTGCAGGATCGTCGTCTACAACAAGAATTTTGGCAGAGCCCATATTCATAATTTTAAGACAGTAAAAAACTAAAGATTTAGTGAAGCCATACAGATCGGCTTTATTATAAATTTAAAAATTAGCCTTTTAGATAATTATCAACCTAGAAGTTGAGAATGCCAACAACGTAAATCACTGATTCTTTAGTTAAAATTGTTTCTATGTAGTTATTAGTACGATTTTAGCTGTATGATCGGTTTAAATTTTAAATATTTAAGTTAAAAATTTTTCAGTAAATTCACTTAAAAAAAAATTTTATTAATTAAAAAAATAATAATTGCAATTACTTAAAACAGAAACAAAAAGCCAGCAAAATAATTAAAATTTAATCAGGTGCAATCTGAGAGAATGCACCCTCCATCTAAAATTTAAGCAACATCTAATTTCTCATCAACTTGACAAACTCCTCAAACAAATAATCTGCATCATGAGGACCTGGACTCGCTTCGGGATGATATTGTACTGAAAAGAAAGGTAAAGATTTATGTTTTAATCCTGCTATAGTTTGGTCATTAAGATTTAAATGAGTAATTTCCACTTCTGGATTAAGTGATTCGGCAGCAAGAGCAAAACCATGATTTTGACTAGTAATTTCTACCTGCTGTTTAAGCCCTGCCGGTTGATTTAATCCTCGATGACCAAATTTAAGTTTGAATGTTTCTGCTCCTAGAGACAAACCGAGAATTTGATGTCCCATACAAATTCCAAAGGTAGGTAATTTTGCTTTTAATAACTGTTTAGTAGTTTCAATTCCTTCAAGATTAGCAGCAGGATCTCCTGGTCCATTGGAGAGAAATATACCATCAGGATTGTAAGCAAGAATTTCTTCTGGTGGAGTATCAGCAGGAACTACAATAACTTTACATCCATAGCTAGCCAAACGGCGCAAAATATTGCGTTTAATCCCAAAATCAATGGCAACTACGGTTAGAAGTTTTTGGTCTGACTCAGTGCTTGCTGGACTAAATTCCCAGTGAGGAGTGGTTGAGTCCGACCATTCATATACTTGTTTAGTAGTAACGTCTTTAACTAAGTTTAAACCAGCCATACTGGGTGCTTGTTCGACTCGACGCAATAGCTTTTCAGGATCGAGAATCTCTGTTGAAATGCCACCATTCATTGCGCCAACAGAACGAAGCTTACGAGTTAAAGCACGAGTATCAATCCCATAAATACCAGGTATGTTATGTTTGATTAGGTAATCTGGTAGAGATTGGGTAGAACGCCAATTACTAGGGCGGTAAGTTATATTACGAGCGATCGCTCCTTTGACTTGGGGATAATTTGATTCTTCATCTTCTGGATTAACTCCAGTATTTCCTAATTCGGGATAAGTAAATGTAACGATTTGACCACAATAACTTGGATCTGTCAGGACTTCTTGATAGCCAGTCATTCCAGTGTTAAAAACAACTTCACCTACTGTAGTTCCTTTGGCACCAAACGACCAACCATGATAATAACTACCGTCAGCTAGTACAAGTAGGGCAGGGGGAGCATCGGCTCTAGGCATATCGGTACTATTAATATTTTGCTTTTTTCCAAAAAATACTTTATCAGTTATTTACTCAAGGCTAGAAACTATTCCAGAAAAAATAAGCTTCCAAGCGATCGCCTAAGCCGATTAAATATAATTTGCCTTTCTTTTATTTTTGTTGTAGTTATTGTTACGATTAGAGGTTTGGCAAGATACACTATAAGATGATCTTAATCCTAAAGAGTTAAACGGATCCGTTGAGGTAGTATGAGTCCGAAAAAATTGACGAAAGAAGATAAACAAGAAATTTTAAATTTATACCGCCATTCGGAAGCGACAACCTCAACTTTAGCTACCCGTTATGGTGTTAGTAGTTCAACTATTAGCCGTTTTCTCAAAAATAATCTTTCTGCTACCGAGTATGAAGATTTAATTCAACAAAAACGTTTGGCTCGCACTCCCGGCAAAACTGATTTTCTTCAAGAGCAAATTCTAATCGAGCCAACTGTAGAAATACCAACTCAGACTCAAAAAACTTTACCTATTGTTGATAGTTCTGAAACAATTGAGGTGGAAAACGCACCGACTGAAATTTCAGCTACTGTTGAGAAAACCGATTTCTCAATTGCTCCGCCAAAAGAGTTCGATCATCTGGAAGTAGAAAAATTGGCTGCACCGATCAATGAGAGCGATCGCGTATCTGACCTCGAAAAAGAAATTGATGATGCAAACATAATCGCTTTAGGTGAAATATTCGGAGATGATATTACCGATCTTGACGACTTAGAAGATGATGAGGATGACTTAGAAGATGATGAAGATGATTGGGAAACAGAAACGGAAACAGAAAGACAAATAAGCTATCTTTATGCTAATTCTGGAACAGCTAAGATTAAAATCTTGCCTTTGTCAGCAGCTTCTTTTCCTAAAATTTGTTACATTGTAGTTGATCGCTCCGCAGAATTAATTGCTAGACCTCTAGAGAATTTTGCAGATTTGGGGAAAATTCCCAAAGAAGAATTTCAACAACAAACTTTACCTATATTTGATAACCATCGTGTGGCAAGACGGTTTTCTCATCGTAGAGAACGTGTCATTAAAGTTCCTGATGGTCGAATGTTACAAAAAACTTCTCATTATTTGCAAGCTAAAGGGATTACTAGACTACTAATAGATGGGCAAATTTATTCATTATCAACTACCTAAATCAAAGCAAATATTACAAATAAGAAATGACATTGTTACATAATAAGAAATCTCCTAGGCAATAATATTTTTTTGCCTTTAAGCTAGAACTAAAGATGAAGATTCAATAAATTAAAAATCTTTCCACGTTCTAGTTTTTTTATTTATGAAAGTCAGTCATTTTCTCAGACTCTACGAGCAAGGATATCGGGATTTTCCTGGAATCGATCTTAGTGGACAAGATTTGAGTGGAGTGATGCTGATCTCTGTTGATTTAACAGGGGCAAATTTAAGGGGAGTTAATTTTAGCAAAGCTTTTTTAACTAAGTCTAATCTTAGTCAAGCTAGTTTAAATTGGGCAAATTTAAGTTGCGCTAAAATTAGTGAGGCACAGTTTAATCAAACAGATTTAACTAAAGCTGATTTAAGTGGTGCATTTATGGTTAAATCTCAATTAATTCAAGCTCAATTAAGCGGTGCTAATCTTTCTTATACTAATTTAAGAGCAGCTAATTTAAGTAATGCTAATCTCTGTGGAGCTAAACTTCAAAAAATTAACTTGAGACAGGCAAATTTAAACGGAGTAAATTTTAATTGGGCAAATTTGTATGAAGGTAGATTAACTGGAGCTAAGTTCGATCAAACTTTATTTAATGAAGTTAATTTAAGCCAAACTTTTTTGAAAGAAGTAGATTTGAGTGGAATTAATTTAGAAGGAATTAATTTAAGTAGAGCTAAATTAAACGGTTCAAATTTAGCAGGGGCAAATTTAACTAAAGCTAATTTAGAAGATGCTCGTTTACTGAAAGTTAATTTACAAGGAGCAAATTTGACTGGAGCAAAGCTATCTAGAGCTAATTTAGCCGAAGCTAATTTAGCCGAAGCTAATTTGACTAAAGCAGATTTAAGTTTTGCTAATCTTCAAGAAGCAATCTTAACGAATACTAAGCTTCAAGGAGCATCAATTTCAGAGGCAATTTTCTCTGCTTCTGTGAATCTTTCTACTTCTTGTTATTGGGAAACAGCGAGTTAATTAATATGACAGTTAATTCGATTCAATATTGTGTGGTTTTAGTTACTGCTGGTTCTGAAGCACAAGCTCAAGAAATTGCTCAAGTTTTACTATCTGAAAAGTTAGCAGCTTGTGTAAATATTTTTCCTGTTAATTCTCTGTATATTTGGCAAGGAGAGCTTAATCAAGACCAAGAATGGCAATTATTGATTAAAACTAACGTCAATCAATTTGACTTGTTAGCACAAAAAATTAAAACACTTCATTCTTACGAAGTACCTGAAATAATCGCTTTACCTATTATTAATGGTTTACAATCTTATCTAAATTGGATTGATAGTAATCTTAGTTAAAATATTGAGCTAATTATTTATTTTTTATTCAGCAAAGCGAATAATATCGTCATCGCCAAGATATTCGCCATTTTGAACTTCAATCATCACTAAAGGAATTACTCCTGGGTTTTCTACACGATGAGGAGTATTCATCGGCACATAAGTGGATTGTTTTTGCATCAACAGTTGTTCTTCTCCATTAAAAATTACTTTAGCTGTCCCAGACACAACAATCCAATGTTCGCTACGATGATAGTGCATCTGAGTACTAATATGATGTCCTGGTTTTACTTCAATCCGATTAATGCGATAACGCTCTCCTTCTTCTAAAACTATAACTTTGCCCCAAGGTGGTGTACGAGTTATTTCTGATTCATTTTCTAATCGAGATGAAGAAGATAAGGTTTGCTCATTGTTAGCTACTTCACTCATTAATTGACTCCTGTAAAAAAAGATTTTATTCCTATATTATTCCAATTTAATCCAAGGAAATTATCGTCATTCCTTTAGATCTGTTCTGCTTGATAAATATAAAAATTTTCTAAAAAGCCAATCGTACTAACGTGATACTCTGGCAAGGCAGAAGAAAGTGATAAGTCAGTTTGATAAATACTAAACAAAATAAAATTGTAGCGTTGAGTATTTTGAGCGACAATTTTGGCTAAATGAGGACGAGTTGTATCAACTAAAGAGAGACAATGGCTTTGTAAAAAGTTGCCGAATTGATGAGAAACTTGAGTGCAAATTTGTTCTTTGAGATAAACGTTAAGAGTATCGGCAGCGAATTCTTGGTAGCTAGCATGGTCAGGATTAGTAGCAACCATGATTACACCTATTCCAATTAACGTAGTACCAAAAATAAGCTTGAGGCTATTCATCGAACTCCATTGTTAATTTTAATTTAATCAATTTATCAGCCAAATAAGATTAAATCTATCTTAATCGTTCAAAAGATGTTATAATTGCCTATGCGATATGGCGAGCGTAGCCAAGTGGTTAAGGCAGTGGATTGTGGTTCCACCATTCGCGGGTTCGAGTCCCGTCGTTCGCCCTTATTTTAATGTTTGTCTAATGAGACTTTCACCCATAAAAGGCGAAAACACAATAAGACAATCTGTTTATATCACTCTCACTAAAATCACGATTGAACCTAAGTTGCAGGAGATGCAGTTTTAACGACCATTCTCAATAGGGATGGGTTGAAAGGATCAGTATCAATTTGTCCCCGACGACAAATAATGTGTCACTGTACAAAACAACATCGGGATGACTGGATTCGAACCAGCGGCCCCCGCCTCCCGAAAGCGGTGCGCTACCAAGCTGCGCTACATCCCGTTAACAATGAGTAACCAATCTATGGTATCACGTCTAATTTAGAATCAGTAATATCCTTGATAGTATAAATAAAAGTTCTAATTTACTATTTAGGGAGCAATTGGGAGTGACTGTAAAACCAGATTGGTTGCGAGTTAAAGCACCACAATGGCAGCGTGTTGGTAGCGTTAAAGAAATTTTAAGAGATTTAGAACTAAATACAGTTTGCGAAGAAGCCTCTTGTCCTAATATTGGTGAATGTTTTAACGCAGGAACAGCCACTTTTTTAATTATGGGTCCTGCTTGCACTCGTGCATGTCCCTACTGTGATATAGATTTTGAGAAAAAACCCCAAGCTCTCGATCCGACTGAACCCTGGCGATTAGCTGAAGCTGTTCGTCGTCTTCGATTGAATCATGTGGTAGTTACTTCGGTTAATCGAGATGACTTGTCTGATGGTGGTGCTGATCAATTTGTCCGTTGTATAGCAGAAGTACGTCAAGTTTCACCCCAGACAACGATAGAAGTACTAATTCCAGATCTGTGTGGCAATTGGGATGCTCTCGAAATAATTATTCAAGCTCGACCTGAAGTTCTTAATCACAATACGGAAACAGTTCCTAGATTGTATCGTCGTACCCGTCCTCAAGGAGATTATCAGCGATCGCTAGAGTTATTAAGACGATCGCGCGAACTTGCTCCTTGGCTTTATACTAAGTCTGGCATTATGGTAGGTTTGGGAGAAACTGATGCTGAAGTAAAAGCAGTAATGGAAGATTTACGTCAAGTCGATTGTGATATTTTGACGATTGGGCAGTATCTTCAACCTACACAAAAGCATTTGGGAGTACAAGAATTTATTACTCCTGAGCAATTCCAAGCTTGGCAAGAGTTTGGAGAGTCGCTTGGTTTTTTACAAGTGGTTTCTAGTCCTTTAACTCGTAGTTCCTATCATGCTGAACAGGTGCAACAGTTAATGAGGCTCTATCCTCGTTAATGAGGCTAATTTGTCTTAAGTCATTAAAACAAGTTAAATTCCTAAGTAAGTAGGAAAAAAAGAAACAAAGCTCATGACCAAGAACCTTCAACAGCAAATTCAAGAATTTTATGATGCTTCCAGTGGTTTGTGGGAAGAAATTTGGGGCGAACATATGCATCATGGTTACTATGGTCGAGCAGGTAACTATAAAATGGATCGTCGTCAGGCACAAATCGATCTGATCGAAGAATTATTGCTCTGGGCTGGTTTTAAAAATGCAGCCAACAAACCCCAAAATATTATTGATGTTGGTTGTGGAATTGGCGGAAGTACTTTATATTTAGCTCAAAAATTTGGTGCTAAGGCTACTGGAATTAGTTTATCTCCTGTACAAGTTTCTCGTGCCACAGCGAGGGCAAAATCGGCTGGTTTAGAAGAGAGGGTGCAGTTTCAAGTTGCTAATGCTTTAGAAATGCCTTTTGCCGATCATAGCTTTGATTTAGTTTGGTCGTTAGAAAGTGGTGAACATATGCCTGATAAAACTAAGTTTTTACAGGAATGTTATCGGGTACTGCAACCAGGAGGAAAGTTGATTCTGGCAACTTGGTGTCATCGCGAGACAAATTCTTTGGCTGGAGAATTAACCCCAGAAGAAATCAAACATCTTCAGGAAATTTATCGAGTCTATTGTTTACCCTACGTAATTTCTCTTTCTGAATATCGAGCGATCGCACTTGAGTGTGGTTTTCAGAATCTTCGTGCTGACGATTGGTCAATGGCAGTCGCTCCTTTTTGGGATATAGTCATTGATTCAGCCTTGACTCCTCAAGCAATTGTAGGTTTAATTCAAGCTGGTTGGCAAACTATTGAAGCAGCATTATCTCTTAATTTAATGAGCCAAGGGTATAACAGAGGACTGATTCGCTTTGGTTTGATCTGTGCTACTAAGTAAATAGTTACGTATAAATAGCTACGTTATTATTAGTTCTATGCAAATCGACCATGTACATTTCTACGTTAAAGACGCAGTACAAACAAGCAACTGGTTTATCCGTAACCTAAGATTTCAAGAAATTACCACAAGTATTAATGGTCATACTTACAGTAAAGCGATCGCTAATAAATCAGTTTTTTTAATCTTTTCTTCTCCTCTAAATGATTCTAGTCCCGTCGCTCATTATTTAAATTCTTATTCACCTGGAGTTAGTGATATTGCTTTTCAAGTTAATAATCTCGAAGCTACCATCTCTCAAGCTTTATCTCTAGACAGTAAAATAATAGAACCTCCTCAACAATGTCAATTACCCCAAGGAAACTTAAAATGGGCTAAAATTTCGGGTTGGGATTCTGTTCAACACACTCTAATCGAAAATACTATCTCTAGTTCGCTCAATCATCAAGAAACTCAGTCTTTATTTTGTTACTTTTTTCCAAACAATCAGAATAATAAAGTAACTGCTTCCGCCCATTCTCATTCAATCATTAATTCAAACAAATCAATTATTGCGATCGATCATGTAGTTTTAAATGTTGCTGTAGGACAATTACGACAAGCAACCTCTTGGTATCAAGCTATCTTTGGTTTCCAGATTCAGCAAACATTTAATATTCAAACTAAAAGATCTGGGTTGTACAGTCAAGCTTTAGTCGATCCTAGTGGCAATGTTCAACTTAATCTTAACGAACCCACTTCAGCAGATTCTCAAATTCAAGAATTCTTAGATCATCATCGAGGTGCAGGTATCCAACACATCGCCTTGCGATCGCATAATATTATTGAAACAGTGGCACAAATGCGCTCTGGAGATGTCTCCTTCTTACCTATTCCTCAAACTTACTACACTCAATTGAAACAGCGTTTTCAGAATAAGTTGAGTCTGCCTCTAACAACTCAGGAATGGGAAAAAATTAAAAATGAACAGATTTTAATTGATTGGAATCAAACAGAACCAAACTCATTATTAATGCAAATTTTTACTAAACCAATTTTTGAAAAACCCACTTTCTTTTTAGAATTAATTGAACGGAGGAAACAAGCTAGAGGTTTCGGAGAAGGTAACTTTCAAGCTTTATTTGAAGCAGTAGAAAGAGAACAGTTAAACAAAGAAATGCGCGGATGGATAGATGTTGAAAATCGCGTTTTGAAAAAATCTGCTGCAAATTATTAATCAATAAGTCTTAAAATTTTTTATAGTTACTAACTTAAAATCCTTTTAGAAAGGAAAACCTGAGAATGAAAAATGTTTGATATTGATTCAGAATACGATCTTTGGTTACAAGAGCAAGCAGACTTACTTAGACAAAATCGTTTTGAAGAGTTAGATCTAAAAAATTTAATCGAGGAATTAGAAACTTTGGTTCGCGGAGAAAAAAGTGCGGTAGAAAGTTTAACGATTAATATATTAACTCACTTAATGTATTGTGAGTTTTGGGACAAACAACAAAGAGCTAAAAGACATTGGCAAGCTGAAATTACTAATTTTCGCTATCAGCTAGAAAATAAACTAAGTACAAATTTAAAAAATCATTTAGTTAATAATTGGGACAATTTATTGAAAAAAGCTATCAAACTAGCGAATATTAAGACTGGACTTAAAATAACAGCCGAATATACTTTAGAACAAGTATTAGATCAAGATTTTTTACCCTAGCCATAATTTTAGATTAATCCCTAGTTATTCCCGATCGCCTTTTAAACTGAAAAATTATCAGGATTAATTGACAAAATTTTTGGAGAATAGGCAATGGGAAAATATCAACAGAGTTTACCTCAACTTTCTAATAATTTATTTCTTACCGACGGTGGAATTGAAACGACTCTAATCTTTCATCAAGGACTTAACTTACCTTACTTTGCAGCATTTGATTTATTAAATAATGCTCTAGGATACGAAGCACTGCACAAATACTTTCGTAGCTATGCTCAACTTGCTCAAAAATATCAGGTAGGTTTTATTCTAGAGAGTGCAACATGGCGAGCTAGTCAGGATTGGGGAAACAAATTAGGATATTCAACCGCAGCAATTGATGCTCTCAATCGCCATGCGATCGCATTACTTGAGGAGATTCGCGACGAATACGAAAACAATAACACACCGATGGTTATTAGTGGTTGCATTGGGCCTAGGGGAGATGGTTATAATCCTGCTGAATTGATGAACGAAGCTGAAGCAGAAAACTATCATTCAGCGCAGATTAAAACATTTGTCGAAAGTCAGGTAGATTTGGTTACAGCTATGACTATGACTTATGTAGAAGAAGCAATTGGTATTACGAAAGCTGCTCAGAATACAGACATACCAGTTGCGATCTCTTTTACGGTTGAAACTGATGGTCGTCTACCTACGGGGCAATCATTGAAGGATGCAATTGAACAAGTAGATCGTGCTACACACAGCGCACCTATTTACTATATGATTAATTGCGCTCATCCTAACCATTTTAGAAATGTATTACCTAATGGCGAACCTTGGTTAGAAAGAATTCGGGGACTTAGAGCAAACGCTTCCATCAAAAGTCATGCTGAACTTGATGAGGCGGAAGAATTAGATGATGGTAACCCAATCGAACTTGCTGCTCAATATCAACAGTTGAAAACCAAACTACCAAATTTAAATGTGCTTGGTGGTTGTTGTGGGACGGATATTCGACACGTCGAAGAGATTTGTAAAGTTTCTCTACCGCTCTTTTTGACTAAACCTTACCAAGCTGCTTGAGTAGCATATTCTGCATTTACTAAAAAATAGAGAAAAATTTATGCAATTAAATTATTCCCAAAAACTTATCCAACTTGGTTTTTTACTGTTTCTCCTGGGTTTAATTACTGGATTTGTAATACCTTTGGTAACCTGAGTTCGGGTTAAGCAGATTGAGGTAAAAGCCAGTCTAGATGAAGACTTGGTTTTTTAGGTTGGTCGCTAGACTTCGTCACCCTTCGGGAACGCGTGCCTTCGGCAGGACAATAGGCAATTAATCCGCAAAGAACAGAACATTAACGCAAAAGTTAACAGGTGAGCGATGACGAGAATGTTCTATTTGAGAAATATTTTTTAGCTGGTCATTAATCGTTTCGATAATCGAACGTTGACGGGACAAAAGCTTGTCATGAAGGCACATTAGCTTATTTTTCAACAGGTCGATTGCACATGGTCGGGAAACCGACCGTGCCTCGACCTCATATTAAGACGAGGTTTGGCAAAAAACTGAATCCCCAACTCTTCGAGGAGTTGATTAGCAAGATGAATGAGAAACATAGCCTCTATCGGCAAAAATTTTACCGAAAAGACCTTGGAGTAATTTAGGAATTGGACTACGGTCGTCTACATTACCAGGAGTGAGATTAACGTTTAACAGTTCTCCAAACTCATTGACTACCAAATGAAGTTTGAAGCCAAAAAACCAGTCAACGGAGGTTTTTCCTCTCTAAGCTAAACCATAAAATACTTTGTGAGGCTTAATTCGACGATTATGACGGTGGGGTATGCTGGGGTTTCCCCAGCTTATACAACCACCGTGTTGACAAACTTTAAGGCAGGTTGAATCAACAAAACCAATACCCGTACAGTTTCCAAAACAACGTTTAAGGCTAAGTACAGGACAAAAACTGTAGAGAATGAAGAAAATCGTCTTCACGTTCGTCTAAATTCAAAAAGATAGAGCGTAAACGGTCGAAACCATAACGGAAGATGCTCTTAGCTTTCTTACGTGATTGCACAAGCTGGGGAAACCCCAGCGTGCCTCACGCGCTTTTCGACCATGTTGTTTAATCAGAATCGGTTTTGTTAACGAAAGCCACTGACCTGTTCGGTATGCCCAACATCAAGCGAGCGTGAGTAGTGCAAATAGGCGACTCAACCGTTCCGAATCAACCAGATGAGTATCTTCGCTCATTAAAACCTCTACTTTTAAAAATTCCAAACAGAGTTTCAATACCCCACCGTTGGGCGTAATCATCAATAATTGTGTGACAATAACTTGGAGCAATAACAGTTAGCAGAGAGTTATCTTGTAAACGTAAAGCCCCTATATAGATTGGACATCAACTCTATTCTTTCTTGAGTATTTGAGTTTCCTTTTTTCTCTGATAAATCTACCAAATTAACTGTCTTGACTCGAAATAGGGCGATGAGAAATAGTGCTAGGAAACTCAGTCTCGCTCCATGCCATTTCAAATGAGGCTTTAGGGTTTGGCCTCACGGGGTGACAACCCCTTGGAATAGAAGATGAACAGTCAGGAGAGCGGGAAGATGGTAGAAAAAAGGGGTCGAACTTCTTGAGAAAAACCCCTAAGCAAAAATGTTGCCAAAATTCTATCACAAATGCTTCTCTAAGTTGTTAACTTCAAGGCAATATACTACGTTACAAATAATTATTTTCTTATTGCAAAGTTACAGAACAATTCAGATTGAGAAATTAGCTGCTTTACTACCAATTCCCATCAAATATGAGAGCCGTCGTCGTCATCTTCAAAGATTGTTAATCTCACCTAAGTTGAGGCTAAAATGTCTTTGGGTTCCTATCCTCAAAAAATGGCTAAAAATCAATCAATCTCCTAATAAAATAGCTTATGTAGCCATAGATAGAACCAGATGGCAAGAACGAAATTTATTTGTAGCTAGTCTCATCCAAGATAAAAGAGCAATTCCTCTACATTGGCTCTTGCTAGATAAAAAGGGCAATAGCAATTTTCAAGAACAAAAGAGATTACTCAAATTAGTCTTACGGCTGTTAGATGGCTTCAAAATTGTCATTTTAGGTGACCGTGAGTTTGGTCATATATCATTGGCAGATTGGCTCGAAAAACAGGGATGTCAATACGTTATCAGAACGAAAGACAATAAATACATTAAGCAAAAAGAAGAAAATTATCAGTTATTAAAATCTTTAGGACTTAAACCAGGAAAATCTTTTTATTTACCATCGGTTAAACTAACCAAACAAAAAGGTTTTGGTGTAGTTAATCTTGCTGGATATTGGTCACAGAAGACCAAAAAGAAGCAAAAAAATGAAGGATGGTATTTGATTACAAATTTACCCAATTTAAAACAAGCGGTATTCGCTTACCAACATCGTTATGGAATCGAGGCAATGTTTAAAGATTGTAAAACAGGAGGTTATAATTTAGAACAATGTCATGGCAATGACCAACGTTTACTGGCTTTAGTTTTATTAATAGCAATCGCTTATACTTGTGCCATTAAAAGAGGTAAACAAATTAAATCTATGGGGATTCAAAAGTATATTTGTCGTCTAAAATCAGCTAGAAGAACTACAAGACGACACAGTAATTTTTGGATAGGTTTGTATGGTGGATTATGGATTAAAACCTATGAATTTTGTCATGATTTGGTAGAGCAGTTAATGAGATTTACTCCTAATAAGTTACCTTTCTACCAACAAGGTCTGAGGGCTAAAAGACTCATTCAAACTGCTTTTTAGCTTGGTTGTCACCCCGTAAGGGGTTTGGCAAAGCAGGTTAACATTATCCATAGGGTTATCATGAGTTGAGTGTAGTTACTTTTCATGAAACCCTTTTTCTTTCTGCTTTTCAACTTTTGTCCTGTACTTAGGGACAAAATTATAAATTTGCCCATAGATAGACGAATTTTGCCTTGGTTTTTGAGCTAATAAAATTAAAGTTTCGCGTAGAGCTAATTAGATGGAAACTAAAAAACTTGGCAATACAGATATAACGATTAGTGCCATTGGTTTAGGAGGGATGCCAATGTCATTAAGCGATCGCCCTTCGGAGTCTCAGTCTATTGCAGTGATTCATAAAGCTCTTGATCGTGGAGTGACTTTGATTGATACGGCTGATTCTTACTGTCGAGATGAATCGGATAAACATCACAATGAACGTTTAATTGCCAAAGCACTTTCTCAATATGAGGAAGATACTAGTCACGTTACTGTTGCTACTAAAGGGGGTTTAATGCGTCCTAATGGTAGTTGGACTCGTAATGGCAATCCTGCTCATCTCCGTGAAACTATTGCTCAAAATTATCAAGCTCTAGGTGGAGAAAAACCAATTACTTTATGGCAATATCACGCACCTGACCCTAACTATACAATTAAATCGGCTTTGACTCCAGCCAAAGAAGCAGTAGAACAAGGTTTGATTCATTATATCGGTGTTTCTAATTTTTCTGTTGAGCAAATCAAACAAGCACAAGAAGTAGTAAATATTGTTTCAGTTCAAAATCAATACAATCCTTGGCATCGTCAACCTGAATTTGATGGAGTAATAGATTATTGCGAACAAGAAGGTTTAACTTTTTTTCCCTGGAGTCCTTTGGGCGGAAGTAGCCGTGTTAGCCGTTTGCAAGATATTCCTGTTATTGCTCACCTAGCAGCCCAAGAAGGTATCAGTGTCTATCAGATTGTTTTGGCTTGGCTACGTGCAAAATCTCCTTGTATTGTGCCTATTCCTGGCGCGAGTAAAATTTCTAGTATTGAAGATTCAATTAAGGCAGTTGAAGTTAAATTATCTCAGCAGCAAGTCGAAAAAATTGATGCCCAACTAACACAGTAATTATCAACCCTTGCGATCGCTCTTGTACGAGCGAACCTCTCTCGGCACAGCCGAGGCGCGTAGCGAGTAGTTCACTCCCTTCGGTCGCGATCGCGCCTTTGAACCAAGTTTTATTCCAATCAAATATAGTTCGAGTTATACTAGAAAATTGCGTGATTATTTACTAAATAGAAATAAGAATTATGGCAAAAAAATCCATGATTGAGCGAGAAAAAAAACGCGCTCATCTAATAGAAAAATATGCTGCTAAAAGAGAAGAATTGAAAGAAGAGTTTCGTCAAGCAACTTCTCCTCTTGAAAAATTAGAAATTCATCGTCAATTACAACAACTGCCAAGAAATAGTGCACCCAGTCGTAAACGCAATCGTTGTTGGGTAACTGGTAGACCAAGAGGTTATTACCGCGATTTTGGTTTATCTCGTAACGTTTTAAGAGAATGGGCTCATGAAGGATTACTACCTGGAGTAGTTAAGTCTAGCTGGTAACTTTTATGTAGTTAGGAAATAGGGATTAGAGATTAAAAAGTCAACAATTGGAACAAGCGAACAACTAAAGACAAATATTCAAAGTCTTTTCAGTCTCGCTAAAATCCAAGGACTCGTCCCTAATTCCCTAAGACTTAGTTAAACTGGCAAAATAAACTCTAAGTCGAGATTGGCAGCTACTTGAGCTAGCTTCTCGTGGTTATTTGTCTCATTAAGGTAAGGTAAAGTTCCCAAAACTGGAATTTGAGTTAAAGATTCAATCAAATCAACTGGGGCTAAGTCTGCTAATTGTGCCTCATTCTTTGGTTGAGAACAACTTAAAATAATTCCTCTCAGATTTACTTTCAGACTACGCGCCAAAGCAACATTAGCTACTGCTTGCGCGATCGCTCCTAATTTAACTGGCACAACTAAGACGGTAGGTAATTGCCAATCGGCAGCCAAATGAGCCACCGTTAATTCTTCGGTTACAGGAGAGCCTAATCCTCCCAAAGCCTCTATCAAAACAAAATCTTGTTGCTCTCTTAATTGATTCAAAGCTTGCCAAACTAAACCTAAATCAATCGAAGTATTTTCCTTCACTGCTGCCAAAGGTGGAGCAAGTGGTGCTGCCAAACTAATTGGAGTAACTATTTTCAGAGATTCTTCTTGGGCAAACATTTCCTGGTATAATTCGCGATCGCCTGTACCAGTTTGCATGAGCTTCATTAATCCCAATTGGCGACAAAATCGATAAGATTGCCAATAAGAAACTAAAGCGATCGTCAAGATTGTTTTGCCAACGTCTGTATCTGTACCAGTAATCAGTAATATCCCCATAACTATGTCATTGCTTCGCTCTCTAGGTTGCTTTTTAAACCGTAGTTCTACAACTAATTGTTAAAAAAGTTTTTTTGTTTTAGGTATATATAATTAGTTTAAATATATTATTATTCATTTGTAATCAGATTAGAAAATAAAACTGATTGAGAATTGGGATCGAGAGTTAATTTGATTAAATACACAAAATATTTACACTCGTTCAAATCTGCTAGCCCAATTTAATTATCAAAATTAGGAAGATGCACTGAGGCTAAATTAGTAGCAAAATCTTTATAATATTTTTTTATTAATTGATTGTAAAAAACAACCTCTTTAATTTAAAATCAAAAAACATTGTAATCTAAAATTCTTGTTAAAAACTATCAAAGTGCGCGATTGTGTCACCAAATAACCTCAAGTGTTGTCGATTACGATAGCCTTTAAATGATAAGATTTCCCTGAATTGAGTTATAAAGATTCTGCCGTGAGCTACACTACCCTAACTCTTCAGTCCACTCAACAGCAGTCAACCTTGTCAGATACCAACCGCCTTCGGTTATTCTCTGGCTCTGCTAACATTCCCCTAGCTCAAGAAGTAGCACGTTATTTGGGAATGGATTTGGGTCCAATGATCCGCAAGCAATTTGCTGATGGAGAGCTTTATGTCCAAATTCAAGAATCAATTCGCGGTGCTGATGTTTATTTACTTCAGCCCTGTTGTAATCCAGTTAATGATAACTTGATGGAATTGATGATTATGATTGATGCTTGTCGTCGAGCATCAGCTAGGCAGATTACTGCGGTCATACCTTACTATGGTTATGCTAGAGCAGACCGAAAAACTGCTGGTAGAGAATCAATTACAGCTAAACTTGTAGCCAATCTGATTACTGAGGCTGGAGCGAGTCGAGTTTTAGCTATGGATCTCCATTCATCTCAGATCCAAGGCTATTTTGATATTCCAGTCGATCATGTCTATGGTTCTCCAGTAATTTTGGATTATCTCGCCAGTAAAAATTTACCCGATTTAGTGGTCGTTTCTCCAGATGTTGGTGGTGTTGCCCGCGCTAGAGCCTTTGCCAAAAAATTAAATGATGCACCCTTGGCAATCATTGATAAACGTCGTCAAGCTCATAACGTAGCAGAAGTGATGAACTTAATTGGTGATGTTAAAGGGAAAACTGCGGTACTAGTAGACGACATGATTGATACAGCAGGAACGCTATTGGAAGGAGCAAGATTACTACGAGCTGAAGGAGCAAGACAAATTTATGCTTGTGCCACCCATGCCGTATTTTCTGAACCCGCAGTGGCGCGACTATCTAGCGGTTTATTTGAAGAGGTTATTGTTACTAATACTATTCCCGTGCCAGAAGCAAAACAGTTTGAACAGTTAACAGTTACTTCTGTCGCTAACTTACTCGGAGAAACAATCTGGCGGATCCATGAAGATAGCTCGGTTAGTAGTATGTTTCGCTAAACAGAAGTAATTTAGCTAGTTACCAGTTAACTCATGCTCGGAGTTATAAAATCGTGGGATCAAAATTTATTCAAACGGCAGAGAAGGATTGCTCAACGACTAGCACTCTTGAGCGTGACTGGTAACTATTTGTTAGCTAATTGACTGATTGATTATCATAATTAACAGGTTGTTGGTCGATTGAACCAAGTCGGTTAAATGGCCAAAAACGTACCATTGCTCGACCAATTAGATTCTCCTTTGGGACAAAACCCCAATAATGAGAATCATAGCTATTATTGCGATTATCTCCCAGAACTAAATACTGACCTTCAGGAACAACAATTGGGCCATATTGATATTCGGGAGACTCTTTGATGTATTGTTCTTTTAAAGCTTTACCGTTGATGTAAACTTTTTCGCCCTTAACTTCAACAGTTTCTCCAGGAAGACCAATTACTCTTTTAATAAAAGCGTCTTTAAAATTTTGCTCTCTGAGTTTTTCTGTCGGGGAAAAAACCACCACATCACCTCTTTCGGGTGAGCGAAAATGATAACTAATCTTTTCAATAATTAAGCGATCGTTAATTTCTAAAGTAGGTTCCATCGAAGAGGAAGGGATGTACCGAGCCTCAGCGACAAAAGCTCGGATCCCAAACGCTAAAATAGCAGCAGTACCAAGGGTTTTTAGAATTTCAACTACAGCATTTTCTTCTTTTTTTGTCATAAGCATATGTCCTCCAACACTACTACTTTGTTAATTAGTCAAGCTCAAATTCTCCTTAGAAATGGTAGTCTGCTTCAAGGAGATTTACGAATTAATCAGGGAAAAATTGTAGAAATTGCACCAGAAATTATTCCTACTGAAACGGATGAAATTATTGACGCAACTGGATTGACTTTGTTGCCTGGCGTAATTGATCCTCAAGTCCATTTTCGCGAACCAGGATTAGAACATAAAGAAGATTTGTTTACTGCTAGTTGTGCTTGTGTTAAAGGTGGGGTGACTTCTTTTTGAGAAATGCCAAATACTCGACCTTTGACTCTCACCCAAGTGGACTTGGATGATAAATTACAAAGAGCAGCGAACAAGTGTTTAGTTAATTATGGCTTTTTTATTGGTGCAACGGCAGCAAATTCGCTCGATTTGGGAACGGCTCATCCTACTTGCGGAATTAAAATTTTTATGGGTTCTTCTGACGGAGCTTTATTAGTCAGTCGAGAAGAGAAATTAGAACCTATTTTTGCTACAAGAAAACGCTTGATTGCCGTTCATGCTGAAGGTCAGGCTCGGATTATTGAAAGACGCAAGCAATTTGTAGGTTAAACTAACCCAGCGATACATTCTCAAATCCAAGACGAGCAGGCAGCTTTGAATGCAACCAAATTAGCTCTAAAATTGTCGAAAAAATATTAACGCCGTTTACATATTCTACATCTTTCCACAGGAGTTGAAGCGGAACTACTCCGTCATGAGAAACCCGCCTGGGTAACAACCGAAGTTACACCTCAACATTTATTACTCAATACCAATGCTTATAATGAATCCTCCGTTGCGATCTCGGCTGCGGAGCAGATCGCCTGAAAATAATTATATACTTTGGCAAGCTTGATACAGAAGTTAGAGGAAAAGCTTTGAATTTTACAGAGCATTAAGGTCTATTAGGAAGAATTACCCAAAACAAACTTGGAGAAGTTATAAAAATCAGTATATTTTACTAATTATCGGGTTAAACTGTAACTGCTAACTCCATCGGGAGCTAATGACCAAATGAGTATTAGTAGCTCTCTAGACTTGTTTTTATTGCCAGAACTATTTCGGGTTATTGAAGAAGGCAATAAAACCGGTCGTCTAATTGTACAGATACCATTAAATAATCAAACTAGTCATCTCAAAAGAATTTATTATCTTTGGTTTCGAGAAGGCTATTTAGTAGCAATTAGCGATCGCCTTAATCATCGTGGTTTAATTACTTTGATTGAAACTAGAAATTGGCTTAGTCCTTTAATTACTGATAAACTCCGAACTTTATGTCCTACGGAAGTGCCTTTGGGAGTATATCTCGATCAGATGAAATTATTAACCAGAGATAAGTTAAGGCTGATCTTCCAGTTACAGTTACATCAGGTTTATCAATTATTTGAATTGAATACTGGTTGGTTTCGGTTTGATGAGCTTTCCGAGCTAAAAGATCGCTTAATGACACTTCCTTGGTTGGAAATGACTGGACATCGAATGAAGGCTACTGAGGTGGCGATGTATGGTCTTAGATTGGTTAAAGATGGGCAAGTTTTCGGCGAGAAATTACCCAAGTCGAGTGTTGCTCTTCAACGAACAGTTAATCAACTATCTCTTAAATTAATTGCTTTAGAAAGAAACATTTGGGAACAGGCTGATGGCTCAACTTTGCTCGAAACGATGGCTTCTGAATTGACGCAACCAGTTAAACATATTCAGATTACTGCTTTTCGTTTGATTGTGATGGGATTATTAGAAGAAGTATTAATTAATAATTATGAGATTGAATCAACTAATTTACTATCATCATCTAATTTGCTGCTAGCAAGGGCTGAACGGCAAGAGTTTTTAGCTAAACCAGAACCATCTATCAACAAGTCTTTGTTTAATAACTTATTAAAATTTTGGCGCAATTAAAACTTATATGATCAAAAAACTACAATCAAGCAAATATCAAATGTTAATAGTTTGATGGTGAAAGCGATCGCTTCGCTGTTACTCCGTAGTCTCGTACACGCTTCAGCACAGCCAAGATCGCTAATCAAAATTCAGAGAAAGTGCTAAAGGAAAAGAGGTCATTATTACGATATTATTTAAGGCTACGAGAATATTGTTTAATAAATTAACTCATGAATTTTGCTAGACAGAACACAGTAGACGATAAAGCGATTGTCAAAGAATATTTCAACGCGACTGGATTTGATCGTTGGCGGAGAATTTACGGACAGGGAGAGGTCAATAAAGTCCAAAATGATATTCGCATCGGACATCAACAAACTATTGATACAGTTATAGAATGGTTGCAAGCAGATGGTAATTTAGCTCACCTATCTATTTGTGATGCTGGATGTGGGGTAGGTAGTCTTAGTATTCCTTTGGCTGGTGCTGGTGCGAGAGTTTATGCGAGTGATATCTCTGAAAAAATGGTGGGAGAGGCTCAAGAAAAAGCTCAGACGATTTTAGGAAATACTAATAATATTTCTTTTGCAGTAGAAGATTTAGAAGCTTTAAGTGGCAAATACCATACAGTGATTTGTTTAGATGTTTTGATTCATTATCCACAAGAAGATGCAGCAAAAATGATCGGACATTTAGCATCTTTAGCTGAGTCTCGTTTAATTCTTAGTTTTGCACCAAAAACTTTTTTATTATCAATTTTGAAAAAAATTGGGGAATTTTTTCCTGGTCCTTCTAAAACTACTCGGGCTTATCAACATAAAGAAAGCGATATTATTAAAATTTTAGAAGATAATGGATTTGCGGTTAAAAGAACGGGTATGACTAGTACTCGTTTTTATTTTTCTCGTATTTTAGAAGCAGTAAAATCTTAAAATTTTCAAAGAGGGATGATCGATCTAGAGAAAGCATTTTTGTTTGATAAGTTTGACTCACACAATGTTTTAGATGACTAATAATTCCCATTTTATTGCTACCGAACCTTTGGGAAATAAAGGAGAAGCAGGAGAACAAATAGTATGGGATAGTATCCAAGTAGCTTTTTCTGAAAGGAAATGTTTAGCTTATTGGCGTTATCCCATTTTTTTTTCTTCTAAAAAATCCCGTCAGGAAGCAGATATTTTAATTGTTGATCGGCAATTAGGTTTAATTGTGATTGAAGTTAAATCAATTCAGCTCGAACAGATAGTTAGGCTTGAAGGTCATCGTTGGCAATATCAAAATTTTTATACTGATTATGGCAATCCTTATCAACAGGCAGAAAATCTTTTATTTACTTTAATAGAATATTTTAATCAAGAACCTCTTTTAAAAAACCAGTTTTCTGCTAGAGCGATTATCGCTCTTCCTTATATTACCGAACAACAATGGCAAGACAAGGGATTTACTAAACTTCCAACTAATCCCCCAATTATATTTAAAAATTTTCTGCAAAATAAAAGTAAAATTTACCAATTTATTACAGAAATTCCTTCAATAACCAAAGGAAGTAAATTAACAGTAACTCAATGGCAATTATTATTATCTATTTTAACAGGGAGTTCAGTATTAGTTCCAAAATCTCGTTCTTATTTAGTTGCTCAACAAAGCCGAGGAGATATTTTAAAACAGGCGCGATCGCATTTGGCTCAATTCGATTTACAACAGGAAAAAATTGCCAAACAAATTCCCCCAGGTTTACAAATAATTAGAGGGATAGCAGGATCGGGTAAGACAATTATTCTCTGTCAAAAAGCTGCTTTGATGCACCTCAAATATCCTGATTGGCAAATTGCTGTTGTATTTTTCTCCCGTAGTCTTTATCAAGTAATTATAGAAAAAGTTGCTCAATGGATCGCTTATTTTACTGGCGGAAAACAAACTTATAATCCAAAAAAATCTAACTTAAAAATTCTCCACGCTTGGGGAGGAAAACAGCAACCAGGTTTTTATAGTACCATTTGTCAATTAGCAGGAAAAACTCCCTTAGCTGTTAAGTTTACAGAAAGCTATCAACCCAACGAAGCCTTAGGAGAAGTTTGCTTTCATCTCTTACAATCGACTGCTATTCCTCAAGTATTTGATGCCATTTTAATAGATGAAGGACAAGACTTAATTGTTAATCAATGGAAATATCAAAATAAACAACCATTTTATTGGCTTGCTTATCAATCTTTACGCCCAATCGATTCAATTCATCCCGAACAAAAAAGATTGATTTGGGCTTATGATGAACTTCAAAGCTTGGATAGTTTAAAAGTCCCTACCGCTAGCGAGTTGTTTGGCGAAGAATTAGGGCATTTAGTGATCGGAACTTATCCTAATCAGATTAATAAAACTGAAATAATTGCTAATTGTTATCGTACTCCTCATTTAATTGTAACGGCTGCTTATGCGATCGCGATGGGTTTATTACGTCCTCAAGGAATACTGACTGGTTTTACTACTAAAGAACAATGGGAAGCGATCGGTTATCAAGTAGAAGGAAGTTTTAAAATTGGTGAACAAATTACGCTTAAACATTCGGTACAAAATTTATTAAATCCGATTGATCGATTATGGCAAGGAGAAGTAATTGAATTTAAAACTTATACTTCTCGTCAACAAGAATTAACTGCTTTAGGCAATCAGATTAAAGACAATTTGAGGAAAGATGGTTTACGTCCTGCTCAAGAAATTTTAGTGATTGTTTTAGGGAATCATTGGGAAGCAAGTGAACTCGTTTTTCATACAGCAAAATTTTTAAATCGACAAGGAATCTATATTTTTCTTCCGCAAGAAAATAGATTTTGGGACGAAGGTGCAGTTACAATTACAACCATTCATCGTGCTAAAGGACAAGAAGCAGATTTTGTTTATTTAATTGGTTTAGATAATATAGCTAAAAATGAAAGTAATATTTATCTACGTAATCAGTTATTAGTTGGTTTAACTAGAACTAGAGCTTGGGTTAATTTGAGTGGCATTAATCAAGAGTCCGATCGTTATTTTTTTTATCAAGAAGTAAAACAAGTTCTGAAGAGTAAAGATAGTTTTACGTTTCCTTTTACTTATCCACTGAAACGAACAATCAATTGTAGCAATCTTGCTAGTTTAATTACAGGTTATGCTTTGGGACACAAAAATTTTCGGAAGCTAAATTTACAACAGGCAGATTTATCAGGATTAAATTTAGCCAAAATTAATTTGATCGAAGCTAATTTACAAGGAGCTAATTTAACTAATACTTGTTTATCAGGAGCAAAATTGATTGCAGCAGATTTAAGCTATACTAATTTAACTCATACTGATTTATCTAATGCCAAATTAATGGGAGCAAATTTGCAAAATAGTATTTTAAATCAAACTAATCTAACTAATGCAGATTTAACTGATACCAAGTTTTAAAAAAAAGTCAAAAACTAAAAGTTAAATTTCAAAAGTTCAAAAGTTAGAATGATTATAGCGTAAAACGATCTTAGCTATCAAAAATAATTCATAGTCCACATAGGCTTAATTAATCAACTATCAACTATTAATGATTAACTTTACTAAATGTTCGCATAGCAACCAACGAAAATTTTTTTTTGCTGCTCAGTTTTGACAACTTAAATAGGGATGCTATATGTGTTTTTCTGCTTCTGCTAGTTTTACAGCTTCTGTATTATTAATTCCGACAGGAATCTATTGTCTGAAAGAGGCAGCAACCAAAGACAAAACTTATCTCGCGATCGCGTCTTTACCTCTATTTTTTGGGATTCAACAAGCTTTTGAAGGATTGCTTTGGTTGGGACTTGCTTCCAATAATACTAATACTATTCATTCTGCTGCTTTGAGTTTTTTGTTTTTTTCTCACTTTTTCTGGTTGTTTTGGATTCCTGGTTCTGCTTATTCAGTAGAAACAAATCAGCTATTAAAAAAGATATTAGCAATATTAACTTTGGTTGGTTTTGTTTATGGTGCTTGCTTATATTTGCCTTTATTAAATTACAGCGATTGGCTAGAAATTCAGATAATCGATCATTCAATTTCTTATCGACTTAATTTCTTTTTTAATAATCAAGTTTTCTTACCAAAAGATTTTAGTTGGATAGTTTATATATTAATTGTTTTAATTCCTTTGTTTATTTGCTCTAATCGAAGCTTTAATCTGTTGGGAGTTTTAATGTTTATTTCGGCAATGATTACTTATCTGGTATTTAGTTACGCTTTTATTTCTGTGTGGTGTTTTTTCGCTGCAATTATTTCAATTTATTTAATTTACATTATTAATCAATCAGCCAATCCAGAATCAAACCAATTATTATCTGATGTTACGCAAAAGCTATAATACTCGAATGGACAAAAAGCTTTTGGAACTATACAGCGATTATATTATCAGCTCGTTTGGACAGATAACAGCGACAGGATTATCAAGAGTATTAGAAGGAAGTATCAGTCACGATAAAATAACTCGTTTCCTGTCGGCTAAAGACTTAGAGTCACGAGAGCTGTGGAAGTTAGTGAAACCAGTGGTCAGGGAGTATGAACAAGAAGATGGTGTGTTGATTGTGGATGACACCATAGAGAAAAAACCTCATACCCAAGAGAATGAGTTAGTGTGCTGGCATCATGACCATCAAGAAAACCGTTCTGTCAAGGGAATTAACATCATCAACTATGTTTATAGTGTCGAAGACATAAGCCTACCAATTGGGTTTGATGTCGTCAAAAAGTCCATAAAATTTTGTGAGGTAAAAACAAAGAAGGAAAAACGAAAAGCAACAGCAACAAAAAATGAATTAACACGAAATCAATTAAAAATTTGCTCCCAGAATCAACTCAAATACAGGTATGTGCTAGCTGATAGTTGGTTTTCCTCGAAGGAAAATATGGCTTTTATCTGTCAGGATTTAGATAAGCACTTGATCATGGCTCTCAAAAGCAATCGTACCGTAGCCTTGAGTGAAGAAAACAAAAAACAGGGTTGTTTTACCAGAATTGATGAACTCAACTGGTCAGAGGATGGCTTAAAGGACTGGACTTTCCTGTTCTCATCTATCGTCAAGTCTTTAAAAACCAAGATGGCAGTACTGGTATTTTGTATTTGGCTTGTAGTGATTTAAACTGTAATGTCCCTCAAATAGAAGCAATCTACCAAAAACGGTGGAACGTGGAAGTCTTTCATAAAACGCTCAAGTCTAATACTGGTTTAGCTAAGTCCCCAACTAAATGTCTTCGTACTCAAGGAAACCATATCTTTATGTCTATCTATGCTGCATTTCAATTAGAGTGTCTGAAATTGAAACACAAGATGAACCATTTTGCTTTGCGCAGTACTATTTATGTCAAAGCTTTGCAACAAGCTATGTGTGAATTACATTTACTCAAGAGTGCGTAACATCAGTTATTATCTTGAACAGTGTCTAGTTGGAAAACTCGATCCCAATTTAATGTAATCGTGAGATAGAAAAGATGAGATAGAAAAGAATTAACTCTAAAGTTTTTAACTGATAACTACTCTTTTGTCAATCATGGCAATTATACTTAGTCAATAAACCAAAAAAATTTATTTTACACAATATTAAGTTGATTAGTCCTCTTAAACTTAAAACCAAGATTAGCCAATTATTTGAAGAACATGAAGAAAAGTAAATTTCTCAAAAAGCCAATAAGCAGAACATACTATCACATAATATCGGGTTAGTTTTGAAAAAACAAGTTCAAACCCAATAAATTCGTTAAGACAATTCAGCCATTCTCAATAAGCTTGGCTAAAAAATTTCCAATCGGATCTTACTATAAACTTAAGTTTTTCTTATAAAAACAGATTTAACTAAGAAAATAATCCTTTCTCTTCTTTTGACTGGCATAATTAGCTACCGATTCTACTATTCCAATTGCTATAAAATTAGCTAACAATGCCGAACGACCGTAACTCATCCAAGGCAAAGGAATACCAGTAATAGGAGCAAGTCCAATCGTCATACTGATATTAACAATAACTGGGAAAGCAATCATAGCTAAAATGCCAATAGCTAGGAGAGAACCGAAGTTATCTTTTGATTTGAGAGCAATTACCACTAATCGTACGCAAATTAACCAAAAAACCAATAATAATACCAAACTACCAATAAAACCCCATTCCTCACCTACCGCAGAAAAGATAAAATCAGTATGCTGTTCGGGGATAAAATTAAGTTGAGTTTGTGTGCCATGACTAAATCCTTGTCCCCACATTCCTCCAGCACCGATCGCAATGCGAGATTGAATCAGGTGATAGCCTCCGCCTAAAGGGTCTTTTTCAGGATTGAGAAACAAAATCAAACGGTCTTTTTGATAATTTTTTAATAATCCCCAAAAAATATTACCCAACTCTACCGCAGCACAATTAATTCCTAAAGCTACCAGAGAAGAAAGCAGTTTCATTGGCAGAGTCAGCCAGGCAATGACGATCATAGCGATCGCAAAAATAATCCAAGCAGGAAGATAAACGTGATAGAGAATTGCTGAAATTAAAGGAGAAAGAAGTAAAAGTAGCCAACCTGGGTTAGCATTTGCCCAGTAAAGCATAGCGATGGTAATTACGCCAAAGACCAGTGAAGTTCCTAAATCTGGCTGTAAAAAAATTAATGTCCAAGGCACAGCCGTAATAGCTAGAGTACGCAGAACTGCTCCTAAATTTGCAGTGTTTTTGTTGTGTAATAAAGCAGCTAAAGTAATAATTACACCCACCTTGGCAAATTCTGACGGTTGAACATTAAAACCACCAATAGTAATCCAACTTTGCGCTCCATTAGCGGTTACACCATTAACCATTACGGCAATCAAAGATAGATTAGTCAAAGCATAAGTAAACCAATGCCACTTCAGTAAAACTTGATAGGGACAACGAGCAATTGCTAAAGCTGTACCTAAACCAACTCCACCAATCAACCAATGTTGATAACCGCGATCGAGTTGTTCATATAATTCTGTACTGAGAATAGTTAAACCACCAAAAATAGTCAAACCTACTATCAGTAACAGTAAAAACCAATCGAGATGTAGCCAAGGAGAGAAAAAAGCTAGTAAATGTTTGGTAAAAAAATCTCCTAGCTGAAATCGAGAACGAGTTTTAGGTTTTGAGCGAGATTTAAGACGCATTCTAGGCTGAATAGGTATTCCCGTACAGAATATTTATAACTTTGTTTCAACCTAATTGGGGAAAACAGTGATCAGTTACCAGTAGAGACGTAACATGTTACGTCTGTACACTTATTTTTCTTCTAGGCAAAAGCTGCGATCGAAACTTTAGCTGCTACTTGTTCGGCAACAGCAACTAAAGCTTGGGCAGAAGCTGAGTCTGGTTCAGCAATCACAATCGGAATACCTTTATCTCCTCCTTCTCTAAGAGAAATTTCTAGAGGTACACAACCGAGTAGAGGTACATTAAGTTCTTGGGCAGTTCTTTCACCACCACCAGAACCAAATAGATCGTATTTTTTGTCAGGTAAATCTGGAGGAATAAAATAACTCATATTCTCTACAATTCCTAAGACATTTACCCCTAGTTGTTGAAACATTTTCAAACCACGACGGGCATCTAACAAAGAAACAGTTTGAGGTGTTGTTACAATTACTGCACCAGCCATCGGTACTGCTTGGGCTAAAGTTAACTGGGCATCTCCCGTACCTGGAGGCATATCGACAATCAGATAATCTAATTCTCCCCATTCAACTTGATAGAGAAATTGACGGATAATTCCATTTAACATTGGTCCGCGCCAAATTACAGGTTGGTCAGGATCGATCAGAAACGCCATCGAGACTAACTTAACTCCATAATTAAAAGCTGGTTCTAATACTTCCCCGTTAGTCCCTTGTTTAACCATGACGTTGGCATTGCCTAGTCCTAACATATTAGGTGCATTGGGGCCATAAATATCGGCATCCAATAAACCGACTTTTGCACCTTTGTCGGCTAAAGCAACAGCAATATTAACCGCTACAGAACTTTTACCTACTCCTCCTTTACCACTAGAAACAGCAATAATATTTTTGATGCCTGGAACAGATTGACGGTCAGGTAAAGATTTTTGTTGAGGTGTTTCGGCAGTTACTTCTACTTCTACTGATTCAACACCGGGTAGCTGCTTGACAGCGTTTTGACAATCTTCGACTATAAATTCTCTCAATGGACAAGCGGGAGTAGTTAAAACTAAAGTAAAGCTAACTTTGTCACCCTCGATTTGAACATTGCGAATCATATTCAAATCTACCAGACTTTTTTGTAATTCTGGGTCTTGTACGGGGCGTAAGACTTCTAAAACCGATTGAGTATTGAGCATTTTATTTTATAGTTCTCCTGTGTGCAGCTACAAAAGTTTAATTAACTGGATTAAGAATTAGTACCTACTTATAAATGTTAAAGGTTGAATGTCACGAATCCCGATCGTTTGTAAGGGAAAATTACTATAGAAAAATACAAAAAAGTCTATGAACACAATTTCACCATACGGGACTTGGCAGTCTCCCATTACTTCTGAATTAATTGTTTCAACTACAATTGGAATCGGTGCAGTAACAGTTGATGGAGACGATCTTTATTGGCTAGAAATACGACCGACAGAAAAAGGTCGTAATGTTTTAGTTAGACGTACTGGGGAAGGAATAGTAGAAGATCTTACTCCTGCACCTTTTAATGTTCGTACTCGTGTTCATGAATATGGTGGCGGGGCATTTTTAGTTGGGGATGGAACAGTATATTTTTCTAATTTTGTTGATGGCAGGATTTACTATCATACTCCAGGTAGTGAACCTCAACCTTTAACAGCAGAATCAAATCGACGTTTTGCAGATTTTGTTTTAGATCGTCAAAGAAATCGTTTAATTGGTGTTTGTGAAGATCATTTTGATTCTGATCGAGAACCAGAAAATACAATTGTTACTATCGATCTAGTAACTGGGGAAGTAGCAACTTTAATTTCTGGAAGCGATTTTTATTCTTCGCCTCGTCTTAGTCCAGATGGAACACGACTTGCTTGGTTAAGTTGGAATCATCCTTCGATGCCTTGGGATAGTAGTTATTTATGGTTGGCAAAGATTAATTCAGAAGGAATAGGAGAAGCTAAATTAATTGCTGGTGGAGACAAAGAATCTATCTGTGAACCCAAATGGTCTAAGGATGGTACATTGTATTTTGCTAGCGATCGTAATAATTGGTGGAATCTCCATCGCTATCTTCATAATAGTACGATAGAACCTGTTGTTGAGATGGCAGCAGAATTCGCTTATCCCCACTGGGTATTTGGTTTATCTACTTATGATCTGGTTGATTCAAATTTAATTATTTGTGCCTATTCTCAGAATGGTAGTTGGCATCTAGGGAAGATTGATACTCAGACTAAACAATTTAGTCCCATTACAACTTCTTATACTGAAATTTCTTCTGTCCAAGCTACAGCTAAGGGAGAAGTAGTCTTGATTGCCGGATCTCCTAATCAACCTACCGCAGTAGTTAAATTTAATCCTGAAACTGAAATAAGTGAAATCATTAAAACTACAGGAGAATTAGAATTAGATACTGGGTATCTTTCCCAACCAGAAGCGATCGCATTTCCGACAGAAAATGGATTAACAGCTTATGCTTGGTACTATCCGCCCAAAAATAAAGATTATTCTGCACGGGGCGTACAAGCTCCGCCTGCGAGCGGCGGAGACAGCCCCTCACCAGAAGAAGAATTACCACCTTTAATCGTAAAAAGTCATGGGGGACCAACTGCATCCGCTTCAGTTAGTTTAAGTTTGCGCATTCAATATTGGACGAGTCGGGGTTTTGGCTACCTTGATGTTAATTATGGCGGTAGTATTGGTTATGGTCGTCAGTATCGTCAGCGATTGAATAAAAATTGGGGTATTGTTGACATTGATGATTGTGTCAATGCAGCTAAATACCTAGTACAACAAGGAAAAGTAGACGGTAACCGATTAGTTATTTCTGGTAGTAGTGCAGGAGGTTATACTACTTTAGCAGCTTTAACCTTCCGCGATACCTTTAAAGCAGGGGCAAGTTACTACGGCGTTAGCGACTTAGAGATTTTAGCCCAAGATACCCATAAATTTGAATCTCGTTATCTAGATAGTTTAATTGGAGTTTATCCAGCAGAAAAAGATTTATACCTAAAGCGATCGCCTATCTATTTTACCGAACAATTGGCAACTCCAGTAATCTTTTTTCAAGGGCTACAGGATAAAGTCGTTCCGCCCAATCAAGCAGAAATGATGTTTCAGGCTATTAAAGCTAAAGGTTTATCTACCGCTTATGTCACTTTTGAAGAGGAGGCGCATGGTTTTCGGCAAGCAGAAAATATCAGAAAGGCATTGGATAGTGAATTTTATTTTTATGCTCGTGTCTTTGGGTTTGAACCTGCTGATGCTCTTGAACCAATCACGATTTTCAATTTAATTAAGGATTAGGGAAAAAAATAAATTTGCCCAAAGCAGCCATTAAACTAACAACAGCAGTAAAGGCTAAGGCAATTAATGCCCAAATTTGATTTTTTTGTGAAGTTTTTAATTTCGTCACTATTTTTTCTTGAGCATCAAGTTTTTCTTCTAATCTTGCTTGACCAATCTCTAGCTTATTAAGACGTTCATCTATTTTGCCAAGCTTGGAATTGATTTCTCCTAAAATTTCTTTGAGGTCTGATTCTATCTGAATGCTCATTTGCTATACTCCTAATAAATTTTATTGTACTTGGGAAGCTTTACTTGAATTGTCAGTTAGGGAAGTTTCCTTTTTAATCCTGATAACCTTTAAAAGCTTTTTTATAAAAAACTTCGGCAATTTAAACCAACAATGCAAACTAATCAACAACTTTCTCTACCTCTTATGGGTTGTGGAACTTGGGCATGGGGAAATCGACTGCTGTGGGGATACGATCAAACTATGGACGAACAATTACAGCAAGTCTTTAATTTTTGTGTGGAAAATGGCGTAACTTTATTTGATACAGGAGATTCCTATGGCACGGGTAGATTAAATGGTCGTAGCGAAATCTTGTTAGGTAAATTTTCTCAAGCATATACAGGCAAAAACCAAGCCAGTATTTGTTTAGCAACTAAACTCGCCCCCTATCCCTGGCGATTAACTAGAGGTGCAATGGTAGCTGCGGGAAAAGCTTCTGCTAAAAGACTGGGTAGAATTGATTTAGTGCAAATGCACTGGTCAACTGCGAATTATTTCCCTTGGCAAGAGTGGCAATTATTAGATGGATTGGCAGATCTTTACGAACGAGGATTAGTTAAAGGTGTCGGTCTATCCAATTATGGTTCCAAACGACTCAAACAAGTTTATCGGAAATTTCACGCCCGTAACATTCCGATTTCTACCTTACAAGTTCAATATTCCTTGCTTTCTACCTATCCCGTTACTGAATTAGGAGTTAAAGAGGTTTGTGATGAATTGGGAATTAAACTAATTGCCTATAGTCCCTTGGCATTAGGACTTTTAACAGGAAAATATTCAGAAAAAGAAAATTTACCGAAGGGATTGCGGAGATTAGTCGGTAAACAAATTCTACCAGGAGCGCGATCGCTTTTGAATTGTTTAGCAGCAATTGCCAAATCTAAAAACAAAACGATGTCCCAAGTAGCCATTAACTGGTGTATTTGTAAGGGTACTATTCCCATTCCTGGCGCAAAAAGTCTTCAACAAGCACAGGAAAATCTTGGTGCTTTGGGTTGGTATTTGGATGCTGGTGAAGTAGAGGAATTAGATAAAGCTGCTGCTAAGGTGGATAAAGCAATGGTACAAAATATTTTTCAGAGTAAGTAAAGATTTATCTAACTTTCAGTTCGGGTTAAGATCAGCGAAATTCTTTCAATTTATTTCGTCAGTTTCTATTGGTTGATACTCAAATATTTTCCCCTGTCGAATAATCCACAGTTTTCCAGTTACATCTGCGTTTTCCAATCCCAAAATCAAAACTTCTATTGCTTCATGCCAATAAGCGAAAGTAGGACGAGGTGGTAAACGAATTACTACTATTCCTGCATAGTCAATAGGATTGTATCTCAATCGATTACCAAAGCCCCTATCTGCTGTAACTAATGCCCTTTCTTCTTGACGACAAACATCAATTACTTGAGTATCGGGGGCAGAATTTAATTTCTGTCCCGAAACAGTCGCGACATCATGTCCCGCTAAACGTAATCGACTAACAACCCTAATATCAACATTTTCATCTAACTTTAATTTCACGTTATTGCTTCCTCTCTAGTCCCAGATAAAGGAAGTTCTACGTAGCTATCTCTTGCTATTTCTGCACCATAAGCAATACAAGCAAGGATATCCTCTCTACTAATATTGGGATAAGCAGAGAGTATTTCTTCCATTGTTTCCCCCGCAGCTAGTAAATCTAAAATCAGTGAAACCCAAATGCGATGTCCTTTGATACAAGGTTTTCCCGAACAGATATTGGGATCGATTGTAATTCTAGATAACAAATTTTCACTACTCATGGCTTTTGCTATTTAATCGGCTTATTTTTTAAAATAACGGATAACTGACGAAGACGAGGCAAACAGAAACTGTATTTATCTACATTAGACTTGTCGCTAAATAAGAACAACAAAATGATGAAATGGAATGCTCAATTTCACTGATTAATTTATGCAGCCATCAAGTAGAAATTCCAGAGACCCGCAGCAGTCAGCATGAAGCGATCATCCAAATCACGAATGTGATTTCTGTATACTGTAGCAGCAGCTTTGTATCTCTTAATACCTGATATGGTGTGTTCACATTTAACCCGCTCGCTGCTTTTTTCTCGGTTGGACTGTTTTTGTTCTTCTGTCAGTTCTTTGCCTCTGGGCTTTTTATCTGGAATTTTAATATTGACAAATTCTTTTTGTAATCCCTGAAAGCCTAAATCCACATGAATTGGAAGTTCATCTGGAACAAAATCGACCAATTTTTCCTCATTCAACTGTCTTTTATCATGAAGCTTACCTTCTCTTGCCTTTGTTAGCACTAGCACCCGTTTATCTTGGTCTGTCATCACTAGGTGTTTACGAGTATGGCACTTTTTTTTACCCGAATAATGACTTTTCTGTTTCTCTTGGTCTTTGGGACGTTGAATGGGACGCTCTGTCCCATCAATCATCACTTCTTTGGCATATGGAAAACGAACAATAAACTCATCAATACTTTCCAATTTGCGTTTTGGTAAGACCATTTTCTTTCCCAAGACCTTTTCGAGCAATGGTTGCAGTCTTAACATCCAACGGTGTGCCCGACTGCGGTGTAGGTCAAACAGCACTCCTGCCACATCAAAGGTAGGATAGCACTTGAAGTAGAACAATATGAAAAATAGTTTCTCTTCTACTCTCTGCAATCGCGCCTTTCTCCCTCCACCCACCGCTCGTTTTCGATGCTTTTGGCTTTTGGCGATCGCCTCTTGGTTAAGTATAATTTCAAAGCCTTGCGACAATTCGCCGAATGCTTTACGGTTTAATCCTGTCAATGCCCTGAGCAGGCGGTCTTCTTTCAGCACCCGATTGATGTCCAACATTTTCTTGTTTCATGATCAGTGGCTAATTGTTACTCTACCTTATTAAGCGACAAGTCTAATGTAATAGGTGATGCACAAGGAAATGCTGGTAATGTAACAATCAATACTCGAACATTAAATACAAGAGGTTTTGTAGCAGAAATATCCGCTTCCAACAGGTCAAGAGGTAATGCAGGAATATTAAATATTAATGCTACTGAGTCGATCAGTATTGCCGACGGTGGTTTTTTTACTGATATTTTTAGTTCTACTGCTACGGGTGAAGGTGGAAATTTAACTGTTAGTACTCCTGACTTAAATATTAGTGACACTGGAACAATTTTTGTTGGAAATCAAGGCGATGGAAATGCAGGGTTTTTAACTATTAATGTAGAACAACTCAACTTGACTAATAGCTCAATAGGTGGTAGTACTAGTGGTGAAGGAAATGGAGCAAATATTAATATTAATGCTAGTGAATCTATAACTTTGGACAATGGTTTTATTTCTAGTACAGTAGGCAGACAGAGTATAGGTAATGGTGGTGAAATTACAATTGATACTGACAAACTGATTGTAACTAATGATGGTGGTATTAATTCTGATACTTCAGGTCAAGGCAATGCGGGAAATATCTTTATCAATGCTAATGACATAGTAATTAACGAACCAGTTCAAGATGAACAAGCTTCTAGCAGTATTTCAAACTTAGTAGGAGAAACTGCAACTGGTAATGCTGGCAAAATAGAAATTATTACTAACAATCTTTCTATTGCTGATGGTAGTTTTATTAGTGCTAGCGTCAGGGGACAAGGAAATGGTGGAAGTATTTTTATTGATGCTCAAAATAGCATTTCTATAGATGGAACAACTTTTGATAATGATGAATTCAGTATGGGAATTTTTAGTATAGTTTCTAATACGGGAATAGGAAATGGTGGGGAAATAAAAATTCAAACTGGCAATCTTTCTATAATTGATGATGATGCCATAATTACTGCTAGCAATTTTGGAAAAGGAAATGGTGGCAGCATTTTTATTGATGCAGATAACATAAATATCGACAATGGAGGTATTTTTGCTATTAATCAACCATCTGAATCAATTGCAGCAAATGAAACATCAATAAGAGGAGGAGATATTACGTTAAAAATAGCTGAAAATTTGACCTTACGTAACAGTGGGATTATTTCCGCTAGAGCTTTAAATAATGCTAATGGTGGTAACTTAACTATCGATACTAATTTTATCGTTGCCTATCCCAATGGCAATAATGATATCGTTGCCAGTGCAGAACGAGGAGAAGGTGGCAATATTAATATTACTGCCGAAGCTTTATTTGGTATCGAAGAACGCCCTTTAAATGATTTGACTAACGATATCAATGCTAGTTCTGAAGTTTTTGGTTTAGAAGGAGATGTTACTATTAATACCCCTGATGTCGATCCTTTCCAAGAAACCTCGGAAGCACTAGAAAATATAGTTGAACCAGATCGAGTTGTTGCTGGAGTCTGCGATGCTACTCAAACAGCACAAGATATCCTTGCTGGTAGAGAAAACACTTTTGTAGTAAATGGTAGAGGTGGTGTACCTCCTACTCCTATCGAACCAATGCCTTCTGAAACTGTAATTATCGAAGGTGAAAGCGTTCCACTTTACACAGAAACAGAAGAAGAGAAAGCATTACAAGAACAATATCCAGCAATAATGACCGATCGCGGTGCAATTTATCCCGCACGGGGAATAGTGAAAAATCCTGATGGTACAGTGATCTTGACTCGCTATCCTACCGATAATACTCAGCGTATTTCTAATAATTCACCTAATTGTGGTGTTTAACCCCAAAAAATTCTCAAAATGCCATGACAATCTCAATTAAACTTGACTAAGTTTTGATACTTTTTAGAAGTACAAATTGTCAGTGAAATTTATGTCTCAACCCGTACTTTATCTTGCAATTACTAGTCATGGTTTTGGTCATGCTGTTCGTACCGCTTCTGTAGCAGCAGCAGTTCAAAAACTTTGTCCTGAAATTCGTCTAATTTTTGCCACAGTTGCACCCGAATGGTTATTGCAGTCTTATGTAGAAGGAGATTTTGATTATCATCCACGGGTGTTTGATGTGGGGGTAATTCAAAGCGATAGTTTGACAATGGATAAATCAGCAACTTTAGCCAAAATGCAAGCGATCAAACAACAACAAGCAGAAATTATTAAAGAAGAAGTTGATTTTATCCGTCAAAACGAGGTTGGTTTAATTTTAGCTGATATTCCACCTTTAGCTACTGCGATCGCAAAAGCTGCGGACATTCCCTGTTGGATGATGAGTAATTTTGGTTGGGATTTAATCTATCGCAATTGGGGAGAACCATTTCAAGAAATTGTAACTTGGATTGAATCTTGTTACGGACAATGCGATCGCGCCTTTCGTCTTCCCCTTCATGAACCGATGAGTGTTTTTTCTAATATTATTGATGTGGGTTTAACTGGGGGAACACCTCGTTATACTTTAGAACAATTGCAAGCTAAATTTAATCTCAAAGCTTCCCAAGAAAAAACTATTTTACTTACTTTTGGTGGATTAGGATTACAAGCTATTCCTTATCAAAATTTATCGCAATTTTCTGATTGGCAATTTATTACTTTTGATCGGCAAGCACCAAACTTATCAAACATAATTAAAATTACAGATAATCACTATCGTCCAGTTGATTTTATGCCGATTTGTGGCAGAGTAATTTCTAAACCAGGTTATAGTACTTTTGCCGAAGCTTTACGTTTAGAAATACCAATTGTATCCTTAACTCGTCAAGATTTTGCCGAAGCTTCTTTTTTACTTGAAGGAATTACTAATTATTCCCATCATCAAATTTTAACTCCCGAACAATTTTGGCAAGGAGATTGGGTCTTTTTAAAACAACCGCTGTTATCCCCTCGTTTAAATTCTACTTTAGCTAAAGATGGTACTGAAACTATTGCTAAACAAGTTATTGATTATTTATTTAATTAATTTTTTGTTAACAGTACCTTGCTGAGGATAAACGAAGCCTATTTCGATTTTGTCAAACTAAAAGAATTAATCATTTTTTTTGCAGTATCTAAAAATTTAGAATATTTAGCTCGTTCGGCGGTATAAGTCACAATATAAATTTTATTATTTTTGATAGTAAAAGTTTCCATCTGACGAAGATTTATTCCATTATCAATTCTCGAATAAAGTAAAGTACGAGCGGGCTGTTGAGCTAGTTTGGTTTTTTCTTGACTATAAATAGATAAAGTAGAGTCTTTATTGCTAGATAAACTACTAATAATTCTTTCACTATATTCATCTAAAGTATTTAAATCTTTAGTTAATTCTTCAACAGTTACTGAAACTTTTTCTTGAAATAAATCTGCATCAGTTTCTAAAGGAGAATAAAAAACAACTACTTCCCCAGTAATAGGGTCTTCTAATTCTTCAAGTGACCAATTTTCTGGATATCTAATTTCAAGATTATATTGATTATTAATATATAAGGAAAAATTTCTATACAAATTTTTTTCAATGCCAGCAAATAAAAGTAATAAAGCTCCTATAAAAGGTAAAATTAATAACATCCAAAATAAAACTTTTTTCCACGGTAGTTGTTGTTTATTTTTGATAATTCTAGGTGGAATTTCTGTATAAGGAGGACTAACCATAAATGGAGGAGGAAGAGTAATTACGTTTTCTTCCCTTTCTAATTCTGTTAAAACTTGTACTGCTGACTGATAACGTTCTTGATAAATGGGTTCAATCATCTTTCTCAAAATTGTAGTTAATCTGGTACTACAATCAAGTTCAGCTACATCTACTTTATTCACCTGAGATAAATGATGAGAAGAGGTTAATTTAGAATTAGGTAAATGGCCGAGAAAAGCAAAAATAGCGGTTTTACCCAGAGCATAAATATCGCTATTATAATGAGGGTTTCCTTCCATTTGTTCTGGAGGAGTATAACCCAAAGTTCCTAAAATAACCGTAGGCGGATCTGCTGACGAATTATTAATCGGTAAAGTCAAATTTTTAATTAAACCAAAATCAATTAAAACGAATGAACCGTCAGAACGACGGATTAAATTAGAAGGTCGAATGTCGCGGTGAATTACTCCTTGTTGATGAACAAAATCAAGAATTTTTAAAACATTTTGTAGAAGAGCGATAACTTGAGATTCATTAAAAGTATGTTCTTGAACTTCTCGTTCTAAATTTTGACCTTCAATCAACTCTTCAACAAAATAAAATTGTTTTTCTTGTTCAAAATAATCGAATAATTGAGGAATTTGAGGGTGTTTCCCTAATCTTTTTAATGTAATAGCTTCTGTAATAAATAATTTCTCCAAATTATGCCATAATTGGGGTTCTGATTTTAAGGCAAGGCTACTAATTTGAGGTTGTAGTTGTTTAACAACACATTGCTGATGATCGGATTTAGTTCTATCTTCAGCTAAATAAGTAATACTTGCATTACTTTTACCTAATTCTCTGACAATAAAATAACGCCCTCGTAAGATTTTGCCAACAATGGACTTCATAAAAAACTCTCAAATAATTAATAAAATATAGTAAATTACTTTAGCAAAAGAAAAATATTATTTATTTAATTTTAAAGATAGTCAACTAACCTAAAAACTTTAGTCATAAACAATAAGATGATCGAGTTGAAGACCGTCATAAAAAATTATCAAACGATCTTCAACACTATGCTAAAATAAATTAAACTTAACTGTTATAATTTTGCGATCGCACAAAGACCAATCTTCCACGCTACTAAGGAAAGATTGATGATTAATTAACAGCAATTAAGCGGTCTAATTTAGCTAAAACTTCTTGACTATGAATACTAGGTCGAACCCCTAAAAAAATCTCTCGCAAAATTCCTTGGGGATCGATTAAATAAGTATGACGCAAAGACATTGAACCAAGCCAAGAACCATAAGCTTTACTAACACTACCATCAGTATCTGCTAGCAAAGGAAATTTTAATCCTTCAGAATCACAAAATTCAGTATGAGAAGCAACGTCATCAGTACTAATACCAATAATTTGACTATTTCTTGCTTGATACTTAGCTATATCTTGTTGAAAACGACGAGCTTCTAAAGTACAACCAGGAGTAAAATCTTGGGGATAAAAATATAAAACTACCCACTTACCTTGATAGTCAGAAAGGGAAATTTTACCATCACCTGTATTAGTTGGAAGAGTAAATTCTGGTGCTGGTTGATTTAAAGCAGGTTGTTGTCCTCCTAGTGCTTCAGCCGAAGCTAAAAAATTAAAACAAATGAAAACAATTACACAACTTGCTAATAAAATCTGTTTCCAAAAGTTAAGATGCATAATGACACAAAATATGTTTTACTTAACATAAGTTAACAAGTTTTAGGGTAAGAAATTACGAAAAATTATTTTGGTAATCAATCGCTAAAGTAACATCGTAATTTGCAATATTTTGTTAAGATCGTTGCTCGCAGGCAGCTAAATAATATATATGAATATGAGTTTGAATACAGATACAATAGCCCCCCACGGTGGTCATCTAATCAATCGTATTGCCACAGCAGGAGAAAAAGAAGAATTTTTAGCTCAAGCTAATTCTTTACCCAGAGTACAATTAGACGAGCGAGCTACCTCCGATTTAGTCATGATTGCCATCGGTGGTTTTAGCCCCCTTAAAGGTTTCATGACGCAAACAGACTATGAAAGTGTAGTTGATGATATGCGTCTGGCTAATGGACTACCTTGGTCAGTTCCTGTAACTTTATCGGTGAGTGAAGAAGTAGCAGCACCTCTTCAAGAAGGAAGTTGGATCCGTTTAGATGACTATCACGGAAATTTTATTGGAGTGCTGGAGTTAAGCGAAAAATACCGTTACAACAAAGTTCATGAAGCTGTTAATGTTTATCGCACTGATGAAGATAAACATCCAGGAGTCAAAGTAGTTTACGAACAAGGTGCAATTAATTTAGCTGGGCCAGTTTGGTTACTTGAGCGAGAACCTCATCCTTTCTTTCCTGCGTACCAAATCGATCCTGCTGCCTCAAGAGCGATGTTTAGGGAAAAAGGGTGGAAAACTGTGGTGGGCTTCCAAACTCGTAACCCCATTCACCGTGCTCATGAATATATTATCAAATGTGCTTTAGAAATTGTTGATGGTTTGTTTTTGCATCCTTTGGTAGGTGCAACTAAAAGCGATGATATTCCTGCTGATGTCAGGATGCGTTGCTACGAAATTATGTTGGAAAATTATTTTCCTCAAGACAGAGTGATTTTAGCAATTAATCCCTCCGCAATGCGCTATGCTGGCCCAAGAGAAGCAATTTTCCACGCTTTGATCCGTAAAAATTATGGCTGTACTCATTTTATTGTTGGTCGTGACCATGCAGGAGTAGGCGACTATTATGGAACTTACGATGCTCAATATATTTTTGACGAATTTAAACCAGAAGAATTGGGTATTGTTCCGTTAAAATTTGAACACGCTTTTTACTGTACTCGTACCGACCAAATGGCAACTTCTAAAACTAGTCCTAGCAGTAAAGAAGAGCGAATTCATTTATCGGGGACTAAAGTAAGAGAAATGCTACGTCGAGGAGAATTACCACCTCCACAGTTTTCTCGTCCTAAAGTAGCTGCTGAGTTAGCTAGAGCAATGCAGATTGATTCTTAAGAGTTTTAGATAAAAATTTTTAATTGGTTACGGGTAGACAGTACTTGACTGGGGAACTCCAGTGAACGCAGCGCGTGAGGGATGGCGAACCGAGTTCGCCATATCCAACCACGTAAGACAAGCTCTGCCGTTCAACGGCAGAGTACCTTTCACTTTTACTTGTAACCTTTTTTACTATTAACCGACAATTGACAGTTATTCCTGGTAGGCTGATAGCTGAGATTCTGAAAGCTTATGGCTGATATGAAACTAAATCGGCGAACTTTGTTGCAACGGGCAGGATTAGCTCTGCTAAGTTTGGGAATAGGAGAAACAGGAATTGGTTTAGTCCCTAGAATTAAATCTTATGGACAGGCTTTAGCACAAACAACCAATCGCAAATTAGCTCTTTTGGTTGGGGTTAACGACTATTCTCAGCATCAGCTTGATGGTTGTGTGACCGATGTAGAACTACAACAGGAACTACTGATTAATCGCTTTGGTTTTAATGCCAAAGATATTGTGACTTTAACGAATCAACAAGCTACAAGAGAAAATATTGAAACTGCTTTTATAGAGCATCTTAGAGAGCAAGCACAACCAGAAGATGTAGTGGTGTTTCACTTTAGTGGTTATGGTAGTCAAGTCAAAATGCTTTCTTCTGATATCGTTACTAATCAAGCAGGAGAAACGGTAGCAAATTATCAGTTAGTTAATAGTTTGTTACCGATAGATGGAATTGTACCTACCAAAGGAACACCAGTAGGGAATGATTTACTTCAAGAAACTTTAATTTGGTTAGCGCGATCGCTCCCGACTGAAAAAGTTACTATGGTATTAGATACCAGTTTCAAAACTAGTAAACAATCACTGAAGGGGAATTTAAGAATTCGTTCTTTTTCGGAAATTGCCGAACGTCCTAGTCCTGAAGAAATAGCTTTTCGCGAACAATTACAAATTAAGCTAGCAGGTAAAAAAAGCAAATCAGTTAATCCTGGAATTATTTTAACTGCTGCTAGCCAAGAGCAAATCGCAGTCGAAAAACGCTGGAATAATTTTAGTGCAGGTTTATTTACTTATGCCTTAACTCAGTATCTTTGGGAAGTTACCGCTCCTAATCGGGTACAGGTGACATTAGAAAGAATTACAGAAACGGTTAAGGATGTGATGGGGAATCAACAACAACCCACAATTCTTGGTCAATCTCAACCTTTATTTACTTATTATTTGATGCCAACTAGTTTGATTGGGGCAGAAGGAATTATTAAAAATATTGGGGATAATGGCTCAGTTTCTTTAAAATTGATGGGATTACCCACTAAAATAGTTGATTATTATGGGGTCACTTCTTGTTTGTTAGTGGGAAACTCCAACGACTCGACTTCATTTGATCAATTAACTATAGTGCAAATTCGTTCGCGTGATGGGTTAATGGCAAAAGCCCAAATTCTTCATCAAGGAGATGTTTTAAATAACATTAAAATAGGACAATTAGTTCAAGAATATATCCGAGTAATTCCTCGAAATGTCGGTTTAATAGTTGGTTTAGACCGTAGTTTAGAAAGAATCGAACGAGTTGATGCTACCAGTGCTTTTGCCAACATTGCTGTAGTCGATGGTGCAATCTCAGTAGGAGAACCAAATGTAGATTGTTTGTTTGGTAAGATTGAGCGTACTGTTTCTAAAACAGTTGCTACTAAATCCGATTCTAACCAAGGTGAAAGTGAAACAAGCACCACAACTTATTTTGGTTATGGTTTGTCTTCTGTGAGTGGTATCACAATTCCTCATACAGTGGGAGTAGCAAATGAAGCAGTTAAGTCAGCAGTGACTCGTTTAACCCCTCAGTTCAAAAATTTACTGGCTGTAAAATGGCTAGAATTAACTTTTAATCAAACATCTTCCCGTTTACCTGTCGGAATTTTTCTGGAATCAATTGACAAGAATAATACCTCTCTAATTCTACAAAGATCTACCCGTGCAGCTAAATTACTCAATCAACTTGCTTCTCAAGATTTATCTTTAAATTCAACTAATTTTCCTACGATTAATAGTGGTTCTTCACTACGACTACAACTGAATAATTATACCGATCGCACTCTTTATGGTATCGTTTTGGGCATTGATGCTGACCGTAATTTATTTGTGCTTTATCCACCTCAATACAACAGTAAGGAAGAGCAATTTAAATTACAAGATATTGCGATCGCGCCTAGTCAAAAATTAAACTTGCCTGAAACTCAAGACGCTTGGCAATGGAAAATTGCTGGTTCTTCAGGAATGGTTAGTCTTTACGGTATTTTTTCGACGTTACCATTTAAGCAAACTTTGGCTGCTATCTCTGCACCACCTAATTTGAAGTTTGAGTCAGAAGCAATTCTTAATCTCGCTAATGCTTTGGAAGTCACAAAAGCACTGATGGAAGACTTACATTTAGCTAGTCAAGTCGATACTGAGATTATCGGTTTTGCTAATGATGTTTATGCTTTAGATGTCAATGTTTGGGCAACTTTAAAAATGAGTTGGGAGTTGGTCAATAATTAAATAAATAGGTCAAAGTTAAAAGTTAGAGACGTGTCGGCGATACGTCTGTACAAAGTTCAAAATTTTTTATTTCTGCCTACCTGTCGATAAAAATTCCGCAGTTTTGTAGGAGAAATACCGAGATAGTAACCCAAAATAATCAATTGATTGATCGCAGTAGTTTGCCCTACTCCTAATTTTTGCCAACGACGGGGAGAAGTTAACACGGCAGCAGGTGCGATCGCTATTTTGCCATGACATTTTAATCTTTGAATTAATTCAAAATCTTCCATAATTGCTAAGTTGCGATAGCCTCCGATTTTTTCAAAAGTAGATTTTTTAAGAAAAATAGCTTGATCGCCATAGGGAAGAGAGAACAAACGCGATCGCAAGTTAACCATGGTTTCGACTAACCTAAAAGATTGTGCTTGACTATTAATGGCTAATTCAAAAGCACCAGCAATTACTGGAGATGAAGATAGAGTTTTGTGGATTAATGATTGATAATCAGCAGGTAATTGAGTATCTGCATGAAGAAAAAGCAGAATATCTCCTTTCGCTATTGCTGCACCTGCATTCATTTGGTAAGCTCTTCCAGGTTCAGATGCAATAATTAATTTAAGCTTATTCTCCCCGTCTCCCCATCTCCCTCTCTCTGCAAAACTAACACCCATTGCCAAAACAAGTTCAACAGTTCGATCCTGACTCCCACCATCTACAATAATTACTTCAATGTCTTGATTGTCTTTGAGTCGCTCTATAGCTGTTTGAATAATTGCTGCTTCGTTAAAAACTGGGATAATAATGCTGATAATTGGCTGAATCATGATAATTTTATGTTTTTTTTGCTTCGTATCGCTTTATTTTTATTCATTATTTTTTTTAGCTATAGTCAAGTTGCAGTTGCTTCTGTGTTGGCAGAGCGAATTGAGCAATATCCCAACTGGAATAGTAAACCACCAGTACAAGTTGCCACAGGAGATTTGGTTTATCCTGAATGGATCGATGGTACTTGGAATGTTACTAGTACTTTAACTGAACAGGTTGCACCTTTAGCACCAGATTTAGTTACTCCTGGGTTTGAAAGTAATCAAAAGTATTTAAATCAACCAGTCAACTTTCAGGTAAGATTTGGCAAAGAATATTTTATTGTAGACAAAAATTTATTCTTACCCCAGAGTTTTAATCAAATACCAGTAGTTGCCGATCGCGCTTTTAATGGTCAAAATATTTCTCAAGCTTATTTGGGAAATAGTAGCGTTATCAAAGTTAAAGTCGCTCCAGATAATCCCAATCAACAAATTATTTTGCTTAAAGGCGGACGCAAGTTAATCTCAACTGTAACTGAGCGTGCTAGTGAAATACCTGAAGTAAATCAATTTATTGCTACAGAAGTCACTCAACAATTATTTCGCAGTAACCAGAGAATTTATCTTAATGAAGTAGAAACTACTACCTTTTATCAATTAATCCAACCAGATGTAATCAAAGCTGTCCAAATTACAGCAATTTATCTTTCTCCTCAAGACCCAGATTATTTTAAAGCCGTAAATCGCCCTGTAGCTTTATATCGTTATCGTTTAAGTCTACAAAAAAAGTAATAAGTTAAAATTAACCCCAGTGATCGCATCTATCAATAGTCTGGTTTAAAAATTTTTAGGCTCAATCTCTCTGAAGGAGGAGGGGAATCGCTCAAGCTCGTAGCTATTGTAAAAGAAATAACTGCACTTATATAAATTTTAATTCGGAGATCATAGCGATGGCTGATACGACAAACCTAGACACAAAGCTTGCAGATCTAAAGCTGTTTCAAAACGTTTTGATCGAATGCGCTCAAAAACTAATGGCAGCGACAGATGATGGAACGATCCGCGAGCGACTAGAAAAAATGATTACAAGCGATCGCGAAAATCTTAGTTCGATTGATAAAGTTATTTCCCAAGTCGGTAGTACTGCTCAACCCCGCGATATCGCTCAAAAACACGCTGAAAAAGTCAGTCAAATGATGAATGGTTCTGAGCTGACATTGTATGACAAATTCTTTCAGTTTGAATTGCTCAAGCATCAACAGACTATGAATGGCTTGGTGATCCATAAAGTTGCTCAGTCTTTGGATGATAAACTACAAGCTGCGGTAGAACCTCTTAATAAAGTCAACTTTGAAAATCGCGCTCATCAAGAAGTTCTTAAAGGCGTTCTTTATTTTGTTGGAACGAGAGAAATGGCTGGTAAAGAGCCAGACATGGGACTTTGGGCTAGTATCGAACAGGGTATTGCAGCCCTCAAAGGTGTGGTAAGCAGTGTAGCTAGCTAAAGAATCACACTTTAATTTTATAGAGCGATCGCTATTTTCCAGTAAGGCGATCGCTCTTCGCTTTTGGCTTGGTAGAATTTACAAACTAACCTCAATTGCTTCAACTAATCGATCGATCTCTTCAGGTAAAGTTAGATAATGAACACAGGCGCGAATACAATCAGGATGATAAATAGTTCTGAGGAAAAATCCTTGAGCTTCTAAAGATTTTACTAAAGCTTCGTGATTGGGATTTTCTTTAATTTGAAAAGAAACTAAACCTGCTTCGGGAGGAGTATCTTTTAAACACTTAATTGCCTGAATTTGAGTTAATCTTTGCCAGAGATAACTACTTAATTCACAAATTCTCTGGTAGCGTGCTTCGGCATTATCCCATCCCTGATTAGTTGCGATCGCTTGTCTTAAGCCTTCATATTCAGGATAGGCAGAAGTAGCCACTTCAAACTTTCTACCATCTTCTTTCCATTGTTTTGGTTGTCCCTTAGTATCTGTTTCTACGCCACGCCAACCAATAAAAGTCGGTTGTAATTGACTAAAAGCTTCAGGACTAATATACAATCCGCCTACTCCAGCAGGGCCACATAACCATTTATGCCCTGTAAAAGCATAATAATCTACTTGTAGTTGGGGTAAATTTAAAGCCAAACAACCAACTGACTGCGCCCCATCTACTAAGATCTGAATCTTTTTATTACTAGCAGGATAACTATGACAAAGTTGAACTATTTCTGCTAGCGGTAAAATTTGACCTGTATTCCATAATAAATGACTCAAAACTACTAAACGAGTCTGAGGAGTAAGATGTTGCTCAATAATGGCAACAGGATCGCCTTGATTTAAAGTGTTTAAAATCGGACAAATAACCACTTCAACCCCAAAACGACGAGAAATTTCGCCTACTGTAGCAATTACCCCTGGATGTTCGCAATCGGTTATTAAAATTTGCTCACCCGCTTGCCAATCTATCCCCCAAAGCGGAATATTACACCCAGCAGTTACATTTTCTGCGATCGTAATTGTTTCAGGTGTAGTTACTAATTCTTCGGCAATAGTGGTTCTTAAACGAGCAATATTTTTGCCAATCCAAGCATTAATTTCTAAAGAAAATGGCCCTACTTGTTGAATATATTCATGAGCCTTCATAATTGCTTCTAAGGCAGGACGAGCCATCATTCCTTGACCGCCAAAGTTAAAATAAATTTTATTATGTAGTCCAGGAAACTGCTGTCGATGTTGTTCGATTGTAGTTGTCTGGAAACTGCTAGTCATAATAATCAGGAATTGTGAATTTTTGTCAGTATATCTCGAATCAATAATTTTTTATCTGAAGCTAATCATAACGATTATTCTAGAGACAATCTCATGAACCAGAGAGTTTTAAAACAGGCTGGACTCCATTGCAACAATGTCGGCGGACAACTTACTAAAATGCCATGATGCTACTAACCGATGAACAAATCTTAAATTTTAAACGCTGTCGTCGCCGTACCTATTTAGATACTTATGGTAATCCTCAAGAACAAGATGCGACTAAAGAGTTTTTGTTGAAGTTGAGAAAAGAACATCAAGCTCATATTAACAATGTGATAGCTGGTTTTGGTTTAAATTATCATCAACCTCTGGCTTCCTCAGCACAATGGTGGAATAAGGCTGCTGAAACTCTTGCTTTAATGCAACAAGGAGTAGATTGCATCTACAATGGAAAACTGGCTGTTAGGGCGTTTAATTGGCGATCGCTTTGGGAGCAAAATTCTGAACATACTCGCAACTCTTCAGAGGAAATTGTTTTTTTGGCAAGTCCCACCTTACTAATCAAACAACCAGGTAAGTCTATTTTTGGTAATTGGTTATATGTGCCGGTTAACATTAAATTAGGTCGCCGTCCTAAACCAGAGTACAAACTAATTGCAACTTTTCAAGCCCAGATTTTAGCAGCTATCCAGGGAGTCTTACCGAGTCAGTCTCAACTAATTTTACGTCAGCAAGATAGCTATTCGATTGACTTAGAATATTGGCTGCCTAGAATGAGAGCGCTCGTAGCTGATTGCATCGAAATGTTATCCGCCGAAGCTGAACCAGAAGTATTTATCTCGCGTCAGCGATGTAATTTATGTCATTGGTATAGCCATTGTTATAACCAAGCTAAATCTCAACAGCATTTGTCTTTAATTCCTGGAGTAACTCCTAAACGTTACGAATATTTAGTTTCGATTGGGATTGAAACAGTTGAATCTCTAGCCGATTTAACTCATGGTAATCTCGAAGACAACATTGGTACTGATATTGTCATTCAATTAAAGCAACAAGCATTAGCAATTTTACAAAAACAACCAATCCTAAAATCTGAGCTTAATTCAGTCATCAAAAAAACTATTATCCATGCAGAAATTGAATTATATTTTGACATTGAAGCTGAACCAGACCTTAATTTAGATTATCTTTTAGGTGTTTTAGTAGTAGACAAACAAAATAAGAGTGAAAAATTCTATCCGTTTTTAGCAGAAAATCCAGAAAATGAAGAAATTATTTGGCAACAATTTTTAGATTTAGTTAATCTTTATCCTTACGCACCAATCTATCATTATTCTGAATATGAGGTAGATACAATTAAGCGTCTTGGTAAATTATACGGCACACAAAAAAAACACATTTTATCGATAATATCTCGTTCGGTAGACTTACATTCTTTGATCACTAAATCAGTATTTTTACCTGTCGAAAATTATTCTTTAAAAACTTTAGCAAACTGGATTGGTTTTCAATGGCGCGACCCTGGTGCTAGCGGAGATCAATGCGTATGTTGGTATGATGGATGGTTAACTACCAAGAATCGCTCTTTACTGGAAGCAATCTTACGTTATAACGAAGATGATTGTCGTGCTACTCGTTATCTCAAAGATTGGTTAGTGGAATTTACTTTACAATCTCCAATTAACTAAAAATTGAGAACAAAATAATAATATTTAAATTATTTAAATAAGACTCAATTTAAAGTTATGCAAAGAAGTTTGACAATATCGATCATTTGGCTATCTAAATAACTCTTTTAATCAGGAAGCTAAGGTAAAGTGAATAGTATAAAGATCAAACAAGTGTAGACCCGAAACAAACAACACTTTTTGCGTCTCTTAACCACCAAATCGATTAAGAGGTAATTGTAATGATAATCCCCATTTTTCCCTTACTATTATTAATAACTGCACTTGGAAGTATTATTTTATATTTACGTACAGCCCATGACATTTTTGGCGTATTAGCAGTTGGCACTACAATTGTTTGTTTGATTTGGGGACTAGTTATTGCTCATTGGTCAATTCATTTACTGGCACTGCTTGCTCTATTGTTTATCAGGAAGCCTATTGCACTAGGCAGTTTAGTTTCCGATCAAAAATGAGCGAGCCAATTCCTGTTACAGAATTTGAAGTTATGTAGCTTTTTGCATGAGTGGAATCTTGCCATAAGGTAAACTAGCCCTTAATCCCGAAGAAATACTCTTACATAGGAGAACACTCGGTAATAAGGAGCCGATATTAAATGTCTCATAGCGTAAAAATCTACGATACTTGTATTGGTTGTACTCAGTGCGTACGGGCTTGCCCCACGGATGTACTAGAAATGGTGCCTTGGGACGGCTGTAAAGCTGGTCAAATTGCATCCTCTCCTCGTACAGAAGACTGTGTAGGTTGTAAGCGGTGTGAAACTGCTTGTCCTACCGACTTTTTAAGTATCCGTGTTTATTTAGGACCTGAAACTACTCGAAGTATGGGTCTTGCCTACTAAGCTCGAAGAAACTTCGTCTATTCAAGACGGACAAAGGTATAAAATTGCGAAATTTTATTTTGCAGTGGTTGCCTTCAATTTCTTTGACTGTGTCAAATCAATTATTAAAAGTGGCAATTATTAAGCTCACTTTATATTTTATCCAAATATAGTGTTGTTCAATTTTCCAATTATGCTGTCATTAGTTTAATTGGGAGTTGACAGCACTATTGTTTTTTTAGCAACAATAACTTAATCATTTGAAAGCAGTGAATTAGATACGCAACTGCTTATGCAGAATTTTTCAGATCACTAGACTATAAATCAATAAGCTATGACACTTTTCAGAAAGGTTCGCTGGCGATTTTAGATAATATTTCTAAACTGTAAATTTTTTTCCTAATTAAAATAATTTTGTTTTTAATAAATTAACTGCATAAAAACCAAAAAAAAACGTAAAAAACGATGAGGCCTTGGTTTCACTGGTACAATTTAACATTATTTATTGGCAATTGTTAGTTTTTTTAGCAAGTTATTTAATTGAAATTATTAAAAATGATGACATTTACTCAACGGACAAAATTATTAGCTTTAGCTTTAGGCGCGATCGCTCTTCCATTTTTTACCTTTATTCCTAAAGCAGTTGCTTTTGAAGAACAAGCAGTTAATCCAGGGCAATTTTTAGCAGTAGCTGTGCCTTTTGGTTATAAAGAATATCGCTTGGAAATTATCGAGCAAATTCCTGGTAAACAATCTTGTTGGCAAGAAAGTGGTTCTGGTCCGGTTGCAGTAAATTTGTTATTAAATAATTTTGACTATATTGGCAGTTGTAAGCGCATTACCAACACTAATGGTTATACTCTCCGTCTGAACGGACAAGACGATGCAGTTTCTTATGTAAATAAGATCGTCGAACGCAATGGAGAATTACAATTAATTGCCTTTCACAAAGACCCTAAATTGCCAGATTTAACTATTGGTAGAACTAAAGGATTAACGAGTAATCCAATGAGGGTTTTTTTAGAACCAGGTTGGCAAATTACCAAAAGAATTCATCAAGGACAAGTTGTCGATCATGTTTATTTAAGTGGTAGTTCTACAACAGCTAATAATCCAGTTCCCTTTAATTTTAGTAATCCTAATTTCAGTATTACTAGTCCAACTCCGACTAATCCATCAGCTAGCTCTTTTCCTACAAACCCTCAAGCAGCAAATACGACAGTTAATCCTACTCCAGTGCTAGGTAGCAGCACAATTATGAATGGAGTTTCGCAAGTCTATCAAAGTGTTGTTAGTCCTATTTTGGGGTCAATTGTGGGAGGATTTGCTGGTGGTAGTTCTCAAGCGACTAGCCAAGCTGCTTGTCAACCAGGTAGTGCGGTTTGGACGGATTCTGGTACGGCACAACAAGTAGCAGTCCTAGCAGATGGCACAGTTCACTTGGGGAATCAGCAGGTAAATATTAAACCAATCTTGACCAATAATGGTATTAATCCCGAACAATTTTTAGCTGGCCCTAATTCCGCTCAACTAGATTTTGATGGTGATGGTGCGATCGAAGAATTCAAAATTCAACAGCCACCCCAAGCTTGTACTTCTGCGGGTTATTAGTTCAATGACAATAGATTAATTAAAATCATATATCGATGAATAAACAAGGAACACTAATATTTTTTTGTGGGAAGATGGGGGCTGGGAAATCGACTAAAGCGATCGCTTTGGCTAAGGAATATAATGCAATACTATTGTCTGAAGATGATTGGTTGGAAGCTCTTTATCCTGAAGAAATTAAAGTGTTTGATGATTATATAAAATATTCATCCCGTCTTAAGCCTTTATTAAAGAAGCACGTCCAAAATCTCTTAAATTCTGGTATTTCCGTGGTCATGGATTTTCCAGCTAATACGCATAATCAAAGAGCTTGGTTCAAAGAGATATTTTCTGAGTATGAAATACCGCATCAATTATATTACCTTGAAGCAAGTGATGAACTTTGTTTAAAACAAATCGAACAACGTAGAAAAATTAGCCTAAATCGCGCCGATTTTGATACCGAACAGGTTTTTCACGAAGTGAATAGTTATTTTCAACCTCCTACCGAAGAAGAAGGTTTTAGTATCCAAATAGTAAAAAGAGAAAATACATAATGCAGCATTAATAATTAATAATTTCTAAGTAGCTACATCTAAAAAAACGTAAAATAATATAAAATACTTAAATGTTTGCTACGGTTGGGAGCTTTTTTAGCTCTTAGCTAAAATTTTAATTCCGATTAAACTATTGGTAGCATTCTTTTTTCTATTTCATATAAAAAAACAAAAATATACCATCACACTTAGGAATGTCAGCAGCATTAAAAATAACTCTGACTAAGGAAGGAAATAAAACATTGTAAGAGCTAGAAGTTGCATCAACAGTGCCTCGACAAACGGGCGCAAAGAGCAACAGCATTTCGTCTCAATGCAAAGGGATAAAAAGTTAAAGCGATCTCGCAAAGCGAGGCACTGCGTGGTCTGCTCCACAGGCGTGTACGCGATCGCTGACTAGCTCGAATGAGCAGAATCGACGGTCAGACAAACCATTCATCGCTGGAATCAGAATGAATTAGTAGGCTTATGGGAAGCTGAAGGTAAAGAAAAAAAGCCGAGATGGACAAAGGAAGATTGGATCGCTCATTTTGGAACAATGGCTAAAAGAACCTCTTAGCATAAGCCTTACGGGGTGACAACCAAGCTAAAAAGCAGTTTGAATGAGTCTTTTAGCCCTCAGATCTTGTTGGTAGAAAGGTAACTTATTAGGAGTAAATCTCATTAACTGCTCTACCAAATCATGACAAAATTCATAGATTTTAATCCATAATCCACCATACAAACCTATCCAAAAATTACTGTGTCGTCTTGTAGTTCTTCTAGCTGATTTTAGACGACAAATATACTTTTGAATCCCCATAGATTTAATTTGTTTACCTCTTTTAATGGCACAAGTATAAGCGATTGCTATTAATAAAACTAAAGCTAGTAAACGTTGGTCATTGCCATGACATTGTTCTAAGTTATAAGTAGCTCCACTTAATTAAACATTAAACGTTCAACAGTATAATTTCCCTGTTGACTTTGATTTTTGATGCCATCAATAATAGCGAGAGCCAAATCATACTCATCCTCAAAAACAAAACCACCCAATTCTTGACGCTTGAGGTGTAGCCATCTATCTTCAATACGATTCATTTCAGGAGAATAGGGAGGAAGAAAAAACACAGATAATCCCTGTTTTGACCACAGTTGATGACGTTGTTTGGCTAATTCTGAACGGTGAATTGAAGCATTATCATGAATGATTACTGTGGGCTTTCCTGTCTCAAACAGTCGTTTCATGGCACGTTCAGCTTGCCAGTTCATAAAACGAAGATAATTTTCTGTCTTGTAAGTTCCTACTTTTAAAGCATATTCAAATTTTTGTTCTACTTCCCAAACACCCATAATCTTGATTCGTCTTCCTTTTCTAGTTTTTTGAGAAATTGATTTTTGCTGACCTATTCGACCATAACCATAACTTAGAGGACTCTCTGGATAACATCCTGATTCATCCAAATACAGCAAAGTAATTACACCTTGTTCTGCCCATAATTTCAGGGTTTGCCAATCTTTCTTTTTTGCTTCTTTAAACTCTTTACTTTTAGGTGTTGGAGGTTTTCGCCTCAGTCTTTTCCAACGCCAGTTTTTTTTTAAGTATGCGGCGGACTTGTTCTGCACCCAAAACTACTTGTCTTTCTCTAGCTAATCTTTGACTTAATTGTCTAGAGCTGCTGCTACAAGATTCTTGTAACCATTGTTCTAATGTTCTAAAGCTTGCCAATCTTCCTTTGTCCATGAAGGTTTTTGTCCTCTGCCTTCTGCTTCCCATAAACCCGCTAATCCTCGTTGATTCCAGCGATGAATTGTTTGTCTTACTGTCGATTCTGCCCATTCTAGATAATCGGCGATCGCTTTGACTTTCCATCCTCTTGCATTTAAACGAAGTGCCGTTGCCCTTTGCGCCCGTTCTTCGAGGCACACAGTCTGCTACTTCTAGCTCTTGTAGTGTTTTATTTTCTTCCTTTGTTAGAGTTATTTTTAATCCTGCTGGCATTCTTAGATTGTTTAAGCTGAATCTTTTTCTTTCTATTTTACTTTTTTTTAGGTGGAGCTACTTAACCTCCTGTTTTACAATCTTTAACTTAGGTGAGATTAACAATCTTTGAAGATGACGACGACGGCTCTCATATTTGATGGGAATTGGTAGTAAAGCAGCTAATTTCTCAATCTGAATTGTTCTGTAACTTTGCAATAAGAAAATAATTATTAACGTCTGATGTGAATTAAATTTTAGGGGGTAGATATAGACTCAAATGTAAGCACATCAATCCCAAATTGTTGACGAAGAAGAATCCGTCAAGTGTGAGCAGTGATTTTAGCTGCTATGTGAGTAGCAAAACCACAAACAGTTTTATTGAGCAATCTTTCTGGATTACGACCAGTATTCTCAATCTCATGAAAAACGCCTTCAATCCGTTGTCTAACCCGACCGCTCAGACGCTTAAGATTGGAGGAAACTTGTCGCTGTTGATTACAACGTTTGATTGTCCAAATGCGATTCCCCGTAGAGTTGATAATTTCTTGTTGCCAGTCGCTGCCAATAAACCCTTTGTCTCCGTAAATATCACATCCACGAACTACTTCGAGAACAGCTTCAACAGCTTCTCTTTCGTCAATATTGGCTGGCACTAGCTCGTAAGCAATTGGCAATCCGACCAGCGCAGCGTCGAAAGCATGACTAATTTATAGCCAAAGTATTTCATCTTCCTGGCAGCACAATAACCATAATTAGCACTACCATAAAAATCACTCTTATTCTTACTTCGACGATAACCGACTACTGGTAGTGGTTTGGTATCAATGATCAAACTCACTGCATTGTCACCACCCAATTGCTTAACCCATTTTCGACGTAACATCTCTAACATTTGTCCCAGTTTTCGCAAACGTCGGTTGAACTGGCTTTGGTCTAATAATTTGGGAAACCACTGTCCGTAATTAGCACGGATAAAGCCAATAAACTGAGTTTCTCCTGGGAATGGCAAATAGTCGATCATGATCGCTCAGGTCATTATTTCACTGTCGCTCATCTCGGCTTTTGCTCCTAGTGACTTACCTTTCAAAGCTTTTCCCTCTTGTTGATACCAGTCATCTACTAGAACAAAAATTGTGACTATCAGCGTTTCAAAGTCTATGCTATTGATGAGGAAAGATATTTGATGATAAGTGTGGTAACTTTCATCTTCTGTCTTTTCCTCATTTTTTCCTAATTCACATCAGGCGTATTATTTGTAACGTAGTATATTGCCTTGAAGTTAACAACTTAGAGAAGCATTTGTGATAGAATTTTGGCAACATTTTTGCTTAGGGGTTTTTCTCAAGAAGTTCGACCCCTTTTTTCTACCATCTTCCCGCTCTCCTGACTGTTCATCTTCTATTCCAAGGGGTTGTCACCCCGTGAGAGCATAAGCTCTAAGCCGATACTCAAAAAAAAGTATTGTTTTTAATTTTCTTAAACTAACTTAAATTGTTCCTCACAACTTCTTCAAATTTGTTTTTTATTCTAAAACTAGAACAGGTTATTACTAAGTATTGGATTTAATCTTAGAGAAAAACTAAAAACCTATAGTTATCAATCCTGGATCGCTTGAAAAGTTAACCAATCTATCGGGGGCGAAAGATATGAAGATTTGGCAAGGACTTGTAAATATGGTTCAATATTTGTGGCAAGGAACAGTCAGACTTTTTAGTCCTAATGATGATGATTATCCTGAAACAGGAGTTCAGCCTTATGAAGGTGAATCCTATGAAGAACGCTAAAAATATTTTTTAATTAATAAGCTAGTAAACACAAGTGAATTATTTAAATAAATAAGCAGGAGTATGGTCAAATTTACTTCTGCTTATTTTTTTTGATTAAATCTTCGCGTTTTCCAAGATTAGTTTAGAACGTTTAACATCTTCAGGGATTGAGATGGGATAATCGCCTGTAAAACAAGCCGAACAAAAGCTATTGGGATTTTCTCCAGTAACTTTTAACATTCCTTCCCAACTTAAATAAGCTAAAGAATCTACTCCAATTTGTTTTTCAATATCTTTAACCGATTTGGTGGCAGCAATCAATTGATCTTGAGTGTCGGTGTCAATACCATAAAAACAAGGATGAGTAACAGGCGGAGAAGAAATACGCATGTGAACTTCGGTTGCCCCTGCATCTCTTAAAGCTTTGACTATCTTACGACTAGTCGTACCTCTGACAATCGAGTCATCGACAATAATTACTCTTTTTCCAGTTAAAACATCTTTAAGGGTATTGAGTTTCATCCGAATGCCCGATTCTCGCATGTGCTGAGTTGGTTGAATAAAAGTACGCCCCACATAACGATTTTTAATCAATCCTTCCCCATAGGGAACTCCAGATTTACGGGAAAAACCGATCGCAGCAGGAACTCCAGAATCGGGTACACCCATAACTAAGTCCGCTTCTACATAGGATTCTACCGCTAATTGTTCGCCTAACCTCAACCGATAGCTATAAAGCGTCTCATCGTGCATTAAGCTATCAGGACGAGCAAAATAAATCATTTCAAAGATACATAACTTTCTGGCTGGTTTTTGCGCCCAATGAAACGAAGCTAGCCCATCTTCTGTGATCCAAACCAATTCTCCTGGCTCAACATCCCGTAAATATTCTGCCCCAATAATATCTAAACCGCAGGTTTCGGAAGCCAGCACATAACGAGTAGTTCCCTCATTGAGAGTACCAATTACTAGAGGTCGAATCCCATTAGTATCCCTGACTCCCATTAATCCTTCAGGAGTCCCAATTACTAAACTATACGCCCCAGTACACAACTCAAAAGCACTAATAGCTGCTTTTAACCAATCTTTACCGCTATCTACTTCCGACGCGATCGCTAAAGCAATCATTTCTGAGTCGGTAGTAGTATTAAAATTAACTCCTCGTTTGGTTAATTCTTGACGTAGTTCAACAGTATTAACTAAATTTCCGTTATGTGCCAGAGCAAGAGTACCTAATCTAGTCTTGGCAAGAGCAGGTTGAGCATTTACTTTCAAACTAGAACCTGTCGTAGAATAGCGAGTATGACCTACAGCTAGAGTTCCTGGTAACTTGCGTAAAATATCGTTATTAAAGACTTGGGAAACTAAACCCATATCTTTGTAACAATATACTTGGTCTCCTTCAAAAGTAGCAATCCCTGCCGACTCTTGACCACGATGTTGTAAAGCATAAAGACCAAAATAAGTCAATTTAGCAACATCTTCTTCTGGTGCATACAACCCAAACACACCACAAGCTTCTTCTGGTTTGTCTGGTAGGTGGTGAAAATCGTTTTGATCTTGATAGCTGATGGGATTGCCTTGCTCGAAAGAAAGAGACTGATTAGGCATCATGCGATGATTGCTCCTATGTGCGGTACTAAATAGTTAAACCCGATGGGGAAAACTAGATTGACTAACCAAATTCTATTTTCCTCGATCGGTTTGAAAAAAAACTGAGTTATTTTAATAGCGATAGCGGAATTGTTTACCACCAATCGTAAATCCTGCTGAGATACTAACCTTGTAGCCTGCGTTCGATTGCCTGATGCCAAGCATTAATTACGTCATTAATCTTAACATTAATTAAAGATAAATTATCCTTAATCGAAATTTCTAAAGACGATTCTTTGTCTGTAATAATACCGATTTTCTGCCAATTATCACCTAGACTTGTTTTTAGATAAGCCTCCCAACTAGAAATCACATTAGGATTGACAGAAACAATAATTCTGCTAGCAGCTTCTCCAAATAAAATTTCATCGAGTCTTAAGGTTTGGTTATTATCTAAAGTAATTTTTGCGCCAAACTTATTACCAATACAACATTCAGATAAAGCGACGGCTAAACCTCCTTCAGCACAGTCATGGGCAGAGTTAATCCAGCCTTGACCAATTCCGTAGCGACAAGTTTCCTGTACTTGCTTTTCCAATTCAAAATCGACTACAGGAGGTTGCCCTGCAACAGTGTTGTGAATGACAGCTAGATATTCTGAACCACCTAATGTAGGGGTTGTTCGCAAACGACCCTTATCAGTTTCAATATTATTGGATTGTCCTAATAAATAAATAATGTCTCCTTCATTTTGCCAACTTTGTCCACAGATTTTAGTAAGATCTGGGATTAAACCCACCATTCCGATTACAGGCGTAGGATAAATAGGTTGAGGATTTCCGTTAGAATCGACAGTTTCGTTATACAGAGAAACATTTCCGCCAGTAACAGGAGTAGAAAGTTCTCGACAAGCATCAGCCACACCACGACAAGCTTCTGCTAGTTGCCAGTATCCAATCGGTTTTTCTGGACTACCAAAATTAAGATTATCTGTAATCGCTAAAGGTTCAGCCCCGACACAACTTAAATTACGGGCAGCTTCGGCAACGGCAGCTTTTGCCCCTTCATAGGGATTGAGATAGACATAGCGAGGATTACAATCGGTTGTAGCAGCCACACCAATATTACAATCACTAGGTTTAGCATCAATCGGACGAACTCGGATTACCGCTGCATCCGCACCACCAGGTAAAAGGATAGTATTGTTTTGTACTTGATGATCGTACTGTCGGTAAACCCAATGTTTGGATGCAATGGTAGGAGTATCTAATAACTGTAATAAAATTTCGTTCCAGGTTTTATATACTCCATCAACAAATAGACCTTCATAATCACAGCCTGGTAAAGAATCTGAACTCCATTGCCAAGCTTTTTGGGCATATTCGGGAGGTTCTTTTAATAATTCTCGATGATAAATAGGGGTATTGTCTGCCAAAGCTGTAGCAGAAATTTCGGCTGCAATTTCTCCTTTAAATAAAATTCTGACGATAGATTCTGGGATTACTTCCCCTGCAACTACTGCTTGGAGTCCCCAACGATGGAAAATATCAATTAATTCCTGTTCCCTTCCCTTGGCAGCAACGAATAACATCCTTTCTTGGGATTCAGATAGTAAATATTCATAAGGAATCATCCCCGTCTCCCGTACGGGAATTTTATCCAAATCCAATTCAATCCCTACTCCACCTTTGGCTGCCATTTCCGAAGTCGAACAAGTAATCCCTGCTGCCCCCATATCTTGGGCTGCTACTACTGCACCAGTTTTAAAGGCTTCCAAACAAGCTTCAATCAGAGATTTTTCTAGGAAAGGATCGCCCACTTGTACCGCAGGGCGGTCATCCATCGACTCATCGGTTAATTCGGCACTAGCAAAACTAGCACCTCCCATCCCATCTCTACCTGTAGTCGAACCAACGTATAGTACGGGGTTACCAATACCCGATGCACCAGCTTTAACAATCTCGTCTGTTTCCATCAATCCTAGTGCCATCGCATTGACTAAAGGATTGCCCGTATAGGCAGGATCGAAATAAACTTCGCCACCTACGGTGGGTACGCCTACACAATTACCATAGTGTGCAATACCTTCAACTACACCTTGAAATATGCGTCTAGTTCTGGCATCTTCTAAATTACCGAAACGAAGAGAATTGAGAATTGCGATCGGACGCGCACCCATAGTAAAGATATCACGAAGAATGCCCCCTACTCCCGTCGCTGCACCCTGAAATGGTTCGACGGCAGAAGGATGATTATGAGACTCAATTTTAAAAGCAAGTCTTAATCCATTACCTAAGTCTACTACACCCGCATTTTCTCCAGGACCAACTAAGATACGTTTACCTTCTGTAGGAAACTGTTTTAATAGCGGTCGAGAGTTTTTATAGCAACAGTGTTCTGACCACATCACACCAAACATTCCCAACTCAGCTTGATTGGGATGACGACCTAATCGATTGACAATTTCCTGGTATTCTTCTGGTTTGATACCTTCAGCAGCAATTTCTTGAGCGGAAAAAGGAGTAGAGGATATTTCAGACATAGCAACCCGTTAGACAAACAGCACAGGGTTAATTGTATCTATTCTTGGTGTTGTAGATAATGATTTTTTCTTGAAAGTGAACCATTTATGTTCAAAATAAGGTCTAATTTTTAGTACAATATTTAGGTACTCAATAAAGGTACTTAAATTTATGCCAATTCAAGCCAAGTTTACTTTAGAACCAGATCACGCCAGCTTTTTGAAGGAATATAAACATTATGGTTTTAGCAGTAAAAGTGAGTTGGTGCGGACTGCTATTGACAAACTACGTCAAGAATTGAAAACTGAAGAATTGAGATTGTCTGCCAAGCTTTATGCAGAAATATACGCTGAAGATACAGAATTACAAGAATTAACAGAATTAGGAACTATAAATGAATGGTCGGAATCAAACAAGGATTGATTATTGATATCGATCTTAATCCCGTAAAAGGAGCGGAAACTGGAAAAATTCGTCCTTGTATCGTGGTTACAAACGATATTTACAATCAAATAGTTCCCGTAATTCAAGTAGTTCCCATAACTCAATGGAGTGAAAAAAAAGCTAGAGTTAAAACCAATGTTGCGATCGCGCCTTCGACTGAAAATGGTTTAACTAAAAAATCGATTGCTGATTGTTTACAAACTAGACCTGTTGATTATAAATCAAGAGTAGTTAAAATTCGAGGTCAATTAGAATTAGAACTCTTAGAAAAGATAGATACAGCTTTAAAGATAATTTTTGCTCTCTAAAAATAAAATTTTCTTAATTTCTACGAGTTATTTTAAAAGAAACTTTAATTAAGTAATTAGTTCAATATATTGTTAACTATAATTAAATCTGACGGTTATTGCTTAAAAAAAAATCAATAATTCATATTTGATTCAAGAGTTTTTTCTGAGGCTAGTCTAATTTTAAAAACAATACCATAGAAATAAATTATTATTTTATTAAATGGTATTAACAATTGAACCAGAATTTGAAAAACTATCTACAGCGATAGTAAAAACACTAATTAAAACTTTACAAGCACTTCCTGAAGAAGCACCAGAAGCAATAGTAGATAAGAATTTTATTGCTACATCATTTTTTGAGGCATTAGGTTTTAGATTACTAGAACGTATTCCAGGATTTAAAACAGGCAAAGGTCATTATGCAGTTGACTATGCATTACGACATGATACCGAAAATGATATTTTTTTACATACTCAAAATAATCCTTATGTCTTAGTTGAATTAAAAGGAAGAGATATTAATCTTGCTTACGGAACACCTGGTTATAAATCAACAGTTCAACAACTAAAAGACTATCTGCTAGCACCTAAGTGTAAAACTGCTCAGTGGGGGATTATCACTAATTCTAAACATATTCAGTTATTTAGAAAACACGGCAAAGTTATTTATCCTGCAACACCTTGTCTAGAAATTAATATCGATAACATTGGTGAAATTACTTATCAGATTAGAAATAAAATTGAACACACATCAAAAGCTTTAAATATTGCAGTTTATAACAATAAAGGTGGCGTTGGTAAAACTACTACTGTAATTAATTTAGCTGCTGTATTGACCTATCAAAAGAAAAAAGTTTTATTGGTAGATTTCGACCCTAATCAAAATGATTTAACTGATTCTTTAAATATACAACCAAAAACTAAAACCCTATATGAATGCTTAAAAGATAGAGTAAATTTCATCAGTCTAAAAGAAGTTATTGTTCCTTATAGCAAAAAATTTAAAGGAGGGATGACTTTAAGCTTTGATGTAATTCCAGTTGATAGTAAATTGGCAGAACTTGATGAAGATAAGCTACGTGAAGAATTTAGTTTTTATAGCTTACGTAAAAAATTAGAGGCTTTGCAATTTGATTACGATTATATTTTAATTGACGCACCACCTAACTGGAGATTTTTTAGTATTAGTGCAGTTTATGCAGCAGATGTAGTATTAATACCAACAAAACACAATAATATTCGTTCTCTACAAAATGCTGCAATATCTATTCAAAAATATATTCCAGAAATTCAAAAAGTTCGACAAGAAAAAACTCGCGGGATAGAATGGGGAGCGATCGCTTTACCGATTTTCTTTAATGGAGAAAATATTGCCGATGCAGCTAGGGTAAATGCACAAAATTCAATTGATGAAATTATCAAACAAGTAAAGAAAAAATATAGCTTTGATTTAATTCCTTATTTTTATCCTAGTTATAAAACTGGACACAGTAAAAGTATTTTTGAATTACCTAACAATGCCTATATATCTTATGCTAATTTCGATAAAATTCCTGCTGTCTATAAAAGTAAAGTCGCTTATGATTATTATTCACAATTAGCTAAGGAGTATTTTTTACAATGAGTAATTTAAGTGATGTAGGTAATTTAATGTATCTCGATTTAGAGATAATTGAATCTAATGATATAGTTCATAACTCAGAATATTTAATTACTGCTACAGCCAAAGAATTAAGTAATACAAATAGTAGAAATTGGATACCTTTAGTAGTTAAAGAAATTACTGAAGATCGCTATCAAGTTATTGGAAATTCTTTTATCTATGCGGTAGCAGAAGCAGCAGGATTAGAAAAAGTATGGTGTATTATTGCTGATGATAGTGAAGAAACAGCCAAAATTACGAAAATTCTTGCAGGTGAAACAATACCCAAAATTAATCTTTCAACAGCAACTAGAGACGAAATTAAGATAGCACTTCAATATTTAATAGAACAACCAAATACACCTCTTAAAGGAGTAAAACTTCCTGTAGCGACTAATCGTATTGATGAAGCTCCTCGACAGTATTGGCAGAATTTTGAACCAATTACACAACTTAAATGTGGTATTACTAAAGGTAAAAAACTAAATGCTTTAAAAGAAGTTTTTGAGCTTACTCCTCAACCAATTTCAGATGTTATTAAAGAGCATATTATTTTGAATACATTAAGTACTACAGAATTAAAGAAAATTGCAAAAGAAAGAGGTATTACTGGATATAGTAAAAAAAAGAAAGACGAGCTAGTTGAATTACTAAGTCAATAATTTTGATTATTAAAATAATATTTGTTTTAATAGCGATCGCATTTGCTAAAAACACTAAAGTTTAAACGCGATCACACTGTGCCTCGGCTACGCCGAGATCGCTTTTTTTATCATTCTTCTTCATTAAAATCAACTCTTTCATAAATATCTTGAAGAGAAATTTGAAAATTTAAAGATGTAAAAGCTAAAATATCACTTTCATTTTCAGATTCAGTCAACAACCATTTATTATCTTCAGTTTTTGAATATTGTTCGACAAAAAAACCATATTGATCGATTAAAATATATTCCTTAAAAGAAGGTAGCGATCGATAATAACGAAATTTTTTTCCTTTGTCGTAACTACTAGTAGATGAAGATAACACTTCGATAATTAGCCAAGGATTAGTAACAGTTGTTGTTCCTTTTCCTTCATAAACTGCTTTACCTTCAATAATCATGACATCGGGATAAGTATAGATATTGTAGCGAGGTATCAATAAACGAACATCACCGATAAATATTTCATAATTATTTTCTTTAAAAGCAACTCTAAAGTTGACGTATATATTACCAGCAATTTTATTATGATTAGTTGTACCACCTGCCATCGGTATAATTTCCCCATCCCGATATTCGCTTTTATATTCAGCCGTTTCTTCTAAAGCTAAATACTCTTCTCTGGTGTATTTTTTTGGTTCTATTTGCGTTACCATAGCTGTCGACCTTGTAAATGTATCTCTATCGTATCAATTAAAAAAAAATTGTGATTACTTATTTAGTAATTGCTATTTATCTAATTGAAGATAAACTTGTTTTTTGATTAGCTTTACTGGGCAAAAATCAACTATAGCAGTCGTATTTAAGTTATAAATTAATCATTTGGGATAGGCGGGAGGCAATAGAATTTTTTATAAATCATTTCCGATTGCTATATCAAAACAATCAACCATTAACAATCAACTTTCAAGCAAACTATTTTTCTGCTAAATATTGTTTAACTTGCTTAAAAGTTTCGTAAATCTCTGGGAATTTTCGATAAATAGCTGAAGCTTTGCGATACAAACGATTAGAGACATGAGGACTTCCAGAAACCATTTCTCCTGGAGGTACACTATTAGTAATTCCGCTTTGGGCAGTAGCAATCACACCATCACCGATGTGAACGTGATTAGTTATACCTACTTGTCCTCCGAGCATAACGCGATCGCCTACTGTTACACCTCCGGCTAAGGCTACTTGTCCCGCCATGACACAGTTTGAACCGATTTTACAGCCATGACCAATATGTACCATATTATCTAGTTTAGTATTGCGTCCGATTCTGGTTTCTCCGACCGCAGGACGATCTACAGTGCTATTACAACCAATTTCTACTCCATCTTCGAGGACAACATAACCCGATTGTTCCATTTTGAACCATCCTTCAGCAGTAGGAACAAAACCAAAGCCTTCTCCTCCAATGACTACACCGCTATGAATGACGCAATTAGCTCCGATTTTAGTTCGTTCTTGAATGGTACAATTAGCGTGTAGAGTTGTATTCTCGCCGATTTCGACTTCGGGATAAAGCACTACATGAGGATGGATAATAGCGCGATCGCCAATCTTAACTTCTTTTTGCACCACGACATAAGCACCAATCGAAACGTTTTTACCAATTACTGCACTAGGCGCAATCATTGCGGTAGGATGAATACCAGGATTAGGTTGATAGGGTTGATAAAATAAGGCGATCGCTTTAGCAAAGGCTAATCTGGGTTCTTTGGTAGCAATCCAAGCAATACCCCGTTGAGTCGCTTTCGCCTGTAAAATTTCATCATTAGGTAAAATTAAGGCACTAGCTTCGGTTTTCTCAACCATACTGGCAAATCTTCCCCCTTCGATATAACTAAGATTACCAGTGGTTGCCAAATCTATCGCAGCTAATGAACTAATTTCGGGATTAAGATACCGGTTACAATTGAAACTATTCAAGGCTGCTATGTCACCAAGTTGAGCGATAATTTCTTTAAATTCCATTGCTATCCCTTCGGAAAAATTATGCCTTTTTATTTTGCTCTAAAATAAACTAATAAGGTTGATTTAAACTTAAATTTAAAGATTAATTAATTTGATTTAAAGAAATTAGGTCATAATTAATGATTAAAAACAAATATTATGGGCTTTTATTCTAATTTTATTTTTCCTTGGTGTCTTGACTGGTCGATGTCTAGTCCGATTATTAGTAAGTATCGAAAAGAAATTTTAGCTGATGTATCGGGCGAGGTATTAGAAATAGGCTTTGGTACGGGATTAAATTTAGCTTACTATCCAGAAACAGTTCAAAAAATTACAACTGTCGATCCTAATCTAGGAGTTAATAAATTAGCTCAAAAAAGAATTAATCAATCTGAAATGTCGGTAGATAATTTGCCTTTGAGTGGTGAAAATTTACCGATGAAAGATCGAAGTTTTGATAGCGTAGTTAGTACTTGGACGTTGTGTAGTATTGCCGATATAGATCGCGCTATTTCCGAAATTCATCGGGTATTAAAACCAGGAGGCAAATTCTTTTTTATCGAACATGGTTTAAGTAATGAAACTCCAATTCAAGTTTGGCAAAATCGTTTAAACCCAATTCAAAATATAATTGGTGATGGTTGTAATCTCAATCGGAATATCGAAACAATTATTGCGAAAAAATTTGATAATCTAACAGTTAAACAATTTTACGAACCAAAATACCTTAAAGTACTAGGTTATATGTATCAAGGAGTAGCAATTAAGTAAAAAGTAAAAAGTAAAAAGTAAAAAGTAAAAAAAAACTAATAATTGGTAACTGATAACTGATTAAATGGAAGCAATCAAAGAACGTACCTCAAAAAATTTCAAAAAACTCAAAGCACGTCTGCGAGGATTAGTCGGAAAAGCTATCTGTGACTATAATATGATCGACAATGGCGATCGCGTTATGGTTTGTTTATCTGGTGGCAAAGATTCCTACACCATGTTAGATCTGCTGATGAGTCTTCAGCGTAAAGCATTAGTTGAGTTTGAGCTTTTAGCAGTCAATCTCGATCAAAAACAACCTGGTTTTCCTCCACATATTTTGCCAGAATATTTACAATCTTTAGGTGTTCCTTATCGGATTGTTGAAGAAGATACCTATAGTATTGTGCAGCGAGTCATTCCCGAAGGTAAAACAATGTGTAGTTTATGTTCTCGTTTGCGACGGGGAATTCTTTATCGAGTAGCAAGTGAAGAAGGTGCAACCAAGATTGCTTTAGGACATCATCGGGAAGATATCGTCGAAACTTTATTTCTAAATATGTTTCATGGTGGAACACTCAAAGCTATGCCACCTAAACTTTTAACTGATGACCAAAAACATATCGTAATTCGTCCTTTGGCTTATTGCCCAGAAAAAGAGATTCAGCGTTATGCTAATGCTAGGGAATTTCCGATTATTCCTTGTAATTTGTGTGGTTCGCAAGAAAATCTCCAACGCGCACAAATTAAGCAGATGCTACATAGTTGGGAGAGAGAAAACCCAGGTAGAATTGAGAGTCTGTTTCGCAGTATTCAAAATGTCGCGCCTTCTCAATTGGCAGATACCGAGTTGTTTGATTTTGCCAATCTCAAAACCGATTTATCTCAATCTGATTGATAAAATTCAAAATTTAAGGATATTAGCTTATTTATTCAGAGAACAAACCAAAAAGTAAATTTTTTATTTTAAATTTGTGCATCAACTTACAGATAAGTCTGTTTGATCTGGTTTATTAAATTGAAACTTGCTATTTCCATTAGTTCGTAACCCCCAAATCGCAAAAATGCAAACAAAAACCATGGCGACTGAAAGTGACAGCAGTAGACTCTTAATCAGTATTTCTTGAATTTCTGTTCCTAGATAAAGTTGAGATGCAATGGGCATCGATAATGCACCTGCGCCCCATATTGCTGAAAGTAATGTTGCTAACCAGTTGGCAAATGTTCCGTAAATTGACAGTCTAAATGTAATTACTTTCATGGTATTGCCAAGTTGTAATCATTGCCAGACTAGCCCCAATCCAATCAGAAATAGTCCATTTAGAATGCCCTCCAGATGACGGGAAAGAGCAACACGAGGATTTGTTACCAAAACCTGAGTTCGGGATAAGAAAAGGGACAGGTAGTAAGCTGAAAATAACCACAAATTCAGTAACCCTGCCCTATGTTTAGTTTAGACGCTCTATTTTGTGACGTAGATGATTTCTGTTTTGATTTTGAAACCCAATGGCAAAAAAAACTATTAAGTTATGGAGGAATAAAACGAGTTAGGGCAAAAAGTCTGTGTTTAAGTGAAATAATGACAATTTTAATTGCTTTTCATCAAAATCACTATCGCAATTTCAAACATTTTTATCTCGACTGTGTTAAAAAATATTGGCACTCAGTTTTTCCAGGACTTCCTAGTTATCAGAGGTTTGCCCTTATGGATGCCTTCCACTCTGATTCCGTTATGTGTCTACCTTAAACGCTAAGTACAGGACAAAAGTTGAAAAGCAGAAAGAAAAAGGGTTTCATGAAAAGTAACTACACTCAACTCATGATAACCCTATGGATAATGTTAACCTGCTTTGCCAAACCCTGAAGCCTCATTTGAAATGGCATGGAGCGAGACTGAGTTTCCTAGCACTATTTCTCATCGCCCTATTTCGAGTCAAGACAGTTAATTTGGTAGATTTATCAGAGAAAAAAGGAAACTCAAATACTCAAGAAAGAATAGAGTTGATGTCCAATCTATATAGGGGCTTTACGTTTACAAGATAACTCTCTGCTAACTGTTATTGCTCCAAGTTATTGTCACACAATTATTGATGATTACGCCCAACGGTGGGGTATTGAAACTCTGTTTGGAATTTTTAAAAGTAGAGGTTTTAATGAGCGAAGATACTCATCTGGTTGATTCGGAACGGTTGAGTCGCCTATTTGCACTACTCACGCTCGCTTGATGTTGGGCATACCGAACAGGTCAGTGGCTTTCGTTAACAAAACCGATTCTGATTAAACAACATGGTCGAAAAGCGCGTGAGGCACGCTGGGGTTTCCCCAGCTTGTGCAATCACGTAAGAAAGCTAAGAGCATCTTCCGTTATGGTTTCGACCGTTTACGCTCTATCTTTTTGAATTTAGACGAACGTGAAGACGATTTTCTTCATTCTCTACAGTTTTTTCCTGTACTTAGTTTTTGTCCAACTAATAGCTAAATCGAGAGCCAAAATTGATGGAACATTGACGCAAATGATCGTCTTTACCAATAGAACTATAAAAAAGAAAATTTTGATTGTGCAATTCAATAACTTGTTACCTAATTTCTGGTATGGTTTAGGAATATTAAGCTTACTGGTTTCTTCAGCTTCCGCAATTCCAAAATCTGAAAATTTTACTCAAAATCCTGATTCTTTTCCCAATTATTGCCAACCCGAAGAAAGTTTATTTATTGTTGCCGAAACTAAAGGTTTTTGGGTCAATATTTGTGGGGGAGATTTGCCTCATACTTATGTAGGCGTTAGTAAAATTAATGGCAATAAAATTCGTCTTCCTCTCAAAGAATATGATCGACAAGGAGATTATTTTGAAGCGGTTAATCAAGATGTTAGCTATTTACTGATTCGCGGTAGTACTAAAGGCGATTTTTTAACCGTAACTCAAGGAGATCGAGAGCTTTTTAGACAACCATTGCTGGACTGGCACGAGGAGTAAAATTTAAGTATTTTAAAGTTGAAAACGCAAAAAGGGGCATTTATACCCCTTGGTTTAAAATAAAAGAAAGTTTAGTTATTAGTTATTAATAAGGATAAACGGGAAAATCAATATCAGATTGATATTGGCTAGCACTGTTGTCAACACCTTGGTTAGTGTAGTTACCATAACCTTGAGTGATACCAGTATTTTGACCAGCTTGTACGGAGTTTTGAATTTGAGGATCGATTCCGTAACCACCTAAATCTAATTGAGTTTGAGTTAAATCATTGGATACTGCTTGGTTAGTAACGTTACCTACGCCTTGAGTTAATGCTTGGTTTGAACCTGCTTGAACATTACTTTGTGCTTGTTGGGCAAATGCAGCTACAGGAGAAAGAGCTAAAGCGAGAGTGGAGATGATTAGTGCAGCTTTTTTCATTTTTCTAGACCTCTAAGATTTGATTTGTGTGATTTTTGCTTTCACTTATTAGGTATGTCGGTCAGTGTAAATTTATGCAGATTGTCGAATTAATCTAGTTAACTTTTTTTGTAAAACACATTTAATTATCTCGAACAAAAAGTTGTACAAAAATCAATTCAAACTCTACATCGCTCAACCGCGAACGCTAATCTTCGCCAACGATACTTTAATTAATCGCAAGCAAAAAAAAGTTCGTTATGATTCTAGTTACAGTCGGCACTAAAAAATTTCTCTTCAATCGTTTGATGCAGTGGATTGATAATGTAATTGAAGATGACGTAATTTCAGCAGCAGAAGAAGTGGTTATTCAAGCTGGTTCTTCTACTTTTGTTCCCAGTTAAACTAAAAATTTCTCTGAAAATTTACAATCTATCTCCTGCATAGGCTTGAATTTTAACTAAACTTGATTACTTTTCGTAGATTTCCAGAGGTAAATTGTCTGGATCGCGAAAAAAAGTAAATTTTTTACCAGTAATGTCATCTATTCTAATTGGTTCTACTTCTACATCACGGGATTGAAGCTGATAAACCGTAACTTCTAAGTCATCGACTTGAAAGGCTAAATGCCTAAGACCACAACTTTCAGGACTAGTTGGTCTAGCGGGAGGATCGAGAAAGGAAAACAATTCAATCTGGTCATTATCGCCAATCTGCAAATCAAGTTTGTAAGAGTCTCTTGATTCCCGATAAGTTTCTTGAATAATTTTAAAGCCTAAAATCTCTGTATAGAAGTGTTTAGAAACTTGATAGTTGGAACAAATGATAGCTACATGATGTATTTTAGAGAGATTCATTTTTTCCTCTTAAATTCAAGCTTTAAACAACCTTAAAATTGCTTCCTCTGCTTAGAATTAAACAATTTTTTCGTTGCCCTATTTTATTTAATTCTAAATAATGCTAATGATTTTGCTAAAATTGCGATCGCTCTTGTACGAGCGAACTTCTCTCGGCTGCGGAGCAGATCGCCTAATCTGATTAAATGACCAGGCGTTGCTCAATCAGGACATCAAAAATATTGTTATAACAGTATATATTTGGGGTTTTATACTTTAAATTAACAATGCCAATGAAAGTTAGAGTTTCAAATTAAGTAGTATATTCAGCATTAATTTCAACGTATTTATAAGTCAAATCGCATCCCCAAGCGGTACTTGTACCAGAACCATTGCCAATACAAACAGAAATGAGAACTGTATCATCTTTGAGGTAAGCACCTGATGCTGCTTGTTTGAGATAGTTACTCGCTGCTTGACGATCAAATTCTAAGGGTTGACCATTTTCCATCAGAACAAGATCTCCTAGCTTAATTTGTAACTCATCTTGATGAAAGTTTACTCCTGCTCTGCCTGCTGCTGCTGCTATTCTGCCCCAATTAGGATCTCGTCCAAAAACGGCTGATTTTACCAAAGATGAACCAGCGATTGTTTTAGCAACCAGAGAAGCAGCTTTCCGATCCGATGCGCCCGTAACTTGCACTTCAATTAAACAAGTAGCTCCTTCTCCATCCCGCGCAATTGCCTTAGCAAGATATTGACACACTTCTGTCAACATTGCTTCTAGCTTCTGAGCATTTTTATTCATTTCAGTGATAGCAGTGGTGCGTGACTCTCCATTGGCTAAAGCAATCACTGTATCGTTAGTACTAGTATCTCCATCAACTGTAATCTGATTAAAACTTTTATCTACAGCTCGTTTGAGCATATCTTGCCAGAGGTGAGTAGCCACCGCAGCATCACAGGTAATAAAAGAAAGCATCGTAGCCATATTAGGGTGAATCATTCCCGAACCTTTAGCAATGCCACCAATTCGGACAGGACGGTCTTCAATGATAGTTTCTAGGGCAATTTCTTTAGGAACTAAATCAGTAGTCATAATTGATTTAGCTGCATCTTTTCCACCCCCTACGGAAGCAGAAGCAACTAATTGAGGAATTGCTGCTTGCAAAGCATCCATTTTAATTCTTTGCCCAATGACTCCTGTGGAAGCGAGTAGAACTGCATGGGCGGAAATATTTAACTCTTTGGCTAATAGTTCTGCACTTAAAATAGCATCTTGCCAGCCTTGTTCTCCTGTTGCTGCGTTGGCTTGACCGGCATTACACATAATTGCCTTAGCACTAGCTTTCTCTTGAAGGCGTTGACGACAGTAATCAACACAGGCAGCCCTAACTTGAGAGGTGGTAAACACTCCTGCTGCGATCGCTTCAGTTTCTGAAAGAATTAAGGTTAAATCTTTTACTCCAGAGGGTTTTAATCCTGCTGCAATTCCTGCTGCTTTAAATCCTTTCGGTGCAGTTATTCCGCCTGTTACCACCTGCCAGTCTGCCATTATTTCTTTGTCCCGATTAAATTTAAAGCTGATTATATCAATTTTGTGATATTTTATAATGATCTATCGGTTTTGATGAGGAACAGTCATCAAACGCAAGGGGGAAAGTTCAGTGAAAATCTGACGCTGTCCCGCAACTGTGATGAGGTTTGCTTTGGTTGTAATCTCTTAGTCAGGATGCCCGCCGATTTATATTGATCAGTTATCGGTAGAGACGTAGCATTCTACTTTTGTAGAATTATCAGTTTTTTCGTATTGATCAATAACTAAAAAGCTCAACTGCAAAAATATATCTGCGAGGTACAGATGTTGTTATTTTTTAAGATTTTCTACGCTACAAATTTATTTACAAAATCTAAGAAATTAGCTAATTTTTCCCGAATTTTTGCTTCAAAATAGCTTATAAATCAGGATTTCTGCTGTTAAAGCTTGATTATTTTATTGGACTTAAATAGTGATGAACAAATTTTTCTTAAATAAATTAAATAACTTATCAGAAGATAAAAACCAAAAGAAAGTTAAATTATTAGCACCAGAATTTATCTTTTTGATAATGTTAATCATCTACTTGATTATCACTATGCAACCTGCTTTAGCACATCATGCTATTGGAGGAACAACTCCAGCTAATTTTTTTGAAGGATTTATCTCTGGTTTAGCACATCCCGTAATAGGTTTAGATCATTTTGCCTTTGTCGTAGCCATTGCTTTGGTAGCTGTTTTAAAAGAAAAATTTGGATTTTTTATTCCTGTTGTTTTTGTGTTAGCTACAATTGCAGGAACAGTAATTCACTTATTCAGTGTTGATTTACCAATTCCAGAAATAATTGTTGCGCTTTCAGTTTTAACAGTAGGGTTACTGTTAGTTAAAGAAAATAAACCTAATGCGGGACTTTTATTAATTTTATCGACAATTGCGGGTATTTTTCATGGTTACGCCTATGGAGAATCAATTATTGGTGCAGAAATGACTCCTTTAGGTGCTTATTTATTTGGTTTTAGTTTAATCCAGTTAATTGTTGCTGCGATTGCATTTTATTTGGGCAAATTAACTTTAACTAAATTTACTAATCAACCTAATCTTTATTTACGTTTTGCTGGCTATCTTGTCTGTGGAATTGGTTTAAGTTTTCTTTCTACCACAGTTTTTGGTTAAACAAACATTCAATCAAATTTCAACAATCAATTAAAAAATGCATAAAATCCCCGTTACTGTCATTACTGGTTTTTTGGGCGCAGGGAAAACTACGTTGGTGCGTCATCTTTTACAAAATAATCAAGGAAAACGCATCGCTGTCTTGGTAAATGAATTTGGTGAAGTTGGCATTGATGGTGAGTTATTACGGAGCGCACAAGCTGAGGGGCTGTGTTCTGAATCGAATTCAGAACCCTGTAAGCCCCGTCCGCCCTTCGAGGGCGGAGACGGCTCCTCACTTTCCTGTCAAGTTTGTGATGAGGAGGACAACCTCAATAGTAATATAGTTGAATTAACGAACGGTTGTCTTTGTTGTACGGTTCAAGAAGAATTTTATCCCGTCATGCAAGAACTATTAAAAAGAAGGGATAAACTAGACTGTATTCTAATTGAAACTTCTGGACTAGCTTTACCCAAACCTCTAGTACAGGCTTTTCGTTGGCACGAAATTCGTAATGCTGCCACAGTAGACGGAGTTTTAACTGTTGTAGATTGTCAAGCTTTAGCTGAAGGAACTTTAGTAGGAGATTTAGTTGCTTTAGAAGCACAACGACAAGCCGATCCTAATTTAGAACATGAAACTCCCATAGAAGAGTTATTTGAAGATCAGTTAGCTTGTGCCGATTTAGTTTTGTTAACCAAAACCGATCTAGTTGATGCTGCTACTTTAACTAAAATTAAAAGCTGGTTACAACAAGAACTTCCAGTTGGGGTAAAAGTTGTTACTTGTCCTCAAGGGGAAATCAATCCTGATATTTTATTAGGTTTTAATGCAGCGGTAGAAGATAATTTAGATAGTCGTCATTCTCATCACGACCACGAAGAAGAACATGACCATGATGATGAAATTAATTCAATTCAATTAGTTTGCGATCGCGGTTTTGAACCAAAGAGCCTAACTACTAAGTTACAACAATTAGTTAAACAACAAGAAATCTATCGCATCAAAGGTTTTGTTAATGTTCCAGAAAAACCAATGCGATTAGTTTTACAGGGTGTAGGTAATCGTTTTGATACTTTTTACGATCGTTTTTGGTCTAAAGACGAACCACGTCAAACTCGCCTAGTTTTGATTGGAAAAAAACTAAATCAAGATTTAGTTGAAAAAGCAATTTTTAACTAAAATTACAAATAGAGATATTAGAATAAATTAAGTCAAGTTTTTATATGCTTGGCTTTTATTTTTGTTTATTGATAATCTAATCAAAACACTAAAAGTAAAAAAAATCAATTATTTTTAGTTGAAGTTAATAAACTATTATAATTACAATCATTATCTCTAATTAAACGATAATAAGTCCGATAGGGAATGTAATCTAAAGGATTGCGCCCATAAAAACGCAAAACTAAAACACAAGCCCAAGAATATTTTCCATTTATAATAACATTAATAAGTTGTTCTAACTGCTTTTTATTCATTAGTTATTCCTCAGTTTTAAGTTTTTTTAATAAATTGGTAAGCTGCCTCGGTCGCAATTATTTGACTCAAACTAAATACCAACATAAAAACTAATCGAGAAAAACTAGAGAAGATTACGATTAGTTATAGTAATTCTCAACAAATCAATTTCAATTTTGAGCAAAAAAATTAAAATTATTGCTTATTTATTGATAGTTGATTCTGTTTGATTACTTAGCTCGCCAAATTAAAAATTGTTGCATTAGTTTTAATTACTAGCAATACTAAAAAAGAATTGCGATCACCAAAGTCTGACAAAGGTGGAGTACCTTTGACTAGAAACTCATCACAACAATTGTCACAATAGAAAAGAAAAGACTAATAAATATTAATTGCCTTGGTGCTTTGGTAATTTGTGGAATTAATGCCTTGATTGGTCATGCTTCCTTTTGAAATCCTATGATAAAACCGATCTTTAGTCTGACTAGGCTAAATTCTCTAATAAATTAGACCTTAAATAACTTATGAATCAAATCCAGCCTCAATCAGAATATCAACCAGTTATCATTCGTTTAGAACAAGTAGAAAAAATTTATGGTAGTGGGAATACCACCGTTCATGCCTTAGATCAAGTCAATTTAGTAATTCATCAAGGCGAATATTGTTCCATTATGGGTGCATCGGGTTCGGGAAAATCTACCGTCATGAATATTATCGGTTGTTTAGACCGCCCCACTGCTGGCAGATATTATCTTGATAAAGTTGATGTTTCTGGATTATCAGATGAGGAATTAGCCTCCATTCGCAATCGTAAGATTGGTTTTATTTTTCAACAATTTCATCTTCTGCCTCAGATGACTGCTTTAGAAAATGTGATGCTGCCAATGGTTTATGCTGGTGTAGAATATTCAGAAAGACGCGATCGCGCCAGAGAAGCTTTAATTAAAGTAGGTTTAGAAAATCGCTTAAACAACAAACCCAATCAACTTTCTGGTGGACAACAACAACGGGTTGCGATCGCTCGTGCCATTGTCAATCAACCTTTACTACTTCTGGCAGATGAACCAACAGGTGCGTTAGACTCAAAGACGACTCAAGAAGTGTTAAATATTTTTGGAGAACTTCATAGCAGCGGTATTACCGTAATTATGGTTACTCACGAACCAGAACTAGCTCGTCAAACAGAAAGAATTATTTGGTTTCGTGATGGTCAAGTAATTTATTCTCACCTTACTCCTCAAGAAATGCTTCAAGTTGCAGTTGTTTCCTAATTAAGTTAACTTTTGAAGAAAAATTAAGCAAAACTTAACAGAAAAATCTCATCAAACTTTGTTAATAAAAGGTAAATTAGAGAAAATATTAGATTAAGTAATTTGTATTTTTGTATACTAAAATTATTAATAAGCAAACTACAGTCGAGCAGCGAGGGATAAGAACAAAACTCGTGAATCCTCATCAAACTGATTCTTATATCGAAGGACAAGCACAAAACATTTTAATCAAATATGATCCTAAGGCGATCGCAGAATACTATCGCTACCGACCTTGGTTAATATTCTGGCGTGGCATCACAATTATCTGGTTTTTTGGAATTTTTTTCTTTCATTTACAGTGGGATAAATGGACTAAGCAGGTAGACAAAAATAAGCTTCGACGCGCCACAGAATTACGTCAGTTGCTCACAAAATTAGGCCCTACTTTTATTAAAGTTGGACAAGCCTTATCAACCAGACCAGATTTAATCCGTAAGGATTTTCTCAATGAATTAATTAAGCTACAAGACCAACTCCCGCCTTTTGACAATCGAACTGCTTTTGCCATTATTGAATCAGAATTAGGCTATAGCGTAAGGGAAGCATACCGAGAAATCTCTGCTAATCCAATTGCAGCAGCTAGTTTAGGTCAAGTTTATCGCGCTGTTTTACATAGTGGAGAAGAAGTAGCAGTTAAAGTACAACGTCCCAATTTACGACCAATTTTAGCTTTAGACCTTTATTTGATGCGTTGTATGGCTGCTTGGTTAGCACCTTGGTTACCACTCAATTTAGGTCACGATCTTACTTTAATTGTTGATGAATTCGGGATTAAACTTTTTGAAGAAATTGATTATTTAAACGAAGCCAGAAACGCTGAGAAATTTGCTACTAATTTTCAAGGGGATTTAGATGTCAAAGTTCCTCTAATTTATTGGCGATATACTGGTCAGCGTGTTTTAACTCTAGAGTGGATTGACGGAATTAAATTAACCGATCTTGCCACCATTGAAGCAGCAGGTTTAGATGCTGATAAATTAATCAAAATTGGTGTAACTTCAGGGTTACGTCAGCTTTTAGAATTTGGCTTTTTCCATGCCGATCCTCATCCTGGTAATCTTTTTGCTACTCCCGATGGGAAAATGGCATTTATTGATTTTGGCATGATGGATCAGTTGGAAGAAGAAACCAAAGAAACTTTAGCTAGTGCAGTAGTTCAACTGATTAATCGAGATTATCAAGCTTTAGCGCGAGATTTTGTTCAACTAGGGTTTCTCACTCCTAATACCGATATCAATCCTATCATTCCTGCTTTAGAACAAGTTTTAGGCAATGCGATGGGAGAAAGCGTAGTTAACTTCAACTTCAAAACGATTACTGATGAATTTTCTGAGTTGATGTACGATTATCCTTTCCGTGTTCCTGCCAAATTTGCGTTGATTATCCGTTCTCTAATTACTCAGGAAGGTTTGGCTTTAAGTCTCAATCCCAACTTTAAAATAGTCGAAGTTTCTTATCCATATGTTTCGAGAAGATTACTAACTGGAGAATCACCCCAACTCAGAAAACGATTGCTAGAAGTACTAATTAAAGACGGTAAATTCCAGTGGGAAAGATTAGAAAATATGCTTGCGATCGCAAGAGCCGATGAAGCCTTTGATTTATTGCCTACTGCACAACTGGGTTTACAATATCTCCTTTCTGATGAGGGTAAATATCTACGTCGGCAATTATTACTGGCTTTGACAGAAGACGAAAGATTGCATACAGAAGAAGTCCAACGTCTCTGGGGATTAGTCAAAGATGAATTAAAACCTCAAAAAATCTTCGATTTTGCTTTTAGTTCTTTTCGAGACATTTCACTAGAAAGAGTAGCAGCAATTATTCCCACGACTATCAGTTCAAGCTAAAGTAATTAGGAATATATTCCTATTTGTTTAGCAATAATTGTAAATATGTACTACTTTCCCCAACCGCCATTTTTAATAATTTTGTTCGGACTCTTTATTGGTGTAACCTCTGGTTTGACTTTTCAAACTCAAATTCAACAAAGAATGCAAAAATGGTCTAAAAATCGAACTGACCAAGATTTGTATAAATTGGAAGGATTTGATATAAGATTCAGCTATTGGGGCATCTGTTTAGGAATTTGGGTATTTTTAGCTGGTGGTTTAATGATATTTGGCTTCGGACTAATTTCTGCGTACGGTGCAAGTCTTCCTTTAACAATTGGTACTGGTGCTTTAGTCTGGACTCAATTAAGAGAGGTTTTGTTGGAGTTGCAAAAAGGTGGCTCTAAAGCTCTAGATTTAGACGCTTTTAATTAAAAATTTAGCGAAAAGAGGATTACCAATTGTAGTAAATTAAAACAGTAGATTTTCCGAACAAGATAACTAAGCCCATGAAAGAACAATTTTTAACTTGGTTAAATCGTCTTTTAATTGCGGATGTCTTTCTGGTAATTTTTGGTTTTATTTGGTTTGCGATCGCTGTTTTAGGTCGTTCTCTGGGTGTACCGCTTGGTTTCGATCTGTGGTATCAACTCTGGCAACCTTTATTTAATCCTGCAATTGGTATCCTTTTTCTGGGTGCAATTATAAGTTGGTTAACTAGTAAAATATTTCAACAATTTGGTTCTAAATAAGTATATTTTTAGATCGGCTTTCTCTCGTTGCTATAAACGTAACGTATAGTGATCGAACTCTCGATCTTTAGTATAGCCACGGGATTTATAAAAGGACTGTGCTGCAACATTAGAAATTTGTGTTGCTAAAACCATTCGGATCGCTCCTGTTTTTCGGGCAAAATTCTCTGCTGCACTCATGAGCAACTTGGCAACCCCTTTCTGAAGATCAGCTTCTTGTACGAATAAATCATTCAAAATCCAGACTCGCTTCATCGCTACTGAAGAAAAACTAGGATAAAGCTGGATAAACCAACCATCTTTCCTATATCAGATGCCAAAAAGATAGTGGAATCATTGTTCTGAAAACGCTCCTGAAGAAACTTTGTCGCTGCTTCCAGATTTGAGGGTTGCTGATAAAAAACGCAATATTGATTGAACAACCTCGATACTTCCTCAATATGCTCGCAATTAGCTAGAACAATCTTCATGCTTTTTGAAATAGACTGCCAATAGATAAGTAGTTTAGCAGTTTCATCAAAAACAGTTACTAGAAGAGGGGCTGTCATCTAAACACGAAATACAGTTCTAATGTCTGCGGTTAAGATGCTGCTACGCCCCATTAAACTTCAACTTAAATTGAAATTTACATCTAGTACTTGGGATAGATTGAATTTAACTCGCTTAACGAATATATTCTTTAAGAATGCTGTTACGGTTTGGATGACGTAATTTACGCAGAGCTTTAGCCTCAATTTGACGAATACGCTCGCGGGTAACGTTGAAGATCTGACCAATCTCTTCCAACGTTTTCATTCGTCCGTCATCTAAACCATAACGTAAACGGAGTACATCTCGTTCCCGAGGACTTAGAGTGTCAAGCACATTTTCTAAATCCTCTCGTAACAAACTCTTCGAGACTTGATCCTCTGGAGTTTCACCATCAGCTTCGATAAAATCACCCAAACGAGAATCTTCTTCCTTACCAATAGGAGTTTCTAAAGAAATAGGTAATTGAGCAGATTTAGCTATAAATCTTAACTTCTCAATCGTCATTTCCATCCGAGTGGCAATTTCTTCCTCGGTAGGTTTACGTCCCATTTCTTGAGATAGTAATTTGGTAGTTTTCTTAATTCGAGAGATTGTTTCGTATAAATGGACAGGAAGACGAATTGTCCGAGATTGATCTGCGATCGCTCTGGTAATTGCCTGTCTGATCCACCAAGTCGCATAGGTAGAGAATTTATAGCCTTTTTCGTGGTCGAATTTTTCGGCCGCTCTGATCAAACCTAAAGAACCTTCTTGAATTAGATCTTGGAAAGACAAACCGCGATTCATGTATTTTTTGGCAATTGAGACAACCAGACGCAGGTTGGATTGAACCATTTTATCTTTTGCTCTTCTGCCATAGAATAAACGACGGCGGAATTCAGGCAGCCTCATGTTAACTTCTTCTGCCCATTCAGCATCACTAGGATAGCGATCAAGACGATCTGCCATCCGCTCTCTGATTCTTTCTAATTCAAGTAAGTCAGCAATTTTACGAGCTAATTCAATTTCTTCTTCTGCCCGTAATAGTCTGATTCGACCAATTTCTTGTAAATAAATCCTAATCGAATCTTCAGTATAAGGTTTTTTACGACCACGTTCTCCACGACGGGCAGCAGTTAATGCTGTTTTAACAGTCTCTGCATCCTCTAGCTCTACATCTAATTCGCTATCGTTAACATCTTCATCAATTAGTAATTCCCAACCTAATTTTGGCTCTTCAATGGTCGCTAGTACTTGATTTGCCTGCGTCATGCCGTTTTCCTCTTGCTCCTTCAGTAAATTTGTGAAATTTAACTGTAATTATTTGTTGGTTGTGGCTCAACCTCAATCTAATAAATGTGCTAACACATAACCAAGCGTAAGCACCAATAATTCCCCTTACCTTAGCTTAGTTTTAATTAAGCAATTTTGGCTTTGGGTATTTTCAACTAAAAAAACATAATTCTTTCCGATTTTAGCTTCGATTGTTGGAAATGTGGTGAAGTTTTCGCAGGAATTATGCTGTTTATTCATGAAAATTGTAAAGAAACTTTGAATTAGATTTTAATAGATCTCTTTTTGGCATTGTAAGTAATTTAACGAAAGAATGGCATAGATGAAAATATTCTTTTAAAAATCAATTTTTAGGCAAACTTTTGTACTAAATTTCTAACCTTCTTTAAAGATTAAATAAAGGCAAAAAAAAGCAAAAAAGTCGCCAAAATCCCCCAGGAGGGCATTGAAAAAGACCGATGTAATTTAGAAGACTAAAGATTGGTACTATACTGAACTTGCTTTAGCATGAATAAATTCTCAACCTTAATTGCGATCGCTTTTGCTTCTTCCTGGCTTAGCAGTTGTAGTCAGTCAACAAATCTTAACAAAAATCAGACTGAGGCGGTGGCTGCTGAAACAGGAATGTTAAATTTAGTTGCAAATGGTGAAGATTTTGTCCGTCAAGGTTTTGTGTCTAAGGATGGCTGGCAAATAAGTTTCAATCATCTTTATGTGACGTTAGCCGATGTTACAGCTTATGTAACTGAAGTTCCTTTCGATCCAGAGACAAAACAAGAAATTAAACCTCAAAAACAAGTTGTTCTGTTAGAAGGGAACAAGACTGTTGATTTAGCGGAAGGAGAAGCAGACGCTGAACCAATTGTGGTTAATCAAATTGAAGCTCCTGTGGGAATGTATAACGCTTCAAGTTGGCAGTTAGTTCCAGCACAAGATGCTCCTGCTAGTGGTCAAACAATCTATATGGATGGGGTAGCAGAAAAAGATGGTCAAACAATTAATTTTGTCATTGGAACCAATTTTCCAGTTGAATATGTTTGCGGTGAATTTGTGGGAGAAGAAAGAAAAGGAATTGTCCAACCAGACGCAACAGGAGAATTAGAAACTACTTTTCATTTTGATCACTTATTCGGAGATCAATCAGCACCAGCTACAGACGCATTAAATCAAGAAGCATTGGGTTTTCAACCGTTAGCTGAGTTAGCCACAGCAGGAAAATTAGAAGTCGATCAAAGTCAACTTCAAGAAAGATTATCTTCAGACAATTATCAAAAATGGCAAAATGCGATCGCAGGATTAGCTCATGTCGGAGAAGGACATTGTGCAATTAAATCCCAATAATTGAGATTCTTGAGGAAATTAGGGGAAAATCAAGAGTTCTAGAATTAAAACTCTACAATTTAAAATTGATAGCAATCAATTGGTTATGACTAAGAGGAATTGGTTAATTTTGATAGTTTTATTGCCTATTCTAGGAAATGGCAAGCAAGTTTTAGCTCACGGAGCGCAAATTGGCTATAGTCGCACTCAAGCATTAGAAATTCAAGCTACTTACGATGATGGTACACCGATGAGTAATGCTCAAGTGGTGATTTATGCTCCTAACGATCCTAGCCGTCCTTGGTTGACAGGAACAACCAATCAAGCAGGAAAATTTGCTTTTGTCCCTGATAGTGAACAATCAGGTAACTGGGATGTCAAAGTACGTCAAGCTGGACATGGCAAGATTATTACGATTCCCGAAAATGCAATTTTAGCTTCTGAAACAGAAACAAATAATTCCCAAGAGTTAGCTTCTTCTAATAATGCTATTTATAATCCTGTACAAAAAATAGTAATGGCTGCGGTTGGTATTTGGGGATTTATCGGCACAGCTTTATTTTTCTCTCGAAAAAAAACACAACAACAATGATGTTTTGGCTCTAGTTTTGCTACTTGTGATTGTTATTTTTGGCTAATTGAATGCATATTCCTGATGGTTTTATTCCTCCAAGTCTTTGTATTGCTGGTTATGCTCTTACTGGTGGTGTCACTTGGTATTGTCTACGCAAAATTAACCGTACAACTAATCCTACCGAGCAAATTCCTAAAGCGTCGTTACTGACAGCAGCTTTTTTTGTCGCTTCTTTAATTCATATTCCTCTGCCACCAAGTAGCCTTCATTTAGTCTTAAATGGCATGATGGGAACTCTTTTGGGTTATTATGCTTTTCCTGCTATTTTAATTGGCTTATTTTTTCAGGCAGTTATGTTTCAACATGGTGGTTTATCTACTTTAGGTGTTAATGCTGCCATGATGGGTATTCCTGCTTTATTGGCTTATCATTTGTTTCAACTAAGAAATCGTATTAATCATAAAAAACAGTTGTGGACGAGAATTTTAGCTGCTTTAGCTGGTGCGGTTTCTTTAGGATTATCAGCTTTAATTTTCGTCGTCATTACAATTACTAATATTTCTCAAGATTTGAATGTACAAACTGAAAAAAACTTAATTTTGTTTTCTTTGGTTGGGTATTTGATTCAAGCTTTATTAGAAGGAATTTTTACGATGATGTTGGTTGTGTTTTTAGATAAAGTTAAACCCGAAATTCTTAAAGGGTGATTGAGTAATGAAGTTAGCTTTAGATCGATATGCTTATTTAAACTCCCCAATTCATCAGTGGCAACAGACCTATAAATTTGTTGGTTTATTAGGATTAATATTTGCTTTTGCTTTTGTTCAAAAAATTATTTTATTACCAGTCATTTTGGTAATTTCTGTAATTATTTATGGTTTGGCTAAATTACCTTTTACTTTTTTGATTTCTAGATTACGTTATCCTGGCTGGTTTATTTTAAGTGTAGTAATTTTATTACCTTTTTTAGCTGGAGATACTGTAATTTGGCAATTAGGATGGTTGGCAATTAAACAAGAAGGATTAAAAGCAACTTTTTTGGTTTCTGTTCGTTTTTTTTGTATCTTGACTGTTAGTTTAGTTTTATTTGGAACCGCACCATTTTTAACTAGTATTAGAGCAATACGCTCTTTGGGACTTCCTCCAATTATGGTAGATATGACTCTATTAGCGTATCGTTATTTAGAACAGTTGGGTGATATGTTAGTAACAATGCAAAGAGCAATCAAGCTAAAAGGATTTGACAATAAAAAATTAAATTATCGTAATTTAAAAATTTTATCTCAATTGACTGGTAGTTTGTTAATTAGAAGTTACGAGCAGTCTCAGCGAGTTTATCAAGCAATGGTTTTACGAGGTTATGGTTATCAAAATAAACCAAAAAATTCTGGAGTAACCATTAAAAATATCACTAGAGATAGATATAGTTTTACTGCTATGATGATATGTTTGGCGTTATCATTATTATTAGTTTTAGCCGAAGTAGTTTTGTCTATTAGTTATTAGAAGTCTGATTTTATTTTATTGCTTCAAGTCGAATGAAAGAACTAACTAAAATTTTTTCCAAAGATCAATTGAATGTTACAGCATTACAAGTTAGTAATTTGTGTTTTAATTATCAGCAGAATTATACAGCTTTAACTGATATTAACTTAAAAATTGGTCTGGGAGAAAGTGTTGGCTTAATTGGAGCTAATGGAGCAGGAAAAACTACTTTATTTTTTAATCTTTGTGGAGTTATGACTCCTAGCTATGGCGAAATAAAATTATTCAATCGCCTAGTAAAACCTGGAGAATTTCGTTCAGAAATTGGTTTAGTTTTTCAAAATCCTGAAGATCAATTATTTTGTCCTACTGTTAGAGATGACATTGCTTTTGGCCCAGAAAATATGGGTTTGTCTCCTCAAGAAGTACAACATCGTGTCGATGAAGCACTGTCTTTAACAGGAGTGAGTCATTTAGCTGATAGAATTCCTTATCAACTTTCTGGTGGTGAAAAATGTATGGTAGCGATCGCATCAGTCTTAGCCATGCGTCCCAAAATTTTACTCTACGATGAACCTAGTGCAAATTTGGATTTACGGGCAAGAAGAAAATTAATCGATTTTTTAAAAACTTCGGCAGAAACGATTATGATATCTTCCCACGATTTAGAATTAATTTTAGAAGTATGCGATCGCGTTATTCTGCTCAATCAAGGGCGTGTTGTAGCTGATGGTGTGCCTGCTAAAATTATGAGCGATCGGGTTTTAATGGAAGCTAATGGGTTAGAAGTACCTCATTCTCTGACTCATGAACGAAAGCAATAAAAAAGTAAACAGAAAATTTGATCTTCATGACTCTTTTAGCTGGAATTGACAAAATTAATGTCTTAATTGTCGGTGCTAGTCGAGGTATCGGCTTGGGTTTTGTGCGTCAGCTATTATTAGAACCTAGAATTACTAAAATTTATGCTACCTATCGCGATCAAGAATCTGCAATTGAATTAATCTCGTTAGTTGAACAATTTGGCGATCGATTAGTTACTCTTGGTTTAGATGTTACTAATGAATCACAAATAGCTACAGCCGTAGCCAAAATTAATTCAGAAATAACTCAACTTCATTTAGTAATTAATTGTGTTGGTATTCTTCACGAAGATAAATTACAACCTGAGAAAAGTCTTAAACAAATTGACCCCGAGCATTTAATCAGATACTTTCAGGTTAATAGTATTGGTTCGGTGTTATTAGCTAAATATTTATTACCTTTGTTGCGACATAAACAACCTAGTATTTTTGCTGCTATTTCTGCCAAAATCGGTAGTATTGGTGATAATCAATTAGGAGGATGGTATGGTTATCGTGCTTCTAAAGCAGCCTTAAATATGTTTATGAAAACAGTAGCCATTGAGTATAGTCGTAGATGCCCTCAAACTATTGTTGTTACTCTTCATCCAGGCACAACCGATACTGAACTTTCTCAACCTTTTCAAAAAAATGTTCCTCCAGAAAAATTGTTTCCTGTAGAAAAAACTGTCAATCAATTATTGGTAGTACTAGCCAAATTGGGTCTCAATGATAGCGGTAAATTTTTTAGTTGGGATGGTAAGGTTTTACCTTGGTAATACTAAAAATATATTTAAAAAATTAAGTAGAGTCGAAACAAAAAAATCCTAATTATAATAAATAAAATTTGTAAATATATATCTTTGGAAAATTAGCCCAAAAGCGATCTCGGCTGCGCCGAGGCACGGAGCGGACAGTTTCGCTGGCGCGTACGCGATCGCTACTTACAAAATTAATCTACTCTTAGAAGAGCTAAACAGATTAAACATAAGCTAGATAATACGAGCGATTTAACAATCTAATTTAAATAACTGATGTTACGCAAAAGCTATAATACTCGAATGGACAAAAAGCTTTTGGAACTATACAGCGATTATATTATCAGCTCGTTTGGACAGATAACAGCGACAGGATTATCAAGAGTATTAGAAGGAAGTATCAGTCACGATAAAATAACTCGTTTCCTGTCGGCTAAAGACTTAGAGTCACGAGAGCTGTGGAAGTTAGTGAAACCAGTGGTCAGGGAGTATGAACAAGAAGATGGTGTGTTGATTGTGGATGACACCATAGAGAAAAAACCTCATACCCAAGAGAATGAGTTAGTGTGCTGGCATCATGACCATCAAGAAAACCGTTCTGTCAAGGGAATTAACATCATCAACTATGTTTATAGTGTCGAAGACATAAGCCTACCAATTGGGTTTGATGTCGTCAAAAAGTCCATAAAATTTTGTGAGGTAAAAACAAAGAAGGAAAAACGAAAAGCAACAGCAACAAAAAATGAATTAACACGAAATCAATTAAAAATTTGCTCCCAGAATCAACTCAAATACAGGTATGTGCTAGCTGATAGTTGGTTTTCCTCGAAGGAAAATATGGCTTTTATCTGTCAGGATTTAGATAAGCACTTGATCATGGCTCTCAAAAGCAATCGTACCGTAGCCTTGAGTGAAGAAAACAAAAAACAGGGTTGTTTTACCAGAATTGATGAACTCAACTGGTCAGAGGATGGCTTAAAGGACTGGACTTTCCTGTTCTCATCTATCGTCAAGTCTTTAAAAACCAAGATGGCAGTACTGGTATTTTGTATTTGGCTTGTAGTGATTTAAACTGTAATGTCCCTCAAATAGAAGCAATCTACCAAAAACGGTGGAACGTGGAAGTCTTTCATAAAACGCTCAAGTCTAATACTGGTTTAGCTAAGTCCCCAACTAAATGTCTTCGTACTCAAGGAAACCATATCTTTATGTCTATCTATGCTGCATTTCAATTAGAGTGTCTGAAATTGAAACACAAGATGAACCATTTTGCTTTGCGCAGTACTATTTATGTCAAAGCTTTGCAACAAGCTATGTGTGAATTACATTTACTCAAGAGTGCGTAACATCAGTTAAATAAGTATTTGTCACAAGCAAAAAACTCTCTCGTCTTATTTGTAAGCTCCGTAAATACCCTAAATAAAGAGCGATTAGGTCTAATAGCACGCTCAAGCTAGTTAACTTAACCAGGAGAAGGTATGGATACTCAAGTAAACTCGCAAGCAGTGAAAGTTTTGGAAGTCGCAGACGATCCTCGTCTTTCTAAAGAAACAAAGGAATTTTTGAAAGTACTAAATTCAGATGGTATAGCTTTAGAGACATTACCTCCACTTGAAGCGCGTCAAGTACTCGTAGATGCACAAGCTACCGTTCAAGTAGACCTTTCAGGCATTGAGGAGTCTGAGAAAACGATTGCTGCTGACGGTTATTCGATTACCCTCAATATCGTGCGTCCTGAAGGTGTTAAAGGCAGATTGCCTGTTTTTATGTTTATTCACGGCGGTGGTTGGGTGCTAGGCGATTACCCGACGCACAAACGCATGGTTCGCGATCTTGTTGTGCTTTCAGGTTTTACGGCTGTCTTTGTCAACTACACTCGAACTCCAGATGCTCAATATCCACAAGCTATTAATGAGATTTATGCAGCTACTAAATGGGTTGCTGAACATGGTGAGGAAATTGGTGTTGATGGCAAAAAGCTGGCAGTCGTTGGAAATAGTGTTGGCGGTAATATGTCGGCGGTAACTACTTTGATGGCGAAAGCAAAAGGGGAACCTGAGATTAAGTTGCAAATCCTGATGTGGCCGATTGTAGACGCTAATTTTGAAACGAATTCTTATCAGCAATTTGGCGAGCAACGTTTTTTGACCACATCTTTGATGAAGTGGATGTATGACTTGTATATTCCTGACTCAGAAAAACGCAAAGACATCTATGCCTCTCCTCTACAGGCTACTATTGAGCAACTCAAAGGCTTGCCTCCAGCGTTAATTCAGCTTGCAGAAAGCGATATCTTGCATGATGAAGGCGAAGCGTATGGACGGAAGTTAGATGAAGCTGGAGTAAACGTGACAACTGTGCGCTATGACGGCATGATTCATGACTTTGGATTGTTGAATAGTTTAGCCGAGCTTCCACCAACTCGTTCTCTTTTTGTTCAAGCTGCTGCTGAACTGAAGAAGCATCTTCATTAGACAACAAGCTTTTTGGTGCTGCGACTGAAATTTATTCTCTTCCTGGTAAAGTTTTGACAATCTTACTTGGCAGGGGAATTTCTGCGCGAGGTTAAGCTTTGGCTGACTTATCCAATTTCTATGGTAGTAGATAAATTTATCTCATTTTACTCAATGACACATCCTAAACATTTTGTTTAATGAAATTTTTCTCATCAAACCTTCATCCACATCCCATCAAAGGTTGTTTTAATGAAATCTAGAGATGAGTTAATCAATTAGTAAAACTTAGGCTAGACGAGATCGCTTCGCTGCTCGCCTTTGGCGAGATCGCTTTTACAAATTTTTTAAAAGTTCAAGCGATGACATCAAACCATCCCATCTTTCATGAAAGGAGTTGAGAATTATGGTCGAACAATCAAAAACTGTTACTAACAATATCGCTCGCGAAGAGCAACGAACAGATAGAACTAAAGCAGCTTTTAGTCTTTTAGATCATTTTGTCAAAGCCTACAATAATGGTGAAACTTATATTAAACGTGGTTTGACATTGTTCGGACTAGGAAGTATTTTGGCTGGAGCTTCTTTTAGCGTTGGTCAACGCTTACCTAATCATAAAGTAACACTTCCTCAAAACTCTTCCGATACTCCTACTGCTAACGTTTCTTCTCCTTCTACCTCTCAAGCACCTGCTCAACCTGCTCCTCAACCTCAAATTATTTATATCACACCACCAACTCAAGCGATCGCTCCAGCATCCCCTACTCCCGAACCTGTAGTTAAAACTCCTCCAATTCAATCACCATCAGTTCCTGAAGAACTATCTCAAGTGAAACAAACATTAGACTCAGTTCAACAAATTTCTGGTGCGATGGCAGATATTCAACAAGACTTCAATCCCTTATTTGAAGGAGAGGACGATTAATTACCAAGATGCAACTCGGAAAACGAAATTTGACAAAATCCTGCTCACTTTTATGTTGTATAGAACATTCTATATAGTTGCCTGTAAACAATAACAATCAAAAACCTTAGCTTTCTTAACACCTAATTACCCTAATTACGTTAAAGTTTAAAATCGAAAATCAGTTTAAATTAGGGAAAAATATCTATGGTTTTAGCAGTCGGAACCGTTGCACCATCCTTTACAACTACAGATGATGAAGGTAATACTGTTTCTTTGTCTGATTTTCAAGGCAAAGTAGTCGTTATGTATTTTTATCCTAAAGATGATACTCCTGGTTGCACCAAACAAGCTCAAAGCTTCCGCGATAATTATGAAGAATATCAAAATAAGGACATGGTAGTCTTAGGAGTCAGCATGGATGACGCAACCTCTCACAAACAATTTAAAGAAAAATACGGCTTACCTTTTAAACTACTTGTAGATAGTAATGGTGCAATTACTAAAGCTTATGATGTTGATGGTGGTGGCTACGCTAAACGAGTAACTTACATTATTGATGGTGAAGGAAAGATTACTCATGTTGATGCTAACGTTAATACTAGCTCTCACGCGCAAGATATTCTTTCTGTAGTTGGCTAGATAATCTCAAAACATTTATTTTGAGGTGGGCAAAATTTTGCCTACCTAATCCTGAAAAAATCATTACATTTCTTGACAATTCTTGACCTTCAAGCTCGTTCTTGCCGTAATCTGAACAAATATTAGAGAAAAAGTTTATTGAGCCAACCCAATTAATATGACCTCGGTTATTCCTCATAAAAAAGCCAAAGCCCTCAAACCTGGTAGTCGTCGTCCTGCGAAAGAACTTTGTAGCGAATGTGGACTGTGCGACACTTATTACATTCATTATGTCAAAGAAGCCTGTGCTTTTCTCAATCAACAAGTAGCCGAATTAGAAGCACAAGCTCACGGGCGCAGTCGAAATTTAGATAATGAGAATGATTGGTATTTTGGGGTACATCAGGAAATGATGGCAGCCCGAAAACAACAACCAATTGCAGGGGCGCAATGGACAGGAATTGTTAGTACCATTGCTTGTGAAATGCTTACTCATGGTTTAGTTGAGGGGGTAGTTTGTGTCCAAAATACCGAGGAAGATCGCTTTCAGCCGAAGCCAATAATTGCCACAACTCCTGAAGAAATTTTAGCAGCGAGGGTCAATAAACCAACTCTTTCTCCTAACCTATCGGTTCTTGAACAAATTGAACAGTCAGGGATGAAGCGGTTGTTAGTGATTGGGGTAGGCTGTCAAATTCAAGCTTTGCGGGTAGTAGAGAAAGAATTAGGGTTAGAAAAACTCTACGTTTTAGGTACTCCTTGTGTGGATAATGTCAGTCGTGAGGGGTTACAAAAATTTTTAGAAACAACTAGTAAATCGCCCGATACCGTAGTTCACTACGAGTTTATGCAAGATTTTCGCGTTCACTTCAAGCATGAAGACGGTTCAGTTGAAAAAGTACCGTTTTTTGGCTTAAAAACCAATCAATTAAAAGATGTCTTTGCACCTTCTTGCATGAGTTGTTTTGATTATGTTAATTCTTTGGCAGATTTAGTTGTGGGTTATATGGGCGCGCCTTTTGGTTGGCAATGGATTGTGGTTCGCAACCAAACAGGTAAAGAAATGCTGGAGTTAGTTCAAGATCAATTAGATACTCAACCAGTTATGTCACACGGCGATCGCAAACAAGCCGTACAACAAAGTATCCCTGCCTATGATAAAGCGGTAACTCTCCCGATGTGGGCAGCTAAAATGATGGGTGTAGTGATTGAAAAAATTGGCCCGAAAGGTTTAGAATACGCCCGATTTTCGATTGATTCTCATTTTACTCGCAATTATCTTTATGTAAAACGCAATCATCCCGAAAAATTAGATGCTCATGTTCCTGAATATGCTAAACGGATTGTGGGGCAGTATCAATTACCAAAATCTTGAGCGTTTTTTTAATTAATAGAAAGATTTCCAAATTTTGAATTTGGATTGAAAAAATAACAACTACTAAAGTCTAGTTAATTAGTGTTATTCTGAACTATTTATTCAGTATGACACTGTTTTTTTTTTACAGTAATTTAGCCTGACTTACTTAAACCCTTGAGCAAAGATTTTAACAAGGTGCAAGCTGATACCAATTCTCAAAAGTAACTGGAGACTTAGTTGAGTTAAATTTTTGATATATCTTTATTTTAGGCTTTTTATCTATCTAGCGACTTTTGAGAAACGATATGAAATTTAGTGGTGGGCGTTTTAGTTTAAATAAACTTATAATCGTGGTTGCTTTACAAACAAAGAGCGACCAGCTTAAATTAAGTGTATTTTATTTTGAGTGCAACGAAAGAGTTAAACAAGAGCTAAATTATTTAAATTTTAATTATTTTTAAGTTTTATTCTCAAAAAAACTCGAATTTTTAACCAGGAATTTTCTTTTAATTCATGCAGCTAAATATTAAGAAGCGTTTGATTTTATTACTTGCTTTAGCTTCGATTGGTTTATTAGCTAGTTTATTGGGAACTAATCTTCGCATACTTGCTCAAACACCACCAAGTCACGAAAACAGTCAACTAGCAACAAATGCTTCACAGACATCTACTATAGAACAACAAGGTAGAAATTTATATATCCAAGGTCAATGGATTAGAGCGATCGCTCTTTGGCAACAAGCTGTTCGTAGTTATGCTAGTCAAGGAGATTTAATCAGTCAGGGAAGAGTTTTGACTAATCTGGCTCTTGCTTATCAGCAATTAGGAAACTGGCAACAAGCACAGCAAAGTATTAAGAGTAGTTTTAAATTATTAGACCAAATTTCGGGTAATTCAGAGGCAAAACAGCATTTAACTGCCCAAATTTTTAATAATCAAGGTATCTTACAACTAGAACAAGGTCAAGCGGAAGACGCGATCGCTTCTTGGCAGCAAGCTACAGAAGTTTATCAGCAACTAAATGATCGAGAAGGAGTAATTCGTGCCACGATCAATCAAGCTAGTGCTTTTAAAGCTTTGGGTTTATATCGTCGTGCTGCCAAAACTTTAGAGTTAGCTAATCAAAATTTAGTCGAACAACCAGCTTCTTTAGTTAAAGCGGTGAGTTTAAGAAGTTATGGGGATATTCTGCGTTTAGTAGGCGATCTTCCCAAAGCAAAAGAAGCGGTAACAGAAAGTTTAACTATTGCCACTCAATTGAAATCTTTAGATGACGAAGCTAAAGCTAAATTGAGTTTGGGTAATATTTTGTGGGCAAATGACAAATATCAAGAAGCTTTGGAATATTACCAACAAGGATTACTTACTTGTCAAGCAAGTTTTGTTTGTGCCAATAGTAATTTACCTCTACAAATTAACTTGGCCCAATTTAATTTATTATTGGATACGCAATTTTGGCAAAGATCTCAAGAATTAATTCCAGAAATTCAAGCTAGTCTAGCTAATTTGTCTTTGAGTCAAACTAATATTTATCAGCAAATTAGTTTTGTTAACAGCATCATTAAACTCAGGCAAAAAGCCCAACAAGAAGGTCTAAATTTAAGTAATATTCCTAGTTGGCAAGAAATTAGTCAAATACTTAAGCTTGCCATCGAAAAATCTCAACATTTAGGCTTATCAAGAGCAGAATCCTATGCAGTAGGTTTACTCGGTCAAATAGCAGAACTTCAGCAACAATGGTTTGAAGCAGAAAATTTAAGCAAACAAGCATTAATGATTGCTCAGACAATCAATGCACCAGAGATTAGTTATCTTTGGGAATGGCAATTGGGTAGGATACTCCAAGCACAAGGAGATCGCAAAGGCGCAATTGGTTTTTATGCTCAAGCATTAGACTTGCTCAAATCTCTTAGTCAAGATTTAGTGGCGATCGATCCAGATATTCAATATTCTTTTCGATCAAGTGTCGAACCAGTTTATCGAGGTTTAGTCAGTTTATTATTAGAATCTCAACCTCAAACACAACTTACTCAAACTAATTTAATTCAAGCTAGAGACACGATTGAATCACTTCAAGTAGCTGAATTACATAATTTTTTCCGTGAAGCTTGCTTAGACGCTCAACCAGTTAACATAGACCAAGTAGATCCTAAATCGGCAGTAATCTATCCAATTATTTTACGCGATCGCTTGGAAGTAATTGTTAGTATTCCTCGACAACCTCTTTATCATTTCTCAACCAAAATCCCTCAACCAGAGTTGGAAAAAGTAATTGAAACAATGCGTCAAACCATTGTGATCCGTAGTCGAAGAGATTTTTATTCTCCTGCGCAACAACTTTATAATTGGTTAATTCGTCCAGCTTTACCCCAATTAGTCAAACATCAAATCAAAACCATTGTCTTTGTTCCCGACGGGACTCTACGAAATATTCCCATGTCTGCTTTGTTTGATGGAAAACAATATCTCGTCGAACAATATGATGTTGCCTTAACTCCAGGTTTACAACTGTTAGCACCTCGTCCTCTTCAACAAATTAACCTCAAAACTCTAGCTGCTGGATTAACTCAACAAAGACAAGGTTTTGCTGCTTTAGAATATGTCAATTTAGAATTAAAAGAAATTAAAAATCAAATCAAAACAACTGTTTTGTTAGATGAAAACTTTACCGAACAAACTCTACAACAACAAATCAAGTTTTCTAACTATCCTGTAGTTCATATTGCTACCCACGGACAGTTTAGTTCCACACTCGATGAAACATTTCTGCTTGCTTGGGATACTCGGATTAATATTGGTAAATTAGACCAGATTCTGCAAACTAGAAGTCCTTCTCAACAACAAGCGATCGAATTATTAGTACTGAGTGCTTGTGAAACCGCTATTGGTGATAAATGGGCAGCTTTAGGATTAGCAGGTATGGCAGTTCGTGCTGGTGCAAGAAGTACCCTCGCTACTCTTTGGTCAGTTAACGATCGCTCATCTGCCGAATTAATGGGTCAATTTTATCAAAAATTAGCTAAGAGAAACATTACTAAAGCTGAAGCTGTCAGACAAGCTCAATTAGCTTTAATTAATAATCCTGCTTACAAACATCCTTTTTATTGGTCGCCTTATATTTTAGTTGGGAATTGGCTTTAACAGTTACCAGTTACCAGTTACCAGTTACCAGTTATCAACTACGATAAGTTTGGCGTTATAGTCACAAAATTTCTAGCTTTTCTTAGATAAATAAGCTACACCTAATAATAGTTCATAAGTTCTAGCGTCAAGTTTAGCTAAGGACAAAATAATTCACTTGGAAGCAAAGAGAGAAATAAAAAAATTATCCCCATTGTTTAAATCCAATGAACATCAAATTTGTTTTTATTTGGTTGTTAATCATTGCAATTTCTCTTGGTATTAATTTATCTCATCATCAAAAACTTTTAGCTCAATCAAGCACTGAATTTAGTGGAGAAATTAGTAGTTTAAGAAGTAGAATTAGTCGTTTAGAAAGTGAAGTCCGTCGTCTTAGTCAAAGAAACTTTTCAGGCGATCGCACTTATCCTCAACCAAGACAAGATTCTCTTGGCAATATAGATTCTTTACCTCCTATTTCTAATCCTCCGAGTGTTAATGGTCAGTCTATCGGCAGAAGCGATCCAATGTTTGAAAGATTAGCTACTTTATTGATTGAATTAAAAGAAGATGTTAGAAGTTTAGACCAACGATTAACTAAAGTCGAACAGCAAATCAATAATTAATAAAAAAAAGCCTGGTTTAACCAGACTTCTTAAAGTATTTTGCTTAATTTAACTATTAATCACTTATTGAAAACAGTATCCAAAGTAGAAACTTTAATTTGATCTTGTGGTAATTCTTGAGTTAAAAAAGTAGATTGTAAAATTGGCGTACTGGTAACAGAATCATTAGCCAAAGTAAACAAGGGGTTAGACAAAATTCCTGCAAGGGAAGTGGCAATTACTGATACAATCAAGCTCACTTGTAGAGGACGCATTCCTGGAATATTCCAACGAATTACAGGATAATTTTGGACTGCCTCAGACATTTCATGAGGTTCTTTAACCACCATCATTTTGACTACCCGAATGTAGTAATAGATAGAAATTACAGTGGTAACTAAACCAAGCAAGACTAAACCGTAAATACCGGCTTGCCAACCAGCCCAGAATAAATAAATTTTACCGAAGAAACCAGCTAAAGGAGGAATACCGCCAAGAGAAAGCAAGCAAATACTCAAACAAAGAGTTAATAAAGGGTCTTTTTGGTATAAACCAGCATATTCACTAATTTGATCAGTACCAGTGCGAAGGGAGAACAGAATCACACAAGTAAACGCACCTAAGTTCATAAACAGGTAGATCAACAGGTAAAAGATCATACTGGCATAACCTGCATCAGTACCTGCAATCAAACCAATCATGACAAACCCTGCTTGAGCAATTGAAGAATATGCTAGCATCCGTTTCATACTGGTTTGTGCTAAGGCTACCACATTGCCTAGGATCATACTAAAGATTGCTAAAGCAGTGAAAATAAAGTGCCATTGTTCAGTCACAGGCGCAAACGCCGTTACTAACAAACGAATTGCTAAAGCAAAACCAGCAGCTTTAGAACCTACTGATAAGAAAGCAACTACAGGAGTAGGAGAACCTTCGTAAACATCAGGAGTCCATTGATGGAAAGGTACGGCAGAAATTTTGAAAGCAATACCAGCAATCACAAATACTAAAGCGATCGCAAGTCCTAAAGATTGACTACCATTGGCATCAGTAATAGCTGTAGCGATCGCATTGAGATTAGTTTCTCCTCCTGACAAACCATACAAAAGCGATACCCCGTAGAGGAAAATAGCGGAAGAAGAAGCCCCAATTAACAAGTATTTTAAGGCTGCTTCATTGGAACGAGGGTCACGCTTCATATAACCAGTCATGAGATAAGAAGAAATACTCAGCATCTCTAGGGAAATGAAAACCATGACTAATTCGTTTGCCCCAGAAAGAAACATTCCTCCCAAAGTTGCCGTTAACAGAATGCCAATAAATTCGGCTAAAGAAGTCCCAGATTGTTGGACGTAGCGAATTGACATTGGGATAGTGACAAGGGTAGAAAGGGCGACAATCGCACGAAAAATAATGCTCAGGTTATCGCTACTAAATGCCCCTAAAAAAGAATTGGGATCGGGGGTATCCCATTGAAGATAAAGTGCCACAATTGCAGCGAGTAATCCCGCCATTGCCACGTAAGGCAACCCACGAGAAAAACTACGTCCGAGAATTAAATCTCCAACTAAAATGACCATCAGGGTAACAATTACTATGCCTTCGGGCAAAATTGTCCCTGCGTTAAGTTGAGTAGCAATAGTACTAGAAAAATCCATAGGTTGTCGTTATGGTAAGAAAGATAGCTGGTAAGCAAATCGTTAAAAACCTTTACAGAGGATTGTAACGTGTTAGGTAACTTACTCTTGACAAAACCAGTACTTCTTATCTACAGATAGAGATAAGAAAGTAGTGCTAATTGTTGAATATAGTTAAGTTAAATCCAAGTTAAGCAAGGATGTTTTTTAAACAAACGACTATAACTGTAAATTAAGGCATCAATCTTTATCTAAACAAACTTCTGTTATTTTACTGCGTTAAGTTAGTTTCTATGTCAACTCTGGTTATTGTTGAATCTCCTACTAAAGCTCGTACAATTCGCAACTACCTTCCTTCTAGTTATCAGGTAGAAGCATCGATGGGTCATGTCCGCGATTTACCGTCATCTGCCGATGAAATTCCTCCTGAATGCAAAGATCGACCATGGGCGAATTTAGGAGTCAATGTAGAAGATCAATTTCAACCGATTTATGTGATTCCTAAAAGCAAAAAGAAGATTGTCCAAGAACTAAAAAACGCACTTAAACAAGCAGAAGAATTAATCTTGGCAACAGATGAAGATAGGGAAGGCGAAAGTATTAGCTGGCATTTGTTGGAATTACTCAAGCCTAAAGTACCTGTCAAGCGGATGGTTTTTCATGAAATTACTCGTGAAGCGATTCAACAGGCTTTAAAAAATTGTCGTGAAGTCGATCAAGATTTGGTTCATGCCCAAGAAACCCGTCGCATCTTAGATCGTTTGTACGGTTATACCCTTTCTCCTCTGTTGTGGAAAAAAATTAAACGAGGTTTATCGGCTGGTCGAGTTCAGTCTGTAGCCGTACGGTTGTTGGTCGAACGGGAAAGAGAACGTCGTGCTTTTCAATCAGGAGATTATTGGGATTTAAAAGCGATTTTAGAACAGGAAAAAAGTCCATTTGAAGCCAAATTAATCGGCTTGGCAGGGAAAAAATTAGCTACAGGAAGTGATTTTGACCCGAATACAGGCAGAATTACCGCAGGAAGAGATGTAGTCTTACTCAACGAAGCCGAAGCTAACGCTCTCAAAGAAAGATTAATTGATAAAACTTGGACAGTTAGTAAAACTGAGGAAAAAGCTACCAAACGCAATCCAGCCCCTCCTTTTACTACTTCAACTCTCCAACAAGAGGCTAACCGTAAACTGGGTATTTCGGCAAGAGAAACGATGAGTGTGGCACAAAAACTCTACGAACAGGGCTACATTACCTATATGCGGACTGATTCTGTCCATCTTTCCGATCAAGCGATCGCTGCTGCTCGCAATTGTGTCGAACAGATGTATGGCAAAGAATATCTTAGTCCTAAACCTCGTCAATACAGTACTAAAAGTAAATCTGCCCAAGAAGCCCACGAAGCTATTCGTCCTGCTGGTAGTAGTTTTCGGACTCCCCAAGAAACAGGATTGTCGGGTAGAGAATTTGCTCTCTACGATTTGATTTGGAAACGAACAGTAGCTAGTCAAATGGCAGAAGCAAGATTGACTCAAATTACCGTCAATATCGATGTGGAAGATGCCGTATTTCGTTCTTCAGGTAAAAGAATTGACTTCCCTGGTTTTTTCCGTGCTTATGTGGAAGGTTCGGATGACCCCGAAGCAGCATTAGAAAATCAAGAAGTGATCTTACCGCCCCTTAAAAAAGGCGATCGCCCTAATTGTAAAGACTTAGAAGCGATTGGTCACGAAACCCAACCACCAGCTAGATATACAGAAGCCTCTTTAGTCAAAACTCTAGAAAGTGAAGGTGTGGGTAGACCTAGTACTTACGCTAGCATCATCGGGACAATTATTGACCGTGGTTACGTCCAGATGCGGAATAAAGCCTTAATCCCAACTTTTACCGCTTTTGCCGTTACCAGTCTGTTGGAACAGCATTTTCCCGATCTAGTCGATTCGAGTTTTACTTCTAAAATGGAACAAACTCTAGACGAAATTGCTACAGGTGAAGCCCAATGGATACCTTACTTGAAAAAATTCTATTCGGGACAAGAAGGCTTAGAAACACAAGTCCAGGCTGGAGAAAAGGAAATAGATCCAGCTTCTGCTAAAAGTATTCAACTCGAAAATTTAGATGCGACAGTCCGTATTGGTAAATATGGCCCATATATCGAAGTAACTAATGGGGATGAGGTCGTTAAAACCTCAATTCCTCTAGATTTAACCCCGGCCGATTTAAGTCCCGAACAAATTGAATCTTTAATTCGCCAAAAAATTGAAGGTCCTGATAAGGTTGGCTTACATCCTGAAACAGGCGAACCAATTTTCTTGCTGACTGGGCCCTATGGGCCTTATGTCCAATTAGGAGAAAAAACAGAAGAAAATTCTAAACCCAAACAAGTTTCTTTGCCTAAAGGTGTGACCGCCGATGACGTTAACGTTGAAATGGCAGTAGGTTTATTATCTTTACCCAGAATGTTAGGAGTCCACCCCGAAACGGGAGGAAATATTAAGGCTAGTTTGGGTCGCTTCGGACCTTATGTAGTTCACGAATACAAAGACGAAGTAGAGAAAAAAGCGAAAAAAGACTATCGTTCTCTTAAAGCAGAGGATGATGTTTTAAATGTAAGTTTTGAACGGGCAATGGAACTGCTGGCGCAACCCAAACGTTCTCGTAGTGGTGGCAGTACCAAAAAACCCCTCAAGGAACTAGGCGCACATCCTGAAGATAAAGAACCAGTTAATGTTTACAAAGGCCCTTATGGGGATTACATCAAACACGGGAAGGTTAATGTTGGTCTTCCTGAGGGGGAAACAGTAGAAAGTATTACTTTGGAAACAGCAGTAAAATTGCTGGCAGATAAAGCTGGTACTAAAAAAACTAAAACTGCTACTAAATCTACTACTAAAAAGAAAACCACCAAAAAGAAAGCAACTTAATTTTTGTTCATCAAAAGTAGGAAAGTATCCAGGTATTTCCCTACTTTTCTGACACCAAATTGAATTATAACTAGGCATATTTAAGTTGATAGCGATCGCTTTAAAATTGGGCAATGTCTGAAGAAGGTTATCAAGTAATCGAAACTAAAAATGAAGAACAATGTTTGGCAGAATAGACTCGTCTGCAACCAAATATGATTTTATTGGATGCGATGATGCCAGATCTGGATGGTTTGACTTGTTGCGATCTCCTGATTCAGGCAAAAAGAAATCATAACTATTGAAGATTTGAGTCAAACTAATTTACCAGCAACAGCGATCGCACAGTTGTCGGAGTTAAACACTAGGGCTTTGTTGATTGCACCTGTAATTAACCAAAATCAAGTCAAAAGATGGCTTTGTCTTCATTATGCTAAAACTGAAGCTCAAATCTCTGAAATGACCAAAGAGCGTTTGTCTGATTTGGCAAAACTGATTGCCCTTACTCTCAATTAAAAAATATTTATTTTGCATTACTGTCGAGTTTTCCGATACTCTCTAAATTAATGGTGGTTTATTAAATTAGTATTAATCAGCAAAATTATGTCTCCAAATTCAGCCAAAGACGTTCAAGTTCTTCCTATTGCTGCTAATACCAAAGTAATGCGATCGCGTACTTGGGAGAGATTGAAGTTTGAAATTGAATACGCCCTCCAAAAAGGAACTACTGCCAATTCGTATTTGATTGAAGGAGACAAAACAGCTTTAATCGATCCACCAGGAGAATCTTTTACGGAGATTTTTTTGGCTGCGCTGAGAGACAGAATCGCTCTCAGCCAACTTGATTATTTGATTTTAGGGCATCTTAATCCTAACCGTAGTGCTACCATCAAAGCCTTATTAGAGGTTGCACCTCAACTGAAGATAGTTTGTTCTAATCCAGGCGCAATTTCTTTACGCAAAATTCTTCCCGAAACAGAATTAAACCTTACTGTGATCAAAGGAGAAGAAACCCTCGATTTAGGAAAAGGTCATCATTTAGAATTCTTACCTACTCCGAATCCTCGTTATCCCGATCAACTTTGTACTTACGATCCGCAAACCCAAGTTTTATATACCGATAAATTATTTGGGGCGCACGTTTGTGGCGAACAAGTTTTTGATGAAGGTTGGACAGTTTACAATGAAGACCGTCGTTACTACTTTGATTGTTTGATGGCTCCCCATGCTCGTCAAATCGAAGCAGCATTGGATAAAATTGCGGTAAAAAATGCCAGAATTTACGCTACAGGTCATGGCCCTTTAGTTCGCTACAGTTTGACTGAATTAACTTTAGATTATCGAACCTGGCTCAAAAACCAAAGCGAGCGCGAGGTAACGGTGGCTTTGATTTATGCTTCCGCCTATGGGAACACCGCTACGATTGCCCAGGCTTTAGCGAGAGGAATTACCAAAGCAGGGGTAGGTGTAGAATCAATTAATGCTGAAGTTGCCGAACCAGACGAAATTAAAGCAGTACTAACCAAAGCTTCAGGAATAATTGTCGGTTCACCTACCTTGGGCGGACACGCACCAACCCAAATTCAAACGGCTTTAGGCATCATTTTAGCTAATACTGATAAAACTAAATTAGTCGGTGTCTTTGGTTCGTTTGGTTGGAGTGGAGAAGCGATTGATTTATTAGAAAGTAAATTCCGTAATGCTGGTTATAATTTTGGTTTTGAACCAATTCGGGTTAAATTTAAACCAACAGATCTCATCCTCAAAACCTGTGAAGAAACAGGCACAGATTTCGCTCAAGCACTGAAAAAATCTCAAAAAGTCCGTAAAGGAAAACAAGGAACAATTACTTCTGAGAGCGATCGCACTGAACAAGCCATGGGTAGAATTGTTGGTTCTCTTTGTCTTGTGACAACCAAATTTAATGAGTTAAAAGGAGCGATGTTGGCTTCTTGGGTATCTCAAGCTACGTTTAATCCTCCTGGAATTACAGTAGCCGTAGCCAAAGAAAGAGCGATCGAATCTTTATTGCATTTAGATAGTAATTTTGTTTTAAATATTCTGCAAGAAGGTAAGCATTTAGGTTTAATGAAACATTTTCTCAAACCTTTTGCCCCAGGAGAAGATCGTTTTATTGGAGTTGCAACTGAAGAAGCAGAAAATGGCTGTCCTATTCTAACTGATGCTTTAGCTTATGTAGAATGCCAGATCAAGAGTCGACTAGAATGTGGAGATCATTGGGTAATCTATGCCACGGCAACTCAAGGTAAACTACTAAAATCTGAAGGCATTACTGCGGTTCACCATCGCAAATCTGGCAGCCATTATTAGATCTAGTTACCCGTGAAGAATTATAAGGGATGAATAATTAATAATTAACCATCAGCCATCAACAATATTTTTGGCTTGTTTGGTGTCTGGCATGAGCGGATTAGCTGCCTGACAACTTCTTTTATTAAAATTACACTTATAAACTGCTGGTTTTTGCCAAGAAAGAGGAATTTCTAATAAATCTCTAGTGCCAGTTATTCCCTGACCGAGAAATAGCAGTAAAGCTAAACAATTGAGAAGAATATGGACGTAACGCCAGCGATTGGCACGATCTTTGTAAATATCTTCAACAATTGCTAAAGAAAAAATCATTAATAAAGAAACCGCAATCCCATAATAATAATGCGACCAATACCACTCATTACCTAATCGATATACTCCATCTTGACTACCCAAAATAATTAAACCCATGCCACTGAGAGTGGCGAAAATTCCTCGCCATAAAGATTGTCTAGCACGATAAAGCAAGACCAAGGCAGCTATGGTAGCAATAAACATAAGAATAATTAGAATCAGTTGAACAGTGTCTAGATTACCTTTGGTTTGCTGTTCCAAAAAACCACCAGAACCAAACACCACCGAATAAGCTAAAGCAATTAAAGTAACTCCTACTACTGCACCAGTCAACCAGCGTCCCATTTGAACGTGTTCTCTACCGACTACAGGAGGAATTTTACTTTTATCACCTGCTGCGATTTGTAATCTACGTTGACGAGTTTGCCAAGCAAAATTAGCTACTATACCAATTAAAGGGAACACAAAAGCAACGGCGATCGCAGGATGAATTAAAGCAGCCAAATCTTCACTTTTGAGATAAGTAAAGGCAAACAAACTGATTAAAGTAATCATAAAAATCGCCCTAATTCCTTTGATTTTTTAAATATCTTTTCAGGATAAAACACAATTATTAAAGCAGGCTTAATTTTTCCTCAGTACAAGATAACTATGATTCTGACAATATTTTCCTATTTGTCTACATCTAATTTACAGGAAGGCTTGAGATGTGATTAACCTTAAAGATTAAAAGAGAAAATAAACTTTAGAGATACAAACAAGAGTAATTAGATATAATTTACAAATTTATAAAATTCCTGTAAGATATCGTCCCAAACAAGCTAAAAATCCCAAAGATCTGATACTATTTTTGGCAGTGTTCAAGCAAAAATAATCATTATTTTAATTATTATAGGAAAATTTTATTTACATCGAAGTTTTAGGATTGGCAGCAAATTGTCTCGATTTGTTTTCAATCCACAAACTTATTTCTCTACATTTTCTGCTTGGATTAATTTACAACATCCTCAATTCAAATCTTACCTAAGCGGAATTTTACTTTTACTAGGTGCGTCTTTAATTATTCCTTTCGGAGATTTTCGCCAAGTAAATGCAGTACCTAGATTTTGGGTTGGTATTGGAGTAATGAGTTTAGGTTTCATCTGCTCATGGCGACTTGCTTATTTACAGAAGTGGTGGTTTTGGACAATCGTAATTGTGACACGTCTGTTACTACTATTTATGTATCCAGGAGATGAGATTTGGCGGTATCTCTGGGAAGGCTATCTCCAAACACAAAATTTTAATCCTTATGATTTTGCTCCCAATGCCAATGAATTAATCCCTTATCATACTGAATGGTGGTCATTAATTAAACATAAGTATAGTGCAGCAATTTATTTTCCCCTAGCACAATTAGGTTTTAACTTATTAGCAACTATTTATCTTGATGTCATTACTTTTAAAATCGCTTTTGTCTTAGCTGATTTATTAGTTTGTTGCTTATTAACTAGAAAATTTGCTCAACTTAAAACAACTCTTTATGCTTGGAATCCTCTGGTAATTTATGCTTTTGCTGGTGGAGGATACTACGATAGTTGGTTTATTTTACCTTTGGTAATTGCTTGGTTGATTTTTGACTATACTCGTTATGCTTGGCGATGGTTAGGAAGTGCTTTACTCTTGGGTATTAGTCTTGCTATCAAATGGATTTCTTTACCAATTTTAGGTTTTGTCGCTTGGAAAGCTTGGCAGAAACTTAATTTAAAACAAGTAATAGCTATTCTAATTTATGGTTTTTTGCCTTTAATTTTTACTACAGTTGATTTTTGTAGCTCTAGTTCTTGTTCCCTCATTCCTACTACTTCTATTTCGATTTTGTCTGGACGCAGTGCTGATTTGTTGCCGTACATTTTAGATAAAATTGGGCAACCATTTTTAAAAACTAAGTCAATTGTGATGATTGCTTTGGGATGTGTAGGAATTTGGTTATTGTGGAAAAAAAAGACTTTTCGACAATTTGCAGAAGGTTATTTATTTACATTACTAATATTTTCTCCACTGATTCATAGTTGGTATTTTACCTGGATCATTCCTTTTGCTGTCCCTACTCAAAATTTAGGAGTGCGTTTAGTGAGTATTTCTGCTTTTATTTATTTTGTTTTACCTTATCGTCAAGCTTTAGGCGATCGCAACTGGCAATTAAATGAAGTTGAAACTTTTTGGCTATGGTTTCCTTTTGTCATGGGTTATGGCTGGAGTCTGTGGCGAGAAAGAAAAAAAAATCAAGTTTGATGGCAAAAAAAGTTTAATTTTGAATGTGCATAAACCGATCGATACTTGCGTAATGAATAAATGAAGACAGCAATTACTGCTTCATCAAAAGAGGTCTAGAAATTAATTATTATTGTGAGGTTATTATGAAATTCAGATTTGTTTCTCTCAGCCTATTATCTTTTTCAGCTTTATTACCCTTCACTCCTTCCTTTACCCCTGCTGCTAAAGCTTGCCTAGTTTACGATGTGAATACTCAAGTTGCCATTCACGGTTCCAAAACTCCCGCTCAACAAGAGAATAATGTTACTACAGGTAGTGATGATAATTGTTTTAACAACGTTGTCGGTGGTACCAATACTCAAGTTGGTATTGGTGGGGGTGAAGTACAACAAAGTCGTGATGCCGAATATTTTGTTGGTGGTGGCAATCAAAACAATACTGGTTTAACTACTCCTACAATTACCGTTACTCCTTCAACTCAAGTAGATGTTTACAGTCCCGCTCACGATCCTAATTTTCTCAAGAGTGTTACTGGTCAATAACGATAATCGAAAGTCTGAGATAATTTTATTTAAGAAAATTAAACAATAATCATCAGGCTCGCTATGCGCCTCGGCTATGTCGAGATCACTTTCAAACTAGTCACTAAATTTATCTTTAAATTTAAGCTTTATCAAAATATATATTTAAAACAAAAACGAAGAGGACATCAATCGACTAAATATCAGATTGTCCTCTTTTAGTTTTAATTGGGAGATAAAAATTGTTCAACACAACGAACAAACATCTCTACTCCCATTGCTAAAGCAGTTTCATCAAAGTCAAAGCGTGGATGATGATGAGGATAAGCTAAACCTTTTTCAGGATTTGCTGCACCGACAAAAAAGTAACAACCTGGAACTTCTTTTAAAAAGAAAGACATATCTTCCCCTCCCATCGTTTGACATTCAGGGACTACTCCTAGAGGAGTTTCGACAACTTTAGTTGCTACCGAACGAACCAACTCAGCCATAGCTGTATCGTTAATGACTGGGGGATAAAGTTGCCAATAATCCAATTCATATTTAGCTCCATGACTTTGGCAGACACCAGCAATAATTTCTTCAATCCGTTGTTGAATTTTTTGTTCTAAGGCAGGATTAAAATAACGTACCGTACCACTCAGACGAGCAGTATCAGCAATCACATTTAAAGCCGTACCTGCATGAAGTTCGCCTACTGTTACTACTGCTGAATCAAGAGGGTTAATATTACGGGCAACAATGGTTTGTAAGGCATTGACAATTTGTGCGCTCACTACAATTGAATCAATGGTTTGATCGGGCATTGCACCATGTCCACCTTTGCCTAAAATCGTACAACGAAAACATTCTACTGCTGCCATTAAGGCTCCGCTACGGACTCCTACTGTACCAAGGGGCAAATTATTCCAAAGATGTAAACCAATGATTGCATCGACATCAGGATTCTTCAAAACTCCTGCTTCAATCATCGGTTTAGCTCCACCTGGTCCCTCTTCAGCAGGTTGAAAAATAATTTTGACTGTACCTTGAAAATCTTGACGATGTTGAGTAAGGTAATAAGCTGTTCCGAGAGCGATCGCAATGTGTCCATCATGTCCACAAGCGTGCATTTTGCCTGGATGTTGGGAACGATAAGCTACTTCATTAGCTTCTTGAATCGGTAAAGCGTCCAGATCTGCTCGAATCCCTAAAACTTTTCCAGGATAATCGCTCTTAATCGTAGCTACTATACCAGTTTGAGCTATTCCTGTTTGATATTCGATCCCCCATTCGTGTAATTTTTGGGTAATAAACTCTGCTGTTAGATGTTCTTGAAATGCTAATTCTGGTTTTTGATGAATTGTGCGTCGCCATTCAATCAATTGCGCTTGTAAAGACCGAATTTCTAAACGAATTTGTTCTAAATTAACCGAATAAGAGCGGGGAAGACTAAAAACCATTTGTGTTAACTAATCTTGAATATTATTTTTAGCTATTAAGATAACTCAGCAGAATGGGTGGAAAAATTACGCTATTGTGCCGATGAAATTAAAAATGTCTATTAAATAAGATCGAGCTAGATCGTTCAAGCATTTCTATTAAGAAGGCAAGTTTTCTAGTTTCTTTATAACTGAAGTCACTGAGTATTTGTTAGTCTAACTCTTCTTGCGGAAGTTATCAATTCATGAACAACCACTTAATCTTCATAACTTGAGTAAATTATGTCAGTTATAGCTGGTGATTTTTCCAAAATTTTGGTAATTACTAATGAAATAGAAATACGTCAAAATTTTGAACAAATTTTATCTCAATCTTATGAATTATTATTTGCTAGCAGTGAAGATATTGGCTTAGAATTAATTCGCTCAGATTGCCCTGATTTAGTTATTCTTGCTTTAACAAATATTGAAATAAATAATATTGTTCTTTTTAGCAATTTAAGCAGCCAACCTGAAACCGCTATCATTCCCGTAATTGTTTTGACCACAATTGCCGAGCCTCAACAATGGCGATTAGTCATGGAAATGGGTGCAGATGATGTTCTTTTTTTTCCTTTTACTGAAAAAGAATTACTCAACGCGATCGCGATTAGGCTAGCTAAACAAACTGCTTATTTAGCTTATACGCAACAAGAATTAGGAAAACTAAGAGAAAATATTATTAAATTTTTACCCCATGAAATGCGGACTGCTTTGACAGGAATTTTAGCAGCTTCAGACTTACTAATTAATCAAGGCTCTTCTCTTAATTGGTCGATTATTAGAGAAATGCTAACCTGTATTAATTCATCAAGCCACAGATTATTAAGATTAATAGATAACTTTTTACTTTATGCTGAATTAAAAGCTCTTGAAAATAATCCTCAAATTATTCGGCTTTATTCACTTCATCAGACCAATTTAGTCAAAGAAACAATTAAAGAGATCGCGATAAAATCGGCTCAAAAATATTATCGTGAAGATAGTTTAGTTTTGGATTTGCAAGATGCCTGTTTACAAATTAGTGAAACCAATCTTACCAAATTAATTGAAGAATTAATTGATAATGCTTGTAAGTTTTCATCAGAGCAAACTCCAATTAATGTTAACTCTCAAATTTGTGACAATCAATTTATTTTAACTATTAAAGATTATGGACGAGGTTTGACACCCAAACAAATTGCTTCTCTTGATATGGGAATACAATTTGAACGTAACTATTATGAACAACAAGGATTTGGTTTAGGTCTGGCAATAGTTAAACAAATTACTCAAATATATAACATAAAACTAAAAATAAAAAGTGTACCTACGCAAACAACAATAGTCAGTTTAATAATTCCCTTAGCTGAGACGAAAAAACAATTAACTCTTAACAAAAAAACTCATATTTCTAATTGCTTTTCTCGTCCAACGATAAATATTAATTACTCTTTTTAGTTATTTCTGAGTGAGAATAAGATTTGACAGGTACAAAATTTTTCAAAGGTAAAGTAAAGTAAAAAGTAGAACCTTTTGTTAACTCTGATTCTACCCAAATTTTCCCTCCGTAACGCTCCACTATTTTTTGACAAATAGCTAAACCAATTCCTGTTCCAGGATACTTTTCTTGAGTATGTAATCTTTGAAAAACTTGAAAAATCTCTTGATGATATTGAGATTCGATTCCAATCCCATTATCTTGAACCGATATTAGCCATTGTTGTTTTACTAATTTAGTATCAATTACAATTTCAGGTTGAGCTTGACTACAAAATTTCAAACCATTAGTAATTAAATTTTGAAATAGTTGATGAATCTCTGTTGGGTTAACTTGAACTATAGGTAAATTTTTGATTGTGATTATTGCATTATTTGTTTCAATTGTTTCTTGTAAATCTTGAATAACTTGTTGCACAATTTCTTTAAGATCGATAGATATCCAAGTTTGCTCATTTTTACCTGCTCGACAATAAAGCAATAAATCCTGAATCAACGCCTGCATTCTGGTAGCTCCATCAGTAATATATTTAATATATTGATGCGCTTCCTCAGTTAATTTATTTTGATACTCCTGAGCCAGTAAATCAGCAAACATATTCACTGAACGTAAAGGAGCTTGTAAATCATGAGAAACAATATAAGCAAATTGTTCTAATTCTTGATTTGAGTGAATCAATTCAGTATTAATTGTTTCTAATTTTTGTTTTGCTTGAACTAATTCAGTAGTTCTTTCTAAAACTTTTGATTCTAATTCGTAGTTAACTTTTTCGAGAATTTGTTGAGACTGCTTAAGCTTTGATTCTGTACCTTGTCGAATTAAAATTTCGTTTTTAAGTTCTTTATTTTGTTCTTGTAACTGTTGTCTGATCTTTTTTAAAGTGAGATGAGTTTTGATTCTAACAATTAATTCATCTTCCTCTATTGGTTTAGTTATATAATCAATTCCCCCAGTATTAAACCCTTTAACTTTATAATCTTTATCAGTCAAAGCGGTCATAAAAATAATGGGAATATCTTGAGTCTTTTTATTATTTTTTAATTTACGACAAACTTCTAACCCGTCAATTCCGGGCATTAAAATATCCAATAAAATTAAGTCTGGCTCTGCATATTCTGCTTGAGCTAAAGCACTAATCCCATCTTGAGTAACTATGACAGTAAAACCATTAGATTGGAGAATTGACTGTAATTTTTGTAAATTACTTAATGTATCATCAACAACTAAAATAACATCAGCACGAATAGTATCTTCAGCCATTAGTAATTTATCTGTTATCTACTCGATGAATATAATAAATACCTCAAATTCTTTTAACTTAAGTTTTAATTTTTGGTTAATAAGTTTAATATTTTAAATACTATAATTAAGCAAGATTAGTTGTTAAAAATTAACTAACTATCAACTAAATATTTTTTTTTATTCCGCATAACAGTAGTAAATATTTTGTTTCTTAGTCTAATCAAAAACTGACTAACTCGTCTCAGTTATTTTACGGAACTTGTTTGTTAAAAAATTAAATTTTTATATTAATAAATCTTGTTTCAGTATTAATACTGTATCTAAGAATAAATCTTGGTCAAAGGATAAGAGCTTCAAAAAATAATCTTGATTTTACCTAGTTCTCAACTGTTAGAAAAATAGAAAATTTTGGGCATTATTTAACTGTCGTTGCTTCATCAAAAGAATTACTAAAATGTATTCTGCTGCTGATTTACCAACTGAACCTATTAAAGTAAATGCTGTGCCAGTGGTACAAACTTGGAATCTTGGTAAAGTTTACCGCACTGGTTTTTGGCTTAATCAAAAAATTGAGTCTCTTAAAGATTGTTCTTTAACAGTATATCAAGGAGAAACTTTTGGCTTATTAGGCCCTAATGGAGCTGGAAAAACAACTTTATTAAAAACTCTTTTAGGAATTGTACGTCCTACTTCAGGAAAAGCAATTTTATTAGGTCATCCAATTGGTAATCTCAACGTCAAACAAAAAGTTGGTTATTTACCTGAAAATGCCTATATTTACGATTATCTTACTGCTTGGGAATTTTTAGAATTTATTGCTGGATTGTTTAATCTTCCTCAACCATTAAAACGTAAAAGAATTACTGAATTGTTAGATTTAGTAGGATTAGCTAAGTCTACTGCTTTGAAGAAAAAACTGAGACAATATTCTAAAGGAATGCTGCAAAGAGTAGGAATGGCTCAAGCTTTGATTAACGATCCCGAAATTGTTTTTCTAGATGAACCAATGTCAGGACTCGATCCCATGGGTCGTTATCGAATGAGAGAAATTATTTTGTCTTTAAAACAACAAGGAAAAACTATCTTTTTTAATTCCCATATTTTAGCTGATGTCGAACAGATTTGCGATCGCATTGCTTTACTTGCTTTAGGTGAATTAATTTGCCAAGGTTCTTTGAGTGAATTATTAGGAGATGGCAATGCTTATCAAGTTATTGTTAAAGGAGGAAACTCAGAAACCTTAACTCCTTGGCTAACTAACTTAAGTTGGGAAAATAATTGTTGGCACGGTCAACTAATCGGCGAACTAGATCAATTTTTAACTCATCTCAAACAGTTCGATCTTCAGTTGATCAGTCTACATCTGGCTCGTCCTTCTCTTGAAGAATTTTTTATCCAGCAACTTAGAGAAAGAGGTATTGAGTTTAGCCGTTAATTTTTAAGTTAATTAGACTTGGATGCATTTTTATCGCTCTAAAAGACATCCATTCTAATTATCAATTCGTACAAGTAAGATTAGCTCTGTAATTATAAATAACTAATTAAATAGCCTACTATCAGTAGAGTAATTAAGTTTTGAAAACGCAAATTTTGCCTAGCTATTTATAAACAATTTCTAGAGAATTTAGATCGGTTTGATGATTGTGAATTTTAGAGTCTGATGGAGAGATTTGATATTTAACTAAATCAGCTAAATCTTGTAATTGATTAATTGCTTCTGCCCCTTCAAGTTTCATTAATTCTCGGTCATCGCGCATTTCTGTCCAAGTAATACCATAATCAGAAACCAGAAAGCGAATGAGATGGTTATCTCCTAAGCTAACCATAAATGATGCGCTATTCATCTGACTTCCGCAGGTATAGCAAGAAGCCAAATAACCTTTTTTTTCTAACACAATCGCTAGGGCTTGTAAATTCATTACCAAGTCCCGAACAAATCGACGGTGTTGTTGTGCCAGTCTAATAAACACTTTTTTCCTCCTAACACCAATCCTATTTTAATACTTTTAATATTTTTTTAATATTTATTTCTTTGATAGACAATATTAATCCTCTTAAACTGTGTTAATCTTAATAAATCTTGACAAAATTAGCAATAAATTTTAATTAGACGCAATCTAGTCTTTGAGGAAAAGCATTTAAAGATATTTATTTTTTATTATCTCTCATTTAAATTTGATGAACTGTTATTTATAATGCAGAAAGTCTAAAAAATGTCAAGATTAAATAATGATTAATTTTACTCAAATATAAATTTTTTCTTAAATTTAAAGGTGTTGCTTAGAAAATTCTCCACCAATCAAGCAAAAATATCTGTAGCTGGCATTCCTAAATTCTGATTTTGAGTTTGCGTTATATTAAGATGCTGAGTAAATTTTTAATTCTTTAATTAAATTTCAACTTCCATTCGGGTAAATGCCACAATTTGAATAAATCTTAAGCCTTTAAACTATCTTTTAAATCTGAGGAGTAAAGTAAAGCTCAGTACTTACGTTCTCTGATAGACAGGAATAAAACAATGTTTAACACTATCTTATTTCCCATCGATCGCAGTCGTGAAGCTCGTGAAGCAGCAGAAACAGTAGCTAATCTAGTCAAAACATATAATAGTCGTTTAGTGCTGCTATCAGTAGTTGAAAATACACCAGAAAGCAAGATGGATTCGGAAGCAGAGGTAGCGAAAATACTTCAAGCTGCTCAAGCTTTATTTGCTGAAAAAGGAATTGAAACAGAAGTTATTGAAAGAGAAGGAATGGCATCTTTTACAATTTGTGATGTGGCTGATGAAATTGATGCCAATTTAATTATTATGGGTTGTCGAGGATTAGGCTTAACTAATGAAGGTGCTACTGAAAGCGTAACAATTCGAGTAATTAATCTTTCGCCATGTCCAGTCTTAATAGTGCCTTAATAACTACTTAGATTGACTTTAAGAACAAAGAGTTTCTTCAGTTTTGACGGAAGCTCTCTATCTATGTGGTCTAATTTTGGTACTAAGTAGTCTTATTTAAAGCGATCGCATTATGACTAATTCTCCTTCTCAACCTCCCCAGCCTTCAGAAGGATCTTCTCCCTCAAGAAAGAAAATTCTCAATTCTGATGAATTAGTTGCTATTATTGTTGCTTTTGGTACGATTGGAATAATTTTATTTTTGTCTTTAAATGCGGGTAAAGATAGATGGGGATTGAAAAATTGGCAGCAATGGTTGACTGCTTTTCAATTAACTAATGAAACAACAGAAAGTACTTTTAACAAAACTCAACCCAATCAAACAGAATCAGCAACAACCGCTCCAACTAACCAAAATACTACTTTAAAACCAAAAACTTCTGATTCAGAAGAATCCCTTAGAGATAATAATCAACTTTTACTAGAACAAGCTCCACAATTATCACCTTCTCAACGACCAACTGTTATTCTTGCACCGATTATTATTAATCCGCCAAAACCCTCAACTAAACTAGGAACTCCTAAACCTCGACCAAATTTACAACAAACTCCTTCAACTGCCCAACCACCTGCTATTAAACCTGAAACAACCAAACCATCTCCTTCGACTACTATTCCTAAAGCGGAAGAATCTATTCCTGCTATTATCTTTCTTGATGTAGCTCAAAATTATTGGGCGAGTCCATTTATTTATCAATTAAAAAAACAAGGGTTAATTTCTGGTTCGTCTGAAGATACTTTTGAACCAGAGCAACCCATTACCAGAGCAGGAATAGCGGAATTAATTAGTCAAACTTTTAATCAACCTCCTACTTTTGGTACCAAACAATTTAAAGACGTTACTGCTAACACAGAAGCTGCTGTTGCAATTAATCAAGCGGTAGGTAGAGGTTTTATGAAAGGTTATTCCAATGGGGAATTTCGTCCTCAAGAAGAAATTTCTCGTTATCAAGTTTTAGTAGCTTTAGCTACTGGGTTAAATCTACAACCAAGCCAAGAGCCAACTACAATACTCCAATCTTTTAGTGATGCCAATGAATTGCCAAATTGGGCAGTTAATCAAGTAGCAGCAGCGATAGAAGCAGGTTTATTAGTCAATCCTCCTACCTATCAACGTCAATCCCTTTATCCCAATCAAACAGCTACTCGTGCTGAAGTAGCAGCCATGATTCATCAAGCATTAGTAAAATCTGGTAAATTGCCAGCGATTTCTTCAGAATATATAGTTACAACTCCGTAAACTAAATTTTGGTCATAAGTAGTTGGACAAAATTAAATTCATAGGCTGAGGTAGGGAATAGGAAACAGAGAAAAGAGAACAGAAATACAAAATGTGTAATTAATCCTGTCTATGTACTTAACAAAAGTTATTTAATCGATTTATCGAAAATTAGCCAAAAAAATTAATTAGGAAACTAATGAAACAATCAATCGTTCAAGTAGACGCTTTTACTGTTGAACCTTTTCATGGAAATCCTGCTGCTGTTTGTGTCTTAACTCAACCTCAATCAGCCCAATGGATGCAGTCAGTAGCTCAAGAAATGAATTTGTCAGAGACTGCATTTTTAACACCACAAGCAGATGGTTATCATCTACGCTGGTTTACACCAACAACGGAAGTACCGCTTTGTGGACATGCTACTTTAGCTAGCGCGCACGTTTTATGGACAGAAGGATATTTAAGTAAAGAGAAAACTGCTCGTTTTCATACCTTGAGCGGTTTATTAACTGCTAGTTGGAAAGATAATTGGATTGAGCTAAATTTTCCTGTTAATCACTCTGAAATTACCACTCCTCCTCCAGAATTAGAACAAGCTTTAGGCGTACCAATCAAAACAACTCTGATTAATTCTTTGGGTTATTTAGTTGAGTTGGAATCAGCCGATTTAGTAAAAAATTTGCAACCAAATTTTACCTTACTTAAAACCTTATCTCCTGGTAATGCAATTGTTACTAGTGTGGCTCAATCAGATTCAGAGTACGATTTTATTTCCCGTTTTTTTGCTCCAGGTTTAGGAATTGATGAAGATCCCGTTACTGGTGCTGCCCATTGTTGTCTTGCTCCGTTTTGGCGCGACTGTTTGCAAAAAGATGAATTTGTTGCCTATCAAGCTTCTAGTCGTGGTGGTGTCGTTAAAGTTCGTTATGCTGGTGATGAACGTGTGTATTTAAGTGGACAAGCCATTACAGTAATGCGTGGAGAATTACAGTAGGGGCAATTCATGAATTGCCCGAACATTAGTTATCGATTGTAATTAAATTTATGGTAAAAATTGTCAGTCGCAAATCTTTAGGCAAACAACCTGTCTATGACATTGGTGTAATTCAAGACCACAACTTTTTGTTAAGCAATGGATTGGTTGCTGCCAACTGTTTCAACAAATCTCACTCCACTGCTTACGCCTACGTTACTTATCAAACAGCTTATCTAAAAGCCAATTATCCCGTAGAATATATGACCGCACTACTAACTGCTAGTAGTGGCGATCGCGACAAAGTAGAAAAATATCGAGAAAATTGTCAAAGAATGGGGATCGAAGTCGAACCCCCCGATATTAATCGTTCTGAAGAAGACTTTACTCCTCAAAAAAACAAAATTTTATTTGGATTATCTGCGGTTAAAAATTTAGGACAAGGAGCAATTGAAAATATTCTTCAGGCTAGAGCCGAAGCAGGAGGAAAATTTAATTCTTTAGCAGATTTTTGCGAAAGAGTTGATCTAAGAGTGGTTAATCGTCGCGCTTTAGAAACTTTAATTTATTGTGGGGCTTTTGACAAAATAGATCCAAATCGTAAACACTTAATTAATGATTTAGAAGTCGTTATTCCTTGGGCGCAAAGTAGAGCTAAAGAAAAAGAAATCGGTCAAATGAATTTATTTGACTTGATGAGTAATATTTCTAAAACTGATAATAATAATAACGGTTCTACTTTTGAACAAGCACCTCGTACACCAAAGGTAGAAGATTTTCCCTTACAAGAAAAACTCAAACTTGAAAAAGAACACTTAGGTTTTTACGTTTCCGATCATCCTCTTAAAGCAATCCAAAAATCAACTCAAATTTTATCTCCAATCAATCTCAATCAATTATCAGAACAAAAATCTCGACAGAAGATTTGTGCAGTAGTAATGCTCAATGCAGTCAAAACAATTATTACTCAAAAAGGTACTCCGATGGCTTTTGTGCAAATGGAGGATGTTACTGGAGAAGCTGAGGGTACGGTTTTTTCTGATACGTACGAGAAAATCGAATCATTACTCAAGGAAAATTACCATCTAATTGTGTGGGGAAAAGCACAGGCACGCAATGATAAGCATCAATTAATTATTGAAGATGCTGAATTAGTAGAAAAAATCAAAATAATTACTTTAGAAATTACTCCTCAGCAAGCACTAGATCAATCTGTTATTAATCGATTAAAAGGAATTCTTCAGGAGCATTCAGGAGAAACTCATAAATTCAAAATTCCAGTTATAGTAATAATTAATCATAACAATCAACGTCAGTTTATTCGCCTCGGACAAAAATTTTGGGTTCAAGAAGAATATGGAGCTATGATTTCTTTAAAAAATGCGGGTTTTTCTGTTTCCAATCAACCTTTAGTTTCTAGTTAAAATCAACCGTAAAATAACCTTAAGTTTAAGTAGAGTGGTTTAACAATCTTATCTAAGTAACTTTTGTGATTCAATATTTTTACTGATGCCACTTTATCATTTAATTTGATTCACTTTTATTAGAGAATAAATTAAAAAAAAAATCTCTAGGATTTTTTGTTTAGCCTCGGTCAGTATAAAACTCTATTGAAATTCTTATATTTAATATTAAGTAGCTGGTTGATTCATAGAGCCAAAACAGTAATAAAAAACTTTTTCAGCTAACTAATGATGAAATATTCTAAGTTACATGATGCAGACATCTATTAAATCAATGTCAAAGCCAAAACCTCAGCTTACTCTTATAAAATTCGATCAAGCAAATTTACTGGAAGGTAGACACATTTTAATTGTGGAGACTTCAGAATCAAAACGAGCAGTAGTTCTCAATGCAAGTGTTTTTGTAATTGGACGACATCCTCAAAGTTCTTTGGTATTAACAGACAATATGGTATCTCGATGTCATGCTACTATTGCTTGGCTTCAATACGAAAAATCACCTCAGCAAATTCATCGTTCATATTGGATTATTGATGGGAAAGGTAAACAGAGAAGAAGTCGCAATGGTATCTTAGTTAATGGCAATAAAACTTCGCTACATCGTCTCACATCTGGAGATTTAGTTGAGATTGGACAAACTATTAAAATTACATACAACTATATTCCTTACAATACCGAAACTCACGAATTTTTAGAATACTGCGAAGTTGAAAAACCTCAGCAAAAAACCAAAAACAAGAATCTTAGCTATAAAGATACTATTATTTTAAATTCAGACGAAATTTAACCTGATTTGTCCAGATTGATCAGAAGGGAATATCGTCATCATCTTCATAGTCATTTAAATCAGGACGATCGCCTGTAAGTTTAAGATGATCTTTTAAGGGATGATTTATTATTTTTGTGCGATCTATTAACTCTGATGAGGAATTACTTTGATACTCAGGAGTGATAATTGTGGTTTCTTCTTCATCTTTTGTTTCAGAATCGTAATCAGACAAGACTGCAATTTCTCCTTCAAAATTTTTGATAAAAATGTCGATCGCTTTTTGAAAATCTGCTTCAGAGTTAAAATTATTTTGCTGTAGAACAGCCTGATCTTCTGGTAAATTTTCGGAAGGGGATCTTTCAATCGCGTTATGATTTGAATTGGGCAGAAAACTAGTAAACTGCTTTAAATGCTCGCGATCTAAATCAGTTTTCGATTCTTTGGGAAGAGAAGCTGCATCATTAAAATGCTCGCTTTTTGGTTCAGCAATTGCAATTGTTTGCGGTAACTGGGGTGAAACTGTAACTGTGGAAGAAATAGTTGGTTCTGGATCACTAGAGTGTAACTCAACTTCGCGATCGCGACCGAAGGGAGTGAACCCCTCGCTCCGCTGCTCGTCTTCGGCGAGATCGCTTTGAGAATTTTCTGTTAAGAATTCTTTTGAATTATGATCTAGCTTTTTTTTTTCTGCTTTGTTTAAGGGATTGACTTCAAAATGAACCTTCATTTTTCTTTGACAAACTTTAGAAAAAGCAGATTCGATATTAGATACCTTATTTTGAAGTAGTTTTGACAAAGAACTAGAACTAATCGCGATCGCAACTACTGAAGCTTCAATCTTAATTAAATAACATTGTTGAATTAATAAAGCTTGAGTAGTTGGCGGCTGAATTAATTGAATAGCTTGTAGCCAAATCTTTTGAGAGTCTTCTGTATGATTAACCCGATCTTCTTCAACTAGATTGGTAGTTGGAGGTTCACTCTTTTCTGGAGAAGAAATTTGATTATTTTCTTGTGTGATAGAGGCAGCCGTAGTTGATTCTTGAGGCAGTGTTTGAGAAATTGAAATTGTATTATTAGCTGCGGATGAAACTTCTTGCGGTAAAGCAACTGATTGAGTTTTTGTTTGATTGACAGAATTTTCTCGATCCCTATTTACTAGAACTTTCTCAGTTACAGAAGCAGATTGAATTACCTTAGCAATTGGTAAAGAATCATTACTTACACGAGCATTGTCACTTAGTTCAACAGTTTGTGAACTTTGTAATAACCCCAACAAAATTATTTCCAACCATAAACGAGGTTGAGTAGTATGTTTTAATTGACTTTCTCCTTCCTTAAGCTGCTGTTGACCCCGTAAAATTAAATTAATTTCCCAATTTTTCGCTTCTTGAATTAATTTTTGCCAAGTAGTCTCCGTTACTGCTACTAAATCTGAACGATGAGCAGCAGTTTTAGCAATTAATAAATTAAGGTAAAAACCAGCCAAATTTTGTAAGACAATAATTGGCTCTCTTCCTCGGTCTAATAAATTACGGCATTTTTGTAAAATTTGTTCGGGATTGTTTTCCCTAATTGCTTGCAATAAAGCCAATAAATCTTGTTCGGGAACTGCACCTACTAAATCCCAAATCTTTTCAACGGTAATAGTTTCAGGCAGTAAACTTAATTGATCCAACAAACTCTCAGCATCTCTTAATCCACCATTTGCAATTTGAGCAACTAAAATGAGAGCATCTTCAGTAATATCTATTGCTTCTTCCCTCGCAATATAGCGAAGATGAGCTACCATTTCCTCTAAAGGAATGCGACGATAATCAAACCTCTGACAACGGGAAATAATAGTTGATAAAACCCTCTGGGGATCCGTTGTCGCTAAAATAAAAATGACATTACGAGGTGGTTCTTCTAAAGTCTTTAACAGCGCATTAAAAGCTGCGGTACTGAGCATGTGACACTCGTCGATCACATAAACCTTATAACGACACTGAACAGGAGCAAACTGAGCGCGCTCAATAACTTCGCGGATATTGTCTACTCCCGTATTACTGGCAGCATCTATTTCGATTACATCTAAAGCTGTTCCGTGCGCGATCGCACAACAAACTTCACATTTTCCACAAGGATTAGGTGTAGGGCGATCGCTATTAAGGCAATTGAGAGATTTAGCTAAAATACGCGCACTAGAAGTTTTACCTGTTCCCCTCGGACCAGTAAACAAATAAGCAGGTGCGATTTTTTTCTGATTAATCGCATTAATTAAAGTATGCGCGATCGCACTTTGTCCGACTAAGTCAGCAAATTTTTGCGGTCGATATTTATGATGAAGAGGTTCATAAGCCATAGTAGATGTAAAACTCAGTATTTATTGTCTGGGTAGTACAAAATTAAGCCTGTACAATTAAGCAAGATAAATTAGGCTAAATCTATCTTGCCATTTTCAGCCAGTATTTTTGAACTAAGGAATTGAGTTATGCTTAGGCGGATTAAGCAACAATCAAATCAACAGCCAAATTCTGATTCTGCTCAAGCTAGTCCAGACTCTAATATTAACGAGACCGTTACTTTATCTGATGCAGATTATGAATTTTTATTTGAACAACTTTTAGAAGGAGTTGCTCATGGTTGGCATCAAGGCAGAATTGCTAAATTTTTTCAACAATTAGAGGAACGAGGTAAGCCGGAAGGTTGGATTGCTTGGTTAGAAAGATTTGGTCAAAAAACCTCTCTGGTAGCCACACCTTCAATGCAGCAGTTAGGTGCGAGAATGATTCGTTTAGGCGAATTAACTCAATCTACACCTAGTGTCCGACAAATTGGTGCTGTTGCCAATCGAATTGGTCGACAACTATTTTATGGGACTAATGGCGATCTGATTTGGGAATATGATGGCCCAGACTTACAATTAGTTCAGATTACACCGATTGAAGATCAAGAAGCTTTCTCCGCATCAAATCAGGTTCTCATGAAAGAGAATTATCTTGATGGAGAAATCTCTAGCTTTTCTAAAGAAAGTGTTGTAGAAACAGAAACTAAAAATCCTCAATATTTAGAAAATTTTTCTGATTCATCAACAATCGACCAAACTGTCACAATTTTTACAGAAGAAAATTTTGAGCTTGCTGCTAAATTAGATGAGGATGTTCAAGAATTCTCTTCTTCTGGGAATATTTCTGCTTCAACCCCAACCCATTCAGAAGATGAGGTCACTAATCTAACTTGGGAAACAAATACTAGCTTTTTAGCAGAAGACAACCAACTATCTCAAAGAATTTCTCAACAACCTGAGCTTATTGATAGCGATCCCCAGACTATAACTAACTCGGTGATTGATGAAATTAATTTGAGCGATCCTCAATTAGACACTCAATCTACCCTAGAGTTGGTAGAAGGTTGGTTCAATTTGGGTCTAAAACAAGCTACTGCGGGAGATTTTGATGGAGCAGTAATTAGTTGGGAAAAAGCCTTAGAAATCAATCCTAATTTATCAGCAGCTTGGCATAATCGAGGAAGTGCATTAGGACGTTTAGGAAAATATTCGGAAGCTATAGAATCTTTCGATCAAGCATTAGTTATTGACCCCAATAATTATCAAGCTTGGAATGATCGCGGTCATGCTCTTTATCAATTACAAAAATGGGAAGAAGCTGTGGCAAGTTGGGATAAAGCAATTGAAATCCTACCTGGAGATTACCAATTTTGGTACAATCGCGGTTGTGCTTTAGAAAAATTACAACGTTCTGAGGAGTCTATTGCTAGTTATGAAAAAGCTTTAGAAATTAAGCCCGATTTTCAAGAAGCTCATTCAAGGTATATTAACTTATTGACGGATAACCCTAATATAAATTAGCTAAGATGACGGTAACACATTAATATAGATTGGCTAACAATCAAAAAGATAGTTTATCTTAAAGACTAAATCAAAAATTATTAGGTTTTTACTCGCTATGATGGAATTATCTAACAATACAACCGAAGAATTGAGAGTCCCCAGTGAAGAAAGAGTTACTCAATTAAGAAATCTCATTGATACCCTCAGAATTGCTGATGAAATCGCCAGCAAAGGCTATCTTATAAGTAGCTCTGAATTAGCCGATCTCATGGATATTAATGCTAGTGCAGTCACTAGCCGAGGAGACCACTGGTCTTGGCGTAACTGGGTTGTTTCTAGGGTCAGAAGAGAAGGAAATCAAATTCTTTGGCAACTAGAGCGGGTTGATTAACCATTTAAGTAAGAAACATGACTTTATCTGTACCTGAAACATCTAAACCAATTATTCGTCCTCTGCAATACCGCGACTTAGAGGCGATCGATGCTTTAATTCTTCAATCTGGTGAGGCTGAAACTTACAGACGGTTAGTAACTATTGAATTAGGAAAACAACCAATTCATTCTTGGTACAGACTCAGAAAATTTTTCAGCTTTATTCCTCATCCTTCTCAAAAAGGATTGCGGATCTATGTGGCAGAACGAGGAGTTCCTACTCAGGGGTCGCGGTCGCAACAAATTCTTGGTTTAATTCAGGTATCGTCTTTTAATAACACTCGGAGTACTTGGCGAGTAGAGAGAATTTTACTTAATACCAATGCTTCTGAATTAGAATTGTTGAGCGAGCAAAAAGAAGTAGCTTCTCAATTAGTACGCTATTGCTTAGAAAATATTTGGGAAGCTCGCACCTGGATTTTGGAAGTTGATATCAACGAGAAACATAATCTAGCACTTTATCGAGAAAACGGTTTTCAACCTTTGGCACAAATGACTTATTGGGAAATTAAGCCTGAACTATTTTCCCAACTAGCCGAATCTAACGCCGATTTACCCACGCTTTTACCTGTTAGTAATGCTGATGCTCAACTACTCTATCAGTTAGATTGCATTGCAATGCCACCTCTACTTCGTCAAGTTTTTGATCGCCATATTCAAGACTTTAAAACTAACTTGTGGGAAGGCACGATCGCAAAACTTAAACAATGGATCGAACATAGCGAGATTGCGAGAAGATATGTCTTTGAATCGCAGCGTAAAGTGGCAATTGGACATTTTCAATTAGAGTTATCTAAAAATGGTTCTCGCTCTCATCAAGCCAAACTCATAGTTCATCCTGCTTATACCTGGCTTTATCCCAAATTAATTAGTCAAATGGTTCAAATGGCTCAAGGATGTCCTCCTCAATCTTTAGAACTAGCTTCAGCAGACTATCAACCCGAAAGAGAAGAATATCTCAACAAGTTGGGAGCAACACCGATTGCTAATACTTTACTGATGTCAAGATCAGTCTGGCACAAAATTAAAGAAAGTAAACCTTTAGAAGGTTTGCAGTTATCAGAAGTGCTTCAAGGACTCAAGCCAGCAAGAACACCAATTCCCTCGAGGATTTCTTGGTTCAAATCGAATTTACTTCATCTCAATCACACTGATACTAATCAAGCTGCTTCCTTTAATCAGTCGATTCAACCTCCTAGTTCCTCTGAATCTGCTTCTCCTCAAGAAGAAACACCAGCTAATGAATCTTCTAAATCTCCTAATAATGGTCATCATGCTTAGGTTGCCAATCTTGAGTTTGTCATGAAGAGAATTTTAGCTTTAGGTTTGGATGTCGGACAAAAGCGTTTAGGAGTAGCAGGTTGTGATGGTACTGGTTTGATTGCTACCGCTATAACTACAATTAAACGGAGTTCTTTTCAACAAGATGTAGCTAAACTCAAGGCAATTGTTTTAGAAAGACAAGTAGAAGTCTTGGTAGTGGGATTGCCTTATTCGATGGATGGCAGTATTGGTTTTCAAGCTAAACAGGTACAGAAATTCACCCAGAGAATTAGTCAAGCTTTACAATTGCCAGTCGAATATGTAGATGAGCGTCTTACTTCTGTGGAAGCCGAAGCACAACTAAAAACCCAGAAACGTTTTTCTCTGACTCAAAAAGAATTAATCGATGCTCAAGCAGCAGCAATTATTTTGCAACAGTGGTTAGATGAACGTCGTCAGAATTAATTTAAATCTCATCATATTTTTGCAATAAATTCAGCACAAAATCAGCAGCAGTACAACGAATTTTTGTTCCAGATTTGTTTAACCACCATCCCCAAGTTTGATGGGGAGAGTTCCAAATAGTTAAATGTTCTACTTCTGGTTGGCTGTAAAAACTTTCTCTGCTTCTTCCTAATAATTCCAAACTCCAATGAGTAAAATAATCGTGGCTAAGTCGATAAATTGGAAAATTTGCGATTAAGGGAACTCCCCATCCATCGATAGCAATTAAAGCTTTTATTTTTCCTCCTTTTGATTGCCAATTTTTAGCAGCACCAATACTTCCAACTACTCCAGCACTAAAAGAAATAAAGAATAAATCATTATTTTGGTCAATCTTTTGTGTTAAAAACTTCTCAAGATGAACAGGAGAATAAACAGGTATTTGTGGATAAGTAATAACTAAAATATCTGCTGCTAAAAATTTCTGATTAATAATATTCAAATTATTAAGAAAATTGTCAGTTAAATCTGGATTATGGATGCCAGAACAAACAATAATTGTCATCTGTAATTCTCATGGTATGAAATATTTTAATGTTTGCTACTATGTAGAGTTTTTTTTTTAGCTTTTAGCTATTAGTGGTAATCAAAAACTTGTACGTCATCAATATAACCAAAAGCGATCGCTATAGGCAATTTTAAATCTAATCTGTCTCTTCAATAAAAATTTAATGATCGCCTTTCCAAATTAATTATTCAATTGAAAAAAAACTTTACAAGTTATTTTTTTAGTATTTTTTAACCCTATGCCCAGGAAGGGGATGCTAGTTTAAAACTAAGACTGGCTTATAAAAGCTGATTATCCCCTAAAAAAGATAAATATGATAACAACTCCTGACCAAAAAAATCATCTATCTGTAGCACAACATAATGAAAATCATGCTGCTGGTAAAGGCGATCGCGTTGCAGTATTATTGATGGGATATGGTGAAGTAGAAAGTTATGAAGATTTTGCCAACTATAACGAACAGGCTTTAAATTTATTAACAGCAAAATTCGCTCCCGTACCTAGCTGGATTTATCCACCTTTGGCTAAATTATTAGCTTTATTTGATTTACATGAATGGAGTCATCAACACAATAATTTTATTTCTCCCCATAACCAAATTTTTGAACAACAAAGATTAGGCATCGAAGAGCAATTACAGCAAACTTGGGGAGAAAAAGTTAAAGTTTTTAAAGCTTTTAATTTTTGTGCGCCTTTCCTTCCTCACCAAGTTTTACAACAAATAAAAGAAGAAGGATTCGACAAATTATTAATTTATCCTTTGTTAGTAGTTGATTCAATTTTTACGAGTGGAATTGCTGTAGAACAAGTTAATAAAGCCATTTCACAATTAACTTCAGGGGAAAAACATTGGCTCAAAAATCTTCGTTACATACCATCTTTTTATAACCAACCAGACTACATTAAATTGTTAGCAGGAATGGTAGAAGAAAAAATTCAAACCGAATTAATTCAAGCCCATTTACCTTCGCAAATCGGCATTATTTTGATGAATCATGGTTGTCCTCATAAAGCGAAAGGATTCACTTCGGGAATAGATGAAAGTCAGGCTTTATATGAATCAGTTAGAGAAGAATTAATTTATAAATATCCTCTCATTTCAGTTGGTTGGCTTAATCACGACACACCTTTAATTGAGTGGACTCAACCTAATGTCGAATTAGCAGCTAAAAATTTAATTGAATTGGGAGCAAGCGCAATTATCATGATGCCGATTGGGTTTGCTACAGAAAACCATGAAACTCTTTTAGATGTAGATCATATTATTCATCATCTACAACATCGTAAGGGTTCACAAATAACTTTTGTACAAATGCCTTGTGTTAATGACAATCAGACCTTTTTAGAAATGGCAGCAGCTTGGGCAAATCCCCAAATTGAAGCATTATTATCCGAACAGGGAGTAACAATTAATCCTCAATTAGCCATAACTCAAGCACATCATCACCACCATCATCATCATTAAACTGCTTGCCTGATCTTATCATTGCCTATCTTTGAATTAGAACATAAATTGCGGGGCAGTAGGGAACGGGGCGTATAAAGAAGGGGTCGTCGCCTGAACCAAGTTCAGGCGTTTATGAACCCCGTCCTCGAACTTGGTTCGAGGGACAGCCCCTCTAATTCATGAATTATCCCTAACTCTTCAGACTAAGAACCAATCAATTTAAACTAATGCTTGTGCTTGGATACTGTCGACTAGTTGTTGAAGATATTTTTCGCGGTCTAACATGGCAGGAGTAGGTTCAAGTTGAAAAGCAGTTAAGATTTCTTGCCAACGATAAACCCAATCGTGTTTTTGTAGAGAATTAATTACACTATCTCGACTGATGCGAATTAATCTTTCTGGCTGTGTATCTAATTCAGTAATAATATTATCAATATCACTAGTGTTAAGGTCGATTTCAATTACACTATCAGACCAACCAAAATATTTTTCAAATGTAGCGGTTTTTGGCGGAATACCCAACATTACTGTTCCTGCTGCCGCACTTTCAAAAAAACGATAGCCGATTTCTTGATTACCACCTGTTTCTTCAGGACGATTAAATTTAGCATAAGTACAAATAGTATATCGACTTCTTTTTAAAAGATTAGCTAGTAAACGACGATGATCTTGATGATTTTCGACTTCTAGCTGTAGTTTTTTGGCAGTATCGTAATAATAAAAAAAGTTTTTCTTAGTAGTTAAATCTAATAAAGTTTGATGAATAGTTGGGACGCGACGACCTACATAACAAACATCAAGACTACGGTGTGGTAGGAAAGGATAGGGAGAAAATAAAACCGTGTCTACTCCTGGTGCCAGATAACTACAAGGAATATTAATGAGTTGAGATAATGGTTTTACCGTATGCTGAACACCGAGAAAAATGCGATCGCAATATTGAAATGGTTCTTGTAGCAATCGCCAATTATCAAGTTCGGGTTCCCAAAGTTCACCGATATAACAAGCTACATATTTACATTTGTCTCGCCAGTTTTTGATTGAATCAAGTAAATAAATTTGCCAAGGATTATCTAAAACTGCAAATAACAAATCATATTCTTGATCCAAAGTATATTGATGGGGAAAAGGGCTAATTTTGGTAGCCAAAGAGTCAGATTTAGTTGCATATTTGATAATTCGGTGCAGTTTACGAGAAAAAGCATATTCGTTACTAGGAACAAACAGATCTACTCGGTCAAAATCAGCAATCAAATCTTCAAATTCGTACAAGCAACAATTGGCAGCTTGATATCTTAATCCTCTTTGTGAAAACAGCAATATTCGAGATGACTGTTTAACATCACTATTCAACTTGGTTAACATAGTTAACGAATATAATTTGTAAGTAGATCTGCTCGGGGTTAATAATTATAGATTAGGAGATCTTAGATCATTGATGGAATTGAGCAAAGATCATTGATATTTCCTCTTAATTTGAATTAAAAACAAATCAAACTAACGGTTGATTTGAGACAGATTAGCCTGTTGATAGTAGTGTGAGAGGATTTGAGCATATTTAATACCTTGTTTGGCAAGATAGTAAGCTCCCCATTGACTCAATCCTAAACCGTGACCGAAGCCTCTGCCATCAATTCGGAAGCTACTACCATCACCTGTAACACGGAATAAAGTGCTACGTAAATCTAAAACTTTACGTAATTCGGTACCACTGACTACGGTTGTTCCGCGATCGCCAATGACTTTCATGTTAACAACTCTACCATAAGGAGTCGTTTCTTCGGGAACCATTGTTTTAATCTTACCAACTCCTCCAACCAGACTAGTCATTTCTTGCTCTGAGATGACTTTATTCCACTGAAACACTGGAGATTGTTGATCGTAGTCCACTACTGCTCGGAGATAGGGAAGAGGAGAAGTCCAGATATCTTCAACGTTTTCGGTATGACCGCCAGAAGAAGAATGGAAAGCTGCTAAAATCACTTTGCCATTATAGGTCATCACTTGCCCTGCTGTACCGTTAACTGCCTGATGAGTAGTAGTATATTCGGTATCTAATCCTTTATAAACCTGAGTGCCTATAGTAGTATCAAGGTCGTAAAGACTACTTCTTTCCGTAGAACTTTTGTAAAGAGCATAGGAACGAGCAGCTACAGCTTGAGCTTTAAGAGCTTCTAGCGGCCAAGTTGCCACTGCCTCTGCACCTACAACACTATATAAATATTGTTCTAAATCGACGTAATTAATGGCAGTGAGAGTATCTCCTTGACGCACTAAATGAGTCCGTCCCCGATACCAGCGATCGCCAATCCAAACTAAACCATCTTTTTGACTTGGTTCAATGATGATTTCCCCTGCATTAAGACGATCTATCGCAATCCCATTTCCTTGAGGTTGTGCAGCCAAAGCAGCCATTGGGTTTAGCTCACCAATCGGTTTGCCTGAACCGTCTCTGACGATGGCAGTAGTAGAACTACCTACTTTAAGATCGGCGACATTTTTTTTGATTGCGACTCTCAATTCAAGTGCTTGACTAGGAGCTATCAAACCAATCCAAATCAAAGCAGATAACCACCAATGTTGTTTTTGATTTAGGATTAATTGCTTGAACAAGCATTTGATTAGGGTTGAGTAATTTTGCCGACTCATGGAATAGTTATTTCTCCCTAAATTGCAATGAAATAAATTTAAACAAAATATTACTCTATCCATCAAATCAATTCACCAGTGTTGACTATCTAAACTTAAAACGTCATCCGAAAATATTCGGTAAATCAAGCAAAAATAAATACTGCTAAGATGTTTTATTAGACCACCAAGTCAGATTCATCGATTGCAATAAATTAAGAAAAAAACGCTGTGGAAATTACTTTTTTGGGAACAAGTTCTGGAGTACCCACCAGAGCGCGCAATGTATCTAGTGTGGCTTTACGCTTACCCCAAAGAGCGGAAGTTTGGTTATTTGACTGTGGTGAAGGAACACAACATCAACTTTTACGCAGCGAGATCAAAACTTCTCAGATTCGACGCATTTTTATTACCCATATGCACGGCGATCATATTTTTGGTTTAATGGGCTTAATTGCTAGTTGTGGATTAGCAGGAAATGCTCAAAATATCGAAATTTTTGGACCGGCTGGTTTGGAAGATTATTTAAAAGCTTGCAGTAAATATTCTTATATAAATTTTGGCTCGCGTTTACAGATATATACTGTTCAACCTGGTTTGGTTTATGAAGATGAAGAATTTAACGTTAGTTGTACTTTATTAAAACATCGCGTTCCAGCTTATGGTTATCGTATTACGGAAAAAGATCGTCCTGGTAGATTTGATGTAGAAAAAGCCAAAGCACTTGAGATTCCTCCTGGTCCTATTTATGGGAAACTTAAGCAAGGAGAAACAGTTACTCTTGCTGATGGTCGTAAGATTAATGGCAAAGAACTTTGTGGAGAACCTGAAATCGGGCGCAAAGTAGTTTATTGTACTGATACGGTATTTTGTGACGCAGCAGTAGAGTTGGCAACCGACGCAGATGTTTTAATTCACGAAGCTACTTTTGCTCATCAAGATGCAGAAATGGCTTTTGAAAGATTACATTCTACTTCTACTATGGCTGCTCAAGTTGCTCTTTTGGCAGGAGTTAAGCAGTTAATTATGACTCATTTTAGTCCTCGTTATGCTCCTGGTAATAATTTACAGTTGGATGATTTGAAGCAAGAAGCTAGAGCAATTTTTCCCAATACTAAATTGGCGTATGATTTTTTTACTTACGAAGTCCCGAGAAGAAGATTTGCATCGCAAAGTTTGAAGTTAGCGAGTTAACCGAAGGGGAAGGGGCGTTTCGCGCTTCCTGAAGGGTGCGAAGCAACGCCCGTACAGTTACCATTAGAGACGTAACATGTTACGTCCATACACCAGTTATCGGCGTTCCTACCTGCTTGGTGAAAAAAAGATAAGATCGAAACGAAAGCTTTATCGATCGCTCAAAAGATCTTAATTCTGAATTACTAATTTTTATGACTCCCAATCCACAGATTGTTAAGTCAGTTGAACAACTTAATTACCGCGTTACGGTAGGTGATGTTGCATCTTTAGCTGGTTTAGATGTTAATTTAGCGCAACAAGGATTATTGGCTTTAGCGACTGATGCGGGGGGACATCTCCAAGTAGCTGAGTCAGGCGAGATAGCTTATTTATTTCCCCGCAATTTTCGGACTATTTTACGTAATAAGTATTGGAAACTGAGATTTCAGCAGTGGTGGGAACAAGTTTGGCGAGTTTTATTTTATATAATTCGTATTTCCTTTGGGATTGTTTTGATCGCTTCAATTTTATTAATGCTAGTTGCGATCGCAGTAATTATAATTTCGATTAGTTCTAGTCGCGATGATAATGATAGCGGAGGAGGAGATAGTTATGGCGGTGGTGGCTATTTTTTCCTACCTCGCTTTTGGATTGGTCCCGATTTGTTCTGGTTTTTCGATCCTGATTATAATTATCGCCGTCGTCAGCGCAGACAAAATACTGCTAATTACCAAATGAATTTTTTGGAAGCGGTGTTTTCTTTTCTCTTTGGCGATGGTAATCCTAATGTAGACTTAGAAGAGAAACGTTATGCCAGCATCGGACAGGTAATTCGTAACCATGGTGGTGCAGTGGTAGCGGAACAAATTGCTCCTTATTTAGATCGAGTTGATGCTGATGAGGACTATATGTTGCCAATTTTGAGCCGTTTTAATGGTTATCCTGAAGTGTCTCCTCAAGGAGAAATTATTTATTACTTCCCTGAGTTACAAGTTACAGCTACTGAAAGAAAACCCCAACCTATTTCAGCTTATTTAAAAGAAAAGTTATGGCGTTTTACTCAAGCTTCTAGCGGACAGGTAATGCTTTCGATCGGTTTGGGTACGGTTAATTTAGTGTTGGCTTTGGTATTGGGTTCTTTACTGCGAGATGGTACTATTGCAGCACAATTAGGGGGAGTAGTTGCTTTTGCTGGTTCGATTTATTGGTTATTGTTAGGTTATGGGGTTGCTTTTTTAACTATTCCTTTAATTCGTTATTTTTGGATTCAAAGACGCAATCAAAAGATCGAAAATCGTAATCAAGCACGTCAACAAAAAGCCGAATTCTTATTAGCAGCAGATCGAAAGTTACAACAAAAAATACTGTTTGCTAGTCAATTTGCCAAACAAGAAGTTATTAGCGATCGCGATCTTACTTACACTACTGAAACTGATTTATTAGATCAAAATCTGCTTAATAGTGACAAAATTGATCAAGAATGGCAAAAAAGATTAGAATCAGATTCTTAAAAATTTATCGGACTGGTGCTTTTAAAATATTGACTGGAACTATGACCACTTCTAATTCCACCGGCTTTTGAAGTTCTCGAGCTAAAAAATCTCTGACCAATTCAATTTGATTTTGAGTAATTGAATCTTCATCAGCTGCAATTTGCATTGTGATATCGAGCCGATTGGAAAAAGATTGGATTTTTAGGGAATTTATATCCGAATTAGCAAAAGTTAAAGTTTGATTTCTAACTAATTGACTAACCTTACTACGAACGTTTTCTTGAATCAGTAATTCTCTTAGAGAAATACTAAGAGGTAAACCTAATATACTCAATACAAAGATGGAAAAAAATAATCCTTTTTTAGCTCTCTTAAGATTGCCATAAGATTGAAATAAAAATACTAAACTACCACTGAAAATAATACCAACTAGGTTGGTAGCAAACAATAAAAATGCTCCTAATGACAATGTTTTTTGAGCAAAAGCTAAACCGATTCCCACTACACTTAAAGGTGGAACTAAAGCAACGGCGATCGCCACTCCTGGTAAAGCATCAGCAATACTGCGTCGAGAGTTAGCAAAAGCACCAGCAGCACCAGCAGCTAAAGCAATACCCAAATCTAATAAAGTAGGATTTGTGCGAGAGAGAATTTCGGGACTAACTGTTCTCAACCCGACAATCATGGTAGTTAACCAAGCAGTGACAATGGTAAGAATTATTCCTGTAGATAAAGTTAAAATTGAACGTCTTAATAATCGTCGATTACTAACTGTAGCTGAATAAGCAATCCCCAAAATTGGACCCATTAAAGGCGCAATAATCATCGCTCCAATAATAACGGCTACACTATCCGCTAATAAAGCTAATGTGGCAATTACGCTAGAGAGTCCCAACATAAAATGAAAACTAAAAGAAGGGACAGAAATTCGCCACAAAGAACGATTTAAACTAGCAATAGGCATGGGTTTTTCTTGAAGCCAATGCCAATCACCACTTTGACTATGCCAAAACTTTTTAATACTTGTAATGTGAGGCGAAATATGGGTTTTAGCTAATAGTTTGATTTGATAAAAATAATTAAAATTAATTTTTAATAGCATACATAATTATTAAACAGAATTATTAGTTAAGTAAACAACCTGGTAATTAATCAAAAAATCTATCTAATGATATATCTCTTCTCTATCACAAGTGGGATTACTTTTGGTTGCATTAGCTTATCAACCATGACGTTAAACTGTACCTCATTAATGGGAAACAGCGATATTTTCGTTTAATCTTTTCTGAAAATTATGGCAGGTAGGGAAATCCACATCAGTTTTGGCGTATAATCCCAAAGTCGTTTTCAAAAAATGATGAGTCAAAATCAATAAATAAAACCTTAGACAGATAAAACCTATGGCAGTACTTGAAAAAGGCAATATTACGATCCATACCGAGAATATCTTCCCCATTATTAAAAAGTCTCTCTATACCGATCACGAAATCTTTTTAAGGGAACTAATCTCGAACTCTGTCGATGCTATCTCCAAGCTAAAAATGGCATCCTTAGCAGGAGAAGTAAAAGGCGAAATTGAAGAACCAGAAATTATTATTAGATTAGACCAAGGCAAACGAACTCTTTCTGTTTCTGATAATGGCATTGGCATGACTGCCGATGAAGTAAAAAAATATATTAATCAAGTAGCTTTTTCTAGTGCCGAAGATTTTATTACCAAATATGAAAAAAGTGCTAATGATCTAATTGGTCATTTTGGTTTAGGTTTCTACTCTTCCTTTATGGTGGCTCAAAAAGTAGAAATCGATACCCTCTCCTACAAAGAAGGTGCGGAAGCGGTACATTGGAGTTGTGATGGTTCACCAGAATTTGAATTATCCCAAGGCGAACGCACTACCGTTGGAACTACGATTACTCTGACTCTGCAAGAAGAAGAAAAAGAATATGTTGAAGTAGCCAGAGTTAGACAGTTAATCAAAACTTACTGTGATTTCATACCCGTTAAAATTAAACTGGACGGGGAACAAATTAATAAACAAAAAGCACTTTGGAAAGAATCGCCTCAAAATTTAAGTGACGAAGATTATTTAGAATTTTATCGTTACCTTTATCCTTTCCAAGAAGATCCTTTACTCTGGATTCATCTCAATACAGATTATCCTTTTCTTCTCAATGGGATTCTTTATTTCCCTAAACTGAAACCTGATGTAGACTTTTCCAAAGGACAGATCAAACTCTTCTGTAACCAAGTCTTTGTTAGCGATCATTGTGAAGAAATTATTCCAGAATTTTTAATGCCTCTGCGGGGTGTAATTGATAGTCCCGATATTCCTCTCAACGTTTCTCGCAGTGCTTTAACTAATGATCGCACTGTTCGACGTATTGCTGACTTTATTGCTAAAAAGATTGGCGATCGCTTAAAATCTCTTTACAATGAAAACCGTGATGAATATATTCGTTGTTGGGAAGATGTAGGAACTTTTGTTAAATACGGTTCTCTTAAAAATGATAAATTTAAACAGCAAGTTGAAGATTTAATTGTCTACCGTACTACCTATCAACCTACTCCAGCTACCACAGAAACTCCCCAGGTGGAAGTACAAAAAGAATCTGGTGATGCGTGGCAAGAAGTAAGTACAGGAGAAAGCAAAACTACTTCTACTCAACCCTATACCACTCTCAAAGAATATCTCGATCGCAATCAAGCAAAACAAGAAAAGCGCGTCTTCTACTGTAGCGATCCGTCAACTCAAGGAACTTATGTAGAACTTTATAAAAAACAAGGGTTAGAAGTTCTTTTCTTAGATTCCTTCATCGATACTAATTATTTCATTCCTTTCTTAGAAAGAGAATATTCCGACGTTCAATTCTCCCGTGTTGACTCCGAACTAGATCAAACTCTAGTTGAAGATGATAAAGCACAGGAAATTGTTGACCCCAAAACCAACAAAACTCGGAACGAAGTAATCAAAGAAATCTTTGAGAAGGCACTCAATAAACCTAGAGTCAATATCAAAACTCAAGCAATTAAATCCGACGATCCTCAAGGTACACCACCAGCAATGGTATTGTTACCCGAAGCGATGCGGAGACTCCAAGAAATGACTGCCTTAATGCAAGATCGCAGTATGGGTTTTCCTGAAGATCATGTTTTGCTAATCAATACTAGCCATCCTTTGATCCAAAATATCCTTGAACTCAACCAAGGTGCAATTATTCAAGGTAGTGGAGAATCTCCCACCGCAGAAATGGTTAATCTGATGTGTCAACACGTTTATGACTTGGCATTAATGGCACAAAAAGCTTTTGATGCAGAAGGAATGAAAGCTTTTGTGGAACGTTCCAATCAAGTTTTAACCAAATTAACCCAAAAATAAGGTTTTTTTGCTTCAATTAATTGAATTAATGCCCATAGCTATAAGTTGTGGGCTATTTTGATCTTGATTAATTATTATTAACCCTAACTCAATCTATAGACACAATAACCCTGTAAAGGCGATTCGCGAATCGCCCCTACGATCAATGTAATGTCCTAATCTTTCTTTGTACTGCTATAAAATACTGTAGGTAAATCTATAGCGATCGCTTATGATACCTCAATCAAACTAATTGCTTTGGCTGTAATAGAATCGCGATCAATTAACTTTTGTAGTTGTTCTCGACTATAGCTACCACCAGAAGCTTCTAGAGAGGCTTTTTCTACAGCAAGGTCGAAAACTTCTTCAATCATCTCAACTACTTCTGCTTTTTTGGCATAGTAGCCACCAGCTTTTCGACGTTTATTTATTTTATTAATTTGAAAAACAGAATTATTAATTGAGTGTCGCCAAGAATTTGTTAATTTACCTTCACCTTGTTCTTTAATTAATTGGGTTAGTAAAATAAGTAAATAGCTAGATATTTTATTTAGTTTATCTTCCAGAGACATTTCTTCTAGTTCATCAACAATTTGTAAGGCTTTTTGATAGTCTTGTGCTTCAATATATTTGCGCAATTTAAGTAATTCGTACATAATTTTTTTAGCGAGATAAAACTTGATTTGATTTAATTTGAGCCTAAGTTAAAAAGTAGAAAAAAGTCAAAAAGAACAATACTAAATTTTGCTTCTGAACAAAAGTAAAAAATGTTTTTAGTTGGGAGACGGAGACTAGAGGAAGTGAAGATTGATGTGTAGCATTTTTTTCTAATTCATATTAATAATCTGAATTAGCTAGCTTAAAGCGATCGCATATAAGAAATTTTTTCTCTTTGAAAGAATTAGCATTCTATTAATTTAATGGATGATAATTGGTAAAAAGAGTTAAATAAAGATCATATCGATAAAGACGATTGCGCTGCCAACCTGTAATTTCATTAAGTAAACCTAATTGTTCCAATTGTTTAACGGTTTTATTAGCAGTTCCATAGGAACATTGTAAATACTCTTCTACCAAGGGAATATTAATCATTGGTTTTTCAAATAATAAGTCTAGCAAACGCAATCCATAGCCACTATTGTTAATTTGTTTACCAATTAATTCTCGATGTTGTTCCCGTAAATTAAGAATAGATCGAGCCGTAGTAGTTGCCGATTCACTAACTTCCCAAATTCCTTTGAGAAAAAACTTTAACCATCCTTCCCAATTACCATCAGTGCGTACTGCCATTAATCTGTCATAGTATTCGGCACGATGAAACTTAAGATAATGACTAAGATATAGTAAAGGTTTTTGTAAAATTTCTCTTTGGCAAAGTAAAAAGGTAATTAGTAACCTTCCAACACGCCCATTTCCATCTAAAAAGGGATGAATTGTTTCAAATTGGGCATGGGCTAAACCACAGTGAATTAAAGCAGGAAAAGAATTGCGATCATGTAAAAATTTTTCTAGATTATCAAGAGCCTTGTGCATTTCCAAAACAGGTGGTGGAATAAACGTTGCTGTAGCTAAAGTGCAACCTGGAGAACCTATCCAATTTTGAGTTTTACGAAATTCTCCTGGAGTGCGATCGCTTCCTCTAACCCCATCGAGTAATTTAGCATGAATTTCTCTAATCAAGCGTAGACACAAAGGTAACTCTTGAAGACGTTCTAAGCCATATTGCAACGCATGAACATAGTTAACTACTTCTTCGACATCTTTAGGGCGTTCTTGTCCTTTAGCATCGATTTCATACTGTAGTACATCTTCAAGTGTGCTTTGAGTACCTTCTATTTGAGAACTAAGTACGGCTTCTTGACGAACATACATAGCAACAAACAAATCGGGATTGGGCAAAATAGATGTAGCTCCATCTAATCTTCCTAGTGAACGATCTGCTTGAGAAAGTAAACGGGTAAGCTCTACATCCATTTTAATTGGAGGGTTTGGTGGTAATGGTGCAGGAATAAAAGCGCTGTAGCCTTCAAGCTGTTTTACTAATTGACCAGATCGCATCATAAGATTAGATGGATAGTTATTTTATTTCACTGCTATGAAATAAGATTGAGAATATTAAATCTTATTTTACATATATGCTATTTTTTGAAATAACATTTGTCAATTATGTATGAATTAGAGCCAGCCCTCAAAATTTATGAAAATTTCCCTAGGAAAAGATTTACCAATAATTAGCAATTGCGGATGCGCCTCTGCTGCCGACATGAAATTACCTCAAACAAATTAATCTCCAATTTAATGCAATGTTACGAGCAACAATCTAAGAACTTCTGCCGACGTGAATATCTCTAACCCTGACAGGAACGCAGCCATGAGTCATTTGGGCAATTTGCATCGGTTCGCCTTTGCCACACATATTAGTGCCACATTGTTCCCATTCCGAAGCTGGCGCGATCGCGTCAATACTATTCCAAAAGTCGGTAGTCATGCTGTGGTAGGTGACATTTTTTAACATCCCGACGATTTTGCCTTTCTCTATTTTCCAGAAAGCATCACCACCGAATTGAAAGTTACGTCGTTGTTGATCGATGGAATAACTACCAATGCCATCAATTAAAATTCCTGATTCGGTATCGGCGATCATTTCTGCTAAAGTAGCAGTGTGACTATCGCGAGGTTTTCCTGGTTCTAAACCTAAATTGGGAATTCTGACCATCGGCACACTAGACCAACTATCTGCATAAGCACTACCATTACTACTACCACGTCCCAAGCGATAAGCCGTTTCTCTGTCAGTTAGGTAATCATTGAGAATGCCATCTTTGACTACATACCATTGTTGTGCTGGTACACCTTCATCATCATAAGCCATCGTAGCGCGTCCGTTTGCTTGGGTGCGGTCGGCAACAAAATTGACCCAAGGCGCAGCATATTGTAGCTTGCCTAATTGATCGGTAGTAGCAAAGCTAGTCCCTGCAAAATTAGCTTCATAACCGTAAACACGGTCTAATTCGGTCGGATGTCCTACTGATTCATGAATAGTTAAAAAGAGATTAGTTGGTTTTAAAATTAGAGTGGTACGGGTGTCCGCCGTCAATTCTGGGGCATGAACTTTTGCGATCGCTTCTTGGGCAACTCGATCCACATTACCTAATAAATCTTCCTTATCTATATGTTCGTAACCTATATTGAGGGGAGGGCGTTCATAATTACGTCCTTGGGCATCACCAGCAGCAATCGCAGTACAACAAAAACCAGGATAACTACGATAGATAGTTTGTTCGATTAAAGAACCCTCTGTGGAGGCGAAAATTTTATCTTCTTTGGTAAAACGCAGAAAAGAGTAGGCTTTTTTGATTCCTTGGTCGCTATACTTTAACAAGCGATCGTTAATAGTTAATAATAACTCTGCTTTTTCTGCAATGGAAATCTCAAAAGGATCGAGAGCGATCGGGGTGGTATATTGGTCTTGATAAGCTGCCACTGGAACTAATCTAACTGGTTCTTGTTGAGTTAAATGACTTCCACGGGCGATTTCTACAGCCAAATCAACAATTCTCCTAATTTCTTCAGGACTTTGACGAGGAGAGGCAGCAAACCCCCAAGAACCATTTAATAAAACTCGCACCCCAAACCCCGAACTAACATCGTCAGCTAGATTACGAAGTGAACGATCTCTAGCTGTCAAGCTTTGATGACGATAACTACCAATTCTAATCTCGCCATATTCGCAACCATGTTGATGAATTAAATCTATTGCTAATGTTGCTAATTCTTTGGTTGTTTTTTTTTGAGGAGTTTGTATCATTTAAAACTTTAGATATACATTCATTAATCTCTTTTATGGTAACAACTTGTCACTTAGTGTTTGATTATTAAATTTTGTTAAAAAAAACATAAATTTGCATCGATCAAGCAGAGTGAGAAATAAGAAGTGTTTCTGATTTAGCTAATCAATTTTTTTAAGGTGGGCAAAATTTTCTCAAATGACAGGTTTTGAGAGTGATCAATTTTCTAGTAGTGACGAGCTACTCAAACAACTTCTTTTTGAGTTACACAACTCAAAAAAATTTTTTGTTCAACAGCAATTAATAATTGCTAGAATGGTCGAATTAATATTGAGATCTCGTCCAATTTGTCGTCCATTTAACGGAAATTTATGGGGAATTTATCAAGAAATTCACGACCAAGCAAAACAACAAATCTTTCAACTTATAACTCAAAATGAATTACGATTTTCTCCAAGAAAAGTTAACATTAATGTTTGGAAAAATAATTTACAAAAACAGGCATTTAAAGCAATATTAACTGATAACAACTTAAAAAAACTAGGATTAGAAGCACAAAAAGCACCTCCTCAAAGCGAGTTAAGAAGCTATGCTTTAACCGAACTAATTAGAGCAATTCAGTTATCACAGCGATTATGTCGACCTTATCAAGGAAGTTTTACTCCCCAATTTTACCAATTACTTTATGAAGAAGCAGTCATAATTACTTTTACTTATGTATGTTTACGTATAGATCTTTATGATCCACAAAGAGGCAAAGGCAAGTTCATGAATTGGGTCAATTTTCGTTTAGAAAAAGCGATTATTGAATGCCGTCGTAAATTTAATCATTGGCAAAATAAAGAAATACCAACTTTAACGGATTTAGAAACTATTAATCAGCCAGAAGTATCACCATTATTATCAGAATTACTATATAGATATATTGAAGAAGACGCTAATCAAGTTTTTAGTCAAATACATATTAGAAATCGACCCGATGCTAATTTTAGAGCGATCGCATTAGCTAAATTCAATGGATATAGTTGGGAAGAAATCGCAGAAAATTTTCAGCTATCAGTTTCAACCTTAAGTAGTTTCTATCAACGTTCCTGCCAAAAACTTGCCCCTTTATTAAAAAAAGAATTACAAAGTTGAACTAAATTGGATTTAGAAGATGTTAAAGATGATGACAGATTCGTTGAAGAAGACAATTCCTTTGTCTGTAACTGCTCATAGTTACGCAGAACAGTTTAGTCGCTATCAATCAAATTCTCAAAAAGCTAAGCAAGTTTATTTAAATACTTTGGCAGTTTATGCAGTAAACAATTATTTAAATTATTTGGGCTGGGAAACTAATCTAGAAACTAGTGATAGTTGGAATCCTTTGCTCCAAAGTTTAATGAATATAGCTGATTTAGATTTAGTTAATTATGGTAAAGTAGAATGCCTTTTTGTCTTACGGGATCAGGATTGGGTTGAAATTCCTGCTGAAGTTAGTTCAGATAGAATTAGCTACATCATCTTACAATTCGACCAATCTCTTAGACAAGCAACTTTCTTAGGATTTGTCACGGAAGTCCCAAGTAATCGACTAGCCTTAAATCAATTACAATCTCTTGATTGTTTACCCGATCATTTGAGCCAACTTAAACGAGTTAATCATTCAAAAAAACTATCTTCTTCAAACATTGTACCTAAGCATCAACCTAACACAACTCAACCAATTAAGTTGGGTAAATGGTTAGAAGGAAGATTGGAAAATGGTTGGCAACCTTTAGAAGAGTTATTAATACCGACAAAAGTTATAGCTTTTAGAAGTATAGAGCAACTTAAACCACAAAAAGAACATCTTTTATCAGGAGTTAGTCGTTTTAAAATTTTAGAGTTAAATCTATCCGTTGATAAGGATAATGAGTTGCAAAAAATTTCTCTTGCTCTGATTTTAAATATCAGTCCCCTCCCCAACAGAGAAAAAGATATTTCTGTAAAAATTTATCCTGTTAATCATCATACTTATCTTCCTCAAGGACTCGAATTTTTGGTATTAAATGAACAAGAAATTCCGATGATGCAAATACAAGCTTATCAAACTGAAACAATCGAATTTCGTTTTACTGGAGATGAAGGAGAATTTTTCAGTATTAAAGCATCTTTACATAATTGCGATCGCATAGAAACTTTTGTGATCTAAAATGCCAACCTGATTGACCTCTGACCAGCATTCAATACTTAATATTTTGTAATATATTTTCTAGAGAGACTTTAACTACTAGATAATATGCTGCTGCGACCAGAACAAAGAGCCAAATTAGACGAAACCAGCGATCGCGATTTTTATGCCTTTCCTCGTTTTGTAACTCATGTTGACGAAGGATTTATCGATCAATTAATTACTCTTTATCGCGAACGACTTCAACCTCAAACTCGCATCCTCGATCTAATGAGTAGTTGGGTATCCCACCTTCCCGAAGAGATGGAATTTGCCCATGTTGAAGGTCATGGGATGAATGAAGAAGAATTAGCTAAAAATCCCCAACTAAATCATTATTTTATTCAAAATTTAAATCAAAATCCCCAATTACCCCTTGCCGATGCAGATTTTGATGCTGTACTGATTACGGTTTCCGTACAGTATTTACAATATCCGGAAGCTATTTTTAGCGAGATTAACCGTATTCTCAAACCAGGTGGCATTAGTATTGTCAGTTTTTCTAATCGTATGTTTTATCAAAAAGCGATCGCAGCTTGGCGAGATGGAACAGAAAGCAGTCGGGTAGAATTAGTCAAACAATACTTTCAGTCTGTGCCTGGTTTTTCTTCCCCAGAAGTCATTGTCCGTCAATCTCCTGTTCCTACCATGTTAAGAATGTTGGGATTAGTGGGTGGCGATCCTTTTTATGCAGTAATCGCTAGAAAAAAATAAGCCGAAGTTTATTTGCGAGCGGAAAATTTAATTAAAGGATGGGCAGAGTTAAGCAACTGTTCTAAAGTTCGCTCTGTTCGATTGCGAACGTGAGTATCAATAAAAAGACTAACAACTTCAGCAATCAAAGCGCGAATTTCTACTTCTGGTTGGGTAGCAGGAAAGTCGAGAAAAATTCTACCTTCAGTCGAGTCACAAGGATAAGCTAGAGAAAAATGATTAGCTCCTTCTATCAATATTAAATAGCGATCATCTCGCGTTTCCGAAATAGCACGATCAAATGTACTGACAATTGGAGTAGTAGCATCTTCATAGGTAATCCCATAACGCTGACTGCTGCTACTAATTACTCCATCACAAGTTCCTCCCATTAGCAGTAAAGGAATTGAATTTGATAAAGGCAAAACTTCCCCTGGTTGGTAACCAAAGTTAAGCCCGCCAAGAGTATGGGCAGCATAAGCAAAACCTGCTACTACTTGAGGAAAATAATCAGGATTGGCATTTTCAATTGCGACCCTTCCTCCTGCTGAATGTCCGCCCAAAACAATCTTTTCTAGATCGAGTTTGCCTGCTAAAATTCCTTCTGTTTGTAAATACTCTAATTCTTGCAACAGTGTTGGTAAAGCAGAAGCAGTAGGTTTAGTTCCATAGATTTCTGGTTTCCAAGCTGTCAAATCAATTCCAGGCGTGAGACTAACCATTCCAGGTAAATCCTCTGCAATCCAGTTAAAAATTATGACTACCAAGCCTCTTGCTGCCAGTTTAACGGCTAACCATTGGTAGATTTCTGCGCCACAGTTAAATCCACTGAAGAATATAACAACTGGGAAAGGAGCTTGTTGTTCATCGGCAGGTACAATTCCTAAGTTACTTTCCAATTCACTTCCCGACATTTTAGCTGGATAGATAACTTTGAAATGAATCGTATCGTATGGAGGTTGGGCATTTTCAACTTTAGCTGCACGATAAAAAGCACGAACAGTCATCTTTCTAAAACCGAGTTTGATTGATTTACCTCAATTTAACGAAAAATTCCCACTAAAGCGAATAGAAAAGCTTAGAGGTGGGAGAGTGAATCTAGTTATTTTTCTAGGTCAAAGACATAAAATAAAAAAGGAAACCCTCTTACTTCAAAGCATCAGGTTTCCTCAATTCATTAAAATTCTTGACTTAATTATAGCAATGACCACAACATCTAATCCAGATATTCAACAACTCAAAGAATTTATCAAAGATGGTTTTAACCAATTAGAGCAAAAAATCGATAATAAGTTTAACGAATTAGACAAGAAAATTGATAATAAATTTAATGAACTAGATAAGAAAATCGATCATGTTCAATCCGAGCTTAAGCAGGAAATTGCTGAAGTAAGAGGTGATCTTAAAGTGATTGATGCCAAACAAAAAAATGTTGAAACTGCTGTCCAGAAAATACCAGAAATAACCGAGAAATTCGGCGAGTTAAAAAACTGGCGACAAATTGCATTTATGATCATCGCTGCGGTAGTTGGTTGGTTTGCTAGAAGTGGGCGGGGCTTATAAAATGGCGAATCGAATTCGCCCTTCCCGAAGGGCGACCGAAGGTCGGACAGCCCCTCAAAGATGTGATTAAAATGCGTGCCACGAAGCGGATCTCTTTGAGATCGCTTTTCTCAACAATCTCAACAGAGATCAATAATTGAGGTTAATGTAACGAAAAACTCCCACTAAAGCGAATAGAAAAGCTTAGAGGTGGGAGAGTAAATCTAGTAATTTTGATTAAGGCAGAATTTCCTTACCAACTGCGCGATATTTAGACCATCCCAAATGCGATCGCGGATCGGGAAAATCTTTGACAATCACACCACGACTGGGAGATCTTTCAAAAGCAACTAAGCGTGGTATATCTGCTTTAAACAAAGGTAGTTGACTTTCTTCTAGAAATTTTCTAGCTTCTCTGCCATTGATTGTACGAGAATCTACCTGAGTCAACAGAACTTTGTAATTGATCTTTAATGGTTCTAGTAATTCAACTGCTTTGAGTGTGGTATCTAGATCGAGGTGATTAGGAGTAGTTGGCAGAATCAATAGATCGCATCCCCTAGCCAAGTCTTCTAACTCTTCTGGTTCTGGTCTAGCTTGAGTATCTATTACTATATGAGTATATTTGGTAATTAATCCTGTAGAACCAGCTTGAGAAGCTACATAAAAAGGTAATTTATCCTCCTTTGACCAAACTAAAGCAGATCTATTTTTATCTGCATCAATTAATAGGGTGGGTGCTAGGGTTTGAAAATAAGCAGCTAAGTGAATCGCTGTAGTAGTTTTACCTACCCCTCCCTTTAAAGCTGTAATCGCAATAATCATCGGCTGCTGACCCAATATTTGGTAGTAGTAGTTTACCTGTAAGAATGTTCGAGTTGACCAATAAATGTTGTCATCACGTAAAATATCTGTTACATTTATTTACATAAGTTAATAAAGTATAAGAACAAATATCTTTACTTGTTATTTCAACCTTAAGCTCTCTTGCTGATAGCAAGACTATATGGTAGCTTTGGTATCTCGCGTCAACATTGATTTCTCCTGAATTGTGCCTCGGTGAGTTCCGAGGTTTTTTTTTATTTAGAATTAAGAACTCGAACTACAGTTCCCTCTGGGGGTAAATCCGTCGGTTTAATGGCAATACTATCAGTATTTAGCTTACTTACTGCTAATTCTTTAGTTAAGGCTAAGAATTCATCTACTGCAACCAAATCGCAATTTTTTTTATCAGCAGCAGCCGTTAGATATTGAGTAGGAATCACCACTTTGGGTTTTAAAACTCCAACTGCTTCTTTAGCTTCTTGAGGGTTATAAGCTTTTTCTCCACCACCGACAGGAACAAACAAAACATCGGGTTTACCCATCAAAATTTTATTTTCTAAACTAATCGGGGCTGCTGCACCACCTAAATGTAAAAGATTGACTCCACTTTGAGTCCAACGCCAAGCAATATTATTACCGAAACGTCTACCGCCTTCGCGGTCGTGAGGAATACTAATTCCTTGAAATTTTAGACCACTAATTTGATAATCTCCTGGTTCAGTTAAAATTCTAGGATTACCTGGAAGATTTTCGACCGCCCCTTCATCTAGTAAAAAACTGCTTACTAAAACTAAATCTGCTTCTACTTTAGGAACAGAATAACCTGCGGTACAACCAAGGGGACGGAAAGGATTAACTAAAACTCTTAAACCATTACCAGTAAATAAAAAGCAAGTATGTCCTAAAAATTTGATTGTTACCGCCTCACTAGTAGTTTGAGCGGTCGAACCTTGCCAAGATGAAGCCAAAATTGCCCCACAACTTGTTAGTAGAGTAGCTCCACCATAGCGCATTAACTGTCGCCGTTTCATAGTCATTGTCTCTGATAATTTGGGTATCTGTAACTATTAAGCATTACGTAGTTAATCCCATCACAAGAATTTGCAGTCGCGCTATTGTGACAGCAATTTGGTTAGATACGTAATCTTGATAGTTATTTGCGCTTGAGAGATTTTAAAAAATTACCTAATAGCTGTTTGCCAGAATTAGTTAAAATGCTCTCTGGATGAAATTGGACTCCTTCGATATGAGGATAGTTCCGATGGCGGACACCCATAATTGTGCCATCTTCTACCCAAGCAGTAATCTCCAAAGTTTCAGGAATACTTTCCTTCTCAATAACTAAACTATGATAACGGGTAGCTGTAAAAGGTGATTTTAAACCAGCAAATACCCCTGTGTTGTGATGATGAATTTCTGAGGTTTTGCCGTGCATTAAAATCGGGGCTGAAACAATTTTGCCACCAAATACTTGACCAATACTTTGATGTCCTAGACAAACTCCCAAAATTGGTAATTTTGCTCCTAATTTTTCGATCAGTTGAAGCGAAATGCCTGCATCTTCAGGACGACCGGGACCTGGAGATATTACGATTCCATCAGGATTTAAAGCAATAATTTTCTCTATGTCAATTTGGTCATTGCGATAAACTTGAATATCAGCAGCTACGGGAAAATCTCTGCCTAATTCGCCAAGATATTGAACTAAATTATAAGTAAAACTATCGTAATTATCAATAACTATAATCAAATCTAATTCTCCTTCAGGAAATTGAGAGAATCAATCTCAATAGAGGGGGAAGCAAGATAAAACTTGCTACTAGGACGGCTGCGATCGCAGAGATAAACACAGCACCAGCAGCACAATCTTTAGCAATTTTAGCTAGTTCGTGGTAAGTTTGCTTAACTGTTAGATCTACAACTGATTCGATCGCCGTGTTTAGTAATTCTAATACCATTACGCTGGCACAAGTAAGGGCAATTACAGACATTTCGACAGCCGTTATTTGTAGAAAAAGACCCAAGCTAATTGCCAGAGTCCCGATGATTGTATGAATCCGAAAATTTCTTTGAGTTAGAAAGGCGTAGCAGACACCTGCGATCGCATATTTAAAGCTTAAGAAAAGATTGGGAGCTACTTGCCACGCGAGATTACGGAGGTCTTTGGGTTGAGAAGTCGAAACAATAGTTTTGGTCATAAAAAGATATTTTGGATTGGACAGAGACAAAGCTAGCTTTTAGCTATCGATCAATTAAGTTATTTTTAATTAAGAAGTTTAATATATCTTTACCTAACCTGGTAGTATTTGTAATTTTAACTCAGTATATTTTGATAATATGTTCAAAAAAAACAGCTTATGCACTGAATTTTATTGAATAATCCCGACGGATTTCAGTAATTTTGCCTGTTCATTCAGCATTTTTTCTAAACTTTGTTCATCAGGATGATCCCAACCCAACAGGTGTAGCAAACCATGGGAAGCTAAAGTAGCTAGTTCAATCGTTAGAGAATGTCCTTGAGATTGAGCTTGTTTGAGAGCGGTATCAACCGAGATCACAATATCACCTAGATATAGAGGCTCGTTAAGTTCAACCAGTTTGGGTAAATCAACTTCTAAAGCAGCAAAAGCAAGAACGTCTGTTGGTCGATCTTTTTGTCGATATTGTTGATTAAGCTCATGGATTTCGCGATCGCCAGTAAAACGAAGACTTAGTTCATAACTATTAGCAGGAGGAAGGGTTGACTCTAGTTGCTTTAACCAAGCTTGAACCCATTGTTCCCAAGTAAGATCGAGATTGTTTAATTCCTGACCTTCAAAACTATATTCAACATAAGTTTCTACACTAAAATCGGTTTGAGGAATCATGCAATTAAGGCTTAGTTAAATAAGAAAGACCAATTAACAACGTAATCAAGCCAAAGGTAGTCAGAAAAAAGTGTTTTAAAGAAGTACCTCGTTTACGTACCATATTACGCATAGCTAATTTAACATAGCTATCTTGTGGTTCTGGGGGTTGATTCGGTTCTGTAGAAGAGGGATTTGTCATGAGATTAAGCTGAATAATTTAGATTGTTGATGATCAAACGATAATTTTTAAGAGACAGTTAAAATATGAATGCACCAAAAGCATAACATTGCGCTCGATAAAGGAACAGTAAGGTTGTCAATACCCCATTTGGAAAGAGTTTCAAGACTAGCAGCCCCTACAGCTACCAACAAAGAAATTAACCACGTCTGCCAACAATTTCCTTGAACAAACAACAGGATAATACTAGTGACTAGATAACTAAATCCAACCATAGTTAGAGAACCTTCCCAACTTTTGGTAATTCCTAATAATTGATAAGTATGTTTTCCGTAGCGTTGACCAATAATGGCTGCCATCCCATCACCCCAAGCCATTACTAAAATGCCAACCGCAGTATACTGAGGATGGTCTTGCCAAAAAACAGCAGCTAAAATACCAATACTAACAGCATAAAATAGAGTTCCCAAGCTTTTTCTACCTACACTATTAATACTAGGCAAAATTGGCGTAACATAAGAAATTATAGCAATAATTGCTGCAATTATAGCAGCCCCAATAATTACCCATCTAGAAAGATTGAGCCACCAAGCTAATAAAATGACATTACCGCTACCGATATGAACAACTTTTCTAGTAAGTTCGGGGTCATCATTAATAAAACGGTTTAATCCTTCAGCTACAGTAACTAAAATTCCTAGATAAAGGAAAATAATAATCAGGGGATACCAAAGAGAGGAAATTGATTCGCCTAAATAATTCATTTATCAACTGTTAATGCTGGTTTATTATTTATTGTCGATGTTTGACTGTTGATTGCTTTAATTTATTTGATTTTGGTAACTTTGATGCTTAAAACTGCTTTACTTTGGTTAATTAAAATTTATCGTAGTTTGATCTCGCCTTTATTTCCCCCTAGTTGTCGCTTTCAACCTACTTGTTCTCAATACGCTTTAGAAGCGGTGGAAAAATTTGGCGTGTGGCGCGGTAGCTGGTTAGCAATTAAAAGAATTTCTCGTTGTCATCCTTTACATCCTGGTGGTTACGATCCTGTTCCTGCTTCGGAACGGCAAGAGCAAGAAAAATTGTAGATTGAGAATAATACCCTTGTCGCTGATTCGGATATTCTTGAAGTCTTTTGTTCTAAATTTGGTTTACAAGCAGATAAATGTGATTCTGCCTAGTACGTGTTCTAATCTCTCTATTTTCTTTTCTACTCTAAATATAACTATTGAGGCGGAAGTTTGTATCATCCGTTGGTCTTGGCTTCTCTGTTTGTTCTCGATTTATTTTTAATCTGGGTTTAAGTTTTGAATCATTCAACAATTAACAAACACTAATGGCTGTTTGGTAAGGAAGTCTAGATTATTCCCTCTTCTCGAAGTTCAAAATTTTATGTTCGATTCGTCAATAAAAAAAAATTTCTACTTGTTACTGATTGAGACTGCATAAAAAAAGTTTTTCTAATGTACTAATAAATCAAATAAAAAAATATTGAATTTATTTAATATAAAAATAAAAACTATTAATTTATTTATTTAATATTTTTTGAGCATTTTTATCAGCTTACGTGTTTTGCACGTAAGTTTTTTTTGTTTTTAAGTTATTTTCTTTTAAAAAAAAGTGATACTAAAAATATTTTTGATTACGATACTTTTTGATATTTTTTGATATTGTTGGTATTTCAAAAACAATTTAAATTTATAAATAACAAAAGGATTATTTTTCTTCAAACAAAAAACAAGTAATTTTGCAACTAATTTAATCAGAGGTAATAACAATGATTATTGTAATGAAACCTGGAACTTCCCTTAAAGAAATCGATCGCATTAACCAAGAATTAGCTCGTCCTAATCTTAAAACTGAAACTAGTTTGGGCAAACATAAAGTAGTTATTGGTTTAGTAGGAGATACTAATCATTTAAATACTGAACAAATTCAAGCAATTAGCCCTTGCATTGAAACTGTTTTAGAAATCAAAAAACCCTTCAAAAGAGCAAGTTTAGAATTCCGTCATGGAGAATATAGTGAGGTTATTGTATCTACTCCTAATGGTGAGGTTGTTTTTGGTAAAAATGCTCCTTTAGTTAATGTCGCTGGTCCTTGTTCGGTAGAAAGCGAACAAATGATCGTAGATACAGCTTTTCAACTGAAAGCAGCAGGGGCGCAGTTTCTTAGAGGAGGCGCATACAAACCCCGAACTTCTCCTTATGATTTCCAAGGTCATGCCGAACTTGCTTTAGAATGGTTAGCTACTGCCCGTCAAGAGACTGGTTTGGGTGTCATTACCGAAGTTATGGATGCTGCTGAACTTGATGTTATTGCAGAAGTTGCCGATGTCATTCAAGTTGGTGCGAGAAATATGCAAAACTTCTCTCTACTTAAAAAAGTAGGGGCAAAAGGAAAACCCGTTTTACTCAAACGTGGTATGTCTGCAACTATTCAAGAATGGTTGATGGCAGCAGAGTATATCTTAACAGCAGGTAATCCTAACGTTATTCTCTGCGAACGCGGAATTCGTACTTTTGACAAACAGTATACTCGTAACACTTTCGATATTTCTGTCATCCCAGTTTTAAGAGAATTAACTCATTTACCAATTATGCTCGATCCCAGTCATGCTACTGGTAAATCTCAATACGTTGCGTCCATGGCATTAGCTGCGATCGCAGCAGGAACAGATTCTCTGATGATTGAAGTTCATCCTAACCCTGCTAAAGCTCTTTCTGATGGTTCTCAGTCTCTCACTCCCGAACAATTTTATCTTTTAACTGAAGAGATGAAAGTAATGGCGATGGCAGTCGGTCGTCCTTGGAAACCTGCTTGCGAATCGATGTTTTGTAGTCTTACTCCCTATAAGCAATTTGCTGCGATCGCGTAATTCAATAATCAGTTATCAGTGACCAGTTACCAAAATGGGTCTTATACTTTTGACTTTTGACAACCTCGATTTTTTTCCAATAAAAAGGCTAATGAGATACCAACTCATTAGCTACTCTACAAACATTTTTTCTCGAATTAACCATGATTATAGCATCTCGAAATCAAACCCAACCTCAAACTTTTACTGACAAATTCCCTCATAGTTCTTCAGGTTCAGTTGTAATTGTCGGTGAAAAGCCTTTAACAATCACAGAAGTTGCTCAAGTTGCCCGTTATGGTGCAAAGGCACTCCTAACTACCAAAGAAGAAGTTTTGCAAAAAGTTAACTCCTCTTGTGAATGGGTAGCTGAAGCAGTCGCATCGGGCGAACCTATTTATGGAGTAACTAGCGGTTTTGGTGGTATGGCAAACGTTGTCATTACGCCTGACTTAGCTAAAGAATTGCAAAATAACTTGATGCGCTATCACAAAGTTGGTGCGGGACAGAAATTGTCTTTAGCTGATGTGCGTGCGGGAATGCTACTCAGGGCAAATTCTCACCTTCATGGTGCATCGGGCATTCGTTTAGAACTAATTCAACGCATCGAAACTTTTTTAAATGCTGGTGTTACTCCCCATGTTAGAGAATTCGGTTCGATTGGGGCGAGTGGAGATTTAACTCCTTTGGCTTATATTACTGGGGCGTTAGTTGGGCTGAACGATTACTATACCGTTGACTTTAACGGGGAAGAAATGACTGCGCCTGAAGCGTTGAAACTTTTGGGATTAGAACCTTTAGAATTATTGCCGAAAGAAGGTTTAGCCATGATGAACGGTACAGCAGTGATGACTGGTATTGCTGCTAACTGCGTCTACGATGCCCAAAATCTGCTTGCCTTATCTTTAGGGGCGCACGCTTTAGCTTTACAAGGTTTGAACGCAACTAATCAATCCTTCCATCCTTTTATTCATCAGTGTAAACCTCATCCTGGTCAAATTTGGTCAGCACAACAAATGCTCAATTTGATCGAAGGTTCTGCTTTAATTCGGGATGAATTAGATGGTTCTCATGACTATCGAGGCGAACAACCCATTCAAGATCGTTATTCACTGCGTTGCCTACCTCAATATACAGGGCCGATCGCAGATGGAATTAGCGAAATTGCCAAACAAATTGAAATCGAAATTAATTCTGTCACTGATAACCCCTTAATCGATGTTGCAGGTAATGCCAGTTACCACGGCGGTAATTTCTTAGGGCAGTATATCGGCACAGGAATGGATAACCTTCGTTACTACATGGGTTTGTTGGCGAAGCATTTAGATGTTCAAATTGCCATGCTAACCATGCCAGAGTTTAACAACGGTTTACCTGCTTCTTTAGTTGGTAATAGCGATCGCCCTGTCAATATGGGACTCAAAGGGCTACAAATTACAGGGAACTCGATCATGCCCTTGTTGACATTTTACGGCAACTCCCTCACCGATCGCTTTCCCACTCACGCCGAACAATTCAACCAAAACATCAACTCTCAAGGATTTGGTTCGGCTAACTTAACTCGGCGTTCGATTGAAATTTTCCAACAATATATGGCGATCGCGCTAATGTTTGGCGTTCAATCTGTTGACTTGCGGGCGAAGAAAATTGCCAATCATTACGATGCTTCTCAATGTCTTTCTCCTGCCAGTTGTCAGTTGTATTTAGCCATTAAAGAAGTAGTCGGCAAAACACCCTCCGAAGAACGTCCCTATATTTGGAACGACAACGAACAAGCTTTAGACGAACACATCTCCCTAATTGCTGCCGATCTTACTGCTGGTGGACGAATTGTTCAGGCAATTTCATCAGTTATCAATTAATTTTCCTTTGGCGAATGCCCTTTGCCTTTACGCCTTCTGCCTTCTTACCGTAAGGGCGATTCGCTGCACCTTCGGAGACGCGAATCGATCGCCCCTACATTAACTTTTAACTTTTGCCTTTTGACTTTCCATCATGAACATTACTTATCACATCGAACGTGCTAGTAAGCTTTTTCCTGACAAAACCGCCTTAATCTTTGAAGAAAAATCTTACACTTATCAAGAATTAGATCGATTAGCCAACCGCATGGCGAATGGTTTGACCAAACTAGGAGTAACAAAAGGCGATCGCGTTGCTCTTTTCCTCCCTAATATTCCTGAATTTATTATTTCCTATCTGGGTACTCTTAAACTAGGTGCGATCGCAGTTTCTCTAAATGTGATGCTAAAAAGCAGTGAAGTAAGTTTTATTCTCAACGACTGCACTGCCAAGGTTTTAGTTACTACCGAAGAATTAAGAGAACAAGTTATCAAACCCGATATTCCCCAACTGCAAACTATTTTGCTTGCCGAACAACAAATCGGTAGAGGAATTAGTCTAGATTGGATTATTGCCAATGCTTCACCCGAGGCCGAAGCGATAGATTTAAATAAAAAAGATCCTGCTGCGATCGTCTATACCTCTGGAACGACTGGTTTTCCTAAAGGTGCGACACTTTCCCACGGCAATATTGTTTCCAATATGGCAGCCCAAAATCACTGTTGTAATATGACCTCAGGCGATCGCTTGTTGCTTTATCTTCCCTTATTTCATTGCTTCGGACAAAATGCAGTTCTCAATGCAGGATTAAATGTCGGTGCAACCATTGTTTTGCAAAGAAGATTCAACCCCGAACAAGTTTTAGACGCGATCTTAACTGAAAAAATCACCATGTTTTTTGGTGTACCGACAGTATTTATTACACTCTTAAATCTCAATCCTTCAATTTTGGCAAATGTGCGTTATTTTTTCTCTGCTGCTGCACCCATGCCAGTAGAAATCGCCCAAAAATGGCAGGAACAATACGGCATCGTCATCCATGAAGGTTACGGTTTAACTGAAACTTCTCCCTGTGCTTGTTACAACCACAATTCAAACTACAAATTTGGTTCAATTGGTACTCCCATTGACAACGTTGCCATGAAGATTGTCGATACGGAAGGCAAAGAATTACCCCCAGGAGAAATAGGTGAAATTGCCATCAAAGGATCTAACGTCATGTTGGGTTATTGGAATCGTCCCTTAGAAACTGCCAAAGTTTTGAAAAATGGTTGGTTTCACAGTGGTGATATCGGTTCGATGGATGAAGATGGTTACTTTTATATTGTTGATCGCCTCAAAGACATGATCAATGTCTCTGGTTTTAAAGTCTATCCCGCCGAAGTAGAAAACGTTCTCTATCAACATCCAGCCGTTGCCGAAGCAGCAGTATATGGACTGCCCGATCCTTTTAAAGGCGAAACCGTCAACGCCAATATCGTTCTTAAAGACGGTTACACCATTACCGAAACCGAAATTGCTGCTTTCTGTGCCGAGAAAATCGCCACCTACAAAGTACCTAAATGCTTTAAATTCGTCGATGCCATTCCCAAAAATGCCACAGGCAAAGTACTCAAAAGATTACTCAGTCAAAATCAAGCTGTTTTTTCCCAAACAGCATAATATTTCTTTTTCATTTTCATCAACCATTACCTAATAAGGGGCAAGAAATATGAGTTTAACTTTAATCAATCAAGATCGAGCAACTAAACGAGCTTGCATTCAATTTAAAATTGCCCAATCCGATCCAGAAATTTTTCAATGTCAATCTTTGATTTCTGAAGTTTATTACCAAAAAATGGGCATTACCTTTTCCCCATCTTATTTTGATATAGAAGCAAAAATTGAATTATATCCTCATCATTATTTGATGGGACTAATTGATGGAGAAATCGCTGCCACGATGGGATTATACCTCCACAGTACTAATCCAGAAAGATATGGCAAGGTAACAGAGCAAGATATTAACAAACTTTTAGACGAAATTGGTATCGCCAACCAATATTCTGGCAAAAATATCCGAGAACTAAGTAAATTTGTAGTCAAAGATAAGTGGCGTAATCAAGGCATTGGCAAATTATTGATGGGCGTAGCTCATTGTCAAGATTTTATTCATCTCAATGAAGAGCAACCTCATCTTTTGGTTAGTTGTGCTAATCGCTCAATTTTCAATTATTTCTCTGACTGCTTAGGTATTCATACTCACATCATTAAACCAGTTCCTCTCTATAAAATTCATGAATTTTATCGCTCTGGTAACGAACCGATGGAAAGTCGTCTGACAATTCCCGAACTAGATATTCCTAGTCATTGGTATCATCTCAAGCTTCCTATCGAGTTAGCTATTGGCGAGTCAATCTAAATCTTAACTACATTATTCAGGAGAAAAAAATGGAAAACTTAGTTGATGCCTTACAAGCATTTCGGGATGTTTTAGGTACACAAAACGTTCTTAGCGACGAAGCCACAGTATCTGCTGCCGAAACAGGAACTTATTTTACCACTGAAAAAGTTTTAGCTGTAATTAAACCAGGCGATCGCAATGAAGTTCAAGCTTGTGTAAAAATTGCTAATCAATATCAAGTAGCTATCTATCCGATTAGCACTGGTAAGAATTGGGGTTATGGCTCACGAGTTCCTACTCAAGATAGCTCTGTAATTATGGATTTGGGTAGGCTCAACCGTATTGTTGATTACAACGAAAAGCTAGCTTATGTAACCATAGAACCTGGAGTAACGCAGCGTCAATTATTTGACTTTTTGCAACAGCAAAACTCCAATTTATATTTAAGCGTAACTGGCAGCACTCCTGATTCTAGTTTGATTGGCAATATCTTGGAAAGAGGTGTTGCCAAAGGTCCTTTGGGAGATAGATTTAGCCATGTCTGCGCTCTAGAAGTAGTCTTGCCCACAGGAGAATGCATTCATACTGGATTGAGTCGTTTTGGTAATGCTAAGGCTGCAAAGGTTAACCGTTGGGGAGTTGGTCCTTATTTTGATGGCATTTTTACCCAGTCTAACCTTGGTATAGTTACCGAATTAACTATGTGGCTAATTCCCTATCCCCGCTATTTTCAGTCTTTTTTCTATGCAATTAATGATGATTCTCGTTTAGAAGCATTAGTCGATACTCTAAGAGAATTGAAGTTACAGGGACTACTCAAAAATAGTTTTGTGATCTTTAATGACCATCGAATGCTTTCTACTAGGCAACAGTATCCTTGGCAAGAAACTAACGGCAAGACACCCCTACCAACCGAGTTAATGGCAAAACTAAGACAGCAATGGGGTGGTGGTGCATGGGTTGGAGAAGGAGCTTTATATTCCGTTAGTAGGGAACAGGGACGGATAGAACGCAAGTTGATTCAAAAAGCATTAAAGAACAAAGTCGATAAACTGATCTTCTTTGACCATAGTAAAGCCAGAATCACTGAATTGATTCAGCCTTTGGCGAAAAAATTGCTCAAAATCGACTTAAATGAAACTCTTGACGTTCTTTTTCGCAAGAATCCTCAACGGGGTGTGCCTACAGAAAAAACCATGCCGATGGTTTACTGGCGTAAGCAATCTCCTGTGCCATCTCATGCTCAGATGAACCCAGATCTAGATGGCTGTGGAGTTATCTGGTTAGCACCAAGTCTACCCTTTGATGGACAGCATACTAGAAAAGCCTTAAACATTATCAAACAAATAGCCAAACAGTATCAGTTTGAACCTAATGTTGGGCTGCAATGCGTCACAGAAAGAAGCATCGATCTAACTGTAACTATTATGTATGACAGAGAACTACCAGGGGAAGATCAACGCGCCCTTGGCTGCCACGACGAAATGTTCCAGAAATTGGCACTAGAAGGTTATATTCCCTATCGCTTAAGTACTAGGGGGATGAAATTGCTTCCCTCGGCGCAAGATGATTACAGTCAATTACTACAACAAATTAAGGAAGCATTAGACCCTAACAATATACTTGCTCCTGGCAGGTATGATTTTCGCCAAGATTGGTCTGTTAACGAAGTCAGAAGTATGTGTTATGAAAAGTAACCCATCCCAAGCAATTGAACAAACTTTAACTACAGGTAGCGTTCGCTCTCATTTAATTCAATTGAGCGTACCCATGTTTTGGGGATTGTTAACTGTTGTAGCTTTAAGCCTGACTGATACTTATTTTGTTGCCCAACTGGGAACTAAAGAGTTAGCAGCCATGAGTTTTATCTTTCCTATCTTTTCTACTTTTGCTTGTTTAGCAATGGGTTTGGGCAATGGGGCAGGTGCAGTTATCGCCCGTGCGATTGGAGAAGGCGATCGCGATAAAATGAAGAGATTAATTACGGATACTTTAGCTTTATCGGTCTTAATCTCTGTCTGCTTCACTCTGGCTGGGCTAATCACCATTAAACCTTTATTTACAGCTTTGGGTGCTGAAGCAGAAATTCTTCCTGCGATCGCAGATTATATGGAGATTTGGTATTTAGGTACGATTTCTCTAGTTGTACCAATTATCGCCAATAGTATTATTCGTGCTGCTGGTAATTCTCAATTTCCTGCTTTGGTGATGACGGTAGCGACAGTAGTTAATATTGTTCTTGATCCATTATTAATTTTTGGCTGGGCTGGTTTCCCACGCCTAGAAGTTCAAGGTGCAGCTTTAGCTACAGTTATCTCCCAAATAATCGGTTTAATAGCAGTTTTCTGGTTTCTCTATTATCGAGAAAAAGTAATTATTTTTAATCCACCGAAAATTCAAGAGGTGGCAGAATCCTGGCAAGAAGTTCTGCATATTGGAATTCCTGCTGCTGTAACTAATGCTATTTCCCCAATTGCGATCGCAATTATTACTAGTATGATTGCTGCCTATGGGGCGGAAGCTGTAGCTGGTTTTGGTATTGCCTCCAGGATTGAATCCTTAGTCTTTATCGCTTTTATTGCTTTATCCGCTAGTGTTACGCCTTTAGTTGGGCAAAATTGGGGTGCAGGAAAATTAAAGCGGGTTAATCAGTCTTTTTATTGGAGTGCTATATTTTGTCTAATTTGGGGAGGTTTAGCTGCTTTAATCCTTGGTTTAAGTTCTAGTCACTTAGCCTCAGTTTTTAACCAAAATCCTGAAGTAATTTCCATCGCAACTACTTATTTAATTATTGTTCCTGTGAGTTACGCAGCAGCAGGAGTAGTGCAAATGTCTGGTTCTACTTTTAACGCTCTCGGTAAACCACTGCCTTCTGTAGTGATGAATTTAGTACAGATGTTTGTTTTATATCTACCTCTAGCTTATGCAGGCAGTCGGCTATTGGGTGTAAACGAAATTTTTATTGGCATTTCTCTTTCTAATCTAGCTATTGGTTTAGGGGCTTATTGTTGGAACCAAAAAGCTTTAAAAAATCTAGCCCATCAATTTGTTCAATCAACTAATCAATTATTTAACTATTACATCGACATGAATCAACTAACCTTTTTACAACATCGCCCCGCCTATCGACCTCAAACCGTTTCCTGGCGAGTTCGCGGACTGAGAGGGGCAACTACCGTAACCGAAAATTCTTCGAGAGCGATCGCAGAAGCAGTGAGAGAGTTATTCGATGTCCTCGAACGCAAAAATCAACTAGATCCCGAGCTAATTGTTAGTGTAGTTTTTTCTGTCACTAAAGATTTAAATGCCATCTTCCCTGCTTCGGTAGTTCGTCATCGTCCAGGTTGGGATTTAGTTCCCCTCTTAGATGTCCAGCAGATGGATGTTCCTGATAGTTTGCCTAGATGTATTCGGGTGTTAATTCAGTTTAATACACCCCTGCCTCAAACTGCTTTGCAACCCGTTTATTTACGAGATGCTGCCTTATTGCGTCCCGATCTAGCGATCGCGCATTAATCGTAGGGGCTATTCGCGAATAGCCCTTGCCCAAATTATTAATTCACAGCAATTAGATAATCAATTATGATCGAACAACATATCAAAGAAATCGATACAGAATTAATTCGATTACTGGGAAAAAAGATCGAGCTTTTACAAGAAACAAAAAACAATGATGTAATTGAATCAAATCTTATCCCCATTTTGGATCGAGTTGGTGTTCCTGAATTTATTTGGAAAAATTTAGTCATTAATTGTCAGGCAGCAGCTAAAAATAGATTGCCAACTAATCTTCAACCAATAACTAAACCGCGAAAAGTTACTATAATCGGTGGCAGTGGCATGATGGGTAGTTTCTTTGCTCAAAAACTATCCGCAGCAGGACATCAAGTAACCATTCTCGAACATAATGATTGGGATAAGGCAGAAGAATTATTAACTAACAAAGATTTAGTTTTAATCTGCGTACCCATCAAATACACCACTGAAGTAATCACAAAAACTGTTAAATATCTCTCTCCTAATACAGCTTTAGCCGATCTTACCAGTATTAAAACTCCTGCCTTGAAAACCATGTTGGAATACCATCCAGGTGCAGTAATGGGTTTGCATCCCATGTTTGGTAAGGTGCAATCTTTCCTATCCCAAAAAGTTGTAGTTTGTTCGGGACGTAGAGATGAGGAATTTCAATGGTTACTTGAACTAATCAAAGCCGATGGAGGCGAATTAATCTATTCTACTGCGGAAGAACACGATCTCATGATGGTTGCAGTTCAAGCTGTGCGTCAGTTTACTACCTTTAGTCTGGGGGGATTTTTAGCAGAACAAGAATTAGATACCTGTCGCAGTCTCGATTTTGCCAGTCCTCCCTATCGTTTGCAATTGGGAATGATTAGTCGTTTGTTAACTCAGTCTGCACCAATGGTAATCGATATTATGCTTGCTACGACCGAATCCCGTCAGGCAATCGCTCAATTAGCCAATACTTATCATCGTCTCGCGCAATGGATAGATGAAGGCAGAAGAGAAGAATTAATCGCAGAATTTGGCGCAATTCAAGCTTATTTAGCTCCTCAATTGGATTGTTGTTTAGCAGAAAGCAATCATGTTATTGAAGCGTTGAGTGATTTTTTAAAGGAAAAAAGGCAGTCCGCAGAATTCAAAGGGCGTAGGGGCGAACCGCCGTTCGCCCTTACAGGAAGCAGGAGACAAAAGTTAAAAGCTAGTAGGTTAGGGAGTCACCGTGTTGCGGAGGTGTCCTCCGTTGTAGCAAGTGACGTTTGAAGGATGAAATCCAACAATAGCAATTAATGCTACATGAAGAAAATAAATATATTCATTTTTAGCTTGGTAGGTTGGGTTGAAGAATGAAACCCAATGCCAGTAATCAATTGATGGGTAGAGCGATAGCGAAACCCATCCTACTTATCTTATCTGTGAATAATTCCTTAACACCAATCATTTTTATTTTTAATCAATAATCGTAAATACCATGAACAAGCAACTTATAGATATAGAAGCTACACAGCTTAAGAATGAAGCTTTTAATCCTTTTGCAGAAGAAACTATTCCCACTCAACAGATAACTCAATTAAGAGCATCTTCAGAAAAATCGCCATCGGAACAATTAATTGAAGCTTTATTAACCTATCCAGATCAGGCTATTAAAATCTTAGAAGCTAACGAAGAATTAATTAATTCCGATTTAGTAGAACAAATGGAATCAGTAGCTACTCAGATGAAAGCTAAGGGTTCAACTGATGCAGCTAATTTCCTTAAAAATATAGCTTCTCAAATCAAAAAGGCTCTAGCTGTATGTGAATTTCGGGAAGCTAATGAAGAATCGCTGGAAGCTTATCATCATTTAATTGAAGTTTTACTTACTTATCCCAACCAAACTAGCAAGATTTTAGCTACTAATAAAAAGCTGCTTGACGCTGGACTATTCCAAGTTATGGAACAAATGGCTATGCAGATGTCAACCAATGGTTCTGACAAAGCAGCAGTTTTTTTACAAGATTTGGCAAATCAATTACAGGAAGCAGGTTATCATCAGTTACTGCCAGCACAACCCAAACGTAACTGGAAACTATGGCTTGGCGGTGCAGTTGTTTTACTATCGGGGTTGTCAATCTTATTAATTAATCCTTTTGCTGCTAAAACTCCGCCTCCTCAAGAAAGCTCTCTAAATTCGTTAGCTTTAGCTTCAGATAATGCTTTACCCGTCAAAACTATTGCTTGAGAAGTTGTAGATTCTTATCAAGTATCTCGTAACTATACGGGGACAATTTCAGCTAATCGGAGTAGTGAATTGGGTTTTGAACGCAATGGTAAATTACTCTCGATTAATGTTGATGAAGGACAAAAAGTTACTACTGGTACTATTTTAGCTAGTCTTGATCGCAGTTCCTTAGAAGTACAAAAACAACAATTATTAGCATAGCGATCGCAAGCTCAATTGGCTCAAATGAAAGCAGGTTCTCGTTCGCAAACAATCGCTGCCTCTCGTGCCTCCGTAACGGAATTAGAAAAACAATTAGAACTAGCCCGTACTAAACACGATCGCAGAAAAGGATTGTATGAACAGGGTGCAATTTCTCGCGAACAGTATGAAGAAGTAGACACCGAAATCAATGCCCAACAAGCACGCCTCGATCAAGCCCAAAGTCAGTTAGATGAATTACTCGCTGGCACTCGCTCGGAAGAAATTGATACTCAACAGGCAAGAGTTGCTGAAGCCCAAAGTCAATTAGATGAATTGCTTGCTGGTACTCGTCCCGAACAGAAGGAGAAAGAGTTTTAGTTCGAGGAACTCTTCAGAAAAGCGATCGCGTTATTGTTAGTGGTACTAATCGTCTTGCACTCGGTCAATTAGTTAGTGTCAATAGTCATTAGTCATTTGTAACCAGCTTAAAGCTATCCATTTGCGGTAATCGCTCAACACTTTTACCTTATCTGATGGATGGCTTTTTTTTTCTTTTTTCCTAAAAATTGTCCGAACCATTGTTTACCATATTCATAATTAATTCTACAATTTTTCTAAAGATTCAGAATTAAAAGCAAGCCAGAATCTACACAGCCAAAAATCTTTGAATTACTTCTTGACTTAATTGATCGGTACTTCCAGAAGCGACAATTCCGCCTTTTTGCATGGCATAATATCTATCTGCTTGACGGACAAAATGTAAATGCTGTTCGACTAATAAAACTGAAATACCTGTAGCTTCAATAATTCGTTTAACCGCTGCTTCGATTTCCAGAATAATTGAAGGTTGAATTCCCTCGGTAGGTTCGTCTAAAACCAATAAACGGGGTTTACCCATTAAAGCGCGAGCGATCGCAAGTTGTTGTTGTTGTCCGCCACTCAAATCGCCTCCCATCCGAGATAACATTGTTTTGAGGACAGGAAAAAGGTCAAAAATCTCTTCAGGAATTTCTTCATTACCTTTTCTTCCCTCAGGACGAGCTTCTATTCCTAAAAGTAAGTTTTCTTTGACTGTGACACGAGGGATAACCTCTCTTCCTTGGGGAACATAACCTATTCCCATTCTCGCACGGCGATCGGTTGGCAATTTAGTAATAGGTAAATCGTTAAAAATAATTTCTCCAGTACGAGGTTTTAATAAACCCATAATGGTTTTCAATAAGGTAGTTTTACCTACACCGTTACGTCCAATTAGACATACCATTTGTCCTGAAGGAATGCTTAAATCTACATCGCGGAGGATATGGCTTTCTCCGTAATAAACATTGAGGTTTTTAACCTGCAACATTAAATCTGTTTTTGGTAGTTGAGAATCGACACTTAGTACTTGCATTTTTGATTTAACGAACTTTTTACTTTATTCGATTGGTTGTCCTAAATAAACTTCAATCACACGAGGGTCATTTTGAACTTGATCCATTGTGCCTTCACAAAGTACTGAACCTTGATGTAAAACTGTTACTTTGTTATTAGCAATTTGACGAACAAATTCCATATCATGTTCGATCGCAATAATTGAATGACTTTCCGCTAAAGAAAGTAGTAAAGCACCTACATTTTCTGTCTCTTCATCGGTTAAGCCTGCTGCTGGTTCATCTACTAACAATAAATCAGGAGATTGAGCCACTAACATACCGATTTCTAAACGTTGTTTTTCCCCATGAGAAAGCAAAGCTGCTGCTAAGTCTGCTTTAGCTTCTAAACCAATTGTTTCTAATAATCCTGCTACGGTTCTCATTTCTGTGACAGCAGGACGATTAAATAAGGTAGAAAAAACGCTTTTATTGTGATTACAAACTAAATCCAAATTTTCTCTAACAGTTAAATTTAAATAAACTCTAGGTGTTTGGAATTTTCGACCAATTCCTAAACAAGCGATTTGATATTCTGGGGTTTTTTTGAGATTTCTACCTTTAAATAAAACCCTTCCTTCTGTTGGCTGAACTTTGCCAGTAATTACATCTAAAAAAGTTGTTTTTCCTGCTCCGTTAGGGCCAATAATAACTCTTAACTCTCCAGTATCCATACTAAAATTGAGATTATTAAGAGCTTTAAAACCGTCAAAATTTATAGTTAAATTTTCAATTTCTAAGATTTTGCTAGTAGTCATTAGATTGATAGATAGTTAATTGTTTGTCCACAAATAAACAATTCACAAATAGAGTTATCGGTTGGTAGTGTTTTTTTGTTGATAGTTGATGTTTAATTGCTACTTTTTACTTAATCTTTGCTAACGGATAACTGATAACTGATAACTGGTCACTGTTTACGGGTTAATTCTTCTCTTTCTCTTTGAATTTCTGGGTCTTCTTCTAAAGCAGGATAAGTAACTACAGGACGACGATAACCAAAGAAGTTGCGTAATTTTTCCCAACCATCTTCACGCCACCAACCGATAATTCCAGTAGGCAGAACAGTCACTACAATTAAAAATAATGCACCTTGGAAAAATAACCAGACTTCTGGAAAACGTTCGCTTAAAAAAGTTTGTGCCAATCTAACTAATAAAACTCCAAAAATAGCACCGATTAATGTTCCTCTACCACCTACAGCTACCCAAATTACCATCTCAATTGAGAAAGCAACATCCATCGCATTAGGTGTAATAATTCCTGTTTGAACTGTATATAATGCACCAGCAATTCCTGCGATCGCACCTGAAATTGCAAAGACTAAAACTTTATATCCTGTGGGATTATAACCAGAAAAACGAACCCTAGTTTCATCATCTCTAATTGCTACTAATAATCTGCCAAATCTGCCACTAGTTAACCAGCGACATAATAAATAAACTAAAATTAAACAGATAATTGATATTTCATAAAAAGCTAATTGAGCCTGTCGAGAACTTGCTAAAACACCAAAAATAGCTTGAGTATCTGTTTTAAGTCCGTTCGTACCATTAATTAATTTTTGTTGTCCATTAAAAAAGTTAAAGAAAACAATTAAAGCTGCTTGAGTCAGAATTGAAAAGTAAACTCCTTTGATGCGGTTACGAAATACTAAATAACCTAATAAACCTGCCACAATTCCAGGAATTACAATTAAAGCAATAATTGTGAGCAGAAAAGAATTAAAAGGTTGCCAAAACCAAGGTAACTCACTTACTCCATAAAGAGTAAAAAATTCTGGTAATTGTCCTTGCGGTTGTAAATTTAGGTGCATAGCTAAGGCATAACCACCTAAAGCAAAAAAGATACCATGACCTAAACTTAATAAACCTGTATAACCCCAAATTAAATCGATACCAAGAGCGACTATTGCTAACGAAATAAATCTTCCTAATAATCGCAAACGAAACGCAGGGATGAAGAGAGGAAGAATGATGCCAAAAACAATTGTTAGTACAGCAATAGTAACTATTTCAATTATTTTTTTTTGTCGCTGTTCTCTTCTTTTTTCAAAACCGGTTTTTACTTCTACATCCATGATTAGTTTCTATCATGTAATAAATTTCAAATTGATAGCTGATAACTGTACGGGCAATTGACCAATTGTCCCTACTTACAATTCGGCAGTTCTTCCTTTCTGAGGGAATAATCCGGCAGGTTTTAATTGTAAAAAGGCAATAATTAAAGCAAAAACCATCACTTTTGCCATGCTAATTGTGGCAAAGAAGAGGAAAAAGTCTACCAATGGTTTCAAACTTTCTGTGGAGGTAAATATTAATGCTAAAGTGCCTGAACCAATTAAATAATTCAGAATCCCAATTCCTAAAGCAGCGACAATCGTACCTAAAAGATTACCAACACCACCGACAACTACCACCATAAAGGTGTCAACAATATAATTTTGTCCTGTATTCGGCCCCACTGAACCAAGTAAACTTACTGCCACTCCAGCAATTCCAGCTAAACCCGAACCAAGGGCAAATGTTAAAGCATCTACTTTCGCTGTAGGAATACCCAAACAAGAACTCATGCTGCGATTTTGAGTTACGGAACGAATTCTTAAACCCCAAGCAGAACGGTTTAAAAACCAATACACTCCCAGTAAACAAAGAATTGTTAAGCCAATAATAAATAAACGGGCATAGGGCATTTGAAAACCAAGGATTTTTAATCCCCCTCGTAACCAACTAGGGGCTGTAACATCGACGTTTCTAGCACTAAACCACGCCCTAGTTAAAGCAATTTGACCAGTTTTATTAATCAAGAATCCTGTGAGGGTAGCAATTGCTGCGGATAAAGGAATTAAAATAGCGATCGCCCAATTTCTAATTCTTTCCCAATTGGAACGACGACTTAAAACGGTCATCCCTCCAAAAAACAACAGACAAAAGACGATTAAACTAATAATCAACATCCAACTGACACTGCGGACAAACTGACGCAAAATTAAACTGACACCCCAGGTTGCCAAAAGAGTTTCTAGCGGTCGTCCATAAAGAAAGCGAATTACTCCCTTTTCCAAAACTAAACCTGCCAAAGCAGCAACCAAAAATGCCACTGGAATAGCAAAAATAATGTAAAAATCAAACCAAGGCGAACCTAAAGGTTTAAAAACGTTTTGAACTACAAAAGTAGTATATGCACCAAGCATCATTAATTCGCCGTGGGCAAGATTAATTACTCCCATGAGTCCAAAGACAATTGCTAACCCCAAAGCAGCAATTAACAAAACCGAACCAATACTGATTCCATTGAATAAACCTTCTATTAATGCTGTCACTTATCTTATCTATGTGTTAAACTACTAAACTTTAAATAATCAAAAGGGCAAAAAAAGTATTGTTCTTTACTTTTTCTACCCTCTTCAACTAAAAATTAAATTAATTAAGTTGTTGTTTGTCATTGGTTAGTCTAGAAGTCGTGCTAACAACCAATGACTAATCACTAATGACTTATTTAAGTTTTCTCTACTTTGTATTTACCGCCTTTGTTAGGATCAGTCCAATCACAGGCGAAACCTTTAGTCTCTGGAACATACTGATTCCAAGGTACAGGATCGACAGGACCTTCAGTTGACCAAACAATATCAAATAAACCATCATCTCTGACTTGACCGATTCTGACAGTTTTAGAGATGTGGTGATTGGGGAACATTTTCACTTTGCCTTCAGGGGCATCAAATTCTTGACCCACAGCAGCTTTACGTACTGCTTCTAAATCAGTCGTTCCCGCTTGTTCTACTGCCTGTTTCCACAAATAAACCATGATATAGGCAGCTTCCATTGGGTCATTGGTTACTCTGTCTTCACCATATTCTGCTTTGAAAGCTTCAACAAATTTGTTGTTAGTAGGGCTATCTACAGTTTGGAAATAATTCCAAGCTGCGTAGTGACCCAGTAAATATTCTTTACCAATTTGCCGTACTTCTTCTTCAGCGATACTAACAGACATGGTGGGATACTTATCTGCGGTTAATCCTGCACCCTGCATTTGTTTAAACAAAGCAACATTACTGTCGCCATTTAAACTATTGAAAATTACACCACCGTTAGGCAAAGCTGCTTTGATTTTCGTAATAATAGAAGTGACTTCTGTATCGCCCAAGGGTAAATAATCTTCACCAACTACTGTTCCACCTTTGGCTTTTAACTGTTCTTTGATAATGGTATTAGCAGTACGGGGAAAAACATAGTCAGAACCAACTAAGAAGAACTCTTTACCCTTGTTTTCTAACAACCAATCTACCGCAGGTTCAATTTGTTGGTTGGGTGCAGCACCAGTATAGAAGATGTTTTGTGAACATTCTTGCCCTTCGTATTGAACAGGATACCACAGCATGTGTTTTTTCGATTCAAACACAGGCAATACCGCTTTACGACTGGCAGAAGTCCAGCAACCAAATACAGTTACAACCTGATCATTATCGATTAATTTAGCTGCTTTTTCCGCAAAGGTAGGCCAATCAGAAGCACCATCTTCAGTAACTGCTTCAATTTGTTTACCCAATAAACCACCAGCAGCATTGATTTCTTTAATCGCTAGCTTCTCTGCTTCAACGACAGTGGTTTCACTAATTGCCATCGTACCACTGAGAGAATGAAGTATTCCTACTTTAATCGTATCACCACCACTACTAGCAGGAGTAGCAGCATTGGTGGGAGTATTACTAGGTGTCTCAGTGGTATTAGTATCCCCTCCGCCACTAGCACAGGCTTTTAATAAGATGCTAGTGCCAATCCCTGCCGAACCGTAGATAAGAAATTTACGTCGTCCTAATCTTGACATAATTTTTAGATCTGCTTATGTTTTTTTGCTAACTAGAAACAATCCAAAAGAAAAAAATTGTCCAAACGCTGTTGTATCTTAATTAGACTGTTGGGCTGTAATTGTACTGTAAGTTACAAAAAAAACAAGATCGTTATGAACAAAAAAAATTGAGTTTTTTCCCTCTTTGCTTGATTTTGTAGTGCTTGAGGCGATAGTTAAGTTACTGTTAAACTTTTTGATTAGTTATAAAATTAATTACATTTTCTAGCCCTTGTTTTGTTTTCAAATTTGTAAAGACAAAGGGTTTGTCTCCACGCATTTTTTTGGTATCTTGTTCCATAACATCTAAACTAGCACCCACCATAGGAGCAAGATCGATTTTATTTATTACTAATAAATCTGATTTAGTAATTCCTGGTCCTCCTTTGCGAGGAATTTTATCGCCAGCAGCTACATCAATTACATAAATAGTTAAATCGACTAGTTCGGGACTAAAGGTAGCAGCTAAATTGTCGCCACCACTTTCTAAAAAAACTAAGTCCAAATGAGTAAAACGATGTTCTAATTCTTCGATCGCAATTAAATTAATTGAAGCATCTTCCCGAATGGCAGTATGAGGACAACCACCCGTTTCTACACCAATAATGCGATCGCTGCTTAAGGCTTGAGAACGAACTAAAAACTGTGCGTCTTCTTGGGTATAAATATCATTAGTAACTACGGCAATATGGTATTTTTCTCTTAAAGACTTACACAAAGCATCTAATAAAGCGGTTTTGCCAGAACCAACAGGTCCAGCAATGCCAATGCGAAAAGTGTTCATAACAAGTTAAATTAAGAAAACATGAATTACCAATATTAAACCTGGAAAATAGGGCAAAATAGTGGAATTTGAGGAAGTTTTAAATTTTTGGTTTGGTAAACCTGAGACTGAAGGTTATGGTCAACCCCGTCAGTTTTGGTTTGTCAAACAAAATGATGTCGATCAAGAAATTAAATCTCGTTTTTACTCTATTTATCAACTAGCTGCAAAGGGTAAATTAGACTTTTGGCAGGAAACACCCCTAAGCTGTCTGGCATTGATCGTTGTTTTAGATCAGTTTCCTCGCAATATGTTTCGTGGAAAACCTCAAGCTTTTGCCACAGACACCCTGGCTTTGAAATTTGCTCAATATGCTCTATCTCAAAATTACGACCAACAATTATTACCAGTCCAACGTTGGTTTATTTATCTTCCATTTGAACATAGCGAAAATTTTGAACATCAACAAACAGCCGTAAATTTATTTTCGACTCTCAAAGATGACCCTAATAGTGCTAGAACAATTGAATATGCTATTCGCCATTTAGAAATTATTGAGCGTTTTGGAAGATTTCCTCATCGCAATCAAATTCTTGGTCGAGAAAGTACTCCTGAAGAATTAGAATTCCTTAGTCAACCTGGTTCAAAATTTTAATTATTATGTTATTGCTGATTGGAGATATTGGTGGCACTAAAACTATCTTGCGTCTGATCGAAGTAGCAGAGCAAGTTCAATCTGTTGAAACCATTCAACAAACTAAGTATCGTGGCACCAAAACTATCTTGCGTCTAATCGAAGTAGCAGAGCAAGTTCAATCCTTTGAAACCATTCAACAAGCTAATTATCCTAGTAGTTCCTTTTCCGATCTGGTTCCGATGGTAAAACAGTTTTTAGCTACTGTAGAATCAAAAGTACCAAAAAGAGCTTGTTTTGCGATCGCAGGACCAGTGGTTAATAATATCTCTACTTTAACTAATCTTAATTGGCATTTGGATAGTCAGCGATTAGAACAAGAATTAAATCTAGAAAAAGTCGATCTAATTAATGATTTTGCTGCTAATAGTTATGGGGTTTTAGCTTTAAAAGACTCTGATTTATATCCTTTACAAGTAGGTCAAGCACGAGAATTTAGCCCAATCGCTGTACTTGGGGCAGGTACGGGTTTAGGAGAAGGATTTTTAATACCTCAAGGTAAATTTTATCAAGTTTTTGCTACCGAAGGAGGACATACAGATTTTGCTCCTCGTAACGATTTGGAAATGCAACTTTTACAATATCTTCAACATAAATTAAATATAGAACACATTTCTGTTGAACGAGTCGTATCTGGCCAGGGAATTGTCTCAATTTATCAATTTTTACGAGATTCTAATTATGCTGCTGAATCTCCAGAAATCAGCGCAAAAATTTTCAATTGGGAACAGCAAAAGAGTCCGAAAATCGATCCTGCTGCAATTATTTCTCAGGGCGCAAGAGTTTCAGGCGATCGCCTTTGCCAAAAAACAATGGCAATGTTTGTTGAAGCTTATGGAGCCGAAACTGGTAATTTAGCTCTAAAATTATTACCTTATGGTGGTATTTATTTAGCTGGCGGTATTGCAGCTAAAAACATAGATCTGATGTCAGACGGTCGTTTTTTAGCTAGCTTTAAACAAAAAGGTCGACTAAGTTTTTTACTAGAGAATATTCCAATTAATCTAGTTACTAATGTCCAGGTAGGACTATTAGGCTCAATTTTATATGCTTTACAATTTGTTTAATTGTTCATCATTAACTGCTATTGTTTTCTTAACTGAGATTTAAATATTATTTCCAGTTAAACAATTAGCAGATTTACTCAAAAATAATTAGTTTTTATGTTGATTTTAATATCCATAATATAATAACTGGTTAATTTAATTGCAATAAAGATATTAGTTACGAAGTTAATATTTATAACTTGACATTTATGTTTATAAATGTTAAATTTTATAGTTAATTTCAGCATATTTAGCCTAATTCTAATTGTTTAATTAAGCAAATAGAAGCGGGGGAACCAAATTGGGGGCTTATCTTTATAGTTAACATAAAGAAGGACATCTCTCAGTCCTAGCCCGTCAGCTAACCTCGTCGGCATTGAGAGGAAACTGAAGAGGCAAAGACTTAAACAACTAAACCTCATCAGTATTCCTAACAGTTATTGTTCAGTTTTTGCTGTCAATTATTTCTGTAAGGGGAGTTGAAATGAACTTATAAATTTTTATTAGTTAATAACTTTTAGATTAATCTAATTCCTAATAATTAAAAAATTTTTTTGCCGAGTTATTAAAACTTTTTTGACTAAAAAACAAAATCGAATAGTCTTTTTATAATACTACTCAAAATTTTCAATATTTTTGGGTTCTAATTCTGTTGTACACAAAAACAATAAAACTTTGGTGTGGTTGATTTGTCAATCTCTTTAGGATATTAAAGGGATTTACTAGTTTTCGACACTGTTAAATTCTGTGTAGATAGGAAGCAGAAATGTTTTTAAATTTGAGTATAGTGAAATAAAAGACGAATGAATCAGGAAGTATTTCCAAGGATTTAGAGTAGCACAGGTCTTACGATGTAGGCGAATTAATATAGTATCCAAGTCTGGTGTTTTTTCCTTTCAGTCTTGTTAAATAAGTTTTACAGACAAGATGATCTTTTGGTTTAATAACACAAGAATAATTAGGATAATCATCACGCTCCATATTATAAGCTGTGCCAGCATCTAAAATTTGTAATTAATTGATCTATTTCACAAGACCTTTTTTACTCTTCTTATGCAGATGATCGATCAAATCCAAAAATCAGAAGCGATTAGATTAGTTGAAACCGCTTCTCAAAATACGCCAATAATTATAGATTTTGATGAAACTTTATTTTTACGTAATTCTACGGCTGAATATCTCGATAGTCTTAGACCTAGAACATTAGGATTATTATTATTAAAATTTTTATATTTGATCGAACCTTGGAATTGGTTGCCTGGAAGATTTAAAAATTCAAAAGTACAAGATTGGTTTTTAGTTATAGCCTCTACAATCTTTTTACCCTGGACGTGGTTTTTGTGGCAAAAGAAAGCTCGGCTATTAGCCAAACGACATCAAAATCTAGAATTGCTGGCTACTGTTAGTAATATTAATTCTCCGATTATAATTGCAACTATAGGATTTAATTTTATTATTAATCCGATTCTGAATCATATGCCAATTAAATATGATCGCGTAGTTGGTTGTAGATTTTGGCAAGGATTTAAAGATAGAACAGAAGGCAAATTGCTGATGCTCAAAAAAGTTTTATCTTCAGAACAACTTAAATCTGCAATGGTAATTACTGACTCTGAAGATGATTTGCCTCTGTTGCAAGAAGTAGCACAACCTTGTTTAGTAATTTGGCCATCAGCGGAATATATTGCACCACTACAAAATGTTTATCTACCATTTTTATACCTAGAAAAAGTCAAACGGTTTGGGCAAAATTACCTTGCTAAAGTAATTATTTGGGAAGACTTGCCGTTATTATTGTTAGCTTTTTCTTGGCAAGCTAATAATACAATCTGGCATGGTTTTAGTATTGTCTTATTTTTAATTTCTTTTTGGTGCATTTATGAAATAGGCTACTATGAAAACGATCTTGTTGCCGAAAAATACGAAGAAAAACCCAATTTATCGAGTAGATATTATCAATACAAAGAAATAATGAAGACATGGAACCCGTGGGTTTGGTCTTTGATATTTGCAGTTTTAGGCGATATTTGTTTAAGCAAAGCTGAAGGGGTAACGATACCATTTAATTATGAATTAATATCTGCTCAATTAGAGTCATTCAATCCCCTGCTGTTACATTTAATATGTTGGATTGTTTTTTTATTAGCAACCAGATTTTGTTTTTGGAGTTTCAACTACCTCAATAAACAGACAAGGACTTGGTTGTATTTATTACTTCAGTCTTTAAGGTATTACGGTTTTATAGCTGTAACCCCAACTAATCTGATTGGTACTAGCTTATTGTCTAGCCATATACTCTGTCACTCAATGCTTTATTTGGTTTATCGCTATGGAGGCGGTAATGCAGAAAATTGGCCCAAACAAGTACCAAGAGCAATGTTGCGTTGGTTTGTATTTATGTTTATTTTATCAGCGATCGCGATTGGGGCAAGAGATTTATCATTATGGTTAAATTTGCAAACTTGGGCAATTATGGTTTGGTGCGTGCTTCAAGACCGCAGACAAATTTTAAAATTTATCAGTCAAATCAAATCCGTTGTCAAAGATGGTTCAAATCAAGTAACTTAATTAGTTATAGATAGTAAGCTCAAAATTGTTTTATCTTAGTAATAATTTAAATTTTAAATGAATACTAATCACAATAAAGTCAATAGTAATGAAAATCTAATCGATTTAGACTCATTTACCAGAGCAATTGCCACACTTCGCCAAGATTCTGAATCTTTGCAACAAACTTATAATTCTGGTCAGCCTTATCCTCATTTAGCGATTGATGACCTTTTTGAACCTGCTATATTAGACCGCATTGTTGCAGAATTTCCTCGCAATCAAGATAGAGATTGGATTGTTTGGGATAGTAATTATGAATTAAAAACAACTTCCCGTGGAATTGCTGGTCTATCACCATTTACCCAATTCTTTTGTCTCTGGCTCAATTCATCTGAATTTATTGATGAACTCAAAAAAATTACAGGAATTCAAGATTTAATCCCCGACCCTTTATTTTTCGGTGCTGGTTTGCATGAAATGTATCGCGATGGCTGGTTAGATATACACGCAGACTATACCAAACACCCCACTTTACCTTTAATCCGTCGGATTAACCTTTTAATCTATTTAAATCGTGACTGGGATCCTTCCTGGGGAGGCGAGATCGAACTTTGGTCTGAGACAGATACAGAAAAGCGAGTTGGTTATACTCCTCATTTCAATCGAACCGTAATTTTTCCAACCACTTCAGAAACCCTCCACGGTGTACCAAAACGATTGTCCTGTCCTCCAGAACAAAGTCGTAAACTGATTTCGATTTACTATTGGAGTCCTGCGCCTTCTTTAATTAAAGCTGGTACTCCTATTATTTGGAGTTCTGAACAAAGTTGGCAGAAGAAGTTAAGAAAAGTTTTGAGAAATATAGCTACGAATATAAGTGGAGATAAAGGCAACGGTTTTGGTTTATAAAAAGTTTTTTCTTTAATCGAGTAGTTTGTACCTATTTGCTAGTAGAGTTCGATTGCTTTTCCAATTTTAGCGATCGCTCTCTAGACATTTTCAAATAATATCAATTGGATTTAATTGTTCAGATAGATTGAATGCAAAAATTAATAGTAAAAAATTTAATTTAAGTCATCTGGTAAAGGTAAGCCATACAGTTTAGGCAAAGCAAATTTATCTTAAGCTCTTCTTGGCAAGATTATTTGTTCTTTAATAGGGATTTATATACTTGTATTTAAAATCATGCGATCGCTTCGGTATAAACTAATCTCTATCTAATACACCTCAATTACATTAAGATGGTACTTTTAATAAATATTAAAACAATAAATTATTAGAAATGATTGCAGTGACAGATTTGAAAGACAATCTAACACTTGAATCAAAGAGAGCAGTATTTTTATTTTCTAACAAGGACGTTCATCAAATCTAGTATAAAAACCACCATATTTAATCCAATATTGTTTAAGAGCATGATGGGGTGTATGCAGACTTGCCTTCGCTTGATAGAGAATTACTTGTCGATGATTACCAATCCAAACTTTTTTAGTTGGTTCAACAGAAATTAAGGTTCCACCCAAACTTTTAACACATTCTTCAAATCGTTCTACAGTGGAATATTCTAAAGTTTCAAAAATAAAAAAGTGACCGGAACAAATCAGATGTCTACTTCTAATCCAGGCTTGCATTTTCTTTTGAGCTACAGGTGGCAGCATGCTCTCTTTTAGCTCCGATATAATCATCGATTTCTCCGTTTTGAACAACTATATTTATCTTGTTAATAGAGGTAATTCATGAGCAAAACTTGCTCGTTTTTCAAATTTTAGAGGTCCTGCTGCTGACCCCCAAATTTGTTGATGAGTAACCAAATCCATACCTCGATCCCAACTGATCCAAGTAGTTTCAGTTAGTTCAACTTCACTGACTAAATAAGTCTCAATTCCATTACGATTAATTAAACATTTATTCCCAGGCTCGACACTACCCCGAAATAAATCACCATCTTTTTTAAAAACCATTGAACAGTGATAACGTCTTTCCAAAGAGTCAGGCTTAATGGTTAATAAAATATCGCGATTATGTCCAGCACCTGCATATAAATAAGCATCTTGCAAACTATAATTTTCGATATAAATCTCATTCCCACGAGCTATTAAGCGGTGTACTCCTTGACGATAAGGACTCCAGAGATCGTAATCATAAGTTTGTTCAGAATAAAAACCAATCCCAGAGAAAAATTGGTAAGGTAAAGGGCGGAAAAAAATCCGAATATGAGCATAGGTTTTAGAATCCGCAAAAGCTTGTTGATGATTACTAAAATCACCAGCCATTAATTTTGCTAAATCTATTAATAAATTGGTTTCTTTGCTTTGGGAGTTATCAATTATAGGTAACATTTTTTTAGTAAATAGTTAGAATTTATGGAAAAAATTTAAAGGTAATTTTTATAAGAAAAGTTTATAAAAAAAAAGAAGCATCAATTTTTAAGAATTTGTGCTTAAAGACCTAATTTCTGAAGAAAAAGAAGCTGTAGTTGCTCCATTTCCATCACTAGTTTTAATTAAAGAAACGCGACAACGTAAATTTGGCGTGACAAACCAAATTTTTTCTTCCGCTGTTGCTCGTTCATAGTCAGTTAGTAACACAAAAGTTCCGTCGTTACTAAAGTGATAATTACCTACAGCAGGAATAGTTTCGGCATATCCTTGTTCTCTTAGTAATTTACCTTTGTTTCGTTCTTGAGGATCGGGTATTGGTACTAAAATTGTTGAACCTTTAACTACTTCATTTTCATCCCAATCTGATTCTCCTTCCCAACTCATTTTAAAAGGAACACTAGCTAATTGAGGAGCAATTTTGTATGATTCACAAAGACTAATTACTTGAGGATCGTCTATTTCCAAAGGTTCGATATCAATAGTAGAGATAACCTGTTCAAAGTAACTAAAAGCGAGATGGTGTGCGCTTCGTTGCGATCGCCATCTGCCGAAAGAAAGCTCAACAAATTTAGTAATATTCATTACAAAATATTAGGTTTAAATTTAGTAGTTTATACGTAAATGATAAAGTTAGTTTTTCTTTTCCAATCTGTAAAAAAAAGCTACAGCAACTTTCAAATGAAGTAATGTTTTATACAAGTAAAGTTACCAGTAGACCTTTAGCATCATAACCAGCAAATTTTAAAATGACAAGTTACTGAAAACGTTTAAAACATTGATAATTCTCCTCAAATTAACTGTTAAGATGGGCGAAAAAAACTACTTTTTAAATTAATTTCGATTAATTACATTTCAAGAGCCATTTCAGTAATACTGACTATTTTTCCTCCCAAACGATGAATGTTTTGGATGGTTTGACTCAAATTAGCGAAACTAACTTCATAAGTAAGGCTACTTTGACGTAAATTCCCACTCATGCCTGGAGTAGCCACAGTAATACGAAAACGTCTATCTGTATTACTAAAATTATTCATCATAATTGGGAGTGAGTAAGTTACATCTAAACTAGGATTAGTACGGACATAATCTAATTACATCCGTACCAAAAATCATAGAAATTAACCTATTTCTGTAATGCTGACAATTTTGCCACCAGCACGATGAATGCGTTGAATCTGAGGACTCATGCGATCGCCTGGTACTAGATATTCTGTAGTACTAATCCGACGAGGACTATCAAATTTAGAACCTTTAACTACAATCTTAAAAGTTTTTTCGGTAGCGTCTTTGTAACCAGCAAGCCGTTTACCAGAAGAAGGTAAATTAATCTTGGTAGTACTGTTGGTAGCTACGCTATCAACTAAACGAGAAGCTTTAGTTGCGCTATCGACTGAAGCAAAACCACGCAGTAAAGATAAAGTACGATTATAATTGATCTGTTTTTTACCAGTTTCAGTTTTTGCTCCTGTAGGATAAGGAACTATATTTTCACCAAATTTAGCTAAATACTCGTCACTATCAATATAAGAATCGATTTCCGCATCGTAACCTTGTTCAATACAAGTACGAATATGCTCAGAAAGTTCTGCTTGATCGACTGGTGCGCGTCCTAATAAATGTTTAAAATTTAATTCTACAAAACGATAAGGAGCGCAAGATTCAAAATAGCGAGTCCGATAAAAATTAGATTTGGCTACTGCACGAACAAAATCTCGCACAGTAATACTACCATTACATAATTGAGATTCAGCACTAGTTAAACGCTCACTTTCCATAATATGAGGATTACCAAGTACTTGTTTGTAAACTGCACGAATTACAGCTTGTTTATCCTCTCTACTAGTTGTAGCCCAAAGTTCTACAGGTGCGTCTAAAACTGTAGCCATAATGATTTCTCCTGAATTAAAACTAATTGGTGAGGGGCTGTTCCTGGCGTTTAATGCTAGGGTGGGGTTGATCGATATTGGGGGGAAACCCCAGGCAATGACCCCTTACTGATACGCCCCATCAAAAATTCGCGTTATTGAATTGAGATAGAAGAGGGAAAAAAATTTCCCTACTTCTAATAAAAAATTGGCTATTAGTAAGCTAAATTAACTTTTGTCAGCCTAGAAAAAACTTGATTGTTCGTGGGTTTAAATGACTCGCTCTTGATGGACTTTGCCCACACCGAAAAGAAATTGCGGTGATTTGTCCTTATTTGCTTCAAATTTTGTCAAATAACTAACCAAGCTAATTATGCGTCTAATATTTACCAATGTTTAATTAGCAAGATGTTCAAAACTAATCAGCTTTATTCAAAAGCTCTTAGTTTTTTATCTTACTAAATAGGAGTGATGCTGGCAATTTTGCCACCAGTACGATGAATACGCTGATATTCTTCAGAGAGTTGCTCGTAAGGAACAAAATAAACTTTGTTACTACGGCGGAATTTAGAAACCCGATTAACTGCTCCAGGCGAGCTATATCCAGTTACTTCGATGCGATAAACTTTACCATTTGCACCAGCACCAACTCCCTGACGAGTACGCGCACCAAGACCGGTATCTTGGAAAGACCAACCATCGCCAGCAGCACCACCAGAAGGTGGAATTATTGGCAAAGGTATGTTCTGAATTGCGTACTTGTTGAGAACTGGTTTTTTACCAGATAAGCTACCTTTAAAGTCACTCGAAGAAGCACCCCTTAACAGCGCAAACATATGAGTAAACTCAACCATGGATTGACCAGGTTGAGTTTTATAGCCTCGATAATAAGGAACAAGGTTTTCCCCGTAGGCATTTTGATATTCATCACTATCGAGATAAGAATCAATCTCTGCGTCGAAACCTTGAGTGTCTAAAATTTCACTGTGCTTTCTCATTTCCTCTAAGCCTTCGGGACTACGACCAAGGAAATGCTTAAAATTAAGCTCAATAAAACGATAACGAGGACAGGTTTCAAAGAAGCGAGAGCGATAGAGGTCAGATTTAGCTACTGCGCGAACGAATTCTCTGACACTGAATTGACCGAGTTTGAATTGTGATTCTGGAACAGTAGCTCTTTCACTTTCCATCACATAAGCATTACCTAAAATTTGCCGATAAACAGCTTTGATAATACTTTCTCGTTCTTCTTCTGAAAGACCTGGCACATATTCAAAAGGAGATGTGTCCTCAAATAAGGCTACACCTAGTTCCGATGCTGGTCCAAAAGCCATTAAAAAAGTCTCCTTTCAGGACTAAAATTTTTCTGAATAGGTTTTGAGTAAAATTAAGCAAGCATTGGAAGAGAGATAACTATCTAAAGATGCTCGCTCTTCTGCTTAATTTTGTTACGTTGATTTTTATTTTCTAGCAAGGTAGATTGCTTTGTTTTTGATTGAAGCGAAACGCAATGATGTCAAAAACCTCGAAGATATTCCACTTCACTACGCTTACTTGTAATCTCAACTGCAAAATCTGTTTGCTAGCGAGTATCTAGAGTTAAGGATTCCTAAATACTAAGAATTAAACCCTATTTTAATAGTTGCACTAAATAATTGAGTGCGGTTTGTGATGAAGGATGTTTGTCAAAGAGATCGGGTCAAGCTAAATTTAGTTGACTTTTTGTAACACCTTGACAAGTTTATTTATACAATGATGTCGCAACCCATATCATCAAGTTTTGTAAAACTTAACGAGAAAGAGATTACGTTTTGTTGAGACAAACGCCTAACAATTGATTGACCTGCTTAAAAACTTAACATTTTTTCAAAAAAATCAGCCTAAAATTCAGATAACTTTCTGTTCGACTCCAAATCCAACTAATAAAACTTTTTCTAACGGTTGTCCTTCTGAAGGACGTAGATAGTTGAGAATTTTCCGAATTCTTAAATCAGGATTGGTGAGAGTAATCGAATCAACTGAAACTACCCTGGTGTAATTGGTTGTCATTAATAATTCTTTGGTTTGGCTATTAAACTGAAAATAAGAAATAATTGGTCTAGCTTCTTCATAAGCGCGATCGCGTAAATAATCTCCTTCTAGCCACGAACCATTTTCAGCTTTGGGGACAAACATCAAGTTGAGGTTTTGACTAACTTCTTCCCCTTTATCAGAAATCGTATAAAAACCTAAATTAAATCCAGGTAAACTATCTAAATCATTAATTTTTTGATATTCATTATCGGCTAAGACTTTTTCTTTTTGAACAGTTGTCAGAGGTTTGATTTCAAACTCCGTACGCGATCGCTCTATTTCTTGATGAGTGAGATAATGATAAGTCCGTTCTGATTGCCAGTTGCCTACACAATGAGCGAAAAATTGTTCAAAAACAGATGTATTCATAATTGATTGAGGATTGACTGTTTAACTTACTTTTATTTTTGTATGTTAGTTAAGCTTGTTTGCTAGTTAGTTAACAATCTTCGCGTCTCCTTAGCTGCTGCCTGCATAGCTTCAGTAGGATTCATTTTATTGGTTAAAGCTGCACTGAGATAGCGTTGTAAAATATCAGAAGCTTGGGCATATTGAGCAATAGGAGGACGAAGGCCAGAACTTTCTACTACTGTTAATAATTCAGGGTAATGGGGATATTTGGCTACAATTTCAGGATCATTAAATAAAGCTTTACGACTAGGAACATAACCAGTAGCTAAAACAAATTTGCGTTGAGACTCTTCACTACTGAAAAACTTGATTACTTCCCAAGCTGCTTCTGGATGTTGGGTATTGGCAGCGATTCCTAATCCCCATCCTCCTTGACAAGCACCACTAGGATAACCTGGTGCATGAACCATTGGTTTAATAGCAAATTTACCTTGAATTGGAGAATCTTCTGCTGAAGCTAAACCAACCACATAAGGCCAATTGCGTAAAAAAACAGCTTTTCCTTCTTGGAATAAACGACGACTTTCTTCTTCAGCGTAGGTTGTTACCCCCGCAGGAGAAATTTTCTTAGCTACAGTACTACGTAAAAATTCTACTCCTCGAATTGCTTCTGGTCGGTCTAATCCTACTTCAAGAGTATCAGGTTTAATCCAAAAACCGCCAAAACCCTGTAGAATTTCAACAAACATTGCCGATAAACCCTCGTATTGCTTGCCTTGCCACAAATATCCCCATTGACTAACCCCTTTTTCTTGCAAATCTTGGGAAATTGCCATTAATTCTTCAAAGGTTCTCGGTGGTTGATAGTTATTGGCAGTTAATAAATCTTGCCGATAATAAAGCATTCCTGCATCGGAACGGAAAGGCATTCGATATAATTGCCCTTGAAATGTACCACCATTGACATCGCCTGATAAAAATTCTTTTAATTCTGTAGCATCAAGTCGGTCTGATAGAGGAAATAACCAACCAGCAGCAGCAAACTTCGGTACCCAGACAATATCCATATAAACTAAATCATAAGGAGATTGTCCTAATAAAAACGAAGAGGTATATAAATCTTCTACCTGATTAGTTGCATTTGGTCCTTCAATAATTTGTAGTCTAATTCGAGGATGAGTTTGATTAAATTCTGTAACTAAAGTTTGCCATTGTGCTGCTTCTAAAGCCTGAATTAAAACTGTAACTGTGGTCGGCTGTTGTGTTAAAGCTGGTAAAATAATCAGACTCAAAACAATAACTGAGCAACACAGAATCAAGAAGTAATTAAAAAATTTTAGTTGTTTTTTTACTTTTAAAATCACTATTTTAACCAGATAAATTTTAAACTTAATCTGCTGTTTTAAGGTTATTTCCTAGTGAGTTTACTTTATCAAATTTTAGATTTTTCTCAATCTAGTTAATTTAGTTATCTCATGCTATTTTAATACTTCGTAAATTTAGCCGATTCCTTCAATTATTCCTTCAGCATGATTCACAATATTTCTCAACTCTTCTAACATTTCTTCCTGAACTTCTCGCCACATTCCTCTTTGATTAGCTTCTAATAATCTTTCTGCCAGATCTCTTAATGCCCAAGGATTTTTATCCTGAATAAACTGCTGTACTTGTTCATTTAAAATATAAGCTTGGGCTATCCCTTCATACATATAATCTGGAACGCATTTAGTTGTGGCATCATAAGCAAATAAATAATCTACTGTGGCAGCCATTTCAAATGCACCTTTATAACCATGACGCATTACTCCTGCAATCCATTTAGGATTAATAACACGGGAACGATAGACTTTAGCAATTTCTTCTGATAATTTTTTGACTCTGGGATGATTGGGCAGAGAATTATCACCAAAATAAACAATAGGATTTTTTCCTGTAACAGAACGAACTGCTGCGGTTAAACCTCCTTGAAATTGATAATAATCATCAGAATCTAATAAATCGTGTTCTCTGTTGTCTTGATTTTGTAGCACTATCTGGAGTTGTTTTAATCTGTTACCAAAAGCTTCTGGTGCAGAATGTCCGTTTCCTTTAGCATCGTATGCGTAACTACTCCAATTAAGATAAGCACGAGCTAAATCTTCATCCGTTTGCCAATTCTGCGATTCGATTAAGCCTTGTAAACCTGCACCGTAAGCACCTGGTTTAGAACCAAAAACTCTGTAACTAGCTCTGGTGAAAGCTAATTGTTCATCTAGTCCTTGTTGCTGCCAAAACTCTGTTTCTGTATTGACTTGGGCAGATAAAGGATTAATTTCTGGAGATTCTTCTAGAGATGCGATCGCTTTTGTGATATTATTAAATAAGTTGAGTATATTGGGAAAAGAGTCGCGAAAAAAGCCTGATACTCTCACCGTCACATCAACCCTCGGTCTTCCCAACACCGCAGGAGAAAGTATTTCAAAATCTACTACCCGACGGGAAAAGTTATCCCAAATCGGACGTACTCCCATTAGAGCCATTACTTGGGCAATATCATCTCCACCAGTTCGCATGGTAGAAGTTCCCCAAATAGAAATTGCTAAAGATTGGGGATATTCGCCGTTTTCTTGGGTGTAGCGTTCAATTACAGCTTCTGCTGCCTTACTTCCTACTGCCCAGGCGGTTTCGGTGGGAATAGCACGGATATCTACTGAATAAAAGTTTCTTCCTGTAGGTAGTACTTCTGGTCTACCTCTAGTAGGTGCGCCAGATGCGCCACTGGGAACGTATTTGCCATCTAAGGCGTTAAGCAGATTAGTTATTTCCTGGTTAGTTTGCTGGAGGGAAGGGAGGAGTTGAGTTTCGATCCATTGCAATTGTCGATGAGTATGGGTAAAAGATCCACTGATGAACGTAGATAAACGCTGATAATTAATCTGTGTTAATCCGTGTGTATCTGTGGACATTGATTGTGATGCACTGATCAAAGCCGATGAACATTTATTATCAATTTGTGCATCTATGCATCTATCTCTAGATAGATTTTTTTCAATTAACTCTTCTACTAATTCCGCAGCAATTAATTCTAAAATTTCGACAACGTCTGGAAGATTCTGTGGTGATTTGAAATTAAGACGGGTAAATATTTTCTTAACAACACCAAGCTTATCTGTAATATCTATCCATCTTCTTTTCTCCTCGTCTCCTCTTCTCCCCTTCTCCTCTGCCTCTTCCTCTCTCCAATTAAGAGGATCGAAATCCAAACCTAGATCGAGAGCGATCGCGCTAGTTAAACCAAGGCGATTGAGGTTAGGAAAACGAGCAATCGCTAGAATTAAATCTTTTAATTGTCTTCCTTGAGGACATTGCCCAAAAATGTGCAAACCATCCCGAATTTGAGCTTCTTTGAGTTCGCAAAGATACCCATCAGCGACAGTGAGGAATTGAGAAATGCTTTGAGTATCTAAATCTTTAATTCCCAAATCTCGATCCAGGTTTTCCTGTTGAATTAATTGGGTAATGCGATCGCTAATGGTTGGTAATCTGGAAGGATCTAAAGTTTGTGCTTCGTAATATTCATCAATTAGGGTTTCTAGTTTAGCAAGTCCATCATACAATTCGGCACGGGTTAGAGGCGGTGTCAGATGATCGATAATTACTGCTTGGGAACGTCTTTTTGCTTGAGAACCTTCCCCTGGATCGTTAACAATGAAAGGATAGATATTGGGAATAGCTTGTAAGGCGACTTCAGGATAACAACTCGAAGACAATGCCAAACTTTTGCCTGGTAACCATTCCAAATTACCGTGTTTCCCTACATGAACGATCGCTTGTACTTGAAACTTCTCTCTCAACCAATAATAATAAGCCAGATATTCGTGAGTCGGTTCTAAATCGGGGGCATGATAATTTAAACTCGGATCGCGATCGTATCCTCTTGATGGTTGTATGCCTACAAAAATATTACCTAATTGAATCCCAGAAATTGATAACTGATCATTTTGTAAGGGTGATTCGCGAATTCTCCCTACATTATCCCATCGGGCAACAATTTCCTGTTGAACTTTTTCTGGTAAGGTTTGGAAATACTGTTGATATTCTCCGACTGATAAAGACTGATAAACAGGGCGAATGTGTCGACTTTCTAAATCGTTAGTAATACCTGTAGTTAAAAGTCTGATTAATTCATCACCAGAAGCAGGTAAATCTTCAACCAAATAACCAGCTTTAGCACAAGCTGTTAAAATTTCAATACAACTAGCAGGAGTATCTAAACCAACTCCGTTAGCAATTCTACCGTCTTTGTTAGGATAGTTAGCAAGGATTAAAGCTACTTTTCTTTGATGAAGTGGAGTTTGTTTTAACTTTACCCAATTAGCAGCTAAATCTGCCACAAAATTAATGCGATCGCAGTCTGGTTGATAGATAACTACATCTGTTTCCAATTTTTCTTGCCAATTCTTAATCGATTTAAAAGAAATAGCTGTAGTAATAATCCTTCCGTCTACTTCTGGTAAAGCGACATTCATAGCAACATCTCTAGGAGTCAAACCTTGCCAACTAGTTTCCCATTGTGCTTTAGTACTTCCGCTTAAAATTACTTGTAAAACTGGAATATTTAATTGCTGCCAAAATTGAATTTGAGATTCATCATTAATTTTTGCTAAAGCAAAACTAGTAGTATTCAGCAAAATTTGTATTGGTTGACTTTGAAAAATATTTAATAATTCTGCTTGAACTTCCTTTTCTCTCAAAGAAGAAATAAAAATCGGAAGCGGTTCTAAATTTCTGGCGACTAAAGCTTCACAAAGAGCATCAATTACTAAAGTATTGCCTGCCAAATAATGAGAACGATAAAACAATATTCCTACTCGATCTCTGGGCTTTGATTTAGTTAAATAAGAATACAAACCAAGCCTAGGAATTATTCGAGGTTGGGGAGGTTGATAGTTAGTTTTTAAACAAATATCGCTAACAAAACAAAAAGCATTAATGTAATTTTTAATGCCACCTTCGGTGAAATAACGCCATAATTGATTAACCGCAGCTAAAGCAACTGTCGAATGACTGATTAAATCGGGATCAGGGCGATCATCACCAGGAAGTACCCATAAAGCAGCACCCGTAGCTTCTGTGATTTCTTTTACCGATTCTAAACCATAAGACCAATAAGTACGTCCACCTAATAAACGTAGAATAATAACTCTAGCTTCAGATAAGCTCTTTTCTACGTAAGTGTCTATACTTAATTGTTGCTGTAAATTTAAAAGATTATTTACTCTTATTTCAGGGAAATTACTAGGAAAATAAGTTAAAGATTGAGCTAAAGTCTGAATATCTGTATCAGCAGAGGTAAGAAAAACAATTGGTGCAGGAGTTTGGTCAACAATAATTACTCCTTCTGTATTAGGATTCCAACCTCCAGGAGTTGCGGTTAATCTGTGCATAATTGATCGGCTAATCTTGAGAAATAATTACAGTTTAGATTAAGAGCTACAAAATAAGAGATGCTTAGAATAGACAGCGTAGTGTTGTTTGCTGCCTAACTGTGAGAATGTCTATTTTTCACCCTTTTATCATTAAGAGAAAGATATCCAGTGCAAGTTTTGAACAACTTTATTCTCTCTGGAAGAAAACAGCTAAACAAACAGGTGAAGAAACAATATTCTTTACCGAAGAGATGTTTTTATCTTTAATAACTCCTGAAAAAACTAATCTGGAAATAGATGGCAAACTCGAAAAATTTTGTTTATTAATAACGCCACAATTAAACGCATTACTATTAGGAAGATTCGACAGAATAAGTGAATCTTACCAGATAAGTATTACTTTCGATCACAATGCGATCGCAGATTATTTTAATCGATTGACTGAACAATATCAAGTTAATCTCAATTCTTTTAAAACTTTACAAGAGCGCGTAATCTTAAGATTAAATAATTTTTGGAACCCTATGAATGAATTTACTTGTCAAGTCATCAATATTTTAACTTCCAATCCCAATTATGAAAATTATCCAACCTTTTTTAATAATCTTCCAGTTGAAGAAATTATTCATTATCAAGTAGAACAAGAACGAATTCTCAATCAAGTCAAAATTCAAATCAGTCAACATACAGATTTGCCAGAAATTATTCAAACCGCAATCGAGCAAGTTTGTGATTTATTATCGTTAGATCGATTAGTTGTTTATCAATTAGATATGTCAATTGATTCAATTGAATTTAGTCACCACAATACTAAATTAATTGATACTGTTACTTATGAAGCTAAGTCTTCTGATGATATTAGTTCAATTTTGTATTTTCAAGACGAAGTTTGTTTTCAAGACGTTACAGAATCTAAACACAAATATCGTAATGGATTTAGTTTAGTTGTTAATGATACGAAAACAGGTATAACAATTAATCCTTGTCTTCAAGAATTGATGAAAAAATTAAATATTAGAGCCAAGTTAGTCACACCGATTAATGTTCACGATAAACTTTGGGGATTTTTAATTGCCCATCAATGTTTGACCCCAAGACAATGGCAAAGTAGAGAGATCAGATTTCTGAAGCAAATTGCTGAATATCTTGCTATTGCCATTTATCAAAATCAATCTTATCAACAATTACAAGCACAAAAACAATTATTAGAAGAACAAGTTAATACCAAAGCTAAACAATTACAAGATGCTTTACTTGCTGCACAAGTCGCTAGTCAATCTAAACATGAATTTATTGGTAGTATTAGCCATGAATTACGAACACCGCTGACCTGTATTATTGGCTTATCTGGTACTTTATTGCATTGGTCATTAGCTAATGGAAAAATTCCTCTTCCTGTAGAAAAACAACAACAATATCTCAAAACTATTCAAGATAGTGGTAAGCAACTTTTATCCTTAATCAATAATATTTTAGAAGTTTCAGAACTAGAAGCTGGCAAATATTTGTTAAATATTAGTCGTTTTTCCTTACAAGAATTAGCTCAAAATGCTTTACAATTTGTTCAAGAAGATGCTCAAAATAAACAAATTAGTTTGAATTTAGAATTTCAAGTAAAGCCAGAAGAAAATCTATTTGATGCAGATCGAGATAGATTGAACGAAATCTTACTTAATTTATTGAGTAATGGAATTAAATTTACCCCTGCGGGAGGAAAAGTTACGCTCAGAATTTGGAAAGAAAAACAACAGGCTATTTTTGAAGTTGAAGATAATGGAATTGGTATTTCTCAACAACAACTACCTTTACTCTTTGAAAAGTTTAAGCAATTAGAAAGTTTTCTGCAACGTACTCATGGAGGAGTGGGGCTAGGTTTAGCTTTGACTAAGCAATTAGTGGAATTACATGGTGGTAATATTTCGGTAGAATCTGTTTTAGGAGAAGGTTCTGTTTTTACTGTTTATCTACCTAATCAAACTTTGGAAAAATCACCAGTAGATGAAGATTTAGTGTACAGCGATCAGTCTGAAGGGCTAGCACTAAGAAATCGCGAAATTATTCAGACAAAAACTATTATTTTAATTGCTCAATACGAAGAAAATGCTAATTTACTTTGTCAATTAATTCCGTCTGCTGGTTACCAAATTGTTTGGTTAATTAATATTGAAACAGTTATTGAACAAATTCCTGTTTTAAATCCCAGTTTGCTAATTATCGATCAAAGTTTTTCTACTGACGAAATTAAGCAATTAAAAGATAATTTACCAGAAATTAATCGAGATAATTCTTTAAAATTAATTCTGTTACATTCTCAGTTAAATGAACAAGAACAAGAAGATTTTTCAGCACAAGGTATAGATGATTACTTGTCCTTATCAATGACTCCAAATGAGTTACTCGAAAAAATTGATGCTTTCATGCTTAACGCCAATTGAGAAGACGGAGCGTATAAAGTGCGGAGATAACCTTTGCAAACAGCTCTACATTTCGCTCCGCAAATTCATTAAATTTTTACACAAAATTATAGCTCATCTAAGTTATTCAGAAGAACAAAACTAATTAATTGTGTTTGATTAAACTGAAAATAGTTGTAAATTAAATGATCAAGCGACATATTTGGAAAACTGAAAATAATTTAATAACTCTGTTAAAGTGACGTTATCTGCTGTAGGAGTTTGTTTTTCTAGGGCTTGAATAGTTTTGAGATTGAGATATTGAAAGACTTGTTCTTGTAAAATTAGCTGAGAAGCTGCGGTAAAATCCTGAATTTCTTGATGCAATCTAGCTTCTCTTCCTTTGGCAAAATTAACTAGCAAACGAGCAGATTTAAGTAATCTTCTTCTAATTTCTTCTCTTTTTTGTTGAGCTATCAATTGAGTTGATGGCTCTAAACAATTTGATAATAAGAATGGTGTCAGATCGGGATTTTCTTCTAGAAAAATTAGGACACTTTCTCGACGATATGCTTCTATACCTTCCATTCCTAAAGTTCCTAAATCGGCTAAACCAATAATTCTTGCCACTACTGAGATTTTTGGTCGAGATTGATAGAGTAAAGGTTGATAAATTGAATCTTGTTTTGAATCATAATTACAAATTGTAGCTCTGATAGCTTGAGAAATAATTTTCAGGTCTTGTTTGGTAAAACAAACTGAGCTATTAAGCTTCTGGTTCATTAGCTTTTGATTGAGATTATTAATATAGGCAAATAATTTATTAATAGTAGTTTTTTCGCTTAAGCCCAAAGGTCTTCTTCGAGGCGTGTATAATTCATCAGACGGAACATATTCTTGTACGAGATCGTGAGTAATAGCACTAAGTTGAATTAAGCTTTTAATGCGCTCAATATTTTTTAATTCTTGAAAGTTTTCTGGATCTAACTCAAGAGCTTGAAAAATTATTAAAGCTCTACGCTCAACAGCATAAGCATGATTGATCGTATGATAATAAAGTTTTTTTTGTTTCGTTTCTTTAATAATTTCTTCTATCGCAAACTGCTCTACTAATTGAACTATTTCTGCAAAGGATTGAGGAATTTCTTTTTTGTCATCATTCATTGACAAGTTAAATTACATACTTTCATCAAAATTAAGCAAATATTTAGTAAGTATTGAAATATCCGGTTGGTACTTTGTTAATCAGAAAACAATTAATTAAATTTAATATAATTTTGAAAGACAATTTGAGCAAACCCTTGGACTAACAGCTAAAAATTACTCAAATCTAAGCAGATGAGACGATTCAAGAATATCAATAGCTACTATAGTCGTCAAGCAATTTAAAGATTTTACTTACAATTAATGGGACTTTCAATCTGATAATTGTAGAAAGAAAGCCCCACCAAATAAATAATTGTTGAATCCCAAATAATTTAGCTGCGCCAAACTTGTTCGAGAACTCGATCTGGTTTAAGATCAGCCAATTTCCCAGTCGATGATTGAAGACTGAGATAATTGTCGCTCTTTGGAGGAAGTATTTTTTTCTCCTCAATTGAACTAGACAAAGCGATCGTATAAGTACTAGTAGCTATAGCTAGATACATAGGAACACTAACCGTACAAAGTAACAAGTTAGCTCCTGCTACTGTGGCAGCTAATTTACCTAAATCAGTAGGTGTAATTGTTTTGAGAGACGGAACAGCTTGTTGAATATCACTAATCCATTTTCCATTATTGGCATCTTGTAGTAAGACAATGGGTAGCTCGGGTTGTTTCAAGCGAATATCTGTTACTATTTTTTGCCAACTAGCCAGAGGATAAAGGTCTGAACTGCTATAAAGCAGAATATAACCACTATCTTTGATATCTAGGCGATTGGTTTCATTTTCTGTCCAATTAATGTCATTTTTAGGTACGTTGATTTTAATTGACGGACAAGGAACATCGATTCCTAATCCTGTTAATAAATCATGGTAGGTATGAGCTTTAAACTGTTCTGATTTGAAAGGAACTGAACTAGAAAGTAACCAAACATTGTTGTTTTGATACCCAACTCGAACAGGAATCCCATTCAGCCAAAGTAATAGTTCAACAAACCAAGGAGTTCCAGTAGTCAAAGCAACATCATATTCACGATCACGGATAATGCCTAGAAGATTCAGATAATCAGCTAGACTACTGCGATCGCGATAGTCAAAGAGCAAAACATCATCGACATTTTTACAGATTCGATAGGCAGCTTTAGCACGGGGTTCTACTAAAACATCAATAACGGCGTTAGGATGTTTACTCTTGAGTGTTTCAAGGGTAGGGAAAAAGAGAATTTGATCGCCGATTCCACCAGGAACGAGGGCTAGTATTCGCATCTTTTAGGAATAATGATATAGACCTTACATCTGTTGCTCAATTTTAATGGAAGATATACCTAAACCGTTTATTTTTTAGGGAAAAATCGCAAATGTATTTATTAATTCCTGCTGCGGGAATGGGTCGTCGGATGGGTAGCGATCGCAATAAACTCTTATTACAATTGCAGGGAAAGCCTTTACTCGCCTGGACTTTACTGGCAGCAGAGGCTGCTCAAACAATCGAATGGATTGGGATTATGGGACAATCTCTGGATTTCCCAGATTTTCAGACGATGATTGCTGAACTTCCCTTGACTAAGCCGATTGAACTGATCCAAGGCGGAGAAACCCGTCAAGAGTCGGTTTATAATGGCTTACAAGCTCTCCCAGATCAAGCCAAGCAAGTTTTGATCCATGATGGAGCTAGATGTTTAGCTACACCAGATTTATTTGACCGTTGTGCGGATGCTTTGGCAGATTGTCAAGGGTTAATTGCAGCTATTCCTGTCAAAGACACGATCAAAATTGTTGATAGTTCGGGATATATTGAGGATACCCCAGACCGAAGCAACCTCTGGGCTGCCCAAACTCCCCAAGGATTTGATGTTCAATTATTAAAACAAGCTCACCAAAAAGGGCTTCAGTTGGGTTGGCAGGTAACTGATGACGCTGCTTTATTTGAAAGATGTCAACTACCCGTCAAAATCGTGATGGGGGAAGAAACCAACCTCAAAATTACGACTCCCGTCGATCTAGCGATCGCTGAATTTATCCTTCAGCAAAGAGGTTAAGAGATCGCCTGTTTTAAACTCCGACAAAAATCTCCAATTTCTTTTAACCCTTCCTCTGGGTTTTCTGTGGCTAACCGTTTGACAAAAGCACTACCAACAATGGCAGCATCAGCCCCCCAATCTTTGACTTGTTGGGCTTGTTCGGGGGAGGAAATGCCAAATCCTACGCCAATCGGTTTATCCGTCACCGAGCGTAAATCAACCAGTAAATCGCCCACGCGAGTAGCAACTTGAGTCCGCATCCCAGTCACACCAGTTACAGAAACTAGATAAATAAAACCTTGAGATTTTGCTGCGATCGCTTTAATTCTCTCAATCGGGCTAGTAGGAGCAACTAATAATGTAACTTCAATCCCCAATTCTGTAGCTGGTGTCAGCAGTATTTCTGCTTCTTCTAAGGGAAGATCGGGAATAACTAAACCTTGTACTCCTGCTGCTTTAATTTTCTCCAAAAAAGTTTTTATTCCCAAATAATATATGGGATTGTAGTAATTAAAAAGAATAATCGGAGTATTAATTTCTGTTCTTACTTCTTGAACTACAGCTAAAACATCGTCTAAAGTTACTCCTCGTTGTAACGCCCTGGTAGCAGCAGCTTGAATTGTCGGACCATCTGCTAAAGGATCGGAATAAGGTACACCTAATTCAATTAGATCGGCTCCATTATTTGCCAGCATTTTTAAAGCTTTAACTGTTGTTTCTAAATTAGGATCGCCAGCAGTAATAAAAGGAATCAAAGCACATTCAGAACGTTGCTTAAGAGATTGAAAGCAGTCAGAAACAGAAATCATAGCCATTTAAAAAAAGTTAAAAATTAAAAGTTAAAAGCTTGCACGCTCGCAAAGCGAATGTGTCAAAAATTACAAGCTATAAGTTTCGATTTTGGTTGGAAATATTTTCAAACCAAGCAAAATTTTTTCAACTAGACAAAAATAAACAGCCGTTTTGAAAAGAGATAATTTCAAAACAGCCAGGTTAATATTTTCTCACTAATTAGCTCATCGGTACACCGCGATTAAATCGCGGTGCCTGCATCTGGGCAGTCAAACTTTAGGAACGATCCTTAGCTTGAGCTTTTTTTTCCGCTTCTACTTCAGCTTGCAATTTGGCTAGTTCTTCTGGGGACATTTCTGATAGACGCTTTGCTAATACTGCATCCTCATATTCTTGAAGCTGTCGATTATAGGTCATATTTTTAGTAAAAACCCGAAATAAATAGGTTACTAACCAACCGAATAACCCAGCTACTAAAATAGTTTGTGTCCAGATACCAGCGGAAAGATCATTTACTCCCACAAATTGCAGGATTAGATAAATAATTCCGCCAGCGATGAAAACCCCCAAAGCGATCGCAATTACATCAATTCTACGCATTCTCTAATAGTTCCACAACTCAGTTCTGTTTGCCATCTTCAAAGTAATCAACTGCCAAGCAAAACTTAATAGTTAATTTTATCTCCTTGAATAATGACTTCAAATACCAAGCCTGACAAAAATATTGTATTTAAACAGCGCGACGCTTGGGACGAAAATTGAGAAAGGGACTTAATAGCAACATTCCAGGAAAACACAAGAAAACTAAAAAGTACATAAATACTCTCTCAATCGAACTAGCCACATACCAGCGACTTTTGAGATAAAAATAAATCATTGCGGGTAGAACTAATAAATAAACACCGCTCAAAACTAAATATATTAAAGCGACTAGAGTAGTAGTTTCTATTGCTAGCATAACCAGTCTGTTGATTGAATCTCAATTATTGTAACCTGTGGAGTAGAACGAGGTTCTTCTCAAAGCTCAATCAAGCCAAAAAAATTTTTTCTAAAAATCAGTGTTGCAATCTACTCAATTTACTGTATTATAGATAAGGCTTAAATAAATAACTCGCTTAACTAAGCAAAGGTTAGGGGGTGTGGCGGAATCGGTAGACGCTGCGGACTTAAAATCCGTTGACCTTCAACAAGTCGTGAGAGTTCAAGTCTCTCCACCCCCATTTCGAGCATATTCTAGAGGTGTCTAGCTGTTGTGACTTTACCCATAACTTTGCCGTATTTTGTCCGAATCATTGGGTAAAGAAATCGTCAAAAAATATCATAAAAAGGGCGAACCGTAATTCGCCCCTCTAATCAGCTTAATTTAATACTGTTACTTAAGATTTTTTCATAGCAGCATTTGTTTTGACGCGATCAATTTTGAAAATCAATACGCCTAGAGGTGGTAAACATAAATCGAGAGAATAAGGCAAATTGTGCAATGACCATTCTTCAGTCCACTTACCGCCTAAATTTCCCATATTGCTACCGCCGTATTTCTTGGCATCGCTGTTAAAGACTTCTGTATAAAAACCAGCCTCTGGTACACCAATACGATAGTGACTGTGAGGTTGAGGAGTAAAATTACAAACGACTACTAAAAAGTCATTGGGGTCTTTACTACGACGAATAAAAGAAACCACACTGTGACGATTATCGCTACAGTCAATCCATTCAAAACCAGGTTCTTCAAAATCTCTGGTATAAAGGGCTGGTTGTTCTTGATAAACTTGGTTTAGTTCACTGAAAAATTGTTTGAGTTGAATATGAGGTTGATATTGCAACAAATGCCATTCCAAATCTCCCCAGACATTCCACTCACTCCACTGGGCAAATTCCATACTCATAAACATGGTCTTTTTGCCTGGATGGGTAAACATAAAAGAAAATAAACAGCGAACGTTGGCGAATTTCTGCCATTCATCTCCTGGCATTTTGCCAATTATGTTACTTTTACCGTGGACAACTTCATCGTGGGAGAGTGCCAACATATAGTTTTCGCTGTGGTGATACCACATACTAAAGGTAATGTTGTTTTGGTGGAATTGACGGAACCAAGGATCCATGGCGAAGTAGTCCAACATATCGTGCATCCAACCCATATTCCACTTGAGGTTGAAGCCTAAACCACCTGTATAGGTAGGCCAAGATACCATTGGCCACGCAGTAGATTCTTCAGCAATGGAGAGAATGCCGGGGAAATAGCTAAAGAGTAAACTATTAACCTGACGTAGGAAGTCTGCTGCTTCAATATTTTCTCTACCACCGTATTGATTGGTTACCCATTCTCCTTGTTTACGGCAGTAATCGAGATATAACATAGATGCTACAGCATCAACCCTGATGCCATCAATGTGATATTTATCGAACCAGAAAAGGGCATTGGCAACCAGGAAGTTTCTGACTTCGTTACGGCTGTAGTTGAAAACTAAGGTTCCCCATTCTTTGTGTTCGCCTTTACGAGGATCCGCGTGTTCGTAGAGATGAGTACCATCAAAGAAAGCTAACCCATGTCCGTCTTTGGGGAAGTGTCCAGGTACCCAATCGACAATTACCCCAATTCCGTTTTGGTGACATTGGTCGATCAAGTACATTAAATCTTCTGGATTGCCATAACGAGAAGTGGGTGCGTAATAACCCGTTACTTGATAACCCCAAGAACCATCAAAAGGATGTTCCGCGATCGGTAACAATTCGATGTGAGTATAACCTAGTTCTTTAACATAGGGAATGAGTTTTTCTGCTAACTCGTAATAACTGAGAAACCTTGCCTCTGGTTTCCAGTCAGAAACTTGAACTGGTTCAGCTTCTCCTGAAAGTAATTTAGTTTTTTCTGCGGAAGAAGCGTGTAACCAAGAACCGATATGGAGTTCATAGACAGAAATAGGTTGAGTAAGAGGATCGCTATGACGGCGTTGATCCATCCACTCTTCATCATTCCATTGATAATTATTTAAATCGGCAACCACCGAAGCTGTTTTCGGTCTAACTTCTTGTTGGAAACCGTAAGGGTCGGATTTTTCATAAATATGTCCTTCCCAGTTTTTAATTTCGTATTTATATGTAGTTCCTATTCCTAATTCGGGGATAAATAATTCCCAAATTCCATTACCCCGTTTACGCATTTGGTGTTCTCTGCCGTCCCATTTGTTAAAATCGCCAAGAACAGAGACGTTACGGGCATTAGGTGCCCATACGACAAAGGAAACTCCCTTGATTCCATCAATGACGGCAGGATGCGCGCCCATTTTTTCGTAGATACGATGATGATTGCCTTCAGCAAACAAATGGATATCAAAATCCGTTACTTGGGGTGAACGAAAAGCATAAGGATCGTAAATTACTCTTTCGCGATCGCCTTCTTTGATTTTTAATTGATAGTTACTTAATTGAGCATTTTCAATCGTACAAATAAAGAAGTTGGGATGATGCAAACTTTGCATTGGATATTGTGTTCTCTCTTCTGGAACAATAACCCAGGCTGCACTAGCTTTGGGAAGATAGGCGCGGATCACCCAACTGTTGACTTTGCCGTTTTGATCTAAAGGATGACAACCTAAAATTTCAAAAGGGTTGTGATGGAGATTATGGACGATTTGATTAACTTGTTCGGGAGCAATAGTTGATGACATTAAAATACCAATGAGCGAGCGATGTAAAATAGAGAACTTTGTAAGGGGCTGACCCCGTCCCTGCAAGGCGGGGCTTGTATGCCCCGTAAGTTTTTTATTTTTGTTAAATATTTTTATATAACTTTAACTATTTTTTACACCTTAAATTCAATTAATCTTGATTTTTTGGCTAGAATTTTGCTTTTGCAAGATAGTTAATCTAGTTTGCAGCATCAATTTAATTATTTAGAAGGGGAAAAAAGTTTTAAACAATTTGCGGATTTGAAGTAAAAAAATTAATTGGCGAAGTTCTGGGTTTAATTCTTGAGGAAAAGGAGTTTGGGCTATTTTTTTTTGAAGTTGAGCATATTCAGCAGCAGTTAATGGCTTCCCTGTAATTGGCGAGCGCGCTTCGAGAATTATTTCGGTTCGCAAAATTTCTTCGGGCAGATCTTCTGGTGGTGGTAAGGCAATACTAGTTGGTGAGGTAAGGGTGATTAAGGCAGTTAAGCCGACATACCAAATTCGATTTTTCATCAAAGCTTGTTAGTTTTTAAATTTGAAATATTAAACTTATTGTTCCAAATCTTTTTCCACAACCGCATTTTGAGATACTTCAAGTAGCAATTGTCTTACAGAGGACAACAACTTGACTAGACCAATTAATTTATTTGAGTATGAAGCAGTTGCCAAACAGCATTTAGAGCCAATGGTACTCGATTATTATGATAGCGGTGCTTTGGATGAAATTACCCTCAGAGAAAATCGCAAAGCGATCGCTCGTTATCAACTTCGTCCGCGGATGTTAGTTGATGTCAGTCAAAGAGATTTAACAACTACGATTTTGGGACAAACTTTATCAACCCCAATTCTGATTGCACCGATGGCTTTTCAATGTTTGGCAGATCCAGCAGGAGAATTAGCCACTGCCCAAGCAGCAGCAGTCAATCAAGTGGTGATGGTGTTGAGTACTTTATCTACTCAAAGTTTAGAAGCTGTTGCTTCCCAAAGACAGAATACACCTCAATGGTTTCAACTTTATATTCATCGAGATAGAAATTTGACTCAAGCTTTAGTGCAACGGGCGGAAACAGCAGGCTATAGTGCTTTGTGTCTAACAGTAGATGCACCAGTTTTAGGTAGGAGAGAATGCGATCGCCGTAATCAATTTACTTTACCTCCAGGAATGGAACTCGCTAACCTTGTTTCGATGGCAGATTTGGCAATTCCTCATTCCGAAGGCGAATCTGGTTTGTTTGCCTATTTTGCTCAACAAATCGATCCAAGCGTCACCTGGAAAGATTTGGAATGGTTGCAATCTTTAACAAGTTTACCCATACTAGTTAAAGGAATTTTGCGCGGAGATGATGCACAGAAAGCCTACGAACACGGGGCAAAAGGAATAATTGTTTCCAATCATGGTGGTAGACAATTAGATTGCGCGATCGCTTCTTTTGATGCTCTTCCTGAAATTGTTGAGGCAGTAGGAGACAAAATAGATGTTTTGGTTGATGGAGGAATTCGTCGTGGTACAGATATTCTCAAAGCCCTAGCACTAGGAGCAAAAGCTGTTTTAGTCGGTCGTCCTATCTTGTGGGGTTTAGCAACTGAAGGTGAGCAAGGAGTAAGTCATGTCTTGGAATTGTTAATCGATGAATTAGATTTAGCAATGGCTTTAAGTGGCTGTGCTTCTATTCACGCGATCGATTCTAGTTTGGTAATTAAAGGTTGTTGATGAGCAAGTTATGAAACCTAAAGTGATAAGGTGTATAGCTTTTAAGAATTAAAAAAAAAGACTGATACGGTAATACTGTATTGTTAATATCCTAATTGCTCGACATCGCTCATGAACGGTTGTCGTTTAATCTAACCCTTGGCTTTCTATAATTTTCCGATATTTACTAATATTAAAAATAAATACTAATTACTTGCAAATGCAACATTTCAAAATCGTGAAAATTTCATTCATTTTTTGTGCTGCTTGATTTTAGTAAATAACTTGCCAATCGCTTTTGATGTAAGAGTTAAAGGTTTGACAACTTGTCAAACTTTGTGGAGTTTAATAGAAGAGAGTAAAAAATTGATAATTACTGCTTTTTCAATTAGTAAGAACATGAATTTTAAAGCTATTAGCTGTTAATTGTTAGCTTTTAGGCATTAGTCCAGAGTCAAGAGTTTATTGGTGATCCACCAATATAAAAACTGCTGTAAAGGTTGTTGTTCAGTCTAAATTAGCGATATTAATTTGAAACAAAAAAAGAAAAAATAATTTTTCTATGGAGGCGAATGGCAGTTCGCCCTTATGATATGTATTGCCTACCTTTTTAGTAGGGGCAAATTGCTCCTACTTTTCCTTTTTAATAAAAAATTAAACCCAAAATTCCTGCAATTGGAATAATGAAAACTACATCTACACGTAATTTTAAAATTGCCACAATCGCACCAATAAAGATTGCTAAACTAAGCCAGTGAATTTGTGCGGTTTGTCCGACAACAAAAGCAGCAATAAAAATCATGCCAATTACAGCAGGACGAATTCCTCTGAGGGCAGCTTGAACAACGACGGAATTTTTGATTGTTTCTAGTACATCAGAAAGAGTAACCATCAATAAAGCTGGTGGAAAAAAGATGCCTACTGTAGCAACAGTAGCTCCTAAAAATCCCTTAACTACATAACCAATAAAAGCTGCACTAATTAAAATCGGGCCGGGAGTAATTTGTCCCATGGCGATCGCATTACTAAATTCTGTTTGAGTTACCCATTGATAATTATTAACAACTATTTCTTGAATCATCGGAATAAAAACATAACCACCTCCAAAAAGCATTAAACTCATTCCAGAAAAAGTAATAAATAACTTGGCTAAACTGGTTTCTCCTAAGGGCAAAGGTACTAGTGATAAAGTTAGAAGTCCTACTAAAATAATTAAAGGAATTGCTATTTTTTCTAGAGATAGTTTTTGGTTAGGCAAAATAACTGATTCTTGTTGTAATTTTTTCGCGACTTGACGACGAAAACAATACCAACCAATCAACCCTGAAGTTAAAACAACAATTAAAGTTATATAAAATCCGCCAATTAATTGTAATAATAAAGCTGCCACAGTCGCGATCGCAATTTCTCGCCAACCTTTAATGGCTTTTTTGCTCATATTAATCGCAGCACACAAAATAATCGCTGTTACTGCGGGAATAAAACCAGCAAAAGCTTTATTAACTGCGGGAATTTCTCCTGCCTGGAGATAAAAAATAGTTAAACCGACAATTAAAATAAAGGAAGGTAATAAAACTGCGGTAGAAGCAATTAATGCACCTATACCACCTTTAATCCGATACCCAACATAAGCGATTACATTAGCAGCAACAGGCCCAGGAAGACAACTGGCTAAAGAAATTCCATCTAACATATCTTCATGGGTAAGCAGTTTGTGTTTTCCCACAATAATGTTTTCAACGACGGAAATTAAAGCCATCAAACCACCAAAGGCGGTACTACCAATTTTTAAAAATGTCCAAAATAAAGAAGAAGAAGATATAGATTCAGGCTGCCTCGATTCGTAATAGGTTAGATTTACTTTATCAATCATTTTATTGAGGGTTATTTTTTAAGAGTAGATACTTCTCGTTCAATTTGCCCTGGTAAATCTTAGTTTTAAATCTCGATGTTCTTAATTTTTACTAATAGAAACCAGGCTGGCAATTTTATTGTTAGGTGAAGAGAATTAGGTGATTGATTAATTCAAATTTTCCCTAATTCTCAATTATTAATGATTAAATAGCGACTAACTAAGCTGCTACTACATTACGAATCTGAATTTCTTGTAACAAATTAGCTTGTAAATCTCTTCTTTTAAGATCTTCAGGGTCTATTTGTTGAAGAATTTCTTCTTTTAAATTTTGGTTAATTTGATTGAAGTTTTTAATTGCTTGTTTCGTAAATTCAATTGATTCTCCTCTAGCAATTTTGACTCGTTCATAACCTAAAGCATCAAGCACATCTCCTGCTACTAATTCAAAAATCATTATTTCTTCGTCAGTGGCGTGTTTGAGAAACTTTTTGGTGTTATCTTTAATGACAGGTTTAGTAACATTACCCCACAAAGCACTAGAAGCAGCAGCATTGGAAGCTTCACTCGATTCGTGGAAATCAAGCATTGCGGGAGTATATTCTACTTGCAAAAAGTTACACAAACCTTGGAGAGTAGTTTCAGGATCGCTAGTAAGATTTTCATAGCTAACACTATAAAACTGATCTGCACCCAAGCGATCGCGCATTTGTAGAGCTAAACGTTGTGCTTTTGCCCAATTTTGAGCAATATTAAAGATATGTTTTTCTCCGACTACTGCTTTTTGAAAAGATAAAGCGACATCTCTTCCATCTCGATGCAAATATATATATTTAGCATCAGGAAGATAAGCATTAATTTCTGGTAAGTAAAAGACGTTAGCTAAACTTTTACAACACCATTGGTTGGCACCCCAAGTTTCAGCTAGGATATCGTATACAGCACAAAAAACAGCTACTAAAGAACGCTCCCTACAGCGACGAGCAACATCTGCTCTATCTAAATTTACACCGTCCCAAGGTACGGGGTTTAACTCTACCAAACGACAAACATCATCCACCAACGATTTAAATGATGCGGTTTGTTCTAAGTTTCCATACATAGAAAGCAAAGGCATCAGACGTTGCAAAATATGTGGAGGATGAGGGGCTGCTATTTCAGAAACTTGATTTAGCATTAAGCGTAGTAAGTTAGAACCAGATCTTTGAGTGCCAATCATTAAAAATCCCATAGTCTTTAGATACTCCTTGACAAAAATTTAGTTGCAGAAAATGAGGTGCAACATGGTTGGTGTTGCCCGTAACATAGATAAAATAATCTTTTCTAAAACAATGAAACTTTTTTGGGTTCTTGTTTTAATGGTTTTAGAGAAAGATATTGATTTAAATGAATATTTTTCTTTGCAATGAATTCAACTAATATAGTTGTTTTATTGGCTGATATTCTTTTGAATAAGGCAAGACTTTTCACGAGTCCTGTTATGGTTTGCTGTCGGCATTTGCATCATCATACTGTAAGTGATAGATCGTACGAAGCCAAACTTATAAGGGAGTCAGTGAAATTACTTGTTAAGGGTTGAATGCTTAATTGCTTTCTGATATATAGCTTGCTATGTTATGGCAATTTTTAACAGTGAATTTAAGGAAGTTAAGCAAAAAGATATGCAAAAATAGAGAATAAATACTTATTTTTTTTGATGAGTTATAAAATTTACACCATTAATACTTAAGTAAGACTCTTATTATAAAAATTTTTATCGCTCTGGATAAATCTTTTTTTAAAGATTTTAAATTAATAAATTAGTCAAAAAATTGTTAAGTAATAATTACGCAATATTTACCAAAATCCCTGAGTAAACTACGTAAAATTACTGATGACCAAGCAAAAACAGAAACGGAATCGCGGTATTATTCTCACACCTGAAGGGTTAGAAAAACTTGAAACAGCAAGAGCCGAGTTGGAATATATGGTGAATTTTGGGGAAAGGTTTACCTATGAAAAAATCAGCGAACTGACTAATTTAGACCTCAATACGATCAAAAAAATATTAGCTGGGAAAGAGGGAGTTGATAAGCGATCGCTCGAAAAATATTTTTTGGCTTTTAAGTTAAACCTAACGGAAGCATATTATACCAAACCTAATCCTCATCAACGTCAAGATTTGAATGAGGCAGTTTCCGTCGATCATTTTTTTGGACGTATCTCTCAACTCAATATTTTAAAAGATTGGCTACTTAAAGACCGCTGCCGATTAGTCACAATTGTGGGAATGGGCGGAATGGGCAAAACAACTTTATCAATTAAATGCGCTGAGCAAATTGGGGAAAAATTTGATTGCGTGGTCTGGAAATCTCTTCGCGATGCTCCACCAGTTGAAGAAATCTTAGCAAACCTAATCGAATTTGTCTCAGAAGGCAGGGAAACAAAAGCTAATTTACCTGAAAGAGTAGGGGAGAGAATTACAAGGTTAATCGATTATTTTCGTTCTCTACGCTGTCTCGTCTTACTAGACAATGCGGAATCACTAATGGATAGCGGTAGCCGAGTCGGAAAATATCGCCACGGATCCGAAGGCTATGGAGAACTTTTTAGAAGAGTAGGAGAAACAAATCATCTTAGCTGCTTAATGCTGACAACGCGAGAAAAGCCCAAAGAAGTAGCTATTTTGGAAGGAGAAAAACTTACAGTTCGTTCCTTGCAATTAGAAGGATTAAGCCAAGAAGAAGGACAAGAAATATTTAAAATCAGAGGACTTGCTGGTTCAGAATTAGAATTAAAAGCTTTAAGCGATCGCTATACAGGTAATCCTTTAGCCTTAAAAGTAGTAGCAACAACTATTCAAGATTTATTCGATGGCAATATTACTCAATTTTTAGACCAAGAAAATGCAGTTTTTGGCGATATTCGCGACATCTTAGACCAACAGTTTGAAAGATTATCAGATCTAGAAAAAGAGATTATGTATTGGCTAGCGATCGCTCGTGAGCCAATTTCGATTGCCCAATTACAAGAAGACTTGGTTTTGCAAGTATCGCCAATCAAATTACTAGAAGCACTTGAATCTTTATCAAGACGTTCTTTAATTGAAAAAAATGCTTCTCGCTTTACTCAGCAACCTGTAGTGATGGAGTATTTAATTAGTCGATTAATTGAGGAAGTTTGTGAAGAGATTGTCCGTCAGAAGCTTAGACTAATTCGAGATCATGCCCTCATTAAAGCCACGGCAAAAGACTATCTCAGAGAAAACCAAATTCGCTTCATTCTTCAGCCCATTATCAAAGGGCTTTTGGCTGTTTTAAGAAATAAAAAAGCTCTTGAAGAGCGATTAACTACAATTCTGGCAATGCTACGGGGAACATCTCCCCTAGAACAAGGCTATACAGCAGGAAATATTATTAATCTACTTTGTCAGTTAAAAACTGACTTAACTGATTATGATTTTTCTTCTTTGTGTGTTTGGCAAGCAGATTTACGTCAAGCACGCTTACATCAGGTTAATTTTCAAAATGCGGATTTAGCCAAATCAGTTTTTGCCGAAAATTTTGGAGGAATTTGGTCGGTAGCTTTTAGTCCTGATGGACAGTATTTAGCAGCAGGGGATACAAAAGGAGATATCCTTTTACGAAGAGTAGAAGATGGTCAACCAATTCGTAGTTTTAAAGGTCATCATGGTTGGATAGTTTCCCTTGCTTTTAGTCCTGATGGTAATCTCTTAGCTAGCGGAAGTTGTGACTGTACAGCCAAGCTATGGGAAGTAAGCACTGGTGAATGCCTTCATAGTTTAGAAGAACACGAACAAGAAGTATGGTCAGTTGCCTTTAGCCCCGATGGCAAAACCTTAGCTAGTGGTTGTGACGATCGTAAAGCAAGATTATGGAGTGTCAGTACGGGTAAATGTCTCAAAGTTTTCCAGGGTCATCTAAGTGAAGTACTCTCAGTCGTTTTTAGCCTAGATGGGCAGAAGCTGATCAGCGGTAGCCAAGATAATACAATCAGGTTCTGGGATATTGAGACTGAAAAGTGCAAAAAGATTTTACAGGCGCATGACGATGGAGTACGCTCGATTAGCATCAGTCCCGACGGTCAAATGCTTGCCAGTAGCAGTAATGATCGAACAGTAAAGTTATGGAATCTTAAAACAGACGAATGTCTCAATGTCTTTCAAGGTCATTCTAATGTTGTGTTGTCCGTCACTTTTTGTCCGCAGGGTAATCTTTTAGCGAGTACTGGTATTGATCAAACAGTAAGGTTATGGAGTGTAGAGACGGCAGAATGTCTTAAAGTATTCCCAGGTCATTCTAATATGATAAATTCCGTTGCTTTTAGTCCGCAGGGTAATATCTTAGCTAGTGGCAGTTACGACCAGACAGTAAAGTTATGGGATATTAATACCTATCAATGCTTCAAAACGCTTCAAGGATATAGCAACCAAGCACTTTCAGTTACTTTTAGTCCAAATGGTCAAATTTTAGTTAGTGGTGGTCACGACCAAAGGATAAGATTATGGAATCTCAATACTGGAAAAGTTGTAAAAACTTTGCACGATCATACTAATTGGATTTTTTCTGTAGCCTTTAATCCAAACAATAATCTCTTGGCAAGTGGTAGTGCAGACAAAACTGTAAAACTTTGGGATGTTAACACGGGAAAAGCAATCAAAACCTTTTGGGGACACCAAGCTGTAGTTCGTTCGATTATCTTTAGTTCTGATGGTCAAATCTTGGCAAGTGGTAGTGAAGATGGAACAATTAGGCTGTGGGATATTAATACTGGTAAAACGTTAAAAACTTTACGAGGACATCAAGCTGAAATCTGGTCAATTGCCCTCAGTTTTAATGGTCAAACCTTAGCTAGTGCTTCTTTTGATAAAACGGTTAAGTTATGGGATGTGTATACTGGTGAGTGTCTCCAGACCTTACATGGACATGATAGTTGGGTTTGGTCAATTGCCTTTAGTCCAGATAACCAAACTTTAGTCAGCACGAGTATCGATCAAACTATAAGATTTTGGCAGGTTAACAGTGGTGAATGTAAAAGAATTTGGAAAGACGATATAGGCAATTCTCAATTAGTTGCTTTTAGCAATGATGGTCAAATCTTGGCTAGTTGTAATCAAGACCACAATATTAGATTGTGGCAGCTTAGTACTGAAAAATGTTTTAAGGCTTTACATGGGCATACCGCTTTGGTTAATTCAATTAGTTTTAGTCCCGATGGTTACACCTTAGTCAGTGGTAGCGAAGATGAAACTATTAAACTTTGGGATTTAAAAAGTGGTAAGTGTGTCAAAACTCTAATAGTCGAGAAACCTTATGAGTCTATGAACATTACGGGAGTAAAGGGTTTGACTCAAGCGAAAATCAATAACCTCAAAGCATTAGGGGCGATTAACAGCTACTTTCAGTAGGAACAATTCATGATCTAAAGTTCGTTTGAATATTTATACTTTTGGTGATGATAAGGCAGGAAATATTTCAGTTATCAGTTATCAGTTATCAATAGGATAACCCCAATTAGGTCTTGAGAAGAGTCTAATCCGCTGCTGCTAAGTGATTCTCTTCACTTACCTCTATGTGTTGAAACTATTGATGAGATTGAAGAAATTATGGTAGAGCGTTGTAATACGCTTAATAATATGAAAAAAGAAATTAAAATAACGAAGGGGTATTGATTACCCCTCTATCAAATTACTGCGGGGGCGACAACTAATTCATAAAGCAGACTGTATAGAACCCATTTGAGATCTCTGACTGTAACCACAAGCTTTAATCTTTCTCGGTATAGCCATTATGTCAATCAATATTTCTGAAACACCTATTTTGAAGTTAAGTTGCTTAATATTGACGCTTTCTGAATAGTCTATTTTCAATACAAAAGATACCAAATGGGTTCTATAAGGAAAACAGCCCTCATACCTTTTCGATAATAGGACAGTCTCTCATGTTTTGGGAGATTGCCTTTCTCAATTTCACTCTACGCTTATCTTTCAAACCCGTTGTCGCCCCCGCAGGTGATGTTCTAATCTTTACTTGTACCGCTATAAAATAAAAAAAACAGCTTCTCAAAAGATGAGAAACTGTTAACCATCAGTTTAATTGTTAAAAACGCAAGGTTCGACTTTCCTGAAGTAGATAGCAAACACTTTGGTTTTAGTAGACTTGATTTTTAGAGATTAAAGAGTGATAATTAGACGCGATCGCATCGCGTTAAAATAAATTATTCCTTTCTTGTTACTAAATTAGTCCAGGGCCTTTGTGTCGCCAGTCGTGTTCGAGAGTTAATTTACCTTCTTCATCTTCAGACAACTCTTCAAGTAGATGACGACGTTCGGCTTTTATTTCTAACTCTTCTTCTCTCAAATCTCCAGGTTGAGAAACGTAAATTTCGGGTTCAACTGCGTAGTTATTAACAAGTCCTTCTTGGTCGATAGTATAGCCATCTCTGGTGTGAATATGTTCTTTATCGGCAGGGTTATCATGCTCGACATGACCAAAATGCTCACCTTCTCTGGCTTCTCGCGCTCCAGTTTCGGCTGGAATAATATGTGGATCGTAGTGAGGAATATTTGAATGAGAATCACTTTGAGCTTTCATTAGTTCCTCCTTGCTGGTTGAAGCAATGATATGAAACTGCTCAATGATTTTATTTTACAGCAGTTTTTAGATTAGTAGACCACATTAAAAACAAATAAACTGTTAGCTTTTAGTTATTAGCTATCTGACATATTTACTTCTCGTCATGCCGAGGTAACGAGGCATCTCAATAGGTATAGATTCATAACACAAAAATCCTGTAAGGGACGGGGCATACAAGGTCAGGGGGCGGTTGGCGAGGTTGCCTCGCCAACTTCAGACCCCCGTGCAGAATTGATTCCGCACACAACCCCTCCGAATCGCCATTCGCCCCTACTATAATGTCCTAATTTTATTAAATTAATTTTTCCAGACTGTCTAATAAATCTTTGGCAGTGTAGGGCTTAGGCAAAAAGCTAGTAATTCCAGCGTCTGCATCTTCACCTAACTTCTCATTTGAGGCTAATCCACTGGTAACAATAATTTTAAGTCCAGGGTTAATTTTGCGTAAAGCATGGATAGTAGTAGAGCCATCCATAGATGGCATCATCATATCCATCAATACCACAGCGATTTGATCTTGATGTTGAGCATAAAGAGCGATCGCTTCAATGCCATCCTTAGCAGTGAGAACATTGTAGTTATATTTTTTGAGCAAGGTTTTAGTAATTTCCCGAATTGCAAGTTCGTCATCTACAACGAGAATTAATTCTCCATGCCCTTTTGCTAAGTTAAGGTTTTCTGTTTGTTGCGGTTGAGGTTCTTCGGTTGCTGGCAAATACACTTTAAATTGAGTACCTTTGCCAAGTTCGCTGTACACTTTGAGAAAACCACCATGACTTTTGATAATACCCAATACCGTTGATAAACCAAGTCCTGTTCCTTGTCCCAACTCTTTGGTAGTAAAAAAAGGCTCAAATATTCTTTCTAATATTTCTGGTCGAATACCTGTTCCTGTATCGACAATACTAATGACAATATATGATCCAACTTGAGCATCAAGATCGATTTTGGCATAGTGTTCGTCAAGGAAAAGATTTTCAGCAGCAATAGTTAAAGTACCGCCATTAGGCATAGCATCACGAGCATTAATACACAGATTCATCAAGACTTGATGCAGTTGAGTTGCATCTGCCCAAACTGTCCAAAGGTTTTGGCTGGGAACATCTTTGATCACTTCGATAGATTTGGGAAATGTCTGTTGAGCGATTTGTCCCACTTCTGATAACAGATGTCTGACTTGGACTCGATGTTTCCTACCTTCTTCTTCGCGGGCAAAGGAGAGAATCTGCTTAACCAAAGCAGCCCCACGTCTAGCACTAGTTTCTAGTATTTTCAGTAAATTCTTACTCTGTTCGTCCAGATCTGGAATTTTTAACGGTAGCAGTTGAGATACTGCCAGCATTGGGGTGAGAATATTGTTGAAATCGTGGGCAATACCACTAGCAAGAGTGCCAAGACTTTCCAACCGTTGAGCGCGGAAAAACTGCATTTCGAGTTGTTTTTTTTCCGTAATGTCAGTATTGACGACGAGGAGTGCGGTTGGTTGTCCTTCATCGTCGCGTACCAGCGTCCAGCGACTAGAAACGATGATTTCTTGACCAGATTTAGTCACTTGGTGCAGTTCATTCTGCCAAGAGCCAGTTTCAGTCAAACTTGCATAAATTTCTGGAATTTGCTTGATAATTGCTTGATTTCGATACAAAAGATCGTTAGCATTCTTACCGATCGCTTCGGAGGCTTTCCATCCATATAAACGTTCCGCTCCTTTGTTCCAAAATCGGATTTTATTATTCAAATCACGCACGAGTATGGCATCAGTTGTAATATCGAGTAGTGCAGCTTGTTGAAAAATTTTCTGTTGTGCCTGTTTATGTTCGCTCAGATCGAGGACAAAACTGACCGCATTTTGAGAGCCTTCCAAAAGGGCACTCCCAATCATTACGGGTATACGACTACCATCTTGGCAAATAAATTCTTTCTCAAAAGGATTACAAATGCCTGAGTTGAGCAATTGATTGATCGCAGCTCGATCTAAATGTTTGTATTCTGAGGGAGTCATTTCATCCCAACGTAAAGAACCCACTTGTAGCGCAGTGCGATCGTAGCCCACCATCTTGAGAAAGGCATCATTGGCTTCGGTAATCTTGCCTTTGAGATTTGAACAAATAATACCAATAATATTAGATTCGACTAATCTTCTGAACCGAGCTTCGCTCTGTTGTAGTGCCTTAAAAGCTTGCTCTCTTTCTTCTTGTGCTTGTTTGCGTTTTTCAATTTCTTGTTGCAGGTGGGTATTTTGTTCTGTTAATCGTTTGGTTAGGTTTTGGAGACGGAGATGGATGTTAACACGGGCTAATACTTCTTCATGCTCTAAAGGCTTAGTTATATAATCCACTGCGCCGAGATTCAACCCTTTAACCCTGTCCATGCGATCGCTGAGGGCAGTCATAAAAATGATGGGAATATCTTGAGTAGCTTGCTTCATTTTCAAGCGACGGCAAGTTTCAAAACCGTCCATTTCAGGCATGAGTATATCTAGTAAAATCAAGTCTGGTGGAGCATACTCCGCCATCTCAATGGCACTTTCTCCTTCCTCTGAAACCACAACTTTGAAGCCAGAATTTTCTAATAAATCAAGCAGTATTTCTAAATTAGTGGGAGTATCATCAACGATTAAAATGACACTCTGGTCAGAAGTAGTATTACTCATTCCTGTCTCTATAATTGTTTTAAAAATTCCCGAATTTGTTTTCCTTTAAAATCTTTGGCAAGTTTACGAATATGAGTAGCAAACGGCATCCATTGCCGGTCTAATTCTTCAAGTTGATTGACTCGTGTAATGATGCCTCTAAGATCGCCTCTCATCGCCAAATCTAGTAAAACAGCTATCTCCTCAGTTGAGGGAATCGGGAAAGTAGTGACATCAGAGGCAAGAATTTCTTTTTCTTTATGCTTATTTTCTCGGTCTTGTTCCTCATCTTCATAAATCCATTCTAATCCCAAATAAATTTGTAGTTTTTCTAAAAGCTCTTCTTCCCAGAATGGTTTTGGTAGAAAATCATTACAGCCAACCGCCAAACTTTGTTTGCGATCAAAATTTAAGACACTAGCCGAAATAGCTACGATCGCCAGATCAGCAAGTTCTGGTAACATTCTTAACTGTCGGGTAGTTTCAAAACCATCCATCTTCGGCATGATTAAATCCATAAAAATGAGATCGGGTTGAAATTCCCGTGCTTTGGCAAAACCTTCTATGCCGTCGCTTGCTTCCATTACTTCAAACCCTAAAGGCTGCAACAGATTAACCAAAACAGAACAATTTTCCCATTGATCATCTATAACCAACACTTTTCGTTTTGAGCCTCGAAACCCAATAATATTGCGTTTTCCCTGTTTGAACTGCTTATTTTTGTGATTTACTTCAGGCAAATCTAGCTCAAACCAAAAAACACTACCTTGACCAAGAGTGCTTTTTACCTGTAGTTTACCGCCCATCATTTGGATTAATTGACGACTAATTGCTAATCCCAATCCTGTACCTTCTGTGGTGCGACTTTGTTCGCCTACCTGTTGGAAGGGCAAAAAGATTGCTTCTAATTGGTCTGCTGCTATACCTATGCCTGTATCTTTGACCTCAAACCTAAGTTTTCCGTCATGATTGCCTACTTTAAAAGTGACACTACCCCGGTCGGTAAATTTCACTGCATTAGCTAGTAAATTCAGCAAAACTTGTCGTAATCTTTTTTCATCAGCATGAATAAAAGTAGGCAATGTTGAAAGCGGTTCGTAGCTCAAAATAATCCCTTTTTGTTCGGCACGAAGACGACAAATTTCAATCAGACCTGCCAAAAATGGGGGAAAATAAAAATCACTGGGATGAAGTTCCATCTTCTGGGCTTCGATTTTGGAGAGGTCTAAAATATCGTTAATCAGGGTGAGCAAGTGTTCGCCACAACGATGAATGATAGCCAAACCATTCTGTTGTTGCTCGGTCAAAGTTTTTTCTTTTTTGAGTATTTGAGTATAACCCAAAACCCCGTTGAGAGGAGTTCGGAGTTCATGACTCATGTTTGCCAGAAATTGGCTTTTCGCTCGGTTAGCTGCTTCGGCTGCTTCTTCTGCTCTTTGCCTTTCCCGTATTTCCTGTTGCAGATGCTGATTGTTTTCCTGCAATTGAAGTGTCCGTTCTTCTACTTTCGCTTCCAAAGTAAGATTAACCTCTTCTAAAGAAGCATAAAGACGTGCATTCTCAATTGCGATCGCTGCCTGAGAAGAGAGTAATTGAAGAACCTCTAACCGTTCTTGGGTAAAAGCTCGCTCCGTCAAATTATTTTCTAGATAAAGTATCCCAGTGAGTTTACCTTGATGCAAAATTGGCAGACAGAGGATCGACTTGGGTTGATGGCGAATGATGTACTGATCAAAATTGAAAGTTTCTTCATTAAAGGCATGATTGAGAACAATCACCTGATGGGTTCTGGCAACATAATTAACTATCGAGGTGGGATAAGTGCAAGCTAATTTCTGTTCTTGCCTGGTTGCCGTAATTTTAGGCTGGTGGATCTGGACACTATCACTCTTAAAAGCTCCAAAGGCTTCAATTTGTAACTCTCCTGCCTTTTCTAGTAACAAGATTCCTGTTTCGGCACCTGCATTTTCAAGTACGATCTGGATTAACTTCGTCAGCAGTTTATCCAAAACAATTTCGCTCGAAAGCACAGCAGACGCTTTCATAATAGTTGTAAAATCTAGAGTTTCAGAGTGATTGCCACTGCTAGAACTCGAAGTTGTTGTTTTTGGAGAGCTTAAATTTTCTGGCTGCTGTACCCAAGCAAAAATATCGGGATAGCGTGTTTCAATACTTCTGACTTTGGCAGTTGCACCCCAACGTACATAAGCATAGTAAGCCTCTCTTAAATACTCCTTAGCAAATCTATCCTTGCCGAAGAAAAAATAAAATTCTGCTGCGAGTTCTGCTGCTAAAGCCTCTTCTTGGAGATAGCCTTGCTCTCTAGCGATCGCGATCGCATTGTCATAATACTCCATTGCCTGCCAATATTGTCCTAATACTCGCGCTTTCTCTGCTTCTACCAGTTCATACTTATGCTGAAAATTCATTGGGGCATTGTCTGCCCATTTTCGCATTTTTTCCTGATTATTCGTTACTCTCTTTAAAAAATATTCTTGTTGTGAGTTTGGTATAGATGGATATATAGCTAGGTGTGCTAAAGAATCGTAGAAATGGAACAATGGCACAGCTAGCCACCCTCTTACTCCATCTAAGTACTGTTCGGCTTTGATTGAATTTTCAACAGCTTGAGCAAATTCACCAAATAGGTAGCATAAAATTAATTTGTTGAGAAATACATAGTGAACTAGCGTTCGCTCATTTGCTTGGATATGCAGTGGCAATAATTGCTCTTCATTATAAGCTTCACCAATTAAAAGGTAATTACTTTCACTATTTCCTATTAAATTTAAAACTACTTGATGAAATATTTGATTCCACTTTAAAGCAGTTTCTTGATTAATTTGAGCGATTACCTTACTAAATCTAGCCATTTCCTGTTCCAGGCTTTTTAACTCCGAACCGCTCCAATATAGATATTGACATTTATGACTTGCTGAATAGCCAGTATGGGCTAAATCTCCATTTTCTAGTCCACTAAAGTAAGCATCTTCCAAAAGTGGTAATGTTTCTCTAACATGATGTTTCCAATGTATGATAAATGTTGCAACTTTAAATAGTGTCTGGCATTTAGCCTCACGGGCATCTAACCGGTCTAATAGTTTTAAAGCCAATTGTCCGAATTTATAAGCAGCTTCAAAATCTTGTAACAACCCACTGAAAACTATTCCATAATCAGCAAAGCCACTAGCTGATAAAGAAGTATTGCCATATTTAATAAATAAATTTACTTCCTGGCAAGCCATGAGAATAAATAATCCAGGTGCAGATTGATAGGCAGCAGGAATTAAACTTGTTATGAGCCGAAGAGCTGCTAGCTTGTTGACATTTTCCATTGAAGGAAGATTAATTAAATTTTCTATTCCTTTGTTTGCCAAATTTGCTGTTGTTTCCTCAATAGCTTGCTCAATATCTAACGGAGTAGGTGATTCAATTAGTTTTACTCCCAGAATTTTTAGGACTTGCAATCCCAGCCTTACCGCTTCAAGTAATTTTCTTTGAACTTCACGAGCTTTGATTTGTATTTCATAAACTTTCACTTTGTCTAGCATTGTTTTGGCTTGTTGCAACACTACCTCAGCTAACTGCTCCATTTGCTCAAAATCACCGCTAAGAAATCCCACTTCCACTGATTCCTGATGTAGAGCTAATGCCAATTCATATTGTTGATGCCAACTAGAAGTAACCAACAAACTCAAACCTATCTTAAGAAAATGAATCGCAGATTCATACGCCGTCGCTGCTTTTGCTTTCCGACCTGCTATAAGATTGAGTTCAGCTAGCTCATCTTTTTCCGACTCCAAAGTAAGGATGCTAATTCCGTAATTCAGTTGGTTAACTAAAGCAAAAATATTTTCTTCTCTTTCTTCAAGAGAAGTGTTTTTTAATAGTAATTGACCGATTTTGAGATGAGTTGTTTTTTTCTGTGAATCTGGAATGAGAGAATAAGCTGCTTGCTGAACTCGGTCATGTAAAAATTTATAAGTAATAGTCAGTTGTTCTTGATTATTTGTTATTAATTTATGGTGCTGATTATTAATAACTAAAGGAATTTTGTAAAATTCGTCTAAAGGTAAAACTAAACCAGACAGTAAAGATTCCCACAACTCATCTGCTGTTTCTGATAAAGATTTTTGATTGACAATACTTAAAACATCTAAAGTAAATTTATTGCCAATACAAGCTGCTAACTTTAAAATATTTTGCGTTTTTGAGGACAGCTTCTGAATTTGATTGACCATTAAATCAACGACGTTATCAGTGATTTGAATGTCTTTAAGTTGTTCGATCTGCCACTGCCAACAGCCTGCTTGAAAATTAAATTTTAAAAAGTTTTCTTGATAGAGAGATTTAAGTAACTGAGTTAAGAAGAAGGGATTGCCCCGAGTTTTATTTAATACTAATTCGGCTAAAGAACGTGACTTTTTTGGAGTAGTATGGAGAGTATCACTTACTAATTGATTGATCTGCTCGATTTGCAAAGGCTGAAGAATAATATTGTTGACAACAACACCAGCTTTTTGAATTTTTGCTAAACTTGACCTCAAAGGATGAGTTGCATTCACTTCGTTATCTCTATACGCACCAATTATTAATAAATATTGGCTTTTTAAATTACTAAGTAGTAATTGAATTAGGGTGAGAGATGCAGAATCTGACCATTGCAAGTCATCTAGAAAAATTACTAAGGGATGCTCTGGTTGACAAAATACTTGAATAAATTGTTGAAATACTCGATTAAATCTATTTCGAGTTTCAGTTGCTCCTAAAAGCGGTAGGGGGGGTTGAGAACCAATAATCAGTTCAATTTCGGGAATAACATCAATAACAATCTGACCGTTAGTGCCAAGAGCTTCTAAAATTTTTGCTTGCCAAATTACTATTTTTTCCTGACTTTCTGTTAATAATTGCCTGATTAATTCTTGAAAAGCTTGAATAAAAGGCGCATAAGGAATATTTCGTTTAAATTGGTCAAACTTCCCAGTAATAAAATATCCTCGCTGGCGTACAATCGGTTTATGAACTTCATTGACTAAAGAAGATTTACCAATTCCTGAATAACCACTCACTAAGATCATTTCAGTCGCACCAAGCGTCACACGCTCAAAAGTATTGATTAAGCTAGCAACTTCTTTTTCGCGACCATAAAGTTTTTGGCTAATGATAAATTGACTATATTGATCGAGTTTTCCCACCACAAAATTGTCAATTTTTCCAGTCGTTTGTAACTTGTTTAAACACGTTTCCAAATCAGCTTTTAATCCCAAAGCATTTTGATATCTTTCTTCAGACGTTTTGCTGAATAATTTCATCACAATATTTGAAACTACTTGGGGAATTTGCTGATTAATTTCTTTTGGCGATCGAGGAGTTTGAGCAATATGACAATGAATTAATTCCAAAGCATCTGTAGCGGTAAAAGGTAAATGACCAGTCAGCATTTCATAAAAAGTAATACCTAAAGAGTAAAAATCAGTTCGATAATCAATTGAACGATTCATTCTCCCAGTTTGTTCTGGAGACATATAAGCAAGAGAACCTTCAAATAAATCAGGATTACTAATAGTTTGCTCTTCTTTAGATAAACGTGATGAAATACTAAAATCTATAATTTCAATTCGATCTTTTTGAAGATTAATCAGAATATTTTGGGGTTTAATATCTTTATGAATAATATTGTTTTGATGTAACTGAGCCAGAATCGACGCAAGTTGAATTGCAATTTGTAAAAAATTTTCTAATTTAAAACTTGCTGAAGCGAGTGCTTTTTTGAGAGTTTCTCCCCCAAAATCTGATAAAATCAATGCCAAACCATTTTGATAATTTTCTAAAGCTAGAGGTTTAACAACCCCTTCTATAGTCAAAGATTGAAGTATTTGATATTCGTGTCTCAAGCGAGCGAGTTCTTCTATGGGAGGATACTCAGTTTTGAGAGTTTTGATAATGACCGACGTTGAATCCGACTCTTTCAAAGCACGGTAGACAAGGGTTTTATTATTCTCGTAAAGAACTTCAATGAGATTGTATCCAGTAACGATTGTATTCATGTTGGTTGTCTTGCGCTCTTGTTCAATCTTATCGAGGCTGCAATCAGAGTCAAAATCGGTGACGAATACAAATCTCTATTGATGAGGTTGAGCCAACAACTCTGCAATAGCTTGTAATAATTGGTTCGACACAACCGGTTTAGCAAGATGCTTCTGATACCCAGCAGCTAATGCTTGTTGTTGATCTATTTCCCCAGCATAAGCAGTTAAAGCGATCGCAGGAAGGTTTCCTCCTAACTCTGGTGGCAGGGAACGAATTTGACTGAGCAACATATAACCATCTATTTCTGGCATTCCGATATCACTGATTAGCAAATCTGGTTTGGTTTGGCTGATAAATTGTAGAGCTTCTTTTGCCGAAGCTACTGCGATCGCTTGCGCGCCAAGTTCTTGAAGCATTACACAGAGCAATTCTCGGCTATCAAGTTCATCATCGACAATTAATATTTTAAATCCATTCAGACGAAGCAAAACTTCTGATTCTAGAGCCTTGGCTTTCTGAGGGCTTGCCGATCCCATTAACGGTAATTGCACTGTAAAAGTTGTTCCTTGTTCCTCACCTGGACTATCTACTTTAATTAAACCTCCATGAGCCTCAACTAAATAGCGACAAATAGCTAGTCCCAACCCCAACCCACCAAACTTTCTTGTTGTCGCGCTATCCGCTTGGCGAAAGTAATCAAAGACATAAGGCAAAAAGTCGGGAGAAATGCCTTTACCTGTGTCGGTAACAGTAATTTGAGCGTAATTTGTTCTTGTTTGGTTCTCTCCTGGTAATGACACGCGATCGCTGAATAAGCCCAGCTTAACTTCAACTCGTCCACCTACGGGAGTAAATTTAATTGCATTGGTAAGCAAATTCCAAAGGACTTGCTGTAAACGAGTCGCATCTCCCAAAATCTCTCCTACCGAAGCATCCAGTTTGGTTTGAAATTCAATTGATTTAGCTTGTGCTGCCAAACGTACCGTTTCGATAGCTCCTTCAATCGTCGAGACTAAGTTAACTGGTGTTTGATTGAGACTTAGTTTCCCTGTCAAAATGCGTGAAACGTCGAGTAAGTCTTCAATGAGTTGGGTTTGTAACTTAGCATTACGCTCAATGATTTCGAGTCCACGGGTGAAGGTTTGTTCGTCCCATTGACGAGTGCGGAGTAGGTTAGACCAGCCCACGATAGGATTGAGGGGGGTACGCAGTTCGTGAGACAAGACAGCTAAAAATTCATCTTTGATCCGATTTGCCTTTTCTGCTTCTGCACGGGCAGCTTGCTCTTGCTGGAGTAAATGTAGTCGTTGTTTTTCTAACTCCTTCTGCTCGTGAATATCTGTAGAAACCCCAAACCATTTGACCACGAGATTGTGTTCATCCTTTAACGGAATTGCTCGCACTAAATGCCAGCGATACATTCCATCTACCCGCCTGAGCCGATATTCATGTTCATAGGGAATACCAGTTTGCACCGATTCCATCCAACGGTGATCGGTTGGTTCGATATCATCGGGATGTAAAGCTATGCGCCAATCAAAATCAAGTAACTGCTCACACTCCAAACCAATATAGTTACATAATTGCTGATTAACGTAGTTGTTTCGTCCTTCGCGATCGGCAGTCCAAACCAGTTGGGGAATGGCTTCAGCCAAATAACGGTAACGTTCTTCACTTCGGCGTAGTTCTTCTTCTGCCCGTTTGCGATCGCTAATATCGCTGACTAAGGCTACAAATCCTTCAACCTTTCCCCGCTCGTCCAATTGAGGAATGTAAGTAGCTTCAATATAACGAGTTCCCGCGTCTTGATAAGTAATTTGACTTTCAAAAGTAACTTGCTGCCCTGCCAATACTTGCTCGACGTAGGGAAGGATTTTTTCATAAGCCGATTCCCCCAAAACCTCTCGCAAGTGCTTACCGTAGACTTCTGCTGAAGAACGACCAAACCACTTTTGATAAGTCAGATTATTAAAAAGATAACGCTGTTGTGAATTGACAAAGGAAATCAAAACTGGCACTTGATTAGTAACCAAGCTTAATTCTTGCTCTCTTCTGCGTAGTGCTTCCTGCATCTGCTTACGCTCAGTCAAATCAAGAAAAGCACCGACCGCTCCTCGTACTTCACCAGACTCATCTAAAAGTGGTACAGCCTTACCATAGAGGTAGCTTATGTCAGTCTCACTAAAAACAAACTCTATCTCTTCCTCAACCTCTTGCTTGGTGCGAGCAGCAAGCTGCATTGGTAAATCTTCAGGTGGAATTTCGTGACCATTTTTGCAAACTTTGAAGGCAAAGGGATACTCGCCACTGGCAGGGGTAGAAGTAGCAATTGAGCCGATGGGAACTCGCAGCAATTCATAGGCAGCTCGATTGGCATTCATATAATGACATTCTGGATCGCGGGCAATCCAAATCGCAGCAGGAACAGTTTCCATAAAAGCTTCTAGTTCCTTTGCCCAGGCAAGAGCGATCGCTTCACTCTTGTGTAAAGCTTCTTCAGAACGTTTGCGATCGGTTATATCCAAGGCAATGCCAGTCATGCGTGCTGGTTGCCCTTCGGCATCCAAAAAAGTACGACCAATCGCCATTAACCAGCGCATCCCTTTACTTGGATGTAATACGCGAAATTCAAGATTCAGTTCGGTTCCGTCTTCTAAAGCTTGACGTGTTTCGTAATCAATTCGCATTTGGTCTTCTTCAAAGATAGAAGCAATCCAATTTTTATAGGATGGTACTACAGCATCATCTAATCCATAAAGCTCGCGGTATTCTTCTGACCATGTGACATAACTATTAAGAATATTCCAGTCCCACCATCCAGCATCGGCAGCGCGTTGAGCCAGATTGAGACGCTCCAGTGTTTCTTGAAGAGCGATTTCTGTTTGTTGGCGTTCCGCTTCGTACTGCTTGGCATCGCTGATGTCTTCTGCCAATCCAACCACTCGATAAGGTTCGCCAGACTCGTCTTTAATGGGAAACCCCCTATCTCGGATCCATCGGATCGAACCATCTGGACGAACAATCCGATACTCTTGGTCATAACCACCCGATAGTGCTTGCTCAAAGAAAACCTTTTGTACTCGCTCTCGATCATCGATATGAATTGCCTCAATCCATGCCATGAAATTGGCATATAAGCTTGTGCAGGAACGTCCCCAAATTCTTTCATAGGAAGGGCTGACGTAAATAAGCCGAGTTTCTTTAGGTTCTGAGATCCAAAAGCAGATGTCAACTAAATTGTCTGCTAATTGACGATATTGCTCTTCGCTTTCCCTCAGAGCTTTTTGACTTGTTTGCAACTGTTGCAGACTGACTTGGGTTTTTTTTTGGGCTGTACGCAATACTCCACACAAATAACTGATGACACATCCCTGTATAATAAACAACAACATCCGCACATTGTTAGCTAGCTCGAAGCTAAGTCCTTGCCTGAATTCCAAGAAAAAGTAATTAATCAACAAAGACGATAACAAAGTGGCTACCACTCCCGGTTTTGTCCCTCCATACAAGGCACTAATAGTAACTGTGCCAAAAAAAAGCAGAAAAGGAGTCTGAGAAGTTTGGAACCAAGGATCGAGTCCTAGCATCAAAAGAAGGGCGAGGAAAGTTACTGTAATCGCCAATCCATAGCTTTGCACTTGACTCCGAGATTTGAACATGAGACTTGTTGTTTAATAAAAAGGTAGAAAATTAAGGAAACTCTGATTCTGAAATCGCTTGAATATTTTATACAGCCATTAAATCAAAATTCCAAATTCTAGCAGCAGTCAGTCTGAAACAATTATCTAAATTATCAATAAATTTTAGCTAGTGTTGTCGTGAGATTAAATATCTTGATACCTAATCTCATGTTTTCGCATTCGAGCAGAATGCTACTTATGTTTAGATAAGATTGTGTTTGTTCTGAGTGCAGTTTTTTTCCTGTAGGTTTGGTTCAGAAAATTTAAGTTTAAGAAAATTATTTTGTCAATTCCAAAAATCTAACTTTATTGTAATTGAAACTCATTTGCCACAAAAACGACTTATTTTTCTTTTATGTAATTGTCATTGCCAATATTAAACTCTCGAGCCTTAAAAGAATAAACTAGTAAAATCAGGCGAACATCGGTTCGCCCTTACAAATTGGTAAATTATTAATTAAAAGCGATCGCTTTAAGTTTAACTCAAACAGTTATTTAACAAACTGAGGCATGATTTCCGCTGCGGTAAATAAACCAAACAAACCACGACGATGCAATGCCATTCCAGCTTTGAGATAGCCGAAAGCAGGACCACAAACATTGGCAGCCATACTGGTTTCATCGCCTAAAGTAAAAGTATGAGTAGAAATTTTGCCTTCAAAAGTACGTCCAGTAATTTGGACATTGGTACTTAAAGGTTTTTTAGGATTACGAGTATCAACTAAACCACCAACAGTAACGCGATCGCGACTACAAATTCCTGCCAATTCCAGCATAATATCATCCGCGTGTTCCATGTTTTCTAGAGCCAGAATGCCGTTAGTTTGAGCTAATAAAGCTTCTACTTCAGCTTCGCTCATCGCTCTGGCAGTTTCGACATTGTATCCTGGTAAATGAGCAATATCTTCTCTAATCGTGGCACGATAAGCTTCCCAATTAGCAATACCTACTCCAAAGGTAATTTTTACGCTATGAATTTCAGCATAACTTTGGGCAGCGACAGCAGCAGCAGCAGTCAATAAACCTGGAGTTGCACCACAACCAGTTAGATAAGTAATGCCTGCTTGTTGTAATTCAGTTTGTAATTCTAATAATTGTTCGACTGCACTAGTTCTTTTTACCGCATCTACCAACACACCTTGCCAACCAGATTGAATAAATTGTTTGGCTACATCTGCCATAAAAGTATTAGGAAGATTGGGTAAAGCGAGAAAATATCCATCGATCGCGGTATGGTTCAATAAATCAAAGATGCTAGTTTGACTGAGAGTTCCATCTTCGGGCAAATAACCCAATGAACCATGGGTAGCATAAGTCGCGATCGCAGCTTGAACATCTAACCCAGACGCATTATAAGCATAACCTTGCTGGTCTGCTGCCCCTACCCAAATCATTTCTCCTTTGAGGGACAAAACTTTTGCTGCTGCTTGTCCTAAACCACCAAAACCTAAAACACCTACTCTAAGAGGATTTGTAATCTTATCTACGATCATTTTTTATTTTTTATCGAAGAGAACAGATTTTTATTATCTGGTTTGATGGCATCAAATAAGACTAAGAGTTCAAAAATTATTTGTCTAGTTTTATCGTTCGATTTATCTTTTTGTATACATTTGTTAAGTAATTAGGTTTTTTTATCCCTTTATGTCTTGACTGAAACGACAAGCTAAGGAAAACTTAGAAAATAATAAAGTAATAACCATATCTATTATTAATTTTTGATAAAATTCGATTCATATTACTGCGATTGCTAAAGATAGCTATATTAAAAAGAGTTATAGCTCAATCGATGCCATAACTCCCATAGCTCCAAACCCCAGGACAACTCTAACTACCTAGGGATCGACCATGAACATGGAAACACTAGAATTTATCATTTATCCCGATGGTCGGGTTAAAGAGACAGTAACAGGTATTGTTGGGTCATCTTGTCAAGAGGTGACCGCAGCAATTGAAGAACAACTTGGGGTAGTTATTTCGACTGCCAAAACCTCTGAATATTATGTTCAAGAGGTTAATCAATCAACCAAAGTTACCAATCAAAACAGCTTTAGCGATTGGTAAATGATTTGTTTACATTTGGTTTTTTTGTCCAATCTAGTTCAATTTAATAAATTAGCAATATGTCACATTTCAGCAATATCAAAACTAAAATTCGGAATCTAACTTCTCTTAAAGCAGCTTTAGATGATTTAGGAATAGATTGGAAATCTGGTCCTAGTCAAGTTAGGGGTTATCAGGGTCAAGCTTTAAATGCTGATGTAGTAGTAGAACAAAATAATAACTACGATATCGGTTTTAGTTGGAATGGTAGCGAATACGAACTAGTTGCTGACCTACAATATTGGCAGCAACCCTTAACTGTAGATGGTTTCCTCAGACAAGTTAGCCAACGCTATGCTTACCATACTGTCGTTAACGAAGCGAGCAAACAAGGATTTGAAATTTCTGAACAACAAAAACAAGAAGACGGTTCAATTCGCTTAGTTGTGCAACGCTGGAGTGCGTAATGTCTGATTTTGCTTCAAATCCCTCTCGTTCTGGATTTGAACCAGAATTAGGGGGAATTTTGAGAGATGCGCCCGAAAGAACTGGGTTTGAACCAGAGTTAGGTGGATTATTGAGGCAAAAAGGTGCTTATGTCGATGAGACTACTTGTATCGGCTGCAAGCACTGCGCTCATACTGCTCCTAATACTTTTTATATCGAACCAAATTACGGACGGGCGAGAGTTTTTAATCAAAATGGAGATTCTGAAGAATTAGTTGAAGAAGCAATTGATACTTGTCCTGTTAACTGTATTCACTGGGTTGATTTTACTCGGATAAAACAACTAGAAGAAGAAAGAAAGTATCAGGTCATTGAAAATTTAGGATTTCCTCAAACAATCAAACGACCACTAATTAAAAAGAACAGAAAAAGCAAGTATAACAATTACTAATCAAGTTAATTGTTGAGATATAAAAGCTTCTCCTCGATGGTTGATTTCCATTGAGGTTTTTATTTTAATTAATATTTTGTTATTTCAAACTATCGTGTTCAGCTAAAATTTTTTCTACTCTAGCTTCTTCAATTTTTGCAGTTAATTTTTTATTTTCATGTAAATCTCTTTGTGTTTTAGCTAAACTTAGAGTTGAACCAATCGAAAAAGCTAAACCCATTCCCATAAATCCTTTTGTCCAAGTATCTACAGCAAGATAAATAATCCCAATCGAAGTAGCAGTAATCGAGATTATAAAAGAAAGCCAAGTTTGAATCAACCAAGCTGAACTATGATCTTGATTTTTTCTGATTTCTAACATGATTTTTTTTAGTTAATACTTCAATTATTGGTATTTTATTGAAGTTGAATTTAATCAGAAATAAACCAAGTGACAGTTTGACAAGCGGACAAGTTGCTGATTGAGTCAAGCAATTAACTAAATAGAATTAGTAGCAATTGTTTATTTAATTATTGACTGTAACTAAGCGAGAATCTTGTAAACGCTTCAACCACCCTTTTAAATAAACTCGATTTGCCTGTTGTTCTTTAGGATCGGTAGTATTAAGCGGATAAGGTGCTAATCCTCTAATCGCTGCTGTAGTTACACAAAACATTGATTTTTGAAAACTTTGGCAAATTTTGACCCGCAAATCGCCTTCGCCTCTAATTCCTTGATGATAAAAATCCAGTAGATAATCAGGTAAAAAGTGTCGCATATCCTGCATCAACAAGGTGGGTGGAATACCTGCGCTACCAACTGGCAAAGGATCTGCATACAAAGCACCATAATTGAACAGACCTTGATCGTAAGGAATTTGATAAGCTTGAGCATTATAAGAAATCGTCCCAGGAAAAGGAGTTCCTCGGAAAAAGACAGCTTCTACATAGGGTACTGCTGTATCAGCAAGAAACGTTAAGCCAGCAGATTGAGGAATTAATTCGTATTCCTTACCTCGAACTTTGACTTTGTAGGTAATCGGACGAGCAGCATCAGCTACTAAACCATCAAGGATATGTTGGACAACCTCAGGGATAGATTTAATTTCTCCGCGGTCATATCGGTCTGATAAACTGAGGAACATATCTGCCATGACTCGCCAAAATTGCCCTAATCCGCTATAGTAAGCCATTTGACGCATATGTTCGGGTAAAAAATCTTTAAAGATTGTATGTAAACCCAACAATAAAGGATTGTATTTAAATTTAGCCCGAATTACTTCTTCCACCACTTTCAAGAATTCTGGGGAATCAACGTAGGCATCCAAACCGCCTCCACCATGCCAAAACATTGCTTTCATGCAATATTCAGCATATTCATAGTTAATTCTGTCATGCCACCAATGGCGTAGTAATTTTTCTGAATTAATTTCCCCATTAAAGTATTTAAAAAAAGGAAATAACACTAAAAATTGATGGTTGGCAATATAGCAAAGATTATTAGAATAAGCATCTAAAACTACACCATAACTTTTTAAAATGCCAACGACTTCAATTAAATTAGTAGGAGAATTTTGTAATAATGCCTCTCCCGATTCCAATTTTTGAATATACTCTTCGATTAAACGCGATTGAGAAAATTTATTTTTAGTAGTAGTAACCATGAGTAATGTTTATTCCTTAATAACCGAATTAACCAGCAGTCAATAAAGCAACTGCTTGTACTTCACTCCAATGAACTACCCAGCTTGGTTGAATGCCAAAAGCAAAAATTAAAGTAATTAAAACAAAAGCAGGAGCGAGTTCAGCCCATTTTACTGGAGGTAATTGAGCTAAATTATCTGTCAAACGACCAAAGAAAACTCGATTAATTACCAAAAGAAAATAAACAGCAGTTAATCCTGTTCCTACTAAACAAAGAAGAGTAGGAATCGGAAAGATTGGAAAACTTCCTCTAAAAACCAAAAATTCAGCAATAAAACCTACCATTCCTGGTATTCCCGAACTTGCCATTACTCCTAAAATCATTAAACTACCAGTTACAGGCAACCCCTTTTCTGGATTTAATAAACCTCTGAGGGCATCGACATCACGAGTTCCAGTTTTTTCATACACTACTCCTACCAATAAAAAGAGTAGGGCAGAAATTAAACCGTGACTAACCATCTGAAACACAGAAGCAGTAATACTCAATCTAGTAGTAGCTGAAGCACCCAAAAGAATATAAGCCATGTGAGCAATCGAAGAATAAGCCACCACCTTCTTCATATCTTTTTGAGCGATCGCGCAAGATGCTCCATACAAGGCACTAATCGCAGCTAAAATTGCCATCCAAGGAGCTAAAACCACCCATCCTTCTAGGAATAAGCCGACCGCAAAACGAAGTAAGGCATAAGTGCCTAGTTTTAATAAAACTCCTGCCAGTAAGACAGAAATTGGAGTCGAAGCTTCGACGTGAGCATCTGGTAACCAAGTATGGAAAGGAAAAATCGGAATTTTGATAAAAACACCAACTAAAAGAGGTGCAAGCAATAATAGTTGACTATTGAGGGATAAATTATGCGATCGCAATGTTTCATAATCAAAAGTATGAGAACCAGTCAACCATACTAATCCTAAGAAAGAAGCTAATACTAAAATTCCTGAAACTGCTGTATATAGCAGAAATTTCATTGCTGCATAACCTCTTCTTTTTCCGCCCCAAATTGCAATTAAGAAATAAAGAGGAATAATTTCTAACTCATAGAAGAGAAAAAACAGCAATAAATCTTGGGCTAAAAAAGCTCCCGCAGCCCCTGCACTCAGAAATAACAACAGCGAATAATATAATCGGGGTCTTTCAATCAACTTCTTGCTATTAACTACGGCAATGAAAGTCAATAAACTATTTAAAAATATCAAAGGGAAAGATAATCCATCAATGCCCAAATGATAATTTAATCCCAGCCATTCTATCCAAGCAATATCTTCCGAAAATTGAAATTGAGCAATACTAGGATCGAATTTTAATCCCAAAATAATATTGACAATAATCGTGCTGAGTGTAATAACTAAAGCAATTGAACGAGTAGTTTTTACTTCAATTTGTTGAGGCCAAAAGCCAATTAACGCTGCACCAAGCAAAGGAATTACGATTAAAGCACTGAGCATAATTTGTGATAGTAGCTCCTAAACAAAATTAAATTATTGATTGATGAGAGATGACCAATAATTGGTAACAATTGACCATTGACCACTAAGTACCGACCACAGCAGCAGACTAACACCTACCAGAATCGTCAGCATATAAAATTGAGACTGCCCAGAAACGTTGTATTTGAGAGCGTTTCCACTAAAGAGGGTAAAGAGACTCACTAAATTTACTGCACCATCTACCACATAGCGATCAATCCAAGCCGTCAACTTAGCGAGATTAGCAACTGCTGCTACTACAGTCAATTGATAAAAACGGTCTATATAAAAATCGTAAGCAAATAAATCTTGGAAAAATCTCCAAACCATCTGAGTTGGTCTAGCCCAAGCTTTGTGTAAATGAAGTGTTGCGCCTATAATACAACCTACTAACCCAGAAATTATCAAAAGAGGTGTGGCTAATTGAATAATAGTTTCCTCTCCCAACGCTAGAGGAGTAGTCGGACTTAACCACAAAGGCCATCTAATTGGTGCTGCTGGTGCTACCAAAACTAAAATCGTTAAAGATACCATCGGTAATGCCATCGGCCAAGGTACTTCAGGCGCGCGACGGGTTTTCATTTGTGGTTCGCCCAGAAAAACTAAGCGAAATACTCTGGTCAAATTTAAGGCAGACAGAGCATTAACAAATAATAAAACTCCCAGTAACCACCAATCTACTTCCCACGAACCATTAAACCATCGGTGGAAAGTCCAAAACATACCCATTGGCATGAAAGCAACCAATCCTGTACTACCAACTACAAAAGCCATCGTAGTAGCAGGCATCCGTGACCACAATCCTCCCATTTCAGTCACGTTTTGATTACTAGTAGTTAAAATAATCGACCCTGCACTCATAAAGAGCAAGGCTTTGGCAACTGCATGAGTAAATAGCAGTAAAAAGGCAATATCTACTTGCCCTAGTCCTACTGCAATAAAAACTAATCCTAGGTAAGCACTAGTAGAATGAGATAAAGCTCGCTTAATATCAATTTGCGCGATCGCCATTAAAGAAGTTCCAATGGCGGTGACTGTTCCCAAAATAATTAAAACATCAGAAGAAACAGGAGAAAGGGTAAAAACAGGCTGTAATTTAATCAGCACATAAGCACCTGCCGACACAACAATCGAATTTCTCATGATTCCGGCCGGGTTAGGCCCTTCCATAGCCTCATCTAACCACAAATTCAGAGGAAACTGAGCGCATTTTCCTGTTGGTCCTGCAATTAAAGATAATCCTAATAAAGCCGAAGCTAATGGTGTTAAAGGAAAAGTATTAGCCCAATTTTCTAACTGAGAAAAATTTAATCCTGCGCCATAGGCAGAAAGTGCGACTAAACCCATCAGTAGGATAATATCGCCCACCCGTTTGGTTAAAAAGGCATCTCTAGCTGCTGTAACTACTAACGGTTGAGCATACCAAAAACCTACCAATAAATAAGTACATAAAGTTAGTAACTCTAATAAGGCATAACTTAGTAGTAAAGAATCACTTAAAGCAATACCGCTTAAAGCACCTTCAAACAAACCCATCAAACCAAAGAAACGAGCTAACGACCAATCTTTTTCCATATAACCAAGAGCATAAATTTGAGCTAGCAAACTGATGCCTGTTACTAACTGTAATGCTCCAATACTTACAGGAGAAAGTTCAATCGCTAAGGTCAAATCTAAATCTGCTACTTTTAGCCAATGGAAAATTATTTGTTGAGTTGGTTGAGTCCAAATTATATTGAAGACAATAGAGCCATGAATTAACGCTATTATCGTCATCAATAAATTGAGATAAGTTGCTGGTCTAGGTCCTGTTTTGCGGATAATACCCAAAGACCAAGGTAAAGTCAAAACAGCCCCTAAAAGACCGTATAGAGGGACAATCCAAGTAGTTTGTAAAAAAAAGTCAGTCATCAAAACTGCCCTGATCGGTTAACAATATTTATCTAATTTTTTTTAATATTCTTGAATTTTAGATGCGATTTTTTTAGACAATAATCTATCTAATTAAATCTCTAAAATGTTTTATATTAAATTTAAGCTTTTATCGTTATAAATTGTTTTCCTTTGGTTAAAAAATGTCATTTAAATATTTTTAATCATCAAAAATTGAGATTTTTTTTATTATCATACAGGTTATTATTGTTTTTTTTATATTCAATTCACCTTTCCCTTTCCCGCAAAATAGCTTCAGCCTAAGTTATCTTAACGAAGATAGGGATCGCTTTCAGCACCAAACATTTATTGATGTCATTCTCAAAAGACCTCACTGAATCCTGATGCCAGTTTTCTAGTTCTATCTAGATACAATAAAAAAATTATAAAACAGTTTAATACTTCAACAAATACAGATTACCAAGCTTATGTCAACCAACCTAAAATAATTAGGTATTAATTCTTATTAACAATCAAATTAAAAAATATAATCATAGTTTATATTGTCAAAGGGCACAAGGTTATTTATGCTTGATTATAGAGTGGTAAATTACCAAGACCGTCCAAATTTCGCCAACCTATTTCTAAAAAAATAATTGGTTTAGATAAATGGTGTTTAGTAGCAATCAAGATTACCAGACCAAAAAATAAATAAAAACCTGGCATTTCATTTATGATTGATAGTAACAATGGAGAAATTTTTTTTGATGTAGTTTACCAAATTACTCTACTTTTTATTTAATAATTCAAAAATTTTGGCTTGAGCGCGGAGGAATAATTAGATGCCAATTGCAGTAGGAATGATAGAAACCTTAGGTTTTCCAGCAGTAGTAGAAGCTGCTGATGCTATGGTTAAAGCAGCTCGTGTTACTTTAGTCGGCTACGAAAAAATCGGTACAGGACGAGTAACTGTAATCGTACGAGGAGACGTATCAGAAGTACAAGCTTCTGTTTCAGCAGGAATTGAAGCTGCTAACAGAGTTAATGGTGGAGAAGTACTGTCTACTCACATTATCGCTCGTCCTCATGAAAACCTAGAATACGTTCTGCCAATACGCTACACCGAAGAAGTAGAGCAGTTCCGAACCTACTAATCTAATTTAATTAACATCAAATTTATTCATACATACTTAAGGAGTAGAGTTATATGTCCATTGCAGTAGGAATGATTGAAACCTTGGGTTTCCCAGCAGTAGTAGAAGCTGCTGACGCAATGGTTAAAGCAGCTCGTGTTACTTTAGTCGGCTACGAAAAAATCGGTACAGGACGAGTAACTGTAATCGTGCGAGGAGACGTATCAGAAGTACAAGCTTCCGTTGCTGCGGGAATTGAAAACGTCAGCAGAGTTAACGGTGGAAAAGTACTGTCTACTCACATTATCGCCCGTCCTCATGAAAACCTAGAATACGTTCTGCCAATACGCTACACCGAAGAAGTAGAGCAGTTTAGATCTTACTAGCCCAATCTGTAAAAATCAAATTTATTAATATTTAAGGAGTAGAGTTATATGTCCATTGCCGTAGGGATGATTGAAACCTTGGGTTTCCCAGCAGTAGTAGAAGCTGCTGACGCGATGGTAAAAGCAGCTCGTGTTACTTTAGTTGGCTACGAGAAAATTGGTACAGGACGAGTAACTGTAATCGTGCGAGGAGATGTATCAGAAGTACAAGCTTCCGTTTCGGCTGGAATTGAAAACGTCAGACGAGTTAATGGTGGTAGCGTTTTGTCTCATCACATCATCGCCCGTCCTCACGAAAATTTAGAATATGTTCTCCCCATTCGTTATACCGAAGCCGTTGAACAATTTAGAGAAAGTGTCAATCCTCAGCCCTTAAGAAGACCATAAGCAGATGCAAATCGCTAAAGTTCGTGGCACAGTAGTTAGCACCCACAAATCATCTAGCATGACGGGGGTTAAGTTGTTGTTAGTTCAGTATATTGATGAGCAAGGACAACTTTTACCAAAATATGAAGTTGCTGGAGATACAGTTGGTGCTGGTGTCAATGAATGGGTTCTAGTGAGTAGAGGTGGTGCTGCTCGGACTGAAACTGGACACGAACGTCGACCGCTAGATGCGATTGTAGTGGGAATTATAGATACAGTAAGTGTAGATAATCGACCGCTTTACAGTAAAAAAGAAGCAGAACGTTTTTTGTGAAGCATTTTTACCAGAAAACTTAAATTGAAAGGTGTATTGCACTTGAAATTTAAGTTAAGCGGGTAATAAATGGCTTAATTATTATTAGGAGGAATTGAGAAAATGGTAGTCCGCACCAAAGCGGCTCCCCCGACTCCTTGGTCGAAAGATTTAGCTGAACCCCAAATAGATGAAAGTGCTTATGTCCATTCGTTTTCCAATTTGATTGGTGATGTCCAAATTGGTGCAAACGTATTAGTTGCTCCCGGCACTTCTATTCGGGCTGATGAAGGTACTCCATTTTATATTGGTGACAATACTAATATCCAAGATGGAGTAGTCATCCACGGCTTAGAACAAGGTCGGGTGAGGGGCGACGACGGCAAAGATTATTCTGTCTGGATTGGGAAAAATTCTTGTATTACTCACATGGCATTAATTCATGGACCTGCGTATGTAGGAGATGAATGCTTTATTGGTTTTAGGTCTACAGTATTTAATGCCAAAGTGGGTAAAGGTTGTATCGTCATGATGCACGCCTTGATTCAAGATGTAGAAATACCTCCAGGAAAATATGTTCCTTCAGGGGCAGTCATTACTAATCAACAACAAGCCGATCGCTTATCGGATATTCAAGATAGCGATCGCGCTTTTGCACATCATGTCGTTGAAATAAACGAAGCACTCTTAGCTGGATATCATTGTGCGGATAATGCTGCTTGTATTACCCCTATTCGCGAAGGACATGATTTTTCTCAACCAAGTAGAACTGAAGAAAGTAATGGTAATAACTATATAAATTCAGTAGGAAATATGAGTTTAAATTCAGATATTAAAGCCCAAGTGCGATCGCTTTTGAACCAAGGTTGTTCTCTTAGTATTGAATATGCCAATCAACGTCGTTTTAAGACTAAATCTTGGCTTACTGGGGGACAAATTAATAGCACTAGAGAAAGCCAAGTTTTAGGTGAACTGGAAAATATTCTCAGTCAACATCAAGGAGAATATGTCCAGTTAATTGGAGTAGATTCACAAGCGAAACGAAGAGTAGCAGAAATTATTATCCAACGTCCTGGAGATAGCTTAAGTCCGACTAAAGCCACTACTAGTAAAGCTAAATCCTTCAATACGAACGGTCATTCCAATGGTAACGGTAATGGTAATGGACATTTAAGTGATAGCATTGCACAACAAGTACGTTCTTTACTCAATCAAGGATGTGATATTGGTATTGAACATGCCAATCAACGTCGCTTCAAAACTAAATCTTGGTTAACCGCAGGACAATTTACTGGTAATGCCAATCAAGTTATTAGCAAGGTTGAAGCTGCTTTAAATGAGTATTCTGGAGAATATGTTCGCTTAATTGGCGTAGACTCTAACGCCAAAAGCAGATTAGCAGAAATTATTATTCAAAGACCAGGAGATAGCCCCACTCAATCTTCTAAATCAAATGGTGCTTCTAGTTATAGCAATGGTCGTAGTAACGGCTATAGCAGTAACGGTAGTAATAGTAACAGCTTAAGTTCGGAAATTTTACAAGAAGTACGTTCTCTATTAGCTAGTGGCTATAAAATCGGTATGGAACATGCCGACCAACGCCGTTTTAAAACTAAGTCATGGCAAAGCTGTTCTCCAATTGACAGTAAACGTGAAGCTGAAGTAGTAGCAGCTTTGGAAGCTTGTTTGGCTGAACACACAGGAGAGTATGTTCGTATGATTGGCATTGACTCCAATGCTAAACGTCGAGTCTGCGAAACTATTATTCAGCGTCCTGGCGATACCTCCAAAGTAGCCAAAGCAAATGCAACTTCTACATCTAGTCAAAGCAATAGCAATGGCAACAGTTTTCGTTATAGTAACGAATTTAGCCATCGTCACCTAAGCCCAGAAGCTTTAGAACAAATTCGTTCTCTCTTAGCTGGTGGCTACAAAATCGGGACAGAACATGCTGATAAACGTCGTTTTAAGACTAAATCTTGGCAAAGTTGTTCTCCTATCGAAAGTCGTCACGAGTTAGACGTAATTGCTGCATTAGAAGTTTGTTTAGCAGAACATACTGGAGAATACGTTCGTTTGATTGGAATTGACCCTGATGCAAAACGAAGAGTTTCCGAAACTATTATTCAGCGTCCTTAAAAGTTAGGATTCAGGTTGCGATTGTACCTGTAGAACAAGGAACAGCTACTAATAGTGACTGACTAAAAATTAACAACTCAATAACTATCAGGGCTGTTCCTATTTTCTAGTTCTTGTAATTCAAAAAAGATGTACTTACCACCTCTGCAACCTGTCAGCAACTCAGATATTCGTGTTTGTGGCGATGTCATAATTCATCCCACTGCAAGTATAGCTCCGGGAGTCATTCTACAAGCTGCTCCAAATAGCAGTATTGTCATAGAAGCTGAAGTTTGTATTGGCATGGGAGCAATTATTAATGCTTATCAAGGTTTAATTAAAATAGAAAGTGGTGCGATTTTAGGTTCTGGAGTTTTAATAATTGGTGCTGGTAAAATTGGCACTAATGCTTGTATCGGTTCGGCAACAACTATTTTTAATGCCTCTGTATCACCTCTAACAGTTATTGTTCCAGGTTCTATAGTTGGCGATACATCTCGTAAAGAGCTGACTTCTTCCTCGAAGGGCAATGGGTCGTCGCCTGGTTCTCTACCTGAAGCGTCTGTTGGTTCAGGTGTCGATCAACCCTCTGAGCCTTGTAAACCCCTTCAAATCCAAGAAATTCAAGCAACAAAGCCAATAAATGAAATTGAGAATTCTCAAAATTTATCGACTAACAAAAATAACACTGTTTTAGAAAATGATGATTTTTGGGCAGAAACTTTTTTAGAATCTCAACTATCAACAGTTAATAATAATGTTGTAGAGGAAAAACAAGTTGATGAATCTCCATCTGTTTCAACCCCAGAATTAAATGGTTTTGAAAAAATTGATTTAGAAAATCATCAGATAGAAATTCAGCCCAATCCAAGTGCAGTGGTAGGACAAGTTTATATCAATCAATTACTACTAACTCTTTTTCCTCAAGGACAAGCTTGGAAGAAAAATTCTCCAAAAAAGGACGAATAGTTTTCTGAAAAAAATATTTGGTGAATTGTTTAAATTATTAGTCAGATCATCCAAACAATTTTGGTAATTTTTAATAAAAATTAAAACTAGATATTGAGCTTTTTAATACTTCGTCTATATTTTTAGACGTAAAAAGGCTCTTTTTTGATTTTTAACTTCAAAAAATAATTATTTTTTAGGTCGAATTAATCTAAGCATTTATACTCAGTAAAAGAATTTGAATACTTTTGTTGAAACAAAAGAACGTGTGCGTATAAATTAATATTTCTTAATCAAAAAGAAAAGCCGATTAGTAATCATCAGTCAAACTAATATGTCTTAAAAAAAATAACAATCAAAATCGCTGAGAAATAGAGTTAAATTTGATTTTCAAAGCTGAAAATTGTGTTAAGATTAAAACTTGAAAAAGATAAATAGTCAAACCGACTATCGACTAATATTTTTCTTAAAGCGAGATATCTTTTTAAAGAGTTTTCTCTCTTAATTATTTTAAAGAGTTCAAGTAAATTGACTCTAACAGAGGGCAAAATAAGCATTTTTTTTATGGAGGAATGACCAAATGGTACAAACCAAATCATCTGGTGGGTTTAAAGCTGGTGTACAAGATTATCGCCTGACCTATTACACCCCAGACTACACCCCTAAGGATACCGATCTGCTAGCTTGTTTCCGTATGACCCCCCAGCCTGGTGTTCCTCCAGAAGAAGCTGGTGCTGCGGTAGCTGCTGAATCTTCTACTGGTACTTGGACAACTGTTTGGACTGATGGATTAACCGATTTAGACCGCTACAAAGGTCGTTGTTACGATCTCGAACCAGTTCCAGGCGAAGATAATCAATATTTTGCTTTTATTGCTTATCCTCTTGATTTGTTTGAAGAAGGTTCTGTTACTAACGTTTTGACCTCTTTAGTTGGTAACGTTTTTGGATTTAAAGCTCTACGTGCTTTGCGTTTAGAGGATATTCGTTTTCCTGTTGCTTTAATTAAAACTTTCCAAGGACCTCCTCACGGTATTACTGTTGAGAGAGATAAGTTGAACAAATACGGTCGTCCTCTCTTAGGTTGTACCATTAAACCTAAACTAGGTTTATCTGCTAAAAACTATGGTCGCGCAGTTTACGAATGTCTTCGTGGCGGTCTAGACTTCACCAAAGACGACGAAAATATCAACTCTCAGCCTTTCATGCGTTGGCGCGATCGCTTCCTCTTCGTTCAAGAAGCGATTGAAAAATCCCAAGCAGAAACTAACGAAATTAAAGGTCACTACCTCAACGTTACTGCTGGTACTTGTGAAGAAATGATGAAACGGGCTGAATTCGCTAAAGAAATCGGCACTCCTATCATCATGCACGACTTTTTAACTGGTGGTTTTACTGCTAACACCACTCTAGCTAAATTCTGTCGTGACAATGGTTTATTACTTCACATTCACCGTGCAATGCACGCTGTAATTGACCGTCAAAAGAATCATGGTATTCACTTCCGCGTTTTAGCTAAGTGCTTACGTTTATCTGGTGGTGACCACTTACACTCTGGTACTGTAGTTGGTAAGTTAGAAGGTGAACGTGGTATCACTATGGGCTTCGTTGACTTAATGCGCGAAGACTATGTAGAAGAAGATCGTTCTCGTGGTATTTTCTTCACTCAAGATTATGCGTCCATGCCTGGAACTATGCCTGTAGCTTCTGGTGGTATTCACGTATGGCACATGCCTGCTCTTGTAGAAATCTTCGGTGATGATTCCTGCTTACAGTTTGGTGGTGGTACTCTCGGTCACCCCTGGGGTAATGCGCCTGGTGCAACAGCTAACCGCGTAGCTTTAGAAGCTTGTGTTCAAGCTCGTAACGAAGGTCGTTCTCTAGCTCGTGAAGGTAACGATGTTATTCGTGAAGCTTGCCGTTGGAGTCCTGAATTGGCTGCTGCTTGCGAACTGTGGAAAGAAATCAAATTTGAATTTGAGGCAATGGATACTCTCTAATCTCAGTTAATAGCGAACAGTTACAAATGAAAAAACTTGGTAGCTGTTCTCTCAATAACTGAATCGGGACAGGTAGGTATTAATGTATCCCAAACAAATTGCGAAAGATACGGCTAAAGTTCTTCAGAGTTACCTCACTTATCAAGCAGTACGCACAATTATCGGTCAACTATCAGAAACAAATCCCAATCAAGCAATTTGGTTAAGTCAATATAGCGATCGCACCAAACTTCAAGATGGGGAAGCTTATCTCGATGGGTTAATGACAGAAAATAAAGAGTTATTACTGCGAATTCTCATAGTGAGAGAAGAAATAGCACAACAAGTGTTAGATTTTCTTCCTGAAATGGTGCGTACCGGGATTGTGCAAGCTAATGTAGAACACCGTCGTAAATTGTTGGAACGTCTTACTAAGTCCCAAACCTCAAGTTCTACTCCTCATCCAGAAAGTACTGATTCAGCCCCAACATCTCAACAGGCTTATCCTGAGCAAAATGCAGATGGTGGAGACTCTTCAGAATTCAACGTGGATGATTCTTCTAACCAAACTAATATTTGATAAATAGGAAGATAAGCAGATGAAAACATTACCAAAAGAGCGTCGTTACGAAACCCTTTCTTTTTTACCTCCTTTAACCGATCAGCAAATCGCCAAGCAAATCGATTATATGCTCGAGCAGGGTTTTATTCCTGGGGTTGAGTTTGAAAAAGATCCTACTCCTGAACTTCACCACTGGACTTTGTGGAAGTTACCTTTATTTGATGCCAGAAACGCTCAAGATGTACTTAATGAAGTTAGAGAATGTCGCTCTGAATACTCTGATTGTTACATCCGTGTAGTTGGTTTTGACAACATTAAGCAATGTCAAACTGTTAGCTTCATTGTTTACAAACCCAATTCTAATCGCTACTAAATTAAAAACAGTTTAAATATTTTTGAGATGGCGTGAGAATCTAATTAGATTTACACGCCGTTTTATATATATTGTGTTTACTTTAATTAAAATCGAGTCATCTCGATATTTTTTTGTTTTATAGTGACACATTAACGTCTTCTTTGTTGCAATTGTCGATAAACATCGCGTAGATCGACTTGATGAGCAGCAAGAGCGACTAAAGTATGATAAAAAAGATCGGCTACTTCAGAAGCGATCGCATTACTGTCATTATCTTTACAAGCCATAACCACTTCTGCTGCTTCTTCCCCAATTTTTTTGAGGATTTTGTTATCTCCTCCCGCCAATAATTTACAAGTGTAAGACTCTTCGAGGGGATGATCTCTGCGATCGCAAATAACTCTAAATACTTCTGATAAAGTATCGGCTGGTGGTGCAGATTTAGTAGTATTTATTTGATGAAAACAACTGCGTTCACCTGTATGACAGGCAATATTGCCAACTTGTTCGATACTAATTAATAAGGCATCGCTGTCGCAATCGTAACGAATTGATTTAACTTTCTGAATATGCCCAGAAGTCTCACCTTTATGCCATAATTGCTGACGAGAACGACTCCAATACCAGGTTTCGCCAGTTTCTAAAGTTTTTTGGAGAGATTCTGAATTCATCCATGCCATCATTAATACCGTACCGTCTAGATAATCTTGGGCTATGGCTGGTACTAATCCTTGTTCGTTGTAGCGAATCTGTTCGATGGGAATAGCTTGGGAAAAGGATTTAGTTTCTATTGATGACATGATTTTAACAAGCATTGAAAAGCGATGGTGTTTACCAACATAGTATTTTAATACAGTGACCAGTTATTAGTTGGCAATTAACACAATAAATCATTACTCTGCTGTAAAGTCTAAAAAATTAATTGGTGCGCTCCTTTTCTCTAACCAAAAGCTTAATAAGAATTAGCAGAATTAAAGAGAGAAACACACCGTACAAATATTCTATCGATCAATCAACGATTATTCTTGAACGCGAACAGCAATCACACTAGCGTTAAAATCGTAATTTTTTCCTTCTAACTGAATTGGAATACCCACTTTAACTTTTTTAGTGTTATCCAACACTACCCCATTATCCGTAATTTGGGCTTTTCCTTCCAAAGTCAGAATCAAATCTTGAATCATGGTAATTTCGGGACGAGGATCGGGTAGAGCTTTAACAGTACCGTCTGGTTGGGGTACAGCAGTAGTTCGAGGCAAAGGTTTACTAGATTTAATATTTACTTTACCCGCTGGTTGATTACGAATAACAATATTAGCTGTTTGCTCGGTTTGAAATTCTTGTAATAAACCTTGAAAATCTCCAACACTCAATCCTCTTACTAAAACATCTACTTCAATTGGTTTAGCTTGAGTTTGTGCCACAATTCCTTCAGTAAGGGGAGTACCAGGAAAAAAGAAAATCCCGACAATCACTAAAAATATTACAAAAGCAGCACCAAGATCGAGAATGCTGACTTTACCAAAGAGTCTTCCTTTAGAATCGATAATCTTCATAGTTCCTGGTCGAGAAAATTTACATCAATTCGTCTTACACCGATATTCGGCTAAAAGTCAAGAGTTAGTTTCTTCTCAGTTTACAAGAAGGCAAGTTACTTTTTAGATTGATGCAGCATCGAAGGTTCAAACGTTACGGTTGCTTTACGCTTAGCAATGCGCTCAGAGAGATTTGATTTGGCTGGAAATACTAATTTAGATTTTTGAATTGGTGGTGTTGGTTGGGGTGCTGTTTGAGGATAGAAGACAATTATACTAAGCTTTTTAGCTTTTTTTGTCGAAGAAATAGCTATCTGTTTGAGAAAATGAGTTAACAACCGTAGTACTTTAACTTCAGTTATTCAAGAAACGCTATAATATACTGCTCTATTGCTCTCACACAGATCGGCAAGCTGCAATGGTCAAAAGTAAACTTGAATTGGTACAAAATCAGCAACAAGCTACTTCAAATCAACAAGATTGCTCTTGGACAATTGAAGATAGTGAAACTCTTTATGGTATTCAAGGCTGGGGTGAGCCTTATTTTTCAATTAATGCTGCCGGTCATGTAACGGTATCTCCTCAAGGAGATTCTCGTGGATTTTCTTTAGACCTTTATGAATTAGTTGAATCGCTTAAAAAAAGAAATCTAGGTTTACCTCTGTTGATTCGTTTTTCGGATATTTTAGGCGATCGCTTGGAAAGATTACACGCTTCAATGAATAGAGCGATCGCCCGATATAATTATCCAGGGAAATATCAAGGGGTTTTTCCAATTAAATGTAATCAACATCGTCATTTAGTTGAAGCAATTGTTCGCTTTGGTAAACCCTATCAATTCGGGTTAGAAGCTGGTTCAAAACCAGAATTAATGATTGCTTTGGCAGCGTTGGAAGCTGGTTACAACCAACAGAAGGATAATTTTGAGCCTTTGTTAATTTGTAATGGTTATAAAGACCGAGAATACATTGAAACCGCCTTACTTGCCAGAAAGTTGGGACAAAAACCAATTATCGTGATCGAACAAATTGAAGAATTGTATTTAGCGATCGCAGTTAGTCGTCAGTTAGAAATTAAGCCGATTTTGGGAGTAAGAGCTAAATTATTAACGAAAGGTTCAGGACGGTGGGGAAATTCCACTGGAGAAAGAGCTAAATTTGGTTTGACTATCCCGCAAATTGTTGAAGTAGTCGAACAACTGCAAGCAGCAGATTTACTTGATTCCTTACAACTATTGCATTTTCATGTCGGTTCTCAAATTTCTTCGATCAGCGTCGTCAAAGATGCCATTCGCGAAGCCAGCCAGATATATGTTCAACTGGTTAAAATGGGCGCAAATATGCAGTATCTGGACGTGGGAGGCGGTTTAGCAGTTGATTACGATGGTTCAAAAACCAACTTCCATGCTTCCAAAAATTACAATATGCAGAATTATGCCAATGATATCGTGGCACAAATCAAAGACGCTTGCGCTCAAGGCAATGTCGCCGTACCAACTATTGTCAGTGAAAGTGGTAGAGCGATCGCTTCTCATCAATCAGTTTTGGTTTTTGATGTCTTAGGAACTAGCGATGTCCCAACTACACCACCGCAACCTGTTCAAGAGGAGGAACATTTAGTTTTACGCAATCTTTGGGAAACTTATCAATCCATTGATAGCAATAACTATCAGGAAACCTATCACGACGCAATTCAGTTTAAAGAAGAGGCGATTAGTTTATTCAATTTGGGTTATTTTACCTTAGCACAGAGAGCTAGAGCCGAAGAACTCTATTGGGCTTGTTGTCGCAAAATTGTTGAAATTATTCCGCAACAGGGTTATGTACCTGACGACTTGGAAGATTTAGAGAAGATGATGGCATCGATTTATTATATCAACCTCTCGATCTTTCAGTCAGTTCCTGATTCTTGGGCGATCGATCAGTTATTCCCAATTATGCCCATTCATCGTCTAGAAGAAAAACCAACAGCTAGAGGAATTTTAGCCGATCTTACTTGCGATAGCGATGGCAAAATCGATCAATTTATCGATCTACGAGATGTTAAAGACATTTTAGAGTTGCATCCTCTCCAGTTTGTTAAGAGCCAAAATAACGGCGATTTGAGTAAGCAAAAGTCGCCAGCACCTTATTATCTAGGGATGTTTTTAGTTGGTGCTTATCAAGAAATTATGGGAAATTTACACAACTTATTCGGCGATACTAATGTCGTTCATATTCAGATGACTCCTAAAGGTTATCAAATCGAATATGTAGTCAAAGGCGATACGATTAAAGAAGTTTTGGGTTATGTACAATACAACCCAGAAGATTTGATCGAAACTATGCGTCGTCGTACAGAAGTAGCTCTGCAAGAACGTAAAATTACTTTAGAAGAAGCGCAAAGATTATTGCAAAACTATGAAAGCAGTCTTAATAGTTACACCTATTTAGTAGCAAATTAGTAGGGGCAATTGTTGAATTAATCCTATACAAATCACAATGTCGTCTCGGAGAAAAACAAAACAGCAACAGTAGAAAATTATTAAACTAATCTTCTTTTTGTAAGATTTAGTAAAAAAAAACTACTATGAATATATGAATAGCCTATCCGAGACTGCTTATTTAGTAGCTATGTATCGGGCGATGGAATCTGCGCGTCCTGATGCTTTGTTTCAAGACCCTTTTGCCAGTATGCTAGCTGGAGGACAGGGTAGACTTCTGGCAGAAGTGTTTGGTAATCAAGAGCAAGCAGTAAATCTTATTGCAGTCCGCACTTATACTTTTGACCGTTTAATCGTACAGCTTTTAAATTCAACCAAAATTGATACAGTAATTAATTTAGGTGCAGGATTGGATACTCGTCCTTATCGTTTAGCTTTACCGCGATCGCTTTGTTGGATTGAAGTTGATTTTCCAGAAATTATCTCATACAAAACCGAAAAGTTACAACAAGAGCAACCTGTTTGTTCTTTAGAAAGGATTGAGTTGGATTTAACTAATTTTGAGTTGAGAAAAAATCTTTTTACTGAAATTAATTCTAAAGCGGAACGAGTACTTGTTATTACTGAGGGATTGCTTTCTTATTTATCTGAGGAACAAGTGAGTTTTTTAAGCGAAGAAATTAGAAACCAATCACACTTTTGTTGGTGGTTGTTTGAACTGATAGCAGCTTCGGAAATTATGCAAACTAAACCTTCTCAAACACAAAAACTTTTTCAGCAATATTTTGCAAATACCCTACAATTTGCACCAGAAAATGGACTTGATTTTTTTTCTGAACGTGGTTGGCAAGTAGTTCAATTTTGTTCGATGTGGCGAGAATCTCGTCGATTGAAACGAGGAGTTTTTTTGGCACCTTTCTTAGAATTGTTGATGCGTTGGTTTAGCCAAAAATATTGGCAAGCAATTAATCAAAAGATTGGGATTGTTTTACTTGAAAAGAATTAATTTGCTTTCTGAGCGATCGAGTTTCCACAAATTATTTAATCATTAAGCAAAAAGAAATTGTCACTTGAGTTAATTCAAAATTTAATCAGCTAAAAGTCATGTCAGATTTTGGTTTACAGCAAATTTTAAAACGTTTGTCCTATAATCTTGCTAGAGATTCTCTAGTGCAACAAGTAACTAATCAGTTAAAAATTTCTTTAGATGTAGACCGCATTTTAGTCTATTATTTTTATCGTCAATGGCAAGGACAAGTTACGTTTGAAGTTATTAGTTCTCCTCAATTATCAATCTTAGGCTCAACTGGCCCAGATGAATGTTTTAATGGCGACTATGCTGCTATGTACCAAGCTGGCCGAGTTAGAGCGATCGCAAATATTGAAACTGAAAATATCGCTGATTGTCACCGAGATTTTTTAAGAAAGTTGCAAGTTCGAGCTAATTTGGTTGTACCCGTACTTGTTCAACAACAATTGTGGGGACTTTTAATTGCTCATCATTGTCAAAATCCCCGAAGTTGGTCGACTAATGACGTTCAAATTATGCAAACCAATGCAGCTATTTTAGAGCAATCGGGTGTTTTAATTAATCAGTAGATTTGGCAGAGTAACACGGTAGATGAATCTTAACTTGCAATCGTTTTACTTAATTATTCAATTAATTTAATCAGTTAATTAGGTTTGTATAGTTATTTATCAATACTTAAAAACTATATTTTTAATAAAATTTTACGCAAAAATTATTTGAAGCTTCTACTCTTACAATTAACAAGCTTTTTAATCAACCTAAATTGTTCAGAATAATCTTTAGAACTAAACGTGCCTTATTTACTTTTCCGCAATCAAAATAACAGGGAAAAGGTTTATAAATTGAAGTTTGGCATCAACAAAATCGGACGACTACTCGATAATGATATTGTTATTTCGGATAGTAGTGTCTCTCGCAATCATGCCACTATCGAAGTTAAACCTGATGAAACTATTATCAAAGATTTAAATAGTAAAAATCGTACTTTTGTTAATGAGGTTGAAATTAGTCAATTTTTACTAAAAGAAGGCGATTTAGTGAGCTTTGGCAATGTAAATTTAGTTTACAATTCTATTTATAGACTTAAACCTAATCTAGTTGCTAATCAGCAACAACCTATAATTGTCAAACAAATTAATTCTCAACAAAATGCTCAATTATTCGGAACTTTAACTACTACTAAATCGCTCCATCATTCTTTAATTCAAATTGCTAGTAAAAATAGAGAACAAAGAATCTTAGAAAAACTCAAAATTTTATTAGAAATAAGTAAACAACTTTGCTCGCCAGAAAAACTAAAACAAATTTTAAATAAAGTTTTGGATTTTTTATTTAAAGTAATGGATGTGGATCGAGCTGTAATTTTATTAGTAAACGAACAAACGAATCAGTTAGAATTTAAAGCAGTAAAACTAGCATACCAAGTAAAAAATAGTCAAGAATTTTATAGTTCAAAAATAACTAACTTAGCTCGCGAAACTGGCGATATTATTGTAACAGCTAATGCAATGACAGATGAACGCTTTAAAAGTTCTAAATCTATTGTTAGTTCTTCAATTCATGCCTCTATCTGTGTGCCTCTAAAGATTAAAGAGCGCATTATTGGAGTGTTATACATAGATAATTTATTCATGCCTTTTGTTTATGATGATGAAGATGTCGAATTTGTGTCTTGTCTTGCTAATCAAGCTGCTGCTGCTATTCACATGGCTAATGAATTTGATAAGCGGGAACAAGAATTTTTACAGAGAGAACAAAAATTAAAAAGGCAAATTAATGAATTTATGTCAGTGTTTAAAAATTAACAATCAAACTATTAAGTAAAAACAAAAATTAACCTGTTAACCTTTAATTGATTTCACAATTATTTTCACTATGACAACCAAAAGAATAAGCTGACTGATAAGTAGAATTCCTTTTCCCAAACCAATTATAACGATTGTCTCTGATTTGTTCGTAAGTACGATCCCCTAGAAATTTTATTCCTGGAAGACTACGATAAATATTAATAAAAACTTCACCCATCGGTAAAATTCGGACAATTTCTTCAGCAGCATTACTGCCTTGCCATCTTTTTTCTGGTTGTTCGGCATCAATTAAAATCATACCCATTTGACAATCATCAATTGTAATCTGAAATTGATTCAGAGTAGCTTCATTCTGCATGGGAATATAATCAAAAATATTACCGCGATCAAATTGTTCTAATAATTGGGTAAAAGTAACACAAAGATGGCAATTGCCATCATAAATAACGTGATATTTCATATTTAAATTGTTATTGAAATTTTTGTGCTAATTGATTTAAATTAGTTTGTAACCACCAAGCATCCGCTTTGCGATCGCTATAAATTTCTAAAACTCGAATACCTTGTTGGGGTAGAGGATTTAATAAATTTTGTAGTTGTTGCCAGGTATTAATTAATTTATATTCTACTCCGTAAGTCTGGCATAGTTGAGCAAAATCAACTGTTTGAGGAGTAGCAAAATATTCTTCAAAGGGTGGTTCAAATTGAGCAATCGGTAACATTTCAAAAATGCCCCCACCATTATTATTCACTAAAATAATTGTTAGATGTCCTTGAAATTTATTGCTGATTAAAAAACCATTAGTATCGTGTAGTAAAGCTAAATCTCCTGTAATTAATACGGTACTTTGATGACGATGAGCAATTCCTAAAGCAGTAGACAATGTGCCATCAATTCCATTTGCCCCTCGATTAAAATAAGGTCTAATATAATTATTATTAGCTTGCCAAAAAAACTCAGCATTACGCACTGACATACTATTAGCAATAAAGATTGGTGTGTGAGATGGCAAACATTGAGAAATTAACCAGGCAATTTTACCTTCATAAAAGTCTTGGATCGATTCAAATCTCTGTTGAAAAATTTCTCTGGCTTGCTGTTCTAAACTACACCACTTTTCCAGATAAACTGAGCTTACTTGATTATTATTATAGCTAGTAAGACTATTAGCTAATGTTTCAATGCCAACCCGTAAATGAATAGTTTTGCCGTGAAGTGGATCGAAATTATTTTCTCCATCGGTAATAACCCAACGTTGAGAAGAAATTTTTTCCAACCAACTGCGTAACTTTTTACTAATAGGAAGCTCACCCAATTGAATTACTATTTCAGGTTCTAATTGTGCTGCCAATTGCTCATTACGTAAAATGAGATCGTAGCTAGTAATCAAAGCAGGATTAATATTCGCATAATTTCTTAACGGAGATAAAGCTTCAGTTAAAACAGGAAACTGTAATGTTTGCGATAAATTTGCGATCGCGTGACAATATTTTTCTGGATTGATAGGTTGAGCTAATCCAGCAATAATAATTCCGTTTTGATAATTTTGCCATTGTTGAAGAGGTAGGCAAGTAGAAGAATTGTAATAAGAAACTTGCTGATAATTAACTAAATTAGAAAAAAAATCTGTAGAAGAAAAAGTTGATTCTAAAGCAACAATTTCTGGTTCAATAGTTGGGGCTAAAGGTTCGCGAAACGGTATATTAAGATGAACCACTCCTGAATAGGGAAATAAAGCACATTCCCAAGCATGAATAATATTTTGTCGCAGATAACGCAGCATGGTGAACTCTGCTTCTGGTAAAGCTAATTCAGTTTGCCAGTTAGGATAATTAGCATACAATTTAATTTGATCGATTGTTTGTCCTGCATGACAATGACGCAATTCGGGAGGGCGATCGGCTGTTAAAATAATTAAGGGTACACGACTTTCTTTAGCTTCAATCGCAGCAGGATAAAAATTTGCTCCTGCCGTTCCCGAGGTACAAACTAAAACCACGGGCAAGTGTAGTTGTTTAGCTTTACCCAAGGCAAAAAAAGCTGCGGAGCGTTCGTCTAAAATTGGAATCGTATCTATCTCTTGATGTTGGGCAAAAGCTAACGTTAAAGGAGTTGAGCGAGAACCCGGACATACTACTGCTGTGGTTAATCCCACACAATTAAAAGTTTCAACGATAATTGATGCCCACAGGCTATTTAAATTGCGAAAATCAATCATTGGTATTAGCAAATTGAAGGCTGATTGTTAAACCAACAATCAAAATTAAGTAGTTTCAGTATCTCAAAAAATTACCCTTCAATTACTAAACTAAGGCTTTTAATAACGATTGTAATTTCAATTCAATCTCTGCAAATTCTTTATCAGGATTAGAACCAGAAACGATTCCCGCTCCTGCATAAAGTCGAGCGCGATTTCCTTCAATCAAAGCTGAACGAATACCAACGATAAACTCACTATTGCCTTGATAATCAACCCAACCTAAAGGAGCAGCATATAAAGAGCGGTCAAATTTTTCATAACGGCGAATTTGTTCACAAGCAATTTCTGTAGACACACCAGCAACCGCAGGAGTTGGATGTAGTTGAGCCACAATTTCTAAAGGATCGAGATCGTGAGATAAATGGGCATAAATTGGTGTCCATAAATGTTGAATATTAGATAGTTGCAGTAGTTGCAAAGGAAGTTGTTGAGGTTTTAAATCCAATTGACGCAAACGCTCAATTAAAAAATCACTAACTGCTTGATGTTCTCGTTTTTCTTTTCTATTTTTCAGTAACAAATTGGCTAATTGAACATCTTCGGCAGTGGTTTTTCCGCGAGGAGCAGAACCCGCTAAAGCATCTGTTACTAACTGTTTATTTTGAATACTAATTAAACGTTCGGGACTAGCTCCAATAAAATTGTTATCTTGACCATTACTAGTAGAAAAAATATAACAATCAGGATGGCGTTGCCGAAGATTATCTAAAGATTTAATCAAACGAAAAGGAACAGGAGAAATGACATCAGTAGCATAGGCAAGCACTATTTTACTGAATTCATCAACTGCGATAGAATTTAAAGCAGAAGTAACTACAGATTTAAAATATTCGGAGTCTTCAGAAATTGAATTGTAGTTGTTAGCAAAATCTTCATTAATTTCCGAACTTATTTTTTGCTGAAGCGACCAATCAATCGAATTAATTTTTTGTTTTATTTCTTCAACAATTAACTTAGAATTGTCAGCATAATTAACGGGAACATTAACAATTAATATGCAAGATTTGTTCTTTTTAATTATTTGTAATCGAGGTAAAAAAACCGTAGCAGCAGGAAAAGGAGAATAGCTTTTATCTGCATCAGGAAAAAAGGTAAAAGTACAGAACAAATGAGGCCCAGCACCAGCAATACTAGTCTCACCTTTTCTAACAGTTTTCTTTAAACATTTTTGAATAAAATTTTGAGCGAGTTTAAAGCGATCACGCGAATCAATTAATAATTTTTGGGTTACTCCACAAGCAACAACCGCTTCTTGTTTGCGGGGATTTTCCCAATAAAAATGTAGAGAATTAGACTGATTAAAAGTTTGTAAAAAAGCTAAGGGATCGACCGTAGGAATCCTTTGCACAAAACTAATAATTTTTTTTGGTTCGTTCGGTTCACTTACTAATTGCTTTTTATCCCAAAAGTTATCTAATTTTAAATGATCTTGAAAAATTAGATCGAGTTCAGAAACAACGGGCATGGAGATTCTAGATTGTGTCATTATAGAGGAGAACTATAGCGGTATCTAAAAAGTTTAAAAATTGCTTTGTTATTAGTTGTTAACTAATCAAAAAATTCCATCAATTTATATGATCGATTATAAGTCATTACTCCTAATCTTCCTAATGACAATACAAGTTAGTTCTGCATACTCTTTAATACCCCCAAATTCTCTACATCATTGCCAGCCTATCAGATTTCTTGAAGATTGTGTAAAAAAATACGGTCATCATTTTAGTATTTAAGTACTATCCAAGAGTCGCGATCATGAATTTTCATGAAAAGAAGAGAAACATCAGGTAACAGACCTGATAGGCTACAACATAAACCTTTAGTTGTAATCAAAGCCAATACCGCTATTTTTCAGCAATCAAGGCAAAATCTTAACTTGAATGACTACTAAACTAATTACGGTAGACAACCGCAAACTCTGGTTGGCTGCTATTAAACCACCAATGTATACTGTAGCAGTTATTCCTATTACAGTAGGAACAGCAGCAGCATACAATCAAACTGGAAAGTTTGAACCCCAAATATTTTTTACTTTTTTAAGCGCAGCTATTCTAATTATTGCTTGGTTAAATTTGAGTAATGATGTGTTTGATTCCGAGACAGGTATTGATATTAATAAAGCTCATTCTGTAGTTAATTTAACAGGTAATAAATCCTTAGTTTTTTGGATTGCTAATTTGTGTTTGAGTTTAGCAATTCTAGGTATCTTGGCGATTACTTGGTGGCAACAAGATGGAACAGTATTAGGAATAATTTTGCTTTGTTGTGCGTTGGGTTATACTTATCAAGGACCTCCTTTTCGTTTAGGTTATCTAGGTTTAGGAGAAATTATTTGTTTTTTTACTTTTGGTCCAGGCGCAATTAGTGCTGCCTATTATTCTCAAAATCAAAATTTTTCCATTCAGTGTTTAGCTCCTTCAATTTTAATTGGAATTAGTACTTCAATTATTTTATTTTGTTCTCATTTTCATCAACTAGAAGATGATTTAGCAGCAGGCAAAAAATCACCAATCGTTCGTTTAGGAACTTTAAAAGGTTCACAATTACTAAATTGGTTGACACTTAGTATTTTTATTTTGACTGTAATTTTTATTGGCTTAAATTATTTGCCTTGGTGGAGTGGCTTAATTTTTGTTAGTTTTCCGTTAGCCTATCAATTAATTAATCATGTGAATCAATACCACAATTATCCCGATAAAGTAAGTAATTCTAAATTTTTAGCCGTTAATTTTCATTTCTTGAGCGGATTATTGTTAGCTTTAGGTTTAGTTTTACCTCATTTAATTTAACTAATATGAAATATTTAAATGTTTGGTAAAGTTGGAATCTGCTTTAGCTTTTAGCTATTAGCTGAATCATTAACTAAAATCAAACTATCGTTAACATTCTTTTTTTATTTCATACTAAGTTAGAGTTAATTTGAATAACTAATCCGATAAATACGATTGTTGCCATCTTCGGCTAGAAGTAAAGAACCATCTGGTAAAACTAATAACCCCACAGGACGAGCAAATGTATCGGGTCCTTGGGGATTAGTTAAAAAACCAGTTAAAAAGTCTTCATAATAGCCCATCGGACGATTATTTTCGTCAAAAGGAACAAATACGACTTTGTATCCCGTACCGCGATCGCGATTCCAGGAACCACGAAAAGCGACAAATGCACCATTGTGATATCGTTCGGGAAACTGGTTGCCGTCATAAAACTGGAGTCCTAATGCAGCGGAATGCGCTTGAAACAACACATCTGGAGTTAAGGTTTTGGCTGCTAGATCTGGTTGTTGACTTTGGTTTCCCTTCATCAGACGTGGATCGAGTAAATTAGGAGTGAGATAAGCATAAGGCCAACCATAAAAACCGCCTGGTTCTACTCTGGTTAAATAGTCTGGAACTAAATCATCTCCTAGTAAATCTCGTTCGTTAACTGTGGTGTAAAGTTCGTTAGTGACGGGATGAAAATCTAAACCAACGGGATTTCGTAGTCCATACGCATAGGTTTCCCGTTGCGAACCATCCAAATTCATTTGTTGAATTGAAGCACGGGGTAATTCTTCGGGAGAAGCATTAGTAGCTGAACCTACCGAAACATAAAGCTTTTGTCCGTCTGGAGAAGCAATCACATTGCGTGTCCAGTGTTGATTATAACCACCTGGAGTTAATTGGGTAATAGGTTGACCCGTTCCTTGTAAACTAGTTTGACCAGATTGATAATCAAACCGTATCACCTCTCCTGTATTCGCTACATAAAAATTGTTACCAACAAAAGTCATCCCAAAAGGTTGATCCAATCCATTATCACTAGTACCAAAAACTTGATTAGTTTCTGCAATACCATCCCCATTCTGGTCTTGTAATAAGCGAATGCGATCGCGACGAGATTCTGCTACTAGTACATCTCCATCGGGTGTCAAACTCATCCAACGAGGTTGTTCTAAACCTTCGGCAAACACATTAACTTGAAAACCTGCTGGTACATTTAAAGTTGGATTTTCTGGGACTGGAATGACATTAGGACTATTACTCGCTGATTGAGTGGCAAAGGGTTGAGGAAGACTATCAATTGTTATACGAATGGGGGTTGGGTTTAAAACATTGGTAGTGATCGTTGATTGAGTAGGTGTAGATGATGAAGAAGTAGTTGATTCTGCTTGGGAATTATTTTGATTACAACTTGTCAAAAATAAAACTAAAGCTAATCCAAAAGTGCTGATTTGAATGTTTTTAATCATAACAATCTAGACCGTGACTATTTTTATTACAGTTTAAAAAACAAATAAATAAATCATTCGGTAGAAGAATTGATGAATTCTCCCTAGTTAAATAGAAACGATCTTTAGTTTAAACAGCACAAAGTTTAACAGACAAAAATTCTGTCTTGAAAATTCAAACTAAAAATGTAGTCTGCTCGACCCGTAAAAATTTAATACAAATAAGTATTACTAGAAGATTGAGATTGAGGATCGGGAGCAAAAGCCAACCACAAAGGAAATTGCAGTAAAGAAAGACTGATTTGATCTTCTGTTTCGTCAATAATAATCAAAGGTAGCAACTTATCTTTAATTAAACGTTCTGCTCGCTGTGCCAATACCTCTGGTGATTCAAAGATTACTACTCCGCGATTAGTACCAAAATCAGTACGAGAGATACCCAAACAATCCTGTAAACCTCTGCGCCATTCTCCTAATCGTTCTGGAGTATTAACTAAAACTAAAGTAACACAGCGATCGCGATAAAGCTGATGTAAGACAGACATTACTGCCGAAGCAATCAGAATGTTTTGTAGACGACTTCCCATGGTTTTAATCGCACCTCTGCCTCCTTGGGTAAAAAACCAATTTTGTACTCTTTCGGCATGAATTGGCTCAAAAGTTCGTCTTAATTGCCAAGGAGGGCCATAATAATCTGGACGGCTGCGATATTGCTCTAATAGTTTACGAATTGCTCTAGTTTGTTGGGCAAATGCTTGTTCGGTGAATTGAGGTTGTAGTGGTTGTTCGTTTGGTGTAGTTGATTCTTTTTGTTTGGCTTCTGGTCTAGTTTCTCGCGGTTGAGATGGTGGTGCTTTGGCTTCTAATTTTGGTAATTCTAACTGTTCGGCAGCAGCAGCCAAATCTTGTAAACTACCAACCAAATAGTCTTTAAAACCTTGGACTCTAATTGCTAAATCTTGAGATACACCAGCAAAATTAGTCCGCATTTCTTGGCGAATTCTCTCACGACGACGCTCTAATTTGTCTATTTCGATTTGTAAAGCGTTTTTGCGTTCTTTGAGTTCTCGAATTCCTTCTTCAACCATTTTGCCCATCATTTCTTGTACATCTCGAACCTGTTGGGAAAGAATTTGGGATTTTTGTTGTTTTAATAAAATGATTTCTGTGGTTAAAGCTTCTTTTTTTTGTTGTAAGGTTTGAAGCTCGTTTTGAATGGCTTGGGTTGATGATGCTTGTTCTGACTCATCTAACCATTGTGCCGTAAATAACTCGGATTCTGGCTCAATTTGATTTGATTTAGTTGTACCTGATTCTTCCTGCAAAAGTTCTGCTTCTGATTCGTCGTTGTAAGTAGATTCAATCATTGATTCTAACCAATCGTCATTAGTAAGAGCTGAATTATCGGCAGATGGATTATTGAATTGTGATTCATTCTCATCAGCTTCTGATTCATCCAACCAAACATCAGGTAGAGGTTTTGCTTCAATAGCTTTATTTGAAGATGATTGAGTATTATTTTCTGACTCAGAAAAATTATTCATAAACTCATCTCCAATTGAGGCTGACAAATCAGATTCTGGAACTTGAGGTACTTCAGAAGTCATTAATCAAAAAGGTTTAATAATAAAATTATTACAAATAATTTTTGTGGACAAGACTGTTAATCAATTATCAATTATTAATTATCAATTATCAATGTTTGTTCTCTTTAGAGCTACAAAATTTTTAGATTTCAACCCATTGAGATTTTGCTGCCAACAGCTTGATTCCATCGAAGATAACTAGCTCAATCTACTGGTTCAAAGGACAATATTTTTCTAAACAACTAACCAACATTTTAGGATCGAACAGAATTGGTAAAAAATGAATATTTTTAACTTCACGAAAATAAAAGAGAATCGGTACAGGTTGCCAAAAAATGCGCCATGTTAACCAATCACTGTAAGGAAATCGACGCAGCAATTTTCCTGAACGACAAACATCTAAAGCAGTATCGGTGAATTGTAATCTGATCTTCGCTGTTTGCACCAATAAAAACAAACTTAAGAGAGCAATTACACCTCCTACCCAAATTTGGATCAAGGAAATTACAATAGCGATCGCAATTAAGCAGACCGCAAGATTATAACTTGGTTTTAATTCGACTGTGGTTTGAGTTCCAGTAGTAGCCTGTGTATTAGTCATGTGAGATTAATCTCCGTAAAACTAAGTTCTTCTTTTATTATTGTGACACTCTCTAGTTTCTACCTGACTACAGCACTACCTGTTCCTTGGAACATCAGCCACGATAAAAAGAAATTAGCAATAAAAATAGCGAGTAAGGCTGTTACTACTGCCGTGGTAGTCGATTGTCCTACACCTTTTGCGCCTCCAGTGGTAGTTAATCCCCAACTACAACCAATTATGGCAACTAAAGCACCAAATATCACCGATTTAATCAATGCAGTGCATAAATCCCAAACCTGTAAAAAATTTTGAATCGAATCTAGAAAAACAACATTAGCAATACCATAAAAAGTATCAGAAATAATTAATCCGCCTATCATCCCAGTAATTAAGGATAACAGCGTTAAAACTGGCAACATCAAGCAACAAGAAATAACCCTTGGTATGACTAAATAATCAATAGGGTCTGTTTTAAGAATATAAAGAGCGTCAATTTGCTCGGTAACGCGCATCGTCCCAATTTCCGCAGCAAATGCCGAACCAACCCTTCCCGCAATCACCACGGCGGTTAAGACAGGTGCTAATTCTCTGGTTAAAGCTAAAGCAAGTACGCCTCCTACTGCTTGTCCAGCCCCAAAATAAATGAATTCCCTGGCAACTTGAATGGTAAATACCATTCCCACAAAAGCAGCCGTAACTAAAGCGATCGCTAGTGAGTCTGGTCCCACTACTGCCATTTGTTCCAAAGTATTACGACGATGAATTTTGGCTTTGAGAAGATGAATTACAACTTGTCCTGTCAGAAACAGTGCTGCTAAGGAGCGTTGTAGCCAAATGCCAATGCCATTATTAGTACTGCTGCGGTTAGTCATTAGATAATGATTCAGAAATTTTTATTCAATATAAATACTAGAAATTTCCCATAGATAATAGTTTGTCTTTTGCGAAGTTTAGATATCTTTTTTTTGAAGTAAATCGATTCTCTCGCTAAATATAATAAACGATTTGCGCGATCGCTAACGAAGAAATTACGAAATTTTTACTACAGACAAAGATTTTATTGGTTTTAGTCAGTATTTACCGATTAGACTTATTTCCCGATCACCCTAAATCACTTACTATTTTCACTGCATCTATACTTTACTTTCCTGCTAAATCCCACTAATTAGTAATCAATAAAAAGATTTTTTCCTCATCGCTACAAAACGAACAGGAATAGTTTTTTCCTCAACAATACCTTCCTCGGTTTTGGTTAGTACAAAGATGTCTTGATACCACGTACCCAAAGGAATCACCATCTTGCCTTTAATTGCTAGTTGATCGATTAAGGCTTGAGGTATGCTTTCTGGGGCAGCAGCGACAATAATCCCATCGTAAGGAGAGTTTTCTGCCCAGCCTTGGTAGCCATCACCAGTTTTGATTTCGATGTTTTCGTAACCCAATCGATGAAGGGTTCGACGCGCTCTTTCTGCTAGTTGGGGAATAATTTCGATGGAATAGACTTTTTGGGCGATCTTCCCCAGTACGGCTGCTTGATATCCACAACCTGTGCCGATTTCCAATACTTTATCACTAAGAGAAATTTGAGCAGCTTCGCTCATGTAAGCCACAATATAAGGTTGAGAGATAGTCTGATTGAAACCAATGGGTAAAGGGCGATCGCTGTAGGCTAAATCTCTCCACGATGAGTCTACGAATTGATGACGAGGCACTTGAGACATGGCTGCTAAAACCCGTTCGTCTTGGATACCGCGATCGCGAAGTTGATACTCTACCATTTGCTCGCGCTGTAACTCAAATTGTTTCATTGCTACATTAGCTTTTGGTCGTTGAAGTCCGAAGTAGTTTGATTCTGCTGCTTCACTGGGTAAAATCATTAGTAACAAGCAGCACAATAATAAAGCAATTGAGGCTAATCCGAAGTTCATAATTCTTGACCTCCTGATTGAGTTTGTTAATAGAGCGATCGTGTAATCGATTAGGTCTACCTTGCCAAAATTCAAAACTATTAGGCACAACTCGATAACCACCCCAAGCTGAAGGTAGAGGTATTTCTCGGTCGTGAAACTTGCGTTTGATCTCACCTTTTCAAGGCGGTGTACCTGTCACTTGGTATTAGTTCTTCCTGAGCTAGTACCGTGATCTCGTCATAGTCGAGGCGCAACGAGCGATCACAAGGTGGGAATTGTTTGGCAGGATTGCAAAAAGATTTAGGCGAACGTTGTTTAACGATTTGTTTTTCTAGTAGTGGTTTAAAGGTTTTCCTAATTACCTCCTTTTGCTTGAGAGGTTTCACTTCTATTATCGCAAAGTTAATCTTATGGTTAAATCAAAAAAAAATAACTTTATTTTGTTTAAATTCTTGTTTGGAAAGGTCTTTTTTGTCACTTATCTAAAATATTTTTGAATAACAATAACAGCCCAGATAGGCTTATTCAAAATTTATACATTTATTCACAAATAATTTTCTCAACTACATCCCTACTTCTTCTCGATTAATGTCTAAATTCAAGGAAATTAAACATTTTGGCAATTTATTCAGTGATTTAGGCAAAATTTATGGTGCTAACAAGAGAATCCCAACAAGTTATTGATTATCAAGTCGTTGCAGAAGAATTATCCGAAGCTATAGCTGCCAGTGCGCTAGAACGAGATCAAAAAGCAGCAATTCCCGAAGCAGAAATTAATCTGTTCAAAAAATCGGGATTGCTATTACTTTCCATTCCCAAGAAATATGGAGGTATGGAAGCAAGTTGGTTAGAAGTATATCGAGTAATTCAAACTATATCCAAAGCAGATGGCTCGTCAGGACAACTTTACGCTAACCACATTACTTTAGTAACTCTAGGAGAAGTAATGGGAAGATTAGGTCAGGCAGAACATTTTTATCGCCGAACCTGCGAAAACAACTTGTTTTGGGCTAATGCAGTTAATGCTCGAGATGCTCGCCTAAAAATAACTCCTGATGGCAATAATTTTTTAGTCAATGGGATCAAAAGCTTTGGCACTGGAGTAGCTGTTGGAGATCTCAACGTTATTGGAGCGTCTATGGAAGGTGTAGAAACTCCAATTGTTTTTATCCTACCTAAAAATAGAGAAGGCATTAGTTATAACTATGACTGGAACAATATGGGTCAACGTTGTACTGCTAGTGGTAGTTATACCTTTAATAATGTTCAAGTGTTCCCTAAAGAAATTGTTGGGCCTCCACCAATACCAGAAAGTGCTTTTCCATCACTAATATTTTTAGTAACCCAACTTTCTAAAACTTTTGTCTATCTTGGAATAGCCGAAGGAGCTTTAAAGGCAGCTAGAGAATATACTTTAACGAGTACTCGCCCTTGGATTAGTTCGGGAGTCGAGCGAGCCAGTCTCGATCCTTTTATTTTGCATCATTATGGTGAGTTTTGGACGGAACTTCAAGCTGCGATCGCTCTAGCCGAACGAGCAGCCCATCAAATCGATGAGGCATGGCAAAAAGGAGTAAGTTTAACTTTTCAAGAAAGAGGATCAATTGCGATCGCTGTTTCTGCTGCTAAGGCATTTGCTGCCAAAGTGGGTTTAAATATTACTACTCGGATGTTTGAAGTCATGGGTTCTAGAGCTACTTCTAATCGTTACGGATTTGACCGCTACTGGCGCGATCAAAGAACCTTTACCCTCCACGATCCAATCGATTACAAACTGCTTGATGTTGGTAATTGGCTACTCAATGATATTTTTCCCACTCCTTCACAATATTCCTAGCGATCAATTTGTCAGTTATTGACTGATGTTACGCACTCTTGAGTAAATGTAATTCACACATAGCTTGTTGCAAAGCTTTGACATAAATAGTACTGCGCAAAGCAAAATGGTTCATCTTGTGTTTCAATTTCAGACACTCTAATTGAAATGCAGCATAGATAGACATAAAGATATGGTTTCCTTGAGTACGAAGACATTTAGTTGGGGACTTAGCTAAACCAGTATTAGACTTGAGCGTTTTATGAAAGACTTCCACGTTCCACCGTTTTTGGTAGATTGCTTCTATTTGAGGGACATTACAGTTTAAATCACTACAAGCCAAATACAAAATACCAGTACTGCCATCTTGGTTTTTAAAGACTTGACGATAGATGAGAACAGGAAAGTCCAGTCCTTTAAGCCATCCTCTGACCAGTTGAGTTCATCAATTCTGGTAAAACAACCCTGTTTTTTGTTTTCTTCACTCAAGGCTACGGTACGATTGCTTTTGAGAGCCATGATCAAGTGCTTATCTAAATCCTGACAGATAAAAGCCATATTTTCCTTCGAGGAAAACCAACTATCAGCTAGCACATACCTGTATTTGAGTTGATTCTGGGAGCAAATTTTTAATTGATTTCGTGTTAATTCATTTTTTGTTGCTGTTGCTTTTCGTTTTTCCTTCTTTGTTTTTACCTCACAAAATTTTATGGACTTTTTGACGACATCAAACCCAATTGGTAGGCTTATGTCTTCGACACTATAAACATAGTTGATGATGTTAATTCCCTTGACAGAACGGTTTTCTTGATGGTCATGATGCCAGCACACTAACTCATTCTCTTGGGTATGAGGTTTTTTCTCTATGGTGTCATCCACAATCAACACACCATCTTCTTGTTCATACTCCCTGACCACTGGTTTCACTAACTTCCACAGCTCTCGTGACTCTAAGTCTTTAGCCGACAGGAAACGAGTTATTTTATCGTGACTGATACTTCCTTCTAATACTCTTGATAATCCTGTCGCTGTTATCTGTCCAAACGAGCTGATAATATAATCGCTGTATAGTTCCAAAAGCTTTTTGTCCATTCGAGTATTATAGCTTTTGCGTAACATCAGTTATTGAACTCAATGTAGTTTTCCCAGGAGTATCGAATAAAGCGATCAATAGTATGGTAGATAGGTTACTCTTGAAATCTTCCACCTGATAGATAAAGCCTGCTTTGGGCAGGCATGGAAAACGTCTATGACCGAAAGGCACTGAAAGCTCTTCATCTGAACTGTAATAATTGAATGTGACGAAAAAATGACGTTGCCTTCAATATAGTTGCAATTTTTATCAAAGAGATAATTCGATGGTAAAAGTAGTTCCCTGCTTAAGTGTTGAAGCTACACTAATTTTACCGCCATGAGCTTCGACAATTTGTTTAACAATCGCCAGCCCCAAACCAAAACCGCCAGTATTACGCGATCGCTCACTATCAACTCGATAAAATCGCCCAAAAATGTGGGGTAAATCGGTTTCAGGAATGCCAATTCCACTATCTTCTACCATAATCACAGCCTGACGCGAACGAGTAAACAAACGTAACTGAACTTTGCCTCCTGCGGGCGTATATTTATAAGCATTAGTCAGTAGGTTCGTTACTGCTTGAGATAAAAGGTTTGGCTCGGCTGATAATTTGACTGGTTGAGTAGGCAAATCAGAGGTAAAAATTAAATCTTTGGTTTTTGCTTGAGTTTGATATTCTTCGGTTATGGTCTTGAGTAAATCAGTTAAATCAATCTCTGGTAAAGATTCAGCAGCTAATCTTCCTTCATGGCGAGCCAAAAACAACAAATTACCAACCAAATGACTGACAGACTCAACTAATTTAGTAATTTTTTCCAAACGAAGAAGTTGCTGTGAACCATCTCTGACAGGAGTAATTAGTCCAACTTGGGCATTGGTTAAAATCGCTGCCAAAGGTGCGCGTAGTTCGTGAGAGGCATCGGCTGTAAAACGCTGAAGTTGATCGTAAGCTTGACGAATCGGTCGCATGGCTATTCCTGCCAGTATCCAGCCAGTAATACCAATCATACCCAGCGAAATCGGTAGAGCGATCGCCAGAATCAAGCGTAATTGAGTCAAGTTATTTTGAGCAGAGGTTAAAGGTGTACCGACTTGAAGATAACCAATCAGTAGTCCTTTTTGATATACAGGGAGAGTGAGTTGGCGAACCCAAGGTGTTTCATTTTTGATAGTTTCTAAACCAGGTTGTGTAATTAACTCTTCAAAGCCAGGTGTACCAAAAAATCGCATCAGTTGCTTTTCAGGACTGTACCAACGAGCGTAGATCAGTTCAGTATTGAGCAATCGCGTATTATTTCCTAACAAAGGAACATTTTCTAAATCTATTGTTTCGGTATCCCATTCGTATTTGAGGTTTGTTGCTATTACCCTAGTTTTTTTATAAAGTAAACGGTCTAATTTTTCTAACTCATCTACCGCTTCTACGAAATAAAGCACTCCAGCAAAAAGGACGAAAATAGTTCCCATTGAAAAGGTGAACCAACGAGCCAAATTGCGACGACTACGGTAAAACATTTAACTGATTAATTATCTTGTGGAGGATTGAGACGGTAACCCATGCCGTAAACTGTTTCGATCCAATCTGCTGCATCAACTAGTTTTAAACGATGTCTTAGCCTCCGCACGGCTGAGGTGATAGCATTACTCTCTGGTTCTTCACCCCACTCCCATAAATATTCTTCAATTTGGTTACGAGTCAAAACTTGATGAGGATGACGGAAAAAATACTCTAGTAACTGAAATTCACGAGGAGATAATGAGACAGTAGTAGCTTGTCGTTCTAAAGTTAAAGTAGTCATATTTAACTGAAGATCTGCCACCTGAAGATGATTTCCTTGCCAAACAGGCGATCGCCTTGATAAAGCTCTTACTCTAGCTAAGAGTTCAATAATATTAGCAGGTTTAACCAAATAATCATCAGCACCTGCATCTAAGCCTTTAACTTTATCAGTAATAGTATCTTTAGCGGTCAGCATTAAAATTGGCGTAGTTTTACCTGCATCTCGATATTGACGACATAATTCTAAACCACTTACCTTGGGCAACATCCAATCTAAAATTAATAAGTCATACTCTTTTTGAGACATCAACCATTGAGCAACTTTTCCATCTTCAATCCCATCTACCCAATAACCAAATTCTGACAAAGCGGTTTGCATTGGTTCTAATTGTTCAAGGTCATCCTCTACTAACAATATTTTCATATCCAATCACAACAAAATAGTTACCAACCAAGCTGAATAATTAGCTTTTAAACTGATAAGTATACAAAAATTTTCTGCTTGAAGTATCTGCCCTGAGTTTGATTTTATTGCACAAATTTCACGCTTATGATAAAAAAGATTAATTTAGGATTTTCCTGTAAAAACATCTAAGAATTTTTCAAGTCTTTTCTCTAAAAATAAATAATGCCAACTACTTTTTAGACGCAAAAAAAAGATTCTAAATAATCAATTTATTATCCATTTATAACTAAATAAAATTATTTTTAGTAAAGATATAACTATTTTATCTTATGTTTTCAATTCGCTGGTTTACAAAAATTTTTAGTTTCAGCATAGATTTTTGGCTTTGTCTACCTTTATTAGCTCTTGCTTTTTGGATTGGTGGTGAACTTATTTCTAATCAAGTTTTAAGTCGTCCTTTTAGTGTAGTTGCCGAATTAGAAGCCAATAAAAGAACACAAATCAACTTAACAATTACAGTACAATTGATTCAGGTATTAATCGATAAAAAACAAGGACTAGCTCAAGTTCAAGTGAAAACTAACGATTCTGACCTTAAAAGATTAGAATTCGAGTTTAAAACCACACAGTTTAAGCAAATAGAAGTTTTGATTAGTAAGGAACTAGGTTTATCTCAAGCAGATGTGAGGAGTTTAACCCGCTATCAAATTGAACGTTAGAGAATGTTTGAAAAGTCAAAAGCATGCCTTGAATAGAACGAATTGGTCTAAAAAAAAGTCAAATTATATTACCGCCCTTTTCGGGTGAATAGACTACAAGGTTAATTAAACTACACTGTTCTCTGTTCCCTATTCCCTCAAAGAATTAACCTGGTCTACCCCATTGAAAACTGCTTTCAATGCAGATAATCAATTGACCTCAAAAAATTATTTCAATCAAAGAAAAGATTTTATGTAAGTATTGAAATGAATTTGATCTTAAATGAAATAGAAAAAAGAATGCTACCAATAGTTTGATTTGGTTTAAAAGTTTAGCCAACAGCTACGAGGAGGGGTAGTAAGATTGAATTTATGAGGTCGCGTTGCCTGGGGTTGCCCCAGGCACTTGTGACGACCGTTTCAAGAGCTTGTAAACCACGTCTAAAAAATAATTCCTAACCGTAGCAAACATTTAAGTATTTCATATTAAATGATCTGATGAAGTTGGTCTGCTTCTTCGATAATTTTTTCGATTCCTCCTTCTGCTATGGTTTTGACATAATTAATTTTGATTTCTTCTAGCATATCTACAAGTAAAGCCTCAATCTCTTGGAGGTTATGTTTTTTTTGTAATTCTGCCTCCAAAGCATCACGAAAGTTAGTGATTAAACGCTTAGTTAATTCTGTAGTAGTAGAATTTTTGATCGCTTCAACAGCATTTTGACAAGCTGCTTGAGATAAGTTTTGGGCTAACTGTTCGGTGAAACGAGTTGGAAGATGACCTAAACCAGGAACATTTTGCAACTGTTTGTAGATAGGTAATTGATTTAAAGTATTTTCTAAACTGTGATGCAGTAAAGCTTCAAGATCTGGCTGAATTTGAGGTAAAACATCATAAACGCTAATATTGACTAAACGACCAGCGATCGCTTTAGCTTCATTTCTGTTATTAAGTTGAACATAAGGACGACGTGTTTCAGGATGAAATAACCAGTTTGAAACATCACCTCGTTTAATTGCATCTTGCATTTGATCTATTACTTGAATACCAACAATTTCTGTTAGTTCCCCTGCAAAACTAATGGCAAAGTCATAATTAATTTGCTTCTGTAAAGGTTTTAAGTTCAACCAGCCAACTTGATAAAGACGGATAGTTACAGGAATAATTCTTAACCAACGAACGAAGGGCAAGATCAAAAAAAGATCGTACCAGCGTCGTAAAGTAGCTCCTAGCCAAGTTAAATCTGGTTTACGGCGACTGAGGAAGTAGGTGCGAGCAAAAATTTCACCAATAAAAAAACTAATAAATGGTAAATCAATCAGCCAAAAGTAATCGACCAGACTACCAACTCTACCAATTTCTCGATAATAATTAGTGGCAATTAATGGTCGAATTTCTTGATTAAAAAACTCAATTTCTGCTTGCCAACCAAAACGATTGAAATAATTAGAACTCCAAAAAGTAGTAAAAGCATCTCGACTAGAGTTTTCTCCTACTCGATTTCGGATTCTACTTTTAATCGTTTCCAAAGTATTACCTGGATTGACTCCCTCAAAAGGATTTTCATCAATCATACGGTGGCTGAGAATTTGTAATTCTATCAGACTTGCTTCAACTTGAGCAGAAGATAATTCTGTTTGTTCTAGTTGCTCTTCTAACTGATTGACTTGAGCTAGATAATTTTGAGTTTCTGGATGAGGTGTAATACCTTTAATTGGATCGTATAGATTAACTAAACTAGGAATAACTTGCCAGTAAAAGCTACGGGCAGGAATGTAAGATAAATTAAACAAAACCAAGCCTAAATTAACTAAGGCAATGAGCGCAGCGATTTTTTGCCAGCGTGGTTGTAATGACATGAAAAGTATTAGTGTTAGTTTAAAGTTAATTGAATAGTGAAAAAAATAGGGAATAGGGAATATAAAAAAAATTCTGCTTCGGTACTTAATAAAATTGTTGGCAAATCAATGGTTTGTCAAATCATTTTCAAATAACATAGTTTTCTTCCCACTCTTCCTCTTCTTCAGTTAAGGCATAAGACTTACTATCTAAAATTTCTTTTTCTAAAGTTTTTGGTTGGCCAATGTCGCGGTTTTGTAACCAGGCAAATAAGGCAGCCGTACTGACTAGGGTAAAGGTAATAATTCCCACTATTTGAAGCATGATGCTGTAGCGCATAAATCTCCTTTGTTGAATTAAACTAAATTAAAATGTTCCATGTGAACGTTGGTCACAGGTACGTCCAGACTATGTAAATCACTTTCGACTTGATCCATCATTACTGGAGCAGCACAAATGAAATAGTGACGGCTACCACGATGAATCGGAATGTATTTCTTAAGCAATTCTCGATTGACGTAACCAGTCTCTCCAGTCCAGTCTTCTGGTGGTTCTCGTAAAACGTGAATGATGGTAAGGTCAATTTTGTTTTTCAAAGCATCTAATTCTTCACGAAAAGTGATGTCTTCCCATCTCTTACTGGCATAAATCAATAAAAAGGAACGATCATCTTGGCGTTCGGCAGCAGTAATTAACATACTCATCATCGGAGTAATCCCAATCCCACCAGCAATGAGAACAAATCCAGCCGAATCCCAATAACGGTCAGTCGTAAATACACCGTAAGGACCATCCAAGTAAGCTTTTGTACCTGGTTTGACATCTTTGATGTGATTAGTAAAGTCACCCAAAGCTTTGATACTAAATTCTAGACGTTCGGGATTAACTGCACTAGAAGACATGGAAAAAGGATGTTCACGCATCCGAAACGGAGAAATATTCAAAGTAATCCAAGCAAATTGACCTGGTTGAAAGCGCATTCCCTCATGTCCTCGCGATCGCAGTGCTAAAGTCCAGACATCACCTCGTTGAGGAATTACTTCTTCTACTAAATAAGGCTTTTTGACCATGAACCAGGGTTTAATTACACGGACATAAATCAATAGTAATAAAGCAATCAGAGCGATCGCACTCCAAAGAATCGTTTTCCAGAACAAACTCAGGTAGTAACTGACTCCCAAAGCATGAGCCAAACCCAAAGTAACTGTGGTAACGGCTAAAATACCGTGAGAAGTGCGCCAGAATTCATAGGGAATGTTGAAACGTTTGCGCCAAACGGAGGTAACAACTAAAATAATTAGTGCCAAAGTGGCAATGACAGCGTATCTCGCACGCCAAGGTGCTTGGGGAAAGTTTAATAATTGTAGAGTCTCAGGTTCGGTAACAAATAAAATTAGAGGATGAATCAGAATCAAGCAAAAAGCTACTAAGGAAATATAGCGATGAAACTGAAGAATGATATCAACTCCATAAGAGGCTTCAATGCGATTAATTCTGGCTGTTAATGCGAACTGAAGAGCCATCATCGCCAAGCCGATAAAACCTAAAGCCACCGAAAATTCAACCCAAAATCCTCTTCCTTCTGGAGGGAAATAGAACAGAAGTACAAGCAGTGGTAAAAGAGTGATGACAAGATAAATTGCAATCCAGAAGGCTGCCACTGCTACAGGACTACTCATTAACAAACGTTTCATAGCTGTTATTAGGTAAGATTTTCAGGAATTTCTTCGGGAACAACCCAGTAATAAATGGTATGTTGCCTAGCTCCACTTTGTACTCTAATTACTTGTTCTGGTTGCCATTCTCCCATATCAAAGTCGTGGGAAACAACTCGCGTTCCTGGTTGAAGTTCTCGCAGTAATTTAGAACGAAGTTCGAGGTTAACATCTGGTAGCAAATAAAGAGTGACTACTGTAGCATCACTTAAATCTGTCTGGAATAAATCTTGTTGTAAAAACTCCACTTGATCGCCAACACCTGCTGCTTCTGCATTTTCTCGACTACGTTGTACAAGTTCTGGATTGATCTCTACACCAGTACCGCGAGTTCCATATTTCTGTGCTGCGGTAATCGGAATTCGACCATCTCCACTACCAAGATCGTAAAGAATATCATCGCCCGATACACTTGCCAATTCCAGCATTTGATTGACCACATTTTCAGGCGTAGGGACATAGGGTACATCAGGTACATTGGTAGTAGGTCGGTTTTGGACTGGGGTTGAAGGTTGTTGAGTTGGAGGAGGAGTCTCGCTAAAGTTGCGTTGTTGAGTACATCCAACTACAACTAAGCTACTAATGCTGATACTGGTGAGCAAAAATCCGATTTTTTTACTTAAATTCATGATATTTTCCTTTTGATTTTAAATTCAACTTTTCTTACGACGCGACCATAGCAACAGCGGAATCCCAGCAATTACTACTGCTACGCCGACAAGTGCGCCAATGCCTGTGTAAACTAGACTCGAATAAAGTAAGTAGCCACAGATCAAACAAAAAAGAATCGGTGTTAAAGGATAAAATGGGACTTGAAAAGGTTTTGGTACTTCTGGTTCTTTGAATCGCAACACCAATAAAGACAAGCTTGTCAGTAGAAAAAAGAACCAAAACGCAGGAGCGGTGTAATCTACCATTGTTTCAAAACCCCTGCGTGTCAGCGTCCCCAACAAAACTAAAAAAAGTGCAATTCCTGACTGTACCCATAAAGCAGGAGGTGGAGATTGAGTCTTGTGATGCCAACGTCCAAGCAAACTCAACACTGCAAAATCTTTTCCTAATGCATAGTTAGTTCTAGCACCAGTAAAAATCGTGGCATTGATTGCACCTAGAGTAGAAATAGCAATCAGCAGACTGATTAACCAAGCACCTGGTGTGCCAACCGCACGACTCATTAGCTGAGTGGCTACTGCTTCTGAGGCTGCCATTGTTTTTAATCCCAATCCTTGAACGTACGCCAGATTAATCGCCAAATAAATCGCGGTAATAATACCAATACTCCACAAAAGCGATCGCACCATATTCCGCTTGAGGTTGTCTAATTCGGCGGAGATATAGACGGCTTCGTTCCAGCCACCATAGGATAACAGGACGAAAACCATTGCTAGTCCAAGATTTTGGGAAAAGTCAGGTTCAATCGGCTCTACAGGAGTGGCAGGAGTAGCAAAGAGTAAACCAACAATGACAATTAATAACAAACCCAGAACTTTGGCTGCGGTTAACCAATTTTGTGTCCATTTTCCTTGGCGAATGCCGATCAGATTTAAAATGGTCAAAATGCCAATGGCAAGAGCAGCATAAACAGAAGTAGAATAGTCACCAAGACGAAATAACTGGGAAGCATAATCACCAAACACGAACGCTAACAGAGTAAGCGAACCAGTTTGAATTACTGTCATGCGTCCCCAAGCAAAGAGAAAAGCGGTAGATTTACCAAAGGCACGTTTGAGATAATAATAATTGCCTCCTGGATGAGGATAAGTTGTTGCTAATTCTGCATAACAAATTGCACCAATTAACGACATTGCTCCTCCCAACACCCAAGCCAAAAGTAAAAGCTCTCTACTACCAGTGTTGGCAGCCACTAAAGCAGGTGTCTCAAAAATACCTGCACCAATAACAACCCCAACAATAAGAGCGACAACATCAACAAAAGTTAATGCCGACTTAGATTCGGTTGAAAGCGGAGTTGACTTAGGTAATTGTTTGCTTTTCACTTTTACTCTTCATAAACTATAGGTGCGTTAAAGCAGTCTCGCAGAGATTTCCTTTACGAATTGCTGTTTCAGATTAGTGATGTTTATTTGGTGTTGATCATGACCTGGAAACACCGGTGGCAGCAGGCTCTGGCTTTCAAAGTCAGAGTAACTGGCACTTTGAGCGATTTTGAAATAGTTGCTCCTTAATCGCTCTAAAATCCTGCTATTTCAAAGTGTTGAAAACTAATATGACCAGAAAATGACAATTACAGAGAAGAAAATTAGTCAATTTTTGATTGTTCACATATTGTCATCTACTTAACGAATAAATCGACTTGATAGACTAATAGGTAATTTGATAGTAAAGCGACTGCCCTTACCAATCTCACTTTGTAACTCAATACTACCTTGATGAGCCAAAGCGATCGCCTGAGCTATAGCTAACCCAAGTCCAGAACCACCTTGACTTCTAGAACGAGCCTTGTCTACACGATAAAAGCGATCAAAAATACGTTTTTGCTCATTTTTCGCAATACCAATCCCCGTATCGGCAACACGAATTACCGCATTGTGCTGTGATTCGGTAAGAGTTATGATTACTTTTCCTCCTGCTGGGGTATATTGAATCGCGTTAGTAACCAGATTAGTTATTAAACGATATAATTGTGCGCGATCGCCGATTATTTCTAGTTGGGATACTTTGATTTGAGAAGAAAGCTCAATTTCAGAAGCCATTGCTAAGGCTGCTAATTCTTCTTCTACCTCAATAATTAGATTTGCCAAAGCAACTTTTTCTCTCTTTTGATTGGAGTTATTACTGTTTAACTCGCCATCAATACGGCATAGAGTTAATAAATCTGCCACTAAATACGATAAACGCTTATTTTGTCGCAAGATTTTTTTGAGAGTATTTCGAGCTTCAGTTTCCGATAAAGTAGGCAGCATTAAATTAGATTGTACTGTTGCTTGAATTGCTGCTAGAGGGGTTCTTAGTTCGTGGGCAGCATCGGCAGTAAATTGCTGCATTTGCTGATAGGATTGGTAAATAGGGCGGATAGCTAATCCTGACAACCACCAGCTAACAGCCATTACTAATAAAACTACTAAAGGTATTCCTAACAGCAATATCCATCTGACATTAGCAACATAGGTGTCGAAATCTTGGAGACTTCTACCAACTTGAAGATATCCCCAGTTCTTACTTTGTTGAGTATGTAAAAGAAAAGAAATTTGCCGATAGCGAGTTCCTTGAGAATCTGTCAAAGTTTCCCACTTCTGCCGATTAGAAACTTGAGGTAATTTGGGCTGCATTCCTGCCACTGCTATCAAATTTTCAGATAGATCGAAAAGACGTAAATAATACTTATCTTGCCCGATTACTCCTAAGCGCAACGATTGAAAGGGATCCTGATTGTAGCAGCCTGTTTGCACAAGGCAGGTATTGGGTAACAGTTCTTTTACTTCAGGTTCTATTTCCCCTGACTGCTTGAGAACGGGTAACAAGCTGTCATGAAGAGTTCCAGCTACTGATTCTAATTCTTGGTTAATGGTGATGCGATGGGCATGGGCGACAGCTTCATAAAATCCCAAGGCACAGATTAATAAAATGATACTGATAATCGCTGCATACCAGCTAGCCAAACGCCAGCGCGATCGCTTGAATAGTCGGTTTTGTTTCACATTTTTATTAACTTATAAATTTGCCTCAAGGTAACACCATCAACTAGTTGTTTTGGAGTCGGAAGGAAACTGAAAACGATAACCCAAACCATAAACAGTTTCTAACATCTCATCGCAACCATATTTCCCTAGTTTCCTTCTTAGCAAACATATCTGTGCTGCTACTACATTACTGGGTGGTTCTGCACCAAATTCCCATAGTTGTTCTAAAAGTTGCTCGCTAGTAACAATTTGGTTGGGATGCTGCATAAAATACTCTAACAACTGAAATTCTTTTTTGGTGAGTAATACCTGTACTTCTCGAGATTCTTGTTGCAACCAAAAAGTATTAGTAGCGTAATCTAAACTGAGATTACCCACTTGTAAACGTTGGGGTTGTAATTGAGGAGTTCGCCTTTGTAAAGCTCTCAATCTTGCTAATAATTCGAGCATATCAAAGGGTTTAACTAAATAATCATCCGCTCCTGCATCCAAACCAACGATTTTATCTGCCATGCTATCTTTAGCGGTAAGCATCAAGATCGGTAATGATTTTTGCTGTTGCCTAATTCTTTTAATTAATTCTATTCCCGAAAGATTAGGTAATAACCAATCAAAAATTCCCAGATGATATTCTTTAATCTTAAAATAATCCCAAGCCTCAAGACCATCTAATACCCAGTCTACGATGTGATTACTCTGGTTCAAACTTTGCTTAATAGCAGCTCCCAAATCTGGTTCATCTTCAACTAGTAGAATTCTCATACTAAATTCTGGTGGTATAGGTTACTTAAAAATAGAGTAATTAGTGTTAGTGTGATTTAATTCCACAACCATTTCTAGAAAAAAAATTCAATACTACTTTTTTCAAGCAGATCTAGTCTCATAGAGAATTTTTAATTGTCATCGGCTAAATTCAAATTTTACAGTTTACAACACAATGATATGAGAACTTTAAAAACTTGTATGAGCTACGAGTACTACATTTTTACTTTAATTATTTTTGAGCAAAGTTCTTATGGTTAGGTAATTAATTTCAACTAAGCAATAGGTACTTGACTTTCTAGTTAACTGTAGAGTTAAAACTTAATTTAACTCCAATCTAAACAACATTATCACTAAAAGAATTAAACCCTATGCCAAAATATATCCTTTTGCAGAATTGGCGATAGGATTGGGTTTTCTCTCGGGTATCGCCCCATTAGCTACGGAAATAACTTCTCTGTTTATTAGACTTGTCGCTAAATAAGAACAACAAAATGATGAAATGGAATGCTCAATTTCACTGATTAATTTATGCAGCCATCAAGTAGAAATTCCAGAGACCCGCAGCAGTCAGCATGAAGCGATCATCCAAATCACGAATGTGATTTCTGTATACTGTAGCAGCAGCTTTGTATCTCTTAATACCTGATATGGTGTGTTCACATTTAACCCGCTCGCTGCTTTTTTCTCGGTTGGACTGTTTTTGTTCTTCTGTCAGTTCTTTGCCTCTGGGCTTTTTATCTGGAATTTTAATATTGACAAATTCTTTTTGTAATCCCTGAAAGCCTAAATCCACATGAATTGGAAGTTCATCTGGAACAAAATCGACCAATTTTTCCTCATTCAACTGTCTTTTATCATGAAGCTTACCTTCTCTTGCCTTTGTTAGCACTAGCACCCGTTTATCTTGGTCTGTCATCACTAGGTGTTTACGAGTATGGCACTTTTTTTTACCCGAATAATGACTTTTCTGTTTCTCTTGGTCTTTGGGACGTTGAATGGGACGCTCTGTCCCATCAATCATCACTTCTTTGGCATATGGAAAACGAACAATAAACTCATCAATACTTTCCAATTTGCGTTTTGGTAAGACCATTTTCTTTCCCAAGACCTTTTCGAGCAATGGTTGCAGTCTTAACATCCAACGGTGTGCCCGACTGCGGTGTAGGTCAAACAGCACTCCTGCCACATCAAAGGTAGGATAGCACTTGAAGTAGAACAATATGAAAAATAGTTTCTCTTCTACTCTCTGCAATCGCGCCTTTCTCCCTCCACCCACCGCTCGTTTTCGATGCTTTTGGCTTTTGGCGATCGCCTCTTGGTTAAGTATAATTTCAAAGCCTTGCGACAATTCGCCGAATGCTTTACGGTTTAATCCTGTCAATGCCCTGAGCAGGCGGTCTTCTTTCAGCACCCGATTGATGTCCAACATTTTCTTGTTTCATGATCAGTGGCTAATTGTTACTCTACCTTATTAAGCGACAAGTCTATTTTTACAATCTAATAATTACTATGTTGATTGGCAATTACTGAATCAAAGACATGGAACATTTCTAAGAAAATTAAATTATTGTCATAGCGTAAGAGCTAGATATAAACAATTTTTATCATCGGGAAATCTTAACTCAAATTATTATTTACAACAAAAGGCTGATTGGGAATATGTAAGGGAAAAGTATATCAGTTATTTGCTAAATTTTTGGCGTAAATTTGTTGAATCTATAAATAGTCTTGAAACTAATTAGAAATAAATTACTATCTTCACAAAATTAAATTGATTGCTTCGATAATAATTTTAGCTTGGAAGAATTAAAGAGTCCGACACTGAAGGTGTAGTAACGCGATCGCGCCTAAGAAAAAGTCATAAAACTAATCAGATTTATCTTTATTGTTTAGCTTTTTAAGAATTGCTGCTTGAATTTTTGCATCAAAATTAGGATCGTTAGGACTAGCAATAACTTCTTGAGAATATTGATTGATACGATCTAAATATGCTTGAAGTGCAGATTTATTATTACGATGCTTGAGAAAATATTGTTTTAATTCTGTATCAGTCATATTTTCATAGTTTATTTGATTCACTAAATTACCTCCCCGTTCGGCTTTATTTGAAATTCAAGTTCTTCTTCATATCCAGCTAAAATATATAAGTTTTTTGTTCTATTATCTATACATATCAAATGAATCGGTTGAAGCATTGTATAGGTTAATTGATAGCTAACACGATATAAGCTTTGTAACTGTTCAGTAGTAGGCATTCCTGTTTTAATTTTAACTACTGAGACTGATTTTAAACGCAAAAAAGTTTTTTTAAAGAAAAATTTTGTTGATTTTCCAGTTAAAGCGATCGCTTTGAAATCTATAGCATTCGACTATTATAAAATACTCATAAGTTATCAGGAAAACTTCATGAATTATGGATTTTTAGTATTGACTATGATGCAAGGGTTGTGTTTTATTTTACAGAAGAAGGGAATGCTGTATTGATAGATATTGGTAGCCATGATGAAGTATATTAACCAACTGGAATTTAAGTTTCAGGATGAGCAAAAGCCCACCCTGATCAACTAATTAAGCACCTTCGCGTAACTTATCTAACACACTCAAGTCTTCCATAGTCGAGATATCCCCAACTAATTCTTGACCTGCTGCCAAATTTCGTAAAAAACGACGGATAATCTTACCAGAACGAGTCTTAGGCAAGGCATCAGCAAAACGAATTTCTCCTGGACGTGCGATCGCCCCTATTTCTTTGACTACGTGTTTTTTCAGTTCTTCTTTTAGTTCTTGACTGGGTTGATAGCTGCCTTCGAGGGTAACGAAAGCATAGACATCTTCTCCTTTAAGTTCATCTGGTCTACCTACCACCGCAGCTTCAGCTACCGCAGGATGAGAAACGAGGGCTGATTCTACTTCCATTGTACCGATGCGGTGTCCTGAGATATTCATCACGTCATCGACTCGACCCATAATCCAAAAGTAGCCGTCTTCGTCTTTTCTCGCTCCATCTCCTGCAAAATAAAGGTATTTACCGTCTTTTGGTGAGATATGCTCCCAATAAGTACGACGGAAACGGTCATCATCTTTATAAACTGTCCGCATCATACTGGGCCAAGGATGTTTAATCACTAAATAACCCCCTTGATTATCACCTACAGGATTACCTTCTAAATCGACTACATCGGCAATAATTCCAGGGAAAGGACGAGTTGCTGAACCTGGTTTGGTAGAAGTTGCGCCAGGTAGAGGAGTGATCATAAAACCACCTGTTTCTGTCTGCCACCAAGTATCGACAATGGGACAACGTTCTTTACCAATCACTTTGTGATACCATACCCAAGCTTCGGGGTTAATCGGTTCGCCTACAGTTCCTAAGATACGTAAAGAAGATAAATTACGCCGATTAGGATGTTCGTCTCCCATTTTAATAAAGGCGCGAATGGCAGTTGGGGCAGTATAGAAGATTGTTGCACCGTATTTTTCAACTACATCCCAAAAACAACCAGGGTTAGAAGCACGAGGCGCACCTTCATACATTAAGCTAGTTGCACCATTGGAAAGAGGGCCATACACAATATAACTATGTCCTGTGATCCAACCAACATCAGCCGTACACCAATAGACATCAGTATCTTTGAGATCGAATGTCCATTTAGTAGTTATATGGGTGTACAGGTTATAACCACCAGTTGTATGGACTACTCCTTTAGGCTTCCCAGTTGTACCACTAGTGTAGAGGATAAACAGCAGATCTTCGCTGTCCATTGGTTCGGGTGGACAATCAGCCGAAGCTTTGGCGTGAAGTTCGTGCCACCAATGATCTCTGCCTTCTTGCATCTTAATGGTTTGTTTGGTGCGTTGAACTACCAAAACATTTTCGACACTGGGAACACCATTATTACTTAAAGCTTCATCAACCGCATCTTTAAGGGCGACAGCTTTATCTTTACGAAAACCACCATCGGCCGTAACAACTAATTTAGCTTCCGCATCTTGTAAACGGGCTTTTAAAGCTTCCGCACTAAATCCCCCAAACACTACACTATGAGGCGCACCAATTCTGGCACAAGCTAACATAGCGATCGCAGCTTCGGGAATCATCGGCATATAAATCCCCACGCGATCGCCTTTTTTAATGCCCAGTTGCTTGAAGACATTTGCCATTTGACAAACTTCTCGATGCAATTGGGCATAGGTTAAAGTACGAGAATCGCCTGGTTCGCCTTCCCAGATAATTGCTGCTTTATTTTTACGCCAGGTAGTTAGATGTCGATCTAGACAGTTATAAGAAATGTTAATTTTACCGTTGATAAACCACTTAGCAAAAGGTGGTTGCCAATCTAAGACTTTATCCCATTTCTGGAACCAATCTAATTCTGTTTCAGCTAAATTGCCCCAAAAGCCTTCAGGATCGCTGATTGATTGCTCATATAATTGCTGATATTCGTCAATACTTTTAATATTGGCATTTTGAGAGAATTCTGAGGAGGGGGCAAATAAACGTTTTTCTTGGAGAATTGATTCTATGGTTGTTTCTGACATAGTTTAAGTGATACTAAATTAACGTACCGACAATTCTTTATTCTGAACTTTGAGTTTGCCAAATAATTTTTAATTTCGTAAAGCTAACCAGATTTACTTAATAATTCAAAATCTTTTCATTGAATCAAAAATTTGCTTGACTTTAGGGTGCAAAATAGGATCTAATAGTTAGTACCTATGTTCTGAGTACAATATTACCCCTAGAAACGGCTATGGAAAACTTAACTCCAGCCCAACAAGAATTATATGATTGGTTGGTTGATTATATTCGTACAACCCAACACGCGCCTTCGATCCGACAGATGATGAAAGCCATGAATTTGCGATCGCCTGCCCCGATTCAAAGTCGTTTGGAACGATTACGAAATAAAGGTTATATTGATTGGGTTGATGGTCAAGCGCGGACAATTCGGATTATCAATCCACCCGAAAAAGGCTTACCTATTTTAGGTGCGATCGCAGCGGGAGGTTTAGTCGAACCATTTACTGAAGATCAAGCCAAGTTAGACTTATCTAATTTATTTGAACGTTCTGATTACTATGTTTTACGAGTAACAGGAGACAGCATGATCGAAGATTTGATTACTGAAGGTGATTTAGCGATTATGCGAGAAGTTTCCGCTCAAGAAGAAGTTAAAAATGGTGAGATTGTAGCTGCCCGAGTAGAAGGTTATGGTACAACTTTAAAACGTTTTTATCGAGACAAAAATCAAGTTACTCTCAAGCCTTCTAACGTAAAATACGAACCTATTAAAGTAGAACCAGATACAGTAGAAGTCCAAGGTATTCTCGTTGGTGTTTGGCGTTCCGTTGCCACTGCTAATTAAATCTCAATGACTGCTTTATCTTCCCAACTTCAAGTAAAATTATCTACCCCCTTAAAAATTGGTACTGTTACCATAGAAAGCCGAGTTTTGCAGTCTCCCCTATCAGGGGTGACAGATTTGGTTTTTCGGCGACTGATAAGGCGATACGCAAACAAATCAATGCTTTATACAGAAATGGTTAATGCTAGTGAATTACATCACTTACGCTCATTGCCTCAACTGATGGAAATCGACCCAGGCGAACAACCTATTAGTATTCAGTTATTTGATTGTCGTCCTGATTTTATGGCAGAAGCAGCCCAAAAAGCAGTAGCTGAAGGTGCCAACACCATCGATATCAACATGGGTTGTCCTGTCAACAAAATCACAAAAAAGGGGGGTGGTTCTTCTTTATTGCGTCAACCAGCAGTAGCGGAAGCAATCGTTAGGGAAGTAGTCACAGCAGTAGATGTACCTGTAACTGTTAAAACCAGAATTGGGTGGGACGAACATGAAATTAATATTTTGGATTTTGCCCGCCAAATGGAGGATGCAGGAGCAAAAATGTTAACTTTGCATGCTCGTACTCGCGCTCAAGGTTACCATGGTGCAGCCCAATGGGAATGGATTGGCAAGGTTAAACAAGTTTTATCCATTCCTGTTATTGCTAATGGAGATATTTTTTCTGTCGAAGCAGCAGTTCGTTGTTTAGAACAGACTAATGCAGATGGTGTGATGTGTTCGCGAGGTACTTTAGGTTATCCCTTTTTAGTAGGAGAAATCGATCATTTTTTCAAAACAGGAATGAGATTACCTACTCCAACGGTGAGAGAAAGGTTAGAGTGTGCCAAAGAACATTTACAAGGTTTATGGGAATATAAAGGAGAGCGAGGAATTAAACAATCTCGTAAGCATTTAGCTTGGTATTGTAAAGGTTTTCCTGGGGCAGCAGAATTAAGAGACTGCGTAACTAGAATTGAAAGTTTAGCCGAAGGTTTGGATTTGTTGAATCGGGCAATTGAGCATCAGATTTAAGAAATAACGCTGTACGACGGCTAGAAGTATTGATTGAATCGCTTAATAAGCGATCGCGCTAGTTGTCGGTTGAAGTAATTCTTCTGCTACCTGTTCGATATATACTTCCATATTTTCCATTTGCACATTACCAAAAACAGTGGCAAAAGAAACATCTGCTGCATCTTTTCCTGTACCAATTCTGACAAATCCTTCTTTTGGTGCAAGACGGGTAGCATCAAATAAATACCAGCGATTTTCTAGATAGGCTTCAAAACAAGCGTGAAAATCAGGCGGTTGTAATTGATTGGCATAGACAGCCACAAATCTGGCAGGAATATTTAAAGCACGACAAAAAGCAATTCCCAAATGAGCAAAATCTCTGCATACGCCGACACGTTCTACGGCAATATCGTAAGCAGAGGTGTGAGAGTCTGTGCTACCAGATAAGTAAGTAACTTTGTCATAAATCCAGTTACAAATCGCCTGAACTCTTGAATATCCAGGTTCTAAATTACCAAATTCGTCTTGTGCCAGTTGCATTAATCTATCAGACTGACAATAACGAGAAGGATAAAGGTAATACAAAGTTTCTAATGGTAAGTTTGAAGGAGGTATTTCACCAATCTGATAGGGATTTTCTTCAGTAAAAGTTAAATCGACTGTTGCTTGATAAGAAACTTTTAGTTTTCCTTCAGGGACAGTTAATCGTAAATAGCGATTATTGATAAAAGGAGCAACATATTCTTCGTATTCTGTTTGAGGTTCGATCTGAAGATTTTCTTCAATAATAGTTTGAGATTCATTGTCAACTGCACAGATGTTGAAGATAAAAGTGCTAGAAGAAGCAATACTGTAGTCAAGTTGGCATCCAAGCCTGTATTTCATATATTGTCAAATTAAAGAATTTGGTTATCAACGCTCTAGCTTTAAATTAACTGTTTCAAGAGCAGAATTTCAATGTTTATGTTGTCTTTTGATAACCATTTTTTCAGTTATCAGTTACCAGTGACGAGTTACCCATATTTTTTATCCCCTTAATATGCATAAGTTTTAATTATTAAAAATACTCTTCACAACTTCCTCAACAGATTATTTTAAATTCAAAACGAATCTGTTACTTAGCATGACTGAATATGACTCATCATTCGCCCGTTTGGTCATTAACTGCTGAGGAAGTATATCAAACTCTTAATACTTCTGCTGAGGGACTTGCCGATAGTGAAGCTACAGTTAGATTAAAACAATATGGGGCAAATGAACTGCCCGAACCACCTCATCGTTCCTTAATTTTGCGTTTTCTCGATCAATTAACCCATTTTATGGCGTTATTATTGTGGGTAGCTGGTATTTTGGCGTTTATTTCCCATACCCCCGAATTAGGTTGGGCAATCTGGGCGGTAATTTGGATTAATGCGATTTTTAGTTTTTCTCAGGAATATCAGGCAGAAAAAGCTTTAACCGCTCTCAAAAAAGTCTTACCTGCTCAAGTCAAAGCTTACCGTAGTGGTATTTTACAAGTAATTTCTGCTCGTGACTTAGTACCTGGAGATGTCATCCAACTAGAAGAAGGCGATCGCATTTCGGCGGATGCTCGTTTAGTAGCTGCGGAAAGTTTTTATGTCGATGTGTCTGTATTAACTGGGGAATCTCTTCCTGTAACTCGTCATGCTCGTCCTGTACTTCCCCGTCAGGTTGTGCCGATGCGTAATGGTACACCTTTATTACACTCTGGAGAAGACCATTTACAAGAAAAATTAAGACCAGCAGAAATTGCTAATTTAGTTTTAGCAGGTTCAACTGTGTCTTCGGGAAGGGCGACAGCGGTGGTTTATGCTACAGGTGCTAGAACAGAATTTGGTCATGTCGCGCACCTAACGACTACCGTTAAAAGAGAACCAAGTACTTTAGAAATTCAGATTGCCAAAATTGTCAGATTTATTACTGCACTGGCAATTATTATGGGTGCGATCGTTTTTTGCTTGACTTATTTCTTGGTTGGCATGGAGGCGAGGGAAAGTTTTATTTTTGCGATTGGAATTATTGTTGCCTTTGTACCTGAAGGACTGTTACCTACTGTAACTCTTGCTTTAGCTATTGGCGTGCAGCGGATGGCAAGACAAAATGCTTTGGTACGTCGTCTTTCTGCGGTAGAAACTCTCAGTGCTACTACCGTAATTTGTACTGATAAAACAGGTACGCTGACGAAAAATGAAATGACGGTGCGTAAATTATGGTTACCCACCACAACTTCTGAGATTGAAGTGACGGGGGTAGGATACGAACCTACAGGCGAAATTATTACAACCAATGAAACCAGAGAACAAGTTAATTTATTATTAGCTGGTGCTGCACTTTGTTCCAATGCTCGTTTAATTCACCTCACTCAACCGAGTCGTTGGCAAGAAATTGGCGATCCTACCGAAGCAGCATTATTAGTTGCAGCGATCAAAGCAGGTTTACAACCAGAAGAATTACAAAAAAGTTCTCCCAGAGCTAGAGAAGTTCCGTTTGATTCTCGTCGTCGCATGATGACTGTAGTTTTAGACTGGCAATTAGAAAAACTTTGGCAGAAACAACACACTTATCTCAGCTTTACCAAAGGCGCACCTTTAGAAGTCTTACGCCATTGTCAATATATTTATCGAAATGGACAAATCAAAGAACTAACTCAAAGCGATCGCTCTATAGTTAAGGCAGCTAATGATAAACTAGCACGTCAAGGTTTTCGGGTTTTAGGTATTGCGGTTCGAGAAGGAGATACGGAATTACTACAACTAACTTCCGCTCAATTAGAACAACATTTAATCTTGATCGGTTTAGTCTCGATGTTCGATCCGCCTCGTAAGGAAGTAAAAAGTGCGATCGCTCTTTGTCATGAAGCAGGAATTGCCGTCACTATGATTACAGGAGATTATGGCTTAACCGCAGAAGCGATCGCGATTAATATTGGTTTGAGCAAAGAAAAAGCTTCTGTAATTACAGGAGAAGAATTAGGACGTTTATCCGATGCTCAAGTGAGACAAATAATCCATCATCGTGAGGATGGTTTAATCTTTGCTCGTGTCATGCCTGAACATAAACTGCGGATTGTTCAAGCTTATCAAAGTCTCGGTCATGTCGTAGCAGTGACGGGAGATGGGGTTAACGATTCACCTGCCTTACAAGCAGCTAATATTGGTATTGCAATGGGTATGAGTGGTACAGATGTTGCTCGCGAAGCAGCAGATCTAGTATTACTTGATGATAATTTTGCCACGATTGTCAGTGCCGTCGAACAGGGCAGGGCAGTTTATCAGAATATCCGTAAGTTTATCACCTATATTTTTGCTTCTAATGTACCAGAGATTCTACCTTTCTTAGCCATGGTCATTTTCAAGATTCCTCCTGCTTTAATAGTTTTACAGATTCTGGCGATCGATTTAGGTACAGATATGATTCCTGCCTTAGCTTTAGGCGCGGAAAAACCAGAAACAGGAACGATGCAACAACCGCCTCGGGAAAAATCTCAATCTCTTTTAGATCGTTCTCTCCTATTTAATGCTTACTGTTGGCTAGGATTAATTGAAGGAATAGCAGGTATGACAGGATTTTTTGTAGTTTGGTGGAGTCATGGTTATAATTTTGCTCAATTACAAGGCATCAGTTCGGCAATTTTATCCCATTCCGCAGATGCTCAGACTACTGCGATTTATCAACAAGCGACTACCTTGACTTTAGCTACTATTGTTGCTTGTCAGACTGGGAATGTCTTTGCCTGTCGTTCAGAAAAAGTTTCTATTTTCAAATTAGGTTTTTTCAGTAATCGTTTAATTTGGATTGGTATTGCCACTGAATGGATTTTGATTCTCAGTATTATTTATTTCAAACCCTTAGAAAATATTTTTGCTACTGCACCCATAGCATCATGGCAATGGTTACTATTATTAATTTGTCCTCCATTATTATTAGGAGCAGAAGAACTACGGAAAAAAGTTGCTAAATCTTTGGTTAGTAAATTGTCTGGCTAAAAGCGCGATCTTGGCAGAGTCGAGGCGCGGAGCGATCGCACTTTAACAACTATAACTTATAGAACATAAAAAAAGATGTTTGAAACTAAAACAATAGAAAGTTTCTTTTCTATTGAGTAAAAATTATTTAAATGTATTTATTAATTACCACCTTAAAAAATTCTTATATCTTCATCAGAGAAGCCAGTTCTTTTTTTCTTAGGGCTGAAAGTTTTTTTGCTCCAATGGGGAATAATAATAATAATAAAAGCCCGAAATTGTCTATAGTTTATACTTAAAAACTACCAAAAACCAGTCACGATAAAATCAAGTAAATCTAAATGATTAATTGTAAGCATTCCTATCTAAATATAAGTATTGAGTAATTATAATTTCTCCATGAAAGACAATAATCTATTTTCTAATTTAATCAATGATAGTGATAAATTAATTTTTGCTGATGAAGAAGACGAACTATTTATTGCAGAAAGTTTACTTGAACAACAAGAAAAAGATGAACTTGACTATTGGAAAGTTTTAATTGTTGATGATGATCTTTCAGTTCATCAAGCAACTAGGTTGGCTTTAAGAAATTTACAGTTTGACTACAAAAATCTAACTTTTCTCTCAGCTTATACTGCCGAAGAAGCAAAAAAAATTATTGCCAACAATCCAGACTTAGCTTTTATTTTATTAGATGTAGTAATGGAAGCCAATTATTCTGGATTAGAATTAGTTAAATATATTAGAAAAGAATTAAATAAGAAATTAGTTAGAATTATTTTACGAACTGGTCAACCAGGTGAAGCACCAGAAGAATCAGTGATTACTGATTATGATATTAATGATTATAAACTTAAAGTTGAATTAACTCGCAACAAATTAATGGTAACCGCGATCGCATCTTTAAGAGCGTACCGCGATTTATTAGCTATTGATAATAGTCGTAACGAAATGATGGTTATTTATACTGCTTTGGAAGCAGTTAAAAATAATTTAGAAAATTTAGTTGAACTACGAACTCAAGAATTACAACAAGAAATTGAAGAAAGGAAAAAAGTAGAAAAAACTTTACGCTTAACGCAATTTTCTCTTGATCGCGCTAGAGATGCTATTTATTTTCTCAGTCCTAATGCGAAGTTCTTTTATGTTAATGAAGCTGCTGCCAAGATTTTTGGCTATACCAAAGAAGAACTTTTAGAAATGAGTATTTATGATATTGATCCTCAGTTACATCCTCCTAGTTGGTCTAGTCATTGGCAAAAATTAAAAGAACAAAAAGCTTTTACTTTTGAATCAACTCACTTTACTAAAGAAGGTGAAAATTTACCTGTCGAAGTAACAGTTAATTATTTAAAATTTGAACACCAAGAATATAATTGTGCCATCGTTCGTGATATTCGCGACCGCAAACAAGCAGAAGCAAAACTTAAAGAAGCTAATCAAAAATTACAATATCTTGCTAATGTAGATGGTCTAACTCAAATTGCTAATCGTCGCAGTTTTGATGAATATATTGAACAAGAATGGCTGAGAATGTCTCAATCAAAACAACCTTTATCTTTGATTTTATGTGACGTAGATTATTTTAAGAAATACAATGATTATTATGGTCATCAAGCAGGGGATGACTGTTTAAAAAAAGTAGCTCATACTATTAATAATTCGATTAGAAAACCAGGAGATTTAGCAGCTCGTTATGGTGGAGAAGAATTTGCGATAATTCTTTCTAATACCAATCTCGATGGTGCGTTATGTATTGCTCAAAAAATTCAACAAGATATTAAAAAATTAGAACTAGTTCATTTAGTTTCAGAAGTTGCTCAATACATTACTTTAAGTATGGGGATTTTTAGTACTATCCCCATTGCAGAATCATCTCCAAGCTCTTTAATTAATAAAGTCGATCTAGCACTTTATCAAGCCAAAAAATCAGGACGCGATCGCTATTTTGTTTACGAAGAAAAAGTTTAAATTATTTTTTGATCAAAACTTTTTAACAATCAAAAAGATTATAAATAGCTTTTTCTGGATCGCTTTGTTTAACCAAAGATTCTCCAATTAAAACTGCATTTGCTCCCGCTGCTTGGACAAAGTTTAAATCTTCTGAATTATGCAAGCCTGATTCACTAACTATTAAAATATCTCGTGAATTAATCACTTCTCTTCTCGCTTCTAAAAGCTCATTAGTAGTTTGTAAACTAACAGTAAAATTTTCTAAATTGCGATTATTAATTCCAATTAAATCTACCTCTTCAATTGCTAAAACTCGGTCTAATTCTGCCAAAGTATGCACCTCAATCAAGGCAGTCATCCCTAAAGCTTTAATGATTTTAGTGAAATATTTTAAATCTTGATCCGATAAAATTGCAGCAATTAAAAGAACCGCATCTGCACCTTTCGCACGAGCAAAATAAATCTGATAAGGATAAATAATAAATTCCTTACAAAGCAAAGGTAAATCTACTTCTTGCCTAACTAAACTAAGATTATCAAAACTACCTTGAAAAAACTTTTCATCAGTTAAAACCGAAAGACAACTTGCCCCACCAGCTTGATAAGCTTTTGCGATCGCAACAGGATTAAAATCTTCTCGAATTACTCCTTTAGAAGGGGAAGCTTTTTTAACTTCGGCAATTAAAGCAGGATCAGTTTTGCCATTTTTTAAAGCAGCTAAAAAATCCTGTGGTGGCGGTACAGTAGCTACTTGCTGACGCAATTCTAATAGAGGCAAGCGATCGCGCATTTTGGCTACTTCAGTTTCTTTATACCACACAATCTCTTCTAAAATATGACGTGGTTTGGCATCGGGAAGATTCGATTGATAAATTACTTCTCCTGTATTGACTTGAGGATTAGGATTAATTCTTCTGATTTGCATCTTTTTCTTCAATATTGGTCAATAATTAAATTTAATGGGCGTTTAGCTAAACGCCCCTACACATTTACTACACCCCAACTACGTGGGCGCGTTTGTATGCCTCATCTAAAATTTCCGAAAGAGTAGGATGAGTATGAACATTAAAAGCAAGATTCTGCACTGATTCTCGTTTTGCGATCGCATTAGCAGCTTCTTGAATCAAATCGGAAGCATGAATCCCAATAATATGTACTCCCAATAATTCACCAGTATCCTTACGATAAATTATTTTTGCCATTCCTTCGGTTTCCCCTTCGGCTAAAGCTTTGGAATTACCCTTATAGTAAGTTTTAGCAGTAGCAACGGTAAATCCTTCTTGTTCACCCAATTCCTTAGCTTGAGTTTCAGTTAAACCAACATAACTAATTTCGGGATGGGTAAAAGCTGCTGCGGGAATACAACGATAATCAATTTCCTTGGTTCTACCACAGATATTCTCAACTGCCACCACACCTTGTCCAGAAGCAGCATGAGCCAACATCATTTTACCAGTCGCGTCGCCTACAGCCCAAAGATGAGGGATAGGTTCACCATCTCTAAGGACTTGCATCTTATCATTAACAGGAATAAAACCACGTCGATCAAGTTCTACTGCTAGAGATTGTAAGCCTAAATTTTTGGTGGCAGGAATTCTTCCTGTAGCTACCAAACAAGCATCTACTTCCAAAACTTCTCTAACTTCTTTGGTTTTAGCATCAGTTAATTCGATGGCTACTGGTGTGCCTGGAGTAACCTTAGTCGCGAATACTCCCGTATAGGTTTCGATATCACGAGGATTGATTAAAACTCGTTGAGCAATTTTAGCAATTTCGGGGTCAAACCCAGGCATTAAATTATCTAACGCCTCAATCATCGTTACTTCGCAGCCTAAAGCAGTATAAACATCAGAAAACTCCAAACCGATGTAACCACTACCAATAATAGCAATCCAATTCGGTAAAGATTCTAATTTAACCGCTTGATCGCTAGTAAAAACAGTTTTACCATCTACTTCAATTCCTGGCGGCACAAAAGGAATCGAACCAGGGCAAAGCATAATATCTCTAGCAGTAAAAGTTTTCTCCCCTTGATCCGTCGCTACAGTCACCTTTTGTTTCCCTGCAACTTTACCCCAACCGCGAATAATATCAACTTTAAGACGAGTCAGACTATTGGTTAAATCCCCTTGAATTTTACTAACTAAATCATTGGCATGGGCTGCAATTGTTCCTCTGTCAAACTGTACTCCTTCCACCTGAATACCCAAATCTTTGAGATGATGGGCATCTTTAAATTCTCTAACTCTCCCAGAAGCAGCCAGTAAAGCTTTAGAAGGGATACAACCGCGGTTAACACAAGTACCGCCCATATCTCCAGCTTCAATAATCGCTGTTTTCAAGCCACATTTGACTGCGTGTAAAGCTGCACCATGTCCGCCGACACCAGCACCAATAATAATTAAATCGTAATCAAATTCGCTCATTACTTTTTCTGCTATAGTTTGCTGCAATCTTTTATTTTAGAGTCACGCGGTACACCCGAGTTCAACTTGAGTGCCTGCGCGTGACTGGCATTCCACCAGTCAAAGATACTCCACCCCGAAATGGCAGTGTATCGATGTCTTCGTCAAAGCCACATTCAAGGGATTTAGTTTGATTGTATTCAAATCTTATCAATTAGACATTTCAGCCCATTATTTCAGAAAGAATTTTGCTGTGGTAATCTTCTGAGATATTTTGGGTAAATTAAGTTTAGACCGAACCTATATTTTTTTTTATAAAATTCTCTAACTAAATTAAACTTAAGCTTTTCTGGGAGTGTACCGCGAAGGATGTCCTCTTACAATAATCAATCTTCCAATCAAAATCCCAATTTTGTCAAAAATTTTCCCGATCATCAAATCAAATCTTTAAATTTAGATATAAATAGGATTTTTGAGTTAATTAGCCTCATCTTACCTTTAGAATGTTGCCTTTACTATCAAGTGTTACCTCTTCAGCTTCAAAATCAACATCTAACTTTAGGAATGGTTAATCTTCAAGATGAATCTGCACTCAAATTTATTGGTTTAATTATTAATTCTTTAGGTTATACCTTAAAAACAAAACAACTCGATTATGAAGAACATCAATCAATTTTAGCAGCTTATCTGAAAGCTAACCCCGAAAATCAAACAAAATCAAAAGCTAGAAAATTAGACCGAAATTCTAAGCTAACTGTAATGACTTCTTTTTCTGAACAAAGCCATTTAATTAATTCTGATTCTAAGCTTACTGTAGCTGATACTTCTGAACAAACAGCTAATGTTATTAATTCTGACTATAAACCAACTATGACGGAAAATTCATCCGAAAATAGACTCGCTCATGCTAATTGTAATCTTCATGAAAGAGCAACTTTAATTGTAGATAAACCAGAAGATAATAGTCTTCAATCAAACACAAAATCTCAAAAACCAGCAAATAAGCTAGAAATAGAACCTCAGGATTTATCAAAATCAGTAGATTTTTTAGCTAGTTTGACTCCGCAGCAGCTTTGGCAGGAGTTATTAGCTAGAATTTTAAACGGAGGAATTGGTAGACTTTACTTAGAAAGATATCCTGAATATGGCAAGATTATTTGGGGTCAAGATGGAGTAGTTCAATTTTCATTAAATGAAGTATCTATCCAAGTTTTTCAAGCTATTATTAATCAAATTAAAGCTTTAGCTAAACTTCCTCCTATACCTGTAGATAAACACAAAAAAGTAGCAATAGAAAAATATTATCAACAAGAACGTTTATTATTACGCCTAGAAGTTTTTCCTGGACAATGTGGAGAAGAATTAACTTTACAAGTTTTACGTGGTCAAGCTCTTCAATATTATGAACAAAAACAAATCAGAAAGATGACCGAACAAGCTTTAAACTTAGCAGAACAACTAGAAAAAACTTTAAAGAGAATTACTGCTTGTGCCACTGCTAGCGAGATTGAAGATTGGCAAAGTATTATAAAAATGCAACAATTGATGATGCAAAAAATTAAATTATTAAAATAATTAATAAAATAATCCCCAGAATATATTCTTGGGGACTAAAAAAATTTCTAGAAAATGTAGTTTAAATCTCGCTTGATTATTATCTACACTTTTAGAAAAAATGTTATTTAAGTGTTGGGGGGTTCGTTACCTAGAACTTGTGTTTTTAAAGCCTCAAACTCAGTAACTAATTCCTGACGAGTTGATTCTTTTAAAAGATAGCGATAAACAAACCAACCAGTATAACCAAGACCTACTAGTTCAAACAAAGGAGCTAAAAGAGGTATATCATTGATCGCATCAAGGATAGCTAAAGTTAATTTAACTGCCACGATCGCACCAAATAATAATCCTAAATTAATCAAAAGTTTTCTGTTATCTGAGATAAACTCTCCTAGATAATCATATAACTTTGATAAAAAATCACTCCCGACTTCAATCCATTCTTGCCAGGGTTTATCCGCTGGTGAGGGTTTGGCTGGAGCAATCATTCCAGCTGTTTCAGTATTAAAACCAGAAGGGTTTTGCACATCTATTTTTTGAGCTTCAGATTCCATTTTTCAGCACTCCTTTGGTTATATGGAACATTTTATTGGTAGTTGGCTAGCGATCCAAACTAATTCGCTGACTAACTTTTGCCCATATTATCAAACACTTCTTCTTGCTTAGTGGCATTATCAAAGCAAGTATTAATAGTCCTTAAAAAAATCACGAATAATAGTTTACCCAAATTAGGCTGAATATTTATCTTCACAGCTTGCTGTAACTGCTTAACTGACTTGGATTAAACGGTTACCACTGGCTCTTGCTGTTTGAGAGAAGTAACATTTTGTTGCGAACGACGGCAATAAATTTCACAAGAGTTGTTGGGACTTTCGATTAACTTAACTTTATCTAATTGGGCCCCTAAAGTTTGAATGGGTTGTTGTAATACTTGGGCAATATAAACAGCAATATTCTCAGCCGTTGGTACTACTTCGGCAAAGTAAGGAATATCTTTATTGAGAAAAGTATGATCGAAAGGTTCAACTACATAATCATCGATAATTGTTTGTAATGCTCCTAAATCAACTAGCATTCCAGTACGGGAATCGATTTCTCCAGTTACGGTAACCTCTAGATGATAATTATGTCCATGACCGTTAGGACGAGCGCATTTGCCATAGATTTCGGTATTTTCTTCAAAGCTGAGGCTAGGTAAAGCCAAGCGATGAGCAGCACTAAAATGAGTTTTAACAGTTAAAGAAGCTTCCATATCGTTTCCTTGATAATCTGCCCAAAGTTCGGGATGTTCAAATAGTTGAATATTGACTAAAGGTAAATAAGGTGATAGTTTTTGCCAAATGACTCGGGCAATATTTTCGGTTGTCGGTAGAGTTTGTTGAAATTCCGACCAAGTTTCATTTAAATAAGCGTAGTCTAGCTGGCTAGTAACTTCTTGTTTAATAACTTGTTTGACATGAGATAGATTTTGTACCATCCCATAGTGGTCTAGTTCTCCGATTAGTGACACATAAAGAACATAATTGTGTCCATGTCCAGGAAAACGACTACAAGCTCCAAACAAGCGTTGATTTTCTTCTTTATTTAGTTCTGGTAACCAATAACGATGACTAGCAGAAAACTTAGCTCGACGGTTAATGATACAAATCATTTTTTAATAGTACGCGATCGCTATTTTATGTAAAGTTAAGTAAACATTCTCCTTTTTCAGGATAAACTAATTTTCAACCTAATTTAGGAATCACTGCCTCAACTAAATTAAAGATTTAATTGCTTCTTGGGCTTGCCAACGTAATCCTTGAGCAATTCTAAAAATTTCTTGTCCAGTATGAAGATAATGATCGTCGTAGTTGAGAGTAAACCATTCTAATTCTCGAATGCCATCACCAATTTGAGTAATACAGTAGTAAAGATTAGCAGCTACTCCAGCTAATTTAGCAGGATTTGGTTGAGAGCTAAAAATATGTGAAGCTTTTTGCCAGTAATGACGACAATTTTCTAAATATTCACAGAAATTATCCATTAATTCTTGGTCAAAAGGATCGGCAGCTAAATAATCAATTTCAGTTTCTAAAGGATTAATAATTAAACTAATCAGACGATTGATCGGACGATATACTTCTGTAATCCATTGGTTGTATTGCAGTTCTTCTTTTTTGCCTGCTTGCCGATAACGTTGATATTGTTGATTAGCGCGAGTCGTTCTTTCTTGACGGTTGATTACGGAATTAAGAGTTTGACCAGAATCTAGCTCTAGATCGTAAAGACGACGGCTTTGAGGGTTACTGAGGATTTCATAGGCAGCATTCAGAGCAATAATTTTATTATGGTCAGCACTTTGATGTTGACTATCTGGATGAAATACTTTGGCTAAACGTCGATAAGCTTGTTTAATTTCTTGCTGAGTAGCTTTGTCGCTCACTTCAAGAATTTGATAATGATTTTGGCTCACACCATTTTTTGATAAATTCATAAAATAATATCCTGGTAGTCTTAAAAAGAATTCTTATGATTAAAGTTTTTGTCGGAAACTGCCTATCGAGCTTCTCTCTAGCTTTGACAATTAGATAAGCATATTAGATTGTAGCAAGCATAGTTTTTGTCGCGATTTGCTACGTTTAGAAAAACAAAGTTTTTTGAAATTTAAAGTAGAAGGGAAATTTATAATTATAGTTTTTCAATTAAGTTGTAATCAAAAAAAATTTATCAAACCAAATTCAGCTTGAGCAAACCGAGGAGACTTGTCTCTATCAATCTGCTCAATTTTTTGATTATTGGTGCTGCTAAGGCAAGCAACAACAGCGGGTTACGACTGAATAAACCCCAGATCGATTTAGTTTGGAATATAATTTTTACTGTTTTATTTAGTTTATATTGTCTTTATTAATTTTATGAAAATAACAGTCAAAGAATTAAAACAAAGATATGAATCAGGACAAAAAAACTTTGAAGAAATTTCTTTAATAGGAGGCTATTTACAAGGGGTAGATCTACGATATATTAATCTTAAAAATTCCGATTTAAGTAATTCAGATTTAAGTGATGCTATTCTCTATGGAGCTAATTTAGAAGGTGCTAATCTAAATCGTACAAAACTCAACGGAACTAAATTACCAGGAGCATTTTTAGCTAATGCGACCATCGTTTGCGGTAATTTAAGTGATGCTGACTTGCGTGATACTGATTTAGAAAATGTTAGTTTAGACGCTGCCACACTGAAAAAAACTATTTTAGAAGGTGCTGATTTAAGTGGTGCTTATTTAGTAGGTGTGGAACTACAAAAAGCAAGCTTAAGTGGAGCATATTTTAATAATAATACTTGTTTTCCAGAGAATTTTGATCCTCTCAATCAAAAAATGTTATTGGAACCCAAAATTTCATTGGACGATTTACTGCAAAAATTTAATTATCTTTCTCAGTATGGAGGTCGTTATTTAGGACCAATGATGACAGTAAAAAATTGGCAGTCTTCTCGTCCAGAATTTGATTGGTTAAACCAGTTAACAGTTAATTCCTCTGGTCAAATTACCTGTTCTAATCTGTCGGAAAAATTTATTAATAATTCACAACGACATTTTGCTCAAAAATGGATGGTTAATTTTATTAATCTTTGTTCTATGATTATTCGCGAGTTTCCTTTTATGATTGACCACGAAAAAATTATTTTTAAATAAATTGATGAAAAAACTTAGATTACTTCCATTTTTTCTAATAAATTCTCTAATTAGAGTTGTTGTTAAGCTGATGTGTATTAAATTAAAACTGGATATTTTTTTAAGTCGAGCGCAGATATGGAAGAAGCTTTGTTTTATTTCGGTATTCACCTTTCTAGTTGAGGCAAAAAAAAGTCCAGCAATAAATGTTGGACTGGAATGGTGTAAGCAAAACTTCAAAAAATTAAACTATTACTAAATTTTGTATTGATAGGTTGTATTTAAAGTGATTTAGAATCCTCTTATTTAAAAGTATCTTCTATTTTCTAAATTTTTACCTCGTCATAAGTACTAATTTTTATACTGGTTTTTTGTGTAGAAATAATAAAGCCGAAACTTTAATATATGAATAAACAATCAATCGGCTTTAGCTATTCAAGTAAGTTATTTTAACCAAAAGTAGAATTATTCCAACCCCAAAGATATCCTTGTGCATCGGCAAATTCAATATAAATACGATTAGCAGATACACCCAAAGTATTTTTAATTTGCTGACAGAAATCTTCGCTCATTGCCTTAGTTTGTGCAGAAGTCATTTTACCAATACTTTTAATTTCTACGTAGCAGACAGGTTCAAAAGTACCAGCAAAAGTCATGGGAATATCTGATTCAAAAGCTGTCATTACATAAGACTCTGGTTTACCCAAATGTTTAGCTAACTTAGCCGATAAATTTTTAAGTAAACTTTCGATAATGCTTCGATCTGGTGCAGATACAGAGGATTTAACTTTAATCAACGGCATAACTATTAAGAAAATTCAGCTTTTTACTTCAAAACGAGTTGTTGAGATCGAGTATATTGTCAATGGCAAACTAAGACGTAACTTAAGTTCAACTAACCACCGTACTGCCAACCAGTACTTTCTAGCAGAAGTTGTTTACCTTCACGATGAATACCAGAACTAATTACTTCTGCAACATAAACGGTATGATCTCCTTGTTCAACTGTATCCACCACTTGGCATTCGATGTAACCAAGAGAATCTTTAATAATAGGACAGCCAGTTTCTGCACCTTCATAAAATTCTACATCTTCAAATTTGTTACCAACTCTAGTTTTCGGTTTAAAAAAATTAGCTGCCAAATCTTGTTGTCCTTCTTCTAAGAAACTAAGAGCAAATACTCCTGTGTTTTTAATCATTTCGTGGGAAGTAGTACCTTTCTTAACACAATTGACAACTAAAGGTGGATTAAAAGATGATTGCATTAACCAACTGACCGTAAAACCATTCATTTCTTCCCCTTCTTTGACACCACAAATATAAAGACCGTGGGGAATTTTACGTAACATCGTTTTTTTCGCTTGTTCGTCTAACATCGTTTTTCCTCCTAATTTGGATTAGTTCTCGAATTAGTTTATCAAGGTTCGGAACTTCCTAGAGACATTCTTGGGTTAGAGATTAACGTTTAAAGAATCGCTTGACGACATTAAAAAAAGTCTTGGTTTTAAAATTTTGTTTAAATTGTTTAAATTCTCCTGCATCAAACCAGACACCACCACAGTTAAGACATTTTTCGTACCAGAGATTGTAGCGATCGATGTCTAACATTCGGATCATTTGTTGTTGACATCGAGGACAGTCAATTTCTTCTTCGGTAAGATTTAATCGATCGCTTATTTCTGTTTGACCAAGATCTACTGTATCTGAACCTTCGATCCGTTTGAGAGTTTCCGCTTCTTGAGAATCAAACCAAATTCCTCCACATTGTTGACAGCGATCGATTTCTATTCCTTCGTATACTACTGATTTTAAGCTTCCCTTACACTTGGGACAGTTGAGCGAACTCATTATTATTTTTCTATGTATAATTGCTTGTTTCTAGATTAACAATGAACAACCACAGAAGAATTATTGGTTTAACAGGTGGAATTGGAACGGGAAAAACAACAGTCTCCAATTATTTAGCTAGTCAATATCAACTACCCGTGTTAGATGCAGATATCTTTGCTAGAGAGGCTGTGCAACCAGGTTCGCCTATTGTGACGGTGAGGGACGGCGAGGAAACCTCGCCATGTCAAACCACCGTGTTGAGAGAAATTTTTGAGCGGTATGGCGCTCGCGTTAAATTACCGAATCAGGAACTCGATCGTCAGGCTTTAGGAGAAATTATTTTTAACAATGCTGAAGAAAAACGCTGGTTAGAAAGCAAAATTCATCCTTATGTTCGTTCTCGTTTTAGTGAGGAATTAGCTCAATTAGATGCAGATATAGTTGTTTTTGCGATTCCTTTATTATTTGAGGCAAATTTAACTCATTTAGTGACAGAGATTTGGGTAGTTAGTTGCGATCGCGCTCAACAAATTGAAAGATTACAACAACGTAATGGTCTGACAACGTCCCAAGCAATTAATCGAATTGACAGTCAAATTCCTTTAGCTGAAAAAATTGCTAAAGCTGATGTGGTTTTAGATAATAACTCTACTTTAGAAAATCTTTTTGCTCAAGTTGATGAGGCATTAAAAAGAAAATATAAGGAATAAAATTACTTGAATTATTTAAATGTACTTAATCAAAAAGCCAAAAGCGTATCCTGATCTAAGATACGCTCCAATTCATTATTTTTGGTTACGCCTGTTCCCAAAGTTGGCGAACTTGACCAGGTAGAAATCCAGCAACTTCTTGAATTCGCCCTTCAGACAATTCATCTTTGGTAGCTGAAAAAACAGCTTTGAGTACTTGTTCTACTTCAACATGAGGTGGTAAACCTGCTTCTTGTCGGATACGATATAGGAAGGTTGTATCGCGAATTTCAAGAGTTGGACGAATGCGACTAAGGAAATGAACAACTGGATTAGTATCTTGCCAGAGGTCTTCAACTTGTGTTGCCAAAGGCGTAGCGGTGTAGATAGTTTTATCGGAATTGTCTTTGACCAAAGGTTTATGTAATTCGTCACCTACGCGATCAACTGCTTCATTGCTCATCATGTCGCGCATGGTACGAAAGACGACTTCAGTGATATCTCTGGCATCATAAATATCCGCAAGTCCACCTTTAGTCATAACCTTTTCTAGGAAAGAGCGATGTTGCTCGCCAATAACTACTCTAGAATCTCCAACTTCTGTAGGATCGATTTCTGGAATGTTTTTATTTAAAATTTCATCTGGCATTATTTTTGTTCCTATATTTTTATTTGACTATCTCATTTACTTATGAAGATTACATCGCTCAAAATTCTTTAACATCTTTCATAAGTTAGAGATGCTATAAATGTGAATTTTTTAGCTAGACGCAGATTTTATTTATCTTTTTTAATTCAAAGATAAATATCAAAAATAATTGGACTTGCTTCGCTTCTTGTTAATTTGATATCAGAGTCTGTCTACATGGTGTTTGTCAGAACCAAAATTTATAAAAAATTGGAAAAATTTACAAGACAATTAAGTCTTAATTTTTATTATCGGTAAGAAAAGATTTATTTCTACAGTTGTTTGAAGTAGAAAAACAAACTTCTTTGGCGATCTAGGTTTTATGACTAATATTTATTCGACTAAAGCGATCGCAGTAAAAATACTAAAACTATTTTTGTACTGTTAACTTATTACGAGGTTGATTTGCTGATCGCCGATTTGATTAAACATAATAAATTGGACATAAATACTGACTCATTTAAACAAATTACCATATCACTATATAATCAATATTCTTAAATAACAATCACTTTCGTTCTTAGCCAGATCCATCTCTAAACTTTATTTGGCAAGCGTTTTAGCACTCTGACACCATACTGAAAAAATAAATTAAAATTAATACTTGACTTTTTATATAGCCATATAGTTAAATAGATAGTTAAGGTTATCTTGCCTTGAACAACGATTAACCTCGGAATTAAATATTATGACTATATCTCTTCAAAAACGCCAAAGTAATAACCTTTGGGAGAAGTTTTGTAATTGGATTACCAGCACTGAAAATCGCCTTTATATTGGTTGGTTTGGTGTCCTGATGATTCCTACCCTATTAACTGCAACTACTTGTTTTATCATTGCTTTTATTGCAGCACCACCTGTAGATATTGATGGTATTCGTGAACCTGTTGCTGGTTCATTACTCTACGGTAACAACATCATTTCTGCTGCGGTTGTGCCTTCTTCTAATGCAATTGGGTTGCACTTTTATCCTATTTGGGAAGCTGCCAACTTAGATGAGTGGTTGTATAACGGAGGTCCCTACCAACTGATTATTTTTCACTTCCTGATTGGTATTTTCTGCTATATGGGTCGTCAGTGGGAATTATCTTACCGTTTAGGAATGCGTCCTTGGATTTGTGTTGCTTACAGCGCACCCGTTGCTGCTGCCACTGCCGTACTATTAATTTATTCCATCGGTCAAGGTTCTTTTTCTGATGGTATGCCTTTAGGAATTAGTGGTACATTCAACTTCATGTTTGTTTTGCAAGCAGAACACAACGTCTTAATGCATCCTTTACACATGTTAGGTGTAGCTGGTGTCTTCGGTGGTGCTTTATTTGCTGCCATGCACGGTTCTTTGGTAACTTCTTCCTTAGTTCGCGAAACTACTGAAACAGAATCCCAAAACTACGGTTACAAATTTGGTCAAGAAGAAGAAACTTACAACATCGTAGCTGCTCATGGTTACTTTGGCAGACTAATCTTCCAATATGCTTCCTTTAACAACAGCCGTTCTTTACACTTTTTCCTTGCTGCTTGGCCAGTCATTGGCATTTGGTTCGCTGCCTTAGCTGTATCTTGCTTTTCCTTCAACTTAAATGGTTTCAACTTTAACCAGTCAATTTTAGATTCTCAAGGTCATGTATTACATACTTGGGCTGATGTTTTAAACCGCGCTAATCTCGGTATTGAAACCATGCACGAACGTAATGTTCACAACTTCCCCTTGGATTTAGCTTCTGAGGATCTTCAACCTGTAGCTTTCAATCCTCCTTCCGTTCATAGCTAGTTGCTGCATAATCCTTTAATCAGGAATAGCTGTCCCTAGGCACTTTCAGCTTAGGGCAGTTTTTTTTAAGAAGAATTTACAAATCTTGTACGCCCCTTGCGAACCGCCATTCGCTCCTACGTTCAATACTTTGTTCTAACCTATAATTTGGCTGCTATATAACTTATACTAAATCCGATTCTTAAAACCAACTTTTAAGACTGACGTGGGGACACGGCGACGGGGAGAGCCTTTTCAGCTTTAAATCTAAGTAGGGTATGACAACAGGATTTGATGTTAATTTAAAAAATAGTTGATAAACAACGTGCATTCTCAAAATGACTGGCAAATTTTAGAACGTTTTGTTGAAATCCGTTCTCCTTGGGTAACTCTGATTGGCGAAAAATTGCAAGATGAACGGCAAAGAATCCTCAATTATTGGCGAGTGGAAAAAGTTGATTCAGTTGTAATTGTGACGATTCAAAATGGTCAGTTTCTGTTACCGAACGCTTCTTATCGTCCTGGTTTAGGACAAGTTACGCTTGATTTTCCTGGTGGTAGAGTGTTACCTCAACAAACTCCAGTTGCTGCTGTATCTGATATTCTTCGTCGGGAGTTAGGCATAACAGAATTGGGAATTATTCGCCTTAATCCTCTTAATCAGACTGGTTGGGCAATTAATAGCTCTTTTTCTAATCAAAAACTTTATGGTTTTGTGGCAGAAATTGCTTCTACTTTTATAGTTGAATCGGACAAGTTAGAAGCTGGCTATCCTATTAATAAGACAGGTATCAACGATTTACTTGAGGTCTTAACCTGTCTTCAGTGTCGTGCTTTATTATTAGAGTGGCAACGTCAATACTTTGAGCAATAATAATTTACTTAGAAGAAGTGCTAAAGGCATTTAATTGTTTAAATCTCTCTGCTTGTTCCTGCATCCGTTCGTAAAGGCGATCGCAAACTAACTCGCATAGCTCAAAAATCATGGGGTCTTTAATTTCATAGTAGACACTGACTCCTTGAGGTTGGCGAGACAAGATTTCTGCTTCGGTCAACATTTTTAAATGTTTTGATAAATTTGCCTGTCCTAAACCAGTTGCTTCACCGATTTCACTAACATTCATCGACCCCGATCGCAAGCAACTTAATATTTGTAACCTACTAACTTCTGAAAGCACTTTAAAATAATCAGCGACGGGAGCAAGAAATTCTGGAGGCTTTGCGGTATTTTCGCGAGTAGGATTAATAGGCATGGACAAATTTAGGTTAACTATATAACTTATATAACTATATAGTATGTTAACAAAAAATCAAAGCTTTCTTGTTTTGGTAAAGATAAAGATCTATGTTTTTTATGAATCTACGTTGATTCACGGATCGATCTCAGACTGTTTCTCATGCACCTAAAAGCTTTGAGCTACTAACCGTATTACTTTCGGTTTCATACTTGCTGGCAACGCTTTTTAACTTAGTTTGCAACCATTCATACCATTCGTTTAAACCAGCACCAGTTGTGGCAGAAACTTGAAAGATTTGAATTTGCGGATTGACTTGTCGAGCGTATTCTAGACAGCGATTAACATCAAATTGAAGGTAAGGAAGCAGATCGATTTTAGTCAGGATCATCACTTGACTAGCACGGAACATATGGGGATATTTGATCGGTTTATCTTCCCCTTCGGTAACAGAAAGAATGGCTACTTTGGCTTTTTCTCCTAAGTCAAATAAAGCAGGACAAACTAAATTACCGACATTTTCGATCGCCAGAATAGAATTAGAGGGAGGATTGAGTTCTAAATATCCTCGTTGTACCATTGCTGCTTCTAAATGACAGCCCGTTCCCGTATTAATTTGCACGACTTGACAACCTGTTTGACGAATTTTCTTTGCGTCGTTAACTGTTTCTTGGTCGCCTTCGATTACACTGATGGGTAGTTGAGATTTTAGGTCGTTAATTGTACGGGTTAAGAGGGTTGTTTTGCCAGCACCAGGAGAACTGACTAGATTTAAAGCTAAAATACCTCTTTCTTGGAACCAATGGCGGTTTTGCTCGGCAATACGATCATTTTTGCTCAGAATTTCTTTTTCTAAGGTAATAGTTGTCCCGTGCATCCGCGCATGAATTTCGGAGGTTTTGTGATGAGAATGAGCGTGTTCATGAGTAGGACTGTGAGTATGACTGGTTTTGCCATTTTCTAAACCGTTGTCGTGGTGAGAATGGTCGTGTTCGTGAGTATGAGTAATGATTGTGCCGTCAGGTAAAGTATGAGTGTGAGAATGGCTAGTTTTCCCATTTTCTAAACTAGTAACAGTGACTTGACTACCATCCGAACAACCACAAGTTACGCACATAAGTCTTCAATCTCCATCGATTTAATTTTTAATTCTTCACCTTGAATAATTTTTAGTTCGACACTCCCACAGCGATCGCAAATACCAAAAGGTTCTGATAGAGGGATTTTGGCACCGCAATTACAACAGCTAGCTAAACCAGGAGTTTCAATTATTTCTAAATTTGCCCCTTCTACAACAGTTCCTTGACAACAAACATCGAAGCAAAAACGAATCGCATCGGGCATAATAGCTGAAAGTTGCCCGATTTCTAAGGTTACTTTTTTACGGGTACGCCTCCAGCATTTTCGCTGACGATGGCGACAATATTTTGGGTAATTCCTAATTCGTGCATTTTCTCAACAAATCAATTTTTGTGATGGGTAAGGGTTAACAAATTCTAGGTAATTGATCGCCTACCAACATATCGACGATCCGATCTGTACCAAACATAGTTTCCATTAATACTATTCCTGAAGGAGAATTAATCACTTCGCCGATAATAACGGCATTTTCACCAGCAGGATGATTTTTCATAGCAGCGAGAACCTCTTCTGCGCGATCGCTGGTTACAACGGTAACTAACTTGCCTTCATTTGCCAGATAGAGAGGATCTAATCCTAACAATTCACAAACCCCGTGAACCTCTTCTCTCACAGGAATTGCTTGCTCGTACAAACGTATGCCTACTTCTGAACTAAGGGCAAATTCATTTAACACTGTCGCCAACCCTCCTCTAGTAGCATCGCGCATGGCGTGAATTTCATGACAAACAGCTAAAATTGCAGCTACTAAACCATTAAGAGGCTGACAATCACTCTCAATGCTACTATCTAACGCTAGCTCTCCCCTAGCTACGGTAATTGCTGCACCGTGATCGCCCAAATAACCATTTACAATCACAGCATCACCTGGTTGAAGATTGCTAGCAGAAACATTAATTCCTGAACTAATTACCCCTACTCCCGTAGTATTGATAAATAACTTATCTACCGAACCGCGATTGACTACCTTGGTGTCCCCAGTAACGATCTGTACCCCTGCCACATCCGCAGCTTGTTTCATGCTTTGGACGATTTGGCGTAAAGTTTCGACAGGAAACCCCTCTTCAATAATCATTCCGCAGGATAAATACAAAGGAGTTGCACCACTGACGGCAAGATCGTTAACCGTACCATTAACTGCTAATTCTCCGATATTACCGCCAGGAAAAAAAATCGGATCGATGACGTAAGAATCTGTAGTCAAAGCCATGCGATCGCCCTTAGCAATCAATTCAGCTAAATTTATTCTGGCTTGATCTTCTAATTCTGATAGTAGAGGATTGTTGAAACTACCGACAAAAATATCTTCAATCAAATCACGCATGGCTTTACCACCGCTACCATGGGCTAAGGTAATAGTGCGATCTTTGACTTTGGCAGGGCGACGGCGAATCTTTTCAACTTTATTAAACAGAGAATTTTGAGTGGGATTAATTGCATGAGGAATATTCATAGTTATTTATAAATTCGGTATTGAAGTAAGTTAAGAATAGTTCCGCTTTGATTAGTCAGTTGATATTCATGAAAAACTTGACCACCCATACTTTCTGGTATTTTTCGGCTAGGAATGTTTTTTTGATCAACTGAATACAAACAATACTCATAATTTAAATTTCGATCTGCCCAATCTTTCAGAAGATAAATTGCTTCTTTACCAAAATTATTTCCTTGAGCCTGTTGTTTAAGCCAAATCCCTAATTCTGGTTTAACAGTATTAATTCTATGAATTCCACATATTCCTAAAAACTCTTGGTTACTTTTATTTAAGATTGTTAGAACCAAATCAATTTTATTTTTGATATTTTTTCTAGCTAAATCAATAAACTCTTTAGTTTCTTTAATATTTTTTGCAGGTTTTGAGTAAGTATATTTAGTTATTTCGCTATTGAATTCTTGAAAGATTATTTCAGCATATTTTAAAGAAATTGGTTGAAGAATTAGCCTTTCACTTTCTAAAATTACAGTTTTTAAATCCTCCATATTTTTGACTTTTAACTTTTCAGACATTCTCTAATACTCTCACTAAGAATCATAAACGCTGCCATCTTTGTGAGTAAAAATCCAAACACCATCTTTATCTTTAGCAATCAGATCATCATCGGGATAATCGACTAGATCTTCTGGTGTTCTATCGCCAATCTCTAAATAAACCACATCTGTATCAGATCGATTCAGCAAATGATGTCCATCCGCTTCTCCTGCTGGAAATCCCGCTGCCATTCCCGCTTGTAATACTTGTTCGCCAGCATTAGTAACTAAAGTAGCCTCGCCAGACAAAATATAAATAAATTCATCTTGTTTACTATGCCAATGCCTCAGTGCAGAACGACTTCCTGGTTCGAGTGTTACCAAATTCACGCCGAAATTTTTTAACCCTGCGACATTTCCCAGTTTTTTCTTAATTCTTCCTGCTACTAATTTTTGAAATTGTTGGGGATAATTAGAACTTTTTTTGCCCGATACTTTTTGCGGATCGATAATCATGCTAATTCTTGCTTTTTTCTATTTGACTAGATTTAATCAATTAATAGCGGTGAAAGAGAGTAAGAAGTTGTTCGGTTTCCTTTGTCAACCAAATCTAAAACAAGGTGCGATCGTGCTAATATTGTTCGTGTATTGTTAGCTAAAATCCAAATCTTCAAACTTATCTGTGGGTGTAATAACTATAGTGACTGATGATATTACATCATACGGTCTAGTGATTTCCTGGTAATTATCATCATGAATTCTTATGTGTGTAATGTCTGGAAATAATGCTGGATATACAGGATATAAAGCATTTGGATTATGAAACATCACTATACTTTCTGACTATGTTTCCCGATAGGATGGATGCTCGATATCGATTGAGAAAGGAATTGGTTCAAATGCTTCTGGATCTGGATCGAAAAGTTTCCCCACTCTAATCATTTTGATAGCTTGACTGCCAAGACCAGCAAGCTTCCCCATTCTATTGAACTTTGTAATAGTTGCACTATTGGTAAATAAAACTGCACTGATGTTCTCGGCTTCTGGAAGTTTGAAAAAGCCTGATGGGATTCTTTTCTCCTCAAACTCATGAAAATCAATATCCTCCTTAATTATGCTATTATTGCCATCACTATCCTTTGTCAGTCTGATACGTTTAGCGTAAAGATAGTCGAACAAAGCAGTTCTTGACCATACCATTGATCCGGTTTGATGGTAATCATGTATTGCAATTATCAGTGGTTTACCTCGGACGTGTTCCTTTTCCCAATATTTCTTAGTTAACTTTGAGTAAAGAGAACTTCCAAACTTGATAGGCATATAATCCCTGAGTCGTTCGTCTAATTCTTCTTGACTCGTCGGTTCTGGTAGATCTTGTTTGTGCCTGCTGGGATTTACGGTAACAGCCTCAATACAGATTATTTGATTGAATCGCTCTACAACATAATCAGGTGCATTAAAAGAGCGATCTATGTTAAACCCTGATTCATGAAGATAAACATATAGAAAAATTTCCCAGAGTCTTGCATCAAAACCATTCGTTTGAAAGTCTCGAATAAAATTACCATCGGGATCAGTGAATGTATAAATAATTTCTTCAATTAGGTTGCGAGCTGCTTCAAATCTCGGTTCTTCAACTAAGTAGCGGAAATAAGGATGTAGTTTTTCTGGTGCAACGATTTGTTTGTAAATATATTGTGGTGGGCTATCTTCATCTCCTTGAGGATATTGTTCATGTCCTTCCTGACTAAACTCAGCTAACTTTCTCTTAAGTTCTTTACGTGCATCTTCAATAGAATCAAAGCTGACTCCAGTGTAGATACAACGGTAAATTTTGCGTGTGTCTCGACCAAGAATCACAAAATTCCAATCTTTGTCGAACTTGTCGATGAATATATTTGCAATAAGAACTCTTCGTTCGTCAGTATACCACTCGACTTCCTTATTAATAGTAAAAGGCTCTGTTTCCGGCTTAATTCCTCTGACAAGAGGATCGCGAACATAGCACAGAGAATTAAAGTACTCTTGAGAGATCGGGTGCATTTCAAGAACTCTAGAGGATTAGATTGCAATCAGTTGGCTGATACTTAGTTTTTCGTGGCAACTAATTCCCATTCTACATTCTATATTTTGAATTCTAAATTATGTGGTCTAACTATGTATTAGACGGAAATTGTCTGGATATCATCCTAGGTCACAATCTTCTAATTCTTAGAAAATTAGGTTAAAATCCTAATTCACTACTTTTGCTTCGGTTTTCTTTATCTTTACTTGTTTCCCCACCGTAGATAAACGACCATATTTATAATAAGCAGCACAAGCCCCTTCCGAAGAAACCATACAAGTACCGATCGGATTTTCAGGGGTGCAAGCCGTACCAAATACCTGACATCGCCAGGGTTTTAATACACCTTTGAGGATTTCTCCACACTGACAAGCAGCAGCATCAGCTACTTGACGATTAGGCAGAGTAAATTTAACTTCAGCATCAAAAAGAGCGTAGTTTTCTCTTATTTTTAGTCCAGATTGGCTGATATTGCCCAAACCACGCCATTCAAATTCATCTCTGACAGTAAATACTTTATTAATGGCATCTAAAGCGACTTTGTTTCCTTTAGCTTGAACGAGACGACTGTATTGATTTTCTACTTCACAACGTCCGTCTGCTAACTGCTGCAATACCATCACAATTGATTGCAGAATATCCAGAGGTTCAAATCCAGATACAACTAAAGGCTTATGATAGGTTTCTGAAATAACTTGATAAGGTTTAGTACCAATAATTGTACTGACATGACCAGGCCCAATAAAACCATCGAGTTGCAAATCGGGATTATTTAATAAAGCTTCTAAGGCAGGAACGACTAAAACATGATTGGCAAAGATGCTAAAGTTTTTAATGCCTTCTGCTTCAGCTTGTAAGATGGTTAAAGCTGTACTGGGGGCTGTCGTTTCAAAACCGATGCCAAAGAATACTACTTCCCTGTCAGGATTTTCCTTAGCAATAGGTAAAGCATCTAGCGGAGAATAAACCATCCGCACATCTGCACCTTCTGCCTTCGCTTGCAATAGGCTTTTTTTCGACCCAGGTACGCGCATAGCATCGCCAAAAGTGGTAAAAATAACATTAGGTTGTTCGGCAAGTGCGATCGCGTCATCTAATCTACCTCTCGGCATGACGCAGACGGGACAACCAGGTCCATGAATTAATTCAATAGTATCGGGAAGTGCTGCTTCTATTCCGTATTTAAAAATTGAATGGGTATGTCCGCCACAAATTTCCATTAATTTCAGGGGTTTTTCTGAAGTAGGGACAATTCGCGAATTGCTCCTACATAAGCGGTTAATTTCTTTGATTAATGCTTGGGCGGTTTGAGGATCGCGGAATTCGTTAACGTATTTCATTTTTGTAAAGGTAATAGGTAATAAGTAATAGGTAATAGGTGATATTTAGGGATTGATAATTGATACCTATAACCTAAAATTCGATGCTTAATTAATGAATTTTAATTGTGTATTTACTTGCGAATTGCTAAGAAAATTATGAAGTTAACGCGACGATTTCTTGTAACATTTTTAGAGTTTCAGCAGCTTCTGATTCATCGATGCGATTGAGGGCAAAACCAACATGAACCAAAACCCAATCGCCGAGACAAGATTCGATGGGATGTTCTTCATCAACAATGCAAGCGAGACTGACTTGTCGTTTGACACCACCGACATTGACTAAAGCTAGTTTGTTATTAGCATCGGTAATTTCGACGATTTGACCTGGAATTCCTAAACACATTTTTATTAATTGTTGATTGTTAATTGAGTTAACTGATTACTGTTAACTGTTGACTGATGACTGACAAGCAGTGATGGCAACTTGTCCGAGAGATAATCCGCCGTCATTGGGTGGTACTTGACTGTGGGTAAGAACGATAAGTTCCATTTCTTGTAGTAGACGGGTTACTTCTAGTAGCAGAATTTGATTTTGAAAGACTCCTCCTGTCAAAGCAACGCGATCTATGTTTGCTTCTGGATAATTGCTGCGAATTTGCTGCACCATTAATGCGATCGCTCTAGCTAATCCTCGATGAAATTTGGCTGCTATCACAGGTTGAGAAATACCTTGTTGTAAGTCTGCAAGTAAGGCTTGCCACATCGGACGCGGTTCAAGATACAGTAAATTCGATCCTCCCTCTACTTCTCTATTCTCCACAGCAAAAGGATAAAAAGCGATTTCTTCAGGGTGATTTAACATCTGTTGTTGGGCTAAAGCTTCGATGGCGACTGCACCTTGCCCTTCATAGCTACAAGATTCTCGACAAATTCCAATCGCAGCAGCTACCGCATCGAATAAACGTCCGCAAGAAGAAGATAAAGGGGAATTGATCCCTTTTTCGAGCATTTTATTCAATAATTTCAGTGGTTTTTGCTGTAAAAACTGAAGTAGTGCCAAATCTTCATACTCAGAAAAAATATTTACTTCTTCCCTGCCTCCTGCCTTCTGCCTCTTGCCTTCTGCCTCCTTACTTCCACCAAACACTGTCTGTAAATGAGCATAAGTATTCCGCCAGGGTTGATAAATCGCCTGTTCTCCTCCTAGCATGGCTATAGGCTTAAAAGTACCCAACCGCTTATAACTACGATAATCAGCTAAGAGAAACTCTCCACCCCAAAAAGTCCCATCTTCACCGTAACCCAAACCATCTAAAGCAATTCCTAATACTGGCGGTGTATCGAGAGGTAAGCCATTTTCCAGCATACAGGCAGCAATATGGGCGTGATGATGTTGAATTGAATACAGAGGGAGAGAGTTAGCAGCAGCTAATTCCTTACCTAGTTTGGTTGCTAGATATTCCGGATGGAGATCAATTGCAACTGCGCTAGGTTGATGTTCTAATAAACCTAAATAAAGATTGAGAGTATGTCGGTAACTTTCCCATGCAGCCATATTCTCTAAATCACCGATATGTTGAGATAGAATTGCTTGCCCATCTCTTAGCAAACAGAAAGTATTTTTTAATTCGCTACCCATCGCCAAAATCGGCGGAATATTTTCAAAACCTGCTGGCAAATTAATGGGTGCAGGTGCATAACCACGGGCGCGACGGAGGATTTGAACAGGGTTTGTAGGGGCGAATGATGTTCGTTCATTTACAGCGAGTTTCGCCCCCCTAACCCCCTCTCGCGCGTGCTTAAGGCGAGGAAACCTCGCCAAGTTCGCTCGCCAAGTTTGGGGGGGAAATTGATTAAAGTCCCCCAGGTTTGGGGGATTTAGGGGGCTTGAAGAGATTGCTTGTGGTGTTAATGCATCTGAAGAATGCTGTAACGAGATTTCCCCAGGAGACAAAACCCTGACGACAGAATCATCAACCCGATTGACGATCTCGCGGTTGTGAAAGAGAAAATAATCGGCAATTCCCGTCAATTTTTTCTTGGCATCGTCGTTATCGATACACTGAGGTTCGTCCGCCAAGTTACCACTGGTTAAAACAATCGGAATATTTAATCGTTTGAAGATGAGATGATGTAGCGGAGTATAGGGCAGCATGAAGCCCAAATAATTCTGTCCAGGGGCAATGGAGGGCGCGAGGGGAGAGGGCTTACAAGGGTAGTTTTTTTGTTTTAATAAAACTATCGGTGCAGCAGGACTTTGTAATAGTTCTTTTTCAGTTTGATTGATAAAGTAATATTGTTCAATTATTTCCAAATCTCTTGCCATCAAAGCTAGAGGTTTGTCTGGTCGTTTTTTTAATCTACGTAGTTTGCTTACTACCTCTTCATTAGTCGCGTCGCAAGCGAGATGAAAACCACCTAAACCTTTAATCGCAATAATATTTCCCTTTTGAATTAAAGTTGCTACTGCATCGACATCATCCAGCATTGAAAACATTTGAGAGTTAACGGGTTTGCCATCAGCCTTTTCTAACCAAGCGTGAGGGCCACAAATAGGACAGGCAGTGGGTTGGGCGTGAAAGCGTCGATCGCCAGGATTTTCATAATCTTTTTGACAGCCGGGACACATCTCAAACTTTGCCATACTGGTTTGAGGGCGGTCATAAGGCAGGTGTTTGATAATACTTAAACGGGGGCCACAATGAGTACAGTTGGTAAAAGGATAGCGATACCAACGACTCAAAGGGTCAAAAGTTTCTGCCCGACACATGGGACAAGTGGCAGCATCAGGAGCAATTTCAGTACGAATCTCGTTATTAGTACTTTTGGCAATAGTAAAATCGTCAAATTCTCGTTTTTCTTGGTATTTATGACGAATTATGGCGGTTATTTTGGCTAAAGGTGGTTTTTCCTGTTGTAACTGTTCGATAAAATTATCGATGGAAGCGCGATCTCCAGTAACAATTATTAAAACTCCTTGTCCATCATTACTGACTTCTCCTCGCAGTTGATTAGCTTTTGCCAGTCGATAAACTGTGGGACGAAATCCTACACCTTGAACTGTTCCTTTGACTCGAATTGATTCGGCAATTTCTGTTTTCTGTGGGTAATTTTTTGATTCAAATTGAACCATAATTTAATTGTGAGATAGATTGAATGAAAAAAGTAATAGATAATAGGTAAACCAGTATGTTTTTAGGTTAAGAGATAAGATATTGGTTTGGAGGAAACAGCGAATCAGAAATGTTTTAATATTTTCACGGAGTGCTATCACAACTGACTTCTAAACCTTGTCAGAATCAATGATAATAAAAGCAAGTGTTGCATAGATAACTCAACTCTTTGATGGATCGCTATATTTTGTTTTACAAACCCTATGGAGTGCTATGTCAATTTACTGACAATAGTAACGATACAAACAAGCGTAGTACTCTTAAAGATTTTATTCCTGTTCCTTCAGTTTATCCTGTGGGCAGATTGGATTTAGATAGTGAAGGATTATTATTATTAACTAATAACGGAAAACTACAACATCGTCTCGCTCATCGTCAATTTGCTCATCCCCGTACTTATTTAGTTCAAGTTGAAAGAATTCCTGATGAATCTGCGCTTGATCGCCTGAGAAAAGGTATTAAGATTGAAGATTATCGTACTCGCCCTGCCCAAGTTCAAAAGCTAACAGAAGAACCTAATTTACCGCCTAGAAATCCACCCATAAGAGAGCGCAAAACTGTTCCTACTTGCTGGTTATCAATCACTCTCACCGAAGGAAGAAACAGACAAGTAAGAAAAATGACAGCAGCGATTGGTTTTCCGACTTTGAGATTAGTCAGAGTTGCGATCGCTATTACCAAAGATAAGCAACTATCCCTCGAAGGTTTAAAATTAGGAAATTGGCGAGATTTAACTCCTTCAGAAATTAGCTCTTTAAAACATTTAATGCGATCAAATTAATCAATAGTTCATCATTCATCTTTTATTACTCCCTTTCTTTTCAAAACAATCAAGAGCGATCAGACTTATGCCAGAGGTATATTCAATATTGGAGACGATAGACTAAACTTACACAGATCTCATCTAACCCTAGGATAAACAAGGCATGGTACGCTTAAAACCGTGGCAGTGGGTAATTTTAGCAACTCCGATCGCATCTATTATTATTTTCTTGTTAATCGCAGCAGGATGGCAGATTAATCATTGGGGAATTAACTGGATTTGGGCAATTTTTACGTTAATTTTTGTCGCTTGGCGTTGGTTGTTAGTGAAATGGACTAATCCTGCGATCGCACAAATTGAAGCAGTCATGACGGAAGTAAATCAGGAGTTAGAATCAACCGTAGCAACTCCCGTGACTTTGCCTACAGGAGAAGAAACTAGTCAAAGGGTAGAAGCTGCCTTACAAAATATTTTACAAACAGCTAGAAATGATCCACCCATCTGGGAAGATTGGAATACTTTTTGGCAAAGATGTCGAAGTCTAGTCATCAACATCGCCCATATTTACTATCCTGAAGTCAAGTATCCCTTACTTAATATTTATATTCCTCAAGCTTACGGTTTAATTCGAGGGACAGTAGACGATCTCGATCTCTGGATGCAAAAATTATCCCCTGTCTTGAATCAAGTTACGGTCGGACAAGCTTATCAAGCCTATGAAGTTTATCAAAAATTAGAACCATCTGCCCGTAAATTATGGCAAGTTTGGAACTGGATGCAGTGGGCGATCAATCCTGCGGTTGCTTTAGCTAGACAGGCAAGTCAACGTTCAAGCGATCACGCTACTCAACAATTACTGAGCAATTTAGGTCAATCTCTCCGTGAAGTTGCGTTAAGAAACCTATGCAGACAGACAGTTACGCTTTATAGTGGTACAAATTTACCTGAAAGTTTTGCGCCTAGTATCCCTTCATTACCCAAAGCCAAAACCCAAACTCTACAAGAGATTCTACAACAGGCTGAACCTACAGAAATAGTTGCACAAAAACCAGTTAATATACTTTTAGTTGGTAGAACTGGCGCAGGAAAAAGTAGCTTAATCAATACTCTGTTTCAATCAGAATTAGCAGAAGTTGATGTCTTACCCAGTACAGATAAAATCAAAAATTATCATTGGCAAGCAAGCACTGGGGAAAGTTTAACCCTTTGGGATACACCAGGTTACGAACAAATTAATCGAAGTGATTTTCGCGAACAAGTTTTAGATTATGCCATCAATGCCGATTTATTATTATTAGTTACTCCTGCCCTCGATCCTGCCTTGCAAATGGATTTAGATTTTGTCAAAGACATCAAAGCAGAAGTCGAAAACTTACCCACATTTACCATTGTCACTCAAGTTGATCGCCTGCGTCCAATTCGTGAATGGAATCCTCCCTATAATTGGCAGGAAGGAGAATTGCCCAAAGAAAAAAACATCCGCGAAGCAGTTATCTATCGCAATGAACTTTTAGGCGAATTTTGTGATCTAGTTTTACCAGTAGTAACTAGCGATCCCCAAACCAAGCGTCAGGCTTGGGGAATAGATGCTTTATCCTTCAATTTACTTGACGTACTTTCTCCTGCTAAACAACTTCGTCTTGCCCGTTTTTTAAGAAATTTAGAAACCCGTAGTGTTGCTGCTGCAAAAATTATTGACCGCTATACTTTTCAAATGGCAACTACTCAAGGATTAACCACCCTATTAAAAACCCCAGTCTTACAATTTATATCTACTTTATCAACAGGTTCGCCTACTTTAGCTTATATCCTCGCCGAACAAATTCCTGTCGAACAATTACCTATTGTAATTGGCAAGTTACAAATGGCTTACGATTTATTTAATTTATTAAATACCAGTAATAATCCCCTTGATTTCGATCTTCTTTCTTTATGGCCAGTTTTATTAGAAAATCCTAGTCCACCAGAACGTAATGCCTGGGCATTTGGTCACGCTTTAGTTGAATATTGGACTCAAAATTTAAGCCTAGAACAATTAAGAGAAAGATTTGAATATTACTTTAACAAGAGATCAAGTTAATGGTGCTAAATTTATTAATTTATTTTTGATTTAGTTATATTCCAAAACCGTCCAATATTGTGCATCATGAGAGAATTTAGCCACAATATGTACTTTACCATTACTAACTGGTGCAAAGCCTTGAAATGAATTACCAAAACGTTCTAAAGGTGTCCAAGTTTGGGAATTAAAATCTATTATTTGAACATCTAAAGCTTGTGGTAGATCGAGCTTAAAATATACTGACTGATTAACTGGTAAATTTTGAACCAACGGTTCATAAAGATAAGTTTTGTTTTTATGAAAAGTCTCAAAATTATTTAAAGGAAATGAAGCTAAATTATTATTAGCAACAATTTGATAACTAATAACATTAATATACATTCCTGGATCGGTTTGTTTTTTAGCAAAAACTGTCAATTCATAATTACCTGATGAAGGAAAAGCTAAATTGATTGTAAAATAACCATTTTTTCTTTGAATAAAATGATAATTATCTGGTAAAACTTCTGAGTTTTGCTGAACTCTTGCTGAAAGAATCACATCTTCTGGTGCTTTTAAAACTATTTCTACACGTCGATGGGTTTCTATAATTTTGGTTTTATGACTAACTATTTCTAATCCAGTTTTAAAAAATTGCGATGAAATTTCTGGTAGTTGCTCAAATTCTTGTTTATTATAAGGTTTAGATAATAATTGCCATGCCGAATTGCTTGGAAAATGATCGTAAATAAACTGTTCAGGTGCAGTAGCAAAATAATAGGAGTTAAAATTAGGTTGAAACTGCTCATTGGTTAGTGTACCTGCACCCCAAGTAGCATCTAATAAATACCAACCTCCATCTATTTTGACTGCATTCCAAGCATGATTGGGTTGATCATCATTACCAACAGCATAACCATAGCCTTTAGCATAGCCTTCAATAATAGCAACTTCTAATCCCATTTCAGTTGCCAAAGCATGATAAAGATTCGCATATCCAGAACAAACTGCTTGGCGATTTGTTAATACTATTTCTGGATTGCCACTAGGATATTGTCCGCTTAAAAAACCTTTAAGTGAGTACACAAAATTAATTGCACAAATTAGTCATAGTTTTGTAGCTTGGAGATAAATAGCCAAAATCTCAAAAAGTCATGATGCTTCTAAGAGACATAAATCCAGAAACTAACAAACTTTTAATAAGAATTAGTAAGGGCAGTCAATTCCCTCAAGTGAGAAATAGAGCTAAGTTGATAATCTTAAGTCATCAAGGAATGTCATTAGGTCAATTAATGCAACTATTCGGAGTCAGTCGAAGAACTGTTTATAATTGGGTAAACCGATGGAAAAAGCAAGGAATTGTCGGTTTATATAATCAAAAAGGAAGAGGAAGAAAAGCTAAATTAAGTTATGAACAACAGGAGCAAATTAAAGATTGGGTAAAAGCTGAGCCAAAAAGTCTTAAAAGAATCGCAATTAAAATTTATCAAACTTGGGAATTAGAAGTTAGCAAAGAAACGATAAAAAGAATTATAAAAAAGTTTAATATGCTCTGGAAGAGAATGAAAAGAGGAATCAACAAAACCCCTGATGAATGGGAGTTAGAGTGGAAAATTCCTCGATTATTAGAGCTAAAAGAACAAGATAAAAAAGGAGAAATAGACTTAAGATATTTAGACGAAACTGGATTGAGTCTCCTACCATCTATTCCTTATGCTTGGCAGGAAAAAGGTCAAACAATAACTCTTAAAAGTTGCCAAAGTAAAAGAATAAACGTTCTGGGATTAATGAACCGTAGGAATGAATTATCTTACCAAATTCATCACGAAACAGTTGATAGTCAAGTAGTTATTGAATTTTTAGAGAGATTTAGTCAAGACTTATCTAAGTTAACGGTAGTTGTTATGGATCAAGCTTCAATTCATACCAGTGATAGTTTGAGCGAAAAGCTAGAAGCATGGGAAGCCAAAAAATTAAAAATCTTTTGGCTTCCTACTTATTCACCGAAGGAAAATCTCATCGAAATATTATGGAAATTCATTAAATATGAATGGATTGAAATTAATGCTTACAAGAGTTGGGATAGTCTACTTCAATACCTCAAAAAAGTACTTGATAATTTTGGTCAAGAATATGCAATTAATTTTGTTTAGGTACTTAGCATCATAAGCAATATGATAACCGAGCCAAGCATAAATAATTCTAGCTTTTTCTAAATCAGTGGCTGCATATTGTGATAGCAAAGAAGCTAATTCTGAAATAGATTTTCCTTGATAGTTAAGATTAGCTGCGTGACGATCTAAATTTGTTTAATTATAGTTGTTAGTAATAAATTGAGAACCAATTTCTGTCGGCTTAGGATTTATTTGTGTAATAGTATTTTGATTACTATTAAATGTAGTTGAATAATTTTCACTCCAAGAAATATTTGTTTTTTGCTGTTGTTTCCAGGTCAAATAAACAGATGCAATAATTATGCAAACAATAAAATAACTTTGAACAGATATTGCTTTTTTTCGACGTATTTTTCTATTTTTTGGGTTTAATTCTTTATATTCTCTCTTTGTTACCATTTTAGTAGGAGAAATTTTTATTTAACTACTAATTTTTCTTAAATCCAGAAAAAAAACAGTGATTTTAAACAAAGAAAGAAGTGATTGTTAACAGAAGTAGTTAAAAAAACTTATTTTAATCAAGCAAAAATAATAATAGCACTGTCGCAATAATTAAATTACTAAACAGTGCTACGGCTATTAAATTGAAAAAATGTTGATTTAGTTATTATTTTCGGTAAACAAAGCATCCATTAAATCTTTACCTTGATCTAAAAGTAAAACTTTATAAAGATTATCTTTGTATAACATTTGCTTATGAAGTTGAACTAATAATTCTTGTGCTTCTTGATGAGATAAGTGTTGAACTGCATCAGCAAAAAGTTTATGACTAAATTCTTGCTCTAAGCTAAGTTGTTCGAGATGGTTATTCATAATTTTTACACTTTAAGATTACTTCGAGAAAAAAAATTCTTGCTCTATGTGTATTTGAGAACTGATTGATCAACGAAACTTAAACTCATTTTTATTAAAACAAATTACTTTAACTTGTGAGCAAAAACTATCAATCAATCTTTTTTTATTGTAGATAAATATTTTTTAATAATTGAGAAAATTAATGTAGTGATAACCGTATCAATTTAAATTGGGCAATTTTAAATAAATACAGCCTACATCCAAAAACTTTTTAATTGCTTTTAAATGTTTAAATCATAGTTCAACTTCAACTTAAATAACCCTCAATTAAAATATCCGAGTCAATAGTTTGTAACTTAATATTTTCCAGTTTTAAAGCATCAGTCATTTTAGTTAAACCAAGATTACCGACTGGGGAAGGTGCAGCTTGACCCCCAATGATTTTTGGTGCGATAAATGCCATAATTTTTTGTACTGTACCATCGGCTATTGCTTGTGCAGCTAATATTCCTCCGCATTCCCACAAAACAGAAGATAATTCTCTATCGTATAAGTGTTTCATTACTGTTTGAGGAGTTAAAGTAGTTAAACTAACTATTTCTACTCCTTTTGCCTCTAACTGCTTTCTTAACTGAGGATTGTGATTGGTTTCGGTAAATACTATCGTAGCTGCTGAATCTATATTCCAAAGATGGCAATTTTCTGGTAAATCTAAATTACGACTCATCACCACTCGTAAAGGATTGCGATCGCTCGTGCCGTGAGTAGTCAATTGTGGGTTATCTCGACGTACGGTATTACCACCAATAATTACTGCATCACAAGCACTTCTCAACTGATGGACTAAGTGACGAGAAGCGGGAGTAGTTACCCAAGCACTATGTCCCGTGGAAGTAGCAATCTTGCCATCTAAAGTCATAGCATATTTAAGAATACCAAACGGACGTTGATGAAGAATACGGTGAATAAAAGCTTCATTGAGTTGACGACAAGCTTCTTCTTCTACTCCCACAATAACTTCAATACCGCGATCGCGTAAACGTTCGATCCCTTTCCCTGATACCAAAGGGTTTGGATCTACCATCCCAACCACAACTTTAGCTACTTTTGCTGCAATTAAAGCTTCCGTGCAGGGAGGAGTCCGCCCATAATGATTGCACGGTTCGAGGTTAACGTAAACAGTCGCTCCTTCTGCTTGTTCTCCTGCTGCTTGGAGAGCAAATACCTCTGCATGAGGTTTACCTGCACCAGGATGAAAACCTTCTCCCACTATTTTACCTGCTTGGACAACTACAGAACCTACTAAAGGATTAGGAGAAGTTCGTCCCCTAGCACGACTTGCCAATTGTAAGCAGCGTTGCATCATCTGACAATCAAATGAAGATGATTGAGAATCGTGAGGGACTGACCCTGCCCTCGAAGGGCAGGGCTCGTACGCCCCGTCATTTAATCGGTTGTCCATGCTTAATTGTTACTAATCGATCGCTATTAATCCTACATAATCAGATTTACATATTTATAAAAAAATTATCAATATTTTGGCAATTGTAATTTAAGCTCATACTTTTTTTGTTAACCAAAAAACTGGGAAAGAGATTTAAATTACTTGGGAACTTTTTAAATTGATGTTGGTCTAGCAAAAAAAAAATCGGCGTTTTTCAATTAGCTAAAAGTTTTTATAAGTCAATGACAGTTACTTGATTTATAAAAACTTTTAACTTCAAAACGCCGAAGATTTAGTTGTAGACAGGGGAAAATTTACGGTGACGAAAATCAAAATTATTAATTCTATCTCAGGAAAAAATACTACTCAGCAAATTTTAGAAACAATTCAAATTTACCAAGATGGTATTACAATTCAAACATTAAGCAAATCTTTAAATCGTCCTGTTTCTATGTTACAAATTTGTCTCAAAAACTTAATTGCCTTAAAAGAAATTTCTGTTCGTAAAAGTAAAACTGATTTAAGTTTAATCTATTATCGTAGCAACAAAAATATTTGACAATATTAATTAAAGATTAAGATTAGGCACAATTTTCTTGCTTCATTGATTTTTTGAGGATTTTCAAACCTTTTTTCATCTGACGAGAAACAGTAACGACACTAATACCTAATAATTGAGCAGTCTCTTTTTGAGTTAAATCGTGTAAAAAAACAAATTCTACTACATTTCTAGTGCGGTCTTCCAATTGAGATAAAGCTTGTTGTAAACGAAAACGATCCTCATGGGCTAATTGAAAACTACGGTATTTAGGATCGGGAACTAGATCTGATAAAAGCGTTTGACTGTCATTATCATGATTAACAGAAACGTCTAAACTTAATGGATTTCTATTTTGATGAGCTAATTTAATATCTTGCCACTCTTTTAAAGAAATTTCTAAAAACTGAGCGATTTCTGAATCTAAAGGTTGACGATTAAATTGAGTACGAAAACTTTGAATAAAATTAATTGATTGTTGTCTTAATTCTACCCAACGTCTAGGAATGCGAAGAGTAGAACTTTTATCTCGGAGATAGTGTTGAATTTCACCTCTAATATAAGGAATAGCAAAGGAACTAAAAGCATTACCTTTTTCAAGATCGAAACGTTCAATTGCTCTAATTAAACCAATACAACCGACTTGTAATAAGTCCTCATAGGTTTCATTGCATTGATTGAGCCAATGATTTACCTCTTTTTTGACCAAACCAATATTTAATTCCATGATTTGGTTACGTAATTTAGTGCTTTTATTAATTTGATATTCCTGTAATAAAAGTAAGCTATCAATTTTAATATTATTATTAATACAAACTGACATTGTCGTTATCCCTAAATTGAAAGCAAAATACTTTTTAAACCTGATAAGTTAAAAGGAAATCAACAGTCAATTAATTGGAAAATATTGGCAATCAATAAATATCAATTTCACCCTTTAACTAAACCAAGCATATTCTTTGCTCCAAGCAAGAGACAACAGCATTTTCACGTCATTTGTTTTATAAAATTCCCGTAAATTAAGCGGAGATTTTACTGATTAAATTATAAAAATTGTGTAAAAACACCGAAAAATCAAATTTTCTAACTTAAATTATTGCTAAAAAAAAGGGGCTAACTGCCCCAATTTTTATTTGTTAATTATCTATTTTTTCAAGAAAACTGTAACCAAATTTGTTATGCTGCTGGTTGAACTCGACCATAGAAAGTACCACGAACTTTAACTTCTTCTGGTTCTTCAGCACCTAAATCTGTAGCAGAAGGTTGTTCACTTACAAACACTCCAGCAATTTCCCCTGTGCTGCTATCAACTTTGGTAACATTTAAAGCAATTTTGCCTTTTCTGGAAACAAATTCTTTAACATTGGCACGAGTAAAATCTTCATCATCTGCTCTGGCTGGCAATGCTACTGCATTATCGTAACCACTGGCAAGACTACGACCTTTGGGATCGAGAAATACTTGTCCACGATAGGAAGGAACTTTAAATTCTCCAGAAAAATCAGTAGAAGCATTGATTGCATTTAAGTTAGGTTGAGTATTAGCAATCAAATTTTTAATGGTAAACAGAAAAGGTACTTCTTTACCGCCAGGTAACAAAACAGTAATTGCCTGGAAATCAATCCCATCTTTCTCAGTAAAAGTAAGACTACCATCTCCATTTACGAGAACGTTTCCACTAATTTGATCGAGACTAGAAGTATATCTGGTAAGTTTTTTACCTTGGATAAATTCAGCTTCTTGGCGTTTGTTAGCGGGTTCTTCTTTGACAAAAAACTCTTTTGGTTCGATACACAAATCTGTGATTGTGTATGATTTACTCGAATCTAAAGAAATAGAACCGCGACTAGTTTCTGGAATATCAAGACAGGTATTAGCTATCCCAGTATTGACAATATCATCGTAAGTTAATTGATCTCTACTGATATTTTTGGAACTGTCACTGCAAGCTGTCAACACCCCTAAGCACAATGCTAAAAAGGCAGCAATTAATGCACGATACCTCATGGTCAACCTCATTTTGTCAATTTTAGATTTAACATCGAGCGCGAATGTAAGTAAAAATATGTAATTTAGACAAGTTTTGCTAGTCTGGATGGTATCTACTCTACCAAATAGACACTACCCATAGTTCAATCATTGGAGATCCAATTGAAAAAATTCTCTAGTAGAGATTGCTGACTTTCTGCGCAACTAGACAAAAATCGACTTATGATAGCTGTAATCACTACAAAAATAAAGATCAAATTAGCCTTGTCAATGATTAATGAGTAGCCAAAACAATTCACTTTCCCCAGATCTAGAACAAAAACTTCAGGAAATTACTACCGTAGTTAAGAGTTTAGCCGAAACTAATCAAGAAGATTTGTTTTTTTTATTATCTCTCTTACGGACTTTAGAATTCATTCATCGTCAGATTCGGACGGAAATGTTTGAACCAGCTTTACCGAATAGTCGAAATAGGTTGTATCAGTTGGTTAAAGATATTGAGGAACAAGGTGGTTGGCCTTATATAGAAAGAATGAAATTAAAAGATTTACTTTTAAATTTAGAGTCTGATTCTAGTGAGATCATTTAGCCTTTGGAAAATAATGAACTGAGGTAGGAGAAAAGATGGGTTTGAAACGGTTAAAGTGCTGAAAATTGTTAGAGCTTTAGGTTCTCAAACTGTCATTAAAAAGCTAATCTGGAAGAAGTTATTTAAGTTATTAAGATTGGTTTTATGGCTTTTACGATCAATCCAATTAAATTTGGTACGGATGGTTGGCGGGGTGTAATTGCTGCGGACTTTACTTTTGAGCGAGTAGCATTGCTTGCTCCTTTAGCAGCTAAGGTTTTAGCAGATAATTATGGTGCTACTACGGGAAGTCGTACGATAATTGTTGGTTATGATCGCCGTTTTTTGGCAGAGGATTTTGCTAAAGTGGCAGCCGAAGCTATTCAAGCAGCGGGTTTTGACGTATTATTATCTCAATCCTATGCTCCTACTCCTGCGTTTAGTTGGGCAGCTAAAGTTCAAAATGCTCTAGGTGCGATTGTGATGACTGCTTCTCATAATCCTGCTGCTTATTTAGGTTTGAAGGTAAAAGGGGCTTTTGGAGGTTCGGTTTCTCCAGAAATTACTCAGCAAATTGAAGCAATTTTAGACCAGCCTGTGCCTGAAGCCGAAAAACCTGGAAAATTAAAATTATTCGACCCTTGGTCTAGTTATTGCGCAGGTTTAAAAGCCAAAGTTAATATTGCTGCTATTAAAGATGTGATCGCTTCTGGAAAAGTTCGAGTTTATGCCGATGTGATGCATGGTGCTGCTGCAACAGGTTTGGAGAGGTTGTTAGATTGTCCAATTGCAGAAATTAATAGCTCGCGCGATCCTTTGTTTGGGGGTGGCGCACCTGAACCTTTACCTAAGTATTTACCAGATTTGTTTCGGACTATTAAAGAAGCTGCTAATCAATATCCTGATACTATTCGAGTTGGGTTGGTTTTTGATGGAGATAGCGATCGCATTGCAGCCGTAGATGGTCAAGGTAATTTTTTAAGTTCTCAAGTTTTAATTCCTATTTTGATCGAACATCTCTCCCAGAAGAAAGGTTTGACAGGAGAAATTGTTAAAACTGTCAGTGGTTCAGATTTGATTCCCCGTCTTGCCAAGCTTTATAATTTGTCGGTTTATGAAACTCCGATTGGTTATAAATACATTGCGGATCGGATGTTATCTACAGAAGTTTTGGTTGGTGGGGAAGAATCAGGCGGAATTGGTTACGGCACTCATATTCCTGAACGGGATGCCTTATTATCTGCGCTTTACCTATTAGAAGCGGTAGTAGAATCAGGACGAGATTTAAATGATATTTACGCTCAATTAGAGAAGAAAACTGATTTTACGGCAACTTACGACCGTATCGATCTGCCTTTAGCTAGTATGGAAGTCAGAGCAAAACTATTAGAACGTTTACAAAACGAACCTCTCAAAGAAGTGGCTGGTAAATCGGTTGTGGATTGTTTGGATGTTGATGGTTATAAATATAGACTGGCAGATGATAGTTGGCTGTTGATTCGCTTTAGTGGTACAGAACCAGTATTGCGTCTTTATTGTCAAGCTCCCACGATGGTAGAAGTTAGAAAAACCCTCGATTGGGCAAGAGATTGGGCAAATTCTGTTTAATCTTGATAATCGCAAGCTTCCGTTTTGAATCATCAAATTTAAATTCAAAAGGTTCTTGAGCTTATCAAAAAAAATGATGTGGTAATAAATAGAACATCTGCTTACTATCACATAATGATTTTTGACTATTTAAATTTTTAAATTCTTAGCCAAAGAACCGCTTTCTCTCGTTAGCACAATCTCCCAAACTTCTTTCCAGCGATCGCGAATAATTAGACCTCCTGCAAAAATATTAATTAATTGAGCAATTCTTTTTCAAAGAAAGTTCATAATTATAAATACCAGCAATTAAATTAAATCTCAAACCAAATCTTCGTCTTCTGTTTCGATATCGACTTGATAAAATTCTAAATATTTTGAGACTGCGATGAATATGTTCGACTGTTACTATATCTTTAAATGTCCTTGGAGATGCTCCACAGAGTCTCTTCAAGTCTGTTGGCTTCTTTCTTTTTAACCTGTTTGTAAGACATTAATTCAATTCTAAATTTCTTTTTATTTTACTTAGCTTCCTTCGACTTTTGCAGGAGGTCTAATGAAGCTGGCACATTGGCTCTGATGATTTCTAAACAGTCTCGATATTCATCAATACTGAAGTTTTCTTGTGCGTATCGATAGAGTAGCTTGATATTTGAAAAGATTGGCTCTAGTCGCACTTCTGACTCTGTTAAAGCAATAAACGTCCATCCTTTCTCATCACAAATGCTCGATAAATGTTGATATAGTTGTCTGTATCGATCACTCTCAAGTGTTTTTTTAGATTTAACGTCGATAATTTGTTTCTTTTGACGGCGGATGACTTGGAAATCAGGAACGTGGTGTTTGAGTTTCCCTAACTCGTAGTAATCAAATGAAATTGCTGGCGTTTTATAAGATATAACATCTGGATCGAATTCTAGCCAATACATGAAGTCTCTTTGGAGTGCAGATTCGTACCAAACACTATTTTTCATCTTGCAACTGCTAAAATTCCCAACAGTCTGTTTATATCCACGTTTCTTGCGTAGCGTTCTAGAAATAGCCATAGGGTATCTCTTATAATTATGAGAGGTCCTTGCCTGAAGCAAGTTCAGACGTTTATGAACCCCGTGAGATACCCTAGATTGTACCTAATATTTACGCATAAGCTTAAATATTTTGACTTATGCGTAAATATTTAAGCTTATGCGTAAAACGACACACATTAAATATCGAGATCGTTTAAATCCAATCTCGAACCATGAGTTTCAATAAACTCCCTTCTGGGGGCAACGCGATCGCCCATTAACACCGTAAAGATTCGGTCTGCTTCGGCTGCATCTTCAATCTCTACACGTTTGAGAGTACGGGTTTCAGGGTTCATGGTAGTTTCCCAAAGTTGTTCGGGCATCATCTCCCCTAAACCTTTGAATCGTTGGATCGTATAGTTAGCATTAGCAGGAAAATCCCTAGTCAATTGTTGCAATTCGCGATCGCTATAACAATAATAATGATTGCGTCCTCGTTCTACTTTATATAGTGGAGGACAAGCTATATATACGTATCCTTGATCAACTAATTCCCGTTGATAACGATAGAAGAAAGTCAGTAACAGCGTTCTGATGTGAGCCCCATCAACATCAGCGTCAGTCATTATAACCACACGATGATAGCGTAACTGAGACGAATCGAATTCTTCCCCTTTAATCCCCAAACCAAGGGCAGTAATTAAAGACTGAATTTCATTGTTTTTATAAATCTTGGCATCATCAGTCTTCTCAATATTAAGAATTTTACCTCTTAAAGGTAAAATAGCTTGGAATTGCCTGTCTCTTCCTTGTTTCGCGCTTCCACCTGCACTATCGCCTTCTACGAGGAATATTTCTGACTCTCCCGGATCGCGGGAACTACAATCTGCTAATTTCCCAGGTAAGGGAGAAGATTCTAAAACCGATTTGCGTCGGACTAATTCCCTTGCCCTTCTGGCTGCTTCTGCTGCTTTAAATGCCTGTACAGCTTTCTCAATAATCGAATCAGCTACTTGGGGATTGAATTCTAAATATTCATTAAGAACTTCCCCAACTAAAGAATCAACAATTCCGCGGACTTCTGTATTACCTAGTTTGGTTTTGGTTTGTCCTTCAAACTCCGGATCGGGTACTTTAACCGAAATTACTCCAGTTAAACCCTCACGAACGTTTTCTCCAGCTAAATTAGATTCATTTTCTTTGATTTTGTTGCGTTTACGAGCAATATTGTTGAGAGTTCTGGTAAGGACGGTTTTTAACCCTTCTAAATGAGTACCACCATCAATAGTACGGATATTATTAGCAAAACCTAGTAAATTATCGTTAAAAGCATCAACGCACCACTGCAAAGCAACTTCAATATTTACACCATTCTTTTCGCCTTGAACATAAATAATATCTTGATGCAGGGGTTCTTTTTCTCTAGTCATGTAGGTGACATACTCTTTGATCCCACCTTCATAAAAATAGATTTCTTGACGAGGTTCTTCTAAACGATGATCGGTAAAGGTAATTCTTACTCCAGCATTGAGATAGGCTAATTCCCTTAATCTTCCTGCCAAGACATTGTATTCAAAATGAATCGTTTCAGTAAAAATTGTAGTGTCTGGAAAGAAGTGTACTGCTGTTCCCGTGCGTTGAGGTTCTTTAGTATTAGCTTGAACTGCTAAATCACCACTGGGAATACCTCGTTCATAACGTTGGGTATGAATTTGTTGATCGCGCCAGACGGTTACTTCTACCCATTCTGACAAGGCGTTCACTACAGATACACCAACACCATGTAATCCACCAGAAACTTTGTAACCACCTCCACCAAATTTACCACCAGCGTGTAAGACAGTCATGACTGTTTCTAAAGCAGATTTACCAGTTTTAGGATGAATCCCTGTAGGAATACCTCTACCATCATCCGTTACACGAACCGAACCATCGCCATTAAGCTCTATTTCAATGTGGGTACAATAGCCAGCCAGTGCCTCATCGATGGAATTATCTACCACCTCGTATACTAGATGATGAAGTCCCCTTGGCCCTGTCGAACCAATATACATCCCTGGACGCTTGCGTACTGCTTCTAGACCTTCAAGGACTTGAATCTGATCTGCACCGTAGCTACTAGTCATGTAGTCTCTCCAAAAATGGCTTAAAGCTTGATAAAAGCTTTTTCATGAAAAAATACCCAAAAATTCTAACACAAAAGGTAATGAGGCTGTTTTAAATCAAGTTGAAGATATTTTTGTTGGCAGATACATCCCTTTTTGATTAATCGTTATTTAGTTGATATCTTAAATATATAATACTATTGTTCTATCTAGATGGATAAATATTTTTTTTGATTTTAAGTAGATCTTCTCTAGTTATTCTCGATTGAGTTATAGTGTTGTTTCCTCAAAGTTGACTGCTAAATTTGCAATGAGATTCAACGAAATACATTTAAATGCTGATTAAACCAATAAGCCGTTTTGGCTTCAAGTATAAATATATTTTTTTGGTTGTAAGCATAGTTGTAATTATGGTTGGTTGTTTAGATCGTCCTCAACTAGTGCGATCGCCAGAAAGCCAATCTCCTCCTCAAACTACTACTTTAAATATTTGGTGGGAAAAGGGTTTTAATTTAGAAGAAGATGAAGCTTTTCAAAAACTGGTTAAAGACTGGGAATTAAAAACTGGTCATCAGGTTAAGTTATCTTTTTATACTACTAATGAATTATTAGAAAAAACTGCTAGAGCCTCACAAATGTTAGAATCTCCCGATCTAGTGTTGAGTCAAACGGGAAATTTAACTTTGTATCCTCGTTTAGCTTGGGAAGGAAAATTAACCGATGTTTCTGAACTGATCGAGCCTGTTAAAAGTTTATATGAAGAAAATGCGCTCAAAGCAATTACTTATTACAACCAAGTAGAAGATCAGCAGAGCTATTATGGAGTTCCAATTTATCAAGCTACTATTCAGATTTTTTACTGGCAAAAATTACTAGCAACCTTAGGTTATTCTCGGCAAGATATTCCTCAAGATTGGGATAGTTTTTGGCAATTTTGGCTCCAAGTGCAAAATAAATCCAAAACGCAACTACAAAAAAATATTTACGCTTTAGGATTTCCTCTTTCAGTTGCTTCGTCAGATACTTATTTATTTTTTGAACATCTTTTAGAAGCTTACGATCTTACTTTAGTCGATCGCGAGGGAAATTTACTAGTTGATCGACCCGAAGTCCGTCAAGGAATTATTAAATGTCTAGCATGGTATAGCAAGTTTTACCAACAAGGACATATTCCTCCTGATGCAGTAAATTGGCTGAATACAGATAATAATCGCAATTTGCTTAATCGGGTGGTGGCGATGACTCCAAATGTTACCCTTTCTATTCCTGCTGCTATTCGTCAAGACGACGAGATTTATTACAATCAACTAGGTATCTTAGAATTTCCTAACAAACCAAGCGGTCAGCCAATGCGTTATTTGTTATCAATTAAACAGGCTGTAATTCTGACTGATTCGCCACACCCAAATATTGCCAAAGAATTCTTACGCTATTTAATCAAACCAGACATAATTGCAGAATATATCAAAGCTTCTGGCAATAGAAATTTACCAGTTCAAACCTCTTTGTGGCAAGACCCCTCTTGGCAAAACTCAAAGGATCCTTATCTTGCTTCTACTACAAAAATTTTAACCAAATGTCCAACTCGGTTATTTTATACAGAGCAAAATCCGGCTTACAGTGTAGTATTAAAAAATAATGTTTGGGGAAAAGCATTGACTAGAATAGTTATGGATCGGATTACTCCTGAACAAGCAGCCGACAGTGCGATCGCAGAAATTAAACAAATTTTTGCTGATTGGAATTGAGTGAATCTGCCCAACAAATTATTATCTGAGGAAAAAAACCGCGGTCAAAATTAACTAGACAAGTAGCCGAATCATCAATCAGCACCAATGAAGCTATGGCAAAAATCTCCAGTCGAGCAAGTTGTCAATTACTTTTTACTTTTGGCATTGATAACGGTTGGAGTAGTGGGAGGAGTAGCTTATTTCCGAGCTAGACAAGCTTTGCAACAGTCTGCTTTTAATCGTCTTAGTGCTGCTGCCAACCTTAAAGAAGCTGAAATTACTCGTTGGTTTGAAGATCAACAACGAGATTTTTTATTAACTACTCAATTACCAGAAGTCCAAAAAAATTTTAAAATTCTTCTGAATGATTCTGTTGCCAAAGAGCAATATTTAAATGCTTATCAAGAAATTTCTCGATATTTAATAGAAGTAGTTAAAATAAAGCCAAATTTACAAGAAATTTATATTTTAGATCGTAGTAACAAAATTTTGCTTTCTACTAATCCAAGAAGAGAAGGTGAATATGAAATTCTTGCTAATATCACTTATGTAGAAGAAGTTAAATTAGGAGATAATTTTTCCCCTATTTTTTATGTCTCTCCTTTTACAGGCAAACCTGCAATCACTCTAGCTAAACCCATCCGTAACCAACAACAACAACGTCAAGGAATGCTGTTGATTAATCTTAATTTAGAAAGAATAGACCGCATTGTTCGGGAACGTACAGGATTAGGAGATAGTGGTGAAACTTATTTAGTTGGCTCTTTAGTGAGTAAAAATACTTTTATTTCTAGAGACACCCAAAGCGAACGGGACTTTCCTGATGGAATTAGTAGTCCAGGAATTGATGCAGCCATGAGTGGTATGAGTGGTTATGGAACTTATAATAACTATGCCAACTCGCCAGTATTAGGAGTGTATCGTTGGCTTAATGACCAAGATTTGGCTTTGTTAGTAGAGATTTCTATCGATGAAGCTTATACTCCTGCTCGTCAACTAGCCAGTACAATTATTTTAGTGGGTTTGATCTCAGTTTTAGGTTTATCTGTTGGTGTTAACTGGTTATCACGACAATTAACTTTATCTCGTCAACAATTAGAGATCAAAGCAAAAGAAGCAGAAACTGCTAATCATGCCAAAAGTTTGTTTCTTGCCAATATGAGTCATGAGTTACGAACTCCCCTAAATGCCATTTTAGGTTTTGCACAATTAATGGAACGAGATGAACGTCTGACTTCTTCGCAACAAGAATCTTTGGCAATTATTAATCGTAGTGGTGAACATCTTCTCAATCTGATCAACGATGTTTTGGAAATGTCCAAAATTGAAGCAGGAAGAATAATGGTGAATCAAGAATCATTTGATTTACACCAGTTATTGCAAACGATTAGAGAAATGTTTCAATTTCGTGCTGAATCAAAACAACTATCTTTTAATTTTGTTTTAGCTCCTGATGTACCTCAATATATTGTGAGTGATTGTCGGAAATTACGTCAGGTATTAATTAATTTATTGAGTAACGCAATTAAGTTTACTGCACAAGGAGGAGTGACGTTACGAGTTACCTCAGTTATGGCACCTGCATCATTGACAGTTGAGTCAGAAAAACAACCCATAACTATTTATTTTGAAGTTACTGATACAGGAAAAGGTATTGCACCTGAAGAGTTACAACATTTATTTCAACCTTTTGTTCAAACAGCTACTGGCATTGAAACAGAAGGAGGAACGGGTTTAGGTTTGTCAATTAGTAGTCAATTTGTTGAGTTGATGGGAGGAAAAATCGAAGCTAAAAGTAAAGTTGGAGAAGGTTCTACTTTTAGTTTTCAAATTCAAGCAACTCTTAGCAATGCTTCCGTACTCAAATCTCAATCTGAAGTCAAAATTGAACATATTGCTCCCAACCAACCTGATTATCGGATTTTGGTAGTAGACGATCAAGAAGCTAATTGTCAATTACTCGCAAAATTGTTACAAACAGTAGGATTTCAAACTCAGATTGCTAACAATGGTCAAGAAGCGATCGCAATTTGGCAAGCATGGCAACCTCATCTAATCTGGATGGATATGCGAATGCCTATCATGGATGGTTATACTGCTACTGAAAAAATTAAGCAGTATCCTGATTGCAACACTATAATTATTGCTTTGACAGCATCAGCTTTTGAAGAGCAAAGAGCCAAAATTTTAACGGCTGGTTGTGATGATTTTGTCCGCAAACCCTTTCAAGAAACAATTATCTTTGAAAAAATCGCGCAGCATTTAGGTGTGAAATATATCTATCAAGAAGAAACAAGATTAGATTCTACTTCTTTAGTTGCTACCGAAGATTTAAGCTTTATGTCCGCACAATGGATTGAACAACTCCAACAAGCTGCGATCGCTGTAGATGCTGACAGTCTAACAGAATTGATTAGTCAAATTCCTGCTACTCATCATCCTCTAGCTCTACAATTAACCGAATTAGTTGATAATTATGACTTTGATGCCATTATCGATCTGACTGATAAAACTGTGCCAATCACTCATCCCACAAAATAGAGACATACATATTATATCGCGTCAAAATCATACCCTGAGCGCAAGCAAACGGGTCACAAATAAGCAGACATTGGGCTATTAATTTTCATTAAAAATCAATTTTTATTAAAAGAATTAAAGAATTTACAGTTGTTTTCAATTAAATATAACCGATGTATTCATCAGCATTGTAGTAATTTAGTAAAATAGATTTTTTTCTAGAACCTATTACTTATTTCTTATTATTTACATAGTGGTCTATCCCATCGAAAACTGCTGTAATTTATTTGCCACCGTAATAATATGCGATTTCTTTTTCTTTAAGAGGAGCAAAATCTGCATCAAGTAACATTTGATTGAGTTCTTCTTGAGCAATATGTTTTGCGCCAATACGAACGATACGAGAACGCATAGTATTGCTTACACCGCTTCTTTGCCTTCCTGCTTCTAACCCCATTACTTGGTTGTATAATTCTAGTTTTTTCGCGGGAATTGGCGAACCATCCAAATCTATGCCTTGTGCGATCGCATTATCTACTGCATCTGCACCTTTAGTATCTGCCATAATTGTCATCATTTTTTAACACTCAAAAATATTTTATCAGTAAGAGCAATCAGGAAAGCTTGAATCAGATTAAATTTTTACCTGATTTACTTGAGCAGATAGTCTTTCCGACAATTAATAAATTTGGCTTCGATTTATACATATCTCGATCACGTAAATGTATAGATCTAAATCATCTGCAATTATTTTTTTTAAATGATTATAGATAATAGATGGCTCTAAATTTTGTTATGAAAACAATTGATATTTTAAGAAGTATTGTTTCTGGCTTGTCTTTTAGTTTATTGATTGGGATCAGTCCTGCTTTAGCGGAAAACTATCAACTGGTTGGTTATTCTGATGATGGGCAATATACTGCTTATGTTGACGTTGATTCAGTTGTTGATTCAGGAAATACCACCAAAGCTTTTATTCTTTGGAAGGTAGTTGAAGAAAACGAAGAAAGAGAAGAAAGTTCATTTATGGAGTTTAATTGTTCTGAGAATCAATGGCGAAATATAGATATTCCTAACGCCGAATGGCAATTTGCTGCTCCTGAATCTATGGGAAGAATGGTACAAGAAACTGCCTGTTCTTATTCTGGTAGCTATTCTTCTAATTAAACTAATTTCATCTATTCTAGAAGCGATCGCTTGGAAAATCTGTCTGGTTAGAAATTTTATTTTTCAATAAATAAGTCTTTTAACCAAGTCACCAAATAAAGGGCGAATTTCCTTCGCCCTACAGAATCGTTCATCAGAATTACCGCATGGTAACAAATTCTTCTGCCGAACTAGGATGAATAGCTACAGTCGCATCAAAATCGGCTTTAGTTGCACCCATATTAATGGCGATCGCAACTCCTTGAATGATCTCAGCAGCAGCATCTCCTACCATATGTGCGCCAACTACTTTATCAGTATTGGTATCAACAATTAACTTCATCAGAGTTTTTTCTGGTAGATCGGGAAGAGTATAGTACATGGGGCGGAATTTACTGCGATAAACTTTGACTGCATCCCCATATCTCTTTCTTGCTTCTGCTTCAGTCAACCCAACTGTACAAGCTTCTGGAGTCGAAAAGACGGCAGTAGGTACGTTATCGTAACTGATTTGATAAGGTTTATCACCATAAAAATGATCGGCAAACGCCCTTCCTTCTTTGATGGCTACAGGAGTAAGATTAATGCGATCTGTACAATCCCCTACCGCATAGATATTTTCTTCAGCAGTTTGACTCTTTTCTCCTACTGCGATTGCGCCTTTGACTACTTCAACAGAAGTATTTTCTAAACCAAGATTTTCCAGGTTAGGAATTCTGCCTGTAGCTGCCAAACTAACTGCATCGGCAACAATGATTTCTTCGTGATTATCAAAAGATTTAACCGTAATCTTCAATCCTGTTTCAATTGGTTCAATCTTCATGTGATCGCAATCACAGTTACTAATAATCCGAATCCCTTTATTTTGCATCCCCGTTTGAATTTCGTCGCGAATATCCTCATCAAAACCTTTGAGAATTTTATCGCCACGGATCACCTGCGTTACTTCCGAACCCAAACCATTAAGGATGCAAGCAAACTCAACTCCAATATATCCTCCACCAATAATCACAATTCGTTTTGGTTGTTCTTGAAGATGAAAAATTTCATCAGAAGTCATGGCGTGTTCGATCCCAGTAATAGTATCTGGTTTGGTTGGTTTACCACCCACAGCAATTAAAATCTTGTCAGCAGTGACTTTTTCTTCACCAATAGCAATCGTATGGGAATCGATAAACTTGGCATAACCGTTAAAAAGTTTAACTTGGGAATTATCTAACATCCTTTGATAGATACTATTAAGGCGAGTAACTTCATTATTAACCGCCGTAATCATCTTTTCCCAATTAAAATTAGTTTCTCCTACTGTCCAACCATATCCTGATGCAGCTTGAAAATTACCAGGAAAATGGGAAGCGTACACCATCAATTTTTTGGGAACACAACCACGATTGACACAAGTTCCACCAAGACGACTATATTCAGAAATGCCAACTTTGGCACCGTATTCAGCAGCACGTCTAGCAGCAGCAATCCCTCCCGAACCTGCACCAATAACAAATAAATCAAAATCATAACTCATTTTTATATACTCCTTTTGAATAAACAACCTTCTTTGCAGGGCATAAGTATCAAAGTTTTTTCCCTATCTCTACCTTACAAAGAAAGCTGCTTGACTATTTGCCAATTATTCTTTTTGACTAGATATTTTACTCAAAGCATCTCTTACTCCCGCACCGTATTCAGGATCGGCTTTGTCAAAGTGGACTAATTGACGGTCAATAATTTCCTGGGGAACACCTTGCATTGCAGCAGCGATTTTAGTTATCTTGAGAAGTTAAAACATTTAGGTTTAAGTCTGGTAATTGTGATGTTGTAGTTTAAGAAAACAGATGGAGATTGTGGTTTCATTAGCTCCATCTGTCTACTGTTAATCAGCTTGGTTACTGAGTTTTATCTTTTGAAACAATCACCAATTATTTAATGTTATTTAACTAGATGGGCTTCTAAGAACCAAAGACGCATATCAATAGTACGAGAAATTTCAGTATACATATCTGCCGTATCTGCATCGCCTAAGCTATCAGTACTATCAATTGCTTCTCGAACGTGTTTAGCATAAGCTGCATAACGATCTGCTAGAGCAGTAATATGTTCGATTCCTCCTACTGCATCGAGCGGATATTCAGGTAAAATTGATTCTGCTGCTGCCACACGGGCTGTTCCTAAAGCTATTCCACCAAGGGCTGTAGCTCTTTCTGCTACCATATCGACATATCCTTCCAATTCTCCTGCTAATTCGTCAAACAGTTCGTGCAACTGATAAAAATCTGTTCCTTTGACGTTCCAGTGTGCTTGTTTGACTTGGGTTTTGAGGTCTAAAGTAGCAGCCAAACTCTTATTTAACAGTTCAACTACTTTTTCTCGTACTTCAGTAGCTAAATCAATGCGAGAAGAATAGAGTTTTTGTTTAGAAGCTGTAGAAACCATATTTTGAGTTCTCCTTTAGTTAATTACAGTTTATTGTGTTGTGTTTGACTATCCAAAAGCAATATCTAAAAACATCATGGCAACAAAGCCAACCATAATTCCTAGCGTACCTTCCTGAGCAATACTTTCACGATCTACTTCGGGGATGATTTCATCAACAATGACAAATAACATCGCTCCTGCTGCTGCTGCCATTGCCCAAGGTAAAAAAGCTTGACCAAAACTGACAATTGTTGCTCCTACTACACCACCGATTGGTTCGACTAAGCCTGTTAACAGAGAAATACCAAAAGCATAAGCAACTGAATACTGTAATTTCCTTAATGCTAAAGCAACTACCAAACCTTCGGGCATATTTTGTAAACCTATTCCTACTGCTAGCGGTAAACCACTACTGATATTGCCTTCTCCGAAGCCTACTCCTACCGCTAATCCTTCGGGAAAATTGTGTAAGGTAATTGCAATAATAAATAACCAAATGCGTTGAAAATTACTAGTAATTGGACCTTCTTGTCCTTTAAAAAAATGCTCGTGGGGAAAATGGTTATGAATCCACCATAATAATCCTGCACCCACAATAATACCAATGCTTATAATTAGGGCAGCGGTTTTTTGAGAATAACCTTGTGAGATCGCTGCTTCTGTACCAGGAACAATTAGGGAAAAGGTTGTTGCTGCTAGCATGACACCACCGCCTAATCCTAATAGTATTCCTTGCCATTGTTTTTTGAGACGAGCAGTGAATAAAATTGGTAACGCACCTATTGCTGTACCTAAACCTGCTAGTAAACTAGCAACAAAACCTAAATAAATTGTTCCCATACTTTTTTCCCAGCATATTTTTGGGATTAATAGTTCAAAGTTAATTGATTAACTTTGAACTATTTACTCAATTATTTTTCTGTTCCTTTTAAATACGCCAACATCGTATCAGCATCAGAAACTTCAAAAGGATCGGTAGGACAATTATCGCCAAAATCCGCTTCGATAAACATTTTCTCAATCTTGCCGTCGTCTACTACCATTGAATAACGCCAAGAACGTAATCCAAAACCAAGATTAGATTTATCTACTAACATCCCCATTTTTCGAGTAAATTCGCCACTGCCATCGGGAAGTAATAATACTCTTTTGGCTCCTTGTTGCTTACCCCACTGGAACATTACAAACGCATCATTGACCGAAAGACAGATGACTTCGTCTACACCTTGCGCTTTAATATCATCGTACAATTCTTCGTAACGAGGTAAATGGGTTGATGAACAAGTAGGAGTAAATGCCCCTGGTAGTGCAAATAAAACTATTCTTTTTCCGCCAAAAATCTCTTCTGTGGTTCTATCTTGCCAACGGTAAGGGTTTGGTCCTTCTACGGATTCATCGCGGACTCTAGTTTTAAATACTACGTTAGGAACTCTGTCTCTCATAAAATTATTTCCTTAAAATCTAACTCGTACTCACTATGAGTTTTCTTTACAATAATCATACTCATAACGACTATGAGTTGTCAAGAAAATTGTTTGATTTAGTTTGATTAATGAAGTCAGACAGGATTGAAAACAGGCGAACTGCCTTTTGGTAGTACTTGAAATTGTTTTGCTCCAGTTCAAAATTACTATTGTCTCGACAGAAGAGACTTACAGAGGCATGAGCGCACCCTGTCATAGTCTAAAATTTCAGAAAACTAGATGAAAAGTAAAGTTTTAAAGAATCGCTATCATCTTTTAAAAACCTTAAGTATAAGTAATTTTAGTCAAACTGTTTTAGCAAGAGACACTTATATAACTTCAAAACCCCAACTATGTGTAATCAAAAAGTTAGTAGTAATTGACAAGCATAATACTCAATTACTTGAGAAGATAAAGTTGCTATTTGAACAAGAAGCAGAAATTTTAAAAACATTAAGCGGAAACAATCGACAAATTCCGCAATTTTATGACTATTTTGTAGAGGCAGACAATTATTATTTAGTACAAGAATGGATTCAAGGAATAACGCTACAGCAAAAGTTACAACAGCAAGAAAAAATACCACAAGAAGAGGTAAAAAATATTTTGGTAAATTTTTTACCTGTGCTGAATTATATTCATAAACAGGGTATTATTCACCGCGATCTTAAACCAAGTAACATTATCCTACGTAATAGCGATCGCTTGCCAGTACTGATTGATTTTGGTGTTGCTCACCAGGTAACTCCTCAAGTAGAAAACAGCAAACAGCTTGATTTTTCTAGAGTAGGTACTCCTGGTTATATGTCTTTAGAACAGGCAATGGGACAAGCAGATTTTAGCAGTGATCTTTATAGCCTAGGTTTAACGGCAATTCATCTACTGACAGGGAAAGAACCTCTAGATTTAAAGTTTGATTTACATAGTGAAGAAATTTTTTGGCATCAAGAAGCAAGTAATTTTGATCGGAATTTAGCTGAGGTAATCAACCGTGCTATCAATTCCGATCCCAGTAAACGCTTTTCTTCGGCAAAAGAGATGCTAGCAGCATTACAAAGTTCATCGTCATTAAGTCCAAAATTTTTTAGCAACACAATTAATACTATTTCTCAACCAGAGAAGAAAAATCAAACCATACAAAAATCTTCTTTTATAAAATCGAACAAGCTGCTGTCTAGAGTTTTAATTATTGGATTAAAAGTTGCAATTGTTATGTTGGGTTTAAGTGCTTTTTTACCAAAACCAACTCATCAACCAACAGAATTATCAGTTTCGTTGTTATCTTCACCAATTGAGTTGCCTCTTGTTGTATCTTCTACTAGTTTTGAAGCCGAAATAACCCGAAAAACAAATGATTTAAGCGATTTACCTATTTTTATTCCTGGAACTTCAGAAGAGCGAGTTTTACAAACTTTAGGAGAACCAATCTGGCGTAAACAAGGATATTGGACAAATAGTATTGCTTGGTCATACGAAAATGTTGTGTCTGAGGGTGTAGATTTAGGATATTTATTTGATACTCAGACAAAAAAATTGCGTCAAACGGAAATTGCTGTTCCTGCCTCAGCTAATTTAGAAAGTCTGCAACAAATTTTAACTGGGTTTTTGGGAGGTAGCACTCCAGCTACAGTTAGTCAGGGATTAAAACAAGTTTATTTTCGCCAAAAAAATCAGCAATTATTTACGGTAGGTAACTTAGAAGGAATAATTGAACGTAATCAAGAAGATCGCATTTATATTGGAGTTTGGGAAGTAGATTTTCATTAAAAAGACGGTCAACAAATCTAAATTGAAATTGAAGAAACAAAAGTAATTAAATGCCGATTGTTTATATATTTAAGCCTTTTGACTGATACCTGAGCAACTAAATGATGACCTATGATAAAGATAAGAATAATAAATCGTTCATCTCTCTAAAATTAAAATATTCAGAGAGACGGAAGTAAGGAAAAAGTTTCAACTCCTGAAGGAACGCGCCTCACAATCGACAACACGGAACGGAGGTGACACTGATGGAACTAGTTTATCGGGGAGTGCGATATAACAACAATAAATCAGCATTATCAATAGCAACTCAAGGAAAAAACCCAAATATTGAGATTGTTTCCGCTCAACCTGAAATTGCCACTAAAAACAATTTCCCTTTTTTAAAATATATTAAACAGTTATTTTCACGCTCAGATGGAACACGAGTTTTTAATCCCTTTTTATTTTGGTATGTTTACAAAAGCCAATTGTTAGAAAATTGTTGGCAATTAGATGAACGCAAAAGACTCGAACACTGTTGGTATCTAACCTTAACACTTAATCCAAAAATTTATCGTACGAGTAGTCGACCGATTGAATTAAAATATCGTGGCATTACTTATTATCGATAATTTGATCTGCGGGGACGACAAGTAAGCTGGTTATAATCTTGAAATTACTAGAGTCAGCGACCACAGACTTATTTCTTTGATTTTATTAATCTGTTTAGCAAGCAAGTTTATCTACTTTTTCTGGACAAAATATTAAATCCAAAGGAGTCGCTAAATACGTAACTCGTGCGACTGAATCTGGCAAAAATTATCGAAGACATAGTAGTTTTTCTATTGGTTTGCATGGTCAAAACTGGTTAGACTCAATTGCCTTTTTTCAGGATGTAATTCAACAATTGATCTCTTTTTACCCTCACAAACAATCCTATTATCGGAAAGGTATGAGGGCTGTTTCCCTTATACAGCCTGCTTTATGAATTAGTTGTCGCCCCCGCAGATGCAATTCAATTGTTATTTTTACAATTGTTTATATAAATCTCAAACCCAATAATTAGTGTTTACAAATTCGATAATTATTTATCAAAATTCAGCAAATTTATCTTAGTTTCATTGCATTTTATTTAAGGGGGGGGTAAGGTTATTAAATTAATTTCAAACCACATAAATTAATCAACTCAACGTAAGTAAATTAATGCAGGAAATTAATTAAACATGAAAAAGATTAAATCATTACTAACTATTACTCTAGCAACAGCAGTTATTCTAGGAACTCTTGCAGATTCAGCAGAAGCTCGCAGAAGAAGTAGATACTCTTCCAGAGGACAAGATCAATCAGCAGTAGGTGCTACATTTGATTTGTTTGATCGAACTATCGATGCACAAGGTTTTGAACAGCCTATTATTGATAGTGACGCAGATCCAAATATAGGTTTTTTTGAAGGAGCTATTGAAAATTATATTGCAACAGGAAAGCCAGACCTGGCTAATAATGATAATCCTGTAGCTGATATAATGCTTTCTCCATCTGACCTACCACTATCTGTTGCAAACTTAAGAGCGCGTCGTTCTGGTGACAGTATTATATACGAAATTTCGAGGCAAAGTGATAACTTTGTAGTTGAAGATTTTATTTTAGATTTAAACAATAGACTTGTCGCTAAATAAGAACAACAAAATGATGAAATGGAATGCTCAATTTCACTGATTAATTTATGCAGCCATCAAGTAGAAATTCCAGAGACCCGCAGCAGTCAGCATGAAGCGATCATCCAAATCACGAATGTGATTTCTGTATACTGTAGCAGCAGCTTTGTATCTCTTAATACCTGATATGGTGTGTTCACATTTAACCCGCTCGCTGCTTTTTTCTCGGTTGGACTGTTTTTGTTCTTCTGTCAGTTCTTTGCCTCTGGGCTTTTTATCTGGAATTTTAATATTGACAAATTCTTTTTGTAATCCCTGAAAGCCTAAATCCACATGAATTGGAAGTTCATCTGGAACAAAATCGACCAATTTTTCCTCATTCAACTGTCTTTTATCATGAAGCTTACCTTCTCTTGCCTTTGTTAGCACTAGCACCCGTTTATCTTGGTCTGTCATCACTAGGTGTTTACGAGTATGGCACTTTTTTTTACCCGAATAATGACTTTTCTGTTTCTCTTGGTCTTTGGGACGTTGAATGGGACGCTCTGTCCCATCAATCATCACTTCTTTGGCATATGGAAAACGAACAATAAACTCATCAATACTTTCCAATTTGCGTTTTGGTAAGACCATTTTCTTTCCCAAGACCTTTTCGAGCAATGGTTGCAGTCTTAACATCCAACGGTGTGCCCGACTGCGGTGTAGGTCAAACAGCACTCCTGCCACATCAAAGGTAGGATAGCACTTGAAGTAGAACAATATGAAAAATAGTTTCTCTTCTACTCTCTGCAATCGCGCCTTTCTCCCTCCACCCACCGCTCGTTTTCGATGCTTTTGGCTTTTGGCGATCGCCTCTTGGTTAAGTATAATTTCAAAGCCTTGCGACAATTCGCCGAATGCTTTACGGTTTAATCCTGTCAATGCCCTGAGCAGGCGGTCTTCTTTCAGCACCCGATTGATGTCCAACATTTTCTTGTTTCATGATCAGTGGCTAATTGTTACTCTACCTTATTAAGCGACAAGTCTATTGGTATTAGTGGTGGCATATCGGTATTTAAAGCCGTTTATATTGACAAGCTAGCCCTTAACTGTGCCTGTGTTGGGGGAAATTCTAAAGCACCTTTAGGAATTGTCAGCTTTACCGAGAATGCGATTATGGCAATTATGGGCGCAGCACTTATTTTTTCTGCGACTACAGGAGAAGCTGAATCGGTAAAAATAAAAGAAGCCGAACCCAACGCGATCGTTCAGTTGCAAGATGCAAGTAGATAGAGAAATACAACCTATATTCTGGACTATCCCTACCTTGACTCTGTAGTCTACTAGAGAGTCTAAACTTAAGGAGTAGCGAGAAGAGGTGGCAAAGTAATTATGAATCAAATAAATTTTTTAAAAATTGGTGAATTAGCCAAACAAACAGGTGTTGCAGTGGGAACTTTACGTTATTACAGCGATTTAGGGCTTTTACTCCCTTCCTTACGGGGAGACAATGGTTATCGCTACTACAGTCAAGATGCTAATTCTCAGGTAAAATTCATTAAAAAAGCTCAGGCTTTGGGATTTACTTTTAGAAGAAATCAAACAATTTCTTGATGTTAGAGATCGGGGCGAACAACCTTGCAGTCTGGTAAAAAGCTTACTGAATGAGAAGATCGAGCAACTAGAAATTCAGATTAAGCAGATGACTTTATTTAAAGCCGAATTGGAAGAGTATCGCACTGCTTGGACAAATAATCTCTATCCCAAATCTAATTCTCAAGAAGTCTGTCCTTTAATTTCCAGTGTTTCTTTACATTAGACTTTTGACGGCTACATACAATCTTGAAGCAAGTTAGAAGAAAGAAAATTGTAGACTTTAATTTCTCATCCAATTAATCGCATCAAATTTCATTCTGATTTAATTTTTCAGAACTATAAATAGATATATGAACTCTTGGAGGTAATTTATTTATGAAAAATAAACGCAGTGCATCGATTTTTGTTTTAGCAATAGCAGTTACTCTACAGATCGCATCTATGTCTGCTGCCCAAGCACAAAATAATGATCGACAACAACAAAATACTACTAATAACCAGTCCTCTAATCAACAGCAGACAACCTGTTGTAGCAATCAAGATTCACAACAGACAACTAAGTGTCATAGTCAAGATCAGAACCATCAACAGCATCAACATAGCCAACTTTCAACAACTAATTCAGCAAATCAGCAAAACCATCAATGTAATACTCAAAATCAATCTCAAAAATAGCCTGTTTATTTTGGATATGTTTAATGATCTAGTTTCAAAAATTACCGCTAGTGCGGTCATGTTCTCTTTCATCGCTATAGGATTACCACCAGCGATCGCTCAATCAGAACATCATCATCATCAGATGACGACAGAGGAAGTAAAAGAATTACCTCCTGTGCCACAAAATTTACCAAAATGGATGAATAATAAGGACAAAAACCATATTTATCGCAAACGTGGTAAATATAATGATGACATCTATAACGTTCGTCCTCTTGCTTTCGACTTAAATGCAGTGGCTGTCGGTCATGCTTTTGCCTATGAGGATTTGGTTACAGGGAAAGCTGATGAATTGGAAACTAAAACCTTTGAGAAGATCAATCAAGTTTTAAAAAATCCTCCTCGTTATATGCCCGATGAAGCCAATATTTCTCCTACTTTTGGACGCAAGTATGGAGTATTAGAACAAGTATTTGAATGGGCGCATATTCTTCACTTTCAAACAGTAGATGTACTTGCCAGTACGGAACTGACTGAGGCGGAAAAAGAAGCGGAGATTGAAGCATTGTATCAGTTTTATCTTGATAACGTACCCTATGCCATTACGGGGTTACCAATGAATATGGGTTATCTTGATTCTCAGCCCTACTCGAAAGCCTTTCGCCAAAAATATCCTAAAGTGAATGGTTTATTCTGGGGTTATCACTGGTTACAGGGTTCGATGTATGACTTACTTTATGGCAAAACTTTAGAACAACAACAACAAGCCTACGAGCAGATGGGCAAACAGTATCACGAAGTAGAACTCTATCGTACAGATCGCCCTTTTATGCCCATGTTCGCTGAGGTTAGCCCCCGTTTTGCTGCTCGTTTCCCCGAAATTGCCAATACCTTTGACAATCTTCATATGCTGCACGACATGGTGAACGATGCCTTAGCTTCGGAATGGATGAGCGAGAAACAGCAAGAAGAACAAATTCAACGAGCAATTTGGTTAGTAATGGCTGCCAATCACGAAGGAATGGAAGCAGGAAAAACCTACGGTGATGACAAGCTACACGACCACCGTTTTATGGCGGGAATGCCAGGAATGGGCTGGATGGGAGATATTGAAGGATACGAGCATCTTAATCATGAGCAAAACAATCCCCACATAATGCACCAGCAAATGAACCAGGAGAATAATTCTGATATAGATCGCAGAGAAAATAATCCCAACATGAGCGAGCTAGAAGAAGACCATACCAACCATAACCATTAGTTATTAAAACAATCTAACCTAAATGCAAAGATTACAATTTTATTCCCTAGCTTGGCTAGGTGCGATCGCTCTTGTCTTTTCTGTAGCAAATCGCTCTCTGGCAGTTGATCATAATAATATTGATGCTAATCGTCCCCTCAATTTTGATGACGCTGAATCAATTGGTTTTCGCGAACAAGCATTAGATCTAGGTGCAGCTTTAACTATTCCCGAAGGCAAATCTGTAGGGGGTGAATTTGAAATTGAGTATCTTTATGGTTTTGCCCCTAACACCCATTTCAATATTGGCATAGATCCTAGTATTGAAGAAGATAATGACGAGACGGAATTTAATATTGGCGATCTATCCGTAGGAGTGCTGCATAACTTCAATCGCGAATATAATAATACTCCTGCTTTTGCCCTACGGGGTGATGTTGCTTTTCCTACAGGGAATGATTCTGAGGGGGTAGATTTTCGCCTCAGAGGTATTGCTAGTAAAACCGTCGGACAATACAACCGCTTACACCTCAACTTAGATGCTAATTTTGCTACTGCTACTGAAGATGAAGAAAGATCTTTTGTGCCTGGGATAATCTTGGGTTATTCTCGACCCATAGGCTATCCCGAAGCCTTTACCCGTACCTTTTTAGCTGAAGTGGGAGTAAAAGCTAGTGAAGTAGAAAATGACGGCGCAGTAGTCTCTTTAGGAGTAGGTATGCGTCAACAAATTGGTTATCAAAGTGTTCTTGATCTGGGGATACAGGGAGATCTTGCGGGAGAATCTGGCGATTCCAATGAGTTACGTTTAGTAGCTGGTTATTCCTTTGCCTTTTAAATTTACATCTCGACTTCTATCGCGTAGCGCGCCGACAAAGCTAATTTTGAAAAAAATATTGTTTATTGTTGTGGTAAAAAAGCGACTACCGAAGGTAGCAGCGAAGCGGTCAGGCTTTGCCTGGCGCTTACGCGGTCTCAGCTTCGCTGAGGCACTTCGTGATCGCTTTAAATATTAGCTGCTAATTTCAACTAATTTTGATATTCCTGAAATTGTAAAAAACGTACTTTTGGGTCAGGAAGATTTTTGTATTGAGCAGCTTGAGTCTTAATCTCCTGAAATTGTCCCCAGGCTCTACTACAAGAAAATCCATAAGCTTCTTTAACGCGATCGCTTGCTGTTTGCAAAGCTGTTTCTGACCTGTTAAGGAAGTCTTCTAAGTCATATTCTTCTCCAGGAGTAAAATATTTTTTAACTACTAAAGAAGGAGAATAACAAGTTTGTCGTGAACCATCGGGCCATTCAATTAGAAAGTTTATTTCTGGCATATTTAATCATCAGTTATCGCTAGTAAGTATCTGCCGTTCGGTATGTTCGTCAAGTTATTCAATTTAGTCCAATTAGTCTAAATGTATTGTAACGAATGCTTCCTAGGTCTAATAACAAGTCCAAATAATTATTGAAATCAAAAGATTCTTGTCATCAAAGAAAAAATTTTATTACTATGAGCAGTCTAGATGCGATCGCTACAATCATATTAAAATAGTTATAGAGCCAGAAATTGCTAAAAAATAAGACTAGGTAAATCTACATCACATCAAAGTAAAACTACTTAGATATTGTTTGATACCCAGTCACAATTTTAATTGAAGCTAACTTCAAATCTTTTTAAAAGATATAGCCTAAGTCTTGTAACTTATTCATTACTTTAGCGACACATTCAGCTACCTCTTCTTTGTCAGTACGACACTCAACGTCAGGATTGAGGGGAGGTTCATAAGGATCATCGATACCAGTAAATTGTTTAATTTCGCCTGCTCTGGCTTTTTTGTATAATCCCTTGACATCTCTGTCTTCGCAAACTGCTAAAGGTGCATTAACAAATACTTCGACAAAATCACCAATTTTTTGTCTCATTTCTGCTCGGATTGCACGATAAGGAGAAATAACTGGTACTAAAACTATTACTCCATGACGAGTTAACAGTTGAGCTACAAAACCAATGCGACGAATATTAGTATCTCTGTCTTCTTTAGAAAAACCTAAATCTTTAGTCAGGTTTTCTCTAATAATATCGCCATCTAAAACTTCAATATCAAATCCTTGATTTTTTAGTTCTTCGACTAGAGCATTAGTGATTGTAGTTTTACCTGCACCACTAAATCCTGTAAACCAAACTGTTACTCCACGCTGCTTCATATTTGTTTTTCTCTTAATTTAAAACTTACGCCTCTACGTATTCTACTTGTTTCTTGACTAAATTCTAGATGAGTTATTCGATAAAACCTAGTCAAAATAAGCATTTGAACTCTTATAACTAAAAAATATTTATTAGATAGATTGAGTAGTATTTTCTACAATTTTGAGAAAAAGGAGATTTAAATTATGGTGAATAATCAAGTTATTTTTCATTTAGCTATCCCAATTAACGATTTAGCCAAAGCAAAAGAATTTTATAGTCAAGGTTTAGGTTGTCAGATAGGTCGAGAAAATTCGAGTGCGATTATTTTTAACTTTTATGGTCATCAAGTAGTCGCTCACATGAGCTTAGAACCGCTTCAACCACAAAAAAGTATTTATCCTAGGCATTTTGGTTTAATTTTTTCCACAGAATCAGAATGGGAAAATTTACTAGAAAAAGCACGTAATCAACAATTAAATTTGGCGCAATCGCCTAAATTACGCTTTCCTGGAGAGTTAACCGAACATCGAACCTTTTTTTTAGAAGATCCTTTTTATAATTTGCTGGAATTTAAGTTTTATCGGCACTTTGAAGCGATTTTTGGCGGTAGAGAATTAGTTAAAATAGGCGATCGCTAATCATCCTTGTTAGCAGTCCCTAACTGATGTGGTTGGATAAGTCTTATCTTAGCTATGCTAAATTTGAAGGACTTTTTTTGAGGTCGAGTTTACTCTTACTGAAAATTACTGAGTTTGCCTCGACTTCATCAAGACGAAATTTTGTGAAGCATAATTGGAAGGGGTCATGGGCGAACTTAATACTGCCGAGTTGCTGGTTCAATGTTTAGAAAATGAAGAAGTAGAATACGTTTTCGGATTACCTGGAGAAGAAAATCTACATATTTTGGAAGCTCTCAGAGGTTCTTCGATTCAATTTGTCACTACTCGCCACGAACAAGGTGCAGCTTTTATGGCAGATGTGTATGGTCGTTTGACGGGTAAAGCAGGGGTCTGTCTTTCTACTTTAGGACCTGGTGCAACTAATCTGATGACAGGAGTAGCTGATGCTAATCTTGATGGTGCGCCTTTAGTGGCTATTACAGGACAAGTAGGCACTGATAGGATGCATATTGAATCTCATCAATATTTAGATTTAGTAGCAATGTTTGCTCCTGTAACTAAATGGAATAAGCAAATTGTTCGTCCTACTAATACTCCAGAAATTGTTCGTAAAGCTTTTAAAGTAGCTCAAAGTGAAAAACCAGGAGCAACTCATATTGATTTACCAGAAAATATTGCTGCCATGTCAGTTAATGGTAAACCCTTAAAAAAAGACGACCAAGAAAAAACCTATGCCTCATACCGTAGTATTAATGCAGCAGCAGCAGCTATTTCTAAAGCCAAAAATCCACTAATTTTAGCTGGCAATGGGGCAATTCGCTCCAATGCTAGTGCAACTTTAACTGAATTTGCTACACAATTGAATATTCCTGTGGCGAATACCTTTATGGGGAAAGGAGCTATTCCCTATACTCATCCGTTAGCTTTGTGGACAATTGGTTTACAACAAAGAGATTTAATTAGTTGTGCTTTTGATGAAACCGATTTAGTGATTGCCATTGGTTACGACTTAATTGAATATTCCCCGAAAAAATGGAATCCTGAAGGTACAATCCCAATTATTCATATTGGCATGACTCATGCTGAAATTGATAGCAGCTATATTCCAATTGTAGAAGTAGTAGGAGATATTTCTGATTCTTTAGTCGATATTATCAAACGCACAGACCGTCAGGGCAAAACTACCCCTAAAATCGTCCGCTTAAGGACGCAGATTAAAGAAGATTATGAATATTATGCTTTTGATGAAGGTTTTCCCGTTAAACCCCAAAAGATTATTTATGATTTGCGTCAGGTAATGGGACCAGAAGACATCGTAATTTCTGACGTAGGAGCGCATAAAATGTGGATGGCACGTCATTATCATTGCGATCGCCCCAATACTTGTATTATTTCTAATGGTTTTGCTGCAATGGGAATAGCCATTCCTGGCGCGATCGCAGCAAAACTCGTCCATCCTGATAAGAAAGTTGTCGCAGTGACTGGAGACGGCGGTTTTATGATGAACTGTCAAGAATTAGAAACTGCTTTAAGAGTAAATACGCCTTTTGTGACTCTTATTTTTAACGACAATGGTTATGGTTTAATTGAGTGGAAACAACTTAATCAATTTGGTCGCTCTTCTTTTGTTGATTTTACCAATCCCGATTTTGTTAAGTTTGCTGAAAGTATGGGATTAAAAGGTTATCGCGTTCAATCAGCAGAAGATTTAATTCCCACTCTCAAAGAAGCACTAGCTCAAGATGTACCAGCCGTAATTGATTGTCCTGTTGATTATGAAGAAAATCTTCGTTTTTCTCAAAAATCAGGAGATTTAACTTGTGAGGTGAATTTTTAATTCAATAGTAATGTAACAAGACCAAATTCCCAACCGATCTAATCGTGACTCAAAACGGTAGGATCGAAACATAATCATTGCATCCAAAAATTACTATGCCACGTACTCAAAGAAACGATAATTTTATTGATAAATCTTTCACTGTCATGGCAGATTTGATTTTGAAAGTTTTACCAACCAATAAACAAGCCAAAGAAGCTTTTGCCTACTATCGTGATGGGATGTCGGCTCAAGCTGATGGTGAATATGCAGAAGCTTTAGAAAACTACGAAGAAGCTCTCAAATTAGAAGAGGATTCTAATGATCGCAGCTATATTCTTTATAATATGGGGTTGATCTATGCTAGTAATGGCGAAATGGACAAAGCATTAGACTATTATAATGAGGCAATCGATCTGAATCCGAAAATGCCTCAAGCTTTGAATAATGTTGCTGTAATTTATCATTATCAGGGTGAAAAAGCTAAAGAAGCTGGTCAAGATGAAAAGGCAGAGTTTTTATTTGATAAAGCTGCTGAATTCTGGAAACAAGCAATTCGTATTGCTCCCAATAATTATATGGAGGCACAAAACTGGCTTAAAATTACTGGACGTTCAGAAATGGATGTTTACTTCTAAATTTAATTAATCAACATGATCGATCGCGAACAAGTTAGAAAAGTTGCTCACTTAGCACGTTTAGAAATTTCTTCGGCAGAAGAAGAACAATTTACAACTCAACTTAATAGTATTTTGGATTATTTTGAACAGTTAAGTGAACTTGATACAGAAAATGTTCCTCCCACCACCAGAGCTATAGAACTGAGTAATATTACTCGCTCCGATCAATTAAAACCTTTTCCAGATAAAGATGCTTTATTAAAAGCTGCACCCGAACAAGAAGGCGATTATTTTCGTGTTCCCCAAATTCTTAGTTCTGATGAAGAATAAACATCATTAGGATTTGTTTTAATAAGGCTATTTGATTAAGACTCCCAATTAAGGGAGTTTTATTATTGTTAACTATTTTTATTTGAATCAGGTCAAGAAATACTGGCATTCAGCTTTTCCAGGACTTCCAAGTTATCAAAGATTTGTAGAATGGATTCCTTCAACCTTAATCCCTTTGTGTGTTTACCTCAAACATTGTTTTGGGAGCTGTACGGGGATTGGTTTTATCGATCTTTGTAATGTCTGATATGAAAACCTAGGAAATCAAACCCTGGTTTGTTGTTATCAAAATCCTGTAGAGTGTGAACTATTCTGGTTTTTTCGGATTTTAGCTCTAGGTCATATTGGGCTAACCATTCTGAGATTATCTTTTATAGAGACAGTTAATGACCAACTCAAGAATATATCTCAGATTGAACATTCGAGACATCGCTCGCCTGTAAATTTTTGCGTTAATGTTTTGTGTGGATTAATTGCTTATTGAGAGGGCGACCCCGTGCGGGAAACTCGCACTTGGGAACGCGCCCGAACCCGAAGGCAACCAAAGAAACCAAGTTTACGTTTAGATTGGCTTTTACCTCAATCTGCTTAACCCGAACTCAGGTTAACTATTAACGTGTGTTTACTTCCCAGAAAAATTTTGGGAATTCTCCTTAGGAATATTACCTTCACTTCTGACAAGTCGAGTAAATATGCGAATTAAACAGATCGGGAATTTTTGATTTGATACAATATTATTTATTTAGTTACAAAACTTAAATTTTTGCAATTATTCAGAAAATTTTAATAATTCCAGTTTTTGAGATGGAAACAGTCTATGGTTAGATATTGGACAAACTAGGTTTTTGTTACTATAACTAGAGTTTGTCTTAATGACAGCTTAAAAGAGTAAAAATAGCGATCGCTTTACAAAAACGTTAAAATAATCAAACGACTAAAGTCTTTAATTTGTCCATCCTGAGAATTAATGTCATTTTTCGATAAAATTTGGGAGTCCGATTATTAAGCAAGTAACTGTGTTTTCAAATCAACCACACAACTTTTATCGCTGGGTAAGCTCGCAGAAGACGAGGAACTTCGCGATTCTAAGCAGTTTGATCGCTTTACTTTCTGCTTGTAATAATGGTGCGACGATTGAAAATTGGTTAGCTGCCGATCCTCAACTAAAAAAAACTTTAGCTAACAGTCAAGTTCCCGAACAAGTAGCAACTTCAGTGACTAGTTTAGATGGAAGTTCTATCTCTTCTGACTCTGCACTTAATTCTTCTAGTCCCACTTTTGAACAGACGATCAGCTTACCAGACGATTTTCCGATCGAGATTCCTCTTTATCCTAAAGCTCAACTAATCGAAGTACAACCAGGATTAACTACTGAAAAAGGTAAAACTAATTGGGAGTCGCCAGACTCTTTAACTCAAATAGCTAGTTATTATCAACAACAACTTAAAGCCAATGGCTGGAAAATTATCAAATCTTTTCCAGAAGATGTTCAACAAGGTAATAATACTTTAACTGCGAGTCGAGAAAACTTAAAAGTAACAGTTTCTCTTAGTCAACCAACTACAGAGAGTAAAGATAATTTAATTTCCAATCAATTTGCGATCGCATATCAACCGATTGAAGAGTTACCTCAATTAACTACCTCAGAAACAACCAACCCCTCTGAAAATTTAACTGAGATAGAGCCTAATATAGAGACTACAGCCTCAGCAGTTTATTTTAGCGATCTTGATGAAGCATCAGAACAACTACGTCCCTATGTAGAAGATTTGGCAAAATTAGGAATATTAACTGCCTACTCTAAGGTAGAGAAGGTTGAAGCCAATAAATTTGCACCTAATGAACCTATTACTCGTAGAGATTATGCTCGTTGGCTCGTAGAAGCTAATAATCAATTTCATGGTAACGCTGCTGGAGAAAAAATTCATTTAGCGACCAAAAGCGATCGCCCAGCTTTTCAAGATATTAGCGTTAACGATCCTGATTTTGAGATTATTCAAGGATTAGCAGAAGCAGGATTAATTCCTTCGATGCTGACAGATAATAGCAATAAATTATTATTTCAACCCAATGCACCTTTAACCAGAGAAGATTTATTAACTTGGAAAGTACCTCTAGATTTACGAAAAAATTTACCTACTGCTTCAATTGATGCGATTAAACAAAGTTGGGGTTTTCAAGATGCAGCCAATATCTCGCCTCAAGCTTTGCAAGCATTGTTTGCTGATTTTCAAAATGGGGACAACTCTAATATGAAGCGGGTGTTTGGTTATACAACTTTATTTCAGCCTAAAAAACCAGTAACTCGCGCTGAAGCTGCTGCTTCTCTTTGGTATTTTGGTTTTCAAGGAGATGGAATTACTGCCTCAGAAGTTGTGAAAGGTGAAAGTATTAATCACTCAGCGGTTAACAGTCAACCATAAATAGCTACCAGTTACCAGTTAATACGTAATAGGTAACTGGAAAAGGCAATAATTCTTTGATTTCAACTAATTCTCATTCCTTAGTAAAAGCGATCGCTGGTGACCCCGCAATCTGCAGATATGTTAAAGATCGAGATAGTTCAGCTTGGATAATTAATAGTAAGTAATTAACATGAATCCCAATCACTGGCATACTGTTTGGTCATTTATTGCAATTGCTACGGGATTGAGTGGCGGAGTTGGTTGGTTAGCTAAACACCAGATTTTAAAACTAAAACCAATTATGGCTTTCAGCGAGACGCAGTGGCAGTTTATGAGGATTTGGGTCAAGGTTGCTTTAGTAATTGGAGTAATTCTTCCTGCAATAATGTTAGTTGTGTTCTGGGAGCGATCGCTCCCTCGCCAGTTTTTTAGTTGTTATCTAGTAGCTGTTGCTGTTCAGCTTGTCTGTGAAATGAGTTTTAGCCGTTGGTTATGTCCAAGCGTTGTTGTTACTATTGGAACAGTTTATACTGGTTTTCGGATTTGGCAATTGTGGTCAGGAATAAACTTAGTCACTTATCCTCAACCTTGGCTTGGTTTATTATGGTTAGTTTGGTTATTTTGGGTAGCCAATTTGATTATGTTGATCGCAATGGCTTTTCCAAGTATTCTGCCAGAATCAAAGAAAAACTTGGTTAATCTTGGTTAATAATGTTTGGAACTTGTTTCAATTAAAAAAATCTTTAATAGCTTGTGCATATTCAACAGGATTTTCAAAATGAATATTATGACCACTATTTTTAATAATTTTTAATTGAGAATTGGGACACAATTTAGTCATTTTAGTATTGATCAAAACGAATTTTTGATCTAATTCTCCAACCAGAAAAAGTAGAGGAATTCTATTTTGTTTAAGGTTCTGCCATAAAGAGGGTTGAAGTCCTGTACTAATATTTCTTAAAGACTTGGCTAATTCTGTAGGATTATTAGTTAATTTTGTTTGGATCGCTTGATTGAAGTCAGGATGTTTTTTAAATGACTCAAATAAAGAATTGCTATACCATTTATTTAAAAAAAAGCTAAAATCAGTTGATTCTAATTCTGCTGCAATTTGAAGATCTAGTTGAATTCTTTGCTCGCGTTCTTCCTCGTTTTCTAAGCCTGGCGAAGCAGATTCTAAAGCGACTTTATAAAAATATTCAGGAAAATAAAGCGTTAAATATAAAGCCAAACGACCGCCTAGAGAATAACCAACCAAAAAACATTTATTAATCTGATTTATTTGTAATAATTCAATTAAAGCTTGAGCAGTATTTGGCATTGTATAATTACTTTCTGCTCCAATAACTTTGGTTTTTCCGTGACCAGGCAAATCTACAGTAAGAAAAGAAAAATGAGGAGCAAGCAAAGCAATAACCCGATCAAAATCAAAGCGATCGCCCATAAAACCATGAAGAAATAAAATTACAGGTTTGTTTTTATTTCCTTGCCAAGAATAGTTGAATTGATAATTTTTTAAAATCATTAACTTATACAAAAATTTTAAAGTTTATTTTGATTGTCAATGAGATAATTTAAAACTCTGTTCAATAAATCTCAAACGGAAGATGAAAATTGCGACTTGGAATGTCAACTCAATTCGGACTCGTCAACAAATTGTAGTTGATTGGTTAAGCAAAAATCCCGTAGATGTTCTTTGTTTACAAGAAACCAAAGTTATCGATCTCGACTTTCCTCGTCTTCCTTTTGAAGAATTAGGTTATCATCTCTACATTTCAGGACAAAAAGCTTATAACGGTGTAGCTATTTTTAGTAAGACTCCTTTAACAGAAATTAGTAGCGGTTTTAGTCCAATAGTAGGCGATCGCGCTCTTGAATTTGATTTACAAAAGCGAGTAATTACTGGAGTCGTCGCGGATCTGCGAGTAGTTAATCTTTATGTTCCCAATGGTTCGGCGGTGGGAAGCGAAAAATATCAATATAAATTAGCTTGGTTAAAATTGTTGGGTGAATATTTAACCACTTTGATAGTTAAAGAAACGAGAGAAATTTGTATTTGTGGCGATTTTAATATCGCTTTAGAAGATCGAGATATTTATAACCCCAAAGGTAAAGCAACTCATATTATGTCTTCTCCTGCGGAAAGAGAAGCTTTACGGGAAGTATTAGCAATTGGATTTCAAGACGTTTTTCGTAAATTTACTACTGAAACAGGACATTATAGTTGGTGGGATTATCGCGCTGCTGGTTTTAGTCGGAATCGTGGTTGGCGCATTGATCATCATTATTTGACACAAAAGTTATACAAACAAGCAATTAATTGTAAAATTGACCTAGAACCAAGAAAATTAGAGAAGCCAAGCGATCATGCTCCTGTAATTTTAGAATTTTAAACCTGACATTTCCAAATAAAGTGTTATTATAAATCCTGAGAATAGAGATTGAAGATTAGAATTTGCATTCAGTATTGATAGGTTTTCCATCTGGTATTGACAAGCTTCACTCCGAAATCTTATCTCTCTACACACTTTTGATTGAGGAGACAATCAACTTATGTCAATTTACGTAGGCAATCTGGATTACGAGATTGGTCCAGAAGATCTTACTGAAGTTTTTGCTGAGTACGGCAGTGTCAAAAGAGTTCACTTTCCTACTGACCGTGAAACAGGACGCAAGCGTGGTTTTGCTTTTGTAGAAATGGAAACAGAAGCAGAAGAAGATGCAGCGATCGCTAAATTAGACGGCGCAGAGTGGATGGATCGCGAGTTAAAAGTTAATAAAGCTAGACCTCGTGAAAATAAAAACTCTTTTGGTGGCGGCGGTGGCCGTAGAAACAACCGCTTCTAAAATTTCAACTTAAACTAAAATTCAACACTTCTGGAGTTAAAGGGATTCAATTCTCACCATTTCAGAAGTGTTTTGTTTGTTATAAGAACAATAAAAGCTATTTGCGATCGCTATCCAAGTTCCAAAGTTGTTACGCCAAAGATACGTTCCACATCAAGAGGAAGCACATTTCCCCAATACATTCGCACACAAGTAAAAACAGGCTGTAAATAATAGCGTTGAATTAAAACTGGCAATGCTGGTTGAACATCGGGAATGTCGATAAATACAGGCTGTCCTCCAGCATGAGAGGTTAACGCACGAAATAGACAGTCCGCCATCTCGAATGTATCTGCAAACAAAGGTCCAATTTTAAAGCCTTGACGACAGGGACGCAAAACTCCATAACCACAAACGCGATCGCTCGATACAATTCCATAGGCAGCTTCTGCATGGTTAATCCAAGGCGATAAAAACTGAGGACGTGATGCTGCAAAAATTTTTGTGTCATAGGAAATGAGGTGTTCTAATGGCAGATCCTTTAATGAAATTACATCATTCGGAACTGAATCGGATGAGATGGGTTGATAAACGTGACGAATATGACGATATGCTGCTGTAAATCCAGCTTGATGATAGGTTGATTCCCTCTCCAGCACCCCGTCTAACCCAATACTAAAGTTTTCAGAATCAAACCGACCGAGCAACTGTTGCCATGCAGTTTGCCACAATTGCAGTCCATACCCACGTCCTCGCCATTGAGGTTTAACAATATAAAGCCCGATAAATCCAAATTTGCTATTGTAGCGAACTACGGAGATACAACCGATCTTTTCCCCGTCAAGTTCTGCCATGAGAAATCCTGCTGGATCAGTCGCATAGAACGCGATCACATCATGTAAACCAGGATTCCAGCCTTCTTGGGCTGCCCAATCGAGGGCAAGCTGAACCTCTGAAGAGGTCATGGGTCGAATTGTCAAAGTTGGGTTCATTTTTCTGTCAAGTATTTGTCCTTAATCTTGTGGCAAAATCACCGTAAAAGTAGTTCCTTGGTTAACCACACTTTCAACAGTAATTTGTCCTTGATGATTTTCAACAATTGCTTTAGCGATCGCAAGTCCTAAACCTGCCCCTGTAGCATTTTCTAAATCGCGGTTATGACTGTGAGAAGGATCTGCCCGATAAAAGCGATCAAAAATATGAGGTAAAGCTGATTCGGGAATACCATTACCATTATCTTTAACTGTGATTTGTAAAACAAAAGAACGAGGAGAATCAGAATAATTTCTTCTAACTTTGAATTTGGGAGGACGTTTAATCTGTTGTAATTCTACTTCGATCGCAGGGCGATTATCTTCAGATTGTGTTTCTGTTTTGCTGTGTTCGATTGCATTAGCAATTAAATTAGTAAACAGACGCGCTAACTGATTCCAATCTCCTGGTACAGTAAAAACTTCTTCTGAAGTTAGATCTGATTTTAGATTGGGTTCAATTAAATGTACTGATAAGAAAATATTTTTTTGTTCTGCAAGAGTTTTTTGTTCCTCAATTACTTCGATTAATAAAGCATCTAATGGTACTGATTCAAAATTGGTTTGGACAATGCCACTATCAGAACGTGCTAAAAACAATAAATCATTAACTAATCTGCCCAACCTTTGAGTCAATCTTTCGATCACTTTCAATTGTCTTTGTTGCAATTGAGGTTCTGCTTCGGGATAAGCTAATGCCATCTGCACATTAGTTTGAATTGTCGCAATTGGATTGCGTAACTCATGGGAAGCATCAGCCGTAAATTGTTTCAAACTAGAGTAAGAATTTCGCACAGGTTTGATCGCAATTCCCGATAAAAACCAACCAATTCCTGCCACCGAAAGAACCATCAAACTAATCCCAATTGCCAAATCCCTGGTTAACTGATGAATGGGTTTCGTAACTTCAAACCAAGGATGACTAACTCGTAAATAACCTACAATCTGATGATTAACTTCTATTTTTTCAGTTAGTTGCCGTAAAATCCGATTGTCTGATAAATAAACTGTTTCGCCACTGCGATTAGGATGCAAAGGTAAATAGAGAGGTTCGGAAAATGTCCACCAAAGTAATTCTTGGTCAGGATTAAACCACTCAAGATCGATACGGTCATCTTCTACGGCATCAGGATTATGACGAAAACTCGCTTCTAAATTAATCCGATAATTAATATTACTATTAGCACTGGGTTGAATTACAATTGAACGATTAACTACTTCAACCACGTGTTTGAGAGTATCGTCAATGCGATCGATCAAGGTGTTGCGAACGTAAAGGTAAACTCCTGTCGCAAACAACAATAATAATACCGCAGTAACAATTGTGTACCAAAGAGCTAAACGACGACGAGTAGATTGAAACAGGGGATTCATGCGATCACATATGAGCAGCAAAGCTGACCGTGTCTGAAGTTAATTTCGATAAAATATATTTGATCTAAAATCTATTTTCCAGCCAAAAACAACATATTAGCTATACTTGAGAAACAATTTGCATTCAGCCTTCTGAAATTAATCAGCTTGCCAATGGCACTTAAACGAAATTCCGATCAATCTTCCCCTGCCAAAAAACTATCTCAATCAAAAACGAAAAGCGAAGAGCGATTACTCTTAACAGCTACTACTATTAACGAAGAAAACGAACAGAATGAAGAGAGCATTCGTCCTCAAACCTTAGCTGATTATATCGGACAAAAAGATTTAAAAGGGGTATTACAAATTGCGATCGCAGCAGCTAAAAGCAGACAAGAACCCCTCGATCATCTGTTGCTATATGGTCCTCCTGGTTTGGGCAAAACTACTATGTCGTTAATTTTGGCAGCAGAGATGGGAGTCAACTGCAAAATTACTGCTGCACCTGCTTTAGAACGTCCGCGAGACATCACGGGATTGTTGGTTAATTTGCAACCAGGAGATATTCTTTTTATCGATGAAATTCATCGCCTCAACCGCATGACTGAAGAATTACTTTATCCTGCGATGGAAGATTACCGCCTGGATATTACCATTGGCAAAGGACAAAGTACAAAAATTCGGAGTATTCCCTTACCTCGTTTTACTCTAGTCGGTGCAACTACCAAAATCGGTTCTCTGACTTCACCTTTACGCGATCGCTTTGGTTTAATTCAAAGATTACGTTTTTATGAACCTGACGAACTAACTCTGATTGTCCAACGTACAGCAGAGATTTTAAACTGTTCCATTACTGAAGAAGGTGCAACAGAAATTGCTCGTCGTTCCCGTGGCACACCTCGGATTGCCAATCGTCTCCTCAAACGAGTCAGAGATTATGCCCAAGTCCACCAAGAAGAAATCATTACCCCAGAATTAGCAGCAACAGCACTAAACCTGTTTAATGTGGATGCTTCTGGTTTAGATTGGACAGATCGTTTAGTACTCGGTACGATTATTGAACAATTTAAAGGGGGGCCGGTAGGATTAGAAGCTGTAGCAGCAGCGACAGGGGAAGATGCCAAAACAATTGAAGAAGTTTACGAACCTTATTTGCTACAAATTGGTTATCTGAGTCGTACCCATCGAGGCAGAATCGCCACAGAAGAAGCTTATCGGCATTTAGGTTATTAAACACCTGATCGTTTGTTAGTTATTAACTGAATCCTTGATTACTAATCTTTACTTTCTTTCCAAAAAGTATTGCTCAACTGTTTCAGCTTCAAAGTAATTACAGCAAAAATCACTAACAATATTTGGATCGTATGGTTTACAAGAAAAAATTTCTAGATACACTGAGTTATTCAACTCTGAAAAATGGGCAACAATAGAACTGGTTTCTACAAGTTGAACAATCGTATAACCTGTATTGATCGGTCGATTTTGACCAAATCTTTCTAATAAAGGTTCTCCATACATTTTCATGTCTAGAATTTCGCTGCACAATCGATTGAGAAAAGTAACTATCCGATCGCGGGAACGTACTTTACTAAGATTACATTGATAAATATTCAAAATTAATTCCTAACTAAAAATGTCTTTGGTATCAAATTCAAAATTTTCTCCAGGGTTAATTTCTAATTGCCTCATAGCATTTAACCTCCTGGGAATTAGAGCCAAAGAAGAATCAGCTACAGAACTTGCGGTAGGTAAACTTTAGCTCTCTCTGCTGACAATACTCTTAAGCCTATCTAAATTGACTTAAAACTCAATAATCTTCTGAGTTAATATCGTAGTTCTGACATAAGCTTAATTCGATCTGTCTTAACTTTTGCAACTTTTGCCGATCTTCTTCGGTGATTACTGCGTATTTGTGTTCTAAATCAATAATTTCCTCTTGGATGCGAGCAAGCTTGAAACCTACTGTTGTGGCGTTAGTTTTCATTATGTTCTCACCACCTAATCAGTGAACCATCTGCCGTTTTTTTTGGCGAATTGTAGTCAAAATTAGCAGAGTTGACGGTAACTTTGGGTAAGCAATTTTGCTTATCCAACTTTAATATAACGTAATTAGAGCAGCCCAAAACTTAAATGTTCAAAAACTAAATCCTTGTTACTACAGGAGTTTTACACATTTTGAGTCACCCAAATTATTGCGATCGCTAATGTGCCAGGCTACACCTGACCGCTTTTTCTAAACTAAAATTACTAAATTTAATTGAGATTTAAAGCCAAATATTGCCAAAGATGGCATTTATTTAAGAAATTTGAGCATTATTTCTCGTTAAAATAGAATTGTGAGAGCAAGGAGGTGTAGCCATGTCTACTTTTGTTGGCACACCAGTTAATAACAATCTCCAAGAATGATGTTAGGAATAGCTATTTTCATGATGAATGATGTTCCTCCTGAGGTATTAAAACAACATCCTGGTATACCTACTCACGAACAATTAGCAAAATGGATTCACCACAACTATTACTCTTCTGGTGTTTATCGGATGTCTTGTGTGCAAGATTTTGTTAAGTATTTTTTGAGCTAATACCTGAAATGACAACTAATCAATCGAACTTTATCTCAACTTTTTGCTTGCTTAAGTCCTTTAATATATTCTGATACCGAACCATCCCAATAACATTTTTCACATCTTCCGTTCTTGAATTCATGAATGCATAACTCATAACCATATAAAACATGAGAACATTCCGAACACAAAGAACTCATCTTTGAAGTTTGTTGATAATACAGACTACCGCATTCATTGCAAGTGTTAATTAATGACTTGTCCATTTTCTGATGACTTAGAAATCAAAAACTCAAGAAGCTGAGTTTTCAGTTGGGCTATCTCAATTTATATAAACTAATTAGTTTTTAATAAAAATAAGGCTAAAAACTGCACTCAATCAGAGTACAGATAGCCCCTAAAAAGTTAAAATATTCAACCAATGATTTAGAGATAAGGATGACTTTGTTGTGAACATTCTTTGTTCCAGCATTTGTTCAGTAATTTAATTTTATATAAATGCCAAAATAAACTCATATTCCAAACAGATTGAGGATCGCAAAGATGCTGATTAAGGTAATACCAGAAAGGATTGATTACTAATTTAATTTTTCTATTCATCGACCTAAAATTTCCTTGCCAATAAATTTTTATTTAAATCAAACTTCCAAACTAAACAATTTTCTAGAAGTAGATTTTCTAATACTAATGTGGCAGATATTACTCTCAATTTCCTTGGTCGTAATTGCGTAAAGTTGATAACTATTTTTCTAAATGTTAAGTAATTTTACGAATTGTCAATTGCAGTCATTTTAGCTCTGGTAATATCTAAAGTGATTTTTCCTCCAAAATCAGGGATAGGTGGAGCTAGTTTAGATAGCTTGACTCTTACTTGGTTAACTTTTTCGAGTCCTAATAGTTCTTCAGCGATCGCATTAACTAGTTTTTCAATTAAAGCGAATTTAGCAGTTTTAATTTTTTCTTTAACAATCGCGATCGCTTGGCGATAATCTAAGGTGTCTTCAATGCGATCGCTTTGAGCAGCAGGTTTTAAATCTACCCACAAGGTTAAATCTACTTCAAACCATTGCCCTAAAGTTTGTTCTTCTGGTAAAAAACCAGTGTATCCGTAACAGCGAATGCCAGTAACTTGAATTGAATCCATTTATTTAGTGAGTAGTTATCAGTAGGGGGCAAGGCAGTGCCTTGCGCGTACAGTTATCCCGTAGTAAAGATCGCTACACTGCACCGAAAAGTGGCATGAATCTTTTCTACACAATTGGAATTTATAAATCTTTGTGAGTAAAAGGTTTGGCATTATTCCCACTATAGGTAGCAGCAATATGACCATTACCAGTAACTTTATACTTATAAGTTACTAAACCTTCTAAACCAACTGGTCCTCTGGGGGGCATTTGTTGAGTACTAATACCTACTTCCGCGCCAAAACCATAGCGAAAACCGTCAGCAAAGCGAGTAGAACAGTTATGATAAACTCCAGCAGCATCTACTTGATTCTGAAATGTCTCTGCGGTTTGAGAGTTTTCTGTCACGATCGCATCAGTATGTTTAGAACCATAAGTATTTATATGCGCGATCGCAGTTGCTAAAGAGTTTACTATTTTAATAGAAAGAATTAAATCGCTATATTCTGTACTCCAATCAGTTTCCGTCGCAGGGGTAACAGGAATAATCTGACAGGTTTGTTCGTCTCCCCGCAATTCGACACCTTTAGCCGTTAATGCTAGAGCAATTTGTGGTAAAAATTCTGAAGCAATGGCTTGATGAATTAATAGAGTTTCAATGGCATTACAAGCTGCGGGATACTGAGTTTTGGCATCAACCGTAATGGTAATGGCTTTTTCTAGATCGGCATCCACATCAATATAAAGATGACAAATGCCATCAGCGTGTCCTAAAACAGGAATCCGAGTATTTTCTTGCACATAGCGCACAAAAGAATTAGAACCCCTAGGAATAATTAAATCTACATATTCATCTAAGGCTAATAACTGGTTAATTTCTTCTCTAGTAGTTAACAATTGTACAGTGGCAGGATCGACTTTAGTTGAAGAGAGAGCTTGATGAATTACTTTGACTAAAGCTTGACAAGAGCGAATTGCTTCCTTGCCTCCTTTGAGGATGACACCGTTACCCGATTTAATCGCCAGACTGGTGATTTGAATTAAAGCTTCTGGACGAGCTTCAAAAATAATACCCAACACACCTAAAGGACAAGTAACTCGCTGAAGAATTAACCCTTGATCCAACTCACGATAAATTTGCTTGACTCCAATCGGATCGGGTAATTTTGCTACATCTCTCACACCTGCGATCGCAGCTTGTAGTTTTGTCTCACCTAAATGCAATCTTGCGTATAAAGCTTGAGAAATTCCTTCTTCTTTAGCGATTTGACAATCTGTTTCGTTAGCAGCAAGAATTTCTGGAGTTGCTGAAGTAAGAGCATTCGCGATCGCTTCTAAAGCAAAATTGCGATCGTGATTTGATAATACTGCTAATTGGCGTGAAGCTTGACGAGTTTGTTTCGCCAATTCAACCAGAGAAGAACCGATTCCAGAAGCAACCATAATCCAACTTAGTCCAGAGTGCATCAACTATTGTAACTAATTGCTGGTCATATCATTTCTCAAGTTTGAAGTAGAACAAACCGCAATTTTTTTAGGGGTAAATTTTTAATCAATTGATTAATTACCTTATTTCCAGCCATTAGCAACCAAATTGAGATGGTGCATAAACCGATCTTGATCGACATACCAAAATAATGAAGACAGAAATTACTGCTTCATCAAAAGAGGTCTAGAAATCAATTATTATTGTGAGGTTATTATGAAATTCAGATTTGTTTCTCTCAGCCTATTATCTTTTTCAGCTTTATTACCCTTCACTCCTTCCTTTACCCCTGCTGCTAAAGCTTGCCTAGTTTACGATGTGAATACTCAAGTTGCCATTCACGGTTCCAAAACTCCCGCTCAACAAGAAAATAATGTTACTACAGGCAGTGATAATAACTGTTTTAACAACGTTGTCGGTGGTACTAATACTCAAGTTGGTATTGGTGGGGGTGAAGTACAACAAAGTCGTGATGCCGAATATTTTGTTGGTGGTGGCAATCAAAATAATACTGGTTTAACTACTCCTACAATTACCGTTACTCCTTCAACTCAAGTAGATGTTTACAGTCCCGCTCACGATCCTAATTTTCTCAAGGGTGTTACTGGTCAACAATAATAATTAGCAGTGATTATTATTGTTTATCAGATATATATTAAGTGCAGTCTCGATCTAGTTTGCCAGGCAAGTAAATACCCTATTATGAAAAACATTTGTTATAACTTTTGCTCTAAAAAATTTGGTTGATGCTCAAGAGCGAAGCATAAGGGAACCTCTTGCTTGATTTAACCAAACTAACAGCTAGTTATTTTAAACTTTTACACTGAGCTTGAAAACGGAGAAAATGATCGCATAATACTAAAGCTACCATTGCTTCAACCATCGGTACAGCCCTGGGTAAAACACAAGGATCGTGTCTACCTTTGGCAGCTAAAACAGTTTCTTCTCCAGTTTTCGTTACAGTACGTTGTTCCTTACCAATAGTGGCAGTGGGTTTAAATGCAGCACGCAAAATAATATTTTCGCCATTGGAAATACCGCCTTGAATGCCTCCCGAAAGATTAGTTACCGTTCGAGTCTCACCTTGTTCGTCAAGATAATATTCATCATTGTGTTCGCTACCTGTCATGGTTGTGCCAGCAAAACCCGAACCAATTTCAAATCCCTTAGTGGCAGGTAAAGACATCACAGCTTTAGCTAAATCTGCTTCTAATTTATCAAAGACTGGTTCACCTAAACCTTTGGGAACATTACGCGCTACACATTCAACTACACCGCCAAGGGAATCTTTGTCTCTTCTAGCGCGATCGATTAATTCGATCATTTTATCTGCATACTCAAGATTAGGACAACGAACGATATTACTTTCTACTTGTTCGAGGGTAACCGTATTACTATCTACTTGAGCTTCTAAATCTTTGATGCGTTTAACATAAGCAATTACCTCTACACCTGCTACTGAGTCCAGGATTTTTTTTGCGATCGCACCTGCTGCGACTCTCCCAATTGTTTCTCTGGCAGAAGATCTTCCCCCTCCTTGCCAATTACGAATACCATATTTAGCATCATAGGTAGCATCGGCATGGGAAGGACGATATTTAAACGCCATTTCATCGTAATCTTGAGAACGAGCGTCTTTATTTCTAACTAAAATTGCGATCGGTGTTCCTAAAGTTTTTCCTTCAAAGACACCAGAAACGATTTCACAGGTATCGCTTTCTTTTCTCGGTGTTGTAATTTTACTCTGTCCTGGTCGTCTACGATCCAAATCTACTTGAATTTCTGCTTCTGAAATCTCTAGTTGTGGTGGACAACCATCGATGACGACACCAACGCCACCACCATGCGATTCTCCAAAAGTTGTGATGCGAAATAGATGACCGAATGTGTTTCCCATGATTCAATAGCAAGAGCAAGCAATTCATAATTTTATCGTATTTCTAGCCCAGAGAAATTTTTGATCTTTACTCCAGCTAAAAAACTCTAGAAAATCAATAATGGTAGAGAAATAAAAAATTTAGGCGAAATTTATTTGATATTTTTATTTATTTTGAGTAATTAAAAGCGAATAGTCTCAAAATTGTGTTATACCTATTAAGGTTTTATAAATTTGGCTTGTATTTGAGGCAGTGTAAATAATTTTACCCTGCAACTTCATCTTGAAAGAATACTGGAAGTAATCAACTCAAATCTTGAGCCAATTCTGCTACTAAATATTCTAGTTAGCAGTTTTTTTATGTGCCAAATTTTAGCAGAGTAATCAAAATAATTAAGAGCAATTCATGACAGCAACTACCATCAAGGTTCAAATCAAACAGTCTCCTCAACTAGATAAAAAAATCAAATTAAGGGATATTATTAACACATTACCTAAAGAAGTTTTTGTTAAGAATTCAAAAAAAGCTTGGTCTAAATTAATCATAAATGTTCTTTTGGTGTGTTTAGGTTATTGGGGATTAGCAGTGTCTCCCTGGTTTGTTTTACCTTTGTTATGGATTTTTGTAGGAACTGGTTTAACTGGCTTTTTTGTAATTGGTCATGATTGCGGTCATCGTTCTTTTTCTAATCGTAATTGGGTTAACGATTTAGTTGGTCATCTGTTATTTTTACCTTTAATTTATCCTTATCACGCTTGGCGAATTCTTCATAATCATCATCACAAACACACCAATAAATTAAAAGTCGATAACGCTTGGGATCCTTTTACTTCAGAAGATTATGCTCAGTTTTCACCCCTAGTGCAGTGGTTTTATCGCAGATTACGAGGTTGGTTTTGGTGGGTAGGTTCAATTGCTCATTGGGCTAGTTTGCATTTTAATTGGTGGCAATTTGAAGGCAAACAAAGACAACAAGTTCGTTTCTCCGTGTTGGTAGTGTTGTTAGGCGGTGGAATTTTCTTATCTACATTACTAATGGCTACTGGTATTTGGGGTTTAGTTAAATTTTGGTTATTACCTTGGCTGGTTTATCATTTTTGGATGAGTACTTTTACTATCGTTCATCACACTATGCCAGAAATTCCTTTTCAATCAGAATTAGAATGGCATGAAGCTTCCGCCCAACTTTGTGGAACTGTGCATTGTAAATATCCTTGGTGGGTAGAGTTTTTGTGTCATGACATTAATGTTCACATTCCCCATCATCTTTCTAGTGGAATTCCCTGGTACAACTTACGTCAAGCTCATCAAAGTCTGAAAGAGAATTGGGGTGATTATCTATACGAGTCTGAATTTTCTTGGTCTTTGATCAAAAAAGTTGCCGAACAATGTCATTTATATGACAAACAGAATAATTATCGCACCTTCAAAACTTATCATCATTCTAACTAGCGATCGCTCTGTAGGGATGTTTCAAAAAACTTCCCTACTTCAAAAATATTCTTTTTTGGATTTTATATAACTCTTCCAAAATACACTGCTAACTCTGGATGAATAGGATGAGCGTAGAAGATTTTTTTTTTGAAAGTCTTTGACAATTGTTTTACCAATCATCATCCAAGCGCAGGCTTTCTGCCTCTTCCTGTAATTCCCGAAAATAATCGCTTTGAGTGATTTTAGCTACTTCCTGCTCCCGCTTCTTTTGGTCAATCTCGATTTTTAATTCTTCTAACTGCCGTTTGATTTGTTCTTCTTTATACTTGCGTTCGGTGATATCTTGAATAATACCTTCGTAATACAATATTGTGCCAGTTGTATCGTAGACTGCTCTGGTATCTTCTTCTACCCAAATAATACTGCCATCTTGACGGTAAACTTGGTACTCCCAGTTATGAACTTTTCCATACTTATCTAAGTGGCGTTGAAATTCCTCCCTACCTTCGGGATTTACATATACTTGGCTACTTATTTCGGTGACGTTAGCAATCATTTCTTCTGGAGAATCATAGCCGTACATTCTAGCCATTGCCGGATTGACGCTGATGAAACGACCGTCTGGACTAGACTGAAAAATTCCTTCTAGAGCATTTTCAAAGATACTACGATAGTTTTCTTCGGTAATTCGCAAAGCCTCATTTTTTTCCTTCAAAAGATGAAATGAATTTTTGAGTTGATGAGACATACTGTTAAAGGAATTTGCCAACTTTTCGATTTCGATGATGCGACTAGGTTGAACGTGCTGATCTAAGTTGCCTGCTGCAATATCTTCTGATGCTTGAGAAACTCGCATAATAGGATATGTAATCCAACGGGAAGTTAGAATGCCAAGGGCGATCGCGACTCCTAAGGCTCCCAGACTTAACCACAAAGTATTACGCTGACTAGCATTAATCTGTGCCATAAAATCCGCTTCGGGAATGGTTAGAATTACCAGCCAATCTAGATTTCTATCCTGGAAAGGAACTACCTGAACGTATTGCCTCTCTCCATTGAGCTTAAAATCGAGTTGTTGCACAGACTGAATTTGATTGAGGTTGCTAAATTGAGTGTTCAGATACTCTGCTGTCCCTCGAATATTTGCATTAGTACTGGTTGTAGCCAAAAGTCTTTCACTCTGTTCGCCACTTCCTGTAACCATCTGTTCTTGAGACGAGGTGGCGACCAATCTTCCCGATCGCTCTACAATAAAGGCAGTACCTGTCTTACCAATCTCCAGGTTTTGCAAAAAAATACTCAACTCTTGGGGTAAGAAAAAGTCAGTAGCACAGACTCCAATTAAAGTGCTTGTTTGATCGTAGACAGGAACACTTGCTGTAACCGTAGGAAACAGAGTGGAAAAAGAGAGATAGATTTCACTCCACACTTCCCCACCTGCTGCTTTTGCTGCTTCATACCAGGGGCGCGTGCGCGGATCGAAGGGTTTATCGAAAGTGCCAATTTGTTGCATTGTACGATCGCCTTGACTATCGAAGCCGAAACCCTGGCGAATAAAGTTTGTATCAGAATTGCTAAATTGCAAAATAACCTGCGTGGGATCTTGCTCAGAAAGCCTTCTCACGCCAAAGAACCCACCCTCCTCATCTCCACAATACATAAAGCTCAAGGTTGGATAACTCTGCATTTGCTGCCAAAATAGATGTTCACCTCTGGGATTGCTGACATCAATATCTCCCCGAGCAAAGGCGGTGGCATTTAAGCGATTAATCGACTTAGGAATTTCAATATAAGAATCTAGTTTTTCTGTAATTCGATTGCTAAGTTCGGTGCGTAACTGACTGGCAACATCATTAATTGCCTTTTGTCCGCTACGGTAAGCAATAAACCAAACCAAGCCAACAGCAGCAACTATTTGTAGAACGAAAGGAACAACCAATGTAGTTCGTAAGCGAAACTTGCGGAGAGAGCGATCGCTTAAATCTTTTGAAGTAATCATTATTAAATAAAGCTTATTTTTTTAATTAATTACGGAGCGTAGAAGCCGAGGGGTCGTGGGGCGAATCGAATTCGCCCCCTAGAGAACCCCGTCCCGAATTCAATTCGGGGGATAGCTCCTTACCAGCCATCAACTAAATCATTGCCTTCAATCCATTCGTTTAAATCTCGCTCTGGTTTGGCGACGTTAAACAAATGCAAGCCAAAATCTCTAGCAAGATCTTCACAGACTTTGATACCCCGCACGCTATTTCCCTTGGCATCGAGGGGTGGTGAAAACGTTCCAATGCCTAGCTTTCCAGGAACTAATGCTGTAATGCCACCACCTACACCACTTTTAGCAGGCATTCCTACTTTGTAAATCCATTCTCCCGAATAATCGTACATACCGCAGGTGAGCATAACGCTGATTACATCTTGCACATAACGCTCATCCAACGCTCTTTCTTGGGTAACTGGATTTACACCCCCATTGGCTAGAGTCGCTGCCATCATTCCCAGATCCCGAGCATTAACCATAATCGAACACTGTTGAAAATACAGGTCGAGGGTTTCTTCAATGCGATCGCCAATCATGCCAAAATTAAGCATTAAATAGGCGATCGCTCGGTTTCTATTGCCTGTTGCTTTTTCTGAAAGAAACACAGGTACGTTGATATCTAGTTCCCTTCCCGTATAGCGACGGAACATATCTAAAACACGTTTAAGTCTTTCTGTAGCACTGTTGCCTCGAATCAGATCTGTAGTAGCGATCGCTCCTGCATTAACCATCGGATTATAGGGACGATTGGTTTTTTCATCCAGAACAATAGAGTTAAAGGCTTCTCCCGTGGGTTCAACGCTTACTTTACTGTTGACATATTCCCTGCCACAATCTTCTAACGCCAAGCCATAAACAAAGGCTTTAGAAATCGACTGAATAGTAAACAGTTTGTCACAATCGCCTACTTCAAATTCCTGTCCTTTACTAGTAATTGCACAAATACCAAACCATTCGGGAGCAGCTAAAGCTAGTTCTGGGATGTAATCAGCCACTGCACCATCTGTAAGAGATTGATATTTTTCATGTAAGTCGATTAGATAGCTACGAAAAGGAGAAGCAACTGCCTGAATGGAGTTAGTCAGAGAAGTCAAATCGTTGTTTGCCATGAGCGTAGAATTATGAAATATTTTTGGTTAAGCAACAATGTGTTGAGCTACTTTGCTAAATTCCTGACTTACAGGATGAGTGGGATATTTGACGCAAAAAACTCCTTCGCTGGCAAGCTGTACCAAATCTTCTGATAAAGGAAATATTCCCGCTACGGGTGCGGTATAGGTTTCCTCTACTTTTTGCCGTAATGCTTCTAAATTCATACTGCTCAAAACCTTATTTATCGCTAGCAGCATCTTACGTACTTTTAATTGTCGCGCCACATCCACAGTTACTGCCGTACCTTGATAGTCTTGTTTATCGGGACGCAAAATCAAAATCAAGATGTGAGAAATAGCGATTGACAGAAAAGTTTCTTTTGACAAACCTGGATGAGTATCGATGAATAAATAGTCTAGTTGCAAACCCTTGACTAACTTGCGAAAGCCATCATTGAGAAGTTTGACATCGTAGCCTTCTTTAAGAATTTTGGCAATGTTATCTGCTTTGAAACTAGAGGGTACTAAAAAAAGTTTGCCATTCCCTTCTATGCCTACATTAGCACTGACATCGTAAGCAGCATCTTCCATTGCTGCTCGTCCCCAAAGATAATCATTAAGAGTTTTGTTAATATCGTCTGCTTCGAGACTAAAAAGCATATGAATACCAGGAGAAGGCAAATCAGTATCAACAATGCCGACTCGATTACCTTGCGAAGCAACAGTTGTTGCTAAGTTGGCAGTAAAATTAGATTTTCCTGTTCCGCCACGATAGGAATGAATAGAGATAACTTTAGGCATTTCGTATATTTAGATACTAAAAATTATTTTTGCTATTTGTAAATTAAGTGTAAAGTATACAGCATTATCGCTTTAATAATAACCAAAAAAATTAGCGTTAATTAAAGTAAAAAAACGCTATTTTGTCATGAATTAATGACAGTTTTTAACTAGTGTAGGGTAGCAGAAATAAGGAAATAATCCCCTAGTTAAGTAGCTCGGCGCAAATAAGGCTAACTGACTAAAATCGTCATCATTTGTATTTTGCAATATAGTTTGGTTTATTCTGACTGACTTACTTAAATAGAAGATTAAATAGTAAAGAAATCACGTTAAAAATCAACCATTTCTGTAACAGTTTTAGCTATTTCTTGTGGTTGCCAGAGAGCTACTGTATTTAAACTACCTTCCAGAAACATAGTTTGACAGAGACGGCGTTGAATCTTACCACTGGAAGTTTTGGGAATGCTACCAGTTTTAATAAATGCGATCGCACTTACTTCGATTTCGTGTTCTTTGGCTACGGCTTGACAGATGGTATTTACCAATTCCTCTACATTCAAGTTTCTTAAATAACTACGTTCGATTTCCTGAACAATAACTAATTTTTCTGCTGTGCCTGTTTCTACAGCAAAAGCTGCACCACAATTGAGCCTAAAGGCAGGATGGGATTCTTGTACTGTTCTTTCTACGTGTTGGGGATAACAATATCTGCCCCAAAAAATCATGACTTCTTTTAATCGCCCTGTAATATAAAGTTCTTCGTCTTGGAAAAAGCCTAAATCACCTGTGCGTAAAAAGGGTCCTTCGCCTGTGGCAAGATAAGCTTGAAAGGTTTGTTGAGTTTCTTCTGGTTGTTCCCAATAACCCTTACCAACTCCCGAACCCGATACCCAAATTTCTCCTACTTGTTTGTCATTGCATTGAGTTAAAGATTCGGGATTAACAATAATGATTTTGGTATCTAACCAATTTTTACCACAACCAACAACTGCTCTTACTCCTGCTTGTTCGGGGGCAATTTCCACTACTTGATTTTGAGCTAAAGCTGTCCCATCAACATATTTGATCTGAGGAGGTGCGGTTTGTAAGCCTCCAGAAACAAATAAAGTAGTTTCTGCCATGCCATAACAAGGATAAAAAGCTCTTGAGCGAAAACCACAAGCAGCAAAAATACTACTAAATCGAGCGATAGTTTCCGCCCTTACAGGTTCAGCACCAGAAAAAGCTACTTGCCAACTACTTAAATCTAATTCAGCTAACTGTTCTTCTGTGGCACGCAGACATAGTAAATCGTAAGCAAAATTAGGCCCACCACTAGTAGTAGCGCGATAGTGAGAAATAGCTTTTAACCAGTTAAGAGGCTGTTGACTTAAAGCGATCGGAGACATCAAAATACTTTCTGTTCCTAAATACACTGGCTGCAACACATTGCCAATTAAACCCATGTCGTGATACATCGGTAACCAACCCACTACTACAGTATCTTCTGTATGTTGGAAGGCTTGTTTGATCATCTCTTCGTTACAAAGAATATTGCCATGGGTTACCATCACTCCTTTAGGTATGCCTGTCGAACCAGAAGTGTATTGTAAAAAAGCTAGAGTATCTGAATTAATTTTTGGTTGCAGCCAATCTTGAGCCAGATCCGAAGCTAGATCGTCAGTAGCAATCAAGTTAAATCCCGTATTTGCTAATTGAGACTCAAAAATAGTTAAAAAATCTTGAGTTGTTAAAACAATCGTTGCCCCTGATGCGATCGCTCTTTGTTGAAGTTTAGCAATTTCCTTACCATGGCGTGGTGGAGTCGTAGTAACCGCAATCACTTCTGCATAAAGACAACCAAAAAAAGCTGCAATAAATTCTAAACCCGCATCATAAGAATAAACCAACAAAGCCCTCGAACCAGCAGGAACTAAAGATTGCAACTTTGCTGCGATCGCTCTAGCTTGACAATCTAATTCAGCATAAGTTAAAAGTGCCGATTCTGTTTTACTATCTTTAAGGAATCTATAGGCAATTTGGTTTGGTCGATCTAAAGCTCTATAGTTTAAAAGATCAACTAAATTAGAATGATTTGTCATTTGCTCCTGTTTAACTGATAAAAGTAAAAAAGTAAGGAACTTATGTTGTCAAAAATAATTCAAAATACACTAGCTAACTATTGATAGTGGATTAATTATTTTTTATCTTTGTTGTATCTGTAATATGTTGTTCATTAACTTTACTTCTGGTAACTTAAATAAAATCTTATCTCGTCTTTTTACTACTGGTATCCTAGCAGCAATGGGTGTCTTTGGAGGTATAGTTCCAGAGATTTCTCCGCAATTTCCACAGTTGTCAATGATTTCTTATGCTTATGCTCAAGACTATACTCAAGATGAAGTAGTCAATTATGCTAGGGCTGGTTTTCAAGTAGAAATGTTACGACAACAGGTTTATAAAGAAATTAAAGGTATTATTAATCAACCTCCACCAGATATAGTTTGTAATCAACCAGCAACTTTAGAAAATTTATCTAGTAATGTTAGAAAAATTGCTAGCCAATATTGCAATGATTCTCGACAAATTGTTCAACGAAATAACTTAACAATTAATCGCTTTAATGAACTTAAACAAGTCTACGATAGTGGCGGTTCTTTTTATCAACAAGTTCAAAATATTTTAATTGAGCTTCAAAAACCTTAAAAAAATAGATTATCTGAAATTATTATTATTTTTTGATCTTACTTTTCACATTCTATATTTAATTAAATAAAAATATGGTCTTAATCGATGAGAATTGACCATATTCTTAAAAATTTAATTTTGTTTAAAATTACACTTTACTTAAATTAGAAAAACTAATTTTTAAGTAATCTTCTTCCATTTTTGCTCCTGAGGGACTTAACGCAGCCAAGGCTTGAGGCAAAACCAAATTGCGACGATGATTTCCAATTCTAATGTTTAACTCATCACCAGTTTTATTTAATTGAATTTGTTCTTTAGGAATTCCTGGTAAATATAATTCCAAACTATAATTGTCTTTGTTTTGCACTACTTTAACAGTATTTTCGCGATAATAAACTTGAGCGGGATCTTCGTCTCGATAGAGAATCTCCTTAAGCTTTTCTAAAGCTTCTAACCCACACATTTCTTCCGAAAAAAGTGGTGCTTCTTTTACAGGTAAAGGATGAAAATTATCATAAATTTCCTGTTTATAAACTGTTTGATTTTCTTTCCAACGTTGGAAGAAAGGATCGTTTACAGAATCAGGAATAATTCGGTTAGCTACGATTAAATCTGTCGCCACATTATACAAGCTTAAATAAGCATGAGCGCGGAGAGATTCCTTAATCACCATTTTTTCAGGATTCATTACCAAACGTACCGAAGTTTGGTTATTATCCGTCAACACTTTTTCTAAAGCTTCAATCTGTTCGTAAAATTCATAAGGTGCATCCATCACTTCTTTATCTGGTAAAGAAAAACCCGTAATCGGTTTAAAGATTGGCTCAAACAATGGTCGCAATGCTGCTGACATTCCTTGTAAAGGTTTGTAAAAACGCCTCATATACCATCCCCCTACTTCTGGAAGACTGAGTAATCTTAAAGCAGTTCCCGTAGGAGCAGAATCAATAATTAAGACATCAAAATCACCTTCATCATAATGACGTTTCATCCTTACCAAGCCAAAGATTTCATCCATTCCTGGTAAAATTGCTAATTCCTCAGCTTGAACACCATCTAAACCTCTTGCTTGTAAAACCTGGGTAATATAACGTTTTACTGCACCCCAATTGCCTTCCAATTCCATCAGTGCATCTAATTCTGCACCCCATAAATTAGGACGTACTTGCTTGGGTTCGTGTCCTAATTCCAAATCAAAACTATCTGCAAGAGAATGAGCGGGGTCTGTACTCAAAACCAAAGTTCTATAACCAAGTTCGGCACAACGAAGACCAGTAGCAGCAGCTACTGAGGTTTTACCTACGCCTCCTTTACCAGTCATCAAAATTACGCGCATATTACAGTCTTGTCCTAGCTGAGAAAAAATATTTACATTACTTATTATTATTGTTAATTTTGTTTAAAACCGAACAAATTTTGTTTGAGAACTTCCCAAGGAGAAATGTGCCAATAGTCGACATGAGAACTAATTAAACTATTTTGATTAAGTGTCAGTTCACTCCAACCAGGAATGCTTAAACGTGGTTTCCAAGGCAGAGGGGAAGTCAGGTGTAAAGTCCATTCTGTTTTAAGACAATTTTCGTGAAGGCTAATGTCATGTAGATCTAGGTTAATCTCCCTAAAAAAATTCCCCAAAAAACCAATCATGGCTTGATAGCGTTTAATTCCCCGAAACTCATTCAAAGGGTCTTTAAAATAAACATCTTCAGCGTAAATACTGTAGGTCTGGTCTTTAGGAAAATTTTGATAATCTTGTTTGATAATTTCAATGATTTCCATTATTGAATTTATGATTCGCTAGCGTCTACTTCTGACCATAATCGCTTTAACTGATATTTCCAAGCAGCCAAAAACTGTTCTCTTTCCTCTGGTTTTTGATTGAGTCCGCCCAACATTCCTTCTTGATAAAATCTTTCCAGAGTTTGTAAGGTTGTCTCCAAACTTTGATTCTGAAGTTTAGCAGCGTAAATAATTTGACGAATACGTTCTTCAATCAACTCCTGAAACGATTCTGACAAACCTGCTTCTGCCAGAGTTTCTAAGGATGTAATTGCACTTTGTAAATCTTCTGGAGTTAAACTATCCAACCGATGATAAAAAACACCCCACAATACATTTTGACCTATAGCATAGCGAACTTCACCAGTTGATTCAAAATTGGCAGTTAACAATTGCTCCAACATACCTTGTGCTTCGGTTACTGGTGCAATAGGAGTCAACAAACGTAACCACGAATGATCTTCTGACAAAATTACTAATAAACTCAAGCGATCGCTCTTAATTTGCCATGTATCTTCATCATTGTGAACTATATCATCGGAATTAAACAGTTGAGCCAGAATGATAGTAATTTCTTTAAGTTTCATTATTAAAAAAAGTTTTATTATTTAAAAATTTATACTTTAGACCAGATCTAAATAATCTACATTTAGTCAGACTTTGGCATTTGTTGTTATTTAAATTTCTTGTATGAATACCAACTCTATAGTTAACTGGGAATGGTTCTCTCAATTAGACTACCAAACTTATCTTCTCCATCGACAATGGATGCAACAGGCTCTTTATTTAGCTCAACAAGCAGGAAAACAAGGAGACATACCCGTTGGAGCAATTATCATTGATAGCCAAGGAAATCCAATTGCTCAAGCAGCTAACCGCAAAGAAAGAAACCAAGATCCTACTGCTCATGCTGAAGTTCTTGCCTTACGTACTGCTGCTAAGGTTAAACAAAATTGGTATCTTAATGATTGCACTCTCTACGTTACCCTAGAACCTTGTCCTATGTGTATCGGAGCGATTATTCAAGCCAGAATTAAATTACTTGTGTATGGTATTGATGACCCCAAGACTGGTGCGGTGCGTACTGTAGTTAACCTTCCTGATAGTGCTTGTTCTAATCATCGATTAAAAGTTCTAGCTGGCATTCGAGAATCTGATTGTCGTCAGCAGTTACAAAATTGGTTTGCTAGGCGAAGAAGCTAAATTTTAAGGCAAGTCGGAACCGTTTGATAGTTGAGTTTATTATTTTTTTTAATCAATTTTTTAAATCTACCTAATTATACTGAATTTTTTTGTGCTAAGATTCTGTCCAGGTAGCTCTATTTAAGCTACCAACCAGAGTAACATCTCCTTCTCTGTTTCCCCTGAGAGGTTAAAAATAGGCGAGAATTAATACTCTCTGACTTAAATCACGACTAAGGGTAGACCTCTCTAACTGCCCTTATTTTTATAAATTTTTCTAGAGCGGTAAACGTTGAATATTTTTATTACTGCCAATTATCACCATAATTAATCCTTGAGTAAGTTTTTGCTGAGGATCGGGATTGATCACAAATTTATCACCATTACTGACTGCTAGAGCAATTACTCCATAACGCCCTCTTAGTTCTAATTGGGCTAAAGTTTTGCCATGAAATTCTTCAGGAATTAAAATCTCAACAATACTATTTTCTGGGTCTAATTCAAAGCGTTCAAGAATAGCTGGTTTAGTTAAAGTCTGAGCTAAAGCACAGCCAGCTTCATACTCAGGAAATACAACATGATCCGCGCCAACTCTCTGCAATAATTTTCCATGAATTTCTGAAGAAGCTTTAGCAACAACATAATTTACTCCTGCTTCTTTAACATTAAGAGTAGTAATAATACTTTCTTGCAGATAATTACCAATTGCTACAATTACCGTATCCATTTCAAAAATTCCAGCTTCTTTTAATGACTCTGGTTCAGTCGAATCAAGTTGAATGGCATGGGAAGCAATTTTTTGTGTTAATGCTTGAGTAACTAGTTTTTCATCGATATCTGTACCTAAAACTTCATAACCCATTCGGTGTAAAGAACTACAAACTGCCCTGCCAAAACGGCCCAATCCAATCACTGCAAATTGACGATTTTCTTTACGAAGATTATTTAAAAATTTAAGAGATTTTAAATTCACCTTTAACCTCGTTTATCTCTAATAATTATTTTATTTTCTTTGGTTTAGTTTCGTTTAATTATTTAACCAACTAATAAATTTTCTTCAGGATATTTTAAGCTAGTAGGACGAGGATCTCCAATAATAGCTGCAATCAAAAGTAGCACTCCTACTCTGCCTGCATACATCATCATGATTAACATTAATTGAGATAGCTGAGAAAGACTAGCGGTAATTCCTGTCGACAAACCTACGGTTGCAAAAGCAGAAACAACTTCAAATAAAATTTGAATTAAATCAACACTTTCATCTATCGAAGAAATAAGAATAGTAACCAAGACGATAGATGCAGCAGAGCCAAATACCACTGCAACTGCTTTCAAAATTAAAGGATATGGAACTTCTCTTTGATATAAAATAACTTCATCTTTTCCTTCTAAAACTGAACGAGTACAATTAAATAAAATTCTTAAGGTTGTAGTTTTTATTCCTCCGCCTGTCCCACTAGGACTTGCTCCGACAAACATTAAACCAATAGTTAAAAATAAACCTGCTGTAGTCATTTTTCCAATATCGATTGAATTAAACCCAGCAGTTCTAGTAGTGACAGACTGAAACCAAGCTGTCAAAAATCGACCTTGAATATCTAAATTTCCCAACGTGTTTTGATTGTCGAATTCGATCAACCAAAACCCAATAGTACCTAATATTAAAAGAATAAATGTAGTGCTTGTAACTACTTTAAAATTCAGAGAAAAACAAAATTTTTCTTTACGTTTTTGGATTCGATTCAACAACCATATATACATTTCAATAATTACTTGATAGCCAATTCCACCAAAAATAATTAATCCAGGAATAACTAAATTAATTGTCCAAGAAGAAGCATATTGAATGAGATTATCAGGTAATAAACCAAAGCCAGCATTATTCCAAGCACTAATACTATGGAAAATTGAAAACCATAATCCTTGTGATAAGCCAAAATCTTTGGTAAAAATTGGCAACATTAAAAAAATCGCTGTAATTTCAAAAAGTAAAGTTGTGGCGATAATTGAACGAATTAAATTAGAGCTTCCTTGCAAAAAAGGGCGGTCAAAAGATTCTTGAATGGCAAACTTTTGTTTGAGGTCAAATTTTCTTCCGATTAATAAAATTAGAAAGGTAGTAATCGTCATATAACCTAAACCACCAATTTCAATTAAACAAGCAATAATTAATTGACCCCAAAAAGAAAAATAACTGCCTGTATCGACTACGACTAAACCCGTAACACATACGGCAGAGGTGGAAGTAAATAAGGCCACAATCGGATTGTTCCAATCACCACTACTAGTAGCAAAAGGCATCATTAGTAATAATGTTCCAATAGTAATAACTGTTAAAAACCCCAGACAAATAGTACGAGCTATGGTCATAATCCATCAAAATTTAGATCGAAAAAAAATGCTCCTTGTTGGAGCTTACCCTAAATTAGAATAATTTAATTATGTATGGTTTGATTTTGAGTTTGAGTGCTGACTTCAATTACCCATTGAACTAATTTTTGCCATTGCGGAGATTGAATTAACGCATTGGTATCGAATTTTATGCCCCAATTATGGGAAAATTCTGCAAAACTTTCAACCCAATTAATTACAGTTGCCATTGCAGAGAAAGGTTTATATTGCCAAGCCTGTTTAAGATAGTTAGTCATTTCTACAGGATGGTCTGTATAGTACAGATACCACGCAATCCATACAAATGTACCATAACGAACCGAATATTCCATTAGTTTAACTTTTTCTGGTAAGTTAGGTTGAGCAAAAAAAGAGTCGATTACGCTACTAAGAGAACGAGCCTGTGGTAAACCCTTGTGCATTGCACTCTGTTCATGTTGACGATAACAAACAGTAATTTTACGTAACCAAGCAGATTGACATCCTTTATAAGCAAGTCTTAAAACTAATTCTGTATCTTCAGCAGGAGGAAAACGAGCATCAAAGCCACCTGCATACTCTAACCACTTACGACTAAACATCATCGCACTAGGTAAAACTGGCTTCCATCGTAACCAGTTTTCAAGGTTTAGTTGCGGAGTTTTTTCCCAGGGTTTAACGTCTAATAACTTGTTGCCAACAGAATCAACTCTTTGCCAGCCACTATGAACAATTCCTAGATCCGGTCTTTTGTCAAATATTTCTGCTTGTGCTGCTAGTTTACCAGGTAAAAAGTAATCATCGGCATCTAAAAAAGCAATTAATTGCCCTTTAGCTAAAGAAATTCCATTATTTCTAGCTGCTGCTACTCCTTGGTTGATTTGTTTGATATAACGAATTTGCTCGTGATAGGGTTGGAGAACTGCTTCAGTGCGATCGCTTGAACCATCATCAATGACGATTATTTCATAACTACAATTTTGCTGCTGTAAGACACTATCTATTGCCTGAGTTATATAGCGATCGCAATTGTAAGTAGGAATAATCACACTTACCTGGGGTTCAGCAATAGTAGCTTTCATAATTGCTCAAAATCAACGCTTATTTTGAAATAATATTTTGTCTAGATAATTTTGATTAATAGCTAATTATCTTAGCTTTAATTGATAAGTTTTTTACTAATCAATGATGAAAATGATTTTTTTTTGTTTTATTGGTTTTTATTTAAATTGATTTAATTGTCGAGTTTTTAAAGATTAAAAATAACATTTTAACTCAAATTTAGTAGTTATTTCTAAGAAAAATTATTATTAATTTTGTGTAATTACTTTGTGGAAAGTTTTTGAATTTTATAGCTCACAAAATGCGCTCAAAATTAGTTATTGTAAATATAAAAAAATATCTACGTATAATTAACTAAATAAAAACACTTAAGTGATAATAACTAAACAAATAATACTAATTCTACCTGTTTCTTTTTAACAAAGTTTTTAGATTTAAGCAAGGAGCTTGACTTGATCAAATTTTAAAAAGCTCTAACATTTATTTGATAAACCTTAGACAAAAGAAATAATTTTATAAACTTAAACTTAATTGTATTTTTATTGTAACTTTATACAAACTTTAAGTTTTTATTTAGGGATTTAATGACTTGCTCAGATATAAATTGAGGTTAAGTATCCAAAAAATACTTATTTTTTGATAAAATTTACATTATTTCTATTTTGATAATACGAAGCAATACTTAGTAGTTACATTACAATTAAGCTAAAATACATAAACTATTTTCCGCGAAAAAATAAAGTCAAAATTTATCTAAAAAATATCCAAGCTTTTACTAGTAAATTTTTTTTTGTGATTTGTATTACTAAAAAAAATATAGATTAATTTATCATTGCCAATAAGGGTTTTAGCTGCTTACAATAAGGCAGTGATTTAAGTCAAATCATAGTTAAACAAGAGAGAGCGTTAATTATGTCAAGTATTCTTTCTGATTTTAGTACCACTCCATTACTGGAAATGACTAACTCCGATCTAGGTTTAGACATTGTTGGTAAACAGTTAAAAAGCAATATATTTATTATTGAAGGTGATGGAGATGATTTTGTCATTGGTGGTCAAAAATTTGATTTGATTAAAACTGGTTTGGGAGATGATAATATCTCTGGCTTAGGTGGAGATGATAATCTTTTCGGTGGTGCTGGAAACGACACTATTAGAGGAGGAGTAGGTGACGATTATCTCAACGGTGGCGATGGAGATGATGCTCTCATCGGCGGTGCTGGAGATGATGTTCTCATCGGTGGTAAAGGTGCAGACGTTATGACTGGTGGCGTAGGTTCAGATCTTTTTGAATTCTTCGCTGAAGACTTAAGCACAGGAGAAGTAGATAAAATTCTGGACTTTACTAAAGGAGAGGATTTAATTCGATTTAGAGGTATTGGTAGTGACGCTACCGTTCAATATGACAAAAAGACTGGAACAGTATCAATTGACGGTGAAGATGTGCTGTCTCTTGATAAAAACTTAAAACTTCATATTGAAGATAATAACAGTAATGGAAATTGGGAACTTTTCTAGTTGAATTACTTAGTAATTAATTAATTTAATTTCAATAAGAACCCACGGCAGTTGTCGTGGGTTTGCTAATATAAAATATCTCATGCTGAAATTATACAGCGATCGCGGATGCGCCTCGGCTACGCCGAGATCGCGCCTAAGCAATCTGTTAACGCCATCCGAGCAGGAGCCGATCAATACTAGAAAATATATTCAGATTATTTCTATTGTTGAGAATATATATATGAGAGGAGAACTCTCGATTCAAACGATCAAATCTTACTTAAATCAAGGGCAGTGGAGTACTGTAATCGCAGTCTGCACTGAAGCTTTACAACATAATCCCAGCCGACTCGAATTATATCCATTATTAGGAAAAGCTTTTGCTCATCAAGGAAAATGGGCTAGAGCGATCGCAGCTTATCACCAAGTTCTCGATAGCCAATTAGATCAAGCGGAAATTCATGCCGAACTTGGTCTTTTATATACTAAACAACATGAATTGATTAAAGCAGCTTGGCATTATCAGCAAGCTTTGGCTTTCAAACCAGATTGGGATCAATTGCACTATAATCTAGCAGTTGTTTTGCATCAATTGGGAGATTGGCAAGGAGCAATTGCTGCTTATCGTCGTACGATCGCCCTTAAACCAGGTTACGCAGCAGTATATTTTAACTTAGGGGTATTGTATGACCAAAGAACTCAATTAACTGAAGCGATTGAAAATTATTATCAAGCAATTAAACTTCAGCCGAATTATATTAAAGCCTACAGTAATTTAGGTAGTATTTTTGCCAAACAAAAAAAATTCAATGCAGCCATTGACATTTATCAACAAGGATTAAAATTAGATCCGACTTGGGGAACACTACATAACAATTTGGGACAAGTCTTCTGGTTTAATGAACAGCCAGATCTGGCTTTAGCTAGTTTTGAAACTGCGGTAATGGTAGAACCAAATATGGCTTTGGCTCACCATAATCTGGGTAAGTTATGGCAACAACAAGGTAACTATCCTGCTGCGATCGCCCATTATCAAAAAGTAATTGAATTAGAACCGAATAATATTTGGGCTTATAGTCATTGTGCTGATGCTTTGATGACTCAAGGAAATTTACAATTAGCAGTTGATTATTTACGTAAAGCGATCGCTATTCAGCCCACTTTTGTTAAAGCCTATTGTCAAAAAATTCAGTATCTAGAACCAAAGGATTTACTTGAACAAGCTAGATTTTCTTGCGCTCGTTTTTTAGAAGCTTTACAACAAAAACTTGATTATGAAAAGGTTTACAAATTTCTCTGGCAAACTTATTTTTATTTGGGAGAAATTTTATTTGAATATGGTGGAATCAAGCAAGCAGAACTCTATTTTCAACAAGCTTTACAAGTTAAACCTCAAGAAGTAGAGTTATATCTGCGTTTAGGTAATTGTTTAGCCAAACAAAAAAAATTAGATGCAGCCATGACCATTTATCAAATGGGATTGATGCTACAACCTAATCATCCACAAATTTGTTTTCAACTAGGCAAAATTCTCGAACGGCAAGAACAAGCTGAACAAGCCATTGATTATTACGAAGCTGTATTGCAACAACAGCTAGATCAAAATATAGAACGTTGGCAAAAATTACCCAATCTTTTTCCTTCAGATGAAAATTTAGTTCAATTGCCTCAGCAGATTTATTATGATACTCAAGCTTGGATTAGAGAGTGTGAATTAGATGATTTTAATTATGTCCAAGTGCCTTGGGAAGGTACAAAATTCATCAAAACTAATAAAGAAATTGCTCAACCAGAACTCATTAGTTTAACAGAACGAGAACAGATCGAAGCTAATTGTGCTGGTGTCAATTGCTCTGTTTGTATGGGCAAATTAATTGAACAATTTAAACCAGTTCAAATCAGTAAAAGTGCTTATCGGTGTTCTGAGTTAACTACCAATATTGATACACCTCAACCCTTTGTGGTTACTATCCCTGAAGGAAGAGTGTGGATTGCGCCTCAAAAAAATGATTGGATCATCTGTAATGCTCTAGCAGTCATGACTCCCGATGGATATTTGTTAGGAGATTTATCTCGTCATTATCCGTGGTTTTTACCTGGGTGTCCCTATCAACAACGTCGTAGTCATACTGTGTTTAGTTTGGATGAAATGCCAACTTTAGAAACTCTTGAAGGGAAAGTTGTTTTATTATCAGGTTTGGCTGGTCATGTTTATTATCATTGGATGATCGATATTCTTCCCAGAATCGAGATCCTGCGACGTAGTGGCGTAGACTTAAACCGAATCGATTGGTTTGTGGTGAATAATTTTGACCGACCCTTTCAAAGAGAAACTCTTAATTTACTTGGTATTCCCGCAGCAAAAATTTTACCAAGCGATCGCCATAGTTATTTACAAGCTCAGGAATTGATTTTACCTTCTTTTCCTGGCTATTTAGATTGGGTTCCTTTAGAGACTATTAAATTTTTACGTCAGATTTTTTTACCTCAGATCGATCTAGCTCATCATCGCTATCCAGAGTTAGTTTATATTAGTCGCGCTCAAGCTCGTGGTAGACAAATAATTAATGAGACAGAAGTTAGCAATTTATTAAATCAACTGGGATTTCAAACAGTCTTTTTAGAAAAAATGTCTGTGTTGGAGCAAGTGGCTTTATTTGCTCATGCGAAAGTGATTGTTTCACCTCATGGCTCTAGTTTAACTAATTTAGTTTTTTGTAATCCTGGTGCAACGGTAGTTGAACTTTTTTCTCCTCATTATGTTAGAACAGATTACTGGATTATTAGTCAGCAATTACAACTCAAACACTATTATTCGATTGGAGATAGTTTTGACTGTTCTACCTTGAGACACTTAATGTATCAGAATTCTTTGACCGAAGACATTCTTGTCAATTTAAGTTCTCTTAACTCAATTTTAAAAGTAGTTGGACTAATAAATTAAAGAGAGATTATGGGCAAAATTAGGTTGGAATTAGCCCGAACAAAATATTGTTGAATAACTATTCCATCAAATTTCAAATTCTTGGTATTTGCTCTGTGAATCTTAACTATTTAACTCAAATCATTGCTACTTGTGAAGCAATTCTCCATCAAGAACAATTTCAGCCTGAAACTTGGCAACAATCTTGTCGTGATTTAGGTAACGTTTTGCAAGGATTAGGTCGCTTTGATGAAGCGATTGTTTGGCATTCACTAGCTTTAGAGAGCAAACCTAATCTAGTTGAAGCCTATGCTCAAATTGGTCAATTATATGCTCGCGAATCTCAATGGCAACCAGCAATTAATTGTCTCAAACAAGCTCTAGAATATCAACCAAATTCAGCCCAAATCTATTCAGCACTAGCTCAAGTTTATAATCAGCTAGGAGAACAAGAAGCTGAAATGGAATGTTGGTATCAAGCAACTCAAATTAATCCTAATTTAGTTAATGCTGGAGGGTACTATAAATTAGCTAAAGCATTTTACCGCAGAAATAAGCTTGATGAGGCAATTAGCTGTTATCAACGAGCAATTGAGCAAAGTGAAGCTGTAGTTAACCAAGTCACAGTAGGTAATAACTTCGAGCCTCATTATGAACTTGCAGAAATTTGGTACGGACAAAGACAACTAAATCAAGCTGCTTCCTGTTATCGACAAATTGTAGCTCAAGATCCTAATCAAAGTCGCGCTCATTATAAACTAGGAACAATTTATCTTCAGCAACAACAGTTTGAGGAAGCTATTACTGAATTTAGACAAACGATCCAAATTGAGCCAGAGTTTCAGTGGGGATATCGAGATTTAGTCAAAACATTGATTCAACTTCAAAAATGGGATGAAGCGATCGCAACATGTCATGCCATTATTAATTTAGTTGAGGAATATCCTTGGGTTTATGTCCAATTGGGTAATGCTTTAAGGGAAAAAGAGCGCATTGCTGAGGCTATAGCTAGTTTTCAAAAAGCCTGTGCTTTAAAAGGTTGGCAAGAATGTCGGCGCAAAGACTACAGTTTTACTCAAGATAATTTTAGTTATCGGATTTCTTTATGGGAATCTTGTTTGCAATCTTTAGCCAATCAAGCAGACATTCAGGTGTTAGAGGTTGGTAGTCACCAAGGAATGTCGACTTGCTGGTTACTCGATCGAATTTTAACTCATCCTTCAGCTAGCCTGACTTGTATCGATTCTAGCTTTGAGCGCTATTTTGAGAGCAATCTTGATAAAACTCAAGCACGAAGTAAAGTAACTCTGATCAAAGGAGAAATACAGCAGTTACTTGCCACTCTGATTCCCAATACCTATGATGTAGTAAATCTTCAAGATAGATGTAAGCTAACAACTCAAATCGAACAAGATGCTGCTTATATTTGGCAACTGCTGAAGGTGGGAGGAATTGCTATTTTCAATGATTATGGTTGGATTAATTCAGCTAATCCCTCACAAAATCCCAAATTAGGTATCGATCGCTTTCTGGAGTCTGTCAAAAATCAATGGGAAATTGTCAGTCATGCTCCCCAAGTTTATCAATTAATTATTCAAAAAAAATATGAATGACAGTCTTAATTCGCTGGATGAGAAAGCGACTCTTGCCACCACCATTGAACAATATCAGCAATTAATTGAACTTCATCCCGAACGAGCCGAACTTCATGCCGATTTAGGCAGTTTATATGCTCGCCAACAAAAATGGCAAAAAGCGATCGCTTGTTATCGTCAAGCTATTAAATTAAATCCTGATTTTGCTGGTGCTTATCGTAATTTAGCCAGAGTCTTAACCCAAACTGGCAATCAACCCAAAGCAGTAGAAAATTGGTATCAAGCTTTACAACTAGAACCGAATTGGGCAAAAGCCGAAAAACACTATTTGTTGGGCAATACACTGATTACTGAGAAGAAACTGGGCAAAGCTGCCCAATGTTATCGTCAGGCAATTAAACTAAAACCTGATTTTCTGGCAGCATATCAACGTTTGGCAGAGATTTTAGCTAGTCAAGAAAAATATCAGCAATTAACTGCTTTGTTTCGTCAGGGAGTCAAATTTAATCCTGATAATCCCCAATTTCACCTTTGTCTAGGCAATATTTTAGTAGCGCAACAACAGTGGGAACAAGCGAGTGTTCAATTTCGTAAAACTATTGAATTAGACCAAAATTTGCCTGTTGCTTACTATAGTTTAGGTGTGGTTTTAACTCAACAACAAAAATGGCAAGCAGCAATTCACAACTATCAAAAAGCGATCGCTCTTAAAGAGGACTATTGGGAAGCTTATCATCAACTAGGTAATGTGTTTAATCAGCTTCAGCAGTGGCAAGACGCGATCGCAGCTTATCAAAATGTTGGTCAAATTAATCCTAGTTACGTTGTTGCTCATTTACAGTTGGGTAAAATCTTTTGCCATCTTGAACAATATCAATCTGCTTTAAGTTCCTATCAGACAGCTTTAGAATATACTTCCCAATCATCTCCTTTAGAACAACAAGCTGTAGAAGGTTGTCAAAGCGCGATCGCTAAAATGCCGAATCCTACAGCGAAAGATTATTATCAATTAGCTAAATTTTTTAGAGCTAAAAGTCATTTTCGCTCAGCAATTACTACTTATCAACAAGCTTTAAAGATTAATCCTCGTTTTCAATCAGCTTATATCGATCTGCAATATACGCCCACCGAACCACAATTATTTGAAGAGTTAATTCCTTTTTATCAAAAAATTGTTAGCGATCATCCCGAACTTAACGTTGCTTGGGGTAATCTGGGAGACGCTTTAACCGAACAAGGTAGAATTGACGAAGCAATTGATTGTTATCGCCATAGTTGTTATCAGCGAGTAATAGAAATTTATCCTCAACTAGCATCCTTAGATTGGCAACACCCAAAAGAAAAAGGACCTGATTTTATTATCGCTGGTGCAGCAAAAGGAGGTACATCTTCACTGTACAACTATCTCAGTCATCACCCTCAAATTCTATTGCCCCATAAAAAAGAATTAGATTTTTTCTGGAGACATTTTCAGAAAGGAACAGATTGGTATTTAGCTCATTTTCCCTCGATTACCGATCGCTCAGATTTTATGACTGGAGAAGCTACCCCCAACTATATCCGTTTTTCACTCGTCGCCGAAAGAATTTATCAATCTTTTCCTGAAGTTAAACTTATTTTTTTATTGCGAAATCCTGTTGAAAGGACAATATCGTGGCATTATCACAAAGTCAATCATGGTCAGATTAATGGTAATTTAGCAGACGCGATCGCACTTGAACTCCAACAATTAGAAAATCAAAATTTAGCTGAGTTGGCAAAGGCTGGCTATCGCAATCCTGATAATATTTTGGGTAGTCTTTATCTTTATCAACTTCAACCCTGGTTAGAATTATTCAACCGAGAACAATTATTAATTCTACCAAGTGAGGACTTGTATAATAATCCCGCTCAAGTGATGGAACAAGTTTTCAAATTTTTAGGTTTGCCTAATCATCCTATCGCTCAATATCTTAAAGTTAATGCGGGTTCATACCAAAACAACGATTCTCAAATCAAAACTACTTTAACTAATTATTTTCAAGTTCATAATCAACAGTTAGAAGAAGCTTTAGGCATTAAATTTAATTGGGATTAAACAGTTTAAATTAAATAGCCAAAAAAATGCTGAAAATAAAAGCTAAAAGCTAAAAAACTTCCCAACCGTCGTTCTGATTAGTAATTATGAATATTGAGCGATTACCCTTAAAAATTGATAATTATTTAGAGCAAGCTAAAAATCATATTTCTCAACAAAAATGGCAACTAGCGATCGCTGATTGTCAACGAATAATTGCTCTCTGCCAGGGACAAATTTCAGCTTCTACTCAGTCTTTAACACCTGAATCTTGTTTAGCTCAGGGAGACTTATTTCTGGCTGAGGGAAACTTAGAAGCAGCGATGAATCAATATCGCCAAGTTTTAGCTTTAAATCCCAATATTCCTCAAGCTTATCAACGAATTGCCGAAATTTGTAGCAAACAAGGTAATTGGCAGCAAGCTACAGCCTACTATCGCCAAGCAGTACAATTAAACCAAACTTCCACAATCACTGATTCGACTGCAACTTATGGCAGCTATCGACAACAAGGAGACTTATTACGCTCCCAAAATAAAATTTCCGAAGCAATCGAATCCTATCTTCAAGCAATTCAACTCCAACCAAATTCACCTGAATTATTAGCTAACTTAGGTAGTTTATACGCCCAACAACACCAATGGCAAGACGCGATCGCATTTTATCAAAAAGCGTTAGAATTACAACCAAACTTTGCAGGAGTTTATCGTAATTTATCGCGAGTTTTTCAGCAAATTAATCAACCCCAATTAGCAAGCCAATCTTGGGAAAAAGCTTTAGAGTTAGAACCCCATCGAGCCACACTAACAGAATATCTGGAACTAGCGCATCAATTTCAACAACAGCAAAATTGGCAAAAAGCGATCGCATTTTATCAACATGCAATTCAATTACAACCTGATTCTCAAGATACATACTTGCATTTAAATAATTGTCTCAAAGATTTTGCCCAACCAGAACAAGCCATAGCTATTTATCGTCAGTTAATTCAACAACATCCTGCTCAACCAGAACCTTTGATCTATTTAGGACAAATTTTTAGCTCTCAAAAAAAGTGGCTCGAAGCTAGTTCTATTTATCAACAATTAATCCAAATTCAACCCAACTTCTGGCAAGCCTACCTTTATTTAGCAGAAGTAAAAATACAACAACGTCAATGGCAAGAAGTAATTTCAATCTGCCGTCGAGCTTTGGCAATTCAATCTGATGTTTCTTGGCTTCATCATAACTGGGGATATGCAGCCTTTAAACTTCAACATTGGCAAGAAGCCTATCAAGCTTTACTTCAAGCAATTAAACTCAATCCTAATTTTACTTGGTCTTATTTTTATTTAGCTGAATCATTAGTAGCTCAAGAAGAGCCAGAAAAAGCTGTCAGAGCTTATTTAGCAGCCATTGAACTAGACCAAGATTTACCAGGAGTGTATAAGCAACTAGGAATGGTTCTCCGTCAACAATTTCAAGCCGATCCTGAAGGAGTGATCAGCAAATATCAACACCATCCACCCCTATCAAAACTTAACCAAAATTCTGCCTTCTATTGTCAATTAGCAGCTAATTTAGTTCAAAAGAAACAATTAAGTGGAGCAATTATTTTTTATAGTTTAGCAGCTAAACTGAGGCGCAGTCTCAGCGAAGCTGAGGCACTTCGTGGTCTCGCCAAGGGCGAGGCGCAGAGCGATCGCCTTGAGCTTGAACAACGACTTCAACAAGTTCAACAACAGCAAGCACAATTAGAAGCTGAAATTCAAACTCTCTATGAAAATATTCAAAATAAACCGCAACTTCCCCATTTATATACTCAATTAGGTAATTTACTTGCAGATTTAGGAGAATATCAAGAAGCCTATCGACTTCATCGTCAAGCTAGTGTTTTGCGCGGTTGGCATTTAGCTTTAGAAAACAGAAATTATCAATTTCAATATGATTGGTTTACTCACAACATTCCTGTGTGGCAACAACATCTTGAAAAATTAAAACAAATTGATTCAATTAATATTCTCGAAATAGGTAGTTTTGAAGGAATGGCTACCTGTTGGTTCTTAGATTATATTTTGACTAAAGAGCTAGACCATATTACTTGTATCGATCTTTATTTTCAAGCTAATTTTGAATATAATCTTGCTCAAACAGGGTCAATTAACAAAGTAACTCCAATAGCAGGAAATTCCCACGAAATTTTACCTACCCTTGCTCATCAAAAATACGACTTAATTTATATTGATGGTTCTCATCTAGCTGATGATGTTAAACAAGATGCTTTATTAGCTTGGGATTTACTTAAAGATTGCGGGTTAATTATTTTTGATGATTATGAATTTACTTTTCCAGAAAATTCGGCTCAAAATCCTAAAATTGGCATAGAGCAATTTTTAGCAACCAAATCTTCTCAATTTCACGTTATTCACCAAGATTATCAATTGATAATTCAAAAAATAAAAAAATATACTTGATTAGTGATACTAAGCAACTATTAACCTATGTCAAAGCAAGATCCTTTGTTTAACCCCAAAAAACAAGGTAAACCAAAGCCAACTTCTTCAAATCAATTTAAAAAACGAAGAAGTGGTTCGATGTCTAATGATGCTTCCAACCCTTTACCTAAAGCAGGTAGAGCAGGAGCAATTCAAACTAATTGGAAAACAATTGATTGGACACCAAAAAAACTACTAATCGCTTCAATTTTGATTGGCGCACCTTATTTAGCTGGAGTAATTGCCAGTTTCTCGGCTGGACTATTCGTGATTACATCTATTTTGATTGGGTTAGGAGTCTTTGTAGGCATACTATATGGAATTTTGCGATGGCTTGAGCAAGCAGAGCTTTAAAAGAAACTTCTCCAACCAGGATACCGAAAAAGAAATTCTGTGGATATCATAGGTTGAATATTAACTCATCATTCAAAAGCACTCGCTCTTGAAGTAGTTGATCACAATTGAATTATTACTCAAACAAAGGTCGAAGCAACGGAATGTTTTCCTGAATATTTCATTCATCCAATTAAGACCAGATTAAAATAATCACTATCAAAAGAGACCGAATAATGGAAGCCAATCAAATATTTCAAAATCTTCAAGAAACTCAGTTTCTTCAAAAACTTTCTTTTCATCACAAAATCATTTTTATTGGTGAAGCGAACACAATTAGTTATCTTCAAGATTTTTTTTATAGTAATAATGACGAGCCAACTAATTATTATTACAATTGGGACAATTCATTTCAACATGAATTATTGATTGAACCTCAACATATAATAAATTGTCAAGCAGTGGTTGTTGCCTCGATTAATAATGAACATAAAATTTTTGAAACTATTAAAAATCAATTTAAAAGTTTCAACCTGAAAATTCCAGTTTTGAGATTATTTACAGATGTTTTTGTAAATTTGATGTCTGAACAAAAATTATTCCAAAGTTCTGATTATGAAATTCAACTACCACAAACAGCTTATGCAATTATTACTACTCCTCGTTCTGGCTCAAATTTTCTCTGTAGTATTTTAAACTCTACTAATATTGCTGGATATCCCAAAGAACATTTAAGACAAGCTAGTGTAGCAATAGCAAAATATTGTCAGTTTGATTATACTAGGCTGTTAGAAATTCTCATGACTTATCAAGTAACACCTAACAGCGTATTTGGTACTAAATTCATTTCACATTTTTTAAAAGATTTTCAACAAACTCAATTTGATTTTGATAAAATATTTCAGCTTATTACTAAATATATTTATCTAGTCAGAAGAGATAAAATAGCTCAGGCTGTTTCTGTAGTTGTGGCTCAAATAACTAATATTTGGCATATTGATAACTCTAATAGACAGCTTGATTATCAAACTAAGTTACAAACTATTGATATTGACGAGCATTTACTAGAGAAAGTCCATAGAAACTATCTTTCCTTAGAACAAGGAGAAGTATATTTAAATCAATTATTTGAAAAATATCGCATTTCTCCTCTACGAATAGAATACGAACAGCTACTAGACAATAAAGCCGAACAAGTACGTAAAATTTTTGATTATTTAAGCATTGAATATTCCCAAGAAAATCTGAGTAATTTACAATCCACTTTTAAAAAGACAGGTTCTAGTCTTTCAGAGCAAATTATTAGTAAATATCAAGAAAAGTATTTAGGCAGTTAAATTTCCAAACAAAATAGTAGCTTTGAAGTTTATTACTAAATGGTCGAATTAATTTTTGTTGATGTGCTTAAAACCGCACGAACAGTATTTCGAGAAGTTTATTATTGCGATCACATTGGAACAGCATGACAAATTAATCGACCAGCACATTAAACTATTTACGCTCATTTTCTTTCAACTTTGATGAGCGTCCCTTCAGTAAGATTACTTGATTCGTTTTTGGTTGCTCTTGAGTAATTTGAGCAGAAAGATTTTTGGGATCAAAAGCTGACAAGTTCGACTTCTGAAATTGTTGGTAACGGTTTGTCAGCGCACATAGACTACACATATTTTTGATCTCTCTAATTTTTTTTAACGATATAAAAATTGTTCATTATGTCGTGGTCGAGTTGGTGAATTTCTACGCTATCAAAACCAGCTTCTTCTAACATTTTTAAAGTGGTTTCTTCACCCCACATTGTCCCCAAACCCATGCCACCTACAGCCAAAGATACAGTCATACAATGCATACAAGAAATCGTATACAACAAGGGAGCTACAGGGTGATCGAGATTATCACCAACATCACTCTTAGCGCAAATATCTTGCATCAAATACACTCCGTCGGGACGTAATGCATGATAGATATTTTTGAGAACAAAATCTGGTCTAGCTTGATCGTGAATGGCATCAAAAGTAGTAATTAAATGGTATTGTTCGACTTCTTCAAAAGTGGCAGCATCTTGGACTCCAAACTGAATATTAGTTAATCCTAGGTGTGAAGCGTCTGCTTGAGCATTTGCGATCGCTTCTGCGGAAAAATCATAGCCTTTAAATTTACTGTTAGGAAATAGTGTTGCCATTCTATTGAGGGCTTTTCCTCTACCACAACCGACATCTAACACTTCGATACCTTCTTCTAACGTGAGTTCGATGAAAATTTTTAAACCCAAGAGAAAGCTGAGACCTATGCTAAAAGCAGTGTTTTCAGGTCTTAGCTATGGAATTAAAATCTCGTCTCGATCTTACCGAAATTTTTTGTGATGTAGATGATTTCTACAACAGTTTTGAAAAACACTGTCATGACCTACCTCAATTAACTGCGAGCACTGGCGAAAAAATATCTAGTTGTCGTATGAGTTTAAGTGAAGTGATGACGATTGTGATTGCCTTTCATGGTAGTGGTTATCGAACATTCAAGGAATTCTATACTCTACAAGTGAGACCTCACTGGAAAAAAGCTTTTCCCTCTCTGGTTAGCTACAATCGTTTTGTCGAGCTAATGCCTTGGTCGATGATGCTTTTATGTTACTTCTTACAGACTAGAAAAGGAGAAGTTACAGGAATTAGCTTCATCGATTCGACTCCGATAGAGGTATGTTGTCCCAGTCGCAGTCGCTCACATCGAGTCTTTGAAGGGCTAGTAGGATGGGGCAAAAATTCTGTGGGTTGGCATTATGGCTTTAAGCTACACCTAATTATTAATGATCAAGGAGAACTACTAGCTTTTAAGTTGACTCCTAGGAATACTGATGACCGTAAACCAGTTCCCGATCTGACTCAAGACATCATTGGCAAGCTCTTTGGCGATCGCGGCTATATTTCTCAAGAACTGTTTGAAAAGCTTGATGAACAAGGACTACAACTGATTACTCGGCACAAAAAGAACATGAAACAGAAGTTGGTCAAACTGATGGACAAAATTTTGTTACGCAAACGCTCCTTGATTGAAACCGTTAACGATCAACTTAAGAATATCTCTCAAATCGAACATTCTCGACATCGAAGTGTTTGGAACTTCATGGTGAATCTCTTTGGAGGGTTGATTGCATACACTTATCTACCCCAAAAACCTTCCCTTGATTTAGAACCCAAAGGATTGCCAGCTCTACCTCCTGCCCTTTTTTGATTTCGTCGAACTCACGTTAACTAACTTACTTATCCACTAAAAATTACTAACATGATTCAACCATGTTAATGCACTCTCTACATCAGTAACACGCTCGCTTTCTGGAATTACTGGACGTTTAACCATCACAACAGGTAATCTTAATTCTCTGGCAGCAATAATTTTGGCATAAGTCGCTTCACCACCACTATTTTTACTGATGATCGCTTGAATCTGATATTTTTTCAACAATTCTATTTCTTCTGCTACAGCAAATGTCCCTTTGGCTAATAATATTTCTCCTTTGGAGATTAACTTATCAGGTGTGGGAGGATCGATCATACGCATTAAAAACCAGATATCTTTTAAATGGGCAAAAGTAGATAGTTCTTGTTTCCCGATAGTTAGAAAGACTCTTTTTGCTAAAGTTGGAACTAGATCGGCAGCAGCTTGAAGATTTTCTACTTCTATCCAATAATCTTGTTTGGTATGTTGCCAAGGTGGACGGACTAAGATGAGATGAGGAATGTTACAGATTTGGGCTGCTGTGGCTGCGTTGAAAGAAATTTGGGCAGCATAAGGATGGGTTGCATCAATGAGTAAAGCGATCGCATTATTTTTGAGATAGTTAACTAAGCTTTCAATACCACCAAATCCACCGATTCTCGTCTTCACATTGATTTTGGCTGGTTGACTAGTTCTACCTGCTAGGGACAGAATAACTTCTATCCCTTCAATAGCTGAAGCTTTGACGGCTAATTGAGAAGCCTCACCCGTTCCACCCAAAATTAAAACTCGCATTAAGTCTAACCTTTGTTTGTCTGCGATCGAGCATGATACATTCGAGGAAGACTATTAAAACATAAAATTAATCAATGGCTCGTACTGGTTACACCTTACCTGTTTTTGCCGTCGCTGCTGCTAAGGCTGCTTTATTGCATTTACAAGAGAAAATGAATACCGAACGCATCGTTACTCTGGATCTCTTACCACAAAGGGCAGAAATTCCCATTGAACAAGTAGCTAGTTTAGATTCTACCAGTGCTTTGGCAATTACCCTAAGCGATCCAGGGGATAATTTGGACTTGACTCGTAATACCCCAATTTGGGCATGGGTGAGGTTGAGTCAGCGTGTTTCTGATGCTTTAATTCTAGAAGCTGGTGAAGGTTTAGGAAAAACAGTAACAGGTAAACCTGCTATTTATAGTTATGCTCGTCGCTTATTTGAAACTAATTTATTACCCTTGATTTCAGCAGATCAAACTGCCCAAGTCTCTATTATATTACCGTTTGGTCGTCAACTAGCTCAACGTACTTCCAACGAAGCTTTTGCTATTCTGGAAGGACTTTCTTTACTGGGAACTAGCGGTATTTCCCAACCTTTATCTGCTGCCGATCATTTAGAAACATTTCGTCTCGATCTACAAAATAAAGTTCAAAATCATGCAAATTTAGTTTTTTGCTTGGGTAATAATGGAATGCACGTTGCCAAACAATTGGGTATTCCTGATGAAACTATAGTTCAAACTGGTAATTGGATTGGTGCAATGCTTGTAGAAGCAGGGTTACGCGGTGCTAATTCTGTGCTTTTGCTTGGTTATCAAGGTAAGTTAATTAAGCTAGCTGGCGGAATATTTAATACCTCTAGTCATATAGCCGATGCCAAGTTAGAAATTATTAGTGCTGCGGTGGCTTCTGGTGGTGGTAATCTTGAGACAATTCAAGAGATTTTAACAGCAAAAACCACAGATGCTGCTTATAAAACACTAGTGAAATTGCAATTATCTGAATCTGTGTTTACTTTATTAGCAGAAAAAATTAGTCAAAATGCTGTTGCTTATGTTCAAAAATACGCAGATGTTTCTCTAACAATAGGTACTATTTTATTTAATCGGCAAGGGAAAATTATTAGTCAGAATGTAACAGCTAGAGAATTAATAACAATTTTATCTAGTAATAAAAAATAGAGTTAAATTTTAATTAAGGCTTAAGCATAAGAATTAATAGCTAAAAAACGATCATTATGCAAAGTAGTCAATTATGATATTTTAAATATTTTTTATTTAATTATTCCCGTTGAACCAAAACCGCCACTTCCTCTAGAAGAACTACTTAATTGATCTACCGTTTCAATATCTGCATAAATAAAAGAGGTAATAACCATTTGAGCAATTTTCATACCTTTAAAAACATTAAAATTATTTTTACCATGATTAATTAAAATCACTCCTATTTCACCACGATAACCTGCATCTATCGTGCCAGGAGTGTTTAAAACTGTAATTGAATGCTTAAGTGCTAATCCACTTCTAGGACGTATTTGAGCTTCAGTTCCCTGCGGTAGTTCTATAGCTATACCAGTATGTATTAGTTTTGTTTCTCCTGGACAAATCACTTGCTCTTCAATTGAAAATAAATCCAAACCTGCATCATCTGGATGGCTATATTGAGGTACAATAGCTGATTCATCTAATTTTAAAATTTTAATTTTCATATCTTAAACTATAAACAATTCCTACTTTCTTTTCCTACCAATCACTGTATACTTTAGTCAACCCAGCTACTAAAGTAGAGCCTGGAACAAGTATCAATAACGTATAACTTAAATTCATTAGTGGAGAATACCAGCCCTTACTTTTTAAGCTAGATTCATTACTAGATAAAAAAATTAATAAAAATACAAAAATTAATGTTATTAAGCTAGAACTGCCAATAATTATCCATGTAGTTCTTCGTTTTTTTATAATTTTCGCTTTGTTGCGTTCTTTTTTGTCAAATTGTTCTATTATTTTGTGTCTCTTCTCAACAACTATCTGATAATCTGGGCATTCTTGTAATTTCGTTTTCAAAGCATTTTCCGCATTCATAAAATCTTGATCTAGCCAGTTTTTCTCTTCTTGGCTGAGTGAATAATCAAGTAAAATATCTGTTCTTCCAGCAGAATTCCCTGGTGATATTGATGATTCGGTAGCAAGATAATGAAATTTTAAGGTAATAAATGTATCTTGTTCTGGAATTAAGGTAATTTCTTGTTCATTATTATTGTGAATTGCAATTAATGAACTACCTATATACAATGGGTCTAAAGTAGTACTAACATGAGACAAACCTTGCGATACTAATTTAACTTTTGAGTGATAAGTACCTGATATTTTATTAGAAACCCAGATTGATTCATTAGTTTCTATCAGAACAGTAGATTTAGAAGGAATTATAAGTTTGTTTACATTTTGATCGTAAATACTTTTTTTGGTTTTTATATCCCAAGCTAGCTTACTAGCAGTTAAATTGTAAGTCGCCCCTCTTATATTCTTTAAAAAAAATGGATAAATTAAAATGTTTTCTCCTATTTCTTTTTCAAGATCGACGTTACTTAAAATAGACATCATTGCTCAACTGACTTTGTAATCTAAACTCTACAAAGATAGACTGAGTCTCAGATTATTGTCAAAATTTCAATGTTTAATATTGTTATTGCTCAAACTTTTTCTTATTTATAAACTAATTTGCAATATCCTAAAAATAGGGATAATTCTTACATTACCCCTATAGTTAATTAAAACTCTCCTTTCAAAGCAGCATTACAGCGATCGCATATCGTCGGATCTTCTTTAAAGCTTCCTACACTTAAAGAATAGTTCCAACAGCGTTCGCATTTTTCGCCATCGGCTTTGACAATAGCAATACCTACAGTATCGTTTTTGCTTTTATATTCAGCTTTGTCAATTGTTTCAGCAGAGTCTACCAATTCTACTTGAGAAGCAAGGAAGAAATAACGCAACTGATCGATCCCATTGCCACTGAAACTGTCGCTAGGATTAAAAGCTTCTAGATGTTGTTTGAGATCGGAATCGGCAACATACAATAAGACTTTAGCATCAAGAGAAGAACCGATCGCTTTTGCTATTCTAGCTTGTTCCATTACTTTGTTAACTTCATCCCTTAACTGACGAATTTTTGTCCAAAATTGATTTAATTCTGGTTTTTTCCATTCGTCTTTCATCTCCACCCAACCAGCTTGGAAAACGGACTTATAACCAGTTTCATAGGGAATAAATTGCCAGATATCTTCTGCCATATGAGATAATACAGGTGCGATCGCTTTTGCTAAACTTTCTACTGCAATAGCTAATACTGTCTGACAGCTACGACGACGAAAAGAATTGGGATTGGAAATATACAGTCTGTCTTTGGCAATATCTAAATAGAAGTTGGATAAATCTACTACACAGAAATTTTGTACGGTTTGAAAGAAGCGGAAGAATTGAAAACTTTCAAAAGCTTCGGTTACATCAGCAAAAACTTCTGTCATGCGATGCAGCATATACTTATCTAGTTCGGGTAAGTCTGCATAAGGTACAGCATCGGTTTCGGGACGGACATCATTAACGCCTGAATTTAATTCAGGCGACGTGTCCTCATTAAAATCGTGTAAGTTACCGAGTAAGAAACGGGCAGTATTGCGAATCTTACGATAGATATCTGCTAATTGTTTGAGAATATTTTGACCGATGGGAACGTCCGAAGAATAATCAACCGAAGATACCCATAATCTTAAAACATCTGCACCATAGGGAGGTTCTTGTTTTTGGTTGTTACCACCTTCGATGATGATTTTGGGATCGACGACATTACCCAAAGACTTACTCATCTTGCGTCCTTTTTCATCCAAGACGAAACCGTGAGTTAAAACAGTTTTATAGGGTGCAATACCATTAGTCGCCACACTGGTAAGCAAACTAGATTGAAACCAACCGCGATGCTGATCCGATCCTTCCAGATACATATCGACAGGATATTTTAAATTTCTGGCTTTAGCCACCGCAGCCCAAGATGAACCAGAATCAAACCAGACATCCATTGTATCCGTACCTTTACGATACTTGCGTCCGCCCTTACGATATTGTTCTGGCAACAATTCTTCTACAGGTAATTCCCACCAAGCATCCGAACCTCTAACTGCAATAATTTTTTGTACATAATTAATTGTTTCTTCCGTTAAAAGAGGTTCATTGGTTTCCTCGTCATAAAACACAGGAATAGGAACACCCCAACTACGCTGACGGGAAATACACCAATCCGAACGTTCTGCTACCATCGGAGTAATGCGATTTTCTCCTTGGGCAGGAATCCAGGTTACAGAGGAAATTGCTTTTAAGGCTTCTTCTCTAAATCCTTCTACTGAGGCAAACCACTGTTCCGTCGCCCGAAAAATGGTCGGTTTTTTAGTCCGCCAGTCGTAAGGATATTTATGTTGGTAGGGTTCTTCTTTCAGTAGCGAACCAGTCTCAGTTAAAGCTTTAATAATTGCTTCATTACCACCATTGAGAACATTTAATCCTGCAAATTTACCTGCTTCTTCGGTAAAATAACCCTTATCATCCACAGGAGAAAGAATTGGTAAACCATACTTCTGTCCTACAATATAGTCTTCCTGTCCATGTCCGGGGGCAGTATGGACTAAACCCGTACCAGATTCGGTAGTGATATAATCGCCTCCGATAACGACTTTACTTTCCCGCTCATATAAAGGATGACGATAAACGATTCCTTCTAAAGCTTTACCTGGTAAGGTTGTTTTAACTGTCAGGTTAGTACCGAGAGTTGCAGATAATTTTTCGACTAAATCTTTAGCAACAATTAAATAAGATACTCCCTCCTGCGCCATCATAGTTTCTACAGTTGGTAAAGGAGGCTTTAATTCTACAACCGCATATTCTAAATCCCCATTAACCGCTACTGCTAAATTACCAGGAAGCGTCCAAGGTGTAGTAGTCCAAATCGCTACACTCAAATTAGGTAAATACTGTTCTAACTCTTTCGCACCTTCTCCTAGATTAATCACAGGAAAGGCAGCATAGACACTACGGGAAGTATGCCCTTCTGGATATTCTAATTCCGCTTCTGCTAACGCCGTATGGGAACTAGGACTCCAATGAACTGGTTTTAATCCCCTATAGATATAACCTTTTAATGCCATCTGCCCAAACACGCCAATCTGGGCTGCTTCGTATTCGGGAGTCAGCGTTAAATAAGGATGTTCCCAGTCTCCCCAGATGCCATACCTTTTAAAACCTTCACACTGTTCTTGCTGGGTTTTTAGGGCAAAATCGCGGGCTTTGTGACGCAATGTAATCGGGGTTAAACCCTCCCTTTCTTTCGATTTCATGCTTTGCAGCACTTTTAATTCAATCGGGAGTCCATGACAGTCCCAACCAGGAACATATTTAACTTTATGCCCTGTCAATAATTTGTATTTATTGATAATATCTTTGAGAATTTTGTTTAAAGCATGACCCATGTGTAGCGAACCGTTAGCATAGGGTGGCCCATCGTGCAAAATAAAAGTATCTCCCGAATTGTTTTGTGACAGTTGTTCGTAAATTTGGTTTTCTGCCCAAAATTGTTGTAATTCTGGTTCGCGCGTCTTGGCGTTTGCCCTCATGTTAAATTGGGTTTGGGGCAGATTTACGGTATCTTTGTAGCTCTTTACTTCTGTCACAGTCTTAACGATTTAGGGTGCGTGTTTTAGTTATACATCTGTATATTATTACTTGATCGTGTTGTTGTGGTGTCGATCTTTAATTAAGCTTTTTTGTAATGGTTGATGGTTAATTGTTAATTAGGAATACAGACAATTTTTTTCTTTTGATTTGTCCAAGCTCTATTTCATAAATTTAAGAATGGCTATACTACTGCTGAAAATAGGATATTTTGGATTTGTTCTATTTTTTAGTAATTGATAATAAGATTTTGAATCCTAATCTAATTATTCCTGTTGGAACACAAGTTGTTAGTCGTATTGAAGTTAAAAATAAACACAATGAAGTTATTTGTCCCCAGGGTGGAGTAGGTGTAATTATAGATTCTCCTACAGACAATTCTCACGCTTATAAAATTCGTCTGTCTAATGATTTAGAAATAATATTATATCGACATCAATTTAGCATTCGTAAACAATATCAAAAACAAGGTTTACAAGATGCTAGTGATATGTTGTCAGAGTTGAATCTTTATGATTATGTTATCTATCGTTGTGTAGTTGGTTCTAAAGCATTTGGTTTAGACCAAGAAAATTCTGATACAGATTTAAGAGGAATTTATTTACCTCCTGCTGATTTGCATTGGTCTTTGTATGGAATACCTGAACAATTGGAAAATCATGATAATCAAGAATGCTATTGGGAATTACAAAAATTTATTATTTTAGCTTTAAAAGCTAATCCTAATATTTTAGAGTGTTTATATACTCCATTAGTAGAAAAAACAACTCCTGTTGCTGAAAAATTATTAGTTAATCAAAAAATATTTTTATCTCAGTTAGTTTATCAAACCTATAATGGCTATGTAATTTCTCAGTTTAAAAAAATGGAACAAGATTTACGTAATCAAGGCAGAATTAGAGCGAAGCACGCTATGCATTTAATTCGATTATTACTTTCTGGAATTACTATTTTGAAAGAAGGATATGTTCCAGTCAAAATAGAAGAATATCGGGAAGAATTGTTGGCAATTCGTAATGAAACTATGTCTTGGCAAGAAGTCAATAAGTGGCGATTAGATTTACATCAAAAATTCAGTGATAGTTTGAGTAATACTTCATTGCCCGAACGTCCAGATTATGAAACAGCAAATACTTTGTTGATAGAAGCAAGAAAAGCTATGGTTGTTTAAACTAGCGAAATTTTAATATATCTTTTATGATAATCCATCAAGAATTATTAACTCAAATAGCTCAAATACAACCTTATCCTTTAGTATTTTTGACTATTAGTGGCGCGCATTTATATGGATTTCCTTCTCCAGACTCTGATTATGATCTACGAGGAATTCATATCTTACCTGTGAGGGAAATAGTTGGCTTATATCCTGTCCAAGAAACTATTGAAAAGTCGGAAATTAAAGAAGGCGTACTAATTGATTTAGTAACTCATGAGCTTAAAAAATTCTTGACATTATTATTAAAAAGAAATGGTTATGTTTTAGAGCAACTCTACTCACCGTTGGTAGTTTATACAACTCCAGAACATCAAGAACTTAAAGCGATCTCTTTAAAATGTATTACTCGTAATCACTATTATCACTATTTGGGATTTGCTCAAACTCAATGGCGATTATTTACTAAAACTGATGTGTATCAGGTTAAGCCATTACTATATGTTTATCGGGTTTTGCTAACGGGAATTTATTTAATGAATACAGGCATAATTGAAGCTAATTTAGTCAAACTGAATCAAGAGTTTCAATTATCTTATCTCAACGATCTCATTGCACAAAAACTTTCAGAATCAGAAATATCTCTCTTACAAAAAACTGAGATCGATTTTTATTTTGAAGAATATCAAAAATTACAAAATGAATTACAAAAAGCCTTTGAAAATAGTCATTTACCCAATGAAGCTTCAGCTAAACTAGAATTAAACAGTCTATTACTAAAGCTGAGACTGTGTCACTGTTAAGCGTTTACTATAATTGATTAAATTAATAATTTAAATCATTGCTATTATTTATCAAAAACTACCTGATCTGTTAATTAATTTACTTTAATACTCTGATTCAGCTAAGTCAAAAAAACAAACAAATTTTTAGCCAATTTGGCAACATTTTTCTCATGAATTCTTATACATTGATCGCAAAACTCTTAACAAATTAGAAATTAATTTAAGATATTTTCCTTTTGGAATACGTAATTTTTCTCTAGCAGCGATCGCTAATTTAATTAAACAATTGATTTTGCTGAATCGATTAAAGCAATCGAAGGAAGTTTACTATGGCGGTTAGTTTTAGTCAGGCTAGTATAAATGTTTTTGTAAGTATGGATGAGAATGATATTTTGTTCTCTTCAACAGGCAATGACTATTTAGAAGTTAGTGTGAGCAGCGTTAATGGTAATGCTAGCATTAACGGTTCGACAGGGAATGATTCCTTACTAGGAGGAAAAGGTAAAGATACCCTTAGTGGTAATGATGGTGATGATTTGATTGTGGGAGGATTAGGAAAGGATCGTTTAACTGGTGGCAAAGGAAAAGATTCCTTTTACTTCGATCATCCTAAAGAAGGAATAGATATTATTACCGATTTTAATGTCAACCAAGACTTGATTACCGTATCGGGAGATAATTTTGGTAGCGATCTAGTAGTAGGCGAGGTAATTGATTCTAGTCAATTTAGAATTGGTAGTGCTGCTATTGATAGTAGCGATCGCTTTATCTATAATAGTTCTAATGGTGCGTTGTGGTTTGATGCTGATGGAAATGGTTCAATCGCACCAATCCAAATTGCTACTTTAACTACGGGATTAAAGCTCACTCACGAGAATATTTCCGTAATTTAAAAATCAAAGAATTGAAAATAATTAGGGAAATAGCTCAGGGTAATGGCACCATTGTAAGCCAAAATTATTTAAGGCTGAAACGGTTTGCATTTGCCACCTAATCCTATTGCGATCGCACAAGTATTATTTTCCATCATACCGATATAAGTACCTGTAGAAGTTCCTGCTTCTCCTAGACTATCAGTATAGAGTTTTTGGTCGGAGATTTTGACATTGGCTTCGCGGGCAATACTGGTAATTACTTTATCGTTAGCGGTTACTTCAGCAAAAATAGTGGGAACATTTGCCTGTCTAATTTCTGTGACTAAATCTCTCAATTTTGAAGCGGTAGGAGATTCTTCGGTACTTAAACCTTGGAGAGTTTTATATTCTTCTAGTGGATAAGCTTGAACGTAATAGTTTAAAGAATCATGGGTAGTAACTAAAATTCTTTGTCCTTGAGGAATCGTGGCAATTTGTTGATTAATCCAATCATTTAAATCAGTTAGCTTTTCAGTTAAGGCTGTTCCATTCTGTAGATAAAGATCAGCTTGAGTAGGATTAAGTGAAATCAATTGAGACTGAATCAACTCTACCATTGCTACTGCATTCCAAACATTATGCCAAATATGAGGGTCTGGTTCTAATTCTTCTTTTTTTTGTGTGGTTTCATTATGTTCATGTTCGTGAGATTCTTCTTCATGGTGTTCATCTTCATACTCATGATGATGTTCACTCATAATAGGTTCGGTGACTGCTGCCTCATGAACCGCGATTTTTGGTGCTGTAGTTGTACTGGCTTTGACTAATTGAATGATACTTGGTTCAAATTCATAGCCTCCATACAAAATTAGTTGGGCTTGTTCAATTGCTTTTTTGGCTGAAGGGGTAGGGCGATAAGTATGGGCTGATTGAGAGGGTTCAATTAAACAAGTTAAATCAATGGTATCTTGAGCAATCGTTTGGGCAAAATCACACAAAACGCTGTGAGATGCTACTACTTTGGGTTTTTCTTGAGCGATCGCGTTAATTTGGGAGTCTATTTTGCTACAGCTACCCAATCCCACTGCTAGCGCTAAAATAATCGCCCTATAAATACTTTTTACTTGTAGATTTACTTGTAGAGTTTTTTTCATGAACAAACGTACGATGATAACGATTCTAATTCTATAATGATAATGATTCTAATTTTATTTTGAGGTCGACTGTGCTGGAAGTTTACGATTTGGCAGTAAATTATCGCGATACATGGGCAATTAAAGCTGTATCTTTTTGTTTGCAACCAGGACAAGTAACGGGTTTATTGGGACCAAACGGGGCAGGAAAAAGTACCCTAGTTAAAGCAATTTTAGGGCTTGTCCCTTCAGCCAAAGGAATAGTTAAATTTGGTTCTCAACCTCTCAAACGTCAACTCAAACGAGTCGCTTACGTACCGCAACGGACACAAATTGATTGGGATTATCCAATTACTGTTCAAAAAGTAGTAATGATGGGACGTATTCCTGTTACAGGTTGGTTTCGTCAGCCTTCTCGTCAATCTAGGTTGATTGTGAAAAATGCTTTAGAAAGGGTAGGAATGTGGGAATATCGTCAGCGTCAGATTCGGGAATTATCGGGAGGACAACAACAGCGAGTATTTTTAGCTAGAGCGATCGCACAACAAGCAGATTTATTCTTTTTTGATGAACCATTTAATAATATCGATCGCAATACTGAAGAGGTTATTTTTGAAGTTTTTAGCGAACTCAAAGCCCAAAATAAAACTCTACTCGTAATTAGTCATGATTTAGGTGAAACAATCGCTAATTACGACCAATTATTATTATTAAATCAAGAATTAATCGCGGTTGGTTCAAAAGCCGAAGTTTTAAGCACAGAAAATTTACAACAAGCTTATGGTAAAAAAATAAATATCTTCTCTACTAATTCAACAGAACAGTGCTACTTCATTGGCTAATTGAACCTCTCAGTTTTGAATTTATGCGCCAGGCATTAGTTCTTGGCTTTTTTTTAGGTATTCTTAGTGCCGTAGTTGGAAGTTACCTCATTTTACAACAGATGGGAATGATGGCTGGTTGCATTTCTCATGCAGTTTTACCTGGAATTTCCCTCGCTTTTTTTCTGCAAATTAATTTATCAATTGGAGCATTTGTTGCAGGTGTACTTAGTGCTTTAGTCGTGATGCTTATTGAATCGCGATCGCGGATAAAAATTGATGCAGCAATGGCACTAACGCTTAGTACTTTTTTGGCTTTAGGAGTAATTTTAATTACGGTTTTAGAAACGAATCAAGTTGATTTAACTAGTTTATTATTTGGTGATATTTTAGGAATTACTTCAGCGGATGTTTGGCAAACAGTAATTATTACAGGAGTTATTTTATTACTGACTAAACTTTTTTATAAAGAATTAGAATTTTACACTTTCGATCCTTTGGGGGCCAAAGCCTGTGGTTTACCAGTCAATTTATTATATTTAGGTTTGATTTCTGCTATTACTATAACCATAGTTACTAGTATGCAAACTGTTGGTGTGTTGTTAGTTATGTCTTTGTTGGTAGGACCTGCAATTACTGCTTATTTATTAGTTAAAGAGTTACACCAAATGATGATTGTTGGTTCTATCTTGGGGATAATTTCTGTAATCACAGGAATGTATTTTAGTTATTATTTTGATTTGCCTTCTGGGGCAGCGATTGTCTTAATTATTTGTGGTTTTTTCTTATTAGGATTTTTCTTTAGTCCCAGTCAAGGACTTGTCAGTTCGTTATTAACTAAGAAACAGCTACTTAATCGACAGCAGGAAAAATAATTCATTTTTGTTGGTTGATAGTTAACTGGTAACTGGTGTAAGGGCAAAGCAGTGCTTTGCCTCTAAGGGGTAACTGGTTATTAGTCATAATTTAGTAAAGATGTAACAATATATCTAACTTATTTATAGTGGCTTATAGTCTGAACAGAACCTCGCGTGAATGTAATTTCTCAAAATTCTGAGTTAAATCTCCACAAATTATTTCCCTTTGAACTTGATGATTTCCAAAAAGACGCGATCGCAGCTTTAGATCGAGGTAAATCGGTAGTTGTTTGTGCCCCGACTGGTTCGGGTAAGACTTTGGTAGGAGAATACGCTATTTATCTTGCATTGAGTCAAGGAAAGCGAATTTTTTATACTACTCCCTTAAAAGCTCTTTCTAATCAAAAATTTCGGGATTTTCTGGGTCAATTTGGGGCAGAAAATGAAAAGTTAGTGGGATTGATTACTGGAGATATTTTAATTAATCCTAATGCCCAAATAGTAGTCATGACGACGGAAATCTTCCGTAATATGCTTTACGAAACGCCGATTGGGGAAGTAGGAACTTCTTTAGAGAATGTTGCAGCAGTAGTATTGGATGAATGTCATTATTTAAGCGATCGCGGTAGAGGAACTGTTTGGGAAGAATCAATTATTTATTGTCCTACTCAAATTCAGTTAGTCGCCCTTTCGGCAACAATTGGCAATGCTGAAGAATTTACTGATTGGATTAATCGAGTTAGAAGCGACACCGTAATTAAAACTAAACAGCCAGCTATTCACTGCGAGTTAATTAATTCTGATTTTCGTCCTGTTCCGCTACAATTTTATTTTAGTAACAGAAAAGGATTATTTCCTTTACTAAATGCTCAACAAACCAAACTCAATCCTAAATTAAAACCTAGCGATAGTGAACGAAATGGACGAAACTCTCGCGAAAAAGGTGGTAATTCTCGACGTTTAAAAAATAGAGAATGTCCTAGCATTATCCAAACAATTCAACAGTTGCAAGCTAAGGATATGCTGCCAGCGATCTACATCATCTTTAGTCGGCGCGGATGCGATCAGGCAGTTAATAATCTAGACAATCTCAATTTGGTTACACCTGAAGAAGCTCAACAAATTGAAGCAATTTTATTACAGTTTATTCTGGGCGAGAATCTAGAATTACAACAAACTTTATTACAAACTTTAGAACAAAGTAATCCTCATCTCAAATCTTTACTATTAGATTATTTGGCAGCCAACCCCAATGCAGCAATCGATTTATGGGATTATTTTGCCAACCATCCCAACGAAAAATACTTATTGTTTCAATTACTCGCCCAACTATCCCAAGTTTTAAGAATCGAACAAATCGAGCCTTTAACTAGAGGTATTGCCTCTCACCATGCAGGTTTATTACCAGTTTGGAAAGAATTAGTCGAACGTTTATTTGAATTAGGTTTAGTCAAGATTGTTTTTGCAACTGCGACTTTAGCAGCAGGAATCAATATGCCCGCTCGAACTACCGTTATTTCTGCCTTATCCAAACGCACGGATGACGGACATAGTATGCTTACTCCTTCCGAATTTTTACAAATTGCAGGCAGGGCAGGCAGAAGAGGCAAAGATGAAGTTGGTTATGTTGTTACAACCCAAACTCCCTTTGAAGGCGCGAAAGAAGCTGCTTATCTAGCTACTTCTCAAGCAGAACCCCTCAGAAGCTGGTTTACTCCTTCCTACGGGATGGTACTAAATTTACTACAAAAACATACCTTAAGCGAAGTTAAAGAGCTGTTAGAGAAAAGTTTCGCCGAATATCTGGCGCGTAAAAGACTAGCTCCCGAACAGCAAGCGATCGCTGTTTACACCACCGAATTAACTAAACTCGATGTCGAACTTGCACCAATTCCGATTGGACAATTTGCCAGTTATGAAAAAATACGCGATCGCCTTAAAGAAGAACACCGACTGCTAGACATCCTTCAGCAACAAGCAGAAGCGGTTAGAAAGAATGCATTTAAACCTTTGATTCCTGAGATTCAACCAGGTCGAATTGTTGGTTTAAAGGGCAAACACGTGCGTGTATCATCACCTTTAGCAGCAGTAGTAGTCACTAAAATTCCAGGTTCAGGTCTAGCAGATAATTTAGTTTGCTTAGGGATTGATAATTACTGGTACATAGCAGCTAATGCCGATATCACCGAAATTAATGAAGGTTTTCTGTTGCCAACAACAATTAAGGAAATTCCCTTACCACCCTTAGAAAATCCTCGTTTGGGTAAAGGGCAACCAGGAGATCCCCAGACTCTAGCAATTTGTAAACAAATTGAACATAACTTGATTCCTGCGATCGCGCCTCCTGAAGTAATCGAACAACAACACAAAATTGACCAATTACAAACTCAATTAGACAATCATCCCCTTCAACAATGGGATAATCCCGGTCAACTGGTTAAACGCCACAAACAAAGAATAGAATTACGCGAAAAACTTCACCGTACCCAAATTCAATACCAAAAACACAAATCTAATCAATCCTATTATTGGGATGAATTTCTCAGTTTGATCAAAGTATTGCAAGAATTTCAAGCTCTCGAAGGATATAACCCTACTTCTTTAGGGCAAGCTGCTGCTACTATTCGCGGAGATAACGAACTCTGGCTAGCTTTAGCTTTTCTGTCGGGAGAATTGGAAGTTTTAGAACCTCATCAGCTAGCTGCTGCTGTCTGCGCTCTCATTACAGAAACTCCTCGTGGTGATGTCTGGTGCGATTTTCCGCCACCGCCAGAAGTATTAGAAGCTTTAGGGATTAAAAAACGTCAAAGCGAGGATAAATCAGCAAAAACTTCAATTTTAAGAGAAATTCGTCCTCATTTATTCCAAACTCAACATCGTTATGGAGTAGGTTTACCCATCTGGAGGGAATACGAATTAATTGGACTCGCTCAACAATGGGTCTTAGGCATCGAATGGAATGAATTATGCGACAGTACCAATCTCGACGAAGGTGATATTGTTAGAATGCTGCGACGAACTTTAGACGTTCTCTGGCAAATTCCTCAAATGCCTCATGGTTCATCGACTTTAGTTAATAATGCCCAAGAAGCGATCGCCATGATGAAACGTTTTCCTATTTAAAGCTAAATATTGATAATCATAGTAATCTATTAATACAGAATTTATGATTACTTATTGTTATAACCATGACCAGCCCTGTAATCGTTGTCGGAATGCCGCGGAGTGGTTCTACATTATTAACTCGTATTTTAAATGAAAGCTCAGAACTATTTATAGTTAATGATTTTTATTTTTTACAATATGTTGATTCATTTAATAGTTTAGAGACTAACAACCTTGAAACGGGTAAAACTTTAGCTCAAGATATTGTGCGAAGAATTCAAGCACGGATTGAAAAAAAAGATTCTCCAGAGCTAGAATGTGGTTTGTATTTTTCTGCTGAAGATGAACAAAAATTAGAAAATTTTATCCGCAATCAATTAAACTTAGAAACATCTACTTGGTATGATTTATTAGAACAAATAATGTCTTTTAGTGCCAGTTTGTTAGGAAAAAAAAGTTGGGGATATAATACGCCACAAGATTATTTACATATCCCTCGTCTAAAAAAACATTTTCCTGACGCTAAATTTATTTATATGATGCGAGATCCTCGTGCAGTCTTGTGTTCTTATAAGTACGTTAAATCCAATGGTTATCACGAAACTAATCGCTATCATCCAATTCTACAAGGATTGGCATGGCGTACAGCTATTCGTAGTTTTTTACAACAAAAAAGCCAAGAGAATTGTTTATTAATTCGTTATGAAGATTTAATTGCCAACACTAACACAGAATTATCTCGCCTAAGCAGATTTTTAGAAAGTAATTTTCCTCAGATTGATATTAATCTATTTGGCAATAATTCGTCCTTTAAAAATAAAAATAAAAAATTAAGTTTGAGCGATACAGAAATCTGGCTTTGCGAACAAATTACTGGGAAAGAAATGCAAGCGATTGGTTATAATTTATCTGGAGTAAAACCTCGCTTTAAAGATGCTGCTTCCATGACATATTTGACAGTTAAAGCGAGCAATTTTTATTTATCTAAAATTATTTTATCTGCTGATGTTAGAAAAAGAGTAATACGATTATTAAAAAAAACAAGAGAATAATACCAATTTTTAAAAGTAATAAGAGATTTTAGTTTGTTTAATTAATTATGCCAAAGTACTTAATTTAGTTTTCTAAAATCGCTTTTAAATCTTGTTGTTGCGAAGAAATTAGATCGAATAAATTTGGAATTTGTTTGAGTAGAGCAATTTCTTGAACGCAGGTTGTTTGCACGATTTGCAAATTGCGGTCTCGTTTTTGTCCTGGCTGAATTTTCTGGATTAAATTAATGGCTACATTTAACTTCAGTAAAGCTTTTTGGCACTCTTCGGAGAGTTTTGGTGGTAGTTGCTGGTTGGTATACAGTTCTAATTCTTGAACTTTTTGTTGTAAAGCTTCGGCTCGTTGATACTCCTGATAATATTTTTCCATGGTTTTTTCGTGTTTGGCTAAACGAGAATTGACTGCACCCAATACCTCTTCTCTGGTAAATGGTTTAGTCAGATAATCATCTGCTCCTAATTCCATCCCTTTTCTAAAATTTCCTTTATCAGCCAATGCTGTCAGAAAAATAAAGGGAGTCAAAGCCGTGATTGGTGATTGTCGTAATTCCTTTAAAACTTCATGTCCATCAATCTCAGGCATCATTACATCGCAAATAATGAGATCGGGTGAATTTTCTTGCGCCCAAAGCGCACCAATAATACCATTTTCGGTACTGTAAACTTTAAAATCTTCGGCTTCGAGTAGTTCGGTAAGATTTTCTCTAACGAATAATTCATCTTCAATCACTAAAATTTTTTTCATTAGAAATATATGGAAGTGTAATGATAAAAGTTGTTCCAACCTGGAGTTCGCTTTCAAGTTCGATAGTTCCACCATGTAACTCGATAGCTCTTTTCACAATTGCC